>NZ_CP048415.1:0-32500 GCF_019443765.1 Algoriphagus sp. NBT04N3
ATGGCAAATCAATCGTATGATGCAATCGTAGTTGGGTCAGGGATTAGTGGCGGATGGGCTGCTAAAGAGCTGACGGAGAAGGGGCTGAAAGTATTGCTCCTGGAGAGGGGACCTAACGTAGAGCACGTAAAGGACTATAAGACTGCCACACTTCCCCCTTGGGAAGTTCCACATAGAGGACGTAGAACCCAAGAAATGTTGGAGAATCATCCCAATCTTAGAAGGGATTATGTTTTAAATGAATTAAATCTAGACTGGTGGGCTCACGAAAGTGACTCTCCCTATGTAGAAGAAAAGCCTTTTACTTGGTTCAGAGGATATCAAGTAGGTGGGCGTTCTTTATTGTGGGGTAGACAGTCTTATAGATTGGCAGATGTAGATTTTGAGGCAAATGCCAAAGAAGGAATCGCCGTGGATTGGCCAATCAGATATAAGGATTTAGCTCCATGGTATTCTTATGTAGAAAAATTCGCAGGTATTTCCGGCAATAAGGATGGGTTGGATATTCTACCTGATGGTGAGTTTATGCCTCCTATGCCAATGAACTGTGTCGAAAAGGATGCAGCAGAAAGAATCAAGGCTCACTACAAGGGAGCTAGACATTGGATCATGGGCCGTCCGGCGAATATCACTCAGCCATTACCGGGAAGAGTAGGCTGTCAATATAGAAATAAGTGCTCTTTAGGATGTCCTTTTGGAGGATATTTCAGTACTCAGGCCTCTACTTTGCCAGCAGCAGTAGCTACCGGTAATTTGACTCTAAGACCATGGTCTATTGTCAGAAGATTGATTTATGATAAAGATACACAGAAGGCCACTGGAGTAGAAGTGCTAGATGCTGAAACAAATCAAACAGTGGAGTATGATGCAAAAATCATCTTCCTATGTGCTTCAGCTTTTAACTCAACGGCAATTTTGATGAGAACTGCCACCGATATTTGGCCTGGCGGATTAGGTTCCAGTTCAGGAGAACTAGGCCACAATGTAATGGATCATCATTTCCGTTTGGGTGCCAGAGGTACGATCGATGGATATGAGGACAAATATTATTTTGGTCGAAGACCTACTGGGCTTTATATCCCAAGATTTAGAAACCTAAATGGAGAAAAAAGAGATTACCTGAGAGGTTTCGGATACCAAGGAGGTGCAAGTAGAAGTGGATGGAATAGAGATGTAGCTGAATTAAACTTCGGGGCACCAATGAAAGAAGCTTTAACAGAACCAGGACCGTGGAGTATTGGGTTCACCGCTTTCGGAGAAATCCTTCCTTATCATGATAATCATATTCGATTGAGTGATTCTGTAAAAGATAAATGGGGCATGGAGGCATTGGTGATGAATGCCGAGATCAAAGAGAATGAGAAAAACATGCGAAAAGATATGATGGCGGATGCGGCTGAAATGTTGGAAGTAGCAGGTTTTAAAGATGTTCAAACCTATGATTCAGGCTATACTTTTGGACAAGGTATCCACGAAATGGGAACAGCAAGGATGGGTAGAGATCCAAAATCTTCTGTTTTGAATGGGAACAACCAAGTGTGGGATGCGAAAAATGTATTCGTAACTGATGGTGCTGCGATGACTTCTGCTGCTGCACAAAACCCTTCACTTACTTATATGGCTATGACAGCTAGAGCTGCTGCTTTTGCAGTGGAAGAGTTGAAAAAGCGTAATCTCTAATTCTAAAAGACAAAGACATGACTATGAATAGAAGAGACGCATTGAAGAGCGTCGTATTGATGATGGGAGGGACTATGGTTGGTGCAACAGCCATCTTAACTGGATGTTCTCCTGATAAGCAAATTGAAGGCTTGAATTTCGGTCCTGATGACATTGCATTTCTAGATGAATTGGGAGATACAATTATTCCTGAGACAGATACCCCTGGTGCCAAAGCAGTTGGCATTGGTTCCTTTATCGTCATGATGGTTAAGGATACCTATAATGCTGACCAACAAAAAGCCTTTGTGGACGGATTGAATATGATTCGCAAGGAATTTAAATCTGAAAAAGGGACGGATTTTGTAGGCGCTCCGGCAGAGGACAGACTGGCTTACCTTAATGGGCTCTATGAGCAATACAAAACCTCAGAAAATAAAGAGCCTCAAGTGATCAATATGCTTCGGGATTTAACGGTTTTGGGTTACTTCTCATCTGAAATAGGAGCTACTCAGGCATTGAATTATGTAGAAGTGCCTGGAAGATACGATGGCTGCATAGATTACAATAAAGGCGATAAGGCCTACGCAATAGGGTAAAAATAAAAAAGCCTGCTTCAAAGCAGGCTTTTTTTATATCATTCCTTTCGTTTCTTCTGATTTCCGAAAAACCAGAAGAAATAATACCACAATTAAGATGATTAGTAATGCTACTTCAAACTGAGCCCAGATTTGAGAACGATTAATCATTACCTTGGCTTTACTGATTAATTTTTCTCCTTCGACCATTTGAATTTTACTCAGGTTATCCAAATCACGCCTAGCTTGCGAAATTTTTTGATCATAGAGCTTGACTTGATTTCTGTTTACACCGGCACTATCTGTATACAGTAAGTCGTAGCTTTTGATACTTAGATCATTGACAATGATTTTTTTGAAATCTCCCAAAAGCTCAGATTCCTGCTCCGTTAGTTTAGTAGCCTCAAAATCTTCTACTATTTGAAGAATGGCCTTCTCGTTGGATTCTATTTCATCGATCACTTTGGAATAATCATAGTCCAAATTACAATGGTCAATTAACTTTTGTATCTGAAAGAGACCTTCAGAAATCTGAAAGATATATCCCTCCACTAATAAACGGTCATTGTAGACTTCGGTAAATGTGGAACTTATATCTCTAAATGACCTTCTCTCAATTAGATTTTTTGCATATATCAATAATAATAAGACACTTATGATGAGAAGGGCTCTCATTTTCCGTCTTTTCAGGGAGTAATCTTGCATAGAGATAGTATCACTAACGATTTATATTTGTCAGTTTAGGAAAAGTTCGAGATTTTCCCAAGTAATTGAGCAGTCTTATTCTTGCGTTGGTTTGTATTCATAGACGCGAATGTAGTCGATTTCCATTCTTTGTGGCCAAATGTTTGCATCTACGCCCTCTTTTCCTCCCCAATTTCCTCCAACAGCAATGTTCAAAATAATATGGAAAGGCTGAGAAAATGGCCACTCTTCAGGCCCACCTCCGGTGTTTTCAAAGGTGAAGTAAAGCTGATCATCAATAAAGAAGTCTATCTTTTCTTCACCCCAATCAATTGCATAGGTATGGAATTCAGAATTGAAGGTGTCAACTTGCCTTTGAGCTCCCTTCTGAGTGCCTTTGACATGATTGAAGGATTCGGTATGAACTGTCCCATGAACAACTCCCGGATCATATCCTACATGTTCCATGATATCTATTTCTCCGTTTTTTGGCCAGCCTCCGTAGCGGTTTTCATCTGCGAGCATCCAAATTGCCGGCCATGTGCCTTTCCCTTCTGGTAATTTGGCCCTTACTTCAATATATCCATATTGCCAGCTAGCCTTTTTCTTACTCACTAATCGGGCAGAGGTATAACCTTTGGGATAATCTGAATCTTTATGTGCCTCAATGATCAATTTTCCATTTTCAACTCTGGCGTTTTTTAATTCCTCCTTGGTGTAAAATTGCAATTCTCTGTTCCCCCACCCATGGTCTCCTACATCATAAGACCAGCTGCTGTCAGCAGGAAATCCTTCATAATTAAATTCTTCATTCCAAAGTAATTTTTGGCTAAAACCTTGAGTGGACATTAGGAAAAATAGGTTTAATGTGATAAGTCGATTTATTACGTGATTCTTCATTTACTATTTAGGTATGAAACTATTTTACATATTTTCCGTCATATAATATGTAATCTTTTTATAACGAAAACCATTTATTTTATGTCATTGCAACTTAAAGGAAACTGGAATCAAATTAAAGGTCAATTAAAGCAGAAATATGCTCAACTTACTGACGACGACTTAAAATTCACAGAAGGTCAGGAAGATGAAATTTTAGGGCTATTGCAAGAGAAGACCGGTGAAAAAATCGAGAATTTAAGACAAATGATTTTTGAGGAAGACTCTCAAAATAGTTGATCAAAGATAACCAATTTGGTGGAGGTCAGTTGTATATTCAGCTGACCTTTTTTTATCTGGTAGTTTCAAGCTTGATTATTCAATTGTAACTTGCCCTCATAAACCCAAATAGTCATGGCATATTATCACAGATTAGGATCCATTCCGCCAAAAAGACACACTCAATTCAGACAGCCGGATGGAAGTTTGTATAAGGAAGAGCTAGTCAGTTCTAAAGGTTTTTCAGGAATCTATTCAAATTTATATCACATTTACAATCCAAATGAGGTGAAATCCATAGGTCAACCCAAGCCCTTTAAATGGCAGGTTGCTGACCAACATGGTTTAAACCAAACACATCTAAAAACTTCTGGAGTTGAATTTACAGGTGAAGATTACCTGGATGCCAGGAGGATGCTGATGATGAATAATGATGTGATGATGGGAATATGCTCTCCCAAAAAGCGTAAGATGGATTATTATTTCAAAAACGCTGACGGAGATGAGCTATTATATATCCATGATGGTGAAGGAATAATGTATTCTCAATTCGGGAAACTTGAATTGAGAAAAGGTGATTACATCGTGATTCCTCGAACAACCATTTACAGGCTTGAATTTAAAGAGGAAGGTCCATTGCGTCTTTTGGTGATCGAATCACACGGTCCAATTGAGACAGTTAAACGCTACAGAAATGAAGTAGGACAATTGTTGGAACATTCGCCTTACTGCGAAAGAGATATACGCCCACCCCATGAGCTTCATATCGAAAAGGATAAGGGAGATTACCTTGTTCAAATCAAAAAGCAGGGAATGCTTCATCAATATTCCTATAATCACAGTCCTTTGGATATCGTAGGTTGGGATGGGTATCTCTATCCTTATGCATTGTCTATTTATGATTTCGAACCTATAACAGGAAGAATACATCAGCCACCACCCGTACATCAGACGTTTCAAGCTTGGGGTTTTGTGATTTGTTCCTTCGTGCCGAGATTGTTTGATTACCATCCATTAGCAATTCCGGCACCATATAATCATTCAAATATCGATTCTGATGAGGTCTTATATTATGCCGAAGGAGAGTTTATGAGTAGAAAAGGCATTGACAGAGGTTCATTTACAATTCACATGGGAGGTTTGCCGCATGGACCTCATCCGGGAACAGTTGAAAAATCAATTGGCGCTAAATCCACAGAAGAATATGCAGTAATGTTAGATACATTTAAACCGCTGCAAATAACCACGGATGCATTGGAGTTTGTAGATAAAAACTATCCGATGAGTTGGTCGGAATAAAAATTTAAAGGCTGGTTAATAGATCAGCCTTTTTTTATAAGCCCAAAAATTTCAATTCCTCTTTCAAAGAAATTTCCTTGTGCTTAATGTCTTGCCTTTCGATCAGACTTTTTTCCACGGAAAGGCGATTCAAACTAACAGAGTGCGCATGGTAATCACTCTCCCATTCTAAAGTATCTGGATCGAATCCTTCTTGTCTTAATCGCTGTGAAATCAATTCTTGAATCTGTTCTGCTAGTTGATTGACAGAAAGGTTTTCTGGCAGCTTGATTAACATGTGAAAATGATCTACGAGAACACAAAAAGTGCCATGCTGATCTGGGATAGACGCGATGAAATCCCCAAGCCCTTGTTTTATTATATCCACTTTCAGTGAATCTATTGAGGGTTTGTGGCCTTTGGTACTAAAAACCAAATGCGTCCATATTTCGGAGTGTGAGTGGCGCATATTTATAAATGAAAGAATTGAATTTAAGGATTAAAGAATTTTTTAAAAAGTTTTTCAGATTTTGTTTTCATTAATTACCAATAAAAAATCCCAGAATTGTACTATTCTGGGATTTTGTTTAGGCTTTGGTTTTTCTAGTCAAACAATTCATGGATCGGCTGTCCGGTTGCTCCATTTGGAAGTCGGATATTCAATAGCATCGAAAGGGTAGGAGCTATGTCGGTGACTGTAGCATATCGAGTGCTTTCTCCGGATTTTACTCCCCATCCAAAAAATACGATAGGAACGTGAGTGTCATAGGTGAATCCAGTTCCGTGTGAAGTACCTCTTGCTCCACCAGTCAACCAAGATGGTTCCAAAATAATTAATAGGTCCCCAGAAGCTTTATGATTATAACCCATCTGCAATAAATGGGGCCTATGCTGGGTAAAAGCTGTACTTCTCATTGCTGAGGCAGTATAAACCTCTTTTATCCCATTGTACCTTAAGAGGAAGTTTGCTAGCTGTTCCTGAATATCGTCCAGCTCCAGCTCTTTTTCTTGGATCAACTCATGGTTCAGAAAAATCTGATCGTTCGATCCGTTTAAGATCCAATTACCTTCTCCATACTTCACGGTCATATATCCTCTTGCCTGACCTAAAATATACCCGAAATTCAAATTTCCCGCTGGTACTCTTTCACTTTCCATGTAGGTAGCAATGTCTGCCACGCCATGATCTGCAGAAAGAAATACCAAGTAATTTCCTTTACCATAAGTTTTGTCGAGGTAGTTTAAAAACTGTTCAATTTCCAGATCAAGTCGCAGATAATTATCTTCCAACTCTTTTGAAGTAGGTCCAAATCTGTGCCCTATATAATCGGGAGATGAGAAACTAACCGCCAAAAAATCGGTCTCTTTTCCCATTCCTAATTTTTCACCTTCTATAGCAGCATATGCAAACTCCAAAGTCAAAGTATTCCCAAATGGAGTGGCGGCAATCAAACCATAGTTCCCGTTGTTTTCTCTCAATTCAGGAAGATTATAGGGGAAAGTTGGAGTCTCTTTCCCGATAAAGGGTGCCTCAAATTCATTATTATCATCAATGCTATTGATATATGAATCTGCAGAATATAGGGGTTGCCAAGTTTGGTTTAGTAAGGAATCAGGGCGTTTTAAAGCGTTAAAATTACTTACCCATGTCGGAAGTTCTGACTTGTAATAAGTAGAAGTCATAAACTCTCCATTATCGCTGTCAAACCAATAGGCATCTCCAAGATGACCTGCAGGTAAACTTGCCCCACGATCTTTGATGGCGATTCCAACAACCTTTGAGCGCTTATTTGTGGCAAACCTCAATTCATCGGTTATAGTTGTTGTAAGCAGATTTCTCGGACTGATTTGACCACTCATGACTGTTCCTCCCACATTACTCACAGTAGAGTCCTCTGCACAATAGATCATTTTATTCTGCCTTCTTACATACCAATTATTCCCTATGATTCCATGGGTAGCTGGTGTAGTTCCGGTATAAACTGAAGCATGTCCAGGCCCAGTGTAGGTAGGGATGTAATTATAATGCCCATTTTTCATCATATAACCCTCGGAGGCTAACCTTTTAAATCCTCCATCTGAATAGCGGTCGGCAAACTTGTAGAAGTATTCTTGCCGCATTTGATCGACAATGATTCCAACCACGATTTTGGGTTTTTCTGCCTGCTGCTGAGCAAATAATGCCAGAGAAAAAAGCATGGAAAATAGTAGGGCAAAACTTATTTTTTTCATTTTAATAATCTTTAAGCTACCAAAGATAAGCATATGAGGCTTTTAAAGGATTAAGACTTTGTTAAATGGCTAAAAGAATAGACATTGTAACCAAAGAATAAATTCCCTTTATATGAAAAAACTCACGTTCCTTTTTCTCTTTTTGAGTGTTTCTTGGTGCTCTTTTTCCCAATCGTATTTTCAGGATGGTCTTTCAGCTGAATGGCATAGATCCAGAAGAGATGCTCTTAAAGAATTAATGCCGGTTAATTCTGCAGCTGTGATTTTTAATAACCCTGTGAAAAACCGTTCCAATGATGTTGATTTCATCTATCATCCTAATACAGATTTTTACTATCTGACTGGATTGAGAGAACCTAACTCTGCTTTGGTTATTTTCTCAGAACCTAGAGAAATCAATGGAAAAAAAGTGGATGAGGTAATCTTTGTTCAGCCTAGAGATCCAAGGGCAGAAATGTGGAATGGGAAACGATTAGGAGTTGAAGGAGTCAGAGAAAAGCTTGGCTTTCAGGAAGTATTTCTTTTTGAGGAATTTGTTAAGTCTCCATACATAAATTTCGCTTCAATAGATAAAGTCCTTTCTTTCAATTTAAACGAAGATATTGAAGGAGGAAGTAGTAATGCGCCATTGAAGAGGATGATTAATTCCTTTAAAAAAGCAGCTTCCTATCCCGAGGAAGCTTCAGAGGCTAAATTGCAGCTTTATGAATTAATCAGAGCCACAGATATTGAAAATTCGGCCAATGTAGCGCAAGTAATAGGAAGATATAGACAGCGTTTTCCTGAAGTAGCCGATGACCAAGTAATTAAAGACTTTTTGGCAGCGGATACTCCGGAAAAGAGGATGGCTGTGAAACAAAAAGTGCCTAACTCTAAGACAGATATTTTTGCTCTAGCTCAGATGATGGATGTGTTGAGAGAAGTTAAAACTGAAGAGGAATTGGTTCTATTGAAAAAGGCTGTCAAAATATCTGCAATAGGTCAAATTGAGGTAATGAAGGCAACTAAGGTGGGCATGTCTGAGCGGGAAATTCAAGGAATCCATGAATTTATATACAAAAGGTATGGAGCTGAAAATGTAGGATATCCATCCATAGTGGGAGGAGGAAATAATGGCTGTATTCTACATTATATAGATAATGATATGAAGCATGTCAATGAGCGTTTATTGCTGATGGATTTGGGTGCTGAATGGAGGGGTTATACTGCAGATGTAACCAGAACCATACCGGTTAGTGGAAAATTTAACGAAGAAGAAAAGGCTATTTATGAATTGGTTCTAAAGGCTCAGGATGCCGGAATTGCGTTATGTAAGCCAGGCGTAGAATTCGGTCAAATCGGTCAAGTAACTCGCCAAATTATCGATGAGGGGTTAGCAGCCTTAGGAATTATCAAGCCTGGACAGAGACATAATTATTTCCCCCACGGCACTAGTCACCACTTGGGCTTAGATGTACACGACCGAGGAGGTTATGGTGCATTAAAAGAAGGTGTGGTACTTACTGTAGAGCCTGGGATATATATTCCTGAAGGAAGTGACTGTGATCCAAAATGGTGGGGAATTGCAGTAAGAATTGAAGATGATATTTTGGTGACCTCCGGTGATCCTATCAATTTGTCCTCTGATGCTCCAAGAACTATTGCTGCTATTGAGGAAATGATGCGGATTCCGAGCGTCTTGGAAAACTGGGTGCTCCCGGAAATTGAATAATAACTCCCGCAAAGAATAGAAGAATGCAAAGTTATTGAGAGTATAATTATTTAAGTGATTATAAGTAGATATGGAATCAGTTTTAATTGATTCCATATTTTTTTACTAGTTATCTTAGTGAAAAAGAAAGAAATTAATTTTTTGAAACCTAATTTTTTAAGATGACAGAAAATCAAATCTCAAAAATAATTTTAGACTCGGCCTTCGAAGTTTATTTTAAGTTAGGTCCTGGATTACTCGAATCCATTTATGAAAGAATCCTTGCAAAGGAGCTAAGAGAAAAAGGTTTAGAAATTCAAACTCAGGTTCCAGTTCCGGTTTTTTGGAAAGGGGAAGAAATTGGATTAGGCTATCGAGGAGACCTTTTAGTGAATGGAAAGGTGTTGGTTGAACTTAAGTCGGTTGAAAAAATTCTCCCTATTCATCCAAAGCAGTTGAAAACCTACTTAAAGGTATTGGACCTTAGGTTAGGCCTTCTTATAAACTTCAATGAAGTAAAGCTTGTAAATGGAATTGTAAGAGTTGTAAATGGACTTAAAGAATCTTCATAATCCTTCAATTCACCTTTGCCCCTTTTAATCTTTGCGGGAGATTGAATTTAATTACGGCTTTTCAAGTCGCCTCTCTTGATCGACCGAATAAACTGTGCCCAAGCGAATGGATCTAGCAACCTCAACGGTCTAGGCCCATATATATCCTGGTTTTGTTGCATCACACCCTGTTGGAAGTATCGGAAATTTTCATTTCCTGATGCAGGCATGGACTCAGCCCATCTCAATAACATTTCAGGACTCATATTAGCTCTGGAGATGGACATTGGATCCACCACATTCATTGCCAAAACAGCTTTTTTGAATTCATCCTCAGTTGGATAAGGCATTACTTCTACTTCTGCCAATGCAATCTCATCTACCTCCATGGTAAGAATAAGGCTAATCCTATCATTTTCCACATTATCAGGAACTTTGAAAGTCTGTCTTTTTAGGCCGATGAAGCTGAAAACTATGCTATCTCCTTCTAAAACTGGCATCGAGAAGTAACCAAAACGACCACTGCTTGTGCCACGACCTTTTTTGGGTACATATACGTTTACCCCCGGAACAGCATCGGTACTGTCAGCGTTTAGGATGACACCGGATAACTGAATCACCTTTCTTTCACGCTCTTGGGCATGAACAGACGAGAAGGAAAAAAGAAATCCTACAAAAAGTAGCGATAGAAATGGGAGTAAAATTGAATTCTTCACAAATAAATAACTTATTGGACGGCCAAAGGTTGGCTTTTGGATGCGATAATACCCTAATTTCGGGTGATTTTTTATTTTCACCGAGAAATAAGCGTTAAATCTTACTAATGCGACTCAAAAATATCAGTTTAAATTATGGTTTGCGAATCTTCAAGGCTCTCAGTGAAGAACCTCGGGTAAGAATTATTCATCTATTAATGTTGAATAAAGAGCTGACCATCTCAGATTTGGAGCATATTCTTGACTTTACTCAAACCAAAACCAGCCGTCATTTGATTTATTTAAAGAACGCAGGTCTTCTGGGAAGTCGAAGGGTAGACCAATGGATGTTTTATTACATTTTAGAAGAGTACCTTGAAATCATTCAGCAGATTTTTAAGTTTATTCAAAAAGATCCCAACTTAATTCGCGATCAGGAAACATTTGAAATTCTCAAATCTAACCGGGAGCTTGCTATCAATAAAATTCAGAATAACCAATACAGAAAATAGACCCCTTGAAAACTTACCAACATTTATTCTTCGACCTAGACCATACACTTTGGGATTATGATAAAAATGTCACCGAGTCTTTAGCTGAGCTATATGAGCACTACAGTTTGGTGGAATTAGGTATCCCTAGCTTCCAGCATTTTTTTGACTCTTTCCATGCAGTCAATTTTCAGTTGTGGGACTGGTATAATGTGGGGAAAATTGATAAGGTCAATCTCAGAAAGGAGCGCTTTCCTAGAATATTTTCTCATGCAGGAGGCAGGGCGGAGGCCATTCCTCAAGAGTTTGAAGAAGATTTCATGCATCGTACTTCCTCAAAATCCCATGTTTTTCCATATTCTAAAGAAATTTTAACCTATCTGAAGGAAAAATATAGAGTACATGTGATTACGAATGGGTTCAATGAGTCCCAGGCAAAGAAAATGAAATCTTCAGGTCTGGACGTGTTTTTTGAATTAGTAGTGACTTCTGAGACTACCGGACATAAAAAGCCTGATCCAAGAATTTTCCATTATGCATTGGATCAGTTGAAAACCCAAGCAGAGCATTGCCTGATGATTGGAGATAATCCTAACTCTGATATTTTAGGAGCTCAAAATGCCAATATTGATCAAGTTTATTTCAACCCTGAAGGGAAGGCTATAGAATTAAAGCCTACTTATGAAATTAAACATTTGCAGGAGTTAGAATCCCTTTTGTGAGCAAAATCCCTTTCTCTTAGCGGGGGATGACTTATCTTTGAAAATCAGAAATCATATAAACACCAAATAGTATGTTAAAAGGATTTTTCAGCGTACCGACTCCTGTCAATGAGCCGGTAAAATCATATGCTCCGGGAAGCCCAGAGCGAAAAGAGTTACAGGCAGCTTTGAAAGAAGCAAGGTCCAAGCAAGTGGACGTGCCTATGTATATCGGAAGTGAGGAGGTACGTACCGGAAAAACCAGACCCATGTCTCCTCCTCATGATCACCAGCATATTTTAGGACATTTCCATGAAGGAGACGCATCCCACGTCGAGCAGGCTATTAATGCAGCATTGGGAGCCAAAGAAGCTTGGGAAAACTTAGCATGGGAACAAAGAGCTGCTATTTTCTTGAAAGCTGCAGATTTATTGGCTGGACCATATCGTGCAAAAATCAATGCTGCGACGATGTTGGGTCAATCCAAAAATGCCATGCAAGCAGAAATCGACTCGGCTTGTGAATTCATTGACTTTTTGAGGTTCAATGTGAAATACATGACCGAAATTTACGCTCAACAACCGCCTGTGTCCGGAAATGGAGTATGGAATAGAGTAGAGCAGCGGCCGCTTGAAGGTTTCGTTTTTGCCTTGACTCCTTTCAATTTCACGGCAATTGCTGGGAACCTTCCAACATCCGCGGCGATGATGGGCAATACCATCGTATGGAAGCCAGCCTACACGCAGATCTATTCTGCTCAGGTATTAATGGAAGTTTTCAAGGAAGCAGGTGTACCAGATGGAGTGATCAATTTGATTTATGTGGATGGACCTACCGCTGGAGATATCATTTTCAAGCATCCTGATTTCGCCGGAATCCACTTTACTGGTTCTACAGGGGTTTTCCAGCACATTTGGAAAACTATCGGCGAAAACATCCAGCTTTATAAATCCTATCCAAGAATTGTTGGTGAAACAGGTGGAAAAGACTTTGTATTAGCCCATAAATCTGCTGATGCGAAGGCAGTTGCAGTAGGATTGGTGAGAGGTGCTTTTGAGTATCAAGGGCAGAAATGTTCAGCTGCTTCAAGAGCATATATTCCATCTAATCTTTGGGAGGATGTGAAAAAGTATATGCTGGAAGATTTGGCCAGCCTGAAAATGGGTGGAACAGAAGACTTCACTAACTTTATCAATGCCGTTATTGACGAAAAGTCATTTGATAAAATCGCTAAGTATATAGATAATGCAAAGGCTGCGGAAGGGGTGGAAATCATTGCAGGCGGAAAATATGATAAGTCTAAAGGTTACTTCATCGAACCGACTGTAATCTTAACGCAGGATCCGATGTATACCACCATGTGTGAAGAGATTTTCGGACCGGTTTTATCCATTTATGTTTACAATGCAGAGCATTTCGAAACTGTTTTGGAATTGGTAGATCAAACCTCGCCTTATGCCTTGACGGGAGCCGTTTTCTCTCAGGATAGATATGCGATTGAGTTGGCAAGTACCAAGCTGAGAAATGCAGCCGGAAACTTCTACATCAATGACAAGCCAACCGGTGCTGTAGTTGGTCAGCAACCATTTGGTGGAGCTAGAGCATCCGGAACCAATGATAAGGCTGGTTCCATGATTAACTTACTACGCTGGGTATCTCCTCGCACGATTAAGGAAACATTCGTGTCTCCAACCGATTATCGATATCCGTTTTTGGGTAGCGACCTTTGAGGTTTCTAAAACCCCGAAGGTCTTATTGAAACAAATCATTCAAGTTTCGAAAACCTTCGAAATCCCAAAGACTTCAAAGGTTTAAAGAGCCTCGGTTCCTAATTTTCGGGATCGGGGCTTTTTTATTTCAATATTATGAAATAATTTAGTTTAATTATGTAATATAAATAGAGATATGAATAAAATAATTTTTATACTTTTTCTTTGGACTTTTTTTTCCTGTGGACCTGAAAAATCTACCAATGTATTTCAAGGAGATTTGGAAGAATTTGTTGTTGACAGTTTGAGTTTTGAGCGAAAAAAGGGAGTTGGATTTATGGGATTTCATAAAACGACTATTCGAAATGGGAAAGAGTTACTTTATACCAAACAGAATGAGACTTTTCAATTTTTTGATGTTCGATCAGGTAGAAGAATTGATTTCCTAACTATTCCTACTGAAGGACCCAAAGGGATTAAAGGAAGAGCTGAAGTTGGAGGATTTTTGGAGGATGATATGTTGTTGATTACAAACTCAACGGGAAATACAAATATTTACTTCAGGGACACCTTGATGACTACCTTCAGACGTGAGATGGATTCCTTTGCAAATGGAAGGTATATTTATCTCGGTGATGCTAGAAATTCTTTTCATTCACTTCCATCTGGAAACTTTGAATTAACCTTCAACCCATTTGAATTTATGGCCATTCGAGAGGGAAGAGATGGCTTAGATTTGAGTTTTACTTCCTGGATTGGCGAATTTGATAGAAATGGGAAGGTTATTTGCGAGTCAGATTTTCTTGCTCCATACGATAAGAGTTTTGGAGAGTCTACTCAGGGTGGAAAGTTGGTTAGAATGGTGGAAGAAGGGGAATCTTGGGCGATGTTTCCTTATTCTGACTCATTGTATCAAATCAAAAATTGTGAAGTAATTCAAAGACTAAAGCTGAATTCTCTTTCTTCCATTTATTATTTCCCTGAAAAATATGAGGGAAACAAGAATTCAGGAAGGTGGGTTAAGCCGGAGGATGGAGCTTCTAATCTATATCTGATCAAAGATGTTAGCACAGGTTTATTTATAAGATTTATCCATTTGAGAGAGAAAAGAAATGAAACCGACAAAGTTGATTTACATCAAAAGATGGTTTCGAAGGAGGTTACCTATTTAATGCTTATTTATGATGAGGATTGGAAGCTTTTAGCAGAATTGGAACAGGTGTATTATCCCGGGACTAAATTTGAAAATTTGTTCAGCACTTCCGAAGGTCTTTTTATCAACAAACCCGAGCAAAAATCCGAAGACGAGTATGAGTTTTACAAAATCGATTTGAGTCAATTTCGGAATTGAGTTAATAGTTTCTCACAGATTCCCACAGAAGGAGTCACAGATTTCTACGAATAGAATTGTTGTAGAATTTCTGTGAAAATCTGTGTTTTTAATCTGTACTTATCTGTGGGAAAAACAAAAAAACGGCTGTATTTCTCCAGCCGTACCCCTGACCTTTGAAGTTTTTAAAAATCTATCAGGTTTTTAAAGTTTTTTCATAAACTATTTTTGTATTTTTACTGATATGAAAGCGATTGAAATTAAGACCATTACCAAATCTGATGGAAGTATTTCTTTGGAGAAAACTGGTCTAAATGGTGGAATCCCAGTGAGAGTTTTAATTCTTTCTGAAGAGGAGGATATGGAAGAAAAAAATTATTTGAAATTCCTATCCAACAATCCTGCACTTGATTTTTTAAACGAACCCGAAGAAAATGTCTATTCTGCCAAAGACGGCAAGCCATTCAAAAACTAGAGGAAAAGTTGTCTTAATACCATTCCCATTTGAGGATTTTTCTACTCGAAAAGTTCGGCCTGCACTTTGCCTATCAGAACCCATGGGGATTTTTGAACACGTTATTGTGGCATTTATTTCAAGTAAAATAAGCAATCAGCTTGAGGAAACAGAACTTGAGATAAAACCTACAGAGGTAGAATGGGTGCAAACTGGATTAATTGTTCCTTCGGTTCTAAAACTCCAAAAAATGGTCTCTTTACCCAAGAATCTTATTTTGAGAGAATTGGGAATTTTTCCAAATAATAAGATGGAGGACATTGAAGAAAAAATTAAAATGATTTTTAGGATTCGATAAAGAAGTGTTTTTATCAGGTAGTCATCAATGTTTCCCGTTGTGATTCAATTAACTTATTAGCTGTAGAGATTGTTGATTTTTTCTTAGTAACCTTGTAGATATAGGCTGGTCTGCTGGATAAATATAAAAAAACGGCTGAATCTCTCCAGCGACTTTATTGACCTTTGAGGTTTCTAAAACCTCGAAGGTCTCGTTAACAAATTTATTTTTTAATTAAGTATGGATTTAGTTAACTTGTTGTTTTAAAGATCAATGTCAAAGCTTCAACTTTTATGACTGATCCATTTTTCCCAGAAGAATTTTACCATGTTTATTCCAGAACTATTGGAGAGGAACTTCTTTTCCGGACTGAGGAAAACTGTATTTACTTTCTTAAAAAATATCAAACTTATTGCTCACTTTACTTTTCAACATTAGCCTACTGCTTATTGCCCAATCATTTTCATTTCTTGATTAGGGTAAAAGAAAATACAAAGCCAGAAGCTGCTCTTGGTTCATTTTCGAACTTTTTAAATAGCTATGCGAAATCCTATAACAAGCTTTATGATCGGCATGGTGGATTATTTCAAAGAAAATTTAAAAGGAAACGAGTCGGTCAAGAAAGCTATTTATCCCAGGTGATAATATATATTCATAAGAATCCTCAAAAGCATGGAATTGTGAAAGACTTTAAAAGTTGGAAGTTTTCATCTTTCAATGCCATGATCTCACAAAAACCTACAAACATTGAAAGGGATTTTGTCCTAGATTGGTTTGGTGGATTAGAACAATTTAAAAAAGTCCATGAATTGGAACAGGTGTTAGATTTGATAGAAGATCTTTCTTTAGAATAAAAAATTTTCCTTTAGATATTTGAAGACTCCAATAACCTCGAAAGCCTCTATTATTAAATAAAAACCTTCGAGGTCTTGAAGACCTCAAAGGTTAATTAAGTATACATCGCTCCATTTACATGAAGCACCTGTCCTGAAATATAAGTACTCATATCTGAGCCCAAGAAAACACAGGCATCTGCAATTTCTTCAGGCTTTCCGCCACGCTTCATAGGAATAGCATCTCTCCATCCTTGTACTGTTTTTTCATCTAATACATCTGTCATTTCTGTTTCTATAAATCCAGGAGCAATTGCATTGCATCTGATATTTCTAGAACCCAGCTCCAATGCAACTGACTTGGTAAAACCAATGATCCCCGCTTTGGAAGCTGCATAATTAGCCTGTCCTGCATTTCCTTTTGAACCAACCACAGAAGTCATATTGATAATAGATCCGGATTTGGCTTTCATCATGGTACGGGTGGCAGCCTTGACAGTATTGAAGCAGGATTTTAAGTTGACATTCATGATTTCATCCCAAGATTCTTCAGTCATTCTCATCAACAAGTTATCACGAGTGATTCCTGCATTATTGATTAAAATGTCTAAAGTTCCGAATTCAGCGACAACTGCATTGACCAAATCTTCTGCTGCTTTGAAGTCAGAAGCATCGGATCTATACCCTTTTGCCTTGATGCCAAAGCCTGCCAATTCTGATTCTAAAGCCTGTCCTTTTTCAACAGAGGATAAAAATGTAAAAGCCACATTAGCGCCTTCTTGTGCAAATCTAATGGCAATTGCTCTTCCAATTCCTTTGGAAGCTCCGGTGATCAAAGCTGTTTTTCCTGAAAGTAAACCCATGAATAGTAAAATTTTGTTTTGTCAAAATTAGAAAAAAAGCTGTAAGAATCGTTTCTCCGGAAAGCGACAATTAAATTTTCGCTGATTTTCAAGGAATAAAACTGACATTTCTAAGGATTTAAAAATTTTATAAATGAGAATAGGGTAAGAGCAGGATTTCATTTGGAAATCTTCTTTTGGATTCTAAAAGAAGTCTTTTTAAACCTGTTTGATCCAAATAATCCAAATTTTTTTCTGAACCCAAAAGGCCTATTTTTGCATAGTTTCAAATCGTTATTAAACAAGTATATAAGATATGTCTTCGACCAAATTTGATTTAATTGTTTTGGGAAGCGGGCCAGGTGGTTACGTTGCCGCTATTAGAGCTTCTCAGTTAGGACTGAAAACTGCCATTGTAGAGGCTGAAGAGTTGGGAGGGATTTGTTTGAACTGGGGCTGTATTCCTACCAAAGCTTTATTGAAAAGTGCACAGGTTTTTGAATACATCAATCACTCTGCTGATTACGGTATCACGGTAAAAGATGCCAAAGCTGATTTTGAAGGAATGGTCAAAAGAAGCCGAGGTGTGGCAGACGGAATGAGCAAGGGCGTACAGTTCCTGATGAAAAAAAACAAAATCGAAATCATCGCAGGTTGGGGGAAAATCCAGCCAGGTAAAAAGGTCGAAGTAGCAGATAAGGACGGAAAAAAGACGGTTTACTCTGCAGATAATATTATCATCGCAACGGGTGCAAGATCCAGAGAATTGCCTTCCATGAAAATTGATGACAAAAAAATCATCGGTTATAGAAAGGCCATGACTTTGGAAAAGCAGCCTAAGAAAATGGTGGTAGTTGGTTCAGGTGCTATCGGAGTTGAGTTTGCATATTTTTATAATTCCATCGGCACAGAAGTGACTATCGTTGAGTACATGGATAGAATTGTGCCTGTTGAAGATGTTGAAGTTTCCAAAGCATTGGAAAAAACCTACAAAAAAGCAGGAATGAAGATCATGACTTCTTCTGAAGTGACTGCTGTAGATACTAAAGGATCTGGCTGTAAAGTGACCGTAAAAACATCCAAAGGGGAAGAGACCTTAGAATGTGATGTAGTGCTTTCAGCAGCTGGTGTTGTTTCCAATTTGGAAAATTGTGGATTGGAAGATGTTGGGATTTTGGTGGAAAAAGGAAAAATCAAAGTAGATGAGTACTACAAAACCAATATGCCAGGCTACTATGCGATAGGAGATGTTGTTCCAGGGCCAGCTTTGGCTCACGTTGCTTCCGCTGAAGGAATTATCTGTGTTGAGAAAATTGCCGGACATCACCCAGAGCCATTGGATTACAATAATATCCCAGGCTGTACCTACTGTTCTCCTGAGATTGCTTCAGTTGGCTATACCGAAGCAAAAGCAAAAGAAGCTGGTTATGAAGTAAGAATTGGCAAGTTTCCATTCTCAGCTTCTGGTAAAGCTTCTGCCGCAGGAGCTAAGGATGGATTTGTGAAATTGGTTTTTGATAAAAAATATGGAGAGCTTCTAGGTGCCCATATGATCGGGGCCAATGTGACTGAAATGATTGCTGAAATCGTTGCTATTCGCAAATTAGAGACAACTGGTCACGAATTGATCAAAACCGTTCACCCTCACCCTACTATGTCTGAGGCAGTAATGGAAGCGGCAGCAGCTGCATATGATGAGGTGATCCACTTGTAATGCAAAAAATATCTAGTATTTTGGCACCAGACTTAAACAAAAGTCTGGTGTTTTCTTTTTAACCATTTCAACCAACCGCGTTTCACTCTTGCAGGAAGACCAACTCATACAAGGGCTTAGGGCCCGAGATAAAAAAACGGTAGACTACTTATACGAAAAGTACTCCCGTGCGCTGCTGGGTGTCATTTTTCGAATTATATCTGATCAGGATATTGCAGAGGAAGTTTTTCACGATGCATTTATCAAAATCACTCGAAAAATCGACTCCTACGAAGAATCAAAAGGCCGCTTATATACCTGGATGGCCAATATTTGCAGAAATTCTGCCATTGATAAACTTCGATCTAAAGAAATTTCTCAATCCAGTAAGACCAATGGAATAGATGATTTCGTATATGGTCTTGAAAGTCAGTCAGGAACTGAGGAACATGTCGAAGGCATAGGAGTAAAAGAACTGATGAATGAGCTCAATGAGGATCAAAAATTTGTAATTGAGTATATTTATTTCAAAGGATACACCCATTCTGAAATCTCCGAAGAATTTGAGATCCCCCTCGGCACTGTTAAATCCAGAGTCCGGGCTGCGTTATTAGTACTAAAAAAGAACATAGACAGAATCTAGTGAACATTCAAGCATACATAGAATCAGGTAAATTGGAGCTCTTCTTATTAGGAGAGTTGTCTGATCGCGAGCGTGAAGAGGTTCTGGCCTTAGCTAAACAGCATCCCGAGATTCAGAAAGAGTTAGATGAGATCGAGGAAGCAATGTTAGCTTTTGACCAAGCAAGCGCTCCTATACCTTCTGCAGGGTTGAAAGAGAAAATAATGGCCGACCTTGAAAAGGACTTTGCTCCTGTAAAAGAGTTGAAGCCTACAGTTGCTCCGGAAGAGACCGGAAAGGTTGTGAAAATTTCTCCTTGGAAACCATTTGCAGTAGCGGCAAGCATTGTGGCAGTAATTGCCTCAGGTCTCGCAATATATTTTGCGAGTAAATTTTACGAAACAGAAGAACAGTTCCTTGCCTTAGTTCAGGAACAGGAAGTATTGGCTGATAATCTCAACCAGGTTAAGCTCCAATACGAGGAAACCGACTCAAGACTCGATCGCCTAGTAGCGGGTGATTTTAAAAGAGTTGAGATGAAAGGTGAGGCATTTGAAATGCAAAAGGATGCTAAAGTTGATGTCTTTTGGGATCAAGGACAGCAAGAAGTATTCATTGCAGTGAATAAGCTGAATTCTCTGGGTGGAGAATATGATTATCAGCTTTGGGCTATTGGACCGGATGGTCCTGTGGGAATCGGTCTGGTCAATCCAGGTGAGCGATTTACCTTGCAGCAAATGCAAGCTGTAGCTGAAGCAGGAGCCTTCGCAATTACCATAGAACCTAAAGGTGGTTCGCAGTCCCCAACCTTAGAGAAGTTGGTGGTATTGGGTGAGGTCGCCTAATCTAATTAGAATTAAATTGAAGCCCGTTTTGAAAAGAACGGGCTTTTTTATTGTTTTTTCTGAACTTAGGGACTAGCAAATCATTTATTTACCCATGGAACTCCAACTTTCTACTCCGGCATTGCTTTTCTCGGCAATTACATTGCTGATGCTTGCTTTTACTAATCGATTTTTGGCCATAGCCAGTCTTATAAGAGGACTTCATAAAAACTACATGAAGTCTCCGGACCAAGAGATTATAGTTGAGCAAATTCATAATCTTAGGAGAAGACTGACATTGATCAAAAACATGCAGCTTTTCGGAGTATTCAGCTTTTTATTATGCATCATTTGTATGTATTTGCTTTTCCAAGGCTATACCGTAGCCGCAAATTGGGTGTTTGTAGGTAGCATGGGAGCTTTGCTGGTTTCTCTGGGGCTATCCCTGATTGAGATTCAAATTTCTACCAAAGCTCTCAATTTGGAACTTTCAGATATGGAAGAGGTCTTCGAGAAGCGTATAAGCAGCTTGGATGTATTTTTCAGAAAAGAAAACAAAAAGAATGAATAAACTATTCATGGCAGTAAGCTGGATACTGCTTTTTACCACATGTCAAAATAAACCGGTTGAATCGGCTGTTGAAACTTCCGATCAGAGTGAAGTTCATCAAATTAAGCTGATCAATTTAGAAGAAACACGACAGTTTTATTCCTGGACTTCCGATCGAATTCCCTTGGTTTCTGCACATAGAGGTGGACCTTACCCAGGTTTTCCTGAAAATGCCATCGAAACTTTTGAAAATGTATTAAAGCACACTCCGGCAATAATCGAATTGGATGTGGCTATGACCAGAGATTCAGTCCTTGTTTTGATGCATGATGATGACTTGGATCGGACAACCAATGGAACTGGGAAAGTCAATGAGGTTACTTTTGAATACATCGAGGGATTATTCTTGGAGGATATGGATGGTAATTTGACTGAATTCCGAGTTCCTACCCTAGAGGAGGCTTTGGTCTGGGCGAAAGGAAAAGCGCCTTTGACTGTGGACATAAAACGTTCTGTTCCTTTTGAAAAAGTAATTGAAACGGTCAGAAAAACAGAGTCTGAAGCCTACGCGGCTTTGATTTCTTATACTTTTCCAGCTGCCAAAAAACTTCATATGCTAGCCCCGGATTTAATGCTTTCAGTGACTATCCGAAATGAAAATGAAATCAAGCGCTTAGAAGAAACAGATATACCCTGGGACCGAGTTATTGCTTTCACAGGGGTAACTGAAAGATCAAAGGAATTTAATCAGGCCCTTCACCTAAAAGGAGTTTTTACTATTCTCGGTGTGATAGGAAACCTGGATAGAAGAGCCGAGGCTCGAGGCGATGAAATCTATGCTTCATTTATTCAGAATGGGGCAGATATCTTAGCTACCGATAGACCGATAGAAGCAGCTCAAATTATCAAAAACCTAAGCCCAAGTAAAAGCTCAAAATCCCCCTATTTTACCCATGTTAATTGATTTAAGAAGCGACACAGTAACACGTCCTACTCCAGGGATGAAAGAAGCAATGTTTTCTGCCCCTGTAGGAGATGATGTCTTTGGAGAAGATCCCACAGTAAATGCTTTAGAGGAAAAAATAGCCAAACTATTCGGCATGGAAGCAGCGCTGTTTTGTCCGTCTGGAACCATGACAAATCAGATAGCGATTCGATTGCATACCCAGATTCAGACAGAGGTCATTTGCCACAAGTACTCACACATTTATTTATATGAAGGTGGAGGGATTATGGCTAATTCTTTGGCTTCCGTGAAATTATTGGAAGGAGACTTGGGAAAAATCACAGCAGCGCAAATCGCTGAATCCATCAATCCAGATGATGTGCATGCTCCTGAGACAACTTTGGTTTCCCTGGAAAATACGATGAATAAAGGAGGGGGAAGTATTTACACCTTGGATGAAATCAAGCCTATTCAAACCCTCTGTCAAGAAAAGGGGATTAAGCTTCATTTGGACGGAGCGAGACTTTTTAATGCATTGGTAGCCAGCGGCGAGAAAACTCAAGATTGGGGAGCTACTTTTGATACCATTTCTATTTGCCTTAGCAAAGGATTGGGTTGTCCGGTGGGTTCAGCTTTGGTTGGAAGCAAATCGGACATCAAACGAGCCAGAAAAGTAAGAAAAGCCTTTGGTGGAGGCATGCGCCAAGCCGGTTTTTTGGCTGCTGCAGGAATCTATGCATTGGACCATCAAGTAGATAGGCTAAAAGAGGATCATGCCCGTGCAAAGTCTTTGGGAGAAATGCTGGGTGATTTGCCTGTAGTATCAGAAATTTTTCCCGTAGCGACCAATATTGTCATTGCTAGGTTGGAAGGAACCACTCCCGAGGAATTTATGAAAAAGCTTTCCGATCAAAATATCAAATCGGTCAAATTTGGAAAAGATCTGGTTCGTTTTGTTACACATTTGGATTTCACAGACGATCAACTGGAGGAGTTTGGGAAAAGGATAAAAAAAGCAAAGTGAAGGCAGACTAGGATATTTTCCTTCTTTAATAATTCATAAGGCCTGAAAAGGCCTTTTTTTATGTTATTTTCCCATTTCAAATTGAAAAAACACTCAATTTGAAACTTTATAATACTGTGAAAAATGATGTGTGAATCTTTATAGTTTCATACTTCTAATTTCTTGCTTCTGAAAAAATGAATTCTACTCCCTTAGCCGAACGCATGCGACCCACCAGATTGGATGATCTGATCGGTCAAGAGCATTTGTCCTCTCCAAAATCTTTTTTGTACAAGGCAATTAAGTCTGGGAATGTGCCTTCTTTGATTTTATGGGGACCTCCTGGGGTAGGAAAAACAACTATTGCTAATATCATCGCCAATGAGATCAAAGCTCCTTTTTATACCCTGTCGGCTATCAGTTCAGGTGTAAAAGACATTCGAGAAGTGATTGAAAAGGCAAAGTTTCAAATGGGGGTGGTTCTTTTTATCGATGAAATTCATCGCTTCAACAAGTCGCAACAGGATGCACTTTTAGGGGCAGTGGAAAAAGGCATTATTCGATTGATTGGGGCAACTACTGAAAACCCATCTTTTGAGGTAAATGCCGCATTACTATCCAGATGCCAAGTTTTTACCTTGAATTCCTTAGGAAAAGCAGAACTGGAGGCTATGATTCAGCAAGCTTTAGAACAAGATATCGAGCTCAAAAAAATAAAAGTAGAACTGAAAGAATCAGACGCTTTACTCCGAATTTCTGGGGGAGATGGACGAAAACTACTGAACCTTCTTGAAATAGTAATTGATGGCATCAACGAGAATCCCTGCGTGATCACGGATGACAAAGTGATGCAGATTGCTCAGCAAAAGGTTGCGCTTTATGATAAATCCGGTGAGCAGCATTATGATATTATTTCCGCTTTTATCAAATCCATCCGAGGCTCTGATCCCAATGCAGCCGTGTATTGGTTGGCTAGAATGATCGAAGGAGGGGAAGATGTCAAATTCATAGCACGCAGACTGGTGATTTTAGCTTCTGAGGATATCGGTAATGCTAATCCGAACGCCTTACTTTTGGCAACCAATTGCTTTGAAGCAGTCAAAATCATAGGTTATCCTGAGGCTAGGATTATTCTTTCTCAATGCGTGACCTATTTGGCAAGCTCGCCTAAGAGTAATGCCGCTTATATGGCGATCAATCAAGCTCAAAGCCTAGTCCGGGAAAAGGGGGACTTGTCTGTACCACTTCACCTTAGAAATGCACCCACAAAATTGATGAAGGATTTGAATTATGGAAAAGCCTATAAATATTCCCATGATTTCCCGGGCAATTTTGTGAATCAGGAGTTTCTACCAGAAGAGATAAAAGGAATGAAGCTGTATGATCCTGGTCAAAACGCTAGAGAAAATGAGTTGAGAAAATATCTTCAGTCCAAGTGGGGAGAAAAATATGGCTATTGATAGGAAAATGGCTGTTTTTGATTTAAGATAATTTTTTCAACGAAAATTTTTTTATTCCAGCTATTTATGATTTTTTAAGGGCGAATTTGTGTTTAACGGTATATTTATCAACAATATTGAAAAATATTGTCCATTAGTGGACATGTTAAACAAATCTCAAGAGTTTACAGATTTAACTTTAGTAAGAAAACAAACCCTTAATTTTTACCATGAAAAAACTAACTGCTTTAGGCTTGGTAGTTGGACTGCTAGGCAGCCCGGTTTTAGCCCAAAACAAGATTGAGTTTAAGGAATTTACTTTGGATAATGGCTTGCACGTCATTATGCACAAAGATAATTCCACTCCAATCGTCAACACCTCAGTATTGTACCATGTTGGTTCGAAAAACGAACAGCCAGACCGAACAGGTTTTGCGCATTTCTTCGAGCATTTGATGTTTGAAGGAACAGAGAATATCGAAAGAGGAGAATATATGAATATCATCCAGGGAAGAGGGGGAACTTTAAATGCCTTCACCAGTAATGATATCACCTTCTACTATGAGACTGTTCCTTCAAACGAACTGGAATTGACTCTATATATGGAAAGTGAGCGGATGTTGCATTCCAAAGTAGATCAGGTAGGAGTAGAGACCCAGCGCGAGGTAGTTAAAGAAGAATATCGTCAGCGCTATGAGAATCAGCCTTATGGTACCATTCTTCCTGAGACGCTAAAAAGAGCTTATTCTGTACACCCATACAGATGGGCACCAATTGGATCTTTGGATGATTTGAATGCTGCGAAAATTGAAGAATTCCAGCAATTCTATAAGGATTTTTACGTGCCAAATAATGCCACTTTGACAATTGCAGGTGATATCGATTATGATCAGACCGAAAAGTGGGTTAGAAAGTATTTCGCAGAAATCCCAAGCAGCAATAAAGAAATCTATAGACCAAAAGTCGCTGAACCTAAAAAGACTGCGGAGATAAGAGATGTTATCTATGACAATATTCAGATTCCTGCAGTAATTCAGGCCTACAACCTTCCTTCTCAGACGCATCCGGATTCTTATGCTTTGAGCATGCTTTCAACTTACCTAACTGGTGGTAACTCTTCTTTGATGACCAAAGAACTGGTTGACAATCAACAAAAAGCTTTGGCGATAGCTGCTATTCCTTTGGAATTGGAAGATGGAGGTTTGTTCATCATGTATGGAATCACCAATATGGGAGTTGAGCCGCAAGCATTGGAGTCGGAAATCGATAAGTTGATTCAGCAGGTACAGCAGGAAGGTATTTCAGATAGAGATTTTGAAAAATTGCAGAATATTATCGAGAACAATATCGTCAGCAGTAATTCCTCAGTATCAGGTATTGGACAAAATTTGGCAGAAGCTCATGTGATTTATGGAGATACAGATTATATCAATAAGACCATGGATTATTACAGTAAAGTGACGCAAGAGGATATCAAAAGAGTAGCTAATGAATATCTTAATCTCAATGGGAGAGTGGTATTGTATTATTTGCCAAAACCAAAAGACGCTACTGAATAATTGTTTCAACTTTAAATCAACAATGAAATGAAAAAACTAATTGCAACATATATCTTCATTCTTTTGGCAAGCACCATTGGCTTTGCACAAGTTGATCGAAGTCAATTTCCAGAATCAGGACCTGCTCCTGAGATAAAAATTGCCGATGCAGAAACTTTCAAATTAGATAATGGTCTGAAAGTTTTTGTGGTAAAAAATGATAAACTACCTCGAGTAACTTTTAATCTTGTATTGGACCGAGATCCACTAATGGAAGGAGACAAAGCTGGTTTGACTGGTTTTGTCGGCCAAATGATGATGGCTGGGACAAAAAATAGAACAAAAGATCAGCTAGATGAAGAAATTGACTTCATTGGAGCCAGCCTTTCAGCAGGCTCAACTTCGATCTTTGCATCTTCCTTGAAAAAACATCAGGACAAAACCTTGGAGTTGATGACTGATGTTTTGTTTAATCCTGTGTTTCCGGAAGATGAATTGGAAAAGCAGAGAAAGCAAACATTGACTGGCCTAGCCACAAGTAAGGATAATCCAAATGCCATTTCTAGCAGACTAAGTTCTGCAATGGTTTATGGCAAAGATCATCCGTATGGAGAGGTAACGACTGAAGCAACTGTCAAAAATATTTCAGTCGAGGATGTTAAAGAATATTACAATACTTTTTTCAAACCAAATATCGCTTACTTGGTGATTGTTGGTGATATGGATAAGTCCGAGGCTCAAACAGTTGTGAGGAAGTATTTCTCCAATTGGAAAGTTGGAAAAGTCCCATCATTTGAATACAAAATGCCAACAAGATCATCTGAGAATGTGGTGGGTTTGGTAGATAGAAGCTCTTCAGTTCAAACCGTAATCAATATTGCGCAACCAGTTCAATTGAAATTGGGAGATGAGGACTATATTCCAAGTAGGCTGTTGAATCAAATTTTAGGAGGCGGATCTTCTTCAAGACTATTTGTAAACCTTAGAGAGGACAAAGGCTATACCTATGGAGCTTATTCTTCCATCGGTTCTGATAAATTGGTTTCTCAAATCTCTGCCAATGCTTCTGTCAGAACTGAAGTGACGGATTCGGCAGTAGTTGAATTCCTACATGAGTTCAATAAGATTGTGGATGAGGGAGTGACTGAAGAGGAATTGGAGAAAGCAAAAGCAAACCTTTCCGGTTCTTTCGGTAGATCATTGGAAAGCCCTTCCACCATTGCAAACTTCGCACTCAACATCGAACGCTATAATCTACCTTCAGACTATTATAAAACTTATTTGCAGAAGCTCAATGCGCTTACTGTTGCTGATATTAATGCTACTGCTAAAAAATTGATAGAGCCAGATAAACTCTATATCACTGCTGTTGGTAATGGTTCAGAGATAAAAGACAAACTAGCTCGTTTTGGTGAAGTGAAAATGTATGATAACATGGGCTTCCCGGCTAAGGAATTAACCGCAGATGCAGATATGACAGCAGAGATGGTGATGGAAAATTATCTTTCTGCAATTGGCGGGAAAGAAAATGCCAGAGCGATCAAAACAGCTTCTATTTCAATGGAAGCAGATGTGATGGGGAATAAATTGACTCTTCAGGCTGTTTATGATGCTGAGGGTGGAAAGTATGGACAAAAAACGCTCATTATGGGAAATGTGATGCAGAGCACAACTATCCTAGAAGACAGTGGATCTATCAGCGCCCAAGGCCAAACAATGGAATTGACAGGAGAGCAGTTTGAAATGGCGAAAATCAATTCTTATCTATTCCCCGAGGCGTGGTATCAGGAATTAGGTTACTCTATTGAATTGGATGGGTTAAAAGATGTTGAGGGAACTCCTGCTTACAAAGTAATTATCAAATCTCCTTCTGGAGCTCAGTTGGTCAACTATTACTCAGCTGACAGCGGATTGAAAATCAAAAATGAAAATCCTGCATCAGGCGATACTTTCTATTCAGAATATCAAGAAAAAGGAGGGGTTCTTTTCCCTATGGTTTGGACTATCAAATCACAGATGATTCCAGTTCCTCTAGAAGCAAAGATTACCTCTTTGGAGATAAACCCTGAATTGACAGCAGAAGACTTTCAATAAGAGTACTTCTCTTAGAAAAATTAGAAAAGCGGAGATAGTTCTCCGCTTTTTTATTTTCTCCATTTTTGCATCAGTAATGTTTCTTCCATTTTTTTCACCTGAACTACAGGAAAGAAATTCCCACCCTCATCAAAAGACAATTGATGCTGTCCTCCATTTAGCCTTTTTACTTCCAGAGTTATTTGTGAAGATTTGATTTTGCTTTCAACGATCTCATCGCCTACCATCAAATTAAAGTAGGCTGGACTTTCAGGATGGATCTTCTGAATCTTACCTTCCTTTAAAATGATTCCTAGCTGCTTGGTTAGGATTTCTTCATTTGGACTCTTTGTAATTTTCATGCCAAAGGGCAGAATTAATTGCTCCAACAACTTGAGAATATCCTCATTCCCTGCAATAAATTTTCTAAAAAAAGTTTGGCTGTCCCAATGACCTTCTCGCTTTTGGATCAGCTTCCAGAACGTCTGTAAATCATAACCGATATTAGGTTTACCGAATCGCTGCCAGGCCTCCCCCATGACTTCTGTTAAGGATGAACCCTGTTGAAGCAATTCCAAATCAATAGCGAAAGCAACCAAACAGCCATTTGCATAAATGTTTTGTTTCCGGTCGGGAATGCCTTCTTGATAGCCGTCTAGCCATAATTCCAGAGATGAGTCCAGTATGTTTTTATTCCTCCAGCCAAAATTTGAACTTACTCGCCTAATTATTTTATCAAGTTCTTTTAAATATTCATCCAGATTAAAAAAACCGGATTTTAGCAAATAAAGGTCACCCATATATGTGGTGATTCCTTCCAAGATCCATCCAGCTTCGCTGTAATTCTCTTTTGAAAAATCATAAGGCAATAATTCCTGTGGCCTTATTCGGCAAACATTCCATGCGTGATACATTTCATGACAACTCACCCCCATCAAATCCCCAAATTGTTCCGGGTTGGACAATTCCTGAGCTGGACCAAATGTGATGACTGTTCCTTTTTTATGCTCAACTCCATGAAAATGCTTGTAAGGCAATAGCTGAAAGATGAAGTGGTATTCTTTTTCTGGGAACTCTCCAAAGTCAGCAATTAATTTATCTGTAAAGTTCTTGAAAGCTTGAAGTAATTCTGTTTTTGAAAATGCTATTTCTCCATTTATCCAGATATGAAATTGGGCATGATTGGACTCATATTCCCAATGGGTTAATTTTTCTGAAGTAAGAAAAGTGGAGTCTGCGAGTTCCTGAAAACTATCTGCTAGAAATTGTCCACCTGATTTTCTAGATAAGGTGCAGACAAAATCCTTAAACCGTGAATCTTGTATTTCAATTGAATATGGAAAATCATCAGAGGATTTTACTTCGAAGCAACAATTGACGAAGTTGATATAAAGCTGCTGATCGTCCACCCAGCAAGATCCCGCATCCATTTTTCCAGCATAATATTCATAGTTTAAAAAATATGTCTGATTTACTTTGGCATCGAAAGCCCAGCAGTCTTTACTCTTCTTCCTAAGCTGCATTGATTTCCCTTGTTGGTCAGAAAGACTGATTTTTCGAATATTTTGAGCGTAATTCGCAAATTGATAGCGTCCTGCGCGCCATGATGGCAGCTGTAATTGTACTTCCCCTGATTGTGATATAGGTAGTTTAAGTTCAATTTCGAGGAACTGTGATAGTGGATTTGAGCTTTTAAATAGAAATTCGTACATGAATTAAGGTATTGACTTTCAACAATTGTAAAGGTACAGTTTGTATTTAAAAAAAGGCTGCATATCTTTGCAGTCCTTTTTGGAGGGTAAGCCGGAAGGCCAATTCCAAATAGACCATAAAGAAAGCAATCAGTTAAAGATATTCCATCATGAAAAGAACATTCCAGCCTTCTCGCAGAAAAAGAAAAAACAAGCACGGCTTTAGAGAAAGAATGTCCACTGCCAACGGTAGAAGAGTTCTTAAAGCCAGAAGAGCAAAAGGTAGAAAGAAACTATCTGTATCCTCTGAAAAGACCTTGAAGAAGTAATTCTTCAAGGTAGTTTTCGTATTTTTAATGCGAATCCTTACCTGATGATGAATTACAAACTTCCCAAGAGTGAAAGGCTTCATGCCCAAAAGTCTATTAAGGAACTTTTTAACGAAGGTTCCTCTTTTTTTTTATACCCTTTTAAAGTCCTGTATTTACCCAAAAAGCAGGAAGGGGAAACTATTCAGGTACTTTTTTCCGTTTCAAAAAAGAAAATCAAAAAGGCGGTTGATAGAAATTTGATTAAGAGAAGGATGAAAGAAGCCTACCGTCTTAACAAACATTCACTTACAATTTCAGAGTCAGGATTGCATATTGGTCTGATATATGTAGCTTCAGAGCCCATAGATTTTGCAACTATTTCCAAGAAAGTTGTGTCTATTTTACAACAAATTTCCACCCAAGTTTCCGAACACCATGAGTAATCAATTAAAGCGATATATGGTAATCATCCTTTGTGGAGGATTGCTTTTGACAGGATTTTTTGCATTCAAAGCGAAAAATGACAAGTTATTCGCTCTAGCCAAAAACATAGATATTTTCGCAACCTTAGTTCGAGAACTTGATTCCTATTATGTGGATGAGATCGATCCTGACGAATTGGTTTCAATTGGAATTAATGCCATGCTTGAGGAATTGGATCCTTACACTGAGTATGTTCCAGAAGAAGAATCTGCTGATTTCAGGATGTTAACAACAGGAGAATATGCAGGGATTGGTGCTTTGATTGGAGGAAGAGGTGAAGGGAATATTATTATAATGCCTTATACTGGTTTTCCTGCCCAATCTGCGGGGCTGAAAATCGCTGATCAGCTTTTGAAAGTGGACTCAGTTGATGTTTCAAAAAAGAATACCTCAGAAGTTTCTGATTTACTGAAAGGTCCTGCAAATACCCCTGTCAAAATAAAAGTCAAAAGAAATCTAGACACATTGGAGTTTAACTTGGTCAGAAAGAAGATTTCCCTTAAGAACGTACCATATTATGGCAAGCTTGATGAAAAGACAGGTTACATCAAGTTGGGAGACTTTACTACCAATGCTTCCCTAGAAGTGAGAAATGCATTGATTGCTTTGAAAAACCAAGGGGCTGAGAAGCTTGTGTTAGATCTAAGAGATAACCCAGGAGGTCTTTTGAGTGAGGCAGTGGAAATAGTCAACCTTTTTATTCCTAAGGGGAAAGAGGTAGTAAAAACTATAGGTAAGCTGGAAAATGTGAATTTTACCTATAAAACGACTAAAACTCCTCTGGATAAAGATATTCCACTAGTCGTACTCATCAATGAAAGAAGTGCTTCTGCCTCAGAAATTGTGGCCGGGGCTCTGCAGGATTATGATCGAGCCGTATTGATCGGAAGGAAGTCTTTCGGAAAAGGATTGGTACAAACCACTATTCCACTGACATATAATGCTCAAATGAAAGTTACCACCGCTAAATATTATATTCCAAGCGGCAGGTGTATTCAGGCGATAGATTATGCACAAACTAGAGAAAATGGTGAGGTATATTCCATTCCTGACTCTTTGAGAAAAGAGTTCAAGACTAAAAATGGAAGAATAGTCAGAGATGGAGCAGGAATTGAGCCTGATGAGATGATAGAATCTAAAACATATGCTCCTATCACTTATAGTCTGGTAGCGAGAAATCATGTTTTTGACTATGCCACTGAATATTTTTATAAGCATCCATCCATAGGTAAGCCTAGAGAGTTCAGCATAACGGATCAGGAATATCAGAATTTCATTAAGTGGCTTGAAGGTAAAGAGTATGATTACACAACTTACTTAGAAAAGTCTGTGTCGGATATGAAAAAGAATGCTGAAAAGGCGCCTTATTATAATGAGATCAAAGATCAAATTGAAGCTTTGGAAAAAAGGGTGAATCATAGTAAAGAGCAAGACTTGATCACTTATAAGGACGAGGTGAAAAAAGTAATTTCTGAAGAAATTGTATCCCGATATTATTTTCAGGAAGGAATGATCGAAGCCGGGCTTTTGAAGGATAAGGATGTGCTGAAAGCTTTGGAAGTGATTAAGCAACCTTCTGAATTGGGCAAGATTCTGACTGCATCTGCAAAATAAATTACATGGCATATATTCTTTCTATAGAGACAGCCACGGACAAACTATCGATTGCCCTTCATCAATCAGGACAATTGCTTTCTATGAAAGAGCTCAACGAAAAAGGAGTTCATGCTGAAAAAATCATGGAGTTGATTGATGAGGTTTTAGACTCCGTAAAGCTTCAATCATCAGATTTAAACGCAGTTGCCGTTTCGGAGGGCCCCGGCTCCTACACTGGCTTGAGAATAGGAGTTTCTACTGCAAAAGGAATTGCTTTTGCTTTGAACCTGCCCCTCATTACTGTGAATACGCTTCAAGCTTTGGCTTATCAGGCCAAAGGTGAAAATAAAGACTTTCATATTATCGCAATGCTTGACGCCAGGAGAATGGAAGTTTATAGTCAGGTTTTTTCAAATGAAGGAAGTGTGAAAAGAGCATTAGAGGCAGAGGTTTTAACAGAGGGGATCTATCAATCTTATTTGGATTTAGGAAAAGTTTGCTTCATAGGA
>NZ_CP048415.1:37500-602500 GCF_019443765.1 Algoriphagus sp. NBT04N3
AACGGTCCTAAGGTAGCGAAATTCCTTGTCGGGTAAGTTCCGACCTGCACGAATGGTGTAACGATCTGGGCGCTGTCTCAGCCATGAGCTCGGTGAAATTGTAGTCACGGTGAAGATGCCGTGTACCCGCAACGGGACGGAAAGACCCCATGCACCTTTACTGCAGCTTAGCATTGGTACTGGACAAATGATGTGTAGGATAGGTGGGAGACTATGAAGCGGGTTCGCCAGGATCTGTGGAGTCACTGTTGAAATACCACCCTTTGTTTGTTTGGTATCTAATCCCGGCTCGGGAGACATTGCTTGGTGGGTAGTTTGACTGGGGTGGTCGCCTCCAAAAGGATAACGGAGGCTTCCAAAGGTTCCCTCAGTACGCTTGGTAACCGTACGAGGAGTGCAATAGCATAAGGGAGCTTGACTGTAAGGCCGACAAGCCGAGCAGGGTGGAAACACGGGTATAGTGATCCGGCGGTTCTGAATGGAAGGGCCGTCGCTCAAAGGATAAAAGGTACGCTGGGGATAACAGGCTGATCTCCCCCAAGAGCTCATATCGACGGGGAGGTTTGGCACCTCGATGTCGGCTCGTCACATCCTGGGGCTGGAGAAGGTCCCAAGGGTTGGGCTGTTCGCCCATTAAAGTGGCACGCGAGCTGGGTTCAGAACGTCGTGAGACAGTTCGGTCCCTATCTGTTGCGGGCGTGGGAAGTTTGCGAGGACCTGACCTTAGTACGAGAGGACCGGGTTGGACTGACCGCTGGTGTACTTATTTGTGGTGCCAACTGCACTGCCGGGTAGCTACGTCGGGAAGAGATAAGCGCTGAAAGCATCTAAGTGCGAAACTCCCCTCAAGATGAGACTTCCAAATAGGGCCCTCAGAGACGATGAGGTTGATAGGCTGCAGGTGTAAAGGCAGTAATGTCATAGCTGAGCAGTACTAATTGCCCAAAAGCTTATTCTGGCTGTGTTACAGTTTCTACGATATATGTTAAAAAGAGTCAGCAGTCGGAAGACTGAAGACCGAAGAACAAAAAATATTAGATGCAGGGCATCGGATCGGAAAGCAGGAAACTGCCGACCGGAAACTGATCACTGCATACTTACAGATTAGGCGGCCTAGCGCAGGGGTCCCACCTCTTCCCATCCCGAACAGAGAAGTTAAGCCCTGCAGCGCCGATGGTACTGGGGTTACACCCGGGAGAGTAGGTCGCCGCCACATTATTCAAACCTCAGCCTAACCGCTGGGGTTTTTGTGTTTTAGGGGAATTACAGTAGCAGTAGGCAGTGTTGAGTAGGCAGTAGTCAGCAACAAAGGCTGAAAGCTGAAATGAGAATGCTAAAAGGGCGGAATTGTACATCCCTAAATAACGTTGACCGTTTGGTTCAACATTCATTTATAAATTCCATCGGGCATATATGAGCCAGAGGTTCTTCTCTTGGGCAAACTACTTGGGGGCTCGATGCCCCCGAGTAGTTTTTCTTTCCTTCGGTATAAACATTCACCGTCGGTCTTTCTTGGGCAGGTAAATCTAGTGTTTTTTGGTAGAATCCCATCGGTGTATACTTCATATCAAAAGCTCTGTGCAATCTTTTTGTATTATAGTTGTTGACCGCTTTTTTCACCTTTCTCTTTAGCTCATTTATATCTTTGATCTTCCATCTTTTGAGGTCTTCATTTTTGATGATTCCATTGATGCGTTCTGCGTAGGCGTTCTCCCATGCGACTTTCCCCATGCTAATGTGGATACAGTTTGTTTTCAGTAATCGGGTATATTCCCCGCTACTGTATTGGGATCCTCTGTCTGAATGGTGGATCAGTCCCCAAGGCAGAAAGTCCAACTGTTTCAGTGCCATTGTCATTGCTTCTAAATTGCCTTTGGTCCTCATATGGTCATTGACCGAATAACCGACCAGTAATCGGGTGTAGACGTCTATGATAAACACCAGATAATAGTGTTCCCCATTTAGGTGAAAATAGGTAATATCGCTCTGGATCACCTGAAAGGGGCGGGTAACAGATATTCTTTCAATCAGATTGGGATAGTGGCAGCTCCCGCTGTAAGTGGTTCTATGATAGTTTCTTATACGCTTCACTCCATAGCCCAGTCCCAAGAAAATCTCACAGAACTGATCCCTGCCCATCCAATTCGGATTCAGGGTATAATACATCTTTTCCACCCCACATCCCGGATGTTCCTCCTTCAGCTGATCGGCCAAAATTACCAGTTCGGCAAGCTCCCTGTCAAAGCGATCCTGCCTTAGCTTGGCCTGCTGAACTGCTTGCTTACTGACCCCAACAGTCCGATAGAGTTCATTGAGAGAATAGCTCATCACTTTCCTGTTGGTTTGGAACCACCAGAGAGTGGGGTGTTGGAGTTTTTTTTGATATCGATTGAATAGGTTTCCTTGGCCAGGTCAATCATCTTTTCTAAATAGTCAATCATGATCTGTTTCTGTCCAACAGTTCGTTCGAGCTCCTTGACCTTTTCTTCGAGTTCCTTTAACCGATGTGTCTGGCTGTCTTTCATCTCAACGATTCTGATATTTTTTTCATTGTAAGTGGAATACTTGTAAATCCAACGATAAATAAGAGCATTACAAACTCCGTAATGCTTTTGCATTTGAGGAACAGACATGACTCCTTTTTCGAAGTCGTCTACCAATTTACGTTTAAATTCTTCAGAAAATTTACGATGTGAATTGATCCTTTTTCCCGTTTTTAGCATCTTCATTCTGATTTAAAAACGGTCAACCTATTTCAGGGAGTGACAAATGGCTTTGCAGCGCCGATGGTACTGGTACGCCGCGGCGCACGGGAGAGTAGGTCGCCGCCACATTAATCAAACCTCAGCCTAACCGCTGGGGTTTTTGTGTTTTAGAGGAATTACAGTAGGCTGTATTAAGTAGGCAGTAGGGAAGTTTGGAGGTTTATCTCCCAAAGGAAGGCTCAAGTGAGAATGCTGAAAGGGCGGAATGGCTTTGCAGCGCCGATGGTACTGGTACGCCGCGGCGCACGGGAGAGTAGGTCGCCGCCACATTATTCAAACCTCAGCCTAACCGCTGGGGTTTTTGTGTTTTAGGGGAATTACAGTAGGCAGGGTTGAGTAGGCAGTAGGCTGGAAAGGATGAAGGCTTAAATGAGAAAGCTGAAAGAATAAAGAATTCAATTGAAGATATATTCCAATAACAAATTACTCAACAACTTATTAACCAATAACCCATCAAACTTTCCCTTTAACGTCAGGTGAAAACTGCTTCATTGAAGTAATTATAGTCATAAGCCATATCCAGATTTAGGGATGGATCTCTGGGCGTATTTATTAATCTGAAAAGGGTGGCAATCGATAACCCAGATTCAAGTAATAAGTGCAACACTAAAGGTTTAAGGAAGGAAGCCTAGGCTTCCTTCCTTAGGCTGAAGAATTAAATTAGTGTTGTCATGCAGAAATTCAATCATCTCAGCCCAGAGCAAAGGTACCAAATCGAAATTTTAATCAAACAAGGGGTGACTCAGACCGGTATTGCCCGAGCTTTAGGAGTTCATAAAAGCACCATTTGTCGGGAGCTTCGTCGGAACACGGGTCTACGCGGGCGCAATGCGGGTGAATATGTCGCTCGTGTCGCTCAAAACAGAACCGATGAACGGCATAAGCTTAAACCCAAGAATATCCGTTTCAAGGCTGAGCTAAAGGAACAAGCTCGAGTTTGGCTCAAGGAGGAAAAACTGAGTCCGGAATTGATTGCTGCCAAATGGGAATTGGATGGAAACCCGGGCGTGTCCCATGAAACCATTTATCAATGGATTTGGAAAGCCAAGAAAAGTAAGCATTGGTCATTGACCAGAGATCGGGAGCTTTATAAATGCCTCCGCCATGGGAAAAGAAAGCGAAAAAGAGGCAATTACAGAGATTCCAGAGGAATCATAAAGGAAAGAGTGCCTATTGAACAACGACCTGCTGTTGTAGCCCTAAGGGAGCGAATAGGCGATATAGAAGTCGATCTGATGATGGGTAAGAACCACCAGTCTGCTCTTCTGGTCTTGGTAGATAGGGCTACCCTGATTACCACTATGGAGAAATTATCCGGTAAGAATGCTGATGCTATTGAACAGAAATTAGCTAAGCGAATCCAAAGGATTGGGCCTTCCTTTTTCAAATCGATCACCTTTGATAATGACATGGCTTTTGCAAACCATCACTTGATTCGAGACAAATACAATATCCCAACCTACTTTACTCGGCCGTATACTTCGCAGGATAAAGGAACTGTCGAAAACAGAATAGGATTGATTAGAGCTTTCTTACCTAAAAAAACTGACCTCAATGAAATCTCAACAGAACAAATACAAGCAATCGAGGCTAAAATCAATAACAGACCCGTTAGAAAGTTTAATTACCTTAGTCCAATACAAAAACTCAAACAAAAATTAGGTGTTGCACTTATAAGTTGAACACGGCTAATTTGAATATTAGAAAAAATAAACAATAAAAAAGCCGACTGTTAGCCGGCTTTTTTTAATTTTTATTAAACATTGACATGCCTTTCAGCATGATAGGAAGATCTTACTAATGGTCCTGATTCAACGTATTTCAAGCCTTTTTTGAGGCCTTCTTCACGATAATGGTCGAATAGGTCAGGATGAATGAATTCAGCCACCTCAATATGCATTTTGGTTGGCTGTAAATACTGTCCCAGAGTTAGGATGTCGCAACCGTGTTCCACTAGATCATCCATAGCCTTATAAACCTCCTCTTTAGTTTCTCCAAGACCTAGCATGATACCTGTCTTGGTTCTTTTACCATACTCCTTGGTAAGCTTTATTTGTTCCAAGGATCTATTGTATTTCGCCTGAGGTCTTACTCTTCTATACAAAGATTCCACAGTTTCCATGTTATGGGAGACCACCTCTTGTCCCGCACTGATCATTCTATACAAAGCATCCCAGTTAGATTTTACATCTGGAATCAATGTCTCAATGGTAGTCTCTGGTGAAAGTTCTTTTGTTTTTACAACTGTCTGATACCAAATCTCAGCTCCACGATCTTTCAATTCATCTCTATTAACAGAAGTAAGAACGGCATGTTTTACTCCCATCAACTTGATTGCTTCAGCAACTCTTCTTGGTTCGTCTTCATCATATTCTGGAGGCCTTCCGGTAGCTACTGCACAAAATGAACAGGATCTAGTACATACATTTCCAAGAATCATGAAAGTAGCAGTACCAGCACCCCAACATTCACCCATATTTGGACAGTTACCGCTTTCGCAAATGGTATGAAGTTTATGCTCATCTACTAGTTTTCTGACTTTTGCATATTCTTTACCGATAGGAAGCTTAACCCGAAGCCAATCAGGCTTTTTTCTTTTGGTAGCTTCTTCGGATATCACTGGCAATTCAATCATAGTCGATTTATTTGAGGGCAAAATTACAGGTAATCAATTCAAAACCCAATTTTACCTACTTTCTGAAACCATAATAAAATGTGAAATAGGCAGACTGAAATATTTGCCTGTTTTCAGAAGTCGGTATTAATGGGATTTCTCTGGTAAAACCCTCCAACATATATCCAAGTTCCACTCCTGTCACATTACTTCTAAACACCCCAAATTCAAAATTTAATGCAGCTTTGAAATTACCCCCAATAGCTAATTCCGATTCACCAATTCCCTCAAAAAGCCTACCCGTTCCGAGTATGTTAAATCTACTTTGATGAACCTCGGGATTATATTGCTCTCTTACTGTTTCAAGTCTATTCACTGCATATTCTATATAATATGGGGCAATCAAACCAATTGATGGGCCTACGGCTGCTAATGCAGAAACCTGAACGCCTTGATTTGGTGCCTTTTTGAAAAGAATTATTTCCCGCCCGTATTGAGGCCGAATTGAGTATAGATAATTCGATTTTCCGAATATGTAGCTATTGCCAAGAACTGTATTATAGCGTACTTCTTTTGGGCTTTTAACATTGGAAAGTTCTACAGAAAGAAAAGAAAACTGTTGATCGTCTATTCGGGTACCGACCTTAAAAACTAAACCTCCAATTAATCCTCCATTGGTGTTTTTATTTAAACCAAAAAGGAATTCTCTGTCATACTCATAGTTTCCAGCATCTTCCCGCTGTGCCAGAGCACTGTTAGCCAAGAAGGCAAACCAAATAAAAAAGAGGATTTTAAAATTGCTCATTGACTGTGGGTAGGAAATATTAAATTATTTTTGAACTCAAGTATTTAACTGAAAATTAAAAGTAAGAGTTTATGCCCACGATAAAAAGTTCATATTTAGGAAATTTGAGAACCTCTTCAACGCATTTACAATCAGGTAAGAACATACTTACAGATGCTCCCGTTGATAATAATGGAAAAGGCGAAGCTTTTTCTCCTACAGACTTGGTGGCTTCAGCTCTAGGCTCCTGTATGGTTACAATCATGGGTATAGTTGCAGAAAATAATGGTCACAAATTAGATGGTTTGGATTGGGAGGTTACAAAAGTAATGCAATCCAATCCCCGAAAAATAGCTGAAATTATAGTTGATTTTCAATGGGAAGATCCAATCAGCGATCCGGTATTGATTCAAAAACTGAAAAATGCAGCCAAAACTTGCCCAGTAGCATTAAGCTTAGATTCAGAAATTAAACAAACCATCAATTTTAATTTCTAAAGTCTCCTTTTTAAATAATATAAACCCAAAACCTATGTGCTATCTCTTTGAAAATTTTAAAGGATGGAAAGACTATTGTTTAGATAAAAACATCAGTCTAGAAGAATCTGTCATTGAATATGAATGTGAGGAAAAAGGCGCCAATAAAGAAGAAATATTAGCTGGTTTGTTAAAAGCCTATTCGGTCATGAAAGATGCTGTAAAGACCGGGCTTGAAAAAGATATGAAATCCAACAGTGGGATGATAGATAATGGGGCTAAGAAAGTTTTTAATCACCCATTGACAGTTTTATCTCCTGAGTTTCAAAAACTCATTTCCAGAGCATTGGCAGCCAAAGAAGTCAATAGCTGTATGGGAAGAGTTGTGGCAGCTCCCACTGCTGGAGCCTCCGGAATTTTACCTGGAACAATGGTGACGTTGCAGGAAATCCATTCGCTTTCAGATGAACAAATAGTAAATGGACTCCTTGTAGGTGCAGGCATCGCATTGATTATTGAACAAAGAGCAAGTTTGGCAGGTGCTGTAGGAGGATGTCAGGCAGAAACGGGTTCAGCAGCCGCTATGGCCTCTGGAGCAATTGTTTATTGCCTTGGAGGAAATATAGATCAAGTTTTTACGGCTGTTGCAGTCACTATCCAGTGTATGTTGGGTTTGGTATGTGACCCTGTTGCAGGCCTGGTAGAAGTTCCATGTGTGGTTCGAAATGCCAGTGCTGCAAGTATTGCTTTCAGTTCTGCTCAGATTGCTTTGGCAAATGTGAATGCCGTTATCCCTGTTGATGAATGTGTTGAAGCAATGGGGGAAATAGGCGCTTCTATGGAAAGCAAGTACAAGGAGACAGCTATGGGAGGATTAGCGGCAACCCTTACGGGTCAAGAGATATCGAAAAGAGTATTGATTCAGGATATTGAAATCCTGCCAGATGAAGAATTACCCGAGTAAATTTTGAAATAATGGAATTGAAAGAATTCTATCTATGGTAAGGCTGAAAAAAGTAGCCCAAAGGATAGATGACCACAGCATATGGAAATAAATTGTTCTTTTCCGAGTCCCAAAAGAAACTAAAATCAAAGTTCCACCCGCTGGAGTCAGAATTAATGGGGTAGCAAGTGCTATCCCTATTTCACCATATTTTTTCCAAAGCTTCACAATTGCTCTATTCTTTTTAGAAAAAACAGCCTTATCCTTATAAAACCTCAAAGCTAGATAGGACCTGAATTTTTCACCAAGCATGGTGAACAAAAATACACTAGACATCATTCCTGCTACAGTGACTAAGATAGTTAACCCAATACTGTAACCTGCTGCAGAACCTAAAACTGGCCCTGCTATAAATTTAAAGTAGCTAAGGAAATAAATTCCTAAAAATGTTATTACAGCCTCACTCATAACAGGAAAAACATGTAAAGACAATAGCTTCCAAATAGAATAGAACCTTCAATTTTTGAAACTTGCATTTTTGTTTTCATTAAAGGAAATAATAGAAGCGTAATACCTATCATCCAAAGAAAATCTACATCCAGAAAATCCTCAGAAACTCCAATAGGCTGTATGATTGCTGTAATTCCAATGATAGATAAAATATTCATGATATTACTTCCAAGAATATTACCCAAGGCTAAATCAGTACGTTTAGAAAGAGCTGCCATTATTGAGGTGATCAGTTCCGGTAAGCTTGTTCCAATAGCAATAATTGAAACCCCAATTACTCTTTCTGAAACTCCGAATTCTCTGGATATTTTAACTGCATTTTCAACCAGAAGTTCTGACCCAAAATAAAGCCCAATAATTCCTGCTGAAAAAAGTGCTATCGAAATTAGCCAACTGTAACCTTTCACCTGTTCTATTTCTGCTTCTACCTCCTTATCATCAGCAATCCCTCCTTTGGAACTTTTAAATAGATAAAAGTTGAATAGAATAAAAACACTAAATAGAAGTATTCCTTCCCAAAGGCCAATTAATCCGTTTAATCCTAGGATGAAAAATAAAATAGTAACCAAAACAGTAACCAAATAATCAAATCGAAGGTGTGAACTTTTGATCATGATGGGGTAAAATATTCCGCTTAAACCTAGTACTAAGCCTATATTTGCAATATTTGAGCCTACCACATTTCCTATGGAAATATCGCTGTTTCCTTTTAAGGCAGCATTAACACTCACTAGTAACTCAGGCGCAGAGGTGCCAAAGGCTACGATCGTTAGTCCAATCAATCCACTACTCATTCCCAATTTAACGGCAATCGCTGAAGCTCCGTCAACCAAAAATTTTCCGCCTACCAATAATATGATTAGACCTAGAGCCAGTAATAAATATGCAATCATTATTTAAAGTTTAGGACCAAATGCCAAATCTCCCGCGTCTCCAAGCCCAGGAACTATATAAGATTGAGCATTTAATTTTTCATCAACCACACCAATCCAAAATTGGTGTGAGATTTTCAGGTGATTTTGTAAGTATTGAATACCTTCTGGAGCAGCAAATGCAGCAGCAATATGGATTTTAGATGGTGTTCCGTGTTCTAATAATTTTTCAATGGATGCAAGAAATGATTTTCCTGTTGCAAGCATTGGATCTGCCAAGATGACGATTTTTCCATCCAAAGAAGGACTAGCGTGGTAGCCTAAGTTTATCTGGATTTCATCACTTGTGTTTTCTTGCCTAAAAGCTCCAATAAATCCACTTTCAGATTGATCAAAAACGCTCAAAAATCCATTATAAAAGGGAAGAGATGCCCTTAAGACAGCTATCAAGACAGGTTGCGACGAAGGTAATAAAGTGTTAGAGCTTGCGAGTGGACTTGTTATTTCTTTCTCTTCGTATGGAAAGGATTTTGAAATCTCATATGCCAAAATGCTTCCAAGTCTTTTTAAATTCTCTCTGAATCTCATTCTATCTTGCTGGACTCGGATATCTCGCATTTCTGCTATGAATTGATTAGCTATAGATGGCTGATTTGCTAAGATGAACATGGAGCTAATTTAATAGAAAAAACCCGGCTGATGGAGGCCGGGTTTTCAGATTTTTATTTCGTGCAAATTATTTTATTTCAAAACTTGTTCTTCTAGCCATTTGTCGGGCATTTTCTGAATTTTTGTCAACACTTGTATCTTCGCCATATCCTTTAAAGGTCAATCTTGCCGCGTCTATTCCTGATTTAATTAATAGGTCATGAACTGCTTGGGCTCTTTTTTCAGATAGTTTCAAATTGTAGTTTTCTGGCCCTAATTCATCGGCATATCCTTTTACTTCTAATTTTATACCTGGGTTTCTTTTCAAGAAGTTAGAAACATATTGAATTGAGGAGATAGAAAATGCCAGCGGTTTTGAAGAGTCAAATGAGAAATAGACATTGACGTATTTGTCTTGAATTGCTTTTTTCAAGTAGTCCTCTTTGTTTATTATTTCCTCTACTGGACATCCTGAAGTTGCAGCGGGTCCAGGTAAGAATGGACATTTATCCAAATGATCAGCAAGGCCGTCTCCATCAGAATCTAAGGTTACCCCATCAGTTCCTACCCTAGCATCAATAGGTGTATTAGGTTCTTTATCTAAATAATCCGGGATTCCGTCTCCATCAGAATCTTTCAACATATCCTTGATACTTGATATTTGACTTGCAAGTTCATCTTTTGTTAAATAGGGATCAGGTTTTATATACCAATCAGCATGTTGCTCTTTGGATCCTAAATAGAAGTTTAGCCCTAAGGTTCCAGTCCACCAAATACCGGTAGCATGAACGTATGGTGGCTCTGGAAAATTTGTAGGTTCTGAGGCGTTATATCTCGATCCATCAAATGTATAAGTTTGACGGCCATTAAAATTGATGTCAATTCTTCCAGTTAAAGCTAATTTTTCTGTGATTTTGTACATCCCAGTGAATCCAGATTTGATTGTCTGGCTGTATTCAGGTTTTGTAAACGGAAGTGGAGTAGTGACATATTTCATTCCAATGACTCCAATCCCCAAAGATCCTAATAAACCAATTCTGTTTGTAAATGACTGGAAGTTCAAGATTTGCCCTAGGTTGGCAACTCCCATGACTCCAAAGTGCAAGTAATTTGTCTGAAAGGATGGGTTTAAGTTTTTTATACTTGAAAAATTACCAAGTTCTAAAAGTCCTCTTAATCCAAACTTTTCATTGATCATATACCTGGCTCCAACATCTATAGTCCCAATATTCAAAGTGGGGGTTAAATACGGAGGAGCTAAGGGAGACATCGCTTTGTTAAAGCCGGCACTTGTTTCAATACTCCATTGGTTAAACTCTTTCTGTGCGTACCCTATTGTAGACAGACACAGGTAAACCAAGATTAGAATTACTTTTTTCATGGTTATGTGAGGATTTTTTTAAGGGTGTGTCTCAAAGATATTGAAATTTTCAGGTTCAATAGGCTTAAATAGGGCAAAAAAAAACCTGACCATTACGATCAGGTTTTTATTGTATTGTATTTACAATTATTTTACTTCGAAAGAAGCTCTTCTTGCCATTTGTCTAGCATCTGCAGAAGATTTGTCTACGCTAGTATCTTCACCATATCCTTTGTAAGAAAGTCTTGAGGAATTAATACCTGCAGCGATTAGAATATCATAAACTGCTTTAGCTCTTTTCTCAGAAAGCTTCATGTTGTAATCTTCTGGACCTAATTCGTCTGCATATCCTTTGATTTCTACAGATACACCTGGATTTCTTTTCAAGAAGTTAGCTACATAATTTGCAGCGCTAATAGAGTAGCCTAAAGGCTTGGAGCTATCGAAAGCATAGTAAACATTTACATAACCATCATTAATAGCCTTCTTCAAATAATCAACTTCTTCTCTTACTTCTTCAACCGGACATCCGTTAGTAGAAGCAGGTCCTGGCTGGAATGGACACTTATCCAAGTGGTCAGGTGTACCGTCACCGTCGGAATCTAAAGTAGTACCAGCGGAATTAACTCTTGCTCCAGCAGGAGTATTTGGTTCTTTGTCTAAGTAATCAGGAACTCCGTCACCATCAGAATCTTTCAACATATCTTTGATTCCGTTGATTTGAGAAGCAAGCTCTTCTTTTGTAGCGTATTTGTCAGCTGCAATATACCAGTCAGCGTGCTCTTCGCTTTTACCTAAGTAGAAGTTCAATCCAATAGTACCAGTCCACCAAGTACCGTTAGTACCGTAGTAACCATTCTCTAGATCAGGAAGAATCTCAGTAGATCCATCCCAAGATACAGTCTGACGACCATTCAAGATAGTAGAAATGTCACCAACCAAGGCAATATTTTTGGATAACTTTAATTGTGGAGTTAATCCAAATATTAAATTGTATACGATATCATTGGTTCCAGCAAATCTGTTGCTCTGTGGCTTCACAGCACCCATACCTGCACCACCGTGCAACAATAGGCCGAATGATCTGCTAAATGATTCAAAGTTTAAGACTCTTCCCATATTGGCCACACCTTGAAGGTTTAATCTCCAATAGTTTGTGTCAAATGGTTGAAGGCTGTTTACTCTGTTACCGTTCGCTTCGCTCATGGATCCGAAACCATAATCGAGTTTCGCTCCAAATTTTTCATTGAACATATATCGAACTCCAAAGTCCACATGTCCAATGTTTAAAGTAGGTGATAAGAACTGAGGAGCTAATGGAGCCATTGGCTTGTTAAAGCCACCATTAATTTCCAAAGACAACTTGTCGTAGTCTTGAGCACTGGCACCAATAGCCAAGGCTCCTGCCATAAGTGTTGAGAGTATTAGTTTTTTCATAACAAAAAATTTTTGTTCAAATTTTAAGTGTTTGATTGATGTGAATACAAATTTATAAACTTTTAATTTACTGCAAATCTAGATGAATTATTTAAATGCCAATTAACAAATAAAATAATCCTTGCGATTTTTTTCAAATAACAACAAAAACTTTACATAATTAATGCCAATATGAAATTATTATTCGATTTATTGAAAAAATTCGGTGTTTCCGGCGATGAGCAAGACACTGCAAATTTTATCTTAGAATACATTGATAAACGGCAAAGATTCTGGAATGTTCAGCCTAAAGTGTTTTTCGGTGAAGAATTTCACGATTGTATTTTACTGAAGTTTGGGACTCCTCGTACAGCTCTTTTTGCACATATGGATACCATTGGGTTCATGGTACGGTATGAAAATCAACTGATTCCAGTGGGAGGTCCAGAGTTTATCAAGGAGACAGAACTTGTTGGCCAAGATTCCCTCGGTAAAATCCATTGTAAATTAATTGGAGATGAAGATACTCCCCTGCATGATTTTCCACGTGCAATTGAAAGGGGTACTAGACTAGCATTCTCTCAAAATGCAAGAATTGATGAAGAATTTATTCAGGCTGCCTATTTAGACAACAGGTTGGGGCTATACACCGCATTGCAAGTTTGTGAGACAATCCAAGATGGATGGGTCGTTTTTACTACATATGAGGAGCACGGTGGTGGAAGTATGCCGTTTTTATTGAAATTTATTCAAGAAACTTCACCTGTAAGACAAGCCTTAATAGCCGATATAACTTGGGTGACAGAAGGTGTCTTGCCACATGACGGAGTTGTTATTTCAATCCGAGATAAATTTATACCTCGAAAAAAATTCATAGATAAAGTGATTTCTCTTGCTGAAAAAAGTGGAATTCCTTTTCAATTGGAAGTGGAAGCATATGGAGGAAGTGATGGAAGAGAGGTTCAATTTTCACCTTATGCAATTGACTGGGTGTTTGTGGGTGCTGCAGAAGAAAATGTGCATACTCCAGATGAAAAAGTATCTTTGAAAGATCTGCAGTCAATGATTGAGATGCATAAATATTTAATGGATTCACTATAATAATGGATGTTCAGATAAAAGATAAAAGTTTTCAGGTTTTCATCAGGGAAGAAGAAATCAAACTTCGGCTGAGGGAGCTTGGTAATGAGATTTCAAAAGATTTTCATGGGCAGGAGCTAGTGATGTTAGGAGTACTGAACGGCTCTTTCATCATATTTGCAGACCTATGTCGAGAGGTTCAAAGCGTTAAGCTTTTAACTAGTTTCATCAGGATTTCTTCCTACTCTGGAACTGAATCTCAAGAAAAAGTAAAGGAAGTAATGGGATTAAATGACCCGATAGAAGGAAAAAATGTTTTGATAGTGGAAGATATTGTTGATACAGGAATTAGCATGAATTTCCTTTTAAATACCCTGAAAACCCATAATCCTGCCTCGGTTTCTATAGCAACACTCTTATTTAAACCAGATGCTTTTCGTTTTAATTACCCGCTTCATTATGTGGGTTTTGAAATTCCCAATAAATTTGTGGTCGGTTATGGATTGGATTATGATGGATATGGGAGAGAACTTCCTGAAATTTATCAGTTAAAATGATCCGAATTTAAAAAAATTAGAATGTATAATATCGTTTTATTTGGCCCTCCAGGAGCTGGGAAAGGCACTCAAAGTGAAAAGCTGATTCAAAAATACGGACTGACGCATCTATCTACTGGAGACCTTTTTAGAAAACACTTAGGCGAAGGGACCGAATTGGGAAACTTGGCAAAAAAATACATGAATGAAGGGCGTTTGGTGCCTGATGAAGTTGTAATTGGGATGGTAGAAGAAAAAATTGCTTCCAATAAAAACTCCAAAGGATTTATTTTTGACGGATTTCCAAGAACTACTGCTCAAGCTAAAGCACTTGATGAAATGCTTGAAAAGCATGGTATGAGTATATCAGGAATGATTGCTCTAGATGTACCGGAAGACGTGCTAAAAGCTAGAATCAAAGAAAGAGGTAAGACTTCTGGTAGGGTGGATGATCAAGACGATGAAAAAATAAATACTAGAATCAAGGTTTACTTAGATGAAACACTCCCCGTTGCTGATTATTATGAAAAACAAGGGAAGTTCAAAAAAATCAATGGAGTAGGTGCTATCGATGAAATCTTCTCAGACATCACAAAGGTTATTGATAGTTACTGATTCCTTTAAAATTGCTAATTTTGCAATTCGAAATTTGGCTAGGCTGATTGCTTAGCCATTTTTATTTAAAGCAAATTATGGCAGATTCCAATTTTATAGATTACGTTAAGTTTTGTTCTAGATCAGGTGCCGGAGGTGCAGGTTCTCTTCATTTTCGAAGGGAAAAACATGTACCGAAAGGTGGTCCTGATGGCGGAGATGGTGGCAGGGGAGGCCATATCATATTAAAAGGAAATGCCCAATTATGGACTTTGCTTCACTTGAAATATAAAAAGCACGTCATCGCTGAGTCTGGGAAATCGGGCGAAGGTGGAAGACGCACTGGAGCTGACGGAAAAGATATCATTTTGGAAGTTCCATTAGGGACAGTCGCAAAAGATGCCGAGACTGGAGAGAAAAGATTTGAAATAACTGAAGACGGACAGGAAGTAATCCTCACCAAAGGCGGAAGAGGAGGTTTGGGAAATGATCATTTTAAATCTGCTACCAATCAGGCCCCTCACTTTGCTCAACCTGGGGAACCAGGTATTGAAGAATGGATTATTCTCGAACTCAAATTATTAGCTGATGTTGGTTTAGTAGGTTTTCCTAATGCAGGCAAATCCACCCTCCTTTCATCAATTTCTGCAGCAAAGCCTGAAATAGGAGATTACCCGTTCACTACTCTCGTGCCAAATTTGGGAGTGGTGGCATATAGAGATGACAAGTCTTTTGTGATGGCTGATATCCCTGGAATTATTGAGGGTGCAGCTGATGGAAAAGGCCTTGGGATAAGATTTTTGAGACATATAGAACGAAATTCCATCCTTCTTTTCCTTATCCCGGCAGATGCGGATAATATCAAAAAACAATACAAAATATTACTGGGAGAACTTGAAAAATATAATCCTGAGCTTTTAGATAAGCAGAGATTACTGGCAATTTCCAAATCAGATATGTTGGATGATGAGTTGATGACCGAAATGAAAAATGAATTGCCTGAGGGCATACCATCTGTTTTCATTTCAGCCGTAGCCCAAACCAACCTGGATAAATTAAAGGATATGATTTGGCAGGCTATCCAACAAGGATAAGTGCCACTTTGTCAGGTTGAGCTCTATGGCAATAATATTGATGAGTTAGAATAAACCAGCTATTGATTTATAATTTATGAAAAATAAGGAAGAAGAAGTAAAAGACAATCTTCAAGAGACAGTAGAGGAAACTCCCGAAAAGGAAGTGACTCAAGAGCAAGAAACTGATTCTACAGCAGATGATTCTTTAGCGAAACTTGAATCTGAATTAGCTGAGGTAAAAGATAAATATCTGAGACTCTATTCTGATTTTGAAAATTTCAGGAAGAGAAATGCGAAAGAACGACTGGACTTGATCAAAACTGCTTCTGAAGATGTGCTTAGAGATTTGATTCCAGTTGTTGATGATTTTGAAAGGGCCTTCAAAGCAAATGAAAGTGAGGAAGATGCTCAAAAAGTGCGTGAAGGAAATCAGTTGATTTTCCATAAGCTTTTGAAAATATTGGAAAACAAAGGGTTAAAACCAATGGGTGATTTGATAGGGCAACCTTTTGATGCCGACACTCAAGAGGCGATTACTCAGATTCCAGCACCGAGTGAAGAAATGAAAGGAAAGGTAATTGACGTGGTAGAGAAAGGATACACCTTAGGAGATAAGGTGGTTCGCTTTGCCAAAGTTGTGACAGGAGCGTAATTATGGCAAAAAGAGACTATTATGAGGTATTGGGTATAAGCAAAAGCGCCTCAGCTGACGAGATCAAAAAGGCTTACAGAAAGCTTGCAATCCAATATCACCCCGATAAAAACCCGGATAATCCAGAAGCTGAAGAAAAATTTAAGGAAGCTGCAGAGGCCTACGAGGTTCTAAGCAATCCTGAGAAGAAACAGCGCTATGATCAATTCGGTCATCAAGGCCTTGGTGGAAACGGAGGCTTCGGTGGAGGAGGTATGAATATGGAAGATATCTTCTCCCAGTTTGGTGATATTTTTGGAGGCGGGGGAGGTTTCTCCTCATTCTTTGGTGGAGGTGGTGGAGGTAGACGTACCAAAAAAGGTACAAACCTTCGTGTAAAACTGAAGCTTAACCTTCAGGAAATAGCCAATGGTGTAGAGAAAAAAATCAAAGTTAAAAGGCATGTCATTGCCCCTGGCGTTACATTCAAGTCTTGTTCGACCTGTCAAGGATCTGGACAGATAAAAAAGGTGGTAAATACCATGCTTGGCCAGATGGTTTCTGCTAGCACCTGCGGTGTTTGTGGAGGAAGTGGCCAAATAGTAGATAAAAAACCTGCTGAAGCAGATTCCAGAGGTCTTATCATCAAAGAAGAGGTGATTTCTATCAATATCCCTGGAGGAGTAGCTGAAGGAATGCAATTAAGTATGTCCGGAAAGGGAAATGAAATTCCAGGAGGAATCCCCGGCGATCTTTTAATAGTGATAGAAGAGGTTGAGGATAATACACTTCAAAGAGATGGAAATAACGTCATTTACGATCTTTATATCTCTTTCTTAGATGCTGCCTTGGGGGCTTCTGTGGAAGTTCCAACCATTGATGGAAAAGTGAAAATCAAAATAGATCCGGGTACTCAGTCTGGAAAAATGCTGAGACTGAAAGGAAAAGGAATCAAAGATATTAATGGCTATACCAAAGGAGATCAGTTGATTATGGTCAATGTATGGACTCCTACTCAATTATCTAAAGAAGAAAGACAGACTTTGGAAGCCTTGAGAGATTCCGAAAATTTCAAACCGGATCCAGGAAGACAAGACAAATCCTTCTTTGATAAAATGAAAGAGTTTTTCTAAAATTTGATAAAGCCAGAAGCAATTCTGGCTTTTTTTATATTTTTAAAAACCTTTTCCATGTCAAGTCGTAACCTATCCGTATGCTGAGAAAATTCTGTCTGCTTTTTCTAGTAATCTTAGGTGGGGTAGGTGCAAGTAACGCGCAGTTGATTAAGGAGTACCGAGCTCCTGAAAAAGAAGGCTTCGATTTAGTATTATTCGAATTCTCTAGTTATAAAAGCTCTACACATCTTAAAAGGGTAAGGATTTCAGACCCTATCGCTATCCATGGTCACTTGGAGAAGGCTAATATTCTGCCTTATTTTTCACATCAGGTTAGCGATAATATTTTGTATTCTTCTCTCGTACATAAAAATGTGGAGTCCGATAATCTGGGTAAAAGCATCACTTCAAAAATTTTTTCTTCAGGAAATGATGATTTCGGACATAGTTGGGATATCAGTCTAAACTCCAATTTTCTATATCACTTGGATTTCACTCTAGGAGTAGGGAAAGCAGAATTTGACTTGGCACAGCTGCCTATCAGCCAATTAAAAGTTAAGAGTGCCAGCGCCGATGTGAAAATCCACTACGGGAATGAAGATCCTAATAGAGTCAGGATGGATACATTGTTGGTTACCTTAAATATGGGTACTGTAAATGTACAGTCGGCTAATTTCACCAATGCCAAAAAAATGATTTTTGAGGTTAATTATGGAAACTTGAATTTGAATTTTAGCGATGGAATGTCCTCGCCATCAAGTGTCATTGCAGCAGTAGGCGCCGGTACATTGAAACTTAAGCTTCCCCCTGAAAACTTTCCAGTTAGGATAAAAGTCCGAACAACTGCTATGTGCAGAACTTCTATCCCAAAATATTTACGTTCTTTGGGAGATGAGACCTACGTGTCTAAAGGGTATGACCCTGATGACCCCAACTTACTAGAATTGATTGTTGATGTTGGAGTAGGTTCTTTGACAGTAGAATAAAACCTTTTCAATGCTAGAAACCCTCAACCTTAATAAAACCTACGGCTTAAATAGAGCTCTTACAGATATTAATTTAAAAGTCCCCAAAGGAGTAATTTTTGGACTTTTGGGCCCCAATGGTGCGGGGAAGTCTACCTTGATTCGAATTATCAATCAAATTATAGATGCTGATTCCGGTGAGGTTTTGATTGATGGGCAGCCCTTGGCTCCAAAACACATCAGCCTTATAGGATACCTTCCTGAAGAGCGTGGGCTTTATAAAAAAATGAAAGTCTGGGATCAAATGCTCTATTTTGCCAGACTCAAGGGCCTTTCCCAACAAGAAGCCAAAAAGCGAATCCATAACTGGCTTGCCAAGATGGAAATGAGCACATGGAAGGATAAAAAGATTGAAGATCTATCTAAAGGGATGGCTCAAAAAGTTCAGTTTATCTCTACGATTATTCACAACCCTCCCTTATTAATTTTAGACGAACCATTCTCAGGCTTTGATCCTGTGAATGCTGAAATCATCAAAGACCAAATTCTAGAACTGAGAAATCAGGGTACCACAGTCATTTTAAGTACGCATAGGATGGAATCCGTAGAGTTGCTTTGCGATCAGGTTGCTATGATCAACCGTTCGCACAAAATCTTAGACGGAACGATCAAAGAAGTAAAAAACAGCTACAGACCGGAAGTTTTTAGAATTAGTATTGACCAACCTACTCTTCCTATTCCTACTGAGTGGGCGGTTCAAACTGACGGAGAGTCCGTGCATTTTACGCTGCCATTGAGCGGTAAAACTCCCAATGAACTCTTGATAGAATTGATGAATTACGGACAGGTTTCCAATTTTCAGGAAGTAATTCCCAGTATGGAAGAAATTTTTATTCACCAGGTAAAATCAACTCAAAATGGATAAAATCTGGTTAGTCATTCAGAGAGAATACCTTTCTCGGGTAAAAAAGAAATCCTTCTTATTAGCCACTTTGCTTACGCCGCTGATTTTTCCGGCAATCATGGCGGTTTTTGTTTGGATTGCGGTTGAAGAGAAAGAGAACCAATCTCTAAGAATTATCGAAGTGGTGGATGAGAATAAGCTTTTTTTCATGGAAAGCTCTCAACAATATGCTTTTTCATTTTCCGATAGTAGTCCTGAAGAGGCAAAGCTTCTCGTTCAAAATGGAGACCGTTATGGGTTTTTATACATTCCTAAAATAGACTTAAAAAATCCTCAGGGCATTACCTTTTACGGAGAGGAAAATCCCAGCATGAGTTTGGTATCTTATCTAGAGAGTAGTCTCAAGAAAAAAATTGAGGATCAGCGTCTTTATGATTCAGGAATCGACCCCCAAATTCTATCAGATATTCGTACTTCAGTTGATTTGAAATCTATCACACTGAACCAAAAAGGAGAAGAAAAAGTATCCGATGCAACAGTCAATTACGCGATAGGGTTTTTAGCTGGAATTCTGATTTACATGTTCATTTTCATTTATGGAAATCAAATCATGCAAGGGGTAATTGAGGAAAAGTCCAGCCGGATTGTTGAAATATTGGTGTCATCTCTCAAACCCTTTCAGCTGATGATGGGGAAAATCGTTGGTATTGCCGGAGTGGGTTTAACCCAGCTTTTAATCTGGATTATTTTGATAGGTACTTTGACTACTGTTGTAACGGGAATCCTAGGCCTTCAAATGCCTCAAGAGCAAGCGATGGAATTGGCACAGGCTGATATGATTCAAACAGATAATTCTGAATTTACTGAAATACTGCAAGTCATCGCAGGGATAGATTTTATCAGTATTATCTCCAGTTTTATATTTTACTTCTTAGGAGGCTATTTATTATATGGGGCCTTGTTTGCAGGTATTGGCTCTGCTGTGGATGCTCCTTCCGATGCTCAGCAATTCATGCTTCCAGTTACGGTTCCTTTGATAGTAGCCTACATGGGTTTATTTGTATTTGTGTTGCAAGATCCAAATAGTACCACTTCTTTTTGGCTTTCTATTATCCCCTTGACTTCACCCATAGCGATGATGGGAAGGGTAAGTTACGGTGTTCCATTTTGGGAATTGGGACTCTCTATGCTCTTGTTGATTTTAGGGTTTTTGGCTACCACTTGGCTTGCTGGAAAAATCTACAGGATCGGTATTTTAATGCATGGCACCAAGCCTTCCTATAAAACCCTTTGGAAGTGGATTAAATCTTCGAATTAAAAGAAAAGCGGAACCTGATATTAACCTCAGTGTTCCACTTTTCAATTGAATTAAAACTAATTACTTTCTAAATTTATTTCAGGTATGCAGAGAGCATCCACACCACTTTTTCTTTGGCTGTGATGTAATCACTCATTAATGTTACGGTACCCTCATCTCCTTGTTCGGAAGCAGAATCCAGTACTTCACGCTCTACTTTTAGTAAAGTATTTAGATTCTCTCGAACAATTTCCACCATTCTTTTAGAATCCTGAATTTCTCTCGCTTCCTTGATTTCAGAATTCTCAATGTACTCTCCGTAAGAGGATAATGGTCTTCCTCCCAAGGTTAAAATTCGCTCTGCTACTTCATCCACGTTTTCATTCGCAGTGGTATAAAGCTCTTCAAACTTCGCATGGAGTTCAAAGAAATTTGGACCGCTTACATTCCAATGAAAATTTCTCAGATTCTGATAATAAATCTGATAATTGGCCAACAATAAATTTAACTTTTCTATAAGGGCTATACTGTCTTTTACGCCCAATCCGATGTCATTCGTTTTCATATTTTTATTTTGTTTTTGTCTTAGATTTAATACCTTAAATTTACTAAAATCCACTTCCTGAAGCCAACTGATAATATCTATAGCTGAGATATACTATCTATTGGATAAAGGAGTTAATAGCCTTAAAGGCCAAGTTAAACTGCATGAAAAACCGTTTCCAGGATCTTACTTCCATCGACTTCTATCAAAACCGAAAACAAGTCAAATGGTTGGTGGTAATTGTATCTTTAATTATCGGAGCAGGATCCATTTGGTATACCAACCGACTGGTGGAGGAACTTAGAGAGCGGGAAAGAAGACAGATAGAGCTCCTGTCCAGTGCGCTTGAATATGCCGCTTCCAATACGGATAACCTAACTTTTATCAATCAGGAAATCATCCAGCAGAATTATTCTATTCCGGTAATTATGGTGGATGCCAGTGGTGAGCCTATAGAATTTCGAAATATACGATTCAAGAAAAATGCGGATGGAGAGGATTCCCTGAAAACCTTGGATATTGAATTGGAAAAAATGAAGGCCGAATATGAGCCTATTCTACTTCGGGAAGCAGATATTCTGGTTTACTATCGCAATTCAGAATTACTTATCAATTTGAAATATTATCCTTATGTGCAACTGGCGGTAATTTTGATTTTTGGGATGCTGGCCTATGCAATTTTTAACCAAAGTAAAATCGCAGAGCAGAATCGGGTTTGGGCAGGACTGACCAAGGAAACTGCACATCAGTTGGGAACTCCGATCGCCTCTTTGATGGCTTGGATAGATTATCTCAGAAACTCTCCTGTTTGGGAAGAAAATAAGGAGATTATCACTGAAATGGATAAGGATGTCGTGAAGCTGAGAATGGTAACGGAGCGATTTTCAAGTATTGGAAGCAAGCCTATGATTCAGGCTGAGAACTTATATCAGGTCATAGAAGAAACGATCACTTATCTCCGGCCAAGAATTTCGACCAAAGTGGATTTAAATATCAAGGCTGACTCCAGAGATTTGGATGCCATGATGAATAAACCGCTTTTTGAATGGGTGATAGAAAATATCTGTAAAAATGCTGTTGATGCCATGAAGGGCAAAGGCACGATTACTATTGAGCTGCTTCAAGACAGTGATAAATTTGTTATCATAGATATTACAGATAATGGAAAGGGGATGGAAAAGCGACTTTTCAGAAAAGTTTTTAATCCAGGTTTCTCTACCAGACAGCGGGGATGGGGCTTAGGGTTGACATTGGCTAAACGAATCATAGAAAGTTACCACGGCGGTAAAATTTTTGTTAAAAGCTCAGAAGTTGGAGTTGGCACTACCTTTAGAATTGTCTTGCACAGTACTTTAGAGGGTGCAGAACAGTTTGTTACAGAAGGAATTTTGGAATATTGAGGGATTATCGAAAGTAGATTGACGATTTGCGAAATTAAATCGGAACTCCATACTTTATCCTCAACCTTGAACAATCAGGGATAAGTTTGATATCCTTATTAGTAACTCTAAATTCCTAAATCCATTTTCCTTACCTTTGCAGGCTGAAAGAAAGGACCCATGAGTTTGAATAAGGAAATCAGTAAGAGAAGAACTTTTGCCATCATTGCCCACCCGGATGCAGGGAAGACCACGTTGACCGAAAAACTTTTGCTTTTTGGTGGGGCGATCAATACTGCAGGTGCTGTCAAATCCAATAAGATTGATACAGCAACCAAGTCTGACTGGATGGAAATCGAGAAGCAAAGAGGTATTTCCGTGGCAACCTCTGTGATGGGCTTCGAATATAAAGACACCAAAATCAATTTGCTGGATACTCCTGGTCACCAGGATTTCGCAGAAGATACTTACCGAACCCTGACAGCTGTGGACTCGGTTATTATGGTAATTGACTGTGTAAAAGGGGTGGAGATTCAGACTGAAAAGCTGATGGAAGTCTGCCGGATGAGAAATACACCAGTTATTTGCTTTATCAACAAGCTGGATAGAGAAGGAAGGGATCCTTACGATTTATTAGATGAGGTAGAGCAAAAGTTGAATATTCAATGCCGACCACTTTCTTGGCCGATTGGCATGGGTAAAAGTTTCAAGGGTGTATACAATCTTTACGATAAGAAGCTTAATCTTTTCACACCTTCTCAGCGAAAGCTTTCCGATGACCGAACTACCTTTGAAAATTTAGAAGATTCTGAATTGGATACCTTGATTGGGCAGAATGCTGCAAACCAACTTCGGGAAGATGTGGAGCTGATTGATGGGGTATATCCAGAATTTGATCCGAAAGAGTATTTAGAGGGAAAAGTTGCCCCCGTGTTTTTTGGATCTGCGGTAAATAATTTCGGAGTGAATGAAATGCTGGATACTTTTATCAAAATTGCCCCTGCACCTAAAAGCAGGAATACAGATGTAAGAGAGGTGAAACCGGATGAATCCAAGTTTTCAGGATTTGTTTTTAAAATCCATGCGAACATGGATCCTAATCACCGAAATAGAATTGCTTTTTTGAGAATTTGCTCCGGTAAATTTGAACGAAACAAGCCTTACAACCACGTAAGAGGACCCAAGCCACTTCGTTTTTCAAATGTGACTCAGTTTATGGCTCAGGATAAAGAGATCATTGATGAGGCTTTTCCAGGTGATATTGTGGGTTTGTATGATACAGGAAATCTAAAAATCGGCGACACATTAACGGATGGGGAGAATATGGTCTTCACGGGAATTCCTAGTTTCTCGCCGGAGATCTTTAGAGAAGTGGTCAACAAAGACGCCATGAAGACCAAGCAATTGGAAAAAGGGCTGAAGCAATTGATGGAGGAAGGAGTAGCCCAACTGTTTACCTTCGATATGGGTTCTCGAAAAGTAGTCGGTACTGTGGGACAGCTTCAATTTGAAGTGATTCAATTCCGATTGAAAAATGAATACAATGCCACAGTGGAATTCCATCCGATGAATTTATATAAAGCCTGCTGGATCAGTAGTAAGGATAAAAAGCAATTGGATGAGTTTGTTCGATCAAAGAACCGCCATATTGCTCATGATAAAGACGGGAAACTGGTCTTTATGGCCGAATCCAAAGCTTGGCTTCAGATGGTTCAGGACAATTATCCTGAGATTGAATTTCACTTTACATCGGAGTTTTAAATTACTCATCCTCCAATGGTTTTCAACCTTGGAGGGTTTGTTTTTTGTCAAAGGCAGGCTTTTTCCTTTTAACCGATTGCTCTTTTGTATGGTAATACTGCTTTATAAGCTGAATTGCTTTTCCTACAGTTGAACGGTATACTGGGAGAATTCTGTTTTTTGAAAATCATGAATACTATCTTATTTCACTCAAAGCATTTTCATAATCCAAAATATCGAATGAGGTAAATCCTTCCGCTCTAAAAAGCAGAATCTGATCAGTCATTTGTACCAACTCTTCCTTTATTAGTTTTTTTTGTTCATCGAGATAAAGTGGAATCGGCGAATTTTCAATCAGAGGATGTAGTCGAAGCGTTTTCGTATTTTTTGCAATCAAAACGATAGCTCCAGGGCTTCCTTTAGGAAGAAGTTGTAATTCACTGTAAAAGCTATCCAGACAGGTTTTACATCCTTCAGGATTGACTACTAAAATCCAATCTTCAGGCTCTGTAATATTTAAGATCCTTGCAATTTTTGATTTATTGGGATTTGAGCACGAGAGAAATGCAAAAAAAACCATCAAAATAAAAAGTGTTTTAATCTTCATAATTCAGACCTTCAAACCTAATAATGTCATATCGAAGGATATTTTCATCAAAATCATCCCTGTTGGGATTATTGGTGGACACGTACAATCCCTTTTTACCTACGAAATAATTCCTGTTCTCAATTCCATGGTTTAAAAAATTGAATTCACCTAAGATTTTCAAATCTTTATCCAGAACCATGACACCAATCATAGGTCTTCTTGAAAAAATTGATCTTGGACCGAGGTTATAATCGTTGACGTTTATCTTTGGCAAGAAAAATCGATAAAATACATCTCTATAAATATCATAGATGAAATTCTCATAACTATCACTTTCTAAGTCTTGTATAATTCCCTTATCTCCAGGGGCAGGGAAACCATCGATAATTCTAAAACTGTTTACTGATTCAGACTTTACATTTACATAGCTCACTAGTCCCTCCCCTTTTTTTGAAATCACCCAAAGTCTATGGTCAGTAAAAGGTGCAACAATAATGGAATCATACCTATTAGCCCATGCGAAATTGGCGCTTTTTTTTCCATCAGACCAAATATTAGGAGGCCTAGAAATTGGAATCCATCTTGATACAGTATCAGTTTTATTTGCTTCTATTTTAAAAATTGAAAGAGTATTAATCGCTTCTTTCTCTGTGATATTAAAAATATTTGAATAAAAAGGCTGGGCTCCCCAAAGCTCTTTATCTTTTAAAATAAATGGTGTCTCATTAGTAGACCCCACATAATTGACCTTGTTTTCGGGATCAAATATTGGGGTACTGGCTAGAACCTCGCCTTGGAAATTGATACTAAAGGCCTTTGGGGGTATGGAAGAAATAAGTACGCAATCAGGTTTGTAAATTTGAAATCCGCTATAATTCCCGATACTATTTGGACCATCTGTAAATAGCGGGATTTTGTAGTTTATTTTTTTAGTTTGAAGATCGAAAAGTATAATTTCAGGTTTGCTTTTGTTTTTAATGGCGAGATACTCTCCTGAGTCACTCTTTATGTATTGAACCCTCCTGATATCGGGATTGAAATCTGAATTTATTGAAATGATTAACGTTTCGTTTATTTTTTTCTCTGTGATAGAATAAGTAAGTTTTTTTTCACATGAGGAAAAGACAACTAAAAGGGAAATAATTAAAATTATTGAACGCATAATTAGATGAAAAATGTGGCTGTTCCCTATTTCATCAAAATCAATAAAATAAAGCCCAGCCACAGATTGATTATTGAACTTGTTCGCCTGGTTGTGTTTCGCAACCGCAAAGATTTGTTTCTACAGGTGTAGTACATCCTTCATCATCCCATTGGCAATAAACCATTTTGTCTTGAGCCTTGGCATTATTAGTTCCAAAGTAAGATAGCCCTAGTGATGCTAAACCAACTAGACTAGCGGATAAGGCAAATAATTTTAACTTTTTCATGATTTTTTAAATTTAAGTTTGAAAATTGATTTTTGTTTTGGGAATGCCTAGAATTTCCCGGATTTGATCTATGGCCAAAAAAGATCACTAGCAATATAGGAGGTGCAAAAAAAACTAATTGGATAAAATATTTTAAAGTTTTAATCACAAATCAAAAAACAGATCACATAAAGCGAATTTCAGTTCGTAAGGCAGGCACTAGTCTAAATCCTGGCTTCAGTTGGTACAGGACAATTATCCCGAGATTGAGTTTCACTTTACTTCGGAGTTTTAGAAAAATACTCCACCAGGTTTTGAAAAACTGAAGGGTTGGGTTTTTAACAATTGGTAGTCTTGATTACCCAGGATCGAGATTAATAGAATGTTGCTTTCGGAAAATCGGTATGAAGAGTCTTTTCTTAGAAAACTGGAAAAATTCGGAATCTAATTCCGAATTTTTCCATATTTTTAGCCATGATTTATCGTAAAGCTTCTGAAAAACTACTGGAACTGGCCACTTATTTTAAGGTGGTTGCCGTCGTCGGCCCCCGTCAGTCCGGTAAGACGACACTTGTTCGTTCGATTTTCCCTCAAAAGCCTTACATTTCATTAGAAGACCCTGATCGGAGAAGGTATGCAATAGAAGATCCCCGTGGCTTTTTGGGAGATTTTCCAGAGGGTGCTATTCTTGATGAAGTACAACGAACCCCTGAATTATTCTCATATCTCCAAGGGATTGTTGATGAGAAACCTATCACGGGTCAATTTATATTGACTGGTTCCAATAACTTTCTTTTACAGCAATCGATCACCCAGAGTTTGGCAGGAAGGGTGGGTTATTTGCAGTTGCTCCCATTTCAATTAGTAGAAATTTATTCAAAAGAACATGAGGTGCCGGATGAGGATTCTCTCATGTTAAAAGGGGGTTTTCCCCCGATTTATCAGCCCGGAATTCCCACTTACCATTGGTTCCCTAATTATTTAAGAACCTATATTGAACGAGATGTTCGTCAAGTGAAAAACATTTCCGATTTGATCGTTTTCGAAAGATTCATCCGACTGCTGGCTGGGCGAGTGGGCCAAGAGTTGAATCTGACATCCTTGGGGAATGAAGTTGGAGTAGATAGCAAAACCATACAATCTTGGATTGGAATTCTAGAGAGTAGTTTTTTGATTTATTTGTTGCGTCCCCATTTTCAAAATTTCAATAAAATTATCGTCAAACGACCAAAGATCTATTTTCTGGATACTGGCTTGGTGAGCTTTTTACTGGGGATTGAGCGTAAAGAACAATTAAAAACGCATCCATTGAGAGGTGCACTTTTTGAAAATCTCATCGTGACCGAATTAATCAAGCAGCGAACGCATCAAGCGCAAGAAATCAATTTGTTTTTCTGGAGGGATAAAACCGGGCATGAGATTGATGTTCTGATCGATGAAGGTGTGGACTTTACTCCCGTCGAAATCAAATCTGGAAAAACCATCAATTCCGATTACTTTAAGAACTTGAAATACTGGATGAAACTCAGTGGACAAAAAAAAGGGATGGTTTTGTATGTAGGGGATCAATCTCAATCCCGAAGTGATGGAGTAAAGGTACTAAACTGGAAAACATATTTCTTCCGTGACTAGGAATTTCATCTTTATGGCCCAATCCAAAGCCTGGCTTCAGTTGGTACAGGACAATTATCCTGAGATTGAATTCCACTTTACTTCGGAGTTTTAAAATACTCACCCTCCAAAGGTTTTCACCCTTGGAGGGTTTGTTTTTTGTTAAAGGCGGGCTTTTATCTTTTAACCGATTGCTCATGTGTATAGTAATACTGCTTTTTAAGCTGTATTTCTTTTCATACAGCTGAACGGTATACCGGTAGAATTCTGTTTTTTGAATTTGATGAATACTATCTTATTTCACTCAAAGCATTTTCATAATCCAAAATATCGAATGAGGTAAATCCTTTCCCTCTAAAAAGCAGAATCTGATCAGTCATTTGTACCAATTCTTCCTCAATTAGGATTTTTTGTTCATCGAGATAAAGTGGAATCGGCGATTTTTCAATTAGAGGATGTTGTCGAAGTGTTTTCGAATTCTTTGCAATTAATACAATAGTCCCAGGGCTATCTTTAGGGAGAAGTTGTAGTTCACTGTAAAAGCTATCCAGACAGGTTTTACATCCTTCAGGATTGACTACCAAAATCCAATCTTCAGGCTCAGAAATATTTAAAACGCCTGAAATTTTTGATTTATTGGGATTTGAGCATGAGAGAAATGCAAAAAATCCCATCAAAATAAAAAGCGTTTTAATCTTCATAATTCAGACCTTCAAACCTAATAATGTCATACCGAAGGATATTTTCATCGAAATCATCCCTGTTGGGATTATTTGTTGAGATGTATAGGCCTTTACGGCCGACAAAGTAATTCCAAGCTTGAGCGTAATTCGTTTCAAAAAGATGTTGCCCTATGATATTTAAACTTTTGTCTAAAATCATTATGCCAAGTTTTGGATGATTTTGCAACATATTTCTGGGAGTGAGATTGTAGGACTCAATCTTAATAGAAGGATAGAAGAAGCGGTAAAAGATTTTTCTATATTGATCAAAAAGCAAAAGTTCATATCGCCCATTTTCCAAATCTTTGATTATTTCAACATCCCCAACTGGGCTATCTTTTATTATTCTAAAACCATTAATTTGATTAGATTTAATTTCTTTTATTCCAAGTAGTCTTTCCTTTTTTTTAGATACAATCCAGATTCTATGGTCTAATTGAGGAGCTATCAGGATTGAATCTCCATTATCCGTCCATGAAATATCAAGACTTTTTTTTCCATTGTCCCATTCATCCTTTGGACGGTTTATGTTTAGCCACTTTAGTTCATTTTCCCTTTCAGAATGTATTGTTAATTTAAAAATGGGTCGAGTGTTTTCAATATCTTTAAAACTTATGTTATATAAGTCTTGGAAATAAGGCTGTATACCAAATAATTCTTTACCTAGAAAAATAAAGGGAGTCTCATTATTGGACGACAAGTAGTTTGCTTTTTTTTCAGGGTCTTCAATTTTGATCGTAGAATACTTTTCTCCAAGAAAATTGATTAGATGAACTCTAGGTGGGATCGAAGCAATTACTATTGTATCCTCTGATTTTATGGTGAAACCATTCATTAATCCTATACCATTAGGACCTTCCTTTTTCAATGGTATGATTTGATGTATATCGAGAGAGTTTAAACTAAATATACCTAATTCAAAATTAGTTTTATTTTGTATAGCTATGTATTCACCGGAATCACTATCAAAGTGTTGAATCCGAGATAGGTCTGGATTAAAGCTCTGATCAATTGGAATTTGAATTGTGGAGTAAACTTGTTTATTGATTTGCTTGATTTCATTTTGTTTTGGTTTGCAATTGTTTAATGCAACCAGACTTAGGAGGAAAATAATATTTTTCATATAATGAAGGCAGGCTGCTTCAAAAATCTAAACTTTCCTTTTACTATAATATAAGAATATTCAAACTTTAGAAACAGCCTTACTATTAAATTAATTATTGTACTGCCGCTCCGTCAACTTCACAACCACAGGGAGCCTTGTCTTTGGGCTTGGTACAAGTTTTACCATCCCACTCGCACTTGGCAATCTCACCTTGGGCTTCTGCTTCATTGGAAGTCAAATAAGACATACCAAAGATTGCTGCCCCATAAAGGCCAATGCCTAGTGCAATTAATTTTAACTTTTTCATGATTTTTAAAATTTAAGTTTGAAAATTGATTTTGTTTTGGGAATGCCTAGAATTTCCCGGATTTGATCTATGGCCAAAAAGATCACTAGCAATATAGGAGGTGCAAAAAAAAAACAAACTAATTGGATAAAATATTTTAAAGTTTTAATCACAAATCAAAAAACAGATCACAAAAAGCGAATTTCAATTCGTAAGGCAGGCACTAGTCTAAAGCCTGGCTTCAGTTGGTACAGGACAATTATCCCGAGATTGAGTTTCACTTTACTTCGGAGTTTTAAAATACTCACCCTCCAAAGGTTTTCACCCTTGGAGGGTTTGTTTTTTATTAAAGGCGGGCTTTTATCTTTTAACCGATTGCTCAAGTGTATAATAATACTGCTTTTTAAGCTGTATTTCTTTTCCTACAGCTGAACGGTATGCCGGTAGAATTCTGTTTTGGTATTTGATCAATACTATCTTATTTCACTCAAAGCATTTTCATAATCCAAAATATCGAATGAGGTAAATCCTTTCCCTCTAAAAAGCAGAATCTGATCAGTCATTTGTACCAATTCTTCCTCAATTAGGATTTTTTGTTCATCGAGATAAAGTGGAATCGGCGATTTTTCAATTAGAGGATGTTGTCGAAGTGTTTTCGAATTCTTTGCAATTAAAACAATAGCCCCAGGGCTATCTTTAGGGAGAAGTTGTAGTTCACTGTAAAAGCTATCCAGACAGGTTTTACATCCTTCAGGATTGACTACCAAAATCCAATCTTCAGGCTCAGAAATATTTAAAACCCCTGAAATTTTTGATTTATTGGGATTTGAGCATGAGAGAAATGCAAAAAATCCCATCAAAATAAAAAGCGTTTTAATCTTCATACTTCAGACCTTCAAACCTGATAATGTCATATCGAAGGATATTTTCATCGAAATCATCCCTGTTGGGATTATTGGTGGACACGTACAATCCTTTTTTTCCTACGAAATAATTCCTGTTCTCAATTTCATGGTTTAAAAAATTGAACTCACCTAAGATTTTCAAATCTTTATCTAGAACCATGACACCAATCATAGGTCTTCTTGAAAAAATTGATCTTGGACTGAGGTTATAATCGTTGACGTCTATCTTTGGTAAGAAAAAACGATAAAATACATCTCTATAAATATCATAGATGAAATTCTCATAACTATCACTCTCTAAGTCTTGTATAATTCCTTTATCTCCAGGGGCAGGGTAACCATCGATAATTCTAAAACTGTTTACAGATTTAGACTTTACACTTACGTAGCTCACTAGCCCTTCCCTTTTTTTTGAAATCACCCAAAGTCTATGGTCAGTAAAAGGAGCAACAATAATGGAATCATACCTATTATCCCATGCGAAATTGGCGCTTTTTTTTCCATCGGACCATATATTCGGAGGCCTAGAAATTGGAATCCATCTTGATAAAGTATCAGTTTTATTTGCTTCTATTTTAAAAATTGAAAGTGTATTGATCGCCTCTCTCTCTGTGATATTAAAAATATTTGAATAAAAAGGCTGGGCTCCCCAAAGCTCTTTATCTTTTACAATGAATGGTGTCTCATTTGTAGATCCCACATAATTTACCTTGTTTTCGGGATCAAATATTGGGATACTGGCTAAAACCTCACCTTGGAAATTGATACTAAAGGCCTTTGGGGGTATGGAAGATATAAGTACGCAATCAGGTTTGTAAATTTGAAATCCGCTATAATTCCCGATGCTATTTGGACCATCAGTAAAGAGTGGTATTTTATAATTTATTTTATTAGTTTGAAGATCGAAAAGTAAAATTTCGGGTTTGCTTTTGTTTTTAATGGCGAGATACTCTCCTGAGTCACTCTCAATGTATTGAACCCTCCTGATATCGGGATTGAAATCTGAATTTATTGAAATGATTAATGTTTCGGTTACTTTTTTCTCTGTGATTGGATAAGTATATTTTTTTTCACATGAGGAAAAGACAAGTAAAAGGGAAATAATTAAAATTATTGAACGCATAATTAGATGAAAAATGTGGCTGTTCCCCATTTCATCAAAATCAATGAAATAAAGACAGCCACAGATTGATTATTGAATTTGTTCGCCTGGTTGTGTTTCGCAACCGCAAAGATTTGTTTCTACGGGTGTAGTACATCCTTCACCATCCCATTGGCAATAAACCATTTTGTCTTGAGCCTTGGCATTATTAGTTCCAAAGTAAGACAACCCTAGTGATGTTAAACCTACTAGACTTGCGGATAAGGCGAATAATTTTAACTTTTTCATGATTTTTTAAAGTTTAAGTTTGAAAATTGATTTTGTTTTGGGAATGCCTAGAATTTCCCGGATTTGATCGATGGCCAAAAAGATCACTAGCAATATAGGAGGTGCAAAAAAAAAACAAACTAATTGGATAAAATATTTTAAAGTTTTAATCACAAATCAAAAAACAGATCACAAAAAGCGAATTTCTGTCCATTAAATAATCCCTTATCACTCAGTTTCAAATCAGGAATAACTAGCAAAGCCATAAAGCTCAACGTCATAAAAGGTGAGTTTAAGGTCGAACCCATTTCTTTGGCAAGTCGATCGATTCGAGTGTAGGCTGCCGCTACCTCATAGCCATCCGAGGCTGACATAATTCCCCCGACAGGAAGTGGAAGGATTTCTTCCTGATCTTCAGAAACAGCCGATACCCCTCCTTTAGCTTCTATAATTAAATTCACTGCCTTGCAAATCGATTCGTCATCCACTCCTACTGCAATAATGTTGTGCGAATCATGCCCTACGGAAGAAGCGATAGCGCCTGCCTTTAAACCAAAGTTTTTGATAAATGCCATAGCAGGAGGAGCATCTTCGTAGCGGTTGACTACAGTAATTTTCAGGATGTCCTTTTCCAGATTGGATTCTGCCAAGCCCTCGCGAAGTATGATTTCTCCTGATATCTCTGGAGTGATCAACTGTCCATCAAGCGCTTCAATGACTCTAACCTTGTTCCCGGAAGCAGGGATTTGAAAGTCCTTCGGCTTTTTGAGAGAGGTATGGAAATTATTGATCAACTCATTTTTAATGCTTGGAATCAGCGTCTTTCCGTTTTCAGCGACTTTTTGTCCTTGTATATAAGTGGCGAGTACTTCAAATTTCTCCAGATCCTTCACCAGGATAAAATCTGCCGGGTCTCCAGCTCTGAGTTGCCCTACATTCAATGAATAATGTTGGATGGGATTAATGCAGGCTGCCCGAAGTACATCAAAAACATCTTTTCCTTTGGCTATTGCACGTGCAGCTAATTCATTAATATGAGAAACGGCCAAATTATCTGGATGCTTATCGTCTGAGCAAAACATGATCATCTCTGGATAATCATCTATCAAGTCTATGAGGGCTTCAAAGTTTTTGGCTGCGGATCCTTCTCTGATCGAAATATTCATTCCGAGTTTTATTTTCCCCAAAGCCTCTTCGTAGGTAAAGCATTCATGGTCCGTACTCGGTCCTGCTTTCACATATTTTTCGGCTAATTCTCCCTTGAGTCCAGGAGCATGTCCATCTATTGGCTTCCCATATTTTTGGGAAATTCTGATTTTCTCCATGACCAAAGGATCCTGATTAACGGTTCCCGGCCAATTCATCATTTCTGCTAGATAATGAATTTCCGGTCTGCTCATCAGGGTTTCTATATCCGATGCATCAATTTCTCCACCAGCTGTCTCAAAAGGCGTAGCAGGCACACAGGAAGGAGCGCCAAAATAGAATTTAAATGGAACCTGTTTGCCATTCTCAATCATATATTCTACTCCCGCCATACCACAGACATTGGCAATCTCATGAGGATCGGAGATAGTTGCCACCGTGCCGTGAGTAACGGCTAATCGGGCAAATTCTGACGGGACCAGCATGGATGATTCCACATGTACGTGAGCGTCAATAAATCCGGGCATCAGGTAGGGTATATCTCCTCTTGCGAAAGTGGGCCGGATGGAAGCGATTTCTCCTTTTAAAACTTCGAGCTCTACTGGATAAATCCTCCTTTGATGTATGTCTACATATCTGGCTATAATGATCATGAAATCTGATTTATATCAATAAAATAAAAATGGGGAAAATCCTCTCCCAAAAATTCGTTTGGATTAAAACTACTATATTTGCGACGGAATTAAAAAGGAGCGAAAGCTGGATTTTTGAATGGGTAAAATTGTCATCGCCATAGATGGATATTCGGGTTGTGGTAAAAGCTCTACAGCTAAGGCAGTTGCCAAAGAATTGGGCTATACCTACATTGATTCGGGTGCCATGTATCGGGCAGCTACGCTTCATTTCCTGGATAACTATCTTGCCTCATCCAACCCTCAGGATGTTTCAAAAGGATTGAAATCACTAGAGATCGAATTTCATCCGAATCCTGATACAGGAAAACAGGAAACCTATTTGAATGGAGTTAACGTAGAATCTAAAATACGTAGCATGCGCGTTTCCGAGAAGGTTAGCGAGATAGCTAAAATCAAGGAAATCAGAAAGGAACTGGTAGCGCAACAGCAACGTTTAGGTAAATCAAAAGGTGTGGTGATGGATGGAAGGGATATAGGTTCTGTAGTATTTCCTGATGCTGAATTAAAAATATTTATGACGGCAGATTTGGAGACTAGAGCTTACAGAAGGCAACAAGAAATGCTGGAAAAAGGCGACATGATTGACCTGGATGATATTCAGCAAAACCTAGCCGAAAGAGATAGAATAGATTCTTCCAGAAGTGAAAGTCCTCTGATCCAAGTGGAGGATGCCGTCGAAATAGACACCAGTAATCTCAGCTTTGTGGAGCAAGTTGCACAAATTGTGTATTTGGCCAAGCAAAAAATTAATCCTAGAGAAGATTATGCAAGTAACCATCGATAAGAATTCAGGCTATTGCTTTGGAGTAGAATTTGCCATCAAAATGGCAGAGGATGAAATGGAGCAATCAGAAAAACTCTATTGCCTGGGAGATATCGTTCATAATGATATGGAGGTCAAGCGTCTCGCAGAAAAGGGGCTGGTGGTGATAGATAGAGATCAATTGACTGAACTGAGTGATTGTAAAGTTTTGATCCGTGCCCACGGTGAACCCCCGGAGACTTATAAAACTGCCATAGAAAACAACATAGAGCTGATTGATGCATCTTGTCCTGTAGTCCTAAAATTGCAGCATCGTGTCAAAACCGCCTTTGATAAAATGGAGCGGGAGAATGGCCAAATTGTAATTTATGGAAAAAAAGGACATGCAGAAGTGATTGGCTTGACTGGTCAAACCTTGGAAAAGGCCATCGTTGTGATGGAAGATGCAGATTTGGAGAAAATCGATTTTAATAAGCCGGTTACACTGTTCAGTCAGACCACAAAAAGTACCAAAGGCTTTTATGAGCTTTCTCAAAAAATTGAAGAGAGAATTAAAGCGGCCAAAGGTGAATTGACAGAAGTGGATTTCAATGCAAATGATTCAATCTGTCGACAGGTATCCAACCGAGAGCCTCAGCTTCAGCGATTTGCGCAAGAAAATGATGTGATTTTATTTGTTTCCGGTAAAAAAAGCTCAAATGGTAAAGCACTTTACCAAGTTTGTTTGAGTGAAAATCCCAGAAGTTATTTCATAGAAAACGAAACAGAAATGAATCCAGACTGGTTTCAGCCAACAGATAAAGTTGGAATCTGCGGAGCCACTTCTACTCCCATGTGGCTGATGGAGCAAGTCAAAAGCCACTTGGAATCTATGGAAGAGAATGCATTGCTTGCTTAAACCATAAATCAACCTTTTGGAATCAAAGGGAAACTTTCTATAAGAAATTCAAAGATAAACTTCCAGATACTCTATAAATAAAGAGGTTATTTATTAGATTTGGGGCGTTTTTCAAAAGCTCATAGTTCAAAAACAGATATGTCTAAAATAGTGAAGCTTAAGAAAGGTTTTGACATCAACCTGGCAGGAAAGGCTAAGCAAGAGCTGGCTGATTTTGCTCCCGCTCAAACCTTCGCAATTAAGCCGACAGACTTTATTGGTCTTCAAAGACCAAAAGTACTTGTCAATGAGGGAGATGCAGTGAAGGCTGGTACTCCAATCCTGTTCGATAAGGCCTTGGATCAAGTCATGTACGTGGCGCCGGTATCAGGTGAAATCGTTGAAGTCAAAAGGGGTGAAAAGCGAAAGCTGCTCGAAATCAAAATTTTGGCGGATAAAGAAAACTCTTTTGAAGATCTGGGTAAAATCAACCTAGCCTCTATCGATAGAGATTCTCTAGTCCAAAAACTAACCCAAAGCGGAGTTTGGCCAAATTTGATTCAGCGTCCATTTGGAGTTGTAGCTAATCCGGCAGATACTCCAAAGGCTATTTTCATTTCTGCTTTTGATACGCATCCATTGGCTCCTGATTTGGGATTCACCCTTCAAGGTGAAGATTCCTATTTTCAGGCAGGTTTGGACGCTTTGGCGAAATTGACTGAAGGAAAAATTCACCTCAATGTGGATGGCTCTAATTCAATTCCTTCGATTTTCTCACAGGCTAAAGGTGTTCAGATCAATCAATTCTCCGGTCCACATCCTGCAGGCAATGTGGGTGTGCAGATTCATCACCTAGACCCTATCAACAAGGGTGAAATTGCTTGGACTATTTCTCCGGCAGGGGTGGTACAGATCGGTAAATTGATAGTGAATGGTGTGTTTGATGCTTCTAAAGTCATTGCCATCACTGGTTCAGAATTGACTAAAACTGCCTACGTGAAAACAAAGGCTGGAGCTTGTGTGTCCACTTTTGTAAAAGGAAATTTGAACAGTGGGCATGTTAGAGTGATCTCTGGCAATGTATTGACAGGAGAGAAAATCTCAATGGAAGGTTATTTAGGTTTCTATCACAACCAGATCACTGTAATCCCTGAAGGAGATTACTATGAGTTTTTAGGTTGGGCGAAGCCTACTACCGAAAAGCTAAGCTATCACAGAGCTTTAGGCTTACTTTCCTTCCTAAAACCAAACAAAGAATATGTACTTGACTCTAATGCTAGAGGAGAGGAAAGAGCATTTGTTCAAACCGGCGTGTTTGAATCAGTAACTCCGATGGATATTCTTCCAGTTTATTTATTGAAAGCCATCATGGCAGAAGATTTTGATGAAATGGAAGAATTGGGAATCTATGAGATCGTAGAAGAGGATTTGGCACTTTGTGAATTTGTCGATGTGTCCAAGCATCCTGTGCAGGAGTTGGTAAGAAAAGGTATAGAATTAATCCAATACAGTTAATCCATATGAAGTTTCTAAGAGATTTAATGGACAAGCAGAAGCCTCTTTTTGAAAAAGGGGGCAAGCTTGAAAGTTTATATTACGCATTTGAGGCGGGTGAGACCTTTCTTTTCTCACCAAATCATACCACAGGAATCAAAGGTGCCCAAGTAAAGGATGCCATTGACCTGAAGCGAATGATGATCACTGTAGTGGTGGCTATGATTCCTTGCTTGTTGTTTGGTATTTACAACGTTGGGCATCAAAGTTTGTTGGCCACTGGTGAAACAGCAGGTTTGTGGGAAAATTTCGGAGATAAAGCCCTAATCGGTTTGCAATTGGTTCTTCCAATCATTATTGTAGCTTATGCTGCCGGTGGTTTGGTGGAGGCTACATTTGCTGTGATTAGAAAGCACCCTATCAACGAAGGCTTCCTGGTGACGGGTATGTTAATTCCGTTGGTTGTTCCTGCTTCTACCCCACTATGGCAAGTTGCCTTGGCTACAGTCTTCGCCGTAGTTATTGCAAAAGAAGTTTTTGGAGGTACAGGGATGAATATCCTGAACGTGGCTATGACAGCAAGAGCATTCTTATACTTTGCTTATCCTGCACAGATTTCAGGTGACCAAGTCTGGACTTATTTAGGAGATAAGGCAGCTGTCGATGGTTTCTCAGGAGCAACTGCCTTGGCTGTTGCTTATAATGCCGGAGTAGATGGTGTTCCTGTGACTGAAGCTCTAGCAAGTCACAACACTGCACTAGGTTCAGATATGTTCAGCTTCGCTAACATGTTTATGGGATGGATTCCGGGTTCTATCGGGGAGACTTCCACATTGATGGCATTGGTTGGAGCTTTGATTCTGATCGGTACAGGAGTAGCAAGCTGGAAGATTATTGTTTCCGGATTCGCAGGAGCATACATCATGGGATTCGTGATGAATCTTTTTGCTGTAAATGAATACATGGCAATGCCTCCTCAATATCACTGGGTGATGGGAGGATTAGCATTTGGTATCGTATTTATGGCAACTGATCCTGTTTCAGCATCACAGACAGAAACCGGTAAATGGATTTATGGATTATTGATAGGTTTCTTGACCGTGATCATTAGAGTTACAAACCCAGCCTATCCAGAGGGAATCATGCTAGCCGTTCTATTTATGAACGTTTTCGCTCCTCTGATCGACTATTATGTAGTAAAAGCAAACAAAACAAGGAGGTTACAACGTGCAACAGTCTAACGCTTATATCATCACATTCTCGGTCATTCTGACCGTAGTTCTTGGCTTGCTTCTTTCAGGTACTTCCCAGGTTTTGGGTCCTATGCAAAGAGAAGCTGAAGCTTTGGATAAAAAGAAGCAGATTCTGGGGGCAGTTATCCCAGGAGAAGAGATCGACGCTATGTCACCAGAAGAAGTAAATGCCTTCTATACCAATAGAATTTCTTCCACCGTGGTGGATATCAATGGACAGGAAGTAAAAGAGCAAGGTGGGGTAGCCGTATCTGCGGAAACGGTTGACATTGCTAAGAATTATAAAAAGCCTGCTGACCAACGTCTTTATCCTGTATTCATTTTCCATAAAGAAGGAGATTCAGAAGCTGTGGAATCTTATATTTTCCCATTATATGGAGCTGGATTATGGGATGCCATCTGGGGATATTTGGCCTTAGATACAGATATGAATACTGTAGGTGGTATTACCATGGCTCACGCTGGTGAAACTCCAGGTTTAGGGGCTAGAATTACTGAACCTGGGGTGCAGGAAAGATATGTAGGAAAAGAAATTTTCAATGAATCCGGTGAATTGGTAGCTGTTTCCATGCAAAAAGGAGAAGGCAAAGACTATTCTGACAATCCTCACCAAGTGGATGGAATGTCAGGTGCTACCATCACTGGTAACGGAGTAAATACCATGTTGCAAAATTACCTAGGTCATTATAAAGCCTATATAGAATCTAAGAAAGGTTCTAAGGCGATGGCTGCTGCATTTTAATCATTATTCAACTCAAGAATTTTATACTAATGAGTGCTGAAACTGTAGAAAAAGCGATTGAGAAAAAGCCTTCAGAGGCTCTTCTTTCCAAGCGCCGCAAAAAATTAATAAGTGATCCTTTGGTGGATGATAACCCAATCACCATTCAGGTATTGGGAATCTGTTCTGCTTTGGCGGTGACTACTCAAATGAAGCCAACTTTGGTAATGGCAATTTCGGTAATTTTCGTAGTGGTAATGGCCAACTTGACCATTTCACTATTAAGAAACACCATTCCTAGTCGAGTACGTATCATCGTTCAGTTGGCCGTTGTAGCTACCTTGGTAACGCTTGTTTCTGAAATTTTGAGAGCTTTCGCTTACGATATGTACAAGGAGCTTTCTGTATTCGTAGGTTTGATTATTACCAACTGTATCGTAATGGGCCGTCTAGAAGCATTTGCTTTGGGTAACAAGCCTTACGATTCTATTTTGGATGGCTTTGGGTCTGCTTTAGGATACTCTTGGATTATTTTGACAGTAGCTTTCTTTCGAGAGCTTTGGGGATCAGGTTCTGTATTCGGAATTCCGGTTTTCGATTATGTGTCAGGAATCTTTGGGGATGACTTCTCTTTAGCTACCAATGGTTTGATGGTATCTCCTGTTGGAGCTTTCATCATCCTAGGTTTGATCATTTGGGTACAGCGTACCAAAACAGGTTATGTTGAACACTAAAATCCGATAGAAGAAATGGAATTATTTAATTTAGGAATTCGGTCGATCTTTATCGACAACATGGTTTTCGCTTACTTCCTCGGAATGTGTTCTTTCTTGGCCGTTTCCAAAAAAGTAAGTACAGCACTAGGTTTAGGTGCAGCAGTTATTTTCGTATTGACTGTAACTGTCCCTGTCAACTGGCTTTTGAATGAATTTGTATTGAAAGAAGGAGCTTTGACTTGGGTGAATGCTGAGTTGGCATCTATTGACTTGACTTTCCTTCGATTTATCATGTTTATCGCGATCATCGCTGCGATGGTTCAGTTGGTAGAAATGGTTGTAGAAAAGTTCGCTCCAGCATTGTATGGTGCATTGGGTATCTTCTTGCCTTTGATTGCTGTAAACTGTGCGATCTTGGGTGGTTCCCTTTTCATGGCACAAAGAGATTATACCTTGGCTGAATCAGCTGTTTACGGTTTCGGTTCTGGTACAGGTTTCTTCCTTGCAATTGTTGCTTTGGCAGCGATTAGAGAGAAGTTAAAGTATTCTCATGTACCAAACGGTTTGAAAGGCTTGGGAATTACCATGCTTCTAACTGGTTTGATGGGGATAGCTTTCATGTCTTTCATGGGAATAGACTTATAAAATCATCAAATTGATAAGAAAAGGCTCTGGAGAAATTTAGAGCCTTTTTTGTTTTTCAGCGGTTTGGAGAGCTGCTGATTGTGATCGTATATTCATACATCAAACCTAAATTGTATCCCTATGAAATGCCCATTAGGAAAAATCTCACACAGGGGATTATTTTCCTGGGCATTCCATCTGACCTCTAAAAAACAATTTATAAACAGATGAAAAAACTAAACTTATTTTTAACCTTTCTACTCATTTGCTCTTTATCATTTGCTCAATCGACAGAATGGATTGAATTATTCAACGGGAAGAATCTGGATGGATGGGAAGTATCTGAAAATCCGAATTCCTTTCAAGTAATGGACGGCGTAATTAAAGTGGATGGACCCAGAGCACATGCTTTTTATGTGGGACCGGTGGGAGATCATGAATTTGAAAATTTTGAATTGATGGTAGAGGTGAAAACAATGCCTAAAGCCAATTCAGGAATTTTTATCCATACTGCTTACCAAGAAAAAGGTTGGCCTGAAAAAGGATATGAAGTGCAAGTCAATCAATCACATTCTGACTGGAGAAAATCAGGAAGCCTTTATTCTTTCAATGATGTAAGAGAAGTCTATGTAAATGATGGCGAATGGTATACTTACCACATTATAGTCAAAGGAGATCAGGCTACTGTCAAAATCAATGATCAGGTAGTAATGGAATATGATGAGTCTGAGGATGCCGACAGGCCTGCCAACGCTGGAGAGAAGAAGTTTGATAAGGGAACCATTGCTTTGCAAGCCCATGATCCAGAATCAGTGATTTTTTATAGAAGTGTGAAGATTAAATTGCTGGATTGATACCTTTGAGTATTCGTACTTGATGAATTAGTAATTCAAATCTTTTCAAGATCTAAATCCATGGGATTCACTTATAAAAGAATTCTGTCCTACTTTCTGAGAGGACTATTATTCATTACTCCGTTAGCCGTTACGATTTATGTGATCTATGCAATTTTTGTCTTCTTAGACAATTTGATTCCTGTTCCTATTCCAGGGATTGGCATCTTAATGGTTCTTGGCTTGATTACGTTTATTGGATATCTGGCAAGTTTATTCTTTACCAAACCTTTTTTTGAATGGTTTGAAAGAGGAGTATTTAAGATTCCATTGGTAAATCTACTTTATACTTCCATTAAGGATTTGATGGGGGCTTTTGTGGGAGATAAAAAGAAATTTAGCTCTCCTGTCATTGTTCAGATATCAGATACACTTTCAAGACTGGGTTTTATAACTCAGGAAGATATGTCCGAGATTGGCGAACCTGATTTGATAGCTGTTTACTTTCCACACAGCTATAATGTGTCCGGGAATGTGTTTTTAGTTCCAAAGGACAAGGTCAAACCTCTCCATGGAGTGAAAAGCTCAGATGTGATGAAGTTTATGGTTTCTGGTGGGGTATCCAATCTGGGGCATTAATTTAAGTTCAATTTCACACTCATTTTTCCTAACGATAATACCTCACAAAAGCTATCCAATCTCCATCTGGTGACCAGGAATGTACATTAATGGTGCCTTGACCTCCATAAACCCGAAATATGCAGTAGACTTCTTATTACGAGTCCAAACCGCTTCAAAATCAATCGCTTTGCTGTATTTAGCTCAATCACCGTAGCTGTGCTATGCTTCATTCTCCGCCTCAGGCGGATTGATTTTATTGCGGTTTGACCTCTCACTACAGATTCTAATGCATAATCCGGGTTAAAAAACGGGAGTAAGATCTCTGAGTGTTTTGTTTTCCATATCCAGTAACCGGAGCTTTACATCCTTCCCAAAAGGATTTGATCATTTTATTTAGGTTAAAAAACTAAAATTTTTTGAAAGAGATATGAAAAACCAATTGTAAGTATTTATAATTATTAATTGAATAAAAAATTTTAAATAGGTGAAAACATGAATAGTTGTATTATTTCAAGAAAAAACAAAGAAAATTAAATATTTTTAAACTAATTCCTTGCTTCTTTCTTTCTTTCTTTAAGCATAGTCTAAATGACTTTTAATCTATCTTTCACAAAACAAAAAATTATTATGTTCAAAAAAGTTAAACTTTTCATTCCTGTAATACTCATAGCAGGTTTATTAGGGTTTTCAGCAACAGGTCAAACGATGGGTGGAGACGGTGGAAAAAAATACGATAACCGCTTATGTAGTGTTAAGCCAGGAGAAAATGCTGGAACCGAGTGCCAAATTGAAAATCCAGAAGGACTATGTACCGAATATTCAAAATGTCTTTAAGTTGTAAAATCGGGCAAATAGCCCGATTTTTTATTCTAATTTCTTTAGTATCCTGTAAAAATGACGTCGAGCAAAAGAGTTTAATTAAAAGCATTACCTATACTGTCGATACTGTAAGAATTGATTTGGATAAAAACCAATTATATGATTATCCACGTTCCTCTGTTTTCAAAACTGACTCTATCGATTACTTCTATGGGTATAATCAATCCCTACACAGGTTAGATATATTTTCACTTACTGAGGGCGAGTTTATCAATTCAATACCTTTAAATACCGATGGACCAAATGCAATAGATTCTCCTTTTGATTTTTTTATTCATCAACCTGACTCCATCTTTTTTTATGGAAAAAATTATTCACTGGATATTATCAATGATCTAGGTATAGTTTTCGGTAAAGATTTAATTCCATCAAGTCGAAATAGTTCTCATGTCGGAAAGCAAAAAGTAGGGTACCTATCAAATTCCGTACATTTCAAACTGTATGTTGATTCGGCATCAAACTCAGTATTTTTTCATTCTTACTCGATGGAGTCAATCCCCAACAAATCAGCCTATTATGAAGTGCCTATTTTAGCAGAGATCAATCTTCAAATGGGAAAAGTCAAAGATTACCCGTTTCATTTTCCTGATTCGTATCTTCTAGATGGGGAGTATTTGGGAGAATATATGAATCCTAATATGGTGCTAAGTGATTCACTGATTATTTACTCATTTCCCAATTCACCAGTCGTTAATGTCTACGATAGAAAAAATGGAAAGCTAATTTCAAGAACAATTGAAAGTGGGTTTACCAAAAATACGGTTAAATCATTGCCAAGTGAAACCTATTCAGAAATACATCTTAGGCTCAATCATCTGATAGAAAACCCCTATTTCTACCAAACCGTCTTTGATCCCTATAGAAATTTATTTTACAGAACCCACAGAGGAGAACATCCTAATCCAGATTTGAATCTGGGAAATCTTAATTTCTCTTATACCAAAGATTACTTGACAGTGATGGACCACAACTTAAATCTTCTTCAGGAGATTGAGCTTCCCGCCCATAAATATGATGCCCTTTCCTTTTTTGTGACAAAAGATGGGCTTTACTTTCCTTATACTCATTATTTAAATGAAGAAGTGAAGGAAGATAAGTTGGTGTTTCATATCTACAAGTTTCATTTTGAAAGCGAAGATTAAATTCATCTATAATACCTCACAAAAGCTATCCAATCTCCATCCGGAGACCAAGAATGCACATTAATGTTGCCTTGACCTCCATAAACCCGAAATATGCAGTAGACTTCTTATTACGAGTCCAAACCGCTTCAAAATCAATCGCTTTGCTGTATTTAGCTCAATCACCGTAGCGGTGCTATGCTTCATTCTCCGCCTCAGGCGGATTGATTTTATTGCGGTTTGACCTCTCACTACAGATTCTAATGCATAATCCGGGTTAAAAAACTGGTGTAAGATCTCTGAGTGTTTTACTTTCCACATCCAGTAACCGGAGCTTCACATCCTTCCCAAAAGGATTTGATCATTTTATTTAGGTTAAAAAAACTAAAATTTTTTGAAAGAGATATGAAAAACCAATTGTAAGTATTTATAATTATTAATTGAATAAGAATTATTAAATAGGTGAAAACATGAATAGTTGTATTATTTCAAGAAAAAGAAAAAATTTAATCATTTTTAAACTAATTCCTTGCTTCTTTCTTTCTTTCTTTCTTTCAACTGTCATTTAGATGGCATTAAATTTATTTCACACCTAAACTCTTTTACCATGTTAAAAAAAATCAAATTTTATTTTGCGGGGCTTGCTTTACTTTTAATCTCGTCCCTTCCATCATTGGGTCAGAGTGAAGAACCCGTAGGCCCAATTGATTATTCTCAGTGGATTTGCTGTCAATCGGTAAGCACCGGATGCTGGGATATGAACGGTACCTTTTGGCCTACTGATTACAAGCTTTACAACCATCCAACTTGCCCGTAAACTAAAGGTAGGGAGACAGAGTCTCCCTATTTTATTTCGCTCATTTCAACTATTATATTATATGAAATTGAAAAATTATTGTTTTCTTTTCCTTTGTTCACTTTGGGCTTGCTCAGAATCCGATCAAAATGTTTTTAATCCTGATCAACTTGAAATTATTCAACTTAATTCCAAAAAATATTATTTTGAACAAATAATTGATCCCCTTCACATATATGGTTATGGAGATTTTTTGGTTGTTCTGGAAGATAGGAGAATCTCCTTTGACCTTCCTTTAGTTCATATTTTAAGAAAGAACCCATTAACCTATTTTAATTCAAAAGGTGTTAACGGATATGGCCCGTTGGAAATTCCTTCTGCTGATATGTTTAATCAATTAGAATCTGATAGCTCTTTTTTAATTTATAGTGGAATAGACCGTAAATTTGTGGAGTTTGAAATTTATGATAGTTCAAGATTAGCGGTTTCAGAATTTAAAATGCCTGCATCAAATACTACTTTAGGTTTGGCCTACCTTTTACCTGATTCTTCATTTTTTGGAATACCTACATTTGAAAAAAATAAGTATTTAAAGCTTGATTTTTATGGAAATAAAATCATTGGATATGGTGAATGGGAACAAATAGAGGGAAAAGAAGACATGTCCCCATTTCATCATTTCACCTTGAATGATGGATGGTTCCGTCCAGATGTTGATTTTGATTTATTTGTAAAAGCATCGATTTTTCGTGATAGATTGGAAATTTTCTATCCTGAATCTGAAGAAATTAAAATCATTGATGGGCCTTCTTTAGAGCTTCCTCCTTTTGAATATTACCAACCCAGTGATGGTGTGAATATTCCCATTTCCAATCCTTTTCGGTATCGTGATGTTTACATAACAGATAAATTTATTTTTGCTTTATACGGAGGATTTAGCCACGATCACTATTATAAAACCAGTGAGTTGGCCAGAAAAATATTTGTTTTTTCAAGAGAAGGTGAACCTTTCTACAATTTAGAGTTAGACCGATCTATTAGTTCAATAGTAGTGGATCAAAAACAAAGAAAAATATTTGGAATAACTACCGATGATGATCCTGGAATCGCTATATTTGATTTACCTGAGGAACTACGATAGATTTTTTATTTGGCATCCTAAATCAAATCTCTCGTTATTATAAGACTAAAATTGTGATGTAAATACCCTAGGTATTTCATCCAATTCTTGGGCGAAAAAGTGCCGACAAAAAGAAGTTTATGGTTTTGGGCGAGGTATCAAGTCTGAAACATTAATTTTTTCAATCTTTTATTTATAATACCTCACAAAAGCTATCCAATCTCCATCCGGAGACCAAGAATGCACATTAATGGTGCCTTGACCTCCATAAAAAACGGGAGTAAGGTCTCTGAGTGTTTTGTTTTCCACATCAAGTAACTGGAGCTTCACATCCTTCCCAAAAGGATTTGATCATTTTATTTAGGTTAAAAAAAACTAAAATTCTTTGAAAGAGATATGAAAAACCAATTGTAAGTATTTATAATATGTATATCCGCAATGACACCAGTGGCCAAATAAGTTCTAACTGACAGTTAGTGACAATTGCTTCATTGAGGTTTTAACTTACTTTAAATTAGGTCAAAATAGACGGTTTTGACCATGAATATTATCAATTTCATTAATCGGTTTCCAGACGAAGTTTCCTGCATTGAATTCATCAAAGAGCAAAGAATCCAACAGGGGATCATCTGTAAGAAGTGCTCCGGTTGCAAACACTATTGGCTTGAAAACAAGCGCTGTTTCCAGTGTTCTTCCTGTGGATTCAGAACCAGTATCAAGAGCGGTACAGTTATGGAAAGCAGTAATTTACCAGTTAGGATCTGGATGATGGCCATCACCTACATTACCGCTACCAAGAAAGGATTCAGTGCAGCCGAGCTCCAGAGATTACTGGGAATGAAGCGTTATGAACCCGTTTTCAGGATGTACCATAAGCTCCGTGTCGTCATGGGAAAACGTGATGATCGCTACAGACTCGAGGACATGGTTGAATACGATGAAGCTTTTGTGGGAAAGTCCACCAAAGCCCAAATCCGAAGCAAACTCAAGCGAGGTCGGGGTACTCAAAAACAGTCAAAAGTGGCTGTGATGGCCGAATCAACTGTTTTAGAAGACCCTGAGTCGGGAAAGCTTGACAAGAGTTGTAGGTACTTCAAAATGAAGAAGATCAAGAACTTGGAGGCAAAAACAGCACAGACTTTAATCAAAGAATACATTGATTCTAACTCCGTGCTTCAAACAGATAAGAGTACCACCTTCTCAGATCTGAGTGATTGTATTGATGTCCATGTCAGAGAAATCTCTGGAACAGATAAAGGGAAATTTAACCTTAGATGGGTTCACATTGCCATCAGTAACTTAAAGAAACACCTGCAGACTTACCATATGATCAGTGAACGAATGATGCAGAACTACCTGGATGAGTTTTGTTACAAGCTCAACAGAAGATACTTTGGTCAAAAACTCTTTGACCGGCTCATCATTGCTTCTATTTACCCATACTGGCAAGATTGCGGATAATCATAATTTATAATTATTAATTGAATAAGAATTATTAAATAGGTGAAAACATGAATAGTTGTATTATTTCAAGAAAAAGAAAAAATTTAATCATTTTTAAACTAATTCCTTGCTTCTTTCTTTCTTTCTTTCTTTCTTTCTTTAAAGTATAGTCTAAATGACTCTTAATTATTCTTTAACTTAAAACAAAGCTCTATGCTTAAAAAGATTAAATTATTCTTCGGTGGTTTAGCAATGATTGCCATTACTTCCACTCCTTCCTTAGGGCAATCTGAAGAACCAGCGCCTCCTGGTGGCGGATATCCTCAATACTGGGTTTGCTGTCAATCCCAGAGTACTGGATGTTGGGCAAGAGATGGTTCATATTTTCCAACAGATTATGTTTATTATGGCCAGTTTTGTCCATGACAAACCGGCAGGGGAAAGGGCTACCTTTCCCATTTTTTTAATTTGAAGAATGATTCTTCCAAATCCTTGATTCTTAAATCTCTTTGCTAAATTAAAAATGAAAAATATTAGTAAATCATTTTTACTGCTAATTTTTGCCTTGTTGGGTTGTGATTCCAATAGACCGTACGAAGGAAAACTAAATCCAGAATTACTAGCTCAGTATGAGTTGAGTTCAGCGAAATTCAATCATCCTATCTTGTTAAATCCATTAAAGATTTTTAGGAGCCAAACATATCTTTTTATCCTAGAGGATAGAAGAATTCCTGAGAATAAGCCTTTGATCCATATTTTTGATAAAGAAGATTTGGAATATAAGTCATCAAAAGGGAAAATTGGATTTGGGCCATTTGAAATTCCCTCCGCAGATGTGTTTCATCCTCTTAGCTCAAAAAACGAATTTCTGGTCTATAGTGGAATGGATAAAAAGTTTGTAAAATATGATTTAAACGATTCTTCTCTGCTTGGTTTAGATGAGTTCAAAATGCCTCCGTCAAATACTCCTTTAGGGTTATTTTATTTTTTGCCTGATTCTACCTTTATCGGTATGTCCACTTTCGATGAAAATAAGTTTGTAGAAGTTGATTTCAGAGGACATAAAATGGGTGGGTATGGAAATTGGGAAATTGTTGATGGCAAAGAGGATTTATCTTATTTCCATCATTTTGTTCTGAATAATGGGTGGTTTAAAACAGATGATTCTTATAATATTTTTGTTAATGCCTCAATTTTTAGGGATAGACTTGAAATTTTCAATCGACAAAACAAGGAAATCATTACCATAGATGGACCATCAGAAGAGCTTCCACCCTTCGAGTATTATAATGAGAATATGCCATTGAATATTCCAATATCTAATCCCTTTAGGTATAGAGATGTCTATATTTCAGAAAGTAAAATTTACGCATTATATGGAGGCTTAACTGAAGAGCATTACCGAGAAACTGGTGAACTGGCTTTAAGAATCTTTATCTTCACAAAGAAGGGAGTACCACTTTATGAGGTAAAATTAGATCGGTCTATCAAATCCATGGTTATCGATGAGGAATTGGGAAAATTATATGGAATAACCACTGATGAAGACCCGGGAATCGCTATTTTCGATTTGCCGGAAGAATTGCGATAGATATTTAGTTTGAATCATGATGTCAAACCTCTCAAAGGAGTCAAAAGTACTGATGTGATGAAGTTTATGGTTTCTAGGGGAGTGGTGAGTTTGAGGTAATTATCTATAATACCTCACAAAAGCTATCCAATCTCCATCCGGAGACCAAGAATGTACATTAATGGTGCCTTGACCTCCATAAAAAACTGGTGTAAGATCTCTGAGTGTTTTGTTTTCCACATCCAGTAACCGGAGCTTCACATCCTTCCCAAAAGGATGGGCTCCCTTTTGATCTTCTAGATAGGAAATAATCACAGCGCTCTTATTATCTGGGGAAGGGTGAGGGAACCAATTATCCAACTCATCAAAAGTTAGCTGCTCTTGCTGAGCCCCATCTGGCTTCATTCTATAAGCCTGCATTCTGCCTGTGCGGTGGCTGTTGAAATAGATCCATTTCCCATCATAGGAGTACTCCGGGCCGTCGTCCAAGCCTTCAGAATCAGTTAGCCTGATTTCCGTGCCTCCTTGAGTTGAAATCGCCCAGACATCCCATGCCCCATCTCTTTCTGCACAATACACGAGCGTTTTGCCATCAGGACTAATACCATGCCAGTAGCTCGGATACTTGGGAGTGATAAGTTTGGCTTTTCCTCCTTTTGCAGGAATCGTATAAATCCGGGAGCCCATGCCTTCCTCATTTTTGCTGAAGACAAGGGTTTTTCCATCAAAACTCAATCCATGGTCATTGTTTATGCGGGTAATTTGATCCGGGAATATAAAGCCTAGCTTATTCCCATTTAAATCAATTTTTTCCAGCTTTCCGTCAGCATTGATTAATAAATGTTTTCCGTCTCGGGTCCAGTTAGGAGCTTCAAAATGCCGTTTTTCCCTCAAAACAACCTTTTCTTCTAGGGTTTTTACATTTAAAATGACTAATTCACTTTCAATGGTGGATGGGACTTGGGACATGGCAAATAAAGATGGAAGCAAAAAGAGCAGGAAGCAGAGTTTGAGGTTCATTTTGGCTAGGTTTGATTGAAATCAAGTTACAAAAGCCTAGGAATTCCTAGCTTACCTTTACTGTAAAATCCAGTTTTTCAGTAAACTTTCCTATTTCCCAGGCTACCTGATTTTCCGCTTGTAAGGTATTTTCAAACCAAGTCTGATTCTCCGGTGCAACTGCAATCAACAATCCACCACTGGTCTGAGGATCGCAAAGTTTGACCAGTTCCATTCCTTTCACGCCTTTTGTTTTGGCATTAAAAGCATTCCAATTTCTGTACGTATTATCAGGGAAAATGAATTGATTGATATAATCCTGTATTCCTTCAATTAAGGGTAGTCTTTCAATTTCTAATTCTGCCGAAAGTCCTGCACCTTCTGCCATTTCGATCAAGTGGCCCAGCAATCCAAAACCAGTCACATCTGTCATAGCATGAACTTCCTCATGATTTCCCAAAACTGCTCCAATTTGATTCAATCTACAGGCAGTATCCAGTAAGTTGAGATAATCCGTCTCTTTAATTTGTTGGCGCTTGAGGGCAGTGGCCAAAACACCTATTCCCAGTGGTTTAGTCAAAAATATCAAATCTCCAGCCTTTGCCCCTTTGTTGGTTTTTATTTTTCTCGGATGAACTATTCCGTTGACCGAGAGTCCAAATATCGGATCTTTGGCAGCTATGGAATGCCCTCCTGCCAGTTCAATTCCCGCGGTTTGGCAAATACTTTTAGCTCCTTCTAGTACCTTTGCTGCTAGCTCGGGAGCCAGTTTTTCTACAGGCCAGCTTAAGATGGCATTGGCAAAAATTGGTTTTCCTCCCATCGCATAAACATCAGAAATGGCGTTAGCCGCAGCTATTCTTCCAAAATCAAATGGGTCATCGACTATAGGTGTGAAAAAATCAACGGTATTGATGATTGCGATATCCTCCGAAACCTGATATACTGCTGCATCATCTTTGGCGGAATTACCAACCAAAAGCTTGGGATCAGTTTGGCTGAATGAATTACTGGAAGTGAGTATTTGATCAAGAATGGCAGGAGCGATTTTGCACCCACAACCTGAGCCTTCGCTCCATTCAGTTAATCGGGTTGCTTGAGTTTCCATGGATCTTGGATTTGGTTTGAATTAAAAGTTCTATTTGCTGATTAATGTTTTTGTTGCTCAAGTCCAATGAATACGTTTTTTCGTTGGGATGTCGGTTAAGGTCATATTCGTAAGCCTTGTCATAGTAGATTAAGAGATTCTGAATCCAAGCTGCATGGTCTCCTGATCGGATTGCTTCAATCGCCTGCTCCGTTCTTAGTCCTCCCAATTTTTTCTTCAATCGCTTGACAGCAGCGATCAATTCTTCTTTGGGAAGTTTCCCGTATTCATCAGCAATATGCGCTATTCTTTCCTTATCTGTCTTGAAAATATCTATCAGGGGTGCCTCAAGCATTTGCTGAAAAAAATGATCAGGGATAATAATCCTCCCTATTTTTCGGCTTTCGTTTTCTACCCAGATAGGTCGAACAGTATCCATTTGGAGTAATTGCTCGGCCATTAGGTTTTCAAACTGCTCCACAGTAGGCTGAGGATCTTGCCCAATCGCTCCAAATGAGGATCCTTTATGCCTTGCCAGGGCTTCCAAATCTATAACTTGCTCTCCGCTTTTGGAGAGCTCCTTTAGTAACAGTGTTTTTTCAGAACCGGTTTTTCCACCTAATATGATGAGTATACGGGGTTTTCGAACCTCTTCAAATGTAAAAGTTCTATAGGTTTTATAGCCACCTTTTAAGCGATACACTTCGAATCCTACCATTCCCAATAGCCAAGATAAAATCTGGGATCTCATTCCTCCTCGCCAGCAGTAGAGTAGGACTTTTCGTTCAGGGAATCGTTGAATTGCTTCTTTTTGGATGAGATGAAATCTAGGGCCAACCAGTTCAAAACCTTTTAAGGTAGCCGCTTCACTGCCTTCATTTTTATAAAGAGTTCCGACATCAATTCTTTCTTGATTGTTTAGAATAGGGAGATTCTGTGCGCCATGTATATGGCTTTGCTCAAACTCTCCTCCGCTTCGGGCATCAAGAATAGGTGTTGAGGCCCTTAAATGGAAAAATTCAGATAGAGAAATTAGCTTTTCATTCATCAAGTATCGAATATAAAAAAAGCCACGGGATTTTTCCGTGGCTTCAAATTCTTGGAAGATGCTGCTTATAATTGAGCATCCAACTTCTGTGCTAATACAGCTTTAGGCACTGCACCTACTTGCTTATCTACGATTTGCCCATCTTTGAAGAACAATAAGGTTGGAATAGAACGGATGCCAAATGCCTGAGCAACTCCTGGGTTAGAGTCTACATCCACTTTTCCGATTACTGCTTTTCCTTCGTAATCACCGGCCAATTCTTCAACTACTGGTCCGATCATTTTACAAGGTCCACACCATTCGGCCCAAAAATCAACCAGAATTGGCTGATCGGATTTGATTACATCTTCAAAATTAGCGTCGGTGATTTCGATTGCTTTTCCCATTGTATAATTCGTTTAGTTCGATTCTTTTATTCAAATATATGAGAGAAAGTGAATCAATCGGTAATTAGTTCCTACCACTTATCATTTTTTGTCTATGAGCATAGGTAAATACAAAATTCACTTCTCTTACTCTACTTTATAGACTATTTCAGGTATTTCCTTTAGTTCTTTGATCATTTCGGCACTTGGGTCAATTGAAAATTTTTTGGAAAATAATTCAAGGCTGATATTCTCTTTTCGGTCGATCACATCGAAATAGAGTTTTGCCTCTCCTTTGTATTTCTGGGTGATTGTCTCCAGCTTTTCCATCAAATCTAAAGTCAAATCATCCAAGTCAATATTTACCCGGAGGCCTTTGATCATTTTTCCTCGGACCTCAGACAATAACATGATGCTATTGATCTTAAACTCCAAGGAATTTTCATCCCAGCGTTTTTGCCCTACTTCTCCTTTGAGAAACAAAAACCAGCCTGTCATGAAGTACTCCTTATATTTCACATAATCCTCTCCAAACAAAAAGAAAGTAAAGCCTCCTTGATAGTCCTCCAAACTCAAGGTTCCGAAAGGTTTCCCGTTTTTGGTGGTTCTATGAGCGAAAGAAGAAACTGATCCGGCTAGCCTGATTTCTTTCTTGCTACGTAAGGCGTCCAAATCATTCAGGTCAGGCAAAGAAGCGTTCGTAAAGGACTCAATTTCCAAGCGGTATTGGTCCAATGGGTGACCTGAAATATATAAGCCTACTACCTCTTTTTCAATGTTCAATTGCTGCAATTGAGAAAATGGCTCCATAGGTGCAATACTAGGCAGGGGAATATCCATGCTACCACTACTGCCTCCGAATAAACTTACTTGTGCACTATCTTCCTCTTGCTGCACCTTTTGTGCATATTTCACCGCTTTTTCGATCAAAGTCACATCTCCATCCGGTGCTTCCAAGTATTGTCTGCGGTGATGTTCAGGGAAGCAGTCAAAGCCACCGGCCATGGCCAGAGCTTCCATGGTTTTCTTATTCAAGGCTCTGGAATTTACTCTTTTGGCGAAATCGAAGATATTTTTGAAAGGGCCGTTTTTCTCTCTTTCCTTGATGATTTCATCTACTGCTGCGGAGCCAGCACCTTTGATTGCTGCCATTCCAAAGCGGATTTCTCCAGCGGCATTTACAGTAAAGCCATTTTTGGATTCATTGACATCCGGTCCTAATACCGGGATACCCATCCGCTTACATTCTTCCATGAAAAAAGTCACTTGCGTGATATCGTTCATGTTATTGCTCAGAACTGAGGCTAAGTATTCGGCTGGATAATGGGCCTTAAGATAGGCAGTTTGATAAGCTATCCAGGCATAACAGGTGGAGTGAGATTTGTTGAATGCATAAGAAGCAAAAGCTTCCCAGTCTGTCCAGATTTTCTCCAGCTTTTTAGGGTCGTGTCCTTTGGCAGCTGCCTGTTCGATAAATTTGGGTTTCATTTTATCCAAGACATCCTTCTGCTTTTTACCCATGGCTTTACGAAGTACATCTGCCTCACCTTTGGTGAAGCCGGCCAGTTTTTGGGATAGAAGCATTACCTGTTCCTGATAAACCGTAATTCCATAGGTTTCCTCCAGGTATTCTTTCATATCCTCCAGATCGTAGGTGATGGGTTCGGTCCCATGCTTCCTTTTGATGAAAGAAGGAATGTAAGCCAATGGTCCTGGTCTATACAGCGCGTTCATCGCGATTAAATCGGCAAAAACAGTAGGTTTCAGCTCACGCATGTATTTCTGCATCCCAGGACTTTCGTACTGGAAAATGCCGACTGTTTCACCCCGCTGAAATAACTCGTAGGTCTTTTCGTCATCTATCGGAAATGTGTCTGCGTCCAACTCTAAACCGTGACGCTCTTTGACGATTTTGATCGCGTCTTTGATCAAGGTCAGAGTTTTTAGACCCAAAAAGTCCATTTTCAGCAATCCGGCTGATTCTACGACCGAGTTGTCAAACTGGGTGCAAACCATGTCCGAATCCTTGGCCAAGGCCACAGGAACGAAATTGGTGATATCGTCTGGCGTAATGATTACCCCACAGGCATGAATCCCGGTATTTCGAACTGAGCCTTCCAAAACTGTTGCCTGATTGACTGTTTTTGCCGATTCATCCTGCCCTTGAGCAACCCGAAGCAATTCTTCTGCTTTTTGGATCAACTCTCCCTGTCCTTTCAGTTTATCAGAGAGAGCAGCTCTGTTTTTCGCCAGCTCGAACAGTACTTTCAACTTGATGTCCGGAACGAGATTGGCAAGGCGTCCTGCCTCTGCTAAGGGAAGATTGAGCACTCTGGCGGTATCCCGAATCGCTGATTTTGCCGCCATGGTACCATAGGTGATGATTTGTGCGACCTGATTAGAACCGTATTTTTTGATTACATAGTCAATGACTCTTCCTCTACCTTCATCATCAAAGTCAATATCAATATCGGGAAGTGAAACCCTATCTGGGTTCAAGAATCTCTCAAAAAGGAGATCGTACTCAATAGGATCTACATTGGTGATTCCGATGCAGTAAGCCACAGCAGACCCTGCCGCTGAACCCCTTCCGGGTCCCACCGAAACGCCCATTTCCCGGGCTGCCCGGGTAAAGTCCTGTACAATGAGGAAGTAACCCGGATAGCCGGTATTCTCAATCGTTGCCAGCTCAAAATCTAATCTTTCCCGTATTTCAGGAGTGATTTCTGAGTAGCGTTTTTTGGCACCTTCATAAGTCAGGTGACGTAGATAGGCATTTTCTCCCCGCTTTCCGCCATCTACATCATCCTGCTGATCTTTGAATTCTTCAGGAATGTCAAATTTGGGAAGAAGAACCTCTCTGGCCAGCTTGTAGGCTTCACATTTTTCGACGATTTCCTGGGTGCACTCAATAGCCTCCGGCAGATCTGCAAAAAGTTTTTTCATTTCTTCTGGAGACTTGAGGTAAAACTCGTCATTTGGGAAGCCGTATCGAAACTCCCGTCCTCGCTTGCCTACATATTTTTTGGGTTTTTCTACCAATTCCCCATCCTTGACGCAGAGCAAAATATCATGGGCTTTTGCATCCGCTTTATCATTATAATAGGTGTTATTGGCAGCGAAATATTTCACATTATACTTCTTGGCAAATTCTAAGAGAACCTCATTGACTTTTTCTTCTTCCGGGATTCCATGTCGATTGAGCTCTACATAAAAATCATCGCCAAACTGCTCTTTCCACCAGATAAACGCTTCCTCTGCTTGAGTTTCTCCCACATTCAAAATCAAAAATGGAATCTCTCCCCAAAGCCCTCCGGTGGTGGCAATCAAGTCGCATTTGTACTGCACAAGAACTTCCTTGTCTATTCTCGGGACATAATAAAAGCCTTCTATATTGGCGTATGAGGCCAATTTGGCAAGATTATGATAGCCTGCCTTGTTTTTTGCAATTAAGACAGTTTGAAAACCATCGTCTTTTTGCCCTTTGTTTTTTCGATCTCTGCAGAGGTTAAATTCGCAACCTACAATCGGCTTGATTTCTGCGCCCATAGCAGCTTTGACAAAGTGGAAAGCGCCCATCATATTGCCATGATCAGTCATCGCGATAGCTGGCATATTCATGGATTTTGCTTTGGCTACCAAAGCGGGAATTTCTGAGGTTGCTTGCAGAACTGAATACTGTGTATGAACGTGCAAATGGGTGAATGGTATATCCACCAAGTCAGAAATATCTGCTTTTCCAGCCTGCTTTAATACATCTTTAGCAGCGGCTTTTTGGCTGTCTTTAGCCTGCGCAAAATTTGCTTCAGCAAGCTTGGGAGCTTCGTAGATTACTTCTGAAACGGCTACGCCTTCTTCTGGCTTTTGTACACCCTGTGTAATCAATCCAAAAAAGCATCGGGCGGTTGCATCTACGTCATAAGCTGCATCGTGCGCATCCCCAAATCCTTCTCCAAATAATTTTTGATGCAATTCAGTTAGGGTAGGCCATTTGAATTTGCCTCCTTTACCGCCTGGGATCGCACAGAATTCAGTGGAAATATCCTTCGTGTCGAGTGGATTGGCCGTTAATGGCATGGGCAATTCAGCCCGGATAAATTCCGAACCGACCACATTGATATCAAACTCGATATTATGACCGACCAGATGCTTTGCCTCAGCGACATCTTTTTCAAAAATCGCCAAGACCTCTTTCAGGTCATGTCCTTCTGCCAGCGCTCTTTTGGTAGAAATACCATGAACTTTTTCGGCATTATAGGGAATAGTAAAACCCTCCGGTTTGACGATGTAATTATGGTTGGAGATCAGTTTGCCCTGAGCATCATGAAGTTGCCAAGCTAATTGAACCAAGCGAGGCCAGTTGTCCACATCGGACATGGGGGCATTGTAATCTCGGGGTAAACCGGTGGTCTCGGTATCGAAAATAATATACATACAGCACAGAAAATTGAGGCTTCAAATTAGGTCATTTGAAGGAGGCAAAAAAGTCAAGTGGCAGGAATTGTCGGGGAGAGTTAGAATTAAATTCTATAACCAGTTTGGTTTAACATTACCAAAAAAAGGATAATAAAATTAAGTCAATCACAGAAGCCATTTGATTGAAAAAAAGCACTGAAGTTAGTTGTGATTTTTTTTATCTTTTATCCTCCCAAGGCATATAGACCACTTTTTTGGTCTCAAAAAATTCTTCTTTGAAATAGTCTTCCAAATGATAAGTGACATAGGACTTGCCTGTTTCTTCCATTTCTTCATCCACCTCTCCTCCTTTGAGGTAGAGGATACCATTGGGAAACTCGTTGAAATCTTCTTTTTTGATTTTTCCTTTGACCCAAGGATAAAAATTGATCATTCGGGTCACGGCTCGGCTGATCACGAAATCGTATTTTCTGACTAAGGTTTCGGCCCTTACTTGCTGGGCTTCGACATTGCTTAGCTTCAGGGTTTTTGCCACTTCTTTGACTACGGTGATTTTTTTACCAATAGAATCTACCAAATGAAAGTGTGTGTCAGGAAATAAAATGGCCAAAGGAATACCCGGAAATCCTCCTCCTGTACCGATATCCAATACTTTGGTGCCAGGCTGAAATCCCATCACTTTAGCAATCCCCAAAGAGTGCAGCACATGATGCACATAGAACTGATCCATGTCCTTTCGACTGATTACATTGATTTTAGAGTTCCAATCCTCGTACAATTCCTGCAATCGGTCTAATTGCTCGATTTGTTTTTCGGTCAGATTAGGAAAGTAGGAAAGAATCAGCTGAGTGCCTGTATTCATCAGATGTGTTTTTCTTTGCCGGAGGCGATTTCATACAAAAGTTCACGGGAGCGGTGAAGTTGGGCTTTCACAGTTCCCAAAGGCTTCTCGAGTTCTTGGGCGATTTCCTCATAAGACAGCTCATCAAAGTATCTCAGCTGGACCAATTTTCGATATTTCGCAGGAAGCTTATCTACAAAAATTCTCACCATTTCTATACGCTGAGACTTGATAAACTCATCCTGAGGATTGTTGTCATCATCTTCCACATCGATATTGACTGCATTCCCACTATCATCAGACATGGTCGTGTTCAAGCTCATGGTTTTGAGCTTCTTTTTTCGGATGAAATCAATGGTGTTGTTTGTGGCAATTCGAAATAGCCAAGTTGAAAAGGTATAGTCTTTTTTAAACCTGTGTAGATTTTTGAATGCTTTTGCAAAAGCCTCCATCGTCAAGTCCTCTGCATCATCAGCATCCCGGATCATTTTTAGGATCATGAAATAAACAGCCTTTTTGTACCGCTTCATGAGGGTAGCATAGGCCTGCTGATCCTTTTCATCCACTGCCTTGTCTATCAGATCAAAGTCTTCCAGTGCTTTGTTAGAAAATCCGCGCTCGTTTACTTCCATTGAATGTCTTTTGACTGGTGAGAAACAGATCCTAAAACCCAAAAATAACCCAAATACAAAAAGTCATTGATCAGGATATTTGCAGGGACTTTGGAACCGTTGATCTTTTTACTTGCTGAGGTGAAAATTCCCAACAATAAAAATGATCTTACTAGAATAATACCGAAAACGATAAGAAAACGTTCCCAGTTGCCCTCCAAACCAAAATAAATCAATAAGCCAAGACCCCCAATCCAAAATAAGGCATGGGATAAAGCATAAAAGCCGATTTTTCGCTTATCCTCTCCTCTGTAATATTTTCCTGCATGCAGATGCCTTTTTTTCTGAACCTTGTATTCTTTCCAATTTTCTTTCGGTTTGGAAAGTGTATTAGCTTCCGGATCAATTACAACTGCAGTATTTTTCCCTGTTGCATACCGATTTACAAATAAGTCATCATCTCCCCCTTCAATATGCCAAATCCCTTTGAAGGCTTTCACTTCCATGAAAAAACTTCTTCTATAGCATAAATTTCGACCTACTCCCATGAAAGGAGCTTTCCATAATGCAAAGGACAAATAGTAAAGTCCGGTTTTCAGGGTTTCGAACTGAATCCATTTATTGAGGAAACCGCTCACGCGCTCATACCCTGAATATCCAATTGAGAAAACCTTACCTTGAGCTCGTACCGGTTGCGTCATTTTTCTGATCCACTGATCAGATGCAGGCATACAATCTGCATCTGTCAATAATATGACGTCACTTTTGGCCACCTTGATACCCAAGGTCAGCGCATATTTTTTGGAAGTTACGTGAGTGGGAGTGTACTTGATAGTGACTGATCTGAGTCTTGGATAAATCGCCATCATCTCCTCCAGCAACCTTTTGGTTCTGTCGGTACTTCGATCGTTGATTACCAATACGTCGTATTTGGGGTAATCTTGTTCGAATAGCTTGGGGATCAGGACTTTGAGATTTTTGTACTCATTATGAGCCGGAACTACCACCGTTACTGCTTCCTCGTCTGCTGAACTTCCACCAGATTTGGGCAATTTATAGAATGCAGTTCGCCCAAAAATCACCAATAAGTAGATGATCTGAATGAAAATGCCAATACCGAAGAGAAACCAAAGTAAAAATAGGCCCATAGGTCAATTTTGCTGGGCAAATATAAAAGACATTTAGGCATTCATTTAAGAATAAGTGGATATTTTTGCAGGCCAATCCCATCATTTCGTGGATGAAGTCCACATCATTGAAAATCAAGAGATGAAGTTTACCTTACAGCATACTGATCCACAGACCAAAGCCAGAGTCGGTACAGTCGAAACGGATCATGGAACGATTCAAACCCCTATTTTTATGCCTGTTGGAACTACCGGAAGCGTCAAGGCAGTCCATCAAAGAGAACTGAAGGAGGATATTCAGGCACAAATTATCTTAGGCAATACTTATCACCTCTATTTGAGACCGGGATTGGATATCATAGAAAAAGCAGGGGGGCTTCATCGTTTTAATGGTTGGGATAGACCTATTTTGACCGATAGTGGAGGATATCAGGTTTTTTCTTTATCAGGTAGCCGAAAAATAAAAGAGGATGGAGTGATGTTCAAGTCGCATATTGACGGTTCCAAGCATCACTTTACTCCTGAAAATGTCATGGATATTCAGCGGACCATAGGAGCTGATATAATCATGGCCTTTGATGAATGTACTCCATATCCTTGCGAGTATGGCTATGCGAGAAAGTCCATGGAAATGACCCATCGATGGTTAGATAGATGTATCACTCAGTTTGATTCCACCACTGGCAAGTATGGCTATAGTCAGACGTTTTTTCCAATTGTTCAAGGCTCAGTGTACAAAGACTTGCGCAAGCAAAGCGCTGAATTTATTGCCTCTAGAGAGCGGGAAGGGAATGCTATCGGAGGACTATCGGTAGGTGAGCCTGCTGAAATGATGTATGAAATGACTGAGTTGGTGACAGATATTTTGCCTCAAGACAAACCTCGTTATTTGATGGGAGTAGGGACACCGGCTAATATTTTGGAATGCATTGCCTTAGGCGTGGATATGTTTGACTGCGTAATGCCTACCCGGAATGCAAGAAATGGGATGCTTTTTACCTCCGAAGGGATTATTAATATCCGAAATAAAAAATGGGAGGATGATTTCTCTGCAATTGATCCTGCAATAGGTAATTATGCGAGTACTTTTTATTCTAAGGCTTATTTGCGGCATTTAACTATTTCTAAGGAGATTTTAGCTGCGCAAATCGCCAGTATTCATAATTTAGCGTTTTACCTATGGTTAGTAGGACAGGCGAGGGAACATATCCTCGCTGGTGACTTTGCCGTTTGGAAAGAACAAATGGTCAAGAAGGTGAGCACTAGACTTTAATATGAAACTACTCGACAAATTAATCATCAAGGATTTCCTGAAGACCTATTTCTTTGTGGTCCTGATGTTGATTTTGGTGGTTTTGGTGCTGGATTTTACCGAGAAAAACGATAAGTACATTTCCAACCAGGTTCCTGCAGGTGAGATATTGAGATATATGGGTAACTATGGGCTTTATCTCAATAATTTATTGACTCCCATTACTGTATTCATCTCTGTTATTTTCATTACTTCCAAAATGGCCGGAAGAACAGAAATCGTTGCCATTTTAAGTAGTGGGGTGAGCTTTGTACGATTATTAAGGCCATTTTTAGTAGGCGCCGCTTTGATTGGTGGGGTAAGCTTTTATCTGAATGGCTGGGTGCTCCCGTCGGCTACGGAAGGAATGACAGTATTTAAGATGGTCTATTTGGAAAAGGGGGCTCCCAATACAGAGCAAAACATTCATATCAAGGTGGGGGATAATAGTTATGCCTATTTGAGTCGATTTTTTAAGACAAGTAATACAGGGTATAACTTCACTTTAGAAACTATTGAGGATGGTAAACTCTTCGCCAAAATATCATCCGATAGAATAGAGTGGGATACTGCCAAAAATGTCTGGACTTTGATCAATTGGAGATTAAGAGAGCTGAAAGACAGAAAAGAAGAATGGTCAGTTGGAGAAAAAATGGATACTACTTTATCTATTGTTCCAGCTGATTTTGGAGTTCCGGAAAATCATCATGAGACCCTCAAATTACCACAGCTGAGTAAACAAATACGTATTCTGGAAGATAGAGGAGCAGATAATGTGGAGTATTACAAGATAGAGCGATATGTGCGCTTTATGTCTCCATTTGCAGCCTTGATACTGACCTTTATCGGGGTAATTATGTCTGCGAGGAAAACCAGAGGAGGCTCTGGGTTTCAGATCGCGATGGGTTTTTTACTGGCTTTTGTGTACATCCTTTTATTTATTCTGTCCAGAACATTTGCAGAAAATGGAGCAGACTATCCTATATTGGCGGTTTGGCTGCCCAATATTATTTTTGCCCTGACGGGATTAGTCTTGTATAAAACTGTACCTCGATAGATGCAATCCAGCACCATCAAAGATTATTTATTGCTTCATTTCATAGTTTTGATATGGGGCTTTACGGCCATTTTAGGCCTGTTGATCTCTCTTCCGGCCTTGGAACTGGTTTTTTACAGGACCTTGATTGCATCGCTGGGAGTCGCCCTTTTGCTTTTCTGGAGGAAGAAGCCTTTGCTTATTCCGACTCCCCAGATGTGGAAAGTGCTCGGGACAGGATTTTTAATTGCATTGCATTGGATTTTATTCTTTTGGTCTGCCCGTGTTTCGACTGCTTCCGTATGTTTGGCAGGCATGGCTACCACCTCACTTTGGACAGCCTTTGTGGAGCCTTTTTTCAATCGCACTAAAATCAAATGGTATGAAGTTGCCTTAGGTTTAATGGTGATTTCAGGCTTGATTGTCATTTTCAAATTCGAAACAGGATACTGGCTGGGAATGGCAATGGCTTTGGGTTCCGCTTTTTTAGCGGCCTGCTTTTCGGTGATTAATGGAAGGCTAACTCAGCGTCACAGTCCCTATCAAATCACATTTTACGAAATGGCCGGAGCCTGTTTGTTTACACTTTTGTTTATGCCTATTTACGCAGAGTTTTTCACTGAGGGAAAAGGAATACAGTGGGCATGGGTCGGAAATGATTGGTTCTGGTTACTGATTTTAGGTGGGGTCTGTACAGTATATGCATTTTCGGTTTCAGTGGAACTGATGAAAAGACTCACTGTATTTTCTATCAACTTGACGATCAATCTAGAGCCTGTTTACGGGATTGTATTGGCCGTATTGATTTTTGGTGAAAGTGAAAAAATGACTCCGGAATTCTATTTGGGTACCTTGATAATATTGGTTTCTGTTTTAACCTATCCTGTAATGAATTATTGGAACAAGAAAAGGAAAGCTGTAAGGACTTTGGGTTAAAGTTTGATCAGGTCTTCAACTGTTTCGAGTGCCTCTTTTAATTCATCAGAAGTGATTTTCCCCAGTTTTCTTATCAACCGCTCTTTACTCACTGAGCTGAGGTGAAAAATCAATAGTTCTGAACTCGAGCTAAGTCCATTGTCTGGATTCGGAGTTAAAATCGGGTTCCCTTTATACTTTTTGATTTTCGTGGTCAGCGGCGCAATCCAAATAACATTCAAATGGGTATTCATCAAATTGCCGCTTAGGATCACTGCGGGTTTTATTCAAGCTTGTTCCGAACCCCGATTTGAATTTAGATCAATATACCAGATTTCACCTTGCTTCATGATCTTCTACTTGTTTTAACCTGAAATAAGCATTATAAAATCTACTTCGATCTCAAAATACTTCAAAATCAATCGCTTCACTTCACTTTTCGATCTCACCGTAGCGGTGCTACGCCTCGATCTCCAAAGTGCTTGATTTTCTTGCATTTTAATCTCTCGCTACGAATTCTAATGCATAATTCAGGTTTAAATAGGAGGCCATACCTTCTTCAGCCATGGATAGCAAGTCTTGGTCTTGAGATGCTTTTTGGAATGATTTGATATACTCAGCCCTTTTTAGATGGTCCAGATATAGCGAAAGAGCTTGCTCAATCAATTTATTTTTCGGCACTGAAAGGTTTTTGGCTGCTGCTGAGAGTTTTTCCAAAAGGTCATCAGGCAAGGAACTAGTGAAAGTCGCCATGAGATTTATATTTATATTTTATAAATATAAAATTTAAATAAATTTTATGGATATCCGCTTTCTTACCAGTAACAACAAAATACGGCTTATTGTCTGCTAAAAGGATCAGAATCCGGAAGCTTCGGTCTTCGGTCATCGGTCTTCCAATCGGCCAAGCAAAGAAAATAAGGCAACTGGCATGATAGCGGATAATCAGATAAATTTATTTCAAATCGCTTTCAAAAATGAAATAATCCTTATCAATTGAAAAGGACTTGGGTTTAGATTCAAACAGTCCAAAAACTGTAGATCCAGAACCGGACATGGCGGCATAAAAAGCTCCAGCCTCATATAGTTGCTTCTTAATTTTTGCAATTTCCGGATGATTCTGGAAGACACTTGCTTCAAAATCATTAACCAGCTCATCTTTCCATCTATTTCGGTCTGCCAAAACTTCCTCAAGCTTTACCTTAGGTGGAGATGGATTTACTCCTGCATAGGCCTCTTTGGTTCCTATATGGATTCCTGGGTTGACCAGAATTAAATGGCATCCAGTCAGGGAAAGGTCAATGGGTTCTAAGAGTTCCCCGCGTCCTCTGGCAATTTTTGGAGTATTTTCAATAAAGAATGGACAATCACTGCCCAATTGAGCCGCATATTCTTCCAAGAAAAAATTATCCAGATGCAGGTCAAACAGGTTATTCATCAATGTCAAAGCAAAAGCAGCATCCGCGGATCCTCCTCCCAGACCGGCACCCATAGGGATGTTTTTGTGTAAGTGAATCTTTAGATTGGGTAATCCTTGGAAGTCCTTTCGAATCAGCTTTTCCGCCTTGAGAATCAAATTATCCTTTGAATCACCGGGAATCGATAAACCTGTACTTTCCGAGCCACCCTTTTTATCCAAAATCATTTCCAAAGCGTCATAGAGTGGAATAGGAACCATACAAGTTTCGATTTCGTGGTAACCATCCTTTCTTTTGGAAGTGATGTGAAGCCCGAGATTAATTTTTGCGTTTGGAAATGTGATCATCAGAAAAGTCTTTTGACAAAAATAGAGGGATTTTTTATGTGATAAAGGTCTAAAGTAACAATTGAAAAATATGCAAGGATTTTCCTAAAAATTATAGGACTTCGGATGAAAGGATTTTTTTCTTATAAAAAAGGAAACGAAATGAGAAAAAATTTGAAAATAGTGTAAATCAATATATAATTTTGAAAATCGGATTTTTTTAAAATCATATCTTTAAATTATAGCGGTTTAAGAGGTTTATGCAGGTTTAAATTTTGATAAAAATGAATTTACGATACTTTATATTTTGACTTGGAGATAAAAAGGCGAATTAAATATTGTAAGTCTGATATTTCGGGTTTAAGTTTGAATTCTAATTCCTGAAAAGGATGAATCTCAAACCGAAAGATATGTACCCAGTAGTCTTTTTGCTAAGCTTTATTATTCTCATTGGATGTTAATGTGAGGCACTAGACTATTATTCATAATGAAATAAAAATGAAAGTGCCTCAGACCAATGAGGCACTTTTTTTATACCCAATTAAACCTATGACCCTGAAAAAATACAGTTGGGAAATATCAGATAATCCCGAACATCCGGCCGGAAAGGCCATGCTTTATGCCACGGGCATGAGTGATAAAAAGATGAAACAGCCTTTTGTAGGGATAGCAAGTTGCGGATATGAAAGCAATCCCTGCAATATGCACTTGAATGACTTTGCCGGTCTGATCAAAGATTCCTCTCAGGATTATGATCTGACCGGTTTGGTTTTTAATACCATCGGTATTTCAGATGGGACCTCTATGGGTACACTGGGAATGCGCTACTCCTTGGTTTCCAGAGAAATCATTGCAGACTCCATAGAGTCCTTTATACTCGGTCACTCCTTTGATTCATGTGTCGCAGTTGCTGGCTGTGATAAAAATATGCCCGGGGCGATCATTGGGATGCTTCGGATCAACCGTCCCTCGATTATGGTTTATGGAGGAACGATTGCCTCGGGTAATTATAAAGGCGAAAAACTCAACATCGTTTCGGCATTTGAAGCTTTTGGAAAGAAAATCCAAGGGACTATCTCTGAGGAGGATTACGATGGAGTAATCAGAAATGCCTGCCCGGGAGCAGGTGCATGTGGAGGCATGTATACTGCCAACACCATGTCCTCAGCGATTGAAGCTTTAGGAATGTCATTGCCTTACTCTGCTTCCAATCCAGCCAATTCACCTGAAAAAATCCAGGAATGTAAAGATGTAAATCACTACATGAAGATCTTGCTGGAAAAGGATATCAAACCAAAGGATATTATCAGTAGGAAAAGTATTGAGAATGCAGTTCGTGTGGCTATTTCATTGGGGGGAAGTACCAATGCTGTACTTCACTTATTGGCGATAGCCAGAACTGCAGGGGTAGATTTTACTCTAGAAGACTTTAAAGAGCTCAATGCCAAGACTCCGATGATAGGTGATTTCAAGCCTTCCGGAAAATATCTGATGGAAGATTTACATGAGCAAGGAGGTCTTCCTGCATTCATGAAGTATTTCTTGGAAAAAGGATTTTTGCACGGTGACTGTCTCACTGTCACGGGCAAAACATTAGCTGAAAACTTGGAAGGAATTGATCCAATCGTTCCTTCTCGAGTAAATGTGATTCATCCTGTAGAAACCCCCATCAAAGAAACGGGTCACCTATGCATTCTTTCCGGAAATCTTGCTCCAGAAGGTGCGGTTGCAAAAATCACCGGGAAAGAAGGTAGATTATTTACAGGTCCGGCTAAAGTATTCGATTCCGAAAAAGAAGCCAATGATGCAATCCGTGATCATGTAGTAAAAGCCGGAGATGTGGTGGTGATTAGAAATGTAGGGCCTAAAGGAGCTCCGGGAATGCCTGAAATGTTGAAGCCAACTTCCATGATTATTGGAGCTGGACTGGGCGCAGATGTAGCATTAATTACCGATGGAAGATTTTCGGGCGGTACTCATGGCTTTGTAGTGGGGCATGTCACTCCTGAGGCTTGGACAGGTGGGCCTATCGGTCTACTAAAAGGCGGAGATATGGTCACCATAGATACGGATCATCAATTGCTGTCTGTAGACGTTTCGGAAGCTGAATTTGCTGAAAGAAAGAAAAGCTGGTCTCCAAAAGTCATTGAGGACTTGCAGGGTACTTTGAAAAAATACAATAAACTCGTTGCCACCGCCTCTGAAGGTTGTGTCACAGATAAATTCTAATGCTATGAAGGAATCAATGATCAGAGGGGCGGACATCGTAGTCCAATCTTTAATAGCGGAACAGGCAGAAATTATTTTTGGCTACCCCGGCGGTGCAATCATGCCTGTATACGATGCATTGTATGACTATCATGAACAAATCAAGCATGTATTGACCCGACATGAGCAAGGAGCCATCCATGCAGCTCAAGGCTATGCCAGAGTCTCTGGTAAAGTAGGGGTTTGTTTGGCTACATCAGGTCCAGGAGCGACTAACCTTATCACAGGTTTGGCAGATGCGCAGATCGACAGTACTCCTTTGGTTTGTATTACAGGACAAGTAGCTGCACACCTGTTAGGCACAGATGCATTCCAGGAAACAGACGTCGTCGGTATTTCTATGCCAGGAACTAAATGGAATATTCAAGTAAGAAAGGTTGAAGATATTGCTCCAGCCATAGCCAAAGGTTTTTATATAGCCCGTTCGGGAAGACCAGGGCCTGTACTGATCGATATTACCAAAAATGCCCAAGTTGACTTTGGGGAAATGAATTATGCCCCTTGCATGGGTTTCAGATCTTACAAAACACATATACCTGTTGAAAAGACAGCCATTCAGGAAGCTGCTGAACTGATCAACAAGGCAGAAAGACCTTATATAGTTTTTGGTCAGGGAGTGGTATTGGGGAAGGCTGAGACGGAGTTGAAATTCTTTTTAGATAAAACAGGCATTCCAGCGGCATCAACCTTATTGGGTTCAGGAGCTATTTCTCAAGATCATCCCAATTATGTGGGAAAACTTGGTATGCATGGAAATTATGCTCCCAATTTATTGACCAATCAATGTGATGTATTAATCGCAATTGGGATGCGCTTTGATGACCGGGTGACTGGTGATTTAAAACGATATGCTAAACAGGCCAAGGTCATTCATTTGGAACTTGATCCGGCAGAAATCAATAAAAATGTTAAAGCAGATATTCCTGTGTTAGGGGATTGCAAAGAGAGTTTGTCTTTGTTGACTGCAGCAGTTTCAGAGAAGACGCATCCAGCTTGGATGACTAAGTTCCGGGAGCTGGAGCAAATGGAGAAAGATGCTGTGATGCAGCATGATATTACTCCTACCAAAGTGGGTTTGACGATGGGAGAGGTAATTAATCTAATCAATCAATACAAAGCAGATGATGCGGTCTTAGTCACAGATGTAGGACAGCATCAGATGATAGCATGGAGGTATTTTAATTATAAAAAGACCCGAACTCAAGTGACTTCTGGTGGCCTGGGGACCATGGGTTTTGCTTTGCCAGCTGCTTTAGGAGCACAACTTCATGATTACTCTAGACAAGTGATTTGCGTGGTAGGCGATGGTGGGATTCAGATGACCATTCAGGAATTGGGAACCATTATGCAAACTAAAGCTCCTGTGAAAATTGTCCTTTTGAATAATAATTACCTGGGTATGGTGAGGCAGTGGCAGCAGATGTTTTTTGATAAGCGCTATTCTTTCACCGAGTTGGACAATCCTGACTTTGTAAAAATTGCTGAGGCTTATCAGATCAAAGCTCAAAAAGTGACTGATCGAGGAGATCTAAAAGAAGCAATTGAAGATATGCTGATCCATGATGGCCCCTTTTTCTTAGAGGTAGTAGTGGAAAAAGAAGATAATGTATTCCCGATGATCGCCACAGGATGCTCTGTGGAGGAAGTAAGACTAAGCTAAAAACTTATGAAGCGATATACCATATTTGTCATTACTGAGAATTTCATCGGCATACTCAATCGGATTACTATCATTTTTACCCGAAGAGGGATCAATATAGATGCCCTTACTGCTTCAGAAAGTAGGCTGGAGGGGATTCATAGAATCACGATCGAAGTTACAGCCACTGAAGAAACAGTAATTCAACTGGTCAATCAGATCGAAAAGATTATAGATGTAATCAAAGCCTTTTATCACGAAGATGAGGCTGTAGTTTATCAGGAAATCGCCTTATACAAGATCCCTGTGTCAAAATTGGACGGGGGCTTGGAGAAAGTCATTCGACAGCATAATGCTAAAATCATTGCTGCTGAGCCTGAATTTGTGGTACTGGAACTGACGGGTCACAAAGAGCAAACTCAGGAGCTCTTGGAAATCCTCAAAGGATACGGACTGCTGGAATTTGCCAGATCAGGAAGAGTTGCCGTAGCAAAAAGAATGCTTACGATTGACTCATTTGTAAAATAAAAAATTGAAAATCAATCCATTAAATCTAATAATAACACTATGAAATTGAAATTTGGCAGCGTTGAAGAAAACGTAGTAACCAGAGAGGAATTTCCTCTGGAAAAAGCACGCGAAGTATTGAAAAATGAAGTAATCGCTGTGCTGGGTTATGGTGTACAGGGTCCTGGACAGGCACTCAACCTGAAGGACAATGGCTTCAACGTGATCGTTGGCCAGAGAAAAGGATCTAAAACTTGGGATAAGGCAGTTTCTGATGGCTGGGTTCCTGGAGAAACTTTATTTGAACTGGAAGAAGCTTGCGAAAGAGGAACTATCCTTCAATTTTTGCTTTCTGATGCAGGTCAGATTGCACTTTGGCCGACAGTGAAGAAGCACCTGACTCCTGGAAAAGCACTTTATTTTTCCCATGGATTTGGTGTGACTTATAAAGAAAAGACAGGAATCGTTCCTCCGGCAGATGTAGATGTGATTCTAGTGGCTCCAAAAGGATCCGGAACTTCTTTGAGAAGAATGTTTGTGGAAGGTAGAGGACTTAACTCTTCTTATGCAATTTACCAGGATGCTACTGGGAAAGCCAAAGACCGGGTAGTAGCATTGGGTATTGGTGTTGGTTCTGGGTACCTGTTCGAAACAGACTTTTACCGGGAGGTAACTTCTGACCTGACTGGTGAAAGAGGAACGCTGATGGGAGCAATTCAAGGGATTTTCGCAGCCCAATATGAAGTTTTGAGAGCAAATGGGCATACGCCTTCTGAAGCTTTCAACGAAACAGTCGAAGAGTTGACTCAATCCTTGATGCCTCTAGTGGCCGAAAATGGAATGGACTGGATGTATGCCAACTGTTCTACCACGGCTCAAAGAGGAGCCTTGGACTGGTGGAAGCCATTCAGAGATGCTACCAAGCCGGTTTTCGAAGCACTTTACGATTCAGTGAAGACTGGAAAAGAGGCTCAAAAGTCTATAGATTCTAACTCTAAGTCTGATTACAGAGAAAAACTAGAAGAAGAATTGAAAGAATTAAGAGAGTCTGAAATGTGGCAGGCAGGAGCTGTCGTCCGTCAGTTGAGACCAGAAAATAACTAAAACCCAAAAAATCATGAGTGACAAGCTGTGGATATTCGATACTACCCTGAGAGATGGGGAGCAAGTGCCGGGATGTCAGTTAAACACCCGGGAGAAAATTGTGGTGGCAAAAGCTCTGGAAGAACTGGGAGTGGATATCATAGAAGCTGGATTTCCTATTTCCAGCCCAGGTGATTTCAATTCCGTTCAGGAAATTTCAAAAGCTGTTTCAAATCCAATCATTTGTGCCCTTTCCAGAGCCGTAGAAAAGGATATTGAAGTGGCAGCGGCAGCACTTAAATACGCGAAAAAAGGACGTATTCATACCGGAATTGGGGTTTCTCCTTATCATATTCAGTACAAGTTGAGAACTACTCCAGATGAAATCATCCGGAGAGGTGTGGCAGCAGTAAAATTTGCCAGACAGTTTGTAGAGGATGTGGAGTTTTATGCAGAAGACGCAGGAAGGTCTGAGCCTGATTTTCTTTGTAAAATCATAGAGGAAGTGATCAAAGCAGGTGCTAGGGTGGTCAATATTCCAGATACCACTGGATATTGTCTTCCTGAGCAGTATGGAGCGATCATCGCCAATCTGAAAAATAATGTTCCCAATATCGATAAGGCGATTATTGCTACACATTGTCATAATGACTTAGGGATGGCTACTGCAAATACAGTGGCAGGAGTGCAGCATGGAGCCCGTCAGGTAGAAGTGACTATCAATGGTATTGGAGAACGAGCAGGGAATACCTCCATGGAGGAAGTGGTTATGGCGATTAAATGTCATCAATCTATCCCTGTTCACACAGATATAGTTACTCCTTTGATTTACAAGACTAGTCGCTTGGTTTCTAAGCTAATGAACATGCCTGTTCAGCCTAACAAAGCAATCGTTGGAAGAAATGCTTTTGCGCATTCTTCAGGCATTCACCAGGATGGAGTATTGAAGCATAGAGAGAATTATGAGATCATTGATCCTAAGGAAGTTGGGGTTGAAGAATCTTCAATTGTTCTTACCGCTAGATCAGGAAGGGCAGCACTTAAGCACCATTTGGATGCATTGGGTGTTGAATTAGAAGGAGAAGAACTTCGTGAGGTATATGAGGCTTTCCTTTTGTTGGCTGACTCTAAAAGAGATATAGGTCGCAAAGACCTTTTGGAGCTTGTCGGCAAATACATGGATGAATCCAATTTTATAGAATTGGAAAAAGTGACTTATGCTTCCAATGGTTCTATCCAGGCAGAAGTAAGCTTGAAAATTGGAAACGAATCTCACCAAGCCTCTTCTTCAGGTGTAGGGCCGGTAGACGCGGTTCTTAAATCAATCGAAAAAATCGTCAAACCTCAGGTGGACTTGGAGGAATTCCTGATTCAAGCTATTACCCATGGTTCAGACGATGTGGCCAAAGTTCATATGAGATTGATTAAATCAGAAAAACCTTACTACGGATTCGCCTCTCATGAGGATATAGTCTTAGCCTCAGCACAGGCATTTGTAGATGCATTAAATAAAATACCAGTCAAAGAATACGTGACTGCCTAATTATGGAAAAGACAACATTATTTGACAAAATCTGGGATGCCCACGTGGTAAAATCCGTTCCGGCAGGACCAGATGTATTCTTCATTGATAAGCATTTTATCCATGAAGTCACCTCTCCAGTAGCCTTTCTCAACTTGGAAAAAAGAGGCATTGGTGTGAAGTACCCACACAGAACAATCGCTACTCCGGATCATAATGTTCCTACAGTAGACCAAGATCAGACTATCAAGGATAAATTATCCAGAATGCAGGTCGAAAAACTTCGGCACAACTGCGCTAAATATGGAATTGAACTTCATGACTTAGGTTCGGCTCACCATGGGATTGTCCATGTCATAGGGCCTGAATTGGGTGTGACCCAGCCTGGAATGACCATCGTTTGTGGGGACTCCCATACTTCTACTCATGGAGCTTTTGGAGCTATTGCCTTTGGAATCGGTACTTCTGAAGTGGAGATGGTTTTGGCTACCCAATGTATCATGCAGTCCAAGCCTAAAAAGATGCGGATTTCCGTGGAAGGAGAACTTGGCAATGGAGTCACTTCAAAGGATATTATCCTTTACATCATATCTAAGATATCCGCTGCTGGAGCGACTGGATACTTTGTAGAATACGCAGGGTCGGCTATTCGCAGCCTATCGATGGAAGCCCGAATGACCATTTGCAATATGTCTATAGAAATGGGAGCTCGTGGTGGATTGATTGCTCCGGATGAGACGACTTTCGAATTTTTGAAAGGGAAACAATACGCTCCAAAGGGCGAGGAATGGGATCAGGCTGTAGCTTATTGGAAAACACTCAAGACCGACGAGGGAGCTGTTTTTGACAAGGAGCTCACTTTTGATGCGGCAGATATAGAACCAATGATTACTTATGGTACTAACCCTGGTATGGGCATCAAAGTCAAAGATTCCATCCCAACCACAGAAGGTATGGAAGGATCTAACAAGAAGTCCTACTTGAAGTCATTGGATTACATGGGATTTCAGCCCGGAGAACCAATCAAAGGCAAGCAAGTGGACTATGTATTCGTAGGCTCTTGTACCAATGGACGAATTGAAGATATCCGCGCGGTAGCACAATTTGTCAAAGGCCGAAAAAAGGCCGATAATATCACCGCCTGGATTGTGCCTGGATCAAGAGAGGTCGAAAAGCTAGCGCATGAGGAAGGCTTGGTCAAAATTCTTGAGGAAGCAGGATTTGAGTTGAGACAACCCGGTTGTTCGGCTTGTCTGGCCATGAACGATGATAAAATTCCATCCGGAAAGTATGCAGTTTCTACTTCCAATAGAAACTTTGAAGGACGTCAAGGACCCGGCGCACGAACAATGCTCGCATCCCCTCTCACGGTAGCTGCTGTAGCTGTCACTGGGCGTATCACTGATCCTAGGGAGGTTTTCGATAATTAATTTAGAGTTATAAGTTATTGGTTAGTAGTTATTAGTGTCTGAATGTAATATGTCGACATCACTGTAACCCACCAATAACAAATAACCAATTTCTAATCAACTGATAAAAAATGGCTTACGATAAATTTACCATATTGACCAGCACCGCAGTTCCTTTGCCAACGGAAAACGTGGATACGGATCAAATTATTCCTGCACGCTTTCTCAAGGCTACTGAGCGGGAAGGCTTTGGTGACAACCTGTTCCGTGACTGGAGATATGATGTAGAGGGAAATCCCAAGAAGGATTTTGTCCTGAATGATCCAACTTATACTGGAAAAATTTTGGTTGCGGGCAAGAATTTCGGATCAGGATCAAGCAGAGAGCATGCTGTTTGGGCGCTGTATGATTATGGCTTTCGATGCGTAGTCTCCAGTTTTTTTGCAGATATTTTCAAAAATAACTGCCTAAATATCGGAGTACTTCCTGTGACGGTATCTCCTGAATTTGCTGATAAGTTGCTTTCTGCAATAGAAGAGAACCCTAACACTCAGATCGAAGTTAATCTGCCTAAGCAAAAAATCACTTTGCTTTCAACTGGAGATTCTGAGTCTTTTGATATCAATGAATATAAAAAGGCTAACATGCAAAACGGTTTCGATGATATCGATTACTTGTTGAACATGTCCTCAGAAATCGATGCTTTTGCAGCATCCAGATAATTAATGTCACTTATGGGGGAGGATAAAAATCATATGATCAATCAACCCTCCAAGGGTTCTAAACCCTTGGAGGGTTTGACCCAGCGACGTATAGAGATTATGGACACAACCTTGAGGGATGGAGAGCAGACCTCAGGGGTTTCCTTTTTGCCTTCTGAAAAATTGCAGATTGCCAAACTTTTACTGGATGAACTCAAAGTAGACCGGATTGAAGTTGCTTCTGCCCGGGTTTCAGAGGGAGAGCTGGAAGGTGTTCAGAAAATTACTCAGTGGGCTTCTCAAAAGGGTTATTTGGAAAGAGTGGAGGTTTTGGGTTTTGTCGATACCCCTGCTTCTGTCAATTGGCTATTGGAAGCAGGAGCAAAGGTGATGAATTTGCTGACCAAAGGATCCCTCAACCACCTGACCCATCAACTCAAGAAAACACAGGAAGAGCACTTTGAGGATATTCGAAAATCCATACAGCATGCCAGAGAAAATCAAATAAGCGTAAATGTATATTTGGAAGATTGGTCTAATGGAATGCGGAATTCTCAAGAGTATACTTTGAGTTTGATCGAGTTTTTGACCAAACAACCTGTCAAAAGAATTATGCTTCCTGACACCTTGGGCTTGCTTTCCCCAGAAGAGGTAAAGGAGTATTTTCAGATGATTATTGCTAAGTTTCCTGATGCCCATTTTGATTTTCATGCTCACAACGACTATGATTTGTCAGTGGCTAATGTCATGGAAGCAGTTTTACATGGGGTTTCAGGGATTCATACTACTATTAATGGCTTAGGAGAGCGTGCAGGAAATGCTCCTTTGGAATCTGTCATTGCTGTGATCAAGGATTTTACAGAACTGGAAATCGGAGTTCAGGAGCAGAAGATATTCAGGGTCTCTAAGTTGGTAGAGCAATTTTCCGGGCAACATATTCCTGCGAATAAACCTGTGGTAGGGGAGAATGTCTTTACTCAGACTGCAGGGATTCATGCAGACGGAGATAATAAGAAGAATCTTTATTTCAATGATCTGATGCCAGAGCGATTCGGTCGTCAAAGGAAGTATGCGCTTGGAAAAACCTCTGGCAAAGCGAATATTCTCAAAAATCTGGAAGAGTTGGGGATTTCTTTGGAAAAAGAAGAGCTAGCCAGAGTTACACAGAGAATCATTGAACTGGGAGATAAAAAAGAGCGGGTAACTACTGAGGATTTACCGTACATTATTTCGGATGTTCTTCAGAATAATTCCATTTCAAAAAATATCAGCATTGAAGGGTACCACATGACCCATTCCAAAGGTTTGAAACCCACCGTTCAGTTGCGTATGAGGATTCATGAGAAAACTTATGATGCTTCTGCAACAGGAGATGGGCAATATGACTCCTTTATGCGAGCCTTACGAAAAATTTATAAGTCAATGGGGCGTGAGCTTCCCAAGTTGACAGACTATCATGTTTCCATTCCACCTGGAGGTAAAACAGATGCTTTTGTAGAGACTGTAATTACCTGGGAATACGGAAAGATATTCAAAACCAAAGGTCTGGATCCAGATCAAACAGTGGCGGCCATGATGGCTACCGAAAAAATGCTTAATATCATAGAATCAATTAATTACAATCCAAAACAAGAAGAATCCACCTATTATGGAAATGAATATCGCGCTGCTGCCGGGTGACGGCATTGGTCCTGAGGTTGTAGCACAGGCTGTCAAAGTTGTTAAAGCTGTCGGTCAGAAATTCGGACACAAAATCACTTTTAAAGAAGGCCTGGTAGGAGCATGTGCTATTGATGCAACAGGTGACCCTTACCCGGATGCTACCCATGAAATTTGCGCTGCATCTGATGCTGTTCTTTTTGGTGCCATTGGTGATCCCAAATATGATAATGATCCAAAAGCTAAAGTTCGTCCGGAACAAGGGCTTTTAAGAATGCGTCAAAAGCTGGGATTGTTTGCCAATGTGCGTCCTACATTCACCTTTCCATCCTTGGTTCATAAATCACCTTTGAAGTTAGACAGGGTTGAGGGAGTAGATTTTGTCTTTTTTAGAGAATTGACCGGAGGGGTTTATTTCGGAGAGCCTAGAGGAAGAAATGAGCAGGGAACCAAAGCATTTGATACCAATGTGTATAGCAAAGAGGAGATTGTGAGATTGGCAAGGATGGGCTTCGAAGCTGCACAAAAAAGAAGAAAATTGCTGACCTGCGTAGACAAAGCGAATGTCATGGCTACTTCCCGATTGTGGAGAGAAACAGTTCAGGAGTTAGCGGCCGAGTATCCGGATGTCAAGGTAGAATATGAATTCGTAGATGCAGTGGCGATGCGGCTGATTCAGTGGCCCAAAGCCTATGATGTCTTGATTACAGAAAATTTATTTGGTGATATTTTGACAGATGAAGCATCAGTTATTTCTGGATCTATGGGCTTGATGCCATCTGCTTCCTTGGGCTCTAATGTGAAGCTTTTCGAACCAATCCACGGATCCTATCCACAAGCAGCGGGAAAAGACATCGCCAATCCTTTGGCAACCGTGCTTTCAGCTGCAATGATGTTTGAATATGCCTTTGATCTAAAAGAGGAAGCTCAGGCTATTTCGGATATTGTAAATTTATCCTTGGCTGAAGGAGTGGTGACAGAAGATATTGCCGAGGGAGGAAAGTCTTATAAAACTTCGGAAGTCGGCGATTGGCTGGCAAAAAAGATTCTGGGATAGGATTTACTTCCTGTTATTAAAGAGGCCACCTCAGGAATGGGGTGGTTTTTTTTGGAATTTCCGAACTGAAAATTTGCAGAGTAGTGTGACTAAGAATTATTTTGAGCGGTAACACGGGTTGCTGAGATTTTTGGTGCTACTATTATTTCTTGATTACTTCATGGACGGCTTATGAAACTCCCAAAACTTTTGCTCCTATCTCTATTGGGGCTCGTAATGATCGCTTGCTCCTCTGAAGAAAAAGACATGAGCAAATTCGATTTTTCTGACCCAGAGCTCATCCCTGAGGGGATCAAGGAGTGGATTCAGGTCAAAAGCAATATCCAACTGTCCCTTCCTGATTCTATAATTATGGGCAAAGTACTTCAGGTAGAGTTTTCAGATTCGGAGATTTTTCTACTTGAATCAGGGATGAATGCAAGCATCTTGGTCTTTGGTCGAGACGGCACCTTTAAAAGACGCTTATTTAAATCAGGAAATGGTCCTGGGGAATATGCTCAGATAGATTTTTTTCTCTTGAGAGAAAGTTCTATCCTGATCTATGATCGATCCCAGCAAAAATTTATTGATTATCAAAAGAAAGACTTTTCCTCGTTTGAAGAATCCAAGACGATGGATTATTTCATGGGTGGAATAGGTGGTTTTGTGGGGGATGGTTTGTTTTTAGTATCTGATTCTGAGATGCAAGAGAATTTGTACAAGGGTTACGGATTTTCTAATGGAGACATTTCTCAGATCGATTACAGCGTGGAGAACCCAGGGTATATTGAAGCTTTTCTTCCTCAAAGTATTTCTGAGAATGGGGCAGAAAAGTGGCTGGTACAGTCATTCAGTGAAAAAGTTTTTCGGATTACCCTGGACAGTTTGATGCTGATAAGACAAATAGATTTCGGAAGTAAAAAAATCCCAGATGAGGTCGCATCCTTGTCTGACGCATATGAATTATATGAAGTTATTGATCAAGGGGCTTACTACTTTGCTGTGCACAACTTAATCTGGCGTGAGGATTTGGTGGGATTTAACTTTTTCAATGAAACCATCGACAACCTGAACTTTGGGTTGATCCAAAATGGGAAAGCCTACCGTTTTTCGATTGATTCCGATTTGAAGGAGCTTTTCCTCAAGCCGATAGCTGTTCGCAAGGGTTTATTTCATACGGTATTGTTACCCGGGGAATACGATGAGGAAGCAATTGAGCTATTAAATCTTACTGAAGTTGATGATGAAAAACCCATTTTGGTGTCCTATACGATCGGTCAATAAATGGCTGATTATTCCATTTGTGTTAATCTGTGTTTCCTCATTTGGACAAGAACGAAGCACGACCTATTTCTATTCCTTTAATGAGCAGATACCCCTTGCCTATCTAAGAGTGCAAGTAGACGGCGGTAGTTTTATGGATTTTACTGATCTCACTGGGAAACTGGAATACCTAAAAAAGGAAATCCCCGAGAATGCCTCGATAATTATCTCCGGCTATGGGATCAATGATACGCTACTTTCGATTAAGGAAATTTGGAATCTCGATACGATATTTTTGAAGACCAAAGAATTTGAGCTTCCCGAAGTAGCTGTGAATTCATCAAAGCTGAGTGAACTGAAAATAGGTGATTCAAAAGCAGAAGGTTGGCAGGCAGCCAAACCTATCGGCTTGATAGGAGCCGCTGAGGAAGAATTTTACCGCTATACTATTCGCATAAAGATTCCGAAGAAAAAGCAACTTTATCTCGAAGAGATTAAATTTTACGTTTCTGATATTCTGGAAGAAAAAGTGGATGTATCCATTCGGATATTATTTCCAAATAATGGTCTGCAACTTAAACCCGGAAGAAATAATTCTATTCAAGATTTTGTGGAATTATTGCAGGGAAATAAGGTGATAGAAGTAGCAAAACCAGGTTGGATGCAAGTAAATTTCGATGAGTCTGTCGGTATTCCGGAGGGAGTGAAGGACTTATTTATTGTTTTTGATCTCTTAGAAAAAGAGCCCAAGTCGAAATTTGCTCTAGCAGATCAGCGGGTAAGTAAAAATATTGATTTGGGTTTCTATATTACTGGAGGAGAAATTGGTGTATTCCACCCTGACAAGTTCCATCCTGCTGTTGAGTTAACTTTCTTAAAGGAGTAAGTGAATTTTACTGTCAATAATTCTAAGTAAATCACAGAATAGCCTGTGAAACCTATAAAGTCGGCGACTGGTTGGCGGCTAGAATATGAAAAATTGACTACAAAAAAGCGCTAAGAAATTCATCTTGGCGCTTTTTTAGTTCCCTATCCTAATTAGCTGCCTGAACTCGTCTTCATAAATCACTTTTTTGGGAAGCTCCACCTTCATGCTGTCTAATCTTTTGAAAGAGGTCGCGACAATATCATTTAGATGCAGCGGGTGATTTTTTTTCGTGACCAAAGCATAGTCAGCATACATCTCAGGTTGCTGCAATGCATGCATGTAATGGGGACTGAAATGACCTTCCCAGGTGAATTCTTTATCCAATAAAGATAGTTCAGGGTAAAAAATCGCATCGTCGGCTAGAATCCTCCCGCCTTCTTCTTTAAGAATTGAAGCAGTTGTTTGATAGATGGATTTTAGTTCTTCTTCCTGATTCTTCTCTGAAAAAGATGCAAAAAACCGTTGTTCCTGCTGTACAATACTACTTTTGAAGTAAGTGATCTCCAAAAAGACAGCCCCTATGGGAATCAGAAAGCCAAGAACTTGATACGTCCAGGCTCGTCTGATAAACTCTTTTTCGGAGAAATAAAAAGCTGCAAGTGCTGCCCCTGTTAGCATTGACAGGTTATTGATATTTAGGTATAGGACTTTACTGTCCGCCGCTTCTGATATCGCAAACAAAAGTACCAGTATCAATAAGAAGCTTTTTGCAGGCTTATTTCCATTGACAAAAACCTGATAGATAAGGTTTAATGAAAGGAGGGAGACACTTCCCAAAAACAGAAAATTTTTTGATGCAATTTTGGACCAAAGGAAATTAGTCTGATCAATCAAGGGTCTTAAAACTGAATAAGAATTCCAGCTGTCCCCCAAGCTTTTTTCATAAAAAAAATAATTCCCACTGAAGATTTTATTGATGATTAAAAAGATCAAAAAAGACATCAGAGGAATAAATGCCACTACTAGCACAGAGGAGAAAAAACCGGTGAAGAATTTTCTACGCTGAGATGTATTGCTAAAAATGACCGATGCCCTTGTATAGAAATTGCCACGTATTCCTTTTGCCTTAAAAAAAGCTACAAAAAAGAGAATTGGTATCAGGAGCAAGATCAATTTGAGGTATTCCATATTCATCAGCACAAAAAGTCCTAATATCAAACTCATCAAAGTGAGGTGAAATACGGAATAAGATTCAGTGTATTTGAAGCTGACGTAAAAAAGTAAATAAAATAAGACCAAAAAGATGGCCAGACTACTGCCCGAAGTACCAGCGAATAAAATCACCGGACTGAATAGCAGGTAAATGATATGGAATTTTGATTCCCAACTTCTTGATAGACTTTTGAAAAACAAATGATTGGTCAGGCCACCAATCAAAATGGCATTCAGGATATGACTCCCGGAAAGTCCCGGGAAAACCTGAAAAGGAAGGCTTCCTAAGAAGAATAATGTCGGGCTTGTAAAATAGAATGTTCGAAGAAAGCCCTCTGGAAAACGTACTAAAACAGTCGCTTTATAATCCACAAAGAAGGATTCCAATGAATAAAAACCTCGGTCGAAGAGCCACCAGGATAGTCCCAGATAAAGGGATGTAAAAATCATCCATCCCAGCCAAAAGGTGAGTTTTTGATTTTTCATAGGGAACTGGGTTTACTGCTTTTGGTAAGTCCATGATTGGTCTTCTCCCAGTAAAATGGCTTGGTAATGAGTTGGATTAATCCCTTGTATGCGGAAATACTGTGCATCAGCCAGTATAATGGATTGATTAAAGCATAGAGAATCAGCGTATAGGACCTGCGTCTAAAGACTGCCATCATATTGACATAGATCATCATCAAATTCCCCACAGAGAAGTTGAAGATGGCTATGATTACCAACCAGTCCGGGAAGAATAATTGAATAGATTCTAAAATATTCTGACTTACAGAATAATCCGTCCAAAAGAAGAGGTAATCCAATACCCCTGTAGTTAGGATCAACATGAAGATTAGAAACAGCAGGAGAATAGGATAAACCAAAAATGTGAAAAAGGTCCCTCCTATAAAGAATTGAAATCCGAAAAAACCCTTGACTCCCACTTTTTGAAGTAGCTTAATTGGGTTTCTCATATGCACGAGATAGGTTTGCATATAGCCTTTTATCCACCGAGATCTCTGCCTGATCCAGTTGAAAAAGTCATTATTTGCCTCCTCCAAAGTAGTAGAGTCCAAAACGGTCACTTTATAGCTTTTGGCATAAGCTCTCAGTCCGAGGTCAGCATCTTCGGTTACGTTGAACCCGTCCCATCCACCTAGTTCCATCAGTTTGTCGAACTTGAAGTGGTTACTTGTACCTCCAAGCGGGATTGGAACATCTAGATTGTCCAGACCTGGAAGCATATAGTCAAACCAATAGGAGTATTCTAAGGTGAAAAGCCTTGTCAGCAAATTTTCCTTTTTATTAAAATAATTCAGGGCACATTGGATCACGACATAGTCATCCGGTATTTTCTTAAATAGACTGGTAACTAGTTTGAGTTGATTGTTATCCGGAATGTCCTCAGCATCATAAATAGTCAGGTATTTCCCTTTACTAAAGTATAGGCCATAATTACAGGCTTTGGGCTTGGTTTTGGGCTGGGCTGGCGGGATAATGAGCGGTTCGAAAATACATGGGAAATTCATGTCTTTTACCGCATTGTAGGTCATGGCATCATCAGCCTCTATCAATAGTTTGACATCCAGTTTTTCGAGTGGATAATCAAGGTTTCTCAGGTTCCAAACCAATTTATGGATCACCTCTGATTCTTTGAAAACAGGTAATAAGATCGTATAAATCGGTAATTCATCATCATTTACTTTATCCAATTCCGCCTTGCTCACTTTCCTGGAGGTTTCCATTCTGGAACCGTATAGCGTGAGAAGAAATTTGAAACTTATAGAAAGAAATAAAAGCGCATTGAGGATGAGATTGAAGGTAATAGCTACCCCGACCGGGAAAAAATAAAATAATGAAGCACCTAAGATTAGGATAGTCCCAATGAAGATCAGCTGCTTTTTTGTAAAAGTTTCAATGGCGCAACTTTCTCTGTCACTATCGTAAATCCTAAATATGGCTTTATCCAGATAGTCTAAGCCATAGGTAATGTGCAAGGCTTTCAGCACATCCAAGTCCTCTGCAACATGGAATTTATCAACTTTTTGGCCCAGCAATTCTTCCACATTGTTGATATTGATACTGTCAGAAGGATCTGATAATACCACCTCTAGATAATCATCAGTTTGCTTTAGAGGGAATACAAGACAGTCTAAGAACCGGTGAAGTTGCGTTTTGACCACCTCTTGATTGGAGATTGCTTCAAGAGATTCAAAATTGAACTGATAAAGTTCAACGCCTTCTTCTATCAAAGCTTTTTTCCAAGCTCTCCTACTTAAATAACCATAGTTGAGTGCAATCTTTAAAAAGCTTTTTTGAAGAGACTTTTCCAGAAATTCAATTCTTTCAATCTGGTCGGCCCGCAGATTTCCTTTTTCCTGAAAGAGCGATTTTCTGTAATATTCTTTCGTATGCATCATTTGGAATCAATTCTAATGACCGAGAAGACCTGAAAACCTCTCCCTATACCTGAATTTCTATTTAAAATATCATGGAATAAACCTCCATAAAGCGAGAATTTCGGAGTGAATTCATAACCTAAATTTGCTGCAGCTTTGAGCATGCTAAAATCTGCTACCAGCTGAAGGTTATTTTCGAAGAACTCACTGTCATCGCTAAAAGAGAAAATCCCGTCTAACTCACCCATTAAGACAAAACCCTTGCCCAAGCGAATGCCCTGTGAGGAATAAAGCCTAATTTGAGCTGGGTCACTAGGAAAGAAATAGCGAAAACCGGCTTCAATTTTATGAAAATTGTTGTACTCCCCGAGCCAAGGTGCAGTTCCACTCAGTATCAACCTTCCTTCCATTCCAAATTGGTCATAGCCAGCAAAAGGAAGTTGGTTGTTTTGATAGGCCGGAATGAAACCTGTTACAGAGCCCATCAAATAATGGTTTTTAAGCTCTTTCAGATGAAATCTCAATCCCAATTCTAAGTCACCTAGGTCAGTATTTTGTTGCTTTCGCTGAGAATCTTCGTAAGTATTGAAAAACAATGGGATGGAGCCGAATATATTTACTTTATAACCACCCAACGGAAGGCTAAAATATATCCGCGGGTTATAGTTCTGGAATTGCCCATTATTCTCAAAAGGAATTTTTGTCCCATTTCTATCTCTATAGGCATCAGCTCTGTAATTACTTAAATAAGGAGAAATCAAGGCTTGACCCCTGTCTTGTTGCCAGGGGTTTTGAGCCAAAGTTTCTGTCGCAAAAAGGGCGAAGAGAAAAATGAAAAAATAGTTTCTTTTAGCGCGCATCCTCAATATTCTTTTTGGAAGACTCTGATTTTTTGAAAATATAAGAGAGCAATACAATGATAAAGGCAATTACAACCACGATTATGAAAAGTCTATAGGTTTCCCAGAATGAAAGGAATCTATTTTGACTATCCATTTCTTCATCCAGAACTGTTTTGAATCTTAGATCAAAGAAGAAATAACGCTTTGGATTGGATATTAGGACATTCCCTGAATTTGTCAGAAACTGATCCTGCACACCATTAAGGGCCATTTCCAAAGCTTCTGTATTTCTAGCCTGATTGCTGACCATCATAAACTTGCTTCCATTATGGTTGAAGAGCTGAATGAAAGCCAAATCATCCCCATAACTCACGTTGAAAAAGCGTTTGACTTCATCCGATTTGTAGGAAATACTATCCTTGTAAAATCTGATGTACTGATCTTCCTTGAAAATGTCATTATAGTTTTCAGGGGAAGCAGTTAAAAGCACTTTATTAGTATTACCATCTGCTACCTGATTGGCTGTGCTGACAGCATTGATTTTAGGGAAATAGAAGCCTGATTGGCCCGAATAACGGGTATTGATCAATTGAATAAGCATTGAAATGCTGGGGATTTCTTGAGGACTTAATGCATAATCATACCAAATTTCAATTGGTGATCCTTCAAAGTTTTTCGGGAATGAGGCAAAAGTCAAAGGAGTGTTTCTATAGAATACAGGGCTTAAAAAGGACTCCAAAGGATCTATTTGAGCATAGAATTCTGAAGCATTAGTGTTGCAGATACCTCCCGCAGGGACGTAAATATATTCAATCCCCAAATAGCTTCCCGTAGCGAATGTAACTCGATTAGGGCTTACCTGAACCTGTAATATACCCGATTCATTCAGTCTGTAAGTTCCGATAAGGTCATTGTTGATGTAGATATTGGCGAAACCACTTTCAGAAGCTGATACGGGTTTATGGTTGATCTTGAGTTGCAATTGCAAAGACCTGAGAGTTGCTTTGGACAGATAAGAAGGTAGCGTTAGATTTTTTCTGATTTTCCCCATTCCGGTCATCATCTCAGTGTCCATCCCCAATTCCTCTAGATTGTAGGTGTTTTTGAGAGTGTAATTATATTGAAGAGTTTTTTCAACTGACTTATTTACTTTGACATGATCCGTAAGTGCGGAGGAAGTTAAATCGCTATTGAATAAAAACTGAATAGCTTTTTCAATGGAGCTGACATCCGGACCAGTTAAAAGCATACTCGAAGTGAAGAAAGGCGTTGCAGTTAAGCTATCAGTTTGTGAGGTGTAATGCATCTTAATTTCACCCTGGCCAGCTGTGTTTCCAAAGGATTTTTCTTCAGAGAAAGCTTTTTGGATTTCTGTTCCGCTGCCTATTACTAGCGCTCTGTGGATTAATTTAACATTGCTTTTATCCAAATATTCTACCGGAAGATTGACTCCAATTCGCTCTCTGAAGAAATAATGGAGGTAGGATGCGACCTCAAGTTGACTTGCTAGACTTTCTTTTGGGATAAGAATTCGCTCCACTTCAGGTAAAAATTCTTCAATAGTCCAAGTTGGAAGCTCTTTGGGATAGCTGATGAAATTTTCTAAAAGGAATGATTCTGGAGTGATTTCCAACCAGATTCCGGTTTCATCATAATCTCTACAATCTTCATCTCTCAGGAAGAGATTCGATTTTACTTCCAATTTCACAAAGCCTGAAGCCATATCAGATCTTTTTAAAGGCAAATCCACCCGAATGGTATCAGAATACTGCCCGATAAATGTTGAAAGAATAGGTCTGTCCCCAACCAAAAAGGTGATTGTACTTTGTTTTTTCTCGATCAGCTGAGAAGGGATGATTTCCAGATGGACATAGCTGTTTTCATAGTCTCTTCTAGGTTTGTGTTTGAAGTAAAAAACAGTACCTGCCCTTGGACCATAAATTACAGACTGCTCTGGGTAACCAAAATCCGAAAATGGGGATTCATTGGTTTGTCCGTTCGCAAAATTTGAAATTCCCAAAATTAGGAAAAGAAGTAAAACAGAAGTGGCTTTGGTGGAGATGCTGGCCATTAATTTAATTGGTTAAGAAATAGGCTGTGATGATTTAGGGAATTCTAATTTGAAGGTGACACCTTCAGTCATACTAGTGGTGTATTTGAAATATCCACCCATTTTTTCTGTAAGATTTTTAGCTATCTGCAAACCTAAACCTTGTGGAGGAGCAAAGCTGGATTGAATTTCAAATTCATCCAATGGCTTGAAGATCTGATTTAATACACTTGCAGGGATTTTTGCAGAGGGTGCTACGATTTCAATCCTCACTCGGGAATCCAAATCTTTGGTCAAAAGGATTACCTTATGGTTTGTTTTAGACCAGTCGATAAGATAATTGAGAATTTTTTCAATCAGGTTCACAAAAACATAAGGATCTGCAAGAATGGATGAATCAGTATTTTCAGTTGAAAAATCTAATTCAACACCTCCAGCTTCCAATCTTGGTTTGAGTAAACTTTTTACTTTTTTGAAACTGGTTTTTAGATTGGTGTTTTGAATAGCCAAACGAAGGTGGATGTCCGAATTTTCTTCGTCATTGCCAAAAATATTATCTACATCAGTTAATAAGTCCGTACTTACTTCTTTTAAAAGTTGAAGATAATTCTGTTCTTCCTCTTCCAATGCGGTACCACTTTCATCAATGAGTTTGGACAAGCCTAGGATATTGGTGATTTTATTTTTGATGTCGTGACGGAGAATTTGATCTTTTTCGCGGTCTATTTTTAACAATTGTTCAATCTCAACCAATTTCAATTGAACCTCATTGACTTTCTTATTGAGCTTTCCAATGGCTTCATCTTTTTTTAAATCTCTTTCCAGATTAAGTGTATAATTCCTTTTTCTGGCATCAGGAATAAATGCAGTTAAGACTAGAAGTGAAAAAAAGGCATATCCCCCTAGATTTAAGTTGGTTTCTAGGTTGACGAAATCAGCCTGCCATTCGAAAATCATAAACATGATCAAAATGCTGACCACCAATCCAAAAGCAAATCGTGAATTCCAGAATACCAGGTAATTAGAGGAGCCTATTACCAAAGTTAAAATGGTAAAATAAAGGGTAACCACAAATCCTGAGTGGAGATGAATGATATTGAAGCAGTAGGAAGAAAATAAAAGTAAGTATCCGAATATCAACCAATCTGGAGACTTGATCTGGGGTTTGATGATATTGTAGGATATAAAACCCAATAAAATCAAAATCACCTTAAAGATAAATGTGACTTGCCAGGTAGTTTTAAGGACAAAAAACTCGAGGATAAAAAAGCCAATTAAAAGGCTGATAATTCCCCAATAAATATACTCTGCTGCGTCCCAGGTTTTTTTGCTATATGCTTTTTCAAGATCTCCTGACTGAAAAGCTGAGGTCTGTGAAATTAAATTCATTAAGTGCTCGTTATTCTAAAAGTTTATGCTGATTAAGATAAAAAGATTAATTGGTTTATCATGGAGTTATCTCATTTTCCCAAATAATTCCCTTATTGCTTTCCAGTTAAACATCTATTAATTACATGCTTTGATCAAATTATTATATCTAATTCTGTTGACTTTCCTTTGCCAATTGACTCAATCCCAAACGATAGCAGATAAGGTTAATCTATCAGGTATGGAAAGGTCGTGGGATTCTCCTAGATTTAAAAGTGCTGAACTAATTCGGGAAATAAAAAATATTCAAAAGAGAGGTTACAAACAGATCAGACTTCCCGTAGCTCTCTCTTACCATCTTCATTCTAACCCTAGATTTTTATCTGAGCTTGAGTCCCTTATCCAATTTACAGAAAAAGAAAAGCTCCAAATTATACTTTGCAATTTCGATTCGGAATTGAATAGAAACAATTGGCAATCGCATAGAAGCGTGATTAAATCTAATTGGCTGAGCGTGCTAAAAAAAATAAGTTTTGACACAAAATATCTGGCTATAGAATTAGTAAATGAGCCCTTAGTAAATCCGGATACTTGGGAAAATATTTTGATGGAACTGCTTCCTGAAATCAGAGAAGTTAAGCCAGATATCCCTATCATCATCGGAGCGACCAATTATAATAGCTTGTACGAATTGAGTAGAATGAGACCTTTAACAGGTTTTGGAAACATTATCTACACTTTTCATTTTTATGAGCCATTTATTTTTACGCATCAGGGTACACAATGGACGGGAAATCAAAATGCGACAAAAGGAATTCCATATCCTTTTGAAGAAGGAAAAATGCCTTCATTGAATCCTAAGGCAAAAGGTACAGCCGGGGAAATCAACTTGAGGGATTATTATCAAACAGGAAATATGCTCGCCGTTGAAGATAAAATCAGACAAATTTCGGATTGGGCTCTACGGAATCAAGTTGCTCTCTGGTGTACAGAATATGGCGTCAGTAAAAATGCTGATCCTGAATCAAGAAAAAGATACCTGGAAGATGTCAGTGCCACTCTTGATAAATATCGAATCCCGGGATTTATATGGGAATGGGAAGGTAATTTTGGAATTAAGTCCCTCATCCACCATTCGAAAAGCACTGAAAGTAATAAGTGAGTTTCATCTCACTTTAGTCGCGCTTTGGATTAATCATGATATGAGCACGATGGGTGCCGGGGTCCATGATCCATGGAAGTCCGGGGCCGGCTGGTTTTAAGGGGAGACCGGTACTTTCAGCAGTTGCCCAAGGGATGTAGACCACAGAACGTACGTAGGAATTTTTCACCTCGCCATTTGTCCAGTTTATATCAGATTCATCCGCGGTTAAGGCATGCAGCACACTTCCCTGGTCGGGGAGTTTTAATTTCTTGGCTTTGGCTTCTGCCTCTCTGATATCAAAGATTTCCTGAGCGGATTTGCCTTCCTCTCGTAATTTCCAACCTCTTGCCATAAATGCTTGGGCACTTTTGTGATAGCATGCTACACTCAGCCCTTCCCGGCTGGGATCATCTGCCAAGCAGACCGTTTCATTGTTTCCTTGTCGCAGCAATACAATTTTTCCATCGGCATATCCATATACAGTGGCATTAGCTCTTTGATCTTCCGGAGCGGCCAATACTGCCATTTTTATTTGTATATCCTTGGAAGGTTGAGATTGAGAAAAGGCAGAAAAAGCTGCTAAAATCATAAAAAGACTCAAAAATGCTTTCATAGTCAGTAATTTTGGGTTTACCTTCAATTTACACAAACCTTTAGCTCTTTCAAACCTTGCAAAGGTTTAATAATCAGAAGTTTTGCAGACCAGACCTTTTACTTACCTATTTTCCTTATCCTATTATGGTGCCCGATTCAAAGGATGGGCTATTCAAAAAGGACAACCTACCGTTCAAGGGAAACTAGAGCGGGTTTTTAGATTTGTTTTGGGAAATGACGACTTTACTATCCTTGGAGGAAGTAGAACAGATTCGGGGGTGAGTTGCAGGCATGGTTACTTCCAACTTTTTTCTAAAGAAGCTGTAGATTGGACTATTTATCTCGCAAGTCTGAATGAAAATCTAGCAGGAGAGATTCAGTTGTTAGAAGTGAGGGAAGTAAACAGAGACTTTAATTTAATCGAGCAAATCGAAGCCAAAACATATCGCTACTATTTTTCGACAGGGCCCACTCATTCATTTGCATCAGCATACATGGCTACCCTTTTTGGAGAGTCGGATATAAAGAAAATGAAAGACGCGGCTTCTCTTTTTCAAGGAGAACATGATTTTAGGGCATTTTGTACGCCTTCAGTGAATAAATCCAATTATCGAAGGGAAGTGATTTCCTGTAGAATTTCCGATGCTAATGATTTTCAAGGCGAATTTTTTCCAAAAAACCAGTGGATGATGGAAATCAAAGGAAAAGGATTTTTACATCATCAGGTTAGGAAAATCATGCGGGCTATTTGGTATGTGGGCTCAGGAGAGTGGAAAAGGGAGGATATTACTCAAAGATTGGAAAATCCGACTCAGGATTGGGAAAAAATACCTGCAGCACCTGCCCATGGCTTGATATTGTGGGAAACTATCCTAAAAACTGATTAAAAATTGCATACAAAAATCAGAAACAGTTCTCATTCAATTTCTTGTTTCTGAAACCTTTCCGCATCAAAAATCATTACCTTTGCATCCCAAATCGAGGAACAAAGTGAAAGCGAGAACATTAAAGAAAGACAAAGTCAATATCATCACCATGGGTTGCTCCAAAAACCTGGTGGATTCCGAAGTGCTTTTAACCCAGTTGAAAGGAAATGGAATCAATGCCAGCCACGAGTCCAGCTCAGATGATAATAATATCATTATCATTAATACCTGTGGATTTATAGACAATGCCAAGCAAGAATCTATAGATACCATTCTTCAATACGTGGATGCCAAAGAACAGGGCTTGGTGGATAAGGTATATGTGACCGGCTGTCTTTCTCAGCGTTACAAAGACGATTTGGAAAAGGAGATTCCTCAAGTCGATGCATTTTTTGGAACACGGGATTTGCCTGCCATTTTGAAGAAATTCAAAGCAGATTACAAGCATGAATTGGTTGGGGAGCGCCTACTAACTCACTCGGCACATTATGCATATATGAAAATTTCCGAGGGTTGTGACCGCCCTTGTTCTTTTTGTGCGATTCCTCTGATGAGAGGTGGACACGTTTCCAGACCTATAGAAGAATTGGTGAAAGAAGCTCAGCACAAGGCTGCCCAAGGAACCAAGGAGTTGTTGTTGATTGCTCAGGATTCGACCTATTACGGATTGGACTTGTATAAAAAGCGAAATCTGGCCGAACTCTTAAGACAGCTTTCGGACGTGGAAGGAATCGATTGGATTCGTCTGCATTATGCATACCCAACCGGCTTTCCGATGGATGTGATTGAAGTGATGAAGGAGCGATCCAATATTTGTAATTACTTGGATATTCCTTTGCAGCATGGTTCTACAGATGTATTGAAAGCCATGCGACGTGGAACTACCCGAGAAAAGCAAGAGGAATTGATCTATAAAATTCGCGAAATGATTCCTGAAATAGCCATCCGTACTACCCTAATAGCTGGGCATCCTGGCGAAGGTGAAAAAGAATTTCAAGAGATGGTGGACTTTGTGGAGCGAATGAAATTTGAGCGATTGGGAGTATTTACCTATTCCCATGAAGAAAATACTCATGCTTTTGGTATGGAGGACAAACTTTCTCAGGAGGAAAAACAGGATAGAGCGAATCACTTGATGGAAGTACAGGAGCAAATTTCCTATGACTTGAATCAGGAGAAAGTTGGGAAGACCTTCAAGACCTTAATCGATAAAAAAGAAGGAGGTTACTTTGTAGGCCGAACAGAATTTGACTCTGTGGAGGTAGATAATGAAGTACTAATAGACGCTTCCAAGCATTATTGTAGAGTAGGTGACTTTGTCAATGCCAAAGTAATTGAGGCAACGGAATTTGATTTGTATGCGGAGGTGGACTAGAAATTGATATTGGAAAGTGGCTAGCAGATAAGTAAAAAGTTTCCAAGTTTTTAGAGGATTTTAAATCTAGACTTTGACTTTTTCATTTTTTTTTTTTTCGAAAAAATTTTTCGATTAAATAATCAATTTCTATGAAAAAGTTAATGTTACTTATTGTTGTTTTGATTTCCTTTTCTTGCAGCAGTTTAAATGAGGAGCCTGTTTCGCAAATCGAAATGGAGAGTATTTTAGTTCAAAAGGAAAAGCTTGACAATGATCTCGAGGAATTCTCTTCATTAATGAGGAAACAAGGGATTACATTTGGATCATCAAAGGATTTTAAAAATTTGGCCAATGTTTTCTTTGAAAAAAATGAGAATGAGAACAGAAATTTTGAGGAATCTTTTGAAAGATCATTATCCTTTACCCAAGATTTAGGCAGTTCAAAAAGAGTTATGGGTTCTCCGGAATTGGATGTTTTTATTTCTGATATAAACAAGGAAATAAAGAATTTCAATGAATACGGCCAAATTTTAAATTACATGGATAAGAAAATAGTCAGTATTATCTCAAGTGACAAGTTTGACGTTAACGTGAAAGAGAAATTGCTTAACTGCCTCGTTTTCCAATCAGTATTTATAAAATTTTACAATGAAAATTTAGATCTAGTATACAACGATAATAGTAATTCAAGAGTATTAGCATGCGGAGTTGATCAAGGAACTGCTCTTGATATTGGACTTGCAATTTGTGGAGGGGCCTTGATAGGTGCGGGTTCAGGTGCTTTAGGTGGTTCTGTGGTTCCAGTTGTTGGAACAACCGTGGGAGCACTTGGCGGATTTCTTGTTGGTGCAATTACAGGTGCTGTATCTTCAGTGGGTTACACGTTGGTTTTGCAGGCAATTCAATGTTCAAAATAATCTATAAATGAAAATATCAAGTATAGCCTTCGCTATTTGTTTAGCAATTTTATTTTTGATATCTAGTTTATTGGGCAATGAGGAATTCTCTTATGCCCAATTAATTATTGCGGTGATATCAGCTTCTTTCGGAGGCTTTCTTTTTTATAAATTTATGAGAATAATAAATACTTATGTTGAGAAAGTTGCGTTGACTAAGTTTGACGGATTAAATGCTGAGCCTGCTAATTTATATTACAGTATTTTCAACTCTATTGGAGGTATTTTAGAATTAAGTCCAAATTTTTTAATCTTTAAAAGCCACTCTTTTAATCTGAAGAATGAGTTAATCCAGATTCCTTATAAATCAATTAAAAGAGTTGAGCCATTCTTCTTATTGGGGCAATTGAAAGGTCTAAAAATTTTCACTGAGGAAAAATGTGTAAGGTTGATTTTAAAAAGTAATCGTGCTTTACCAATACTGGATGAAATAAAAAGCAGATTTTAATAAAGGGTAACATCCCTTTGACTCTGTGGAAGTGGATAATGAGGTACTGATAGACGCTTCCAAGCATTATTGTAGAGTAGGTGACTTTGTCAATGCCAAAGTAATTGAGGCAACGGAGTTTGATTTGTATGCGGATGTAATTGATTGAAATTCAGACTGTGATTAAAATTGGAGGTTTATTTTGAAAGTGCTATTTTTAATAGTCTTTTAAAGTAACCTAAAATTATGTTTTCATTTATTACTACAATTTTTTTTCTTTTTTATACTCCAGATTCAACAGAGGTAAACTATTTCTATTTTGGGAATACCAATTTGTTGGGGGTAGGAAAGATAGTTGATGACAAAAAGGAAGGTCTCTGGAAAGTGTATATCCCAGACAATCCTTTTGATTTTCCTCAGCCCAGTTTATTAAAAACAGACCAGGAGGTTTTCGAGGATAATTTTTCTCAAGAAAGAATATTATTTCAGATTCAGTTCAAATCAGACGTTCCTAATGGCTTTTTTCAAGAGAATTATCCTTCAGGGGAGATTAGGTATCTCACCTTTTTAAAGGAGGGAAAACCGCATGGCGATTTTCGGGAATTTTATAAAGATGGAGAACTGAAAGCTCATGGAACTTTCTCGGAAGGAGCGCTAGATGGGACTTGGGAAGAATTTAATGAAAATGGGAAACTGATTGCTCAAGGAAATTTTAAAAATGGAAGACAAGAGGGGGAGTGGGTAGAGCAATTAGATTATATGCCTGGATTTTATAGAAAAGGCAGTTATCTGCTGGGATTAAAAGAAGGAGAGTGGCTCCTTACTGATGAATCTGGTAAAATCTCTCAAATTGAAATTTTTGAAGACGGGAAATTAGTCTCTGTTGGAGCATTAAAAGCAGGAGATAAAGAGTTAAAGGCTGGAAATTTAAAAAAGGGCTCTGGAATAAGGGTTTTCTACGATTCGGAGGGTCATATGGTGGCTAAGGGAAGATATTCCAGAGGAATTCCACAAGGAAGCTGGTACTTTTATTTCCCCAAATCAGATAAGGTTTTGGCAGAGGGTAGGTTAGTTGGTTCTAACCGAGTTGGTTTGTGGTATTTTTACAGTTTTGATGGAGAAATTATCGATCAGCAAGAATATTATTCAAATTCATTGTATTCCGGCCCCAATTCTCAAGGTTTAACAGTGCAAGATCAATGGAGTCCTAACTCTTCGCCAGATGCTCTACGCTCAGCACATCAAAGTATATTTAATTCCCAATTCAATATGAATGGCTCATTTTTAAGGGCGAATTAATTAATGGTAAGAGATAATCGGTTATGCTGTTTCTCCTGAAGCAGTATTTTTTTTGACAATTTCTTAAAATGGTTTTTCTATTCTTCTAGGAAAAAGACCTTATTTTTAAAGATGAAGAACTTATTCCTTTATCTAGTCGCATTTTTACCCATGTCTGTTTTTGCTCAATACTCTTATGATCTCCAAGGCCATAGAGGCGCGAGAGGACTGATGCCTGAAAACACCATCCCTGCGATGATCAAAGCTTTGGATTTGGGCGTGACCACACTGGAATTGGATTTGGCTATTACCAAGGATGGACAAGTGATCCTCTCACATGAACCTTTTATGAATCCGCTGATCTGTCTTGATTCAGAAGGAAATCAGATCGCATCGGGAGATCATTCCTTTAATATTTATCAGTTGACTTATCAGGAGATCTTGGCTTATGACTGTGGTTCCAAATTTCACCCGGGCTATCCCCAGCAGGTCAAGTTTTTTGCTGCCAAACCACTTTTAGAAGATGTCTTTGCAGTAGCAGAAAAATATGCAAGCGATATGGGGCTTCCTCAGCCTCGATATAATATTGAAATCAAAAGTAGTCCCGATGGAGATGGAATCTATCATCCTGAAGTTCCAGAGTTTTCTGATAAGGTGGTGAAGCTGATCGCTGAAAAGTTGGGTTGGGAAAGAGTCAATATCCAGTCATTTGATTTTAGAGTTCTACAATATATTCACGAAAACTACCCAGAGGTGCCTCTTGCAATGCTGGTAGAAAATGCTGCTACCTATCAAGAAGATTTGACGGAACTGGGATTTGCTCCCGATATTTTTTCTCCCCATTTCAGAAATTTGAATGCTGAGATTATTGCTTTTTTTCATCATAAAGGAATGAAGGTAATTCCTTGGACGGTTAATAACACCGAGGAAATGAATAAGCTTCTGGATTTAGGGGTCGATGGCATCATCACTGACTATCCTAATTTGGCTCCGAAACGTTAATTTTTGCCGTTTGCGGATCATGGGTTAATTTAGCCGATTAAAATTTTCTCCATGAAACTGATCGAAGTCACCACACCTGCCCATCAGAAAGAGTTTATCGAAATGGCTGTGCGGCTTTATAAGCATGAAAAAAACTGGATACGTCCGCTTGATAAGGATATTGAAGGACTTTTTCACCCGGAAACCAATAAGCTTTTTAGAAATGGAGCCAAGGCTAAGCGCTGGTTGCTACAAGACGGAAAAGGTCAGACTATTGGGAGAATAGCAGCTTTTATTAATCCCAAAATGAAAGAAAAGCAACCCACTGGCGGAGTTGGTTTTTTCGAATGCATAGAAGATCAGAGTGCAGCTTTTTTGTTGTTTGATACAGCCAAAGAATGGCTTCAAAGCGAAGGGATGGAGGCGATGGATGGACCGATCAACTTTGGAGAGCGGGACAAATGGTGGGGATTGTTGGTCGATGGCTTTTCTGAGCCTAATTACAATATGCCGTGGAACTTCAACTATTATCGGAAGTTTTTCGAAGATTATGGATTTAAGCTTTATTTCAAGCAATTCACCTATATGCGGCCTGTTCAGAATGTGGGTTTTGATGAAAAAATGATCAAGCGAGCCAATCTGGTCATTGCAAACCCCGATTACAGCTTCCGATATATCAAGGGAAAGGAACTCCAAGAGAAAGCTCCTGAGTATTTTATGACGGTCTATAATAAAGCCTGGGCGCGTCACATGGGGAAGTCCATTGCATTGAAAGAGGCTCAGTTGATGTTTGGGAAAATGAAACCAATCATTGATCCAAGATTAATCTACTTTGCTTTTTACAAGGAAGAACCTGTTGGTTTCTTCATCCAAATTCCTGAAATCAATCAGATTTTCAAGCATGTGAATGGAAAAATGGACTTGCTTGGTAAACTGAAGTTTCTCTGGTATAAAACCTTTTCTCCGCCTAATAAAATGTTGGGTTTGGTCTTTGGAGTAGTGCCGGAGCATCAAGGCAAAGGTGTGGAAAGCGCGATGATTATCAGCTATGATAAAATGAGCGGAAAAGCTTCCTTCCCCTATAAAACCATAGAGATGAATTGGATAGGAGATTTTAATCCAAAAATGATGCGTGTTTGCGAGCAACTATTAGCAGACATATACAAAACACATCACACCTATAGATACTTGTTTGACAGAGAAAAGCCATTTGAGAGACACCCTATATTTGATTGAAAAAAAGTCCGATGCTGGATGTCTGATGACCGATGTCAGGCTGAGCGGAGTCGAAGCCTTTTCTACTTTGAAAAAAGATTTAAGAAATACGATTTACGAGGTTTACTCGAACCTCAATCCGGATTTTCAGCTTAAGCTTGAAAAGTATGAATATCGAATGTCAGGCTGAGCGCCTGTCTGACGAATAGTCAGGGAGTCTAAGCCTTGTCTTCCTTGAAAATTCGGTTTACGAAGTACGAAAGACGAGGCTTGTGAGAACCTCAATCGTTATCTTTAGGACTTGAGGTTTTAATATCGAATAATGAATTAAACCAACATTATAACCTTTAAACATTACAACTTACCAACTAATTATAAATGAAAAAATACGATGTAACTGGCATTGGAAATGCCCTAGTAGATATTGAATTTAAAGTAACAGATCAGTTTTTTACAGATAATGGCGTAGAAAAAGGCTTAATGACTTTGGTGGATGAAGAGCGTCAAAATCACTTGATGAAAGTGATTAATCATGCAGAAGCAAAAAAACAAGCCGGAGGTTCCGCTGCCAATACAGTTGTGGCGGTTAGCCAATTTGGAGGAAAATCTTATTATAATTTTCGGGTAGCAGCTGATGAATTGGGGCTTTTTTATTTGAAGGATTTAATTGATTCCGGAGTAGAAATTGCTTTGTCAGAAGACAAATTGGAGGCTGGTGTGACCGGAAAATGCTTGGTGATGGTGACTGAGGATTCTGAGCGGACCATGAATACTTTTTTGGGAATTACTCAAAATTTCTCGACCCATGATATCAATGATTCTGCGATTCGGGAATCCAAATATCTCTTTATCGAAGGGTACCTGGTGACCTCCCCAAATGGAAAAGAAGCCATGATGCATGCCAAAAAGGTTGCGGAAGAAGCTGGTACCAAAGTGGCTTTGACCTTTTCTGACCCAGCTATGGTAAAGTATTTCAAAGATAATTTTGATGATGTAATCGGGCCAAGTGTTGATCTCCTTTTTGCCAATGAGGAAGAAGCCATGCTTTACACAGGTAAGGATAATCTGATGGAAGCAAGAGAGGAAATGAAAAAGGCAGCTAAGCATTTTGTCATCACGCAGGGTAAAAACGGTGCGATGATCTTTGATGGGGATACCTTTATCGATATCGAGCCTTACAAGACTACGGCAATTGATTCAAATGGTGCCGGGGATATGTTTGCCGGAGCCTTTTTGTATGGAATCACCAATGGACACAGCTACGCATCCAGCGGGAAATTAGCATCCATGGCGAGTTCTCAGATTGTGAGTCAGTTTGGCCCTAGATTGAAGTGGCATCAAGCCAAAGAGATTTTGGGAAGGTTGAATCCTTAAGCAAAATTGTTAGGCATAATAAGGAGCGAAGCAATCTTATTCACTAAAAGATTGCTTCGGCTTTTTCCTTACATGCCAATGCCATATTGAGTTGAGGATAGGATGTATAGGTCAGTCCCAGCGGAGTCGAGGACCTTTCGAATGCACTTAGTGCGACCCAAATGATAGCTTCAATATTTATCTCTGTCATCTCCAATTGAGCATTTTAAAAATGTTAAGCCTCTCGATGACCCTGAAAAGACTGGATTTTTACTTCTCCACTATCAACTCCGAACTAGGCACCCGAAATCTCGGGCCATAAATCCCTTCCGGAAGGCCTTTCCCACAACCTATAATCATACAAATTTCAGCTGCATCTGGAAGATCAAGTAGCTTTTTTACACGTTTGGAGTCAAAGCCCTCCATCGGACAGGTATCATATCCTGCAGCTTTCATCCCTAACATGAAGGTCATGGAAGCCAAGGCAGCACTTTTATGAACAGATATGCGCACTTCGGTTTCCCCAACTTCCCGTACCATGGGTCTGCGCATTCCTACCCACCAGGCGATGAGTTTCTTGAGTAGGGACCAACCCGGATATTTCCCAAATAATTTAGGGATTAGGTTTTTGTAATAATTACCAGCCTGTTTTACTTTATTTTCAGATTGATTTTGTTGAGAATTTAGGATGAAATCATAGTTAGCTTTTGCTCTGGATTTCCAAAGATCTCTTCGTGTGATGATGACAACCAATTCCCTAGCAGTCGTAGCGGCTTTTTGGCGCATGCAAAGTTGGGCCAATGGATCTTTAAGAGGAGAAGATTCAGGAACTCTCACAAACTGATAAAGCTGAAGGTTTGAGCTGTTGGGAGAAAGGATAGCGGCTTCCAGGCAATGTCGGACTATGTCATGGTCAAATTCACTTTCCTGATCAAAAATCCTGACCGACCTTCTTGCTTCTACCGCCTCGAAAAATCTTAATTCCTGTAAAGTATTCTTCATTTGTCCGATTTCTCTATTTTTAAAAGACTGTTTTTTTCAGCTTTATTGATAATTTCAGGCAAGTTAAAATTTTAACCCTAACCATTTACCGATGTTTTTTGAATTGATTCGATTGCAATTTCTGAAAAGTGTGAGGTCGACCTCTTTTGCAAAGAGTGTTTTGACCAATATTTTTTTGGGATTCATTGTATTACTCCTTTTGCTTTATGTTCTAGGAGCAGGATTGCTGCTCAAAGTAATCATTGAAAAGTTGGCAGAGGGCCAAGATCCGCTTACAGTACTTAATAGCTACTTGATTTATTTTTTCCTCGGCGAGTTTATGTACCGGTATTTTATTCAGCAGTTGCCGGTTGTCGAGCTAGAGAGTCTGCTACATCTTCCCATAGGGAAATCCAAAATTATGCACATTCTTTTGCTCCGTTCTTTTATTTCTCCAATTAATGTCATTGCACTGTTGTTGTTTTTACCCTTTGGAGTTCAAGTAATCTTACCAGCCTCAGATGCAGTTGGGCTAATAGGCTGGATTGGTTCTATTGTATTGACCAGCTGGATTTTGCATTGGTTTATGCTATGGTTCAAGCAGCGTTTTGAAGATTCCACAATAGGATTACTCATCGTGGTAGCCGTGTTGTTTTTAGGTTCAGGCTCTAGCTATATGGGCTGGTTTAACTTGGGAGAGATCATGAAGCCTGTATTCGATTTATCCATATCAACTCCAATTCCGGTAATCGTATTGGCTATCCTTTTTGTAGCTAGCTACTGGCTTTGCTTTAAATATCATTTCAACAATGCTTATTTGGAGGATTTATCGTCAGAAGAAAATGTTCGCTTTACGGATCAATCCATTGGTTTCTTTTCCAGATTTGGATTGGCAGGCGAAATGGCTAACCTGGAGTGGAAACTGATCATTCGACATAAGAAAAGCCGGACATATCTAATGCTTTCCGGATTCTTTTTATTGTATGGATTGATTTTTTATACCAATCCAGTTTACGCGTCTGATGAGGGTATTTCCACAATATTCATTTTTGTAGGAGTATTCATCACCGGAATATTTATGATCCAGTATGGGCAGCTTTTCTTAAGTTGGAACTCCGGGAATTTTGATTTCTTCCTCAATAGAAGAGGAGGTGTGGAGGAGTTGATTCGCGGTAAATATTTGCTCTTTATTTCCGTTTCTGTAGTTTGCTTTCTAGCCTCTGTACCCTATGTGTATTTTGGATGGCAAATACTTGCCGTACACTTTGCTACCTTCCTTTTCAACGTGGGCATTTTGGTTCATGCCATTATTTATCTGGCATTATGGAAGCCTAAGCCTATGGATTTGAATAAAGGAGCCATGTTTAATTACGAAGGAGTAGGTGCAGCCCAGTGGTTGATGGTGATTCCAATGATGGTATTGCCTTATTTGATTTACTTACCCTTCTCCTTTTTAGTAAGTGATTATGCTGGCCTGATTGCTTTGTCAGTGTGTGGGATTTTGGGAATCATTTTCTTCAAACCCTTGGCAAAACTGAATGTGCAGCGTGTCATGCAAAATAAATACGAAATCTCATCTTCATTTAGACAGGAATTATGATCAGTGTCAAAAATCTTAAAAAACAGTACAAAGAAGCAGTAGTATTGGATGTAGAAACTTTAGATATCTCAACGTCTGAGTGTTTTGGTTTGGTAGGTAATAATGGTGCTGGTAAAACCACCCTTTTTAGAATTATGCTGGACCTGGTGAGGCCTACGGATGGAACTGTGATTATCAATGGACATCAGGTCAATCAGGATGAGGAGTGGAAGAAATTTACAGGAGCATATTTAGATGAACACATGCTTTTGGCATATCTCACGCCGGATGAATATTTTCAGACTTTGAGAAAGATTTACGGCATGTCAGAAGCTGACTTGGAAGTTCATTTGGGGAAATTCACTGAACTTTTCAATGATGAGATACGGGGGAAAAAGAAATATATCCGAGACCTTTCGAAGGGTAACCTGAAAAAGGTGGGAATTGCAGCTGCCTTAATGGGCAATCCTGAAGTGGTCTTTTTGGACGAACCTTTTGAAAATTTGGATCCAAGCTCCCAGATCAGATTAAAGAAGTTGATCTTGAAAGAAAAAGAAGATAGCCGAACCACTTTCTTGATTTCATCCCACGATTTGAATCATGTGACAGAGATTTGTGATCGGATTGTATTGTTGGAAAAAGGCAAAATCATCCGTGATCTTCAGGAGAAAGAAGCGATGATGAGTGAGTTGGAAGCTTATTTTACGGGCTAAAGCCCAACTACTATAAATTTTATTCTAGAGCCACCAGCTGAAGCTGGTGGTAATTTTTTTCTATTCTTTTGATTGTTTGTGAGACTTGATACAAAAAAAGCAGGAGAGGTACTCTAGCCTGTTCTAGATTATATTTGAAGAATAAATAAAAATAGGAGCGGCGCTTTTGCCCGCTCACCGAAATTTACCACGCTAGACTAGGCTTTAGCCAAAAAAGGTTAGTTTATTTTTTATTCTCTTATTAAATTAGATGAAAATCTATTTTTATGCCTTATATCAAAGTTTACATTCATTTCGTTTTTACTACCAAAAATAGATTCCCATTTTTGAATGATCTTGAAACCAGATTAGCTGTATGGGACCATATACGCCAAAACTGTAAAAAGAAGGGAATTTTCATTGACAGAGTAAGTGGGCACAAAGATCATTGCCATTGTTTGATTTCTCTAGGCATCGACCAAACCATTCAAAAGGTTATGCAACTAATAAAAGGTGAGTCTTCTTTTTGGATAAATAAAAATAATTTGATCAAAGAGAGGTTTGAATGGCAAGATGAATATTTTGCTCTTTCAGTATCAGAATCTATTGTTGAAAAGGTGCGAAATTATATTTCAAATCAAGAGATTCATCATGCCAAAAAATCCTTTAAAGATGAATATGATGAGTTTTTGAATAAGTATGGATTTGAAAAATTTTCTGTTTGATTTTCTTCTTGACCCACCCGCTAAAGCTGGCGGTAATTCTTTCAGGTTTTAGGTTATCTTGGAGAATAGATAAAAGAATAGGAACGGTGCTTTAGCCCGTTCAATTGATAAGGCTAGATGATTTTGTATTGGCTTTAGCCTAAATTTCCAATGGAATTGGGCTAAAGCCCAAATCGATAAATTTATTCGAAAGCCACCAGCTAAAGCTGGTGGTAATTTTCCCCATCCATTTTGATTGTTGTCGAGGTTTGACACAAAAAAAGTAGGAGAGGTACTCTAACCTGTTCTAGATTATATCTGAAGAATAAATAAAAATAGGAGCGGCGCTTTAGCCCGCTCATTGAAATTTACCACACTAGACTAGGCTTTAGCCAAAAAAGAAAAAAACCCTTCAAAATTGCTTCTGAAGGGGTTTTCTGTACCCAGGGCCGGAGTTCCCGATATCCGCTTCGCTTCATCGGGATAAACTTCTCCTCCGGCGATTTTAAACAAAAAAAGCCCCTTCTTTTCAGAAGGAGCTTCTTTGTACCCAGGGCCGGAGTCGAACCGGCACGAGTGTAACCTCATTGGTGTTTGAGACCAACGCGTCTACCAATTCCGCCACCTGGGCATGGTGCTTCTAAGCGGAAATTTTGTTCCCAAGTGTATTTTGAAATCATTTCTGTTTTCAATTCCGGCGGACAGGTCCGCCACTTGGACATTTCAATTTCTCCGTCCCTTGCTGAACGGGATGCAAATATGAGTACAAATTTTTTTTCCTACAACCCTATTCAGGCACTTCCTGTAATTTTTTTGAGCTAAATGCTACAGGCTTGTCAGAAAAGAGGCTTTTTGTAAAAGCCCAGACTGATTTAAATAACTCAGAATCACGGTATTGATTTAAGGCGGATTCACTCTCCCAGTGCGAATAGGTCATGAAAATATTTTTTTTATTTTCATCGCGCCATAGTTCCAAATGCCTGCAACCGGGAAAATTTCGAATACTTTTTTTATGACTTTCAAAATTTTCCAAAAAGGCCTCAACCTTGTCCTCCTGAAAAGTCATCCTTACCACTCGAATCAGCATAGCCTATGGATTGAAATTAATGTACACCACGCTCTCAAATTTCAACCCCAATAGATTTCCTCCATGACCATGGTTGATCCCTATTTCTAAAAGATCCAAGCTATTGAAGAATGCAAAGCAATCACCAGGCTCTACCTGATCACAACCTTTGTGTAGCCTGTCCAAACTTTCTCTTCCAAATTCTATGGTAAAGCTTCCTGGGTTGAGTTTCTCAAAAATATCTTTCGGAATGTTGGTGATCAAATTGCCATATCGATCCACTCGCATGACATGCCCGATGATTTGCTCTCTCGTCGCTTTCGGGTTACGGGGCATCAACTTTCTGAAGTTTGACAATGGTCCGCCGAAGTCGTGAATTGCTGCTCCAGAGGCAACTTTTGCTGCAATGGGAGCCAAAATATCTTTGGTTGGGAAGGAGGTGTCTTTCAGGTGTATATCTGCAAACTGAACCATAATTCCTGGGTCATGATCTGCCAACAAACTTAAGATTCCATTATTCGGGCCGATAAAAATATGCTCTTCCAATTTGACACCGATATAACCTTGTGTCATGTTTCCGGTTGTATTGATAGCTACCAAATGAACGGTGCCTTTTGGGAAATCCCGAAAAGTAGCCTTCAAAATAAAGGCAGCATGAGCTAAATCAAAGGTGTCAATATTATGAGAGATGTCTATAATATTCAATTGCGGATTGATGGCCAACATTTTGGCTTTCACCGCAGGAACGTAATAATCTTTATCCCCAAAATCAGAGAGGAATGTCACTAATGCCATAGAAGCAAGTCAATTAAAATTATGTACTTTTGTTAGTGGGGGCAGGGACAAAAATAGAAATTTTATCGGTACCCTCTCAAGCATATTTAATCAAAGAAACAGTTTGGTAGAAAAAGTAATTACACTGGAAAATGTGCCACTGGCCGAGTTTTTAGGTCAAGCTAATGAAAATATTCGCCAATTGGCACAAGCATTTCCTCAATCCAAAATAATTTCCCGCGGAAATGAAATCCGCATTCAAGGAGGAGCGCCTGAAATTCTGAGGATTAATAACCTGATCAATTTATTGCTGGAACATGTAGATAGATTTGGTCACTTGACTCCTGAAAATGTCAAAGATTATTTGGACGTTGAAGGGGTTCCTTTCGAAGAAGCAAACAGAGATCAGGTAATTGTCTTTGGAAACAAAGGCTTGGTCATCAAGCCAAAATCTCCCAATCAGCGAAAACTTGTTGAAGCTGCCGTTAAAAATGATCTGGTATTTGCCTTGGGGCCGGCAGGAACCGGAAAAACCTACATAGCCGTTGCTCTTGCAGTACGAGCCTTGAAAAACAGGGAAGTAAAGAGGATAATCATCACCCGGCCTGCGGTCGAAGCTGGAGAAAATCTTGGGTTTTTGCCCGGAGATCTACAGGAAAAGCTAGATCCATATCTTAGGCCGATTTACGATGCCCTTCAGGATATGGTGCCACCGGAAAAACTGAAATATTATCAGGAAACAAGAGTAATCGAAATTGCTCCATTAGCCTATATGAGGGGAAGGACTCTACATGACGCTTTTGTCTTGCTGGATGAAGCTCAAAATACCACCTCTGAGCAAATTAAGATGTTCTTAACCCGTATGGGACCTAATTCAAAGGTGATTATTACTGGGGATCAAACTCAAGTTGACTTGCCTGTAAGACAAAAATCAGGTTTGTCAGAGGCCTTGAGAATTCTAAAGGATGTCAAAGGTATTGGTATAGTCAACCTGAGTGGAAAGGATGTGATCAGGCATAAATTGGTGAAAGCGATCATCGAAGCATACGAAAAAAATCAAGCAGAAAAAGATCAGATTAAAAATGAGTCTCCTGGTAGAAAAAGTGACAGGTAAAGCTGGGATGGATCTCGCTCTCAACATAAGACATTCAGTTTTCGTTCTAGAGCAGGGAGTCAATCCGGAAGATGAATACGATCAATTTGAGGATGAGGCTACCCACTTTCTGGCTTCCCTGAATGGAAAAGCAGTAGGAACAGCAAGGTATAGATTTACTCCCTATGGAATTAAATTGGAGAGATTTGCTGTTTTACAAGATGCCAGAGGCAGAGGAGTAGGTCAGGCATTGGTCTCAGCAGTTTTAAGAGATTTGATGGTGAATGAGGAAGCTAAGGGGAAAATTAGATATCTCCATGCTCAACTTTCCGCAATTCCATTATATGCCAAGTTTGGCTTCAAGAAAGTTGGGGAAATGTTTGAGGAATGTGAGATTCAGCACTATAAAATGGAGCTGGCATAGAGTTACATAAGATTTTAATTTAGAAATATGAGAAAGGTATTATTTGGTATACTACTTACAGCAATTTTAGGACTCACGGCAGAGGCACAGCAGGTGATTTCCAGCAGTTCAGGGATTGGAAGCAGATCCGTCTATTCGAATGAGGTCAAAGTCAATTTTCTAAACTTGATTGCGCTGGGATCTATTGAGGTAGGATACGAAAAGTTTCTGTCTGATGAGCATGCTTTGGATTTACAGATCATGTTCAATGACCGGTTTGGCTACAATTCAGAGGGCCAGGGTAAAAATTACAAAACCAATTCTGTTCAGGCTGCTATGAATTTTTATTTTGGCAACAACCTGAATGGGAGATTCTTTATATATCCATTGGCAAAATTGCGTTTTGGTGAATTTGAAGAACCTTCTGATGGGGGCGTAAGGGTCACAAATATGAATTCGTTCATGCTAGGTGCAGGAGCTGGTTACAAATGGGAAGTATCAGACCATTTTGCTTTTGGGCCTTATGTGAGTATTGCCCGCGGATTTAGTGATGAAGTAGCTGAGCGATTTACCAGAATTGAACTAAATGGAGGGTTTAGTCTCGGGTATAGATTCTAATTTTCCCACGCTTAAATTTTAGCTCCTTTATGGAGCTATTTTTTTGCTGTAAATTCTTTAACTTAAGAGTTAATTTTTAAGCTATGAGATTTTCAGAATTCCCTTTTTTGAGATACTTGATTTTTTTACTGCTTGGTCTAGCCTTGGGGTATCAAGTAAGTCCCATTTTGTCGATTTGGTTGGGAGGGGTGATGGGCGTCTTATGGCTCATTTATGTAGCTATTATACTGTTTTTAAAAAATCGGACATGGTTGACTCCATTAGCCTATGTTCAACTTATTCTGGCAGGAGTTTTTGTAATCCAGCTTCATCAAAAGTCGGATTCTGAGGAAACTATACTCGGTACTCCATTTATTGCAGAAGTTTTACAGTTTGATGTCGAAAAGCCCAGGTCCAAACAAAATCTGCTTCAGGTTCATGCTTATCAAAAAGATGAAAAATGGATCAATTCGAGCGAAAAAATCTTGCTCTATCATCAGGATTCAATAACCTTGACTCCGGGGAAAATTCTTTTTATCGAAAAAGAAGCAGAACTTATCCAAGAACCAAAGAACCCTGGAGAATTCGATTATAAAGCCTTTCTTCAGAAAAGGAACATCCATTATACCCTTTTTCATCCAGTAGGTCTGAAGGTCATAGATAATCATCCAACTTCAAATACCTGGCTTTCCCCCATTCATTGGAAACAGGGATTGGCGAATTTGATTCAATCGAAATTAGCTGATCCACAGGCTCAAAAAGTGGCAAAGGCTTTGTTACTTGGTCAAAAAGATGCATTGGATAAAAATATCAGAGCCGAATTTGCAGATGCAGGAGTTATGCATGTATTGGCCGTTTCAGGATTGCATGTTGGGATTTTAGTCTCTGTTTTTCTATTTCTGGTAAAGCCATTTAAACTGAAAGGTGGTAAGCTCAAGCTATATCTCATGGGAGTAGTGATGATCATTTGGTTGTACGCCCTGATAACCGGATTTTCACCTTCTGTCGTTAGGGCTTCTGTCATGTTTACCCTGATTACCTTGGGACAAATGAGAGACAGAAAACCGTCAATTTTTAATGTTCTTGCATTTTCGGCCATCTTAATGATCGCTTTTGACCCTGAGGTACTATTTGAAGTTGGGTTTCAGCTTTCTTATGTTGCTGTATTGGGTATCGTTTTATTACAGCCTTTGATCACCAGATGGTGGCTCCCGTCTTCTTCTTGGATTGAGTACTTATGGCAATTGGCAGCCGTTTCCATTGCAGCTCAGTTAGCAACCTTTCCACTGACAGTTTTTTATTTTCATAGCTTTCCGGTTTGGTTTTTACCGGCAAACCTTCTAATTATTCCTCTTACTTTTTTGATCATGCAAATCGGGATTCCCTTTCTAATTCTAGGCTGGATTCCCTTTTTGAGTGACTTTTTGGGTTGGATACTGAATGCATTTTTTCAATTGGAGTTGTGGATTTTGAGTCTTTTCAAAAATCTTCCAGTCACAAATCTGGATGAGCTGACTATATTCCCTCTCACCATGTTTTGTGTTTGGGCCCTTTTGTTGATATGGGCTAGCTGGGATTTGTTTCCTAAAAAGAGGCTAGTTTATATAGCTTGTTTCCTGACATTTTTATGGGCAGGCAATCGGGTGATTTATTCTTGGACAAAAACCAATGCCGAGCTGATTGTTTACGCAGGGGATAAAGGCTTTGCTTTGGATTATTGGGATGGATGGACACTGAAGTCTTGGAATCAAGGAGTTGCGGTGGAGGAATTGGATTTCAAGGTCAAGCCAAATAGAATTTTGAATGGCTGGGGAAAGTGGCCTGAGTCTCTGCAAGCCTTTAGCCTCGAAAAGAATCTCTTATTCTTCCCAGAACTGGAGCTTTTAATTGATATTGAAAGGGGAATGATTAAGCATGAATATGCTTCTTTTTCTAAAGTGGAATATTGGCAGGAAAATGAATGGATCGAGCAAGAAAAAAATGCACCTTTAGAAATAGGGAATTCCTCTGTCAGAATTCTTTTTTAACTACCTTTTTTGACTTTCCCTGAATCTCCTCCTAACTTGATTGCACAGAATAGAAAACCCAAAAAAATGGATAAAGCAGTATTAACACATATTGAAAATAGATTAGGGACAATCACACTGAATAGGCCCGAAAAGCGAAATGCTATGAGTCCGGACTTGATTCAAGCTATGAAATCGGCATTGGTCAATATGGAGCATGATCCGGCGGTCAGAGTAGTTAGGATTAAGGCTGAAGGAAAAGCCTTTTGTGCTGGCGCAGACTTAAGTTATTTGCAGTCCATGCAGAATTACTCTGAAGAAGAGAATCTGCAAGACAGCGAAAACTTAATGGAGCTCTTCGATCTCATTTACAACTTTCCTAAAATCATTATAGCACAAGTTCAGGGGCATGCATTGGCAGGAGGCTGTGGCTTAGTTACAGTTTGCGATTTTGCCTTTTCTGCGCCCGATGCATTATTTGGCTATACGGAAGTAAGAATCGGTTTTGTGCCTGCTTTGGTTTCTGTATTTCTACAAGAACAAATCGGAGCGGCCAAAACTCAGGAATTATTACTTTCTGGGGATTTGATTTCTGCAGAGAGGGCAGCTAATCTTGGTTTGATTACCCAGGTGACTCCAGCAGAGCATTTGGATCAGGTGGTTTTAGATCATGCGGCCAAGCTAATCACTCATAATTCGGCTAATTCTATGATGGAGACCAAGAAACTTTTGAGAAGTTTAAATAAAAAGGAAAGAAATCAATCTCTGAAGCATGCGGCGGAAATCAATGCCAAAGCGAGAGCTCATGAAGACTGTGTCAAAGGTATTTCATCATTTTTAAGTAAAGAAAAACCTACTTGGTAAGTGGAAAACCGGGCGCAAGAAATATTAAAGCAGGTTTTTGGATGGGATGATTTTAGACCAGTCCAAAAAGACGTTGTTTTTTCTGTTCTTGACGGAAAGGACACACTTGCTTTGATGCCCACTGGAGGAGGAAAATCTCTTTGCTATCAAGTGCCTGGGCTGGTAAAAGACGGTGTTTGCTTGGTTGTAAGTCCATTGATCGCCTTAATGAAGGATCAAGTGGATCAATTGAAAAGACGAGGGGTGTTGGCTGCCGCGATTTTTTCAGGAATGAGTTATCGGGAGATAGACCGAACCTTGGACAATTGCATCCACGGCAATTATAAATTTCTCTTTGTGTCTCCGGAAAGATTGAAGTCAGAGCTGTTCATCGAGCGGTTTCGGCAAATGAATATCAATCTCATTGCAGTAGATGAAGCCCATTGCATTTCCCAATGGGGATATGATTTTAGACCTCCATATTTGGAAATCGCTGAAATCCGAAAATATCATCCCAGTATTTCAGTTTTGGCTTTGACGGCTTCTGCCACTCCGCAAGTTGAGGCAGATATTTTAGAAAAGCTGGAGATGAAAAACCCGGAAATTTTCAGGCAAAGCTTTGCTAGGGAGAATCTGAGTTACAGCGTGCGCTTGGTGGAGAATAAACTTGAAAAGGGCTGTGAAATATTGAACCGGGTTTCTGGCTCAGCAATTTGGTATGTTAGGAATCGTCAGGCTACCCATCAAATTGCGAAAGCATTGAATCAATTGGGAATCAAGGCAGGAGCTTATCATGCAGGAATGTCCATGGCTGATCGGAGCAAGCAGCAGGAGTTTTGGATGAAGAATCAGCTGAGAGTCATGGTCAGTACCAATGCATTTGGAATGGGGATTGACAAGCCGGATGTTCGAGTAGTGATCCATTCAGACTTGCCGGAAAATTTGGAAAATTATTACCAAGAGGCTGGCAGAGCAGGCCGGGATAGAAAGAAGGCTTATGCTGTCTTACTCAGCAATGAGGCAGATTTTGAAAATGTCCTAGGCAGGGCTGCTTTGGTTTATCCTCCCATTGACTTTGTGAGGAAAGTATATCAATGTCTGGCCAACTACTTTCGAATTGCTGTAGGGAGTAATATGTTGAGCAGCTTTGATTTTGAATGGGGTGAGTTTGCAAACACCTATAATCTTGGAGTATTGGAGACTTTTTATGCTTTAAAAGTTTTGGAAGAGGAGGGGTTTATTGGTTTGAGTGAAAGCTATTACAGTCCTTCAAAAATTCATTTTTTAGTAGGTCCTCAGCAGTTGTATGAAATACAGATTGCCCATGCCTCCCTTGATCCTGTGATTAAACTATTGTTGCGGACTTATGGGGGTAATCTCTTTTCCGAGTATATGAAGATCAATGAGTTCAAACTTGCCAAGGCACTGGAGACCTCAGAAGCTAAAATCATTAAATCCTTGGAGAAATTAGGGCAAATGGAAGTGGTGGATTATGAGAAAAGAAAGGATAAGCCCCAGATTACTTTTATTACCTCTCGGTATGATGCTGCCAAGTTGCCATTGAATACGAAAAGAATATCCTTGCGCAGAGAGTTGACTTTGGAAAAAGCTAAGAGCATGGTTGCATACGCTCATCAGGAGGTGATTTGTCGAACACAATTCATTCAGGAATATTTTGGAGAAAAGAGTGATTCACGTTGTGGAATTTGCGATTGGTGTGTGGAAAATAAGAAAATGGAGGATCCTGCCTGGGTGGAGAAAAAATTGAAAAAGCAGATTATCGAAACTTTGAGAAGTAATGGGGAGTTATCTCAGAGTGGTTTATTGGAAAGCCTGAGAATTTCTGCCAGCGAATTTACATTGGAGCTTTTGAGAAAGCTCACTGATGAAGGGGTCATAAGGCAGCACAAAAATGGAACTTTGAGTATCGACTAATATGGGTAATTTTCTGGATGATTTATTTGGTAAGGTCTTCAAAGGATCGGGCAAAGCTCCGGTTAACGTAAAGGAGAACTTTGCAATAAAGCCAGAAGATTTGGATGAAATTGATGATTGGTTAGAGTCAGAGGAGGGCTCTACTCTGATGAATTTGATTTACAAAAATTACCACCTGAAAAGAGCCCAAATAAACGCAAGTCCCCAAGTGCATGTATTCGAATCTCCTTATGCAAATGGCTTTGCAGTAACCTATGATTCCCCTTTGACCCAAAAATCTTTTTCCAATCTTTTCTTGGCTTTCTCCCGACGAGTCTTAGCTTTGGGATATCAGCAGGTAAGTTTGGACAGGAAATTAGAGGAAATCAATGAACAGGTGAAGTCTACCGAAAAGTTTTACCTCAAACCTCCCTTGCAAGCTCCTGCAGAAAATGAGCTGATTTCTCAGTTATATGGGAATGTCAGCATAGAAAAGGTGACTATTGACAATCAACCCAGCTACCTAAAATTATTGGTGACTGTCTATTCGGATAGGCTATACCAAAATGCGAAACCCTTCGACCAATTGATGGATCGATTATTCAATGCTACCTGATGGACAGAATAACACTTAAAGAACAACTCGAAAAATACCGAACTCCCTACGAGGAGGAATCGGCTTTTATTCAGGATTTTATTCAACTGACAGAAGATCCAATAGCTTTCAACAGAGAGCGATTGGCAGGCCATTTTACGGCTTCTTCCTGGATCGTAAACCCTGATCGAACCCATACCCTTTTGACGCTTCACAAAAAGCTAGGTAGATGGTTGCAGTTAGGAGGACATGCAGATGGGAATGAAAATCTCATGGAAGTTGCCCTGAAAGAAGCTGAGGAGGAGAGTGGTTTGAAAAATCTTCGTCTGGTAGAAAACAGCATTTTTGACCTTGATAAGCATATCATCCCTGAAAGGCCTCATGTACCAGAGCATTTTCATTATGATGTTCGCTTTATGATTGAAGCCGACCTGACAGATAAATTGGTGATTAGCAATGAAAGTGTTTCTCTTGCTTGGTTTACTTTTGATTCTGTCGTGGATATGATCGGATACAATCCTTCCATCCTGAGAATGTTGGAAAAAACCAGTAAATCAGAAATCTTACTTTGAGTATATGGAAATTGATCATCTCTTGAAAGAGTTTGATTTTTCTACCCCAATTCAAATCCGCTTCTCGGATATTGATGGGTACATGCATGTCAATAACGGCGTATATTTTAATTATTTTGAGCATTCCAGAGCTGATTTTTTACATAGCAGATGTGGCTGGAATATCATGGAAGTAGGGACAGTGGTTGCTAGGATTGAAATGGACTATTTCAAGCCCATTCACTTGGAAGATGAAATTAAGGCTTTCGTGAAATGTGTAAGAATTGGGAATAGTTCTTTTGTCTTAGAGCAATATTTGCTTGGAAATGATAAATCAGGACAACAGATCCTATTTGCTAAATGTATCTGCACCATGGTTTCGGTAGACATGAAAACCATGAAACCCACCCCAGTTCCTGAAATTTATAGAGCTAAATTGGCTTTTAATCCTGAAAAACAGGCCTGATTCCCTATCTTTGCGCCTTAAATCAGAATCACGTGAGAAATTTATATTTACTGGGCTTATTAGCTTTTATTCTAATTAGTTGCAGCCCTAGCGAAGAGGAATTGATGCAGGCTGGAATGGAAAAAATGGATGGTCAAGCCTGGGCTGAAGCTATTTCTTATTTCGATCGAGCGCTGGAACAAAACCCATCTAATGCAACTGCTCTCAACGCAAAGGGAGTGGCGCTTTTTCAACAGCAGAAGTATCAAGAAGCTATTCCTGTTTTTACCGAAGCAATAGAAGTTGATTCCAGCTCATATAAGCCGTGGTTTAATCGGGCAAATTCCAATTTGGAATTGGGGAATTTCAAAGAGGCAGTTTCTGACTACAACATGGCAAATGGCTTAGATCCTTCTCAGACAGATATTTATTATAACCGAGGATTGGCTCTTTTGGGGATGGAGGCATATGAAGATGCTATTTTGGATTTTGATGCTGCCCTTCAAGTGAATCCCAACCAAGCTTTAGTGTATTTCAATAGAGGTAAAGCTCAAATTGGTAATAATGATCCGATTGGTGCAATGGAATCTTTGACCAATGCCGTCAATTTAGATGGAAGAAATGGAGCTGCATATTACCTTTTGGGTGTAACCAGAATGAGTGCCTTGGGTGAGAGTGAAAAAGAAGAAGGTTGCGCCGACTTGAAAATGGCTCTATCCTTGGGTTATACAGATGCTAAATCCTGGATTGACGATTTTTGCAATTAAATGGCTGAAATCGGGAAAGATATTATTCGTGCTAAGTCCTTATTGGAGGCAGGAAAGCTGGTAGGTATTCCAACTGAAACGGTCTATGGCTTAGCCGGAAATGCATTAAATCCCGATGCAGTGGCTTCCATTTTTGAAACTAAAAAAAGACCCTCCTTTGATCCTTTGATTATACACTCCGATTCAATGGAGAAGATCAAAAGATGGGTGCTCGAAATTCCCGAGAAATTAAAAATCCTAGCCGATGAGTTTTGGCCGGGACCTTTGACTTTATTGCTCCCTAGAGAAGCTATAGTCCCAGATTTAGTCACTTCGGGTTTGGATCGGGTTGCTGTTCGAATTCCTTCACACCCCTTGACTTTGGAGCTTTTAAAAAGCCTGGAATTTCCTTTAGCTGCTCCCAGTGCTAATCCATTTGGCTATATCAGTCCGACAAGGCCTGAGCATGTTCAAAAGCAATTGGGCGATCAGATCCCCTATATTTTGGATGGAGGTGCCTGTAAAGTGGGTTTGGAAAGTACTATCGTTGGCATAGAGGATGAACAAATCTTTATCTACCGGTTAGGAGGATTGGACGTCAGGGAAATCGAAGCGCTAGTCGGGCCAGTTCAAATTAAAACCCACAGTTCAAGTAATCCAGCTGCGCCGGGTTTGTTAGAAAGTCATTATGCCCCTACCAAACCTTTTATTCTTGGAGATTTGGATCAATTGATCCAAGATCACCAGAATAAAAAGGTGCGAATGGGAATTCTTAGTCTTCAGCGAACCTTCTCTAACTTGCCAATAGAATCCCAAATGATCTTGAGTGAAAAAGGGGATTTAAAGGAAGCTGCACAAAATCTTTTTGCTGCAATGAGAGCTTTGGATGAGCAAGACTTGGATTTGATTTTGGCAGAAAGAATGCCAGATCATGGACTAGGCAAGGCGATTAACGATAGACTGAATCGAGCTGCCGCCAAGTAAAAACAGTCTACTTTACAAATTCATCATTCTAGAAAGTCGCTTTTTGCCTGAAACTTTGATAAATTCAGGCCTATTTTGATGATATTTTGAAAATTAATTCAATTCAATTTTATGAATCCAAGAATCAAGAATGTAGATAATCTCAGTTTCGAAGGGAAAAAAGCATTAATCCGGGTAGATTTTAATGTGCCTTTGGATGATAATAATAATGTTACGGATGATACCCGAATTCAGGCAGCAGTCCCTACTATAAATAAGATTTTGAAAGACGGAGGAGCTGTGATTTTGATGTCCCACTTAGGCAGACCAAAGTCTGGCCCTGAGGATAAGTTTTCATTAAGACATATTGTTGTTGCTCTGGAAAAAGCTTTAGGCACATCTGTAAAATTTGCTCCTGATTGCATCGGGGATGAAGCTAAAAATATTGCAGAGGGATTGAAAGGGGGAGAGGTATTGCTTCTTGAAAACCTACGATTCTACAAAGAAGAAGAAAAAGGCGATGAGGAATTTGCCAAGAAACTAGCTCATTTGGGAGATATTTATGTGAATGATGCCTTTGGTACAGCCCATAGAGCGCACGCTTCCACAGCAGTAATAGCCCAGTATTTTGACATCAGAGTTTGTGGTTATTTGATGCTATCTGAATTGAAGAATGCAGATATGGTATTGGGTAATCCAGAGCGCCCTTATACTGCTATTATGGGAGGAGCTAAGATTTCTGATAAGATTTTGATCATTGAGCGTTTATTGGACAAGGTAGACAACCTGATAATTGGTGGAGGTATGTCCTATACATTTGCCAAAGCTCAGGGAGGCACCATTGGGAATTCTCTATTGGAGGCAGACAAGATGGATTTTGTCTTGGAATTGATGGAAAAGGCAAAAACCAAAGGAGTGAATTTAATCCTTCCTGTCGACACAGTGATTTCAAAAGCTTTTGCAAATGATGCAGAGCAGGGAATGGCTACAAGTGGTGAGATTCCTGATGGATGGATGGGCTTGGATATTGGGCCTAAAACCCGTGAACTATTTGCGGAGACTGTATTAAAGTCCAAAACAATTCTTTGGAATGGTCCTATGGGCGTATTTGAAATGGATTCTTTTGATAAGGGAACTAAAGCAATTGCAGAAGCGGTGGCTCAAGCTACTAAAGATGGAGCCTATTCATTAATTGGCGGAGGGGACTCTGCGGCTGCGGTCAATAAATTTGGCTACGGAGAAGCAGTTTCCTTTGTATCCACCGGTGGAGGAGCATTGTTAGAGCATATGGAAGGGAAAGTCCTTCCGGGTGTAGCAGCATTGGAGCCTTAAAATAAATTTGAAATAATTTGAAACGGCTGGGGAAACTCAGCCGTTTTTTTATTTCCATTAAATCAAGATTTTCTCCCTTTGGGACGTTAAATTTCCTTTATTCTTTAACTATAAATCTGCGTTGGTCTGTGGGAAAAGTATTGAACCACAAAGTACACAAAGGTCACATAGATTTCATGGTTTTAGCTAAAAAGTTGAGTAGTGCACTGCTGGGCTTAAGTATTAGATTAGATCTCAGTAATTCCTCCTGACAAGGGAAGTGTTTTTTATTTTTAATAATCTGCGTTAATCTGCGAATCTAATCTGCGGGAAAATTATTGAACCACATAGGCCACAAAGATCACATAGTTTTTTATGGTTTAGGTAATAAGTTGAGTAGTGTACTGGTGGGCTTCAGTTTTAGATTAGATTCCAGTTGTTTCTCCTGGGAAGAGCAGTAGTTTACTCTTTAAATAATTTGCGTTAATCTGCGAATCCAATCTGCGCTGATCTGCGGGAAAATTATTGAACCACATAGGCCACAAAGATCACATAGTTTTTTATGGTTTAGGTAATAAGTTGAGTAGTGCACTGGTGGGCTTAATTTTTAGAATAGATTCCGGTTATTCCTCCTGAGAAGCACATTTGTTTACTTTTAAAATAATCTGCGTTAATCTGCGAATCTAATCTGCGCTGATCTGCGGGAAAATTAATTAACCACATAAGCCACATAGATTTACATCGATTTCATGGTTTTAGCTACGAATTGAATAGTGCAAAGCTAGGTTTCGGTCTTGAATTAAGTCTCACTTATAATTCCTGTGGAGAGAGCAGTGGATCCTGTTTTTTGAGTATGTGCTTCCAATATACTTTCTGCCTAAAGCATCAGAATCACCATTTTGCTACCTTAAGAATCATAAAAATTAGATGATTTTTAATCTCACTATATGTAAAATAATTGATAATAAATATAAATAAATAATGATAAAAAATTTAAAATTTCTAAAACCTAGAAAAAGTATGAAATAATATTTGAAAAGAAACTCTGATTTATCACCTTTACTAAAGATTTAAATCGCATATTCATGTTTAAGAAAAAATTTTTCACAGTCTTAGTAATGACTATTCTAACCTTTAATTCATTTGGTCAGGAAGGGGAAGATAAGAAGTTGATTTATCGAGTAGGGGCCGGGCCTTCCATAGAAGGGAATCAAGGTAAATGGGCCATCAATTTTATGAATGAGTTGAGTGTTTATACTTCAGAAAGATTTTCTATCAATCCCTCCTTGACCTATTTTGCCGTGATCGGTGAGTTTGATGGAAGTGGGAAATTTTGGGAACCTCAATTGGATGGTCAAAATATTAATGCATTTTCCTCCAGTCTTTTCACCGATGTGAGATTGAACTACGATGTGATTCGAACAGCAAAAGACTTTAGAGTCGGCTTGGGATTTGGTCCCTCATTTCAATATGGAGGTGATGCTTCATTTGGGGGCTGGTTTCGAAATGAGCGTGGAGAAATGGAAGGAATTATGAATGTGGAGAGGTTTGCCCGTCTAGGATATGTCACTCAGGTTGTGTTTGATTGGCAAGGGAAAAATGAAAACAGGAGAAATACTTTAGGGGTAAGTATGTCGTCCTTTTCTGGGTATTGGCCCTATTACCTAATGGTAAATTATAGGCTAGGTTTCAAGCTGAAGTAATTTGATAGTAGGACAAAACAAGTCAAACAAAAAAAGCTGACCTTATTCAAGTCAGCTTTTTTTATGTTCAATGGGCTATATTTGAATTACCCGATAGAGATTCTTTTGAAAGCAGAAACAGTCATGCCTTTGCTTACATTGTTCAGGTACTGAGCGATAGTCAAGCTGCTGTCTTTCACAAACTGCTGGCTCAACAAGGTGTTCTCTTTATAGAACTTATTCAATTTACCCATCGCAATTTTTTCTAGCATTTCTTCTGGCTTGCCTTCTGCTCTTGCTTGCTCTTTACCTACTTCGATTTCACGCTCTACAGTAGATGAGTCTACACCATCTTTGTCAACGGCTACAGGGTTCATCGCAGCAATTTGCATTGCTACATCTTTACCTGCTTCTTCTACATCGGAACCTGAAGTGTTGGTCAATCCTACCAATACACCCAATTTACCGTTGGAGTGAATGTAAGGAACTACTGCTTCAGCTTTCACTACTTCGTAATGAGAGATTTCGATTTTTTCACCGATTTTACCGGTCATTTCTACGATTTTCTCAGCAACCGTGATTTTTTCAAATGGAAGAGCAAGGATTTCTTCGATAGAAGAGGCTCCCTTTTCTACTGCTAAGGTCAAAAGAGTAGTTGCGAATGCACCGAATTCTTCATTTTTAGCAACGAAGTCAGTTTCGCAAGTCAAAGAAAGGATAGTGCCTGTAGCTCCATTGTCAGATACGTTAGTTACTACTACGCCTTCTTTGGTTTCTCTGTCAGCTCTGGAAGCGGATACTTTTTGTCCTTTTTTTCTGAGGATGTCTACAGCTTTATCGAAGTCGCCTTCTGCTTCTGTCAAAGCTTTTTTGCAGTCCATCATACCGGCACCGGTCATTTGTCTCAGTTTGTTTACTTCTTGTGCAGTAATTGCCATTGTGTGATCTGTTTGTATGATTAAACGATTTTTATTCTTGGTTTCAACCCCTAAATAGGGTTGGGGAATTTGGGCCTTGCTTCCAAAAGCTAGTCAAAGGCCGAGTAGAAACAAAAAATTGAACACCGACCGAGGCCTGATGTTCAATTTTTGTTAGTATATCAAATCAAGTGAGTTTTTACTCTTTGGTTTCAGCGTCAACAGCTCTTTTTGCTTCTTCCTCTTCAGAAAGTTTAGCATCTTCTTTGTCTTTCTTACGCTCAGAAAGACCTTCTTCGATAGCTGCTCCGAAAGCTTTAACCAATAAGTTTACTGACTTGAATGCATCATCATTGGCAGGGATAGGGAAATCCACCTCATTTGGGTTGGAGTTTGTATCTACCAATGCAAAAACAGGGATACCAAGCTTTTGTGCTTCAGCAATCGCAATGTGTTCTCTTTTGATATCTACGATGAAAAGAGCCGCAGGAAGTCTGCTTAGGTCAGCGATACCGCCCAATACAGTTTCCATTTTCTCCTTCTGACGAGACACCATCAGCCTTTCTTTCTTTGCCATGTTCTTGAAAGAGTCTTCCTTCATCATTTTCTCAAGGCCAGACATTTTCTTCAAGGATTTGCGGATCGTGGCAAAGTTAGTCAACATACCACCCAACCATCTTTCGGTTACGTAGGGCATGTTAAGACGACGAGCTTCATCTGCTACCAAGTCTTTAGCTTGCTTCTTAGTAGCGACAAACATTACTTTTTTGCCTGAGCGTACGATTTGCTTGATTGCTGCGGATGCTTCTTCGAGGCAAGCAAGCGTTTTGTTAAGGTCGATAATATGGATTCCGTTCTTCTCCATGAAAATATATGGAGCCATTCTGGGATCCCACTTTCTCGTCAAGTGTCCGAAGTGAACACCAGCATCCAGTAAGTCTTTGTATTCGATTTTTGACATGAATAAAATTGTTTTCTATTGATTGAAGAATAAATCCGATTAACGCTTGGAGAACTGGAATCTTCTTCTTGCTTTTCTACGTCCTGGCTTCTTACGCTCAACCATTCTAGGGTCACGAGTCAAGAATCCTTCTTTTTTCAATGGACCTCTGTGCTCTTCGTTGAATTCGCACAAAGCTCTGGAGATAGCCATTCTAGCTGCCTCAGCCTGTCCTTTGATACCACCTCCGTCTACATTGATCTGGATGTCGTAGTTTCCGTCTTCTCCTACTAGCGCAAGAGGCTGCTTCACTACAATCTGGTGCAAATCAAAAGGGAAGTAAACTTCTAGTGTCTGATTGTTTACGGTAATGTTGCCTTTTCCCGGAGCCATGTAAATTCTGGCTACAGAGGTCTTTCTTCTACCGATTTTGTTGATCATTTCCATGAATTAGTCGATTAAAGAGTGATGGTTTTTGGCTGCTGCGCTGCATGTGGATGCTCAGATCCTTCATACACGTACAGATTTCCGTACAATTTTCTACCTAATCTGTTTTTTGGCAACATGCCTCTGACAGCTTTCTCTACCAAAATCGCTGAAGATTTTTCTTTCAACATTCTAGGTGTAGAGATTCGCTGACCACCTGGGTAACCTGTGTGACGCACATATACTTTGGCATCCCACTTGTCACCAGTCAATCTGACTTTGTCTGCGTTGATTACAATGACATTGTCACCGCAATCCACATGAGGAGTGAAGCTAGGCTTCGTTTTTCCTCTTAAGATTTTCGCTACCTCACTGGCTAATCTACCCAATACTGCTGCTTGGGCATCCACAATCACCCATTGCTTTTCTACAGTCGAGTTGTTAGCCGATACGGTCTTATAGCTTAAAGTATCCACTGTGTAACTGTTTAATTTTTAGCTTGTTAAATATATTCGACCCCCAAAAAGGGACACAAAGATAGAAGTATTTTATTTTCCATGCAAAATATTTCCAAGGCTAATCCTGATTTTCACAGGTTTAGCATAAAAACACCGAATTTTTTATTGCTTTTTCAGACTGATAATCAGGCTGTTTTTTCCAACTGATGGACCAAAACCTGAAAATCTTTGGGATAAGGAGCATTGACGGTGATTCTTTTTCCGTCCAATCCTTCAAACCCGATCGAAAAAGCATGCAAAGAAACCCGCTGCATGATGGGTAATTCTTCTGTCTCTTTTTTCAAATTGAAGCGGCGCTTGAGCGAAGAAAGGTATAATTGCTTACCTCCGTACAGCTCATCTCCGCAAATCGGAGATTGTAGGTAGGCCAAGTGTACCCGGATCTGGTGCAATCTACCCGTAATGGGTTTGCATTCGATCAATGAATGTGCCCTGTAGGTCTGTATCGTATGAAAGACCGTCTGAGCAGGCTTGCCTTCCTTGCTGACTTTGGCTACACCTTTGGCGGAAGCAAGTAGGTTACGATCCACTGTCAGGTGTTCGTATTCCCGGATGCCTTCTACCACAGCATGATAGATTTTGTCCACTTTTCTATTTTCAAACTGGATGGCCGTGTGCCTGTAGGCCTCTGGATTCTTGGCAATCACCAGACATCCGGATGTCTCCTTGTCCAAACGATGGCACAGCTGGGCATCTGCTGTGTGCATCTTGGCAAGGTCCAGGATGTTCTGCGCCTCATGTCTATCGTCTAAGCTCGACAGGTAAGGCGGCTTGTTGATTACCAGGTAATCCTCGTTTTCAAACAGAATGAGTTTTTGAAAATCTATTTTTTTCATGGATTCGCCTGTGCCTCTTCAAAGAGGCTGCAAAGGTAGGGAAATGATTGCTCAAAAAAAATCCTTCCGAGGGGAAGGAATTCTGCTTTCTATTCAAGGATGATTAGCGCCCTTTGGTGATTATAAAACCAGCTTTGATATGTGAAGGATCATTACTGTATTTTAACTCACCTTTATGAAAGACTTTTTGAATGTGTTTCTGGTTGAATTCTTTATCGTATACAATTTCTGAGTAAAGCGTGTCTGCCTCGTTTTCATTCCATTGAATCACTGTCACTTCGGAATCAATGATTAATCTCATTTGATGGTATTTTTCATCCACATGCGGAGAAATAATCCAAAAATTCCTTCTCATGTTGGAGTGCCCTCCATTAAAATACTCTTCCAGCTCTCCCGCTCGCTCATAAAAGATTTTGATGACATTTTCCCTGAAGGACTTAGCCCGTTTTTGATCCAAAAGGTCATTGCCTTCCCTGTCTTGGACTTTAAGGTTAATCGCATTATTGCCAATAGGGCAACAAGGATCCATATGCTTATCGCAGGAAAAAGTACCGAAAGCAAAAATAATTAATACTAGTTGGGTAAGATGTTTCATCAGTTCTAAAAATTAAAACGCAAGAACTAATGTACTAATTTTAAATAATTAATCCGTTGGACAATGAAATAAAAGTAAGATTGATATTTATGGCTAGTTTCATGTATTGAGAACACATTGATATCAAAGGGGGAAATCGAGGTTGAACTATTAGTCAACTTCTATGTTTTTTTCCAATTCCTTCTCCTTCACTAAAGGCAAAGAAAAACTAAAAATTGATCCTTTACCCACGGTCGAACTTACAGAGATCTTACTTTTATGACCTTCTAATATGTGCTTGACAATAGCCAGTCCGAGTCCGGTTCCGCCTTCTTTTTTGTTCCGGCTTTTTTCTACTCGATAAAATCGCTCAAAGATTCGCTTTAGGTCTTCAGGTGGGATTCCCTGTCCATCGTCTTTGATGTCTACTTGAATGTGGTTTTTCTGAGTCTTCAGAGATATTTTGACCTCACCTTCATCATGATTGTATTTGACGGCATTGAAAATCAGGTTTTGACAGACTCTATAGATTTTCTGCCTATCAGCATGGGTTACATAGCTTTTATCAGAGTCGTATTTAAATGAGATATTGACCTTTCTCTTGGATGCCTTATGCTCCAATTCCTCAATTACTTCATCTATCACTTCTTTTAAATCAAAGTCTGTGTACACAAACTTGATTACTCCGCTTTCCATTTGATTCAGGGTTAATAAATCCTGCACCAGATTATCCAGAGAATCCAGACTTTTGGCTGCCCGCTTGAGGAACTTCATCCGAACTTGCTTATCATCGATAGCTCCGTCCAGAAGTGTATGGATATAGCCTTGCGTTGCGAAAATTGGAGTCTTCAGCTCGTGGGAAATGTCAGCTATAAATTCCCTTCTGAACTCTGCGTTTTTTTGCAGCGCATCAATCTCTTTTTGCCTGGCTATCGCGTAGGAGTTGATGACATTATTGATTTTTCGCAAAGGAGAAATAGAAGACTTGGAGCTTTTGTCAGAGATTTCGGATAGATCTTTCTTCTGGATTTTTTCCAAGAGGGAGTAAATATTTCCGATCTCACGAAAAACCAGAAACTCCAAGGTGATATTGATCAATAAATAAGAAGCAGAGAAAGAAAGCCCGAAAGCCACTAATATCAATACAGGAGTAGAGTCTTGTAATAGAGATAAAAATGCTGCCACCATGACCGAAATGGCTACAGCTAAGATTAAAGAAATACCTCGGGAGCTTGCAAGCATGAATTAGGAACCCAAATCGAATTTATATCCTACACCTTTTACAGTAGTGATGTAGTCATCTCCGATTTTTTCCCGAACCTTCCGTATATGCACATCCACCGTTCTGGCAAGTACAAATACATCTGATCCCCAGATATTCTGAAGCAACTCATCTCTACTGAACACCATATTAGGGTTTTTGGCTAGGAAATACAATAATTCAAATTCCTTCTTAGGAAGGGTAATGGTTTTACCGGATTTTTCAATGGTATAGCTACCCCGATCGATTAATAAATCCCTGATTTTTATCTGAGCCAGATCCTGATCTTTTTTCGATTCTCTTCTAAAAAGTGCGGCAATCCTACTCATCAAAGCCCTAGGCTTAATAGGCTTGGTGATATAATCATCTGCTCCTACATCAAAGGCTGCTACCTCTGAATATTCTTCCATTCTGGCGGTAAGGAAAATGACAAAAGTATTTTTTAGCTCTGGGATTTCCCGGATTTGACGGCAGGTTTCCACCCCATCCTGGTGAGGCATCATGATATCCAAAAGTATCACATCCGGTTTGAACTTTGAAGCAGTTTTTACTGCCTTGATCCCGTCTTCAGCAGTAGCTACTTCATAGCCTTCTTTTTGTAGGTTGTACTTTAGAATCTCAACTATGTCTGGCTCGTCATCTACGACCAGGACTTTGATTTTCTGTTTGTCGCCCATGGAGTGTTTCTGTTAATTCTTTCAAATTAAAGAATATTTGGAGATTGCTGCCAATTTTATTCAGGGATAGGAAAAACTACGGGGTATTTTTAAGCCAGAACTGGCCAAATTCCAATCCGAATGTTAAGTAAATATTAATTCTTTGGATTAATTATAGCGTAATCCCTTGGCAGATTTGATGTCCAAATTGATAGAGCCGAGGAATAAGTTGGCCTTGATTTTAACAGGGATTTTATTTTGATCCTGGGTCACCCACACTTTTACCGGGTACTCACCTCGAAAAAGGTTGTTTTTAGGTAGCTGGGGAGAAAAAATATAAGTATCCTTTGTGCCGATCTCTGTTTCGAGTTTTTCAGTGCCCTCGTAAATTAATTTTATGTTATATATTTCTTTATCAAAGAATCCACGAATGACCAATTGGTCTCCTGGCTTCAGGTTTTTTAGGTTTAAGGTTCTCAAATAATAAAAACCACTGACCAAATCCTGCACCTGTCCAGGTAGCTTAAATTCTCTTTCTTCCTTCAAAGACTTATTTTCCCGGTCATAGAGTTGCATGAAGGCTTTTTGATTTTTTTGATCAAAAGTTACTTTTTCATGCTTTCTGTATTTGCCTTCTTCAATATGTCTATAGGAAAGAGATGGAAGCTTGGAGTCCATGTCTATCAATGTTCCCCAATTGTCATTTACTTTTCCGAAAATAGTCGCGGCTCCTTTTGTTTTGCCATACACATCAATTTTGTAATGAGGCTTGCTATCCTGTAAATGAGGCTTTCTGGCTATTTCCATTTTTGCATCTGCCAGGTTAAACCAGCCATAGCTCACTTCAAAATTCAACTCCTCACCAAAGGTGTATGGCTCCGTTGCGGAATTTTGTGAAAAAACCGGTTGAACGAAGAAAAAGAGGAGAGAGAAGTATAGGATTTTTGGGTTGAGCATAAATTTTTTGACAATACCTGACAAAAACAGTGTAATTTCAGATTATATACGAAAAAGCGTGCCGTTTGGGACTTAAAATTACGAATTTGTCAGAGATTTTAAGAGTTCGACAGTTTTTGGCGGAGGACTTAGCAATCTTTAACTTCATACTTTGATTCTATACTAATAAACACATGAGTAATAACGCAGAAAAATTAAAAGCACTTCAACTCACCATCGATAAACTCGAAAAAACCTACGGTAAAGGGGCAGTGATGAAGCTGAGTGATAATAAGGTGCAGGATGTGCCGGCAATTTCCACCGGATCATTGGGCTTGGATATGGCTTTGGGTGTAGGAGGTATTCCTAGAGGTAGAGTAATTGAGATTTATGGACCTGAATCATCCGGTAAGACGACTTTGACTATGCATTGCATTGCTGAGGCTCAAAAGGCAGGTGGTTTGGCCGCTTTCATTGATGCTGAACATGCTTTTGATAAGAGCTATGCAGAAAAGTTGGGAATTGATACCGAAAACTTATTGATATCTCAGCCAGACAATGGAGAGCAGGCATTGGAAATTGCGGAACACTTGATTCGTTCCGGAGCTATTGACATCATTGTTATAGACTCAGTGGCAGCATTGGTGCCTAAGGGTGAACTCGAAGGCGAAATGGGAGAGAGTAAAATGGGTTTGCAAGCTCGTTTGATGTCTCAAGCCTTGAGAAAACTGACCGGAGCTATTAACAAGACTGGCTGTGCATGTATTTTTATCAACCAGTTGAGAGAAAAGATCGGAGTCATGTTCGGAAACCCGGAGACTACAACAGGTGGTAATGCCTTGAAGTTCTATGCATCAGTTCGTCTGGATATCAGAAGAATCGGTCAGATCAAAGAAAGTGCTGATAATATTTTGGGTAACAGAACCCGGGTAAAAGTGGTGAAAAATAAAGTGGCGCCTCCTTTCAAAGTGGTGGAGTTTGACATCATGTATGGTCAGGGTATATCCAAAGTTGGAGAGATTATCGATTTGGGTGTAGAGTTTGACATCATCAAAAAGGCTGGATCTTGGTTCTCCTACAATGGAGAGAAATTGGGTCAAGGAAGGGATGCAGTTAAAAATCTATTACTTGACAATCCGGAGTTGATGGAAGAGCTGGAAGGAAAAATCAAATCAGCTTCAGGGCTTTTGCCAACTGAGCCGGTTGCGGATATGGAGGAATAGAAATTAAATTTTCTGAATATTCGCAATTATGCCAATTGCCATACTTTCCATGCTTTTCGAAGTGGAAGACCGATGACCGAGGCTTGCAGATTCTGATCCATCTGGCTAATTCTAAGCCATATTTTTCTCTTCCTGCCGAGAAAGAGGATATACATATTAGATAGGTCAAATATTATGATCGGAAAGGTTGGGATTATCTTAAGGTTGTTGGGCAATAAGACCGAAGCTTAAATCAATTCAACCTTTGGCAGTCATATGTGCCACATAGAATAATTATGGAGAGAAAGATGATACTTTCAAAACAAAAAAGGAGAGCCGTTTAAGCTCTCCTTTTTTTATGTTTAGTTGGATCGAATTGCTTCTACAGGATCCAATCTTGCAGCGAGTGTTGCGGGAACAATTCCCGAAACAATACCTATCACTGAGGAAACGCCTAATCCTAGAATAATATTGGAGAATGAAAGGACTAAGTCCAAGCTCCCCAACTGCACAAAGCTGAGGAAATAAACTAGGATAATTCCTGTACCACCTCCGATTAAGCTGAGGCAAACAGCTTCAAATAGAAACTGGAAAAGAATGAAATAATTTTTTGCTCCCAGGGACTTTTGAATACCGATGATATTGGTTCTCTCCCGTACGGATACAAACATGATATTGGCGATACCAAATCCACCAACCAGAATAGAAAATCCACCGATAACCCAGCCTGCGGCTGAAATAACATCGAAAATTGATCCAATGGCATTTTGAATAAATTCGGTTTTATTGAGGGCAAAATTGTTTTCCTCAACTGGTTTAAGGCCTCTTTTGGCGCGGAGGAGTCCGGTCATTTCATTTTCCAGAGCAACCAACCCAATGTCATCTTCTCTGCCTTTTGCTGCAATCGTAGGCTCAATTCCATTTCTTCCGGTGTAGAAAAGTTTGGTAAAAGCTCCATAAGGGATCAAAGCAGCCTCATCTTTAGATGGTAAATCAAATAAGCCTTCACCCTCTTCCTCAAATATTCCCACCACAATGAATTTCATTCCTTTCATCTTTATCTCCTTGCCAATGGCAGTTTGATTGGGATAAAGTGTGTTGGCAATGGTTTTTCCGATGATTGCCAAGTTTCGCGAGGCATTAATTTCCATTTCTGAAAAGTAGCGACCTTCTTCAAGAGCAATTTCATAGACGTCTTGATAGGTATAGGCTACTCCAGTGAGCTGAGTTCCCTGAAAGGCATTGCTTCCGGCTTGAACAGTGGTGGTGGCAGAAGCTGAAATGGTTACTGCTTCAGCTGAACCTAGGCGTTGTTCCAGAAACCTATACTCAGCAACAGTGGCGCTTGGGCGTCTGAAATATTTCCACCAAGGATAATCCTGAGGACCAGATGCAAAAGGGAATCTATCAACTCGCATCACATTGGTACCAAGAAATGAAAAGGAAGATTTGATATTGTTTTCCAAAGAATCCACCAATGTGAATACTGCGATGATGGCGAAAATCCCCACTGTAACCCCTAGGAGGGATAATATGGTACGGGTCAAATTGGATTTAAGCGCACTGATTGCGAAGCGGAAACTTTCCCAGGTGAGTTGGAAAAAGAGCATGCTTTTGGGTTTTGATTAAAACAATTCATCAAGTTAGCGGATTTTGCCTATTATGTTATTATCTTTGCATTTTTTAGAGTAATTCTAAATCAAAATAATCAAGCTCTTACATCTAAAGCTTCTCTATGAAATTATCAGATTTCAAATTTGACGTACCAAAGAAACTTATCGCCCTTTATCCGACAGATAACCGAGATGAATCCCGGTTAATGGTGGTTCACCGGAAAACAGGAGAAATTGAGCACAGATCATTCAAAGATATCATCGAGTACTTCGGTGAAGGAGATGTATTTGTAACCAATGACACCAAGGTTTTCCCAGCAAGACTTTACGGAAATAAAGAAAAAACGGGGGCAGAAATTGAAGTTTTTTTGCTCAGAGAATTAAATCCTGAGTTAAGACTTTGGGATGTTTTGGTAGATCCTGCCAGAAAAATCCGTGTAGGTAATAAATTGTATTTCGGAGATTCCGACCTAGTAGCCGAAGTAATCGACAACACCACATCAAGAGGACGTACTATCCGTTTCTTATTTGATGGAACAGAAGAAGAATTCCACAAGACGATTGATACTTTGGGAGAAACTCCTCTCTTGAAGGAGATCATCGACCGAAAAATTGAGCCGGAAGACAGAGAAAGATATCAGACTGTTTTTGCTAAAAATGTAGGAGCAGTAGCCGCACCTACAGCTGGGTTGCACTTCACTCCGCATTTGTTGAAAAGACTGGAATTGCAGGGAGTAGAAGTAAGCCCAATCACTTTGCATGTTGGCTTAGGCACCTTCCGTCAAGTAGATGTGGAGGATTTGACGAAGCATAAAATGGACTCTGAGAATTATGATATCCCAGAGAAGACCGTGGGTTTGGTCAATGAGGCCTTGGATAATAAAAAGCGTGTTGTTGCAGTTGGAACTACTTCCTTGAAAACCATAGAATCTTCCGTGACTGCCAATGGCAGGTTGAAAGCTTCAAGCGGCTGGACTGATAAATTCATCATCCCTCCTTACGAGTTTAAAATCGCCAATGCTTTGATCACTAATTTCCACTTGCCAGAGTCAACGCTGTTAATGACAGCTTCTGCATTTGGTGGATACGATTTGATCATGAAAGCATACAAAGAAGCAATCAAAGAGAAATACCGCTTCTTCTCTTACGGGGATGCGATGTTGATCCTTTAAAATATAAAGAGGCTGTCTCAAAAGTAGATAGTTTAATAGGCTAGCTGATTTCTCGGCTAGCCTTTCTTGTTTAACTCAAAATAGGTATTTTGAGGTGTGCAAAAACAAGACACGAATATAGTCTTTAAAGACTATTCTCCCAACCAGCTGATGCTTCTTCCTCCGAGTTTGGAAGAATTAATTCCAGCCCATCATCCAGCCCGAACCGTTAATTCGGTGATGGATCAGATCGATCTTTCCTCGGTGTATGCCTATTATTGGCAAAACGGTGCCAGCAGCTACCATCCCCGGATGCTGCTGAAGATTTTGGTTTATGGCTATCTTGAAAATTGCTTTTCGTCCCGTAAGCTGGAGAAGGCTACCCGGGAAAACATCGTGTACATGTGGCTTTCGGGGATGCAGCGTCCCGACCACCACACGATCAACCGCTTTCGTTCCGAACGGCTCAAGCCGGTGATCGGCGATATATTCTCCAAAGTGGTACTGCTGCTTCATCAAGAAGGCCTTCTGGATATCAAGGAGGTCTATACCGACGGTACCAAGATAGAGGCCAATGCCAACCGTTACACGTTTGTCTGGGGTAAGGCGATCAAAAAGAACAAGGAGCGGATCAGCAAACAGCTCCAGGAACTCTGGGAATACGCAGGTTCGGTAGCCGCCCGGGAGCTGGGAGCCGAAGAGCCCGACTTTATCAACCCCAGTCCGGAGAAAGTGTCTCAGACCGTGGACAAGATCAACCGGGCCCTGCAGGACAAGCCTGTGGACAAAAAGTGAAGCAGAAACTAAACTACGCCAAAAAGCACTGGCCCCAAACTGGAAGAATATGACCAAAAAGAACAGATCCTGGCAGGACGCAACAGCTACTCCAAAACCGATCCCGATGCCACCTTCATGCGGATGAAGGAAGACCACATGAAAAACGGACAGCTCAAGCCCGCCTACAACCTTCAGCTCAGTACCCACGGACAGTTTGTGGTCAACTACTCCCTGCATCCCAATCCCACCGATACGCTGACCCTCAAACCTCATCTGGAAAAATACTGTCAGCTCTACGGTTTCTATCCTCCAGCTACACAGCCGATGCGGGATACGGCAGTGAGGAAAACTACTGCTTCCTGGAGGAAAACCAGATCGAAGCCTTCGTCAAGTACAACTATTTCCACAAAGAACTTCAACAGGAATCCAAAGCAAAGAAAGTCTATGGGACTACTCGACAACCTCCATTACGACCCGCAAAACGACCGCTACATCTGCCCCATGGGACAGCCCATGGAAAAGAGCGGGAAAAGCACCGGTAAAACATCAACCGGATTCGTTCAACACTATCGCCACTATCAGGCTAAAAACTGTTCCGGCTGTCCACTCTCCGCAGCTTGCCATCCCGGGGAGGGAAACAAAGTCATCAAGGTCAACACAAGACTCCAGCAACAGAAAGCCAAAGCAAAGGAACGGCTAACCTCAGAGCGAGGTATTCAGAAAAGAAAGCAACGGGCCATCGATGTCGAACCGGTCTTCGGACACTTCAAATACAACAAGGGCAGAAGCCGTTTCATGCTCCGCGGTAGCGCAAAAGTGGCCGTTGAAACAGGCCTTCTGGCCATTGCCCACAACCTGGCCAAAAAGGCGGGATGAACAGCCTTAAATGTCCATTTTTTCATCCCAAAACAAAGACAAAAGCAAGTGGAGCACAGTATCCATCCATGACCCTAAAAAACAACTCATGTGAACCCCGGTCAAAAAAATAGAGGCCGAAAATCAAAAATCGGCCTCTATTGCGCAAAATCGAATATCTCTAAATGTGAAAACTATTTATGAGACAGCCTCTTTTTTTGTATTTTCATTTTTTGATAATCTAAGGTTAAACACGCTAAGCATCATACTGCCTACATTTGCCCAAAATTAGAATATGAAGAAAGCTGCTATTTTGGTTGCCGGAGGGAAAGGAACCCGGATGGGAGGTCCTGTTTCCAAACAATATTTACCAATTGCGGGAAAGCCTATTTTGATGCATACGCTGGAAGTTTTTTCAAAAGCCGAACCAGAGATAGAGTTGATCTTAGTCTTACCTGAAATGGATTTTGGGCTTTGGCAAGAATTGGTAGAAAAGCATCATTTTTCAATTGCACATCATATAGTAGCAGGGGGAAACTCCAGATTCCAATCTGTGAAAAATGGATTAAAGGCAGTTTCTTTCAACTCTGGACTGGTTGCCATTCATGATGGAGTCAGACCTTTCGTTAAGGAATCTGTAATTCAGGATAGCTTTCAGGAGGCTGCTCAAAAAGGAAGTGCCATAGCAGTGGTTTCCTTGAAAGACTCCATCAGAAAGCTAACCGATGATGGAAAATCATTCTATCAGGAGAGGCAGTATTTTCGCTTGGTACAGACTCCTCAAACTTTTCAGTTGGAAAAAATACGCAAAGCTTTTGAAACCACAGAACTCCCTCAGTTTACTGATGATGCTACAGTTTATGAGCATCAGGGTTGGCAGGTAAGTTTAATTCCAGGAAATCCTGAAAACATCAAAATCACCACCCCGGAGGATATGGATTACGCGGAATTTTTAGCCAGCAAAAAGTAAAGCTTAGAAACTATCTCCAAAGCTTTTATAGTACCAGAAATCCTTCAAATAGTAGAATAAACCTTTGCTCTAGCGGAAGCCAATCCCCTTTCAAATGGGGCAAGGGGGATTTACGTCAAAATATTTCTACCCAATCCTAATCCATACTTGGATCTGGATTTTTCTACCGACAAGCCAAAACCTCAAGCATTTTCACCAACTTTTTGTATGTGTTCACCGACTTTTTGCGGGCTTTGCCTATTTGAGATTGGGCATATTGGCTTCTCAGGATAGTTTTGAGCATCATTTTAAACAAAAAAGCAATGGCAAAATATTCTAACCCTAAGTCCAGCAATGATGGAGGATTGGTTTTCGGATTTGTAATCCTCGGTATAGGCTTATTACTCCTTTTAAGGAAGCTTGGAATTTTTTACCCGGGATGGTTACTTTCCTGGCCAATGATCCTAATCGTGATAGGTACGGTCGTATTAATCAAGCATAAATTCGAGTCATTCTTTGGCTCAATTTTGCTCGGTTTTGGTCTCTATTTCTTGCTCGAAAGAGAGTTTGGATTTGATTTCGGAATCGAAAACTACATTTTCCCGGTAGCCTTAATTCTACTTGGTCTGTATTTGATTACTCAAAAGCAGAAGGAGAAAAGGATCTTGGATAATGTACAGGAGCAAATCCGAAATAAATCATTCAAGTCCAGTTCTGGAAGTTCTTTTTCTTCCTCGGATGTGGAAGACGCTCAGGTAGAGTCTGACAAGGATGACTATGGGACTTCTGCCACTGGAATGGGCGGAGTTTCAGGAATTTCCTACTCTGACCGCGTCAATATCGATGCGATTTTCAGCGGGGTGAATAAGAGAGTGCTTTCCAAAAACTTCCAAGGAGGTAAACTAACAGCAGCTTTTGGAGGCATAGATTTAAATCTTAGCCAAGCAGATCTAAATGGGGTGGTAACCATGCAGGTAGATGTGATTTTTGGAGGGATGAAGCTGATCGTTCCGCCTCATTGGGATGTGCGTACAGAAGTAACCAACATAGCCGCAGGGGTAGAGGATAAGCGTATCTACAGACAATCGGAAGTAGATCCTGATAAGGTGCTGGTTTTGCGTGGAACCATTCTATTTGGAGGTTTGGAAATCAAATCATTTTAACGAACTTCCTTCAAAACTTTAAGATTTTGTTTTCCAAAGCATTTTCTTCCCCTTCCAAAGCCAATTGGGTCATTCAAGGAGCCGGAGTAATCTGGCTCCTTGCCTGTATCCTCATTCTCATTCACTATCAAGTTTCCTTCAAAATTGCATTGACCGATGCCGCAGTGTATACCGGCTTATTCATTGGTGCGGTTTTGATATTGGATCGTGTTTTTAGCTTTTATTCTCCAAAAGGGAGAAACGTCATCTTACTGTTAATCTTACCTCTCTTCCTCAGTTTAATCGGTGCTGTAATTCATCGCTTTGGGCTGCAATGGTTTTTCCAAGATGAAGAGGAATACTATTCATTTCTCCAGCAACATTTTTATCTCAGATGGGCCATCTTGGCCTTGGCTGAGGTCATGGTGACTTTGCTGGCAATTGTAGTCGCAAGATTAGAGCAGCAGGAGGATTCACAAAAGCGGGAAATTCACATGATGGAATTATCCCGAGAGGCTGAATTGTCCCAGTTACGACAGCAGTTGCAACCTCATTTTCTATTCAATAGTCTCAATTCCATCAATGCACTGGTTGTCTCTCAGCCTCAAAAGGCAAGACAAATGGTTTTGCAACTTTCCGATTTTTTGCGTGGAACTATTCGAAAGGACTTAAAGGCTTGGCTTAGTTTGGAAGAAGAGCTTTCATTTCTCAAACTCTATTTGGAAATTGAAAAAGTGAGGTTTGGACATAGACTTCAGGTAGAAATTGACGTGCCTGATGAGATATTGCAAATGAAAATCCCTCAGTTACTCATTCAGCCTTTATTGGAAAACTCCATTAAGCATGGACTTTATGGTGTGACGGGAGAGGTGATGATCAGTCTGAAGGCTTTCAAAGAACAGAATTATTTGATTTTAAAACTTGAAAACCCCTTCGATCCGGAATCGCCCTCACCGGGAGGAACCGGTTTTGGGCTGAGTTCGGTGGAGCGCAGACTTTACCTTTTATTTGGAAGAAATGATCTCTTAGAAAAGTCCAGTGAAAACTCACTGTTTTCTATTCAACTCAAAATACCCCAGCTGAAATGATCCGTACTTTAATCATAGATGATGAACCCTTGGCTGCTTCGGTAGTGGAGGAATACCTGCAAAACTATCCTCAATTTGAGATTCTGGAAATTTGTCAAGATGGCTTTCAGGCCATGAAAGCTATTCAAAAGCATGAACCTGATTTAATTTTTTTAGATGTTCAAATGCCGAAAATCACGGGCTTTGAATTATTGGAACTCTTGGATGAACCACCTGCTGTAATCTTTACCACGGCTTTTGACCAGTACGCTTTGAAAGCCTTTGATGCAAAGGCAGTGGACTATTTACTCAAACCCTTTTCACAAAGCAGGTTTGAGCAGGCAATAAATAAATTTCTGGAAAGCCGAAATGAAGGTGAGCCTACCAGTACCGAAGGAATTTCAGAAATGGCTGAGAAAAGCAATCGTTTAGTCGTTCGAGTAAAAAATGAAATTAAGATCATTCCAGTTGCTGAAGTCCAGTATTTCGAGGCTCAGGATGATTACATCGCTATTCACACAGATTCAGGGAAGTATCTGAAGAAAATGACGATGAAGTCTCTCGAGGATGCATTGGACCCGGATAGGTTTGCGAGAATTCATCGGTCTTTTATGCTCAATTTGAATTCCATTACCCGAATTGAACCCTATGAGCGGGATAGCTATCTGGTTTATTTGAAAAATGGAGAGAAACTACCGGTTAGTAAGTCCGGTTATGCCAGATTGAGGCAAGTTTTAGGTTTATAAGCCCAGAAAGAGGCTGGTTAAAAACCTCAGTTTTAGTAAAATTCAGAAAAAAGCCCCGAAAAAATCCGGGGCTTTGGTATTAATATTCGTCCTCGTTGAAGAAGAAATCATCTTTGGTCGGGTAATCCGGCCAAATTTCTTCGATAGTTTCATAAGGCTCTCCGTCATCCTCCAGTTCTTGGAGGTTTTCCACTACTTCTAGTGGCGCACCAGATCGGATGGCGTAATCAATCAACTCATCCTTGGTTGCTGGCCAGGGAGCGTCCTCAAGGTAGGATGCTAATTCAAGTGTCCAGTACATAGTGTTTATTTTAAAGGTGTTCCGGATTTTAAGGTTGCAAAATTATCTTTTTTTTCTAATATGTAATCGTGTACTGATTATTTGTAAGAAAGTTGCTTCAAAATATAATTTTTTACATCAACTTTTCTCTTTAATCCTGACAGTTTCTTCTTCATCATTATCTCGAAATCACTGCTTCTAACCTGGAAATTATCCGTATTTCCCTGAGCTGTATTGTATTCCGTTTGATCTCTATGAAGTAAGTCTTTCAGTAAAGCAGTTTTGATCTGATTTTGTTCCTGAACAGATTTATTATCAAAATCAGGATATTTTCCATGGACCAGCTTTTCCAGAAATGCTTTTTCAAAGACTATATCTGAAAAGAACTGAAATGATCTTGCCAGTAAGTTGGCATCTTTAGGTTTTCTAGGAGGAAGTTTTCTCCATTCCTGCTGAATCTCCTTAGCCTGATTGATCAATTCTGGAGTGGTAGGTTGACCTGCCAGCTTTTTGATCTCCTCAGTCAAGGTTTCAACTTTTTTCATCACCTCACGGGGATGCATCTGAGGACCAGGGTTGAGCGTACGCTTATATCTGGAGAAAATTCTGTTGTTCAAGCGAGAAAACTCATCCCACAAAGGCTGCCTTTTTTCTGCAGGCACCTTTCCGGCTGATTTCCATTCTTTCTGAATTTTCTTGCTGATTTCAAAAGCCATTTTGGCGTCGGGAAGATCATGTGCTTCTCTTGCCTGAACAACCAAGGCTTCATAGACTTTGATGTTTTCCTCTGCCTGAAGAGCCATTCCTTCAAAGAAATGTCTTCTGTTTTCGAAGAAATGCTGTACAGCATCATTGAATTGAGTTTCAATTTCTTCCTGAATCTCTTTTTCAACTGGACCGGTTTTGATCCAGCGCATTTTCAAGTCTTTATAAAATTCGGTCGTGGCTTTCCAGTCAGTATCGTCCTTCATAGACTCTGCTTCCAGAATCAAGGCTTTTTTTACTTCCAGGTTTTTAGCCCGATTAGCCTGTATAATTTCATTCAGGTATTCTTCCTGCTGATTGAGTTCTTCGATCAAAGGGATAAAGTCTCCTAAGGCATCTGATTCATACAATGAATCTCTCAGGTGAATCAGTTTCATTAAAAAGGATCCCTTATTCTGGTTTTCCTGAATATCGGATTTCAGTTTTTCTACCTTTTCTTTGATTTGCTCAAATCGATCCTCGAAATAAGCGATGGTAGAGGCTTCATCTTCTTTTACTTCACCGATCTCCCTATCTGCTTTTCCAAGAAATCCCTTCAAATAAACTTTATTGTCCTTAATGTATCCATACGGATGCTCCATTGTTCTACAGTAGGTTAGGTGGTCGTTTTCAATTTTCCGCAAATTAATTAATTCAAAAGCACTTATCCTAAGAAAGGGCTTTTTTTGCATCTTTGCTGTTTAACGCAATTTCTCAAGAAAAATTCATCGCATGAGCGCAGAAAAAATCATCTTTTCCATGGCTGGAGTCTCCAAAGTCTATCCGCCACAGAAAAAAGTACTCAAAGATATTTATCTCTCATTTTTTTACGGAGCCAAAATCGGTGTCCTTGGTTTGAACGGTTCGGGTAAATCTTCCTTGCTTCGGATTATTGCCGGAATTGATAAAGACTACATCGGAGAAGTAGTATTCTCCCCGGGGTACACTGTTGGAATGCTGGAGCAGGAACCCAAATTGGACCCAAGTAAAACCGTCAAAGAAATCGTAGAAGAAGCGGTAGCTGACACGGTCAATTTACTGAAGGAGTTTGAAGAAATCAATGAAAAATTCATGGATCCGGCTCTAATGGAAGATCCGGATGCGATGGATAAATTGATTACCCGTCAGGGAGAGGTTCAGGAGAAGCTAGACGCCGCCAATGCCTGGGAACTGGACGTGATGCTGGATAAGGCAATGGATGCTCTTAGACTGCCTCCTAGTGACGCCAACGTGGCCAACCTTTCCGGTGGAGAAAAAAGAAGAGTGGCACTTTGTAGGCTGCTACTTCAGGAGCCAGACGTATTACTACTTGATGAACCTACCAACCACTTGGATGCAGAATCTGTGCATTGGTTGGAGCAACATTTGAAAAACTACAAAGGAACTGTCATCGCCGTAACTCACGACCGTTATTTCTTGGATAACGTGGCAGGTTGGATTTTGGAACTGGATAGAGGAGAAGGGATTCCTTGGAAAGGAAACTATTCTTCCTGGCTGGATCAAAAGCAACAGCGATTGAAGCAAGAAGAAAAGACTGAATCCAAACGTCAAAAAACCTTGGAGCGAGAATTGGAATGGATCCGAATGTCTCCTAAAGCAAGGCAGTCCAAAGGAAAGGCACGTTTGAATGCCTACGATAAGCTAGTTGGAGAAGAAGCAAAGGAGAAAGAAGCCAAACTGGAATTATTTATTCCCCCAGGGCCAAGGTTGGGTGCCAAGGTGATTGAAGCTAATAATGTTTCAAAAGCCTATGGTGATAAACTATTATTTGAAAACCTCAGCTTTGCATTGCCCCAGGGTGGTATTGTAGGGATTATTGGTCCTAATGGTGCTGGTAAATCCACTTTGTTCAAATTGATTACTGGGCAGGAAAAACCGGATGCGGGGAATTTTGAGGTAGGAGAGACGGTGAAATTGGCCTACGTGGACCAAGAGCACGATTCATTGGATGCCAATAAAACCGTTTATCAGACGATTTCGGAAGGAAATGAACTGATGAAGCTAGGGAATAAGGAAGTGAATTCCAGAGCTTATGTGTCCAAGTTCAACTTTGCAGGATCGGATCAGGAGAAAAAAGTAGGAGTATTGTCTGGCGGAGAGCGAAACCGAGTTCACTTGGCTTTGACTTTGAAAGAAGGAGGCAACCTTTTGCTTTTGGATGAACCTACCAACGACTTGGATGTGAATACGCTTCGGGCTTTGGAGGAAGCTTTGGAAAATTTCGGCGGCTGTGCGGTGATCATTTCTCACGACCGTTGGTTCCTGGATAGAATATGTACGCATATCTTGGCATTTGAAGGAGATTCTCAAGTTTACTGGTTTGAAGGCAACTTCTCCGATTATGAAGAGAATAAGAAGAAAAGGCTGGGCGATGTGACACCGAAACGAATTCGATATAAAAATCTGAAGTAAGCTTGGAAGTCAGAAGGCTAAAATCAGAAAGCTGAAACAATACCCCTCGAGGAGAGATCTTCGAGGGGTTTTGTTTTCATCTTCAAGGTTTTAATACAAGAAGCCAAAAAGCCAAAGAGGAATTTTATTTTGGTAGCCGATTAAAATATCATCCGCTACCACGAAGGCTGAAGCTTCTTGGGCGATTTGCTTTTTGTTTTTTGATTTTCCTCCGATTTCAAAAAGCTGACCATCAATCAAAAAATCACCCGACTTTGGAGATAGCACCTCTTTTCCAGCATTTCGAAGTTGATTAAAGAAAAATGTTTCTCGGAGATTTCCGAGGTCCGGATAGTTTTGAAGAGCAAAAGCCAAATTGGTGTTTTCCAAAAATAATTTTTCTGGTTTTTGAAATAAGGAAATACCTTTTCCCTGAGCGTAGAGAGGTGAGATTAAAAGGCCTCTTTCCAATAGTTTGAGATATTGATAAATAGTATCTCTTGCGATCCCTAATTTTCTTGCTAGTTCGGATACGTTGGGCTGAAATGGGACTGTTTCTGCTAGGACTGCCAGTAATTTCTTAAGCTTGTGGGCTGTAGCAGCTGTATAGCCCTCCGCGTACGCCATATCAGTATCGAGAATCACATTAATTACCTGATTGATTCTGATTTGTGATTCCTTTTTGTTTAGCTCCAAAGCAAATGGGTAATAACCCCATTCTAAATATTCCTTAAACAATCGAAGCACCCTTTCTTCCAGCTCAGACATCAAGCTTCGAACTATAGTCTCATGATTTTGAATAATTTCCTGCAGTGTATAAGCTTCAAATGTCATTTTGAGTTGGTAGGAAAGATATTCTCTAAATGACAAGCCATGCAGGTGGTAGATCATTACTCTCCGGCTTAGATCGGACTCGCCTTTGAAAATCTCCAAAGCTGAGGAAGCTGAAAAGACCGTTTTTAGAGTAGGGAAAAGGTCATAAATCATTTTCAACTCTCTGGACCAATTTGGGAATTTGTGCACCTCATCGATAAATAGAAACCGTCCACCTTCTTTGTAAAATTGCTCTGCCAAGCTAAGAAGTGAATGATCAAAAAAATAGGGGTGATCTAGGGAGACATAAAGAGATCTAGATTCTTTTTCAAGACCCAAAACTTGATGTTGAAGCATTAGGGTGGTTTTTCCTACCCCTCTTGCACCTGTAATTGCAATCATTCTCTGATTCCAATTGATTAGATGAAATAGGCTCCTGAGAAAGTCAGTTTGGACCTGCTTTTTTAGAATCTCATTAAAATAAAAGAGTTTTTCCACTTTTATGAAGGATAGATTCGACAAAAATAAACAAAAATTGTCGAATTGATACTACATTGAATGTGTTCTGTTTTTTTCCTTTTAGATACAAGTAAGAGAATTTGACTAGATGTTAAATGGTTTTTTAGGCAAAGGCTCACTAAGTAAGATGTCGCTTGATTGAATAGAGAATTTTTTTTTATATGCATGTCCGCTTTCTTACCAGTATTGACAAAAAGACGGCTTATTGTCTGCTGAAAGGATCAGAATCAGGAAGTACCGGTCATCGGTCATCCAACCAGTCAAACAAAGAAAATAAGGCAGCTGGCATGATTGTGGGTGATCAGGTTTTTTTAATATAATTATCAAATTAATTGATTTTTGAGAGCTGATTTCACAAATTGAATGAAATGATTTTAACCGATGAGTCAGCGAAGATTTAGATTTCACATAGCCATGATTCTGATTGCTTTGGTGATTGGAGGCCTTTCTTTATGGCAAAGTGGTTTATGGCTTAATGAAGCAGATACTGTCCCTAATTTCACAGCGATAGCCATGGTTTTTCTGGTTTTTTCTCAGGGAATACTCCTTCGTGTAGGATTGAAAGAAAAGAAATAACTAACCTAGGCTCAATGAAAACGATATATTTTTTATTAGTTCTATTGGTCTGTACTGCAGCATTTATTCAAAAAGCAGAGCGAGACCCCCGCTTGGTTGGGAAATGGACGATGCTTTTTTCAAAAGACGAAAATGGAGAAATCGTCAAAGATGAGTTTTACGGAAAGAGCTACATCGAAACTTTCACAAGAGATGGGAGATGGATCATTGATCCGCAGTTCTTTCGGGACGATGCAAAAAGGTTGGGGATAAATGCTCCCATTGACTATTCTGCCATTCCAACTTTCCAATGGAAAACCATCGATAACCAAATATTGGAAATGAACACCAGTGTAGGGAGTCGGACTAATCGCTATGGCTTTTCAGGCGACACGCTAATTTTTGGCTATTCCAACGCACACACGAGATATCTTTTGAAAAGAAAATGAGTCAAAAAACATTCAAATACCTGCATGCTTTCATTTTCCTTTGCCTTGGACTTTTGTTAGTTGTAAAGTATTTGGACTTGTTTCCATTACCCAATTGGCTTTTAGGAGTAGGAATTGCCTTAGGTGCGATTGTTTTTTTGTTGAGGGGATTCGGAATAGAAAGAAAACCAGCTAGTTAAATAGCTGGTTTTCAATTAGGTTTAAAAGCTTGTATTGAAAACACAAGCTATTGTATATTATCAATACAAGCTTTTTGCTTTTTGGCTTTTTAAAACTTTGGATTAGCCCATTTTCCTCCTCAACTCCAACACCGTAATCTCCGGCCAAATACCTACCCGCCCCGGAAAAGCCAGGAATCCAAAGCCACGGTTCACATGCAAGTAGCGTCCCATTTCCTCGTATAATCCAGCCCATTTGGGATAGCGGAGGGAAGCAGGACTCCATTTGATAAATCCAGGAATCTCTATTCCAAACTGCATCCCATGCGTATGTCCACTCAGTGTCAGATGAATAAACTGAGAGAAACTTTTCACTTGCTCATCAAAATGGGAGGGATCATGACTCATCAGGATTTTGAAGCTTTTCTCATTAAGACTGCCAGTAGCTTTGTTGAGGTCGCCATATTGTGCAAAGCCTTTACCCCAGTTTTCTACCCCGATCAAATCGATGCTTGCATTACCTCTTTTGATAGGAAGACTTTCATTTCGAAGTAATTTGAAGCCCAATTCTTCATGAACCTGGAAAAGTCGCTGCATATTCTGCACCTTGGCTTCTCGATTTGGCCATGACATGTAATCACCATAGTCATGATTGCCTAGGATAGAATATTTACCCATAGGAGCCTTCAGCTTTTTGAATGTCTCGATCCAAGGCTCCATTTCAGATGCCTGATTATTGACCAAATCCCCGGTAAACAGAATCACATCTGAGTTCTGCTGATTGATCAAGTCGATCCCGTATTCCAGTTTCTTTTTGTTGTCAAAGCTGCCCGAATGAATATCTGAAATCTGAGTGAGGGTAAACCCATCAAACTCTTCCGGTAGGTCATTAAATTCTAGGGTGTGCTTCATCACCCGATAGCGGTATTTTCCAATCAGCACTCCATGGAGAATCCCTAAAAAAGGAATAGCGGCAATTGCTAAGGCTGCTTGGCTGATGAATTTTCTTCGATCAGGTAAAAAACCACCTTCCCTGTTTTCAGCCAAGGAATAATATCCACCAGTAATAAACCGAAGTATATCTTCCCCAAAGAGAAAGGCGATAATAATCAGCTTTGGAATCAAAGACAGAAATAGGAGTGAAATCATTTTTCCAAAAGCAGGGCTGAGCGCAGCTCTTTCGAATGTCAGAAAACTAAAGATGACAAATAGATAAATGAAGATTGAAAATGCCCAATACCCTATTTTTACCCAAGTTTGAGAAGGGAACAGCGTCTTAAAGGCTTGGAAAGAATACCAGTCAATCAGGCCAATAAATAGGATGAAAAGAGAGATTCGGATAATGATTGAAAGCACAGGAAGATAATTTGATGGATCGTTTTTAATAAGTGATATGATTCACTCTGAATTTACCTGAACGTACTGCAATGTGGCAAGTTGGGCAATAAAAGGTTGAAGTCGGATAATAATATAAAGATCATTAATCCTATAAGATGCTGAAAGTTTATGAATGCTATTTATTTATAGGTAAAAAATAAAGCCGGACACATGCCCGGCTTTAATGCTATTAAGGTTTAATCAGGTTTTAGTTTTTAATAATTCTATGGAGTGTTCCTAGATTCCCAACTCGGATAAAGTATAATCCATTCGCCAAGTCCTGCATGGCGAATTGAACATCCGTGCTGGTCGCCAGCAGGGATTTCACCAATCTGAAATTGCTGTCATAAATATATACTTGCGCCGGAAGGATTTCCGGATGAATACCATCTATTGTCAAGATGTTGGAAGTCGGATTAGGATACATTCTGATCTGCTCAGTCCTTCTATCAAGTTCTGTAGCTACTTCCTGAACTTCTTCCTCCAGTTTTCTTGCTGCCTCATCCAAAGGCTGGCATTCAGGGCTGGCATTCAGAGGTATCAGATATTTTGGACCTTTGAAAGTAGACCCGTCGGTAAACTGCACCTTATTGGCATAAAGTGTTCCTTCCAAAACGGAATTTTCAGCGAAATCTACCGAAGCAAAAGGCGATAGAATATTTCCTTGGAAGAAGGTGTTTTTAAATCTGACAGGCTCTTTTCCTGAATAGTGAATGCTGACCATGCTTTGCGCGCCGTCAGATCCTGCAAGATATTGCTGATCTGCATGAGGCAGCCATTTATTCACTTGGATAAGAATAGGCCCATCGCTCACATCGAAGTTGACAAGGGTGTTTTTGCCTGAAATTTTCCAGCTGTCAAAGGTATACACTCCACTTACTAAATTGAGGGTAGTGCCTTCCAGCATGTCTATGGAGCGGTAAATACCAGGAACGAGATCCATGGTTTTTCCTTTTTTCAACTGAATTTTCTCTTTGGAATTGTTGTCCGGTACTTCCATTATCGGCTGTTCGAAGGAAACTACACAGTCAGACTCTCGGCTAATTGCACCCAGTGGCAAAAGCCCTGATTTTTTCTGGCTGTCTACTTCTTTTCCAAGTTGCATGTAATCAAACACAACCCGCGATTCTCCCCTCAAGATCAACTCATCGGCCACATAGATATCGCCAACAATGGTCACAGGAGCTCCACCTTGTAAGGATACATTTTCGAAAATCATATTGCCAGCAGACCCAACCGAACCCTGAGATTCAGAGAAGTTTTTGCTAAAGTATACCTCTTCGAACCCGTAAATACTGAAATCACTTAATTCAGCTATGACTTCCGCACCCAAGTCAATGGTGTTGATAATGTCTTGGCCTGTTATCTCCTGAGTACATTGGTTGAAATTGTTTTCTACAAAAGTACCAATTGGACTTACCCCGGTCGCTTTCGCAAATACGTCATACTCCACTGTCTCAAAGCAGCCAGATTCAGAAATTGAGGCAATTTCAGGGGTGATAATTACCAAAACTTCTATGGTAAAAGATTCACCTACACCAATTTGATTCCCGTTGGCTAAAAGGTTTTTATCAACTTCCCCATCAAATTCTGAATTGACGATCAGGCCATTACTGCTGATACAATTGACAAAGAAATTTGAAGCATCCTGAAAGCTTTCTGCTAGGTCAAAAGTGGACTGAACTTCGCTGAGTAAAACATCACCTTCATTGCTGAGCTCTATTTCATAAACCACCTGTCGTTGACCACCCCCTATGTTCAGGATATCTTTTGTAATTACATCTTTGACTTCTATGACCGGATTTTCGGGATCAAGCAAAAAGCCAGGAAGGTCAAGAATTTGTGTTCCTTGAAGGTTGAAGGTATGGTCGATGATGGTATTGGTTCCAATTTTTTCTCTAGTAGTTTCTTCGTTAATCAGAGTAATATCTACTGCATTTCCGATTTTTAATTCCCCAAAGGTGATTTTAGTGCTTTCAAAAATTTCCTGCTTGGATAAGCTTTTGAAATCCCCATTAATAAAAGACTGTCCATTAATAGGGACTGGAGAACTTAATTCTTGAGGAAACTGGGCTTCTATGTATTGTCCAGCGAATAGAGAAACGGTTGATCCAAAATCTGCATGGGAGAAACTTCCATCATTATTAAAGACAGTATAATTCATCTCTCTCCCTAAACTGATGGCTAAATTTACTTTTGGATCATATTCGAAATCCATTTCTTGATCCATCGTAAGCGTAGGGGCAACATCACCAGCGTCTATACTTCCTAAATTATTGCCCAAGCTAAAGGAGGTTGTCCACCCCGCATAGTCTAGTAGAGAAACTAGATCATAATTCATTTGAGTCACAGAGTTTTTACTGCCTGAAACTTTCAGTTTTGTGCCTCCATTTAAAGAAAATGAATTTAATTCAGTACTTGCTGTATTTCTGAATGAAGCTTCAAATTCCGGAATAGTCGGGCCATTGGGTGGAAGATCTGGAGGACCTATTAATACAGTGTTTTGATCAGGGAAAGTTGCTAAAGAATAAGTGGTTCCTTGTTGTCGGTTATATGCGTTTAAGGCACTTTGACCGATATTGAATAAAGGACTCAAGCTCGACCATCTACATGCTAAAATATCAGCCTGAGTTGCATTTGGACCAAATGCTTTATCACAGATATTGATTAAAGCAGGGAGGCTTGGTAAAGATTGACTGAGCTTAAACTCTTTACCTTCATTAAAATATAATTTGTCCGAACAGATCTCTTCTGAGCAAATTCCGCTTAAACATGGATAATAAATGGTAACTCCAAAACCGACCTCAGCATCTATTCCAATAGAAGCGCTTAAGCTTAGGTCATCAATTAAAGGTCCTATTTCTTGATTGATAAAAGGAGGACTTACCCGTAGTTTATTTCCATTTCCTGGGTCTAGTATCTGATAGGAAGTATTGATTCTAACTGTTTCTCCGCAAGCAAAGGTATTAGCTTCTGGATATTCAATAAAGACTTCCACGGGGTAGTCTAAGTTAATGTTAGATGAACCAACAGAATGCACTTGGTAATATCCGCCGGCGTCTACAGATGCATTGGCAGAAAATGTTGGCGAAATACTGGAACAAAAGAAACCCGAACCTCCCAAGTCAGCAAGCTCCGTTAACCAACCCGGAATATTGATTCCGTTTTGTGCCAGGATATCTTTTGCTATAGATGCTCCTAAGCTTGATCCTGAATTATTAGAAAACTGATGACTGAAATTTACACGGGTTCCACCTCCTACATTCGGATTAGGGTCTAGATTTATATAATTAAAGTCTTCCTGAAAGCGGAGATTTTGTTGCACCGAAGATGTGCTTCCTCTGGTTTGCCCAAAGGTAGTGAGGGGAAAGACTAGAAGGCAGATTAGCCCAATTAGCCTTGACAGGTAAAATTGTTTCATCGTTTCAAATGATATTTGGTTAGTGTTTGATTAAATGGTCAGGGCGATCATTTTTCAATAACTAATAATCCAAATACATTTTACTGCATATGAAATATTTATAAATATATGTGAAAATTATTTGATGCCAAAGAAAATTCTGTTTTTAAAACTCATCAATCATTCTCCGGTCTTTAAATTGTCAATTTTTGAAAGGAATTAAGGGTTTTAAAAAGAAAAACCAATTCTCTTTTCTGCTAAAAGCATTGAATATGATTTACTTTGTGGAGGAATTTTTCACTAGCCTATTGACCTATGAGACAGTTGCTGCTCCGCCCGGGAGCTGAGGAATTGAATTATGAAATCCGTGGAATCGTAAAGAAAGCACGGCAAATTGAATCCTTGGGATTTCCCATCACTTGGGAAAATATCGGTGATCCTATCCAAAAAAGTAATCAGGTGCCTACTTGGATGAAGGAAATCATTTCAGACTTACTCAAAGAAAATAAAACCTATGGATATGCTGATTCCAAAGGAATGCCTGAGACTAGAGCGTTTTTGGCAAACTTGACCAACCATCAGGGAGGTGTTAAATTGAGTGCTGATGATATCCTTTTTTTCAATGGACTTGGAGATGCAATTGCAAAACTATACCAATTTCTGATCCCTACAGCAAGGATAATCGGCCCATCTCCCGCCTACTCAACTCATAGCTCAGCGGAGGCAGCCCATGCCAATACAGCTCCTATCACTTATAAACTGGACCCGGATAATCAATGGCTTCCGGATATGGATGATTTGTACATGAAGGTCAAGTACAATCCCTCCATTGTTGGAATTTTGATTATCAATCCGGACAATCCTACCGGTATGGTCTATCCCAAAGAGGTATTGGAAGGTTTTGTGAAAATTGCTGAAGAGTTTAACCTTTTATTAATAGCTGATGAGATTTATCAAAACATCACCTACAATGGAGTTAAGGCAGTAGCTCTGGCAGAAGTAATCGGAGATAGACCGGCAATTTCTTTGAAAGGCATATCCAAGGAGTTTCCTTGGCCGGGAGCTCGCTGTGGTTGGATGGAATTTTACAATCGCGAAGCATCCAAGGAGTTCTCCAAACTTTGTCAAACATTGGAAAATGCCAAGATGATAGAGGTATGTTCCACCATCCTACCCCAACTGGCAATTCCTAAGATCATGAGTCATCCTGAATACAAAGCGTACAGGGAGAAAGCCAATGAAGCTATTGGTAAAAGAAGTGATTGGATGGCAGAGATTCTTGGCGATATACCTGGAATTAAATTCAACCCTACACAGGGAGCATTTTATAATACCATTGTTTTTGAAGAGGGAGTTCTTAAATCTGATCAGTCCTTAGAAATTGAGGACGCTAGGGTGAAAACCTTGGTGGAAGCATGGGTTGCAGATAAGCAAATGCCCTTAGATAAGCGCTTTGTTTACTACTTGCTTGGTTCCGAAAGAATCTGTGTGGTTCCTATTTCCTCATTTTGTTCTGATCTGCGGGGCTTCCGCGTAACGCTATTGGAAGAAAAAGAAGAAACCTTTAGAGATACTTTTGAGAGATTGGGGAAAGCGATTCGGCGTTATTTGAAGTCAAAAAGCTAAAATAAGTCTGAAGTCTGAAATCAAAAAGCTGAAAAAAAAGTCCCAGGTCTTAAGTGATGAACCTGAAATCAGGGTTCATCAAGAATTTCTTTTGGCATTGATCACCATAGATGTGAAAATGGCAGTGAGTTCATTTGACTCTTTGAGTAAAGGGAGAATTCTTTCTGAACCTAGTAGCTCGCTATCCATAATTAATTCAAGCCAAAATACAGTTTCGTCTGCCTCTTCTTGAACTACGGATAGTTTTGAGATAAACTCAGCTCTAGATCTGCCTCTTTGTGAGGATCGATAGTTGGCACCAACTGAGGTTCCAGACTTAATCGATTGTTTACCTAATTCGAAGCCTGCGGTATTTTTTGGCAATTCTGAAACAAGTTTGATTACTTCAAAGGCAAATGTTTTCGTTCTTTCTTTCAGATCTCTATCCATGATGTTTTTTTAAAAAGTTTCAGCTTTCATACTTTATCCTTCTGATTTCAATGCTCTCTAACCCTCAATTTCAGATCTGGATTGATTTCTTCCTCCTCCACATCTATAGATGGTAAGCTCTTCAGGTCTGGTTGCCCGGCATTGATCCAGGCGGTATACCAAAAATCAGCGATGGCTTTGATGCTTTTTTTCATCTGCCTCTGTACCATCCCGTCTAGTTTTTCAGCATAGGCTTCAGAAAATTCTTTAGAATAAACCCGTACGGTCAGATTATTCCGCTCCTCAAAACTGTACTTTCTATCCGAAGGGAACTCCCGGCTTAGCTCTTTTTCAAAAAGTAAGACTGAATCAACCTGGCTGTGTGTTTGGGCTACGATTTCCCAAATAGCATGTTGTGGTTTGGCTATATAATCAGCCTTTCCCACCCAAAGACTGTAATCAGTTGCCTGTAATTCAGGAATCCGACTCTCCCAAAAGCCATGAATGCCTTCTTGCCCGGTTAATTGCCCATTGTAATTTTTTGTCGTGTGAAGCGGTACATGCAGATCCCCTATATAATGTCCCAGATCGGCAGAGATTCTGAGAATGGCTGAATGATTCCTTTCAGAAAATGCCTTAGTCAGATTTAAAAAAGTAAAATAGGCTGCCCAAGGTCCTATGCCATTGGCGCGCAAACTATCTTCCCCAAATTTTTCAACTGCCTCATTCCAATAAATTGGCAAAATAAAAAGTGCAGAATCTCCGTAATGGTCCAAATCTATGTAGTGCTTTTCCGCCTCACCTTTTACAGCGTACCTTCTGCGGTCAGGATTGACTGCTTTCTCCGTGATGAACTGAATATGAGGCTTATACAAAACCATCATTTCCGGTGGTAAAGAATATACCGCCATTCTGTTGATTAAGCTGTGCGCATAAAAGCCCCAGTAAAATGGGCTAATTATGAAAAATGTCCCATAAAAAATGGAAAGGATAAAAATCTTCATACCTAAAATTAATCAGAATTTTCTAGGAGCAAAAGTTAAAAAATGCAGTATATTTGCACTTCGAAGCAGGTTTATTGTAGAATTTTCAATTCTGGAAAAACCATGCTAGCAAAGGATTGTTTGAATTTCCTTTGGCAGAATTAATTATTTACAATAACTTTGCACTCCAATTCGGTATAGGGGAACGTAAAAGAACTTTATTTAAATCAAGATATGGCAAATCACAAATCAGCTCTTAAGAGAATTCGTGCCAACGAAGCGAAGCGTTTGAGAAACAGATATCAGGCCAAGACCACCAGAACTTTCATCAAAAGACTGAAGGCTGCTACTGATAAGGTAGAAGCAATGGAGTTGTACCAGAAAGTCTCTTCTATGTTGGATAAATTGGCTAAGAAGAATGTGATTCACAAAAACAACGCAAACAACAAAAAATCAAGATTGGCTAAGTTCGTGAATGCTCTTGGTTAATACCTGATAAAAAATCTCTGAAAACCCTGCTTGTCGGGGTTTTTTTTATGCCTGAAAATCAATAAATTTAGTTTTCAAACTTTTTAATTGATCAGGTATGGAGAATTATACATCCCTCAAGATTTCTCAGTTGGCAGAAGAAGATAGGCCTAGAGAAAAACTTCTACTGAAAGGAAAATCCGCTTTAACTGATGCCGAGCTCATTGCTATTTTGATTGGTTCAGGTACGCCTTCGGTCAGTGCTGTCGACTTATCCAGGCATATTTTGGCTTCGGTCAACCATGACTTGGCGTCATTAGCTAGGCTGAGTATTCAGGATCTTAAAAAATTCAAAGGCATAGGAGAGGCCAAGGCTATCAGTATAGTCAGCGCCATGGAGCTAGGTAGAAGAAGAAAAGAAAACGAGCCACAGCGGAAAGTTAAAATTGGTAGTTCCCGCGATATCTATGAGCTTATGAAACCAGATTTATTGGATGAGCACGTAGAGCATTTTTATTTGGTTCTCCTTTCCCGCTCTAATCAAGTGATCAAAAAACATCTGATTTCCTCAGGAGGTACAGCGGGTACGGTCGTTGACGCAAAAATCATTTTCAAGGTGGCTTTGGAGCATCTCGCTCAATCGGTAATTTTGGTTCACAATCATCCCTCAGGTAGCCTTACTCCATCGGAGCAAGACAAAAGACTGACAGACCGATTGGTGAGAATAGGAAGAGATATGGATTTGCCTGTATTGGATCATTTGATTTTTACTGATTCAGGTTATTTCAGTTTTGCGGATGAAGGGATTCTTTAGGGTAAAGAATTAAGAGACGAGAGGCGAGAAGCGAGACACTCCAATTTGTAGTCAAGTAGAGATCTTACAGAGATTTGGTCAAATCCTGAAAAGGTTTCAGGATAGATTGTAATTTTGAGCAACACTTGAAGAGTCCTGCTGTTGGTAAAAGGGAGTGCGGGAAAATCGAAATAGATCCATGAAGACAAATCACATACTTCTCATCTTAGTATCCTTGGTAGTAATTGCTGCGGTAGCCTACATGCTAACCAGTGCAGAGAGCCCGGAGGTCTATCAGGAAAAAATTGAAGCGGAAAGAGAACGTCAGTACAAGTTTATCCGGTTTAATGTGGAATCCCCTTTGACAGAGGAGCAGAAGCGTGATTTTAAGGAATTGAATTTTTATCCGATTGACCCTAATTATAAGGTCAAAGCAAGGCTAATTCCTGTGGAAAACAGAAAAGTAAGGGAAGTTCCGATGACAGATGGTTCTGTGGAGCGTTATATAGAACATTCCTATGCAGAATTTGAGTTGGGAGGAAAAACCAATCGGCTTTTACTCCTGCAGTCTGTTAGTGAATCTGATATGCGTAATTTCTTCCTGGCTTTTGCAGACGAAACCAGCGGAAGAGAAACCTACGGTGGAGGGCGCTATATCAATGCCCGTCAAGATGGGAAGAACTCTATTACGATAGATTTTAATTTGGCATACAACCCATACTGTGCGTACAATCCCGATTATGCCTGCCCTTTGCCTCCCAAGGAAAATATTTTGAATATTTCCATCCAAGCAGGCGAGAAAAACTATAAGGATTAAATAAAAATTACAAATTTAATTTGGTTTTTCATTTTTTTTTTAAACAGAACTTTAAATATTTTATTCATTCAAATTAAAATTTTCTATGAAAAAGCTATTAAGTCTTACTTTTGGATTGCTATTTTTATTTAGCATTCAAGCTGTTCCTTGTACTGCTGAATTTGCTTGTGCAGACGGATCAACTATTAAATGTACTGGAAATTCTAGCTGTGAAGCTGGTGTTGATAGTGTAATTTGTACAAATCAAGACGGGACTCATTCTTATGCATCTTGTTAAAAAACTAAATGAGAAAGGATGGCCATCGATTTTTCAAGGTGGTCATCTTTTTTCTTTCATCCAAAACTGGCTTTTTTATTCTCTTCTTTTCCTGCTTTTCTCTTGTAATGATGTTTCAATAAAAGAGTTGCCGACGACCATTTTAGAGCCAAATTTGGTTTTTGATGAGTTTGAAGGTCCGATTTTTTTCACCAATGTTCAGTTTGAATCAGATAAAAATCATATTTATTTGATCAATGCTAGGCCATCCATGTTTATAGTTTTGAACAAGAAATTTGAAATTCAGTCTTTAGTTGAGAGGAGAGGGAATGGGCCAGATGATTTAGACTACCCTATTCAATTGCAAAAAAGCAAATATGGAGTATTGATTGAGGATCGGGGTAACTATAAAATAAGTATAGTAAGCCCAAAAGATGGTAGCCATATAGATGAAATTCCAATTCCTGAATCAGTGGGACACACTAGGTTTTTTTTCCAAGACGATACGTTTTATTTTCCAATGGTTGGATATAAATCAGACACATCATCTGTATTAAAATTTAATTTATTAGGAGAGCCAATTGGGAAAACAGGATTACTGATGCCTGAGGGGGAAAACGCAATCAATCGTCAGGCAAGGTTGATTCAGCCTCTTCAAGACAAATTAGTATTAATTGGGGTCAACCTTCCTTATATTGATATTTTATCTACTGGTGATAAGCATGAATTGGTAAAAAGGCACCGTTGGGATCAATTTGAGCCATTGAAAAGAGCATTGGATTCTTTAGAGAATGATTTTAATAAACCCGGATATGAAGTAAATGAAAGAGAGATAAAGTCAATTGTAATTGATGCCCAAATTGTTAAAGACAGGCTTTATGTGACTTTCACAGATCGAATTGGATTAGATCGATCAAAAGCGAGACATTTGCTGGAGTTTAAAATCGATAATTCTTCCCTTGAGTATGTTCGTGCAATCCGTTTTCAAACCGGGACACCGGATGATAATCTGCACCCTACTGCTTTTCATATCGATGAGTCCGCCAAAAAGATTTACACCCAAGGGTTGATAACAAAACAGATTTATGTTTTCGATTTGCCCTTAGATTAAATACTCTAAGGATGGTGTGGGAATTTATAGCAAAGATTTTTTAATTTTGAATTTTAAAAATGAGGGGTCATTGAACCCCTTTTGTTTATCTGGTAAATTTGGTTTTACCGAAGCCCATAAATCCATGAGAATTTCAATCAATCGATTAAAAAAATACATTGCTTTAACCCAATCACCGGAGGAAATTGCAGCACTTTTGACCCAATCCGGATTGGAAGTAGAAGGGATCGAAGAGTTTGTATCCATCCCCGGTGGCCTCGAAGGGATCGTAATAGGAGAGGTACTGACTTGTATCAAGCATCCGGATGCTGATAAACTGAGTTTGACCACAGTGGATATCGGAGCGGACGAGCCCTCGCAAATTGTATGTGGAGCTCCCAATGTGGCAGCTGGCCAGAAAGTACTGGTTGCCACTGTAGGTGCCACTCTTTACCCAACTGAAGGTGATGCATTCACCATCAAAAAGGCCAAAATTAGAGGTCAGGCTTCAGAAGGAATGATTTGCGCTGAAGATGAATTGGGAATAGGAACCAGCCATGCAGGGATTATGGTCTTAGATACGGACTTGCCTAATGGCACACCTGCATCTCAAATCATCCCTGTCACCCATGACCATATTCTTGAAATAGGGCTTACACCCAATAGAGCCGATGCGGCCTCTCATTTGGGTGTTGCAAGAGATCTGAAAGCACTTTTAGGCAAAGAATTATGCATTGACTCCAGCCCTGAAATCAAAAAGGAGGCTGAAGGACCAAAAATTTCTGTCAACGTAGAAAATTCAACAGATTGTCCGCGCTATGCCGGTGTTACCATCACAGGTTTGAAAGTAGGTCCTTCTCCTCAATGGTTACAGGATTTCTTGCGTGCTTTAGATTTGGAACCTATTAATAATGTGGTTGATATCACGAATTACATTCTGCATGACTTGGGACAGCCCCTTCATGCCTTTGATGCAGCTCAGATTTCTGAGGGGAAAGTGATTGTCAAAAAGCTTCCTAAGGATAGCAAATTTGTGACTTTGGATGAAAAAGAGCGTAAACTTTCCGGAGAGGAATTGATGATTTGTGATTCAAAAGGAGGGATGTGTATTGCTGGAATTTTTGGAGGAATTGGTTCAGGTGTAACAGAAAATACAACTTCCATTTTCTTGGAATCCGCTTATTTTTCACCGGATGTGATCCGAAAGGGAGCGCAATATCATGGTTTAAAAACGGATGCTTCTTTCCGCTTTGAAAGAGGAACTGATCCCAATATGCCGGTTTATGCATTGAAGCAGGCGGTGAAATTATTGCAGGAAGTCGCAGGGGGAAAAGTGGCTTCTGACATCGTTGATATCTATCCACAGCCAGTTGCAGATTTTGAAATAGAAGTGGAGTATGGTCATATCAATCGTCTGATTGGTAAAAAAATAGCCCCATCTGAAGTGAAATCTATTTTGGAGTCTTTGGATATCCAAGTACAAAATGAGACTGAGCAGGGATTCAAGGCCATTGTAAAACCTTATCGGGTGGATGTTACCCGTGAGGCAGATATCATTGAGGAGATTTTGCGAATTTATGGTTTCCAACAAGTAGCGCTTTCAGAAAATTTACGAACAGATTATTTGGCCGAGCATCCAGCTAAGGACCTAAATAAGCTGCAATATCGATTATCAGAAATTCTTTCGGGTCAAGGATATTTTGAGATTATTACTAATAGTTTGACCAAGCCTTCCTATGCTGAGAAGTCTGGATTCTTGGATGCTTCCCAAAATGTAGAAATCTACAACAAGCTTAGTGAAGACTTTGGTGTGATGCGTCAAACGCTACTTTTTAGCGGTTTGGAAGTATTGGCTCATAACATCAATCGACGTCAGACAGATGTCAAGGTATTTGAATTTGGCACAGTGTATCAAAAAGGTGAAACTGGCTACGAGGAAGGCAAGCGATTGGCAATTTTCCATACCGGAAACAAATCTGCTGAAAGTTGGCTGGAAGAGGCCAAGCCTTTTGGTTTTGCGGATGTTTACAGCACCGTTGAGCGAATTTTGGAGAAACTAGGAATCCAGGTCGGTGATGTTTCCATGATCGAGTCTCAGCCCTTCACTTATGGGCTTCGCCTGATGTTGGGTCAAAAGGAGTTGGGTATAATCGGCCTGGTAGATGAAAAAATGCTCAAATTAGCCGAGGTAAGACAGGAGGTCTGGTTTGCCGAATTGAATTGGGACTTGATCTGTAAGAAAGCAAGTGGTCTGAAGCGATATCAGGAAATCTCCAAATTTCCAGAAGTAAGGAGAGATTTATCTTTGGTGATCGATAAAACCGTGAATTATGATCAGGTAAAATCTGTAGCTTTAAAGGCGGGAGGAAAATTATTGCAGCGAATTGGCGTTTTTGATGTCTACCAGGGTGATAAGATTGAGTCTGGTAAAAAGGCTTATGCATTGAGTTTTTACCTGCAGGATCAGGAAAATACACTAACGGATAAGGTTATTGATAAAACAATGAGTAAATTGATTCAAGCCTTTCAAAATGAGGTGGGAGCTGTAATACGAAGCTGACAAAATGATTCACGAGGAACTGCAAAAACTGGAAAAACTGGCCCATCAAGCGGGGCAGCGATTGCAACTGCTTTCGGAAGAAAATGCACAGTTGAAACAAAAATTAGCGGAAGTATCCGCTACTTTGGAAGAAAAAGAGCAGGAAATCGATCATTTTAAAAATAAAATTAAAATTAGTAACATTGTGGACAACCGACCGGTGAATCCCGAGGATTCGGCCGAAATGAGTGACTTAATCAATAATTATATACAAGAGATCGATCAGTTGATCACCTACTTATCCGAGTGATATGGAGACACTTGCCATACGTATTAAAATCGGGGATAGAGAATATCCCATGAGAGTGAAGGTTGAGGATGAAGCAAAAATCCGACATGCCGGCAAGTTGATTAATGAAAAATTGAGAAAATATAAAGCAGAATTTGGTTTGGATGATAATCAAGACCTCTTGGCCATGGTGGCCTTTGACTGTATGGTGGAATCTTTAGAAACCAACGAGGTCAATGCAGAGGACAGTGAACATATCCGTAGCAGTATAGCAAACATCAATTCCCTGCTTTCTAAAGTTGTATAGTTGTTGAATTTCCACTGATTTTCCGAGTTTTTTAGGATTACCCGCAGGTTCAATTTATATATCCAAAATACCTATGGGAGAAGTTTTATATATCATCCTGGCCGGCCTGGTAGGTCTGGGAGCAGGAGCCGCGCTAGCGGGAGTATTTATCAAAAATAAACACAAACAATTAGAGGAGGAGACTAAAGACAAAGTCAAATCCATGTTGCGTGAAGCAGAAATTTCTGCTGAATCTCTGAAAAAAGATAAAATGCTTGAAGCCAAAGAGCATTATCTCAAATTGAAGTCAGAGTTTGATGAGGAGATGTCCAATAAAAAGAGCATCATCATCACCAACGAAAACAAGGTCAAGCAAAGAGAACAGCATTTGGCTAAGGAACTGGAGCAATTGAAGCGAAAAGAAGCGGAATTGGACTCCAAAAAGGAAAACCTCAGCGCACAGCTTCATGCAGTGCAGGTTAAAAAGGAAGAACTTGACAAAATTACCAATCAGCGAATTGCTGACTTGGAGAAAATTGCAGGCTTGACCAGAGAAGAAGCTAGGGAGCAATTAGTGAAAATGCTCACAGAAGAAGCTCAGACCAAAGCTTCCTCTCAAATCAAAGATATTTTGGATGAGGCCAAATTATCTGCAACCAAGCAGGCTAAGAAAATTGTATTGGATACTATTCAGCGTACTGCTACAGAGCATGCGGTAGAAAACTGCGTGTCTGTATTCAATATCGAAAGCGATGATATTAAAGGTAAAATCATCGGTAGAGAAGGACGAAATATCCGAGCTTTGGAATCTGCCACAGGTGTTGAAATAGTAGTAGATGATACTCCAGAGGCCATCATTATTTCCGGGTTTGATCCGGTTAGAAGAGAGATAGCTAGACTTTCCTTACACAGATTGGTACAGGATGGACGTATTCACCCTGCCCGAATCGAAGAAGTGGTGGCCAAAACCGAGAAAAACATCGATGAGGAAATTGTCGAGATCGGGGAAAGAACCTGTATAGATCTGGGAATTCATGGCTTGCATCCAGAATTGATTAAGATGCTGGGAAGGATGAGATTCCGTTCTTCTTATGGTCAGAATTTGTTGCAACACTCCAGAGAAGTAGCAAACTTATCTGCAATTATGGCCGCTGAGTTGGGATTGAATGCCAAACTTGCCAAGAGAGCTGGTTTGCTCCATGATATTGGAAAAGTGTGGCCGGAAGAGCAGGAGTTACCTCATGCTATTCTGGGAATGGAATTGGCCAAGCGCTATAAAGAGCATCCTGAAGTATGTAATGCAATCGGAGCTCACCACGATGAAATTGAAATGACTTCGATGATTTCGCCTATCATTCAGGCTTGCGATGCGATCTCAGGATCCAGACCGGGAGCAAGAAGAGAAATCATGGATAGTTACATTAAGAGACTGAAGGAATTGGAAGAATTAGCTTTGAGTTTCAATGGTGTAAATAAATGCTTTGCTATGCAGGCAGGTAGGGAGCTTCGGGTTTTGGTCGATGCAGACAATGTAGATGATCAAACAGCAGGTCAGCTATCTTTCGATATTTCACAAAAAATAGAGAAAGAGATGCAGTATCCTGGGCAAATTAAGATTACTGTGATCAGGGAAATGAGAGCAGTGAATTACGCTAGATAAATCAAAAATTTATAGAAAGCTGTCTCAGAATTATTCTATTGTCAGCCTGAGTGCCTGCCTAACGGAAGGCAGGGAGTCGAAGGCCAGTCCTAATTATTTGGACTACATTTCGACTTCGCTCAATGTGACAACCCGAAATAATGAGACAGCTTCTTTTTTATCATGTTAGGTCCACGCTTTTTTATTTTTATTTCGGAAGTTCTGAGGCAGGTTTGGATCCTTGCTTTTCATTATCGTCTGAGCCAAGAGGATAAGGAAACCCTAGAAAAATATTTTCCCTACTATTCCAATTTAAAACCAGCTCATCAAAAAGAGTTTAGGCATAAATTACAACTGATTTTAACCCAGAAAAGATTTTTCGCAAGAGGAGGCTTGGATAGAGTGAGCGCTGAGATGAAAGTTCTTATCGGAGCCACAATTGTACAAGTGACTTTTGGCTACCGAAATGTGTGGCTTAAGCATTTTAATAAGATTCTGATTTATCCCAATACCTATTTTTCCAATATTTCCAAAACTTATCACAGAGGTGAGGTCAATCCCAGACATGGGATCATAGTTCTCTCCTGGGAATGTTTTGTTAGAGGGCTTGCATTGGACCATGATGGAGTGAATCTGGGAATCCATGAAATCGCTCATGCTTTGAAACTGGAAAATCAAATCCAATACAATGGTGAGAGTAATTTTTTTAATCCCAAACTTTGGCAGAAATACTCTGAGCTGGCAGCTCAAGAAAAAGAATTATTGAAACAAGGTGAGGATGATTTTTTTAGAGAAAGGGGAGCAGTTGATCTCCATGAGTTTTTTGCAGTTGCCTTGGAAAATTTCTTTGAAAGGCCTGATGAATTTAAGTCCAGAAAGCCTGAATTGTATCAGGTTTTGGTGATGTTACTGCAGCAAGATCCTCTAACCCTCAGAGCTGTTTAACTCTGATTCTAGCTTCTTAAGGGCTTTTAATAGGGTTTTTGCCAAACCAGGAAGTATATATAAATCCTGTCCCCACAGATTTTGGTTTTGAAGGATTCCCTTAATCGATACTGATCTATTTTCCAAATTCCAAGACCTTAAGAAGAACTCCAGAATTTCCGGATTATCCTTAAGAGGAAGGGCTTTTCCCTGGTTTTTCCCTTTGTAAATAAGGATTAATGCAGCAAAAGCAAAAAGCAGCTGCTCGGGCCATTTTTGGAATTTATTATGGTATTCTAAAATACTGGTAAGAACCCTTATACGAAATTTTGAAATGCTGTTTAATGCTATGCTTTCGAGCTGATGATCTAAAAATGGATTCTCAAATCGCTCTAAAATTGCTTTAGCATATGTTTTTAACTCAGATTCTTCCAAGTCCATACTAGGGACAATTTCCTGGAAAATCAGTTCTCTGATCCACTGACCTATTCTCTCATCGTTTATCGATTCTCTGACGGTTCTACAGCCCAATAAATAAGCAAAAGGAACCATAGCGGTATGAGCTCCATTGAGTATTCTGACTTTTCTTAATCGATAAGGGGAGATGTCTTTGACGAATTTCACATTCAAGCCAGCTTTCTCCCAGCCGAGTTGATTTTTTATTTTTTCTCCTCGCTCGATGGCTAGAAAATAATAGGGCTCTGCCTGAACGAGCAACTGATCCTCAAAGCCAATTTTCTGCTGAATTTCAATAGCTTTATTCTTAGGATATCCAGGTACTATTCTATCTACCAAAGTATTACAGAAAATACAATAAGAATCCAGCCATTGGGTAAAAGCGTCCGACAATCCCCACAGTTTAGCATATTTAAGGACACAGGATTTTAATAAATCCCCATTATTTTCAAGTAATTCCAGCGGGATAATTCCAAGAGGCTTATCTGTTTTTTCAAATACCTGAAATCTTCTATATAATAAGGCGGTGAGTTTGCCCGGAAATGTTTTTGGAATGGATGTAAAATCAGAATCATTGGGATCAAACTCGATTCCTGCTTCTGTGGTGTTTGAAAAAATGAATTCTAAATCTGGATTTTCAGCTAGCTGCAAAAAGGCATCATAAGATTCAAAAATGGAAGAGTAGTTTTGTACACAGGAAATGAGGCTGTATTGCTGTGTTTTTTCCTGCTCATAAATCCCCATTTCTGCAACATGAAATAAGCAGTTCTGCTCTAGCATTCTTTGGTCAACCGCAGAGGAATGGATTTGAACAGAATGAATACCGCCCTTGAAATATCCCTGATCTATAGTTTTTTGAACCATCCAATCCAGGAATCCCCGTATGAAATTTCCATTTCCAAATTGGAGAATTTTAATAGGGAGTGATTGAGTTGTTATTTGGCTTCGATTAAGTGACTTCATGACTCCATACTAGGTCTAAAAAGAGATTAAAGAGACACCCCTCTTTTCCAAGGAATGAAATCATCCTGCTCCAGCAACATTGCTTTAGTATCCGTAATTCCACTAGCCACCTCAATAACTTTCTCTAAAATTTCTTCCCCCATCTCTTGTATGCTTTTTTCTCCGGAAATAATAAAGCCAGTATTGATGTCAATAATGTCAGGCATTCGCTTGGCAAGCTGATGATTGCTGGAAATTTTCAGCACAGGACAAATTGGATTGCCAGTGGGCGTTCCCAGTCCGGTAGTAAATAGAATCACATTGCTTCCTGCTCCTGCCAAGGCTGTAGTAGATTCTACATCATTCCCCGGAGTACATAGCAAATTAAGTCCGGGTGTACTCGCATACTCCCCGTAATCCAATACATCTGTAACAGGGGAGTTCCCCCCTTTTTTAGCAGCTCCAGCAGATTTGATTGCATCCGTAATCAATCCGTCCTTGATATTTCCCGGAGAAGGATTCATATCAAATCCAGAGCCTACAGCCTCGGCTCTGGAGGCATAGGATTTCATGAGTTGGGAAAATTTCTCCGCTTTCTTTTCATTGCTACATCTATTAATCAATTCCTGCTCTACACCGCAGAGTTCCGGAAATTCGGCAAGCATGGTTTTTCCTCCCAGCGCGACCAACAGGTCTGAAGCATAGCCCACTGCAGGATTGGCTGAAATACCGGAGAAGCCATCTGAACCCCCACACTCTAAGCCCATAGTTAGCTTGCTCAAAGGAGCAGGTTTTCTTTCAGCTTGGTTGGCTTTGACCAAGGCTTTGAAAGTTTCCTTGATGGCCTCTGTCAAGAGCTCTTGCTCAGTACCAGATTTTTGTTGCTCGAAGACCAAAACCGTCTTATCAAAAGATGGGTTTATGGCAGCTAGTTTTTGATGAAGTATATCCACTTGGGCGTTTTGGCAACCCAAACTCAATACCGTAGCACCTGCCACATTGGGATTATTAATATATCCAGCCAACAATGCACAGAGAGATTCAGAATCCTGACGGGTTCCCCCACATCCACCCTGATGAGTCAAAAATTTAATTCCATCTATGTTTTCAAACAGTTTGGGCGCCTGTTTTTCAGAATCGGAACCCGCTTGTAATCTATCCAATTCCGCTAGATTCCCTTTTTTGAAAGAATCAGCCATCGCCCTAACCAATTGCTTGTAAGGATTACTTTTGGCAAAACCCAATTCTTCAGCAAAGGCTTCTCGGATGGTTTCTACATTTCTATTTTCACAAAATACCAGAGGGATTACAAGCCAGTAATTTCTAGTCCCAACCTGACCGTCTGGACGTTGATAGCCCATGAACTGCCTCTTTTCAAAACGGCTGACATCGGGTTTTTCCCATTGATATGTTGATGAGTTGATTTTAAAATCAGCGGCTTGATGTTTGATATTTTCGGTGCTCAAAAGACCTCCTGCCGGAATAGCCTGTGTAGCTTTTCCTACCAATAGCCCATACATGATTACTTCCTGATTTTTTTCAAAAGATTGAATTGCCAATTTATGTTTGGCTGGAATATCCTCTTTGACAGTCAATTCAAAATCTCCCATAAAAACTGATTCCCCAGCTGAAAGATCTTGCAAGGCTACTAAAACATTGTCATTGGGATGGATTTGAAGGGTTTTTGGATTCATGTAGGCCTAATTCTTCTGATAGAAAACCTAATTTAAGCAATGTCAGGTTAGGAGTTTTGGATTTTACCAAAATCGATTCCGTAATTCTTTGAGTATTTGACCTTGGAAAAACTTATACTTGTTAGATAAGAAGCTGATGCTATGCTATACCCAAAAAAACCGAGCTACTTTTTCTTACTTATTTGTTTCTGTCTTTTTACTCTTTCCTGCCAAGGGCCCCAGAGTAAAAAAATCATTAAGATGGGGCATGCTTTGGTGCCATCCCATCCTGTGCATGAAGCGATGCTTTTTTTAGCTCAGCGGCTGGAGGAAAAATCCAATGGTCAAATTATCGTCAAAGTATACCCTAATCAGCAATTGGGTACCGAACGGGAATTGGTCGAGCTTTTGCAAATAGGAAGTCTTGGGATGACCAAAGTTTCTTCAGCTGCTTTAGAAGGATTTGCTCCTACCATGAAAGTTTTGGGGATGCCTTACCTTTTTAGAGATGATGAGCATTTGAATAAAGTCTTGAAAGGAGAAATCGGAAAGCAATTACTACAAGACCCTGAGGAGTTTTGGCTTCGGGGACTTTGCTATTATGATGCAGGGAAAAGAAGTTTTTATACCAAAGAAAAGCCAGTAGAAAGTCCTGAAGACCTGAGCGGGCTGAAAGTTCGAGTAATGGAAAGCGCAGTCGCTTCCAATATGGTAAAAAGTATGGGGGGTTCACCTACTCCTGTAGCTTATGGAGAATTATACACGGCTTTGCAGCAGGGAATCGTGGATGGCGCTGAAAATAATCCGCCTAGTTTGTACACATCCAAGCATTACGAGGTCTGTAAGTACTACAGCATAGATGAGCATACTGCCTTGCCAGATGTAGTCATTGTCAGTACCAAGGTTTGGAATAGTTTGAGTGAGCAAGAGCAGCAATGGCTTCAAGAAGCTGCGGATGAGTCGGCAGAACTCCAATATAAAATATGGGCAGAAGCCACCGAGGAGTCTTTGAATGAATTGAAAAAAGCGGGTGTTCAGATTTCCTATCCGGATAAAGGGCCCTTTAGGGAGGCTGTTTCATCTATGTACGAAGACTTGAAAGTTCAGTCTCCGGAGATTTACCAGTTGGTTCAGGCAATTCGAGCAATTCAATAAACCCAAAATTGATGTTCATAACTTCTGTAAAAAATAATATAGACCGATTTGTAGCCATTATCTTGGTTATTCTGATGGCCTTGATGGTTATTAATGTTTCATGGCAGGTAGCATCTCGCTATATTTTTCAAAATCCAAGTGCCTTTACGGATGAACTAGCCAGATATATGTTGATTTGGGTGGGGATGCTTGGGGCAGCTTATGTGGCTGGAAAAGATGAGCATTTGGCGATTGATTTGATACAGGCAAAACTGAGTTTTAAGAATCAACTTATCGTAAAAATAATCATCCATGTATGCGTCATGCTTTTTGCAATAGTAGCAATGGTGATCGGAGGGACCAATTTGGTTTACATCACCTTTATTTTGGATCAGACGTCTGCTGCCTTGGAAATACCCTTGGCCTACGTTTACATCATTATTCCAATCAGCGGTCTTTTGGTGATTTTTTATCAGGCGGAAAGTATCATGAAGTTGTCATTAAATCTCAAAACTGCCTGATATGGAAACTTTAAGCATTTTAGTATTGGTGATTTCTTTTCTGGTATTTTTAGGATTAGGTGTACCTGTTGCCTGGAGTCTTGGATTATCCAGTTTGCTGACTTTGATGGTGACCGTGGCAACTGTACCTGCTCTGACTACCATTGCCCAGAGGATGGGTACTGGACTAGATAGTTTTTCCCTTTTAGCTATTCCCTTTTTCATATTGGCAGGGGAGTTAATGAATCGAGGAGGTATCGCCACTCGATTGATTGAGTTTGCCAAAGCACTGACGGGGCGGCTACCGGGAGGATTACTTCATGTGAATGTCATAGCAGCTATGCTGATGGGCGCAATCGCGGGTTCAGCAGTGGCGGCAGCATCTTCTATGGGTGGAATTTTAGGAAAAAGAATGGAAAAGGAGGGATATCCTAAAGAGCTTGGGGCAGCTGTAAACATTACCTCCTCCACAACAGGCTTGATTATACCCCCATCCAATGTTTTGATTGTTTATTCTTTGGCTTCAGGGGGAGTGTCTGTAGCTGCGCTTTTTGTGGCCGGATATTTACCAGGTTTATTGGTAGGACTTTTATTGATGATCACCGCAGCCGTTATGGTGAAAATAAAAAAGTTGCCCTCGGGTGAACGGTCCAGTATTGGGTTAGTATTGAAGACATTCTGGAGAGCTATTCCCAGTCTATTCTTATTGATTGTAGTGATAGGCGGAATTATAGCCGGAGTATTTACCGCTACCGAAGCATCTGCCATTGCAGTTTTATACGCTCTGGGACTTTCCTTGATATACCGAGAGTTGAAGGTGAATGAGTTGCCTTCTGTTTTGCTGAAGTCAGCTGAAACTACTGCCGTTGTTATGCTGTTGATCGCAACTTCTATGGCAATGTCTTGGGTAATGTCTGCGGAAGAAATTCCTCAAAGTATCTCGAATTCGCTCCTTTCTTTAAGCGATAATATCTTCGTGATTTTGATTATGATTAATTTGATCTTACTGTTTGTGGGTGTGTTTATGGATATGACTCCTGCTGTATTGATCTTCACTCCGATATTCTTGCCGGTTGTCACTGCATTGGGAGTAGACCCTGTTCATTTTGGGATTATGATGGTTTTGAATCTTTGCATAGGATTATGCACTCCTCCTGTAGGTTCCATATTATTCATAGGAGTGGGAGTTGCCCAAACGAGCATACAAAAAGTTCTAAAGCCCTTACTACCTTTCTTTTTTGCAATGATTTTGGCCTTGATTCTGATTATGCTGTTTCCTGAGATTTCCTTGTGGTTACCAAGATTTTTCGGAGTATAAACAAATTATTTTTCGAGTTGCTTCTTGATAAATGCTACAGATTGAGGAATTTGTTCTACCGATCTGCTACTTTCATCTTCAATGACCAAATACTTTGTGCCTTGCTTTTTTGCTTCTTTGATGATGCCTGCAATGTCAATATCTCCAGTGCCTAAAACAACATTGGTTTCCACGTCACCATGTCCGTCCATAGATCCCGGTGTGCCTATTTTTCTATCTTTCAGGTGAAGCATAGGGAATTTCCCTTTATATTTTTTCATGATTTTCACCGGATCTCCACCACCCATTTTTACCCAAAAGACATCCATGTTAAAAGCGAAGTTTTCGGCATTTTTCCACATATAATCCATGACCACTCCATTCCCAGCTTTGGCGAATTCATAGCCATGTGGATGGTATAAAAAAGTAAGTCCATGCTCTTTGAGCTCAGCTCCTACCTGATTAAATAAAGCTGTAGCCAGTTTGATTTCATCCAAAGAAATAGGACCTTCTTCATGAGGAATCCAGTAGCAGGTGACATATTTAGCCCCATAAAGTTTGGCTTGTGCAATGATGGGGTTTAGATCTCTGGCCAGTTGATTGAAATCAGCTCCAACTCCCACTATTTCCAGCTCATTTTCTTCTAAAAGTTTCAAGTATTCAAATTCTGACATCTCATGCCTACCCAAGCCCTCTAAAGCATAGACTCCCCAATCAGCCACCATTTGATGGTATTTTTCAGGGTCTTGTGGAATTTGATTTCTGAGGGAATAGAGCTGTAATGCGATTTCCTGTGCGTTCATTTGAAATGAAAAAAAAGCGAGAATAAAACTTAAAATGAGCCTTTTCATGGTTTGATCATGTTTGGGATATCTAAATTTATTTAATTTTTCGGCGCCAAACTATTGAAAATCTGATTCTCTGAATGTTGATTTTTCATCTTCCCTGCATTTTCCTAACTTGAAGTAAATCAGCACCTATGAATTCCAGAAGAAGATTTATCCAAAATTCCTCCTTGATCACTTTAGCTATGAGCCTTAAACCTGACTTTTCTTTATTTGCAGCACAAGATCAAATTTTAGGTCATGGAAATTTCACCTACAAAGTAGATATGAAATGGGGTAATTTAGACCCCACTAAAGTTCCCGTGGTCAACTGTCATGAAATGGTCATGGACAGAAAAGGCAGGATGATTCTTTTGACTGATGAGCCTAAAAATAATGTGATCATTTATGATCAAACTGGAAAACTGCTGGATACTTGGACTTTGGGTTTGAATGCAGCCCATGGATTGACTTTGGTAGATGAGGGAGACACCGAATATTTATGGATAGTTGATAATGGAGGCAGAGTTGTAAAAACTACTCTGAGTGGTGTGGTGGTTTCAGAAATCCCTATGCCCGCTAAAGAGGGTATTTATGATGAAAAAATGAGATGGACACCTACAGAGACAGCGGTCGCTCCCAATGGAGATTTATACATTGCCGATGGCTATGGTTCTCAATACTTTTTACAATATGATAAAGCGGGAAATTTTATTCGAAAATTTGGAGGAGATGGACACGGTGATGCTCAGTTTAAAACTGCTCATGGGATAGCGGTAGATCAGCGTGGAGGCAAGGAACCTTCTCTGATCTGTACCTCAAGAGGGCATAATTCCTTTAAGAAATTCACGATGGACGGGGAGTATTTGGAAACCATCTTTTTACCAGGCGCATATGTATGTCGGCCTGTAATTCATGGCGAAAATCTGTATGCGGGTGTCTGTTGGTCAAGACTTAAATATTTGGAGCAAATGGACAATTCAGGGTTTGTGACTATTCTGGATAAGGAAAACCAAGTTGTTTCTAATCCTGGAGGAACAGCTCCCGAATACCGGGACGGCAAGCTTCAGTTGATGGTTCAATCAGATCCTGTATTTAAGCATTGTCACGATGTGTGTATTGACCAGGATGAAAATATCTATGTATGTCAATGGAATGCAGGAAAGACCTATCCCATTAAGCTTACTAGAGTATAAAAAGCCTATCATCAATTTATACATAAAACCCTAAAGCTATGAAATCTGTCACTGTAGGATGGTTTGAGATTCCAGTAAAAGATATGGATCGCGCCATCAAATTTTATGAGTCTGTATTTGACTGCAAGCTAAACAAGCAAGTCATGGGCGATTTTCAAATGGCCTGGTTTCCTTGGGACGAAACGGGAAAAGGAGCAGGAGGAAGCTTAGTATACCATGAGCAATTTTATGAGACAAGTGGCCATGCAGGGGCTTTGATCTATTTTTCTTCAGCGGATTGCCAAGTTGAACTGGGTAAAGTGGAGGCAGCAGGAGGGAAAGTACAAATCGATAAACGAATGATTTCGGAGGATGTTGGCTATATGGGAGTATTTTTAGATACAGAAGGAAATAGGGTTGCGATTCATTCAAGAGCGTAATTAAACTTTTTCCTTCATTATCAATTTTTAGTATTTTAAATACAGGATATTGTACGGTATTGTGAATTGTTTTTTTATTTTTAGTTTTATTTGCTTTTTAATGCTGTCGACGAGATTTTGATATGAGTGTGTTAGAGTACTTGGATAAATCTGGAAATCTAGAAGAACTCCAAAATAAAATAGCTTTAGTTTTTGCTGCTTTTGCCGGCACACTAATGATTTTTTTGGGCATTTCTGATTATTTTATTGGACTGAGTGCCTTTATAATTGGTCTCAAATTAACCTTAGCGATCCCCTTCTTTATTGGCTATTGGTATATGAAGAAGTTTGGGAAGTACCAGCTAATCCTAAACATGATGATTGGGGCAGGAGTAATGGTGATCATATTCAATTATTTTGAAAATGACGGATTCGACGGCCCTACGCTTTATACCTTTTTTATTTTTATTGTTGCCATAGCAATATTGATAAAAGGAGCTTGGAAGGCCATTTGGTTATTTTTAGTCACGCTCACATTTAGTCTGTTGTTTTATTTGGAGGTTTATGGATTCTATTCTGTTCCTCGGATATATACAAGTTTGGAAAACAGATTTTGGGATCATTGGATCACTTTAATTTGGTGTGGGCTATTCGTATATGCTGGTGTAATGGTATTTATCAAGAATTATCAGAGACAGAATTTTTTCTTAAATCAACTGAGGAAAGAGAATGAAATAAATCTTGAAAAGCTATCGGATGTCAACCAGAAAAAAAATCAATTGATCGCTCTTTTGTCTCATGATTTGAAAAATCCCATTGCAACCCTGAGTTCGACCATGGAAATGGTTGACCGGGGAGAGTTTGATGATGACGATATGAAGCAAATTTTTTCAGAGCTAAAAAATCAAAGCTTTCATCTAAACAAGGTTCTAAATAATACCTTATCATGGGTTATGACTGAATTAGATGATCGTACTTTTGAACTTAAAAAATTGGATCCCAAGGATTTGATGAAAGAAATCAGAGATACTATGCTGATCCAAGCAGAAAGAAAGAATCAGCGTATATCTCTTAAGATAGATGGCGAAACTGAGGAAATTGATTTAGAAGAAAACGAGATTAAAATCATTCTAAAAAATCTTTTAGACAATGCACTGAAATTTTCCCAATCCGATTCTACCATAGAACTTTCCTTGAAAGTGGCTCCAAACATGTTGAGATGGGAGGTTCAAAATGAAGGCCCGGTTATTCCAGAAAACCTTCGTGATGAACTTTTCGAATTCAAGGTAAAAACCTCGTATGGAACCAATCGCGAAAAAGGAACTGGTTTAGGTCTTCCATTGTGTAAAAAAATTGCTGACAAGCTGGAAATGAAGCTAGGATTTGAAGCAGATGGAGCTTCCAGAAATATCTTTTTTCTGGAAAGGAATTTGGTCTAAACTAATACAACCCTCAGGCTTTTCGCACCGTGAGCTCCTATTACGAGTGATTGTTCTATATCCGCTGTTTTCGAAGGTCCTGCTATAAATAAACCAAAGCTATAGCTTTGACTTGAGGTTTTAATGTAGGCCTGATGCATGGTAGATACAATTTCATTTTTGGGAAGCACTATTACCAAATGCTCTGTAATAAATGGAATGGCTCGAAATGGAACTTGTTCATTGGTGATCCAGATTGCGCCATTTTCTCCTACGCCAAATTGACCGTCTATTATTGCAACTTGAAGTTGGTCTAGCTCGTGAGCATCTTCAATCTTAGCATAAGAAGTATTTAGGTTAATGAGTTGAGAGAAATTTAGGATTTTCTGAAAACCGGTTTCAGAAATCCACGACATGAGTTTTTCCTCAGGAATAATCTCCCCTTTATTTGCCTCAATTGATGCTTTAAATTCCTCTTCAGTGTTTAAGGGATTTTTAAATTCAGGAATTGTGGGAAGTTCGGTTTGGTCCAGCCTGAGTTTCTTAATTTTTTCGAGAATTTCTTGTCTACTGCTCATTCTTCCTGTGATTTAAATACCAATTTCTGAAAGACTCCTGAGGAGTTTCTGGTAGCTTTCTTCCTTTTCCCCAAACATTCCAAGGATTGTATATCAAAGAGTCGGGCAAATTTTTAATGAGTTTACGCATCAAAATTCCTGAGATCCTGTAGGCTAGCGGGCTTTTAAAAATCCCACTGGCTAATTTCATGCTTAAGCTTTCCGCATGATTTGGATTGGCCTTGGTGATTTCTTGCCTCCATTCATAAAGTTGTTCGTGGATATTGATTTTTACTGGGCAAACATCCGTACAGCTACCACAAAGAGTTGAGGCAAAAGGAAGAGAGCTGTATTTTTTCAAATCCAATCCTGGAGAAAGTATGGAACCTATTGGACCTGGAACAGTACTTTGATAGCTAAAACCCCCGCTTCTTCTGTAAATGGGGCAGGTGTTCATACAAGCACCGCAACGAATGCATTTGAGGGAGTTTCTGAATTTCTCTCTCCCCAATTGTTCTGTTCTTCCATTGTCCACCAAGATTAAATGAATTTGCTTCCCCTTTTCTGGGCCTCTGAAGTGAGATGTATAATTGGTGATAGCTTGTCCTGTGGCAGAACGAGCCAGTAACCTCAAAAAAACTCCCAAATCATTTCTCCTGGGAATTAATTTTTCAATACCCATGCAGGCAATGTGAACGTCTGCCAAATGGACGCCCATATCTGCATTTCCTTCGTTGGTGCATACGACAAATTCACCTGTTTCTGCTATCCCAAAATTGACTCCGGTGATAGCAACTTTGGCCTTTAGAAATTTCTCTCTTAAATGAGTTCTTGCCGCTTGAGTTAAGTAATAAGGGTCTTCGTTTCCCTTTTCAGTTTGGAGTTTTTGGTGGAAGAGTTCGGAAATATCTCTTTTCTTTAAATGGATGGCCGGCAATACAATATGACTGGGTGGCTGATGGAGAAACTGCACAATCCTTTCCCCTAGATCGGTGTCAATTACCTCAATCCCATTTTTCTCCAGAAAAGGGTTGAGATGGCACTCCTCAGTGAGAATAGATTTGCTCTTTACCACCTGAGCGCAAGACTGCTTTTTTAAAATATCTAAGACGATTTGATTATGCTCTTGGGCATCTTTTGCCCAATGAACTTGAATTCCATTTTTCGTGGCATTGGCTTCAAATTCCAGAAGAAGATGGTCCAAATTCGAAAGCACATGTTCTTTGATAGAAGAAGCTATTGTTCTGAGGTTTTCCCATTCCGGAACTTTTTGACTGGCTAGATCTCTTTTTTCTCGAATCATCCAGAGAGTTTCATCATGCCATTTGGCATGTTCCGCGTTTCTGAGGAAATCGGTTGATGCTTTTGAATGGCTCATGAGATGATTTGATTGATGATTTCAGCTAAATGCATAATAGGAAGGGTGCTTTGTTTTTTATCAGCCAACCCTTTTAAATGCATCAAGCAGGACATGTCAGTTGCCGTGAGAATTTCAGTGCCTGCTTCATAATGGTCAGTCAAGCGGTCTGTACCCATGGAAAGGGAAATTGCTTCTTCTTTTACAGAAAAGGTTCCCCCAAAGCCACAGCATTCATCATTTCTTTGAAGTTGGGACCACTCTAGCCCTTCCACTTTTCCAAAGAGGCTTTTCACTTTATCGAAGGGTGCTGTATTGACCTCACTGGATTTCGAGAGCCTCAAACCTCTTAAAGCATGACAGGATGCATGGTAGCCAACTTTATGTCTGAAGGTACCTTGGAGCTCTACTTTGAGAATATCAAGAAGAAACTCTGTCAGTTCAAAAATTTTTGAATTGAGTGAAGGTTGAAGTTCTGGAGCATTCAATATTTTGGAGTATCTCTCCTTGATATGGTGAACACAGCTTCCGGTGGGAGCAACTACATAGTCGAACTGAAGAAATGAGTTAAGAAATTGCTGACAAGATTCTTTGGTTTCTCTTTCATAGCCCGAATTCGCTAACGGCTGTCCACAACAAGTTTGATCTAAAGGGTAGGAAACGTTACAGTTTAGCTTTTCTAATATTTCCAGCGTTGCTATTCCTACCTGAGGATAAAATTGGTCAACATAGCAAGGAATAAAAAGTCCTACATGTGGTCGAGATTGCTCCATAATGAAAGTTAAACTTCCCAATTTAAAATCACTAATAAGAGAGGATTTTGTTCTATTGTCGGTCCAAATTGACTGTGAGTTGTTCAGTTTTTTTAAGCGAAGTAGGATGGAAATAATTTTGGTTTCAAGCAGTTTTCCTGATGAGTAGAATAAGATTTTGTGTTAGAGATCCCGGAATAGGATAAAATCCGCATAGATGTGTATAAGTGTCAATTTTATGTTGATAAACTACTGATTCCCCTTAATAAATATGGGGATAAATTGTGGGAAAATAATCGAATAAAAAGTAGGAATTCCCCTGATTTTCAGCCAATTTTATTAAACCAAGTAAGAGATAAATAATCGGGGATACGACCCCGGATTCTAGTTTGAAATTTTGAGATCGGGCGCGAAGGGGCAATCACCAACGGGTGAAAGTCTGAGACGGAAAAACCGCAGAAGTGCCAAAAACGATATGTTGAAGTCTACGAAGTCTCTGAACTTTAAGACTAACCATTGCATGAAGGATCGAACGCGCAAGTGATCGGTTGAAAGAGGCAACTCCAGAAATGTAAACTTGGTGAATCAGCAAGCTGAGTTCTTCGGAATGAAGCAGTCGTGCACAAAGGAATAATTGCTTAAATGCAGTTGTTTGCAACGGAAAACCGCAGAAGTGCAAAAACAGATCGGCCCAGGATGAAGAGCCTCAATAGTTCTTCGAAGCTTTTGGCATGAATGGTATTTCCTTCACGGGAGATTCTGAGACAGGTTACTGCAGAAGTGCATTACAGAAGTATTCAAATGGGACAAATCTTTTCGAAGATGATTCAATCTTAGAATTTTGAACCGGGCAACTGGTGATAGTTAGTAACTGTAGCTTGGCATAGTTCAGGAATTACGATTTCTGAGTTATGAAACGGGAGGTAATTGAAAAATTGCTTCCCGTTTTTGTTTTTAATCCTCTTGAGAGTCCTATTTATTTGCTTCCATTTTTTCAAAAATTCTAGTAACATGCTTGAAGGGAGCATTGAGTTTCCATTAATGCAAGCTTTTGGCTTAGGTCTCCCGTTCTATTTATCAAAGGAAATTTGGCTTGCCAATCTAGGAGAGATAATCTTCTTTCTTTTTATTTTATTTAAAGCAATTTCCTACCTTTTATATGCTATTGTCTGGTAGATTTCAGTACTAATTGGTTTTTTCAACCAAATATTATCCAACCCAATTAACATGTCAAACCTAAACCTAAAAGCCAAGCAACAAAACTCCTATGATGCAATCGTAATCGGTTCTGGAGCTAGTGGAGGATGGGCTGCCAAAGAACTCTGTGAGAAAGGACTCAAAACCCTAGTGCTAGAGCGTGGAAGAATGGTTCGCCATATAGAAGATTATCCTACAGCCTCCAAGGCTCCTTGGGAATTTGAGTTTAGAGGAACTGTTCCCATAGAAAAAAGATCTGGAGTAGGTGCTGCCCGCTGGGGAAGGGAAGAGACCATGCATTGGGCTTTGGCTGAGGATGAACAGCCTTATATAGAGGAGAAGCCCTTTCGTTGGTTTAGAGGATATCATGTAGGTGGTAAGTCTCTGCTTTGGGCGAGAGGAACTCAGAGATGGTCCGATTATGATTTGGAAGGGCCGGCTAGAGATGGTTATGCAGTGGATTGGCCTATTAGATATCAAGATTTAGAGCCATGGTATAGCTATGTAGAGAAGTTTGTTGGTTTTGCAGGTAGCCGTGATGGCTTACCGGAATTGCCAGATCAAATTGTACAACCCGGGTTTGAATTGAGTTGCATAGAGAAATATTATGCTGAGCAATTAAAAAGCATGTATGGCAATAGACATCTTATTCAGGGAAGATGTGCCCATTTGACCGACCCTCAAGAAATCCATAAACAACAAGGAAGAAATAAATGCCAGCATCAAAATATGTGTAATCGAGGCTGTGTTTATGGAGGATATTTTTCCGCAAATGCGTCCACCTTACCTTGGGCTGAAAAAACAGGAAACCTGACCGTTCGCCCGGATGCAGTGGTAGAATCAATTCTTTACGATGAGGAGAAAGGCAGAGCTATCGGTGTAAGGATAATTGATAGAAACACGAAGGAGGCTATGGAATTTTATTCCAAGATCATTTTTGTCAATGCTTCCACAATTAACTCCAATGCTATTCTGTTGAATTCTAAATCCAGCCGTTTCCCGAATGGATTAGGGAATGATAATGGGTTGATGGGTAAATTTATGGCCTGTCATAATTATAGAGGGAAGGGTTTTGCAACTTTTGAAGGCTTTCAAGATAAAGCTACAGAAGGTAGACATCCTGGACACGCTTATGTTCCCAGGTTTAGAAATGTCTTCAAGCAGGATACTGACTTTTTAAGAGGCTATGCTATCGGAATGGCTGGTGGCAGAGGTATGACTTCCGATACAGATGTGATCGGTCATCAGTTGCGGGATAATTTATTGAATCAAGAGCATGGACCTTGGACCATGTCAGCTTGGATGCAAGGGGAAATGGTTCCGGTTGAAAGCAATCATATGCGCTTAAGCGATACCGAAACCGATAAGTATGGAATTCCTAAAATTATCATGTCCGTGGAGTGGACCGAAAATGATGATAAAATGACACAGGATTTCTTAGAACAGCAAACAGAGATGTTTGAGCGTATGGGCTTTACCAATATTGCTGTTTCTGACTCCCAAGCGCCTCCAGGATCAGATATCCACGAAATGGGAGGAGTTAGAATGGGGAAAGATCCTAAGACCTCCTTACTGAACAAACATAATCAGTTGCATGCCTGCCCAAATGTCTTTGTGACAGATGGTGCCTGCATGACCAGCACCAGTACTCAGAACCCTACATTGATGTTTATGACTTTAACTGCCAGAGCAGCTAACCATGCTGTGGATGAGTTGAAAAAAATGAATTTGTAATCTGTAGAAAATTCAATTCTTGAATTGAGCATAGAATCATTTCACGATTGAGTATTGGCTGTGAAAGTCTCAAAATAACCCAAAATCTCAACCTAAGTCCTATGAAAAATATTATAAGCTTGTTATTCCTTGCTTTGGCTTGGAATCTAATTCCAACGAAGGCATCTGCTCAAAAGAAAGGTGATCCTATGCTTCAAGTTCCCTTGGGTATAGCTTCTTATACTTTTAGGAACCAATGGAAAAACGGTGTGCCCGAGACTTTGGATATCATTCAGAGTATGGGTTTCAAAGAATATGAAGGCGGAGCTCCTCAAGGAGTCGATCCTGCAGATTTCAAAAAAATGTTGGCCGATAGAGGAATTAGCATTCCTTCTACCGGAACTGGCTTCGAAGCTTTGGAGTCAGATCCTCAAGCTGTCGCGGACAAGGCAAAGGAACTGGGAGCTAAGTATGTGATGTGTGCATGGATTCCCCATAAAAGAGGAGCTTTTTCCAAAGAAGATGCTGATAGAGCTATCAAAGTTTTTAATGAGGGAGGAAAAGTGCTTAAAGAGAATGGGATCACATTTAAATATCATGTGCATGGCTATGAATTTCAGCCTTATGGAAAAGGAACTCTTTTCGATTATTTGGTTGAAAATACTAATCCAGCATATGTCTCTCTTCAAATGGATGTGATGTGGACGCATTTCGGTGGAGGAGATCCTGTTGCTCTTTTGAAAAAATACGGAGACCGATGGGTTTCTCTGCACTTAAAAGACTTTCGAAAAGGAGCTCCGAAAGATATGACCGGCTTAACTGGCCATGAAAATGATGTCCCTTTAGGTACTGGTGAGTTGGATATCCCCGGTATTTTAAGAGAATCCAATAAGATTGGGATCAAGCACATGTTCATCGAGGACGAGAGCGAAAAAGAACTTCAAAACCTGCCAAAAAGTATTCAGTATTTGAGAGGACTCAGGTATTGATTTGGTGCAGAGGGCAGGTGGAACTAGTTTGGCCCACCTGCGTATCCCCTGACTTTGAGTGTAATTAACCGAATTAAGCAATTAAAGCTTTGTTCGTTTTTACGCTACTTAAACCAAAAGGTTAGGGAATTTCTATGAATTGATTTTATAAGTATGATAAATGGAAAAACGGTATTTTAATTGTATGGATGGTAAAGGATTTTGGGCTTTTGTCTTCCTTAATTTTTTGATTTCATGCACTAAACCTGAGGAAAAGCCACTCAATATTATTTTAATCCATGTAGATGATTTAGGCTGGGCAGATATTCAGCCATTTGGTTCTGACTTTTATGAAACACCCAATTTAAATCGACTTGCTCAGGAGGGGACTCTATTTACCAATTCCTATGCAGCAGCTGCGATTTGTTCACCCACCAGAGCAGCACTTTTGACAGGAAAATATCCAGCAAGATTAGGGATTACAGATTGGATTCGGGCAAAATTCCAAGGCTATTCTACTTCCGGTGAACTTGGAGAATACGAAGAATTTGAGGGAAGACCTTTGGAAACTCCCAAGATTCAGGGTTACCTCCCATTAGAGGAGGAGACTATCGCCGAACGAATGAAAAAACTAGGATATCATACACTACACTTGGGAAAGTGGCATTTAGGAGAGGAAGGATTTCATCCCGAGGATCAAGGATTTGATGTGAATATAGGAGGTAATGATCTAGGGCAGCCACCGAGTTATTTTGACCCTTATCAAGCTGCGCAGCCGAGAGAGTTTTATGAAATGAAAAATCTACCTCCTCGAGAAAAAGGGGAGTTTTTGACGGACCGGGAAAGCGATGAATTGGTCCAATTTATTGAAAATAAGGAAGGCCCTTTCTTTGTGCATTGGGCTCCTTATGCAGTTCATACACCCATCATGGGGCCTCCCGAATTGGTGTCTAAGTATGAAGAAAAAGAAAAGGGAGTTCAAAATAATCCAGAGTATGCAGCCTTGATCGAAAATCTCGATTTCAATATCGGGAAGTTGATGGAGTACTTAAACGAGAAAGGACTGAGAGAAAATACGCTATTGATTTTTACCTCGGACAATGGAGGTTTGATAGGAAATCCGGATAAGCCAATTACCGTAAATCTGGGCCTTAGGTCTCAAAAAGGCTTTCCTTACGAAGGAGGCATACGAGTTCCGACCATAGTCAGTCTTCCGGGAATTATCCCTCAGGGAAAGGAAATTGAAGTCCCGATCATAACGATGGACTGGATTCCAACTATTTTGGATTTTCTTAATCAAAATAAAATTGATTCAGAATTGGAAGGAAAGAGTTTAAAGAGTCTTCTTATTGGTGAGGAAGACCTAGAAGAAAGAGATTTGTTTTGGCATTTTCCTCATTATCGGGAGACTACTGTCATTCCTTATTCCATAATTCGCTCCGGAGATTGGAAACTGATCCATTATTATGAGCCCGGGATGGATGAGTTATATAATTTGACTAATGATCGAGAGGAAAAAAATAATCTTTTCAATGAAGAGTCGGAAATAGCAAAAGAACTTCAGGCAAAGCTTGATCAATGGTTAATTGATACGAAGGCAAGAATGCCTATTGAAAAGAAAAATGAATCAGAAGAAATTTAATCTGTTCTCGCTAAGGAGGACAAAAGGGGCAATAAGAATTTTGCCCCTTATTTTTTGAATGTGAATGTGAAGGTAGACCCTACATTTATCTCTGATTTGACTTTAATCTCACCTCCCAAATATTCTACAGCTTTCTTGACAATAGCCAACCCTATACCGGTTCCTTCAAATTTATCTTTAGTATGAAGTCTCTCAAAAATGACGAATATCTTTTCAAAATACTCAGGTGAAATTCCAATGCCATTATCTGAAATAGAAAACTGCCAATGGTTTTTTAATTCCTTACAATCAATGTGAATCGCGGGAGTTCTTTCAGGATGAGCATATTTGATTGAATTTGAAATCAAATTCATGAAAATCTGAAACAGCGGAGTTTTAAAAGTATGAATAGAAGGAAGTTGGCTGTGAGTGATTTTCACAGATTTTTCTTGAATATTTTTCTTGAGATATAGCTGTATTTCCTTCAGAAGCTTATCTACTGAGAGGTTAACTTTTGATTCATCAGGGCTGCCGACACGAGAGTGCTCTAGCAAATCAAGGATAATCCTCTGCATTTGCTTTGCTCCTTCTGTAGCAAAAGAGATATATTTTAAAGCCTTATCATCAAGTTTGTCACCATATCTTTTTTCCAACAAACCCATAAAGCTTGAGATCATTCTCAGTGGTTCTTGTAAATCATGGGATGCAATAAAGGCAAAACGCTGAAGTTCCTGATTAGAGAATGCTAACTCCCGTATATGAAGCTCCAGTTTTTCATTCAAACTTTTGAGGGATCGCTCGTATTCTTTTTGATGGGAAATGTCTTGAATAGAGCCTACTATTCTGGTGATATAGCCTTGTTTATTTCTCAGGAAAATCGCCTTGCTGACCACATAGGTGTAAATATTATTTTTCTTTTTAAACCTGAATTCATCCAGCCAATTGGTTTTAGACAAGTCAGGAGTCAAGTAATCTTGGATTTTTTTTGTAACTCTTTCCTGGTCGTCGGGATGAATTAAACCCATAAATTTTTCAAGAGACATCTCAGATGGCTCATACCCAAATAATTTGAAAAAGCCATCACCACAGTGTAAGCTTTCTTCTCTGAAATCATAGTCCCAGATAGCTTCGTTCGTAGCTTTCGTTACCAGTTCATACCGCTCAATATTTTCCTCTATCAGCCTCTTAGACTCTATCAATTCTCGGATATCTTGCCCAATCCCTAGAATGCATGGTTTGCCTTGGTATTGAATTAAAGATGCAGAAAAATGAACTGGGATATTTCGGCCATCCTTGGCCTGTATTTCCATTAGAACTTCATTTCTATCTTCTTCCGCTACCTTTTTAATCTCATCTAAAATTCGCTTCTGATCTTCTTTTTTAAAAAAATCATCCGGCTTCATTTCTCTAATCTCTTGCTCAGAATAACCGGAGATTGATTCGATATTATGGTTCCATAAAATGATTTTCCCTTTTAAGTCAAACAGAAAAAATATTCCGGGTAATTTGTGAAGGAAAGATTGGTTTAGAGCTATCTCTTCCTGCAGGGCTGCCGTGATATTTTTTTCTCTAGTAATATCTACCATCAATCCCTGAAGCTTCACAGCTTTTCCATTTTCGGAAATCACCTTCACTCTGTCATTCAACCAAATTAATTCACCATCTTTTTTAATGAATCTGTAGTCGAATGCATGGTCTTTCAACCTTTGAGTTTCTAAGTGACATAGGTTTATTGCACTGTCCCTGTCTTCAAGAAAAATGTGATTTTGCCAGAATTTGGGGTCAGCAAGCCACTCCTCCTGAGTAAATCCTGTGATTTTTTCAACCTGTGGACTAACAAATAAAAATTCAAATGTTTGTGCATCTGCCTCCCAAAAAATTCCATCCAAATTCTCATAGAGAGACTGATTCGTTTCTACTACTGTCTCCAATTCTTTCTTGGTAGACAAAATTTCAGTTATATCCCTAAAAGCACCTGATAGAATTGTTTCGCCTGTGGTATTATTTTTTAGCCATTTTGCTTTGGAAATTACCCAAATATGAGTTCCATCGTTTTTTATAAGCCTTTTTTTAATTTTATAATCTTTGGACTTGTTGAGCACCTCATTCATATGGTCAACTGCTCTCTCTCTATCTTCTGGGTGAATTACCGAAAGTCCTTTCTCAAAAGTTACCTCAAACTCGTTTGGTTCGTAACCAAGCATTTTAAAAACACCTTGTGACCAAGACAATTTGTTTTGTTGAAGATTTAATTCCCATGTTCCAGAATGGGTCAATTCTTCCAACAATTGTTTTTGGAATTCAAGATCTTTATTGTCCTCTATAAATGAATTAGGCATAGGTCTAAGAGTAAGGCAGAAAAACAGTCTTTAATATCTTTCTTTTGAAAACAAGAATCAATTTAAAGGATATTCGTTCTAAGGAAAGAATAAGATTTGCGATATAACTTCAATTCAATCAATTTGTTATCCTCTTTTATCAGCTCAAGAAATTTAAAAATTTTTCTAAACTTGATACAAATGGATGTTTGGAAAATGGTAAATGAAAAGATGAATCTGTGAATAAATAATTAATGCTATTCTATTCAAAATACAGTTAGTCCCTCAAAAAAGCAAATTCTTTAGGTCATTATTAACTGAATGAGGTTGAGTAGAATAAATCAAAAAGTTTTAGCAAACTAACTTAAATCCATATCCTCTGATATTCAAAATTTGAATTTCGGGATCATCCTGTAATTTTTTCCGGAGCTTGGTGATAAATACGTCCATGCTGCGGGCATTAAAAAAATCGTCAGATCCCCATATTTGATTCAAAATCAGTGTTCTGTCGGTAATGTCATTGGCATTTTCCAACAGCATTTGCAAAAGTTGACTTTCTCTGGCCGTTAATGGGCATTCTGAATCTTTAATTCGGAGAATCTGTTTGGTTGGGTGAAATTCATATTGACCAATCGGTAACCAATCATTCTGATTTTGTCGGGTTCGCAGTCTGTCAAGATGAGCCTTGATTCGAACAATTAATTCCTCCATACTAAAGGGTTTGCGTACATAGTCATTGGCTCCTAAGCCAAAGCCTTTGACCACATCTTCAGTCTGACTTTTAGAGGTCAAAAAAATAATCGGGGTATAGGGATCAATTTTTCGAATTTCTTCCGCTAAAGAAAACCCATCCTTTTTAGGCATCATCACATCTAATATCAAAATATCCGGTTTTGAGGATTGATAACTTTCCCAAGCCTTTTGTCCATCCTCGCAGAGTCTAACCTTGAAGTCACGACTCTCCAGACTTTCCTGTATAATCATGCCTAAAGCCAGCTCATCTTCTGCTAATAGTACTTGGATTTTACTCATGGCCAATAGGTAATAAATGTGGTGGAATTTTTTCCCGTTAATAGTTCTATTTTTCCTTCATGCTTCTCCAGGATCTTCCGAACATAATATAGTCCTATCCCGAAACCTTTCACATCATGAACATCTCCTTTCGGTATCCTGTAAAATTGTTCAAAAATCCGGTTTTTTTGGTCTGCTGCGATATTTCCTCCATTGTCGTGAATTCGAATTTTATGCATGCCATTTTGATCAATGCCTAATAGAATCTCATTCCCTCCATATTTCACAGCGTTATCCAAAAGGTTGGAGATCACATTTTCAAAGTGAAAAGCATCTGCCCAAATAGGTTTAAGTTGTGCGGGCAAAATCAAGTCAATTTTCTTTTCAGGAGCTATTGTCTGAAATTTTTGGATCAATTGCCTCAATAAAGGCTCAGGGTCGATTGCCTCTTTTTTTACAATCAACTGATCAGTATCTAAGGTGGCTGTTTCTAATAATTTTTCGACCATCTGATTGAGCTTGTGCATTTGCGATTTAGATATTCCCAAATAGCGCTTGTTCTTTTCAGGGTCATTGGCTGGGTTAAATTGTTCAATCCCTTCAATGGCAGAAAGGGTAGTGGCAATAGGGGTTTTGAATTCGTGAGTGATATTACTAATCAGATCTTGCTTGATTTCTGCTATTTCTTTCTGGTTTTTGATGGTTTGGTATAAATAATAAAAAGCAAAGCCAATGATTCCCAGAAAGAGTAAGGAAGTCAATACTTCGAGCATTCCCCTTTTTAGAACAGTCAGTGCAGTATTTTCAAAGTACATCTCCAAACTTTGTCCCGGAGGAAGAAATGTGGATCTTGAAACCGTCTTGAAAGGCATGTTCGGAGTGTTAGAGACAAGCAGGCTGTCTTCTTTTTCATTTCCAGTCAAATGAATTAATCGATAATTGATATCAATTCCTTTTCTGTCCAACTCTTCAAATAAATAGGCATTGATTTTTTCAAAATCTAAGCTATCTCTAGTAATGGAAATGATGATTTTACTAGTCAGAAATTCCAGGCGGTTGATACTGTCTGCATTACTTTTTCCCATGAAAATCCTGAGCTCGTTCTTTTTATCCATGCCCATACTTCGGCCAGAGTCTAGTAAAACAATATTATTCAAGCTGTCTTTTTGGTCGGAAGACTTCCATAGGAATGAGTCCAATCCTCCTTTCTCAACATTCTCAAGAGCCTGAAAAAGTTCTTTACTCTGGCCGACTCGGTCTAAAAAGCTCCCCAAAGTGTCCAGCTTCTTGATTCTCAAATGTTGAATCTGTTGCTTGACGTTTCCAGAATCTGTCCTGCTTTTACCCTCAGATCTCATATCTGTTAAGGTAATGACATCTGTTTTCGCCAATTCGGCATAGTAGTTCTCCACTGCATTGTCCAAACTTTGCTGGATTTCAGACACTAGCTGCTCTTGAATCAGCAGAAACTGGTTGTAGTTTCTCCAAACCTGAATGCCAATGCTGACCAGTAAGGTGAAGACTATTAAAAAACCTATGCGCTTGAATTGTAACTTTTTCATCTGAAAGGAATTTGTTGTTCAAATGCCAGATGGAATCTCGCATTTTGAATACCAATCCATTGTGGAAATGTAGTTTTACTCGATTTCACTGTGCTAAAATAGAAGCATTATTAAAGTTAAAAAATGACTGTTAACACTCGTTAACAGTGCTTAACTCAATGTTTTTAAGAGTATTTCTTGATTTGTGAACAAAACAAAAAGAACTATGAAAACCAAATCATTACTATTCACGGCATTCTTTTCTTTCTTTTTACTGGGAAACTTAGCACTGGCCCAAGGCCTAACAGGAAGGGCTTTTTACAAATCCAGTTCCCAGATAAAATTATCCATGGATTCCACTAAAATGAACCCTGAGCAAATAGCAGAAATCCAAGCTCAATTGAAGAAACAAATGGAAAGAGACTATGTATTGTCTTTCACTCCAACCGAATCAAACTGGAAGCAAGTAGAAAGTTTGGGAGGCGGACCAGCTACTGCATCTTCTGGCGGAATGCAAATTATGATTAATACTGGAAGTCAGGATCGTGTACTTTATAAAAACCTGGCAGAGCAAACTTACATTCAAGAGCAGGAAATGATGGGGAAAGATTTATTGATCAAAGATAATCTTGAACCAGTAGAATGGGAGTTGACTGGAGAATCAAAAAAAATAGGAAATTACCAAGCTCAAAAAGCTATTTACGCTCGAATCATTGACTCACAGAGATTTTCCACTGGAATGACTGAAATGGAATCTGTGAAAGACACGATTCAGGTAGTTGCTTGGTTTACTCCGGAAATCCCCGTTCCACATGGTCCCGAAAATTATTTTGGTCTGCCAGGACTTATTTTGGAATTACAGAGTGAGGGGAGAACGCTTATTTGTGAAAAAATTGAATTGAATCCCTCCAAAGAACCAGTAGAAATTCAGATTCCCAAAAGAGGAAAAGAAGTCAATAGGGAAGAGTTTAGAGCTATGCAAGAGGAAAGTATGAAGCAAATGATGAATCGATATCAGGGTAAACCTGGAGATGGTAATCGGTTTACGATACGGATTGGGAATTGATTTGAGAAGCAAGATTCTAGATGCGAGACACTAGAGGCTAGAAATAAGATGTGACACTTTAGAGTACCTTCTAACTAAACTCATCCAGCTTTCTGATTTTATACATCATACTTAACCAAAATGCTTTTTTCTAAAAGATTACTCCTTTTAGCCTTTTTCATTGGATTGGCCCTCTCAGCATATGGTCAAAGCAAACCCCTTATTGGGCAAGTACTGGACTCGCTGAATCGACCCATACCTTATGCGAATGTTGTGGCTATTAATCAGAGCACTCAAAAAATCGGCGGCTTTGGAATTACCAATGCTGAGGGAAGGTTCAAAATTACGCTTGCCGAAGGTCCTAGCTATCTCTTGAGAGTCTCTTTTGTAGGTTACGTTCAATTTGAATCAACCATCAGTGAATGGGATTCGGAAAAACCACTCAATGTGACACTTCAGCAGGCAGATACAGAATTGGGTGTAGTGGAGGTGGTGTCTGAGCTTCCAGTGACTATGAAGGGAGATACCTTGACCTATAAAACAGATGCTTTCACCACAGGTTCAGAACGAAAGTTAGAGCATGTACTGGAAAAACTTCCGGGTTTCCAAGTGGATGAAAACGGGGAGGTAAAGGTGCAAGGCAAAAAGGTAGACAAGGTCTTGGTGGATGGGAAGACTTTTTTTGATGGTGACACCAAATTGGCAACTAAGAATTTATCAGCCAATGCAGTCGACCGAGTTCAGGTGCTGAAAAATTTCAATGAAGTATCACCTATCAGAGGCTTGGATACCAATGAAACTTTGGCTTTGAATATCCAATTGAAGGAGGGAAAGAAAAATCTTGTTTTCGGAGACTTGACCGGAGGAGCAGGACCGGAGGAAAGATATCTAGGACATGTAAATGCCTTTTATTACGCTCCGAAATTAAATGTGAATTTGATAGGAGGAAGTAATAATGTAGGGGAACAGTCTTTCACATTGCAGGATTATTTTAGGTTTAGTGGAGGACTTTCTGGTTTGAGTTCCAGATCTGGTTCAAGAGTTCAGCTAAATTCAGAAGATTTGGGGATTCCTTTAGCAAATAGAACCAATGCTTTTGACCTACAAAGTACGCTAGGAGCATTGAATCTAAACTACTCCCCAAGCAAAAAATGGAGGCATTCGGGATTTTTGATAGCATCGACTTCAGCCAATCAACTGGGAAGCAATTCACTAAGAACCTACCTGAATTCTGGCGAGGATACCCAAGAGCAATTGAACTCTGAAAGCTTTGTTGAAAACAAATCCGGATTGGCGAAGTATGCATTGACCTACACTCCGAAAGAGGAAACTTATCTGAAGTACAGTTTATTCGGAAAACTCTCTGAAATCAGCAATGCAAATGACTTGAATTCGAATTTTGGAGACATCAATCAAAGAATTGACTCGCGTAATACCCGAACACCCTATGCTTTGCAGCAAAAGTTAGAGTGGTATCATGCTCCTAGTGAACGTCATGTGTTTTCAACTGAACTCAATTGGGAAAGTAAGTTTTCGGATCCAATTTTTGATTTGAACACCAATCTCAAACCTCTGCAGGGCTTATATCCAATTGCAGATGCAGAAACTTACAGGTTGCTTCAGTCTCAGGAAATCACCACAAATACTTGGGAGGCTGCTTTCAATTACTATTATATCCTGAATCCAACCAATCATTTGAACTGGACTTTAGGCTATCAGAATTTCTCTCAAAATCTGATTGGCCAATTGGAGCAGGTTGGCTCCGAGCAGACTTTTTCTGATTTTGAAAATGAAAATGAGTTTGGACTTCAGGACCGGTATGTAGGGATGACTTGGAAAACTAAATGGAATAAATGGGTTATAAGTCCCACGCTTAATCTACACCAGTATGCTTGGAGAGACTTGCAGTTAGATAATGAACAAAATTTCAACAAGCTATTACTGCTTCCTTCAATGTATGCCAAATGGAATATTCGCTCCAATAAATCCTTAACCTACAGATATCTGACTGAGGCGAATTTTATGGATATCCAGAAATTAGCTAGAGGCTTTGTGCTTCAGGATTATAATGCACTTTTTCAGGGAAACCGAATTTTGGAAAATGGCCTATTTACAACTCATAATCTGAATTATTCCCACTATGATTTTTTCAGTGGGCTGAGTGTTTTCGGCAACCTGAATTATATCCGGAAAAGGGATGATATCATTACCAATACCGACTTTGCAGGAATAAATAGATTACTGAGTTTAGTCAATGCGACTCCTGTCAATGAAAGTTTGAATGGAGATATCAGGGTTGATAAATCTTTGAACAAACTCAAATTTGAGGTAGGTGGAAAATGGAATTCTTTCAGCACGAATTTATTGTTGAATGATTCCCCTGTCAGGAACCAGCAGTTTTCTCAGACTTATGATACACGATTGACCAGTACTTTTTTCAAGGTTTTGGAGGTTGATTTGGCTTATTCTTTTACCTCTAACATTTACAATTCCGGACCAATAGAGAACACATTTATCACCCATAGTCCTAAAGTGGAAATAGACCTTGATATTTATAAGGGCTTGAAATTGAATGCGGATTATACTTATAACACGTATTTGAACAAGGTCTCACAAATTCAGAGCGATTTTGATTTCCTCAATGCTTTTCTAAGTTATCAGGGTCCTAAAAGCCCTTGGGAATTGAAGCTTTCAGTTTGGAATATCTTGGACACCAGATCAATTAGAAGAGATAGCTTTTCAGAAAATCTGATCAGTACCTTTTCGTATCTGGTTCAACCTAGGTATGCGCTTATTACTGTGAAGTTTGATATTTAAATAGCTATTGCCCAATAGAAGCTAATCCGGCTGCTGCAATGATGCCATCTTGGGCCGAAGTCACTCCTGATATTCCAATGGCACCTATGCAAAAGCCATCTTTAAAAATCGGTAATCCTCCTTCAATGCCTACTGCATTGGGTAAGGTAGCTATTCTGCTTCCGCCCTCTGCCTTCATCAAGTCTTCAAAAACCTTGGTTGGACGCTTGAAATACACGGCGCTTTTGGCTTTTGCTTGAGCGACTTCAATACTTCCAACCTGGACCCCATCCATACGCCTCAGAGAAATCAAGTTGCCTCCATCATCTAATATGACTATCACAACATTCCAGCCTTCAGATTGGGCTTTTGCCTGAGCAGCTTCTGTGATTTTTAGAGCATCTTCCAGATTAAGGAAGGGTTTGGTCTGATTTTGTGAAAATGAAAGAATAGGAAGTAATAAGGCGAAAGTAAAGAGTAAGTTTTTCATGATGCAGGGATTATTGTTCGCATCAATTTAATCAAAAAATTGGCAGGGATTCTAATTCCTCTAGAAGCGCATGCTGATTCAGGTTCAACGAAAAAAGGCCCGAGAAATCTCAGGCCTTAAACTTTATTTCAATTGTGGTAATCAGATACTAGCTACTAGTTTTACTTTTAGGTTGACATCGTCATAAATCAACTTATCAGCCAGGTTTTCAAAGTAATTTCCTGATCTGAATTTGATATCAAATTTTGTTCTGTCAAAAGTGATATCACCTTCAGCCGTTAGTTTATTTCCTGAGGTTGACACTTTAGCTGGGAAACTAATGGGTTGTGAGATCCCCTTGATGGTCAAGTTTCCGGAAATCACGTAATCTCTTCCATTACTACTTTTTGCATCAGTGATTTTAAAAGAGGCAGTATTGAACTTCTCCACTGAGAAAAAATCATCTGATTTTAGGTGATTGGTCAGATTACCTTTGGATTTTGGATCGGTAAGGTCTTCTACAGTTAAGTTGACCATGTCCATTTCAAAGGATCCTCCTGTGATTTTCCCGTTGGAATAGTCTAAGGTTGCATCCGCTATCGGAACATAGCCCCAATGTTCTCCGGTTACTTTGGCGGCTTTCCACATGACTGAACTCTCAGATTTGTTGACAGTGGCAGGGGCAGTATTTTTTTCTGTTGTGAAAAATACTGCTAAGCTTAAAATGATGGCAATGATACTTTTCATGAATTATGGTTTTTAGGATTTGATTCTTGTTAGACTCTTTTTTCTCTTGTTGGTTTAATGAATTCAGAAAATTGTCTGATTTTTTATTTTTTTGGACTTGCAGCCTTATTTGATGAACTGGATTTCATTAATTCCCATCAAAATTTCTTCTCCTTTCACCTCAGGGTTTTTGAAGACGAAATAAAGCTTTTGTTTACCTGACGTTGGTTTAATGCTCACCTGGGCACGATTAGCATTTTCCCTTCTCCAAACGATAGGATCAACTCCTTCCGGTGGACGGAATCCCATTTCTTTGACTCCAACTTTATTGGAAGTACCCAGAAGCTCTCCGTTTGCTGAGCCGAGTCTGACTTCTACTATTCCGCCAGCTGCTCCATTTCTGGTACTCACACTGACATGAAGATCGATTTGGGTGATACCTGTGAGATCAATATTATCCAAGGCAAAAGAAGAATTATCCCCAGCCATCAAGAAGCTTACTCTTGGCGTAGTCAATAGTTGAACGCCCTTTCTTTCTACCGATAATTGAGGGTCAAGGTAAGGGTTTCGCAAAGCCACATAGTCAACCGAAGATAACGGAGGTGCTTTGGAAGATCCTTTATCTGTATAGGCTGCTCTCAGTAAGAATCCTCCTTGTCCATTATCGCCCTCAGGGATCATGGGTTGTACTTTTCCATTTAAAGGAAGGGAAGCCACCGTAGCTTGCGCATCATCCATACTTAGGATGAAATCCACCATTCTCTTGGCATCTGCCTCACTCAATTGCGGATGTGCGCTCATGGCATGTTCTCCCCATACTCCAGCTCCACCATTGATAATTTTACCTACCAAATAATTTGTGTTATCAGGAGAATTAGGATACTTGGCAGCCACTGCTTCATAGCTAGGACCTATGGAAGTCTCCTTGTATTGATGACAGGATTTACAATCGCTTCCTTCAATGAGGTTTTTTCCAATAGTCAATGAAGCCAAAGTTTCAGCACCACTTTGTTTAGAAGCTATTTCAATTGGATCAAAGCCTTCTGGTACATAATCAAAAGTAATGGCCACTTCGGCTTCTTTAATTTCTCCTGATTGAGTATCTCCATCTTCCAAGTCTTTTACACTTACTTGGTAGTCTAATTCTTTTTCTCCAAACCAGAAGGATTGGTTGATGCCATTCATGGAAATTTTCACTTCCGGAATATCATTTCCTGCTACAACCTCCAGTTTTTGACTGTTTTGGACTCCTTTAGTGTCTGTTACCACTAATTCGATTTCATAAACTCCAGCTTGATCGAAAGTAAATGAAGGGTTAGGTCTGTTAAAACTTTCCAGAACTTTGCCCTCAGAACTGATAGTCCATTGGTAAGCCAACTGATTTAAGTCGTAATCATCATAATCATTGGTTCCTTCTGAGCTGAAATTAACAGTCAGAGGAACAGCGCCAGCGAGACGGTCTGCAGAAGCAGTGACGTTTGGTTTTCTATTCCCTGCATTGTATTCAATTTTTATAAGACGGGAATTCGCATTTCCTCTAAACCAGGCACTACCATATTCCAAGACATACAATGCACCATCCGGACCAAAGTCCATATCGATTGCAGAGCTGAAATTTTCATTCGGTAAAAAGCGCTCCATGCTTTGGTAATCGCCATTTTCATCCATGGTCACAGCCATGATCCAGCCTCTCATAAAGTCCACGATCAACCACTTTCCTTCATAATAGGCAGGGAATACAAATGGAGCATTACTTGCAAAATCAGCCTTTCTAAATACTGGCCCCCCTGTGGCAGATCTACCTGAGCTCCCTAGCATAGGGAATTCTTCTGAAACGCCATATGGGTAGTAAATCATGGCAGGAATTACAGGAGTTGGTAATTCTCTCAATCCAGTATTATTCACTGATTCATTGACAGGTTTATTCACGTCATAGGGAGCACCATAAGTACCGGCTTCATGATCGTGGCGGTTGTAGGGGAAGTTATTTCCAATAAAATAGGGCCAACCAAAAAATCCAGGACCTTTGGCCTGATTGAACTCATCATATCCTTTGGGGCCCCAAATGGAATCCACTGATGCATCCGGGCCGACTTCACCCCAATAGAGGTATCCTGTTTTACTATCCAAAGTAGGTCTCCATGGGTTTCTATGTCCCATGGTATAGATTTCAGGTCTGGTTTTTTCTGTTCCCTGAGGAAATAAGTTTCCTTCTGGAATAGTGTAGCTTCCATCGTCCTCAGGATGAATTCTCAAAATCTTTCCTCTAAGATCATTGGTGTTTCCAGGTGCACGCTGATCATCGGAGCTCTCCATACCAGGGCGCTCATCCAAATTGGAAGATCCTTCTCTAGGGTTGACTGTATTGTTTCCTACGGTAAGAAACAGATTTCCTTCTTCATCAAAAACCATCCCTCCACCGGTATGACAGCATTCTTCTCTTTGGGTTGGGACTTCGAGAACAATCTTTTTACTGGATTCTACCAGTTCATTTCCTTTCAGCTCCCATCTTGCCAATACGTGTTTGGGTTCATCTGGATCTGCATAGTACATGTAAATCCAATTGTTTTGAGCATAGTCAGGATGTGCGATTACGCCCATTAATCCTTCTTCAGCTTCCCTTACGCGTCCTTCTTTGTTGGTGTATTTTGTATTTACCGGTATAGTCGCTACCAGAGTTACTTCCTTGGTGTTCTCATCAAAAATTTTGACCCCTCCTTTTCTTTCTACAAAAAGGACTCGATTACCGGGTAGGAATGTTATTTCCATAGGCTCATCCATGCCTTCTGTCAAAACAACCTTGGAAAAACGATTGTCATCCGGCTTGATGCTGGGATCTTCTTTGGGTCCACAGGAGAAAATAAGTGAAATCAATAAGAGTGATAAGCTCAGGTTTTTGATGTGATTGAAATTCATAAGGTTTTGAATTCAGGTTGAGAGTTGTTGGGCAATTTAAGTGTAAGTATCTCTATTATCTCATTTTGAAAAAATAGAAATTGTGCATTCGGTATATTACTGTGATGAGAATCAGTATTTTGAAATATTTATTGGAAGTTAGTAATGCTTTCCAAATTTTAATTTGAAAGATTCATGGAGAATTATGTGGATAGCTTTTCAAATTGCATTAGATTTTTCAGTTTTAGGCAAAATTGATATACCATGAAAAAAATACTATTTCTTCTTTTTCTTTGCCCACTAATTCTAAAAGCTCAGAATCATTCTGAAAACATTCAAAAAATCTTCAACTATGAATTGACTGAAGGAGAGACTTATGAAAATTTAAGGTACCTCTGTAAAGAAATAGGGAATAGAATTTCAGGTTCACCTCAAGCTGCTGCAGCCGTAGAGTATACCAAGCAATTGATGGAGTCGTATGGGTTTGATACCGTTTACTTGCAGCCCGTGATGGTTCCTCATTGGGTGAGGGGCGGAAAAGAGCAAGCGAAAGTTTTGAACTCCTCCAAATTAGGAGCTGTAGATTTGAATGTGTTGGCTTTGGGAAATAGCAGGGGAACAGGGCCCAATGGTCTGGTAGGGGAAGTAGTGGAGGTTTACGGAATAGAAGGACTTCGAAAATTGGGAGAGCAGGTAAAAGGGAAAATTGTGTTTTTCAATCAGCCCATGGATCCCACTTTAATCAATACTTTTCAGGCTTATGGTGGAGCAAATGGACAAAGAGGCTCGGGTGCAGCTGAGGCGGCAAAATATGGAGCTGTAGCAGTTTTGGTAAGATCTTTGACCAATCGAGTGGATGATTTTCCGCACACTGGAAATCAACGATATAATCCAGATTATCCAGAAATCCCAGCTCTGGCTATTAGTACTAAAGACGCTGAGCTATTGAGTAGTTTACTGAAGGGCCAGAAAGATTTGAAAGTCTACCTTCAGAATAATTCAATGATGAAAGAAGAAGTTCTTTCCTACAATGTCATTGGGGAAATCAGGGGTTCTGAAAAGCCTGAAGAAATCATTGCTGTAGGAGGCCATTTGGATTCTTGGGATGTTGGAGAAGGAGCTCATGATGATGGTGCTGGATGCATGCAAGCCATAGAAGTTTTGAGGATTTACAAAGAAATGGGATGGAAGCCAAAGAGGACTCTCAGGGCTGTAATGTGGATGAATGAGGAAAACGGTTTGAGAGGTGGTCAGGAGTACGCTAAAGTAGCCAAAGCCAAAGGTGAAAAGCATATAGCTGCCATTGAATCTGATGCGGGAGGGTTTATTCCTTTAGGTTTCTCATCCAGCGGAACAGAGGTTCAGCGATCCAAGTTGGCTTCATGGAGGGACTTATTTACTCCTTACAATATCTGGAAGTTTGATGTGCCAGGTGGAGGAGCGGATATAGGTCCTTTGAGAGATCAAGGCCCCATTTTAATCGGTCTGCATCCTGATTCTCAAAGGTATTTCAATTACCATCATACTGCCGCTGATGTATTTGAGGTAGTGGATCAGCGTGAATTGGAGCTTGGTGCTGCCGCGATGACAGCTTTAGTTTATTTAATAGAGCAGGAAGGGATGTAATGTCTTCTTTTTAGAATTCAAGAGTGACCAATCTTCAAATTGATCACTCTTTTTTTGGTCCGAAAACCTGTTTTGAATGAGCAGAATTTTCAACAGATTTTTTCATAAAAGGAACACTAACGAATTCATCTTTTGCCCAGATAGAAAACAAGTTTTTATAAAATGAGCTTTCTGGATCTCCAGACTGTCCTGGGGTATTAATTCCTAGGGTTCTTTCCCAGTTTTCAGTATCTACCAAAATTCTGAAAGATGCTCCTGAAGTATTGTTATCTCCATAGGCATTGGCACCAGGTGTATAGCTGTAGCCTCCACGGGGAAGAGGGCCGACATTTAATTTGGATTGCCATTCCTGATTTACCACTCTTCCTAAAGGATGATGAATCAGGGCGTGTTTGTAGTCCTTTTGGCCATATTGCCAGTTGGAAGGATTGGCTCCTAGTTTTTTCTCCAATGCGTCGATCGCTTCCTCGAATGAGTTGGTGAGCCACTGATCCCTCTGGGATTTGGCTTGAGTTGAAAATAGTATTTCAGGACTCTCAACCCATTGAATTACGCGAGTCATTGGAATACTACCTATTAAGTCACGAACTTCATCCGGGGCAGCGAGCTCCAATGCTTTTTTTCTCAAGATTCTTTCCCACATTACATAAATTCCCGCCTCTATTGATTCTGGATTTAAATTAAAGTCCCAGCTAAGCAATGCTTTGCGCAAGGAATCGACTTTTTCATTTTCAAAATAAAGATCTGTTAGATAAGGCAGCAATTGTCTCGCAGGAAGGGAGAGATAATCATTTTGCAGAGCTCCTATTTCTACCAAAGTGAATTTTTTGTCTTGGGACAAAACTTCCTTGATTCTTTCTCCTCTAAAATTGTCAGCCCATTCAAAGCCCAAAGCTTCTGGAAAGGGGTAATTTTCAGGGGCCACATTCTGGTTTGCTGTGGCGATGAAACCTGACTCTGGATTATAGTCATGAGGACGGTCAGCAATAGGTAAATAGCCATCCCATTCATATCTGCCATCTCCCATCGTAGCCACTAAACCGGAGAACCCTCTACGGACAGGTGCTATTCCTGTAGCTTGCCAACCTATATTTCCTTCCTTATCGGCCCAAACCATATTCTCTGCAGGAATATTATTGTATGTACAGGCGTCTCTAAACTCATCCCAATTTTGAGATTGATCCATTTTTAGGCTTGCTAAATAGGGAGCCGAACCGGGTTCCAACCATGCGCATTGAACTGCTACCGCTTTAATCAAATCCTCATCGATAAAAGTGACCGGGCCATGAATCGTGTAATTATGGTTAACTAGTTGAGGAGATTGACCTTTCACCAAAATCGTGTCCTGAATTTGAGACATGGTTAACCATTCTCCCTTAAATCTATACTGAAGCGGATTTTCAGGGTTGATATCATATACCCGGAGATCTTCGTTGTCTGTGGAAAAAATTGTCAAACCCCAAGCTCCATGTTCATTATGGCCTATCGAAACCCCGGGAATCACAGGTTCACCACCACCTACTACATTCCATCCGGGAGCGCTCAGGTGAACCCAATATCTCAAAGATGGGGCTGCCTGTAAGCGGTGAGGGTCATTTGCCATGTAGGGGAAGCCACTTGCTGTTTTTTTACCACTTAAAACCCAATTATTGGAACCTTGAGCAAAGGCATCTGCTTCCAAAGTGGTTTTGAGTTCCTCCTGAAGAGCAGCTAAAGCTTCTTTTACTTCCTTTTGCTCTCCTCGATATTCGGGAGAAATATCCTCTGGCAGAAATTCCACACGGGTTCTGAATGCCCTATAAGGCGCTAGAATATCCTTAAACAACAATTCTTCGGGTATTCCGGGGTCAATTTCCAGATTAGGTTCATTGGGATGAAAGTAATAGAGTTTCTTTGCTTCATCTGAACCAATCAAACTTACCACCCGACTGATGTTGAGTTCATCGCTGACATTTTCCAACAATCCCTGATGTCTGGAAATCACAACTTCCCAAGTCCAAGGCTGGGGTTGAATTCCCAGCATTTGAAATTCTATTGGGAGAAGTTCAGGATTGGAGTTGGCTTCATCAATATAAGCGTTGATTCCTGCGACGAAGGCATCGACAATCTCCACTCCGCGGGGATGGTAATGCCGGAGTTCTGTTTCTTTATCTCCTCTGAATTTAAAAAGGCGAACTCCTCTATCGCGCTCCAACTCTCTTTCTCCCAAAATTTCAGCAAGAGTACCTGTGGCCTGCCTTCTCCATATTTCAAATTGAAACAATCGGTCTTTGGCCGCTAAATAGCCTTGCATGAAGAATAGATCTGCTTCATTTTGAGCAAAGATGTGATTGATCCCATTTTTATCCCGGATGACTTCAACCTTGTCCTGAAGCTGAGTGAGGGAAACTTTCTCCTCGGAACTACAGGAGAAAATAAAAATTACGAGTGTAAATAGAGATAGTGCTTTCATGAAATATGGGGCTTTTTGTAATTTTTCAATTTCTAGGCAGATAGGCAATACCATTGACATAAAAAATAAAACCCCGACCAGAAGGTCGGGGTCCCAATTCAAACCAATTACTAAAAAATAATCCTGATGTAATCTGAAGCCTGTTTAGCCGACTTCGATTGCTTTTTTGGGTTTATTTTCAACTGATTTTACTTTGGGTAGGACTATTTTCAAAATCCCCTTTTCGTACTTGGCATCGATTTGTTCATCTTTGACATTTTCCGGAAGGGCAAAGGCCCTATGGATGCTGGAGTAGGAGAATTCTCTCTTACGATAGTTCTCTTTTTCTTCCTCCATTTTCATCTCTTTTTCGGCTGATATGTTAAGAATTCCCTCTTCGACTTCGATTTTGAAGTCCTTTTTATCAAATCCAGGTGCTGACAACTCTAGCTTAAATTCCTTTTCACTTTCGATGACGTTAGCAGATGGAACCTCCACAGATTTATCTGTAAACCAAAACTTATTGTTCATATGGAAGGGGTCTTCAGCCCCGAAGAAGTCTTGAACCATTTTTGGCCAAAAACCTCTGTCTTTAGTTAGTGCGCCCATGGTTTCTGTTGTTTACTGGTGGATCATTTATTTAACACTTAAATCTCCAATAATTTCTTCAAAACACTCATGACGAGTGTCAGTGAACAAACTGATAAATATCAATGATTAGGAAGGTTATTGGAGACCAAAATCCTTATTCAAATAGGAAAGAATCACGTTCCCTAACTTTTTCCCGGAACCCACATAAGTATAGGCTTCTGGAAGTTGTTCGAGACTGACTACTCGATCAATCAAAGGCTTGAATTTGTCTTCAAGTAAAAGCTCTTCAATTTGAATTAAGCTTTTATTCACGTTGAGGGGGATGGGGAATTTGACTTTTTTGCTGGAAAAAAATGAGGTTGACAAAGATAAAAATGGGTTCTCCCAATTGTGTCCCAATTCAGAAGAAAGGTAAGTGCCATTTTTTTTAAGTAAGGGCTTACAAATTTTAAAACGGCTTTTTCCTACGGCATCGAGTACGGCATCGAATTGTTGCTTGATTCCTGTAAAGTCATCTAGTAATCCATCAATCACTTGATCGGCTCCTAATTGAGCCACTTTTTCGACATTTCCTAGGCTTACTGCAGTTACATGGATATTTCGGGACTTTAAAATTTGAATGGCAGCTGATCCTATTGCACCGGTCCCACCAATTACCAAAACCTGATCACCTTCTTTCAAATTAATTTTATTGAGAAAGTTATATGCATAGTGCACACCTTCAATAGAGGCACCTGCTTGAATTTGATCTATGTTTTTGGATACTTTTCGTAGGTTTTCGAAGGAAGAAGTACAAAAGTATTCTCCATGACTTCCACAGCCATTGTCTATAAAACCCCAAACTCTATCTCCAACAGCGTATTCTTTTACTTCGGACCCTATCTGCGTGATTTCACCCACAAAGTCAGTCCCTGGGGTAGCTCGCTTGGGTTTAGGATAGCCGACAAAAAGCCTCATGATCCAGGGCCAACCCGTTAAAACCGCCATATCTGTTCGGTTTACTGTACAAGTCATCACCTTCACTTGGATTTCCTTTGGTTGAGGTTCGGGTTCGGGGAGTTCTGCGATTTTCAACTCGGAAGGCGAACAGTATTCATATCTGACAGCTGCTTTCATTAGTTTAATGGAATCCTGGTAAAAATTACTTCTTGACCGTTCAGTTTGGTGATGGTGACTTGGTCAAAATTGAGCCCATAATACCATCTGATGAACTGACAATTATCTTCAAAATCCATGGACGAAATTCCATTGACCAATGCTACCTCTTCCCCGATTTCTACCAAGGCATCTTCTGGACTTAGCCCAATAGACTTTCCGGAAATAAGAAATTTTCCTTTTTCAAAACTGAAACTAAGATGATTAGGGTCTCGAAATGAAGGAGTTTCATTTTTTAATTTTAGGTAATAAGTAGATTCTGAATTGTTGATGACGGTTTGGGAAGTTAATGTTGAGAAAAATGAAACACCTATTTTTTCTGTAGTTGGATATTCAAAATTCAGGGGAATTTGGGTATACACATGATTACCTATCTTTAAACTATCTATGATTATGGTAAATGCAGGTGCAATTTGTTGGCTGATCGCACCAATACTCATGCTGATACTAGGATTATCTTTAGCCTCGATGTTCTTTTGTTTCAAAAAGTCCTGAACAATACTTTTTTTGTTGTCAAGATCCACAGTGCCTGCGAAACCAAAGTCAACGAGGATGTTTTGATATTCAAGACTATCAAAACTGAAATCAAGGTAGGGCCTGTTATTCCTATAAATTACATCAAAGCTTTGCCAGCTCTCATCGACCGGAAAGGGCGACTTGGATGCATAAATCATCTTGTTTTCGAAATCTATTTGCCAGTTTAATTGTCTAATCAAGTTCGAACCCAAAAGGTAGTAGTCGTGGCAAACCAAATAAGGCATATCAACTAAAAGACTACTCACATTTCGAATTTCAAGAGGGCCCAGTTCTACTATTTCAGTGATGGCCGTTCTAACCTTTTTTTTGTTTTTATTCGCATCCTGCATGGTGAGTTTTTTTCCTTTTTTGGAAATAGCCCCCTTCTCCTGAATGTTACTTCCGGCTAGACCCTGTGCAGCTCCAGTGTCAAATGCAAAATTTACCTCTCTGCCATTCATTTTTCCTTTAAAGACTAAAAGTCTGGCATCCATGTGAAATGGTGCTGAAAAAATGCTGTCATTGAAGGAATTCGCGAGAGATATCTCAAAAAAGGCGAAAAAAAAGAGGGTCAAAAAAACAATACTTCTTCTTTTCATGCTTTTCTAGATATGTTGATCAATCAAGATTCCGTTTCCATCCGGATCAAAAAATAAAATACTACCTGGGCCTTCACCATTGGGGTCAGCCTCTTGTGCTAAGGTGATTCCTTGGGATTTTAGCTCAGATTGAATTTTTCGAACATCATCATAGCCGGGGACAAGTTTTGCATCCTGGTCCCAACCTGGGTTGAAAGTGAGGATGTTTTTCTCAAACATCTCATGAAAAAGCCCAATTAGCGTTTGTTCATTTTTCATGATGAGATAGTTCATCTCCTCTGATCCCCCGAAAACTGAAAAGCCGAGTTTTTCATAAAAGGCTTTTGAGGCTTGAAGATCTTTGACTGAAAGACTGATAGAAAAAGCTCCGAGTTTCATAAATTAGATAGGTTAGTTATCTTAATTTACCCAAATTATTGAAAATAAACAGTCTTCCCTATTTCAGCGCTTTCTTTTGCGGCTTGCAAAATATCCATGACGATCATGTTATTCTCCAAAGAGTACAGATCAAAAGGAGGAAGTTGAATTTCATCCCTGATTACGGCTTTCAATAGTAAAAATGGATCTGGGTAGGGAGCTGGTAATTCCGGTAGTTGTAATGTGTGTTCATCAAAACCATCATAGCCTTTTGCCAATCTGATTCGAAGTTGATGTCGATTATCTGCGAAAATAGCCCCAGTTTCCCCGTAAATTTCCATGTCTTTTCTTCCTATTGGCCAATTCCAAGAAGCTTGAATGATCACTTGAGCTGTTGGATAATTTACGATGATTGTGGCATCATCTTCCACTTTGGGGTTATTTTCAGGCTGCAGTTGCTGAGTGATTGCCGTAACTGAAATGGGTCTTTCCCCATTCATTAACCAAGTCATTAAATTGGCACCATAGCACCCAAAATCCATCAAGGCACCTCCACCATTTAATTTTGGATCTGTTAGCCATTCCAGAAACTCCTGCCCTACGCCAATTTTTTTTGGCCCACGATGGCCATCTCTGACAATCACTTTTTTGATGTCGCCTATTTCACCCAATTCCAATAGTCTTTTAGCTTCATGATTGCTGGGATACCAACTCGTTTCATAATTGGTCAATAAATGAATGCCATATTGATTAGCCAGTTTCTCCATTTCTAAGGCATGCTCTTTACTGACGGCGAGTGGCTTTTCAACCATCACATGAATTCCTTTCGGTGCAGCCGCTTTTACAATGGCTAAATGGGAAAAAGTATCCCCAAAAGCCGCCACTGCTTCAGGTTGGCTTTTTTCCAGCATTTCATTCAAATCATCATATACCAAACTCATCGAAAAGCCATATTGCTTGGAGTACTTCTCCGCCAACTCCCTGTTGGACTCGCTTATCCCAACAATTTCATAATCCCCTCGATTCATGGATGATAGTACCCAACCCACATGCCCGTGGTTGAGTCCTGCCACGGATAGGCGGAGTTTTTGTGCCTGACAAAAAAAAACTGTTGATAAAAAGATTAATGAAAGGACGAGTGTTCTCATGGCTGGCTGAAGTTTTATGCTTTGGTATTTTCGCTGAATTTTCTTCAATCTCCAAAAATTTCATTTTTTCAATTTGAAAATGAGAGTCTTTTTTTCAAGATTAAAAGAAGAAGCCCATTTAAATGCAAAGCCCATCTTTTTCAACTGATTTTTTAAAATTAAATCTAAATCAGGCTTAGTTCATTTCGACTTTTATCTTTAGTTTTGAAAAAATTTCAAATAATTTCAAATGAAAAAAGTATTCTTATTTCTTCTATTTACACTTTACCTGATTTCCTGCCAAGAGAATGAAAATCCAGCAAATTTAGGTGATCCAACTCTCATTGAATTAAAAGTTTTTGATCAATATATCAATGAGAACCGAGAAGTATGGGCTATTCTTCAAAGTAAGGAAGGTGAAATTTTGGACATCAGAAAACTTGAAAATGGGAAGCTCGAAAAATTCGAAAATTTAACTGACAGAATCTACCATTTGACTTATATCTTAAGAGAATCTTCTCCTTTTATAAGTCAGGTTAATACATCTGCCTTTACCTATTTGTCAGTAAGTACCGGAAAAACATATACGATTGGATTGCCATTAGGAACATTCTCAGGGCCTGACGAGCCTTTCAATGGCTTTCATAGAATTACGCTCAATTTTTCTAATGTTCCAAAAGGCGGTTTTGCCAGTTCGAAAAATGGCAAAATCCCTCTTTCTACGAATATCAATGGTAATCAGATTGATATTGCTATGCTTTTTCGTGGTGAAAATGAAAGAATTTTTGTGTCAGGCGTTGGGCAGGAAGGTCAAGCACGATATGATTTTATATCGAATGTAAGTAAGGATGGTCAGAAGCAGGTGGATTTTTCCTCTATGAAAAATTTTGATAAAACTATAACTGTTCCAAAGCCATCCGGATTTTTCAGCTATACAATTACTGCTATGGAGGAAAATCAAAACAGATATGTCAATGGGTATCTAATTGGAACTTCTTCTTATGGATTTACTGGTAATTCATCAAATGTAGCCTTGGGGTATTTAAATGAATTTAAAGTTTATACGACACTTTTTACGGCTAATGATAATTCCAGGAGTATTTCTTTCTTTAAAGTAGGTTCTATCCCTTCAAAAATCAATTTACCATTTGGAAAGGATATTTCGGTTTCCAAAAATGGCGTCAATGATTTTAGGTTTACTAGTCCTACGGGAACCGATTATTCGATCATAACTTTTAGAAAATCGAATGATCCCAACTTTCCTAGTGAAGTGCTAAGTTGGTTTGTGTTTGGGAATCAAGAAGAATTTACCTTAAGAGTACCCGAAGAATTGAAGACCCAATATCCAGTAATGAGCGACTTGAATCTATTGAAGCTTGAAAGTATTCTTTCAGTGGAATCAACGTATTCTTACAATGATTATGTTCGAAATCAACTAATTGAAGTTCCAAAGTTGTTGCAATTCGAAACGACTCAAGTTTTAAAATTCTTTAATTAAATTTATTGATCGATTGGGCTTGGTTTATCAAAAGTATAGGTCACGGAGTCTATCTGAAGTTCAAGCCAAGTCCATTCCTTTTCCTTTAATCTCCAAGTTGCTTTCATCTTGCTGGGAATTCTGATTTCTTGAAACTCCCTGTATTTTTCCACTTCCAAAATCCAAGGGAATCTCTGGGAATCAGGCTCATTTTTGAAATACCGGTCTGCCTCGAAGCGGATAAAATCCCCATTTTTATCAAAGTGAAAAATTCCTGAGCCACTTGTTCCACCTATAGTTAATGTAGCCTGAGCTGTACTTTCGTCCAACTCCTTCCATTCTACTGAAGGATGCCTCGCTAAACTCGGGATCCATACCATCTCGCCTAAATAGCGCTGCAAACTTCCCTCATCAATCTTGGGGCCCTTCGCATTGACAATTGGAAATATTCTATTTAGTTTGATCAGCATTTCTCCTTGGCCATTTTCAAATTTATCCCTTCCGGAGATGAATAAACCTGGAAATAACTTCATGAATACCTCCCAGTGAAAAGAAGGCGGGTCAATGCTAGTGGATTGTGAGGCATTGGCTTCCCTCCAGTTTTCCTGATCGGGATCCATTTTCATCTTAGCAGTCTGGTTGATCCTTGCCTGAGTGATTATCTGATTTTCTTTCAATCCTGTGGTTTTTAGCCATTTTTGAACTGCCGGGGGTAATTCCTCCAGGGGTCTTTGGCTAGGGATATTGATTTCTTCATTTAGGGTATTTACTTCTTTTTCCATCATACTTCTCCAGTTATTATCAGCTAAAGATTGAATGGCGAAAAATAGTAGGATCAAGTTGGGAAGACTTCCGAATTTGGCGTCTTTCCAGAAAATGAAGATGAGAACTTGAGAAAGAATTACAGCGGCTATTCCTACATGTCCAGCCCAAGGCTTTGAGGAAAAGAAGGCGGAGGCAAACAATAAAAAGAGGAAAAAGGAGATCAGCCACAGAAGTCCGATTGGTTGGGAAATGGGTTTGGTCAATTGAGAAATTTCGGCAAGCTTAAATGCTTTGAAGAATCCCAAGAGATGAATTATTCCATGTATCAATGCCAGTATAAAAACTCCTGTTTTCATGGCTCAAAAATTTATTTCAGCTTTCTAATATGAAATTCGATATTTCGGCGAAAGATTGCAAGATGACTTTTTTCATGTTTTATCTCCTGAAAATCATCAGGTTGGATCATTAAATCTTCGTAAATCTCGTTAGATAAAACTTTAATCAAATGAAGAAGAAGACAATAAATACCCTCATTGTGCTTGGATTGATTTTAATCCTTAGTTCTTGTGCTGAATCTCTGCCTTTGGATGATTGCCTAGATTCTGAAAACTATGGCTTTTTCGGAGGTTTATGGCATGGAATCATAGCACCCATCAGTTTTGTTCTCAGTATATTTTTTGATGATATAGCCATGTATGCAGTCAATAATTCAGGCGTTTGGTATGATCTAGGTTTTGTTTTAGGAGCTGGAATTCTCTTTGGTGGGGGAGGAAAGGCAAGCAGTAAATAAACAGCCTAGAGAATCCAGGAAACAAATTCCCTATATTGGATATCATCTTTCATTTTTGGAAGATATCTAAAGTTTGAACCATAAATAAATTAAAACCCATGAGATATAAATTTCTATTCTTGATTACAGGCATAGCATTAGCCGTTTCCTGTAACTCCCCTCAAAAGGATTATCAGTTTACTACTTCGGATATCGAGTCTCATATCGATACACTTTCCTCTGATTACTTTTTAGGTCGCATGCCTTTCACAGAAGGAGAGGAAAAGACCGTGGCTTACCTGGTCAACGAATTTCAGAAAATAGGTTTGGAGCCCGGAAATGGAGATTCCTACATTCAAGAAGTACCCATGGTATCTATTTTGACCCAGCCATCAGAAACCATGGAAATACAATCTGCCAAAGAAAAAATTTCCTTGAATGGCTTGCAGGATTACGTTTTTTGGACTCAAAGAACAGACTCTGCGGTCAGTTTTCAGGATGCAGAAATGGTATTCGCCGGATTTGGGATAGTAGCTCCTGAATACGGTTGGGATGATTATAAAAATATTGATGTGAAAGATAAGATCGTTGTCGTGTTGGTCAATGATCCAGGGTTCGGAACAGAAGATGCATCTTTTTTCAAAGGGAATACCATGACTTATTATGGAAGGTGGACTTATAAATATGAAGAAGCCATTCGTCAGGGAGCATTGGGATGTTTGATTGTTCATAATACTATCCCAGCTGGTTATGGATTCAATGTGATTCAAAACTCCTGGAATTCATCCAAGCTTTATTTGGATGATCGAGGAAAGGAAGGGTATAAGTTGGCATTTGAAGGTTGGGTTACTTTGCCTACCGCCAACAGGCTTTTTGAAATGGCAGGTTTGAACGAAAGAGAATTGCTGGCAAAAGCGAGAAAACCGGACTTTCAGGCAATTCCATTAAATCTCAAGGCAAGTTCTTCTTTGAAGGTGGAGGCAACCTACAATACTTCCCAAAACGTTGTCGCTAAATTGACAGGTGAACAAAATCCGGATGAATACATTGTTTATACTGCCCATTGGGATCACTTGGGAGTGGGCAAACCTGATGCAAGTGGAGATAGTATTTATAATGGGGCTTTGGACAATGCATCTGGTACGGCAGCACTTTTAGCCTTGGCAAAAGCATTCAAAGAATCCAAGACTCCTAATCGATCGGTGATTTTCTTGGCGGTAACCGCAGAGGAGCAGGGACTTTGGGGTTCTGCTTATTATGCTAAAAATCCGATTTATCCTCTGGAAAAAACTGTGGCCAATATCAATATGGATGGAATTAATCCCTATGGCAAAATGAAAGATGTTTCAGTAATAGGAGTTGGGCAGTCTGAAATGGAGGAATTATTAGATGTGGAATTAGAAAAATTAGGGCGTTATTCTGCGCCGGAACCTAATCCGGTTGCTGGTTATTATTTCCGCTCAGATCATTTCAATTTTGCTAAAGTTGGAGTCCCTGCTTTGTATTTTCATACAGGTATCGACCATGTAGAAAAAGGGAAAGAGTATGGAAAAGAGCTTCAGGATCAATATACAGCTGAATATTATCACAAGCCTTCAGATGAATATGATTCCAGTCGATGGAATTTGGATGGTGCCGTTGACGATGTACAACTTCTATACAACATCGGACAAAATCTGGCTAATTCTAATCAATGGCCATCTTGGAAACCCGGCTCCGAGTTTAAGTCTATTAGGGAAGGATATATGAAGAAGTAAAAAAACATAAAAACCCCAAGCAAATTGTTTGGGGTTACTCTTATGACTTTGCCAATAAAAGCTGAAACTCCAAGGGGCTGCAAGTCTGAAACTCATCCTCGGCAAGATCTTCGAAAATTTCCTCGTCGAATTCCATTTCCGTCTTTTCTACTTTACCATCAGGATGTAAAATCAACTCTGTTCCGGTAAAATCGGAGGGATTAACCATCACCAAAACTTGATAATCATCAAAAATCCTCTTGAAATATTGTGCGATTGCCTTTGCCATTTTTTTAAAAATTAAATTTTCTTCAAAATTAAGTTGATTTTTTTACAAATGGATTTTGCCTTTTGCTTTCCATCCCTAAATTTGCCAAACGATATGAAAACGATAGCAAACAAATACTGGTGGTGGCATTTTGAATCTTTCCCGGGGAAAGCACAGAAAGCCCTTGCCTAAAATTGAATGCAAGAAGATATAATTGGCTTACTGGACTTCCCGGTAAGCCTTTTTTTATGCCAAAATTTAACCACGAATGAACCACGTAAAATTTCCGATTTTAACTACTTACCGCAAAAGGCTGGCGGATACCATCACCCCGGTAAGTATTTATTTACAAATCAGGGATAGATTTGCCAATCCGATTTTATTGGAAAGCTCTGATTATCATGGGCAGGAAAACAGCTATTCCTATATCTGTTTTAACCCATTGGCCACTTTTTCATTCAATGCCGGAAAAGTACAGGAAAAGCTACCTAATGGAGATGAAAATCATTACGAGGTAAGCTCCCAAAAGCCTTTGATGGATTCCCTAAGAGCATTTGGAAATAGATTCGACCCTTCTCCAGATAAATTTAAGTTTAGTACCAACGGACTTTTTGGCTACATACAATACGATACAGTGGGCTGGTTTGAAGATATTAAACTCGAGAAGACCCAAGAATCAGAAACTCCGATGATGCATTATGCCATGTATCAAAACATTATCGTAGTGGATCATTATAAAAATGAATTGCACTTATTTGAGCATAGAGTTCCCGGAGCTGAAAACCCGGAATATTTGGAGGAAATCGAGCAGCTTCTGAACAATAAGAATATTCCTGCCTACACCTTCAAAAAAATAGGTGAAGAAGTATCAAATTATACAGATGAGGAGTTTTTGAAAGTTTTGAATCAGGGAAGGGAACATTGCTTCCGTGGGGATGTATTTCAAATTGTAGTTTCTAGAAGATTCACTACTGAATTTAAAGGGGATGAATTTAATGTGTATCGGGCACTCCGTTCCGTCAATCCATCGCCTTATCTTTTCTATTTTGATTATGGTTCCTTCAAGGTTTTTGGCAGCTCTCCGGAGGCCCAGATCGTCGTCAAAAATAAGAAAGCAACCATTTTTCCTATCGCAGGTACTTTCAGAAGGACTGGGAATGATCAGGAGGATGCTGCTTTGGCGAGAAAACTATATGACGATCCAAAGGAAAATTCTGAACATGTCATGTTGGTGGATTTGGCTAGAAATGATCTTTCCAGATCTTCGGATGTGGTCAATGTAGATGTTTTCAAAGAGATTCAATATTACTCTCATGTGATTCATTTGGTGTCCAAAGTTACGGGAGAGTTGCCTGATGGAGCCAATCCTCTTCAGCTGGTAGCGGATACTTTTCCTGCAGGAACCTTGAGCGGAGCGCCTAAATATAGAGCCATGCAATTGATAGATCAGCTTGAGAATGTGAGTCGACAGTTTTACGGTGGAGCTATCGGTTACCTAGGATTCAATGGAGACTTCAATCATGCGATTTTAATCCGCTCTTTTGTCTCCGAAAACAATCAATTACGATTTCAGGCAGGTGCAGGAGTAGTAGCCAAGTCTTCCATTCCATCAGAATTGCAGGAAGTGGCGAATAAGCTGGAAGCATTGAGAGTAGCACTTAGAGCAGCAGAACAGATATGAAAATCCTGGTACTCGATAATTACGATTCCTTTACGTATAACCTGGTTTATCTGGTTAGAAAGCTGGGTTATGGAGCGCAGATGGATATTTTCAGAAATGATAAAATCAGTCTGGATGAGGTGGATCAATATGATAAAATTTTGCTCTCTCCGGGTCCTGGTGTTCCATCTGAAGCCGGGATTATGCCGGAGCTATTGAAAAAATATGCTTCCAGTAAGTCTATTTTGGGAGTGTGCCTGGGACATCAGGCGATAGGTGAGGCCTTTGGAGGCAGTCTGATTAATTTGTCCGAGGTGCTCCATGGAGTTTCTTCTCAGGTAAAAACTCAGAAGGACTTGCTTTTCGAAGGAATCTCCGATACTTTTAGTATTGGTAGATATCATTCCTGGGTAATAGATGAATCCACCCTTTCTCAAGACCTGGAGGTGATTGCCCGTACACCCGATCAACAGATCATGGCCGTGCGACACAAACAGTTTGCCGTTCGTGGAGTTCAGTTTCATCCTGAAAGCATTCTGACTGAACATGGCACTCAAATCATTAAAAACTGGCTGGAATCTTGATAATCAAGGTTTTGATCCCCAAATAATATTGCTATGAAATGCCCATGAGAATAGCTCCTCACGCAAGGGAATGATTATTCAGGGCATTCCATCTGACCATGAAAAATTAAATTATAAACAGATGAAAGAGATACTCAATCTCCTTATTGAACATAAAACATTAACCCAGGCTCAGGCCCGAGAGGTATTGAAAAATCTGGCTTCAGGTGCTTACAATTCTTCTCAGGTAGCCTCTTTCATGACCGTGTACTTGATGCGCTCCATTACTGTGGAGGAGTTGAAAGGCTTTAGGGAAGCCATGCTCGAGCTTTGTATTCCGGTTGAAATCTCTGAATACGATGCCATGGACCTCTGCGGAACAGGTGGGGATGGGAAGGATACATTTAATATTTCCACCTTGTCCTCATTTATAGTAGCCGGAGCCGGTCAAAATGTTGCCAAACATGGAAATACCGGTGTTTCTTCCATCTGTGGTTCCTCTAATCTACTAGCTTATTTCGGCTATGATTTCACCAATGATATCAGCGAAATCAGAAGATCGCTGGATGAAGCAGGGATTTGCTTTTTGCATGCCCCGCTTTTTCATCCGGCCATGAAAAATGTTGCCCCGATCAGAAAAGAATTGGGTGTCAAAACGTTCTTCAATATGCTGGGACCAATGGTTAATCCTAGTTTTCCGAAAAAGCAATTGGTGGGAGTTTTTAGTCTTGAGCTGGCTAGGTTGTATGCATACCTCTATCAGGAAAGCGAAGCCCAATTTTCCATCTTACATGCATTGGATGGGTATGATGAAATTTCTTTGACTGGGGATTTTAAAATGATATCCAATTCGGGAGAAAAACTCTTTAAGCCAGAGCAAATAGGTTTATCCAGATTGAAGGCTGAGTCTATCAAAGGTGGAGAGACGGTAGAAGAATCCGCTAAAATCTTTGAAAATATCTTGAAGGGTAAAGGAACCAAAGCCCAAAACGAAGTGGTTATTGCCAATTCAGCTGCGGCTTTAGTAACCGCTGATTCTAATTTATCCTTCCCAGAAGCCATTGCACAGGCAGAGCAGGTCTTGCTGAGTCGTAAAGCCTTGGAGGTTTTCAAAAGTCTGGTCAATCCTAAAACCTCAATTTCATTCGCTTAATAATTGAATATGAATATTTTAGAAAAAATTATCGCAGATAAATATAAAGAAGTAGCCGAGCGAAAAAGCTTGGTTCCTGTCAAGCTTCTGGAAAAGAGTACCTTTTTCGAGGGAAAAGTAGTTTCCATGAAAAAGTATGTCACCCATCCGGAAAAGTCTGGGATTATATCAGAGTTTAAAAGAAAATCACCTTCCAAAGGAATGATCAACGGAGCTGCTTCTGTGGAAACCGTCAGTATCGGTTATATGCAGGCGGGAGCTTCTGCTTTGTCCATTTTAACAGACAAGGATTATTTCGGAGGCAGCAATGAGGATTTGAAAATTGCGAGGAAGTTCAATTTTTGCCCTATTCTGAGAAAGGATTTCGTGGTAGACGAATATCAGATCATTGAAGCAAAATCCATCGGAGCTGATTGTATCTTATTGATTGCGGCTGCTTTGGAACCTGAGAAATTAAAGTCCCTAGCCTACTTTGCTAAGAGTTTAGGCTTGGAAGTACTGCTGGAAGTACATGATGGAGATGAGTTGGCTCAAAGTATCAATGATGGAGTAGATTTGATTGGGGTGAACAATAGAAATCTAAAGACTTTTGAAGTCAGTATTGACACCTCACTCGAGTTGGTTGATAAGATTCCTTCTTCATTTATCAAGATTTCAGAAAGCGGAATTTCGGATCCTAATACGTTGATAAAATTGAAGAAAGCAGGTTTTGATGGATTTTTGATTGGAGAAAATTTCATGAAATCCAGCAGACCGGAGCAGGCTGCTTATAATTTCATCAAGGATTACCAGAAATTGGCTTCGGCTACAGAATTTCAGAAAGCTTAATGGAGATCAAGGTTTGTGGGATGCGGGAAAGTGAAAACATCCGGGGTTTGATAGCAGAAGTCAGACCGGATTGGATGGGGTTGATATTCTATCCCAAATCACCCAGGTATGTAGAGGATAGTCTCGCACCTCAAATCTCTGAAATGAATGTTCCCAAAGTAGGGGTATTTGTTAATGAAAGCATCCCTGAAATTTTGGAGAAAATAGTGAAATTTGACTTGGCTGCCATCCAGCTTCATGGATCGGAATCGCCCGAATTTGTGGAAGAAATCAACTCCAAGACTGATGTTGAGATTTGGAAAGTGGTTTCGGTTGGGGAAGAGCTGGATTGGGAAGATTTAAAACCTTACGCTCCTCTAGTGGACAAGTTTCTATTTGATACAGCTACCAAAGCACATGGGGGTTCAGGGAGAAAATTTGATTGGAAGTATTTGGAAACTTATCCCTTCAACAAAAGCTTCTTACTGAGTGGAGGAATAGATCAAGACAGTGCTAAGGAGATCTGGGATTTGGCAGAAAAAGTTCCGCAATTAAAAGGGGTGGACCTCAATTCCAAATTCGAAATTAGTCCTGCCTTGAAGGATATAGTAAAACTGAAAGAATTTAAACAAAATCTGCTTTCTGAAAAGAGAGCATAACCTAGAGAAGATATGATCAGAGTGGACGAAAAGGGCTTTTATGGCAAGTTTGGGGGAGCATATATTCCTGAAATGTTGCATCCCAACATCGAAGAACTTCGCGATAATTATGAGGCCATTGTAGCTTCAGAGGATTTTCAAAAGGAGTTTCAGATGCTGTTAAAGGATTTTGTGGGCCGTCCTACCCCTTTATACTTTGGATCTCGTCTTTCTGAGAAATACGGGGCAAAAATTTACCTGAAGAGAGAAGACTTGTGCCATACAGGGGCACATAAGGTCAACAATACCATAGGGCAGATTATTCTGGCCAAAAAGCTGGGCAAGAAAAGGATAATTGCCGAAACAGGAGCAGGTCAGCACGGAGTGGCAACTGCTACTGTTTGTGCTTTGATGGGAATGGATTGTACTGTCTACATGGGTGAGCTGGATATCCAAAGACAGCGCCCGAATGTGGAGCGTATGAAAATCTTGGGAGCTAAGGTGGTTCCGGCAACTTCAGGTTCTAAGACATTGAAGGATGCCACCAACGAAGCTATGAGACAGTGGATTAATAATCCTGTAGATACTCATTACATCATAGGCTCTGTTGTAGGACCGCATCCTTATCCGGAAATGGTTGCGCGCTTTCAGTCCGTGATTTCTGAGGAAATCAAGTGGCAATTGAAAGAAAAAGAAGGAAGAGAAAATCCTGATGCAGTTATAGCATGCGTTGGAGGTGGATCCAATGCTGCAGGTGCTTTTTATCATTACTACAATACTCCGGAGGTTCGCCTGATTGCTGCTGAAGCCGCTGGATTGGGTGTGAGTTCCGGTAAATCCGCCGCCACCACAGCCTTAGGTACCCCGGGGATTTTACATGGATCCAAAACTTTATTGATGCAGACGGAAGATGGGCAGGTAGTAGAGCCACATAGTATTTCTGCTGGCTTGGATTATCCTGGAATAGGTCCCGTTCACGCTCATTTATTTGATATCGGACGAGGAGAATTTGTGGCTGTGGAAGATGAGGATGCCATGAAAGCAGGGATAGAGCTGAGTCGATTGGAGGGAATTATTCCTGCGATCGAAACAGCCCATGCACTTCATGCTCTGAATATGATAGAATTCCGTAAGGATGATGTAATAGTGATCAATCTTTCAGGAAGAGGTGACAAAGATCTGGACACTTATATCAAGTGGGGGAATTATTGATTCAAGTCGGATGTCAGATGACCGATGTATATCAGCAATACTCATCGGACATCGGACAAGGGACATCAAACAAAAAAATAAATGAACCGAATACATAGTTTATTCAAAAACAAACAGGAGCGGGTACTCTCCATTTATTTTACAGCCGGATTTCCAAAACTGGAAGATACCTTGTCCATCATGGAAGCTATACAGGCAGGGGGAGCAGATATTATTGAAATCGGTGTTCCTTACTCTGACCCAATCGCGGATGGCCCTACCATCCAGGATAGTAACCAAATTGCCTTGGAAAACGGTATGAGTTTGAAAAAGCTTTTTCAGCAATTGGAAGGCTTCCGTTCTAAAATTGAATTGCCGGTGGTATTGATGGGATATCTTAACCCGATCATTCAGTATGGCATGGAGGCATTTTGCAAAAAGTGCCAGGAAGTGGGAATCGATGGATTGATTCTTCCCGATCTGCCGATGCAGCAATATTTGGATGAATTCAAATCTGTATTTGAGCAATACGGATTGGTAAATACCTTTTTGATTTCTCCCCAAACTTCTGAAAAGCGAATCCTTGAAATCGATCAGAATACAGATGGCTTTATCTATATGGTATCATCTCATTCGATTACAGGAGCCAAGAGTGGGATCAGTGAGGAGCAAATTTCTTACTTCAAACGTGTTCAGGAGATGGGACTTAAAAACCCTCGTCTGATTGGTTTTGGTATTTCAGATGCAGAAACCTTCTCCACCGCATCAAAGTACAGTCACGGAGCAATCATCGGTTCTGCTTTTATCAAAACTGTCAAAGACTCAAAAAATTTAAATCAAGATATCCAAGCTTACCTTCAATCTGTTCTGAATTGAAAAATTGCCTAATTCTAAAATCACCTTTCAATTAAACATGATAGCTCCGAAGTCTCGTAAATCGAACTTCGTAAATCAAAAATCGATATGATTATTCAATTACAACCCGATATTTCATCCAAGCAAAAAGAGACTTTAATAGAAAAAGTCAATGGAATCGGATATAAGACTACAGAAGTAAAAACACAATTGGGAGATTACCTGATTGGAATTGGTAAAAATGAATTTGATATCCGCAAAATCGGCCAGCTCGATGGCATCAAGGATATCCATATTGTATCAGATGAATATAAGCTGGTCTCAAAAAAGTGGAAAGCCAAGCCAACATCAGTGGATTTGGGAGATGGAGTGTTTATTAAGGATGGGGAAATGGCCATCATCACCGGTCCTTGTTCCATAGAGTCAGAAGAGCAAATTCGAAAGGTAGTTGCCCATTGTGTAGAGAATGGTATTCGAATGATGCGTGGAGGTGTGTTTAAACCAAGAACTTCTCCCTATGCATTTAGAGGGATGGGAATTGATGGATTGAAGTTATGGCATGATATCGCTTCCGAGGCCGGAATCAAGATAGTGACCGAGGTCATGCAGACTTCTCAAATCGAGGAAATGTACCCATATGTGGATATTTATCAAGTGGGTGCCCGAAACTCTCAAAACTTCAATTTGCTTGATGAGTTGGGGAAAGTAGATAAAGCTGTGATGATCAAGCGTGGGATTTCCGGGACCATCGAGGAGCTTTTGCAATCTGCTGAGTATGTATTTTCAGGAGGAAATGAAAAATTGATTTTGTGTGAAAGAGGGATCAGAACTTATGAAAAGGCATCCAGAAATACATTGGATTTGAACGCGATTCCTATTTTGAAAGCCAAGTCCCATCTTCCAGTGATTGTAGACCCTTCTCATGGAATTGGAATTCGTTCCTATGTGCCGCAAATGGCCTTAGCAGGTGTAATGTCTGGAGCGGATGGTATCATCTATGAATCCCATGAGATTCCTGAAAAGGCCTATTCCGATGGACAGCAAACCTTGGATTTTGCGCAAAGTGCACGATTGGCTGCGTGGATTCGGGAAAGTTTTGCGATGCGGAAAAGGTTTGACCTCTTGTAAAATAATTTGCTTGGAATCTATCAAATTGTGTAAATTCGAGGCATAATTTAAAATCGTGAATCCAACACCAAGAACCTACGTACATCATTCTCATTATCCTCTCCAATGAAGGAATAGGAATGTTATGGTTTTTTGGTAACATATAAATAAGCCTATTCCAATTCTGGGGTAGGCTTTTTTGTTTAAAAGCTCATGTGAGCTAAGCTGCTTTTCCGAAAGAATCTTGAAACATGATCAGTTATGAATCCTGCTTCAGGAGATGCAGGATGGCAGAATACCAGGTATCAGGATAACTGAAGTTAGCAGGTTGGGAAAACTTAAAATCAAGGAATAGAGTTAGAAAATATATAAACCCGAATATAAAATGACTGATAAACCAAAAGACTGGGTATTTAGCGACCCGAGATTACAGGATCTCAAACAGGATTATGAGGCATACACCGAGGAAGACTTTAAAGTCTGGAAAATCTTATACGAAAGACAGATGCCAAATCTGCCTAAAGCAGCTTCACAAGCTTATTTGGATGGGGTAAAAATTGTCAATTTCACAGCGGATAAGATCGCAAACTTTGAAGAACTGAATCAAATCTTGAAAGATACCACCGGTTGGGCAGTGCAGGTGGTTCCTGGATTGATTGACGATGATTTATTCTTTGGTTTGTTGAATAACAGAAGATTTCCTTCTTCCACTTGGCTTAGGAAAATGGAGCAGCTGGATTATCTGGAAGAACCTGATATGTTCCATGATGCTTTTGCTCATATGCCTATGTTAACTAATCAGCATTATGTGGATTTCTTGGAAAAACTTTCAGGAATTGCATTGAAGCACATCGATAATCCTTGGGCGATTCAGTTGTTGAGTAGGATTTATTGGTTTACCATTGAGTTTGGCTTGATTAGAGAAAATGGGGAGCTTAAAATTTATGGTGCAGGGATATTGAGCTCCAAAGGAGAGACGAAATTTTCCTTGTCCGATGAACCTGCTCATTACCCATATGATGTCAAGCGAATTATGAATCAGGAATACTGGAAAGACAAATTCCAGGATAAATATTTTGTCATCGAAAGCTTTGAGCAACTCTACAATTCCATTCCTGAAATTGAATCGGTTTTGGAGGAGATGCTGACTAAAGAAGCGAGAAGCGAGAAATGAGAAGTGAGAAGCTAGAGAAGAGAGGCTAGAAACGAGAAAAAGAAATTTTGTCTGATAGCCGATCTGATTACAGAAATAAAATACTTGGCTTTAAATAAAACAGAAATCAAAATGTTGGAAGATTAGAGATTGATGGATTACTTCCGTCTCCGGTCTTCCTTCTTACTTATGAAAATAGCCGTAATCAAATACAACTCCGGCAATGTACAGTCGGTCTTGTATGCATTGGAGCGATTGGGAGCAAATGCCGAGCTCACAGACGATCCTGAGAAAATCTTAAAGGCCGATAAAGTCATATTTCCAGGTCAAGGAGAAGCAAGTACAGCGATGACTTATTTAAAGGCCAGAAAGCTGGATCAACTAATTCGGGAAATCAAGCAACCATTTTTGGGTGTTTGTTTGGGTTTACAGTTGCTTTGCGAGCATTCAGAGGAAAATAATACTGATTGTCTTGGCATTTTTCCGGTGAAGGTCAAGCGTTTTATCCCTGAAAATTCTCAGGAATTTAAAGTTCCACATGTGGGTTGGAATGAGTTAGAGAATTTGGCAGAGAATCCTTTACTGAAAAATTTACCAGAGACCCAGTTTCTGTACTACGTCCATAGCTACTATGCAGAATTGAGTGAGGCGACGATTGCTACGACTCATTATATTCATGATTTCACGGCAATTCTCCATCGGGATAATTATTGGGCCATTCAAGCTCACCCGGAAAAAAGCAGTACGGTTGGGGAGAAGCTACTTTCCAACTTCTTAAGCATTTAATAAGGCTTCGACTCCCTGCCTTTCGTCAGGCAGGCGCTCAGCCTGACAATGATTAAGGTCAGGTCGAGCGGAGTCGAGACCTTCATAATTATATCTCAAACCATTAAACAAAGGTGTCTAGATTCTCGAATCTAGGCTCTTGTATCTCAATTATGTTCATCATCCCCGCAATAGATCTTATAGATGGCAAGTGCGTTCGCCTCAGTCAGGGCGATTATAGCAGTAAAAAAGAATACCACGATGATCCTGTTGAAATGGCCAAGCGTTTCGAAGACGCAGGCATCCAAAGACTTCACTTAGTAGATCTGGATGGAGCGAAAGCCAAACGCATTGTCAATGATCAGGTGCTGTTGGATATCACCCAAAAAACCAGTCTCAAAGTGGATTTTGGAGGTGGAGTTCAAAGTGAGGAGGAAATTGAAAAAGCCTTTTATCTGGGCGCTTCTCAAGTGACTGGAGGTTCGGTAGCTGTGAAGAAGCCTGAGATGTTTAAATCCTGGCTCATCACTTATGGGCCCGAAAAACTCATTTTAGGAGCAGATGCAAAGGACCGAAAAATCGCCATTCACGGCTGGGAAGAGACCACTGAGCAGGATTTGATCCCTTTCATTCAGTCTTATTTTCAATTGGGAGTTCGCTATGTGATCTGTACTGACGTAGCAAAAGATGGCTTACTTCAAGGCCCTTCTACGGATTTGTATAGAGAGATTTTGGAAGAAATGCCAGACTTGAAACTGATAGCCAGTGGAGGAGTTTCATCAGTCAAGGATTTGGAAGAGTTGGAAAAAATCGGAGCCTATGGGGCAATTGTTGGAAAAGCCTATTATGAGGGAAAGGTGAGTTTGGAGGAAATGGCAGCCTTTTAATGTATGATTTACGATTTTGGATTTACGACTTCAATTGGACTTTAATCCTTTAATCAGTAATCTCAACCTTGAGTTTCTAGGTTTGAGGTTCCTTAAAATCTCGTAAAACTTCATTCGTAAATCGTAAATAAAAAAAATATCGAACACCGAACTTCGAATGAAGAATAATGAAGTTTTGAATACTATAAAATGTTAACAAAGAGAATTATCCCCTGCCTTGATATCAAAGACGGACGAACTGTCAAAGGGGTGAATTTTGTCCAATTGCGAGATGCAGGGGATCCGGTGGAGTTGGCGAAAGTCTATTCTGAGGAGGGAGCTGATGAACTGGTGTTTTTGGATATTACAGCTACGGTCGATAAGCGAAAAACTTTGGCCGAGTTGGTGACCAAAGTTGCCATGGCGATCAATATTCCCTTTACAGTTGGCGGAGGGATTTCTACAGTGGAAGATGTGAAAGTCTTGCTGAATGCAGGTGCCGATAAGATTTCCATCAATTCTGCAGCTGTCAAAAATCCAAGTGTGATTGATGAAATGGCACGGGAATTCGGATCTCAATGTATTGTGGTGGCAATCGATACCCGTGATGTAGATGGAACGGATTATGTGCACACGCATGGGGGAAGAAAGCCGACCCTTTTGCAAACGCAGAAATGGGCAAAGGAAGTAGCTGATAGAGGAGCAGGTGAAATTTTGCTTACTTCCATGGATCATGACGGAACCAAGGCAGGTTTTGCGAATGAGATTACGGCTGAGATTTCATCAGCCTTATCAATTCCTGTGATTGCATCCGGAGGTGCGGGAACCATGCCGCATTTTAAAGATGTGTTTACCTTTGGAAAAGCAGATGCGGCTTTGGCAGCCAGTATTTTCCATTTTAAAGAAATTCCGGTTCCGAGCTTGAAGGAATATTTGATTGGGGAGGGAATTTCAATTAGAAAATAAGATAAGCTTCGCTAGATAATTTCAAAGATAGGCTTCGCAAGATATATGCAATTTAGCCCTTGATCGTTGGTCAAATATCTTATCCGCGATAGCGGATTTATCTTCCAGTATCTGCGCAGCTATCTTTTAAAAATCTGGGTTTTATAAGAAAAATCAGAATTTTCAAAATATAGTATAGTTATAACCAAAACCCTCGAGGTTTTGAAAACCTCAAAGGTTCAAGAATATGAAAATAGATTTCAATAAAATGAACGGCCTAGTACCAGCCATAGTCCAAGATGCTATTTCCGGTAAAGTCTTGATGCAGGGCTTTATGAATGAGGAAGCGCTGGCAAAAACACAAGAGACTGGAAAGGTGACTTTTTTCAGTCGTAGCAAAGACAGGTTGTGGACCAAAGGAGAGACTTCAGGGAATTTTATGGAGTTAGTTTCGATGAGTGTCGACTGTGATGGAGATGCTGTTTTGGTCAAAGCCAATCCTCAAGGCCCTGTTTGTCATACCGGTTCGGATACCTGTTGGAATGAGGAAAATTCTTCCAAAACCGGTTTCATCGATCAATTAAGAGCCATTATCAAGGATCGAAAAAATAATCCTTCTGATCAATCCTACACGGCTTCTCTTTTTGCCAAAGGCATCAATAAAGTGGCTCAAAAAGTAGGGGAGGAAGCGGTGGAAATCGTGATTGAAGCCAAGGATGACAACAAGGAGCTATTTTTAGGGGAAGCAGCGGATTTGCTATTTCACTATCTCGTTCTTTTGGAAGCCAAAGGTTATGAATTGGATGAAGTGATGGAGGTGTTGATAAAGCGGCACTCAAAAAAATCCTAGTTCCTCACCTGCCCATTTCCCCTTATCACCCACTTATAGCTAGTTAATTCTTTCAAAGCCATAGGCCCTCTGGCATGTAGTTTTTGGGTGGAAATTCCGATCTCAGCACCGAGTCCAAACTGCGCCCCATCTGTAAAAGCCGTGGATACATTAGCATAGACAGCTGCTGCATCCACTTCCAATAAAAACCGCTCGATGTGCTCTTGATTTTCAGATATAATCGCTTCTGAATGTTTGGAAGAATAGATCTGGATATGTTGTAAAGCCTGCTCCAGATCATTGACGGTCTTTATGGCTAGCTGTAAACTCAAAAATTCTGTTCCAAAATGTTCCGGCTCCGCTGGGTGAATTAAATCAGATTGGTCTAGATACTGAAAAGCCTGCTCATCTGCATAAATTTTCACCCTACTTTCCAACAAAGGCTGAATCAACTTATTCAGGTTTTTCAACTGACTTTGATGAATAATCAAACAATCCAAGGAATTGCAAACGCTGGGTCTTCGGGTTTTGGCATTGTGGATGATGGGCTTGGCCTTTTCCAAATCAGCTGTTTCATCCAAGTAGGTATGAACGATTCCGGCACCTGTTTCAATGACCGGAACTTTGGCATGCTCTCGCACAAAATTGATTAGACCTTGAGAACCTCTCGGAATCAAAACATCTACATAGCCAACAGCTTCCAGAAGTGCCTTGGTCGCTTCTCTATCTGCCGGTAAGAGTTGAAAAGCCTGAGTTGAAATCTCATGCTGCTCCAACACCTCATGAATCAGAGAAACTATGGCTCGATTGGAGAAATCTGCATCCGAACCCCCTTTGAGCATCAGTCCATTTCCGGATTTTAGGGCAATGGAAAATACGTCAAAAGTCACATTGGGCCGGGCTTCATAGATAATTCCAACTACTCCCAGAGGCACACTGACTTTCTCGAGGTAGAGTCCATTTGGAAGCATTTTTTCCTCCAATTTGAGATGGAGAGGAGTAGGTAACTGGCTGACTTGAAGAATTTCAGAGGCGATGCTTTCTATCCGTGATTGATTGAGAAGCAAACGGTCGTACATCGGATTTTGAGGATCCATGCGTTCCAAATCCCTCTGATTTTCAGCTAAAATAAAATCAGTTTTCCTGATAGCCAATGCTGCTAAATCCTTCAAAATTGACTGGATTTTTACGTCAGAAAGCCTGATCAATTCTAATGAAGCTTTTTTAACAGATTCAAAAATAGGGGAGTACTCAGTCATGATCGAATAAATAGAGATAATTATAATGAATCAGCGCTTTTTGTTTTTTTTGGCCAAGCTTTTCAGTTGCGGATTTGGATGAATACTCTGCTCTTCCTAAGCCTACTTTTTCACCCTTTTCATCACGAATCAGCAAGATATCACCTTTAGTAAATTCTCCTTCTAACTTGGTGATTCCAATAGGCAAAAGGCTTCGTATGACATCGGAAGTCAAAGATGCTTTGGCACCGGAATTAATGAAGACTTCCCCTTTGTAATAATGCGCGCCATGGGCCAGCCATTTTTTGGGAGCTTGTTTTTTCTTTTTGGGTTCAAACCAAGTACATCGCAATTTTTTATCCGTAAAAGCCTGCAACACTCCATTTTTCTTCCCGTTGGCAATGATGACCTGAATGCCTAAATCTGCCGATTTTTTGGCCATGGCATATTTGGTTAGCATACCACCCCGACCAAAGGAAGATTTGGTAGCGGAGATATAGCTAGAAACTTCCGGCGTATCAGAAGCTATTTTTTCGATCAGCTCTGAGTCGGGTTCAGTGGGATTTCCGGTAAAGATCCCATCTACATTAGTCAGCAGCATGAGGGTGTCTGCATTAATCATCGCAGCGGTCAAACTGGCCAGCTCATCATTATCGGTAAACATGAGTTCTGTGATCGTCACGGTATCATTTTCATTGATTACAGGTAGGATTCCCTGCTGCAATAAGGCTTCAATGCAGTTCTTCATATTGAGAAAATGCTTTCGGTCTCGAAAATCCTCCTTGGTGACCAAAATCTGAGCGATTTGAATTCCTTTCTTTTCGAAATATCCTTGATACTGATGTATGAGCCGGATCTGTCCTGTAGCCGCCCAGATCTGTTTTTTGAAAACGGGATTCACCCTTTCTGGTAAGACTACAGTTTGTCTCCCAAATGCTACAGCTCCTGAACTGACCAACACGACTTTTTTGCCTTGCTTTATTAATCCACTGATCTGAGCGACCATATGCTTCATCCGCTCCAAATCAGGCATGCCATCGGACTGGGTAAGTACGTTGGAGCCTATTTTGATGACGATGACCTTGGAATCTAGCATATTTTAGAAAATATGCATGAAATTAAGGGTTTTGTTGCAGAAACGCTAAGGCAAGAGCTGTCTGTTTGAGAATTGAAAAATTAGGCTTTGTAAAAAATCTGTTTGTTTAAGGATGAGGAGACTATAAAAAAGCCATGCTCATGGTTCCTACCAGCATCAATATTTTTGCCCAGGTACTGAGTTGGGTGAAGTGGTCTTTGCGGTCCGCTAGGTATATTTTTCTCATAAACCATACAAAGGCAATCCCTAGACCTCCAAAGTAATAGAATAACTCCTGCTTGTTGATTTCGAATGTGATAATTAGGATGGCAGAGACAAAACAGAGGGCAACAATGAAAATCACCTGCTTGGTCTTTCGGAATCCAATGACAATGGGAAGCGTACGACAACCATGTTTTCTATCTCCATTTCTATCTTCAATGTCTTTGAGAATTTCCCGGATCAGATTCAAAAAGAAGGCAAAAATGGCATAAGTCAAGACCAATAGTTCGTTTTTCTGGTAATAAAAGGCAACCAGATAAACTGAAAGTCCTGTCAGAAAAGCAACGGTTAAATTTCCGATAAAGGGCTCTCTTTTGAGTCTGTTGCTGTATAGCCATAGTAAAAATGCGGCCACGAAATTAACAATGGCAATTCTAGGTGCTACTAAGAGGCCCAATCCTATGCCTGTAAAATTGAAAAGGGTATGGAGAAAAATCACTACTCTTCGTTTGATTCCCTTTCCAACGATTACTTCATTCGGTCGGTTGACATAATCGATTTTTACATCGTAATAATCATTGATCATGTAGCCGGCAGCCGTAATCAAGAGTGTCGCCAAAATCAATAAATACAGTCGATAATCCTGAAGAACCGGTAAACCTTGGGGAGTTCTTTCTATCAGGAAATATGCTGCCATCAGCTGGGCGAAAGCAACCATGAGCAGATTGATGGGTCTGCTAATCCGGAAGAGTCCCCGGATGGATATCGTTCTGTTCGTCATGGTTGAATTCATTCCCTCAAAAATACAGGAAAAGGAATCTAAACAGCGATTTGTGGCTTTAACAAATCAAGAAAATCGATTCCGTAATTTTTCACTGCAGTTTTTTCTTTATTCATTAACTTAAAGAGTCAATTTTTAAACCCAAAACCTATGTCTCGTTCAGCCAATCAATCCAGAAGAGATTTTATGGCCTTGTCCGGAAGTTTACTGGCCGGTAGTTTTCTTATCCATCCTGTTGCTCAAGCTTTAGATTTGGTTGGGCCAAAGGAAGGAAAAATGAAATTAGCCCTGGTAGGTACTGGAATCAGGGGCACGACCATGTTTGGGAGGGATGTGCTTAGATCTTATGGGGAATTGGTTGAATTTGTCGGGCTCAGTGATATCAATCCAGGAAGATTGGCTTATGCAAGGAAGTTTATTGGAGCTAACTGCCCTGTATTCACGGATTTTGATCAAATGCTGAAAGAAGCAAAGCCTGATGTCTTGATCGTCACTACCATGGACAGCACCCATCATGAGTTTATTATCAAAGGACTGAATGCTGGTATTCATGTGATTTCGGAAAAGCCGATGACCACGGATGAATTTAAATGTCAGGATATTCTGGATGCAGAGCGGAAGTCCGGCAAAAAGTTAATTGTGACTTTCAATTACCGCTATTCTCCTCATCGACAAAAACTGTATGAGTTATTGAGAGCAGGTGAAATCGGAGACTTGACCTCGGTAGATTTTCACTGGTATCTGGATGTGTACCATGGAGCTGATTACTTTAGAAGATGGCATAGAAAAAAGGAGTTTGGAGGTACTTTACTTGTTCATAAGTCTACGCATCATTTCGACCTATTAAACTGGTGGATCAATTCGGATCCCGAGGAGGTTTTTGCTTATGGTTCCTTAGAGTTTTATGGTAAAAAAGGTCCATTCCGTCATACTACTTGTAGGGGATGTCCTCATGCCAGCAATTGTGATTTTTATTGGGATATCACAAAGAATGAGCATCTGGTGAATTTATATCCCGAAAATGAGCAATATGACGGATATCATCGGGATGGCTGTGTTTTTCGTGAAGATGTAGATATCTACGATAAGATGGCTGTCCAGATCAAGTACAAAAATCAGGTCCAGGTCAGTTATTCTTTGACCACTTACTCACCCTATGAGGGTTATCGAATTGCCTTCAATGGTACCAAGGGGCGCTTAGAAGCTTGGATCAAAGAAAGACAGCCCTGGGAAGAAGTCGACGCAGATGAGATTCATTTGACCAAAAATTTTGGGGAGAGTCAAATCATTACCATTCCACATGGAGGTGGAGGACATGGAGGGGGAGATACTCGATTAAAGGATAAACTCTTTAAGGATCCATCCATGGCCGATCCTTGGAGGCAATCTGCGGGTAGTCGGGATGGTGCAATGTCTATCTTGGTTGGCATTGCAGCCAGAAACAGTATCGAGAGCGGAAAGCCTGTGAAGATAGCAGACCTGACGGATATAGAACTGAAGGAGACAGGTAGGGGGGGCTAAAGTTTAAAGAGCAGGAGCCATTTAGGCTGTTTTTAAGAAAAGCTGCTTGGAGGATTTACAATGAAGTTCCAAGCAGCCAGTAATTTGACCTCAATATTTCAGCCTTTCGTCTTTATCCCAAATTCCCCAGAAAGCTCCCACATCTCCCTCTGCGCCTACTTTCCAAGATTCATCAAATGAAGAGAAGTAGAATAATTCAATATTCTCTTCTTTAGACCATTGCTGGGCATTGATGAAATATTTGATAGCATTTTCGGTCGATGGAACAGCCCCTCTCAGATTGGTGCCTTGATCTGGCCATCCAGTCTCTGTGATGATTACCCGTTTTCCTTTGCCTGCATTCTTGGCTATGCGATACATTTCTTTCATATAAAGCAAGGAATGCTCTAAGGGACATCCTTCCCAAAAAGGATAACAATTCGCTAAAATGAGATCACAGGCTTCGGATACCTCCGGATGATCTTCGAATTCATAATAGGCATCCACATATCCGACTGGTACTTTTTTCTGGATTTTACTTTTGACCTCTTGAATATGCTCCAGTAATTCATCTACAGTCAAATCACCACGGTATAGTACTTCATTTCCTACGGCAGCAATATCAACTAGACCCTCATTCACCAATTCAATCAAATTGGCAACCTCTTTGGCATTGGTTTTAGGATTGTCACCCAACCAGGCACCAACCATCGTTTTGATACCCATTTCCCGTGCAACTTTAGGGATAAGCTCATTTCCTTCGGTGGTGGAGAAAGATCTGATCCATTTGGTATGAGGCTTCAGCACCTCCAATCTTTTTCTGATTTGCTCTTCTGTAAGTTGATCTCCAGGTTTTTGACCTTCCACATAGGGACTAGCACAAAATCCATGAACTCCGTCTTTCAGTTGATTTCTTAAGGTTTGCTTGAGTTCTTCTAAAGATTTGTCAGATAAATCAGAGGAGGCGAGGGAAAGAAATTTTTCTTGTCTAAACGATGGCATGGAAAGGGTAAATTAATTGTTCGATAATTTGAATCAGTTTAAGTGGTTTTTGTTTGGTCGGGGCCAATAATAATGGTTTGAATGGCAGCCGGACTGATAGAAAAAGCGGATTTGTAGTCAGCTATTTCTAGATTGATGGCAATCTTAAATTGGTTTTGGTTTAATACAACTAGGACCAGAGAACCATCCTCGTTTTTCGCAGCGGTCGCTTGAACTTTATCTTCTGAAACTTTCACCTCAATGATTTTGGAACCTGGCCGGATAAATTTACTAAAGTGGGCCAAAATATAATAAAGCGGGGTGTAGTATACCTCATCATTCGATGGATCTACGATTATCGGAGCAACACACCAGTTTTCAAACCAGTTGGGACCGCCTCTGCGATCAAGCACCATATTCCAGTCTATCCATCCATCTACCCAATTATTAAAGCAGCCTATGATGTCGACGGCATACCGATAAACAGGCACATATTGGGGGTGTAAGTATTTCTGATTTTCCGGAGCCCAAAGCCAACCCCAGTCTTTTGCTTCCTTGCTCCAATACCAGTCATCATCCTGCCATCTTGGAACTTCAGCATCGATACAGGCTTCAGTTTGAATAAGGAATTTTTCAGGAGCCTTGTGATGGGCATATTGTAAGGCCTCCGGAAAGACCTCATAGGTACTTTCGTACCAATGAACCGCCGTGCCGGAGAAATACATGGAAGACTCGGCATTAGCAAACATGACATCTACCCATTCCTTCAGTCCTTCTCGGTTTTGATCATAACCTAGAATTTTCACCTCATCCCAGCCTTTATTTTCCAGCTTTGGGCCGAGGTGAAAACGAACAAAATCAGTCATTTCTTCAGGGCTAAAATGCATGCTTTCCCAATTATTGCCATTTCCATGAGGCTCATTTTCCACGGTTAGTCCCCAAATAGCTATTCCCTCATCCTGGTAAGCTTGGAGATATTTTTCAAAAAAATCTGCCCAGACTGGATAGTATTTAGGTAGCAATTTGCCCCCCACCCAACTCTGATTATCCTTCATCCAGGGAGGTGCAGTCCAGGGAGAAGCGATGATTTTGAAACCTTGCTTGGAATAGATTTTTGCCTCTTGAATCATAGGGATCAAGGCTTTCTTGTCCCTTTCAATGGAAAAATTCTGAAGACTCTCATCCCCGGCATTGGAATCGTAAGAGTATTGGCTTAGCGAAAAGTCACAGGAATTAATATGTGTTCGAGTCAAGGAATAGCAGGAGCCTTCCTCGCTGAAATATGCTGTGAGAATCTCGCGTCTTTTTCCTTCACTCATCTGAGCAAGAAGATGCGCGGAAGCTTCCGTAAAAGAACCTCCAATTCCGGTGATAGTCTGAAATTCTATTTCTGGATTGAGTGTGACCTGAATCGTGATCTCTGCGTCCTCGAATTGGTCGACTTTCTCCAGCTTTCTACCTTGAGCGGAGGTTTCAAATACCTGAATTGATCTATTTTGAAGCATTGAGTATAGCAAATTGAAAATCAGAATAGGCTTGGGTTACAAGTGCTCGTTTGGGGGAGGGATCATGGCAGCTCTGAGAGCTAATTCAATATTCCCTTTTTTGGTCTGTTTGAGCGGTTTCCCATCACGGGTTAAACCCAGGAAAACTCCTGCTTCAAACTGATCCCAAAGCGCAGCTTTGACCTTCCCGTCCACGGTGATCAGGCCAAAGTGATTTTCAGATCCTTGAGGGTTTCCTGAATCTTTCCAAGGTTCGTCAAAGGCTTCAAAATAGAAACAGGAAATCCCTTGGCTATTGGTCCAGTTTCTCATTTCCTGGTAGTAAAGCATTTCTTTGTACTCATCGCATGCTCGGGATCCTTCCAATCCATAAAATCCATCCGAACTGCTGGCCCAACCGGTTTCTCCTATGTGTACGGGTTTTCCAGGGGCAATTTTTTCCACATAAGCCTTCACTTGCTGATATTGCCCTATAGCAAAGTCTCGTGCTCTTTGCATGGCTTTTTCCAGCTTTTCTTTTTTAGGGAGCTTTTTCTCCGAGGGACTGATTCCCCAAAATATTGGATGATAGTGGGTATTGTGCATGGGGTAAGTGTGCATGGAAACAAAATCCACTTCCTGAATCAGCTGATTGAGCGCAGCAGTATGGTAAAGTGGATCTCCACCACCCCAAGAGGAAAAATCGTCAGAGGAGGTGATCCAAAGCTCCGATGAGATTTGCTGTTTATTCTTCAGGTTTTGTAGGTGATTGACCCATTTCAAGATTACCTCCGGCTGTACATAATAAGATTCGGCCCATTTGACCATGGCTTCATTGCCTACTGCAATGATTTTGACGATATCCGGGTATTCATTTGCCAGCTCTACGCTTTTGGCAATTTCAACCTGATTTCGTTCGCTTTCCTGAAAATGATCAGGTTGCTTATCCGTCCAGGCATTTTTGCAATCGATCCATGCTCCCAACATAACATACATTTCAAAGCCTTGTTTCTCCTGATTCAGTTCAGAAATGGCTTTGAGCACATTTGAAGCATGAGGTAAGTGTACATTGTAAGTTCTCAGAAGGCGTATGCCCATAGCATGAAGAATGAGTAAATCTTCTTTCAGCTGAGTTACGGTAGGCTGAATGCTTCTGGAGTTCTTTCTATACCCTCCATAGGATATTGCGAGGAAATCCGGGTTTCCTAGTATGTCTTTTGCAGTCATTCAATGACAGTAATTATGTTTTTGGATAGTGGGAAAAGCAAATAAAATAAATCTGAGAGGTTTATATGCGATATCTGGAAAAATCTAATGCAGGAGTTTTAAGATTTGGAATCAAAATAATTGTCATAAGATTAAATTAATAAAATCTTTCCCTTAGCGTAAATCTTTGGGATAAAGCCATAGCTCTAACTTGAATTATCAAAACAAAAATCAAGATTTTTGATCAAGTCGGGTGGGTATTGAAAAACAGAAAGTGCTTCCTTCTCCAGGTTTAGAAGTTACCCAAATTTTACCTTTATGTAGATCTATAATTTTCTTGCAATGAGCAAGGCCAATGCCTGTTCCCTCATACTCACTTTGGGTGTGTAAGCGTTCAAATACTCCAAATATTTTACTTTGATATTCCTTGGCTACGCCAATTCCATCATCTTGGATAAAAAAGGTCCATCCATCTTGTTTTTTGGCACTTATTTTTATTCGAGGAGGAAAATTAGGCTTACTAAATTTGATGGCATTGCTGATTAAATTCTGAAAAAGTAATCGAAGCTCTGTTTCATAGCCTAGGATTTTCGGTAACTTCCCTACCTCGATGATAGCATTGTTTTCTTTTATTTTTGAGGCTAAATCCTGCTGAATAATTTCGACTAGTTTTTGGCAGTCTATTTCAATTACTTCTTTTCCCTGCCCTATACCACTATAATCCAATAAACCTGTTATCAGGCTCCTCATTCGGTTAGTTGTGCTTGAAATAAAGCCTAGCATTTGAGCTGTTTCTGTATCAAGTTTTCCAGTATTTTGTTTTTCAATTAATTGAATCAAGGAGCAAATAGTATTTAAAGGTTCTTTCAAATCATGGGAGACTATGTAAGCAAATTGCGACAGTTCTTTGTTTTTTAGCTCTAGTTCATTTTTTGTTTGTTCTAATTCTGTTACGTTTCTCAGCTTTACGTAAACATAGTTGTCTATAATATGGTGAACAGAGCATTCGTAAGTTCCTGCCACCATGTGGTTAGAATATTCGACCAATCCCAAATTAATGCTTCCGCCTTCTGCTGCAACTTTTCGGTAGGTCTCCATGACAAGTAGTCCTCCCTCATGATTAAATGCCTCAGGAGCTACCTCTATAATTTTTTTTCCAATAACCTCATCACGTTCTTTTCTCATTTCATATAAAAGAACCTTGTTCATAAAAACATACTGAATGCTTTTTAGGTCATTCAAATCATTAACTTTGAATATTCCTATTCCCGCTGATAAATCTTCAAAAGTTCTACTGAGAATTTCTAAATCGGATATATTTCTCATGTTAAAATGATTTTTGTACAGGATTGACAAATATTTTCATTCAAATTCAACTTCAGATGCTTAAAAAGCTGATTTTACGTTGAAAAAAATAGTTTTGAGAATGTGATAGGTGAAAAAGAAGCTTTATAAAATCACTGTCTAATATAGATAAAAATTGTAAAAAAATGTGGTGGATATGTTTATTCTAAGATATTTATCTTAACAAAACCAATTGCCAAGAAACCCCATATTTATCCACGCACCAACCGAATTTTTCTCCAAAGCCATAATCCCCATCTCCTGCATAATTGTCGAGCGGAACCATGACTTGACCTCCTTCGCCGGATAGTTTTTCGAATAAGATTTCAATTTGATCTTCCAATTCGCAAGAAATAAATATGGATACTCCGGGAGTAAATGACCAATTGTGTTTGTAATTACTTTCGGAAACTAGGTATTCTGTGCCATTAAGAGTGAAAACTCCAAACTTGATCAAGCCTGGTGTTCCGCCTGGTTCGCCTTCAGCATAATTCACTATTCTTTTTACTTCCGAATTCGGAAAAATAGCCGTATAGAAATTGATTGCTTCTGTAGCCTTACCGCAATTATCTCCAACGAATGTGAGGAAAGTGCTGATTTTCATGGGTGACAAGGGGTTATATTGTTTTTTGAATAGATGCAACCAAATCAAATGACCGCTTACCAGCGATCTTTGAGTTTAGGTCTTTTGATTCTAATATAAAATATAATCAGCCAAGCTCACTTAATTTTCAAATGTCAAAGCATCCTAAATTACAGAAAAAGCCCTGTCGATTATCCGTTGGGTTTTGATTACAAATCACCTTTCGATTTCAGTTTTCAATGATCTGACAACGGACCATATAATCAAGCTGAAAATTGAAATAACTTATATTTTTATAAACTCTATGTACTCGAAATTATGTAGCGATGCTTCCTTTTTTAATTAAGCTGGTAGATTTGGTTGGGCAGATTATTAAACACTACCGCTCGAATGCCCAAAGAAACCACTGATGCTTTTATTCCTTTTTAGGGGAGTACTTTGTCTATACATTTGAATTATTCCAAGAACATACTCTCACCCAAAGTTTGTATGCCTTTCACATCCTTTTACTAGTTTAATTGCATAAAAAAGGATGAAAAATATCCGATTAAAGAAAAGGATATTATCAAGTCCTTCGGGAAAAAAGATTACTCCTTTTCAAGCATTATTAGTAAAACAGGGAGCGATGATGATTGGAATTAATTTATGACCGAAACCATACGGTCAATGTGAACTAAACCTGATTAAATGAAAAAAGTATTACTGTTATTGACCCTGAGCTTCTTCTCTTTGACTACGGCTTCAATTAGTCAAACGCTCGTCGATAATAATAAAATTCCCAATAGACTTAGAGTATTTATCGATGGCTGTGAACGCTGGGATGGAGGCTGTGATATGGATTTTATCAGAACGGAAATTACAGCGGTTGATTTTTATAGGGATAATCAAATAGCTGATGTCTTTCTGCTGATTAACAATAACAGGTCTGGAGGTGGAGGAAGGCAATATCAACTTTTGTTTATAGGTCAACAAAACATTCATGCGGGAAGGAGAGACACCCTCTACGTAAACACCAAACAGACAGATACAGACTTTGAAGTGAGGGAAAGACTCACCCGGTTTATTAAATTAGGTTTGGCTCCATATGTTGCAAAAACCAAAGCCGGAGAGGGGATCGAAATTAATATGAAGACTGACCCTGCCAATTTTGTAGATGAAGAGGAGGAAAGCGTAGATCCCTGGAATTATTGGGTTTTTAATGTCGGGAGTAATGCTAACATTGAATTGGAGGAATTGAGTAGACAAATTAATATTGGTGGAGATATCAATATTAATCGGATTACGGATAAATGGAAAATCTCCCTATCCGGGCGAATAGATGAAAGGCTAAGAAGAACGATTCAAAAAGTGCCAAGAGTGGATGCCAATGGTAATCCAGTTTTAGATGAAAGTGGTAATCAGATTATCGATCAAGTTCAGAATAATTTTGATGTATCAGAGTTTGGCTTTAGCCATCAGCTTGTGAAGGCTATTTCACCCCAGTGGTCTTATGGATATGATATTGCAGGTCGTCAGAACACCCGCTTTAATTATCAGTTCCAGACCAGCTTTAGGCCAGCCGTCGAGTACAATTTTTTCCCTGAAGCTGTGCAGAATTCCAGATTTCTAAGAGTGAACTATGGAGTCGAAGTCAGGAGAAATAGCTATGTCGAAGAAACGATTTCCGGTGTTCTTGATGAGACTAGGGTTCTTCATAGTTTGAGGGCCAGTCTGGGGCTCAATCAACGTTGGGGTAACCTGGAAATAGGATATCGACTGAGAAATTATCTGGATGATTTCAGCTCTTGGTCTACCGGAATGAATATCAGCGCAGAAGTCCGTGTTACAGGGAATTTTTCTTTCTTTATGAGGGTAGAAGGCAACTACGTAAAGGATCAGATTTACCTGGCATCGGGAGATTTTACCGAGCAGGATATATTGAGTGGGAGGGTAACCCTGCCTTCAGCATACACCGTGGATTCCAGATTTGGCTTTAATTACCGCTTTGGTTCTAATCTCAACAACTTCGTGAATCGAAGATTTTTCGGTAGGGCTAATTTTGTAGGGAATGATTAATGAATCAAGCTAGGGAATGAAGAACTAGTCGAAGTTGATTGCTTTGTGGAAGTTTTTAGCTGAGGGGCTGGCCGTAGGGGAGACAGAAAAGGTGGATGGTCCGTCGCGGCGGATCAAAGTCCTATACTGGTAATAACAATCACACTCTCTAAACTGAGAAGAAAAGGTTATTTAAGTATGCTGGACTATTATTCTAAATCAAAGCCTGAGATTCAGTGAACCGCCGTATTCAGCCTGTCCCGATTTTATCGGGAAGAACTCCCGAAAGCTTTCGGGATAGGTGGTGTGAAACCTGTGCAGTCCACCGTTTCCCGAACGGGAACGCTCCAAGTAGGCTGGGATTTCTTTTTCTTTACAAGCATTCAAAAAAGTAACAGCTTCATTTTGCCAATTCGATTTATCAAAATCAGCTGCTAAAAACCAAGTGGTATTGTCTTGTAGTAAGGGATAAATTCCAATATGGTGAAAACCTTCCAAATGCTTTTGGATTTGTTCATCTGTTAGTTTCAGATAAGACTTTTCGGTAAAATTCTGAAAAGTTCCACCATTCATTTTATGTGCCCTTAAACGATATGGGTCATAAAAATAGGCTGGCATATAACCCGATTTGTTTCCTTTCTCCCAACGAACAGCAAACACATCTTCACGTCCTTTGAAGAGGGAGCGAAAAAGATTGATGTTGTCTTGATGTTTTTGCATTATTATTTTTTATGTCCCAAAATGTCTCACGTTTTATTTTCGTGTACCAAAATAGAAATATATAGTACACGTTTATTGTTAATGAGACAACTTGGTACACGTTTTTCTATCTCTTCTTGAGTAAATTATAAAGCTTGGTATTGATGTAAATGACTTCTTTACCTTTTTGTTGTGATTTCAAAACTCCTAATTCTTCTAAACTGCTTAAGTATCTTGATGCAGCTTTTCTTTCGATACCCAAGTTGTTTACTAAAAACTCAATCTTGCAGTAGGGATGGATGTATAGCTGCTCTATCAGATCTTTTGAATAAATCCTTGGTAATTTATCTTGTACCAATTTTTGAGTTTCGCTGAATAAGTGCTTGATTTTGTTAATTTGTTCAATTGTGCTTTGAGCTGTCTGTTCTATGCCTTTGAGCATATACAGAATCCAATCCTCCCAATTATTCTTAGTCCGAACTTCCTGTAATAATCGGTAGTAATCTCCTTTGTTTTGAATGATATATGAACTCAAGTAAAGAACAGGTTCGTTCAATAAACCTTTCAAAATCAAAAACAAAACATTGATGATTCTACCAGTTCTGCCGTTACCATCATAAAAAGGGTGGATACTTTCAAATTGATAATGTTGAATGGCTAGCTTGATTAAAGGTGAAATATCATCTGCGTCATTATTCAGATATTCTTCACAATTTTTCATCAAATTACTAATCGTATCAAAATTATCAGGTGGAGTATAAATTACTTCATTGGTCAAATCGTTGATTAATGCCGTTCCTGGAAGTTTTCTAAGGCCAGCATTATTTTCTTCCAATTCTTTCTGTATAGCAATTATTCCGTTTGTATTAAGGAAACCCTTTTCTTTGATTAGGCGTGTGCCCATTAGAAGCGCTTCTCTATATCGTAAAACCTCTTTGGTTGCTCCGTCAGGTTTAGTCGACTTGGCATATAAAGCTTGGTAAAGTTTGTCTTGAGTTGTGATTACATTTTCAATTCCGGAACTCGCTTGTGCTTCTTTTAAAATCACAGCATTGATAAGTATATTTGGATTGGGCAATGTGTTTGTAAGACCTTTTAATTCAGCTAATGCCACAGCAGATTTGCTTTCCTGTTTTAGGATTGCAATGGTTTCTACCAAAGATTCCTTTGGTGGAAGAAGAGGTAAATCGTTAAATGCTTTATTTGATTTTATTGTCATTTCTTCTTATTCGCTTTAATATATTTGGCTCTTTCCTCTGCTACTTTCAGGGCTTCTATTCCTAAATCTTCGTCTTGAATTTCATATAAGATCTTGTCGCTTAGGAACAAAACCAAAAGGTCGTCTGCGTCATAATTGTATATGTCGGCAAGTTTAAGAACTACTTCTTTTGTGATTTTCCGTTCTCCACGCTCCATTTTGCTTAAAATAGCTACATCAATGTCGAGCAATGCAGCTACTTTCCGCAATGGAAGTTCCTTTTCTTCTCGAATGTGTCTTAGCTTTTCGCCTATTGTCTCTGTTGACATAAATTCTATTGACATAATGTGTCAAAATTGGAAAAAGATTTTTGATTTGTGTCGATTTAATTCAAATTCTTTTCAACATCCTTGGCGAGCGTTGGGAAATTACTCACGTATTGTTTGTTTTTTTATGGTGTTTGTGAATCGCGTCCTAATTCGGATAGGAATCCCGTGCCGATAGCTATCGGCACGGAATAGCCTACCCTTAATCAGGGCCGAGCGTTAAGAAAATGTCCCCTAGGACATTTATAGTCAAGGAGCCAGAGTGCAGGGGAGGCAGAAAAGGAGGATGGTCCGTCGCGGCGGATCAAAGTCCCATATTGGTAATAACAATTACACTCTCTAGACTGAGAAGAAAAGGTTATCTAAGTATGCTGGACTATTACTCTAAATCAAAGCCTGAGATCCAATGAACCGCCGCGTATTCAGCCTGCCCCGAACTAGATTCGGGGAGACCTCCCGAAAGCATTCGGGATAGGTGGTGTGAGATCTGTGCGCCGTGGCGTAGGCGCACCTCGTCAACTTAGCGGTTGGCGAGGCCGTCTACTCGATGTGTGCTGTGTAAGCTATGATAAAGATGAGGGCAGGCCCCTCGGTGAGGGTTGTTTAGGAACACTCACCAAACCACTTCTATGATGCATCTGCGGTAACAATGATGTGTGAAGCGATAGAAGAAAAGGCTGTTTAAATGGTCAGGTAAGGATAGAAGAGATGAGCGAAAGCGAACCTTCCGATGAAGTGACGAAAAGACCAGTCGTTGTCAAAATCCGGTTTATATCGAGAGGCCGGAGATAAGTATAGAAGGTGCCTAATTTACTGTCTATACGGCAACCGTCATAAAGGGGGCATGACTTCTATTCAGGCTTTATTGTGGAATCGCAGGAAGCCTATATGCTATGCCAAAAGGAAAACACAAGCAGGCAATACCTGTGAGTTGATTACTGATGAGTATATAGGTGACGGATGAAGTCGTAGTAGTGATGAAACTCCTGTAATGGGAGCGGAGCGAAGGGCTTCAATTATGCAGTTTTAATTTAAGAACAACTTAACTAGTTAAGGATGATTTTTAAAGAACAGACAAAGTCGGTACCAATTACCAAAGAGATGGTTTGGGAATCATACAAGAATGTAAAAAAGTAATGGAGGTAGTGCAGGGATTGACCAGCAGAGCCTGTCGGAATTTGACAGGGTACGTTCCAAAGAACTGTACAAACTCTGGAACAGACTGGCTTCTGGAAGTTACTTTGCACCAGCGATAAAGCGGGTAACAATACCCAAGGCAGGGGGTAAGACCCGTCCTTTGGGAATTCCCACTGTAAGCGACAGGATTGCCCAACAGGTAGTAAAGACGTACCTAGAACCAAGGCTGGAATCAGTATTTGTGGACAATTCCTACGGATACCGCCCGAACAAAAATGCGCACACAGCAATCCAAAGCGTACAACAGAATGTACGTCGATACAGCTGGGTTATAGATTTGGATATACAGGAGTTCTTCGAAAATGTGAACCATGAGCTTTTGTTGAAAGCTTTGGAAAGACACGTTTCAGAGAAATGGGTATTGCTGTACATCAAAAGGTGGCTGGAAGCACCAGTCATACTTGAGGATGGTGCGGTCAAAGTATCCACGGGAAAGGTACTCCTCAGGGAGGGGTAATCAGCCCGCTTCTTGCCAATCTTTACATGCATTATTGTGTTGATAAATGGCTGGAGAAATTCCATCCATCCGTAATCATGGTTCGGTATGCTGATGACCTTATTATCCATTGCAGTAGCTATCAGGAAGCTGTCAGAACACTTACAGATTTGAAGGATCGTTTAGAAAAATGCGGCTTGAGAGCCCATCCCGAAAAGACGAAAATTGTTTACTGTAAGAAGGAAGGCAGAAATCTGAATGATTACCCTGTACAGTTTGACTTTCTGGGCTTTAGTTTTCAGCCCATGAGAAACAGATTAAGAAATGGGGGAAGCTTTCTGCAATTTGATTGTAAGATGAGCCGAAAGTCCAAAGTGCGCATCAACGGAGAACTCCGAAAGCTCAATTTCCATAACAAAACCCAAAGGGGTATTCAGGATCTGGCCATATTGCTAAATCCAAAGATACGAGGGTGGGTTCAATACTATGGGAAGATAAGCCGAAGAAGTCTAAAACCGGTGTTCTATTATCTGCACCATCGATTGATCAGGTGGATTCTGAACAAGTACAAGAGCTTTAAAGGAAGCAAGGTCAAAGCAGTGAAATGGCTTAGACAAGTTACGGTCTCTTATCCAAACCTGTTCTACCATTGGGAACTAGGATACAAGTTAGTCTAACTTGATAGACTATAAACCGACTGCATAATAAGAGCCGTATGAATCGAGAGGTTCACGTACGGTTCTGTGAGAGGTTTAGGGGTGGAATTCCCCTTTACCTACTCGACGTGTGCTGTGTAAGCTATGATAAAGATGAGGGCAGGCCCCTCGGTGAGGGTTGTTTAGGAACACTCACCAAACCACTTCTATGATGCATCTGCGGTAACAATGATGTGTGAAGCGATAGAAGAAAAGGCTGTTTAAATGGTCAGGTAAGGATAGAAGAGATGAGCGAAAGCGAACCTTCCGATGAAGTGACGAAAAGACCAGTCGTTGTCAAAATCCGGTTTATATCGAGAGGCCGGAGATAAGTATAGAAGGTGCCTAATTTACTGTCTATACGGCAACCGTCATAAAGGGGGCATGACTTCTATTCAGGCTTTATTGTGGAATCGCAGGAAGCCTATATGCTATGCCAAAAGGAAAACACAAGCAGGCAATACCTGTGAGTTGATTACTGATGAGTATATAGGTGACGGATGAAGTCGTAGTAGTGATGAAACTCCTGTAATGGGAGCGGAGCGAAGGGCTTCAATTATGCAGTTTTAATTTAAGAACAACTTAACTAGTTAAGGATGATTTTTAAAGAACAGACAAAGTCGGTACCAATTACCAAAGAGATGGTTTGGGAATCCTACAAGAAGGTAAAAAGTAATGGAGGTAGTGCAGGGATTGACCAGCAGAGCCTGTCGGAATTTGACAGGGTACGTTCCAAAGAACTGTACAAACTCTGGAACAGACTGGCTTCTGGAAGTTACTTTGCACCAGCGATAAAGCGGGTAACAATACCCAAGGCAGGGGGTAAGACCCGTCCTTTGGGAATTCCCACTGTAAGCGACAGGATTGCCCAACAGGTAGTAAAGACGTACCTAGAACCAAGGCTGGAATCAGTATTTGTGGACAATTCCTACGGATACCGCCCGAACAAAAATGCGCACACAGCAATCCAAAGCGTACAACAGAATGTACGTCGATACAGCTGGGTTATAGATTTGGATATACAGGAGTTCTTCGAAAATGTGAACCATGAGCTTTTGTTGAAAGCTTTGGAAAGACACGTTTCAGAGAAATGGGTATTGCTGTACATCAAAAGGTGGCTGGAAGCACCAGTCATACTTGAGGATGGTGCGGTCAAAGTATCCACGGGAAAAGGTACTCCTCAGGGAGGGGTAATCAGCCCGCTTCTTGCCAATCTTTACATGCATTATTGTGTTGATAAATGGCTGGAGAAATTCCATCCATCCGTAATCATGGTTCGGTATGCTGATGACCTTATTATCCATTGCAGTAGCTATCAGGAAGCTGTCAGAACACTTACAGATTTGAAGGATCGTTTAGAAAAATGCGGCTTGAGAGCCCATCCCGAAAAGACGAAAATTGTTTACTGTAAGAAGGAAGGCAGAAATCTGAATGATTACCCTGTACAGTTTGACTTTCTGGGCTTTAGTTTTCAGCCCATGAGAAACAGATTAAGAAATGGGGAAGCTTTCTGCAATTTGATTGTAAGATGAGCCGAAAGTCCAAAGTGCGCATCAACGGAGAACTCCGAAAGCTCAATTTCCATAACAAAACCCAAAGGGGTATTCAGGATCTGGCCATATTGCTAAATCCAAAGATACGAGGGTGGGTTCAATACTATGGGAAGATAAGCCGAAGAAGTCTAAAACCGGTGTTCTATTATCTGCACCATCGATTGATCAGGTGGATTCTGAACAAGTACAAGAGCTTTAAAGGAAGCAAGGTCAAAGCAGTGAAATGGCTTAGACAAGTTACGGTCTCTTATCCAAACCTGTTCTACCATTGGGAACTGGGATACAAGTTAGTCTAACTTGATAGACTATAAACCGACTGCATAATAAGAGCCGTATGAATCGAGAGGTTCACGTACGGTTCTGTGAGAGGTTTAGGGGTGGAATTCCCCTTTACCTACTCGACTGTAGGCTTTTTTTATAACCCAAGTGCATAATAGTGGGTACCTGGAAAATCTTCATAAACTCCTTCAATCAGTACACCGCCTTTCTTATCCTTTAGTGCTGTTTCCAAATCATCGACCGACTTGATGACCCGACCATCTATTTTAGTGATGATAAAACCTTCTTTGATGGCTGTATTGCGTTTGAGCTTGCCAGCAAAAAGCTTACTTACTTTTACTCCTCCGTCAATGTTGAGTTTTTTGGCGGTTTTCTTGTCCAGATCTTCAAATTGTGCGCCTAAATTATTAAATATAGTGGTTCGGGCTTTGTCGAGGAAGTCCGTTTCACCTTCACGATTGCGTAACACTACCTGACTCACCACTTCTTTCCCCTTGCGGTTCACTTTTACCTCTAATTTATCGCCAGGTCGATGGCTTGCCACCACTTCTTGTAGTTCAGAGGTAGTATTTACTTTCTTACCGTCAATTTCCACAATTACATCGCCCTCTTTAATGCCTGCTTCTTTGGCGGCACTATTTTGACCCAAACTGTCTACATATACACCAGTTTCTACCTCCAACTCTTTCTCTTTTATTAACGTAGCATCTACCCCACGAATAGTAATCCCTAAGAAACCACGTTGTACCATTCCGTACTTTAAAAAGTCTTCTACTACTTTGTTTACGATGTTGGAAGGCACAGCAAAGCCATAACCCGCATAAGCACCTGTTGGACTGGCAATAGCAGTATTGATGCCAATCAATCCTCCACTCAGGTTAATCAAAGCACCTCCGCTATTACCCGGGTTGATAGCCGCATCGGTTTGAATAAACGATTCTACGGCAAACTGCTCCCGTAAAATATTGATATTACGTGATTTTGCACTAACAATGCCCGCTGTTACGGTAGAGTTAAGGTTAAAGGGGTTACCCACAGCAAGTACCCACTCTCCTACTTTCACATCATCAGAATTGACCAACGGCAAGGTACTTAATCCGCTGGCTTTTATTTGAAGCAAGGCAAGGTCTGTGGAAGGGTCAGTACCTACCACATTAGCCTTGAAGGTGCGGTTATCGTGAAGCGTAACTTCAATATCGTCAGCATTGGCAATTACGTGGTTGTTAGTAACAATATAGCCTTCACTATTGATAATTACGCCTGAACCAGTACCTACCCTTGCCTGTGGCTCTCTCGGTTGTGGAGTTTGGTAATATCTGCGTGGACCAAAGAATTGCTCAAAAAAATCATCCCCACCGAAAAACTCTTTAAATGGGTCGGGCAGTTCACGGTACTGGTAAGAATTATTGCTATTGGTATATTGCTGTATTTGGGTTGATTTAATATGTACCACAGCATCCATTGCTTTCTCTGCCAATTGTGTAAAATCTACCGGTATCATATTGCCGTTTTCATCGGCAGTATAAAGCGCACCTTGAGCAGGGGTGCCCGAAACGTGTTCTATTTTAACACTTTTGCCAAAGTCAGTAAATTGAGGAACAGCAAAGAACACCCCAAAAGAAACGACTAAGGCTACCAATGCAGAAATTCCATAGTCTTTCATAGTCTTTTCGATTTAAAAGTGAAACATAAGTTAAAATGAAAAGCAGGGGAGAGAGCCTAAAGGCTACTACTCCCACTTTTACCTAGGCTGCCATTCGGTCTGATGCTTTGTAAGCTGCATCAGTCTGGTTTGACACCCGTTTAACGGTCGCTTTTTCTCTCACAGGAATTGTACTCAAGCTGCGCTTACCCAACCAATTCATCACCTCTCGGAAGTTGAAACTCAAATAAAGAAGACAGCCATAAATTAGGGTGATAGCTGATAAGCCAAGTGCTAATTTATCCATAGTTACCTCCTTTTTTTATGGTTCAACATCAAACAAATAGAGTGTTTTACTTCACCTCAATGGCTCTGGTCAATTTTTCGTAACCCGCCTTTTTGCCCAAACGGATATTCAACACTCCGTTTTCCATTTTTGCCTGTACTTGCTCAGGGTCAGCACCCTGCGGAAGTTGAAAAACTCGCTGGAAACTGGCATAGCCAAATTCTCTACGCATCCAGTTCTTATCTTTTTCCTCTTTTTCGTACTGTTTTTCCGATGAAATTTTTAGGTACCCGTCTTGAACTTCAACTTTAATATCTTTTTTGTCAAGTCCGGGAACAGCTACTGCCACTTCAAAAGCCTTGTTTTCATCACTGATGTTTACCGAAGGTAAGGTCGCCACTTCTTCGTGTTCAGCACTACCTTGACCCATAATCTTACCAAAGAAATTCTCCACAACCTTGGGGAATTTTGGTTTTATATTTTTTGTCCATTTAACTAAGTCCATAAGAATAAGTTGTTTAAAGGTTCAACACTAAAGTAGAGAAGGGTGGCGGTTGTACACCACCCATCGAAGTAAAATTGATTATGAAATTTCAATTAGCTTAGGTGGTTGCGGTTTCGCTTCCTCTTTCTTAGGAATATTCACTTGCAACACACCGTTTTCGTACTTGGCTTCGATTTTTTCACTATCTGCACTATCAGGCAAGGTGAAAGAACGTTGGAAAGCACGATAAGCAAATTCTCTACGAGTGTACTTATCTTGTTCTTCTTTTTGCTCTTCTTGCTTTTCAGAAGAAATAGTTAGTACATTATTTTCCAAATTAATTTTGAAATCGGCTTTTTCCATACCTGGTGCTGCCATTTCAACCAAGAAGCCATCATTGTCTTCCTTGATGTTTACGGCAGGAAGTGTAGTGTTGGTAGCTGAAAAGTTGTTATGTCTCCAATTACCGAATTCGGTATTGAAGAAGTCATCGAACAAGCTGCTAAAAGCAGGGAATGCACGGTTTGAATCATACTTTACAATTGCCATAGTTGTAAATATTTAAGGTTAAACATAAATGAACATCAAAACACTTTTACGACTTACAACTGATGTACCAATAAGAATTGAATGACATTTTGTCCTAAATAAGGATAAAACCTAAAAAATAACCGTCATTATGACATATTTATTCAATTAATCCTGCCAATAGGTGGGGCATTGTGGTACATACCTTCTTTTGAAAATTGCCTACAACGGTCTCGTGTATGAGCAGTAGCGGATTTTAAGCCACTAAACTGTCAGATAGCACCGACCTTTGATTTATAGATTTACGTTTCAAAATAGCACTAAACCCGCTATTGCTCATACACAATGTGTGTGCCTTGAATGGTGAATATAGACCAAAAAGATGGTCGTTCCAACGGGTGAAAGTCCCTTAAGCGCGGGAGTCGTTACCCGAAGCCAAGCAAGTGGCAAGGTGGTTTACCGTGAGGTATGCACTGAAGTAAGCCAGACTGCGGTGTCTGTACTGACGAAAAGGAACTCTATACTGAGGCTATGAGGCTGGATGAGGTAGCACATCATGCCGAAGTCCTAAGCTCTGGAAACAGAGATAAGCCAAAATAGTAGATAGAGCAGCGATAGACACAAGGATATTCATCTTACCGAGGGAGGTCTCTGGACGTCTGGAATGTCCAAGAGAAGTCAGCCGAGGTCATAGTAGTTATCGGAAACGAGCTGTAAATACTGCAGAGGTCTCACTGAATAACGAAGGACTGAACATTGAATCGCGTCCTAATTCGGATAGGAATCCCGCACATGCGAGATAGCCTATTCTTAAGCGGACAAGGAGAACAAAGTAATGATAGAAAGAGTACTTCAATCCAAAAACCTTTATAAAGCCTACCGTCAAGTAGTGGGTAATAAAGGCTCATCGGGAGTGGACGGTATGCAGGTGACCGAATTGAAGTCGTTTATCGACCAAGGCAGGACAGCTGTATTAACCGACATCCTGAAAAGGAGGTACGTACCTAAAGCTATCAGAGGGGTTGAAATCCCAAAGAGTAACGGAAAAACCAGATTACTCGGAGTCCCATGCGTAGTGGATAGATGGCTTCAACAGGCAGTTAGCCAGCAATTAGCCACCCGATTCGAATTAACTTTCGAAGAGGAGAGCCACGGTTTTCGACCCGGAAAGAACCTTCACGGAGCAGTAACACAAGCCCTGAAAAACATCAATGATGGCTATCAGGACATTGTGGACATTGACCTGAAAGGTTTCTTTGATGAGGTACAACACTACAAACTGCTTCAGTTAATCTACAATAGGGTAAAATGTCCCACAACTTTGTGGCTGATCCGAAAATGGCTGAGAGCACCAATCCAGATCAATGGAAAACTGCACAAACGCCGAAAGGGTATGCCACAGGGAAGTCCCCTGAGTCCATTGCTGTCCAATATATTATTGGACGAACTGGACAAGTACCTCAAAAGTAAAGGGTTGAAATTCGTGCGCTATGCCGATGACTTCAGTATCTATACTAAGTCCAAAGCATCCGCCCAAAAAGTAGGCAATGAAGTCTATCTGTTTCTGAAGAACAAACTGGATTTGCCTATCAACAAGGAGAAAAGCGGAATCCGAAGACCCTCTGACTTTGAGCTGCTAGGTCATGGCTTCGTGCCAACCTACAAAAAAGGGGAAAAGGGCAAATACCAACTGATAGTGAAGAAGCAAAGCTGGGTAAACCTGAAACGTAAGCTCAAATGGATCACCAAGAAAACCCTGCCATACAGTTTTGAGGAAAGGCTTCAAAAACTCAATGAGGTATGGATGGGATGGGTAAACAATTACCGACTGGCCAGTATTCAGGCCAAGCTCAAACAACTCGACGAGTGGCTGAGGAACCGACTCAGATATTGTATTTGGCACGACTGGAAGAAACCCGAGCGAAAACGTAAAAACCTAATCAGACTTGGAGTGGATCATGACCATGCTTACGCATGGAGCAGGACCAGAAAAGGAGGATGGGCTGTGGCCCAAAGTCCCATACTCGGAACAACAATTACGCTCTCTAGACTGAGAAGAAAAGGTTATCTAAGTATGCTGGACTATTACTCTAAATCAAAGCCTGAGATTCAATGAACCGCCGTATACGAGACCCGTACGTACGGTGGTGTGAGAGGCGCACCGTGGGCCTATGGCTCACGGCCGTCTACTCGATGTGTGCTGTGTAAGCTATGATAAAGATGAGGGCAGGCCCTCGGTGAGGGTTGTTTAGGAACACTCACCAAACCACTTCTATGATGCATCTGCGGTAACAATGATGTGTGAAGCGATAGAAGAAAAGGCTGTTTAAATGGTCAGGTAAGGATAGAAGAGATGAGCGAAAGCGAACCTTCCGATGAAGTGACGAAAAGACCAGTCGTTGTCAAAATCCGGTTTATATCGAGAGGCCGGAGATAAGTATAGAAGGTGCCTAATTTACTGTCTATACGGCAACCGTCATAAAGGGGGCATGACTTCTATTCAGGCTTTATTGTGGAATCGCAGGAAGCCTATATGCTATGCCAAAAGGAAAACACAAGCAGGCAATACCTGTGAGTTGATTACTGATGAGTATATAGGTGACGGATGAAGTCGTAGTAGTGATGAAACTCCTGTAATGGGAGCGGAGCGAAGGGCTTCAATTATGCAGTTTTAATTTAAGAACAACTTAACTAGTTAAGGATGATTTTTAAAGAACAGACAAAGTCGGTACCAATTACCAAAGAGATGGTTTGGGAATCCTACAAGAAGGTAAAAAGTAATGGAGGTAGTGCAGGGATTGACCAGCAGAGCCTGTCGGAATTTGACAGGGTACGTTCCAAAGAACTGTACAAACTCTGGAACAGACTGGCTTCTGGAAGTTACTTTGCACCAGCGATAAAGCGGGTAACAATACCCAAGGCAGGGGGTAAGACCCGTCCTTTGGGAATTCCCACTGTAAGCGACAGGATTGCCCAACAGGTAGTAAAGACGTACCTAGAACCAAGGCTGGAATCAGTATTTGTGGACAATTCCTACGGATACCGCCCGAACAAAAATGCGCACACAGCAATCCAAAGCGTACAACAGAATGTACGTCGATACAGCTGGGTTATAGATTTGGATATACAGGAGTTCTTCGAAAATGTGAACCATGAGCTTTTGTTGAAAGCTTTGGAAAGACACGTTTCAGAGAAATGGGTATTGCTGTACATCAAAAGGTGGCTGGAAGCACCAGTCATACTTGAGGATGGTGCGGTCAAAGTATCCACGGGAAAAGGTACTCCTCAGGGAGGGGTAATCAGCCCGCTTCTTGCCAATCTTTACATGCATTATTGTGTTGATAAATGGCTGGAGAAATTCCATCCATCCGTAATCATGGTTCGGTATGCTGATGACCTTATTATCCATTGCAGTAGCTATCAGGAAGCTGTCAGAACACTTACAGATTTGAAGGATCGTTTAGAAAAATGCGGCTTGAGAGCCCATCCCGAAAAGACGAAAATTGTTTACTGTAAGAAGGAAGGCAGAAATCTGAATGATTACCCTGTACAGTTTGACTTTCTGGGCTTTAGTTTTCAGCCCATGAGAAACAGATTAAGAAATGGGGAAGCTTTCTGCAATTTGATTGTAAGATGAGCCGAAAGTCCAAAGTGCGCATCAACGGAGAACTCCGAAAGCTCAATTTCCATAACAAAACCCAAAGGGGTATTCAGGATCTGGCCATATTGCTAAATCCAAAGATACGAGGGTGGGTTCAATACTATGGGAAGATAAGCCGAAGAAGTCTAAAACCGGTGTTCTATTATCTGCACCATCGATTGATCAGGTGGATTCTGAACAAGTACAAGAGCTTTAAAGGAAGCAAGGTCAAAGCAGTGAAATGGCTTAGACAAGTTACGGTCTCTTATCCAAACCTGTTCTACCATTGGGAACTGGGATACAAGTTAGTCTAACTTGATAGACTATAAACCGACTGCATAATAAGAGCCGTATGAATCGAGAGGTTCACGTACGGTTCTGTGAGAGGTTTAGGGGTGGAATTCCCCTTTACCTACTCGACTAGCGGTTGTTTTTCTTCTTTTCATCAATTCAGGTTCATTAGTCCTGTTATAAATATTACTGCGTTACTTCTAATTATTACAGAATTTTCCATTAGTTCCACTTCCATACTTCCTGTCCGTTTCGAACATTGGAAAGCGTTCATTTTATCTTTATTTAGTTTGTCCGACCAATATTTTGCTAAAAAGCTCTGAACTCCACCTGTAACAGGGTCTTCATCTGCTCCTGACCAAGGAAAGAAATAGCGATATTCGTAGTCGAAGTTTTCACGTTCAGATTTTGCAGTTACAAGTACTCCGCTGATTGTGGTTTCAATATTCCTTAATACAGAAAAGTCGGGCTTTAGGTTTTCAAGTTCCTTGCTACTTTCCAATTCCAACATCAGCATATTGTGAAATGAATTGTATCTGGAATTTAGAATTTCATTTATTCCCAAGGCTTTTCTTATTTCATCATTAAATTCAGTCGTTACTGTTTGATGTAAAGGAAATTTCATTTCAATTTTTCCATTGGTTTGGCTTATTTGCAATGTATCTCCGAAATGGGTTTGGAAAATGATTTGGGACAGTTCTTTAAATTCGGTAAAAATTGCTTTTGAAGAAGCTAAAGTAGCGTGACCACATAGTGGAATTTCTTTTACTGGCGAAAAATAGCGTATGGAAAATGAATCTGCATTTTGCTTTATGACGAAAGCCGTTTCCGAAAACCCAAATTCTTTGGCGATATTGAGCATAGTTGTTTCATCAAGTTCATTTTCAAGTAAACAAACTGCCGCTTGATTTCCCTTGAAAAGCTCTGTTGTAAATGCGTCAATAATGTATGTTTTTATGCTCATTTATAGATTAATCTTCAACTTCTACAATTACTTCAACTTCTACTGCAAAATTTAGAGGCAATGCGTGCATACTTACTGCACTTCTTGCGTGTCGACCTTTTTCGCCAAATACGGAAAACATTAAATCGCTATATCCATTAATTACTTTTGCTTGGTCAACAAAATCAATTGTGCAATGTACCATTCCAAAAGCTTTAACGATTCGTTTTACTTTACTCAAATCTCCCAATTCGTCTTTTAATACTGCAATATGGTCGATTGCAACTAAACGAGCAGCTTCGTTTCCTTGTTCAACTGTCAAGTCTTTTCCCACTTTTCCTGTTACATAGGTTTTGTCTTTTTTAATTGGTCCTTTGCCTGAAAGGAATAATAAGTTTCCTGTTCGTACGCAGTTTACATAACTAGCGATAGGTTGTGAAACTTCGTTTAAAGTAATTGAAAGGTTTTTTAAATTTTCTTCTGGGCTCTTATCCATTTTATCTTGTTTCTGTTCTTAATTTTAATTCTTGACGTGATGCTTTTTTCAAATAACCGCTAACGGTTAGTATAAGAATAGTAGCCGATTGCGTTGCACTTTTCTGTCAAGTTACAGAAAAGTTGAAGCGGGCTACAACCCTTGAGTTTACTACTGTTTCGGCTATTATTTTTATACATTGTGTGTGCCTTGAATGGTGAATATAGACCAAAAAGATGGTCGTTCCAACGGGTGAAAGTCCCTTAAGCGCGGGAGTCGTTACCCGAAGCCAAGCAAGTGGCAAGGTGGTTTACCGTGAGGTATGCACTGAAGTAAGCCAGACTGCGGTGTCTGTACTGACGAAAAGGAACTCTATACTGAGGCTATGAGGCTGGATGAGGTAGCACATCATGCCGAAGTCCTAAGCTCTGGAAACAGAGATAAGCCAAAATAGTAGATAGAGCAGCGATAGACACAAGGATATTCATCTTACCGAGGGAGGTCTCTGGACGTCTGGAATGTCCAAGAGAAGTCAGCCGAGGTCATAGTAGTTATCGGAAACGAGCTGTAAATACTGCAGAGGTCTCACTGAATAACGAAGGACTGAACATTGAATCGCGTCCTAATTCGGATAGGAATCCCGCACATGCGAGATAGCCTATTCTTAAGCGGACAAGGAGAACAAAGTAATGATAGAAAGAGTACTTCAATCCAAAAACCTTTATAAAGCCTACCGTCAAGTAGTGGGTAATAAAGGCTCATCGGGAGTGGACGGTATGCAGGTGACCGAATTGAAGTCGTTTATCGACCAAGGCAGGACAGCTGTATTAACCGACATCCTGAAAAGGAGGTACGTACCTAAAGCTATCAGAGGGGTTGAAATCCCAAAGAGTAACGGAAAAACCAGATTACTCGGAGTCCCATGCGTAGTGGATAGATGGCTTCAACAGGCAGTTAGCCAGCAATTAGCCACCCGATTCGAATTAACTTTCGAAGAGGAGAGCCACGGTTTTCGACCCGGAAAGAACCTTCACGGAGCAGTAACACAAGCCCTGAAAAACATCAATGATGGCTATCAGGACATTGTGGACATTGACCTGAAAGGTTTCTTTGATGAGGTACAACACTACAAACTGCTTCAGTTAATCTACAATAGGGTAAAATGTCCCACAACTTTGTGGCTGATCCGAAAATGGCTGAGAGCACCAATCCAGATCAATGGAAAACTGCACAAACGCCGAAAGGGTATGCCACAGGGAAGTCCCCTGAGTCCATTGCTGTCCAATATATTATTGGACGAACTGGACAAGTACCTCAAAAGTAAAGGGTTGAAATTCGTGCGCTATGCCGATGACTTCAGTATCTATACTAAGTCCAAAGCATCCGCCCAAAAAGTAGGCAATGAAGTCTATCTGTTTCTGAAGAACAAACTGGATTTGCCTATCAACAAGGAGAAAAGCGGAATCCGAAGACCCTCTGACTTTGAGCTGCTAGGTCATGGCTTCGTGCCAACCTACAAAAAAGGGGAAAAGGGCAAATACCAACTGATAGTGAAGAAGCAAAGCTGGGTAAACCTGAAACGTAAGCTCAAATGGATCACCAAGAAAACCCTGCCATACAGTTTTGAGGAAAGGCTTCAAAAACTCAATGAGGTATGGATGGGATGGGTAAACAATTACCGACTGGCCAGTATTCAGGCCAAGCTCAAACAACTCGACGAGTGGCTGAGGAACCGACTCAGATATTGTATTTGGCACGACTGGAAGAAACCCGAGCGAAAACGTAAAAACCTAATCAGACTTGGAGTGGATCATGACCATGCTTACGCATGGAGCAGGACCAGAAAAGGAGGATGGGCTGTGGCCCAAAGTCCCATACTCGGAACAACAATTACGCTCTCTAGACTGAGAAGAAAAGGTTATCTAAGTATGCTGGACTATTACTCTAAATCAAAGCCTGAGATTCAATGAACCGCCGTATACGAGACCCGTACGTACGGTGGTGTGAGAGGCGCACCGTGGGCCTATGGCTCACGGCCGTCTACTCGATGTGTGCTGTGTAAGCTATGATAAAGATGAGGGCAGGCCCTCGGTGAGGGTTGTTTAGGAACACTCACCAAACCACTTCTATGATGCATCTGCGGTAACAATGATGTGTGAAGCGATAGAAGAAAAGGCTGTTTAAATGGTCAGGTAAGGATAGAAGAGATGAGCGAAAGCGAACCTTCCGATGAAGTGACGAAAAGACCAGTCGTTGTCAAAATCCGGTTTATATCGAGAGGCCGGAGATAAGTATAGAAGGTGCCTAATTTACTGTCTATACGGCAACCGTCATAAAGGGGGCATGACTTCTATTCAGGCTTTATTGTGGAATCGCAGGAAGCCTATATGCTATGCCAAAAGGAAAACACAAGCAGGCAATACCTGTGAGTTGATTACTGATGAGTATATAGGTGACGGATGAAGTCGTAGTAGTGATGAAACTCCTGTAATGGGAGCGGAGCGAAGGGCTTCAATTATGCAGTTTTAATTTAAGAACAACTTAACTAGTTAAGGATGATTTTTAAAGAACAGACAAAGTCGGTACCAATTACCAAAGAGATGGTTTGGGAATCCTACAAGAAGGTAAAAAGTAATGGAGGTAGTGCAGGGATTGACCAGCAGAGCCTGTCGGAATTTGACAGGGTACGTTCCAAAGAACTGTACAAACTCTGGAACAGACTGGCTTCTGGAAGTTACTTTGCACCAGCGATAAAGCGGGTAACAATACCCAAGGCAGGGGGTAAGACCCGTCCTTTGGGAATTCCCACTGTAAGCGACAGGATTGCCCAACAGGTAGTAAAGACGTACCTAGAACCAAGGCTGGAATCAGTATTTGTGGACAATTCCTACGGATACCGCCCGAACAAAAATGCGCACACAGCAATCCAAAGCGTACAACAGAATGTACGTCGATACAGCTGGGTTATAGATTTGGATATACAGGAGTTCTTCGAAAATGTGAACCATGAGCTTTTGTTGAAAGCTTTGGAAAGACACGTTTCAGAGAAATGGGTATTGCTGTACATCAAAAGGTGGCTGGAAGCACCAGTCATACTTGAGGATGGTGCGGTCAAAGTATCCACGGGAAAAGGTACTCCTCAGGGAGGGGTAATCAGCCCGCTTCTTGCCAATCTTTACATGCATTATTGTGTTGATAAATGGCTGGAGAAATTCCATCCATCCGTAATCATGGTTCGGTATGCTGATGACCTTATTATCCATTGCAGTAGCTATCAGGAAGCTGTCAGAACACTTACAGATTTGAAGGATCGTTTAGAAAAATGCGGCTTGAGAGCCCATCCCGAAAAGACGAAAATTGTTTACTGTAAGAAGGAAGGCAGAAATCTGAATGATTACCCTGTACAGTTTGACTTTCTGGGCTTTAGTTTTCAGCCCATGAGAAACAGATTAAGAAATGGGGGAAGCTTTCTGCAATTTGATTGTAAGATGAGCCGAAAGTCCAAAGTGCGCATCAACGGAGAACTCCGAAAGCTCAATTTCCATAACAAAACCCAAAGGGGTATTCAGGATCTGGCCATATTGCTAAATCCAAAGATACGAGGGTGGGTTCAATACTATGGGAAGATAAGCCGAAGAAGTCTAAAACCGGTGTTCTATTATCTGCACCATCGATTGATCAGGTGGATTCTGAACAAGTACAAGAGCTTTAAAGGAAGCAAGGTCAAAGCAGTGAAATGGCTTAGACAAGTTACGGTCTCTTATCCAAACCTGTTCTACCATTGGGAACTGGGATACAAGTTAGTCTAACTTGATAGACTATAAACCGACTGCATAATAAGAGCCGTATGAATCGAGAGGTTCACGTACGGTTCTGTGAGAGGTTTAGGGGTGGAATTCCCCTTTACCTACTCGACTATGGGTTACCTTTTTCTTTATATCAATTCTTTTAGTACAATTTTCCCTTTGTTTTTTGCAATTTTTTCGAGGTCAGGAATGAGTTTAACTTTATAAATATCATCCCTTTTTCTTTGTGCTGTTTTTTTTACAATTATACTTCTCGCTTTGAATAATAATTCATCTCCATAAATATCAAATTTTGTCAATGCAAGTTCGCACAAACCTGACAAGGTCTTTACAATATCCTCATTTCTGATTGCATCTATAAAATTGTCAGTGTTTAGTTTTAAAAATATTGTGAGCTTATCATCAAGTTCATTTTTATACATACTTGAGATACGTCTCAAAAATTGGAATAGTGGAGAAATCTCAAAGTTTTTATGCTTGTCTGATTTTAGCTTGTTTATCAAGTCATTTTTACAATGTTGTTCTATTATATTCTTGCTTATGCAGGAACCAAAATAGTAACCTTTTAAAAAATCACTAATATTAACTCTGCTGTAACGCCTATAATCTCTGCTGTAATTTGTTAGGTATTCTTTTAGAATTGAATAAATCTTTTCATTACAATTTAGATTCTCATTTTTATAAACCTTGTTTTTCAGTTTATATAAATCTTCCAAGGCTTGACTAAAATTAAGTTCAGGGTTTAATAAAGCACGAACTAATATTGTTTTATTAATCTTTTTGAACTTTTCTATTGTTTTGTCTTTATCGATTGAAGACATAACCCTGAATAGGTCTTCCGCATATGTTATTTTATTGTTTTTAAAATAATTGTCAATTTCTTGAATAGTTATTGAATCAACAAAATTTGAATCCAAATCATTAATATTCAAAAATTTAGGGTTACTTAAAGCTTCAAGTTTATTAGGCAAATTCCTTATAACTTTTGTTATTGATTTTGAAAGTGTTTGGTTCAGATTAAGCTCTTCTAAATCCAAATATTTCTCTGCAAACTCTGCAAATATTAATAGATAATTTAAGTTGGTTTCTGTTTCTATCTTCTGAGCAAAGCTTTTCGTTGATACTATTGAACCTATTAACTCAAAGAATAATTTTTCATCTTCAAAAAGCTTTCTTAATTCTAATGCCCTTGCCGTGAAATTAGAAATACTTGTTTCATTCGAAAACTTGTTATAAACAACTTTGTTTTTGAGGTCTATGGTTAATTGTTTTTTTACGAATTTAGAGTCAATTTTAGATAAATCAGATAGTGCTTTTGAATATTCTGATAGATTAGCATCATTAAGCTTGATTTTGAAAAGAGAATCATTTAATGCTTTCTGAAAAAGAACCCAAGATTTATTTGTGCCAATTGAAATGTCAATCCTGTTGATTTCTCTCAACGATTTTACAAACTGGTCAATCTTTAATGATTTTGCTTTGTTGTATTGTTTATCCCAATTTATGTTTCTCATTAAGCCAATCAGTAACTTTTTCGCTACTGTTGAAGTATTTAACTCTGAAAGGCAATTGGTAACATTTGATAGACGTGGTAAATCTGTTATCATTTTTAACCATTCAGAGAAATCAAAGGAATGGAGAATGCGAAGTATTGTTTCTGACTCACGACTCTTTTTACTGATTCTTAGTGTTAATTCCACAATTGAATTAGTATTAGCCATTTCATTCTTTCTTAGTGAAACCAAAATACTGGATTCAATCAACTCAACATTTAAAATGTTACTCAGTTGAAGAAGCCTTGTGTAGGCAATGTAATGTTCTTCAATGTACAGGCTGAGTTTATTTGATTTGAAAAATGTCAAAAAAAACTTGAAATACTCTTTTAAATAATTTGTTTCAATCTGTTCGGAATGCAAAAAGACTATGTTCAAGATATTGATTACCCAATAGCTTTTATTTGCCTGATTTGATAGCTCATCTAAAAAAACTTCTTTTGTAGTTTCATCATTTAATAAACTGCCAATAATTTCTTTTTCTTCCGTTTTTTGAAACTTGGCTAATAAGAATAATAAACCAATATTGTTTTCATCATAATCAAAGCTTTGGATATAGTTTAATACCAATTCCGTTTTCTTGTCAATGCTAATACCATTTTCAATGTAATCGTATGAGTCAAAAATTAGCTGAGCATATTCTTTATGTGGAAAAAAACAAAAATCACTTTTAAAGTATTGTAATATAATTCCTTTTTCACGCAGTAGCGAGTTTTCATCGTATGCGTTTCTCAATGGAACGAAAGAAATATCATTTCTAAAAAGCAAACAATAAGTTAATAAAGCATCACTCTTAAAAAGGTTTAGTTTATGTTCTTTAAAGAATTGATGTAATATTTTCTTTGAATCAATCTTATCAAAGGTTAGGGGGGCAGAATGTGAGTTTTTTTGTTCCCACATTCGTAAAGCAATATTTAGTTTTAATAAATTCCTATTAATGTTTTTAAGAACTTGTTTAAAATTTCCCTTTTGCCACTGAAGCTGACTTCCTTTTTCGATTAACGATTTTGTTTTCTTCCAAATTATGCCAGATACTTTTTCCTCAAAGCTTTCATTTGAGTCAATTCTAAAGAAAGGGATACCGTCAATTAATCTATAAATATTTTCTGTGTCAAAATCATCAAATGTATTGTAGTAACGTGAAAGATATAAAACTCTTATCCATTTATGAGTTGATATTCTATCACGTAAATATTGAAATACTTCTATATTGTCGTGAATATTGTCAACAACTACAAACGAGTAATTATGTGAAACTTGAATTAATTCTTCTGCTAAATCTTTTTTTGTAATCGTTGGGTTGGAAAGGTTAAGATAAAATGTCTTTCTATTGTTAATTTTTTGAATTATAGAATACGCAAAAGTAGTTTTACCACTGCACGGATTACCGAGAATACAATACTCTTTTAATTTGCCTTTGGTAAATTGAAATGCAAGGGTGTTGATTGTTTGGAACTCTTTTTTGCTATAATAAATTGATGATTCAAGGTTGAAAAAATTGTCATTTACAATCTTCTCGCCTTTTTCTATTTGCTTGAAAAGTGCAAGTTTTGAAAGACCATAATATTCTGTAGAAACTTCTTGCTTTAAAAGCTCATCAATTTTAACTCTTTCTTCTATATTACTCTTGGTAATATCTCCTATAAGTCTTCTAATGGTTTTAATATAAACTTTTAGACCATCTTTCTCTAAGTACAGTTTCGATGTGTTAATGTTCTTTTTTATATATGGAGTTTCAGAGATAAATAAAATCCAAAGTGTTTTAACACCTTGGTCTTTCCATTCTGAAATTGTGTCTTTTATTGTTTTGTCAATTTTTCCCTTTTCGTTTGATTTTTGAGCTGTAACCTGAACACCAAGTTCTTTTTTACGGTCTATTAAGTCAATAGCAATTGTATTAATCTTATCGTATGCAAGGTTTTCAAGATTGGGTAATTTATATGCAGCACTTAAAACTCGAAGAAAAAAATCTTCGGTCTTGGTAGTTCTAAAGTTGCCAAGCTCAATATCCTTTTCAATTCGTTGTACATAAGAAGAAAGGTTATGTTCGATTTCTGTTTCTTTCATTCTGTTTATTTGTGCTGTGTCGGTTTTTAAGGTTGCCCATAACGGCCCTGGCTATGGCAAGTGCGGGATTTTGAAACCGAATCTTTGTCCGCCAAACCGAATGTTATTTAGTTGCAATGTCTTCATTTATAAGCAGTCAGCCCGCATTTGCTATAGCCGATGTGTGTGCCTTGAATGGTGAATATAGACCAAAAAGATGGTCGTTCCAACGGGTGAAAGTCCCTTAAGCGCGGGAGTCGTTACCCGAAGCCAAGCAAGTGGCAAGGTGGTTTACCGTGAGGTATGCACTGAAGTAAGCCAGACTGCGGTGTCTGTACTGACGAAAAGGAACTCTATACTGAGGCTATGAGGCTGGATGAGGTAGCACATCATGCCGAAGTCCTAAGCTCTGGAAACAGAGATAAGCCAAAATAGTAGATAGAGCAGCGATAGACACAAGGATATTCATCTTACCGAGGGAGGTCTCTGGACGTCTGGAATGTCCAAGAGAAGTCAGCCGAGGTCATAGTAGTTATCGGAAACGAGCTGTAAATACTGCAGAGGTCTCACTGAATAACGAAGGACTGAACATTGAATCGCGTCCTAATTCGGATAGGAATCCCGCACATGCGAGATAGCCTATTCTTAAGCGGACAAGGAGAACAAAGTAATGATAGAAAGAGTACTTCAATCCAAAAACCTTTATAAAGCCTACCGTCAAGTAGTGGGTAATAAAGGCTCATCGGGAGTGGACGGTATGCAGGTGACCGAATTGAAGTCGTTTATCGACCAAGGCAGGACAGCTGTATTAACCGACATCCTGAAAAGGAGGTACGTACCTAAAGCTATCAGAGGGGTTGAAATCCCAAAGAGTAACGGAAAAACCAGATTACTCGGAGTCCCATGCGTAGTGGATAGATGGCTTCAACAGGCAGTTAGCCAGCAATTAGCCACCCGATTCGAATTAACTTTCGAAGAGGAGAGCCACGGTTTTCGACCCGGAAAGAACCTTCACGGAGCAGTAACACAAGCCCTGAAAAACATCAATGATGGCTATCAGGACATTGTGGACATTGACCTGAAAGGTTTCTTTGATGAGGTACAACACTACAAACTGCTTCAGTTAATCTACAATAGGGTAAAATGTCCCACAACTTTGTGGCTGATCCGAAAATGGCTGAGAGCACCAATCCAGATCAATGGAAAACTGCACAAACGCCGAAAGGGTATGCCACAGGGAAGTCCCCTGAGTCCATTGCTGTCCAATATATTATTGGACGAACTGGACAAGTACCTCAAAAGTAAAGGGTTGAAATTCGTGCGCTATGCCGATGACTTCAGTATCTATACTAAGTCCAAAGCATCCGCCCAAAAAGTAGGCAATGAAGTCTATCTGTTTCTGAAGAACAAACTGGATTTGCCTATCAACAAGGAGAAAAGCGGAATCCGAAGACCCTCTGACTTTGAGCTGCTAGGTCATGGCTTCGTGCCAACCTACAAAAAAGGGGAAAAGGGCAAATACCAACTGATAGTGAAGAAGCAAAGCTGGGTAAACCTGAAACGTAAGCTCAAATGGATCACCAAGAAAACCCTGCCATACAGTTTTGAGGAAAGGCTTCAAAAACTCAATGAGGTATGGATGGGATGGGTAAACAATTACCGACTGGCCAGTATTCAGGCCAAGCTCAAACAACTCGACGAGTGGCTGAGGAACCGACTCAGATATTGTATTTGGCACGACTGGAAGAAACCCGAGCGAAAACGTAAAAACCTAATCAGACTTGGAGTGGATCATGACCATGCTTACGCATGGAGCAGGACCAGAAAAGGAGGATGGGCTGTGGCCCAAAGTCCCATACTCGGAACAACAATTACGCTCTCTAGACTGAGAAGAAAAGGTTATCTAAGTATGCTGGACTATTACTCTAAATCAAAGCCTGAGATTCAATGAACCGCCGTATACGAGACCCGTACGTACGGTGGTGTGAGAGGCGCACCGTGGGCCTATGGCTCACGGCCGTCTACTCGATGTGTGCTGTGTAAGCTATGATAAAGATGAGGGCAGGCCCTCGGTGAGGGTTGTTTAGGAACACTCACCAAACCACTTCTATGATGCATCTGCGGTAACAATGATGTGTGAAGCGATAGAAGAAAAGGCTGTTTAAATGGTCAGGTAAGGATAGAAGAGATGAGCGAAAGCGAACCTTCCGATGAAGTGACGAAAAGACCAGTCGTTGTCAAAATCCGGTTTATATCGAGAGGCCGGAGATAAGTATAGAAGGTGCCTAATTTACTGTCTATACGGCAACCGTCATAAAGGGGGCATGACTTCTATTCAGGCTTTATTGTGGAATCGCAGGAAGCCTATATGCTATGCCAAAAGGAAAACACAAGCAGGCAATACCTGTGAGTTGATTACTGATGAGTATATAGGTGACGGATGAAGTCGTAGTAGTGATGAAACTCCTGTAATGGGAGCGGAGCGAAGGGCTTCAATTATGCAGTTTTAATTTAAGAACAACTTAACTAGTTAAGGATGATTTTTAAAGAACAGACAAAGTCGGTACCAATTACCAAAGAGATGGTTTGGGAATCCTACAAGAAGGTAAAAAGTAATGGAGGTAGTGCAGGGATTGACCAGCAGAGCCTGTCGGAATTTGACAGGGTACGTTCCAAAGAACTGTACAAACTCTGGAACAGACTGGCTTCTGGAAGTTACTTTGCACCAGCGATAAAGCGGGTAACAATACCCAAGGCAGGGGGTAAGACCCGTCCTTTGGGAATTCCCACTGTAAGCGACAGGATTGCCCAACAGGTAGTAAAGACGTACCTAGAACCAAGGCTGGAATCAGTATTTGTGGACAATTCCTACGGATACCGCCCGAACAAAAATGCGCACACAGCAATCCAAAGCGTACAACAGAATGTACGTCGATACAGCTGGGTTATAGATTTGGATATACAGGAGTTCTTCGAAAATGTGAACCATGAGCTTTTGTTGAAAGCTTTGGAAAGACACGTTTCAGAGAAATGGGTATTGCTGTACATCAAAAGGTGGCTGGAAGCACCAGTCATACTTGAGGATGGTGCGGTCAAAGTATCCACGGGAAAAGGTACTCCTCAGGGAGGGTAATCAGCCCGCTTCTTGCCAATCTTTACATGCATTATTGTGTTGATAAATGGCTGGAGAAATTCCATCCATCCGTAATCATGGTTCGGTATGCTGATGACCTTATTATCCATTGCAGTAGCTATCAGGAAGCTGTCAGAACACTTACAGATTTGAAGGATCGTTTAGAAAAATGCGGCTTGAGAGCCCATCCCGAAAAGACGAAAATTGTTTACTGTAAGAAGGAAGGCAGAAATCTGAATGATTACCCTGTACAGTTTGACTTTCTGGGCTTTAGTTTTCAGCCCATGAGAAACAGATTAAGAAATGGGGGAAGCTTTCTGCAATTTGATTGTAAGATGAGCCGAAAGTCCAAAGTGCGCATCAACGGAGAACTCCGAAAGCTCAATTTCCATAACAAAACCCAAAGGGGTATTCAGGATCTGGCCATATTGCTAAATCCAAAGATACGAGGGTGGGTTCAATACTATGGGAAGATAAGCCGAAGAAGTCTAAAACCGGTGTTCTATTATCTGCACCATCGATTGATCAGGTGGATTCTGAACAAGTACAAGAGCTTTAAAGGAAGCAAGGTCAAAGCAGTGAAATGGCTTAGACAAGTTACGGTCTCTTATCCAAACCTGTTCTACCATTGGGAACTGGGATACAAGTTAGTCTAACTTGATAGACTATAAACCGACTGCATAATAAGAGCCGTATGAATCGAGAGGTTCACGTACGGTTCTGTGAGAGGTTTAGGGGTGGAATTCCCCTTTACCTACTCGACTGGCGGGTCGTTTTTCATTCCACTGCATATTTAGAAATTCCGGGTTCACTGTGTTCAAAAAGTCCTGTTTCATAGAAATAGTTTGCCATTTTTAAAGCATCTCCATTGGAGTTTTTTGTTGCTCTCAATTCAAACCATTTTGGCATAAACTCATTTTGCTTTACTAATTCAGTATTTGTCTCTGCAATTTTTTGGTTTAAGTCTGTCAAGTCATTTTCATCAAATACTTTTACAGAAAAATTGCTTCCGTAGCTGTTTATGCACAAATTACCTATCTGCTCCCCAATTAAATTAGTGCAGTTGTCTGTTTTCATTGTGTAATGAGCATAAGAAACAATTGCATTTTTTTCTAATTCGGTAATTATGTGGGCGATTTGTCCGCAGTTCTTGGAAGATTTAAGTCTTACTGGAATCTCTTTAAATTTGTATTGTCCTGTCGTGTGAATTGTATAAGTGTAGTTTTGATCAAGATAGCTTACAGTTGAAATGAAATTTTGAATTTGACTGTCGCTATAAGTAGTGTCAACACCAACCAAAATGTAGTTATTGGACATTTCGCCTAAATTGTCTTGCGTCCCGTTATAGTATTTAAAGTCTATAAATTCACAGTCGTTTTGTGGTGTTAGGTCGTCATCTTTTCTACAACCTGTAAAAAGTAGCACTAATGTCATAATTGATAAAGTCAGATTTTTCATCGCTTCTATTTTTTAATATTATCAAATTTTCTTGTCTCGCTGGACTGTTGTCTTGTCCTAAAATGACCGCCAACATCCGTATAAATCTAACTCCCCTCCCCAGTTTCGTGTATATCCGTTATGTGCGGAGTGGATTTGCCGGCTGTTTCTGAGGTCAAATTAATCAATTCGGTGATTTGATCAAGCGGAGAAACTACATTTTTGTTGGAAACGGCCAAAACATGGCTATAGATCTCTGTTGTCTTGCTACTGGCATGACCCAGCAGAACTTGGATCATCCTCAGATTGGTCCCCTGCTGCAATAAATGGGTTGCAAAGCTATGCCTAAGTGTATGAACCGTTGCCCATGGATTGGCTCCGCTTTTCTGTACTGCAGCCCTGAAAATATTCTGAATGCTTTTGACCGAATATTGGCCTCCTTCCTGCCCTTCAAATAACCAATAGGAAGGCTTGTATTGTCTGTAGTACCTTCTCAATTCCCCAAGCAAAATAGGCGATAAGACAGTTTTTCGGTCTTTTTTATTTTTAGACCCCTTGATAAAAAGATAGCCTTCGTCTGAGTGGATATCCCTTATCCGAAGGCGAATTGCCTCGCTGATCCGGAGCCCTGCACTGTAAATGGTAAGCAGGATCGTTCTATGTTTCAGATTGGATGTGGCTTGAATTATTCTTGCGATTTCTTCCTTGCTTAAGATATTGGGAAGCGTCTGCGAAGCCTTAGGGCGCTGGATTTCATAGTATTCTCTGGGTTTCCCCAAGACGTGTTCATAGTAAGCCTTGATCGCATTGATCAGACTATTCTGAGCTGATTCTGAAATTTTGTATTTGTTGATCTGATTGTAAATAAATCCTTCTATTTCCTCTTTGGTAATCGAGGTTAGCTCCCTTTGCTCAAAGAATCTCAAAAATTTGGCAAAGGCTGTGGAATAATTCCCCAAAGTAGCTGGACTGTAGGCCTTCAAGGTGAGTTTTTGACGAAGCTGATCCAATGCTTCCTGGCTTCGCTCAGAAAGGGAAAAAACAGGTTGGGACTGTACCTGATTTTCCCTATCCGCTTCAATAAGCTTTTCACCGAATAGCTTCCTCACTTGGTGCAGATTCTCGGGAGTATTCACCAGACTCCAGAGCTTCTGAGAAGCATGATAGAAGCTGGTATTGAGCTTTTTGAATGCCTCCCGCTCTTTACCTAATTCATAGGGGATAAAAACTTTAAATCTGCTGGGCCGTGTTCAATTCATAAATGCAACACCTAATTTTTGTTTGAGTTTTTGTAATGGACTAAGGTAATCAAACTTTCTAACGGGTCTGTTATTGATTTTTAATTCTATGGATTGAATTTGTTCCACCGAGTACTGATTCAGGTCTGTTCCTTTGGGTAAAAAAGCCCTGATCAATCCAATTCTGTTTTCCACCGTTCCTTTATCCTGAGACGTATAGGGCCTTGTAAAAAAGGTTGGCAGGTTGAATTTATCCCTGATTCGATGGTGGTTTGCGAAGGCTTTGTCATTATCGAACGTGATTGATTTAAAAAATGAGGCGCCAATCCGTTCGATTCTTCTGGTTATTTTCTGTTCAATGACATCGGCGTTCTTACCCTCTAACTTTTCCAACGTGGTGATTAAAGTAGCCCGGTCTACCAGTACCAGAAGTGCCGATTGATGGTTTTTACCCATCATCAGATCCACTTCAATATCACCGATCCGCTGCCTCTGCTCCACTACGGGAGGCCTTTTTTTCAATGGAAACTCTTTCTTTGATCAGTCCTCTGGAATCCCTGTAATTACCTCTTTTACGTTTTCTTTTACCGTGTCTGAGATGTTTGTATAATCCTCTATCCTTCCTGAACTGCCAATGGTTACTTTTTTTTGCCAGCCAGATCCATTGGTAGAGGGTCTCATGGGACACTCCCGGTTGGCCATTGACTCTCCACCTGGCGGCAATCAGTTCCGGACTCAGTTTTTCATCTTCCAGCCAGATTCTGCTCTGCTCCTTCATTACCTCGGTAAACCGTCTGTGTTTGGGTTTGTATTTATGGCGTTCTTGAGCCCGGTTCATTGCTATGCGTGCTGAGTAATTTCCTGCACTACGTCCCCGTTTCCCAGTGTTTCTTTTCAGTTCCCTACTGATGGTACTTTTGTGTACGCCGACCCGACAGGCTATTGCAGTTTGACTGAATCCCTCTTTGTTTAAAACCTCGATTTGATATCTTTGCTCTAGGCTGAGCTGATTGAATTTTTGCATGTCAACACTAATTTAATTATTCAGCCTAAGGAAGGAAGCCTAGGCTTCCTTCCTTAAACTATTAGTGTTGCAATTATTACTTGAATCTGGGTGGCTTTTGCCTGGGGTTTGAATACTATAATCTTGTTCATGGCTTTTTTTTGCCAAGAAAAATATTTTTTATCTGGATAGCCGGTAATTATCCGACAGTAGTCGATAGCAGTCGTTTGTTGTCGTTTGCAGTCGTTTGTTGTCGGATAATCTCACTAAATTAATCCTTGTTCATTTCCTTTACCGAATGTTGCCTTTGCCTGTTCACGCTTAGTTCTAAGATATCTGGTCTTGAGTAATGTCCTACAGGATCAAAATTCTGTCGCTCTTCCAGCACTCGGTTAAAGTCCAGTTCGGCAAATAAGAGTCCCTCGAAGTCGGCCCTGGGCTCCAAAACCCATTTTCCATCCGGTCCGGCTATGCAGCTGCCGCCATTCGCTAAGACTTCTGGACAATTCTTAAGAATCTCCCCCAAATGAGGAGTATCTGCGGGGAAATCAGATTGGCGCATCAAGCTGGAAACCGAAATAACAAATGACCTTCCTTCCTGAGCTATCATTCTCGTGATCAACTCGGTATTTCTGACTGCTCCCGGCCAAACTGCGACATGCAGGTTTTCACCCAATCCGTACAAGGCTGTTCTCGCTAGAGGCATCCAGTTCTCCCAGCAGTTGAGTCCGCCTACAGTAAAATCTTTTAGAGAATGCACCTGAAGCCCATGCCCATCACCTGGTGCCCAAGCCAGTCGCTCATCGTAAGTGGGTTGTAGCTTCCGATGAACGGACTGGATCCGGCCTTGTGCATCAATATAAACCAGCGAACAATACAAACTATGTCCGCCCCTATCTTGTGGTCTTTCTATGATTCCCAAATAGACGGCGAGTTGAAGCTGCTTGGCCAATGCCTGAATTTCTTCTAAGTCCCCACTTTCTATTTGAACTGCCTGTCTGGCATAATGGGCAAAGATCTCTTTTTGCATGCGATCATCCCAAGCCGAAGCATGGGTGATGGAAAGCCACCAGGGATAGCCCGGTACCAATCCCTCTCCAAATACGATCAATTCGCTTCTCTTTTTGGAAGCATCTGTCATACAGGATTTGACCAACTCCAGCGTTTGTAACTTGTTGAGCCAGATCGGAGCAATTTGGGCTAGAGCGACTTGAAGATGATTAGCTGACATATGGAGTAAATTATTTTGCTTTGATTGTAAAGACGAAGGAATAATTGGATGAATGGAAAGTGAATATTAAAGTAGACTTGCTAATTTAAAACATGCTAGCAACCTATTCTCAAAAATTTATACTTCCAACCTATTTGGTAATACTGATCCTTCTCAATTTCTCCTGTCAGCAGCCTAAGCGGAAAAGTTTAAAGGATGAATTTTCCTCGGAATTTAGAATTGGTGTAGCCGTCAATGACAGACAGGTCACCGGAGAGGAAGAAGGAGCAGATTCCTTATTGCATTTGCATTTCAATTCTCTTACTCCTGAGAATGGCCTTAAGTGGAGTAGGGTGCATCCCGAAGAATATAGGTATTCCTTTGAGTTTGGGGATGCTTTTGTGACTAAAGGAAAGGAGCTGGATGCTTTTTTGGTAGGGCATACACTGGTCTGGCATCAGCAGGTTCCTGATTGGGTATTTCAGGATCAGGAGGGGCAATTGATAAATGCTGAATTACTTCAAAAGCGACTGGAGAATCATATAGAAACCGTAGTGGGAAGATACAAAGGGGATATCCATGCCTGGGATGTGGTCAATGAGGCTTTTGAGGATGATGGAACTTGGAGAAAGACCTCCTGGTATTTATTGATGGGGGAGGACTATATCGCACAGGCTTTCCGAAAGGCAAATCAGATAGACCCCAATGCAGAACTTTATTACAATGATTACAATGTCTGGAAACCGGAAAAGCGCAAAGCGATTTTGGAAATGGCTCAAGCTCTTCGAAAACAGGGAGTGCGAATTGATGGAATAGGGATGCAGGGACATTATCGATTGGACTTTCCAAGCTTGGACATAATAGAGCAGGCAATTCTGGACATCCATGAAGCTGGTTTTGATGTGATGGTAACAGAACTGGATGTGGACATCCTTCCAAGACCCAGTGATTTTGACGGAGCTGATCTGGAGATTTCATTTTCAGAATCCGAGCGCTGGAATCCTTTTAAAGATGGAATTACACCCGAAAAAGAAGAAGAGTTGGTCAGGTGCTATCAATCCCTTTTCCAGCTCTTTCGAAAGCATTCCGATAAAATCAGTCGCGTTACTTTCTGGGGAATGCATGATGGCAGCAGTTGGCTGAATAATTGGCCTGTAAGAGGGAGAACCAATTTCCCTTTGCTTTTTGATAGAAACAAGAGGCTTAAGCCAGGCTTTTGGGAAGCCTTTCGATCAGAATAAAAAAAGCGATTCCTATCAGAAACCGCCCTTTTTCACTTACTAAACCAACTTTATCTCTTAAGAATTCACAATTTCAGGTTCAACGTCCACCAGTGCTACTGCACCGTGGATGGCTGTCTCGTCCAATTCGGACAATAAGATTTTGAGATGTTCCAAAACGGTAGGATATCCAAAGCTCTCCAAAGAGCGATACAGGGATTTTTGAAATAAAGGAAAAGTCTTCCGAATGGATCCTCCTAACACAATAGCTTCCGGAGCCAAAGCGTACAATATATGCTTGATCAACTCTCCCAAGTGATGCCCAAATTTTTCAAATGCCTGAATAGCTTCAGGATCCCCGGCCATGGCTTTTTTGGCCATAGCTTTAGGCTTGGTCTGATAATAATTATGAAAGAATTTGCCACTGCAATAGTGTTCGAAATTATGGTCTAAATAAGGAGCGCTGCACCATTCGCCGGCAGCTGAATTCACTCCGGAATACAAGTGTCCGTTGATGACAATACCTCCTCCCACGCCTGTTCCTAGAGTGATTCCTACCAGATTTTTATAGTTCTTCCCTACGCCAAACTTATGGACGCCCAAAGCGAAACAGTTTGCGTCATTATTGATGAATATGGGCTTGCCAATTCTTTCTGTAAGAAATTTACCAAGCTCCACATGCTGAAAAGCCGGAATATTTGCCAGTCCCAGCACAATGCCTTTTTCTACATCCACCAAGCCCGGAATCCCTATGCCTACACCTTCCAAATCATGATGCAAATAGGATTCAATAAAAATGGCGATGGTTTCAAGGATAAATTCCTGACTTTCTTTGGCCGGTGTAGGGATAGTGCGGATATCTTCCAAATGTCCGTTAATCAGCACTCCACCTTTGATAGTGGTGCCTCCAATATCCAATCCCAATATGGCCTTTTGCATTCCTCGAGTTAAAATAGTGATTAAATAGGTTTATAGGTTGAAAGCAAATTGTATTGCTTGATGTACTCGGGTGCGAAGAAATGCTTTTTAGAGCATTCCTTCAATTGATTTTTCCAGTTCTCTCGCAGTAGCCAGGAATTCTTCCACATTCATATCTCTGAAGAAAATCAGACCATGGCTAGCCCGAACTTTGGCTCGCTCGTGCAGGTAGAAGTAGTTTTTCCCTAACAATAACTGAATATCATTGAGCTGTCCCACCCAGGTACGCTTGGCTACAGTGCTGAATTTTCCGTTATGGGAATAGCTAGGGAAAGAAGCATTTACCTGTGAAAGATAGCAATTGGTGAAGGAGTCTTCCATCACAGACATGTCTCCCAGGGAAACCGGAACGATGACATTGGCTTCGTGGGGTTCAAACTTAAACCAAACATTCCTGTAGCCTATGATTCTCAATTCGCTGAGGTCCTTTTCCTCTCCCCATTTTTTGACTGCTGCTGCCGTAGCCTGCAGTACTTTGTAGTGGGTATCAGGACCTGAACCTTCAGGATCCAGTGTTAAACTAATCTTCGTAGGGTTAACTTTTCGGAATAATTCCACGATCGGTTCTACGTCCCGCGTTTTATCAGGCTGTTCGGTAAAGATGTCTCCGGTATAAAAGCCCAGTCTGAGGTGATGAACGTTCTTAACTTGTACACCAAAGTGAGCCCAGACCAATTCTTCCTCGAATTCCCGAATCATGCCCTTCAGCTTTTGAATTTTGGATGGATTTTTTTCTCCGTCATAACTTTTTCTCAAAATACTGATGACATCATTGATAGTTTCCCGGAGCTGAGCCTTGTTTTTAACTTCATAAATAATCACCAAAGCTCTTACGACCCGGTGACAAAGTCCTCTTTTTCTTGCCTCAGCATTTTCGGAAGCCACATTTGTCAGGAAGTGGTAGACATCTTTGTCTGTTTTCAAACTGTATCCCACCTCGAAAAAGTCTTCATAATTCACCATTTGGATTTTGTTATCATCCAATAATTTTTTGGTGTGTTGAAGCGTGTCAATAACGAATGTGTTGGTCACAGCTGTGAAGCCCGAAGTCAGCACAGAGAAATGGGCTTCATTGCTGGGTTCATGCAATTGATTGGTGATGTGAGGAAGGATACCCAATGAAATGTCATCATGGTGTGGTCCTGTATGAAGCAAGGTTTGGTTTTTTTCCTGTTCCAATCCTTTGGCCAGCTTATCCTCTACACTTTTCATCACGAGGCTTACTGTTTCCTCAGAGAGATCAGGAATCAACTTGCAGTATTTATCTGCTTTCAGGTCACTCAAGTTTAGCCTGTGTCCATATTTATTCAGCTTTTTGCAAAGCTCAATCACTGCTCTTTCTGTTTTTTCAAAAGTCCATTCTCCCTTTTGATAATAGCTGTCAAAAGAGTCTGTTAATTTGACTGCCGCTCCTTTGGTCAGGTAAAAGCGCCCGTTTTTCAACTTTTGAAGGACAGTAGCAGGGAATACATTATTCATCGGGGTTTCAAGAGAGTCCCGGACTATTCCTGCTTTAGCCTCTCCGGCTGCGATAATTATCGCTACCGCTTCTGGATTGTAGACGATAGTATCCAAGCCGATAGTTATCACCAATCTGTTGGCGGACACTTCAATGCCGCCCAAGTCTCCGGCTGCTACAGCTTGCGTTTCAAAATTGGTCTCAGTCAATCGGGTAACTGAGTAAATATGAGAACCTCGGGTGTTGAAAGCGATGTGTCCATCCGGTCCGATTCCGCCAAGGAAAAACCCGATTCCACCCAAGTCTCTGATCCTTTGCTCATATTGTCCGCACCATTGGTCGATTTTGTAAATGGATTCCTGCTGAATTTTTTCCAGTTCGTTTTGAGGATCCCGAAATCTCAGGCTTAAGTCTACTTTCAGATCAGGAAAGACTTCTTTATAGCTCAGACCATTGGCTAAAGGGATTTCATCCGAGTTGATGAGAATGGCTTTTTCCTTGGAAAGCCCAAATCCCTGAATGTAAAACTTGTTTACATAGTCGTAGAAGGAATTGTGCTGGGAAGATGAAATAGGGTAAAATTCATCTATCTGTACAAAAGTCAAGTCCTTTAAGACAGGCTTTTTGGTAGCTCCCATGCCATATTTTTCCCGAATGTCTTTGCCTTTTTTGCTGTCCCAGTTTTCCAACAAATACTGAGTCCATTTGATGAAAAATTCAGGTGTCTTTCCAGTTGGTAAGCTAATGACACCCTGTGGATTGGCTGCCGCCCATTCCAAAAACCGGCAGGCGGTAAGCAAACCTAATTTGGGAAAATTGTCAACCGTCAAGTAGGGAATCAGCGTGGAAATTTTTTCTACTCCTGATTCCTGCAAGAAGCTTTTCTCTACTTCGGATAGTGGGTACTTACTGAGCATGCTGGTTAGACAGTTAAGGGTTTATAAGATTTATTATCGGTTTTTATTTCTTCTATTCCAAATAAATTAAAATAAGCAATCGGTTGTATTCCAAAAAATAATTGGAAAATCAATTAAAAGTAAAATTTACTATTGTTTACCTTTTGCAGAGCTTTAAATTATTTGTCTGAGCAAATTTAAAAAACTTTCACTAATAAAAAACAACTTTAATAAAAAATTTATAAAAGTATCGGAAGGAGTTGAAATTTATAGACTTCGGGTAAATGAAAACTTGATTCTGGCCTGGAAATCCTTGATAACTTTAAATATCTCTATGAGAGTAACTGACTGAACTTTAGTTAAAGAGTCAAGGGTCAGAAAGTTCTTAGGTTTTTCCTTTTTCTCAAGAATCAAACCTGCCTGATTTTCCAAGCGGAGAGACATGAGGTAATTGAAAGCATGGATTAATTCCTGGGTTTCAGGCATGGTGAATACTCCTTTTTGCCTTAGCAAGTCTATCCTTCTAACTGTGTTGGTTTCGTGGATTTTATGTTTGAGTGCAAAAACCCTCGCCAAATCCACAATGGGACGCATGGTTTGTTTTAGGTTCAATTGCTTTTCACCGTCAATTTTTTCGGTTTTAATATTTCTAAAGAAAGTAAGTGGCGGTTCGTACTGAAGTGCATTGTAGCCTAAATTGATAAAAAAACGCTCGGGAGCCTTTTCTAGCAGCTCTCCCATATAGTCCTTCAATTCCACTAATAAACTTTCCTCTCCAAAAATGGCTCTGCAATCAAAAAAGGTTGAATAGTTCATGGCTGTTTCCTGAGAGGCGTCAGAGATCCAACTTTCATAATTTCTTTTCCAATGAGAAAGGGAATGAGTCCACTTGGGGTTCATGGCCATAAGTTCACCATCACAAAAGGCGATACCAATCTGATCTAAAGCTGTAGAAACCCGGGTGGCAAAAACCAAGAAATAGGCCCGAACCGCTTCTCGTTGTTCATTCGCTTTATCCTCATAGATAATGGCATTATCCTGATCCGTTTTCAGAGTCAACTCACCTCTTCCTTCACTTCCCAGTACGAAAAAGACAAATTTGGCAGGAGGGCTTCCAATTTCTTTGATGACCCGCTCGATGACTCGTTGCGTAATAGTGTCTGCGACAGTGGTGATGATTTGATTGACTATTCCTGCTTTCATCCCTCTTGAGAGCAGGAGATGAATTATTTCCGGCATACGCTGCCATTTGTCCTTCAGTTCAGTGATCTGTCTGGCTTCTTTTACAGATTGGATAAACATAAAGGGCCCCTGGCTTTGCTCAGTAAGAATTTTGGTTCTGCTAATCCAGCCTATGTATTGCTCATTTTCCTTGACTAACAAATAGCGGGATTTGGTGCGGAACATTAATAAAAGCGCCTCGACGAGAGTGGCTTCAGGATGGATGGAAACCATGGTATGTTCCATGATTTCACTGATGGGTGTGTCGAAAGCCAAGCCTTTTGCCAAAGCCTGATCCCTGAGGGTAATGTCGGTGACATAGCCTTGAATCTGCTGAGGCGATTCCCCTACAAATAGGCAGGAAACCTGCTCTTTTGCCATTTGGGCAGCACAGTCCTGAATAGATGTGGAGGCTTTGGCCATGCGTAAGTGACGGAAATGTAGGTCACTGACATGTTTGGCGTAAAATTGATCCGAAATAAAAGTTGTCCCGCTTTTCATCTTCCCCAAATTAGCTAATCTTTAGGACTGAAGAATAAAAAATCACAAAGCTTATATGTTAATCATTGTCACCGGTGTGTCAGGTACCGGTAAAACAACCTTAGGTTCTGCACTTGCTGCCCAATTGAGTTTGCCATTTTATGATGCGGATGATTTTCATCCAGCTGAAAATATTGCAAAAATGAGTCAGGGCATTCCTCTCAATGACAATGATAGAAAGCCTTGGTTGGAAGCCTTGGCTAGCAAACTTACGGAGTCCAAGGCTGGTGGTGGTTGCGTTTTGGCTTGTTCTGCGCTGAGAGAAAGCTATCGGAAAATTTTGAGAGTGGATTCATCTGTGAAGTGGATTCATCTGAAAGGAGATAGGGATTTGATCTGGGCTAGAATGCTGGCGAGGAAAAACCATTACATGAAGGCGGAAATGCTGGATTCTCAGTTTGCCACTTGGGAAGAGCCAGCCTATGGATTAAAACTGTCCATTGATCAAACTCCTAAAGAGATGTTGCAGGAAGCTTTGAGTTATTTGGACAAATAAGCTTTTACAGGATCGGATTGCATTCCACTTTATAAAACACGAAATTCAAGATAACCTAATATCGATGGCTATGAATTCAATAAAAGTATCGCTGCTGATTTCCTTTTGTTTATTGTCCTTTTTTGCCTTTTCCCAGAAAGCTTTGGTGACTAATGTGCACATCGTGAGTATGGATGGGAAAGAGGTATTGAAAAATCAGGCAGTATACATAGTAGATGGAAAAATTGACCAGATTATTCCTCTCACTGCACAAACTCCCAGGATGTATAGCGAAAATCTGATAGACGGACAGGGCGCTTATATATTTCCGGGATTGGCGGAGTTCCATGCCCATCTTCCTGTTGAAAATGACGGAAATACTCAGCTTCAGGAGGAATCTATGTGGCTTTACCTTGCCAATGGGGTATTGAGAATTCGCAGCATGCTTGGTCATCCTTCCCATATTGATTTAAGAGCAAGAGTAAATTCCGGAGAAACGCCCGGGCCTAGAGTGTATATTTCAGGACCCTCATTCAATGGCAATTCTGTAACTAGTCCTCAGCAGGCGACAAAGATGGTGAGGGAGCAAAAAGAAGCCGGTTATGATCACTTAAAAATTCACCCCGGAGTGGAGCTGGATGAGATGTGGGAAATTTCAAAAACAGCCAAAGAATTAGGAATTCCTTTTGGAGGACACGTTCCTCTCGCTGTGGGGATAAAAAATGCTTTGGGAAGCGGCTTTAAATCCATAGAGCATATGGATGGCTACATGGAAGGCCTTCTGCCAGATAATCTGGAAATTGATCCTGCCACTTCCGGGCCTTTTAATCTGAAGTTAGTTGGAGAAGTCCAGATGGAAAAATTGCCAAACTTGATTCAGATGACTTTGGATCAGGGAACCTATATTGCACCTACTTTAACTCTTTTTGATCGATACTTTGGCTATATCCCGGCAGATGAATTCCGTCAGGCGCCTGAAATGAAATATTTGCCTGGTTTTCTGATACAGCAGTGGGTTAATGCCAAAAAACAAATGGAAAGAGCGGGGATGTTAGATAAAGAGTTTGTAGCTCCTTACCTCGAGTTTAGGAGAAAGTTATTTATGGAATTACATCAGTCAGGAGTGCCAATGATTATGGCTTCGGATTCTCCACAAGTATTTAATGTCCCGGGCTTCTCCATTCATCATGAAATTAGACTGATGTCAGAGGCGGGAATGTCCAACTATGAGATTTTAAAATCTGGCTCGGTTGAACCCGCAAAATACATGGGAGAAGAAAATGACTGGGGAATGATCAAAAAGGGAATGGCTGCTGATTTTGTGATGGTTCAAAACAACCCTCTGGAAGACCTAAACACCATGCAAAAACCTCTGGGAGTAATGATCCGAGGGCAATGGATCAGTGGAGAAAAGCTTCAGGCAGAATTGGATAGGATTGAGAAGAATCATGAAAGGAAGCCTTAGGAAGGTGAGAAGTGAGAAATCTGAAGTCTGAAAAAGTAGGCAGAGGCAGTTGGCAGTAGGCAGTTGGCAGTAGGCAGTGCTAAAACGAGATGGAACAGAGAACGCCTTTCCTGACTAACAAACAGTTATAAAGAAGCTTTTCCGAAGTGGCTGAAAGAGGTCTTACTTTAAATTAACAATAATTCAAAAACCTATATTTACCACCCAGACAATATGAAAAAATCCATCTTCTATTTCTCTCTATTTTTCGGATGGGTATTCGCATCTTGCGATTCTCAACCCCAAAAAGAAACAATCACCCAAGAACTTGAATTAATGATCAAAGCTGAAAAAGTAGCCGAATGGCAAGGAAAAGATGTGTTTCGATACACTTTAGATAATGGAAGCATGAGTGTAGAGCTCTCCAACTTTGGAGGATTGATTTCAAAAATATTCGTTCCTGATCAAGACGGTAATCTCGAAAATACCGCATTGACTTTTGACTCAATTCCTGAGTTCCTTACCAAGCCTAATCCCTTCTTTGGTGCTACGGCCGGGAGAGTAGCAAACAGAATCGCGAAAGGAAAATTCACTCTCAATGGGCAAACTTATACTTTGGCAACCAATAATGGAGAAAACCATCTGCATGGTGGTGTAGAAGGATTTAACAAAAAAGTATGGGATGCTGAGCCGTATACCAATGATTCGATTTTGGGAGTTAAAATGACTTATATAAGTCCTGATGGAGAAGAAGGATATCCAGGAACTTTAACTTCCACCCAATGGATTGAACTGACACCTGATAATACAATCCGTATCCGTTTTGAGGCAACTACTGATCAACCTACTATTGTTAATTTGACCAATCATACTTACTTCAATCTTTCTGGAATTAAGGGAGATGTGTTGGATCATGAATTTCAGTTTTGGGCGGATTATTACACTCCAGTGGATGAAGGATTGATTCCTACAGGTGAAATCAAAGATGTGACAGGTACGCCCTTTGATTTTCGGGAACCCAAAAAACTTGGAGATCAGATCGCTGCCAATGGAGGGGGCTTTGATCACAATATGATCTTGAAACAAGAACCATCAGATGAAATGAAGCATTTTGTCCGCGTTAAGCATCCTGCAAGTGGGCGCGTGATGGATATGTATTCTGATAATATGGGAGTGCAGTTTTATACCGGGAATTTCATTGAAAATTTTGCTGGAGCTGATGGAAAAACCTACCAAAAACACTGGGGATTTTGCTTAGAATCCCAAAACTGGCCCAATGCGATCAATCATGAAAATTTCCCCAGCCCTATTCTAAATCCTGGAGAAAAATATGAGCATAGAATTGAGTATAGGTTTTCGGTGGAGGATTAAATATTAAAAACCTTCAAGCTCGAGGACTTTTTCTTCTGCCTTAACCTTTGATGATCATTTTGAGAAATTCTTGAACGCTCTCAGATCTTCCTAAAGGCTCCAGTAAGAGAACAAATAAATTAACTCCTACAGCTAGGAAAGTGGCGGGATGCTTCAATTTTTCATATTTCCAAGCACCTAGTAGAAGCATACTAATTATCAGAAATTGGGTAAAGTAAATTGGGAGCATGATGTCAATATCTGGCCAGCTATCAATATTTAAGCCCACGTAGACATTTTGAATTCCCCTGCCCAAAGCAGGCATCATAATCAGGAAAACTGTCGAAATCAACCACCAAGCGTGATTTTCTGTTTCTTTCCGATGAATGATACTATTGATTACAGCTAATCCAAATGCTGTAATCATCACAATTTCAACTGCTGCCACCCCAAAAAAGAACCAAGGTTGGAAGGGTCCAAATTGTTCTGGGTTTGTCAGGGATCTTTCCGTAGTCACAATGTCCCGATGCATCATACTTAGTGCTGTAAGTGCAACTCCTCCTGCCAAAAACATTCCTATGATCCCATTAGTCCTGTGGCGGGGCAATTGACCATGAGTGGCAAAATAAGGCTGAATGATTAAAAATATATACCAGATTGTTCCTGTGATATAATGTATGTGAACGGACCAAGCATTATCTGTGAAATCGCCCCAATAATCCCTGAAAATTCCCAGTTGCATAAATATCATCGGAATAAACATCCATAGATAAAGACTCTTATATCGATTTAGTCCCATGGGCTTTATTGGATTAGGTCTTCCTTTTATTTTCTCAATTCAAATTCTATAAAATTATCTTTAAGTTATTGAAAATTAGAGACCTTATAAAGTTCACCCCATTGATGAAGTAATAGATGCTCGATTAAATTCCTTTATCAAAGAGCCTTTACTTAGTAAATACTCAGTTTAGGTCTCTCTATCAAAATGGAAGAAACAAATTTGTTGATGGTTTTGGAGGATCCTCCTATATAATTGTAGACACCTACGGCCCGAGGTGTTATAACTGTATTGGGATCATATAATTTGGCTTTGATGGTACCTAAGGCTAGAATAGCATTTTGGATAGTGGTAGGATTGATTTCACTAGGCATAGGTATAATCGATGAAATATTATCTCCGCTGATTCCTAAAGTCTGTACAGTTAAAGTTCCAGCGATATTGTTGGAAGATGCATTGGCTCCAATCGAAAACAAGTTTCCCAAATCTACCCCAGTCTTATTCACCATAATATTGGCAGTGAGCCTCAATCCAACCCCTACATATACGGGAACTACTGCATCTCCATCGTCGGTAGATCGGATGATGGGATCATAAGAGTTTTCTATTTCACTTTTTTCATACCGTGGCAGTACTTTGAATTCACCTTTTTCTTCATTTATAAACTCTACCCGGAAGAAGTCTGTGCTGTATTTGATATAATCTAAAATGACTACATAATTATGGTTGGCGACTCCCACTGAAGTGGAGCCAAACTTTAATGCTCCATCTGAGGTTACTTCCGCTATTGCAAGGCGGATGGTTTCATCAGGCATAGAACCTAAAAGTACTCCATTGTCGATTTCTCGTTCTTGGAGGTTTTCAGTCCAAACTGGCAAAGGATCAATAGGATGATACCCGTAAGAGCTAGCGTTTGATGTGTCTCCTAAAGTCTTTGGGATTTTTACAGAATTGCAACTTGAAAAAAGAATAGTAGCAATAAAAAAGGAAAGATGAATTTTCATTTTGAAGAGATTTAACCTTCAAAATATTTATAAAAAATACAATATCCTAGTGGAAAAATACAATGGTAGGTTTACAAATAGAAAAAATAGCCATATGGCTTAAGTTTTTATCTAGCCCTCCAAGATAAACCTATCCTCCAAGGGTATAAAAATCCTTGGAGGGTTTTGTGTTCTCCTTCCGAACCTCCAAGGGATTCAAAGCACTTGAATGGTTTTTATCACCGCCTCCTGCACCTCATCAAACCCTTGATATGCGCAAACCACGGCTTCATAGTTCTCCAGATCTCCGAGATGCTTATGGGTAAGTAGAATAAATTTCTTGGAGGAAATTTAATAATACTCACTTTCCGGCAGGAAAAAAGGTAACTAAACCAAAAGCGGTTTGAGTGATTACTCAAACCGCTTTGTCAGGACTCTGTAGTTTGCAAAACTTTTTACAGTTCCCAAATGATAAAGCTCTATTTTCCTTAGCTCTTTGCCAATATTGGAGCTTTTTTGCTTCTTCCCCATGCAACCCATAGCGCAATTCCCATAAAAAAAACATTCATCCCTATTGCCGAGAATTCACCTCGTACAAGATGAAAGCCTCCTGCAAAAACCATTACCAAAGCTAGGCAAAGGGCAGCCCAAACAGCTAAAAAAGGTTTGAACCGGAGAATAGAGGGAATTATTAATCCTAAGCCTCCTAAAATTTCACTAACACCAATTAATCTTATTAATCCTAAAGGTACGGTTGATGTCCACGGAAGAGATTCTGTTAATGTCTCTAGTGGTTGGGTGGCTTTCATAATTCCTGCCATCCCAAACATGATAGCCAGTAAAACCTGTGCAATCCATAAAACTATATTCATGGCCTTGTTGCTTTTTTGATTTGTCATTTTTCCTTCTTTTTGATTGAAGCACAAAACTCTTAAGCTCGGAGAGCCTATGCCTTGATGTACATCAAGAAATGACACTGGATTATTTTTTTTTGGATAGCTCGTTTCTAACTCGGCTCAAAGCCTCAGGAGTGATTCCTAAATAGGAAGCCACCATTTTCAGTGGTTCTCTTGGAATAATATTAGGGTAGGTTTCGACAAAGTGCTCATACCTTTCTTTGGCACTCGAGCTCATTAACATTACAATCCTGTTTTGCATAGAGTTTAAACGTCTAAATAATGCATTAAAGTCTGGGGTTTCTTTAAGCATTTCCTCTTTGGAGGCGACGTTTAATACAGAATCTTCAATTGCATCTATAAATAATTGGCAAGGGGTTTCGGGTTTACAATTGTCCGTAACCAGCCAGTTCTCAGGGCCAAACATATAAATATGTTCTTTCCCCTTTTCATCTATCGTATAGCTCCGAAGCAAACCACTTTCCACAAAATAAACCTTGGAGTTTGTATCTCCTTTTCGCTGTAAAATGGTCCCTTTTTTTACCGTTATTTTTTTCAATTGTGAAATCCTATAAGTTGTACAACTTGAAAGAGGCTTATTTATCCGAGAATATTTAAGGTTTCCATTCTTTCCAATCTGATGGATTGATTGTTGTTATTCTTAATTATTGCCAATCTTCGAAATTTAAAAAAAACCGACTCTCAAGCTTAGCTGATTTTAAAGGAAAAGCTTTACCACTACCCCCTGTACCTCCTCAAACCCTTGATATGCGCAAATCACGGCCTCAAAATTCTCCAGATCTCCGAGATGCTTTAGCGCCAATGGATTTCCAAAATGAACCAAAATACAAGGCTTGCTTTTTGCCAATGCCTTGATTTCCCCCAATACAGACTGATCCATTCCAAACTGATTCAAGGGCTTGTGGCTTGGGACAAAAACAGATAGAATTACCTTTTCTGCTTTATCAGCTGTTTCAAAATCCAGTTTCAAATTCAGAGAAAAGTGACTTGCTGTCTGAGTGAAAAATTCATTATATCCCAACTTTCCAGCCTTTGCTAAAGCTTGTATTTCAGAAGGATTAAGCTCCCCCCAAATAACCGACACATAGTTTTTCGCCAGATCTTTTTGAAGCCTGAAATGCTGGTCCCAATTAAAAGCTGGAACTTCAATTGGCTTATAGTCCAACACACCTAAGCGCTTTTTCAGGTCCATTATTTTTTGGAAAACCAGATCCGCTTCTTCATCAGAGGTCTTCTGAGTGATTTTTTCAATGCCTTCGGTTACATGATCCGAAAAGCAAAGGATATCATTTCCCGCTTGGAAAGCCTGCCATTCCAATTCCCCCGGCTCAGGGAATAGATTTGCCACCGCTTTCATATTCAAAGCATCTGAGATGACTAATCCCTGAAAGCCCATTTCTCCTTTCAGCAAGTCGGTAATTAACGCTCGGCTGATACTGGCCGGTATGTCTTTTCCTCCAGTCAGTGCCGGAACTGCCAAATGCCCGACCATGATCATTTCAACACCCCGGTCAATTCCATATTGAAAGGGTAAAAGCTCTTCAGTTTTGAGCTCTTCCTTGCTTTTATGCAAAATCGGCAAGCCCAAATGGGAATCCACCGCCGTATCTCCATGTCCCGGAAAATGCTTCAAACAGGCTCCAATCCCTGCTTTTTTCATCCCTGAATAAGCTGCAAAGGAAAGTTTGGCAACTTTCTCAGCATCATCTCCAAAAGAGCGATAGCCGATCACGGGATTGTTTGGGTTGGTATTCACATCTGCACAGGGAGCCAAATTGAGATGAATTCCGGATCGCTTCATGTCCATTCCCATGTGATAGCCTACTTCTTCCACCCATTGTTCAGCATCCTTTTTCAAAGCTCCCAAGGTAATTGCAAAAGGGTATTGAGGTGTTTTTTCGATCCGCATAGCCAAACCATATTCTCCATCAATACTGATCAATAGCGGGATTTTGGAAAGTTTTTGGTAGCGGTTGATAAGAGTGATTAATTTTTCAAAAGTACCCGCAACGTCCAAGGTCTCTGCTCTTTTCTCAAAATTGGCTGCAGCGGAATGTCTACTGTGGAAAAAAGTCAGCCCACCAATTTCCTGCTCCTGAATCAATTTTTCTATAGCCTGATAATTCTCCTTTGAATCATGGATGAAAGCTGCAGGAGAGAAGCACTGGGCGATTTTTTGTGATTTGTTCATGTCATTTATATTCTGGCGGCACTTCGTTATTCAACATTCAGAGTTCGATGTTCATTATTAAAATGTCGAATATCGAACGCTGAACATCGAATGTCGAAGTTTCAGCTTTCTAACTTCTTCCCAAACTCTCTAGGATACTTCGCCACATAGGCCATCACAAAACTTGGAATTGTAGCCAAAACCACCCAAACAAAGAAGCCGGGATAGCCCAACCATTCTTGCATATATCCTGAAAGCATCCCAGGAAACATCATTCCCATTGCCATAAAGCCTGTTGCTAGGGCATAATGGGCAGTTTTGAAAAGACCTTCAGCTAAATAAATCAGAAAGACCATGTAAGCGGCAAACCCAAAACCATAGCCTAACTGCTCAATGATTACTACTATGGCTGGAAATAGAAAGTTATCGGGTTGCTGCCAAGACAGGAGCACATATCCCAAATTCGGTGCGTTGATCGCAAAAGCCATTGGCATCATCCACTTGCCCAATCCATCTCTGGAAATAACAATTCCTCCGATGATTCCTCCAACCAAAAGTGAAATTACTCCCAATGTACCATACAAATACCCAACATCCGTTACGCTCAATCCCAATCCTCCTGCTGTCCTTTCGTCCAAGAAGAAGGGGGAAGCCATCTTTACTAATTGGGACTCTCCCAATCGATACAAAAGCACGAAAGCGAGAGAGATTCCGATATTTTTCTTGGTGAAAAAGGTCCCAAATACCTTCCCGAAGCTAGGTTGATCTTCTCTTTTAACCCGAACTTCCTGCACATTGGGTGTCGCGAAAAAGTTGATTAGCGTCAAAGTCAACATCAATCCAGCCACAATAATCATGGTCCATGACCAGGCTTTGGTGGGATCACCCAAGCTTTCTTCCAAATTGCCTGCTATTATGACAATCAAACCCTGTCCGGTGATCATCCCTACACGATAAAATGTACTTCTCAATCCCACAAAGAAACTTTGCTGATCGGGTTTCAGGGCGATCAAATACATGCCATCAGAAGCTATATCATTCGTAGCTGAAGCAAAAGCTCCCATCCAGAAAAAGGCCAAGGTTATCGTGAAGAACTGATTGAGTCCGGTCGTCAATCCAACTCCCAAAAAGACCAAAGAGAGCACCAATTGCATGCTGAGAAACCATTTTTTCTTATTCCCAACCAATTCTAGCACTGGGCTCCAGATAGGTTTGATCACCCAAGGCAGGTAGAGAAAGGAGGTATAAAGCCCAATATCCGCATTGGAGATCCCCAAGCTTTTATACATTACCACAGATACAGTAATAATAATGAGGTAAGGGATCGATTCAGTCAGGTAAAGGGATGGCACCCACAGCCATGGGTAATTGGGTTTGGTTTGACTCATGATTTTCTTAATAATCGTTCATAAACACTGACATCAGAGCCTTCAATTACCTTGGCATTTACTGCTTTCTCATAAAATTCCGCAGGCCCTACTCCTCCAATGATGGCATAAGCATAGCCCATTTCCCGAAGGGATTCGAGGGCTTTGATCAATAATACTTTACCAATTCCTTTTCCTCGCTCAGATTCCAAAGTACCCGTTGGTCCGAAAAAATTTCTTGCTGTACTCTCGTAGCAGGCAAATCCCAAGAGTTGATTTCCCCGCTGAGCAATCCAACAGGAGACCGGTTGTCTGCTAAAGGCTACCTCAACTTCTGATTTCCAATAAGCGCCGAATTCTTGCATTACCCATTCGCTTACCAGATGCTTTTCAGGAGCAATTGCCCTTCTAAAAGTGATTTTCTCCTTGGATTCCAAGTTTTTCTGAAGCTCCAGAATATCCGGTAAGCCAATTAACCTGACAAGCATGTCTTTCATGGGCGTGATAATTTGGGTGTTTGAAATACTTGGGTTTGTACTATTCTTCCATAATGATCAATCCATCGAATCGCCAAATACTCAGTATTTAAGCTGGCCACTTCAAGAAATCGTGCTCTAGAGCCACCCACCCATGCTGTATGAATCACTGCATCATGTAGGCTAGCCAAATCATTTCCTCCCTGAACCATTGCATATCGGATGGCAGGATCTAGTGGCTTCTCCAAGCTGATTTGAGTTTTATTCAGGTTTGATTTGACATCCAAAACAACCGGAATTTCTATAATCGCTTTTTGTTTAGGTTCGAAGGATGGTGGGAGTGTAGGTTGATCATACACCTCATTCTTCAACATTTTGGCGATGTCTTGATTCTTCTGGTAAATGGATTTTGCAGAGAAAAAGGCGCTTCCATGTACCTGAGGTAAGGTTCTGGCATAATTCACTTGTGTATTGATCTCAGCTGGATTTTTCCATGCCTCATCCGAATCTTCGCGGATTTTATAAGGTCCATGTCCGATATAAATTGGAATGCCAAAACTATTATTGGACCACCAGTCTGCTAAGGTTCGATGGGAAGCCAATCGATGATTCATGCTCCAATAAAGCTGGGGAATCAAATAGTCAATCCATTTATTTTTCATCCAAAGCAGTACATCTGCAAAGAGATCATCATAGTTGGTTTGGCCTGCTTGTGTAGGAGAGCCCTTTGGGTCTTTATTTTGATTTCTCCATACTCCAAAAGGAGAAATACCGAATTGAACCCAAGGTTTACTGCTTTTGATGGTTTGGTTGAGAGCAAAGATCAGTTCATTGACATTCTGCCTTCTCCAATCATCCCGAGACTGACCTGATTTTTTGTATTTATCATAGGAGGCCTTGTCTGGAAACTCCAACTTCCCTTCTCTGTAAGGGTAGAAATAGTCATCAAAATGAATGGCGTCGATATCGTAATTATCCACGACCTCTTTGATAATTTTAAGCAAATGCTCTTTCACTTCTGGAAGTCCTGGATCATAGTACCACTTGGTACCGTATTTCAGCATCCAGTTTCTATGTTGATTGAAGTCATGTTCCGGGCTAAGTTCCTCAGTCTTCAGATCCATGGTCGCTCGGTATGGATTCAGCCAAGCGTGAAATTCCAAACCTCTATCATGAGCTTCTTTGATCATCCATGTCAAAGGGTTTTCGCTGGTAGCAGGAGCCTTGCCTTGCTTTCCAGTCAGGTATTTTGACCAAGGTGCATAGTTGCTTGGATAAAAAGAGTCGCCTGCAGTCCTAATTTGAACGATTACAGCATTGAAGTTCAGATCTTTATAATAGTCCAAGAGGCCAATAAAATCCCGCTTTTGTTTTTCCCAGGAATCAACGGAAGAAATGGGCCAGTCAATATTTGCGACAGTGGCAATCCAGACACCCCGAAATTCCCTGGGCATTTCCGGTAAGCGATAACTCAAAGGTTGCAGGGTTACAGGTGCTTTGGGAAGCTCCTTTACTGGAAGGGTTTGTTTTGGAGACTCAGATTGAGGTATTTCAGCCCGTTTTGAACCATTATTCGGGGTGGCCACTTTTTTCTGAGTTTTACAGGCAGAAAAGCAAATCAGCAAAAAACAAATAAAAAACAGGGATGAAGAGGTGCTTCTAAGCATAGAATTAATAGGTAGTAGGGATGGGTTTGAGGTTTAAATCACTAAGGTTTTTTCGAAGTTTTTTCATAAAACTATCCCCGGGGTCTGTTTTGACAGTTCTGTAGTCAGGGTCTGCTTCTTTCCATAATTCTGTTTCCTGAAAAAGTTGATATTCATGATGACCGATGACATATTCCAAAGGATATTTTTTTCTAAGGTACCTGATTAGATTCTCGTTGGCTTTCAATTGAGCTTTAGTAAGGGGTGCTTCAGGCCCTCCCACATTTTCAATGCCTATTGCGCAATAATTAAGCCCTATCGTATGCCTTGCAAAGGTGGTGTCAGGAAGAAGTCTAAAGATGGTGCCATCCCTATCAATCAAAAACTGGCTACTGACATTGAGATTACTGGCACTCGTCAAATCTTCTCTACCTCCCAAAGTTGGTGAATCGAAAACGTCAAAAGTGACCTCTATATTATCAATTGCCGTCCAGTGAACAACCACTATTTGAGGGCTGATAGTAGCTTGTTCTTTATCCAGGCCATGTCTTTCACTTAAGTATTGAAGTGAGAGTTGCTCTCTTGTTTCATTCCAGGTGATTGGCTTTTCTATTATTCTAAAAGTAGCCTGAGGGCTGCAAGCTGAAAAAAGCAAAGCAATGAAAGAAAGACAAATTGTGTTGAAGCTGTATTTTTTCAAGTTCAGGTTCATAGCAGGCTGGGGTCTTTTCAACAGCTAAACTACCTAGAATATTGCAGGTTTGGGAATGATTAGGCGCAATTTTTTGCAAGCACTAGCGAGCACCTTTATACTTTTGCAAGTTTTTGCTGTTTTTAGTAGCTTACGTTTTTATCACCGATTCCATGCTAAAAGAAGAAAGACAAAAGTATATCCTAGACCAGGTTCATTTACATCATAGAGTTTTGCTGACAGACCTCTCCGATTCGCTTAATGTGTCAATTGATACGGTTAGACGAGATGTAAAAGAGCTGGCAAAAGAAAAGAAACTTAAAAAAGTCCATGGAGGAGCGACTTCTTTTGGTTTTATGAACTTCAGTAAGGATGATGGCAATATTTATCTTCTTTCCAAAAAAATCCGGATTGCTGAAAAAACTGTTTCCCTGCTCTCCGAAGGTCAGGTGATTCTGATGAGTGGAGGGACTACCAATATGGAAGTTGCCAAAATGATACCCAGGAGATTGCCGCTCACTGTATTCACGCCAAGCCTACATGTGGCTATGCAATTGTTGGAATTACCGGAAGTTGAGGTGATTTTTCTGGGAGGAAAGCTCTTGCATGAGGCCAAATTCGCGGTGGGAGGAACTGTAGTAAACTCCCTAAATCAGCTGAAAGTAGATCTCTGTATTTTAGGAACAGGCTATCTGGATGCAGAGCATGGGTTGACGGAGTTTGACTGGGAGGTGATTCAAGTGAAACAGGCCATGATTCGTGCTGCCAAGAAGACAATCATACTTTCTGTATCCGATAAATTGCACACTGTGCAAAAATACAAGACCTGTGATCTGACAGCTGTTCACACCTTAGTCACGGAACTTCATCCCACCGACCCGGTTTTGGATGCATTCAGAAATTATGATTTGAAGCTGGTTTAGGGACTTTGTCTTTTTCCGGGATTGTAAATCTCCCGGGCATTTTTCAAGACTTCTTCCTTGTCTAGTGTCATAGGTTTTAATTCCCTTGCTAAAAATCGCTCCATTTGATCTGCATAGTGCGGACTTTCAGGACGATTACTGGCTCCAAATACATTGATGGTTTCTATTTTTGGTAAGCCTTCTCCAAACTTGACCATCATGATATAGGATTCTCCTTGCACACCTTTCCGCATTCCATTTTCCCAGTTCTGAGATCGCATGGCGGCAATTACATCATCCAGACCCCAAAGTGGAAGCACTTTATCTCCTCTTACTAGCTTTTGGTATTCGCCCAAACCGACCAATTCTTTTCCAAAATGCTCCTTGAAATGCGCTTTGGCAGCCCGAATACCTTCTGCTGCTTCTTCTTTTGTAAGCGTAGTTTCAAAAGGCCTTTTCATTTTGTCAAATTGATCCCACCAGTAATAATATACAAAAGCAAAAAGTGCTGCTCCCTCACTTTTCACTCCGGCAGATTTATCCCAGTTTTTTAGCACTTGAATTTGAGGAGCAATGTCAGAAAACTCAGCGCTATCCAATGAAAACATAGCCTGCATATTAGTTCTAAATGCAAGTTGACTAGGTAGTTTTTGATCGAATTTTATTTGTTCAAATTGTTCCCAAGAGATTTTTCCGGAATCCGGCATGATTTCCCTAAATCTCAGTGAGCGGTTATTATCTCTTTTGGAAAAATTCATCTCAGAGGGAAAATCATTTTGGTTTAGGTTATCCGAAAAAGAAGACGCCTTGAAAGGAGAATGATTCGTATTATAGAGGTATCCTGATTTGGGATTTACTTGCTGGGGTAAGTCCTTAAAGTCGTGGTATGCGGTCCAGAGAGTTTCTCTTGTATTACCAGGTACTGTTCCGGTATAATCATACCCAGGCTTTCTAATAGGCAACAGTCCATTACTGACATAAAAAATGGTATCAAACTTATCCGCATAGACTGTATTGAAGCTGGTTAAATCCATTCTTTCCATAGCGGATTTCCATTCTGTAAAGTTTTTAGCTTTATTCATTCTCCACCATTGCTCCGGTGCGCCGATTCTATCTAAGGCGCCCAATCGAATGGAAAAAGCTCCTTGATCAGTGACTAAGGTTGGGCCATATATACTATTCCAGATGGTTTTAGGGACAGGAATCGTGAGCCAATCCCATAATTTTACTTTAAGCCAAATGGTCTTTTCTTCCAGTTCCAGCCATTCTCCATCGACATAATATTGATCAGGATCTTCGGGATTGCTTTGCAATTGGTACAGGTCCAAAAGATCTGGAAAGTTTACAGTATGAGCCCAGCCCAGATTTTCATTGACTCCATGGAAAATCATGGCTCCCCCGGGAAATAAACCTCCAAGCATGTTCCAGCCTTCCTCAGAATGCAAATGTGCCTCATACCAAGCGACTGGTCCTTCAAGCGGTTGATGCGAGTTGATAGCCAAAAAGCTTTCTCCTGATTCCGTTCTATCAGAATGAATCGCAATTGCATTCGAACCTTTGGGATTTGGATCAGGAGGAAGTACTGTCACCTCACCGCTAAATATAGCTTGAACAGCTCTGTCAGCCCCCGACATTTGGGCCAATGACAAAATATATGCTGAAGCGATATCTGCTGTGCTCACCGGAAAGGCACGACTGTAAAGCATTTCTTTCGGATGCTGCAATGCATAATCGTTGATGCCAGCAGCATAGCCTTCCAAGACTTTTTTAAACTCGGCTAAATAAGAACTTTCGTATTTCTCTTTAGCTATTTTTTGGGTTTCTAAAAGCTGAACAAAAAAATCTACAGCTGCCCCCTCTTCTCCATAAACTCTTCCTACCAAAGCTTTGCCAGCAAGCATGGTTTTTTGAATTGTTTCAATATCATCTTCCGCATGAGCCCAGGCCAAGCCATAAGCAACATCTGCATCGGTTTTTCCAAAAATATGGGGAACTCCAAAATCGTCTCTTGCTATTTGAATCTGTGAACTTTCCCAGCCGGACTCTTGGTGAACCGAGTTGCATGAACTCAGAAATACTATAAAAAGTAAAAAACTGCCAAATGAATGATCAATGCGCATAGAGAAGATTTTGATTGGGAAATTAGAAGGTTAACGTCAGTTGTACAAGCTTGTTCGTAAAACAAAAAAAGCTAACCTCTCGGTTAGCTATAGGGTGAAAAAGCAACTTATTTATTTAAACTGATAGTCTACGCCGTAAACCTGGGTAAGTAGAGTAGGAGGAGCATCGAGTGCCACAGCAGATTTGGGAGGGGTAGGACTTACCGGCGAATTGGCTGCCAGATAATTTTTCATCGCCTGATGCAAAGTATAGGCAGTGTTTTCTGTTTCCATGACACCTTTGAATCGGCATAGCATATCATCCGGATCTCCATCTCTTTCACAGGCACAAATGCTATACACTCTATCAGGATCAATCGGTTTTCCATGAATCAATGCCTTCTGAACCCGCTGACCTTCCTCTCCAAAAGCCAAAAATTCGATTTCCATTCCTCTGAATTTGATGACCCATCCTCCAAATCGTTTGGAGGCGTCTTTTGCAAACACATTATTCAACTCCTTTTCCAACCATTCCTGAATTTGTTGTCCAGTTACTTTACCGGTACGAATCATAGAATCCACGGGCAGCATATCGAAAATGTATCCGTTTGTGATGGGGATATTTCCAGTTTGGTCAGGAGTCGTGTTGGGAGGGCAAAACCTGAAACCATTCGAAAGGACAATATCTACCTCTGGAACCTGCCAGCTCACGGCATCCAAAATCATAGTATCTATTGGGTTTTCTATGACAAAGTATCGGTATAGCGGAAGAGTACTATATCCGGCAATTTCAAAAATATCCTCTTGAAAAGGCCCTTCATTATTCTTGATGAGTTGGGATATTTTTGGGTCGGCTTTATTTTCTGTTGCGGATACCTCCAGCAATTCATAATGATCAGAAACCACCTTTCCATCTTGAATTTTTAATTCCAGCTTGCCCACAAATGAACCGAAAGCGCCGGGCTCTACCACTTTGGCATATTTTGATTGAATAGGTTTTCTTACTCTTTCATGAGTATCCCCGCCAAGTATATAATCCACTCCCTCACAAGCCGGAATATTAGCTAAGTGAATTTGTTGTGAAAGACCTAAATGGGCAATGATTGCAACAAAAGCACATTTCTCCTGATTCCGGAGCACATCCACATAGTGGTCAAGATTTTCTTCGGGCTTGGTGTAAATAATCCCTTTGCTGTAATTTGGGGATTGTCGAATAGGAACCAAATGATCCGTGTATCCCAAGAAACCTATTTTGACACCATTTACTGTCCAGATATGGTAAGGAGGAAAGATCAGCTCGCCTTTTGTTCCTTCACCCAAGTCATGATACATATTGGCGCAGATTTTTGGGGCATGAAGCGAACCCAATAAGTGCTGCATGGCTTTTTTGTAATAAATCACCTCCCAATTTCCGGGAAGGTATAGGTCATAACCCATTTCGTTGAGGAGCGGGACCATCGCTTCACCCGTTGTTCTTACAGATAGCTCAGAGCCTTGAAACATATCTCCCGTATCTATGACAAAGCTGTGTTCAGCTTTTGCTTTCTCCTTTTCCAGAAATGTTTTGAGATGGGCATATCCTCCCGTTTTTCGATAGACAGCCTGATCATTTTCCCAGAATAACTCATCATGTGGATGGATTTGGCAATGCACATCTGTAGTTTGAAAAATACTGATGGTGAAGGATTTTTTGTCTTTTTCTTCAGCTTCGGCTTCAGCAGGAAGACTACCAAGACTAAGAAGGCCTGTTCCTGTACCTATTGCTCCCAGTTGGGAAAGGAATTTTCTTCTACTTGCTTTCATGGTTAATTCTGGGTTAATGGTATAGAAAATCTCTGAATAAGAGATTTTTGGAAAGGGTCAGTCTTCCCATTTAGATTCCAAAATACATCGAAAAAGTCTTTGGGTTTTGTGATTAGGGTCACATTGCAAAAGAAAACCCTGAATTTCTTCAGGGCTTGAGCTTAGTTGGCAGAGGCTGTAAAGCGAATTACCTGATTCCGTTTGGGTTCGAGTGTTCTCAGATAAGCATAAATCGCTTTCAGGTCTTGTTCTGTCATTCCGGCATACATAGTCCAAGGCATAATGGTGTTAAATTCTCCCTGGGGAACTTGAGGAATCACATAAGCTGAATCAGTGTATTGTTTAAATCTTTGAACAAATGTTGCTTCATCCCAATTTCCGATCCCTGTTTCAGGGTCAGGAGTAATATTGGATGAGGTTACCTTAGACCCATCAGGAAAAGGAAAATCTCTACCTCCTTCAAAGGCCACTTCTTGAATAATCATCCCTTGAGGGTCTGCTTGAGTATGACATTCTATACAGCCTGAAGCATTCACAAGGTATTTTCCATAAGCCACCTGATCAGCCGGGTTTGGTTTTTTCATTGGCTCGGGATCTTTTGGTAAGGTGTTGAGGATTAGACTTACTGGAAAATCTGCTTTGGAATCAGGAACTTCACTTTCTACACTTGGTAAGGAACGTATATAGGCAATAATGTCATAAATATCTTCAGGATCCATTTTTCCATAATACTTATATGGCATGAGCGGGAACATAGCTCTCCCATCATTGGTCACTCCGGTAGTTATGAGTCGATAAAGTTCTCCGTCCGAGTAGTCTGAAATTCCAAATGGAGTGATGTTTTTGGCGTAAAACACACCTGGGAAACCCATCCCGTGATCAAATCTGTCTCCTCCTTTGCCAAGCGTTCCGGGGGCAGGAGGGCCCGAAAACAATGAGAAATCCCGTTGAGAGTGGCAGTCCATACAGACGGCTACATGATTTGCGAGATAAGCTCCTCTTTCGATTCGGTCAGCGGTGTACTCAATTTTCAAATCTTCTGCAGGAGATACCTTGGGAAAAACAATGTTGAGGTAGGCGAAAACACAAATAAGAAGTAAAACAATTGCCCCTAACATCCAGCCTAGGACTTTAAATAATTTATTCATAGTGCGTAAAGGTTTGGTTATCAGAAAAGTACAAATAATAAAAATTAGATGGAAATTTTCGGGTATAAAATCAATGTTTCTGTAAATGAATAACTATAGGAATAATTAAATAGAATTTTTCAAAGAATTGATCAAGCTGCTTAAATGCAGATTCTATTTTTTCCTGTAAAAATCTTTGCCTGAGCTGTATTTCAGCCGTATTTTCGACTAAACTTACCAATTAATCAAAACTAAATTTATGATATCTAAAAGAAAGACATACATTCTATTGTTTGCCTTGCTCTGGGCTAATTTTTCCATGGCACAGGAAAAAACAATTTTGAATAGCCTGGATCAAAAGGCTGAATTTTATGGTGCGATTTCCAAGCTAATTTGGTCCAATCCTGAATTGGGATATTTGGAAACTGAGAGCTCTGAGCTTTTGCAAAAGACTTTAAAAGATGCTGGATTTAGTGTTAAAACCGGTGTGGCTGACATTCCCACTGCATTTGTGGCGGAATTTGGCTCAGGAGCTCCAGTGGTAGGGATTATGGCTGAGTTTGATGCTTTGCCTGGAGTCTCCCAAAAGGCAGTTCCTTTTAGAGAACCTGTTGTGGAAGGCGGAGCCGGTCATGCCTGCGGCCACCATCTTTTTGGCACTGCCTCAGTTGCTGCAGGAATTGCCGTAAAAGACTGGATGCAACAGAATAAAATCACTGGAACTATTCGTGTATATGGAACACCGGCTGAAGAAGGTGGTGGAGGAAAAGTGTACATGGCAAGAGCAGGGCTAATGGAGGATGTAGACGCGATGTTGCACTGGCATCCAGGTTCCAAAAATGATGCTTCTGCCAGTTCATCTTTGGCCAATATTTCTACCAAATTTAGATTCTACGGTGAAGCGTCCCATGCTGCTGCAGCTCCTGATAGAGGAAAGTCTGCCTTAGACGGAGTGGAAGCGATGAATTTCATGGTTAATCTTTTACGTGAACATGTACCTCAAGAAACAAGGATGCACTATGTAATCACCCGTGGAGGTGAAGCTCCAAATGTGGTTCCAGCATTTGCTGAATCCTATCACTATGTAAGACACCCGGATGCAAGAGTGGTTAAGGAGATCTTTGCTAAAATGGTAGCAGCCGCTGAGGGTGCTGCGCAAGGCACACAGACTAAAATGGAGTATGAGGTGATCAATGGAGTTTACAATCTTCTCCCTAATGAAACCTTGTCCAGAATTATGTATAAAAACCTTCAAATGGTAGGTGGTTTGAAGTACAGCCCGGAAGAGACAAAATTTGCTCAGGACATTATTAAGACCTTTCCTTCCGGAGTAAATACCTCTCCAGAGGATGCCCAAAAAATTGCTCCATTTGAGGTAAATGAGAAAGGTTCTGGAGGTTCTACTGATGTGGGTGATGTGAGTTGGTTGGTACCTACGGCCGGATTGAATGTTGCTACTTGGGTACCAGGTACCTCTGCCCATACTTGGCAGGCTGTAGCTGCTGGTGGAACAAGCATTGGTCAAAAAGGTATGATGATCGCCGCAAAGACCTTGGCTTTAACAGCTTCAGATATATTCAAAAATCCAAAGGTAACTGCAGAAGCACAGGCTGAGCTGAAAAGAAGACAAGGGGAAGGGTTTAAATACGATGCCTTGGTTGGAGATAGAACAGCTCCGTTGGATTACAGAAAATAAAAATCAGATAATAATCAACTCCGGCCCAAGGTCGGAGTTTTTTCTTGCCATTGGTGGAATTATCAAGCCTCATTTTTGAATGGATTTGTAAAAAACCTAACTTGAAAATCTATCCTTAATGCTATGAACAGAAGAAAATCTCTAAAAATCCTGGGGGCCTCAGGACTTGGAATCGCAGGATTGGCAATTGCTGATTGGAAATGGGAGTTGGTAGACCAATTAACCCATAAAGGATTCTTCACCTGGAAAGAGGAAAAATTGATTTCAACCATAGCGGATACGATTATTCCGGAAGGACTTCCAGCTAAAACCCCTTCTGCTGAAGCAAAGCCCATCGGCGCTTTGAGCACAGGTACGGATAAATTCTTACTTCGTCTATTTGAATATTGCTATGAAGAAGACACCCATCAGCTCTTGAGAAATCAGCTAGAGGCTTTGGATAAAACCAACTTTCTGAAAAAGGAGCAGGGAGAACGGGAGGAGATTTTGATGGCCATGGCTAATTCTGAAATCGAGCAGGAGAAAGAATTTTTTAACCTCATGAAATCCCAGACTATTTATGGGTTTACCACGGTTAAAGAAGTAATGGTGGATTATAGAGGCTATAAAGTCGCGGCAGGAGGATTTTCTGGTTGTGTGGATGTAGCCTAGTTTATCTTTCCCAAATTCTATGAATATCACGAAAATATTTTACGCGACTTGGGCAGTATTATTTGCTCTTTTTGCTTATTGGCAATTCAATGACCCTGATCCCGAAGTCTGGGTAAGCACTTATGTAGTAGCTATCATCTTTTGCCTCTTTGGTTTTCGGGGTATTTTCCCAAAAATTCCCCTGACTGTATTAGTGGTTGCCTGCTTGGTAGGAGCCGTATATTTTTGGCCGGAATCGGTGAGTGATTGGATTGTTCAGGAACTAGAGCAAAAGAATCTCAGCATGAAAACTCCCCAAATGGAGGAAGCAAGAGAAACTTTTGGTTTGATGATTATCGCTTTGGTGATGCTTCCCGGTTTGATCAAAGCCTGGAAGAAATAGATTTATAGGTTTTTTACCTCAGCTATCAATTTCTCGAGAGAATCTTTTGCATCTCCGAATAGCATCCTGTTTTTCGGATGGAAAAACAGTTCGTTCTCGATGCCAGCATATCCCTTGCCCATTGACCTTTTTAATACGATCACATTTTTGGCATTCCAAACCTTGATAATTGGCATACCGAAAATAGGGCTATTCGGATCATTTTCTGCAGCTGGATTGACAACATCATTGGCGCCAATGACCAAAACCACATCGACACTATTCATAGAATCATTGGCATCTTCCATTTCCAAAAGTTTGGGATAGGGAACATCAGCTTCTGCCAACAATACATTCATATGTCCAGGCATTCTTCCTGCTACAGGATGGATCGCATAGGTCAGTTCAACTCCCTTTTCTTCTAGAATTTTCTCCAGATTATGAACAGTGTGCTGAGCTTGTGCCACAGCCAAACCGTACCCGGGTACTACGCTTACTTTATTGGCATAAGCAAGCAAAATTGCGGCATCAGTGACGGATATTTCTTTGACAGTTTCCTGACTTCCTTCTTTTCCGGAAGAGCTGTTACTTCCACCTCCAAAAGATCCGATTATCACGTTGGTCAAGGATCGATTCATAGCGGTACACATGAGTACAGTTAGGATAGTCCCTGCAGAACCTACCAAAATCCCTCCTGTCAGCATGGCTTGATTCCCATACAAAAAGCCTCCAAATGCAGCGGCCATTCCAGTGAAGCTGTTTAGCAAGGAAATGACTACCGGCATATCAGCACCTCCAATTGGCATCACAAAAAGAACTCCGTAAAGCAGAGAGGCAAACAACAAGGCATAGATGAAACTCATTTCTGAGCATCCTACCACAACCATCCATGTAGCTAATCCAAATAGTAAAATCAACAGGGCAATATTGATGAATTGGCCTGCAGGAAGCGCTTTATCTCCGATTTTTCCCTCTAATTTCCCATAAGCTACTATAGAGCCAGAGAAGGACACCGAACCAATAATCAAGCCCAAGAGAATTACCAAGAGCATCCCTGATTCTGTTTCCTGGCCATGTCGTAAATGATCGAATTCAACAAGAGAAATGACTGCAGCACAGGCCCCTCCCATACCATTGAAAAAAGAAACCATCTGGGGCATGGCAGTCATTTTTACTTTGAGCGCCATGCGGGTGCCAATGACAGTCCCTATAATTAGTCCAGCTAGGATAAGGGTGTAGTTGAGCCATTTATCGGCAGTTAGTTCTTCTTTAAAAAGTATGGTTGCTATTATTGCCAAACCCATTCCATAACCGGCAATTAAATTCCCTTTTCTTGCCTTGTCCGGGCTGGAGAGCATTTTCAAGCCCAAAATAAACGTAATAGAAGCGCCTATATAGCAAAGCTCCAAAATGCTGAGTCCTAGTAAATCTGTCATCATATTACTTGGATTTTTTCTTAAACATTTCGAGCATTCTGTTGGTGACCACAAATCCACCCACCACATTCAGCGTACCTAGAATAACAGCTAAAAAGCCCAGAATTAATGCATAGTAGTTGCTGGGATCTGCTTGGAGCATGATGATAATAGAGCCGATGATTACGACCCCATGAATCGCATTGGCGCCAGACATCAAGGGAGTATGAAGAACCGCGGGAACATTCGATATCACTTCAATTCCCAGAAATACCGAGACGATGATCAGGAATATGAATTCCCTGTTTTCATAAAAAAGGCTTAATAATTCTTCCATAGTCTAGACTGGATTGCTGGGGAAAAGGATTGATTTTACGCGTTCGCTTTGTATACTTCCTTGGTGAGTGACACAGGTGTTGAAAACAATATCATCATCCCAATTCAGGTTTAAAGCGCCAAACTCTCCGATTATCAGTTTGAGGAAATTGACCATATTTTTTCCATACATTTTACTGGCATCCAAAGGCATGGTGCTTGGTAAATTGGAATTTCCAATGATACTGACTCCATTGGAATTGATGGTTTGATTGTCTTGGGTAAGCTCGCAGTTTCCTCCAGAGGATGCAGCTAAGTCTATGATGACTGATCCAGGAACCATTTCGGCAACAGTTTCTTTGGTGATCAATAGCGGAGCTTTTCTTCCGGGTATCTGGGCAGTACAAATGATGATATTCGATTTCTTAGCATGCTCTTGAATCAATGCCTGTTGCTTGGCTTTGTACTCCTCACTTTGTTCTACCGCATATCCTCCCGCCGTGGCTTCATCTTTGGCGCCTTCTACTTTGATGAATTTGGCTCCCAAACTCTTCACTTCCTCTTCAGCAGCTGCACGCACATCGAAAGCTTCCACAACTGCACCCAAGCGTCTCGCCGTAGCAATTGCTTGCAGTCCTGCCACCCCGGCACCTAAAACCAAAACTTTGGAAGGGATGATGCTTCCAGCAGCGGTCATAAACATGGGGAAGAATCGTGGAGAATGAGATGCAGCCATCAGAACAGCCTTGTATCCAGCCACTGTCGCCATGGAAGAAAGAATATCCATCGCCTGTGCCCGGGTTGTTCTGGGAACATTGTCCATGGAGAAGCTCGTGATGCCCAATTTTAAAAATCTTTCCACCAAATCTTTATTTGAAAGAGGCTGAAATACACAAACAAGGACTTGTTCAGCTTTCAGAGTTTCTAATTCTGTAGAGGTAGGTGGATTGATTCCCAGGATCAAATCGGCTTTTAGTACTTCTTCCCTTTGGGAGATTTTTGCACCTGATTTTTCAAAATCAGTGTCAGAAACGAAAGCATGGTTTCCAGCTTGGCTTTCCACCCACACATTTACTTCTAAGGAAATAAGGCTTTTTACACTTTCAGGTAATAAGGCAACCCGATGTTCTCCCTCGGGTTCTTTTAAAAGGCCAATGGTCATGGACGGTGATTTGATGCTAACTCCTTCAATTTAAGGGTTTATTAGGATAAATGAAAATCCTTTGAAAATTAAAGTGCCTAAAGAATCAAAAATTACTTTATATAATCCCTTCTCAGATCGGTTACAAAAAAATATAGAAGGAATTTATAAAAGTTGATTTGGTTTTAAGGTTTTCAAATCAGAATCAAAATGTCAATTTGAAGCCTTTAAGGATAGGTTTAATTGATTTAATTAGTGAATATGAATAATGCGATATTGTGAGATTCATGCAATTTGTTTAAGTCTTTCAGCAATTTGTATACTTTTTTGGGTTTTGCTTGTTAGACCTTTGTACTCTATCAAAATCGAAAAATCATGACTTCAATAGATTTATCCAAACCAGTTTTAGTTACAGGAGCAACGGGTTTTGTTGCCGGGTGGATTGTTAAAAAGCTTCTTGAAAAAGGAATGACCGTCCATGCGGCTGTAAGGGATCCTGAAAATGCAAAAAAAACCAATCATTTGAGGGATTTGGCAAAGGATACACCAGGGAAAATCCTGTTTTTTAAATCTGATTTATTGGATGAAGGAAGCTATGAGGACGCTATGAAGGATTGCGAATTGGTTTTCCATACCGCTTCTCCCTTTACCTCCAATTATAAAGACCCTCAAAAAGACTTGATCGATCCGGCCGTAAATGGGACAAGAAATGTATTGGAGCAAGCCAATCGAACAGCCTCGGTAAAAAGAGTGGTAGTGACCAGCAGTTGCGCAGCTATTTATACCGATGCCAGCGAAGTAGCTCAGACACCGAAAGGAATGTTGACTGAGGAAATATGGAATACTACTGCCTCTTTGGATTATCAGCCTTATTCCTATTCCAAGACTTTGGCAGAAAAAGAGGCATGGAAAATTGCTAAATCCCAGTCTCAATGGGATTTGGTGGTGGTGAATCCATGTTTGGTACTAGGACCGGCAGTAAATCCGGAAACGGCGACTTCAGAGAGTTATACCATCTTAAAACAGTTGGGTGACGGCACTATGAAAATGGGGGTTCCAAATTTAGGTTTGGGGATCGTAGATGTTCGGGACTTGGCAGAAGCACATTTGAATGCAGGTTTGCTTCCTGAGGCAAATGGTAGAAATATTATCTCTGCACACAATACCAATATGCTGGAAGCCGCAAAAATTCTCCACAAGCATTTTGGGGATAAATATCCCGTTCCAAAAAAAGCGCTACCCAAATGGTTATTGATGCTGGTCGGACCTTTTGTCAATAAAATGATTACCAGAGATTTTGTAAAAAAGAACGTAAACGTAGCCTGGAAAGCAGATAATTCTAAAAGTATCCGAGAACTTCAAGTGAGCTATAGATCGCTGGAGGAAACAATGGTGGATTCATTTCAGGTGATGATTGATTATAATTTAGTAAAAGGGTGAAAGAGGTTTTTATCATAGATTCCATATCAAAAGCCCATCAGGTTCTTGGCTTACCCAAACCGCTTCATCCCTTGGTTTCTGTGGTCAGGCAAAAAGATATTCAGCTAGACCAGATTCAAGAAGGAATGAAAATCAGGATAGATTTATTCCAAATCTGGCAAAAGGAAGGAATGGATTGCGAAATGGGATATGGAAGAAGTTCTTATGACTTCAGGGAAGGCACTTTAGCTTTCATCAAAGCTGGCCAAGTACTCACTGCTGGAAATAAGGAGATGAACCCAAGCTCCGAAGGTTGGCTGCTCTTATTTCATCCAGACTTGATAAGAAAAAGTGATTTGGGGGAAAATATCCATACATACGGTTTTTTTGATTACGAGACGAATGAAGCTCTGCATGTGTCAGATGGGGAGAAAAAGTCATTGTCAGAGTTGATCGAAAAAATTGAACTTGAATTAAAGCAACCTATCGATAGGCACAGTCAAAATTTGATTCTGACGAATATTGAATTGCTATTGGGGTATTGTCTGCGATATTATGACAGGCAATTTTACTCTCGAACCAACCTCAATCAGGATTTGGTTAGTCGATTTGAAAAAATCCTTCGGGAATACTTTGATTCAGAAATGCCCGGAGAGAAGGGGCTTCCGACGGTCAAATACTTAGGTGAAAAAATGAATATGTCATCCAGGTATTTGAGTGATTTGTTAAGAAAAGAGAGTGGAAGAAATGCACAGGAATATATTCATCATATTCTAATTGAAAGGGCGAAGAATTCACTTTTGGGAACCAAAGAAGCGGTATCTCAGATTGCCTATCAACTGGGATTTGAGTATCCTCAGCATTTTACCAAACTTTTTAAGAGTAAGACTGGAATGTCGCCTCTGGAATTTAGAAACTTGAATTAAGCCATGCCTTTTCGTCAATTTGGAGGAAGAGTGACAGATTCACTCAAAAATAGATATCAGCAATCACCTAACTGGAGCGATGGTAAATTTCAGAATTTACAGGATACCAGTATGAGTATTAGCCTGAAAGACTTTCCTAAAATCCTGTACCAGCAATTAAGTGGTCGTTCTGATAGAACTCCTAATAAGCCACTGCCTATCAAAAGTTTTGATCATCAGAAACTGATGGATACTTCTGAGAAGATGATGTATGCCTGGTATGGGCATTCTGCAATATTCATGAAGCTTAATGGATTGAATATTTTGATCGATCCTATGCTTGGGCCAGATGCATCTCCCATCGGACCAATCACTACCCAACGATTTTCGAAAGATAGCCTGGATCTGATCGATGATTTTCCTGAGATTGATCTCTTGTTGATGACTCATGATCATTATGATCACTTGGATTTTGAAAGTATTAAGAAGCTGAAAAATAAAACCAAGCGTTATTTTGTGGCTTTGGGATTGAAAAGGCATCTGGTCAGTTGGGGAGTGGATTCAGCCTTGATCACCGAGTTTGATTGGTGGGAGGAGTATGAACTGGGAGGTGTGAAAGTTACTTTTACCCCAACACGACACTTTTCAGGCCGGGGACTCACGGACAGAGCAAAGTGTCTTTGGGGAGGATGGGCTTTTCAGACTGCAGCAGAATCCATCTGGTTTAGTGGAGATGGAGGCTATGGTCAGCACTTTCAGAAAATCGGAGAGCATTTTGGTGGTTTTGACTTCGCATTTATGGAATGTGGTCAATACAACGAGCATTGGAGACAAATTCACTTATTTCCGGATGAATCAGTTTTTGCTGCCCAAGATGCTTTTGCAAAAAAGATTATGCCTGTGCACTGGGCGGGATTTACTTTAGCTCCTCATCATTGGAAAGAGCCAGTGGAAATTTTCACTGCAACTGCAAAAAGCCGGCAAATGGATTTTGTGATCCCTCAAATAGGGGAGTTGAGAAGCGTGGAGGAAACTCACTGGGAAGAGTGGTGGAGGGAATATTGAAAAATTTCAAAGAATTTTTCCTGAGATAAGCACTGAAAAGGTAAATTGATAAAAAAAACATTCCTTGACCTTAGCCTATTTCAGAGAATATTGCCTTGCCAAACCGGGTGTATCAGAAGATACTCCCTTCGATGCCAACACGCTTTGCTTTCGAGTGGGAGGGAAGATTTTTGCGATAACGGATATCGAGCAGTTTGATTTTATCAACTTGAAATGTGATCCAGAGCAAGCTATTGAGCTAAGAGAACGCTTTCCTGGAATTACTCCGGGATACCATATGAATAAAAAGCTGTGGAATTCTGTGTCTGTTTTAGGTGAGGTTCCCGATCAATTGATTCTAGATTTGGCAGACCAATCTTATGAGTTGATATTTGCCTCCTTACCAAAAAAGTTACAAGCCGAAATCCTACCATGACATTTTTTTCAGTTTCCAAACTCAGTAAATCTTACCAATCTATCCCCGCTTTGAAGGATTTTTCATTGCAGATGGAAAAGGGAGATTTCATTTCGATAGTAGGTGAAAGTGGTTCTGGAAAATCAACACTTCTAAGAATCATGGCTGGTTTGGAGACAGAGGATGAGGGTGAAGTATTATTAAATGGTGAAAAAATTCTCAACCCTAAGAAAAAGTTGGTTGCTGGATATGATGAAGTCAAGTTGATCCATCAGGATTATCACCTATATCCTAATAGTTCGGTGGAGGAAAATATACTCCGGCCTCTTTTGCATTATGATAAAGCTTATGCGAAAAGCAGGCTTGAAACCTTGCTTCGACAGTTCGGGCTAGAAGGATTCAGAGAAAGACTACCCAGACAACTTTCAGGGGGACAGCAACAAAAAGTAGCTATAGCCTCTGCTTTGGCGATTGAACCAGAGGTCTTATTGTTAGATGAACCATTTTCCTCTTTAGACACCATTCAAAAGCATCAATTAATTGCAGATTTGGGCAAAACCTTGAAGGAAATGAATTCCTCGGTGATTTTCGTGACCCATGATTTGGATGATGCGCTTAGATTAACCGATAATCTGATCATTCTTCAGAAAGGTAAAATCATACAACAGGGTAATTCCCGGGAACTTTGTGAGCATCCGAAAACAAGATATGTGGCCCGCCTTTTCTCTCCAATCAATTTGATTCCAGACAGGATCAATAATTATTTAAGGCCCAATGAAGTCAAACTGAGGACTAAGGGAGGTTTGTTGGGCCATGTGGTAGACTCCCGTTTTTTGGTTCATTACAATTCTCTTCGAATCCAATTAAGAAACGGTGGAGATATTTGGGAGGTGGATGATCCTGCCAGAAAATATCAGGTCGGTGATCGGGTGTATTTGCTTTGGGATGAAGAGAAGGTGATGCTTTTGAAAAAATAAAAAACCCTCCAAAGGTTAAATATCCCTTGAAGGGTTTTGAGCAAATACTTCCAAGTCAAATGTCGGTACTGCCAATTGCCTATTTTTCAGCTTTCAAAATTTAGTATTCTGAATTTAGCTTTCACCCTTCCTCATGTTCTCCATGCTCTCCATGAACATGTCCATGAGAAAGCTCGTCTTCTGTAGCTTCTCTTACCTCGATCACGCTGCCTTCGAAGTGCAGATCGAAACCTACCAATGGATGATTAAAGTCCAATAATAAATTCTCGCCTAAATCCTTGAGAACCTTTGCCTGCATGGAATAACCGTTTTCATCCATCAAGGGTAAAAACTCTCCTTCTTTGATCATTTCTTCTGTAAAGCCTCTTTCTTTGGAAAATTGCTCTTTGGGAAGAGTGATCAACAATTCGTCATCAGGCTCTCCATAAGCTTCTTCTGTTGTTAGGCTGAAGTTAAAATCATCGCCTTCTTTTTTACCAGCTAATAATTCTTCAAACTTTTCCGGAAGTCCACTTTGACCAAAAAGGAAGTAGAATGGATCTTCTTCATCTCTCACTTCCACGCTGAATGGCACGGATTCTATATCATCTTCTACTTTGCTAACTTTTAGTTCGTAGGTTAATCCTACCACTGCGTTTTCTGTGATTTTCATTTCTTACTTGATTATGCCGTATTTCAGGCGAATGCTGATTCTTTCTTTTAATACTTCCCACTTGCTGCGGGGAGTTGATCTTTCCAAAGGTTTGGTAGCCTTGAAAACGAAATATTGATAGTCTTTTTCTTCGTAGAAAACGGAGTATGTTTCCATTTTCTCCAAATAGAAACCATTTGCTGTGAGACTTTTGATCAGATCTCCCGAGTCTAGAGGCTGATCGATCACCTGTAGTTTCTCCGGTTCATTTTCAATCATCCACTGAAGATAACGCGGGGAGGGAATATGTATAAAAACTACAGAGTCTTGGTTAGCGTGTTGTTGTATGGTCTGAAAAAGCCTTTGATGCTGGTCCACTGGGATATGTTCCAATACATCTGGGAATACGATGAAATCAAAGCTTTCTCCGACTTTATGAAAGTCAGACATATCAGATACTTCAAACTTCAGGTTGCTTTGATCTTTCCATAAAGCCTTGGCTTTTTCAATACTTTCCGGGGAAATATCTACAGCCAAAACTTCTCCGTCCTTGACCAAATTGGCCAGTAAATAAGATACTGTTCCGATCCCACAACCAACTTCCAGAACTCGGTGATGTGATTTCAAGCCAGCCATTACCACCTTATCCAAAATGCTTAGATGCCGGGAATTGATTCCGGTTTTCTCCTGCTTTTCGGAAAACTGGTCGTAAAAACTGACTACTTTATCTTTAGGATCTTCCATTTTTCTCTTTGAATGTCATCACTACTCCACCGATCAAAGCTACCAAAATCAGGTACTGGAAAATGATCATTGGAGTTTTTGTGGAAAGATAGCTACTCGGTGCAAAGGTAAAGACTATTTCATGACTGCCCTGAGGAACATCCAACCCCCTCAATAAATAATTGGTTCGCAGGATAGGAGTTTCCTTTCCATCTATGGTAGCGGTCCAGCCTTCTGGATAATATATTTCGGAGAATACAATCAATCCTCCTTGATCCATTTCCGCTTGATACCGGAGTTCGTTGGGGCTTTGAGAGGTCAAAGTTATTTGTCCTACTCCTGCACCAACAGATCCAAACTCACTAGTATTCAGAGTAGCTTGGGTTTTGGTGTCAATCTCCCCAATTTCCTTTATTTCTTCTTCATTGCTTGCAACAGATGAAACTTGAAGCGGTACCCAAGCAGGACCGTTTGCTTCTGGATTTTGAAAAACCGCATTAGCCTCCTGTCCAGCTATCAGGTATTTGGTATTGAGCATGTTGATAACTCCAATGCTTTCCCAATCAAAATTACCCTCCTGAGCTTTTCCAACAAAGGCCTGAATTTCATCCTGCAATTGATAATCAATCAAATCCTGATAACGTCTCAATTTAGCACCGTGGTACCCGCCTAAGCTATATAACCTATAGCTTGTTCTTGCTCCTTGGGTCAAAGACTCTGTTAGACTCAAAACTCTGAAGTATCCAGGATCCGAAGTGATTTCCTTTTCTGCAGGAGTTTCAGCGAAAAACTGTCTGGATGGATTTCCCTGAAAGGATTCTTCATTTAAATACCTTCGATTAATACTCCACAAATCTATGCTGACTAATAGAATCAAAGCTGCTCCCAGAATCATGTCCGATATTTTTCCTTTAATTCTGAAATAAACCAAGGCAAAAGCAGCTGCAATCAAGCCAAAGCTTTTCCAGGCAGATGCAGAGAGCATGGCCTTACGGTCTTTTTGCAAAGCGGATGCTAACCAGTCCGGTAAGCTTGAATCTACCGCTCCTTCAAAACGGAAAAATGCACCTGAGGCTATTGCCAAAAGCAATGCCAGGCCTCCTACAATGGCACCCGATAGGTACAAGGGTTTCAAGTCACCTTTTTGAACCAACCTTTCCAGAGAAATCATTCCCAAGACAGGGATGGCAAAAAGCGTCATTCCCAATGCCATGGACACAGCTCTAAACTTGTTGTATCCCGGAAGTACATCAAATAGGAGATAATTAAACCAAGCCAGATTCTTGCCCCAGCTAAGCATCAGTGAAAAAATGATGATGACTCCGAAAGCGATCAAACTTTCCTTTGGAGCAGCCCAAAAACCTAGAATTGCCAAAAATACCAATATCACTCCTCCATAGATAGGACCTCCCGTAAATGGCTGATCGCCCCAATAGGTTGGAGCAGATTTAATAAATCCGTTGATTTGTGCAGGATCCACTCCATTACTTCGTAAGGCCTTTTCAGCCTCTGAATTTTTGGGAAGGGGAGTTTGACTTCCACCTCCGTAAAAATCAGGAACCAAAAGAGTAAGTGTTTCCAATTTACCATTAGACCAGTTGAATGCATAATCCTTATCCAATCCGGCAGACTCCGTTTCCAAAGTCGCTTTTCCGCGGGTTGAGTAAGGACTGTATTCCAGGGCCGTAGCCAGTCTTCCCAAATTCCCGCCAACTGCTAAAATGGCTCCAATAGCTAAATATCCAATCGCTTTTGCAATAGGAGCGATTCCTTCTTTTTTCCAATCAAAAACAAGCCTCACCAAGACATAAATCACAGAGATGATTAAGGTGTAATAAGTGATTTGAAGGTGATTGAATTTAAGTTGCAGCAAAAGGCCGACAGCCAATAAAGCGGCGCCCAAAATATGCTTCTTTTCAAAGGCCAAATGAATACCTGCAAGAATCAGCGGAATTAGGCATACAGCCCATATTTTAGCATTATGTCCTGCTTCGAGTGAAAGTAGGTTGTAGGTATTGAATGAAAAAGCGATAGCTCCCGCAATGGCGAAGATGGGTCGGACACGAAAACTCAACAATAAGATATACATGCCCAGCATCCCGAAAAACAGCCCATTTATAGGGTGAGGAAGTCCCAAAGTCAAAACAGATACCAGTGCATTGGTGATGTCCCCGGGAAATTCCAAACTGATAAAATAAGCCGGCATACCTCCAAACATGGAATTGGTCCAAAGTGCCTGCTCGCCAGTTTCCGCTCTATAATCCAAGACTTCCTTGGCAGAGCCTTCCCATTGAAGTATGTCGCTTTGAAAGATGACTTTTCCATCGAAAACCAATGGAGAAAAGTAAAAAACGATCAGTAAGTAGAACACCCCAACACCTATTAGATGCGGGAGGATTTGTTTTTGAAAATTCAGCTGCATGAATTGATTTTCGTATATGAAACAGAAAGCATGCAAATTAGGAATTAAAAGGCAAAGAAGAACTGAAAAGTGGATGGATTAGCGTCTTTTAGGCTTTCGTTCGGGCGTGAAAATTAGTACTTTTGCAGCAAATAGCGGAATAACCACATGTTTGATAATTTAAGTTTGAAACTGGACCGGGCTTTCAAAACCCTGAAAGGAACCGGAAAAATCACCGAAATCAACGTTGCAACCACGGTTAAGGAAATCAGAAGAGCCCTAATCGATGCTGACGTTAACTATAAAGTAGCGAAGGAAGTCACAGACACCATTAAGACTGAAGCCTTGGGGCGGGATGTGTTGATCTCTGTATCTCCGGGTCAATTATTGGTGAAAATCACCCAAGAGGAGCTGACCAAATTGATGGGCGGTACCAAGGCGGATATCAAACTCAGCGGAGAGCCTGCGGTTGTTTTGATTTCCGGTTTGCAGGGTTCTGGTAAAACAACCTTTACCGGAAAACTGGGAAGCTATTTGAAAAAGCAGGGTCGTCAGGTCTTGCTAGTTGCTTGCGATATTTATCGTCCGGCGGCGATCGATCAGTTGAAAGTATTGGGTGAGCAAATCGGTGTGGAAGTTTATGCCGAGCCTGAGAATAAAAATGCCCTGGAAATCGCCAATAATGCGATTGCCTATGCGAAGAAGAGCGGGAAAAAGACGGTAATCGTCGATACCGCGGGTCGCTTGGCGGTAGATGAGCAGATGATGAATGAAATTGAGGCTTTGAAAAATGCCTTGAAACCATCTGAGACCTTGTTTGTGGTGGATTCCATGACAGGTCAGGATGCTGTGAATACTGCGAAGACATTTGATGAGCGTCTCGATTTTGACGGGGTGGTATTAACCAAATTAGATGGTGATACCCGTGGTGGGGCTGCTATTTCCATCCGTCACGTAGTTAATAAGCCCATCAAGTTTATTTCCACCGGTGAAAAAATGGAGAATCTGGATGTGTTCCATCCGGATCGTATGGCCCAGCGAATTCTGGGTATGGGTGATGTGATCTCCTTGGTGGAGCGTGCTCAGCAGTCTTTTGATGAGGATGAAGCCAAGCGGATCAATGCTAAAATCCGTCAGAACAACTTCAATTTTGATGACTTCCTATCTCAGTTGGAGCAGGTGAAGAAAATGGGAAATATCAAGGACTTGATGGGGATGATTCCTGGAATGGGTAAGGCGATGAAGGGATTGGATATAGATGATGATTCATTTAAGCCGATCGAAGCGATCATTCGCAGTATGACGCCTTTGGAAAGAGAAAACCCGGATGTGATTGATGGAAGTAGAAGAAAGCGAATCGCTGACGGTTCAGGTAGATCGATTACAGAAGTGAATAATTTGATGAAGCAATTTGCAGATATGCGCAAGCTGATGAAGCAAATGAATAAAATGGGCGGAGCCAAAGCTGCTATGAGCAGAATGATGCCTGGAATGGGAAGAAGATAAAGGCAGAAATATAAAGTAAGAAATCAATCAAAACCCGGCCTGAAAGGATCGGGTTTTTTCTTGCTTCTAGTCTCTCGCTTCTAAATTCTATCCTCTAATCTCTCGTTTCTAATCTCTAATACACCTTCTTATCCTCTTTCTTCTTCCATAGCTCAAAGACTTTTTGGGATTCTTTCCGCATTCCGTTGAGCATGGGGATTTTGCGTTGCGTAGGATCTATCTTGATTTCCTCATAGATAAAATCATCATCAAAACCGGCATCTGCTGCGTCTTCTTTGGTGCAGGCATAAAAAACTTTACTCGGCCTGGCCCAGAATATAGCTCCCAAGCACATGGGACAAGGTTCGCAGGAAGTGTAGACTTCACAACCTTCGAGCTGAAAATGTTGGAGGTTTTTGCAGGCATCCCGAATAGCGACCACCTCTGCGTGGGCTGTGGGATCGTTATTTTTAAGAACGCTGTTTGAGCCTTTTCCTATGATTTTTCCGTCTTTGACGATCACACAACCAAAAGGTCCTCCATGCCCAGCTTCCATCCCGTTTTGAGCCAGTTCGATGGCTAATTGCAAAAAGTGTTTTTGAGATTCGGTCATGAAGTAAAGTTAAAAAATTAAGAACAGTGTAGTTGGTTATAGAATAAATAAATCAAGAAAAAGGCTTGATTTCTGCGATTCTGCGTCGCTGCGAGATAATTTTTACCGCTGAGACGCGCAGGGCACAAGGTTATTTTTATCCTACTTTCCTTTGATGCTTAAAGAGTCAGACTTAGAACTAGGAAAGCCATCTTGTCTTTGGAATAGTGAGGCGGCATTAATAACCAATAACTTTTCCTGCCTCCCCGAGCAATTTAAAAAACCACAGAGGGAACATAGGAAACATAGCTTCATATACTCTTCGCCTCTTCTATCCTTTGCGGGAGATTAAAAAAGCTGCGTCGCTGCGCCGCTGCGAGCTTTTTTTAGCAAAGGAGTCCAATTTCATTTCAAATCGCTTCTCCGAAGCTCTTGTTTATTCTCACTTCAATTTTCTACAATCAAAATGCCTCTCCGAGGCTTTGAGCAATTAAACCTGTTTGGAGCACCAGAGGTGCAAGTTGGTCATTTGATCTATTTTTTTACCGCAAAGACGCAAAATCCGCAGAGGTTTTCGCGGATATAATTTTTAAAATTAGACTTGAGGGGGACTTTAAATTTTCTTTGCTTCTTCTATCTTTTGCGAAAGAAAAAACGCTGCGTCGCTGCGCCGTTGCGAGCTTCAAATCTAACCACAGAGCTAAGGGAAGAATTCACAGAGGATTAAAAAAATCTTTATTCTTTTCGGACGATTTTCAATTTTCTGATTTTAGAAGTTATTCTCCTTGAGTTCGCGTCGTTCCTCGCGGTGACGACTTTAGATTTGTAACAAGCAAGTACCCTGCTGCCTAATGCTACTGCCTACTTTACTTTGCCTCTTTCATCCTTTGCGGGAGATTAAAAATGCCTCTCCGAGGCTTTGAGCAATTAAACCTGTTTGGAGCACCAGAGGTGCAAGTTGATCATTTGATCTATTTTTTTACCGCAAAGACGCAAAATCCGCAGAGGTTTTCGCGGATATAATTTTTAAAATTAGACTTGAGGGGGACTTTAAATTTTCTTTGCTTCTTCTATCCTTTGCGGGAGATTAAAAACTCTGCGTCGCTGCGCCGTTGCGAGCTTCAAATCTAACCACAGAGCTAAGGGAAGAATTCACAGAGGATTAAATAAATCTTTATTCTTTTCGGACGATTTTCAATTTTCTGATTTTAGAAGTTATTCTCCTTGAGACCGCTTCGTTCCTCGCGGTGACGACTTTAGATTTGTAACAAGCAAGTATCCTGCTGCCTACTGCTACTGCCTACTATACTTTGCTTCTTCTATACTTTGCGGGAGATTAAAACTTTGCGCCGATGAGATTTATGAGACTGCTTCGTCGTTCCTCCTCGCAGTGACGCTACCGTTTTTCAGACTTAAGATTTTAGCTTTCAGATTTCCCCAATCAATTCATCCATTTCCCCATAAACTCCAAGAAGGGTTCCTTGTAATTATCGCTCACCGAGATGTGATGTGTGCCGATGGTGATCACGTTTTTTGAAACGGATTCTATGTGATCTAAACCAATGATATAAGAGCGATGCACCCGCATAAATTTTGAAGTGGGCAAAAGCTCCTCCATACTTTTTAAACTGGTCAGAGAAAGTAGTGGATTGGGTTTTGATTTTAAGTGAACTTTCACATAGTCCTTGTATGCTTCCACATGTGTGATATCTGAAAGCATTACTTTGACCAACTGATATTCTACTTTCAAAAAAATATACTCGGGACTGCTTTCTGTCGGAGTAGTAGCCGGATTTGGAATCTTGTTTTCCTGCTTTTCAAAGTAATTATAAGCTTTGGTAGCAGCATTCAGGAAATCCTCATAGCTGTAAGGTTTAAGCAAATAATCCAAAGCGTCTACCTTATATCCTTCTATTGCAAATTGATGATAAGCCGTAGCGAAAATAATTCTGGTTTTATCCGAGGTCTTTTTGCCATCCAGCACCCTTGCGAGCTCCATTCCGGAAAGATCGGGCATTTGGATGTCCATGAAAATCAATTGAACCTCCTCTTTATTTAGAAATGCCAGCGCATCAATGGCACTGGAAAACTTGCCAACCAAGTCAAGAAAAGCCGTCTGCTGTATGTATTTGCATACTAGTTCGAGAGCAAGTGGCTCATCATCTACGGCTATACATTTGAGTTTCATTCCAAGTTGATTGTCAGATTGACATAATATTCGTCCTTGTCTTCAACTTTGCCAAATTTCAAGCGGTGTTTATTGGGATATAATAGACTTAGCCTTCTCTGGGTGTTGACTAATCCGATTCCACTTTCTTTTGCTTCGGGGCTATCCTGATTGATAGGGAAAATCTGATTTCTGGTTTCAAAGAATAAGGTGTCTCCCATGATTTCCATTTTAATATCAATTTTGCTGGGATGTTGAGAGCTGATTCCATGTTTGAAACAATTTTCCAGAAAAGGTAAAATCATCATTGGAGCAATAGTATGGTTGTTTTTGGGTTCGTCCATACTAATATTTAAGGTGACTTTATCAGTCAATCTCATTTTCATCAATTCAATATAGTCTCTGATGAAATCTACCTCTTTACTCAGCAAAGTAGATTCTTTTTGATTTTCATAAAGCACATAGCGCATCATCCGGGAAAGCTTCAATAAAGCTTCCTGTGCTTTTTTAATATCCAGATTGGTTAATGAATAGATATTATTTAATGTATTGAAGAAAAAGTGGGGATTGATTTGGGCTTTAAGGTATGAGAGCTCCGTGTTGATCCGCTGTTTTTCCAGTTCCTGTCGTACAGTTTCGTCTTTTTGCCATTTTTGAACCAGTGCCAAAGAAGTACTCAAGCCAATAGAAACGGTGTAAAGTAGAAGTTGAAATACGTCTCCAGGCAGCCATCTTCTTCCAGGTACGAATGGTTTGTCAGGGTTGAAAAATTCATGCATTCTCATCGGGTACTTGATGAGTTGCTCGAAATAAATAATTGTGAAGTAAAAGACTACAGCTCCAGCTATTACCAATAGGAGATATATGTAATTTTTTCCTTTGAGTAATATTTTGGGAACACCAATCGAGGCATTGGTGTAAAAGATGGATACCAAAACTGCTACCAAGAAAACCTGTTTGTACCAGAAAGCTGTGGGCAATTCATTTTCTCCCATTCTCCAGGATAGAGGAGACAGTAAGATAAGGACTATACATAGCATCAGCCATCCCAGTATGTGAACTAGGAAAGAAAGATTTTTTTTGGAGGTGATTGATGGCATACGTCTGATTTTCAGGTCCAAACTAATATAAAGAATAGTATTTCAGTTAGAAAATCTACCAATCTGCTGTTTTTCACGGCGAAACTCCCTGATGAGCGGATGAATCGCTTAATCGATGATTTCTTCTGCCTTATCAGGCAAATCGACCTATTTGTCGACAAATACCAATGAATGGTCTATTACCTAAAATATTGCTGAACAAAGCCTTCAATTTTGGGGTATCAATGAGGTGACAGCCCAATATTTGAAAACAAACCACGAAATCAAATTTGAGGTGAAGCTCGCAAAATGAATCAAAAGAATTTTGCGAGTGCCATTAAAATTTTGAAATCATTTATCTAAAACAGATGAAAAATCTATTCAGTTTATTAATTCTTTTTGCAGCCATCGGTTTCAATCAAACCTTCGCCCAGCAAAACCAAGAACAGCCTGCCAGAATTATCGGTGTGGCTAAAGATGCAAAATCTGGCGAACCTGTTGGCTATGCTACCGCAGCCTTATACAGAAAAGGGTCAGATGTGAGTTTAGCCGGTGCCGTCGCTGACGGGGAAGGTAAATTCTTCATTACAGGTTTCGATCCTGGAGAGTATTCCCTTCAATTGACTTTTATTGGGTTCGAAACGCTGGTAGTTGACAACATATCTGTAAAATCTAAAACCGGAGATATCAACCTCGGAAATCTATCAATGAGCGATGAGGGATTGGCATTGGAGGAAGTGACCGTTCAAGGTCAAAGACAATTGATTGAAGAGCGTGTTGACAGAACAATCTATAAAGCAGAGAATGACAGAACGACTGCGGGTGGAGATGCAACGGATGTGTTGAGAAGAGTTCCAATGCTATCCGTAGACTTGGATGGAAATGTATCTATGAGAGGAAGTAGCAACATCACTGTATTGATTGACAACAGACCTTCAGCAATAGCTGCCAGCAGCATTACAGATGCATTGAAGCAAATTCCAGCAGATCAAATTAAAGAGGTAGAAGTTATTACTTCACCTTCAGCTCGATTTGATGCAGAAGGTACTTCCGGTGTAATCAATATTGTTACAAAGAAGAATAATCTACAGGGTGTGACCATGAGTATCAACAGTGGTGCTGGTTTGAGAGGTTCTAACTTGGGATTGAACGGAAGTGCCAGAATCGGAAAGTTTGGATTTTCGCTGGGAGGTTTTGGCCGCTCTGGCTATAATATCTTGGGAAGATTCGACAACGAGCAGCAGTTGATTGACCCATCAGGAAATACGACTACAATTCTGCAGTCAGCAGATACAGAAAGAAGAGACCTGTTTGGTAGATATAACTTTGGTGTGGATTATGAAATCGATAAGTTCAATTTTATCACTGGTGCAGTAAACTTTGGTATCAGAAATTCTAATAACTGGCAAAATGACTTCCTAACACAAAATTTTGTAGGAGGAAATTTGATCAGAGAAGCCTTGAGAGAAACTAATTCCAAGGATCAGTCCAATTCCATTGATGTAAGTTTGAACTACACCAAAACCTACGAGAAGAAAGGTAAGGAGGCAAGTTTATTGACTCTTTATAGTAGAAACAACAGAGAAAATAACTTTGTAAACACTCTTTTCAATGAAGATTTTCAAACTATTGACTCAAGGCTGAGAAACGATAACCCAAGCCGAAATGAAGAATTTACTGTTCAGTTGGATTTTGTAAACCCTCTGGGGGATAAAGGAAATCAAATTTTGGAATACGGGGCTAAAAACATTTTGAGAAAAGCCTATTCGGACTTTGCTTATTTCCAAGCAGAAGGTGCTGATGGACCATATGTAGAATTGCAAGACCCATCCTTAAGCAATGAATTCAGTTATGATCAAAATGTAACTGCGGGATACCTTTCTTATACTTTCAGCTTCTTGAAAAATTACACCTTGAAGCCGGGATTGAGATATGAGTATACAACCATTTCCGCTGATTTTGCCAATGAATTGGAGGTTGATATTCCTTCTTACGGAACCTTGGTGCCAAGTGTGAATGCTAGCCGCAAATTGAAAAATGGCAACATGATCAAGGCTGCATACAACAGAAGAATTCAAAGACCATCCTTGAGATTTTTGAATCCAAACATTGAAGCATCCAATCCACTTCAAATCTCTCAGGGTAACCCTATTTTGGATCCTGAATTGACTGATAATTATGAATTGGGATATAGTACCTTCATCAAAGGTACTATGCTAAACTTCACCGGATTCTACAGAAATACTACGGGATCGATTCAGGCAGTAAGAACTGTTCAGGATGATGATATCATCTATACGACCTACGAGAATATTGGTCAGGAGCAGGCTTTAGGTACAAACATCTTTGCCAATGTTAGCATCAGCAACAAGTTCTCTTTAAATGGTGGTTTTGATCTTTACTATGCCATGTTGGACAATGGATTGACTGATCCGCTTTTTGCGGCATCTAATCAGGGATGGGTAGTCAGTGGAAGAATGTTTGGAAACTACTCTTTACCAAAAGACTGGCAGATTCAACTATTCACCTTTGCAAGAGGAAGAAGAGTACAACTTCAAGGTTCAAGCGGAGGATTCGCAGCTTATGGCTTAAACTTCAATAAGCAATTCAATGAAAAAAGAGGAAGCATTGGATTTGGTGCTGAAAACTTCTTAGCGAAGGAATTTATCATCAGAAATGAGACCATCACGCCTACCATTGTACAGAACAGTACAAGTGCTTTGAGAAATATGAATTTCAAGATCAACTTCAGCTACAGAATTGGTAAGCTAAGTATGAACGATAGACCTAGAAGAAGAAGGTCAGTATCTAATGATGATTTGAAAGGCGGTGAAGAAGGTGGAGGAGAGATGATTCAAAACAACCGCTAAAAAAACTTAAAATAAGGGCTGTCTCAAAAGTGATTTTGTCACATTGAGCGAAGTCGAAATGTAGGCCAGGATGATATAATTGGCCTTCGACTACACTCAGGCTTACATTTGAACGATTTATGAGACAGCCATTTTTTTTGAAGATCGTGAAACATTTCTCATGAATTATCGATTTAGTAATAAGTAAACAGATAGATAGATTGGGTAACAAAAAACCCTGACTTTGGTAAGTCAGGGCTTTTTTTTTGGATTAATTATATGATTACTCTTGGTAAGTTACTTTTTTGATAGCAGCTACCGTTCTCGCTACATTAGGGATAGTCGCCTCGATATAAGTAGGAGCATAACTTAAAGGTACATCCATTGAATTCACACGAATCACAGGAGCATCCAAATAGTCAAATGCATATCTCTGGAAATGGTAAGTCAATTCGGAGGAAATAGCAGCCAATGGATTAGCTTCTTCTACAATAACTGCACGGTTGGTCTTTTTCAATGACTCTACACAGGTTGCGTAATCGATAGGTCTGACAGTTCTCAAATCGATTACTTCACAATCAACTCCTTCTTTCGCCATTTCTTCTGCAGCTTCCAGAGCCACTTTCATCATTTTACCGAAGGAAATCAACGTAACATCTTTTCCTTTTCTTTTAATATCAGCTACTCCGATTGGTAAAAGGTATTCTGATTCAGGAACTTCTCCTTTGTCAGAATACATTAATTCAGATTCCATGAAAATTACTGGATCTGGATCACGGATTGCAGCTTTTAATAAACCTTTAGCATCATAAGGGTTAGAAGGTACTATAACTTTCAAACCCGGAGTGTTGGCGAACCAATTTTCAAAGTTGGAAGAGTGTGTAGCTCCCAGCTGACCTGCATTTCCTGTAGGTCCTCGAAAAACAATAGGAACTGAATAGGCTCCCCCTGACATGGCTAACATTTTAGCAGCGGAGTTGATGATCTGATCGATCGCAACTAGGGAGAAGTTGAAAGTCATGAATTCAATGATTGGAATAAGTCCATTCATTGCAGCACCTACTCCCAAACCGGCAAAGCCCAATTCAGAGATTGGAGTGTCATAAACTCTCTCTGGACCAAATTCATCCAGCATTCCCTGTGAAACTTTGTAAGCTCCGTTATATTCAGCTACTTCTTCACCCATCAGGAAGACGTTCTTATCACGTCTCATCTCTTCGGACATGGCCTCTCTGAGGGCTTCGCGAAATTGTATTTCTCTCATTAGTTAAAGACAAAATTTTGGCTCGTAAAAATAGGAAGGAATCGGGCAATTGCAAAAATAGACCGATTGATTATCCCTTATCTATCAGCCAAGGTATACTGTTTTGGTGTTTACAAATTCCAATATTCCATGGCGGCACAGTTCTCTTCCATAACCGGACTTTTTGATTCCTCCAAAGGGAAGATGTGGGTTGGATGCCACCAATGAATTGATAAAGACTGCACCGCTTTCTATCCTTGAAGCCAATGCTTCAGCTTTTTCCGGATTTTTCGTCCAGAGAGATGATCCTAAACCAAATTCAGAATCATTGGCTATTTGAATAGCTTCATCGGCTGATTTAACCCGAAAAACGATAGCAACCGGTCCAAATAATTCTTCTGAATATGCCGGAGAATCTTTTGGAATATCTGTTAAAATAGTAGGAGAAAATTTAGCACTTCCTTTTTCCGGGGCTTTACCTCCCAGTAAAACCTTAGCTCCTTTGTCCACAGATTCTTGAATTTGCTCAAAGAGCTCCTGTGCTAAATCAGGTCTTGCCATGCATACATAGTCTGCATTTTCATCCAGAGGCTCCCCGGCCTTGAGGTTTTTTATTTCATTGGAAAATATTTCTAAAAATTGATCATAGACTGTATCCTGAACGATAAACCGCTTAGCGGCGATACAACTTTGGCCAAAATTGATCATTCTAGCTTTTGCTGCAGTTTTGGATGCTTCTTCTATGTCAGCATCTTCCAATATGATAAATGGATCACTGCCTCCCAGTTCTAGTAGGGATTTTTTGATGTGTTTGCCCGCAGCTGAGGCAACTGCTGCGCCAGCTTTTTCGCTTCCTGTCAGGGTAACGGCTTTGATGATTGGGTTTTCTAAAATTGCCGTGGTTGTCTTCGAGTCGATTAAAAGTGTTTGAAAAACTCCCTCTGGAAAACCGGCCTTGGTAAATACCTCCTCTATCGCTAAAGCACATTGAGGCACATTGGATGCATGCTTCAATAAACCCGTATTACCTGCCATCAGGGTAGGAGCAGCAAATCGAAATACCTGCCAGAATGGGAAGTTCCAGGGCATTACAGCCAAAACAGTTCCTATTGGTTGGTGAAGTAATTTGGCCTTTTTTCCATCAGGGAGAGAGATGGGTTCAGGCTTCAAATATTCCTCTGCATTGTCAGCATAATATTCACAGACCCAAGCGCATTTTTCAACTTCTGAAACTGATTCCTTGATGATTTTTCCCATTTCAAGGGAAATAATTTTCGCATAATGTTCCTTATTTTCCCGTAATTCCTCTGCTGCTTTACGCATCAATTTTGATTTTTCAGAAAAGGGAGATTTTTTCCATTTCTGATAGGCTTTTTCGCCTTTTTGAAGTTTTTCCTGAACTTGATTTTCCGTCAAAAGTTGAAATTCTTTCAGGATTTCACCGGAATAGGGATTAACAGATTTTATTTGACTCATTCTTCTATGGGTTTTCCTTGTTCTTTCCAGGCGGTAATTCCGACATCTAATATGATTACTTTTTTAAATCCGGCTGCTTTCATTGCAGCACCTGCCTTAGCTGTTCTTTTTCCAGTTCGACAGTACAATAAATAAGTTTTAGTCTTGTCCAATTGTTTAATTTCATTTTCAAATCCCTCTGAAAGGAAATTGATATTCAAGGCACCTTCCAAGTGACCCTCCTGCATTTCTTCAGGTGTTCTTACATCGATTAGGATATTTTTCTTCTTTGAGCTTAGCTTTTGAAATTTTTCAACTGAAACCACTTTGGCTGAATCTGCAGGAGACTGAGCATAAGAAAGTGTGGAGGTTCCAAGTATTGCCAGAAAAAAGAGGCCAAGAAATGCTAGGTTTTTCATAGTGATCGTATTGTTTTGGGGTAAGACTTACATTATCAAGGAAAAATTAAAGCCTTTCGTTTCAAATGTCCACTAAAATCGCATTGATTTCTGATTCTCACAGTTACATTGATCACAAAACTCTTCAACATCTTGAAGAAGTAGATGAAATCTGGCATGCAGGTGACATTGGTGAGTTGACTGTCATGAATGCATTACCTGAGGGAAAAACAATCAGAGCGGTTTATGGGAACATAGATGATACTAATACTCAGAATTTATATCCAGAATGGTTGGAATGGGAAGTTGAAGATGTTCGGTTTTTAATGACTCACATCGGAGGGAAACCTCCCCGCTACGCAAAGGGAGTGAAAAATAAAATCAAAGTATCAAGACCTCAAGTTTTTATTTGTGGCCATTCACATATTTGCAAAGTGGAGATGGATAAAGACTTGAATTGCCTCTATATGAATCCTGGGGCTATTGGGCAGCAAGGTTTTCACCAGATGAGAACTATGCTCCTTTTTGAAATCAATTCAGGGAAAATAGCCAATCTTCGGGTAATAGAGCTTGGTAGAAGAGGAAGGCTTACTGAATAGGCAAAAAAAAAGCGGCTCAAGGCCGCTCAATATCTAGAAGGGAAATTATTTCTTCTCGAAAGACTTTTTCAATTCCTCTACATCCACGTTTTTAATCACCGGCTGAGCAGTCAATTGCTTAATTTTGATGATACGTGTATTCTGGCTTTGTCTTTTTCTTCTTAGCTTTCTTTTCAGAGTAGTAACTGCCATGACTATATGTGTTTAAAGATTTTTGTTTCGAAACGGAACGCAAAGGTAAAGAAACATTTTTTGATTGCCTATTAATCTGCGCGAATAAATTGTGTATTATCTCTGAGTTCGGGGATATTTCTGCTTTTTTTCGGTAAATTTGGGCTTTAATCACCAAAATTACTTGCATGCAAAAGCCGAGTTTACCGAAAGGAACCCGAGATTTTGGACCTCTCCAAATGGCCAGAAGAAATTTCATCCTAGATACAATCAAGGATACATTTCAGTTGTTTGGCTATAATCAGATAGAGACTCCAGCTATGGAGAATTTGAGTACTCTGACAGGAAAATATGGAGACGAAGGGGATCAATTGCTATTTAAAATCCTCAACAGTGGAGATTTTCTAAAGAATGTAGGTCCCGAAGATTTGCAGAATGGGGCAAATGCTACCTTGTCAAAAGTCTCTGAGAAGGGGCTTAGATATGACTTGACTGTGCCATTTGCGAGGTTTGTGGTGATGAACCGAAATGAATTGACATTCCCTTTCAAGAGGTTTCAAATCCAGCCCGTTTGGCGGGCAGACAGACCTCAAAAGGGCAGGTATAGAGAATTTTATCAATGTGATGCCGATGTGGTAGGCACAGATAGCTTGGTTTGTGAAGCAGAAATTGTTTTGATGATTCGTATGGTTTTTTCCAATCTGAATATTGCTGACTATGATATCAAAATAAACAACCGGAAGATTTTAACCGGGATTTCAGAGGTGATCGGCGAAGCGGGAAAAGAAGGTCCATTGTGTGTTGCTATTGATAAGTTGGATAAAATCGGCTGGGAAAAAGTACAGGAAGAATTAGCTCAAAGAGGCTTCCAAAATGAATCCATCCAGAAGCTTACTCCTTTAATCAATTTCACTGGCGGAGTGCAGGAAAAATTAGACTTTCTCAAAAATTTCCTAGCCGGTAGTGAAGTAGGCTTGCAGGGAGTGGAGGAATTGAAAGATACTTTCGGAATTCTACAGGCCATGGGTGAAGATCTGAGTCATGTGGAATTGGATATGGTTTTAGCTCGGGGTTTGTCTTATTATACTGGAGCAATTTTCGAAGTAAAAGTCAATCATGTTTCCATAGGATCCGTTAGTGGTGGTGGACGATATGATAACTTGACCGGAGTTTTCGGTATGGACGGGGTTTCCGGCGTAGGGTTTTCCTTTGGAGTAGATAGAATCTATGATGTGATGGAGGAGCTGGATTTATTTCCTCAGTCAACTGCACAGGGCACGCAGGTATTATTGACCCATTTTGATCAGAAAGGGTATCAATATGCCTTAAGTATTCTGACCCGTTTACGCTCAGCAGGGATTGTTTCTGAAATCTATCCAGACCAGGCTAAAATGAAAAAGCAACTGGATTATGCGAGTAAAAATCAGATTCAGTTTGCAGCAATTTGTGGAGACCAAGAGATAGAATCCCAAACTATTGCGCTAAAGAACCTTGAAACAGGAGTTCAGGAAAACTTGAGAGTTGAGGATGCTATAAAGACAGTTTTGGAGTTTATTCCACAGAAAGGATAGAATTGGTGGGGATAGTTACTCCTCCTTTTAGTACTATGTATTCTGGCCCAACAGCCCAAACAGTGGTATTGACTTCGTAAACTTGATCTTCAGCCGTACAGAAAGTGATACGTACTTTCGAATGCAGTAAATTGCCAAGGGTCTGCGATCTCTCCAGTTTTTGAGATCGAATTTTCCTTTCTTCAGGGGTAGAGATCACCTCTTTTTTGGAAAAGCTCAGATTCTTAACCTGCTCTTTATCAATTTGGACTATCGACTTCATAACTAAATGGTTTGATATTCCTACAGACAGAGTTTACTTGGTTAATGTTGCATTTTTAACAGTGAAAATTTCTAAAAGGGTTTAATTCGAAATAAAAGTTTGAAATTCAAGAAATCATAAAATAAAATTATAGAGCTATGTTTGATTTGATGAACATGATGAATAAGGTAAAAGAGGCTCAGGCTAAAATAAAAGAAGCCCAAGCCAAGCTTGTTCATCTGACTGCTGAAGGAGAATCCGGTGGTGGATTAGTAAAAGTAACAGTCAACGGGGAGCGTAAAGTGATGAAAATTGAAATGGATGAGTCACTGTTAACCCCTAATGATAAGGAAATGCTCAGTGACCTGGTGGTTGCAGCAACAAATATTGCTTTGGAAGCAATTGAGGTCAAAATAAAAGCTGAAATGAAGTCAGCGACTGAAGGGATGATTCCTAATATTCCCGGAATGGATCTAGGCAGCATGTTTGGATAAAATGAGATTAGGTCAGAAAATGAAAAGCCTTTAAGGAAAAGGTTTTAATGAGTGAGCATTTATAGATTTTTTTATCAATAACCTATCATCAGGAGGATGCAAAACTGCGCAATTGTCATCTTAAATTATAACGGGGAGGAAATGCTCAAACGCTTCCTCCCTTCTGTTATAAAGTTTTCCCAATCTGAAATTTGGGTAATTGACAATGCTAGCCAGGATCAATCCATAGCCATCCTCGAGAAGGATTTTCCCCAAGTTCAACTCATCTCTCTTTCTGAAAATTTCGGCTACGCAGGTGGATACAATTGGGGTTTGGAGCAGCTAAGAGGGAAGTACGAATTTTTTATTTTGCTCAATTCAGATGTTGAGGTTACAGAAGGTTGGGATTGCAAGCTGCTGGAAGCTTTTCAAAGAGACGAAAAAATAGCAGCTCTTCAGCCAAAGATCTTATCTGCCCAAAATCCTAAAGTTTTTGATTATGCAGGTGCAGGCGGTGGTTTTTTAGACACCTTATATTACCCTTATTGCCGGGGGAGAATTTGGAATGTAATTGAGGAGGACAAAGGGCAATATGATGATTTTTGTCTGGTAGATTGGGCTTCCGGAGCTTGTTTGGCGATTAGATCAGCTTGTTTTTTTGAACATGGAGGCTTTGATGCTCATTTTTTTGCGCATATGGAAGAAATTGATCTCTGTGTGAGGATGCAGCAAGCAGGTTGGAAAATTGCATATACAGGCGATTCTGTTGTTTACCATTTGGGCGGTGCAACTCTTGACAGAAGCAGCCCCAAAAAACTCTACCTAAACATCAAGAATAGCATTAGTTTGATTTATAAGGCAGAATCAACCTTCAATTTTGCTGTAATTTTTATTCTAAAGTTTGTAGTAGAAATATTGGCAGCCCTAGCCTATATCCTAAATGGGAAAAAAGAGTTTGGTAAAGCTATCTTTCGTGGATATGATGATTTTTTTGAAAGTAAGGAACAGTTTTTGAAAACTAAAGGGAAGAAGAAATTTAGCAAAAAAGGTCCCTCTTATTGGATTTACTGGGACTTTTGGGTGAACCGAAAGAAAACTTTTGATAGACTTTAATCAAAAAGAACTGGGTTGTTCATTTTTCTAAAGTACTTTCGAATTTTCATCATCATTGCCATGGATACGTAGATGATCACCGGCGAACCCAGTGTTATGAAGGATGAATAAATGAAAAATAAGCGAATACTATCAATGGGGAAATTAAGTTTCTCTCCAAGTCTGGAACAAACACCGAAGGCGCTTTCTTCGAAAAACAGTTTCAGTTTTTGCATGACGTTGATGGTTTAGTTTGGTTGTAAGTTACAAAAATTCAATTTAGGATTACAAAAGCAAAATGTCTGCCCGATTGTTTTTAAAGAAAATAAAAATATTCAATTTTCTCATTTTGAGTATGTTAGTTCAGTTCTCCTTTGGGCAGGACTTACGTTTTCTAAATGATATTGATGTTAAGCAAGAAAAACTGGTTTATCTGCGAGACTCTGTGAGATTTACAGTGAAAGGAAAAATTCCAATTGAATCTGTAATGACTCCCAGAAACCCACAGCTGAAGCTTGTGTGGAAATCTGAGACAGATAGCATCAATTTTGGAATGTTGAGTTTAAAGAAAAACCTTTCTGACTATTCTGTAGAGAAGGATTTCAAGATCCCATTTAAGCCTTGGATGGAATCAGCGGTTTTGGAGGCACGATTTTTTCAAGGTAAAAAAGCCAGTAATCAACCCTATGAAATTAAGACTTTAAGAAAGGGGGTTGACACAACTCCTTTTTTAGCAAAAATAGGAAGAGTTGTTCCTGATGAACAAATCCCTACTGTTGGATTGGCTATTCCGGTTGGAGTGACAGGTCGAGAAGCGGTTAGAAACAGAGAATTTCAGTTTTTTTTCAACCCAGGTGAATCGAATTATTTAAAAAACTCCTCCAATGAATCAGTTTTTGGGGATATGACTTCCTTTTTGACAGAAAATCCTGCTATCGTTTCAGTGAAAATTACGGGTTTGCAATCCCCGGAACAAAGGGAGGGAAGAAGCAGTCGATTGGGAATGGATAGAGCGACTACTATAAAAAGCGAAATCGTCAAAAGAAATTTATTACTCAGAGATTCCATAATTCAAGTCTCCTCACGATGGAATGATTGGTTTGACCTTCGACTTCTTTTAAGAGATTTCCCTGAACTTTCCACCTCCAAAAAAGACAGCTACTATGCGATTTTGATGAATGGGGAAGATTTTTTAACGCAGCAGGAACAATTGAGATCAATTAATGGCTTCGATCAGCTTTCTCGTCAGTTGTTTCCCAAGTTGAGAGTAGCGAAAGTGGAAATAATAGCAAAACCTGGATCAGGATTGGGAACTGAAAAGACTGCCATTTTACGGCAAGAGCTGGAAGAGAATATTGCAACCTCCAAACTTTCATTTCTAGACTGGGCTATTGCTGGAGAGACTGCTCCGAGATTGGAAGAGAAAGCGAGGATTTATTCTAAAATGACTACGTTATTTAGGTCGCCGCTTCCTTATAATAATTTAGGACTGGTAAGGATAAGAGAGGCTCAGCGAACCTTGGATAGAGATGTTCAGGAAAATCTTTGGAATGAAGCCGAGTGGTTATTGCAACAGGCCATCAAACTTGAAAATAATCCCTATTCACTCCACAACTTGGGTCAGATTTATGCCTTGAAAGGAAATTATTGGGAAGCATATAAATATCTTTCAGAGGCATCTGTTTTGACTAGAGATCCTGAGTTTTTGATGGTAAACGAAAGCTTGAGAGGTGCTTTGGATATATTGAGGGGTGATTATAAGTTGGCAACCTTGAGATATGATTATGCATTTACTGATCCAGCGGACTTTTTTAATAAGGGGCTGGCTTATTTTTTAGCGGGTAATTACGGAGAGGCCTCCCTTGCCTTTGAAGAATCTGTGATTCGAAGTAGAGATTTTGGTTATGGTTATTATGGCTTAGCGCTGGTTGCCATAAATAGCGGACAAAAAGAAGTCGCCATGATCCAATTGGAAAAAGCAGTTGCTGCCAATGAGTCCCTTTATCTTAAAGCCTTGATAGATCCAAATTTCGATGAATTAAGAGGAATTCCTGAATTTTTTCAGATTCTTAGAAGGAGTAAATAAAATTTTTGAAATAGAACTCTTTCGAATTTTGGGGTAAAAAGTTTCGCTTTTTTGGAGAAATTTTTCAAAAAAGGGCGAAAACAGGTTTTCTTTCAGCTATAAAACATCTAAATTGTTATGAGTATTACTAAAAATGTGGAATAATGTCTTTCTGAAAGACTCAAATCGCCAAATAATATTTAACCTCTAGAAATTTGATATTTGTTTAAGAATAATTAACATTGACGATTAAGAGTACAATTAACCCAAAATTCTGCCTATGACCTATCCTACCTAGCTACTTTCCCATCTCTCAAATGGCATCGCTAGATGCACTCAAACCTAAAGGAACTGACCTTTTGAAGGTATTCGTACCACGGTATAACGGCAATAGAAATCTGTAATCTCAGAACTACTCTATTGCAATTATTTTAAGAATAATCGCAAACGATTGCACAATCAATTAACAAACAAGTATTTGAGATTAATCTTGTTACCCAATCTATCTATGTTTATGAAAATAAAATATTTAAATTTTAGTTTGTTTTTACTGTTTTTTGTACTGGTCAGTGCTACAGCATTTGCCCAAATTACTATTAGGGGAACAGTTACAGACGATATTGGTGAGCCCTTACCGGGGGCCACAATTTTAGTAAAAGGAACTACCACAGGAGTAGTTACGGATTCTGATGGCAAATATGTAATTAATGCTCCATCATCAAGCTCTGTTTTAGTCTTTTCTTTTATCGGGTTTGATTCAAAAGAAGAAATAATAGGAAACAGAAGTATTATTGACATCAAACTATCTCAATCAACAAGTAATCTGGAAGAAGTGGTGGTCACCGGCTATGGTGAACAGTCTAAAAGAGATATTACCGGAGCTGTGGCAACGGTTGATACACAAGACCTGCTTTCAATTCCGGCTACTACCTTTGCGCAACAATTACAAGGTAGGGCCGCTGGTGTAAATATAGTCAATGATGCAACGCCGGGAGGTGAGGCAACTGTTAGAATACGTGGTTTTGGTACAATTGGAAACAATAATCCTCTATATATTATTGATGGTGTTCCTACAGAACGTCAAGGAAACTTAAACCCAGAGGATATTCAAACAATACAGGTTTTGAAGGACGCCTCAGCTGCCTCAATATATGGGTCTAGAGCTGCTAATGGTGTGGTTATTATTACTACCAAAAGAGGGAAAATTGGTAAACCCACTATATCATTTAATACTTACCAGGGTACTCAACAAGCAGCAAACTCACCTGAAGTTTTGAACGCTAGGGAGTTGGGAAGGTACTTATATCTTGCAGATCTTTATGCAGGGAAAACTCCAAGTCACGGACAATATAAATTCGGACCAAATGGTGAAGTTACTATTCCTGACTTTGTCTTTCCAAGCGGTGCTATGGCAGGTGACCCCGGGACGGACCCGTCTCTGTATGCACTTGAACCTGGAAACATTTATGCAATTACAAGGTCTGCAGATACGTATTGGTGGGAGGAGGTAACTAGGACTGCGCCCATCAGAAATTACCAGGTTTCTGCGACTGGTGGAACAGAGACGAGTAAATATGCCCTCTCAGCCGGATATTTTAATCAAGAGGGTATTGTAAAGTTCATAGGATATGAACGATTTTCACTCCGTGCAAACACTGAATTTAAAGGTTTAAATAATAGATTAACTATCGGGGAGAATTTATCTGTAACCTTTGATAACCGAAAAGGAGGATTCGGTAATCAAGAGGAACAAAATGCAGTTTCAGGCTCTTACAAACACCACCCTTTACTCCCTATTTATGATATTGCCGGTAATTTTGCAGGAAGCCGAGGCGCAAATCTAGGGAATAACTTTAATCCGTTCGCGGTTTTATCTCGCCAACAAGATAATAGAACCATGCGTCTCCGGGTTTTTGGTAATGCTTTTGCTTCTTATGATATTAACGAAAACCTACAAATAAAAACAAGTCTTGGGATAGATGGTAATACCCTAAGGGGAAGATATCTTGGTAGACCTCAACCAGAATACGTAGAAGGAAATTTCATTAATAGTACCACTGCAAGAAACGAGTATCAATATCAATGGGTTTGGACTAATGTGATGTCGTACAAAAAAGTCTTAAATGATATCCATTTTATTGATGTTTATGTTGGAACAGAGGCTATTCGTGAATTTGGAGAGTTTTTTCAAGCAAGTCGACAAAGATTCGCTTTTAACAGTACTGAAATTTTGAGCTATTTGGACCTCGGTGATGCTACGACTGCAAGTAATTCGGGCAATGTTTTCCGGGACTACAGTTTATTTTCTCAATTTGGTAAATTTAATTACGCTTATGGAGACAAGTATTTAGCCCAGGTTATTTTAAGAAACGATGCATCTTCACGGTTTCTTTCCGCGTCTAGAAATGCACTTTTCCCAGCATTTAGCGTTGGATGGAGAATTTCAGAAGAAAATTTCTTTAGTTCTGCCTTGCCATTTGTAAATGATATGAAATTAAGATATGGATGGGGTAAAACTGGAAACCAAGCAATTGGAGATTATAATGCATTCACAACTTATAGATCTAATATTTTCAATGCTGGTTATCCAATTGATGGGTCTATGTCTTCTCCAACAATTGGATTTGATGCACAAAGATTTGGAAATCCTAATGCAAAGTGGGAGACTACTACCTCCAACAACTTAGGGTTTGATGCTTTATTATTTGGGAGTAAGGTGAATTTGGAATTTGACGTTTGGAGCCGAGTTACATCGGATATGCTATTTACAATTCCAATTACGTTTTCAGCTGGAGATGCTGCCGCTCCTGCATCTAATGTTGGGCAGATCACAAATAAGGGCATTGATTTAAACCTTGGGTATCAGAATTCAGCAAGAGGTGGAGATCTTAGATATGGTATATCTGCTAATTTTTCCACTTACCGAAATAGGGTAGATAGATTAGATGAAAATGAAGATACTCGCTTCTTTGGTTTTAGTTCAAGAGTTCCATCAGTAACTCTTACTCAGGCTGGTCTCCCATTATCTTCATATTATGGGTTTAATGTATTGGGAATATTCCAATCGCAGGAAGAAGCTAACTCTCACCCTGCGTATGGTACTTATAATGCTCCAGGGAAGTTTAAAATTGAAGATGTTAATCAGGACGGAAGAATCACAGACGATGATAGAACGATTATCGGAAATCCCCATCCTGATTTTACCTATGGTATCAATTTTAATTTTGGATATAAAAATTGGGATCTTACAGTATTTGGTAACGGATCAGTAGGCAACGATATATTTAATTACGTAAGGTATTTCGCTGACTTTAATACATTTCAAGGAAACAGATCTAAAGCGGCATTATATGATGCATGGCAACCGTCAAATCCTCAAGCACCAAGATCTCAATGGGTAGCTGCGAATCCAAATGCGACAGCTCCAATTATGGATGCAAATGATCAAATCAGCAGTAGACCGTCGAGTTATTTTATTGAAGATGGTTCCTATTTTAGAGTTAGAAATATTCAATTGACTTACACTATGCCTAATCAGCTATTGTCAAGAATAGGTTTAGGAAGTGGATCAATTTACATTCAAGCTCAGAATATGATTACTATAACCAAGTATTCTGGATTGAATCCTGAAATCCAAACCAATACAGATAATACTCTAGGGTTTGATGGGGGGTACATGCCTGTCTCCAGAAATTTATTGATTGGACTTAATGTTAACTTTTAATTAAAGGAGTTTATGAAGAATATAATTAAAATAATAAGTAGCTTAATCATCGTCTTGGTGGTCTTTAGTTGTTCTGATGAATTTCTCACTAATGAACCTCAAGGTCAATTTAGTTCAAGTGGGCTAGCTACAGAAGAGGGAGTTGATGGAATTTTGATCGGAGCCTATAAAATGCTTTCGGGAACTGGTCTTGATGGACAGGCCCCATGGGAAAATGATGTTCAAAATTGGGTTTTTGGTGGTATCGCTTCCGATGATGCGTATAAGGGAACAGATGCCGGTGATCAACCAGAACAATCATTTATTGAGGCTTATGATTTTCAGGCTTTTAACAACCACATTACAAATAAGTGGAGAGGGTTATTTAAGGGGATTGCCCGTGCAAATGATGCCTTGAATACATTGAAAAAAGTGGAGCAAATAAGTGATGAAAAAAGGAATAGAATTATTGGTGAGGCGAGATTTCTTAGAGGATTCTTCCACATGGAAGCCCGAAAAATGTGGCGAAATCCACCTTATATTAGTGATGAGGTTTTTGATATTAATGACGTAGAGAGTACTAAAGTACCTAACGATATTGAAATTTGGCCATTAATTGAGGCAGATTTTCAAGATGCGATCAATCGATTACCGGAAGTACAAAATCAAATAGGTAGGCCAACTAAATGGGCGGCAATGGCATTTTTGGCAAAAGCCAAAATGTATCAAGGATGGGATGCTAATGGGAATCCAAATAGCGCAAAGCTTCAGGAGGCTAAACAATTGTTGGATCAAATTGTAAATAGCAACAGATTTTCATTGGTGGATAAATTTGAAGATAATTTCTTAGTTGCTACGAGGAATAATAGAGAATCAATATTTGAAATCCAGTATGCCATAAATAGTGCTAACGACCAAGCATCCAATCAAGGGGTAGGGTTGGCTCATCCATACACTGATCCGTGGGGTTGCTGTGGGTTTTATCAAGCTTCTCAGAATCTAGTAAATGCTTACAAAACAAACAGTGAGGGGCTCCCTTTATTAGATTCATTTAATGATTCTGATGTGACTTGGCAAACCGAATTCACAGGACCTTTAGATCCAAGACTTGATCATACTCTTGGAAGACCAGGTATTTTGTTTAAAGACTTCAAAATTCATGGGACAGATTTTATTCGCGATCTTTCATATGCAGGACCCTATTCCTCAAAGAAGCATGTCTCAGAAGCTGCTGGTTTTGGAGTCGGCGGGTGGGGTAATCTCACCGCTAACAACTATCGTATTATGAGGTATAGTATGATCCTACTTTGGCTTGCAGAAGCAGAAGTTGAAATAGGCAGTCTAGAAAGAGCTAGAGAATTGGTAAATACTATTCGAAGAAGAGCCGCTAACCCAGCGGGATTTGTTCCGAAAGCAATTCAAGGATCCAATAGAAACGATTACACTATTGTTCCTGGACAACCTGCTGCGAACTATAAAATTTCTACCTATAATTCACCTTGGGCTGATAAAAATACTGCTCGAAAAGCAGTCAGATTTGAAACAAGATTGGAATTTGCAATGGAGGGTCATAGATTCTTTGACCTTCAAAGATGGGGTGTATCGGCAGAAGTCCTGAACGCATATTTGAATGTTGAAAAGACTAAGAGAGTCTATTTAAGTAATGCCGTATTTACTAAAGGGAAAAACGAGTTCTATCCAATTCCAATTCAGGCTATAGATCGATCCTTAAAAGATGGTGTTCCAACTTTAAAACAGGATCCAGCCTACTAAAATAGTTATGTAAGAAAAAACCCATTCTGTATAAGAGTGGGTTTTTTTATTTTCAATTAAATAAATAGTATAGTAAGGTATATATGTCCATCAATTTAAATTCTATTAAAAAAAAGGTTTCGTACAAAATTTATTTTTTTGGATCCTTTTTAGTTCTTTTTTCATTTGGGATTTATTCTTGTGAGGAAAATGAAAAATTGTTTGTTCAATTAAGCTCTGATCAGACCTCAATTTCTTTTATTAATCAGGTTGTAGAATCAGATTCATTCAATATTTTAACCGATGAATATATATTTAATGGAGGAGGAGTAGCAGTAGCGGATTTTGATCAAAATGGATATCCGGATTTATTTTTTACTGGAAACCAAGTCCCTAATAAATTATACCTCAATCAAGGAGATTTTAAGTTTGTTGATGTTTCTGCATTAGCAGGAATCGAAGCAAAAGATAATTGGTGCACAGGTTCAGTGGTAGTGGATATTAATGGAGATGGTTGGATGGATATCTATGTAGTTTCGGCAATGAAAAAAGGTCCCGGAGAAAGAAATAACCTACTTTTTGTTAATCAGGGGAAAAATGGAGACGGCCAAATTACATTTAAGGAAAAGGCGGAGAGTTATGGAATTGCTGATCCTGGAAATGGCATGGGGGCTGCTTTTATAGATTATGATTTAGATGGGGATTTGGATTTGTATATTCTAAATAATGACCAAGTTGGATTATTGTCATCAAATTATCGTGAAAAAATTGTAGATGGATCTTCTATAAATAACGATGCTTTATATAGAAATAATGGGGATAATACTTTTACAAATGTCACATTAAAAGCAGGAATAACAATTGAGGGATTCGGATTAGGATTGGTTATTGGAGATTTCAATAATGATGGCTGGCCTGACATTCATATATCTAATGATTATTTAACTAACGATATTTTATATATTAATAATAAGGATGGTACGTTTTCAAATAAAATAAATAAAAATTTTAAGCATCAAAGCCATTTTTCTATGGGTGCTGATCTATCGGATATCAATAATGATTTAAAGCCAGACTTGATTACACTTGACATGTTAGGTGAAAGTAATTATAGGAAAAAAACAACGGTTGGAAAAAACTCTTACCTCGCATATTTTAATAATGAAAAGTGGGGTTATGAGTATCAATATATGAGAAATATGCTCCATTTAAATAATGGAAATGACGCACCCTTCAGCGAGATTGGGATGTATGCTGGAGTCTATCAGACGGATTGGTCATGGGCGCCTTTATTTGGAGACGTGGATAATGATGGACAACGTGACCTGTTGATCACCAATGGTTTTCCGAGAGATATTACTGATAAGGATTTTGCCAATTACCGTGCGGATGTAGGCAATATTGCAAGTGTAAGACAACTTCTGGATTCCATTCCGATTGTCAAAATTCCGAATTATGCTTTCAGAAATAAAGGAGATTTGACTTTTGAAGATATTGGTACGGAATGGGGGCTTGATAAACCTTCTTTTTCCAATGGGGCAGCTCTGGTTGATTTGGATTTGGATGGAGACTTGGACTATGTGGTTAATAATATCAATGATCCAGCATTTGTTTTTGAAAATAAACTTGAAGCAAAAAAGGGAAAAGGAAGTTTTCTCAGAGTTAAATTATTCGGGCCCAAAACCAATTCCCAGGGTCTTGGAGCCAAACTAATCTTGACCTTATCCAATGGATCAAAGCTATATCAGGAGCAGCAGGTAGTCAGAGGATACATGTCCTCCATAGAAGAAATTCTGCATTTTGGAATACCTTCCGGAGAATCGGTGACGGAGGTTCAGCTTATTTGGCCTGATGGTAAAGAACAGCGAATACCACAGCCAGCTTTAAACTCAATTCTTGAAATGAAATACCAAGAGGCTACGCAAGGGCCTCACTTGGTAGCGATTCTTGAAAACCAAAAGGGTGAACTTTTACTTGAAAATGTTGCTGAGCAACTTGGACTTGATTTCATCCATCTTGAGAGCGATAAAATTGACTTCAACGTTCAGAGAACTCTTCCTCACAAATTGACGCAATATGGACCTGCGTTAGCAGTAGGTGATATCAATGGAGATCAACTGGAGGATTTGATTGTCGGGTCTTCTTCAGGGCATAATCCTCAAGTATTTCTTCAAAACTCAGCCGGAACTTTTGACCAAAAGGACTTATTACCGGGGGAAAACCCGAATTATGAAGAAATGGGGATTCTTTTGGTTGACTTGGATAAGGATGGCGATCTGGACCTTTATTTGGTCAGTGGCAGTAATGAGTTTCCCGCTAATTCTGCCGAATATCAGGACAGAGTTTATTTCAACGATGGGAAAGGCAATTTTACTCTAAACCTGGACTTTAACAGAATCAAAGCGAGTGGAAGTACCGTCAGAGCGGCCGATTTTGACCAAGACGGCTTTGTAGATTTATTTGTGGGAGGGCGTACCCCCTTTGCACAATATCCATATCCGGAAAACAGCTTTTTACTGAAAAATAACCAAGGAGTTTTGGAAGATGTGACCGACCAGGTAGCTCCAGAATTGCGTAAGGTTGGAATGGTCACGGATGCGATATGGTCCGACGTCGATTTGGATGGTTTGATGGATTTAATCGTTGTGGGAGAGTTGATGCCTATCACTGTCTTCCGAAATGATGGGGCACAGTTGATAAAGTGGGAAAGTGGCTTGGGTAACTATTTAGGTTGGTGGAATTCCATCCAATCAGGTGATTTCGATCAAGATGGAGATATGGATTTTGTGGTTGGAAATTTAGGAGCTAATAATCATTATCATCCGACCCCTGAAAGACCTGTCAAAGTTTACGCCAAGGATTTTGATGGAAACGGAAGTGTAGATCCGGTCACTTTTGCTTGGTACAAAAACAAACAAGGCAAATATGAGTCCTTCCCTAGTCATTTTTGGGATGATTTGTATGGGCAAAGCATCTTGTTCAGAAGAAAGTTTGAGCGCTATAAACTTTATGCTTTAAGCAACGAGCAAACTTTATTTACTGAGGAAGAAAAAAAAGAGGCACTAGTACTGACGGGTAATTATGATCGCTCGGTGTATTTGGAGAATGATGGTAAAGGGAAGTTTATAGTGCACGAACTCCCTGCAATGGCGCAATTGGGCCCAATCAATGGGCTTTTAGCAGAAGATATTAATGGAGATGGTTTCTTAGATATCTTGCTAATAGGGAATGATTATGGAAATGAAATTTTTATTGGAAGGTTAGACGCTTTAAATGGGTTAGTCTTACTCGGGGATGGTAATGGGAATTTCAGTCCTCTAAGCTCATCTGAAAGTGGATTTGTAGTCCCTAAAGATGGCAAAGCCCTCGTGAAGTTAAGTTCTGTGAATGGCGGGCCACTGTATATTGCCTCTCAAAACAGAGATAAACTTAAAGTATACAGAGGAAAAACTCAGGAGCGTCAAGCGATTGACCCAAGTCATGATTTGGTAGCAATCTTAGCTACGCTGGAAAACGGCAAAACTCAACGCTTCGAGATCAATCACGGATCAGGGTTCTTATCTCAGTCATCTAAAGAAGTTACACTCCCCAAAGGGACGAAATCCTTAAAAGTAATTGATTTCAAAGGCAATGTGAGAGATTTCGATCTTTCGGTTTTGGATTAATCAGCGATAGAGTTCATTTGAATTTACGGAGCAGATATCGAGAATTAACTCCGCCACTTTATCTGTGACATCTTCAAAATAGCGCCTTCCCTTTTCAGGGGAGGCTTTTTTTGGATTTCCTATTCCAGTATCTTCTGTTACTTGAGACCACTTTCTTTCAGCCCAGGCCCATTTCTCTCTTACTCCTGCGATTACTGATTTTTTTTCTTTCCCATCTCCAGCTTCTTCGAGCGGGAGAACCAGTTCAGGATGAAGATGCATGATCAAGGCAGTCTCCATTTCATCTGCATGATCTCCACTTTCTTCAAAATAGTTGGTTTTATCAAGGGCCTGAAACCAATTACAGGTAAATAGCATCATTTCAGGAAATTGAAGGCCTAGCTCCCTGAGTGCAGTTTTGAAGTCATTTCCTCCATGACTATTGAGAATCAAAAGCTTTTTGGTTCCCTGTCTGTCCAAAACAGTGATCAGGTCCCTGAGGATCGCAAATTGAGTACTTGGATTGAGGTTCATATCCAGATAAATATCTGACTGGCCTGTATTGACACCAAATGGGATAGAAGGAAGAATCACGACATTCCCGCCCTTTTCCCAAGCTTTTTTTCCTGCTTCCTCTCCTATGGCATCTGCTTCGTAAATATCCGTTCCATAAGGCATATGGTAATTATGTGCTTCAGTAGCCCCCCAAGGGAGAACTGCCAAGTCAAATCTATGGGTTTTTAAGGATTTCCAGTTTGCTTCTTTTAGGATATAAGGTCTCATGGAATTTTCTGAGGATTTGTGAAAAAAAAGGCTTATTTAGGATTCTGAATGAGTTTTTCAAGCTAAAACCTAAAATAAGCCTAATGTCTCAAAGAAGAAAATTTCTTAAACAATCCCTTTTAGGGTCTGCCCTATTTATACCTGGAATTACCCAAGCTTGTGCGCAAGGATCCAAAGAAAATTTGCCAGGTGAAAAACCATTGATTTTGTCTACTTGGAACCATGGTTTGCCTGCCAATGAGGCAGCTTTCAAAAAGCTTCAAGAAACGGGGGATATCGTAGATGCTGTAGAAGCGGGGGTGAAAGATACTGAATTGGATCTCAATAATTTATCGGTAGGACTGCAGGGCTTACCTGATAGGGAAGGAATTACCACGCTTGATGCATCTATTATGAAAGGGGATGGGTCTTGTGGTTCAGTGGCATTCGTCAGGCAGGTCAAGCATCCTATCAGTTTGGCAAGAGCGGTGATGGAAAAAACGCCTCACGTAATGCTGGCAGGAGAAGGGGCTAGGCAATTTGCCATTCAAGAAGGATTCCCTATGGAGGAAGAAAAGCTCAGTCCTAAAGCTCAAAAAGCTTACGATGAATGGAAAAAGACGAGTCAATACAAGCCTGTCATCAATATAGAAAATCATGACACTATTGGAATGATCGGGATGGATGCGTCGGGAAATCTAGCAGGAAGCTGTACTACAAGTGGCCTTGCTTACAAAATGCATGGAAGAGTAGGGGACAGTCCGATCATTGGGGCAGGGCTCTATGTGGATAATGAAGTAGGGGCTGCTACTGCCACAGGTCTAGGTGAATCTATCATCCGTATTTGTGGAAGTTTTTTAATTGTCGAATTGATGAGGCAGGGAAGAACACCTCAGGAAGCTTGTGAAGAAGCGGTAAAGAGGTTGATTGCAAAAAATCAACAAGACATTAAAGATATTCAAGCTGGATTTTTGGCAATAAATAAAGAAGGACATATTGGAGCTTATGCTGTGCATCCTGGATTTAACTTTGCTCAAGGAACGCTGAAAGGAAATATCCTTATTGATTCTAAAAGCCATTTTTAGAATGTCAAAATATCTTCTAGAAGCCCCTGTTTTTAATGTTCAATCTGCGATAGATGCAGCTCAATTTGGAGTGGATAGAATTGAATTGTGTGCTAGTTTTCTGGAAGGGGGAGAAACACCCTCACCCGGGATGTTGCAATTTCTTAAAGAGCAGATCAAGATTCCTATTTTCGTGATGATCAGGCCTAGAGGAGGAGATTTTTGTTATAGCCCTAAGGAAATTGAAGTGATGCAAAGGGATATGGCAATGATGAATGATTTGGGAGCTGATGGATTTGTCTTTGGGGCTTTGACCGCGAATGGCGAAATAGATGATCGTTGCTGTGAAATCTTACTAGATCAGGCCTCAGGAAAACCCTGCACATTTCACCGGGCAATAGATATTAGTAGAGACCCCTTATCCGGTTTAGATGCAGTCATTGAGTTAGGTTTTTCTCGAGTCTTGACTTCGGGTGCTAAAAATTCAGTGTCAGAAGGGTTACCCATGATTGAGAAAATGCTGGAAAAAGCCGGGGACCGAATTATCATAATGCCAGGTGGGGGTTCAAAGCCTGAGCATGTTGCTCAATTAAGAAGTTTCTCGAATTTTAGAGAGATTCACGCTTCTTGTAAAACCAAAATTCCTTCCAAGAATCAGTTTACAGATCATTCAGTTAAATTCTCTTCTGAAGAAAATGGTTTATTTGAACAACTAGGGGTCGATGCCAATCAGGTGCAAGGTTTCTTGAAAGCGTTTGAATCATGAGGTTTATTCTTTATCTCCTTTCTATTTGTTTCATTTTTTCCTGTAATCCCATATCTGAAAGAAAGCAGCCTATTCCCAGCCTCTATCAGCTTTCACAGATGGACTTAAAGTTGGATGGAAAACAGCTAGCCGAGGTTTATTGTGGCAATTGTCATCTTAAGCCAGAGCCCGAAATTTTAGACAAAGCTACCTGGGAGAAAAGCGTGCTACCGGATATGAGACATAGGTTGGGACTCTATTTGGAGGAAGATTTTGGTGTTTCACTTCCGGAGGATAGAGGGATCCCTGAGGGGATTTATTCTAAAATCCCCTTGATTAAAGAAAAGGATTGGGAGAAGTTGAAGAAATACTATTTAGAAGAGTCTCCAACATCACCATTGCCACAGCCAAAAAAGGAAATACCTCAGAAAGGGCTACCTGGATTTGAAGAATCATTTCCTGATTTTGAATTCAAATTTTCCAATTTAGCGACAATGATAGAGGTAGCACCTTCCGGAGATGTTTGGATAGGACATAGGTTTAGAAAAATTTTTAGATTGGACATGAGCAAAGAACCTTTTATTCTTGACTCAATAGATACCCCTATTGCTCCAGTTTCCATTGTTCTCCAGGACAATGAGAGTTTTAAGCTTCTATCAATGGGATTAATGGATCCTGCTAATGATACACTTGGTAGCTTCAAGAAATTCAAGAAATCTAGACAAAACTGGATCTCGGAAGATCTTCATCAACAGTTGATCAGGCCTGTTCATATAAGTGTTGGTGATCTAAATGCAGATGGCATAGAAGACCAAGTAATTGCTCAGTTTGGAGATCATTTAGGGAAATTGAGTGCCTATATATCTGAAGGAGATGGTCAAAGAGAATTAATATTAAAGGCTCTACCTGGAGCTAGAAAAACTTATATATTAGATTACGATAAAGATGGTGACTTAGATATTATTGGATTAATGACTCAAGCGCAAGAGGGGATTTATTTATGGGAAAATGATGGAAGGGCCAACTTTCAAGAAAAAGAGATCTTAAGATTTCAGCCGGCTTTTGGAAGCAGTGACTTTAAACTGGTCGACATGAATAGAGATGGTTTAATGGATATAGTTTTAGTAAATGGTGATAATGCCGATCTTTCCCCAATTCTAAAAAATTATCATGGCATAAGAATTTTTTTGAATCAAGGAGCTTTTCGATTCTCGGAAGAATGGTTTTATCCCATGTATGGAGCAAGTGGCGTTGAAGTTGCCGATTTTGATCAAGATGGAGATTTAGATATTGTTGCTATTTCATTTTTTCCAGATAAAGCCCAAGAGCCAAGGCAGGATTTGGTTTATTTCCAAAATAATGGAGGAATGAAATTTAAGCCGTACACAACTCAACTTGATTTTAAAGCGAACCTTTTGGTGGTATCCAGTGGAGACATTGATCAAGATGGAGATTTGGATATTTTGGCTGGAACATTTGATTTTGATGATCTATATACCCCTGCCAATAAAAAATGGAAGCCAATTTTATTGTTGAAAAATAAAATTAGGGATTAGGTGTATTAAACAGAATAATAAATTATAATATATCTTTTCTTCAATATTGAGTTTTAAATTTCATGAAATTTCAGTATCTTATTAATTCATCTAAAATTCTTTCGACTATGGTAAAAAGTTTTCAAGGAGTAAGGGAAGTAGAACCAAAGAAGTCTCCTATTGATCAGATTTTGGTTAAAGATCATATGAGTACCAATCTTGTGACATTCGGGCCGAATGACACCATTGATAAGGTAATGGAAGTTTTGACTAAGAAAAAAATTTCCGGAGCGCCTGTGGTCGATGAGTCTGGAGCTCTGGTTGGAATTATATCTGAGGTGGACTGTCTTCGGGAAATAATCAAAGGAAAATATACCAATACCCCTGGGTTTCCCGGAAAGGTAAGTGAGTATATGACCCGAGATGTGATTACCCTAACTCCTGATTTATCATTATTTGATGCTGCAGGAAAATTTTTAGAACTAAAAATTAGAAGATTTCCTGTTTTGAAGGATGGAAGGTTAATAGGTCAAATAAGTCTTTCAGATGTGATTCGTGCTTTTCCTAAACTCAAATATACAACCTGGTAGATATGTAAAAAGGTTGTCGAGAGACAACCTTTTTATTTTTACTTTCTACTAAGATCCAAGGCTCTTTCTACATCAGCAATAATATCTTCGTGATGCTCTAATCCAACAGAAAGGCGAATCAATCCATTGCTTATACCCACTCTTTCTCTCTCCTCCTCCGAAAGCTTGCTGTGGGTGGTAGACGCAGGATGGGTGATGATGCTTCTGCTGTCTCCCAAATTGGCAGTAACTGAAATCATTTTCAGTTCATCGATAAAGCCTTGGGCTCTTTCTCCTCCTCCCTTAAGGTCTAAAGTGATGATTCCTCCACCTTGACTCATTTGCTTTACTGCCAAATCATATTGAGGATGAGATTTTAAGAACGGGTATTTTACTGCATTGAGTTGGGAATTACCTTCAAAGTATTTAGCAACTTTTAGCGCATTGCTGCAATGTCTATCCATTCTAACTCCCAATGTTTCCATGCTTTTGGATAGTATCCAGGCATTGAAAGGAGATATGGCTGGTCCAGTGTGACGCGTGAAAAATTGAACCTCCTTGATTAAATCCTGTGTACCAAGTATTAGGCCTCCCAAAACTCTTCCCTGTCCATCTATATACTTCGTAGCTGAATGGGTAACTATATGTGCCCCCCACTTGGCTGGCTGTTGGAGATAGGGAGTTGCAAAACAATTGTCGACTACTAAAATTAGATTATGTGCTTTAGCAAAATTTCCAGCCCATTCCAAGTCAATAATCTCCAGTCCTGGATTGGATGGAGTTTCTATGAATAGCATTTTGGTATTGGGTTGTACAAGCTTTTCCCAATTCAAATAATCCGAGATATCTCCGTAGGTAGAGGTAATTCCCCATTTCGGGAACACTCTCGTCAATAACTGGTGGGTTGACCCAAAAAGAGATCGGGCAGCTAACACATGATCGCCTTGCTGTAAAAGTGATGCTATACTTCCAAACATGGCTGCCATCCCGGAAGCGGTTGCTATTCCATCCTCCGTGCCTTCAGCAGCGCAGACTTTTTCAATCAAGTCTGAGGAGTTAGGGTTGGCATATCTGGAGTAAATATTGCCCTCAATTTCGTCTGCAAATGTTGCTCTTGCTTCCTCTGCAGAATCGAAAGTAAAGCTGGAAGTCAAATAAATAGGAGAGGAATGTTCCTTTTGATTGGACTTGGAAGGGTTGATCCTGATGGAATTGGTCTCGAAATGTTGACTCATAGTCTAAATAGATTTAAGGTTTTTCAGTAAACCGATAGATCTACCCGAGTCAGATTCGAACTAAAAAGGAATAAGGATGAGTTAATGCCAATTTATAGTTCCCGCTTCGGGTAGGATTTGGCACCTTTCCTGAATTAATCGGGATGGTTGCCAGAGGGTCTCAGAGCCTAGTCTCTCGCCTCTTCTTTATAAATCAGTTGCCTGAAGTGCTACAAATAAATAGGGTAGGGCATTCAAATCCAAATAAAAAAATCAATCATTGTATTGGGTCATAGTTTGGGCTATTCCAATGGTACAAAAACCCAAAACCATGTCAATGGCCTTATCCATGATTTCCGGAAGTTGATCAAATTCTTCCTGCTTGAATTTGCCTAACACATAGTCAGCCTGACGTCCTTTCGGGAAATCGTCACCTATACCCATTCTAAGCCTAGGATAATCCTGTCCTCCGGTCAAAGCTTCAATATTTTTCAAACCATTATGACCTGCAGCACTTCCTTTGGCTCTCATTCTGAGTTTCCCAAAAGGAATCGCTACCTCATCGACTAAGACCAGAATATTTTCTTTGGGAATTGAGAGCTCCTTCATCCAATAGTTTACTGCCTTACCACTGAGATTCATGTAAGTAGTGGGTTTGATAAGATGGATTGTTCGTCCTTTGTGTTTGAATTCGGACTTAAATGCGAGCCGGCCACTTTCCCATTTGGCATCGTATTGATCCGCCAGTCGATCTATTGTCAGAAATCCAATATTATGTCGAGTCAGCTCATATTCAGGGCCTATGTTGCCCAAGCCTACTATTAGATATTTCATGATTCAAATTTGGCTTAAAAATAAAAAATCCTGCCTTTGAGGGGCAGGATTTTAAGAAATGCTCTATGAATTATTCTTCGCCTTTCTTGCCTCTCAATGCTCTTGGGATACCGATGGTAACTACAGAAACATTTGGGCTGGTAAGGATTTCAAATCCTTCTGGCTTCAATTCACTCACTTTGAATGATTTTCCAAGATCCAAGTTGGAAATATCAACTTCAATGAAATCAGGGAAGTTGTTTGCCAAACCTTTTACTTTCAAAGATCTGGTTTTCATTTCCAATTTACCCCCTTTCGCTAAGCCTGGAGAGCTTCCTACAACTTTCACAGGGATTTCAAATTTGATATCTCTGTCTTCAGTGTAAGCCATGAAGTCTACGTGAAGCAATGCATCACTTACTGGGTGGAATTGAGCATCTTTCAATACTGCCTTTACGATAGTACCTTCGATATTTAACTCTACCAAGTGAACTTCCGGAGTGTAAATCAAGTCACGGAAAAGGATAATCGGACTGTAGAAGTGAATTTGCTCAGGGATACCTGGTCCGTAAACCACACAAGGTACGTTACCTGATTCTCTGATCTCATTCAAACTTTGATTGTCGAGATTTGCTCTTTTAAACCCTATAATCTCAATCGTTTTCATATGTATTTTATTTAAAATTGGTTCTTAGATAAATAAAGAACTGATGGAAGTATTACCTGTCACTGCATGAATTGCTTTGGCGAATAGGTCTGCTACTGTCAGTACTCTGATTTTGGATGATTTTTGCTTCAAAGGAATGGTATCAGTGATTACCAATTCATCCAAAACAGAATTCTCGATGTTTTCATAAGCTTTTCCTGACAGGACACCATGTGTTACAATGGCTCTCACAGATTTAGCTCCTTTTGCCATGATGATTTCTCCGGCCTTACAAAGCGTTCCCGCTGTATCAACCAAATCATCTACCAAAATCACATCCTTTCCTTCTACATCCCCGATTACCTGCATAGAGGCAATCTCGTTGGCTCTTTTTCTGTGCTTATCACAGACTACCATTTCTACTTCAAAATGCTTGGCATAAGCCCTTGCTCTGGCTACACCGCCCATATCCGGAGCTGCGAAAATCATATCCGGAAGGTTGAGCATGCTCAAATAGGGTGCAAAGATAGCTGATCCATTCAAATGATCCAATGGTATATCAAAAAATCCCTGAATTTGACCGGCATGCAGATCGCAAGTCACAATTCTGTCAGCTCCAGCCGAGGTAAGCATATTTGCAATCAACTTGGCAGCAATAGAAACTCTTGGCCTATCTTTTCTGTCTTGCCTTGCATACCCGAAGTAAGGGATCACTGCCACCACCTTGTAAGCACTTGCTCTTTTGGCAGCGTCTATCATCAAACAAAGCTCTAGGATATTATCGCTCGGAGGAGTGGTGCTTTGGATGACAAAGACGGTACAACCTCGAATTGACTCATTAAAGCTTGGGGACATTTCCCCATCGCTAAATTTGGAGAGCGTGATGTCTCCCAGTTTTTTACCATAATTCTTGGCGATTTTTTCAGCGAGATTTTGAGTGTTGGACCCTGCAAATATTTTTACCTCAGATATCATGAAGTCTTGGTTTTAAGGAGGAAGTTTTGATAAGGATTTCATTGCAAAAGTAATAATTTTTGATGGGTTGGGAAGTTGGGATAGCTTTAATCCGAATATTATTTTGATAAGTGGGGCGGAAGGTAATCTCTCTTAAACTCCGATCCTGTAAAAATTAGACGAATGAGCGACTTTCTCCTGAGTAGCTCTCTTTTTAATCTTATTTTAGAGCAAAATACATTGTCCACCAATCTGAAATTTATGAGAAGTAAAATTACCCTTTGGGGTTTGCTGTTTTCATTCTTGATCATTCAAGTTCATGCCCAGCAGGTCCCAACTCCCAAATCACATTTTGGCTTTGAAATCGGGGACGATTACAAATTGGCAAATTTCAGCCAAACAGAAGCCTATTTTAAAAAAGTAGCAGATGCCTCTGATCGAGTGCAAATGACAAGTATTGGAAAAACGGAATTTGGCAGAGAGCAACCCATGCTTATTGTTACAGCTCCAAAGAATTTTCCTCAGCTTGCCAGGTATAAAGAAATTTCTCAAAAACTTGCTCATGCTGAAATTACCAGAGAGGAAGCTGAAGCATTAATCTCAGATGGTAAGCCCGTGGTTTGGATCGATGGTGGACTTCATGCCAATGAGGTGGTGGGCCCCCATCAATTAATTCAAACACTCTATGAACTAGCATCCAGAAATGATGAGGAAACTCTCAAAATTTTGGATGAAGTGATTATTCTTTTGGTGCATGCCAACCCTGATGGAATGGAAATCATGTCGGATTGGTATATGAGAAAAGAAGACCCAACAAAAAGAGATCAGAACATACCTGTTCTCTATCAAAAATATGTAGGGCATGACAATAACCGTGATTTTTACATGAATAATATGTCTGAGGCGACTAATATGTCACTTCAGCAATATGTGGAATGGATTCCTCAAATTATTTACAATCACCATCAGTCAGGTCCTGCAGGGACAGTCGTAGCAGGACCACCTTACCGAGATCCTTTCAACCATGTTTTTGATCCGCTAATTATTACCAGCTTAGATGCTCTGGGGGCTGCTATGATTAATCGTTTGCATCAGGAAGACAGACCAGGATATACCAGATTGGATGGATCAGTGTTCTCTACTTGGTGGAATGGTGGTTTGAGAACTACCCCTTACTATCATAATCAAATCGGAATTTTGACTGAAATTATTGGAAACCCTACACCATCTGAGGTTCCTCTGGTGCCTGAAAGGCTAATTCCAAATAACGGAACACCTTACCCAATTACGCCTAGAGAATGGCATTTTAAGTCTTCCATAGAGTATTCAGTGTCCTTGAATTATGCGATTCTAAATCATGCTGTTAGACATGGTGATGAACTTTTGAGAAATATTTATCTGATGGGCAGAAGATCCATTGAGAAAGGTCAAAAAGATACTTGGACTTTATATCCAAAAAACGCACAGGCCATAGAAGACGCTTTTGAAAAAGCCAGAAAAGAAGGCAAAGCAAAAAGGCCTACAGGTTGGAGATCTGGCTTGCCGGTTGAATTTTATGAACAAGTATATCAGGATCCTGCCAGAAAAGATCCTTATGGCTATATTCTTCCGGCAGACCAGGCCGATTTTCCTACTGCCATTAAGTTTTTAAATGCATTGATTAAATCAGGAATAAGAGTCGAAAAGGCAACTGCTGATTTTTCAGTGAATGGGAAATCCTACCCTGCTGGCTCTTATATTGTAAAGACGGATCAGGCCTTTAGACCGCATGTTTTAGATATGTTTGAGCCACAAGATCATCCAAATGACTTCCTGTATCCTGGAGGTCCTCCAATTAGGCCTTATGATGCTGCTGGTTGGACATTGGCATTTCAGATGGGTTCGGAGATTGATAGGATCATGCAAGACTTTGATGGGCCATTTGAGCAAGTCCCTTACGGACAAATTCAAACTCCGCCAGCCAAGCCGCTAGCAAATGGATCTGGTTATCTAATCGATATCAAAGGGAATAATGCATTCATGGCAGTCAATGATTTGCTGAAGGCAAAAGTAAAAGTGTACAGGACACAGCAGGAAGTAAATGGTTTGCCTGCGGGATCCTTTTATGTTGGTTCGGGAGGTAAAAAGATTTTGGAAAAAGCAGCTCAAGAATATGGAGTCTATGCCAAGCCAGCGTCCATGCCTAAAGGAGCGACAGAAATCAAGCCTGCTAGAATTGGGCTATACGATTATTATGGGGGTTCAATGCCTTCCGGTTGGGTTAGATGGATGTTGGAGCAATTCCATTTTGATTATAAGCAAGTCTTCCCTCTTGAAATTGATCAGGGCAATCTTAAAGACAAGTATGATGTGCTATTATTTATCGGTCCGGGCATACCTTCTGTAGGAAGCAGAGGTGGTGGCAGATCTCAGCCGGATTCTTCTGAAATTGATCCTCAATACCACCACATGCTTGGGAATTTCTCAGCTGAAAAATCCTTACCACAGATTAAAGCTTTCTTGGAAAACGGAGGAGAAGTCTTGACTGTAGGTTCAGCTACGGAATTGGCTTTTCATTTAGGTCTTCCAGTTTCTGATGCCTTGGTAGAGATGGGATCAGATGGGAAGGAAACTCCACTATCAGGGGAAAAATATTATATCCCGGGTTCTGTCTTGGAAATGCATGTGGATAATAGCCAGCCGATCAATTATGGAATGGGAGAGAAGTCCTACATCATGTTTAATAGGTCTCCTGTCTTCAGATTAGATCCTGAAGCGGCAAACCAAGGAGTAAAAGCTATTGCTTGGTTTGGAGAAGAAGAACCACTGAGAAGTGGTTGGGCTTGGGGTCAATCCTATCTGAAAAATGGAGTGACAGCATTTGAGGCTAAAATTGGGAAAGGAAAGCTCTATGCTTTCGGTCCTGAGATAACTTTCAGAGCTCAATCCCATGGAACATTTAAGATGCTTTTCAACGGTCTATACAAGTAATTAATCCAAAAATTCTTAAGAAGGCCATATCGATTTTCGGTATGGCCTTATTTTTTGAAATTCATTTTTTATCTTAAAAGAAAAAATTAAGAGATGGATTCGAATTTTATACCTGGCATATATAATTGGTGTGATCGATGGTGTGAACGTTGCTCTTTTACTTCCCGCTGTAGAGTCTATGAAAAAACAGAAAACACGAGCAATTCCGAACCTGAGGAGTTTTGGGAGAATCTTTCTCAAAGTTTTCAAGAAACAATTGATTTACTCAAAAATACAGCTGAAGAGTTCGGGATAAATTTGGATGAAATAGAAGAGGAGATACCCTTGGAAGAGGAGGAAGAAGAAGAGTATAAAGTTGGGGAAGAACCCCTATATCAAATAACTAATAGCTATCTGAAAACGGCTAGAGCCTGGTTGGAATCGGATAGTTTCAAAGCATTTATTTCTAAGCTGGAGGAAAAAGGGGAGTTAGGCCTGATTACTATTTCTGAAGCTGAGGATAAAGTCATAGCCTTAAGTGAGGCTGTAGAGGTGATACATTGGTACTTATTTTTTATCCATGTAAAAAGTAGCAGAGCACTCAAGGAGAAACAGGAAGATTTTTGGGATGAGTATCCAGAGTCAGAAAAATCCTATAATGGAACAGCAAAAATCACCAAAATCGCAATAGAAAGAAGCATGCAGGCATGGATCCATTTGTTAAATCAGATGCAAGAGGATCAAGATAGAATCGTGGAAATCTTGGCGCTTCTGGAAAAAAGCAGAAAGTTATTGGAGAAGGAATTTCCGAACTTGGATCAGTTTATCAGACCGGGTTTTGATGAAGAATAGGCAAAGTGTTGCTTAACTCTGCCTATTCTTTCATTTCAATTATCCCTGAAATTTGTTTTTCAAGTAAGTAATAGCCATTTCATAAGCTTCTCTACTTGCTTCGGGATCATATTTTGGATTGCTTGGGTTTGAAAAGCCATGAACTGCCGGAAAGATTTTGTAAGTCAACTTCTTGTCTGCCTGCTGCATTTTTGAGGCGAAATCTTCAATGATTTCCTTGGATATATATTCTTCTGTGGCAAATAGTCCCAGCACATCTGAGTTAAGTGTTTTCAATGTTTCCACATCTCTGACAGGCATGCCGTAATACATGACGGATCCAATATTTTGAGAGCCTGTCAAAAGAGCGGACTTCAAAGACCAACTTCCTCCGAAGCACCAGCCTACATTTGCTATTTCAGCATTTTCACCTGCATGCATCAAAGCCCCTTTTACAATGTTTTGTAGCCTTTCTTCTTTCACATTTCGCATGAATTGACCAGCCTCTTGGGGATTACTGGTCACTTTTCCATCGTACATATCCAATGCCAGTACATTGACTGACTTTCCTAAATCAGCATAGAATTTATCTGCTTCTTTTTTGATATGATCGTTCAGTCCCCACCATTCTTGGTACACGAATAGCCATTGATCTGAAGGGTTTTCAGCAGGTATGAAGTATGCATTTGCATTTTCTCCATCTGGAGTAGGGAAGCTGATCATATCCCCAGCTCCATCGAAATTTATTGCATTAGGAGAAGGATGAAATGAAAGGAATCCAGGAGCATCAATGAATTGCGCCATATCATCCGAGGGATTATGGCAAAGTGTGATGGAGCTGAAAGGGTCTTTAGCTGGTTTGGTTTCATTACCGAAATAAAGAGCTCCAATCAGGCTTAAAATAAGTAAATAAACTGGCTTGATCATGGGATGATTGTTTTGGAATTGATACCTTGAATAACCTGAATTGGAATGAAAAGTTTGCATGGATAATTATGATCAGTACATACAGGCTGAGGTTGGTTCCTGGCTGTTTCAAATGAAGAAGCCACCTTCGCTGGGAAGTAAGATGACGCATGGAGTTCAGAAGAAAATAAATGATTGGATTCCTGAAAAAGTGCACAAGGCCATCACTTCAGCTATTGAAAATATGGTTAAGGCTGTTTCAACAGGATCCTCTTGGATTGTGCCTAGGCCTGAAGAAAATATGCCATTTAAGGTGAGGGAATTTAAGGTGCGAAATAGAATCAAATGGTATAGAAATACAGCCTCGGTGGAAGGTGCTGTAACAGGTGCGGGAGGAATACTCATGGGCTTCGCTGATTTCCCCGCATTTCTGACTATTAAAATGAAAATGCTCTTCGATATAGCAGCTCTTTACGGAGTGAATACCAAAGAATATCAGGAGCGATTGTTTTTGCTTTATGTTTTCCAATTAACTTTTTCCAGTCAGCAAAGAAAAAATAATTTGATTGAGCTGGTAGAAAACTGGGAATCCTATAAAGAATCCTTGCCAGCAAGCATGGATGAGTTTGACTGGAAGACCTTCCAGTTAGATTACCGCGATTATATAGATCTGGCCAAATTAGCTCAATTGATCCCTTTGATAGGAGCAGGTGTCGGAGCAATCGCCAATTATAGGCTTACTGAACAGTTGGGAAGAAATGCTATGAATGCTTTCAGGTTGCGCCTATTGACTCAATAGCTTCAGCTATAAAAATCAAAAAAGCCTCAAATCTTTCGAAATGAGGCTTTTTTGTTGACCCACTAGGGCTCGAACCTAGACTCTTCTGAACCAAAATCAGACGTGTTGCCAGTTACACCATGGGTCAATTTAGGTGGAAAACGCTTCTGCTTTCCTTAAAGTGTCACAAAGGTAGAATTCCATTCTTTTTTTTCCAAATCCCTTTCGGAAGAATTTTGGCTTTATTCCAAAGGTGCTGAATAACAGGAGGAAATTTTTTGAAATGCGGAGGATTTATTGGGCGCTTTTGGGAAAAATCGATTGAAAAATATATCTCGAAATCGATTGAAAATTGTAATTGTGTTAAATTTTCGATACTTATTTTGTTAATTTTAAAATAAATACCGTGATTTGTTTCAAATTTTAAGAAAACACAAACCTTATTAAACCATGCAAACAGAAAAGATGGAAAAAACCGTGATCGAAACGGTTAGCAAATTGGAGAAGTTAAAGATCGGTGATTCTTTGGCTGCTGAATTATCTTGGTGCTGGAATAGCTACAAGTATGATCAAAATCCAGTTGGTTTGATTGAAAAGAGCCAGAAGGCTGTAGAACTTTTCAAAGAAGTAAGAGAGAAAAACAGCCGTGCTGTCTCTAAGAAACTAGTGGAGGATTTGGAAAAATTTCTAAACTAATCCAAACAAAAAAAGCTCGCCAATTGGCGAGCTTTTCTATTTTCTGAGTATTGCTTATTCAGCTACTACTACAAATTTAACGTCAGTTTTAACTTCTCTGTGAAGGTCAACTTCTGCAGTGAATTCTCCTGCTCCGTCTACTGGAGTATTGATTGAGATTTTCTTTCTGTCTATGTCAAATCCTTGGCTAGACAAAGCGTCAGCAATCTGTAAAGTAGTTACTTTACCGAAGATTTTTCCTGACTCACCGATTTTTGCTTTGATCTCCAAAGTTACTTCAGCAAGTTTAGCTGCGATATTCTCAGCTTCAGTTTTGATCTTTTCAGCTTTGTGAGCTGCCTGCTTGATGTTTTCAGCAAGGATTTTCTTGTTCGAACCGGTAGCTAGTACCGCGAAGCCTTGAGGGATTAGGTAGTTTCGGCCGTATCCGGGCTTTACATTTACCAAATCATTTTTATAGCCAAGACCTTTGATGTCTGTTTTTAATATGATTTCCATTTGTAATGATCTTTATTGGTTGGACGATACAAGACCGAATTATTTCAAACCATCGGTTACGAATGGCAACAAAGCCAAATGTCTTGCTTTCTTAACTGCTTGAGCTACTTTTCTCTGGTATTTCGCAGAGTTACCAGTCAGTCTTCTAGGAAGGATTTTTCCTTGCTCATTTACAAACTTCAACAAGAAATTAGGATCCTTGTAGTCGATGTACTTGATGCCGTGCTTCTTGAATCGGCAATACTTTTTCTTGATTTCGCCTCTGTTGATTGGCTCGTTGAATAGTGTCATTAGGCTTGCTCCTCCTTAGCTTCTGATTTTTTGTTAAACTCTCCTTTTCTTCTTCTTTCGGCATAAACAATAGCATGCTTGTCCAAAACAGTAGTCAGGAATCTCATTACTTTCTCATCACGTCTGAACTCAAGTTCAAACTTGCGGATGATAGTTGGATCAGCCTTGAACTCAACTAATACATAGAACCCTGTTGTCTTCTTGTCAATGGTATAAGCCATTTTCTTCAGACCCCAGTTCTCCACATTGATTACATCTGCCCCCTCTTCTTTTAACAAGTTCACAAACTTGTCGACAGTATCCTTCATCTGAACATCAGACAAAACGGGAGTTAAAATGAATACTGTCTCGTAATTTCTTTGGAACATTTTTTTAATGTGTTTAAGGAATTTGAATAAACAGACCGCAAAAGTAGGTCAAAAACTTCTGTTATCCAAATGAATATCTATTCTTAAATGGCATGATGGCATAAAAAAAGCCTCTCCTGAGAAGAAGAGGCTTAAGTTGAAATAAGTTCTCTTATTTGACGCTGAACGTCTTGGAACCTACCAAGTAATTATCCACGAATATCCTTACTTCATGATCGCCAGAAGCGTAATCTGATCCCTTCTCGTAGAAGAATGTTAAGGTTTCGCCAGAATTTTCAAATAGGATATCCTGCTTCACCGTGTAAAATTGCTCGGCACCATTGACACGGAAAGTTCCGGATCCTTTGGCTACGTCAAAGATTGGCTGGGAATTAGGAGCCATGATTTGAACGTAAACGTTTCTAGGACCTTTTTCAGCCACTTTATTGTCTGCCAAATTGAAACTTACCTTGATCTTCTCAATCTGACGATTTCTAAAATCTTTGGTAGTTTCTACACGCTCTTTTCCTCTGGAATTAACAGCGGCAATTTCGATGTTTTCAGCTTTCAGCATGGAAGCCACATTGACTTTTGCCTGCAGATTCTCCTTTTGGATATTGAGCTGGGCTACTTCTTCCTCTATCTGGGCCTGAGTAGTTTTTAGGTCTTGATTTTCTGCATAAAGCTGCTGATTCATTGCGCGCAGTTCCAAAATTTCCTGATCCTTCTGCTCAAGTAAGCCGGAGTAGCTGTTGATTTTCTTATTCAAAGCAGCAATCTCATTGGCACTTCTCTGCCTAACCGAGTTTCTTTCTGCAATCAACTGATCTCTCACTTGCTCCAGGGCAGCGATATCTCCTCCCAGTTTTTCAATTTCCTGAATTCTGAGATTTAGTTGGTAAGTGACTGAGTCCAATCTTTGATTTAACTCATTGTTTTCGGTGGAGAGAAGAAGAATCTCCTCTGTCTTTTTAGTTCGGTCCACATAGTCAGTGTATAATTTAATTCCACTGATGATGACCAAGAGAACAAGGACTATAATGATAATATTTTTTCCCTGATCCTTTTTTTGGCTAGATTCTTTTTCAAAATTGCTGTTCATGTGTTTGACTTAATAGGGCTGTATGATGATTAAATTAGATGAAGACTTTTGGACAGAGCGATATAGACAAGGCTACACCGGCTGGGACATCGGTTATCCATCTACCCCGATAGTACAATATTTAGACCAAATTCAGAATAAAAATTGCCGTATACTGATTCCAGGTGCAGGAAATGCTTACGAGGCCGCGTATGCATGGGATCAGGGCCTTGTAGGCACACATATTCTGGATATTTCAAAAGATCCGTTAACAAAATTTAGCACAAATCACCCCAATTTTCCCCATGCTCAAATTTTCCACCAAGATTTTTTTCAGCATCAAGGAAAATATGATTTGATAGTGGAACAGACTTTCTTTTGTGCTTTGGATCCAGCACTTAGAGAGGCTTATTGCCAAAAGATGCTCGAATTACTTCAGCCTAACGGCCGTTTGGTAGGTCTGTTATTTGGAGTGCAATTTTCAAAACAAGGACCTCCTTTTGGTGGAAGTCTGGAGGAATACCAATCGCTGTTTTCAAAATACTTTAAAATTCACAAATTGGAGCTTTGCATTAATTCCATTGCTCCACGAAGAGGAACTGAGATTTTCATCAATCTGTCAGCTCAGTAGGAGAGTACGTAGTGGGATTTTTTACCGGGATAATTGAAAATCAAAATCCCGCATTCATAAAAGTCCAGACTAAGGGTCACTTCTTTTCGGCTTTTGATTTCTTCCCAGGCGGACTGCATTTCCGGCGACCAATAGATATCAGCCACTGCGACAATACTGGAATCTTGAAAATGTTGACTGATTAAATTGTATGAATTGATGGTTCCCTCATAAGTATGATTGGCATCGATTAATGCAAAATCAATAGGAGTATTTTCTTTCAAAAACTCAGGTAGGGTTAGAGCTATATCCCCTAAAATGGCATGCAGGTTTTGGGGCTGGTCTTTCTCAAAAGCCACATTTAATAAGTCTTCTGAGCCTTCAAATGTAAAAACATCTCCTTTGCAGATTCGGCTTAAATACCGGGTATTGATACCCATGCATGTTCCTAGTTCCAACACTCTTTTAGCGGGAGTCAGACTTACAAAGTATTGATAGAGTTGGTTGAATTTTCTGGAACTTGTTGAATACCTAGTTACTTCTGAAATAGGTCTGGTCTTTCCATTTACTTTTTTGGATCCTGCACCTAGATCCAGTACAGGAACTGATGATTTACTGCTAAGAAATTCTTTTCGTAAGTCTTCTAAATCAAGATCCTGCTGTTTTCTTCCTTGAACAAAGCTTTTTAAACCGGTATAAATTTGAAATACGGCGGGACTTTGAAGAGAGTGTTTCTCTTCTTTTGTTAACCAGTATCGGAAATATGCGAGGAGTGGAAATACCTTCCTGTACAAAATTAATTGTGGAAAATATTGGCAATCATTTGAAATTCAGGAACGGCTACTTCCAGGATTTTTCCATCAAAAAGTTTCTGCATGGTGTAAACACCCTTCATTTTTCCCAAACCGGACTTTAAATTGCATCCGGAAACGTAAGAATGACTTTCACCTGGCTCAAGAGTAGGCTGTTGACCTACTACACCTTCTCCTTCTACGATTTTGGTGTTTTCAGCTGCATCAGAAATTTCCCATCTTCTTCTTAACAATTGAACGGTTTGTGCGCTTTTGTTTTGAATGGTTACTTTGTAAGTAAAAACATAATGATGCTGAAGCGGGCTGGAGAATTCAGCCTGGTATGTTACTTCAACACTTACTTCTATTCCGTTGGTGGTTGCAGTTACCATTATTATAGCCTTTAAAAGTTAGCAAATATACAATGAACTCTTTGAATATCAATAAAATTACTAATGGATGTAAAAATTGAAACAAGCTGGAAAGAAATTTTAACTCCAGTCTTTCAGCAAGCCTATTTTCATGAGCTAGTTCAGTTTGTAAAAGACGAGTATTCTTCCTCTAAGGTTTATCCTCCAGGGAAAGAAATTTTTAATGCATTTGACTACTGTCCTTTTGATCAAGTTAAAGTGGTGATTTTAGGACAAGACCCTTATCATGGAGAAGGTCAGGCTCATGGTCTTTCATTTTCCGTGAAGCCAGGTATTCCTTTTCCACCAAGTCTTTTGAATATTTTCAAAGAAATCAAAGCTGACTTAGGGAAAGATATGCCAGCTAATGGAGATTTGTCCAGGTGGGCAAAACAAGGAGTGTTTTTACTGAATGCCACTTTAACTGTAAGGGCTAATCAAGCAGGCTCTCATCAGAAAAAAGGATGGGAGGAATTTACCGATTCAGTGATCCAAGCAATCAGTGATCAAAAGGAACATGTGGTTTTTCTACTTTGGGGAGCCTACGCTCAAAAAAAGGAGCTTTTGATTGACTCTGATAAGCATTTGATTCTAAAAGCTCCACATCCAAGTCCACTTTCAGCTCATCGTGGCTTTTTGGGTTGTGGCCATTTCTCCAAAGCTAATGAGTATTTGAATTCAAAAGGGATCAGGCCTATTAACTGGTGAGGGGAACGGATTTGGTTATTGATTAACTGAGTAATTGTGGAATTGAGTAAAAAGCAATAACAGTTCAACTTTCCCTCTTTCGGCGTGCAGGCACTGTTCATCTTCAAGCTCGCTTAAAAGGTCTCGAATTAGAATTAAGGTTCTCCTGCCTGGAAATACTTCGCTATTTATTATTCGATGTTCGATGTTCAATATTTTTAAAGTGTAATGAGGATAGAGTCTTCTTTGCTGTTTGTAATTCCTATATCTTTCAACTCGTCTCTAATCTCCAATTCCAACAAAAAAGCCTCGAAATCTAAATCCCGAGGCTTTTTTGATGGTTTTGATCTTTAATCAATTCCTTTGAAAATTCTGCTCCATCTGATCTTATTGAACATGGATTCAAATTGATCTAGGGATAGCCACAAGAACCAAGCTTTGCCGACCACATGATCCTCCGGAGTGAATCCCCAGTATCTAGAGTCCAAAGAATCATGTCTATTATCTCCCATCATGAAGTAATAGTTTTGGGTAAAAGTATAAGAGTCTACAGGCTTTCCATCAATAAATAATTGTTCGCCCCTGATTTCCACCTGATCCAATCCTTCGTAATTTTTGATGGTTGAACCGTAGCGAATCACATTATCCGGAGTCATTTCCATGGTCATTCCCTCTCCTGGAATGGTTAAAGGACCAAATTGATCTCTGTTCCAAGCAAGCTTGGTTTCGTCTGGGAAAATCCCTCTTTCAGCACCAATGCCTCTGATTCGTTTGGTGACACTGGTTATCACCGGAGATGATTTAAGCCTTTCAATGACTACATCGGTAGCATGAACTACATATCCTGCACCATCTGTGTAGGCCCAGTAGCTGTCAGGGTTAATTCCATAATCATTGAAAAAGTCCTGATTCAATGGTCTGTTCGTGATGACATCATAAGAATATTGCATCTCTTCCGGATGCATTCCAGGCTCGCCATTCACATATAAATCGCCGTTTTTAACTTCTATTACATCACCGGGAACACCTACAGCTCTTTTGATATAATTGGTTTTTAAATCATTCGGATATTGAAATTCTACCGGATAATTAAAGACCACCACGTCATTTCTTTTCACCTCAGAAAAGCCGGGTAATCTATAATAGGGGAGCTGAATAGCATCAGAATAAGATGGGATTTCGGTTCCCCAAATTTTCTGATGTGTTAGTGGAACTTGCAATGGAGTTTTAGGAATTCGGGTTCCATAATGCATTTTACTTACGAAAAGAAAATCACCAACTAGTAGGGATTTTTCCATCGAAGCGGTAGGAATAGTAAAGGGTTCCAGTAATAACCAGCGTATTAAACTTGCTGCAACTACTGCAAATACCAAGGCGTCTACCCATTCTCGGGCAGCTGATTTCTTTTGTTTTTTAGTACTCATTTTTCATTTGATCAAAAAGACAGAAAGTCGTTCATAGAAAGTACTCCTTTTTTATCCTTAATCCATTCTGCAACCAAAATCGCACCAAGGGCAAACCCTTGCCTGCTATGGGCAGTATGGCTAATTTCAATGTCATCTATCTCGGACTGATATCTGATAATATGTGTCCCGGGAGCGGGATCAATTCGTTTGGAGACGATAGGTAATTCATTTTCCTTTTCTCCATTTCCTTCCAATAAATACCAGTCTTTCAGACTGCTGTTATTGTTTAATATTCCTTCTGCCAAGGTAATTGCAGTTCCTGAAGGAGCATCTTTTTTAGCGGTATGATGGATCTCCTCTATGCTGGCTTTATAGCCAGAAGTTTCATTCATTAGCTTTGCTAAGAATTCATTTACCTTGAAAAACACATTGACACCAATGCTGAAATTGGAAGCATAGAAAAAAGTACCGTTTTTTTCTTTCGTCATCGCCTCGATTTCAGGCTTTTGAGATAACCAACCTGTAGTTCCTGATACAATAGGGATTCCTTTTTCAAGACACCATTTGATGTTTTCAACAGCAGCTTCAGGTTGACTGAATTCTATAGCAACATCCACGTTAGAGGAGTTGAGCTGATCAAGGTCTTCCCGATTATCAATGTTTATCTTTCCTGCGAGGTTATGGCCTCTGGATTCAGCTATTTCTCCGATGAGCTGTCCCATTTTACCATACCCTAGTAATAATATGTTCATTATTTGAATTTTAACTTTAAAGTTATGCCCAAGGATTGATTTTGGGCAGAAAAGGTTTCAAAATGCGGCTCTATTCCCAAGGCCAGATCATCTGAAATATCAAAACCTGATAAATGAGCATCCACATTAGCATCTATAATATTGAGTGCATAAATAGCTCCCAATAGTAAGATGGTCATATCTCTGTTACTTCTCCAATAATCCACATTTCTAACCAAGGCTTGTCGATTCAGATTGGGGAAGATATTAGGTTCACCATCGTCCAAATTAAATAAAGCTTGACGGAAAACCTGATACCGCTTGTTGTTAAAGTTTATGAAATAAATATCTGTAATAAAGCCAGCGTATAAAATAGGTACTTTCCATGCCTTTCCATTATAAACCTGCCCAGCACCCGGAAGCACAGCCGATAGTATGGTTGCTTTTCTAGGGTTTTTTGGAAGAGAAGAAAAATTTGGCCTGTCATTATCCCGCTGATTTTGCTCCTCAGTTTGACCTTGATTCTGGGCAGAGAGAGGCTGAAAAGACAAGGCACTAAAAAGCAAAAGACCCAGGATGATCCATGGGTATTTGAATTTTGGTGATGAAAAAAAAGCAGGACTTTTCACGGTCAAATTATTTCCAATATTTCCAGAATCCTATTCAGATCGGAAGCAGAGGAAAAAGGAATCTTGATTTCCCCTTTGTTTTTTTCATTGGTTTTGAGATTTACTTTTGTTCCAAAATGGGAAGCCAATCTCTGCTGTATCTTATTTAGCTCGTATTTACGAACCGGATCTAGATTAGAGCTCTCTTTTTTCTCTGGTTTTCCTTCGTTCAAAGCTTTTACCAGCGCTTCTACTTTTCTTACGCTAAGCTCCTCTTCAACTGTCTTTTTGAAAATTGCCAATTGCTTATCCACATCTTCAATATTGATGAGGGCTCGGGCATGTCCCATGGAGATTTGTTGATCTCTAATGGCTGCCTGAATCGTAGGCGGTAATTTTAGAAGTCGAAGGTAATTATTAACTGTGGTTCGGTTTTTACCTACTCTCTCCCCAAGTTGTTCTTGTTTGAGGTCACATTCTGCCAATAGTCTCTGGTAGGAATGAGCAATTTCAAGAGCATTTAGGTTTTCCCGCTGAATGTTTTCAATCAAAGCCATTTCCAGCATTTGCTGATCATTGGCTGTTCTCACATAGGCTGGAACTCTTTCAAGACCTGCAATTTTGGAAGCCTGAAATCTTCTTTCTCCGGAAATAAGCTGGTATTCGTCCTGATCCAGTTTACGAACTGTGATAGGCTGAATGATACCTTGAATTTTGATGGATTCTGCCAATTCCGCCAAAGCCTCCTTATCAAAATAAGTTCTAGGCTGATATGGATTGACTTGGATTTGTTCCAAAGGAATTTCAAAAATCCCTGTTTTGATTACTTCTGGTAATATCTCCTCGGATTTATTTTTGGCAGGGCTGTCTTCAAGCAAAGCTCCTAAACCCCTTCCGAGGGCAGTTTTTTTTCTATTGGGTTTTTGATCAGCCATGGATTAACTTACTTTTTGTAGGCCGTTTTTTTCTGCGATTTCGCTGGCCAGATTTAAATATGCGACTGCTCCCTTACCATCAGCGTCAAACGCTATGGCAGGCATTCCAAAACTTGGAGCTTCGGAAAGTCTAACGTTTCGAGGGATGATAGTTTCAAAAACCATGTTTTTAAAGTGCAATCTAACTTCTTCAACCACTTGGTTGGAAAGTCTCAACCTCATATCGTACATGGTGAGCAGTATGCCTTCTATTTCCAAATCCGGATTGAGTCGGGTTTGGATGATTTTAATTGTATTCAATAATTTTCCCAATCCTTCCAATGCAAAATATTCACATTGCACAGGAATGATTACGGAGTTTGCGGCAGTTAATGCATTGATGGTAATCAATCCCAAGGAAGGAGAACAGTCAATAATGATGTAATCATATAGGTCTTTCAGCGAAGAAATGACATGCTTCATTTTTTCTTCCCTGTTGTCCATATTGATCATTTCTACTTCAGCTCCGACCAAATCAATATGGGAAGGAACTAAATCCAGATTTTCAATCTCTGTCTTGATGATGATTTCCTTTACATCGATTCCATCCACCATGCATTCGTAGATACTAGTACTGATGGATTTAGGATCATGTCCTAAGCCTGAGGTAGTATTTGCCTGCGGATCTGCGTCGATGACCAGGGTCTTATGCTCCAGCACCGCTAAACTGGCAGCCAAATTCATGGCAGTGGTGGTTTTTCCAACTCCTCCCTTCTGATTGGCAATAGCAATAATTTTTCCCATGGTTTAGTTTAAGATTTAATCTCAATATTAAGCAAATTCCAGTCTTATTTATCCTTGTCCACGGCTTTTTTTAATTATAGCCCTGTGACATTTGATGTCAATATCTATTTTTAAATCTCATAAAAAGTGGGCTTAATCTTCAGATTTACAAAGATTTAATTATTGGAATAAGTCTATGTTTTTTGCCTGTTAAATTTTCTTTACTGGATGTATTTCTTTTGGCTCAGATCAAAACTTAGTTTCTGAATCTTGTCATTTTCCAATATATAAAAAAAGGGCCCGAAGGCCCAATCTTATTTCTTTCTGTTGCTATCTGCTGCCTTCATAGCTTCTTCCAATTTCTGTTGAAATTTGGATTTTTTCTTGTTGGCATTTTTCACCTTGTTCTCTTCTACTTTCTGACGGATTTTCTCATCGTCTACAAATAGCTTGATCAAGGCTTGCTGTCCAAAGGTTACCACGTTTGATACAAAATAGTAGAAACTCAATCCGGCAGGGTAGGAGTTTAGGATGAACATAAACATTACCGGCATGATATATCCCAAATTTTTCATCGGGCCAGTTGCCGTAGTCAATTGATTGTTGAAGTGCGTATAAACAATTTGAGAAACTGTCATCAACAATGTAAACAAACTGACATGGGAGCCATAAAACGGAATGGTGAATGGCAGCTTGATGAACTCATCATAAGTCGATAAATCTTTAGCCCAAAGGAAAGACTCTTGTCTTAATTCGATTGCATTTGGGAAGAAGAAGAACATCGCAAATAGGAAAGGCATTTGAAGCAAAAGCGGAAGACATCCTGAAATCGGGCTTACCCCCAATTTCGAGAAAAGCTTCATTTGCTCTTGTTGCATTTTAGTTGGATCATCTCCGTATTTCTCCTTCAATTCATCAATTTCCGGTTTGATCACCCTCATTTTAGCCATTCCTATATAAGATTTATAGGTAAGTGGCGATAGGGCTAGTTTGATAAGCAATACGATTAGAATGATAATCACACCATAGTTATCAAAGAACTTCTCCAGGAATTCGAAAAGATTAACGATGATGTATTTATTCACCCAGCTTACAAAAAAGTAGCCCATGTCTACGTTTTTCTCAAAGCCATCGGTTACTCGCTTGAGTGTTTTGTATTGATCTGGTCCGAAATAATAACTGAAAGAAGTGGCACCATTCTCCAGTGGTAGGCTAAAATTAGCCCCCATATTTCTTACAAAAAGGCTGTCAGAAGGAGTGCTTTGATTTAAATTGACATTCTGAAATTCCTTGTCTGCAATGATTCCAGCTGTGAAAAATCGTTGGCTAAAACCAATCCATTTTACAGGTTCAGCAACTGCCTCTGCTTCTGCATCATCGCTCACGCCTAGGTTTTCGTAAGACCCAGCAGATGTATAATAATTGACTTGGGTTTTTCTTCTGGATTCAGCCAAGTCTCTTTCATGTGCTCTTACCTGATCTTCCCAGCTGAACTGAACTGCATTGGAGGTGAAAACTCCAGAAAAGCGCTCTATTGCAAAACTCTTTTCAACTACATAACTACCATCAGTGATGCTATATTTTTGAGTGATTTTTCCGTTGGAAGTTTCAGCACTTAATGTTAGAATGTGAACTGTCTCACCTTCTTCATTCTGCTGAGAAGATACATTTGGGGTAAAATAAAAGTCGCTTAAATAAACTGGACCTCTATTAGTTTCCAAAGAGAAATCCATTTTGGAGGATTCCTCATCTAGTAGCTTTAAAGGTTCCTGAGTCCAATTTTTATATTCCTTTAATATAACTTCTTTAATCAGACCACCTTTTGAGGAGATGCTGATGAAAACTTTATCATTTTCGAGAGTGACTAATTCTTCAGATCCCTGAGTCATACCAGCCAATACTCCAAACTTGGCAACTTTTCCAGCTTCAACGATGCTATCATTCTCTGCCAAAACCGGAGTCTCTTCAGAGCTTGCAACTGAAGCAGTGTCTACCGTTTGAACAGCAACTTCGTTTTCTGTCACGGGTACTTCCGGACCACTTGCGAAGAAAATGGAATAGATCAGGATTACCGCCGCAAATAGGATCAAACCTGTCGCTTGATTTTTATCCATAATTATAATACCTCAAGAGAGGATTTAACTAGTTATTTTACTTTATGATCAATAGCTGCTTGAATAAACTTGACAAAAAGTGGCTGAGGATTCAAAACAGTACTTTTGTACTCTGGATGAAATTGAACGCCTACAAACCAAGGATGGTTTTTGATTTCAATTACTTCTACCAATCCGGTTTCAGGATTTTTTCCTGTCGCCTTCATGCCAGCCTCTTCCATTTGCTCCAAATAGCTATTGTTAAACTCGTATCTATGCCTATGTCTTTCCTGGATTTTAAGCTTTCCATAGGCTGAATAGGACTTACTTCCTTTTTTCAGTTCGCAAGTATACGCCCCTAATCTCATTGTTCCACCCATTTGGTCTATTCTCTTTTGCTCTTCCATGAGAGCAATGACCGGATTTTTCGTTTGTGGGTCCATTTCAGTGCTGTTTGCATCATCAAGTCCTAAGACATTCCTTGCATACTCGATCACTGCAACTTGCATCCCCAGGCAAATGCCGAAAAACGGGATTTGCTTTTCTCTGGCATATCTGACGGTTTCCAATTTTCCTTGAAATCCTCTTTCACCAAATCCGGGTGCAACCAAAATACCATCCAGATTTTTCAGCTTGGACTCAAAATTATCCATGTTGATCTCTTCGGATGAAATCAATTTTAAATTGACATGACATTCTATGGAAGCTCCAGCATGAGTAAAGGCTTCAATAATGGATTTATAGGAATCAGGCAGGGAAACATACTTTCCAATCAAACCGATATTTACCTCCTGAGTTGGGTTCTTAAGTTTTCCTAAGAAATCTTTCCAGTTTTCAAGATCTGTATTCTGTTTGCTGGAAAGTTTAAGCTTGGACATGACTCTTTCATCCAGTTTCTCTTTCTTCATCAAAAGAGGAACATCGTAGATCGTGTCTGCATCCATCGCTTCGATGACACTATTCAACTGAACGTTGCAGAACAAAGCCAATTTTTTCTTGACATCTGATGGAAGATGATGCTCAGTTCTACAAACCAAGATATCCGGCTGAATACCTGCTTCCAACAATTGCTTGACAGAATGTTGGGTAGGCTTAGTTTTAAGTTCTTTTGCTGCTTTTAGGTATGGGATAAGCGTTAGGTGAATTACCAAAAAGTTGTTCGGACCCAGATCCCATCTCGCCTGTCTTACTGCTTCTATAAATGGTAGGGACTCTATATCACCTACACAACCCCCAATTTCGGTGATGACCACATCGTACTTTCCATCTTCTCCCAGCTTGTAGAAGTTTGACTTGATTTCGTCTGTGATGTGAGGAATTACCTGAACGGTTTTTCCTAAAAATTCACCTTTTCTTTCCTTGGTGATGACATTGTTATAGATCCTTCCTGTGGTGATATTGTTGCTTTGGGAGGTAGGAGTGTTTAAGAACCTTTCGTAATGTCCAAGATCCAAATCGGTCTCAGCACCATCATCGGTCACATAGCACTCTCCATGCTCATAGGGGTTGAGCGTCCCTGGATCGATGTTTAGATAAGGATCGAATTTTTGGATAGTAACCGTAAAACCTCTCGCTTGAAGTAATTTACCTAATGAGGCAGCGATGATTCCTTTTCCTAGGGAAGAAGTTACTCCTCCGGTAATGAATATGTATTTTGTGGGTGAGGCCATAAGAATGGTGAGAGATGATATTTGATTGGATTCTTATGGGGCTCAAAATTAGGAAAATTATCTGATACCTCTCCGAGATTTTTGGAATATCATTGAAGGGAATTTCAAAATTTGAAAAAGTCACAGAGTAATCAGAGGCTAGTGGAGACGAAAATAATTGATTTGCTCAAGTATGATTTTATTTTTCTGCGAACATTTGGGGTCAAGAATTTTGAGAAAAAAATTTATGGATATCCGCTTTCTTACCAGTATTGACAAAAATACGGCTTATTGTCTGCTGAAAAGAACAGAATCCGGAAGCTTCGCCTGCCTGTATTCTAAGGTTTAAACAAGAAGATTTTCAGTTTTTTTTCATGCGGCATATTTTAGTATGTCTACATAGCTGGAATTTCGGTTGACAACAGCAAAAGCCCTTGCAATAAGTTTATTTCTGATAATATTAAGTGTGCTCATTTTGCTTTTCCCTTCACCGGTTCTTCTCTTGTAATAGGTCTTCATCTCAGTGCTGTATTGGATGGCTGTGCCTGCACATAATGTCAGCAGTGTTTTAATTCTCTTATTCGCCAGCGGACTGATTTTGGTTCTCCCTCGATAGGATGTACCTGACTGGTTGGGAAACGGTGCTGTTCCTGCATAACTGGCAAACTTTCTCCAGCTATCGAATAGGGTAAACCCTTCTGTTAAGACGATAAGTGCAACAGCTGTCTGTGGGCCTATGCCCTTGATAGAGTTAATCAGCTTATATTGGTTCATTAACAGTTCATCTTTGCGTAAAAGTTTGTCTATTTCTTTCTCCACGGTTTGGATCTGCTTATCCAAACAAGCGATCACTTCGGTATTGGATTTTTGATAGACTTTTAATTTGATTTCTGAAACTACAGCTTCATATTCTTTGATACGGGTGATGTAAGCTGCTCTGTCTTTTACAAGTCGCTCTCTGTAATTAAACAGCTTTTTGAGATCCTGGATGACCTTTTTGGGAAGAACAGTGGGGATAATCTTCTCCTGCTTTTCATAAAGATATTCAGCTATGTCTTTAGAGTCTGCCTTGTCTGACTTACCTCTTCTTATTCCCAAGGATCGCTTTAATTCAAGTCCTGAGATGATATAAAATGGTAGGGAGTGCTTTTCAAGAAACAAAGCAAGTTCTGAAGAATAAATCCCAGTGGATTCAAATCCGAAAAGCAGTTCTTCTGCGAGTATTAACCCAGAGTTTTCCATTACCCATTCCACCAGCTCCTGGTAACCTTTCTCATTATTTTCAAAGACTGCGTGGCATTGGTTGATCTTCAGATAGGCATCAAGTGTAGATTTACTTACATCGACTCCAATAATTGATTTGAATTTCATAATTTAGACATTGAAGTTTAACAAATGAGAGTTGCGGAAACTAAAACCTTTAACAGGCCTAAAGCCTAAAATTCTAACTGGTTACTGGCAACTCAACTAAGAATGGGGACTGATACAGGCAAGAGGTCGCTAGCCTAGCCGTGGCGAAAGTTCACCCCATTCTTTTTTAATTTATTCAATATCTGAGTCACTTAATAATCGTTAAGATATTAGCTCTTATTTTCCCAAATAATTCTCCTTTGCAAACCTAAAGGCCGTGGCTGGGTCTTCGGTCTTCCAACCTGTCAAGCAAGGAAAATAAGATAACTGACATGATTACGGATAATCAGAAAAATATTTATTCATTTCCTCTTTTAAAAATTAGTCAAATTCATTGGCTTAGATGATTGAGATTTTTGGATTTTATTTGCTTATCGCTAAATCTCGCAGAATAGAGTTATGATTTTTCATGCCTATGGAAAATGGAATTATATATGTTTTAATTCAGGATTTTGATTGATCATGTTGCTTGATTTTTAATGAAGACTCTGAAAATTCTTAAATGGGGAAAAAGAGATATTAATAAACTAAAACCTTTTATATGTAGATTCAGTATATTAATTTTAATTTTCGAATAATAATTAATCTAAACACATACATAATTTATATATATTGCAAATCGTTTTTAAAATAATAAACTATCTACTATGAGAGATTTGATAAAAGAAGCTATTGCTGACCTAAAAAAGAATGAAGGTTTTATTTATGTAACCTCAGAAGGAAAAAAAATAGACCTTCATGAAGCTGCTGCAAGAGGTATTGCGGTAACTCCAGTGAATCCCAAAGATAATGTGATCAAGAAATTAGAATCTGCCGGTTTATATCTAACTGATGGCAGATTTATGAATGATTTGAATGAGCTTGTATCATTAATAAACGGAAGCTCCTCTGGAAAGTCAGGAAAAAGAAGAACATTCACTGATGCTGAGAAAAGCAAAATTCTAGAAGAATGGAAAAAAGTGGAAGCTGCAGGTAAAAAAACCAAAGCTGCTTTTGCTAGAGAAATTGGTGTAGGTTATCAAACCTTCATCAACTGGTTGAGAGGTTGATCAATCAACTAGTAAAAAATAGAGGGGTGGTGTTTCCACCCTTTTTTATTTTTTTTCAAAAACACTTATAGAAACAGCTTTTTATTTAAAGTAAGTATGTTAATACTTTGTTAACTTTCAAAAAACCTATCCTTATTATTTAATACAAGCCTATTATTGTCCATTGACTTAGTATCAGCTTTGAGTATTCTTCAAAATTTAAGATTTTTTGATTTTAAAATAAGTTTTCCTCCTCTGATTAGGATACGGCTGGAAGCCCTTTGTCTTTTGTTTTCTAAGCACTCTCAATAATCTGATTATTTTTGTAAAAAATTTAAGCGTTTTGGATCATTCAGTCTTTGTAAAGCAATTTAGAGATCAGGGTTTTTTGTCAATTAAAGAAGGAAATGGCAAAGTCGTCACTCTTTTGCAGGCTAGTCATTGGAAACCTGAGATGGGCACTGACTGGGTTTACCTATTATTTGATTTATTTCAAATTCGTTCAGTTTCGGAGCAATTTTCTGAAATTTCCCTGGATATCGTTGAGTTTGCAAGCAAGCCTACGATTTATACAAGCCCGGCTAATATTTTAATACCTGAAGGCTTGCCAGTTGAGGGGAAAATCCGTTTTTCATTAATCCGAGAACCGGATTGGAATAAATTACTTTTTCAGATTTCTCAACCTGTTTTGGTTAAACTTGAAAGTGATAGACCTGCAGAAGTAGAGACCAAAAAACTATTTCCATTATTTAGCCCTTCTTTGAAAGAGCTCTACTTAGGACCTGAAGGAGACGTAAAAATCATCAAAGGATGAATTTTAAAAACCAATTAGATCAAGATCCAATCTTCTCAAAAGTCGCCAAAGCCGCTGCAAAGCTGGGTTTAGAGACCTATGTGGTTGGTGGATATGTCAGAGATTTAATTTTAGGTAGACCTTGTAAGGATCTTGACTTTACTTGCGTGGGAAGCGGAATTGCTTTAGCTGAAGAGGTAGTAAAGCAATTTGATTACCATGTTCCTTTGTCAGTTTTTAAAAACTTTGGAACAGCCATGCTGAAGCTGGAAGACTCAGAGTTGGAATTCGTGGGGGCAAGGAAAGAATCATACAGATCAGAGAGTCGGAAACCAATTGTTGAGGATGGAACTTTACAGGAAGATCTGGAGCGAAGAGATTTTACTATTAACGCGATGGCGATTTCCCTTACTTCCAAAGATTATGGGGATTTGTTAGATCCTTTTGATGGTTTGAATGATCTTAAAAAGAAGAATATTCAAACTCCTTTAGATCCTGAAATTACGTTTTCTGATGATCCATTGAGAATGATGCGGGCAATCCGTTTTGCTGCTCAATTGGATTTTGATATAGAAGCGGACACCTTTTATGCTATTAGCCAAAATGCTCATAGGTTGAAGATTGTTTCGGCTGAGCGCATCCTTACAGAACTGAATAAAATTATTCAGACACCAAAGCCTTCTTATGGGTTTAAGCTACTTTTTGCGAGTAAGCTATTACATGAATTTTTTCCTGAAATGGTTGAATTGCAGGGAGTAGATTCTGTGGATGATAAATCCCACAAAGACAATTTTTATCATACCCTTCAGGTGCTAGACAATGTAGCCACTGTCAGTGAGGATCTCTGGCTAAGGTGGGCAGCTATTCTGCATGACATTGCTAAGCCAGCTACCAAAAGGTTTAATCCTAAAGTAGGCTGGACATTTCATGGGCATGAAGATAAAGGTGCAAGGATGACTCCTGGTATTTTTAAGAGGATGAAGCTGCCAATGGATGAAAGAATGAAATATGTCCAAAAGTTGGTAAGGCTTCATTTACGTCCAATTGCTTTGGTAAAAGATGAGGTAACGGATTCTGCTTTGAGGAGGCTTTTATTTGATGCGGGAGATGCAATAGATGATTTGATGAAACTTTGCAGGGCTGATGTCACTTCCAAGAACAATAAAAAGGTAAAACGATACCTTGAAAATTTCGATAAAGTGGAACGCAAACTCCAAGAGGTAGAGGAGAAAGATCAAGTGAGAAATTTTCAGCCACCTATCAGCGGTGAAGAAATAATGGAAACTTTTGATCTGAAGCCTTCAAAAATCGTTGGAGATATCAAAGAAGAAATTAAAGAAGCTATATTGGAGGGCAAAATTCACAACAAGCCTGAGGAAGCAAGAAAGCTGATGCTTGAAATTGCCATCTCCAAAGGCTTATCACCTAAAAAATAATTCTAATTTAAATACCTAGTAAAACAATGAAGCAAGTGTTATTGATGCTGCTTTTGGCTGTTTCAGCTCAAGGCTTATATGCTCAAACTTCCAATGATTCTATTCCTAAGCTGGATCCTAAAACCAAGCGTGTGCTTAACATCCAAGATCAGGCTGCTTATCAGCTGGCCATGAGGTACAACGATCCTGAGATGGCTAAAACTATGCTTTACAACTTAATCGTAAGAAACCCTGAAAATCTAAGGTTCCAAGAAGCGTTGGGTTCCCTGTATTTTGAAACAGGCCAATCTACCTCCGCTGCTTTGGTTGCTTTGGATATTCTTCAAATCAATGATAAGAATGTGGGTGCCTTGGAAATTGCCGCTTATTCTTTGGAGCAAGTAGGAGCGATTGATCGGGCTTTGCCTCATTTTGAAAGTTTACATCTATTGACCGGTGATAATTTCAGCTTATATAAGTCCGGTTTTCTTCAGTATCAATTGAAGCGATATGATGAGGCGATGAATTCGGCAAATATGTTGATTAAAAATGCCAAGCCTGATGAAAAAATCGGTTTCCCAAAAAGCCAAACAGAGACCATTGAGGTTGGAATGAAAGCTGCGGCCTTGAATTTAAAAGGAATGATTTATTTAGATAAGGGTTCAAAGACAGAAGCAAAAACAGCTTTTCAGGAAGCGGTACAACTGGAGCCGAATTTCGAATTGGCCAAAGAGAATTTGAAAAAAACACAATAAATTAAAACCAGCGAAAGCTGGTTTTTTTTATAGCAAAAGTTTGTAAGCCAGAGTGCTGGTAATGATAGAAATACCAAAGCTCAAGAAAATGATCTTGGCATAATTGGTAACGAATGTTTTTACGTTTTTTCCGGGGATTTTTACAGGGATGATCCTGGGACGGATTACCTCCTGCACGAGGGATAAGGTACCTAGAAAATAGACCAAAAATAAAAGCACATAACTTGCTACCGCCTCCATGTCTGCGAAAGTACATTATTTCCCATTTCTTTAAAAACGCTTTTTAAAAGTTAACGATTTGATAATGAACAAAATATCTTTTTGATAAATATTTTGTTAGCATCGTTTGTTTTGTTTCATGATGTAAATTCAAAGGATTGATTTCTATCTGCATCTATATATGCAAGAATCTTTTTTTCGATAGAGGAATTTGTATTTAATAAAATTTTGATTTTAGTGAAAAAAGCAGGCGGATTTTCATCCAATTTAATTCCAGTTTGGCTAAAGCCAGAGTAGTTTCAGTCTATTCCGCTAACCACCAGCTGAAGCTGGTGGAAATTGCTTGAATAGGTTTGGGCGATTTTAATAATTTGAAAAAAAAGGAACGGTGCTTTAGCTCATTCATTGCATGGGTGATTGTTGATTTTGTGGCTTTAGCTTAAGGGGTTTAGGTTTTGGCTAAAGCCACGGGTGGTTTCAGATTATACCGCTGACCACCAGCTGAAGCTGGTGGAAATTGTTTGAACAGGTTTGGGTGATTTTAATAATTTGAAAAAATTGGAATGGTGCTTTAGCCCGTTCATTCCATGGATGATGTTTGGTTTCTGGCTTTAGCTTAAGGGGTTTAGGTTTTGGCTAAAGCCACGGGTGGTTTCAGATTATACCGCTGACCACCAGCTGAAGCTGGTGGAAATTGCTTGAATAGGTTTGAGCGATTAATAATTTGAAAAAAACAGGATTGGTGCTTTAGCTCATTCATTGCATGGGTGATTGTTGATATTGTGGCTTTAGCTTAAGGGGTTTAGGTTTTGGCTAAAGCCACGGGTGGTTTCAGATTATACCGCTGACCACCAGCTGAAGCTGGTGGAAATCGCTTGAATAGGTTTGAGCGATTAATAATTTGAAAAAAACAGGATTGGTGCTTTAGCTCATTCATTGCATGGGTGATTGTTGATATTGTGGCTTTAGCTTAAGGGGTTTAGGTTTTGGCTAAAGCCACGGGTGGTTTCAGATTATACCGCTGACCACCAGCTGAAGCTGGTGGAAATTGTTTGAACAGGTTTGGGAGATTTTAATAATTTGAAAAAATTGGAACGGTGCTTTAGCCCGTTCATTCCATGGGTGATAGTTGATGTCGGGGCTTTAGCCCAATAACAAAAAAAGCGACCGATGGGCCGCTTTTAAATAATTTGATTTAAAACTCTATTATTTGACTGCTATAGGATCTGCATTTCCATCAGGATCATTAATAGCTGATCCCCCGTTTCGTGGATTTCCAGTTAATAGAATTCCAGCTACGTGTGGAGCTGCCATGGAGGTTCCGCTAAAGCTAGAATACCCACCTGGTACTGTAGACAACACCGCAACTCCTGGAGCTGCAAAGTCTACTGGTGGATTTCCGAAATTAGAGAAGGATGCAAACACATCATCGCTATCTATCGCTGATACAGTATAAATGTTAGGTCCATTAGCTCTCGCTGGAGATGAATTACTGGCATTTTGGGCTGAGTTACCTGCTGCAAGAGAGGTTTTAATGCCTTTGCTTGCCATATTTATTACTGCAATATCTAATGCAGTTGAAGGAGGTCCGCCCAAACTCATATTAGCAACATCGCCATTTTTACCATTTGCAGCAACAAAATCTACTCCTGCGATCACTCCTGAATAAGATCCTGAACCTCTGCTGTCCAATACTTTAATCGGAACTACAGTGGCACCTGCAGCCACTCCTATTACTCCAAAGCTATTATCGATAGCGGCAATCGTTCCTGCAACGTGCGTTCCATGACCATTTCCGTCTGCAGATAGGTTAGAGTCTTTTCCTTTATCAAATGCATTAAAGCCTTTAGAAACATCCACATTCAAATCCGGATGGCCTGCCTCAATCCCAGAATCAATGACATAAGCTACTCCAGTTCCTGTGTAGGTTGCTCCGCCTCCGACTCTTGTAATTCCATACGGGGTAGCTTGAGCAGGCTCATTACCTCCTCCATCTCCGCCATCTTTTGGACCTTTACCAGGAGGAGGAGCTAGCATCACTACTCTATCTGGCTCAATAAATTTCACTGACGGATCTTTGGATAGATCCATGTATTGCTCATCGGTCAAGGCGACAGAGAATCCCTCTATGGCATCTCCGTATACATATCCCAAATTCGCTTCTGCGATTCTGTATTTGGCTAATAACTCATTGCCAACTTTTCGCATGGCAGCCTGATTAGCTGCATAGTCTGTACCTTTTCTAAAATTAAGATTGCTTGGGTTTAATCTGACGATGTATTTCCCAGGGATAATATCACCGTTTTGGTACTTGATCACTTCCAATACATCACTTTGAAGTAGTGGACTTTCTTCTTGAGGGGCACAGGCAAACGTCAGAGCTCCTAATAGGATTCCTGCGCACGCTGCTGGTTTTCTCCAGAGGTTTTTCATTTTGCTTTTGATTGTTTGAATAAAATAATTTAAGGATTAGTGGTGTTTATAAAGAATAAACGGTTTTAATATGGGGCTAAAAGCAAAATAATCCTAAATAAAAATTGAAAAATATGCCCAAAAAAAAGTAAGCCTCAATTTCTTGAGGCTTACTTGCAATTATTTGATTTCGAAATTTTCAACCATGGTTCCTGACCTGACTTTCCGATCCAAGGTGCTTCCCAAGTCCATTCGGTCTAGCTTTTCAAACCTTCCTGAAGGTGGGGTTCCAGTGATTTGGGTTATTGCAGTTCGAAGTAATTGTTCATTTACATCCCCAAATTGTCTCAATCGTTCAGCAGTTTCCTTGGCTGTTATATTAGGTGTGAATCCATTGGAATAATCTGATTTATCTTGACTATTAAAGCTTTGAAAAACTATAGGAAGTAAACCATAACTGTTTTGGGGGTTGTCCTCATCTTCAATAGGAACAGATCCCACATTTTTTCCAGTCGTCACATCGCCAATAATAAATACATCCATGTAAGGTTTCAGACCATTGATAATGAGTTCAGATGCTGAAGCTGTTCTGCTGGATGTGAGTACATATACTCTATTTCCCGAAAGCGTATTTCCAAGGTTCTGTGATTTAGACAAAAATTTCGCATTGACATTTTTGAACTCATCAAAACGACTTAAAAAACTATTGAATTTTCTTTTCAAAAAGATGTCGTTTGTACTGACTCCGGGAGCGATCAAGCTTGCCAGATTGATGGCTGAAGAGACAAATCCTCCGCCGTTGTATCTAAAATCAACAATCAAGTGGTTGATGCCTTCTGCTTTGAATTTGGCAAAAATGGCATCTGTTTCTTGATCATAGGCATTGCTATTGTTACCCGGTCCAGGAGCAAAGAAATGATAAACTACATACCCTATTTTTTGATTATTTATAGTATAAATCGTGTCAAGGAAATTTGGGTTTTCAGCTAATTGTACAGGCGTAAGTTGTAATTGGCCTTGATTTTCAAAAGCTTGACTTCCTTCATTATATCTCAGATAAGTAATGGTATGCTGAGAAGAAATAGCCCCAATCACCTCTCTGAAATTAGTAACCGTCATTTGCTGACCGTTGATTGTCCTGATAATATCACCTCTTCTTAAGCCAGCTGTAGCGGCTGGGCTATTTTTCTTGATATAGGTGATTTCTGCAATGACATTATCCGAATTTTGGCTTTCCCGGAAAAGAATAAACTCGTAACCTGCTTCAAGGGTAACTCCATTTAAGGAGTTTAATAGTTCTTGGTAATCAGGATAGATTACAGAAAATCTATCAGTAGGTCTGAACAATAAGGATTCAAAGTAATCTTCAGGATCTGAATTTTCGCTGATGGGAGTTCCTAAGTTCTCCAACCAATAGTAAGCTTCCTCCATTACTTCCGAAATCCATCGGTTGATAGCCGCATTGGAACCCGGTTCCACTTCAGGCAAGATATCCTCATCATCTTTACATGACCAAAAGGAAATAGTCATTAAGCCTAGAAGGAAAAAAGGGAAAATTTTTCGTAGTCTCATAATCATTTGGTTGTGCAGAAATAACGAGGGATTCGTTAAGATGTTTTTCCTTGGCGCTCTAAATCAATACGATGTCCCGAAGGAGACATTATGGGTTTGGCTATCCAGTAACTTTCCTCCCTCGCATTTTAAAACTCTATAAGGATATTTACGAAGCAATTCATGGTTATGGGTTGCCATTAGGATTGCAGTTCCTTTTTTATTGATCTCTTGAAAAAGTTTGAATATCCCATCCGCTACGTCCGGATCTAAGTTTCCTGTTGGTTCATCAGCTAGCAGTATTGAAGGCTCATTTAACAAAGCTCTCGCAATCACTACCCTTTGTTGCTCTCCTCCCGAAAGTTGGTGGGGCATTTTGGAAGAAGCATTGTTGAGACCTACGAGCATCAGGACTTCGGCCATTCGCTCCTTGATTTTTACTTTGTCTTTCCAGCCAGTTGCTTTCATGACAAAGTCTAAATTTTCGGCTACGCTTCTATCATTGAATAGCTGAAAATCCTGGAAGATAATCCCTAGCTTTCTTCTCAAAAAAGGAATTTCGGATGTTTTAACCTTGGTCAGATCAAAACCGGCTATTTCCACTTTCCCGCTTTTAAGTGCCAAATCTGCATAGAGGGTTTTTAATAAGGAGCTTTTTCCACTTCCTGTCTGCCCAATCAAAAAAACAAATTCATGTTGCTCCACAGAAAAACTCACATCAGTGAGAACAGGATCAATGCCCTGAAAAATAGTAGCTTTCTCTACCTGCAGTACAGGCTGCGTGCTAAAATCCATATTATAACTCCAGTTTTTGCAATTTACCAAAAGGCAGTTGCTCAATCAGCGCTGCCAACTCTTCTTCTTTTCCCTCCAGTCCAAATTTCTCAATGTTTTTCATGGGTCTATCTGCTCTAAAATAAGCTACCAACACGAAATTTTCGTCCCTGATTTGGATGTAGTCAGGAATTTTTGCTTTTCCCTTTACCTTAATGATATACATATTTTGTATAAGTACGGAAGGAGGTGATTATCCTCCTTCCTTGTATTTGCTTATTTACCTGCTGCCTTGGCATGATCTGCCAAAAACTGTGCTAGTCCGGAATCTGTAAGTGGATGTTTCAACAAGCCGGTAATAACTTTCAATGGGCATGTAACTACATCGGCTCCTATTTCTGCGCATTTGATTAAATGCATGCTATGTCTTACAGAAGCTGCAAGTACTTCTGTGGCAAAGCCATAAGTCTGGAAAATATGTACAATCTGCTCGATCAACTCCAATCCGTCAAAAGAGATATCATCCAAACGTCCTATAAATGGGGAAACATAGGTAGCCCCGGCTTTTGCCGCCAGCAAAGCTTGGCCTGAAGAAAAAATCAAAGTACAGTTTGTGCGGATTCCTTCACTGTGGAAATATTTAATCGCTTTAACACCATCTTTGATCATGGGGATTTTCACCACAATCTTATCATCAATTTTGGCCAATTCTTTTCCTTCTTTAATCATGCCATCAAAATCAGTAGCAATGACTTCAGCACTTACCTTATCATCAACAATATCGCAGATGGCCTTATAATGAGCCTTTACATTGGCGTCTCCGCTTATTCCTTCCTTTGCCATGAGAGAAGGGTTGGTTGTTACTCCATCTAAAACGCCCAAATCATAGGCTTCGCGGATTTCATCCAAATTGGCAGTATCAATAAAGAATTTCATAGGGTTGTAATTTTAAGGGTTTTTGAATTGTTCCAAAACAAGCTTCATATTTCCAGAAGTCGTTTTGGGACATTTCATGAGTTTAGGTTTGAATTTTAGGTTAATGGGAAAATCGTAGCAAATAGACTTTACCGAAATGGTAAAACCTTTTCCATACTTACTTCCCGAGGAATAGGTTTACTTAATTGTTGAATTTGAGAAATAGGTGTGAAGCTATTCTACTAGACAAAGTTAAAAGATTAATCAGCATACGGAACCTTAAAAATGAAAGGTTCGAAAATAAAACAAAAAAAGAAGCGGCATCGCACCGCTACAACCGCCTACCCTTGCTTCCTTCCGGACCTGGGGGATTCAGCAGGAGCTGGTCGTGCCGCTAGGCCACAAAGGTACGGTAAAATTTGCTGATTCCAATATTCAGAAGAGTTCTTTGATCACAAAGGAAGTACTCAGTTGATTCTCAGTCTATTCTTTTTGAATGTAGAAAAAAGATTTATTCTTCGTTTTCTTTCAAGTTGTAGTTGATCATCCAGCTCACCCCAAATTTGTCTTTAAAACTTGCGAAATAAGCATTCCAAAACATCTTTTGATAGGGGGACTCTATTTCTCCGCCTTCAGAAAGCTTTTCAAAAAATTCTTTACCCTGTTGCTTGCTGTCAACTCCTAAAGAAATATGGTTATTGTTTCCCATATGAATTTGATGACCTGCACTGGGCATACTATCACTGCCCATGATTTGTTGGTCAGGTGAGAAAATCAAATTCACATGCATGATTCTCCTTTTTTCCTCGTCTGGGATTTGGGCTCCAGGTATATCTTCAAAATAATGGAAACCACTTTCAAAGTTTCCTCCGAGTACCGATTGATAAAAGGTAAAAGCCTCTTCAGCCTTGCCATCGAAGCTTAGGTGTGGGTAAATGATCATGAGTTTGTCTGGTTGGCCTCATTTAAGTTACGGAGATTTATTTTTTTATCCACCAAAAAGCTGAGTATGGAAATGGATAAGCCGGCAAATGAAATCAGGAATGCAAAGCGAAGAGAATAATAGGAGATTGCGATTGAAAGGAACTGTAGGCTAAGACCGCTCAACCAGACTAAATGACCCAAGGAGGATTTTAATGAAACAGAGCTAGATTTTACTTTTTTTAGGTTTTCATTTAAAAGGGGAGGGAAAAAACTTCTGTAATGCCAAAGAATGATCAAGTTAAAAATCAATAAGACAGCTAAAACAAAGGGAGTGCCTCGCCATTGTTGGGAAATAGTGACCATCAAGATATTGAGGATCATGGGCACCATCATGATACTTCCCAAAAGTTTAAATCTGCTTGTAAGAAGTAGATAACCTATCAGTACTTGTGATAAGGCTATGAATTTTGCATAAAGCCCCAAAGAATACTCTTCCAGCCTTTCTATCAGCCAAACAGGGCCAATCCAACCAAAATAGGAATGTCCATTATAAAGTTTGGCCATTCCAGCACCGAAGAAAGTAAAACCTAGAAATATGGCCAATAGCTGTACAATTGCTTTTTCTGAGAATAATTTCATTCTGCTGTTTGGAGTAAGTGTTTACTTAATGAATTCATATAATGAATGTTACACATTTTGTTCCTGAGGTTGAATACAATTTAATTTAGATCTAAAACCGCCTATTTTCAAATAAGAAAAAATAGCCGAATCGAATCAGTACATAGGGTCGAATCTGAAAGCTTCGGTCCACGGCCTTCCTTATACTTACAAGTGGGGAAAAGAAATTATGGAAGAAGTTATCATTACGGAAAACCAGATTAATTTTTTCCTATTTTGGTATTACTGAATTTAACTATTTTAAAAATTATGTCAGCAAGTGAACTAGCCCCAGGCAGCAGATTACGTCATCCTAAATTTGGTTCTGGAATGATTGTATCGGCAGATGCAACCTATTACAAAATCTATTTTTATGATTCAGAGGAAGTAAAAACCCTAGCAAGGGATTACGAAGGCTTTGAAATTGAAGAAGCGAAAAAACCGGATTTCCCCATGTTGACACAAAAGGATGTAGAGAAGGCTATCCGAGAGGCTTTAATCCAAACTTCCGAGCGATCTCCAATAGTCCCCTTGGGAGGAAAATGGATCGGAGGATCCGTAACGCTTAACCCTGGTGACGCAAGCCTTCAGGAAAAAGATATTCCTATGGACACGTTTTTTCATAAGATTGTGATGGTAAGAGAAAAGCTTCGGGTCCTGGAGCAGAATATCAACAATCATCCCAAGCTGGATGATGAAGATCGGGTGCATTTGCAACAATACATCACTCGTTGTTACGGTTCCTTGACCACTTTCAATGTCCTTTTTGCTTATAAAGAAGACCAGTTCAAAGGGAGCGGAGGGAAGGATTGAGTTAAGTGTTTGATAAATGTTGGAGTTAAGTTTGGCCAAATTTTGAGCAACGAAAACTAGAAGTTCATTTTTTAGAATATAAAAAGTAATATGGATAATTAGAATAATTATATAAAATCTGTAAGTAAATAGAAAAATAAAAAATAAAATTTTATTTCTTTAATTATAGAATTTCCCAAATTATAATTAGTTTTTAAAGCAGGCTTGAATCTAATGCCTGAAATTTAATTCTGTAATAAAAGACTTATTTCAATTAATTCAGAATAAAATACTGCTATTATTCCAAAAGCAAAATTTAAAATAAATAGTATTTTTTAAAGAATCAGAAGATCATTCAGTATTAACCTATAAATAGAGAATAATAAACTAAATTAATTAGTGTACTATTAATTATTATTCTATTAAATTTTAATAGTATGGTTTAAAATATAGGTAATTTGGATTTTTAACATTAAGGCCAAATTTTATATGTTAAATCGACTCATTTTGGACTTTTTTCAATTTTTATGTCAAGGAAATACTCATCATTTTAGGCTTTTGAATTAACTAAATAATCAACCTATGAGAAGAGTTTTACTGGGTTTTGTCCTGCTGATGATGAGTTCATCATTGGTTTGGGCCCAATCAAGGACTGTCACGGGAAAAGTGACAAGTAAAGAGGATCCCGCGGGGATTCCGGGATTAAGCGTAGTAGTAAAAGGTACTACTCAGGGGACGGTTACCGATTTGGATGGTAACTATAGTCTTTCAGTACCAGGTAGCGATGCGGTTTTGGTTTTCAGCTTTGTTGGACTTCGTACCAAAGAAGTTCCTGTTGAAAATAAAACCGTGATCAATGTGGTAATGGAGTCTGATGTGAAAGCATTGGAGGAGATTGTCATCACCGGTCAGGGTGCAGGGGTTGAGAAAAGAAGACTTTCAACTACTGTGGATCAGATGGGTGAAGATAAGATCAGTAAAATGCCTGTCGTGCAGTTGGATCAAATTCTAAGAGCCAACATGCCTAATGCACAGGTGAGACTTGGTTCTGGTCAGCCGGGAACAGCCTCCTTGATTCGTTCAAGAGGACCTATTTCTGCAGCTGTAGGAACAACTCCTGTTATCTATGTGGACGGGGTCAGAGTGGATAACCTTAACTCAGCTGCACAATTATCATTAGGAACAGGTGGTGCGCAAAGTTCTGCGATCGCAGATATTCCAGTTGAAAACATCGAAAGCATTGAATATGTAAAAGGTGGTGCTGCCACTACTTTATATGGTGCGGATGCTGCGAATGGTGTGATTCAAATCTTTACCAAAAAAGGTACAGCCGGTGCTGCTAGAGTAAATTTTGAAACTCAAATCGGTTCTCAAGTAGGTACAGAAGATTACCTGTTTTTCAAGGAAACTGCTGATATCATCTTCCGACCTGGTTTGCAGCAAAGCTATAGATTGGGAGTAGATGGAGGAAATGACAAGTTCACTTACTCTTTCTCTGGAAATCTTTATGATGATGAGGGTTATAGATATGGTTTAGGTCAAACACGAAGAAATTTCCGTGGAGGTATTTCCGCCAAAGTGAATGACTGGATTACTTATTCATCCACTGCAGGTTTCTCCAGCAATGAGTTTACCAGAGATTACAATGCAAACAGTAGCTTTAGTGAGTTCGGTAACTTGGAGACTGTAGGGCGATGGGGAGATCTGACCACTTTAAACCGTAATGAGTTGGATTCAATCACTCAAAGAATCCGAAGAACAATCGAATTGACAAATATCACTGAGCGTGTCAGAAGATTTACCAACTCTCAGCAATTTGATTTCAAATTCTCTGAGAAAGTATCCGCAAGAGCACTTTTTGGAATCGATGCAAGATCAACCAGACAGCAGGATATTACCACTAATGCTCAATTGATTCAACGTGGTTTCGTTCCTGAAGGAACTACTGACCGTGGTACAATTGATTTGTTTGAAAGAAACTTCTTCTCCTTAACTGGTCAAATTGATGCAAGCTGGGAAGAGAACGTAGGGAAATTCTCCTTCCTCACCATTGGTGGTGGTCAGTTTTTTAGAAATCAGGATGAGCAAATCCAGATTAACGCTAGCGAAGTGACAGAAGGATCTATTTCCATCAATAATGCGGGTGAGAAAAACGTAACTGACTTCTTGAGTGCAGTGACAAACTATGGCTTCTTCTTAAAAGAGAATATTGGATTTAGAGATAAACTTTTTGCTGAAGTAGGTCTTCGTGTAGATGGAAACACTGCATTTGGTAATGAAATCGGACTTCAATTTTTCCCATCTGTAGGTTTGGCATACAATCTTTCTGATGAAGATTTCTTCAGAAAAGCTTTCCCGAACTATTCTGTTTCTACAATCAAGTTCCGAGCAAACTATGGTGTGGCGGGTAATTTCCCTAGACCATTTGCGAATGATAGAATTATCAATTCCAATACTTATTTGAATGCTCCTTCTTTCACTTTCGGAAACCCGGGTGATCCTACTTTGAAGCCAGAAAGAACTTCCACTACAGAAGTTGGTGCTGACTTGGGATTATTCTCAGATCGAATCAAATTCCAGGTGACTTACTATCAGGCGTTAACTGAAGATGCATTGTTCTCAGCTCCATTTGCACCTTCCTTTGGTCAAGGTAACCAGTTAAGAAATATTGGTGAGATCGAAAATAAAGGATGGGAGATAGGAGCCAACTTCGTTGTGCTGGAGACCAATGACTGGAATGTAAATGTAACTGCTTCATACAACACGGTTCAAAACGAAGTATTGTCCTCAGGTGGTGCCCCAGAATTTAACGTGGGAGGTTTTCAGTTCCTTGGTTCTTTCATCAGGGAAGGTCAGCCATTAGGGTACTTTAGAGGTAACAGACCGGTTTTGGATGAGAATAATAACATCACTGAGGTGATCCCTAATGCTGCATTGGGTTCTCCAATTGCTCCAAGATTCGGTTCAATGTCCTTGAATGTTAATTATAAAGGTTTGAGCTTGTTTGCTACCGGTGATTATCAGCATGGTGGACAAACAGTAGCAGTGGATGATGTGCTTCGTTATTTCGCTGGAGCTTCTACTGTTATTCCTGAGAATTTGGTGGGAGGAAACTTCTTCGATCTTGCAGGTCTATGGGTTCAAAGCTCTGATTATCTAAAAATCAGAAACATCGCCCTTTCCTATAAGATCCCAAGTCAATTCTATGGAAAGGCAATCCAGTCCATGTCTATTGGATTCAATGTGTTGAACCCTATCAACTTTTTCAAAGCAGATGTAGATCCTGAAGTCAGTGGTGCTGGTTTCGGTACTCAAAATAGCTTTGGTGGTGGTGGTTTCGGCTTTGGTACAGAGTCATTGCCAAGAACTTACCTAGGAACTTTGAGAATTTCATTCTAATCAAAGTGAATGATGAAACCTAAAGCAATCAATTATTCGGAGGAATATATCTCCTGTTTGAATCAGGGTTTCAACTATCCTTTGAGAAAAATTTTAAACACATGAAAAAAACAGCATTAACATATTTATTACTGGGAGGAATATTGATGTCCTCAGGTTGTGATTTGGTAGACCCAACGGAAGTTACCAACCCCAATCTTACAGAAGAGGCCATCTTGAACACCAATAATCCCATGACTCCATGGGTGGCTGGGGTGAAAAGACAATTGGCTCTGACGGTAAACGCTCATGTTACCTTTCTGGAAATAGGATCGGATAATTATGAGAACGTTCAAACTTTCTATAACCAAAACCTGGATAACCTAACTATCCGTCCTCAGGACGCAGATATCAATGGGTTCCAGTTTCAGTTGGGTCGTTTGAGAGAAATGGCGGATTATGGTCTAACGGTCGTAAAAAATGCCGACCCTCTGACAACAGCAGATCAGGAAGCTGAATTGAATTTCTACAAAGCCTATTCTTACCTCTTAAGCGGTGAGTATTTCTCTTTCCTACCGGTGACGGCAGGAGGAGAGGCAGTAGAATGGAGATCCATCCTAGGGATGGCAGTTGAAACATTCCGTTTGGCGGAATCTTCTTCCAATACCCAAATCAGTGCTGCTGCAAGCTTGGGAATAGCGAGAGCAAACTACCGTTTAGGAAATAAAGCTGAAGCAGTTCAGGCTGCCAATTCAGCAATTTCCAAAGCTCCAAATTTGGTTTATTATGCACAGTTTGATCAAGCTCAAGGTCCTGTGAACACTATGCAAACAGCCCTTTATGACAGAGGTAATTTTGATGATTTGCAGGTATTGCCAAGAATGGACTTTTTGGATCCAAAGTATTACTTCAGAGGAGCCAGTCAGGCCAGCCCTGTAGCAATATTTAAAATTGAAGAAGCGCATTTGATTCTAGCTGAAGCTGCGATTTCCGATAACAATCTAAATTCAGCTAAATCTGTAATGACTGACATTGTTAATTTGGTAGGAAGCCGTGAGCGGTCAACTTTCAATAACAATCAGCAAGACAGAACCCAATTGAATCCTGGCTCAAGACCTAACAACTCGGATGTTCAGGTGCGTTTTTCTCCAGGTGCTCCTTTGATCGAAGGTTTGGTTTTGGATAGAAAGTCCGGAAATGTAACTGTGCCGACTATTTCTGGAACATCAGTTTCTGTTGCAGATGTCGATGCTTTAAATGATCTGGATGATGCATTGGAAACTCTTTATTTGATGCGTCAGGAGATTTTTATCGCTGAAGGTAGAAGATTGGCAGATATGGGAATCAAATTGGTGATATCTGAAGTGGAATATTTGGCCAACCCAAATATCGATGCGGGAAGTCCAGGTACTTCGCCTGTAATCCCTCCATTCATCGATTCTATCAAAGATGAATTAGATGCCTTTGACTATGATGCTGCTGCTGGAATCTGTACCATCAGACATAACATTAATAGAATTTTGGTTGAGAACAAGACCTCTGAGTTGGTCTTGCCATTCCATTAAGACTTGATTATGGTTTAAAATAAAAAAAGACTGCCTCTTTTGGAGGCAGTTTTTTTTATGTCAGTTCGCTAAATTTATTTTTCCCACCAGACTTTGCTGTTGATGTTGTCTCCACCCATTCTTGCTGCAGCTTCATCATAATTTGACTTATTAACTGCCTGCTCAGATTCAGGGTAAAGATACCTCACCGGATAGCGGCCTTCATTTAAATTATCAGGTCCCGGCTTGAGTGCTGGAATACCAGTTCTCCTTACATTAAACCAAGCTTCATGACCATTATTGATCAAGGCTAGCCATTTTTGAGTCAGAATTTTAGTCAAAGCATTTCCCGTATCCAGAGATACATTATCCCGCTGGAAATAATCGGCTGGAACCGGAACTTTCCAATAGGCAAAGCTGGCTCTAACGCCCTTTTCATAGTATGCTTTCATATCGCCCTGAATGTATCCTCTCGCTACGGCTTCTGCTAGAGCAAATTGCAATTCAGCATACTGCATAAACTGTCCATCAACGCCATTTGGCACATCTCTGAAAACCGCTCCAAAGAGAGAAATATCGTTTAATTGTATTCCTCTTTCATTAATGGTTTCTCGATTAAGGCCATTTTGCAAACCTTTAAACTGAGGATTTCCATTGATGACACTTTGCTGGGTTGGTTTATACAAAACCGCCTGTCTTGGGTCATTCCAAGCTTTCAAAACAGAATCCACGGTAAGTGTCATTCTGTGTTCTTGGTATAAACCCAAAGCGGACTGGGACATAGGCCATTGGTTTGGTGCTGATGCCAAGTAAGGAACTACCGCATTGTCTGAATTCCCTTGCATCATATCGTTTTGATCCACTAGTGCCTGCATCTCAGAGAAATTTGTCAACCTTTTACTGATTCTAAGCAGATATCTGAACCTTAATGAATTGGCAAATCTTCTCCATTTCACTAAATCATTGTTGAACATCATATCTCCCTGAATACTGTTGGTAGTTGATGCCAAAGTTTCAGATGCTTTTTTCAAAGTAGCCAAAATCCCAATTTCAGGGTTTGTATATACAAATTCCTGCGTATCATATTTTGGGCTATACAAGCCATCACTCGCCTTCAATGCTTCAGAATAAGGAATATCTCCCCACATATCAGTCAATTGAGAGAATAAGTAACATTTCATAATGTCGGCTACCGCATTGTAAGCCTCGTTGGTTGCAGGGTTAGTCTGTATTGACTTAATATCATTTAATAAGCGGAAATTTTGATTCCAATACTGGGCGTTACTTCCCATTTCGTATCGATCAATTCGCTCAAATTCCACACTTGCAGCAAACTGTGCTAGATAATTTGCCAGCCTAAACCCTTGATCATAAGTGTTTTCATCTGCTGCCACAGAAATCACATTGGATAGTAAAAACTGTGGACCAATCGCTTCCGGTGAATTCGGATTCGTATTGATTTCTTCAAAATCTTCGGTGCAGGAAAGTGAAAATAAAAGCATTCCACATATTCCTACTTTATATAAATTCTTCATGATTAAAATTCTGTTTTGATGCTAAAACCAAAGCTTCTGGTAGACGGATAAGACATGTCTTCAACTCCATAGGTTAAGTTTCTTCCTTGCATGGCGTTGAGTTCTGGATCGAAGTGAGGATTTTCGGTGAATAGGAGAAGATTGCTTCCCACAAAACCCACTTTGATGTAATTGAACCCGATAGAATTTACCCATTGCTGAGGTAGGTCATAGTACAAGCTCAATTGTCTTAATTTCAGGTAAGAAGCGTCATATAGTGCTGAGGCTTCATTTCCTCTGTCAAAGAAGTTGTTGTAAAATGAGCTGGCAGGTACTACAGTTGTATTTGGCACATATTGAGGATTTTCAGGAGTTCCTACATTCATGACTCCTTGTCCAACTACTCCAGTCTCTCTTCCTTCCAAAGTTTCTTTAAGGACACCAGATGTACTGCCCAATGCTTTGGTTCTGGAAACTATAGTTCCTCCCTGTCTCCAATCGAAAACAAATCCTAGCTGAAGTTTTTTGTAACGGAATTGATTGGTTAAACCCACAAAGAAATCCGGGTTGTAATTGCCTAAAAGCCTCAATCTTCCGTCCTGGATAGGAAGTCCGTTGGATCCGAAAATTGTCTGGCCTTCAAACTCTTGGAAACCGGATCCATACATGTCTCCGATTCTTCCATTTTTTCTTGCGATGTAGAAAACAGAATTTGACCCTCCAGCTCCTCTAAATACGCTGGCCTCGCCAGTCACATACTGATCCACTCCTTCCGGAAGTTCAGTTACCACACTTCTATAAGTTGTGAAGTTTGCTTCCAAGCTCCAGCTGAAAGCTCCTCTTTCAAACATCAAAGCTTGAACGCTTGCTTCCAAGCCTCGGGTTCTTACTTCTCCTCCATTTTCAATGATATTACTGAAACCAGATGCTGTTGAAATTGGTCGCCCGATAATCTGATTGATACTGGTGTTTTGGAAAACGGCAATATCTGTTTGAATTCTGTCTCTCCAAAGTCCGAATGCCATTCCCGCCTCCAAAGAGTTCAGTCTTTCAGGCTTTAGATTTGGGTTGTTTAGTACGGTCCCATTGGTTACTCGAGTGAATGAACCGTAATTCTGATTAAACTGGAAGGTATTGTTTAGCTGATAAGGATTTGTGTCATTACCCACACTGGCAACGTTGAATCGAACAGTCGCATTTGAAATGGATTTTGGAAGCGGAAGCCCTTTGGAAAGCACATAGCTCAACCCGCCTGAGTAATAAGCGAAAGAGTTGTTTTCAGCCGGTAAGGTACTGCTCCAGTCATTTCTCAAGGTCAGATCAATAAACAGAACCGATCTATAGCTGAAGTTACCGAAGGCATACACACTGTTGATTCTTTTATCAAAAATCTGACTGCTTCCTCTCAAAGGCACTCTTGAGTTTTCTATAGTATAGATTCCAGGTAAAGCCAATTGGTTGGCTTCGGTGTAAGAATAGTTGATATTCTGGTCTAGGCGGTTAGCTCCGGCAGATACTGAATACAGCCAGTCAGAATTGAATTGATCAGAGTAGGTAAGGAGAATGTCGGAATTCATTTCGAATAGCCTTACATCATCTTCTCTATAACCTCCAAAAACCCGTCTATTAGTACTGAATGCTCTTCTGAATGCTCTGGAGTCTGATGAATTGTCAATTCCTGTTCTTACACGAAGGCTTAGCTTATTGGTGAAATCATAGGTAAGAGCAAGATTTCCTAAAACCCTGTTTTTAACAAAGCTGTTGGTGTTTTCAAACAGCGTCAAATAAGGGTTGGTCAACCATAGGTAATTGAAATCAAAATGTTGAATACCTACTTGTCCAGCTTGCCAGTAATCTCTCAAAGAAGAAATATCAAAATTTCTACCTGTCCAGTTGAAGCCATACATGACGTTTTCATATCCATAACCTAAGTTGGGACGATTATCACTTCTGGAATTGATGAAGTTGGTAAATAGGTCTACTCTGAATTTTTCCGTCAATGCTTGGTTAATGCTCAGTGCCAAACCATCTCTTTTGAGGTCTGTATTAGGTAGGATACCCTCATTTCTTAAATTGCTGTAAGCTATTCTGGCTCCTCCTTTTTCATTTCCTGAAGTAACAGCAATATTATTTTGGGAAGTAACTCCAGTTCTAAAGAAGTCCCTCACATTATCAGGTCTTGCGATCCATGGAGTAGGGGTGATGGCGGTAAAGGTTCCATCAGGTCTTCTTCTGCTGATTACATCGCCTGCTCTAACCGGATTTCCATTAATATCTACAGATGGGCTGTCAAACTGAGCAATTAAAAGGCCTTGATTAAGTCTTGGACCATAACTGGAAATTCCTCCATCATTGACCCCCGCGCCAATACCATTTTGGAAAGAATATTGTCCATTAGAACCTCCTCCGTACTCATTTTGGTAATCGGGGAGGGTCAAAAGACCATCAAAAGTTAGCAAGGAGCTGGTAGTTACACCTATTCCCTGCTTTTTTCTACCTTTTTTGGTAGTAATCAAAACAACTCCGTTGGCAGCTCTAGCGCCATACAGAGCTGCAGAACCTGGTCCTTTCAATATGGTGATGGACTCAATATCATCTGGGTTGATTTCGGCAGCACCATTTCCGAAGTCTACTTCCTGGATATTTGCTCCATCATTGAAAAGATCACTGGTAATTTGCTCGTTGATAATAGGCACACCGTCGATTACGATTAGGGCCTGGTTGTTGCCGCTGATGGAGTTTTCACCTCGGATAATTATCCTGGAACTTGATCCAACGCCTGAAGATCCATTGGTGATTTGAACTCCGGCAACTTGACCAGAAAGTGAGTTGATCAAATTTGTTTGAGGTACATCACTTAGCTCTCTTGCACCGATGGTGGTCACAGCAGAAGAAAGGGATTGTCTTTGTCTTTCTACCCCTAAGGCAGTTACGACAAATTCCTCTAAACTTTCAGTGGACTCGAGCAGTTTGATCTCCTTTTTTAAAACTCCGTCGTTGATGACAACATCTTGAGTTTCGAAGCCGATAAAACTGATCCTCAAGGTCAGATTTTGCTTGGAAGAACTGATTCTAAATCTACCGTCTTGGTCAGAAATAGCCACATTGGAAGTTCCAAGTTCGGTAACAGTGGCACCTGGAATAGGAATGCCACTTACATCCAAAATTCTACTCTCATAGGTCATAGACTGGCCAAAAACCAGCTGCATACTGAGCAGAAGTAAAAGGGTAAATGAAAATTTCATATACAATTGAATAAATGAATAGATGTCCCTGAAGGAATAGCTCCAGGGAAGATTTGATTTGAAGAAAAGATTGATAATTGATTAAATGGAAAGGGGAGGTGCCCTAAGGGGATTATCCTTGGGTAGGAGTAATTTCTCGAAAACAGTTTTTGTATAGAGAATGAATAATTTTAAACTAAATAGCAGGATTGCAATCCAGTTAACATTCTTTCTGACTATAACTAAAGATTGAAAGTCATCTATATCTACCAGGCACTCGAGTTGCACGACTGAAGTATAAGAAGAGAGTAATTCTGATAACTTGGAATGTAAACTACCCTTGTTCCAAGGTAGATTTTTGAATTCCTCTTCATAAAAAGTTTCTTCGGTCAGCGCAATTAGGTAATCTCCTCCATCTGCAGCAGGTCCGAGTACTGCCTTAGAATGGGTCAGAGAATTACTAGCTTGCTCAATATGAGATAATTCCAGTTCGGGAATATCATTTCCAATAGATATAACTTTTCGGTAACCCTTGGAAAAAACTTCTTTGAAAGCATTGATATAACGCTCTCCAAAACTTTTTCCTTCTTGGAGGTGATCAAAAAACCAAAAGGTTTTTAAACCTGAATTTTGAGCTAAGGATTCTGTTTTCTGATGAAGATCTTGGAAAAGTTTAACCGTGTCTGCGTGATGAGCTGCCCCAAAAAGGCTTTTTCTCCTAGCTTGATAAGCAGGGGAAAGGGCATAAATCATTAAAACTGGCTGATCCATCAGTTGAGCTTAAGTACGAATATAAGGACTATTGACTCACGAAGTCCTATTTCATCTGCACTTACGAAGCTAACTCTGAGATCGGCTTAAAGTTTATAAAAATTTTTAAAGAACTATCGTGGAGGATACTTTTTGGAAAATGGAGGGGTAGGAGACAAGAAGCGAGAGACGATAAGCAAGATGCAAGATCCGAGAGACGAGATGCGAGAGACTAGAGACGAGAAGCGAGAAACGAGAGACAAGAGACTAGAGACGAGAAGCAAGATGCGAGAGACGAGATGCGAGAAGCAAGATCCGAGAAACGAGATGCTAGAGTCGAGATGCTAGAGTCGAGTTTGAAGAATATAGGAATTACGAGCGGCAGAGAATATTTTATCCTCATTACACCTTTTGAACGGGTTTGAACGGTGAACAGTTCTTGATTTTTTACTCAATTACTCGATTCCACAATTACTCAATAAGCTTCTAAAATTTTTAGGCAGTATTGAATGGCAATCCATGAACATTCAATTTTTTCAATTACTCAAATACACAATTACTCAGTTACTCATTTCTGTAGTTACTCATTTTATCTAAAAATTCTACAATATTTTCTTCGATAGTCAATCCATAGAAAAAAAACTCTTCGTATATCCGAATTATTTAACAACAACTACCCATATGAATAATTTCTTAAAACGAGCGATGCTTCCTGGAATTTTTGCTGCTCTAGCCATATTTACAGGATGCGAACAAGAACCGATGGTTCCTAGATTTGAAGGAGCAGATGCTACACCTGAGGTAAACTTCACAGCACTGACTTCCGATGGAAGGATTCTTTACTTTGAAGGAGGAAATCTATCCAATGCTGCGAAAACACTGAACTTGAGTAATCTGGGTTCTGGAGAGCAGATTGTTTCCATAGATTACAGGCCAGCTACCGGACAATTATACGGTTTGAGTTCTGCCAGCAGATTGTACCATATCAATGAAAACAGCGGAGTTGCAACAGCCTTGGGACAAGCTTCTTTTAGTCCAGCTTTTCAAGGTGCAAACCCCTCATTGGATTTCAATCCGACAGTTGACCGTATCAGATTGGTTACAGAATCTGGTCAAAACCTGAGACTACATCCAGAACTAGGAACAGTAGTGGCTACAGACGGAAATATCAATGGGGGTTTCAGGCCAAGAATTGGGGCGGTAGCCTATACCAATAGCTTTTCTGGAGCATCTTCTACTATTTTATATGATATAGATTTCGAGCAGGATAAACTTTATCAGCAAGTTCCACCGAATGATGGCGGCTTGGTTGAGGTAGGAAACCTACAGGTGGATTTTGAGGGAGAGGGTGATATGGATATTTTACCTGACAATTCTTTGGCGCTTGCAGTTACAAGATATTTAAACCAAAGCAGACTGTACACCATTGATTTATCTTCAGGGAGAGCCAATTGGGTTGGGGTATTTACCGATCCAGTAATCAGCATTTCATTCAAAACAGATCCTATTGCCTACGCGGCAGTAGGTGCAACTTTCTACAGATTCAATCCATTAAACCCTAGCAGTCAAACTATGGCTCCATTTACTGGTTTGGCCATGGGTGAAACTATAGTAGGGTTGGACTATAGACCAATAAATGGGCAGTTATTAGCTATTTCAAATAGAAGTAGACTTTACTCGGTAAACCCTTCGAATGCAGCTTTAAACCCAATCGGACAAGCTTTAAGCCCTGCAATTGCTGGGAATTTCGTGGGATTTGATTTCAATCCAACTGTTGATAGAATCAGACTAGTAACAGAAACAGGACAAAATTTGAGACTACATCCAAGTTTAGGTACAGTAGTAGCAGTAGATGGAACCTTGAATCCTGGCTCTCCATTTGTGACCGGTGCTGCCTATACCAATACTTTTGCTGGTACCACTTCAACAGAACTATTTGTCATTGATAGTCAATCCAATAGATTACTAAAGCAAAGCCCTCCAAATGATGGAGTTTTGGTGGATGTTGGGCCTTTGGGAGTTGATTTTGATGCGGATAATGGCTTTGATATCGGTGGAACAAGTAATTTGGCCTATGCCGTATTAAGAGTTGGAAACGCATCTGCTGTTTACAGAATTAACTTGATGACTGGAGCAGCTACCAAAGTGTCAGACTTGAATTTCAATCCAACAGCTATGGCGGTTGGACAAGGATTCTAATAAAGTTTCGGTAAATCATAGCAATCCCCCTTTGCTTACTTTTGGCTTGAAAATTCAACCATCTGGAAAGTAGAGGGGGATTTTTATTGGATTTAAGAAATCCAAAGAAAACTCTGTTTTTATCCAATGTCTATCGTGCGGGTTCGAACGGTGAACAATGAACTCTGAACAATAACAGATTTTACTCAATTCCCCAGTTACTCAATTTTCCATTCCCCCAATAACTAATACCTTTGAAAAACAACTCGAAAAGATTCCAATGAACTCTAAACTTTTTGATAGCACATCAGCTGCCCAAGCTGAAAAACTGGGAAGTTTGCTGCCCGAGTGGATAGCTGAAATTGAAAGAGAAAAATTGTTCCAATTATTCGTGCCCAAAAGACTGGGCGGTTTGGGTTTGACCCTTTCACAAGGACTGATGGTGGAGGAAAAATTGGCAAAACTGGACGGGAGCTTGGGTTGGACAGTAACCTTATGTGCTGGCGCACTTTGGTTTGTAGGCTTTTTAGATCAAAAACTGATTGAAGAAACTTTTCCAAACACACAATTATGTTTTGCAGGAAGTGGACATGTAGGCGGGAGAGCGGTTAAAACGGAAAAAGGATACCGCGTTTCAGGGCATTGGACTTATGCGTCAGGAGCTTTGCATGCTTCTCACTTGACTGCCAATTGTGAAATATGGGAAAATGGAGAGCCGGTAATGGACTCAAACGGAGAGCCATTGATCTATGCTTTTATTTTAAAGAAAGAGGAGGTTAGGATTTTGGACTCCTGGCATTATATGGGAATGATTGCTACCGGAAGTTATGCTTTCGATTGTGAAAATATAGATGTGTCATTCCAGAGGGCGTTTCAAATTTTGCCTGAATCAGCGAGCTTACCTGATCCTGTTTTTCAGTATCCATTTCTTCAGTTGGCCGAAGCGACTCTGGCTGTCAACATTTTGGGAATTAGTTTGCATTTACAAGAGTTGATCAGGGAGTCCTTTTGGAAAAGAAATGAGAAGAAACATTTTTCGGAAAAGCAGTTGGCTTATGCCAATCAGCTTTTTGAGGATACTGCTGTCCAATTAGGAGAGGGAAAGGTTGCTCTTTATGGGGCAGTGGAGAAATCCTGGTCTGAATTGGAAAGAGATGGAGCAATTAAAGACAAGACTTTACAAGAGGTTTCCAAGGCTAGTAGAGCATTGGTTCAAGTTGCCAGAACCTGCAATGCAAGCATTTATCCTTTGGCAGGCTTGGAAGCTGCAAAAAGTGATTCCGAACTGAATAGGGTTTGGAGGGATTTCAATACCGTAAGCCAGCATTCCTTATTGACATTTCCATTTTAAATGAGTAAAAAAGCCAGATTTATAGCCGAATTGGGCTTTTTCTCTCTTAGATTTTATACTTTCAGTTTTCCAGCCTAAGTGCGTCATGAACAAATCACTTTTTGAAATTCAGAAAATAACTCAAAGTCAGAATTTTTTGGAAGAAATATTTTACAATTGTAATTCAAAAGTTATCCCTAAGAATGAGTTTCTTCTCAAAGCAGGTGAGCATTGTACGTATGCCTTTTTTGTAAAAAAGGGCGTATTGAGGCAATTTGTTCTGAGTGAAGAGGGAAAGGAAAGCATTGTGCTTTTTGCATTAGAAAACTGGATTTTAGCTGATAGGGCCAGTACCTATTTTCAGGAGCCATCCGAATTTTACATACAGGCAGTAGAGAGTAGCAAAGTATATTTTTTGGATGAAAAATTTATTCAGGAGCTATCTATGAAAAACACGGATTTTTTCGATTTGAATACCAAGATGCTTCACAATCATATCCGTCATCTTCAAAATCGGATCAAACATCTGTTAAGTCTAAACTCCAGAGATAAATATCTACAGTTTGTGAAGCAATATCCGGACTTGTATGGAAGAGTTCCGCAAAGTATGATCGCTTCTTATTTAGGAATGACTCCGGAGACATTGAGCAGAATTCGAAGAGAAGCTAGCCACGAATAACTTAGGTAATTACTTATTTTAGATCAATTCCCGGATTGCTTGCCTGGGCTATTTTTGTATAAAAAAGAAAGGAATACCATGAAAACCAGATCTGTTGAATTAATTACCCAGCCCACTACTCCCCATTTTGTAGGAGATGGATTTAGGGTTCATAATTTCATTCCCAGTCAAGAGGGTTTGAGTATGCAGAGAATGGATCCATTTATCATGCTGGATTATAACTCTCCCTATCATTTTGCTCCTTCAGTCCGTCCGAAAGGTGTGGGAGTGCATCCTCACAGGGGTTTTGAGACGGTGACCATTGCTTATAAAGGGAGAATAGCGCATCATGATAGCAGTGGAGGTGGTGGAATAATCGGTGAAGGAGATGTGCAATGGATGACTGCGGGGAGCGGAGTTTTGCATAAGGAGTACCATGAAGAGGAATTCAGTAAAAAAGGAGGCCTGTTTCAGATGGTTCAACTATGGGTAAACCTACCCTCTGAACATAAAATGACCAATCCGGGATATCAGGCAATCAAGAATGATAGCATCCCAAAAGTAAGTAAGGATGATGGTAAGGTAGAAGTGGAGGTCATTGCGGGAAATTTTGAGGAAGAGCGGGGAGCTGCTCATACTTTCTCTCCGATTTATCTGTATAATATTAGGATGAAATCCGGGGGGAAATTAGAGTTAGAGTTACCGGAAAACTTCAATACTTCCTTTTTGGTGTTGGAGGGGAAAGTGAAGTTAAATGGTCAAGAGGTGTTGGAACAAAATCAATTAGCCCTGATGAAAAATGAAGAAGGTGAAATTGGGGTTCAGGCAATGGAAGACTCATTGGTTTTGTTATTGAGTGGAAAGCCCTTGGCAGAGCCTATTGCTGCCCATGGTCCTTTTGTGATGAATACCAGGGCGGAATTGATGCAGGCTTTCCGAGATTTTGAGGCTGGGAAGTTTGGTTATTTGGATTGAGTAAGATTTTAAGCAATCAAATTTCAGTGCTTGAAAAAAAATATGGCTTAAAAATCAGTCGTTTAGAATAAAATCTATGTTTGGGCTTTGCAAAAGTTGAGTTTCATCTTACTTTTGCAATCCCAAACAATAAGAATTGTAGGGAATATAGAGGAGTGGCAGAGTGGTCGATTGCGGCGGTCTTGAAAACCGTTGTACCGCGAGGTACCGGGGGTTCGAATCCCTCCTCCTCTGCAAAAAAACCAGTTCAATAAAATGAACTGGTTTTCTTGTTTCTACACAATCGGAAAAAAAGGTGTGGAGGGATGAGAACGGAACCCTTGGGTTTGAAATCGACTGTAAGGGATCGCCGTAGGCAATCCCCGAAAGTCTGGATCAGTCCTAAAACTTGGGGGATTTGAGTGAATCGAGTTTCTTTGTTAAAAAAAACAATTGGAAGAAAAGGATTACCTCAGTTTACTTTTGCCTCAGGGGCTTTTGGAATTTTTCAAGGTTACCTCGGCAGCCTTTAAGGACAATGCTTATCATATTTATTTGGAAGAGCTCAACATTCATCCTGAACATCTTCAGGGAGTAAAGCTGGTTTCCAAAGGTTTTTTTGAGGAAGTTACCGTACAGGATTTCCCCCTGAGGGGTAAAGCTTGTTTCCTGAAAATAAAGCGGAGAAAGTGGTTGAATGAAGAGACGGGAAAGAATGTAAGCAGGGACTGGAATTTGGTAGCTAACGGCACGCGAATGACACAGGAATTCGCGCTTTTTTAAAAGGAACGACTGGACTCGTCCCCTGTAAGTTGTAAGAGTCTTGCTGAAAACTTCCATGTGAATGGAAAGGTCCTTGAACATCAGTATGTTTTTCATCTCAGTGACTTTCAGACTTGGTCTCAGAAATTCCATGCCAAGGATTGGATTCTCTTTCCGGAAAATCTGGGCACCCACCTCAGCATTGATGAAACATCCCTTTCTCAGGGAGAGCTCTATACCGTACTGACCAATAAAGCCGCCAAAGGCAAAAAGGGAGCGTTGGTTGCTATGATTAAGGGACTGACAGTGAGCGGGTAATTGATGTGCTGAGAAAATTACCTGAGGGCAAACGAAAGAAAGTCAAGGAAGTTACCCTGGACATGGCTGCCAGCATGGAACGAATTGTCCGCAGGAGTTTTCCTAAAGCACTGTTGGTTACCGACCGCTTCCATGTCCAGCAACTTGTTCATGAAGCCGTACAGGAAATGAGAATTGCCCACAGATGGGAGGCCATCGAGCAGGAAAACAAAGAAATGGAACTGAGCAAAGAGTGTGGCAAGCCATTTATTCCTAACAAGCTCGAAAACGGAGATACTGAAAAACAGCTTTTGGCAAGGAGTAGATATTTGCTTTTTAAGGCAGAGGATTCCTGGACGCCCTCACAGGCACACCGGGCAGAAATACTTTTCCATCGCTATCCTGATTTAGAAAAAGCTTATAAACTGTCCAGGTCTCTGGCCAGAATCTATCAGACCAGCAAAATCAAGGGAGTAGCCTTCACCAAACTAGCTCAATGGTACAACGAAGTGGAGCAGGCAGGATTCAAATCCTTCAACACCGTATCCAGAACCATCCAAAATCACTACGAAACCATTCTCAACTTCTTTGAAAACAGAAGCACAAACGCATCGGCTGAATCATTCAATGCAAAAATCAAAGCGTTCAGAGCACAGTTCAGAGGTGTGTCAAATGTCGAATTCTTCCTCTTCAGACTTTCCAATATCTATGGATAAAATTTTAGCCTCCCCAGATATTCAGACTGATCCGAAAGTCTGGCTTTTTTCATTTCGAGTCTTTGAGATGCAAAACAGTCTTGTTATCAGAGTTGGAAGTAGGGAATCAATTAGTTTTTATTCTTGTCTCTTTCTTTTTCCTTTTTCATTGCTTTTCCAGCTTTCCCAATTTTTGACCAAGCATCTACTAGGAATCCAAAAGATCCAATGCCACCAACTATCCCAATTGCTGGCACGGTTCCCCCGGTAATGATAGTTACTGCTCCGGCTACAACACCTATACCGATACTAAGTAATCCACTCCGAGATGCGCTAATTAATAATTCCTCTGGTTCTTTTTCGGGAAATTTAGAAAATACGGGCTCTTTCTTTGGCGCAACATATCCATCGATTTCTCCTAAATTTGTTCCATCTCCAAACTCAATTTCTATTTTCCCGGCTAATTTTTCGGAAACGTAGATGGATTGATCATCTCTAGTTTCAAAAATGATTTTCTTGAGGTCTGAAATTTTCAGAGTTCCATAATCAGTGAATAGATCCGTTTTACTCAAAGCAGAAATGACGGTAATAATTTCTTTATCCTGAGTAATAATTTTTGCTTTCTGTGCTAAAGAGTTGATTTGAATCAGCATAAAAAATGCAAACAGAATCATCTTGAATTTTTGAATCATAACAAATGATGTTTAAAGAGTAAGGTTGAAAATTTAAATGGCTAAAAAAGAAGCCTTTGTTCTGTAAAATAATAATTAGAAATAAAATTAATCTCTTCTTTTGACTAATAAGCTATTTCGTTTTTTAAAAAAAAACTTACACTTAATGACTTTGTCATAAATTGACGGGATTAGGTTCTATTGATTCTAACTTTTCAGGAAAGCATCCAGCACTTATTTTTGATGAACTGCCTTTTAATTAGTTCCAAGTTTTATATCTTTAATTCAAAATCATTTCCGAAACTTTTTCAATTCCAGCAAAATAGTGTTTTTGGACCTTTTGAAATTTCGGGAGTCAGTTCAACAATCGTTTATTACCAATATTATCCCATGGCTAAAAAAACAGCCCAAAAAAATACCAAATCCATGGAAGAAACCCTCTGGGATTCGGCCAATAAACTCAGAGGAACAGTCGAGAGCTCTGAATACAAACACGTAGTCCTAGGCCTGATCTTCCTCAAGTTCGCTTCGGATAAATTCGAAGAAAGGCGGGCTGAACTGACCGCCGAAGGCAAGGAAAAATACCTGGAGATGAAGGAGTTCTACAACATGAAGAATGTCTTCTTCCTCGCTCCGGAATCCCGCTGGTCCCATGTCATGGAAAACTCCAAGCAGGACCAAATTGCCCTGATCGTGGATACGGCACTGCATACCATTGAGAAAAATAATCCTTCCCTCAAAGGAGCTTTACCGGATAATTACTTTTCCCGACTCAATATGGATCCCAGCAAGCTTGCTGCCTTGCTGGACACCATCAATAATATCGATACGGTCGGGGATGAAGAGGAAGATGTGGTAGGCCGCATCTACGAGTACTTTCTGGGCCGTTTCGCAGCATCTGAAGGAAAGGGAGGAGGAGAATTTTACACGCCTAAGTCCATTGTGAACTTGATTGCTGAAATGCTGGAACCTTACAAAGGAAAGATCTACGATCCCTGCTGCGGTTCGGGTGGCATGTTTGTGCAGTCCATCAAGTTTGTGCAAAGTCATCAGGGCAATACCAAGGATATCTCCATCTACGGGCAGGAGTTTACAGCCGTGACCTACAAACTGGCCAAGATGAACCTCGCCATCCGAGGGATCGCAGCGAATCTGGGCGAAGTACCTGCCAATACCTTTTTCCGGGATCAGCATCCCGATCTGAAGGCGGACTTTATACTTGCCAATCCGCCCTTCAACCAAAGTCAGTGGCGGGAGAAAAGCGAACTGGAAGATGATCCTCGATGGGCTGGCTTTACGACTCCGCCAACGGGAAATGCCAACTATGCCTGGATGCTGCACATGCTGAATAAGCTTTCGGAAAATGGCACGGCTGGCTTTGTGATGGCCAATGGATCCATGAGTTCCAATACCTCAGGCGAAGGCGATATTAGAAGGGAACTGGTGGAAAAGGACTTGGTGGATTGCATGATTGCCTTGCCGGGGCAACTCTTTTACACCACCCAAATTCCGGTCTGCTTGTGGTTTATCACCAAAAACAAAAAGCAAAGGCCCCATCCGGAGAATCCGGAGATCCAGTTTCGGGACCGAAGTGGGGAAACCCTCTTTATCGATGCCCGACAACTCGGCACCATGATCGACCGCACCCAAAAGGAACTGACCAAAGAGGACATCGAGCTGATCGCCTCCACCTACCATAATTGGCGCAACGTCAATGAAGGCTTCGACTCCGCTCAGCCTGATACATCCAACACTCAGTCTGGCAACGAGGCCAATTCCCCCCTCAAGGGGGGCAAGGGGGGGTATCAAGACCAGCCCGGCTTCTGCAAATCTGCCACCCTCTCCGAGATCGCGGCCAATGACTACGTGCTCACTCCCGGACGCTATGTAGGCATCGCCGAAGAGGAGGAAGACGGAGAACTCTTCGAAGAAAAAATAAGCGAACTCACCGCCACATTCAAAACACAATTGGACCAAGCTAAAGCATTGGACCAGGCGATTTTGGAGAATTTAAAAGTGTTGGGGTATGAATAATAGTTTTTTTAGCGAAATAGGATGGATTCCTGAATCTGCAGAACTGGTCCCTCTAGGTGAATTACTAGAAACAGTAATTGATCATAGAGGTAAAACTCCAAAAAAACTTGGAGGAGATTGGGAGAAAGAAGGAATTCCAGCAATCTCGGCAAAAAATGTTCACAATGGGGTTCTGACTAACAAGGATGATATAAGGTGTGTTTCCAAGTCTATTTATAAAAAGTGGATGAAAGAAGATGTGAAAAGAGGTGATATTCTTCTTGCATCTGAAGGAGCAACAATGGGTGAATACCTTTATTGGGATTATGATTATCCAATTGTTTTAAGCCAAAGACTTTTTTGTTTGCGTGCAGATAACAAACGACTCAATTCTAAATATTTATATGCATTTATCCGCTCTGAAAGTTTTCAAAAACAATTATCTGGCAGGGCAACAGGAACATCTGTTTTTGGTGTTAGGCAATCAACCTTATTAGAGATTTTAGTTCCAATAATTGATTATAAATCACAAGAATTTATTGGAAACACGATTTATCAATTAGAGAAAAAGATCGATCTCAATCGCCAAATGAACCAAACCTTGGAAGCCATGGCGCAGTGCTTGTTTAATTCTTGGTTTGTGGACTTCGATCCAGTGGTCGATAATGCGCTTCAGGTGGGCAATGAAATCCCCGAAGAACTCCAAGCCCGTGCAGAAAAGCGAAAAGGCCTATCCGACTCCAAAAAACTCCTTTCCACCAACCCAAACCTTGCCGCACAGTTTCCAGCATCCTTTGTCTTTAATAAGACGCTTGGGAAGTGGATACCGGAGGAGTGGGAGGTGAAGAGTTTTGGGGATGAATTTAATATTACTATGGGTCAATCACCTCCTGGGACTTCCTATAACGAGGATGGAATTGGGAAACCATTCTTTCAAGGGAAAACTGATTTTGGATTTAGATTTCCTATTAACAGAATTTACTGTACTGATCCTAAAAGAGAAGCTAGGAAAAATGATACTTTGATTAGTGTTAGAGCTCCTGTTGGAAATGCAAACCTTGCTTCAAGCGATTGTATTATCGGCAGAGGACTGTGTGCGGTTAGGCATGCGTCAAACTCAATATCCTTTACTTATTATTCGGTTTTGCAGCTAAAGGAAGTTTTTGATGTATTTGAGGGTGAAGGAACAGTTTTCGGAAGCATTAATCAAACCAGCCTAAAGGGGATACCTTTAATTAAAATCCCAAACCGAATAATTGAATCGTTCGAAAAAGCAGCTGGAAAACTAGATCAAAAAATTGAAACAAATACGAACCAAACAGAAACCCTAACCCAACTTCGAGACAGGTTACTGCCGGAGTTGATTAGTGGGAGGGTGAGAGTGAAGGATTCTAAGTCAACAGCAATAAATTTTTTAAATGATAGATAAATTTTAAACTCATATTCCTTATGCATATCCAAAAAGTAATAATAGAAAATTACAAGTGTTTCAAAGGACGGTTTAATTTACCCCTAACTAAGGATGTCAATATTATTGTTGGTAATAATGAGACAGGAAAATCTACAATTATTGAGGCTATACATTTGTGTTTAACAGGTCTGATGAATGGAAGGCACCTTAGAAATCATTTATCACAATACTTGTTCAATAATCAAATTGAACAAGAATATTTGCTAAGCCTTAAAGGTGCAGATAAACAAGCACCACCAATAATTACCATAGAAGTTTACTTAAAAGATGGACCTGCACTGTTTGAGGGCAATAATAATTTACTCAAAGAGAAGGCTACTGGAATATCATTGAAAATTGAATTTGATCAGGAGTATCAGAAACCCTACGAAGTCTTGGTTGAATCTGGTGATGAGCTCAAAAGCATCCCTATAGAGTATTATAAAATCACTTGGCGTTCTTTTGCACGTGATGGACTTACGGCCCAATCGATACCATTCAAATCTGCAATTATAGATTCAACGGCAACACGATTTCAAAATGGTTCTGATATATACATTTCTAGAATTGTAAGGGACGAATTGGATGATAGTCAGAAGGTAGAAATCTCACAAGCCTATCGTAACTTGAAAGAACAGTTCAAGGAGAATTCAGCTGTAATTGACATAAATAAAAAAATTTCAGCACTTGCGGATATCTCCCAAAAAGAGGTTAAAATCGGAGTAAACTTGGCTACTAAGGATGCTTGGGAATTTGGACTAACAACCTTTTTAGATGATGTACCTTTTCAAAACATTGGTAAAGGAGAACAATGTATAATTAAAACTAATCTTTCGTTGGGGAACAAAACAGCTCAAAAAGCTGGTGTAATCCTTATTGAAGAGCCTGAGAATCATCTTTCACATTCAAAGCTTAATCAGTTTATCAAAGGAATCTCTAATAAATCAAAAGAGAAGCAGGTTATAATTTCTACACATGACAGTTTTGTTGCAAATAAATTAGGCTTAAACAATCTAATTCTCTTACATAATCAAAAGGTTATAGGGATTCACGATTTAAAGAAAGATACGCAGGAGTTTTTTCAAAAATTACCTGGATACAATACTTTAAGAATGCTTCTCTCAAAGAAAGCAATTCTTGTTGAAGGTGATTCTGATGAGCTAATTGTTCAGAAGGCTTTCATGCAAGTAAATAACGGTCAATTGCCTATAGAAATGGGCATAGATGTTATTTCAGTTGGGCTAACATTTAAAAGATTTCTTTTTATCGCTGAGAAGCTTGATATTCCAGTTGCTGTAGTTACAGATAATGATGGTAAATATGACAGTAAAATCACTAAGAAATATCAAGAATTTGATTGCATATCTACTATAAATGTTTTTGCGGATAATAGAAATAAACTAAAAACTCTAGAACCTCAATTTGTTGAAGCTAACAAACATCAACTGAAGAAACTTTGCGAGGTAATTGGTATTGATTTTATGGAATACAATACTGAGGATGAAATATCTAAGAAAATGCAGAAAATGAAAACTACATGGGCATTGAGAGTTTTTAATACAAAAGTAAAGTTTGAATATCCTGATTATATAAATAGGGTTGTTGCCTGGAGTAATGAGTAAACACAAATTAATTATATCTTCTGCTGGCTCTGGTAAGACATCATTCTTAGTCAAAAAGGCTATTGAAAATAAAGATCAACGTATTCTTATTACTACTTACACTGAGAATAATGAGATAGAAATAAGGAAAAAATTTATTGCAAAATTAGGGTATTTGCCAAAGAATGTAACAATCCAATCTTGGTTTTCATTTTTAATTCAGCATGGAGTTAAGCCCTTTCAAGGCTCACTTTGGGAACCGTTATTTAATTTTGATATAAAAGGATTGATATTGGTAAATTCTAAATCGGGCAAATGGTATTATGATGAAAAAAATAAAAGGCAGGTGTATTTTGGAGAAAATAGACCAAAGAATTTTTATTTTGGAAATGGGTATATCTTCTCAGATAAACTATCAAAGCTGGCATTTAGCACTAACGCAGCTAGTAAAGGGAATATAATAGACCGAATTTCTAGAATCTATGATCACATTATGATTGATGAAGTTCAAGATTTAGCTGGGCACGATCTTGAGTTAATAAAGCTCTTGATGAAGAGTTGTGGTAACGTAACCATGGTTGGCGACCCAAGACAAGTAACTTATTTGACGCATTTAGAGGCTAAAAATAAGCCTTATCGTAATGGTAAAATTGCGAATTACCTTATAGACAAATGTAAAAACTTAATTAAGGACGGTATAGATGAGGCTACCTTGGTTGTTTCCCATCGATGTGTATCTAGTATCTGTACCTATTCCTCTAAATTATATCCTAATTTCCCCATAACAATTGCCTGTGATTGCTGCCATAATGAAGTAAATATTCATGAGGGAGTATTTTTGGTCAAACCAAGTGATGTAGATTCTTATTTAAATAAATATTATCCCATTCAATTGCGGTGGAGCAAGTCAATAGAAACCAATTCTGAATTCCAATCAGTAAATTTTGGAGAATCTAAAGGAGCAACTTTTGATCGAGTATTAGTTTATCCTACTGATAAAATGAAGGAGTGGATTGAGGATAACTCAAAAGATTTACCAAATGAAACAAGAGCTAAACTTTACGTAGGTATTACGAGGGCTAAATTCAGTACTGCTATAGTTTTGGATTATGATGATAATAAGAATTATGATGGTATGTTAAAATTTTAATTTGACTAGTGAAATTCACCGAATCCCTACTCGAACAGGCTTTTATCTCGCTTTTGGAAGCGCAGGGCTATCCCCATGTCCCGGGAGAGGAGATTATTCGTGGAAAGGAAGAAGTCCTGATTCGGGCGGATTTGGAAGAATTTCTGAAAAAGACCTATACCAAGGAACGAATTACCCCGAATGAGATCTTTGGGATTGTTCGGGATTTGGAGAAGCTTCCTGCCTCAGATCTCTACGAGACGAATAAGACGATTATGCACTGGGTGCGGGACGGCTTTTTGCTGAAGCGGGAAGACCGCAAGCAAAAGGACCTTTACATTTCCCTGATCGATTATGCCCATCCTGAAAATAACATTTTCAAACTGGTCAATCAGCTGGAGATTCAGGGCTTTGAGAAGCGCATCCCGGATGGAATTCTCTATGTGAATGGCTTGCCGCTGGTAGTCTTTGAGTTTAAGTCCAGCATACGGGAGGAGGCTTCTCTATTTTCCGCCTATGATCAGTTAACCAATCGCTACCGACGGGATATCCCGGACTTATTGAAGTACAATGCGTTTTGCGTGATTTCCGATGGGGTGAATACCAAGGCTGGAAGTTTTTTTGCGCCCTATGAGTTCTTTTATGCCTGGAGAAAGATCGAAGGCCTAGACAGGGAGATCGACCCCAAGACCGGGAAATCAACCCAAGTACATGGCATCGATGCCATGTACACCCTGATTAAGGGCATGCTGGATAAACACCGTTTGCTGGATATCATCCATAATTTTATCTACCTCCCGGATACTTCCAAGAAGGAAGAAAAGATCGTCTGTCGCTATCCGCAATACTATGCGGCTAGAAAACTCTATGATAATATACTAGTTCATCGAAAAAGAACAGAAGGGGACTTGTCAGCCGAAGCTTTGGTGAAGGCGGATGGAAAAGGTGGTACTTACTTCGGGGCGACGGGATGCGGGAAGAGTTTTACGATGTTGTATTTGACACGCCTGCTGATGAAGTCTGTGGACTTTGCCAGTCCGACCATTGTCTTGATCACCGACCGTACGGACTTGGATGATCAGTTGAGCGGACAGTTCACCAATGCCAAGCGCTTTATCGGAGATAATGTGATTCGAAGTGTTAGCAGTCGGGCTGAGCTTCGTCAAGAATTAAAAGGGAGAAACAGTGGAGGCGTATTTTTGACTACCATCCATAAGTTTAACGAAGACACCGAACTCCTCACCGAGCGCAGCAATGTGATTTGTATTTCCGACGAGGCCCACCGCAGCCAAACCAATCTGGACCAGAAGGTTCGTGTGACCGAAAAAGGCGTGAAGAAAAGCTTTGGTTTTGCGAAGCACCTGCATGATTCTCTTCCCAATGCCACTTATGTGGGCTTTACCGGAACGCCCATCGATGCCACCATGGATGTCTTTGGGGAGATTGTGGACAGCTATACCATGACCGAATCGGTGATGGATGAAATCACGGTTCGTATAGTATATGAAGGTCGTGCAGCCAAGGTGATGCTGGAGAATAAAAAGTTGCAGGAGATCGAGCACTACTACAAAATGGTGGCCGAGGATGGAGCTAATGAATACCAGATTGAGGAAAGTAAAAAGCAGATGGCCCAGATGCGGACTATCCTGGGCGATCCCCACCGAATTCAGGCCATTGCTCAGGATTTTGTAGAACATTACGAAGCAAGGGTAGCCGAGGGAAGTACCTTGCTAGGAAAGGCCATGTTTGTTTGCAGTTCCCGGGAAATTGCCTATCTGCTCTATCAGGAAATCATTGCCTTGAGACCCGAATGGGCGGAACAGCTTATGGCTGAGGAAGGAGTGGCTTTGACAGAAAAAGATAAGCGAGAGCTGATGCCCATTGCCCGAATTAATCTGGTGATGACCCGATCCAAAGATGATAGAGAAGATCTCTGGAATATGTTGGGAACCCAAGAGTACCGAAAGGAACTGGACAGGCAGTTTAAGAATGCGAAGAGTAATTTCAAGATTGCCATTGTGGTAGACATGTGGCTGACAGGTTTTGATGTGCCCTTTTTGGATACCATGTACATCGATAAACCCCTGCAGCAGCATTCTTTGATTCAGACCATTTCCCGGGTCAACCGAAAGTTTGAAGGAAAGAACAAAGGACTGGTGGTAGATTACATCGGAATCAAGAAACAGATGAATTTGGCTTTGAAGCAGTACTCCAAGGTAGACAGTCAAAACTTTGAGGATATTGAGCAGTCCATCGTAGTGGTCAGAGATCATATGGACTTACTGAAAGCCATGTTCCATTCCTTTGATGCAAATAAATACTTTTTTGGATCTCCTTTAGAGCAATTGCATGTCTTGAATATGGCTGCGGAGTTTGTGCAGCTGACCCAACAATTGGAGCGGCGCTTTATGAATCTGGTCAAGCGGATGAAAGCGGCTTATGATATTTGTTCCGGTAGTTCGGTCTTCACCAAAGCGGAAAAGGATCGCATCCACTTCTTCATCGCGGTCCGTTCCATTGTTTTTAAGCTCACCAAAGGGGAAGCTCCTGATACCGATCAAATGAATGCCAAGGTACGGGAAATGATCCATGAGGCGATAATTTCCGAAGGGGTAGAGGAGATCTTTAAGTTGGGGGATACCGATGAGAAAGAGGTGGATATATTCGAGGCAGACTATCTGGCCAAGATCGATAAAATCAAACTGCCTAATACCAAGATCAAACTCTTGCAGAAGCTATTGGCCAGAGCCATTGACGAATTCAAAAAAGTCAATAAGATCAAGGGGGTGGAGTTTTCCAAGAAAATGCAGCGTTTGGTGGAATTGTACAATGAGCGGAAAGAGGCCGATGTATTGCAGAGCGAGGTTTTGGAAGACTTTACCAATGAGATTATCGACCTGTACTATGCAATGAAGAAGGAGAAAGAGTCTTTTGCGGAGATGGGCATAGATTTCGAGGAAAAGGCATTTTATGATATTTTAAAGGCCTTAGCGATCAAGTATGATTTTGTTTATCCAGAGGATAAGTTGGTCCATTTGGCCCAATTGGTCAAAGATGTGGTCGATGACAAAGCCAAGTACACGGATTGGAGCAAGCGGGAAGATATCAAGGCCGAGTTGAAGGTGGATTTAATTATCCTATTGGCTGAAAACGATTATCCACCCGTAGATCGGGACGAGGTTTATCAGGAGATCTTTGAGCAGGCGGAGAATTTTAGGAGGTATAATTCTAAATAATTATTTAATTTTTAAGGGATGTTTCCAATCTATAAAGCCCGAAAATTTCTTAATCAGATTAACAGCAAATATGGGCATACCGAGCCCTGGGTTGTTTTATGTGAGGGTGAGAAAGGTTGGGGGGAATTTGTAGTGAAGATTTTTACAGAGGACCATTTAGCTGAAAAACCCAGAGTCCATGGAGAGTTTGTAGGATCCTGGTTTGCTAATCAATTTGACTTCATGACACCTGATGTAGCATGGATTGAACTGGATCAACAATTTCTCCTGTCTTTGCATCCAGAAATTTCAATTAAAAAAGATCTGGATGATACAAGGTTAAAGTTTGGGTCAAGATTAGTAGGGCCATTTCAACACTTCTCAAAAGGGATGAAAAAAAAGAAGTTTCAAGAACTTCTTGATCTCGATACCCTATATGCTTTTGACAACTTAATTAGGAATCACGATAGAGGTCTTCACAAGCCCAATTTATTAGTCAAAGGAAGGGACGCTTATTTAATAGACCATGAATATGCGCTTGACATAAGTGATCAGACAATATCTCAAATTCAAAATTTAGAAATTATGGGTAAATTTTCCACCTCACATATTGCTTTTTCTGCCCTTTCCAATGCTAATGGCACTGTAAAAAGAAATTATTTTGAAATGTTTTTAGAATACCTGAGAGCCTTAAACCTTCAAGAACTCGAATCAGTTTTGAGTGAAGTAGAACAAAAAGAATATCAGGCGGAAGTTGGCATGATACTAGATTACTTTAGATTTGTAAAAACGAATCCTGCTATCTTTGTTAGTGCGTTGAAAAGAACTTTGCAATGAAAAATCAACTTTTTTATTCGATTCTTAGGTATAAACATGGACTGGTTCTTGGAGAATCCTTGAATGCAGGAATTCTATTTTTTAATCCAGCAACCCGAAAATTTTCCTTTGAACTGGGTGATTTGAAAAGGATTGCATCTCTTTATCAAGAGATTCATTTCAACTATCTTAAATCCTCTGTTTCGGTATTATTACAAAATATCAAAAAAGCTAATGAGGACTTTCTTACTCAATTTGAACTCTCGAGATTGGAAAACTTTATTTCCAATGAACTTTTATTTTCAGATGCTGCAGGATTGACCTTTGATTCAGTGGAAGAAATTCCTTTTTCTGATCAATTCAGTTTCGAATATACCAAAGAACATCTTAAACAGCTTTTCTTAGTCGATTTAGGGTCAGAACCGACTGAAAAGCGAAAAAGAAATGAGGAATATATTTTAGGAGAGGTAAACAGAATTCTTAAAAATAGAGATTCCGACTTTCATGCTAAGATTGAAAGAAACCGTAAGATCAAAACCCAACTCATTGACTTTTCATTTGATTTTTATTGGAGGGCCAAAGGAGCTCATTTTGCAAAAGCGATTAGCCTGGATTTAGAACAGCCTATATTCATTCAAAATAAAGCATTACAAATTTTTGGTGCCTTAGAACAGTTAAAATATCATGATTCTTTTGTCAATTCTAGAGCTACAATTGATGTTTTGATTTCAAAACCTCAAACAAGAGGTAATTTTAACGAGTTTGATAAAGCACTAAAAATCATTGATTCCATAGCCGCTCCCCATCAGATCTACTTGGAGGGAAAATGGAAAAATTATGTAGATAGGCTAGTTGATTCCGCAGAGAAACTGACAGAAGATATTAGAAAGTGAGCTCCCTAAGAATGGCTGGTGTGAATCGAAGAAATTCCTTTGTAATCGATGGAGTTATTTCGTTTTGATTCTTAGAAGTATTTTTTCCCTTTGAATTAATCATCTCTCAATTCATTTGAGGTCCTATCAATTTTTCCCCTTATCAAATCCAAGTCAAGGGATGGGCCAGCAATAAAACAACTGGATCTTTCCCCTTTTGAAAAAGAGTTATTTAAAGCCTTTGTAGGTTTTTTGGGAATTTGGGTGAAAAATACCCCATACAGGAGAGCCTGTCCTGATAGCGAAGCGTATCGGGAATGGAACATTAAAAAATTAGCCTAAATGGCTAATTTAAGTGAGCTTATCCCGCAAAATTGAGGGAAGCCGGACTGTAGGGCAAAATTTCTTCCGCTAAAATCCCTTCCTTAGCAAAACGAAGCTTTTGATAATCACTACTAGTAAAGAGGTTAAGTCCTATAGATTCCCAACCTTGGATTTTCTATTGCATGATCGCTCTCTTTTTAAGAAAACCTGTCCTGCAGAATTACGGAAGACAAGCCGTAATAAAAACTTTCAGTAGAAGATTTTAGGTTTAGACCAGATTGCAGGATGGGATTATGAAGGAGCTAGAGTGAGGTCCAAAAGCCAATTGAATCTCGATAGCTATCGTAATGGTAAGGATTTAAAGGTGAGATTGCAAATCTCACGAAGCACCGCAATGAACTTTACAGATGATTAGGAAATACTATCCTTAGAGGGGCAGTAGTGAAGTCAATGTTGAAATTGGCTGAATGAATCGTTCATAGTGACAAAAATGTATAATGGATGTCAAAAAAAGCATGTCATACTGCCAAACTGACAACTATCATAGTGGTAAAACTGCCAAATAGCTTATTATTCAGAATAATATTTTGCCAAATTTATTGAATTACGACAATATTCGTCAAACTTAATTCTTTTGTGACTTTTGGCACAAAGCATGATGAAAAAGAAAGAATTAAGCTTGGAAAAGCTTAGTCAATTGAGTCAAAAAATAAGCGGAGAGCTTCTGTTGGGAATATCTGCTCCCCCGCTTTTACTAGGATTCGCAACCTAAAGGTAGGAGTTTTTTGATATTCCCGGTAGGTACACCTTCTACCTAATTGATAGAAGGACTTAAATGCTACTACAATGGCTAAAACCGAAGATGGAAAGAAAATCGTCCCAGTAAAACCGCACACCAAGAAGGTGGGCGGCAAAGCAGTAAAGGTGCCTGGACATAGAAGATCCACACCAAACTAAAGCCATATTGGCTTCAGGCCGATCATTGGTCGCGCCCTTTTAAATATTTAATCACCTTACCTTAAAAAATTATCTAATTATGTCTAGATGTACAGCACCAGTTCATGGTCACCGTTCAGCAAGCGCTAGGGCTAACTGCCCTGCATGTGGAGGAAGAGGAAGTTATCGTAGTTCCTATTCATACCCATCTTATTCCTCGTATTCTTCTTCATATAGTTCAAGAAGTCGAAGCAGTAGTAATGTAGGAAGTAAAACGAGAGTCAGATGGGCCTCTTCAGGCTCTACGATCTTATATACACCTTCAGAGATCCGTACTCTTACGCCTGTGAGAGAGAATGTAGAGAAAAGGGCAGATTTGCCTGATCTTCGTGATGTTTTTCTCTGTCATGCTTGGGATGATAGAAAAGATGCTGCAAAGGATCTACATGATTTATTGGAGTCAAAGGGTGTTTCAGTTTGGTTTAGCGAAAAGGATGTGTTGTTAGGATCATCATTACTCCGTGAAATTGACAAGGGATTGGCTAAGTCTCGTGTAGGGATAGTATTGGTCACTCCTTCTTTTCTCAAGCGCATAAAAGGAGAAGGTATCGCCGACAAAGAACTTTCAGCTCTTCTTGCCAGGGATTTATTGGTTCCAGTAATTCATGATACCACTTTTGAAGCTTTAAGGGATGTGAGTCCACTTCTTGGTTCACGAAGCGGTCTAAGTACTATCGAGGATTCGATGGGAGACATTGCAGCCAAGTTGGCGGAATTGGTTTCCGTTGAGCCTTGTGAAAAGATTGAGGCTTAAAAGATAACTTATCTCAGTTTGAAAAATTGTGGGTTCTAAGTTATCCCAATTGAAAATTTGTTTGGAAATAAGGGTGGGGTTTCTCTCCTCAAATTATTGAAATCCCATCCAGTCCAAACAATATTTAGTGGGTCACAAAATCCTTTTGACTTGTGCAAGCAATTTTACTTGCTAAACGAAAAGCACGGCTATCCACATGAAGAATAAAATGACTCAACAAGGGGTGTGGCTAATGCGATGTATAAGCTAGTTGAAGATTAATACTTTGCTTTAAAAGAAAAATTAAGAATTAAAAAACAATTATTCTATAAATGGAACCTTCGTTATTGGGTTTTTGTAGTTTTAAGGATTTAAATGGTTTACAATGGAAAAAAAGTTACCTCAAATAAAAAGTTTTAATACAGTATGGGAAGAAACTATCCCGAAAATGGGGAGTGAAATAATTCAAAATTCAGAGTCAATTTTTTGCTTTCAAAAGCCCATAAATAAGAAAGCAGAATTAGCCATATGGGCAATACAGGATTCACATTTCTTACCTTGTGGAGGTATTTTTCAAAATGAAAAAACTAAATCAATGGTGAATTCGATTATTTCTATGGGGTCAACAGCTGTAAGCAGTTCCTCGGTAGTTTCGAATCAAAACATTATTGGAATTGATAAATGCAAAGTAAGGAGTTTTATAAATTCACCAGTTTTTTCTGGAGAGCACCTAAATTCTTTTATTTCAAAAAATCAATGGGAGTCAACTAAATTCAGGGATTTAGGTCAAAATATTTTTCAAGTTGAAAGAGCCAAATTGGTCTCGGATTCAATGCTTGGTATAGGGTCGTATGTTCAAAACAGTTCATGGGTCCCTTTGAATCAAAACATTCTTGAGAATGGTAACTTTAAGATTGACAGTGATAGGATTTCAGAAGCTTTTTTAGGAAATCATCTGGATTCACACATTTCTAAAAACCAATGGTCAGTAACAAACCTCAGCCATTTTGACAAAAGTATTTTTCAAATTGAAAGTACTGGATATTCAGTAAAGGATTCAAAGAGTCAACTTAGTTCACATATTTTGAGAAGTCCTAGGGTTGGATCTATCAATAACCCCTATTCACACGGGGTTATTTATACTGAAAGTACCAATTATGCAAACTTAAGTTCCATAACTGGGGTAAACATAGGCAATTTCAATAATTTAGTGGTTAGTCCCAATCTTTGTCACGCCGAATTTGGAACGCTTCAGGTGAAAAAAACAGAATATCCTTGGTTAGCTTCCAATCTAAGTTTTGAAACAGTCCTTTCAGGTTCCTTAATTAATAATTCCATACTTGGTGCAAATATTTCTAGAACTTCAATCATTGATTATAATGATAACGGACTTTTTACATCGGCACAGCCATTCAGAGTTTATGAGCCGCTTGATAATTATACATTATCCACCCTTAAAAACACGATTGAATCCACTCTTCAGAAGTTCAAAGACCATAACCCAATACAAAAATTTAGTTTAGGCTTTGAGAAAGGCAAACAAATCACAGTAATTAATATAATTATAATTCAGGGAGATGTAGTTGGAGATAACCATCACTTTGGAGACAACATTTATTATTTGAATCAATGAGTAAGTATGTATTTAATGGAAAGATAACAGGTGAAGAACATCACTTTGGGGATAATTATTTTGGTAGTTATCAGGAATTTATCAAAGAATCAAAGCAAAACTTTTCCAGCGCAGAAAAGGAATTAATTGAATTAATTTTTGATAATTTTAAATCTGAAGAAGAAAAGAAAGATCTTTTAGTCAGTCTGAAAAATCTTTCAGATGATCCTAAGGAGAATCATTCAGAAGTGCCAATATGGAAAAAATTTATCATTCGACTTAATGATGCCGGATTAAGAGAAGTAGCTAATAAAGTAATTGATTTCTTAAGAGATAGGATTCCAGACTTCAATACGTTCTTATTTTGAATGTTCTTTTTTGCTGAAAGGTGACAAAATTCAAAAAATAACTTTTTAGATAATCATGCATTCATGTTATGGTATTTCTCATTACAACCAATACTTACTCACTATTTATCTTATCCTTTAAGATTTACCATATTTTTTAATGTTGAATTCATTTTCTATAGATCCTGACAGACATATTCCAGAAGTTTACAAGGATCCTCATCAATCGCTTTTGCTATCAGATAAAGTTCAGCCGCTGTTAGTTTGGTCGAAGGATTATTAGTTAGTTGTCCGATTCTAGAATCACTCAATCCAGTTTTTCTAGCCACTTCTGCTTTATTAATTGATTTTCTTTGAAAAACTTCTCCTAATCGTGTCATTGGTAGATTTTATATAGACTAATGTAGAAAATCTTCAAAAAAATATCGAAAAATGAGAGAATTTTTGTTTGATTATGTAGAAATTCTATATATTTTTACTAAAAATCTACAACATATGGTAAGAAATAAAGGCGATACAAAGGAAATCAATCTTCAAATTCATAAAAATCAAGCATTTCAGTATAAATTATCTTTGTTGAAATTACTGGAAAATATTGATCTAGATAAAAATGGGGTTATTCCTTTAAGTGATCTTCAGAATATTTATAAGCTCCTAGATTTTATATCGGAAATATCGGAATCTGGTTAAACCAATCTGATTAAAACTTAACACTTTTCTACTCGGGTTGCTCTTTTAATAAGAAGGAGGATCAAATACTAATCCGAGGAAACTTTTCTCTTAAACCTATTATTTGCAGCCATTTACCTGGCATGGTGGAAATCGTTGATTTCTTTTTTGTATCAAGTCGCTATCCTACCATCTTTGAGTAGGGAGTAAGTATTAAGTGGATTATTGAGCCTTATTTGGAATATTCTTCCGCCTTCGGTCTCCCTTCTTCAAGCTTAAATCTATGAAAACTCAAGTCCTACCTGCTTTGGAATTGTGGCCTAGGTCCTACCCAAAGCAACTCTTTAAAAACCTGATTAAAAACCCTACCTGAACCTATTTTTTCTCCTTGATTGCTTCCCAAGGGGCTTGTATTACCCAAGGGGACTACCACCGATGATCAGGGAGTGACGACACTGTTGACTGTCGACTTTTGACTGTCGACTGAAAGATAAGCCTTCCGCTGCAGAGGATTTTTGCTTATCGCATTGAATCAATTTCTAATCAAGACCGACTGACCCGGATGATGATCTGGACTCAGGATGGGAGAGGTCTGTCCACGTCATTGCGAGGAGGCAAACGAAAACCTTGTCTGATCAAGGATCTCAAAGCCGACGAAGCAATCTCATAGATGGGAGCTGTCATTTCATCAAGGAGACTGCCGCGTCGCCCTATGGGGCTCCTCGCAGTGACGTCTCTGGGCTTCGTCTCCCGTCTTCCAGCATCCCTCATCGGTCATCTAAAATCCAAAACAATGAACAAACTTCTATACACCTTCTTCTTAGGCTATACGCTCCTATATGGAGGAAATCTTTTGAGTCAGCGGAAAGTTGCCGATTCACCCACGGGAAATGGTCTTGTTGATGCCAGTTCCCTCCAATCAGGGCGGGAGGAGTACAGCACTCCCGCCCAAAAGGGGGAGGAAAACACCACCCTCATCTATGGGGAAATCATCAATCCAGACTCGCTGGGTCCATTGTCCCTGAAAATTACGCCATACTACATTTCTCCAAGAACGACCTTCCTCCAAGAGGAACTTCTGCTGGATCCAATGAATGGCGAATTCTATGATGGTGTTGTCAACCCGAGAACAAGAAAGTTTGACACGCGGATTTCACTTTCCGACCGACCTGGGTACCTTTCCCTTTTCTTGGGCAACCGCCCGCTCCTGGAAGACTATCTGGTCTTGCCTGGTGATAGTATCAAACTGAAGCTGGACCTCAGTAGAAATGCCATAATCTTTGCAGGCAAAAACCAAGACTTCTATGAAGCCCAATTTGCCCTGAAACGCCTGGACCAACGGAGGGAATTTGATTCCCCCAGACAACTCATCATCCCGGAAACCAGCACTTTGCTTACTCGGCCCGGAAGCCAGGAGAAGATCGACTATTTCAGAGGGAAATTCGGAGCCGAACTCCTGATCCTTAAACCCGGTAAAGAAAGCCTCCATTACCTGATTGCTCAAGCCGACCAAGCTGAGGACATCCTGAAACCCAAACTAGAAATACTGGACTTCTATCAGCCCAAACTGAGCCCTAAGAACTGGGACCTCCTCCGTGCCGAAGTTTATGGCAACTTCTACTACAGTATCCTGTCCACCTTCCGAAAATTCCACTATCCCTATGTGGAGAATAAATTCAGTGCGAAGGACAGAGAACACTATAGACAGCGCTTGACTGATCTGCTGACCCGGGTGGGGAATCTGGAATTTGATTCCCAATCCAAGCTGATTTCTGCCGCTTTTCTGGATTTGGAACTGGAAAGATTGATACTGAATGCCCTTTGGAAAAACAGATCCTTTCTCGAGCTGGTACAGGAAAACCATTCCGGGGAACTGGCAGACCGCCTGCAGGCAGCTTACCTGTCCAATTACCTCGCCTCCCATACCGGACAGGAAGAGATCCTCCTCAACTACCTCTCAAAAACCGAATCCAGTCCATGGAAGGACCGGATCGAAAACCTCAAACGGGCAACCATCCCCGGCGAACCCATCGAGGACGCCCATCTCATCAGTATGTCGGGGGATACCCTAAACGTTTCCGATCTGCCTAATCAGCCGACCCTGGTCTATTTCTATTTCAGCACCTGCGCACACAGTGCCAGCTACTTTAAAAACTATCTGTTCCCACTCTATCAGGAGCTAGAGGCTGAGGGGATCAAACTGATAGCCATATCAGTAGATGAGGATTCCGATCTGTGGAAAGAACGGATCTTCAAGTACTCGGATCCTTCCATCCCCAATTTCAATCTCAGGGGACTTTCCAAAGAACGATGGAAGGAGCTCTATGAAATTACCTCCTTTCCCCGGGTAATGTTGCTGGACAGAGATTCAAGGATTCTCTCCTTTGACATCAAACCCTTGGGGGAAACGCAGAAGGAACTCCTTCAGGAATTCCGGAAAAAATTTAACGATGAATTATCCACTAAAACCAATACCAGTTTATGAAATCTAGCCTTACTCACACACTGACTCTCCTGGTGGCTTTGTTCCTGATTTTTGGCAGGACCATGGCCCAGGAAAAAGGACGAGAAATCCGGGGAAACACCCTGGATGCCAAGGATCTATCCCCTTTACCGGGAGTCAATCTGATTCTAAAAGGAACTACGGTCGGGACCGTATCGGATGATGAGGGGAAATTTACGCTCCCTATTCCTAATGGGGAAGCCATCCTCTTGGTCAGCTACATTGGCTATCAGAGCCGGGAAATTCTCCTTGGGGAAAACCAAACAACTTTGAATATCCTGCTGGAAAGTTTGGACTTAAACCTGCAGGAAGTCACGGTGGTTTCCACGGGCTTTCAGGAGCTCCCGCTTTCCCGATCTACCGGTTCCTTTGTGGGATTAAATCAGGATCTGGTGGACCGGAGAGTCTCGACCAACCTGATCGACCGATTGGAAGACCTGACTCCCGGTTTGATCTTTAATAGAGATATAAGTGGCCGGGAATCGGGAGAAAGTATTTCCATTCGGGGAACGGCTACCTTGATATCTTCGGCTGAGCCCCTGATAGTGGTCGATAATCTGGCCTATGACGGACCCCTTTCCAGTATCAATCCAAATGATGTAGCCAGTATTACCGTTTTGAAGGATGCAGCAGCTGCTTCGATTTGGGGAGCTAGAGCAGGGAATGGGGTGATTGTGATAACCACCAAAAAGGGTTCGTTCAATAAGCCCATACAGGTCAATTTCACTTCCAACCTGACTACCTTCCAGCGAGCCGATCCCTTCTACGATCCTAAAATGTCCATCAATTCCCTGATCGACAAACAATCCGAGTTGTATGAAAACGGAGCTTTTGGCAGTCTGATCAGAAACCGAAGAAATCCCGTAATTCCTCCACTTGCCGAAACCCTCTACGCCTTTGAGCAGGGACAGATTTCAGCCCAGGAGCGAGATGCCGCCCTTGAGCAGTTCCGCAATGCGGATATCAGAAAAGACATCGACCAATACCTGACCCGTCCTGCCAGCCAGCAACAGCATGCACTCAATGTGAGTGGGGGAGGAACTAATCACAATTATCAGGTGAGTATAGGTTATGACAAAAACCTGAGTTCGGAAATAGCCTCCGATTTTTCAAGATTGACCCTTTCTACCCAGCAAAGCTGGAAACTGGCCAAAGATAAATTTAGGATTCAGACCGGGGCCTATTGGGTACAAAGCGATTCCTATAATGGCATGCCTCAGGTTGCAGGGCTCTTCCCATATGAAAGACTGCTTGACGGTGAAGGTAATCCACAGGAAGTTTACAGAGATTACAGCATTCGTTTTAAAAATTCTGTCAAAGACATACTTCCCTTGTCCTGGGCCTATGTCCCCATGGAAGAGATAGGAAAAAGTAGCACTGTCAACAGATCCCAAGACCTCCGACTCTTTGCTACGGCAAATTATCAACTAACAAAAGGACTGGAATGGTCAACCAATTACCAATATTGGACTAATAGGAATCAAAACACGACCCATAACTCCCCCGATTCCTATGCAGCCCGCCATTTGATCAATTCTTTTGCCCAGCCGGTGGGAAATGGGGAATTGGAATTGCCTATCCCGCTGGGCGGAACCCTGGATCAGCGGATTTCGGATTCCTATAGTCATACCCTCCGGACCCAGGTCAATTACCAAAAAAACTGGACGAATCACCGTCTGAACGTATTTGGAGGAGGAGAACTGAAGGATTTTCAGTCTGAATTGTATGGCAATACCTCTTATGGATATATCGCAGAAAATGGTTCCTCGCTTCCGGTTGATTACCTCACACGTTTTGTCAACCAGGGCTCCAGCCTTTCCCAGAAATATTCCATTTACAGAGGAATTCGGAGGAAGGGTCAACCGTTTTGTGTCAGGTTTTGCCAACCTGGGGTATTCCTATAAGGATAAATATTTGATCAATGGCAGTTTTCGAAGGGATGCATCCAATCTTTTTGGTGTAAATACCAATCAGAAGTCGGTTCCGCTTTGGTCAGCAGGGATGGGTTGGATCCTATCGGAAGAAAATTTTATGGCGTCAAGCCAATGGGTGGATTTTGCCAAACTTCGACTCAGTTATGGTTTTAACGGAAATACCAATCCCAATGCGACGGCAGTTTCTACTGCCAGGAGGTTTGTGGCCGCCCAAAACCTGATTACACGCCTGCCATTTTTGGGAGTGGAAACACCACCCAACCCTGAGCTTCGATGGGAGCGGATCAAAATTATCAATGCAGGATTGGATTTTGAATTCCTTGCTTCGAGGGTTTCGGGATCGGTAGAATACTACCAGAAAAAGGGACTGGACCTTTTGGGAAATATCCCCATTTTTATTTCCTCGGGGTTTACTTCGGCTACTCTCAATTATGCTTCAACCCTGACCAAAGGCTGGGATCTGGTTTTGAATACAGTCAACAGTAAGGGGGCCTTTCAATGGGAAACCAATTTCTTTCACAGCATTTTAAAAGATCAGGTGATTGAGGTGGAAAATTTACCGACTGCCAATCAGCTGATCAATTATACACCCGCATTGCCTACTCCAGCCGTAGGAAGACCATTGTTTTCAATTTACAGTTTTGAATTTGCGGGTTTGGACCCCAATGACGGAGCTCCCCTGGGAATTTTAGACGGAGAGCCAAGTCGGGAGTATGCGGCTATTTATGCCGAAGCAACCCCTGAAAATATCCAATTTCACGGGGCTGGCAGGCCAACTCATTTTGGTTCTTTCAGAAATACCCTGGGCTATAAAGGATTCAGTCTATCGGCCAATATTACCTACCGTTTGGGCTACTTTGTCAAAAGAGCAGGAGTGGATTACGTGGACATTAACCGGGGAGGCTTTGGTCACGCGGATTATGAGAGAAGATGGAAGCAGCCGGGAGACGAGCGTACCACAGATGTTCCTGCAGACCCGGGAACAGTCAATCCTTTGATGAACGGATTTTATCTCAGCAGTGGGGCTTTGGTGGAAAAGGGAGATCATATCCGCTTTCAGGATATCCGGTTGGCTTATTCCTGGAATGCACAAAAATCCTCTTTATTGGGCTTGAATGGTCTGGAAACTTATCTCTATATCAATAATCTCGGAATACTTTGGAAAGCCAGCAAAGTTCTTCCGGATCCTGATTTTCAAACAGTTCAAAATTTAAGATCTATTGCTGTGGGGCTGAGGGCCTCCTTCTGATAGCATGCCCTGGGGTAAAAGGGAAATAGATAAAGCTTTTCTCTTTCATCTCCCCGGTTTATGGTTTAGCCACCCCCGGGCTTTTTCTCAAACTTGGTCATAATACATATTTACTCATGAAATCGAGCACGACAAGAACGACACATACTTGGTTGCCCCTATGTATCGGGGAAACTGTGCGACCTGCTGGCAGGGATTCCATCTGACCACTGAAAAAAAAATATAAACAGGAGAAATGCCCATGAGGAAAAATCTCACACAACTTGTGCCGTCCGCCGCGGCGGATCGGGAAAGGGATGCCCCGATAAATCGGGGTAGGGCATTCCATCTGATCTCTAAAAAAAAATTATAAACAGATGAAAAAATTACACCTTTTATTCGTTGGATTCCTGATCTTGGGGATTCAATCCTGTGCGGAATTTTTGGACAGCAAACCCAACCGAAATCAAGTGATTCCTGAGAGCCTGGATGATTTTCAACAAATGTTGGATGCCGAGCAAAGAGGGCTCAATACCTACCATATTAATGGACTGTTCAGCTCCGATGATATCTACTTTAGCGAAGGTTTATTAAATCTTCTGAGTTTTAGTCAATCAGCCCATTATTTCTGGGAACCTGAACCCTTTCTTCCAGATGAATGGGAGCCGGGATTTGCCTTTTCCTACCGAAAGGTACTCTATGCCAATCTGGTACTGGAAGGGCTTGAAAAGTATCAGCCTTCCAATGAAGTTGAACGAAAGCGGATTCAGGAACTGGGAGCTGCTGCGAGATTCTTTCGGGCCTTGGGGCATTATGAGGTATTGATGCATTTTGCTCCTCCTTTTGACCCCAGCCAGAATGAACAGCAGGGGATTCCCATCCGCTTGACTTCTGACATCAATGTGAAAAAAGGAAGATCCACCATGAGGGAATGTTTTGAACAGATCATTAGGGATTTGGAATATGGCTTAGCCTATTTACCGGCTAAGGCTGAAATTCCTACCCGTCCCTCACTTTGGGCCAATAATGCATTTCTGGGAAGAGTCTATTTGAGTATGCTGGATTATGAAAATGCCTATACCTATTCCAAAGCGGCTTTAACCATTGATAATTCACTGATGGATTTCAAGAACTTAGGTTCTTCTCTTCCTTACTCTTTTGAAATCTTTAATAAGGAAGTAATTTTTTATCAAAAACATCTTACCGCCCGCCATACGACCAACGGGGGTAGTTATGTGAATCCAGATCTGATCAAACTTTATGAAGATGGGGATTTAAGAAAAACTTTATTCTTTAGCCAGTCTTCCGGTTCGGGACTGTTTAATTTTAAAGGAAACTATACCGGGGATTTCTATCATTTTGGTGGAATCGCAGTAGATGAGGTGGTCCTGAATTTGGCAGAGAGCGCGGTTAGAATTGGAAAGCAGTCTGAGGCCCTCTCACAGTTGAATTATTTGTTGGAACATCGTTTTGATAATGATTTTGAACCTATCGCCGATGTGTCGGAAAGCAATTTGCTCAAAAAAATAATCGAGGAAAGGAGAAAGGAGCTGGTTTTTAGAGGTAACCGTTGGTTGGACTTAAAAAGATTCAATCTTTATCCCGATCTCAGGGTGACTTTGGAACGGAAATTTAACCAAAGAAAAGAGACTTTGCCTCCCAATGATCCCCGATATGCCTTTTTGATTCCTCCCGCAGAGATTAACTTGAATCCTATGCAACAAAATTCCAGATAAAAGGAGGGAGGAACTCTCCACCGGAAAGTTCCTCCCTGAATTTTAAGGGTGAGCTAACGGAAGCGATCCGTTTTTGATAAACTCACCTTGTTCTACCTGAGAAGAAGTAACCATAGGTTCCTCAAATGAACAGGTTTGTTGAACGGACTGATTACACTCATAGGTATTGGGACCAGGAGTGATGTCAGTAAGATCATACCAGATCTCGGTACCTGGTGCTGGATCTTCTGCATAGCGAACTTCCGGATTATGGGCGAAATTCATCGCCATGGCCAAAGTTGCCCCCAGCACCAAAGCCAGTGCTGGAAGCAGTTTTGAAAGTTTATTCATTGTTCTGGACCCTTTTTTAACGCATCAAAAAGGGACAAACCGTTTTGGTTGTTTGCCTACTCTGACAAGGGTTTTCGGCATCTCCCTGGAGGAGGTTCATCGGTATTGGCTTGTCTCTCACCCAAACCATCGAGAGAAATGAACTTCCGTATTTTAACTATATTTGTCTCACTTTTTGCAGCCTTACTTGCAGGTTTTCAGGCTGCCGGGCCAGTTTCCACAGCTGGCCCTCTTTTTCCTCTAACCTTTGAGGTTTTCCAAACCTCGAAGGTTTCATGAACAGAACACCCAAGTAAACCGGGTCAATCTATCAGTCTCTGCATCAGGCCCTTGAGTTCTCCCTGCTTAGTCAATCTGATTGTGATTGGAAAAGAAACTTAAAAAAGAAAATTGAAAATCACCTAAGCCATTTGGCGCATTTGAAAAATAGTTGGGCCAAAATGTGCCATTTGGCGCGTTTTTAACAAAAAATTTTAGCTGGAGTAGTAGAAAATCCTCCGAGGATTAGGATCTGCTTTCTTTCACAACAAAAATTTGGATCATCCAAAAGTTCCCATTTATTCCTTTGCTTAATGGTAGGTCAGAACCTGCTCCCCTCCTAGAGGAGGGGCTGGGGGAGGTCGAAACCCACAATGCGGATATTTTTTAGGAATAATGCAATACCAATATTCGTAAGGGCGCGGTGGGAGGTCGTGGCAGCGGGGCGTGGGCTGGCATAAGGGGGGAAGCTTTGCCACGACAAGGCTTTTTGGTTCTTTTTTGCCTAAAAAAGAACAAAGAGAATAATTGATCCAATTTGGATTTCGTCGCCGTCTTGCTGGCATTGAGATTTTGTTTCCAATTGGAGATTAAGGGCCAGCGCTGGGGGGATTTTCGTCCGCATTTATACCCTGGGTTGCACCCAGGGCTAAGAAATTACGCTCCTTTGGAGCTTTTGATCCGAGTTCGATTGATAGTTTATCTTGCTAAAGGCATATCTTAAAAATTATCTTTTAGGTATATTTTGATTATTTCGCCGCAGGCATTTTTCAATGTAGTTCCACAGTATTTCCATATAAATATCGCCGAAGGCATATCTTCTCTTATCTTAAAAAATATCTTATCGATAACCTCGAGTTTAGAAATATTTCGCCGCAGGCGTATTTCTATCTGTTTCCATTTTATTTCTCGAATGTCTTGCTGGCACGGTGATTTCGTTTCTAATTTGAAATTCTGCGCCAGCGCTGGGGAAGGGTGGTTCATTTTGGAATCCAGGGGTTAAAACCCCTGGCTAAAAAATCTCCGCTCCTTCGGAGCTTTTGATCCGAGTTCGATTGATAGTTTATCTCGCCGAAGGCATATCTTAAAAATTATCTTTTAGGTATATTTTGATTATTTCGCCGCAGGCGTATTTCTATTTATTTCTACCGTATTTCTATGTAGTGCCATACCTACGGCATGGTGAAGAGTTTGTGGTCATTTTTTTGCCACCGAGCTGAAATCCCTACGGGATAAATATCTCGCCGAAGGCATATCTTCTCTTATCTTAAAAAATATCTTATCGATAACCTCAAGTTTAGGAATATTTCGCCGCAGGCGTATTTCTTTTATTTCTAATGTATTTCTCTTCCTTTCTTGCTGGCATTGAGATTTCGCTTTCAAACAGGGTAAAAGGGCCAGCGCTGGGGGAGGGTTGCGTTTTTTCGTACCAGGGGTTAAAACCCCTGCCTGTCCTCAGGCGGGGCTATGACATTTTACGCTCCAAAGGAGCTTTGAAATAGGTTTCAGTTCGAAGGAGTTATAAGTCGCATAGCGACGAAATATTTCCAAGCCAGAGATTTCAATCTCTGGAATTCAGATAAGGTGTTGAATTGTTGACGAAGTCCCATAGGGACGGCCGATGTAAATGCTGAATTGAAAGCTCCGTTCCTCCGCCTCCTTACTCGGGCCTGTGCGCCTCTGGCATGGCAATTGAAGAGCTTAAGCCTTTCAGACTTTGAAGAGATTAAATTTCTGATCTCAATGCCTTAAATCTGAGAAGGATCAATTCCCCTTTTAAAGGAGGCAAGGGGGATTTTCTCAGCTTGACTCGCCCTAAAATTAATTTACAAGCCCTTGTCCTGCTCCCCTCCTCCAGGAGGGGCTGGGGGAGGTCGTGGCAGCGGGGCGTGGGCTGGCATAAGGGGGGAAGCTTTGCCACGACAAGGCTTTTTGGTTCTTTTTTGCCTAAAAAAGAACAAAGAGAATAATTGATCCAATTTGGATTTAGTCGTCGTCTTGATGGCACGGTGATTTCGTTTCTAATTTGAAATTCTGCGCCAGCGCTGGGGAAGGGTGGTTCATTTTGGAATCCAGGGGTTAAAACCCACGCCTGCCGTGGCGGGGCTATGACATTTTACGCTCCTACGGAGCTTTGAAATAGGTTTCAGTTCGAAGGAGTTATAAGTCGCATAGCGACGAAATATTTCCAAGCCAGAGATTTCAATCTCTGGAATTCAGATAAGGTGTTGAATTGTTGACGAAGTCCCATAGGGACGGCCGATTTAAATGCTGAATTGAAAGCTCCATTCCTCCGCCTCCTTACTCCGGCCTGTGCGCCTCTGGCATGGCAATTGAAGAGCTTAAGCCTTTCAGACTTTGAAGAGATTAAATTTCTGATCTCAATGCCTTAAATCTGAGAAGGATCAATTCCCCCTTAAAAGGGGATAAGGGGGATTTTCTCAGCTTGACTCGCCCTAAAATTAGTTTACAGGTTCTGGTTCACTCCCCTCCTCCAGGACGGGCTGGGGGAGGTCATGATCTTCCCTTTGTCCCTTTGACTCTTTTAAATAATTCCTTTCTGATCAACTTATGCAATTCAATGTATATCCGGAACTCCATAGATTGACGCCCTTCTCCAAAAAACCTATTAGCCATCATATGAATGTGATTCCCTACAACCCTGAACCTCTCTTCCTCTTCTTTCTTTAGATTTAGCAGGTTTAGGAAAAGGGATTCATAGTTTTTCTCCCATCCTAATTCCAGAAAGGAACCCATAAAATCCAAATCTATGGAATTTTGGAGTAAATCTTTTTTTTGCTCATAGGGAATAGACTTGACTTTTAATTGTAGAAATCTAAATGCTCCTTCCTTGGAAAATGTCTTTTGAATCAATTTGCTCCATAATTTCAAGCTGATTGCTTGAAAAAAACGATTTCGAAGCTCTTCATCCCGGTAAAATTTAATCGCTTCAATCAATAATTGGGATTCTAAATGGAAGAGCTCTTCAGATATTTTATAAGTTTCAGCCCCGTATTTTTTGATTTCGGGATAATATGGTCTCAACTCAATGGAATAAAAGGAATTCCTGACTTTCCCATAACCCAACCAGAATAATTCTTTTTTCTGCTGGGAATTGACCCTTAAAAACCGAATTCTGACCTGAATGCAGCCAGACTCAGGATAGACTAAAAAGTACCAAACGATTTTCTGTACTGAAACATACTCGATCAATTCCCTGGAGAAATAATAAATCAAGAAATCCCATAAATCCTCTTCATGAATTTTGATTAAAAAATACAAGGACTCTTTATCCTCGGATGAAATAGAATTGATAAAACCCTCCCAGCTCCATTCCTTTTTTTCTCTGCTGAAATTAATGGCAAATTCAGGGTAGATAGTACGGGCAGATTCCTTTGAAATATAACTGTTATCTTCCAGCCAAATAGGATCTGAAAGAGTGAGTTTATTCTTTTTTCTCAGCTCTTCCCAAAAAATCTGTAACTCTTCGTTTTTCTCCCAATTGATAAGTAACTCTCTGTCAAAAATTCCGATTTTTATCGGACATGGAATTTGGTTTCTGATGAGCCACTGTTCAAGATCTTTTCTGACTGAAAACCATTCTGCGTAAATTTTCCATTTTCTGCACTGTAAAATCAGATTACCCCATTGAAATTGAGGACTGTGTGGAATAAAAGACTTGGATTGAAATTCATAGATCCCTAACCTATAGGACTGTCCTTGATTTAGTTCCCAGATCAACTTGATTAAAGGATGGGAGATTTCTCTCCCATTTAAAGGGTGGGTGACTACAGGAACAACTCTTTTACCGGTGCTTAGTTGATAAATCAAGATGTTACCCTCCCTAATTCCCAGTTCTAAATCACAAAGTGAAATTGCCCCGGGGTCAGATTCCCTCATTGGACTGATGTAATATTGGAATAATGGGGCTGTCTGACAGATTCCTTGGACATTGCCGGATTCCACAATTTTTAGTTCTGCGTAAATAATGTCTTGATTCCGGAAAACAGTGTCTCTTATTTCCTTTTGACAATTCAATATTGGGCCATAGCGATTGAACCTCCCAAAATAGCTGAATGGCTTGTTACAAACTAGGTTTTTAACCAAAAGCCTGCCTCGATTACATTTTCTAATTAGGAAGTTGAGATCGTAAATTGCATCTGAAACAGGTTTGTTTGTTAATCTGCTTTTTAAATCAATAGGATTTTGAAAGTCCAAACCGGCAAAATTCAAATATCCTGAGGGGTCCGCCTCACTGTTTAATAAACCTTGATTCAAAAAATTACCATACACAAAGTCCGGATAATTCAATAAAATGGGTAAGGGTACAAACCTGTCGTCAAAATGCTCCTGAAACCAATAATGAAATGATTGAATATAGCTGCTTTTTGTCTCAGTAAATAAATTCCCCGCAGTTGCCCAAAAATCTTGAACCCATTGAAAACTATCTTTTCCCAAAGCTATTTTTTCTTTGAAAACAAGATCAATTTTTTGCCTGGGAACTACTCCCATTTCTCTCCTTTGAAAGGATTTTTGAATGATACCCATTTCCAAAAGTTGAGTCCAAAGTTCTTCAATTTCTTGTTCTGGCCATTGGGAGTACCAATCCTCAAATTTTGAGTAGGAGATTTCATTGTCCTGGGAAAGAATTTTCTCTAGCTTCTGAGTAAGAGGATTGGAAGGAATACTCACGAAAGCCCACCGCTCTTCGCGGTTCAAATAACTTAAATAGTGATTTCTTCCAAAATTTTTGAATCCCTCAAGTCCTACATAATAGTGTTCATGTTTTTCCGTCGAATTGGAAGTGAAATCAATCTTGTTCAAAACGAGTACTTCGCTCAGATCCAACTCATTTTTTTTATCATCTCCAAATTCACCAACCCCTACACCTGCCCAATAGCCAAAAGGAGTAGACCTGAACCTACCTCTCAGCAGATACTTAATGACTTTTCGTTGTTTCCTTTCGGACAACTCCGGAAATGAAACTGACTTAATTTCTTGGTAAAAACTTTCCGAAGAATTTTTGATGGCTTTTAATACCTGAGGCCAATGGGCACTTATTTCTTCTATGGATCTTGGGTCCAAATCAAAAATCGGAGCTCTGAATAAAAATCTCATTTTTTAAACTCCATTCTAATACAGGGATTCTTGCTGTTCAAAATATTTCAACAGACACCATTTCAACCAAGACAAACAGCTTTTATATCCCTATGGCGCAAGTTCAAAAAGTCAGAATTCCCTTGAGAAAATTCAATTGTGCTCATCCATTTGATTGCTTGAGGAAATCTGAGACGGCCTTGAAAACCTTTTAATTATCTCATTTTACCTTTTGACCTTACTATTCACGCATGATATCCAATCCTGTGTTTTGTTTGATAGCTACCCTTCTAACTAGCCTCATTCCCTAAAACTCCAACACTCCCATATTAATTATACTAATGCCTAACACCTACTCCCAGCAGTCTTGCCTCAAAGTAATAGCAAAGCTACAGGAGAGTTACAGCAAAGCTGACTCACAATTCATGCTTGAATTACTGTCAAGTCCACAGAGTATTTTATTTCCTTAAATTCCACTAGATCCACTCCTTATATAGATTCTCTAGAATCCACTTTCAATTTGATTTTCAGATACTTGCGTCCAGTTTTGGGCATGTTTCACACTAAAACAAATATGCTATGGCAAGACAATCAAGTTTTCTAAAACTCGAAGGGACCATCGGTGATATAACCTTTTATAAAGGGAGGACCGGTTTTAAAGCCCGCCAAAAAGGCGGTGTTTCTAAGGATCGGATCTTGAAAGATCCCAAGTTCAGAAGAACCCGTGAAAATCTCCAGGAATTTGCAAGAGCAGCCAATGCTGCTAAATTCTTAAAAGATGCATTTCGAGGCATTGCTCTCAAATCCAGTGATGGGTCCTTGCACAATAGGCTCTATTCCATTGCTACCAAAGTGATCTATTCAGATACCTTGAGTAACAGGGGGGAAAGAAGATTTGAGTTGGGAAATATCCAGCTGATGAAAGGCTTCCAGTTTTCCAATCAATCAACAATTGAAAATACTCTGTTCAAACAGCCACAAATTTCGGATGAACCTGACTCGGTTACTGTAACTATTCAAGCAATGGTGCCGGCTACCTATCTCCGTTCTGTGGTTAATACAACTCATTACAGAATCTCCCTGATTCGGGCCAGTATCAACTTTGTGGATGGAACCTACTCTGAAGAATCTGTGAATTCAGGTGAAATTCCTATTTCCATGAATGAACAGGAAGAGTTGGTATTAACCCTTCCAAAACCTTCAATTCCTGATACTCATCATTTCTTTGCAATGGCATTGGAATACTTACAGGTATTGGAAAACGGATCAAAATATGATCTCTATGATTTGACCCAGAATCCAGCTACAATTTTGGTAGTATCCTGATTTGTTTCCTTTGACTTGCATGAAAAATTAGAGTCTGATGAAAATCATTCTGGAAAGAGAATATTGGCCAACCAGTACCCATGGTAGTTTATTCGTCAATGATAAACTAATCTGCCATACGCTGGAAAAACCAAGAATCTCAGGAAACCCAAAAGAATCCTGTCTTCCGGAAGGTTCTTACCTGATTTTGAAGGAAGACCAGATGCCCTTTCTTTCCTTGAAGAAACATCAAAAAGGAGACTTTGTAGGTGTCCTTTGTCCTCAGGGTTTGATTGGGATTGAATTTCCCCAAATAATTCTACCAGTCCATAAGATTAGGTCTGAAGGCACTGGAACATCTTCCACAAAAGCTTTCGGTAATCTAATGAGAGCTTTTGCACAAGTCAATTGGTTTCGGGATAGTCTTCGACTGGAAATAAGAAGCTCACCGGAAAAGGCCCTGAATCTGGCCTGTTGTGAAATTGCTTGGATGGACTGATTACTTGGGTAAAATTGGGAGGAGTTTGCATACTCCTCCTTTCCATCATCACTTTAATTCCTACTTACTGAGAAAGAGTAGAAAGTTGATGAGTATGAATACTGTACCCTACAATCTCAAACTGGTCATTTAATAAACAAGATGGAATTTTTGTCATTTAGTCCTATAACTCAATAGTTACTTGGGCTTCAGGCAAACACATCAAAGTGAATGAATAGTCACAGAATATTCCACCTAAGGTTCATTCATACTGACTGAAATTGAGATGGTAAGTCTTTGTTTATCATAAATAACTTATTAATGGCTCAAATAATCCATATAGGTAATGATAATAAGTATATGATTCTCTTTTGGACTAGACCAAAGGCTCTTTGTTCACCTAGGGAATCCAGTTTCAAAGGGGCTTCAAAAATAAATGTCTCGCTGTGATGAGACTGCTGCTGAAGCGAAGGTACACTCCCCGGGGTAGCCTGGGGAGGCTTTTCCTGGGTCAGCGACAGCTATGCTTTATCAGGGAAGCGCCTAAGAATTGCTTTGGATCCAAGTTTTCCTGCATGGAGGAAGGGGTCTATGAATTGGAACCCATTCACAGTGAAGCAAGCGGCTGGCAAATTCGGGTAGGGGATAAAGGCTTGATTTTATCCAAGGCGGCTGATCAGTTGCCGGGGACTTTTGAACTCTGTCCGGTAAGCTGTTACCGAGCTGATGGCACTCCATTGTTCACCAAACTTGCCTTCCAAAATTATTGGATGAGCTGGGAGAATATTGGGGAAGAGGAGAGATCCTCCAATTGCAGATAGAATCCAAGGCCATACCCTATTCCTATCAGGCATGTCAGATACCTTCTTACTCCTAACCCTGACCGGGGCGATCATTTCTATCCTCTTATCGGTGATCGCTTATTTTCTCAAGTTTCTGTTTCAGGACTTTAGAAAACTGCAAGAGGATTTTCTGGAAATCAAAGCCAGGCAAGAAAGCCTGAGAGCTGAGATTGACAGGATCTCCGAGGTGTTGCTTTTGCTCAAAAAGCAGCTGATGCGGAAAGCTCGACTTTCTTAAGCACAGATCATTAAACAATACAAATACTAATCACATGGGAATACTATCAGAAATCAAGCAGAGGGCTTTGGCCCCCACACCACCCTTCTTTAAAAAACTGAAAAGAATTGGGTTGGTAATAGCCGCTGTAGGCACGGCGGTTTTGACAGCTCCAGGTTCTGTTCCTGCCGCTTTACTGCTATGGGCAGGGCATGCTGTGACAGCCGGAACCATCCTGGTGACCATCACTCAACTGACGGTGGATGAAAATCAGCCGGAAGATGGGGATGCATCACTGACTTATTGATCATCAAGCTGGGCGGGTTTCCTGCCCGGCTTTTTTTGAAATAACAGATGAGAGGGTTGAGAAGCGAGATGCGAGAAGCTAGAGACGAGAAGCTAGAGACTAGAGGCGAGATGCGAGAGACGAGAAGCCATATCATTCAATTACTCAGTTCCTCAATTACTCAATTACACAAATACACAATCACAATGATCTCAAAAATCCGATATATCAAACACCTTGTAATTCATTGTTCTGCGGGATATGCAGGCAGAGAGGGAATCGAAAGATTTTGGAAAGAGACACTAAAATGGAAAGTTCCGGGCTATCATTTTTTGATTGAAGTGGATGGATTAATTCATCAATTGCTACCATTAGACCAAATCAGTAATGGAGTCAGGGGGTACAATCAGCACGCCATTCATATTTGTTATGTGGGTGGAGTGCATCCAGATAATGTCCATTTGGCTATGGATACACGTACAGAGCAACAACAAGCGGGTATTCTAACCTGTATTTTTCAATCCTTAGAATGGGCCAAACAGTTTCAGGATATCTCGGCAATCAAGATTTTAGGCCATCGGGACTTTTCGCCAGACAAAAACGGCAATGGGATCATAGAACCTTGGGAACGAATCAAAGAATGCCCCTCCTTTGATGCGATCTTAGAGTATCAATGGATCATGAAGAAGGGGAATGAGGTTTAAAGTTGATATTTAGTGATCTCTTGCAGTGATAGCAGTTTAAAGTTCAAAGTGAGAAATTTAAAATTTACAGGGTTTCAGTTTGATTCCCTAGCTCCGAAGGAGCGGGATTATTTAGGAACCAGGAATTATATCAAGCGTTTTTTGCAGCTCCAAAGGAGCGTGATAAAAGAAGTTTAATTTTCTCGCGGTAGCGCGGCGGCGCAGCGGTTTTTGTCTTTCATAGAGTGTGAATTTGAAATCGTCTCTGCGAGCGAAGCTTGCGGAGCGAAGCAGTCTCAAACTATCACTCGAATACACAGCGGTTTTGGCTCCTGCAAAGCGTGAACGGGGTGAAGTAGGGATGGGCGTTAGTAGATAGTTGTTATTAGGGTGTAAGTCCATTGAAAGGACTCTTTTGATTCAAACTATGTGATCTATGATTTCTTTGTGGTTTTTAAAATCTTTCTTTGTGGAATTTTGAGCGTTCTCTGCAGCTCTGCGGTGAAAAATAATTTAAAGTTTAAGGTGGAGAATTTAAAGTTTGACTTTTGATATCATCTCAAAGCTCCGAAGGAGCGGGATTATTTAGCAAATTGAAATTGGATCGACTAATTGGTTTAGCTCTGAAGGAGCGAGATAATAGAGAGGGGCAAGTTTCTGGTGAGGAGTTTAAAGTTGCCGAATCAGGGTAATAGTTTGTTATCCAATTTGGATTGTTAAATGGTATGGTATTTAATTCTTATCCCTTAAAGCCTAAGAATTAAAATACTTTCTTGAATATTCTTTACATATCTCTTAAAAAATCAATTTTTTTAATAAATATTCAATTTTTTTTCGACATCGATTTTTCAGTATTCCAAATTTTATTTTGCAATAAGCCGTCAAGATTTGTTAAAATAAGTATTTAATGTAATTTTTTAGTCAAAATTAACCACTATTACTATTAATTATAAAAAAAATAAGTATAAATATGACTATTTTAATTTGAATAAATAAAAAAATCATTTTTAAATACTAATAAATGTATTTTAAATCAGAAGAATATTTTGTTAAATAAAAAATATTAAAAAAAAAATACCCTGTACAGGGTATTTTTTTTCGACTTATTGATGCTTTTATTTGGGAAAAGTCAATTAAACTATGAAAAACTTAATTTTTACTATTTTATTTTTAGCAATAGGATTGGAGGCTGTTGCTCAAGGGAATTCAAACGGAAATAATGGAAACGGTCAAACAAAGAAGGATTCCACGAAAAATGAAAAAGATCAAATATCAACACAAAACTATGCTCATATTCCTTTCAGTCCAGTAGAGCCATTCAGGAAAATGAAATCGCCACCTTCTCCTCAAATGGCCTCACTTGGGCAATTTGGGGAAATTCCTGTCAACCATTCAACTGGAATTGCAAATGTGACAATTCCGATTCATACAATAAATGTAAATGGGTATGAACATTCAATTAGTTTGAACTACCACGGTGGTGGAATAAAGGTAAATCAAGTTTCTTCAAATGTCGGACTTGGCTGGGCTTTAAATGCATCTGGCGTGCTGGCAACGACAGCAAATAAAATCGGAGGAGATTTTATTTATCTACCAACAAACTATACTTCATTTAATCCAAATACAAACCCCTCATCCTTTCCTGCTAGCAGAAATGATACCGATTATATGTGGGCACATGATGCATTGAATAACTGTTATGATACTGAACCTGATGTTATAAATTATAATTTCGGAATCTATTCAGGTGTTATGGTTCCTATTTATCAGGGATCTTATAGAGAAGTTCCTTACAAGGGGCTTTCGATTCAAAATAATGGTTCTTCATTTGTTATTTTTGACAAGGAAGGAACTAAATTCACTTTTGATGTAGAAGAGACAACATACATTCCACCAGGATGTCCGAATTCATTATATATGGCCACAGAGGGTTGTGTAAATGCTGGTATATATAATGACTCCTATTACTTATCAAAAATTGAGTCTAAGGAGGGAGGGATTATAAATTTCTTTTATGAAAATGAGGGATCAGTCCTAAAACTTGGGGGATTTGAGTGAATCGAGTTTCTTTGTTAAAAAAAACAATTGGAAGAAAAGGATTACCTCAGTTTACTTTTGCCTCAGGGGCTTTTGGAATTTTTCAAGGTTACCTCGGCAGCCTTTAAGGACAATGCTTATCATATTTATTTGGAAGAGCTCAACATTCATCCTGAACATCTTCAGGGAGTAAAGCTGGTTTCCAAAGGTTTTTTTGAGGAAGTTACCGTACAGGATTTCCCCCTGAGGGGTAAAGCTTGTTTCCTGAAAATAAAGCGGAGAAAGTGGTTGAATGAAGAGACGGGAAAGAATGTAAGCAGGGACTGGAATTTGGTAGCTAACGGCACGCGAATGACACAGGAATTCGCGCTTTTTTTAAAAAGGAACGACTGGACTCGTCCCCTGTAAGTTGTAAGAGTCTTGCTGAAAACTTCCATGTGAATGGAAAGGTCCTTGAACATCAGTATGTTTTTCATCTCAGTGACTTTCAGACTTGGTCTCAGAAATTCCATGCCAAGGATTGGATTCTCTTTCCGGAAAATCTGGGCACCCACCTCAGCATTGATGAAACATCCCTTTCTCAGGAGAGCTCTATACCGTACTGACCAATAAAGCCGCCAAAGGCAAAAAGGGAGCGTTGGTTGCTATGATTAAGGGGACTGACAGTGAGCGGGTAATTGATGTGCTGAGAAAATTACCTGAGGGCAAACGAAAGAAAGTCAAGGAAGTTACCCTGGACATGGCTGCCAGCATGGAACGAATTGTCCGCAGGAGTTTTCCTAAAGCACTGTTGGTTACCGACCGCTTCCATGTCCAGCAACTTGTTCATGAAGCCGTACAGGAAATGAGAATTGCCCACAGATGGGAGGCCATCGAGCAGGAAAACAAAGAAATGGAACTGAGCAAAGAGTGTGGCAAGCCATTTATTCCTAACAAGCTCGAAAACGGAGATACTGAAAAACAGCTTTTGGCAAGGAGTAGATATTTGCTTTTTAAGGCAGAGGATTCCTGGACGCCCTCACAGGCACACCGGGCAGAAATACTTTTCCATCGCTATCCTGATTTAGAAAAAGCTTATAAACTGTCCAGGTCTCTGGCCAGAATCTATCAGACCAGCAAAATCAAGGGAGTAGCCTTCACCAAACTAGCTCAATGGTACAACGAAGTGGAGCAGGCAGGATTCAAATCCTTCAACACCGTATCCAGAACCATCCAAAATCACTACGAAACCATTCTCAACTTCTTTGAAAACAGAAGCACAAACGCATCGGCTGAATCATTCAATGCAAAAATCAAAGCGTTCAGAGCACAGTTCAGAGGTGTGTCAAATGTCGAATTCTTCCTCTTCAGACTTTCCAATATCTATGGATAAAATTTTAGCCTCCCCAGATATTCAGACTGATCCAAAATGAGTCTTATACTTACGCAGTAAACAGAACAGAGCAAAAGTATTCTTGGCTATTTGGTGGAGGCTGTGTCGCTGATTCCAATCTTCCAGATGTTCATTGTATTCAAGAAAGTACAGTTACCGGAAAAAGATTAATCAGAATAGAAACTTCAGAAAACGAGCAGATTTTATTTAAATATAAAACTGAGGCAACATCTGATGGTACTCGAGAAGATTTACCTGGATCAAAAGCTCTTCAGTTTATTGAAGTATTCAATATGGGTGAAGCTCTTCCATTAAAAAAAGTAGAATTAGTCACTTCTTATCATTTTGGGTCTGGATCAACAGGTCTTTATCATAATGTAGCTTGGGAAAAAAGGCTAAAGTTGGATCAAGTAATTTTTGATTCTGACCATAATTATTCTTTTTCTTATTTTGGAAATCTTGCTTCCCGACTTTCTTTTGACCAAGATTTTTACGGATATCATATTTACTCTTCTGTTTCAACTTTGACACCTTATAATGCAAATCATAATCCTAACGGTGCTGATAGATCTCCTAATCCTTCTAGGATAAACGCTGGTTTATTGGAAATAATCACTTTCCCAACTGGTGGATACAACAGGTTTGAATATGAACCGAATTGGGTCTTCTTTGGTAATTCAAATCAGCAAGGACCAGGAGTTAGAATCAAAAGAATAAGTTCTTATTCTGATTTAAACTCTCTAGTAAAATTTACTGATTACAAATATGTTCAAGAAAATGAATCTATCTCATCAGGCTTTATTGACAATTTGCAGTCTAGTGTCAACTTCATAGATGAACAATCTCAATGGCAACATGACAATGACACAGGTCCGTATAGATTAGATTGTAAATTTTATGTAGTCAGTAGTGATGATCAACTTTCTTCATTTATGGGAAGAACATATAACATAACTTATAAGAGGGTTGAAGAAATAATAAATGATGGTTCTCAAGGGAAAATAGTTTATCATTTTTCTCAAATAAATGATGTTATTATCAATACTGCACCATCACTTTCCAGTATAAACTATGATTGGACACATGGTTTGCCAATAAAAACGGAGATATTCAAAAAGGAAGGATCATCTTTTGAGAAGATCGAAGAAAAGACGTTTCATTATAAAACTTTTATTACAAATACTAATTCCTTTCAAGCAAATGCTGGCCCGAGCTCATTTTATTCATTTGGAATGAAATTGAATAGGGAAAGAGCTGAAGTTCAACCAGGTCAGCAATGGTTATTTAAACCCGCGGAATATAATTTATTTAAATACGGTTATTTATCAGCGTTATTGTCGAAGTATAAAGAGACAAGTAAGTTATATAAAAATGGACTCACAAGAGAATCGAATATTTATTTTTCGATTGATTCTTTAAATAATCAAATTACTAAGTCTGTTTATAAGGATATTAATAATCCTTCCAATACAATGATTAGATATTATTTTTACTCTGATGAAATTAACTCTCAAAGTGCTTTTTTTACTTATAAAAATCCACTGCTATTTATTGATAAAAAAGTTTATAATGGAGTAGAATATACTATTAATGGTGGATATTTCCCTTTGATTAGTTTAAATGGTAGACTTTTACATAATAAGGCGTATAGGTTAGACCTTGCTCAACCTGTCAGTAATTATACTTTAAATTTAAATCAACCAGAATTGAGCCAAGGCTTTAAGTTGACAAATGAGGTATTGAATTTTAATTCTAAGAATTATCCAGAATTAATAAAAGATAATGGGATCCAAACTAAAATATTCTATGATTATTCAGATTTAAAACCTACTGCATATATCAGAAATTTTACTGGCACAAATTCTGACTTCGCATATACTAGTTTCGAAACAAATAATCAAGGAGGTTGGAATTATACTGTTTTATCCCGTCCCATTCGAATAACTCCCTTTACTGGTAGTATTGTACACAGATTATCGGGGAACCCGTTAACAAAAAATAATTTAAATCAATCTAGGACCTATGTTTTAACATTTGCAGTTAAAAAGGATGGTAATGCGATTCCTAACTTGGTTGTGAAAAAGAATGGATCAATAATTTCTGATTCTGGAATAAGCAATAGTGATATTGGCGAAAAGTGGATTATTTATCAATATAGATTGTCTTCTAGTTCAAGTGTTCAAATAGAAGGGGATGGTGTTTTGATAGATGAATTAAGAATCCTTCCTATTGAATCTTCGATTACCACGTATGGATATTTTCCATTTATTGGTCTTAGTTATGAAAATCCCAATTCTATGATTCCTGTCAATTATTTTTATAATGGACAAAGAAGATTAAGTATGATTCTAAATCAGAATGGAGAAAGATTAAAACAATATTTTTATCAATATAAGGCACCTATATCATTTTAAGGATGAAAACATTTATAGCTATTTTAATTACATTTACAATTTGTAATATCTGCATTTCTCAAAATTTACCAAATCAGGTTGGAAGTTCAACTGCCTCTAGTCCTGAATCGTTAAATATACCTTCAATATCCTCCACGGCAAACATTAATGTCATAAGAGAGTGGAGTTTTCAGCAGGCCGTAGTTTTATTTCCGGGTGATCCTAGTAAGGAACAAGCAAGGACTTTAACATTTTATATGGATGGACTGGGAAAACCTTTGCAAGAAGTTTATTTTCAGCTTAGCCCTCAAGGTAAAGATATTGTAAAGCCTTTTGTATTTGATTCATTTGGAAGGAAAAAATATGAATTGTCTTCATATCCATCTTTAAATTCAAGTGGAAAAATTGTTCTGAATACTGCCGCAGAGTATTCATCGAGATTAAGTTCGATTTATCAAAATGAAGGAAACTTTTTTGGAAAAATTATTTATGAATCTTCACCTTTAGAAAACATTATAAAATCCTTTTCTCCCGGTAATTCTTGGACAGGTTCGGATAGAGGTGTCTCAAAAGATGACTTTCTTAATTCTATTCCAATAAAAAAATTTGAAATTCCACCTGGTCAATCCTTTCCAATACATGTTGGAGACTATGGGGCTAGCCAATTGATTACAAATAAAGTAATTGATGAAGATGGTAAAATATCAGAAAGTTTTACTAATTCTTTGGGGCAAATGGTTGCTTCGAGAAAATCCAAGTTTTTATTGCCTGGTTCTAATTTTAATGATTGGTTTTGGACTTTTTACATTTTTGACCAAAAAGGCAGGATAGCTTACACTCTCATGCCGCAAGGTGCGTCAATTTGTAATTCTTCATCTAATTGGGATATTGAGCATCCAAACGTAAAAGAACATTATTTTAAGTATGAATATGACAATAGGGATAGAGTTATAAGAAAAAAAATACCTGGAGCCGGAATAACGGAATACGTTTATGATCACTTGGATAGGGTTGTAATGCAGAGAGACCCTAATCTTTCAGCTTCAAGCGAATGGATGGTAATTAAGTATAATGAGTTCGAAGAAGTATCTACTATTGGAAGATTGGTTAGTTCCACAACCCGGGATAGTTACCAATCAACGGTTGATTCGGACATTAACTTTATAAAAAATCTTACGCTAAATTCTACTGATCAATCAAATATTTATAGCAATTATACATTTGGAGGAACTACCCATACGTTTAATTCCTCTTTTAATTCTAACTTTTCTTCTCCTCTTAGAAGTACCAAGGCAATTCATGGTAGAATGACAGGTAAAAGGAAGAAGGTAGATGGTACTGGTAGCTATATTTCTGAAGTTTATTTTTATGATGAAATAGGGAATTTAATTCAAAAGAAGGTTTTAAATCACAAAGGAGGTACAGATTGGACAACCATGGAGTATGATTTTTTGGGCAGAGTAATTAAAAGCTATCATGTACAGAATAATCCAAATGCAGGATCTAACTCAACTATTACATTATTAAAAACATATACATATGACCATGGCGGGAGGCTTATTTCAATTTCTCAAAAAGTCAACTCTAATCCTATTCAGACTTTAGTTACTTACCAGTACGATGAACTGGGACAGCTAATTAGTAAAAATTGGAATGGACTTCAAACCGTAAATTATAAGTACAATCCTCGAGGCTGGCTCACACATATTAATGACCCAAACTTATCTGAAAGCGGTGATACATTTGGTATGCAGATTTTTTATGATTTCGGTTATAATTCCATAAATTACAATGGAAATATTTCAGGTATTCAATGGAAAAGTAGTAGAGATAACGTGAAAAGAAGCTATGGATTTAATTACGATCAGATAAATAGAATTACGAGAGGGCATTATGTTGCATTTGGATCTTCTTGGAATCTGGAATCAGATAGATATTCCTTATCTTCCATAAGTTACGATGAAAATGGGAATATTTTATCCTTGGAAAGGAAAGGTAAAGTGTCTAACCCTAATTCATTTGGCACTATCGATCAATTGAATTTCACCTATGCATCTAATAGGTTGTCCCAGGTAGAAGATCTAGTCATGCCACAATTTGGTTTTATGGACTTTAAAAACGGGGCCTCCTCTTCTAATGAATATCAATATAATAATGCGGGTAGTTTGATTTCAGATGAGAATAAAGGAATAACTAATATTTCTTATAATTTCAATAATTTACCCAGAGTTATAAATTTAGGTTCAGGTAATCAAATTACCAATGTCTATGATTCTGAAGGAAGAAAACTATCCACAACGATAGTATCCGGGGGTACCACAAAAACCTATGATTACATCGGAGATTTTGTATATCTTAACAATACAATTCAACACTTTGCACACGAGGAAGGACGTACAGCCTGGGATGGCGGATCGGGAAATCCATATGATGAGTATTTTTATAAAGATCATCTTGGCAATGTCCGTCAGGTAATACGTGCACCTTTTACACTGGCTTTTCGGGCCACCATGGAGGAGGAATACGCTCAAGAAGAAGAGCAACTTTTTGAACAGCTTCCGGAAACAAGGATACTCGACCACCGCCATAACAATACTGTGGGTGGAAACCAAGTGGCCTGGCTGAATGCAGAAAGAGGAAAAATGCTCGGTCCATCAAGAACGCAGGAGGTACAGGAAGGAGATAGTCTGACGCTTGAAGTGGATGTGATTTTCGACAAAAAGAGAAAGGGCATATTGCATCCTTCTGCACTGATCAAAAGTGGAAGTCAAACATTATGGAAGGATCGCTTGCTGGAAGGAGTGCAAAACCTTAACTTTTCTCCTGAGATCAATCCGATGTTGATTTATGAGTTTACCCGATTGCTATTGGCAGAGATCGAATCCAAGAAGACCCCAGAAAGTTACCTGATGTATGCGCTATATGATCAGGACAGTGTGCTATACGATCAGGGCAAGGTCTTGGTCAGCAATGCCGCAGCCAATGAGCATGAGCAACTTCGACAGACACTCAAAGTCAAAAAGAATGGATATCTGGAAACCTTCGTGGTCAACGAAACAGCTCAGAATATCTTTTTCGATAATCTAAAAGTGCAAAGTACCAGTCCGATCATCGTTCAGGAAAATGCCTACTATCCCTTTGGAATGACCATCGCAGGATTGGATTATAGCTATAATAATCATACGAATAGGTATCTCTATAACGGGAAGGAACTGATAGAGGATCTGAATCTTGGTCTATATGACTATGGGGCTCGGATGTACGACCCAGCAATAGGCAGGTGGATTTCTGTGGATCCTTTGGCAGAAGAACGAAGTTGGGTAAGCCCTTACAATTTTGTGCAGAATAATCCATTGAACAGGATTGACCCTGATGGGGCACTTGACAATCCGATTGTTAATTCACAGGGAGAGTTTCTGGGATATGATGAACTTGGTGCTGGTGGAGAAGCTATCGTTTATGATGGTGCATTTAAAGAAGGGATGAGCCAGGATGAAATTTTCAATAACGGAGGGCAGTTTGCAACTGATTTTTTCATAGGTAATAATTTTAATATGGGTGACGCCTTAGATTTCCAATCCAAGGCGAACCAATCTTTCAAGGACAAGAGAAATACAGAAGCATTATTAGCTACAGGAGATTTAATAGGTGATATTTCTACGGGATTGTCTTTTATGACTGGTGGAGCAGGAGGCGCAAGGGTAGCTGCAAGGAGTGGGCTTATGGCCAGGGGTGTGGGCAATCAAGCACTTACGGCCAGCCCAAGACTTTTTAAAGCAACAGAACAGACGAGTAGATCAGCGGTTAAGAGGATTGCCCAGAGTATGAGTCAGAGTGGTTGGCAAGGTGAGGCAATTCATGCATATAAATTAAAGGACGGAACATTTGCCATACTAAATGGACATCATAGGGTTCAAGCAGCTACAAGGGCAGGAATAGATGTTCAATATAAAGTATTGAATTTTACGGAAGCACAGTCGCTATATGGCTGGAAATCAGAAGCTGAAATTATAATGTCAATTATTAGATAATGAGTCAGGAGAGCTTAATAGAACTCATCAAGGAGTATTTACAAGATGTTGATATCTTTATGTCTTTACTCCGAAAGAAGATTGGGGACAATCATCCCCTTGCATCTGCCAGACATGGTTTGATTCCGAAAGAGGGTTTATTAGAGGGGATTAAGTATAATTTTCATGGTAAGGGGTGTAGGTTTGAGAAATCGGGCAGGACTGTAGAGTTTGACTTTGGTAGTGGCTTAAATCATGAAGGTTTTGATTTATGGAGGTTGGGCATTTATGCGCATAGTAGGGAAAGTGACTTCCCTCAATATCAAGATCAGAAGGTACTTAGTGATGATTTCAATTCAGCAATTCGGGAAGGGTTGATTTTTAAAAGTAAGGATGAGTTAGATTCTAATTTTTATTTGATACCCAATTTCAAAAAATAATTTAAAGCTCTGGGTCTCTAGAGCTTTTAAATTATAATGCAGCTACATTTTTCTGAAAGAAGTCTTTGAACTTCTTTTTGGTCAGGAAAGTATCGATCATTTTGAAGACCATATTTTTTTCTTCGGGTTCGAGTTCAGCAATAAGTTTTACCTGTTCCATCAGGCTTTTATCTTCAATGGTCACTTCATCGGGGATGTTGCCGTCAAAGTTGATCAGCTCATCAATGGTCATTCCGAAATATCTGGCGATTTTGTTCACCCCCTCTGGGTGTAGAAGGTGCTTGATTGGGGCTAGGTGTAGTTTGTAACTACACCTTTCTATACAAAAAAAATTTGTAATTTGCTGATATCGAAAAACATTGTTTTATGGGAGAGGCCTATCAGATAAGAGATCAAGAAATGCCCTATTTCCTTACTTTTCAGGTTGTAGGTTGGGCGGATGTTTTTACCAGAAAAGTATATCGTGATTTTATTTTGGAGAACCTATCATATTGTCGGTTGGAAAAGGGATTGTACTTGTATGGTTTTGTGATTATGAGCAATCATGTTCATTTAGTGGTTCAGCAAAAGGATGGGAAGCTTTCGGATTGGGTGCGGGATTTTAAAAAGTTCACCAGTAAAAAGCTATTGAAAATGATCCTTGAGAATCCGCAGGAAAGCAGGAGAGAATGGATGAAGATGATTTTTGAGTACCATGCTGAGTTTAATAAACGATCAGGCGATTTTCAGTTTTGGACCCATGACAATCATGCGATAGAACTGTATCGGCCTGAAATGATTGAGACTAGGATGAAGTATATTCATGAGAATCCAGTTAGGGCAGGAATTGTCGAAAAGGAGGAAGAATATTTATACTCGAGTGCTAGGAATTATTCTGGTTTGAAGGGTTTGATTGAAGTGGATTATTGGTAAATAAAGTAACTAAGCCAATTGCAAATTGGTAAGGATATTAGGGTGAAGTTGCAAACTTCACCCAGTCCTAACGATGATTTTACTACACCCAGTGGAGACATCCAGTGCGGGAGCGGCTTCTTACACGGTAAAAAAAGTCAAAGAAGATGAAAATAAGTAAAATATCAGGTGATAGGTTGAGGATTAGAAATCTGGCATCTTACATAGTGGTCGTAGTTTTGATAATTGTAGCCTCTGAAAAGTATGGATATGGGCCAGTTTTAAAAGGATTGGGCATATTTATTGGAATAGTGTTGTTTAACTTGGCTGTAGTTAGGTCTTATCAGGAAATTACGTTCTTTTTTAAAACAAAATCTTGGGGGATTTCATCTCTTGTTACTATACTTTTGATATTATTTGTAGTTGGTATCCCTTTTGTTTTTGTTGCTTTTTTAAAAAGCACATTTGTTATATTGGGATCTGTGCTTAGTGCCTGTGTATTAGGTGTCTTACTAATATATGATATAGGAAGGAGGACGTTAGGTTAATGGGTAAGCGAACAAGTACCTCTACAACGGGAAGGAACTGATCTCCGATCTAAATCTTGGTTTATACGATTACGGGGCACGTTTTTATGATCCAGTGATAGGGCGCTGGACCAGCCCGGATCCCATGGACAGTGAAAGAAGCTGGGTAAGCCCGTACAACTACGTGCAGAACAATCCGATGCTGAGGATTGATCCGGATGGGATGTTTGACATCCGAATACACGGGGAGAACAATTCCAGTGTGACCATCGTGACCGACCTTATCGATATCGATGTCAATGCGGGCAGGATAGTTGGGGATTTGGGGGGCAATTATTCATTGCAGGGGGATGATATCCTCAGTGCTGCTCTGGATATTGTCGGAGTGGTTGATCCTACAGGTATTGCCGATGGCCTGAATGCGGGCTTGCAGGCAAAGAACGGTGACTGGCTGGGTGCTGCCATCAGTACGGCCGGAATAATCCCATACATAGGGGACGTTGCCAAGGTCGGGAAGATCGGAAAGGATGTCAAGATCATCAATAATGCGATTGATGCGACCAAAAATAGAGTTAAGCTTCGGAAAGGAACAATTGAACAAGTTAAAGATAATGCTCCGAAGAATCGGAATGGAGATTATTTAGATCCTAATACTGGTCAAGTGATTCCAAAAGATGGCCCATTTGACATTGGACACAAACCAGGTCAAGAATGGAGAACCAGAAAGGAAATGCATAAACAAAATGGTAGTACCAGAAAAGAGGTTCTGGATTCAGAGAATAATCCCAATCTTTATCAGATTGAAAACCCTAGCTCTAATAGAAGTCGTAGATATGAAAAGAAATAAATTTTATGAAGAAAAAATTCGATAAAGCTAAGTCACTCTTATATAAAAATGATTTTGGAAGTTTTGTGGAGATAATAGGAGATTTTGAAGATTTAAATTTTGTAGATAAAGATGGTAGAACATTATTGGTTTATTCAATATTAGAGAATAATAAATCGTTTGCGGAATTTTTAATTAATAATGGGTTAAATATAAATTTGGCGGACAAAAATGGTTGGAGTCCCCTTCATTTTTCTGTAAACGAAAACTTAATAGAGTTAGTGCAGATACTTCTAGAAAATGGAGCTGAGGTTAATTCTCAAGATAATTTTGGAAACACAGTTTTATGGAGGGCAGTTTTTTCTTCTAAGGGGAAGGGAGAGGTAATTGAAAAGTTACTTAAATATGGTGCGGATCCAGAAATAAAAAATAATTATGGGATAAGTGCATTGGATCTAGCTAACACTATAGATAATTATAATGTAAAGCAGTTTTTTGATAAATAACTATTAAGGGAGTTGAAAAAAGTAGATTAAGGGTGGCTAACTCCAAATTGAGTCAGAAAGCCCAGCATGGTTATGAAATTTTCAACAAAAAAACTGGTGATGTTTTAAAGTACGGGATTAGCGGACAGAAAAGGTCAGCCAACCAAATCTCAACTGCGGGGTCTCCAAGGATCGACCAGAAAGTAAGATCAAAATACGGCAATGACCCTGACATTGGAGGCCGAGTAATAGATGGGAATTTAGGGAATAGACAACAGGCACTAGATTGGGAAAAGGGGAAAGTGCAGGACTTCAGAACAAATAATAATAATCAAAAGCCTCCAAGACAAATTAGACCTAATTAATATGCTTAATCAGATTACATTAGCTTGTTATACGCAGGGACATAAAAATCAGTCAATCAATTCAGAAGCATGGTCGATTCCTGAATTGTACTGTTCTTTTTTAAAAGACTTTGATACTGGCAAGGTGGTAAAAGTAAATGTCAATATTAGAGAAGAATGGGGTGAATTGTTAGATTATTATGAAAGCTATGTGGATGTTATTACTATTAGAAACCACTTTGACTTTCCTAGTTATTCGGTTTTAGACAAGCAAGGTAAGAAAAAGATGCAATTGGAAGCTGTACATAAGGGAATGATGCAGATAGCCGCAAGGGAAGGGTGGTCAACAGACCCTCTTCTGGATGCCTATAACCAATGTTAGGAAAGGAATCTTGAATATCATTTTGATGTAGGCAAACCGAAGTCATCACCTGACAGGAAGCACAAAATAGGTTTTTGGTGTAATTGGGATCTGGATGTTTTTGAACTCTATTGGGTTTTGTTCGATAAGCAAAACAAGGAGCTAAAGCGTGAAAGGTTAGTATCCAAGCCTCCCTGTGAAGGTGAGTTTGTTTACTATGTGAAATGGAAGTGGGTAAGCGAAACAGCGGTTGTTTTGCAGGACAAATACAAATACGGGAAAAACGAATCCTGGAAGATTGACCTTTCGGGTAAATTAGCCCAAATCAACAAAGTGTGAGCCCGGCAAGTCCGGATTTTTGCTTTATAGAGCAGCTACGTTTTTTTGGAAGAAGTCCTTGAACTTTTTTTTTGGTGAGTATTGTCTCGATCAAGCCGAAGATAACGGACTTGTCCTTTTCGTCCAGCTCGGCAATCAGGCGCACCTGTTCGGAGGCTGTTTTATCTTCTAGGGTAATCCCCTGCTGGGAGTAGAATCATGGTTAGGACTAGGCGTAGTTTGAAACTACGCCTTTCTATTCTGTCAAATTTGTAATTTGCTTAGGATACAATAGTCTAAGAAACATAACCAATTACAAATCGGGAAGGATAGTAGGGTAAGACAAGGCGTTAAGAAATCATTCTGTGATTCTGATAATTACCGGAATTAGCCTGGAGCCTGCTTAATGGGGAGGCAAATTCCACCTAGCGACCAATTGAACTCCAGAGGTATGAGAATATTCAACGCCAAAATGAAAAATTGCCTTAGATCAGTATTTATTTTTTATAGAATGATCTAAGGCTGAGGATCAACAAAAACCTCCAGTATATTCCAAACCTACACTTTTCTTATTTTTACAAAGCCTACAAAGAATTCCCTTTCCTTTATCTTTCTTCAATTAGCACGTAAAATCATAATATATTGTGAATATTGCGAGATTTAAATCTGTTTTAGCTCATAATAATCTAAATATCACATTATAGTATGATTTATATTTGATTTTAGAAAAATCAATAGTAAATTAGTCTAAAAATCACATTATAATGACAATTGAAGAAATAGGGTTGGCTATAAAAGAACGAAGACAGGTTCTTAAAATCATTCAGCCAGATTTGGCAGAAATGGCTCAGGTGAGTATTAATACCCTATACAAAATTGAGCGTGGTGAGGCTAATCCATCGGTCAAAGTGCTAAATAAACTTGCGGAGATTTTGGGAATGGAATTATCACTTTCCGTCAAAAAACTGCTTTAATAGATGAAATCAGCGAGAGTTTTAAGAAATGGGGAGTTGGTCGGGATCTTGTCAAAATCGGAATCTGGTAAGTACTCTTTTGTTTACGAAGATTCCTGGTTTTCTCATCCGGATAAACCCTCCGTTAGCCTAACACTTCCAAAATCAAAAAAAGAGTATTATTCTGATCATTTATTTCCATTCTTTTTCAATATGCTTTCTGAAGGTGTCAATTTGAAACTACAGGCACGCCAATTTCAGATTGATGAAGATGATTTCTTTACTATACTTTTAAAAACTGCTGATTCAGATACCATAGGTGCAATAACCGTTGAACCAAATGACTGAGCTAATCATTAATACCTGTCCCATAACCTTAGCAGAAGGCTTTCATACCTACAGCCCGCTTGGATTGAAACAATTATTCTCAGGGAAAAAGACAGCACATATTCTTCCCTATCATAGCCATCAACCAAATCAAACTTCTCAAATGGCAGAATTGATGGAGAATAGAAAGAGAATTTCTATTTCAGGGGTTCAGGAAAAGCTCTCTTTGATTTGGGATAAAGGCCAGCTTAGATTAACCCGTCAAGGAGAACAAGGAACCTATATTTTGAAACCTATTCCAAGGGATTTGGAGAATGTGGATCAGGTTCCGGCTAATGAACACTTGACCATGCAGATTGCTAAACAAATCTATAAGTTGAATGTAGCTGAGAGTGCCTTGATCTTCTTCGAAAATGGAGAACCTGCCTACCTGACCAAAAGATTTGATATCGACTCTAAAACTTCTAAAAAGCTGGGCAAAGAAGATTTTGCGACTTTGGCTCTAAAATCAAAGGAAACAGATGGAGAAGAATTCAAGTACAATTATAGCTATGAAGGGATCGCCCTTTTGATTAAAAAATATGTGGCTGCTTATCCTATTGCCATAGAAGAGTTCTTCAGGTTAGTGGTATTCAATTTTCTGTTTTCAAATGGGGATGCGCATTTGAAAAACTTTGCCCTACTGGAAACTTCGCAAGGAGATTATAATCTGAGCCCAGCATATGATTTGGTGAATACTAGACTTCATGTAAAGGATTCTGAAATGGCTCTAAAAGATGGGCTCTTTGCTGAAGATTATTACACCAAAAGTTACGAGGCAATGGGGCTTTATGCCTACGATGATTTTTTCGAATTCGGTATAAAAATCGGAATCATGCAAATTCGAGTTAAAAAAATCCTCAATGAATTCTCAAAGCCCTTAGAAGAAATTGAACCTATAATCAATCGAAGCTTTCTGTCTGATGAAATGAAAGAACGCTATAAAAAAAGCTATGAGAGTCGATTGGGTTTTCTTAGAAACTCTTATGCGAAAAGAGATCTTTAAAATGATTTCCAGTGCCTTGAATGAAAGATAGAGATTTACTCCTTCTTCTTAGGCTCTCAAAATATTATTTGCTGGAAAATCGATTTTTACTTGGCAAATCTCTGTTCTAGAATATCTTGATTTTTTCCGATTTCTATTAATGACTAAACAAAAAACAATCCCCCAAAATGGAGGATTGCTTTGATTAAGATTTAATTTTCGAAGATAGGGAAGCTCAAAAATCATAATTTGAAGTGATTTATGACTCCCGTCCCCAGATTAGTTTTTGTACAATTCATGTTGTAATTCGAATCTATCCAGCATCATGACTTTATGCCAAGCGTCTACAAATTGCTTTACAAATAATTCATGACCGTCAGAAGCTGCGTAGGCTAAAGAAAGAGTTCGCAGCTGTGGATTGGAACCAAATACTAAGTCAGCACGGGTTGCAGTCCATTTGGTCTTTCCGCTCGCCTTGTCCTTTCCTTCAAAGGTTTCCTTAGCATCATCTGCCGGAGTCCATTTGGTATCTATGGCCAATAGGTTGGTAAAGAAGTCATTGCTCAATACTCCAACCTTTTCGGTAAATACTCCATGCTTGGAGCCATCGTAATTGGCACCTAAAACTCTCAGCCCTCCAACCAAGGCGGTCATCTCAGGAGCAGTCAGGTCCAATAACTGAGCTCTATCAATCAACATACGCTCAGTCTCTACGGCATACTTACCTTTTCTGTAGTTGCGGAATCCGTCTAGCATTGGCTCCAATACTGCGATATTATCAACGTCTGTTTGTTCTGCACTGGCATCCATTCTGCCTGGTACAAAAGGAACAGATACCTTCACTCCGGCATCATGGGCAGCTTTCTCCACAGCAGCACAACCTGCCAATACGATCAGGTCAGCCATGGAAATCTTTTTATTTCCTGATTGCTTGCCATTAAAGTCAGATTGGATTTTTTCCAAAGTTTCTAAAACTGAAGCCAATTGTTTGGGGTTGTTGACTTCCCAGTTTTTCATAGGCTCTAAACGCACTCTTGCACCATTGGCACCTCCTCTGAAATCAGTTTTTCTGAAAGTTGAAGCAGAAGCCCAAGCAGCACTTACTAAAGCAGAGATAGACTGACCTGAAGCCAAAATGTCCTTTTTCAGTTGAGCGATATCCTGTTCATTCACTACTTCATGATCTAAAGCAGGAATTGGATCTTGCCAAATTAATTCCTCTCTGGGTACTTCAGGACCTAACAACCTGTTTTTTGGCCCCATGTCTCTATGAGTCAGTTTGTACCAAGCACGAGCAAATGCATCATCTAGCAAAGTGGAATCTTCCACAAATCGCTCACAAATTTTTCGGTATTCCGGATCGGTTATCAAAGCAATATCCGTGGTCATCATCATCAATGGATGACGAACACCTTCCAAATGTGCATCAGGAACAGCATCTGCAGCAGCTCCGCCTTTTGGTTTCCAAGCTTTTCCACCTGCAGGGCTGACAGTTTGCTCCCATTCGTATTTGAAAAGGTTTTCTAAATATTCATTATCCCATCGGGTAGGATTGGAGGTCCAAGCTCCTTCAATTCCGTTCGTGGTGGTATACTGAGCATTTCCTGTTCCATTGCTGTTGATCCAGCCCAAACCCTGATGCTCTAATTCTGCAGCATTAGGTTCTGGTCCCAAATGGGATTTTGGAGAAGCGCCATGGCTTTTTCCAAAGGCATGTCCACCTGCGATCAAGGCAACCGTTTCCTCATCATTCATCGCCATTCTGGAGAAAGTAATTCGAATCTCCTGGGCTGCTGAAATAGGGTCCATATTTCCAAAAGGTCCTTCTGGATGCACATAGATAAGAGATTGTCTGGATGCTCCTAATGGATTTTCCAAATCATACTCCTCAGTTCCCGGCTTTCCTGTCCAGCGCTTATCTTGGGTGGCCATTTCTGTTTCCGGACCCCAGTAGGTGCTATCATCACCTTCCCAAGAGTCCAGTCTTCCTCCTCCGAATCCGAAGGTTTTGAATCCCATTTGCTCCAAAGCGCAGTTACCCGTTAGAATGATTAAATCCGCCCAGGATAATTTTCTGCCATATTTCTGTTTGATGGGTTCTAAAAGTCGGATAGACTTATCGATGTTACCATTGTCTTCCCAAGAATTGAGAGGAGCAAAACGGATCAAGCCTTCGCCAGAACCTCCTCGACCATCGGCAACTCTGTAAGTTCCGGCAGCGTGCCATGCCATTCGAACCATCTGGGGACCGTAGTTGCCATAATCTGCTGGCCAAAAATCATGGGAAGTGGTCAGCATTTCTGTGATATCTTTTTTGACAGCTGCCAAATCCAGAGAAGCGAACTCCGATGGATAGTCAAAGTCAGGACCATAAGGATTTGCTTTGGATGATGGGCTGTGAAGCAACTCAACCGGAAGGCGCTTTGGCCACCAGTCAGCATTCATAGGCTTGGTGCCGATGCCACCGCCTATTCTATCGCTTTTAATTTGATTTCTGCCTCCAGAAATGGGGCATTTGCTTTGTTCAGTCATTTTAAAAATGTTTTATGGGTTTGATATAAATGAAATTCATTTGTACATACTTTTTAACCCCGTAGAAATGATTTTGTTGTCTGTAATTTCCCAAATGGTAGAAGAGCAGGAAGAACGGTATGTAACTCTACCCTCCAAGGGTTTCAAATCCCTTGGAGGGTTTATTTAGGATGATCATTATGCTATTCGGGATTTGTAATCCCGAATCCCTATCGTAGGATTTTCAATCCGATGAAATATTTAAAAAAGATGGGAATATTTCGCCGAAGGGGTATTTCTTTATTTCAATTGTATTTCTCTACAGTGCCATACCTACGGCATGGAGATGGTTTTGTGCTCAATTTTGCTACCGAGCTGAAATTCCTACGGGATAAATATCTTGCCGAAGGCATTTCTTAAAAAATATCTTTTCGATAAGCTCAGGCTTGAGAATATTTCGCTGCAGGCATATTTCTGTTATTTCTACTGTATTTCATCCAAAAATCCCCCATGCCCCCTTTGTTCAATGAAGTCGTCCCATACTGAATTAACGTTTCCAAAGGGGGATTTGACCCGTATCTTGCCGAAGGCATGTCTTGAAAATTATCTTTCCGACAACCTCAGGCTTTAGAATATTTCGCCGCAGGCGTATTTCTTTTATTTCAACTGTATTTCATCCAAAAATCCCCCATGCCCCCTTTGTTCAATGAAGTCGTCCCATACTGAATTAACGTTTCCAAAGGGGGATTTGACCCGTATCTTGCCGAAGGCATGTCTTGAAAATTATCTTTCCGACAACCTCAGGCTTTAGAATATTTCGCCACAGACATATTTCTTTTATTTCAACTGTATTTCATCCAAAATCCCCCATGCCCCCTTTGTTCAATGAAGTCGTCCCATACTGAATTTACGTTTCAAAAGGGGGATTTGACCCGTATCTTGCCGAAGGCATATCTTAAAAATTATCTTTTAGGTATCTTTCATATATTTCGCTGAAGGCGTATTTCTTTATTTCAACAGTATTTCTCCGAAGGTATTATTCTATTGTTTTCATCAAAAATCTAGAACATTGATAGAAGTTAAGTGTAATAGAAAAAATTATTCAGCTCACTGAATCAATTCTTAAACTTAATCGTAAGTATTACTAATTAAACCAACAAACGATTAAAAAGCTATGAAAACCAACAAGTTGATTGCTTATGTCACTGCAATCCTTCTTTCATTTTTCCTGACAATAGGAATGGTGTTTGCCAAGGATGAAACTAAAAAAGAAAAGGATGAGGAAATTGAGGTTAAAGTTGATTTCACAGAATTTGAAAAAAAGACAACCCCAACCATTTATCTGGTAGATAAAAATTTAGATATCAAGGCAGAATTTTATGGAGATATCGATGCTATCAAGTCTAGATTTAAACCTATTTTCGAAAAGTCCCATTTCTTGGTAGAGCATAATAAAAGAAGGGTATATTTAATCTCTGAGTAAAATCTTTCGGAGAAGTCAAAATTTAATTTCAATCTCCCGGGAAGCAATTTGTTTCTCGGGATTTTTATTTCACTACTTGGATCATCTGGGTTTGGAAAAAGGATAGATTTATCAAAAAAAGGGTTGAGGGATTACACCTTGCTTATTTTTAAAGCACCTGATTTCATTTTATAAATGACTATTTCGCCGAAGGGTATTTCTTTTATTTCAACCGTATTTCTCTAAGGTGCCATGCCTACGGCATGGAGATGGGTTTATGCTCAATTTTGCTACCGAGCTGATATCCCTACGGGATAAATATCTCGCCGCAGGCATATCTAAAAAAAATTATCTTTTAGGTATCTTTTACTTATTTCGCCGCAGGCATATTTCTTTTATTTCAACTGTGTTTCATCCAAAAATCCCCCATGCCCCCTTTGTTCAATGAAGTCGTCCCATACTGAATTTACGTTTCCAAAGGGGGATTTAACCCGTATCTTGCCGAAGGCATATCTTAAAAAACATCTTTCCGACAACCTCAGGCTTGGGAATATTTCGCCGCAGGCGTATTTCTTTTATCTGAACTGTATTTCATCCAAAATCCCCCATGCCCCCTTTGTTCAATGAAGTCGTCCCATACTGAATTTACGTTTCCAAAGGGGGATTTGACCCGTATCTTGCCGAAGGTATATCTTAAAAATTATCTTTTAGGTATCTTTTTAATTATTTTGCCGCATGCGTATTTCAATTTATTTCTACTAGATTTCATCCAAAATCCCCCATACCCCCTTTGAAGAAAGAAGTCGTCCTACATTGAATTTACGTTTCCAAAGGGGGATTTGACCCGTATCTAGCCGAAGGCATATCTTAAAAATTATCTTATAGGTATCTTTTTAATTATTTCGCCGCAGGCGTATTTCTTTATTTCAACTGTATTTCATCCAAAATCCCCCTTGCCCCCTTTGAAAAAAGAATTCGTCCCAAACTTAATTTACGTTTCCAAAGGGGGATTTGTCCCGTATCTCGCCGCAGGCATATCTTAAAAATTATCTTTTAGGTATCTTTCAAATATTTCGCCGCAGGCGTATTTCTGTACTTCTTCTGTATTTCAAAAAAATCAAGCCACCCTTGACTCTGAGTGTAAGTCATAAGCCGCTACCAATAGTTGTCTCCCCGGAGAATCTCCGTAGCGCTCATAAGTCTGGATTTCATTCCGATTTTCGACAAATATGGGGAGGTATTTTTCATCCATTTCATCCCAAAAAATCAATAAATAACTGTAGGAAATCAGACTTTGCCTTCCTTTTTCCATCCAAGAATTAAATTCTTTCTCACTCAATGCCCGAGGATAATCAGGGCTGTCAAACATCATAAGCTAATCGTCTAATTTTTTTGCAAGCTAAGCATTCCAAAAATCGGGAGACTTCTTGGTTCTATTTTTTGATCCACTTATCAAATCATTTTTCTCCTGGAAATAGTTGGAAGACAGGGTTGATTGTTCTTGCCTGACTCAAATCTTGCATTAACTCCTTGACAATTTCTGGATATTTTTCAGCCAGATTGTATTTCTCCTCTGGGTCAGTTTCCAAATCATATAACTCCAATGCTGCATCTGGATTTTTCTGCAGACCTGTTCTAACTCCCTTCCAACTTCCTTTTCGAATCGCCTGCTTGCCGCCCTGCTCGATAAATTCCCAATACAAATACTCATGCGAATTCTGCTTTCCCTGATTGATGATTGTTGGGAGCATTGACACACCATCTGTTTCCTGATCCAACTGAATCCCCAGAATTGCTGAAAAGGTGGGCAGAAAGTCCCAAAATGCTGAAGCATGCTCACTGAGTCTTCCTCCCGAAATCACAGATGGCCATCTCATAATTAAAGGAACTCGAATTCCTCCTTCATAAAGGTCTCTTTTGAATCCCCTATATGGACCATTGCTATTAAAAAATTCCGGATCATGTCCTCCTTCTAAATGAGGTCCATTGTCTGTTGTGAAAATGATTAGCGTATTATCCTCTAGTCCACGCTCTTTCAGTAACTGTACGATTTCTCCTACCTGCAAATCCATTTCCTCCATCATGGCGGCAAATGTTGCTCTGGGGTATGGGTTAGACTGATAGCCACCTAAATTCATTTCAGGGCCATAATCCCCTCCTTTACCAGCTACATGGGCTTTTTCAGGTCCAAATTTCTGATGGTATTTTTCAATTCGGGCTGCTGAGGAAGCTGCCAGTTCTGCATGAGGAATGATCAAAGGGATATATAAAAAGAAGGGTTTACCAGAATCTTGCTTCTCGATGAAATTCAATGCCTCTTGATGGATCAGATCTGGAGCATAGGTGCTTTTCTCCGTCCAATCATTGCCTTCCAGAAATAGCTTCTCCCCGTTTTTCCACAAGTATTCTGGATAATAGCGATGAGCCAATCGCTGACAGTTGTATCCGAAAAACTCATCGATTCCTTGGTTTTCGGGAGAGCCACTGCTCTCAGGAAAGCCTAATCCCCACTTGCCGAATGCCGTCGTGGTATAACCAGCTTGTTTGAAAAGTTTGGGAATGGTCATCAAGGAATCCGGAAGTGGATATTGTCCTTCAGGCTGCATTTCTTTATTGCCACGAATGGGTGTATGACCAGTATGTAGTCCTGTCAAAAATGCTGAACGACTGGGAGCGCAGACAGTAGATCCAGCATAATGTTGGGTAAATAGGATTCCATCCTTTGCCAATTGGTCAATATTGGGAGTTTGGAATTTTTCCTGACCGGTGATTCCCAAGTCTCCATAACCCATGTCGTCCGCCAAAATAAAAATCACATTGGGTCTTTTAGATTGAGCAGATGCTGATAGATTAATTAGAAATAGAAAAAGCCAAAAGGATAAATTCTTGCACATAGTTTCTAGAGTATATAATGAAACTATAAAAGATTGAATAATAAGCCTAAACCGCCCGCCACATTTAGATAGTATTTGAACGATTTATACCCCCACTTGCTCAATTTCACCCCAGCTTTCCTTAAAGATCAAGCTAATTTGTGCTAATTCTTTTCTTTAAAACCATAAGCTTATCAGAATGATACTAGCAAAGGATTTTAAATCAAAAAGAATAAATTGCTTTAACAAACCCAAAATAAATGAGACCACTACTGCTGTTACTAGTGGCTTCAATGATGCTGCATCAAGCTTTTGCAATGCAGATTGAGCCTTCCCAAGAGGAGTTTTCGATTGATGTGTTGAATGTCCGGAGGGGATTACTTAGTAACTTTGTCACCAAGGTTGTATCAGATGAGAACAATTTGAAATTTTTCGCGACCGAGGGAGGGATTTCTAAGTTTGATGGATACAGTTTTACTGATTTTAGACCTGGAGAGGAATATCCAGGCCTAGAAAACGAAAACATCGAAATTCTTTTTAAGGATGGGGCCAATAAAATTTGGATTGGCACCAAAGAAGGTGGCCTTTCTGTTATGGACCCCAGGAAAAATACGATTCGAAATATGAATCATATTTTTTCATCCCTGACCACTAAAAAACTCCGGGTGATCTCAATTCAGCAAGATGGAAACGGCTTTATCTGGGCAGGTACTTGGAGTAGTGGACTTTTTGTCTTGGATCCCCTAAATGAAAAACTGATCCAACACTTTGCTACCGACCAGCCTATCTACAATGTTATCCGAGATAAATATGATAATATCTGGTTTATAGCAGGAAAGGAACTCAACAAATTTGACCCCTCAGAAAGTCGAAGAATCAGGTTTCAAACCAAAAACATTTATTTCAACTTAACTGAGGACGTTAAGCGTAATAAGATTTGGCTGGTGGGCAACAAAGGAAAAAATGTTTCTTTAGCTAATTTTGATTACGAACTCCAAAGTCTTAGAGAGGAGCTTCTGCCTATTCAAGCTACTTATGTCAAAAGTTTGGCCATAGATCAAAAAAATAGAATATGGATAGGAAGTTGGGGGGACGGGCTTTTTATAAGTGATCAGGATGCTAAAAATTTTAGAAAAATCAATACAAATCCTCAGGGTGCGGGTTTTGATAATATCAATTACTCCATCATCGTAAGTATTGATATAGATGAAAATGGGATAGCCTGGCTAGGGACATCCCATGGTGGAGTCCTGATTTTGTATCCGAATAAAGGCTTCGAAATCTCAAGAAACGTGGCTTTGGAGAATATCCCGGACCATAATATCACTGCATTTTATAAGGATAGTGAGGGTTTTTTATATAAAGGGACTTTGACAGAAGGTGTCTTTTCCAATCAAGGGAAGTCGAATTTTTCAAGATTAAGTCAAGTCCTTCCCAGCCGAATCAACTGTTTCTTTGAAAAAGGAAATGATTTATATGTTGGAACTGGGCAGGGGCTATATATTTTCAGAAATAGAAATTTTGCGCAACCTGAGAGGCACTTCGAAAATCAAAAAATCACCGCAATCCTTGTTGATACGAAAGATAGGCTGTGGTTGGGTACTCAGCAGTTGGGATTGAAAATGATTGATTCAACCAAAAAACTGGATGTTGGAAAATGGATTGTTTTTTCTGAAACCAATGCTGAACATCCTTTGTCCAACAATAGAATAAGCCAGATCAAAGAATCCAAAAACGGGGAGATTTGGATAGGGACTTATTCCGGGATCAATAAGTATGATGAGAAAAGCGGTAACTTCCTTCCGCAAGATAAATTGCTGAGCTCCTCCCTTTCTCCTAGTATTATCAATGATTTATACCTGCAGGACAATCTAATTTATTTGGGTACACCGAAAGGACTGATCATTTTAAAGAAAGAAGGTCAGTTGCTGGATTTAATACATTCATTTGACAGGAAATCAGGTCTTACCAATGATTTTATCTGTGCCTTGGAAGAAGATAGATCCGGAAATCTCTGGATTTCCACCACTACTTCATTGACAAAATATAATCCAGCTCAAAAATCCTTTATCAACTATGATAGAGAAGATGGGGTGATGATTAATTCATTTCACATCGGATCTTCTTTCAAGGATGCAAACGGGCTTTTGTATTTCGGGGGCTCTAATGGTTTGATTTCATTTGACCCATCTAAAATATCTGAAAGTATAGAGGTTCCCGAAGTAGTGTTGACCAAGCTCATTGTCAACAACAAAACTTTGAATGTGGGTGATGAAGTGGATGGGAAGATCATTTTGGAAAACTCTATAGAAAACACGGAGTCTATTGAATTGGATTACAGTCAAAATCACCTTTCACTGATGTTTACCGTGAATGACTTTTTGGGAGCAGATAATATTTTTTATTCCTACAAGTTGAAAGGGCTTCAGGATGAATGGGTAAATCTTGGAGCCAATAATCAAATCAGTTTTACCGGATTAAGATGGGGTGATTATGAATTATTGCTCAGAGCTAGTAGAAATAATCAGGACTGGAGTCCGGAAAGGAGATTATTCATTCAAATCGACACTCCTCCTTGGCTGACTTGGTGGGCATTTCTAGGGTATTTTCTACTTACTGTCGGAATATTGTTTTTGATTCGTTATGTATCAGCAAGGCAGGCAAGATTGGAAGCTGAGCTTCGCATCATCCAAATTGAAAAAGAAAAGGAGCATGAATTAAGCGAAGCTAAGATTACCTTTTTCACAAATATTTCTCATGAATTCCGCACACCATTAACATTGATCCTGAGTCCGATTACAGAGCTTCTCAGCAATTTCGAACTGAAAGAAACGGTAAAAGAAAAACTGCTCTTGGTAGAGTCAAACGGAAAGCGAATGCTGGGTTTGATCAATCAATTACTGGACTTTAGAAAATCCGAACATGGTCTTTTAAAACTGAATCCAACCAGGTCAGATTTTGTAGGTTTTGCAAAAGAGGTTTATCTCAGCTTTAAAATCCTTGCCATCAAAAAGCAAATTAATTACCATTTTGAAAGCGATTTGGATCAGTTGAACTTGGATTTCGATAGATCTCAAATGGAAATTGTCCTTTGTAATCTCCTTTCGAATGCCTTTAAATACACCAAAGATGGAGGAGAGATTAGTTTGGAGTTGACCAAAAATTCTGATTCAATCAAAGTAAGTGTTAGAGATAATGGAATCGGCATGAGTTATCAGGAGTCTAAACTGGTATTTGATAGATTCTATCAAGTTCAGAATGCAGAGACCTCTAATCTGGTCGGAAGTGGGATTGGATTGGCATTTTCCAAAAATATTGTGGATCTGCATCATGGTGAAATCGACTTGGATTCTGAGCCAGGAGTCGGAACTTGTATTTTCTTCTCCTTACCACTCAATGTCGATCTTTCTGAAGTTAAGGAAGTGGCTCCTGATTCTGAAATTGCTACGGAGAAGGTCCTAGACTTGGACTTCGAGCATAAAGATGTTCTCAAGATTGATCAGGAAGGGAAAGAAATCAGTATTCTCATTGCTGATGACAATGAAGATATTCGGGTCTATCTACGATCTCTACTGAGTGAGGAGTACCATATTTGGGAAGCTGAAGATGGGGAGCAAGCCTTGACTATGATTCAGAATGAAATGCCAGATTTGGTGATTTCAGATGTGATGATGCCTAAAATGGATGGGATCAAACTCTGTCATGAAATCAAAAATCAAATCAACATTTCCCATATTCCAGTAATCCTATTGACAGCCCGGACATCCATTGCTTACGAAATGGATGGCTTGCAGACAGGTGCCGAGGATTACATTACCAAGCCATTTAATCCCGGTATAGTTAAAACTCGGGTTAAGAATATTCTGGAAAACAGAAAAAAGCTTCGAGAATACTTTTTAAATAAAGTTCGCTTTGAACCAGATTCCAAAGAAGTGGTGGAGCATGATTTGGATGCGCAGTTTATTGAAAAAGCCATCTCCTTGGTCAACGCCAATTTACTCAATGAGGAATTTGGAATAGAAACCATGGTAGATGAACTCTGCATGAGTCAGTCTACCCTTTTTAGAAAAATAAAATCCCTCACAGGTCTATCTATAACCGCATTCATTCGCTCTGTCAAATTGAAAAAAGCGGCTCAATTGATTTTGCAAACAGACTACAAACTCAGTCAGGTTGCCTATGAAGTTGGCTTTAATGATTACAAACACTTCAAGAAATCCTTTCAGCAGCAGTTTGGTTGTCTCCCTTCGGATTACAAATCACTCATTCTCCAAAAAGCCGAATAAAACCCTTTCAAAAGCATCCAAATGGGTGCTTTTTTTAATGATTGAATGATTTGTCTACTGACTTGAATGATTCATACCCCTTATATATGAAGATGAAAATCAAAATTTGGATAAGTTTTAATTAGTAATAACCCAAAATTTTCCTTTCATGGATAGAAATTCTACAGATGATCTCTCAAAGAATAAGAGATCTGGAATGGGGCTTATTTTAAGGAATTGCCTGCTGGTGCTGGGGCTTTTTCTCATAAGCTTCTCAGCAACGATAGCCAGACAGAGTGCCAAATCAGTCTCTGGTACAGTGACCTCAGTTTCCGATAATTCTCCTATCCCAGGAGTTGTAGTCTTAGTTAAAGGAACCAATCAGGGAACTGTCACGGATTTGGATGGGAAGTTTTCCATCAATGTGCCTTCATCAGAATCAGTCTTGGTTTTTAGTCTGATAGGATTCAATACTCAAGAAATTCAAGTTGGAAACCAGTCAGTAATCAATTTAGCGTTAGCTGAATCAGAATCCCTCTTGGAAGAAGTGGTGGTTGTTGGCTATGGTGAACAGAAAAAACTAAACCTAACCGGCTCTGTAGAAACAGTGAGGTTTGATGAGGCAGTGAACCAGCCTGTAACCAACTCTGCACAGTTGATGTACGGTAAATTTGCAGGAGTTCAATTAACTCAGTCCACAGGACTTCCTGGTGCAGATGGATCTGCAATTATCATTCGTGGGATTGGAACTTTCGGTGGAACCAATCCTTTGGTTGTGATTGACAACATCCAATACGAAGGGCTAGCGGAATTTAATAATCTAGCTCCATCTGATATTGAAAGTATTTCAGTGCTTAAGGATGCTTCGGCTTCCGCAATTTATGGTGCAAGAGGAGCTAATGGAGTACTAGTTGTTACCACCAAAAAAGGATCCAAGGGTAAATTCTCTGTGGATTACAATAATTACTTTGGAGTTCAGCAAGTTACAGTTGTTCCTGAATATTTGGATGCTATAAACTATGCATTATTAAAAAATGAGAGAGACCGAAATGTGAATGGTCAAAACTCTCCGATGAGATTTTCTGAAGCTGATATTCAAGCTATCAGAAATGGAACAAATCCTGATCAGTTTGCTAACACCAACTGGGCTGATGTGGCTCTTCGGGACGCACCAATTCAAAATCATTATCTCTCTTTTACAGGAGGAACTGACAGAACTTCATTCAGAGTCTCTCTAGGCTATTTGAACCAGGAAGCAGTAGTACGAGGAAAGTTTAAATCAGATAGATACAATTTAGGAATTAACCTCTCTGTAAATGCCAATGACTGGTTAACCTTGACCAATGTAACCAATGCTTATTGGTCCAGATTTGTAGGACCAAGTGGCGGTGCAGGCGCGATTACTGGGGAAACAGGTATCATTAATCAGTTTCAGCGATCCTCTCCAACAGTACCGGTAAGATATTCTAATGGAGAATTGGGCGTAGTTGATGGAGCATATCAAAATGTAAACTTTTCTTACCCAATTAATAACGTATTGTTAACCGGTAACTTTGGGGACTTTAGTAATGATAATATCAACATCAGTGAGCGAATTGGTTTGAAAGCAAAAATTAGTAAAAAGCTAACTTTTGAGACTAGCGGTAGTGCAATTATCAACTTTGCTAATATTTCAAATTTCAGACCAACGAATATACTAAGAGATTGGGAGGGGGAAGTAGTTCTTCAAAACGAATTGAATGATTTGAATAATAATCTGAACTTTAATTACAGATTATTGAATGAAAATATTTTCCGTTACACAACCAGTCTAAATGAAGTTCACAATTTCGACTTTATGCTGGGTCATTCTGTGATTTATGATAAAGCGGATGGATTTTCAGGCTCATTACAGGGCTTCCCATCTGACGCCATTCAGGAATTTAATGGGGGAGGGGTAATTAATCCGTCTGTAAGTGGAGGAGCATCTGAAGAAGCTTGGCAGTCATTTTTTGGAAGAGTGAATTATAATTACAATGAAAAGTATCTTTTTGAAGCTAACGTAAGAAGAGATGGTTCTTCCAAATTTGGTCCAACGAATAGATATGGAACATTCCCTTCTGTTTCTGCTGGATGGAATATCGGAAGAGAAGTTTTCTTAGCAGGATCTGAAGTTTTGGCTGATTTGAAATTGAGAGCCAGCTGGGGAATTAGTGGTAATGACCGGATTGGGAATTACATCTATGAGCAAACCTACAACACTGGATTAGATTATCATTTGGGTGTAGATGGCATTGTGCCGGCGGTTGCTTTAACTTCATTGGCCAACCCATTTATTACCTGGGAGACCATCGAACAATTTGATATAGGTGTGGATGTAGCTCTTTTTGCCAATAAATTGAATGTGACAGCAGATTATTTTAAAAGAATAAGCTCTGATATTCTCTATACCAATTTTCCAATTCCAAATACGATTGGAGTAACCAATTTGGCTGCTCAAAATGCAGCAGGCATGGAAAACAGCGGAATTGAATTAGGAATAAATTATAGAGAGACAATTGGGAAATTGAAAATGAATATCTCTGCCAACGTCACGAAGATGGCAGATAATAAGGTGACTGATTTAGGTCCTGGAGGAGAGGAAACCATCAGTGGTAATACGATTATTCGAATCGGAGCTCCTTTCAATTCTTACTTTGGATATCAAGTGCTTGGAGTTTTCCAAACACAAGAGGAGGTTGATAATGCACCACAGCAATTTGGCAGTAACCTGACAAGACCGGGGGACTTGAAGTACGCTGATATTTCCGGACCTGATGGAGAGCCAGATGGCGTTGTCAATGCATTTGACAGAACTATAATTGGAAATCCATTCCCGAATTGGATCTATGGTTTCAATGCCTGATTTCAAATGTCTGGTTTTGACCTGAACTTAGTATTCCAAGGAGTTGGAAGAATCGATAGATATTTGGACGGCAATGGTCAAACCCCAATGGAGGGAGACAGAAACAATGCATTAGCCTATTGGATAGACAGATGGACTCCTGAAAATCCTTCCGAAACTCTTCCAAGATTAGGAGGGGTGAATAATGCCGTTACTTCCTCTTTCTACGTGCAGGATATGTCTTATTTGAGACTTAGAAATATAGAATTGGGATATACTTTACCTGCTGATTTTTCGAAAATTGCGCTTTTACAAAAAGCCAGAATCTTCGTGAGTGGTCAGAACTTGTTGACTTTCACCAAAGTCAAAAACTTTGACCCGGAAAGGCAAAGAGGTGGTAACACAGATCAAACCACCCCGCTTTACAAAGTCGTTTCCGCAGGTGTCAACTTTAAATTTTAATCGAGATGAAAAAACTCATATATCTAATCAGTATCCTTTTCTTGGCCTCTTGTTCTGAGGATTATCTCGAAAGAGGTTCCTTGACCCAGTTGGCAGAAGGTAATTTCTGGCAAAATGAAAAAGATGCCTTGTTAGGCATCAATGGAGTGTATGAAGTCCTCCAAGATAGAGTGATGTATAGTGGAAATTTAAATGGAGTGGCAGGAATTCCACAACATGACAGCTTCGCTGATAATACATTCAATAATTACAAGTTTGAAGGGCCCGGGAATTTCGTAGAAGGCAGAGCTGATCCCGCTTATGGATTCTTTCTTTCCTTTTGGACTTCTCTTTATAGAGGGATAGCCAGAGCAAATGTGGCTATTGAAAACATTGCCCGAATTCCGGATAGTAATATTAGTGCTTCTTCAAGAGATGCATTGGTAGCTCAGGCAAAATTCTTACGAGCGCTGTTCTATTTCAACTTAGCTGTTTATTTTGAAGATGCTCCTCTGATTACTTCGACTCAGACCTTGGAAGAAGCATATGTTCCTAAAAATAGTTATGAAGAACTGAGAGCATTTGTTATTTCAGAATTAAGAGCAGCAGCTGATGCATTGCCTGTGTCCTATCCTCCCTCTCAATTCGGCTATGCTACCAAAGGTGCAGCACTTTCTCTGTTAGCCCGTTTTGAATTGTATAATCAAAATTATGGGGAGGTAATCAGACTAACTTCTGAAATTATGTCCTTGGGATACCAATTGCATCCGAGCTATGAGCAATTGTTTACAGAGGCAGGCGAGCAGTCAAAGGAAATTATCTTCTCAGTGAGATTTATTCAGGATCAGTCGAATAATGGGGAAACTTTCTCCTCTACCTTCTTGGGTATTCCTAAGGTAAATGTGCAGCCAATGCCAAATTTGGTTAATTCCTATTTGTGTATAGATGGCTTACCTATTTCATCTTCTCCTCTTTATAACCCACAAAAACGTAAGGAAAATAGAGATCCTAGATTGGGTGCTTCCATCTATTTTGAGGGGGATATTTTCGTAAAATACTTGGATAGACCTTTTAGAGGGAATACAGCCACCAAGTTTGGATTAAAAAAGTATGTAAGAGATGATCAATCTGCAGATGGCATTGCACCATTCAGTCCGGGAGGTCAGGATTTTTATGTGATTCGCTATGCTGATGTACTCTTGATGCGTGCAGAAGCTTTGGCAGAATCAGGTCAGTTGAGTGAAGTATATCCTCTACTGGATCAAATCAGAACCCGTGCGGGAATGCCTACTGTAACGAATGTAAATGGTACTAATCTTAGTCAATCGGAATTATTGAATTTAGTCCGATTGGAAAGAAGAGTAGAATTGGCATTTGAAGGATTAAGATTTATGGATGTGAAGAGATTGGGTGAAGTGGAGGCGGCTTATGCTCGCGCCAAAGCTGATCCAGTAGGTCCATATAATCCGCAGTATCGAGGCAGACTTTCTGAGGTTTTTGCAATCCCGCAATCTGAGATAGACGCCAATCCAAATTTGGTTCAAAATCCAGTTTGGAATTAAAAAGTAATAATCAATTCATAGATAGATTGGTCAATCACTCCCACCCGATATAGGGTGGGGGTGTTTACTTGTTCATCCAAATACATGAAAAAATTACAGCTCTTAGTAAGCATATTGCTCTTTTCTTTGACCTGCTGGTCACAGAGTAGATCACCAGAAGATAGACCAAATATCATAGTCATTTTGACTGATGATCAAGGATATGCAGATGTAGGATTTAATGGTAGCACCGATATACCTACACCAGGAATTGATAGGATTGCCAGCAATGGCGTGGTTTTCAGTTCTGGTTACGTATCATTTGCCGTATGTGGTCCAAGCAGAGCAGGCTTAATAACAGGTAGGTATCAAGATAGATTTGGCTTTGCCAGAAATCCTCTTTTGGCTCCTAAGGATTCCACCATGGGCTTACCATTGTCAGAGGAAACCATGGCGGATTTGTTGAAAAAAGCAGGATATAGAACTGGCGCTATTGGAAAATGGCATTTGGGAGCACATCCAAGCTTAGTTCCTAATAAAAGAGGATTCGATGAATTCTACGGGTTTCTTTCAGGAGGGCATCAATATTTTCCTGAAAAGTGGGTGCTCAATGACCTCTCAGAAGCCAGAGATCAATGGGATGGATATAAAACCAAGCTTTTAAAGAATGATGAAAGAGTCAATGAGCAAGAATACCTGACAGATGCGCTTTCAAGAGAGGCTTTGAATTTTGTCAATAATAATGCTGATCAACCCTTCTTCTTGTATTTAGCTTACAATGCGCCTCATGCGCCTATGCAGGCCACTGAAAAGTATTTAAGCAGGTTTCCTGAAATAAAAGATGAAAAAAGGAGAACCTATGCGGCAATGGTCAGTGCGGTGGATGATGGAGTAGGTGCCTTATTGGATTTGCTAAAAACCCTCAATATAGAAGAGAATACGCTAGTTTTTTTCCTTTCAGATAATGGCGGGCCTACCAAAGACAATGGATCAAATAATAAGCCCCTGAGAGGTTTTAAAGGTGATTTCTTTGAAGGTGGAATCAGAGTTCCTTTTGCCTTGCAGTGGAAAGGGCAGGTTCCCTCAGGTCAAAGATATGATGCGCCTATCATCTCATTGGACATCTTCGCAACGGCGGCTTCTTTAGCAAATGTTAAGCCTAAAAATGAGCTAGATGGAGTTGACTTGATTCCTTATTTGACGGGGAATAAGAAAGGGATTCCACATGAGGAACTGTATTGGAGAAACTACAATGCCAATCGCTTTGCCATTCGTTCCGGTGACTCTAAGATGATTATGCAGCCCAATCAAAACTTCCTGTTTGATCTTTCTAAGGATTTGTCTGAATCCAAAAATCAATTTTCAATACAAGAGGCTTTGGCTAAAAAGCTATCGGAAAAATTAGAAGCCTGGAAAAAGCAATTGATGGATCCTATTTTCTTGGGTCTTTTGGAAGATGAGGAGTATAGCCGCTTGCATCCGGATAGATACACACCGGATAGAAAAATTGAAAACTAAAGAAAACAAACACTTTTAAACTATTTACAATGAATTTACAAAACAGAATAAAGTCCATTCTGGGCCTCTTGTTCCTATTTTTTGCTGGGAATGCAGCCTTGGCAACAGATTACTATTTCCATCCAAAAATGGGAAATGATACTAATTCCGGACTTAGTAAGAATCAGGCTTTTCAAAGCCTTGATAAAGTGAAATCTCTGAATCTTCAGGCCGGGGATAGGATTTTGTTGGCCGAAGGACAAACTTTCAACGGAAGCTTGGAAATCATAGGGTTGAAGGGAGAAAAAAATGAGCCCTTGGTGATTAGCAGCTACAGCGAACAGAATAATTCTCCTTCCAAACTAGCAAGGATTGATGCAAAGGGATATTTGAACGGTATATTAATAGAAAATTCCTCTTTTGTCAGAGTTCAGAATTTGGAAATCACGGCTGAAGGCTATGGAAAGATGTCTCCCGAGGGTCAAATGCGGGTAGGAGTACTGATCCGTGCCAATAAAAAAGGCGGAGTGAAAGGAGTAACCTTAGATAACTTGATAATTTCCAGAGTTTTTTTCGAGGAAAAAGGAATTCAGAGAAGTGCTGAAGAAGTCAAGTCAGCCAATGGAACTCAAAAATATGGCTGGGGAATTCGGGTAATGAATCAATCAGATTCCGAGATGATAGAGGATATCGAGATTTTAAATTCCCATATCTCAGATCTTAGTCATACGGGTATTAAATTAACTGGGAATACTGATCAAAATATCCGCAGGATTACGATAAAAGGGAATACTGTTCACAGAACGGGAGGACCTGGAATTCAGATGTCCGGAGTAAAATTTGTTTACGTGGCAGATAATGAAGTAATGTATTCCGGCAGCAATGATGATGGGAGAAAATGGGGAAGAGGAAGCGGATTATGGACTTGGAGTTCCTCCATGGTATTGATCGAGAAAAATAAATTTATGTACGCTAATGGCCCGGGCGATTCTGCTGGTGCTCACATTGATTTCAACTGTGACAACATTGTGATGCAGTATAACTTCTCAGCCTATAATGCCGGAGGTTTTGCTGAGATATTGGGGAATAATTACAATTGTGCTTATCGCTACAATATTTCTGTAAATGACGGCCATAGGATTAAAGGACAAAATGGGGCTTTTCAAGAGGGTAAAATATTCTGGTTGAGTGGCTATCAAGGAGGCGACAAGGAGAGAAAGGGACCAGTTAATTCTTATTTTTATAATAATACGATTTATGTCAGTGAAGAAATAGTTGCAAAAATTGCGATAGACAATCGTTCCAAAGGGGTGCTAATTGCCAATAATATTTTTCATATTCCGGGAAAGACGGAGTTGGTAGCAGGAGATCAATATAAGCCTGATGATGAGTCGAATAGGGAGTTGGAAGACGTTTTTTTTAAGAATAATCTATTTGTCAAAAATGGTCTTTGGCCTGAAAATGCGCTGATTCAATCAGAAGATGGAATTGTTGGAGATGCTCAATTTAGAGTGCCAGGGGGATTAAATGTAGAAGACTACATTCCTCAAAATGTTGCTGTAGTTCAGAGTGGGGTAAAAGTACCATTCCTTTCAGGGGATGAGTTTGGATTGATTGATGGTCTTCATCTGAGTAAGGACATATTAGGCAATCCAATTTTGGATAATCCTGGAATTGGTGCCATTCAGGTTTTTCCTCAAATGGCAGAAAAGAAAAATGATTAAAATGAAAGTAAAGCCTAAGATTTACCAAATACCCAAATTTAAATTTATGAAGAATAGGTCTATTAGTTTTTTTGCAATCCTGTTGGGAATGGTTTTTTCCCTCGCATGTCAAAATAAAAAGGTGGATGAAGAAGCTCCATCTAAGAAGCCCAACATCGTCTTTATCTACATGGATGATTTGGGATATGGAGATGTGAGTGCCTATGAAGCTGGGACGCTTCAAACCCCAAATATGGATAAATTAGCAAATGGGGGAGTAAAGTTTACCAATGGATATGCCTCATCTGCCACTTGTACTCCGAGCCGGTATGCAATTTTGACAGGTACTTATCCTTGGAGAAATCAGGATGCTAAAATTCTTCCCGGAACAGCTCCTCTTTTGATTGATACAGCTCAATTGACACTACCGAAAATTTTACAAAACCAAGGTTATCATACAGCGGTAATCGGTAAATGGCATTTGGGACTGGGAAATGGAAGCGTGGATTGGAATCAGCAAATTAAGCCAGGTCCTAATGAGGTGGGGTTTGATTTTTCCCACATCATGGCCGCCACCCAAGATCGAGTACCCACAGTCTATATAGAAAATGGACAAGTGGTTAATTTGGATCCTAATGACCCTATTCAGGTGGATTATGATCAGAACTTTGAAGGAGAGCCCACTGCAATCTCCAATCCAGAACTCTTGACTATGAAATGGCATCATGGTCACAATAACAGCATCGTTAATGGAGTGCCTAGAATTGGATTTATGAAAGGTGGTGCAAGTGCCAAGTGGAGTGATGTGGATATGGCTGATCATTTTTTGGCCAAAGCCAAGGAATATGTTTTAGAAAAAGCCCAGTCAGACAGTCCATTTTTCTTGTATTATGGATTGCAGCAGCCACACGTTCCAAGGACTCCTCATCCTAGGTTTGAAGGAAAGTCAGGCATGGGGCCGAGAGGAGATGTGATTCTGGAAGCGGATTGGGTGATTGGAGAATTCATCAAGGCTTTGGAAGAAGCTGGGATTTTGGAAAATACCTTAATTGTTTTCACTAGCGATAATGGGCCTGTACTCAACGATGGATATTACGATGATGCTGTTGAGAAATTAGGTGACCATACTCCAGCAGGGCCATTGAGAGGGGGCAAATATTCTTTATTTGAGGCTGGGACAAGAGTTCCTTTTGTCACCTATTGGAAAGGGAAAATCCAACCGGGAGTTTCTGATGCTTTGGTTACTCAGATTGATTTGTTGGCATCAATTTCCGCTTTGGTTGGAAGTGAGCAAAGTGCCCCAGACAGCCAGAATTTATTAGATACATTTCTTGGGAAAAGCGAAAAAGGAAGAGATGCTTTTGTATTGGAGGCTACAACAAAAACAGCTTTAAGACAAGGGGATTGGATTATGATCCCGCCGTATCCAGGACCGGCAGTTCAAAATCAGGTCAATATTGAATTGGGAAACTCGAGTGATTATCAATTGTATAATCTCAAGGAGGATCTTGAACAGCAAAATAACTTGGCATCAAGCAATCCTGAAAAGCTCCAGGAAATGATTCGAAAGTATGAGGAAATCAGGGGTTCGAATGGTCAAATTCAACAATTAGAGTTAAAGTAATTGATCACCAATCAATAAAAAGCCCGGGGAACCGGGCTTTTTTTTCATACGCTTAACTGATCTTGACACTCATTGATTGAATAGCCTTAAGGGTCGTTCCTATTTTTTAATGAAGCGATATTCAGTTCAATGCTAAAAAATTCCTACAGCTTTAGCTGGTGAATAAAGGTTAGAACTAAATCCAAATCTGGTTTCTTCAAAACCAATATTTAAATAAAGAATTGGATTGCCCTTAATGGAGTATACCCTGAACAAACACACTGTTAATCAATTACTCAGTTACTCAATTACACAAATACCCATTCTAACGAGTCTAATCAATATTCTCTGGTCCGGCCTCTCGAAGAAGTTTATCTTCCATTCTCTTTTTGTCTTCTTCTATCAAGTCAAGCGTCACATTAATTTCAAAGCTAATGAGGATAATCAGAGAAGTGATATACAACCACAGCATCAAACCAATCAATGTTCCGATAGAACCGTAAAGTTTGTTGTAGCTGGCAAAATTATTCAGATAAAAGGTAAATCCGTAAAAAGCTAAAGTAATCAATAGACCTGCGATGTTAGCACCTACTGAAAAGAAATGCCACTTATCATGTATCGCTGGAGCATGCCTGAATACAAATGCTGTCGTAAAGTAAAAAACGGCTAATAGAACCAAAAACTTTAAGCTATTGAATAAGAAAATTAAGAAGTCAGAATTGAATAACTGCATTTCCTCAATTCTGGTGATGACAATTGAGCCCAAAATCATAATTGTACTGGCTGCGAAAATCGCCAACACTAAAGCAACCACGATACTGATGGCAATTACACGGCTTTTGAAAAAACCTCTACTCTCTTTGGTTTGATACACTGAGTTGAAAGACATCATCATAGACATCACCCCTTGAGTACTGGCAAATAGTGCGAAAAAGAAACCGATAGATAATAAGCTTTGTCGGGGTTTGGATACAATATCCATAATCGTGGTTTCCAACTGACTGTATATTTCCCCGGGTAAACTCTCCTGCACAAAAAGTAATATATTTTCTGTAGTCACATAGGGAACAAAATCCTGCAAATAAGGAACAAGATTTAATAAAAAAAGCATGGTTGGGAACAAAGCAATCGTAAAGCTGAAAGCCATTGAACCTGCTCTTTCATTGATATCATCTTTTTGAAGCTGCTGGATAAAAATATTTCCTAGGTCGTAGACATTTTTATACGGATCTCCTAGATGGACATTTTTTAAGCTTAACAGCCAATCATCGAATCTTTTACGTGCTTTTTTTATCCTTTTTTTAACCACAGATAAGGAATTCTAAAAATAGGGTTTCAATAAAGCTAATAAATTTTGAGGAGGTCTAGTGGGTTGATGACTTACTTTTTTTAAAAAAGCCAAGGTAGTCCAGCCCTCTGTGATCAGCTCATCGGCCTCATTAAAAACCTGATACTCAAATCTTATTTTCACTCCCGGGAGTTGAGGGATCTGGGTTTTGATGGTCAAAAGCTCATCGTATTTACCCGGCTTTAGATAACGAAAATGGGTTTCTAAAACCGGCATCATAATTCCCTCTTCCTCCATTTGTCTGTAGGAAAAACCTACACTTCTCATAGCTTCCACTCTAGCTACCTCAAAATACATGGCATAATTGCCATAGTATACATAGCTCATTTGATCTGTTTCGGCATATCTTACCCGGATTTGTGTTTCGGCTTGATACATCTTAAAATATTTTTGCTGCATTCAATGCGGCCTGATATCGTCTGGCATTCGCATTATGCTCTGATAAGGTTTTTGCAAAAGCATGATAGCCTGAGAAATCCTCCTTCGCACAGAAGTATAGATAATCATGGTCTTCATAATTCAGGACAGCATCCAAAGAATTGATTTCTGGAAGATTAATAGGTCCAGGAGGAAGACCTGCGTATTTGTAGGTGTTGTAAGGGCTTTCAGTTTCTTTGTGGATATTGAGGATTCTCTTGAGAGAGAAGTCTCCTAAGGCAAAAACCAGCGTTGGATCAGCCTGCAAAGGCATATTCAACTTCAAGCGATTGAGATAAACGCCGGCAATTTTTGCTCTTTCATCCTTTTTCTGACTTTCTGCCTGAACAATACTGGCTAAGGTTGAAACTTCCTTTGGATTCAAACCCAATTCTGCTGCTTTCCTTTTTCTTTCATCCGTCCAGAAATCATTATACTCCTTATACATTCTATCGAAAAGGGCTTCCGGAGATGTATTCCACCAAACTTCATAAGTATTGGGGATAAACATGCTCATGATTGTTTCCTCGTTAAAATCGAATTTTCTGATGTAAACAGAGTCTTGGAGTAAGGCTAGAAACTGCTCTTCTTCCAATTCCAAATTGTCGGAAATTTTTTCCGCCAAATCCTCTTTGGTTCGCACATTATTAAAAGTAATCCGAACCGGAGTTTGTCTTCCTGACCTCAACAGTCTCACCAATTCCAGATTCGTCATTCTAGGTTTGATCGTGTAGAGTCCCGGCTTGACAAGTTCCTGATAGCCAAGAACCTTAGCTACAAAAGCAAAGCTGACCGCATCATTGATGATTTGATCATCATACAGCTTATTAGCTACATATTTATAATTGGCATTGCTTGGTATTCTTAGAGCAATGGGTTGATCAGGCTCCGAAAAAGTATTGGGACTGAAGAATACCTGATAGAAATAGAAGGTCATCGAAATTCCCAATACGGAGAAAGTGATGATCAGAATGAGCAGTAATTTTTTCTTTTTGTCGGCGATCATATGAGCAAAAATAGGAAATAGCTTTAAAACGCTAAGTAGAAACTTTCAATGGGTCTATTTTTTCTATCGAACAAAATATGGTTAATGCTTATAGAATTTGAAATTCCTAACTATCTTGTTAAAACATCTTTTTATACTATGATTAAGCGTTTGTATTTCCTTTTGTTTGCCTTGGTTGCAGTTTTTTCCTGCGAAACTCCAAAAACTCCCGATCAGATCTGGGAAGAATCAAAAACTCAAATTTTCAATCCTCAAGGATTATCTTTTCAATCCAAAATGGTTTGGGAAAACCCCAATTTCCATGAATTTGATACTACTTTCAGAAGTTTTGAGGCTAGAAAAATAAAGGATGAATATTTTGACTATGCCTATATAGGAAAGAGAGATAATTATACTTTCGCGTATTTGGGAGGAGTGCTGCAGTCTATTGATCATGAAAAGAAAACCGTAGAAATTACTTCCATTGAGCAAGATTCTCTCAACTTTATCAATACCCTTTCTAATAATGGCTTTCTTTCTTTTTCTCCATTAGGCTTGATGAAAAAAGAAGGCTGGTCCTTTGTAAAAGATACCATCGTCGACAATAAAATCTATTTTGATTACTTACAGATCGAAATGGATACCACGATTGATAAAACCAAAGTGTTGCTTGAAAATCACCTTTTTATTAATCCCTCTAATGCTATTCCGGTTTGGTATAGCAGACGTTTGTACCATCATGGGAAAAGGAATCAATTGATAGAGATTTACTTTTCTGATTATAAATTTTCTGAAGGAAATGAAGAGTTGACCTTAGAAATACCGAGCTCTTATGTAAGTAAGACAGAGCGGGAATCTGAAACTCGACTGCCTTTGGAGGTAGGGGAAAAGGCGCCTGATTTTGAATTGGTTGATATGGAGGGTAATCCTGTCAGATTATCGGAGCTCAAAGGAAAAAGGGTGCTATTGGACTTCTCTATGATAAATTGCGGATGGTGTAAAATTGCAATCAACAAATTCAAAGACGAAGACTTTGCCTTTGACTCAAATTTGGTTCCATTATACATCAATCCGGTCGATAGCAAAGAACTGATGGAAAAATACCTTCGAACTAATTCTATTCCTTTTCCTGTCCTAGTGGGAGCTAGTGAATTGGGCAAATCCTATAAAGTCTCCGGTTATCCTACCTTTTATATTATAGATGAAAACGGGAAAATTGAATTTGTTCAAATAGGGTTTAGTGATAACTTTATTGATCAGTTGAATAGGAAAGAGAACTCCTGATGATCATACCAGTCACCTGCGCAATAATTTTATTTGAAGGCAAGGTTTTGGCAACACAGCGGTCTGAATTTATGAATCTACCAGGACTTTGGGAGTTTCCAGGGGGAAAGGTAGAATCAGGGGAAAGTCCTGAGGACTGCCTGCATAGAGAAATCAAAGAAGAACTGAACATAGAAATTGATTTATTGGAAAGCTGGGATTCCTCCGAGCATTCCTACCAACGGGGGAAAACCATACAGTTGATTCCATTTTTGGCTTCTTACAAAGCAGGCGAATTGATACTTTCGGAGCATGCTGCTTATCGTTGGCTGGGTTCAAGTGAACTTTTTGAAGTAAATTGGGCACAAGCTGATATTCCCATTGTGCAGGAACTGAGTAGAAAGTGGGAATCCATTCAAAAGAACTATTAATTTTAAGTATGCCTGCTGAATTTATACGTCTGTACGAAGAGAATCCCGAACCTAAAAAGGTTAAGGAAATAGTAGAAATCCTGAGAGATGGGGGAGTAGTAATCTACCCTACGGATACAGTCTATGGTATGGGCTGTGATATTACTAATCAAAGGGCAATTGAACGTATCGCTAAGATCAAAGGGATCAACCCGAAAAAGCATAATTTTTCTTTCATCTGCGCTGATTTGAGCGATATTGCTCAATACACTCGAGTGATTACCAAGCCAGTTTTCAAAATGATGAAAAAGGCATTTCCGGGACCTTTCACCTTTATTTTGGAAGCAAATTCAACAGTTCCTAAGATCCTCCATTCCAATAAAAAAACAGTGGGTATTCGTGTTCCCAATCATAATATTCCTAGGACCTTGGTTCAGGAATTGGGGCAGCCTATTCTTACCACATCCATTCACGACGAAGATGAGGTAGTAGAATATAGCACGGACCCTGAATTGATTTTCGAGAAATACCAGCACTTGGTAGATGTGGTTATTGACGGTGGCTACGGACAAAATGTAGCCTCAACTATTTTAAATTGCACAGGCGATGAAGTGGAAGTAATCAGGGAAGGCCTGGGAAATGTTGAGGACTTATTTTAGAAATCTTTCCTTTTTTTAAATCGGAAAAAGACTTCAATTTCGCTTTCTCATCCTAAGAAAATCATGCGCCAAATTATTGCCGACCTTTTTTATTTGCCCAACCTGGAATTTTTTTCAGCTATTTCACAATGCGAGACACTTTACATTTCTCCCTTTGATACCTATCAGAGAAAATCATACTTCAACAGAACTCAGATTCTTCTCAGTAATAAAGTAGAGACACTTTCTATCCCAATAGTGGGAAGACGACCTAGGCTTCCATTGGGAGAAATTCAGATTGATTACAACCAAAAATGGCTGGCTACTCACCTTCGGGGAATCCAAAGTGCCTACGGGAAGGCACCTTTTTTTGAATTTTTTTTTCCATACATCGAAAGTATTTACGAGCAGGAAATCCCCTCTTTATGGGATTTAAATTACAAATTCCTGACAATCTGTCTTAAACTTTTGCAGCTATCTGTCAAAGTGCAGGTGCTTGAAAAAGCTGAGGAATTGCCAGATGCTTGGGACATAAGAGGTCAAATAAAGCCCTCAGAGCACTTTTCGAACAGAAATTATTATCAGGCGGAGCCTTATACCCAACTTTTTGGCTTAGACTTTGAGCCTAACCTCTCCGTACTGGATTTGCTCCTTTGCGAGGGACCCGCAGCAAAAAAATTCCTCTTAAAGTCTGCAAAAAAACAATGAACAATCCTCAAAAGGATTGTGTTTTTAAAACAAATTCGGTAACATACGTACAGGATTATTAAACAATCAGAAAGGAATTAAATGGAAGCAAAATTTTCGAACAGAGTCAAAGAGGTGATCTCTCTCAGTCGCGAAGAAGCTCTTCGCCTGGGACATGATTATATTGGTACGGAGCACCTCTTATTAGGGATGATTCGTGAGGGGGAAGGTGTAGCTGTTTCCATTCTTAAAAAATTGGGCGTACCCTTGGACGAACTTCGGTCGGCGATCGAACGTGCCGTCAAAGGTACAGCAAATCACAATGTGAAGAACATGGCCAATATACCTCTGACCAGACAGTCAGAGAAGGTATTGAAAATAACTTATTTGGAAGCAAAAATCTTTAAGAGCCAATTAATTGGTACAGAGCATTTGTTGCTTTCCATTTTGAGGGATGAAGAAAATATTGCCACACAGATTTTGAACAAGTTTGACATCAATTACGAAGCTGTCAAAGAAATGCTGGAAATGCAGTCTGATCCGGGAATGAGTCCGAGATCAAAAGCTGAAGCAGAAGATTCAGATGATGATGGTTCTAAATTGTTCGGTTCTCCAGGCGGTGGATCAGGCTCTTCTAAAGCCGGTGCGGAAAAATCCCGCACTCCAGTTTTAGATAATTTTGGCCGTGATTTGACCAAAATGGCGGAAGATGATAAGCTAGACCCAATTATAGGACGGGAAAAAGAAATAGAGCGTGTTGCACAAATTCTTTCCAGAAGAAAGAAAAACAACCCAATACTTATAGGTGAACCTGGGGTAGGTAAAACTGCCATCGCAGAGGGCCTTGCCTTGAGAATTGTACAGAAAAAAGTATCTCGTGTCTTATTCAACAAACGTGTCGTGACTTTGGATTTAGCCTCTTTAGTGGCAGGTACGAAGTATAGAGGTCAGTTTGAGGAGAGAATGAAAGCCGTCATGAACGAGCTTGAAAAGTCACCAAATGTGATCTTGTTCATCGATGAGCTTCACACTATCGTTGGAGCAGGAGGAGCATCAGGCTCTTTGGATGCTTCCAACATGTTCAAGCCGGCATTAGCCAGGGGAGAAATTCAATGTATAGGAGCTACGACTTTGGATGAATATCGTCAATACATCGAAAAGGATGGTGCTTTGGCGAGAAGATTCCAGATGGTCATGGTAGATGCTACCTCTCCGGAAGAGACTGTGCAGATTCTTCATAATATCAAAGACAAGTATGAAGATCATCATAATGTCAACTACACAGAGGAGGCTATTGAGGCATGCGTCAAATTATCTGACCGGTACATCTCTGATAGATTCTTACCTGATAAGGCGATTGATATTCTAGATGAAGCTGGAGCTAGAGTGCACATCAACAACATTCATGTGCCGGAAGATATTCTAAAGCTCGAGGCTGAGGTAGAAGATATCAAAAATGAGAAAAATCGAGTGGTAAAATCTCAGAAGTATGAGGAAGCCGCTCAATTGAGAGATAAAGAGAAGAAACTTCTTGAGCAACTTGAAGTCGCTAAAGTAAGATGGGAAGAAGAAAGTAAGTCCAAAAGATTTACCGTAGACGAGGACAATGTGGCTGAGGTAATTGCCATGATGACTGGAATTCCTGCAAAGCGAATTGCTCAGAATGAAGGAGCGAAATTGCTCAATATGAATGAGGAGCTTGCCGGAAAAGTTATCGGGCAGGATGAAGCTATCAAGAAGCTTACGAAAGCTATTCAGAGAACGAGAGTTGGTCTGAAAGATCCTAAAAAGCCAATCGGTTCCTTTATTTTCCTGGGTCCTACCGGTGTAGGTAAAACAGAGTTGGCAAAGATGCTGGCGACCTACCTATTTGACAAGGAAGATTCCTTAATTCGAATTGATATGTCTGAGTATATGGAGAAGTTTTCCGTATCCAGATTGGTAGGAGCCCCTCCAGGATATGTTGGATATGAAGAAGGTGGACAATTGACTGAGAAAGTCAGAAGAAAGCCTTATTCAGTAGTCCTTTTGGATGAGATTGAAAAAGCTCACCCAGATGTATTCAATATCTTATTGCAAGTATTGGATGACGGTATCTTGACCGACGGATTGGGTAGAAGAGTTGACTTCAGGAATACCATTATCATCATGACATCTAATATTGGTGTCAGAGATTTGAAGGATTTTGGAGCTGGAATTGGTTTTGCCAACAAGGCGAAGCAGGACAATATGGACGAGATTATGAAATCTACCATTCAGTCTGCTTTGAAAAAGGCATTTAGTCCAGAATTCCTGAATAGATTAGATGATGTGGTAGTATTCAACTCCTTGAATAAAGAGCATATCTTCAAAATTATCGACATCTCTTTGGGCAAACTCTTCCACAGAATCACTGATTTGGGATACAAGATTGAATTGACCGAGAAGGCCAAGGAATTCTTGTCTGATAAAGGATATGATCAGCAATATGGTGCAAGACCATTAAACAGAGCTATTCAGAAATATCTGGAAGATGCTGTGGCTGAAGAAATCCTGAAAGGTGATTTGTCAGAGGGAGATATCATCACCGCCGATTATGACGGTGAGGGTTCTGAATTGACTATCACTGTGAAAAAGAAAGAAAAAGCTGAGGAGTAAAAATCCTCTGAATAAATGAAACCCCGATTCTAAATAGGATCGGGGTTTATTTTTGCTATCTGGAAAAGAAGAGTCGGGTAATAAAAATCCCTTGACCATCCTCAGCTCCAGCATTGCTTTCCACTCCTGAAGTCACATAAGTGAGTTTCCATCCCTGTGCAAGCATGCTGTTGATTTTTGAAGCGATTACCGCATCGTTGGAAGCGATATTTTGAAAATTAATACCGGTAGCACTGAAGAAGTTTAATAATTTGGTTTCCTCCAGCTCATTTACTTTGATATCTGCCCGGTCTATTTCCTTTTGTTTACTGGTTTTGCCATCTGTTCTTTCTGTGGTAAATAGGGAAGCATCTACCTGTGTCTGACTGTCAATAATTCTGGAACGCCCAAGACCCATGGGAACTATGGATTCCACGACAGTGATAATTTTGAACTCAGAAAATGATGCTTGGCTAGAAACCTCTTGAGCTTTTAAATTCAAGCAGAAGGCCGCTACTAAAGCGGCTGATAACAATATTTTTTTCATTACTGGTTTATTTAGATAAGGACTTCTACGCCAGCAATTTTAAAATTGTTTTCCAAAAAAAACTATCAGATTGATAAAATAAAAAACAACAAAGCTACACTCAAAATCATGGTCATCACTTTGGCTTTTTCTAGATTTTCTTTGAGAACTTTTCTTTTCCTCAAAACCAAGACTGCCAAGCTCAAGCCGATCATTTGAAGTAGAATAGCCACTCCATTTAAAGGCCCCATAGGAGCTTCCAAAAACTGAAAATTGGTATTGAAAATGGATAGAGTGCCCAATACAATACCTGTTATTCCAAAAATAAATGATCGTTGAAGAAGTACGCCTTCCGGCTGGTCAGTCCATTTCATATTACTTATATTAAAGGAAGCGAAGTTAGAGATTCATGATGGAAAAAGAATAGGTCATTTCCAAAGATTAAGCTTGAGTGAAAATTCAGCCCTTTTTATGGTCAAAATACTCTTGAATTTCTTTCAAACTCAATGCATTCAGTGTCATCTCCTTGGTTAATCCTCCTTTTCTTCCAACCAAAACTCCATATTTCATATCTGCGTAGCCATCCATTTCATGGGCATCCGGGTTTATGGATAGCATTACCCCCTGATCCATGGCATAGCGAACCCAGCGCCAGTCCAGATCCAATCTCCATGGATTGGCATTGATTTCTATGACAACCTTATTTTTTGCACAGGCATCAATGATGGTTTTATGATCAATAGGATAACCTTCTCTTCTCAAGAGCAATCTTCCGGTTGGATGCCCAAGGATGGTGGTATATGGATTTTCAATTGCAGTCAGTAATCGTTTTGTTGCTCTTTTGATATCCATATTAAGGATAGAGTGTACCGAGGAAACTATAAAGTCAAAGCTTTTCAGCACATCCTCAGGGTAGTCCAAGCTGCCATCTCCTAATATATCCGACTCTATACCTTTGAAGATCTTGAAAGGCGCCAATTCTTTGTTGAGTTGGTCAATTTCCTCATGCTGTTTTTGGACTTTCTCTATTTCCAGCCCACCGGCATAGGAAGCTGTTCTGGAATGATCAGAAATCCCCAAATATTCATAGCCCAACTCTTTGCAATATTCGGCCATCTGTCTGAGGCTATGCTTTCCGTCACTATAGGTGGAGTGATTATGAAGAATACCTTTTAGATCTTTCTCCTCCAAAAGAGTTGGAATTTTTTGTTCTTTCGCCAGACTCACTTCATCATAGCCTTCTCTCATCTCTACTGGGATAAACTGTAGATTTATTTGAGAGAAAAATTCTTCATCGTTTTTGAAGCCATTTTTTGCCAGCTTTTCTGCAATAGTTTCCTTCTCATCCACCAAGCTTTTCAAATGCTCAGCGGAGGCACTGAGAGCATATTTTTTTGATGGGTAATTATTCAGATCACTGAAATGGATTCCAAAGTTTAGATCCAAGTCCTTAACTTTTCCTCTCCAAACAAAAGGGCTTGAAAGGCTTTTATCCAATTCAAATGCTTCGATTGCTTTAAATTGAGATTTTGCCTGAGAAATATCTGAGGTGCCTATCAGCCATTCAGCCGAAGCAATGATTTCCATTTTTCGGGCAAAGTCTCCAACTATAACAACTTCTGATGAATTCAGGCTTTTTTGTAGTTCGCTTGTCAAGGATTCTATGCTCTCTTCAACATCAGCATAAAGCCATTTTCCAGCATTGGATGCCTTGAATTCTAGATTTTGGATAATGGTTTCCTGAGTTTTTTCTCCAAATCCTTTGATTTTAGCCACTTTACCACTTTGGCAGGCCTCCATTAGTTCATGGGTGGAAGTGATGCCTAATTCCTCCCATAGGGTTTTAACTTTCTTAGGACCTAAACCTTTGATTTGCAAAACTTCCAAGATTCCTTCCGGAGTTTTTTCTATCAGTTCATCCAGAGTACTGAAAGTTTCTGTTTCCTTCAAAGAAACAATGGCTTCCAAAATACTTTTCCCCACACCCGGGATTTTTGAAAGCTCACTTTCTGAAATTTCCATGATATCAGCATCCCCTCTTTCCAATGAATTCAGGGCAGATTGATAGCTTCTGATCTTGAAAGGATTTTCATCATGTAGCTCCATTAATTGAATACAGAGCTTGATTTTCTTCAGGATAGTTTTATGGTCCAAAATCTTTTCTTTTTCGTGATACATATCAGACAAAAGTGCAGAAATATTGTTTCAAATTAAAGCCTGATCAGGTAACTTAAGCTTTTGGAGAGAGATAAGTAGCTGGCTTATGAAAATTGGTAATTATGCATCCATGCTTTTCATGATAAGGGGAATTAGTTGGCATGAATGCCAGGTGAGAGTTCAATTTAAGCTTGCTTCGGTCTTCGGTCTTCAAATCAGTCAAGCAATGAAAATTGGATAACTGGCGTGATTGAGGATTATCAGATTTACTAATATAAATGGAAAGCACATGAACTATTGGATGGTGAAAAGCGAACCAAACTCCTATTCTTGGGAGGATTTTGAGGGAAAAGGGGAAGACGTTTGGGATGGAGTCAGAAACTATCAGGCTAGAAATTACCTTAAAGAAATGGAGGTAGGGGATGCAGTGATGTTCTATCATAGTGGAAAGGAGAAGGCAGTCGTAGGAATAGCTAAAGTATCCGTAAGTGCATTTCCCGACCCAAAAGACGAGGCTTGGGTGGCTGTTAACTTAAAGGCTCATCAAAAATTAAATAAGCCTGTTACTCTTTCCCAAATCAAATCAGAAGATTCGCTTTCGGAATTGCCCATGTTAAAACAAAGCCGATTATCTGTTTTGCCTATGAGTAAGGAAGAGTTTGAAACGATTTTAAAAATGTCAAAATGAAGCAGCTTTTCGTATTGGTTTTAATTCTTTTTTTAGGCTTTAAATCTTTTGCACAAGTGGAGTATGTGGCGAGATTTGAAGTAGAGACTGATTTTTTTGATCCTCTTTTTGAAACCATTCCTACAAATCAAGGACTGATTTCTTTCAGGACTCTTTCTAAAAAGGCTTTCAATAACAGGAGGACCTTTCAATATTTTATTTCCGATTTGGAATTGAATACAGATGGGCTGATCGAATTGCCTGTCAGGGATGGTTTTGATATGGTAGGGTTTGATCTGGAAGGTGATTTTTTCCATGTTTTGTTTCAAAGAGGTTATTCTACCACCGGTGAACGCTACGTTTTAAGAATAGATTTATCCACTAGAAAGGGCTTTGAATACGGGCTGAGCAATCTTTTGGATATGGAACTCGCTGAGTTTTTGGTTCAAAATAACAGCGTCATTGTAATGGGAGTTGCTGATACCCGGCCTGCTGTTCAGGTATATGACTTGGATGACAAAAGTGTGCATACGCTACAGGGAATTTATGGAAATGACACCCAAATTCTGCAAATACGAAAAATGCCTGAAATCGAATCATTTCAGGTGGTACTGAGTCGAAAAGGGCAATATAGAGAAAGGGAAATCATTATCAATACCTATGATTTGGAAGGAAATCTTCTGCGGGATATCAAGGTCAATCAATTTGGAGATCCAGATCAGGAAATTATGGAAGCCTTGCTTTTACCGATGCGAGGATATCAGCAGACTATGATTGGATCCTTTGGATTGGAGAGAAGAGATTATTACCAAGGGATGTATTTGATGGATATTAATGAATTCGGGGAGTTTGAAACCAAACTATACACCTTGGAAGATTTCCCTAATTTTTTCAATTACCTGAATGAAAGGTCTAAAGCCAGAAAAGATCGGGAAGTGATGCGCAATATTGAGAAAAATAGAGTTCCAAGCATTCGTAACGTGTACTCTATCCGACAGGCTATAGAGACTCCGGAGGCCTATTATGTTTATTTTGATCACTATAACATTATAAATTCCCGCGGTAATTTCCGCACTCCTTATTCCCCAATGGGAATGTATAGATATGATCGTTTTAATCGGTTTGGTCAGAATATTTTTGACCCTATTTATATGAATAGGCTGGGGTCTCCTCAGTTCAATCAATTGCAACCTGAGTACAGTTACATTTCGGCGCATTTCATCAAGTTAGGCAAAGATGGAAAGGTGATTTGGGATAATGCTGCCACTTTTGATGACCTGAATACTGAAATCCGAATGGCTTTTGGGGACATCGCAGTAATCGGGGATGAATTTTACCATGCCTATGTTCGGGATGATGAAATCCGTTTGGCTTACTTCAAAAATGGGGAGAAAGTTTTTGACAATCTGGAGGTTGAAATAGAGTTGATGGACGAGACCCAGCGGATCGCTGAAAATAATATGGAGACTTTAAGCATTTCTCACTGGTTTGGAAGATTTTACTTATTGACTGGTACTCAGAGGATTCGATATCAGAAAGAAGATGGATCAGGTGCTAGCAAAGAGGTGTTTTTTTTAAGCAAAGTAATGGTCGCTGGGGATTTGTATCAGCCTGAAGAAGGGCAAGAGTAGATTTTCTTTTTATATTTACCCGCAAATCACACCCATGCAAAAACGGCTTGTCTTAGATCAACAGCAAATAGGGATTATTCTCCGCAGATTTTGCCATCAGTTGATTGAAAATCATGATAATTTCGAAAATACAGTCCTGCTGGGATTGCAGCCCAGGGGAAGTATCCTCATGGATCACCTGGCTCCGATTTTGGAAGAGATCTCAGGAGTGAAAGTTCCTTTCGGCTATTTGGACGCCACTTTTCACAGGGACGATTTTCGAAGAAGAGATTTTCCCCTCAAAGCCAACGAAACAAAAATTAATTTCCTGGTAGAGGGTAAAAAAGTCATCCTAGTAGATGATGTATTATACAAAGGACGTTCTGTGAGAGCAGCTATGGATGCTATGATCGCCTTTGGAAGGCCACAGAAAGTAGAACTGATGGTCTTGGTAGATAGGAAACTCACCCGGGACTATCCCATCATGCCAGATTATTATGGCATCAGGGTCAATACACTGGATAGCCAATACGTAGTGGTAGAATGGGCTAATCAGGGACAAACAGAAAATGCAGTTTGGATCACAGAGAAAGTAAAAAGCTAAGCATGTCACAACTCAGCACTCGTCACCTCTTAGGAATCAAAAATCTCACCCCGGAGGATATTCATTTGATCCTTGAAACTGCCGCAAATTTTAAAGAAGTTATCAATAGGCCAATCAAAAAAGTGCCTTCTCTGCGGGATATCACCATAGCGAATGTCTTTTTTGAAAACTCTACACGAACCCGGCTTTCCTTTGAATTAGCTGAAAAAAGACTTTCTGCTGATGTGATTAATTTCTCCTCCAGTAATAGTTCGGTCAAAAAAGGCGAGTCATTAGTTGATACGGTAAATAATATTCTGTCCATGAAAGTGGACATGGTGGTCATGCGTCATAGCAGTCCCGGTGCACCACATTTTTTATCCAGAAATGTCAATGCCAATATTGTCAATGCGGGGGATGGAACCCATGAGCATCCAACTCAGGCACTATTGGATTCATTTTCTATCCAAGAGAAACTGGGGGATTTGGCCGGGAAGAAAGTTGCAATCATAGGAGATATCCTACATTCAAGAGTAGCGCTATCCAATATTTTCTGTCTGAAAAAACTTGGTGCTGAGGTGATGGTTTGTGGACCTATTACTTTGCTTCCCAAGCATATTGAAAGCTTAGGAGTAAAGGTGGAGTTGGATGTGAAAAAAGCTTTGCAATGGTGCGATGTGGCCAATGTGCTAAGAATTCAATTGGAAAGGCAGCAGATCAAATATTTCCCAAGCTTGAGGGAGTATTCACTGTATTATGGAATCAATAAGAAGTTGCTGGAGCAATTGGATAAAGAAATTGTCATTATGCATCCAGGTCCTATAAATAGAGGAGTGGAATTAGCATCTGATGTTGCGGATTCCGAGCATTCCATTATCTTGGAGCAGGTTCAAAATGGAGTTGCTGTCCGAATGGCAGTCCTGTATTTATTGGCAGGTTCCAGAAATTAATCAGTTTGAATCAAAAAAAACGGCTGTTGCGTATTTCACAACAGCCGTTTTTTATTTTCATTCTCCTTGCGGAGATTAACTTTCTTACTTCAGCTTTTATTTTTTCTAAACTGCCAGCGAGAGACTTTAAACTCTCCACTTTAAATTCATCAACCGCAAAGCCGCAGAGACCGCTAAGAATTCCGCAAGGATTTTATTGGCATTAATCACTATCTAAAAGTTGCATTAGGAATGGAACGAAGAACTTATAACTAATAACCAATAACACTTAAATTCCAGCTTCCACTCTTTTTTACTTCTTCTAAGCTTTGCGGGAGATTATAAGCCGACATTTTGGTCTTAGAAATTTTGACCCCCATTTTTCTCTGCGCTGCTGCGCCTCTGGGAGAGACTTTAAAGCCTTTACTTTAAATTTATTCACCGCAAAGCCGCAGAGACCGCTAAGGATTCCGCAAGGAATTTATTGGCATTAATCATGATCTAAAAGTTGCATTAGGAATGGAACGAAGAACTTATAACTAATAACCAATAACACTTAAATTCCAGCTTCCACTCTTTTTTACTTGTTCTAAGCTTTGCGGGAGATTATAAGCCAACATTTTGGTCTTAGAAATTTTGACCCCCATTTTTCTCTGCGCCGCTGCGCCTCTGCGAGAGACTTTAAAGCCTTTACTTTAAATTTATTCACCGCAAAGCCGCAGAGACCGCTAAGAATTCCGCAAGGATTTTATTGGCATTAATCACTATCTAAAAGTTGCATTAGGAATGGAACGAAGAACTTATAACTAATAACCAATAACACTTAAATTCCAGCTTCCACTCTTTTTTACTTCTTCTAAGCTTTGCGGGAGATTATAAGCCGACATTTTGGTCTTAGAAATTTTGACCCCCATTTTTCTCTGCGCTGCTGCGCCTCTGGGAGAGACTTTAAAGCCTTTACTTTAAATTTATTCACCGCAAAGCCGCAGAGAATTCCGCAAGAATTTTATTGGCATTAACCTTAAACTAAAAGTTAGCTATGGAATGGATCAAGTACCTTATAACTTGTCGGTGCGAGAAATTTTAACCCACCTTTTCTCTGCGCCGCAGCGCCTCTGCGAGAGATTTTAAACACTCCACTTTAAATTCATTCATCGCAAAGCCGCAGAGACCGCTAAGAATTCCGTAAGGATTTTATCGGCATTAATCATGATCAAAAAGTTGCCTATGGAATGGGACGAGTTCCTTATAAATTGTCGGTGTGAGAAATTTTAACCCACCTTTTCTCTGCGCTGCTGCGCCTCTGCGAGAGACTTTAAACACTCCACTTTAAATTCATTCACCGCAAAGCCGCAGAGACCGCTAAGAATTCCGCAAGGATTTTATTGGCATTAATCTTAAACTAAAAGTTAGCTATGGAATGGATCAAGTACCTTATAACTTGTCGGTGCGAGAAATTTTAACCCACCTTTTATCTGCGCCGCTGCACCTCTGCGAGAGACTTTAAACACTCCACTTTAAATTTATTCACCGCGAAGCCGCAGAGACCGCTAAGAATTCCGCAAGGATTTTATTGGCATTAATCATGATCTAAAAGTTGCTTTTGGAATGGAACGAGGAGCTTAGAACTAATAACCAATAACACTTAACTACCAGCTCCCACTCTTCTTCACTTATTCAAAGCTTTGTGGGAGATAAAATGCCTCCTCTTTGATGCGAGAAATTTTAACCCACCTTTTCTCTGCGCCGCTGCGCCTCTGCGAGAGACTTTTTATTGCCAAACTCCAACTTTCCAGCTTTCAAACTTCTCACTTTATCCTTTCAAAGGCCTCTCCACCTTCCTCCGCCTACATAGAATCCTAATGTAAACCCAAAATATTGATTCAAGGCTTCTCCTATTATATTTCCACTGGTATCTTGAAGGTCACTTACTGGAACGAAATTGTACTCTGCTCCCATCCTGAATTTACCTAATTCGATTCCAGCTCGAACCATTGGTGCCCATTTGTATTCAGCATCTAAATTGTCGAAATCCGGGGTAGAGGAGGATGAACCCAAATCAACTGCACTTAGGGTGTAATAACCATAACCAACTCCAATATAAGGGGCGAAATTGCTTCCTCCATTATTGAAGTAATAGTCAAAAGTGCCAGCAAACGAAGCATTTGCAGAAATTTCGCCTTCATATTGTTGAAAATCATCAAAAGACCTTACTTCCCTAGCTAAGCCAGCGATTCCTAGTCTTAAGCCAATGTTCATATTATTTGCCACATTGATTTTTGGCTCTAAGTTGACCAAAAAACCTAAGCCTCCTCCATCAGGGATTGCGGGCCCCAGGTCTAATCCCATTCTGAATTTCCCAGCTTGCTGACCAAAAGAGGCCTGAGCACTGAAAAGAATTGCTAGTACTATTAAAAGCTTTTTCATCCGTTTATAATTTGTTTTTAGAGTTCAGATGAAATCCCTGCCTGCGGCAGGCAGGTCGCACATTTTCTCCGAAACCTCTGGACATCCCAGTTTGTGTCGCTTACATGGTGCTCGATTTCATGAATTCTTGTAGGTTAATTTTGAGTTGAGCTATTGGAATCAAAAAAGGTTCCAAATATTCTAAACTTCAAAGTATTGCATGTAGTTTAGGAGCTAAAATCATTTTTATGCTAACGGTATCGAATTTAATCAAGCGTTACGGGAAACAAAACGCAGTGAATGATATTTCTTTTCATTTGGAAGGTGGCGAGGTGGTTGGTCTTTTAGGGCCTAATGGAGCAGGGAAAAGTACAACCATGAAATGCATAGTGGGCTTGTTGAGAAAGACTTCCGGGGAAATTTTAATTGGAGGACATGATCACCTTTCTGTAGAGGCAAAGAGGTTTTTCAGCTACATTCCCGAAACCCCCTATGTGTATGATTTATTGACTGTGCGAGAGCATTTGCAGTTTATTGCTCAGGCTTATGGGATCAAGGATTGGAAAAACAGGGGAGAAGAGTTGATGGAAATCTATGACTTGACCGATAAAGCCGATAAGCTGGGAAGGGATTTGTCCAAAGGAATGCGCCAAAAGATATCCATATGCTGCGCCCTTTTACCGGATCCACAGTTGTTGTTTTTCGACGAACCCATGATTGGTTTAGATCCGAAAGCAATTAAAAACACCAAAAGAATATTTAAAGAGCTCAAAGAGGCTGGGAAAACAATATTGGTCAGTACCCATTTGATCGATTCTGTGGAGACGATTGCGGATAGAATCATGATTTTGAAGAATGGAGATATCATCGGCAATGACACTTTGAGTAATTTGAAGCAACAATTCGTTCAGGATAAGCAGGGAAGTTTGGAGGATATATTTTTAGAATTGACAAAAGATGAATGAGATCAAATTGCTCCTGAGAAAGGACCTTTTAATCCTTAAGAATAATATCTGGCTGATTCTAAAGAATCCCTTGCGATTGCTCCCTTACGGAGGGATGATTGCCTATTTTTTCTTCATTTACACGATGAGAGTCCGAAGAGGTGCCGAGGAGGGACGAACAGGAATTGAGAACATTGATGTCGAAGGTTTGCCTCAAGTTGACTTTGGACTTCAGAATGTAATAGGTGGAATTACTCTTTTAGCATTAGCATTTCTGATATTCCAGCTTTTTAGAGCAACCAAAAAGAATGTCAGTTTTTTCAAAATGGCAGATGTCAATTTATTGTTTACTGCACCAGTAAAACCTGAAAATATCCTGATCTACTACATGGGAAGGTCTATCATACCTTCTCTGGGAGGTAGTATCATTTTTATCATTTATGGGGCTAGTCAATTTGCAGACAAGATTGAGTTTTCTTTCATCAATATTGCCTTCTTAGTGCTTGGTTTTGCCCTCTTTTTCTTCTTAACCTCTCCGATTCGCTTTTTGGTCTATACGCTTCATACCAAATATGGTGTGATGCAATATATCCAAACAGGAGTTATCATTTTGGCAGTGTTATTAGGGTTGGCTATCCTGATTCCAGGATTAATGGCTGAAAAATTTTGGCAGGGCATGTTTGCATGGATTGCCTCTCCTTGGTTTGATTTATTTCCTATAGTAGGTTGGTCCAGAGCGATGATGAGCTATATTTTTAATCAAAACTTGATTACTGCTCTAGCTTTTTTTGGCTTATATCTATTAGCCTACTATGTCATCTTGCGCTTAGTGCTGGATACTGCGGGATATTATTATGAAGATGTCTTGGAGGCTACCAAATCCAATGAAGAACAGGTAGAAAAGGTAAGAGGGAAAAAAGAGACTCCAGAGTCATCTATGAGCTTGAATACCAAAAAGAAGTTGGCGCTTCCTGATTTTGGGGTTGGGGCAAAAGCACTTTACTGGAGAAATTATGTACATGCAAGCAGACAGGATTTTCACCCATTGTTTGGATTATGGTCTGTGATTTTAGCTGCCCTTGGGATTGCTTTTGCCATCCTTTCCAACTTTGATTGGTTTTCTCATAAAGTATTGAATGGCTATTTGTTGATGTTAGTCGGGATCAATTTTTTTGCTGGAATAGGAAGAGGCTCTGTTGGGGATCTGAAGAAACCTTATTTCTTTTTAATTCCGGCTTCCTGGTCCTCCAAACTCTGGAATGTCATAAAATTGGACTTGGTACAATTAGGCTTGATCTCCTGGGTATTGATTATTCCTTCTGTTTTGATAGCAGGCTTGGACTGGAAATTGATTTTGTTTTATCCCCTGTGTGTGTTTTTGGTATACATAGTCGGTTTGACGATCAATATGATTCCCAAAGTAGCATTTGAAGAAGGCTGGGATCAAAAGCTCATTAAACCATTAATGATTGGAGGGATTTTTCTTTTTGGAATTATACCGAGTTTGGTTGTCTCTGTTTTGATTTTCGTTTGGACCCGACAATTTGTCTGGATGCTTTTTGCATTTACAATAGGGCAAACATTTATCGCAGGGGTTTTAGTCCATGTTTTATTGGATGTGATCAGTAGATTGGAGCTCAAAGAGATTTAGGAGAATTAACGAAACTCTCACCGAATTTTATTTGGTTTTTGATTGTTTGATTCGTGAGAGGGAAGAAAATTCCCTTAATTTTGTAGCTCCAAATGTAACTGAACTATGATTTACAATTCCATCATTGAAACCATCGGTAATACCCCGATGATCCGATTAAACAAACTTGCCAAAGATATCAAAGGTGAAGTGCTGGTTAAGGTTGAATATTTCAACCCGGGCAACTCCATGAAAGATAGAATGGCAATCAAAATGGTGGAGGATGCCGAAAAAGCTGGAATTTTAAAGCCGGGAGGTACAATCATAGAAGGAACTTCCGGAAATACAGGAATGGGTTTGGCTTTGGCTGCTGTTGCGAAAGGTTATAAGTGTATTTTTACCATGGCTGATAAGCAGTCCAAAGAAAAAATCGATATTCTTAAGGCTGTAGGGGCTGAGGTAATCGTATGCCCTACCAATGTTTCTCCAGAGGACCCACGCTCTTATTATTCAGTAGCGAGGAAGCTGAATGCGGATATTCCCAACTCTTTTTATCCAAACCAATACGATAACTTATCCAATACCGCTGCTCACTACGAGACCACCGGTCCTGAGATTTGGAATGATACAGACGGAAAAATCACGCATTATGCGGCTGGGGTAGGAACCGGAGGTTCTATGTGTGGTACAGCTAAATATTTGAAAGAGCAGAATTCGAATATTGTAACCGTAGGGATTGATACTTATGGTTCTGTATTCAAGAAATATAAGGAAACAGGCGTTTTTGATGAGAAGGAAGTATATCCTTATTTGACTGAGGGAATTGGAGAGGATATTTTGCCAAAGAATGTCAACTTCGATATGATTGATCACTTTGTCAAAGTAACTGATAAAGATGCAGCTGTCATGACCAGAAGATTGGCCAGAGAAGAAGGACTTTTTGTCGGATGGTCTTGTGGATCTGCGGTTCATGGAGCTTTGGAATGGGCTAAGGAAAACCTGAAAGAAGGAGATCAAATGGTGATTATTCTACCGGATCATGGAACCCGCTATTTGGGCAAAGTTTATAATGATGATTGGATGAGAAATCACGGTTTCTTGGAAGATAAAACTTACTCCACGGCCAGAGATATTATTTCCAAAAGACCGGCTAGCTATTCTTTGGTATCTGTGAAAAAATCAGATTCAATCAAAGATGCAATCGGAATGATGAATAAAACAAGTGTATCCCAAATCCCTGTATTGGATGGAGAGGAAGTAGTAGGGAGTTTGACAGATACCAAGTTGCTTTCCAAAATAATTGATAACCCATCCTTGAAAGATGGAAAAGTGGAGGATGTAATGGAGTCTTCTATGACTTTTGTGGCTGGAGACAGTACGTTGGACGTGTTATCTTCTATGATTGAAAAAGAGAAGGCAGTGTTGGTAAGAGATGGAAACGATCAAATTCACATCATCACCAAACACGATATTTTAGAAGCGTTTACTAATTAAGTTTACATTGATTGATCCAAGAAAAGCAGAGCGTCTGCTCAATTCGCCAGTACATTTTGATATTGATCAAGCATTAAAAAGAGGTTGGGAGCTATTTAAAGCCCAACCTCTAATTTTGATCATGTATTTTTTATTGATTATGGTAGTTTCCGTTGGTCCTGCTTTCTACTTGGAGGATTTTTCTACCATTATTAGCTTATTGATAGGCCCACCTTTGACCGCTGGGTTTTATCTGTTGGCGAATAAGATCAGCAGGGGAGAACAGGTAGAATTCAAAGACTGCTTTGATGGATTTAAATTTTGGTTGCCTGTAGTAGGTGTTAATATTATCACTGGGATAATCACTGTCTTGGGAGTTATAGCGCTTATTATTCCAGGTATTTATTTGGGGGTGGCATATACTTTTGCGATGCCATTTGTTTTGTTTGCGGGTACTGAGTTTTGGACTTCTATGGAAATAAGCAGGAAATTGATTACCAAGGTTTGGTGGCGATTTTTCGCTTTTTTAATCCTGATTGTCTTGATCAATATGGTTGGGATCTTATGCTTGGGAGTAGGCTTTTTGGTATCAGGTCCTTTTTCTTACATGGCTATTTATGCCGCATTTGAGGAGTTGACAGGGGATTTATTAGTGGAGGATGATGCAAATCCAACCATCACTCATGAGTCAGAATCATAGCCTCTAATCTATTTCTACATTTTTGACTTAATTCCAGAATGGCAGTTTCAGAAGGCTGGGGAGGGGATATGGCTTCAGAAAAATAGATTCGGACTTTTCCTGGCTTCAAAAGCAATGAGCCTCTTTTCATGATCTCATCTGCACCTATAACAGCCATGGGAAGAATCGGAATACCAGTTTCAATAGAAAGTCGAAATGCCCCTTTTTGAAAAGGCAGTAAAGTTTGGTCGGTATCATTTCTGGTGCCTTCAGGAGCTACTACGACCGATTTCCCTTTGGATAAAAGTTCTACCAGTTTTTTGACGCTTTTTCTTCTAGACTCGGTGGAGGTTCTATCTACCCAAATCGCAAACTTCCCTACTATCCAGCCGAAAATTGGGATTTTGGAAAGCTCTTTTTTTCCCAAAGCTTTCAAAGTTTGTGGGATTGCCATAGGAATGACCGGAGCATCTATGAATGAGCGGTGATTAAAAATGAAAATATAGGGTTGCCTGCGGTCAATATGCTCTAAACCTTCTACCTGATAGCTGATCCCTGAAAGAAAGGACCAGATTCCGGCCCAGCTTCGAATAAAAAAGAAAGAAATTCTATCCCCTTTGTCTGAAATCATAACTGGGATCACTATGAATAAACCCAAAATCATCATGAGTCCAGCAAATAGGATTGCGGCGTAAATGGTATAAATTGTCTGAAAGAACTTGATCATCAGAAATTATCCTTAAATTTGGGTTCGAAAATAATCCTTTAACTCTTTGCTTGCACAGGCCCTGAAGCGTTCAGGGCTTTTTTCTTGCTCCAATTTTGTGAAAAAAATCCAATTCAAAGATTTTTTGAGCAGATGAAGCACATTTCAAGTGATTTTTTGACTCCCTTTTCTTGAAATTACAGAAAATCAGTACCTTTGCAGTCCGTTCGGGTGAACGGGGTGGTTTGGCAAGTGCTAAATCGCTGATTCATAACCAAAAACCGCAGTTAATCGGCCCGGTAACTGTCGGCATTTTTAGGGTCATTATTTATTATGTCTAAACAAGATTTTAACTGGGAAAACTTCGAAACCAAAGGATTCGGAGAAGGCTATTCCAAAGCACAACGTGAGGAAATGGCTGCGATGTACGAAGGTACATTGAACGAGATCACTGAGAAAGAAGTGATCAAAGGAACCGTAGTAGGTGTGAACGACAAGGACGTGATCATCAACATTGGTTTCAAATCCGATGGTTTGGTTCCATTGAACGAATTCCGTGACTTGGAGTCCATCAAGCCTGGTGACGAAGTAGAAGTATTCATCGAAGAGCAGGAGAATGCTTTGGGTCAGTTGATCCTTTCCCGTAAAAAAGCAAAAATCGTTCGTGCTTGGCAGGATATCGAGAGCGCATTTGAAAATGATAGCGTGATCGAAGGTCTTGTGAAGAGAAGAACCAAAGGTGGTTTGATCGTAGATATCTACGGTGTAGAAGCCTTCTTGCCAGGTTCTCAGATCGATGTGAAGCCTATCAGAGATTTCGATATCTATGTAGGTAAGAAAATGGAAGTGAAAGTGGTGAAAATCAACCACGCTAACGATAACGTAGTCGTTTCTCACAAAGTCTTGATCGAGAAAGATCTCGAGAAGCAAAAAGCAGAAATCCTCAACAACCTGGAAAAAGGTCAGGTATTGGAAGGTGTGATCAAGAACATGACCAACTTCGGTGTATTCATCGACTTGGGTGGTGTAGATGGTCTACTTCACATTACAGATATTTCTTGGGGACGTATCAATCATCCAGAAGAAGTATTGCAGTTGGATCAGAAAGTACAGATCGTTGTGCTTGACTTTGATGATGACAAGAAGAGAATTTCTTTGGGTATGAAGCAGTTGACTTCTCATCCATGGGATTCTTTGGCAGGCAACTTGGAAGTTGGTTCCAAAGTACAAGGTAAGATTGTAAACGTAGCTGACTACGGTGCATTCTTGGAATTGGCTCCAGGAGTTGAAGGTTTGATTCACGTATCTGAAATGAGCTGGTCTCAGCACTTGAGAAACCCTGCTGATTTCGTGAAAGTTGGAGACGAAATCGAAGCAGTTGTATTGACTTTGGACAAAGACGAAAGAAAAATGTCCCTAGGCATTAAGCAATTGACTGAAGATCCTTGGACTAAGGAAGATATGTCTACCAAGTATGCAGTAGGTACTAAGCACAAAGGTGTGGTTCGTAACTTGACTAACTTCGGGCTATTCTTGGAAATGGAAGAAGGAATCGACGGTTTGGTTCACGTATCTGACCTTTCTTGGACTAAGAAAATCAAGCATCCATCTGAATTCGTAAAAGTAGGAGATGAGCTAGATGTAGCTGTATTGGAATTGGACGTAGAAAACAGAAGATTGGCGCTAGGTCACAAGCAGTTGGAAGAGAACCCATGGGATACTTTCGAAACTGTATTCCCTGTAGGATCTGTGCATAAGTGTACTGTTGTTTCTAAAAACGACAAAGGTGCTGTGCTGGAGCTTCCTTACGGTTTGGAAGGCTTTGCTACTTCTAAAAACTTGGAGAAAGAAGACGGATCTCAAGTTGAGGTTGGTGAGTCTTTGGACTTCAAAGTGACTGAATTCTCTAAGGATGACAAGCGTATTGTAATGTCTCATACAGCTATGTTCCGTGAAGAAGCTAAGCCAGCTAAGAAAGCTGCTTCTACTAAGAAGAAAGAAGATGCTGCTGACAAGACTCCAGCTGAAAAGTCTACCCTAGGTGATTTGGATGCTTTGGCAGAATTGAAAGAGAAAATGGAAGGTGGCAAGAAGTAATTCTTGACCTCTTATATAACATAAAACGCCGGCTGCAAAGTCGGCGTTTTTTTTTTGAAAAATTCGTGATTTACCTGTTGAAATAGGCGCTGAAATCAAAGGAATGAATAGATAATAAGCAGTCCTACTCCAGGTAAGCTTGCTTCCTTTTTTTAGATTTAAATCGGCAAACTTCCTCTAATATCTGTCTTCTCGAGATCGTATATTTTTGGAATGCACAAGTCTCTATTATTCTTACTTTTAATTTGCGATAGGATAAGTCAGTAGATTTAGAGTTGAAAATCAGTGCTTTGAAAAATAAAAAAAGCACCTTCGCTATGAAGGTGCTTGAGTGAGGTCGCGAGCGGATTCGAACCGCTGTACAAGGTTTTGCAGACCTCTGCCTAGCCACTCGGCCACGCGACCATTTGAAATCGGAATGCAAATGTAGGAATTAATGATTCTAGTGCAAAAGCAGTTCCATAATTTTTTGGAAAATGAGCAGGTTCTTCAAAAAATTCAATTCTTATTAGAATTAAAATATTTACGGTTTTTCTTGGTTTTTTGAACTCCTCTAAAATTGATATTTAAGGTATTTATTTATAAAGATTCTAAATAATTTCCGGTCATAGTTTATTCTTTTAAATAATTGAAAATCAGATTATTATATAATATTTAGGATTGATTGATGATTTTTTGCTGTCCATCAACTCTTGTTTGAAAAATAACGCCCGGATACTACCTTTGCAGGGGTTATTGAAAACCGATTAAACTATTTAATTAGCTATAATATGTTATCCAAACGCTCGTTAGTAGGGGTTCGACTGAATTTCCACACGCTGGCAGTGCTGTTTTTCTTACTGATCGGAACGCAGGCATTTGCTGCTGATCCGGCAGTGTCAGATAGTGATGAAGCCGTTGCTGCTGGGAAATCTCTCTTTAATGCGAACTGTAAAACGTGTCACAAGCTTGATCAAAAAGCAATTGGTCCGGCTCTAAGAGGAATCACCGAAAGAAGATCCATCGACTGGGCAAAACGATTCATCAAAAATTCAAGCGCAGTAATCGCTTCTGGAGATGAATACGCGGTGGCTTTGTACGCTGAGTACAACAACACCAACATGCCACAACATGAATTCTTATCAGATGGTGACCTTGACAATTTGTTGTCATATATAGAATATGGCGATAAGGTCGATCCAGCCGCTCAGGCAGCTGCAGGTGCAGTTGGTGCTGAAGGTGAAGTAGCTGCAGGTGGAGGAGTACCAAGCGAGTATTTGACCATTATTGTAGTGGTATTGGTCATTGTTCTTCTTTTGATCCTGATTGTATTAGGGTTGATCATCTCTGTTTTGACCAAATACATTGATAAGCAGGACTTAGATGAGGATGACAAAGAATTCGTTTCTCAAAAATTCAATTTCGGTAAAGTATTAAAGAGTGATGGCTTTATCATCATTGTAACTGCCTTAGTGGTTGCTTTGGTTGCTAAAACCGCAATCGATGGACTTTATTCAGTGGGTGTGCAGCAAGGATATGCTCCTACCCAGCCAATTGCCTACTCTCACGCGCTACATGCAGGACAATTAGAGATTGCTTGTCAGTATTGCCATACTGGGGTAGAGATTGGTAAGTCTGCTAATATTCCTTCTCCAAACATTTGTATGAATTGCCACACCCATGTGCAGAACGTGCAAGGCAAAGAGGGAATCTCTCCAGAAATTCAAAAAATCTACGATGCGGTAGATAATAATAAACCAATTGAATGGGTTCGTGTACACAACTTGCCTGATTTGGCTTACTTCAACCACTCACAGCACGTGAAGGTAGGAGGTATTGAATGCCAGACTTGTCACGGTCCAATCGAAGAAATGGAAGTGGTTTATCAGCACTCTTCTCTTACCATGGGATGGTGTATTGACTGCCACAGACAAACTGAGATTGCTTCTGCAGGCAATGAGTACTATGACAAATTGGTTCAATTGCACTCTGATTCCAAAGATGCCTTGAAAGTGAAAGACATCGGAGGTTTAGAATGTGCTAAGTGCCACTATTAATTCATTCATTTCGCAAATTCATTCCTAGATCATAAAATGAAGGAAACTAAAAAAACATACTGGAAAGGGCTTGAGCAGCTCAACAACGATCCAGAGTTTGTAAAGCATGCCGACCGGGAATTTCCCGAGCTTCCTTCCGCATTGGGCGAGGATGGCAGTGCTTCCAGAAGGGATTTTCTAAAATTGATGGGATTCAGCTTGGCCGCAGCTTCTTTGGCTGCCTGTGAAGCTCCTGTTCGAAAAGCTATTCCTTATGTGAATAAGCCGGTTGACGTTAACCCTTCCATTCCAAATTATTACGCATCTACTTTTGCTTCCGGAGGTGATTATGCTTCTGTTGTAGTAAAAACAAGAGAAGGTCGTCCTATCAAAATTGATGGAAACGAGCTTTCTCCTATTAATAAAGGTAAGGTAAATGCCATTGTTGAAGCTTCTGTACTTTCTCTTTATGATAAAGAGCGATTGGCAGGACCTTATGCCAATGGTCAAAAAACCGACTGGGCTGCGCTTGATGCTGAAGTAAAAAGCAAACTAGCAAGTGCAGGTTCGGTAAAAATTGTTTCCAATACCATTCTTTCTCCTTCTACTATGAAAGCGATGCAGCAATTTGCTGATGCATTCGGAGGAGCTGAAGTGATCATGTATGATCCACTTTCCAATTATGGTATTACTAAAGCTGCTGAAACTTTCTACGGTGCTGCAGTGCTTCCATCTTATTCTTTTGATAAGGCTAAAACCATCGTTTCCTTCGGAGCTGATTTCCTAGGTACATGGATTTCCCCAATCGAATTTGCTGGACAATATGGTAAAACAAGAAAAATCAGTAAAGAGAAGCCGGAAATGTCCCGTCATTATCAGTTTGAGTCTAATTTGACTCTAACTGGTGCGAATGCGGATTACAGAACTCCAATCAAAGCTTCTCAAAGTGGGTTGGCTGTTTTGGCATTATATAATGCCATTGCAAAGAAAGCTGGTGTAGCTCCTGTTTCTGCTCCTGCAGTGGAAGTTGCTCACCTGGACAAAGCAGCTAATGACCTTTGGGCTAGCAGAGGTGCTTCTTTGGTTGTTTCCGGATCTAATGATCCAAACGTTCAAATAGTAATCAACGCAATCAACGAATTGCTTGGAAATAATGGTTCAACAGTAGACTTCTCTTCGCCTGTTTATTTCAGAAAGGGAGACGATGCTAGAATGAACCAATTCGTAAATGAATTGAAAGCTGGACAGGTTGGTGGAGTTATTTTCTACAACTGTAACCCGGTTTACGATCATGCAAGAGGTACTGAAATCGCTGAAGGTATTGCTAAAGCAAGAGTTAGCTTGGCAACCAACGGTACAATGGATGAAACAGCTTCCTTGGTACAGTACATTGCTCCTGATCATCATTATTTGGAGTCTTGGAATGACTTCCAACCTAAGTTAGGTCATTATTCACTTTCTCAGCCTACAATTTCTCCTTTGTTTGATACTCGTCAGGCTCAGGATTCTTTCTTGACTTGGGCTGGTTCTACTACTAATTACTACGATTTCTTACAGCAAAACTGGCAGTCAGAAATGTATGCCACTGCTGAAAATGCAGGTTCTTTCCAGGAATTCTGGGATAGAGCACTTTTCAATGGAGTATATGCTGTAGAAAGGGCTGGTACTGCTTTAGCTCCTGTTGGAGATGCTGCAAGTGCAGCTGCCGCTGTAGCCAAAGCTTACAAAGCAGATAATGCAGGTGCTGAATTGGTAGTTTACTCCAAAGTTGCTATCGGTAATGGTACTTTCGCTAACAACCCTTGGTTGCAGGAAACTCCAGATCCAATCACAAAAGCTACTTGGGATAACTATTTGACGGTTTCTCAGAAATGGGCATCCGAAAACGGAGTGACCATGGTGGAAGAAAACACTAAGAAAGCTTCTATCACAGTAAATGGTAAATCACTTATTCTTCCAATCTTGATCCAACCAGGTCAAGCTGAAGGTACCTTCGGATTGGCTTTAGGATATGGTAGAACAAAAGCAGGTAGAGTTGCTAATGGAGTAGGTGTGAATGCTTACGAACTATTGGATGCTTCTGCAGGCTTTGTGAATTTCGATATTACTTCAGGTGTAGAAGTGGCTGTAACTGGTGATTCTTATAAGATCGCGAGAACTCAGACACACCAGACTTTCATGGGACGTGAAAACGTGATCCAGGAAGCTACTTTGGCAGATTATAAGAAAGATGCCTCTGCTGGTAGATATAAGCCTGAAATATACAAGGATGGTGAATTTGTAAAACCATCTAAGATCTCTCTTTGGAGTGGTCATAAATATAGCCAGCATCACTGGGGTCTTGCTATTGATATGAACTCCTGTATTGGATGTTCTGCATGTTCTGTAGCTTGTCAGGTTGAAAACAACGTGGCAGTTGTAGGAAAGCAAGAAGTGTTGAACAGAAGAGAAATGGCTTGGATCAGAATTGACCGCTATTATTCTTCAGATGCTCCGGCTAATGATTTGGATGGAATGGAGAAAGCTTCAGAAAATCCTGAGGTAACCTTCCAGCCTATGATGTGTCAGCAGTGTAACAACGCTCCTTGTGAGACTGTATGTCCTGTTGCTGCGACCACTCACTCCTCAGAAGGATTGAATCAAATGACTTATAACAGATGTATCGGTACAAGATATTGTGCCAACAACTGTCCATATAAAGTACGTCGATTCAACTGGTTCAAATATCATGATAACAAAGACTTCGCTGGAGTCAATGTAGCTCAAAACGATGATTTGGGTAAAATGGTATTGAATCCGGACGTGACTGTTCGTGTACGTGGTGTAATGGAAAAATGCTCCATGTGTGTGCAGCGTATTCAAGCTGGTAAATTGGCCGCTAAGCGTGAGAAGCGTAAGATTCAGGATGGAGAAATCAATGTAGCTTGTGCTACAGCTTGTCCTACTGATGCTTTGGTATTTGGTGATATGAATGATCCAAACAGCCGAGTTTCTAAGCTCTTGAAAATCGAAGAAAACACTACTTCTGCATTGAAGGAAGTGAATGAAGAAAGAGCTTATCACGTATTGGAGGAGATCAACGTAAGTCCAAACGTTTGGTACTTCACCAAAATCAGAAATAAAGAGAAAAACGAAGCGTAATCATAATTTTATAAACTATGCAGGTTACTTCATCCGTACGTCAGCCGTTAGTTACCGGAGGCAAAACCTACCATGATGTTACACATGATGTGTCACGTCAGGTGGAGGGCAAACCATCTTTAGCCTGGTTCTTGGCCTTCCTTACAGCTGCAGGCGTGTTGGCTTTAGGATCAATTGCCCTTATTGCCACCCTCTGGGAGGGTATTGGAATGTGGGGTTTGAACAAAACCATCGGTTGGGCTTGGGATATCACCAACTTTGTGTGGTGGGTTGGTATCGGTCACGCCGGTACTTTGATTTCAGCCGTATTGTTACTTTTCAGACAGAAGTGGAGAACATCCATCAACAGAGCTGCTGAAGCGATGACAATTTTCGCGGTTATCTGTGCTGCGATGTTCCCGGTGATTCACATGGGTAGACCCTGGTTAGGTGCTTATTGGGCACTTCCATTGCCAAATACCTTTGGTTCACTTTGGGTAAACTTCAACTCTCCATTGCTTTGGGACGTGTTTGCGATTTCGACTTATTTCTCTGTATCATTAGTATTCTGGTACATTGGCTTGATTCCTGATTTCGCAACGATCCGTGACAGAGCTACTGGATTGAGAAAAACAATTTATGGTGCGCTTTCATTTGGTTGGGATGGTGCTGCAAAGACTTGGATGAGATACGAATCTGTATCCTTGATTTTGGCAGGTTTGGCTACTCCACTGGTACTTTCTGTACACACTATCGTATCCTTTGACTTTGCAACTTCAGTTATTCCTGGATGGCATACTACCATCTTCCCTCCATACTTCGTTGCTGGTGCAATTTTCTCCGGTTTCGCGATGGTATTGACCTTGATGATTATTACCAGAAAGGTTTTCAAATTGGAAGATTATATCACCATGGGACACATTGAATTGATGAATATTGTAATCATCATTACAGGTTCCATCGTGGGTATTGCCTATATCACAGAATTCTTTATCGCTTGGTATTCTGGAGTTGAGGCTGAGCAATATGCATTTATCAACAGAGCTACCGGACCTTATTGGTGGGCTTACTGGTCTATGATGACTTGTAACGTGATTTCTCCTCAACTTTTCTGGTTCAAGAAAATCAGAACTTCCATTGTCGCTACCTTCCTTCTTTCTTTGGTAGTAAACATCGGAATGTGGTTTGAGCGATTTGTAATTATCGTTACTTCCCTACACAGAGATTATCTTCCATCCTCTTGGGCTATGTTCTACCCAACTTGGGCTGATGTGGGAGTTTATATGTTCACCTTCGGATTGTTCTTTACCCTGTTCTTCCTATTTGCGAAGTTCTTCCCGGTAATCAACATGGCTGAGGTTAAGTCAGTATTGAAATCATCATCTGAAAAAGCTGCTAAATAATCATGGAAAGAGATACACATTTTATTCTTGGAGTGTACGAGGACGAAGATGTCCTTCTCCATGCGGTTAAAGAAGTAAGATCCACTGGAGTAAAAATCCATGAAGTTTACTCTCCTTATCCAGTTCACGGATTAGAGCATGTATTAGGCTACAAAAGAAGCAGACTTCCTATAGCTGCCTTCCTATTTGGTATGTTGGGAACTAGCTTGGCTTTGACTATGCAGTTTTACATGATGAAGTTTGATTGGCCTATGATTATTGGTGGTAAAGATTTTGCAGCTTTCCCTGATTTTATTCCTGTTTCTTTCGAAATGACAGTATTACTTGCTGCTTTTGGTATGGTAGGAGTATTTATGGTAAGCTCAAACTTGAAGCCTTGGGCTCAGCCTAGGATTTTCGATGTTAGAATCACTGATGATAAGCATGTGATGGCAATTGACATCGCTAATAACAGTAGCATGGAAGTGGAGAAAATTAAGGAAATCCTTAAGTCCTCCGGTGCTACAGAGGTAAATAATAAAAGTTTTGAATAGTAATTCTGGAAATATGAAGATTGCTAAAACACTAAGTATTTTGGGAGTATCTGCCCTTGCTTTCTTTGGCTGTAGAGCTGGAGGAGACAATCAGGGATTGGAATATGCCCCTCAAATGTATCACTCTGTAGCATATGAGCCTCTTACTCAGATTACTGATGAAGAGCAGGGTAAATGGTTATCTACCCGTGAAGATGAAAAGGGTGAATTCTTCAACAGTAACGTCTACAATCCTCATAACATGAATATGAGAGAGCCAGTAGAAGGTACTGTTCCAAGAAATAAGAATGGATTTCTGCCTCATAGACTGAAGCAGTTTGAATTGGAAGAAGCAGCTTTGATTGAAAATCCAATCGAGCTTTCTGATCCAATTTTGAAAGAAGGAGAAGTTCTATTTCAGCAATATTGTTCTTCCTGCCATGGTAAAGGTGGAGAAGGTGACGGAAAAGTTGGTGAGATTATAGGTGGTGTGGCTAACCTAAAAGGTGGTGCTTACATCGATCTTCCAGAAGGCCATATTTTCCACGTAATTACCAAAGGTAAAGGTAGAATGGGAGCCCATGGTTCTCAGATTACTACTGAAAACCGATGGAAGATCGTTCACTATGTTAAACAAGTAATTCAGAAGCAGTAATCATGGCTCACGACGTACAGAACTATAATTTGGATCAAAAATTTGATTTCAACGCGGGCATCAAAAAGTCTTTGTTGACTATTTTGGGAATTGGTGCTGCTTTACTTGTAATTGGTATTGTGATGGCAATGGCCAGTGGTGGTCATGCTGAAGAAGGAGCAGAGGCAACAGGCCATGCATTTCATTGGTATGAAAGGTTGTTCGCAAACGTATGGATCAATAATGTGTATTTCACAGGTATTGCCATCGTTGGTGTTTTCTTCTTTGCTATTCAATATGCAGCTCAAGCAGGTTGGTCAGCTCCCATCACTAGGGTAATGTTATCTTTTGGTAACTGGTTGCCATATGCTGCCTTGATTATGATTGCTAGTTTTTTCCTGATGGGACATAATTTGTTCCATTGGTGGCATGCAGAGTTGTTCGATCCTAATTCTCCGGAATATGATTCAATTATTGACGGAAAAGGAGCATTCTTTTTCTGGCCAATGGAAAAAGGAACTTTCCCGATTTTCTACATTGCCAGAATGATTATCTTCTTTGGATTTTGGGTATTCTTCTTCAACAAGTTTAAGAAAATAGCTGCAGCGGAAGATCAATTAGGTGGAAATACTCATTGGTTTAAAATGAGAAGCTGGTCTGCTTATTTCTTGGTTTTCTTTGCAGTTTCTTCTTCTGTTTCTGCATGGGACTGGGTAATGTCAATTGACACTCACTGGTTCTCTACTCTTTTCGGCTGGTATGTTTTTGCATCCTGGTTTGTTGCAGGACTTTCTGCAATCACACTTTTGACTATTTTCTTGAAAGGAAAAGGATATCTGGAAATGGTCAATGAAAACCATATCCATGATCTTGGAAAGTTTGTTTTTGGCTTCTCCATTTTCTGGACTTATTTGTGGTTTTCACAGTTCCTTTTGATCTATTATGCCAACATACCTGAAGAAACAGTTTACTTTGTTGAGAGACTGTCAAGTGACGTGTATGGACCGTTCATTTTCGTAAACATCGGGATGAACTTTGTCCTTCCATTCTTAGTTTTAATGACAAGAGATGCAAAACGTCATGGAGTCTTCCTTAAGTTAGTTTGTACGCTATTATTGGTTGGCCACTGGGTAGATTTCTTCCTGATGGTTCAGCCGGGTACTCTAGGTCATAATGGAGGAATTGGTTTCATGGAAGTAGGAATGCTTCTCGTATATGGTTCAGCGGTGGCGTTGGTTGTGTTAGGAGGCTTGGCCAAAGGAAATCTTCTTCCTAAAAATCACCCAATGCTTGAGGAGAGCTATCATCATCACATTTAATTAAAGCCGAAAAGATTTAAATATGTACGGATTTCTTATTGCAGTTGGGGTTCTTTTGCTACTATCCATCATCTGGATGGTATATAGAATCCAAACCTTGGTTTCAGTAGTAAAAGGATCAGACAAAAAAATTGCGACAGGCAGTAATAAAGTCAATGCGATCTTATTCGTATTGTTTCTGCTTGGTACAGGAATTTTGATGTTCTGGTATTCTATCAAAGAATTTGATAATTATCAGCTTCCAGTTGCTTCTGAGCACGGTGTGATTACAGATCAATTATTCTGGATTACCATGGCGGTAACCGGAGTCGTTTTTCTGATTACGCACGTTCTTCTATTCATCTTCCCTTACAAGTATCAGTATAAGGAGAGCAGAAAAGCCACTTTCTATCCTGACAACAACAAGCTTGAAATCATTTGGACTGTTGTTCCGGGTGTAGTTTTGGCTGGTTTGGTTATTTCTGGATGGATGGCTTGGTCTGACATCACTGCTCCTGCGCCTGAAAAAGCTCATGTAATTGAAATCATGGGTTATCAGTTTGCTTGGGACGTAAGATATGCTGGAAAGGATAATGTTTTGGGAGATTATGATTACAGATTAACTAGTGCTCAAAACTCTCATGGTGTTGATTTCTCTGATAAAAATTCAATTGATGATTTTCCTTCTCCGGTAGTAGTAATTCCGAAGGGAGAACCAGTATTGTTTAAAATCAGAGCAAGAGATGTGCTTCACTCAGTTTTCGCTCCTCATATGAGATTGAAAATGGATGCAGTGCCGGGTATGCCAACCAGATTCTGGTTTGTGCCAACCAAAACAACTGCTGAGATGAGGGAGGAATTAGGTAATCCTGAGTTTAACTATGAGATCGCTTGTACTGAAATCTGCGGTCGAGGTCACAATGGGATGAGAAAAGTGATAGAGGTGGTAGAGCCAGCGGCCTACCAGAAGTGGTTATCGGAACAGAAATCTTTCATTCAAAATAATCCTGCTTTAGCAAAAGGATTAGAGTCTGATGTGAAAGAACTGGCAGAAATTCAATAAGCGAACAAAAACACAAAATTATAAACTATGGCTACAGCGTCTGTTGCAACTCATGACACGGCCCATGATCATCACGATCACGAGCATCATGATAATTTTGTAACCAAATACATTTTCTCTACTGATCATAAAATGATCGGTAAGCAATTCTTGGTAACAGGTATTTTCTGGGCAATTATTGGTGGATTTCTTTCCATCCTATTCAGATTGCAATTAGGATTTCCTGAAATGAATTTAGAGTTCCTTCGCCCTCTATTGGGTGGATGGATTGATGAATCGGGTGCTTTGGATCCTACCTTCTACCTTGCTTTAGTGACAATGCATGGTACCATCATGGTATTCTTTGTATTGACTGCAGGTTTAAGCGGTACATTCTCCAATTTCCTGATTCCTCTTCAAATTGGAGCTAGAGATATGGCTTCAGGGTTTATGAACATGCTTTCTTACTGGTTCTTCTTCATGTCCAGTGTGATCATGTTTATTTCCCTATTCATTAAAACCGGTCCAGCAGGTGGTGGTTGGGTAGTATACCCTCCTCTATCAGCATTAGAGCAGGCGATCCCTGGTTCTGGATTGGGTATGACTCTATGGTTGATTGCAATGACATTCTTTATTGCATCGTCTCTTCTAGGAGGTATCAACTATATTACAACTGTAATTAACCTTAGAACAAAAGGTATGTCTTTCTCAAGGCTTCCTTTGACTATTTGGGCTTTCTTCCTAACAGCAGTTATCGGGCTACTATCTTTCCCTGTATTATTTGCAGCGGCTCTACTGCTAGTATTTGATAGAAGCTTTGGAACATCCTTCTACCTATCTGACATTTATATTGGTGGTGAAGCGCTACCAAACACAGGTGGTAGCCCAGTATTGTATCAGCACTTGTTCTGGTTCCTAGGTCATCCTGAGGTATATATCGTATTGCTACCTGCATTGGGTATTACTTCTGAAGTTATAGCAACTAACTCCAGAAAGCCAATCTTCGGTTACAAGGCAATGATTATATCCATGTTGGGGATTACCATTCTATCATTTATAGTTTGGGCTCACCACATGTTCGTATCAGGTATGAATCCATTCTTGGGTTCGATCTTTATGTTCTTGACTTTGATTATTGCAGTTCCATCTGCGGTAAAAGTATTTAACTACTTGACAACATTATGGAGAGGTAATTTGATCTTTACTCCAGCTATGTTGTTCTCAATTGGTCTGGTTTCCTTCTTTATCTCCGGTGGTTTGACTGGTATTTTCTTAGGAAACTCTGCTATTGACATTCAATTGCATGATACATATTTCGTAGTAGCTCACTTCCACTTGGTAATGGGATCTGCCTCCTTCTTTGGATTGCTAGCGGGTGTTTACCACTGGTTCCCTAAGATGTTTGGAAGAATGATGGATGCAAGATTGGGTTATATCCACTTCTGGTTGACATTTGTGGGTGTTTACATGGTATTCTTCCCAATGCACTACATCGGTATTGCTGGATTCCCAAGAAGATACTATAGCTGGACTAACTTTGAGTTTACTAACATGTATACTGATTTGAACATGTTTGTATCTGTAGCAGCTATTATTACCTTCTCTGCGCAGTTTATCTTCCTCTTTAACTTCTTCTACAGCATGTACAGAGGTAGAAAAGCGACGCTTAACCCATGGAGATCTAATACACTTGAGTGGACCACTCCAATTAATCCAGGTCACGGAAACTGGCCAGGAGAAATTCCTACGGTGTACAGATGGCCTTATGATTATTCAAAGCCAGGAGCACCTGAGGATTTCATCCCTCAGACTGTACCTCTTTCCGCGACTCCTGAGTCCAATCTTCCTCACGAGCAAGAGCAAGTGAAGCTTGAAATGGAAATTATGAAAGAGGAATCTGAGGTCTTGGTTGCCAATGAATCTAAACACTAAAAATAAAATAAACAGCTTTCGCCGGACGAGTTTAATTACGGTGATAGCTGTTTATTTCCTGATATTGGTCGGGGGCATAGTTCGGAGCACTGGTTCCGGAATGGGTTGTCCCGATTGGCCAAAATGTTTTGGGAGCGTGATACCACCAACTTCGGTAGATCAGCTCCCAAAAAATTATCAAGAGATTTATCTTGAAAAAAGATTAGCTAAAAACGAACGGTTTGTAGCAACCCTTGAAAAATTAGGCTTTGAAAAAGCAGCTTATCAAGTGGCCAATGATAAATCCATTTTAGTAGAAGAGGAGTTCAACGCTACTAAGACTTGGATTGAATACATCAATCGTCTGATTGGAGTATTGATTGGTTTCTTAATCATTTTCACAGTTTGGAAATCCTTCAAATTGTGGTCGGTAGATAAGTGGATTCCGATACTCTCAATTGCATCCTTGATACTTGTTTTATTTCAGGGATGGATAGGTTCGTTGGTTGTCTCTACCAATTTGCTGACTTGGATGATAACCTTTCATATGATCTTGGCTTTGCTGTTGGTTGGTTTACTTCTGTACATCAATCATAGAGCAGTTGATTTGATTAGGACAAAAGCCGATCTGTTTCAAGTTCCATCTAAACTCAGATGGATTTTGATTCTTGGAATAATCCTGATGTTTGCTCAAGTTATTTTGGGAACTCAGGTGCGAGAACAAATTGATCAGGTTGCCGCTAGTCTGGGAAATATGTTAAGAGAGGAATGGATTGAAAGGTCAGGAATAGAGTTCCTGATTCACAGATCTTTCTCGCTTGTACTATTGGGAGTGCATTTGCTTTATTTCTTTTGGGCATTTAAATATACCCTTAGAAAGTCCCAGGTAAACTTATGGTCTCAGGTGCTTATCCTATTGATTTTACTTGAAATTGCTTCCGGGATTGGTATGGCATATTTCGGTATTCCCGCCTTTCTTCAGCCTATACACTTATTACTTGGATCTCTGATTGTAGGAGTTCAGTTTATTCTGATTTTGCAGTTGAGAGACCATGTTCAGCTTAAGTTAAATACAAATTGAAAATGAGGACAGTTGGTGTAACTGACCATTCGATAATGGATGTCCTAGTTGGACGTCTGAAAGCCTACTCTGATCTACTGAAATTCAGATTGTCAGCTTTGGTGACTTTCTCTGCAGTCTTTGGTTATATTCTAGGCGATAGAGGAGCAAGCTTTGGTTGGTCTGGCTTTTTGGGACTAGCATTAGGTGGATTCCTGATTTCAGGTGCTTCAGGCGCTGCCAATGAAATCATGGAGCGGGATTTGGATAAGTTGATGAAGCGAACCCAAAACCGACCTTTACCCTTACAGATTATTTCTCTTAAAGAAGCATATTGGTTCACCACAATCGTGGCAATAATAGGTGTTTCTTTGCTTTGGATTTTCACTAATCCATTGACCACTTGGTTAGGAATATTAAGCATGGTGCTTTATGTATTTGCTTATACTCCTTTGAAAAAAGTTGGTCCTATCGCAGTATTTGTTGGAGCTATTCCTGGAGCCATGCCTCCTTTATTAGGATGGACTGCCGCTACAGGACAAATTACTTATGAGGCGCTAATCATTTTCGGTATTCAATTTATCTGGCAGTTCCCTCATTTTTGGGCAATTGCTTGGGTAAGTGATGAGGATTATAAGAAAGCAGGCTTTAAGTTGTTGCCAAGCGGTGGAGGACAGGATTTGAATACAGCTATTCAAATCATGATATACACCTTGTTTTTGCTTCCTCTCGGTTTATTGCCAAGCTATTTTGGTTTGACTGGTTTGAATTCCGGGATTGTGGCAACTATCTGTGGTGTATTGTTCTTAGCTCAGACCTTTTCATTAATGAGGGACTGTTCTAGAAAGTCTGCTTTGAAGATCATGTTTGGGTCATTCCTTTATTTGCCAATTGTTCAGATTGCGTATTTATTGGATAAACTACCTTAATGATGGAAAAAGAATTGAAATATGTAGATATGGTGGAACAGCCTATCTCAATGCATCCAAAGAAGTTTGCATTGTGGCTGTTTATGGTTACTGTGGTGATGATTTTTGCTGCTTTGACCAGTGCCTACATCGTACGTCAAGCAGAAGGAAATTGGCTGGATTACGAATTGCCTAATATATTTTGGGTTACTTCTGGAATTGTAGTTTTGAGCTCAGTTTTCCTTCATTTTGCTTATGTCTCAGCTAAGAAGGATAATATTTCTCAGCTTCGTATAGGTATGGTGGGTGCAGTTGTCCTAGGGCTGGCCTTTTTGGTAGGTCAATGGTATAGCTGGGTTGCTCTGGTAGATAGAGAAGTGTTTTTTGTAGGTAATCCTGCAGGCTCCTTTCTATATGTATTTACCGGATTACACGCCTTACACCTTATTAGCGGTGTGATATTTCTGATTATTGTATTAATTTCGACCTTTAGATATAAAGTTCATTCACAATCAATGAATACAATGGAGATGGCCACTACCTATTGGCATTTCCTCGGAGGTTTGTGGATTTATCTCTTTATGTTTTTGCTATTGAATCATTAAAATTAACCTGGTACAAATAAATTAATTATGTCTGCGCATTCTACTGCAATTGGAGTAAGCTCTAAAAGAGGCGTTTGGGGAGGTGGAAATGAACCTCTTAAAGCCAGCTATGGAAAACTGATGATGTGGTTTTTCCTGCTCTCCGACATCTTTACCTTTGCTGCTTTTTTGATCAGCTACTTAGCAATCCGTGTAAGTTATCCAGCTTATACAGGTCCTGCTGACACCTTTGTAGGATCTAATGAATACTGGCCAGTTCCTGAATTGGTATTCGAAGCTGTTCCATTTCTACATGGGATTCATGCTCCATTGGTTTTCGTAGGTATCATGACATTCATTTTGATTTCCAGCTCAGTTACCATGGTATTGGCTGTAGAAGCAGGACACAGAAATGATAGAAATGATGTAGTAAAATGGATGCTATGGACTATGTTGGGTGGTATTACTTTCCTTGCATGTCAGGCTTGGGAGTGGAATCACTTTATCCATGGTACAGATGGAGGAACTGTCCTTACCTATGTCAACTCTTTAAATAGACAAGTTACAGAAACAGTCTTTGGTGCAAACTTGGTGGTGAATGAATATGGACCAGCCTCTTTCGCTCAATTGTTTTTCTTTATAACCGGTTTCCATGGTTTTCACGTAACTATTGGTGTTGTACTTCTTTTCCTTTGCTTTTATCAGGCAGCAGTGGGAGTGTATGACAGAAGAGGCCATTATGAAATGGTTGAAAAAATCGGACTTTACTGGCACTTTGTAGACTTGGTATGGGTCTTCGTGTTTACCTTGTTCTATCTAATCTAAGCATTTAAAATTCTTGTAATATGGAAATTCAGGATAACAAGTCAACCTTGGAAGTAACCCCAAGAAATGACGAAAAAATAAAAAAGATCTGGAAAACTGCAGGTATACTTTTAGCCATCACAGTTGCTGAGTTTATCATGGCATTTACTATGGATAGAGGAATTTTGCTTTATGCTTTATTCATCATCCTGACAATCTGGAAAGCCAAGTATATCATGATGGAATTTATGCACTTGGGTGATGAAGTGAAGCCTTTGTTTTACTCTATCATTGTGCCTTTGATCTTCCTAGTTTGGTTATTAATTGCCTTGGCAAAAGAAGGATCAGACATCTTTATGATGCGTTGGTAGAATTCTATTAAAATAATTAAAAAAAGTAGGTTGGGGTGTGACACTTCAACCTACTTTTTTGTTAAAAGCATATCATGAGAGGATTAAGAATATTACAAGGCTTGGTATTGGTATGTATCTTATTGATACCCGTGCTGATCATCATGTTTTTGAGAGGGTTTGGAAACAACGAGTATGACTTGCCTATCTTTTACCAAAATGGGGTAGAGAATCCATTCAGAGAGTGCACCTTTGAGGATAGCACTCAGCACTATATTCCTGAATTTACTTTTGTAAATCAGGATGGGGATAATGTAGGAAGGAAAGACATGGAAGGGAAAATCACTATTGTTGATTTTTTCTTTACTTCTTGTCCAAGTATTTGCCCCGTGATGTCTAAGGAAATGGAACGTGTCAATGATATGTTTCGGGAAGAACCTCAAGTTCAGATCATGTCAATTAGTATTGACCCTGAGTATGATACTCCCGAAATCCTTCAAGAATATGCTCAAAAGCACAATGCTTCTTCCGATAAATGGCAATTTCTTTCCGGTCCGGTTGATGAGACCTATCAACTTGCAAGATGTGGCTTTATTTTACCAGCTCTAGACGGCATGGGTGTTCCGGATGATTTCGTGCATAGTGATAAATTTGTGCTCGTTGATGAGCTGGGAAGAATCAGAGGATATTATAGTGGCACGAACAGAGAGGACGTAGATTTGTTAATGTTAGAAACCAAAGTCTTATTGCATGGCAACAAGTAATTCCCTGCTTCAAAATGAAGCTAAAGTCAAAAATTGGATCATTATTATTTCCGTTCTGATCCCCGTAGCCGTAGCTGTTTTGCTATTTATGCCTAGTAAGGTGGATATTGGCGCAGAATGGGTTTATTTTCTACCCCATTTGAATGCAGTAATGAATTCCGCCGCAAGTTTGGCCTTGATCTTAGGGCTTATATTTGTAAAGAAGAAAATGTATTCCTACCATGGCGCGACGATGAGCGTAGCTTTTGGACTAGGAGCAATTTTCCTGGTTTCTTATGTGATTTATCACGGAGCTGCCGAAAGCACCTCTTTTGGAGGAGAAGGATGGGTTAGACCTGTCTATTATTTCTTACTCATAACCCATATAATTCTGGCTGCAGTGGCACTTTTTCCTATTCTTTTCGCTTATTACTATGGATATACCAACCAAAGGGAAAAGCACAGAAAAGTGGTTAAATTTGCCTACCCGATTTGGTTGTACGTTTCAGTGACAGGTGTAATCGTCTATTTGATGATAAGCCCTTATTATATTCACTGATACTATTGAAAATTGAAAGGAGTTAAGATGAAGAAGAAAAAAACTTTATTATTTACAGTAATGGCATTCTTACTGGTGCAAGTCAATTCTTTTGCGCAATGTGCTATGTGTAGAGCCTCTGTAGAGAATAATGTAAGTAATGGTGATACGAGTATTGGTTCTGGTTTGAATACCGGGATTTTATATCTATTTGTCATGCCCTATCTCATTGCTACCGTCATAGGTATTCTTTGGTATAGAGCCGCCAAAAAAAGAAAGTCAAAACTCGCACTTAGATAAGCATTTAAAAGAAGCAAAGTTTGATCAGGGACTTTGCTTTTTTTATTTTTAAACCAAATGAGCTCAAACGTTCGCAGGCTGATTATTTTGATCAGCAGTTTTTCTCTCCTTGCTGTTTTAATCCTGAATTTCTTTTTCTTTCAAAAAAGTGATGAAGAAAGCTTCATTACTGTGCTGGAAGAAGAAATTCAACAAATTGACAGGGAGTTTGATGAGGATTTTGTCCAAATCTTAATGGTCATCAGACCTGACGAGGAAATTACTTTTGACCGGATCAGTTCTTCGGCTAACAATCATCCGTTTTTTATTCTCAATCCTGAAAAGCAGCTTTTATTCTGGTCGGATTTCACCTTTACCTTAAACTTTGATCAGGTAGATGAAAACAAAGAGTATCAGCTACTGGAAGATCCTTATGGAAAGTTTTTACTTAAAAACAGAAAGATCAGTCGAAATGGTAAGTCTTACTTGGTGGTTCATGCTTTTCGTCTGGTTTGGCCGGGATCTATTGAAAATGACTATTTAGTAACCGGAGCAAATTCCAGGCTTTTTGGGAATGATAAATTTATCCTAAAACCAATAGGAGAGGAGGCGAATTATCAAGTCAGCAATCTAGCGGGTGTCCCGATTTTCGGGATTGATTTTCAGATCGGTTATCAATCGGCAGGGCGGATTTCAAACCCCGCTGTCTTTATCTTTTTCACTTCTATTTTCTTGCTTTATTTTCTGCTAAGCTCAGATTTTGTATTAAAAAAATGGAGGAAAGGAAGAAGATGGCAAGGAGTAGGATATGGGATTCTGGTAGTTTTGGCATTTCGACTGGTCATGCTGATTCTGGGATTTCCCGGAGAGTATTTCAATATCGCTCTTTTTGATCCAAGTTATTATGCCGCATCCTGGTTAAACCCCAGTCTAGGAGATTTATTAATCAATACGGTTTTTGGAGTGGCTGTCTCGGGCATGATTTTATATCAGCTGGTATCTCCTCGTACCCATGAGAAGATTACTATACTTCAAACCAAACAAGAACTGAGAATATTCTTTGGGATAGTTTTCCTGATTTCAGCCTTAGGTTTTTATCTGGTTTGGGAATTACCAAGAGATCTAATTCTAAATTCTCAATGGCCATTGGATATTGAGGCCATCCCTACGTTTGGGATTTTTGAGGGACTGAGCTTTTTGATTGTTTTTCTCTGGTCGGCTATCTATGTTCTATTCTGTCTTTCTCTGGGAAGTTTGTTGTTGGAGCTCAATGCACCCAAGAAAATTTATTTCAAATACCTACTGGTTGCAGGACTTCCCATAGGATTATTAGATTTATTCTTGTCTACTTGGTTGGGAGTGGCCTGGTTTATACACCTGATCTTCCTCTTTTTGGTCATCAAATTTGAGCTTTTCAGAAATATTTTCAGACTCGGACTTAATACCTTTTTGACGTTTTTCTTTGGCTGTTTGATCACTGCCGGGATTGCGGGTATCAGTACTTTTCAAACAGAAAGAGAGCAATTGATCCAATCCAAAGTTCGCTTTGCCAATCAAAATCTAATAGAAAGCGATGTGATGACTGAATTTTTCTTGGGAGAAATTTTTAGCCGCATTCAATCCGACTTATTCATTCAAAATCGACTGGCAGACCCCTTATTATCCAAAGATCCCATCGAGACTAAAATCAGGCGTATTTATCTGGATAATTACTTTGATCAGTTTGATGTCCGTGTCAGACTGTTTTCTCCCAATGGACAGGACTTGATCAATTCGCCGGATAATAGATCCCTCAATAGGCTGAGAGACCAATATGTCAAATCAGACTATGTAACCAGTCTTAAAGGACTCTACTTTATCAGAGGCTCGGAAGGAAATATGGGGAATCAATTTATTGCCTTCATTCCTATTCAGCGGGATGAAAATTTACTTGGGACTTTGTTTCTGGAGTTGCGGCAACTGAGAGTTCAGCCTGGCTCTGTATATCCTAAATTACTGCTAGATAAAAAATACAGTGAAAAATTAGATCCAGTCAGGTTTGATTATGCTATTTTCCGGGAGGGAGAAATCATCCGAAATGCAGGTTCTTTTAATTATTCCAATTCGGATTTATTGGCAAGACTGGATGAGTCCAAACTGATGGGTTCGGGTATTCATGCCAATGGCTACCATCATTTCGCGGTGTCAAATGGGGAAGAAGTAATTGTGATATCCTCGGAAAATAGACCTTTTTCCTACTTCTTCGGGAATATATCTCTCTATTTCGTTGTATTCATCTTTTTGACCTTTTTCACCATTTTGACTAATGTATTGATAAAGGGGAGAAAGAATTTTGAGTTTAATTATTCTACCAAGCTTCAGCTTTACCTCAACTTTGCCTTCTTTTTTCCAATTATCATCATTTCCATCATCACAATAGGGCTTTTGGCCAATAGTTACAGAGAAGATCTAGATAGGCAGTATATACAGAAGGCTGCTTTGATTCGTGGGAATTTATCCAGTTTTCTGGGAGACCGTTCACTTAGTCAGGTAAACCAGGATTTGCTAAATGAGGAGGTTGTAACCTTGGCAAATACTATTGCCGCTGATATTCATTTATACAATTCAGAAGGCAAGCTGGAGTCCACCAATAGGCCTAATATTTTTGATAAAAAATTGCTGGCCCCGAAGATTAATCCGGAAGCAATTTCCGAAATCATTGAAAAAAATCAACTTCAGTTTTTGGCTGAAGAACAAATAGGAAAACTTAGATACAAGTCTGTTTATTTGGCTATTCCTACAGCGACTGGACAAGGGATTTCCGCGATATTGGGAGTTCCGTTTTTTGAGTCTGAGGCGGAACTGAATACCCTGATTGCAGATGTATTGAGTAATATTTTCAACACGTTTGTGATTATTTTCATCGTCTTTTTGATTGTTTCCTTCTTCGTTTCCAAAAACTTGACCTTCCCTTTTAGACTTTTGACCCAAAAGTTGAAAACCACCAACCTGGAGAATAACGAACCTATGCATTGGGATGCAAAGGATGAAATCGGTCTTTTGGTCAATGAATATAACAACATGCTTTTCAAGCTGGAAGCCAGTAAAAAGGTATTGGCGTCTACAGAGAAAGAATCTGCCTGGAGGGAAATGGCTAAGCAAGTTGCGCATGAAATAAAGAACCCCTTAACTCCAATGAAGCTGACTTTGCAGCATTTGCTGAGATTGGAGGAGGCGGGAAGACTGGATGATTTGCAAAAACTTCGAAAGTCTCTGGAAACCCTCATTCATCAAGTTGATGCCTTAAGTGGAATAGCTTCATCATTCAGCACCTTTGCCAAGATGCCATTGCCGAAAAATGAGCTCATGAACTTTAAAGCGGTGGTAACAAGAGTTTTGGATCTTTTTAAGAATGATGAAAAGGTTGACTTGATTTTCCAGGATGACTCTTACACCGACACTATCCCTATTATGGGGGACGAAAAATTATTTGGCAGGGTGGTTTCCAATTTAATTATCAATGGAGTTCAGGCTGTGGAAGAGGGGAAAACTCCACAGATTAAAGTATGGCTTTGGATGACAGAGCAGGCGGTATTTCTGGAGATTTCTGATAATGGAAAAGGTATACCAGAGGAACTTAGAGACAAGATCTTTATCCCAAATTTCAGCACCAAATCCACCGGTTCAGGATTGGGGCTTGCCATAGCAAAATCAGGGGTGGAAACAGCCGGAGGAAAAATATGGTTTGAAACTAATTTCGGAAAAGGAACTACATTTTACCTAACTTTTCCTATAGCCACATAAGTTGGCTTTTAGTACCTTGTGAGTAAAAGGGTCTGGTTTTCTGATGCGTAGTTGCTTGCTTATACTTCTATTTTTTCTGCTGGGGAATTTTTATTCCAAAGCCCAGCAAATCTGTAGGCAGGTTCCTGTAGCTCAACTTCAAAAAGGGATGGAGTTGGATTCTCTTTCAGGAATTGAAGAAACCATAGTATTAAAAGATGAAAAAGGCGATATCTATCCTTTCGTATTCGATCTCAGCAAAAATTTTATTAGCATAAAGGAAGATGTAATTCCAGCTACTGATTCCCTAACACTGTGTTATCGCACTTTTTCTGTTCGCTTTGACAAACCCATTGCCAGAAGAACCCTACTCCAAAATTATGATTCTACGGCCAGATTTAAGGATAATAGAGTGATCCAAAATGAAGTTTTGGATATCAGAGAAGAGCTCTTCCCCAGTACCAATTTGTATAAGTCTGGTAGCTTGACTCGGGGTGTTTCTGTAGGTAATACGCAGAATGTTTTTGTAAACTCTGCACTAAACCTTCAACTGGAGGGAGAAATTGCTGAAAACTTGAATATAAGAGCCAGTATTACAGATCAAAATGTTCCATTTCAACCAGAAGGGAATACCCAGCAAATTCAGGATTTTGATAATGTCTTGATTGAGCTGTATAATAATGATTTTCGTTTGGCTGCCGGAGATGTGGTTTTGCAGCAGAGGCAGTCTGAATTTCTCCGGTATTACAAAAACGTTCAAGGTCTTCAGCTCACCACTCAATATAAGATGAAGGGAAATTGGGAGGCAAGTACCCAGGGATTTGCATCCATAGCTAAAGGAAAGTTCGCTTCTATACAAGTTCCAATATTAGAAGGAGTATTAGGTCCATACCGTTTAAATGGTCCTAATAATGAGCGCTTTGTTATTATTATGGCTAATTCAGAGCGGGTGTTTTTAGATGGAAAATTGCTCCAAAGAGGCTTTAATGCCGATTATGTGATTGATTATAATCAGGCTGAAATCACTTTTACTCCAAAGGTTCTCATTACTCAATATTCCAGAGTTCGTGTCGACTTTGAATTTGCAGAGAGAAATTATTCCCGTTCCATAGTTGGCGCTAACCATTTACAAACCAATGGAACAGTAGATTTTTATATGAACTATTATCAGGAGAAGGATAATAGAAACCGTCCCTTATTCACTGATTTCTCTCAAGAGGAATTAGCACTTCTGGCAAGTGTGGGTGATCAGGTTGAAAATGCCAGAATACCGAGGATAGATTCTGTGGCTTTTGATCCCAATCGAATTTTATATGAAAAAATAGTAGAAGAAGATGGACAGGGAAACCCCATTGTATATTACAGGTTTTCGAAGGATCCAGAAAAGGCTTTTTTCGATCTTTCTTTTTCTCAAGTTGGCTTTGGAAATGGGGATTATATCAGGACCAATCAGCTCTCTAACGGAACGGTTTTCGAATATGTGCCGAGGCTCAATGGTCAACCACAGGGAAATTATTCCATCGTCAGTCAGTTGCCGGCACCTGATAAAAGAAGCATGTTGACTGCGGGTACCAGAATCAAAATTACTGAACATGAAAAAGTCTATACTGAATTTGCCCTGTCCAGCAGAGATAAAAATCTTTTTTCAACTATTGATAATGAGGATAATCAGGGAATAGCCTGGAAACTTGGCTTAGAATCTTCCAAAAGACAAAGCAAACTCTTACCGGGATATGAGTTGAGCGGGAAGACTGAATTTGAATACAATTCTAGCAATTTCAATTTTATCGATCGCTTTCGTTACATAGAATTTGACCGGGACTGGGGGATTACGCAGGAAGAGCTTAGGAGCGCTGCGGCTGAAAGATTTATTCAAGCCGGGATTTCTGCTACAAAGGATGATTCCAATAGATTTAACTACCTGGTATATCTTAGAAATCGACAGAATGTATTGAATGGAACCCAGCATACTGCCAATTGGGATTTCCAAGTAGGAGAGAGGATCAAGATTAGAAATGAATTTTTCAGTCTTCAAAGTGACAAGGATTCCACACAATCTGAATGGATTAGATATCTCGGAAATATCTCTTACCAATCCAAAATTTTTAAGCCTGGCTACCAGTTTTCATTGGATCAAAATGCCCTTAAGGTCATCGAAACAGATTCTGTTATCAGCACAGCCATGAATTTCAAAGAGCATTTGATTTTCCTCCAAAACAATGATACGCTCGGAGTTAAGTTTCGATTGGATGCCGCTTGGAGAGAAGATAAAGCTCCTTTTTCAGGAGTATTGGAGAATGATACCAAAGCATTTACTTCCAATTTCACTTTTCAGAAACAATGGAATCAGCACAGCTTGACAAGTACCTTTACTTATAGGGAATTGGAATATTTACAAAGGGCCTTGCCGAGAGAACTGACAGTCATGGGCAAACTGGATTATATAGGTTCTCTTGGAAAAAATCTCATCAGAAATGAATTGAGTTATGCTATTGGTAACGGTCGGGAATTGCAGAGAGAATTTGTTTTTATTCCTGCCCCGAATGGAGATGGAACCCATACCTGGAGGGACGATAATGGAGATGGGATTCAGCAGTTGAACGAATTTTACATAGCAATCAATCCAGAGGAGAAACAGTATATTAAAATTTTTGTACCTACTGATACCTATATCCAAGCTTATACTTCTCTTTTAAATTATAGAGTTCAGGCAAAATTCCCGGATGATTGGAAAGAGGGTGGCGGAATTAAATCATTCCTCCAGCGCTTTTCAAATACCAGTAGCTTAAGTATTGAAAAGAAGGTGACTTCAGAGGATTTTTTGGTTCGGGTCAATCCATTTATCGGAGGAGTACAACGCGAGGATATTCTTTCATTAAGGCAAGTGATTCGAACATCCCTGTTTTTTAACCGGGCATCTGCACTTTATGGATTTGACCTATCCTTGTTTGATTCACAGCTGAAGCAGTTACTCTCGGGAGGCTTTGAAGATCTGATTCAAAAAGACTGGAAGTTGAATACCCGGTATAATTTTACAAACCGAACTACTCTTCGAATCCTAGGTTCCACAGGTCAAAGAGTTTCCAGCTCAGACTTTTTATCCAATAGAAACTATCAGATTCAACAGCGATCCCTTGGCCCCGAGTTTGTTTGGCAGCCCAGTGTCAAATTGAGAATGACGGGTTCTTATGTATTTACAGATAAGGTCAATGAGGCGAATATTGAATTTGAAGAAAAAGCCCAGAACCATCAGGTAGGATTGGATGTGCGATTTGCAAGAGCCATCAAGACCACCTTGAATTTCAATTTGAAGTTGACCCAGATTGATTATAACGGAGTGGTCAATTCTCCTGTGGGGTATGAGATGTTGCAGGCTTTGACTCCTGGAACCAATATTATCTGGAACATGAATTGGCTCCAGAAGATTGGAGAAGGGTTACAGCTAAACATGGTATATGAAGGAAGAAATTCCCAAGGCTTGGACCGCATTGTTCATGTGGGAAGAGTTCAAGTGACGGCACTGTTTTGATAAAAAAATGTAACTTTGCTGGCTCTAGATAGTTGTCATACTAACTATTAAAACACTAACAAAAATGCCCAAAAGCATATTGGTAACAGGAGGAACAAAAGGAATTGGAAAAGCTATCATTCATCGCTTTGCGAAAGAGGGCTTTGACATCGCCACATGTTCCCGAAATCAGGAAGATTTACGCAGATTAAAAGAGGAGTTAGAGTCTAAATTCCCTAAAATAAAGGTTATTGCAGAAGTGGCTGATCTTTCTCAAAAAGATCAAGTGAAGGCTTTAGCTACCAAAGTCCAAGGAGAATTTCAGCCAGACGTTTTGGTAAATAATACAGGCCTATTTTTACCGGGAGCCATTCACGATGAGCCGGAAGGAAATTTTGAACTGATGATGCATACCAATCTTTTTTCGGCTTATTATCTGACCAGAATTTTTATTGGAGAAATGATCCAAAGAAAATCAGGTCATATTTTCAGTATTGGTTCAATCGCAGGGACCACAGCCTATCCTAATGGAGGTAGTTACGCGATTTCCAAATGGGCTATGCTGGGAATGACGAAATGCCTTAGAGAAGAAATGAAACCCCATCAGGTGAAGGTCACTTCCATTTTACCGGGGGCTACTTACACGGCCAGTTGGGAAGGGGTAGATTTACCTATAGAAAGATTTATGAAGCCCGAGGATGTAGCGGAGTCTGTATGGGCTGCTTACAACCTTTCCCCACAATCTGTTGTTGAAGAAATAGTGATTCGCCCACAATTAGGTGATATTTAATCATATGGAGCCATTAATTAAGTCTAGCGATTTATTGTACTGTAATAGTCTTACTTCCTATTCACGTAGAAAAACCATTCCTGTCAAAGTTGGGGATGTATACATAGGTGGGGACAACCCAATAGTTGTACAGTCCATGACCACGGTAGATACCATGGATACTCAAGGGTCTGTTGAGCAGTGCATACGTATGATTGAATCAGGATGCCAACTGATCAGAATCACGGCTCCCAGCATCAAAGAGGCTGAAAATCTTCGAAAGATAAAAAATGAACTCAGAAAGCGAGGTTACCAGACACCCTTAGTAGCTGATATTCATTTTACTCCCAATGCAGCCGAAATAGCAGCAAAAATCGTCGAAAAAGTACGGATCAATCCGGGCAATTATGCCGATAAGAAAAAGTTTGAGGTCATAGAATATACGGACGAAAGTTACCAGGAAGAGTTGGATAGAATCCGTGAACGCTTTTTGCCTTTGGTGAAAATCTGTAAAGAACATGGAACGGCGATGAGAATTGGAACCAATCATGGATCTCTCTCTGACAGGATCATGAGCAGATATGGAGATACTCCCTTAGGCATGGTTGAATCAGCCTTGGAATTTTTAAGAATCTGTGAAGATGAAAACTATCATGATATCGTCATATCCATGAAATCATCCAATACGCAAGTGATGGTGCAGGCATATCGTCTTCTGGTGCAAAAGTTGGAAGAAGGTGGATTTAAGCCTTATCCCTTACACCTAGGAGTAACTGAAGCTGGAGAAGCCGAAGATGGAAGAATCAAGTCAGCTGTTGGAATTGGAACCTTGCTTGAAGACGGGTTAGGTGACACAGTACGGGTTTCATTGACCGAAGATCCGGAATTTGAAGCTCCGGTGGCCAAAGCTTTGATAGATCGTTATACCAATAGATCCAGACATCAGGAGATTGATGTGATTCAAGATTATCCAATCAATCCATTCGAGTATACCAAAAGAAGTAGCGCGGAGGTTTACAACTTTGGAGATCATAATGTCCCTAGAGTAATCACAGATATTTCAAGAATAGAAAAGATTACTGAAAAGGAAATGAAGGCTGTCGGCCACTTTTATCTGCCTGAATTGGATAAGTGGAAAATGAATGATCAGGGATGTGACTTTGTCTATTCCGGTTCCAATTCCATTCCTTTTATGCTTCCTAATGGAATGAAGGAAATCCAAAATTTCGAAGTTTGGGACGAGGCTCCTGATCAGAAAAATAAGTTTCCGCTATTTACTTGGGGGAATGTCCAGAGTGCCAGCGTTTTTCATGAAGCATTGAATTTTCTCGAATTGCTGGATACAGAGGTGGAGGAAGCTATTCCATTTTTACAAAACCAAACCAATTGGGTGGTTATTTTAAAGACCAATAATGCTCATGCCATGCCGGCATTGAGAGCTGCTTTTGTAAAACTTTTGAAAGTAAACTGTACTATTCCTGTGGTAGTAAAGGTTAGCTACCCAGATCAGTCAGCAGATAAAACCATGCTTTATGCTGCCACTGATGTAGGAGGTTTGTTGGTAGATGGCTTGGGAGATGGGATTATGATTTCCTTGGAAAAGGAAACAGCTCATGAAAGATATGAAATGCTGGAGCAAATTAAGCTGCATAATTCAGTTTCTTTTGGAGTCTTACAAGCTGCCAGAACCCGAATGTCTAAGACTGAATATATTTCTTGTCCTTCTTGTGGTCGAACGCTATTTGATCTTCAGGAAACGACGGCTATGATTCGTAAGCGAACAGATCATCTCAAAGGTGTTAAAATCGGGATCATGGGCTGTATCGTAAATGGTCCTGGAGAAATGGCTGATGCAGATTATGGGTATGTAGGTTCCGGAAAAGGGAAGATTACTTTGTATAAAGGGAAAGAAGTGGTTAAGCGATCTGTTCCATCAGAAAAAGCCGTGGATGAACTTATAGAAATCATTCGTGAAGACGGGCAATGGATTGAGCCTGAAACCATCTGATTTCCTGTTAGAAAAGCAAATAAAGATACTGGCATTTGGGTAAACTTATCTCCCCATCAGCGTGTTAACAGTAAAAATCACAAGACTATGTCTGAAAAAAATAAAGTAAAAGAGTTCTTTAAGTTGGGCGAGGTGGGGAATTACTTTATCCGGGTTTTTCAAAAACCAGATCCTAATCAAAAATCAAATTTCAATCTGAGAATGATGCATGGAATTAATAAGATTTCCATCATTATCTTTCTGTTTGCCATCATTGTATGGACGATCAAGAGATTGATGTAAATGCATATATAATTTCTTTCGAAGCCTGATTTCAGTTTTGAATCAGGCTTTTTTATTGCCGATGGCGGGAATTATTCTTTTTTTGAGGTATTTTAGACTCAATCAACCCTCAATAACCTATTCAATTTCATGAAAAAACTATTTACAGTTATCCTGCTTGCATTTCTTTCAGTTCAGGTTTTCGGTCAGCAATTGCAAAATATCAAGTCTAATTATTTTGAATTGCGTATTTATACGGCTCATGAAGGGAAAATGCCCGATTTAATTAAGCGTTTTCAAAATCATACCATGAAGATTTTTGAGCGCTTAGGGATGGAAAATATAGCCTACTTTCTTCCGGTAGATGAAAGTGAAAATAAGCTTTACTACATCCTAGGCTATCCGGATGCAAAATCCAGAGATTTATTATGGCAAAAATTTTCCGCTGATGAGGAATGGCAGGCAGCCTATCAGGAATCAATCAAAGACGGGATTTTAGTAAAAGACATTCAGGAAACTTTTATGGTACTTGCGCCGGGTCTGAATGAAGGTCCTTTGCCTGCTCCAAGTGGGATATTTCAGCTGAGAATTTATCATTGTTTTGATGGAAAGATCAGCGATATCCAGTCCAGATTTAGAAATCACACCCAAGCTTTATTTGAAAAGCAAGGTTTAAAAAATTATCCTTATTTCTTGACAGTTGAGAAGGGAGGCAACCAGCCTAAACTGGTCTATCTCTTGGGACACTCAAATCAGGTGACTTATGAAAAATCATTTGCTGATTTTGTAAAAGATCCGGCATGGATTAAGGTAAAAGAAGCCTCAGAAAAGAATGGCAAAATAGTGGAAAGAGTGGATGCGGTTTTTTTAAAAACCTTGCCTTTTTCACCAATGAAATAGAAAAGAAAATCCCGAGCTGAAACTCGGGATTTTTTTATCTTTCTACCTCTCTGAGATTTTCCATTTTTTTATTTCTCAAGAATCCATTGATATCCTCAAAGTGTTCTTTCACTCTTTTATTTCCGAATTCAAATACTTTGGTTACCAAGCCATCCAAGAAGTCACGGTCGTGTGAAACAACCACCAATGTACCGTCAAATGCTTTCAATGCATCCTTGATGATGTCTTTGGTTTTCATATCCAAGTGATTGGTTGGTTCATCGAGAATCAATAGGTTGACCGGTTCCAATAATAGTTTGATCATGGCCAAGCGGGTCTTCTCCCCACCGGAAAGGACTTTTACTTTTTTGTTGATATCATCTCCTTTGAACATGAAAGCGCCTAATAAGTCCTTGATCTTAGTTCGGATTTCACCCACAGCAATCTGGTCGATTGTTTCGAAGATGGTTAGACTCTCATCTAAAAGGGAAGCTTGGTTTTGCGCAAAGTATCCAATCAGGGCATTGTGTCCCAGTTCGCATTTTCCTTCATAATCAATCTCGCCCATGATGGCTTTGATCATGGTTGATTTACCTTCTCCGTTCTTTCCAACAAAAGCTACTTTCTGTCCTTGTTCAATGGTCATGGAAGCATCCTTGAAAACCACATGATCGCCATAAGATTTGCTCATTTCATCCACGATGACTGGATATTTTCCAGATCTTGGAGAAGGAGGGAAGCGAAGCTTTAAAGCAGAAGTGTCTACTTCATCCACTTCCACGAGTTCCAGTTTTTCCAGCATTTTCACACGGGATTGAACTTGAAGGGTCTTGGAATAAGTGCCTTTGAAACGCTCGATGAATTGAGTGGTTTCTGCGATAAATTTCTGCTGCTCTTCGTAATGCTTTTGCTGCTGCTCTCTACGCTCTTTTCTCAATTCTAGGTAGTGAGAATATTTGGCCTTGTAGTCATAGATACGACCCATGGTCACTTCAATGGTTCTGGTCGTGATGTTGTCAACAAAAGCTCTATCGTGGGAGATCACCACTACAGCCTTGGCCTTAGAAATCAAAAATTCCTCTAGCCATTGAATGGATTCTATATCCAAGTGATTGGTAGGCTCATCCAATAGAATAAGGTCCGGTTTCTGTAATAGAATTTTCGCCAGTTCGATTCGCATTCTCCATCCACCGGAGAATTCAGAAGTAGACCTTTGCAAATCATCCCGTTCGAATCCTAGGCCTAAAAGTACCTTCTCTACTTCTGCTTCATAATTGACTTCTTCGATTGCGTAGAATTTTTCGCTTAATTCAGAAACCTGCTCAATCAGCTTATAATATTCTTCGGATTCATAGTCTGTTCTTACAGTCAGCTCCTCGTTAATTCTTTCGATTTCAGCCTTCATGTCCAAGTAGCTGGCAAAAGCCTTGGCAGTTTCATCCATGACAGTACAGTCATCGCTCGTCAAAAGGTGTTGGGGTAGATAAGCGACCACATACCCTTTTGGGGCTGATACAGCGCCTGAAGTAGGTTTGCTTTGACCTGCTATAATTTTAAGCAAAGTGGATTTACCTGCTCCGTTTTTTCCCATCAAGGCAATTTTATCATTCTCATTGATGGCAAAGGAGATATTACTGAAAAGCGCCGTGCCGCCATGCAGAACGGTCACATTGTCTACTGAAATCATAAGGCAAGAAATTGAAGCGGCAAAGGTAGATTTTTAAATATGAAATCAGAAGTTAGACATAAGAAAAAAACCGCCTCGAACTCAATCGAAGCGGTTTCAATTTATGGTTTATCGGTCCACCCGATAGTAACAATTTATTAAGCGTTCACGCCCAAAACCTTGGCCATAACAGCACCAATTTCAGCTGGAGATTCTGCAACGTGAATTCCGTTTTCTCTCATGATTCTCATTTTGGCTACAGCTGTATCATCTGCTCCTCCGATGATGGCACCTGCGTGTCCCATTCTTCTACCTGGAGGCGCTGTCTGTCCAGCTATAAATCCAACAACAGGTTTCTTATTTCCTGTCTCTCTGATCCACTTAGCAGCTTCTGCTTCGTAATTTCCTCCGATTTCTCCAATCATCACGATAGCATCGGTCTCAGGATCTTCCATGAGCATTTGAACGGCTTGCTTGGTAGAGGTTCCGATGATTGGGTCCCCACCGATACCGATTGCTGTAGAAACACCCAAACCTGCTTTAGCAACTTGGTCTGCAGCTTCGTAAGTCAAGGTTCCAGACTTAGAAACGATACCGATTCTGCCCTGCTTGAATACAAAACCTGGCATGATACCTACTTTCGCTTCTCCTGGTGTGATTACTCCCGGGCAGTTTGGTCCGATCAAGATAGCCCCTCTTTCTTTAATATAAGGCTTAGCCTTCATCATATCAGCTACAGGAATACCTTCCGTGATAGCGATGATGACTTTGATTCCTGCATCAGCTGCTTCCATAATTGCATCAGCTGCGAAAGCAGGTGGAACAAAAATGATAGAGGTATCTGCACCAGTCTTCTGAACAGCTTCTTCTACAGAATTAAACACTGGCTTTTCCAAATGAGTTGAGCCTCCTTTTCCTGGAGTTACGCCACCAACTACATTGGTGCCATACTCGATCATTTGCTGTGCGTGAAAAGAGCCCTCAGATCCGGTGAATCCTTGTACGATTACCTTGGAATTTTTATTGACTAGTACACTCATGCGTCGATTTTTAAAGTTTGGCACAAAAATAAGAGAAACCGACCGCTGACAAAAGAATATATCAACAATATCCACTTTATTTGACATACGGCATCTTTTTCTAATTTAGCCTTTATGAAACTTAACACCCTGAGGTTTCTGCTCTTAATCACCTTTACAGTGATCACTGTAGCTACCCAGGCACAAACATTTAAATTCAATTCTAACCCTAAAGGGGTTCAGCTGCCTGTACAAACGGTTTTGCAGGCTGAGCAGGATACTTTGGGCAGGATATGGTTTTCCACTACAAGAGGTATATTTTTCTCAGATGGTTTTCAAACCTATGAACTACCTGATAGCTTAAAATCACTTTTTGATTATCAAATCAATATCCATAAAGATGAGGATGGAATGATTTGGTTATACAATGACCGAGGCTATGGTAAATTTTTGAAAGGGGGCTATGGAAGTTGGGAAGAAGTCAGTTTCCCTGAAAAGCTGAGAGACAATGATGTGTTTTATATTTTCTTCAGCACAAGAGGGAAGGGCAAGGAAAAGGAGTATGTGCTAGACACTAATTATGAGTTGATCTTTTGGAGGGAAGGAGAACAACCTCATATTTTCTTTAAGAAATATAAGGATTGGGGAAAATTGGGTCACTTGGGAGGCAGTAGGGACTATCCGATATTTTTTCTTTCAAACTCCACCCTAAGGTTTATCAATGGTAAATTTGAAGAATACAACTGGGAAAACTCAATCTTACCCTCACCTCCTGTGATGGTGAAAAAGTCTCCTGAAACAGGAGAATTTTATTTTTTAGGAAGTAATTATTTGGCAAAAGGAGACTCGGAACTTAATGCTTCTGAAATCATTGATTCTAACCTTAAAAAAGATTTTACATTCCTAAGGGATTATTTCGATTTACAGTTTTCCAAAGGGAGCGTTTTCTATTTCTTTAATTCAAACCTGAGAAAACTAAGCTATGGAACCCAGCGATTTTTAGATATTAATATAGAGCCCCTTTTCAGAGTATTTTATATTCATGATTTTTTGATTGACAGGGAAGGAGTCTTGTGGATAGTAACGAGTAGAGGATTGGTTAATCTCAATAGTTTAGCCTTTCAAACTTACAATGCGCAGGTTTCAGGCTTGTTGAGTGATGAAGTAACTGCCATTTCTAATATTCCCGGAGAGGATTCTTATCTGATTGGATTTAATAACGGGATTCAAAAAGTTTCTAGAAGTGGTATCCAAAATATCTATGTGGACTCCAATTCCGGAGTGATTCCTAATAGTAGAATCGTGAATTTTTCTATTCAAGATGAGAATACAATTTGGTTTTCGGCCAATATTCGGGGAGTAGGAAAATATAATGTGAAGACGGGAAACGTACAGATTTTTCCGCATCCCGAAAAAGAGGGAGTTTCTTCGATATATGCATTTGGTGATTCCTTGATGATCACCACTCCAAAGTCTGTGTATTTAGCTTCCACGAAAGGTAATTTTCAGAATTTGTATTCAAATTCTCTGAAGTCACAGCTGGAAGAAATCATGAATGGCTTCTACCACCTTCGAAAAGCTGGAAAACTATCAGACGGAAGAAAAATAATAATCAGAGCAAGCAGGCTCGTGAATGAGAGAAGAATCATACAGGAAAATGGACTTTTGATTGCCGAGGGATATGATTATCTGGAAACAGAAAATGGGATTTTGTTGGGCACAGAGACTGGTCTGAAAATCATAAAAAATGATACAATCCTTCCTTTTGAAGTGAATGGCAACACTGTTAACCGAGCGGTTTTTTCAATTCTGAAAGACTCAAAAGGAGTGATCTGGGTAGGAACCGATGATGGAATTTTTAAAATAGATCAATTTCAAATCAAGCATTTGAACAGTCAAAATGGATTGGCTGATAATGAGACCAACCGGGGGGCGTTGATAGAGGGGAACCGAGGTTTGATTCTAATTGGAACTTTAGACGGATTTTCCATTTTTAAGCCTGATGAGCAGTTTTTTGCTCAGGGGGAACCCAAATTACATTTGAATTCCATTTTCTTGGGTGGAAATCAGATTGAAGAAGGTGCTGAGTTGAAGGTGCCGTATGAGAAAAATACCCTTGAAATTAATTATTCAGCTATTGGATTCAATGAGGAGGATGAATTATGGGTTCACTACAGGGTAATTGGCTTGAATGAAAATTGGGAGGTCCTAAAAAACCCAAAGTCTTCCAGAATATTTTTACCCAATCTTCCTGCGGGAGAATATCAGGTAGAAATTAAGGCTTCCTATGAAGGGACCAATTTCTCTGATGCTATCACTACACCAGTTTTCACGGTTTTAAGGCCCTTTTATCTGAGAGCCTGGTTTTTGGTACTGCTAGCCTTATTTCTGGTGGGAGTTGGATTTTTTATCAATTCATTTTACGATCAATTGAGAAAATTGGGGGTTTTGGAGAGTGTATTGTCTAAAAAAGATAAAGAAAAAGTGCATGCAGAAGAGCAATTCAAGAATGTATGGGATAGCTCCAAAGATGCCTTGTTATTGAGTGTTGATGGAAAAAAAATAGTTGCTGCAAATCCTTCCTTCGCATTTTTAGTTAAAAAAGCTCCTGAAAATTTAGAGGGAGAAAATCTTCAAGAAATTATTCAAGACACTAAGTTTTTTAAGTCTTTCTATAAAACATTGGATCAATTGGATACAATTGGTTTGACCTTCTTGCAGGAGGTGAAGTGGAGTAATCAAAGTCTGGAAATGGAGGTCTATACCAAAGTGATCAACTCTGAGATTCAGGATGGGCGATTGATTTTGACGGTCTTCAGAGATGTAACAATCGAAAGACAGATTGAAAAAAAGCTGACCGAGGCAAAAGAAAAAGCGGAAGAAGCCAATAGATTTAAGACGAGTTTATTGTCCAATGTGAGTCATGAAATCAGAACCCCACTAAATGTGATTTTGGGAGGTACAGAGCATATCATGATGCAATACTCCAAAGACCCTAAATTACTTTCGGAGTTGGATTTGATTCTTCAGAGCGGGGAAAGGTTGCTCACTACTATTTCCTCGATTTTGGATATGGCGAAGATAGAGGCAAATAAAATGCAGGTATCATATTCTTTCTTTGACGTTAAAGCTTTTATATCTGCGATCATGAAACCCTATTTTTCTCATGCGGAACGAAAAGGACTTCAATTAGAACTTGAATTTCTAAAAGATAGAATAGAAGGAAGTTCGGATAAACGTTTTCTGGAAATGATTATCAATAACCTGATAGGAAATGCCATGAAATACACCGAATCAGGTGTGGTAAAAATGACTGTAGACCATGTTGGTGATCTTCTGAAAATAGAGATTTTGGATAATGGAGTTGGTATGGAGGAAGATTTCCTACAAAAGGTTTTTGACCCCTTTGAACAAGAGAGTAGTGGGAATCAGCGAAAGTTTGAGGGAACAGGTTTGGGCATGACCATTACCAAAAATCTTTTGGAATTATTGAAAGGAAGTATTCACTTAGAGAGCGCTAAAAATAAAGGGACGAGAGTAATAGTTGAAATTCCATTGTCAGAATCATAATTTTTGTATTTTTCCTAATCTAATCTTAACCGGGATCCAAAGTTTAAATGTTTAGCCTTAAAATTCTCATCGTTGAAGATGACTCAGTCTCAGCTCTTTTGTTGCAAAGGGCTTTGGAGAAAAATAATCACGAAATTATTGGTATAGCAGATACAGGTGAAAAAGCTTTGGACCTGCTCGATGAAAGTCATGCAGATATTGTGATGATGGACATCAATCTTGCAGGTGAACTCGATGGAATCACTACCACAGAGATTATCAATGAAAAATTTGATATACCGGTCGTATACCTCAGCGCCAGTTCAGATGCTGAAACCCTCAATAAAGTTGTGGGTACAAATCCTAGTGCTTATGTGATCAAGCCCTTCAATATCCGTGAACTGAACATGGTAATTGAATTGGCAATTTTTAAAGATCGCAAGGAAAAAGAATTACAAAAGCTGAATAATGAGCTCGAGGAGAAAGTAAGGATGCGGACGGCTGAGCTTTATGAAGCAAATAAAGAGTTGACTAAAGCCCTCGAGAAGGAAAGAGAAATCAATGAATTGAAATCCAGGATTGTCTTAAACGTATCTCATGGGTTTAAAACGCCACTGACTTCTATTTTGAGCTCTGCTCAGCTGCTACAGATGTATGCTGAAAAAGATCATCCGTTCAAGCAAAAAATCGCAAAGCATGCGATGAAAATTGAAAATTCCGTTCGTGCCTTGAACAATCTGCTCACCAGTGTGCTATTCTTTGGAAAGGCTGATGCGAACAAAATGGAGTTCAAGCCGAAAAAGATGTTTCTGGGAGCTTTTGTCAAGGAGTTGCTGGATACAGTTAAAGCCGGTATTGAGAATGATGTGACCATTAAAACAGAATTGGGTGACCTGCCTAAAACCATTGTTTCAGATAGTGAAATTCTATACCAAACCTTTGAGAATTTACTTTCCAATGCTGTCAAATACTCCAAAGATGGAAGCGAAGTTCTATTTAAGCTGGACTATAAAAATGGGCATCTTTATGGGACGGTGGTAGATAATGGAATTGGAATTCCAAAATCCGAACAAAGCCAGCTGTTTGATCGTTTTTTCCGAGCAAAGAACGTGGGCATAGTGGAGGGCTCAGGTCTGGGTCTTTCTATTGTCAAAAAATGTATAGAAGTCATGGGTGGAGAAATAGATTTTTCTAGCGAGGTGAATAAAGGAACTACCTTTGAAGTGAAAATCCCTGTAAAGTAAGATGTTGATTTCAACCGAAAACATTCAATATTCCCATCCTGGTCAAGCTCCTCTTTCTTTTCCTGACATTCATTTAAAATCAAATGAAGCTCTCCTGGTTCTTGGTAAATCAGGAAGTGGAAAAACAACTTTACTAAATATTTTGGGTGGTTTGCTAAAGCCTCACAGCGGAAGTGTAAGCATTGATGGCGTGGCTCTGAGCTCCCTAGAAGGCTCAAATCTAGATCTTTTTAGAGGTAAAAATATCGGTATTGTATTTCAAAAACCTCACTTGTTAGCTCCCTTGACAGTGGAGGAAAATCTTCAAATGGCTCATTATTTTTCAAAGAAAAAGGGTCAGGAAATCAATCGCTTATTGGATGAGTTGGGCATTGGAGAAAAATCCAAGTCTAGAGTTCAAAACCTGAGCGAGGGAGAAGCACAAAGAGTTTCCATTGCAAGAGCATTGGTGAATTCTCCCAAGTTGATTTTGGCAGATGAACCTACCTCAAGCTTGGATGATGAGAACACTTTTAAAGTTTTGAACCTTTTGCAAACTCAAGCAAAAAAAATAGGAGCAGCTTTAATTATAGTGACTCACGATCAACGGGTTAAAGATCATATTCCTCAATTTATTGAAGTCAAAGGCGCATGAATTTATTTCGATTAAGTTGGAAGTATTTGACATTCAGGCCTCTTTCCACTGGATTGAATGTGATTTTATTGGCATTGGGCCTTGCAATTATTACTGTTTTACTGCTCGTTCAGGACCAGTTTGAAAATAAAATGACCAAGGATGCAGAAGGCATAGACCTAGTGGTCGGTGCTAAAGGCAGTCCACTTCAGCTCATTTTATCTGGGGTTTATCATATAGATTTTCCGACAGGGAATATTCCTTTGGAAGAAGCTAAAAAGCTATCAAGAAGTCGCTTGATTAAAAATATCATCCCCCTTGCCCTTGGAGACAATTATAAAGGCTATCGAATAGTAGGAACCAATCATGATTATCTCGGTCTTTTTGAAGCTCAGTTTGATCAGGGAAAAGTTTGGGAACAGCCGTATGAGGTGGTAGTAGGTGCTACTGTTGCCTTAAGGGAGGGTCTCAAAGTTGGGGATACATTTGAGAGCAGCCATGGGATCAGCGTTGGTAGTCATGATCATGAGCATGACTATCAAGTTACAGGGATTCTTGCTCCCAGTGGAAATGTCATCGATAGATTGGTTTTGACCTCCATAGAAACGGCCTGGTATACCCATGAAGAAGAGACTGAGTCAGAAGATGAAAACGATCATGCCCAGCTTCATCAAGAAGTTTCGAAAACCGGCTTTCCTGAAGGGGATGAAGCAAAGGAGGTCACTTCTCTCTTGATTCAATACAGAAGCCCAATGGCAGCTGTTCAATTGCCTAGAATGATCAATTCAGGTACTTCTATGCAAGCCGCTTCTCCTACTTTTGAAATGGCTAGGTTATTTGAGTTGCTGGGTATAGGTGTAAGTTTACTTCAAGGCTTGGCTTTTGTCTTAATTGGTATTTCGGGTTTAGGAATTTTCATAGCGCTTTATAATTCCTTGAAAGAAAGAAAATACGACTTGGCCATACTAAGAGCCATCGGAGCCTCCAGAGGGCAATTGGTATTTTTGATTTTCTTGGAAGGAATCATGCTTACCAGTATTGGAGCTTTAGTTGGGATTCTTTTAGGCCATAGCTTTTTAGCCGTAATTATTTCACAGAATGAACAGGGAGTTGCTGCCTCGCTTGATGCTTGGATTTTCTTGAAAGGAGAACTTTGGATACTGGTTTATGCGTTAGGGGTAGGTATTCTGGCCTCTCTTATTCCTGCGTGGTCAGCTTATCAAACAAGTATTGCAAAACAATTGGCAAAGTCATAACTAGCAGCAGAATTAATTAAACCCATGAAATATTTCAAAACCACCCTATTGACAGGATTGCTTTCTTTAGGTTTCGCAGCTTTCACTTACGCGCAAAGCCCAAATGTATGGAAGAGCCTTTCGGAAGTTACCTATAAAATCAGTGAAGACAACTTTGGGGAGCTTTACGTTCCAGTATTCTCTGATAAAGTGAAGCAGCTGGAAGGAAAAGTAGTGGAGGCGGATGGTTACATTATTCCTTTCGAGGGAATGTTCAAACCAGAGCATATTATTTTATCCAGTTTACCACTTGCTGAATGCTTTTTTTGTGGTTCTGGTGGACCGGAAACGGTCATGGAGGTAATGCTGAAAACACCTATCAAATACACCTCAAAAAGAGTGAAGGTAAGAGGTAAGTTGACTCTCAATTCCAAGGATCCTGAGAAGTTGATGTATATTTTGAAGGATGCTACCTTGGTAGATTAGAAAAAGAAGGAGCCCCGAAAATTTCAGGGCTTTTGTATTAATAGCAGAGTTCTTTCTCCAATTCTTTAAATTTTTCCAGCAAACTCACGGAAATCGGTCCGGGTTTACCATTCCCTATAGTTCTATCATCAATTTGTGTTACCGGTAATAGAACTTTGGTGGTACTACAGATAAAAGCCTCATCTGCGTCCCATACTTCCTGCAAACTGATAGGTCGTATGGTGACCTGACCTGCTATTTTGATTAAATTTTTCCGGGTAATTCCAAGAAGAATATGCTCACTTGGAGTGATTAGCTCACCATCCTTCACAATAAAGAAATTGCTTCTGGAGCTTTCACTGATAAACCCATTCATGTGATATAATACATCCTCGGCACCTTGCTTTTTCCACTGAGCCGAATGCCACACTGCAAGTGCATAGTTGGTGGTTTTAATATCAGCTATTGGACGGACATATTCTAAGGTCAAAAGCTTAACTCCCTTTTCATATTTCTCTTCAGATGGGAAAATTAAGGACTCTGCAAAAATGAATAGTTTGCCATCAGCAGGAGAAAAGTGGTTGTCCGAAATTCCACCGCTCAAAACCATTCTCAATCCGCCCTGCTCCAAATCATTCTTTTCGATTAATTGCCCGATAATTTGACGGAGTTCTTCTCTTGAATAATCTAAAGGAAGAAAGGTCTTTTCTGCAGAAGCAGTAAACCTATCCAAGTAATCCTCCAAAAACAGACCTTGATGATTGACTGTTCTGAAGAAATCAAAAATTCCATATCCCCTGATTAATCCCAAGTCCATTGGATGGATACTTGCAGTTTGAGTATCTATGATTTTTCCGTCAGCGAAGCAAAATGGTTTCATATTTTTTCATTAAGCTCTAAAATTAAGCAACCTATTTTAATATTTTTGCTCTTTGATAATTTCATTTTAATAAGATTAAAAAAAGAAAAAATAGTAACTTTACTCAAATTTTAATCAACTCCATGAACAGATTTATTCCTTTTTTGATTATTGTTATCTTTTTTGTTTCCTGTGGTTCAAGCTTAGAGGAGGAAAACTCAGAAATGAGAGCTAAAGTGATTGCCGTTCACGATGAAGTCATGCCTATGATGGGTAAGCTGAAGTCCCTCGAAAAGCGGGCTATCAGCGAGGCTTCTGAATTAGAAGCTGAAAGTTCCTCGGATTCTCTAAAAATTCAGGAATTAAAAGCCTTGGCTTATGACCTTGAGCAAGCCTATGAAGCCATGTTTGTTTGGATGAGGCAATATGATAATGAGAACGGTGAACGAAGCCCAGAAGAGGTGAAAGCTTATTTGGAAGAACAAATGGAAAAAGTGAAAGTGGTGAATGAAAAAATTACCACTGCTCTGAACAAAGCTGAGAAAACACTTAAAGACTAAAGGTTTTCAGGCTTTTCAGAAAGAAATTTCTCCACATCTTTTGAGCTGATTACTCCTTCCTTATTTCCCCAGATATTGTATAAATAAGTACTGATTTGGGAGATCTCTAAAGCTGTGAGCTGGGGATTAGCAGGCATTGCTTGATTATACGCTTCTCCATTGACAATGATTTCCCCCTTTTGACCATTTTTCATAATCCAGACACTTCTATGAATACTTTCTTTGAAGTAATCTGATTCATTCAAAGGAGGAATAAGTTTCCCCAGCCCTTTACCATCCTTCTGATGACAATTTGCACAGTAATTTTCATAAAGTGCTTTCCCATTTACGGCATATTTCATCACATCTGGATTAGAAATTTGAGCCAGTGTGTTATCCTTATCGGATGATTTGGGAGAGCAGGCAAAAGTGGCTAAAAAAAGAAAACCTAATAGAAACCTTTTCATGACCCCAGCAATTTTGGAATATCCTTGATCAGGTTATCCACCTGGTCCGATTTGGTACCGTCATAGACGCCTCTGATATGGCCTTCCTGATCTATCAATACAAAAGCTCCACTATGTAGAAAGCCTCCCGGTTCATTCTGATCTTCCATTGCAGTTGTCAGATAACTTGTCTGGCCGATTTCATAGATTTTTTGAGGTTCTCCCGTAAGGAAATTCCAAGTTTTTGCATTCTCAATCCCTAGTTTTTCCGCATAATCTTTCAGAACCTGCTGAGTATCATAAGTAGGATCAATAGAGTGACTCAAAATCTTAAAATTAGGATTGTCTCCAAATGCCTCGTGAACGCGGAGCATCTCTTTTTTCATGATGGGGCAAATAGTAGGGCAGCTAGTGAAGAAAAAATCTGCTACATAGACCTTGCCTTTGACATCTTGATTGGAAATTGTATCCCCTTCCTGATTTATAAAAGCAAACTCAGCAATTTGATGGTAAACAGTATCTCCAGCATCATCGACATGCCAATTTCCCAATTTCGGTAATACTTCCTGTGAACTTTCTTCACTGGCAGGTTTACACTGCCAAAATATCCAGACGCTAACTAAAGCCAGTATTCCAATTCCTTTAATCTTCATGGGTGATTAAGATTTTGATCTATATTTTTTATAAAGCCTGATTCCCAACATGAGCAGAATCCCAAGACCTATTAGCCCTGCAATTCCCCAAACCATACTGAGGGTATTTTTTAATACTATCAGGAATACTATTGCAAAAAGCAACAGGGTAGAGGCTTCATTCCAAAGTCTTAACTGAGTAGAGCTCCATCGGGTTCGTCCTGCTTGAATTTCTTTGAAAAGTTTATGGCACCCCAAATGATAAGCGTAGAGCAAAACCACAAAACCCAATTTGGCATGCATGAATCCAAGTTCAAGGTAGCCCATTCTGTAAGTTAAAACCCAAGTGCCAAAAATCAGGGTTAAAATGGCAGAAGGCCAAGTGATAATGTACCACAGCCTGGAAGCCATTAAATCCAATTGAGGTTTTAAGATTTCCCGTTCTGCTTCAGGGCGATCCATGGCTTCTGTCTGGTAGATAAAAAGCCGAACGATATAAAAAAGTCCTGCAAACCAGGTGACTACAAAAATGATGTGAAGTGCTTTGATATATTCGAAACCCATTGTCAGAATTTTCGGCTAAATTAAGGCCTAATCCTTTTAACCCCTAAAGTTTTTGAAAAGTACTCGAATTCTATACCTTTTGTTAAGTCTGTCTGTTTTGGCTTTGGTAGTATATATTTTAAAAGAAAGCTTCACTCAGCCCGGATTGGATCGATTTGAGGGGAAATACGAAGAACTTGGCTTTTATAGAAATGAAAATAATACTGGCCCGGTGCTGAGAATTTATGCGATAAAAGTTTTAAACGAGGAAGGCGACTGGATGAGAGAGTTCGCCGAAATGCAGCCACATACCAAATATGGAAAAACACTGGTTTACTTTTTCTCCCCGGAAGCTCCCTCAAAAATTGAACTTACTCCTAAGTATCCCTATTTTCAAGCAAATTTAGAACCTTTGGTTTTAGCCAGCTTTGAAAAAAGTCCCATGGGCCAAAGTAAATTCCAAGAAGGTTTTTCACAATGAGAAAAAGAAAGTCCTTAACTGAGTTTAAAAAAGGTGTTTTAGCTGGTGATAGAGTAGTTCTCTCCCAAGCAATCACTCTCGTGGAAAGCAATTTGGAAACTGATTCCAAACTTGCAGGAGATTTGGTTCAAGAGCTATTACCCTACGCTGGTAATTCTATTCGGGTGGGAATTACAGGTGTCCCGGGTGTAGGGAAGAGCACGTTCATTGAGTCATTTGGAAAAATGCTCGTTGATAAAGGAAAAAAGGTGGCAGTACTTGCCGTGGATCCAAGTAGCCAAAAAACCAAAGGAAGCATTCTTGGAGATAAAACCAGGATGGAAAAACTAGCTTCAGATAAAAGAGCTTTCATCAGGCCTAGTCCATCAGGGAGTACTTTAGGCGGGGTAAGTTCCAAAACCCGTGAAGCCATGCTGATATGTGAAGCGGCGGGCTTTGATGTGATTTTGGTCGAAACTGTTGGAGTAGGACAATCAGAAATTGCCGTGAAAGGCATGGTTGACTTCTTTCTCCTTTTGATGCTTTCAGGAGCAGGAGATGAGCTCCAAGGGATTAAAAAAGGGATCATGGAAATGGCTGATGGGATGCTAATCAATAAAGCAGACGGAGATAACCTGCAACCTGCGAAAAAGGCTAAAGCTACCTATCAAAACGCTTTACACTTATTTCCATTGGGAGAGAATAATTGGTCTCCTAAGGTTCTGATAGGTTCCTCTATTTCTGGTATGGGTTTGCCAGAATGTTGGCAAATGATTGAAGATTTTCAGAGTAAAATGTTGGGTAATGGATTTTGGGAGAAAAATCGGGCCGAGCAAAGACTCAAATGGCTGGATGATAGTATTCAGGCATTGCTGGGCCGAGCATTTTACATGCATACTGCTATTCAGAAAAAATTGAACGAAGGAAAAAAACAGGTATTGGAAGGTGAGCTAAACCCAATGAATCTTGCTAGAGAATTAACCTCTCATTTTTTGAAAAAATAAAGCCCCGAATTTTTTCGGGGCCAAATCATTTATTTCATCATAAAGCCAGAAGGGCCTCTTCCTACGTCAAAAGTTCTAACAGTGTTTCCTGATTTATCAAGCACAGTTATAGTGCCATTTCCTTGAAATCCATTAGCATTTGCCACATAAATCTCCTCTTTTGAGGAATCAATTCCAATTCCATAGAAGCCTGAACCTTCATACCATTTTGGCTGTAGGCTTGTTCCAAAAAGAGGCAAAACCCCAATTCCGTCCTCGTAGTTTGGCCATCCCGAACTGGTCAATATATATAATGTATTAGAATTGCTCAGAGCGATTTTTCCGGTAGCATTGGCAATTGGATACCAATTACTGGTAGCCAGAGTGAAGTTATCCAAATGGAAAGTATAAATAACTACCTCATCTGCTTTGGATGAAAACAGATAAATCTTGCCATCAATTTCAAAAAACTGTGATGGGTTTCCTTCTACTTCAATGCTTTTAACCAATTCCTCTTTTTCAGCATCAATCACCTCTACTTTTCCTTCTTCAGAACCCGCAACTAAAATGAATTTCCCGAAGGAAATCAAATCTTCAGGTTTTCTGGAAACGGCGATCTTTTTGGAAACAGTTCCGCCTAAAGTATTTCTAACTACGGCGATGTATGAGCTGGGAGTATTGAAATTAGCATCATAAGGTCCATAATCAGAGATAAAGAGTTTGCCAGAATTGACAGTCAAGGACCTAGGTTGATCCAAATCTGATGTCACTGCTCCCAAACTTTTAAAGTCTCCGGGGTTGACTATTTCCACCTTGCCGGTGTTGGCAACCAGATACATCTTATCATCTTCATTAACCATATCTTCTAATAATCCAGCAAATGGTCGTCCATTGGCTGCTTCGAAAATATCAGGCTTCAATTCATTGGTGCTTGGGTTTAAGTGGTATACTTCTCCATCATTGCTTCCAAAAGAACCTTCATTCATAATCAAGATTCCTCTGTCATATTCCCCAAGAGGTCTTTCAGGGTCATTTCCTATACAGGAAAAAAGGATGAGTAGACTGACAAATACTTGTCCTAATTGCAGTAGTTTAGTTTTCATAGTTGAAAGGATATAGTAAAATGGATAGATCTTCCAGGCATGGGTCTCAAATAGATAACCTGGTATTGTGTGTTTAATAAATTTTGGATTCTGACTTGTAGAGGAATTTGAATTTTAGAAATACTAAAACCGGTATAGGATATTCCCAGATCTGCTAAGAAGAATGGGGAAAGTGTTCTAGGATTGTCAGCTGTGATTTTTCGCTCTCCTGTGTAATTTGTTTGAGCCTGAATGGAGAATCTTTGAACTTGAGCCTGTAATGATAGTCCGGCTTGATGTCTTGGGGTGTAAGGGAGTTGCTTCCCCAATGAAGGATCATTTTGAGATATCCCAACCAAAGAGACTGCCCGGTTCAAACTATATTGCCATTGTGAAATCCAATCGACTGCTCCAGTTTTGAACTTCATTGAACCCTGATATTCTACTCCATCAGATCTCACTTTTCTGATATTTTGCGGTGACCAAAAGGAACCTTGAGGCAACCAAATGATCCAATTATCTACATTCATGCTATAGAAAGTCAGACTTTGAGAAAATGAATTCTTTTTCCAATGAAGACCTGATTCCACATTCCAGCTATTTTCTGGTAATAATTCCGGGTTGCCTCCAGGTGACCAAAATCTGTCATTTAATGTGGGAACTTTGAAGCCTCTTCCTGCCGAGATTTTCAACTCCAGACTTTGATTTTTTTGTTCTAAAAAAGTCCAATCTAAACCAGCCCCCGGAATAAGCGGAACAAGCTGGTCTCCATATCCCAACTGACGTAGGTTCAAGGATAAACTCAGTCTGTTTGTAGGGCTATATTTTGCTGATTGGAATATCTCCAATCGCTCATCTGTGGCAGCATAGGTACTGAGATCTCCCTTTACTAATGTGATTCTTGCTCCTGAGTGAAAAGAAAGTTGCTCTGTGGGGAAGTAATCCCAGGCTCCTCCCAGGATGAATTGGGATGTATTGTTCTTTATCCCGTTAAATATGAGTTTCTCCCGAACCAATCCAGATTGAAATGCGAGAGTACTTTTTTTCTTGAAAACCTCATAATTCATGGACCATCTCAAAGCTTGGTCCTCTTGAAAGTCCTGATTAGAAGATCCCATGGGAGGCTGGATTTCCCTTTCAGCTTGATGAAGCCAAATGGAGGTTTTCAGTGATTTATTGTCGGAGATTCTCCAATTCAGATCAGTTACAATCCCCTTTTGAATCACTTGGGCATGATCCTGCTCTTGTATTGGAGTACCGGGCAGGGCTAGATTTCGGAATGGGTATTTATTGGCTGCAAACTGATGATAGATTTTACTTTGCAGGGCCAATTTTTTGCCTGAAATGCTTCCTTTGACATTGGTTTGATAATTTCCGAAACTGGAAAATTCCTGAGAAAGTAAGAGGCTAGACTTTTCTTGAAATCCAGCTTGGGACTTCAGGTTTACACTGCCGCCGATTGCTTCATTTCCCATAAGAGCACCGGAAGAACCAAATTGTAAGCTAGCTTGATCAATGGCAAATACCGGTAACAATGAAAAATCACTTTGTCCGAGAGAAGGGCTATTCAGGGGAATTCCGTTCCAAAAAACTGCGGTTTGTCCAGCCGAACTCCCTCTAAAGGATGGGGAAGCCAGCATGCCAGGCCCATAAGAGCGGATAAAAACCGGACTTTGGTCAGCGAGGAGATCAGCCAAGCTCCTGCTTTGGTAAGCTTCTAAGTCTTTTTGGCTCCACTTAATTGACTTCTGACCTTGCCCGAATCGCTCATAGGCAGGGGATATCACTTCAATTTCTTGAAGCCCAACTGTATCGATTTTTTGGATATCAGATCCAAAAAATGTGAATGCCCACACTAATAAAATCATGCCTAATCGAATCAAAGGTTGAATTCGATCCGGGCTTGAAGAGAAATGGGAAGAAATGAAATAAGAGGGTATACCAAACCCAGTAATTGCATGTCTTCTTCGCTTTTCCTCCGAAAGCACAGAATCAACAGAATCAGGCAGGTCTCCTGGCTTGTCTGACTTTCACTGGCCTTCTCGAACCAAAAAATATGGTTCAATGGCATTGCTTAGCGAAAGCTTTTCAAATTTCTGAGTAAATCAGAAAAGCGCAGACTTACAGTTGCGGGGACAGCTTCGGTATTTCACCGAATTCCCTATTAATCCCTGATCTAAGTTTTAGATCGGGAACCTGTTTCCGATGCAAACATAGAATCATTTCGAATCTGAAAAAAGCAGTTTGAAAACATTTTTTGTAAAGCGACTGATCTTATCCTTACTTTGAACTTTCAAAAATCAGATTCAGGTGAAGCGAATTCTTTTATGTAAAATTTTTATTCTATTGATTATCAATGTTCTATCCTGTCAAAAAAAGCAGGAAGATCAGGTTTTTTCAACTGAAAAAATTGCTCTTTCCTATGCGCAGGGTTTTGAAATTGAAAAAGGGGATGGCTTTTGGATTCTTACAGTGACTCAACCATGGACCAGTGCAGAGGAGAATTTTACCTACTTAGTACTTGAAGAAAATCAAACTCCACCAGAAGGCGAATTTGATGGTATTATTCAATTACCCATCCAACATATTGTCTTGACCTCCACAACCCAGATTCCTCATTTGGATCTTTTGGGGCAAACCTCCAAGCTCAGAGCCTTCCCTAATCTGGATTTGATTTCATCGCCCAGAGTATGGGAAAGAATTGAGCAAGGGGAGGTACAAGATTTGGGTTCAGCTCCTTCCGCCAATATTGAGTTGATCTTGGATTTAAACCCGGATTGGGTGATGATATCCACTTTGGGAGAGGATTTGAAAAGTTTACAACTGTTAAAAAATGCAGGAATCTCTGCTCCGATTAATGGGGAGTATGTAGAGCAGCATCCCTTGGGAAGGGCTGAATGGATCAAATTTACAGGAGTATTATTGGGTGATTATCAAAAATCTTTGGAAGTATTTGAGGCTATTGAGAAGGATTATCTAGAGGCTCTGGAATTGGTGAAAGAAATAGAAACTACCAAGCCAACTGTGCTTTCCGGAGTGTTGTATCAAGATATTTGGTATGCTCCCGGGGCGGATAGTTGGGGAGCCAAAATTCTTCAAAATGCAGGAGGAGAGTATATATTTGGTGATAAAAGCGGCACTGGGAGTTTGCAATTGAATTATGAATTTGTATTGGATCAAGCCTTGAATTCTGATTTCTGGATAGGTTCGGCTGATTTTTCTAACTTGGAAGAAATGGGTAGTAATGAGCCCCGATATCGGTCTTTTGCTGCATTTCAGAAAGGGAATGTCTTTACCTATACGGCTAAAAAGGGGCCTAAAGGAGGATTAGAATACTTTGAATTAGGCTATATGCGGCCAGATTGGGTTTTGAAGGATATTATCAAAATCCTTCATCCGGAATTGCTTCCAGATTACGAACTTTATTTCTATACCCGATTGGATGAGAAGTAGCCGAAACAGTTTTCTTTTGATCGTATCAGTAGTTGCCTTAGTACTGAGCCTTTTTCTAAATATTAGTTTGGGATCTGTAACTATCTCAACTGGAGAATTATTGGACGGTCTTTTTTTTAACAATTGGGAGAGGGCATCTTTTGAACAAATTATTTTGAATTATCGCTTTCCGAAGGCGATTGTCGCTGTTTTAGCTGGTATTGGACTCAGTATTTCCGGGCTTCAAATGCAAACATTTTTTAGGAATCCATTGGCAGGTCCTTATGTTTTGGGAATAAGTTCCGGGGCAGGTTTTGGGGTAGCCATTTTGATTTTGGCGGGATCAATTTTTGGTTTTGCTTCCACTGCCATCAGTCCTTGGGCCACTGCTTTTGCAGGGACATTGGGTGCTGGGCTGATTTTAGCATTAGTAAGTTTAGTAGCTTGGAGAGTAAAGGATAGCATGACTTTATTGATTGTTGGGATCATGTTTGGAGCTGCGGTTTCTGCTATCATCTCTGTTTTGGCGTTTTTTTCCGGAGCCGAGGCATTGAAACTTTATACCATTTGGTCTTTAGGTAGCTTAGGTGGTTTAGGTTGGAATCAGGTTGGTCTCTTATCATTTGTGGTGTTTCTGGGTTTAATTCCGGTGATATTTTCTATCCGATCTTTTAATGCATCTCTTTTGGGAGAATCTTATGCAGAAAGTATGGGAGTTAATCCAAATAGGTTACGTTGGTTGATGATTGGCAGTACGGGATTACTCGCTGGGGCAATTACGGCTTTTTGCGGTCCTATTGCCTTTGTCGGGATTGCGGTGCCGCATTTGGCCAGGATAGTTTGGAAAACTTCCGATCACAGGATATTATTCCCGGCATCAGGTATTTCTGGGGCTATTTTATTATTGCTCTGCGATGCGGTAGGTCAGCTTCCAGGTTCTGCTCAAAGCTTACCAATCAATGCAGTAACCTCCTTGATTGGGGCCCCTTTGGTGATAGGCTTAGTTCTTCGAAAAAACTTCAGCAAAGAGTTCTGATATGAGAAGAGAAGTAATTGTTGGCAATAATTTGACTTTGGGTTACCAATCCGGTAAATCCCGTAAAGAAGTGTTGCAAGGAATAAACTTTAAGCTTTTTTCCGGAGAACTCACATGTTTATTGGGCCCTAATGGGGTGGGTAAGTCAACCTTGATCAAAGCGATTATGGGAAGACTTCCCATTTGGGAAGGATCATTGACTGTTCAAGGCAAATCGATTAATCAATTTGCACAGAAGGAACTCGCAAAGAATCTAGCAGTTGTTTTGACGGAGCCTTTTATTCCGGGGAATATGACAGTTACTCAACTCGTCAGCTTGGGCAGAACTCCTTATCTGAACTGGTCTGGATATTTATCAGAATTGGATAAAAAGGCAGTGTACAAGGCGATTGAGGATACGAAAATAGCATACATCCAACAAGAGAGGCTTTCCGATCTCTCTGATGGGCAGCGCCAAAAGGCTTTTATAGCTAGAGCCCTAGCTCAGGATGCACCGATCATGGTTTTGGACGAACCCACAGCGCATTTAGATTTAGTAAATCGCTACGAGATCATGCAATTGCTCCGTGAGATATCGCTTCATAAGGGAAAGAGTGTCTTGGTAATTACGCATGATTTGGATATTGCTTTAGAGAGTTCTGATCAGATTTGGTTGATGAATTGTGGAGAGGATCTTGTAAAAGGACTCCCAGAAGACTTGGTGATTTCAGGTAAAATCAATCAATTATTTCCTCAGGAAAAATTCGAGTTCAATACCCAAAGAGGAAGGGTTGAGATTAAAAGCCAACCTGCGACTTTTAATATTGAAGGATCTCAGGAATTGATTTTTTGGTTACAAAAGGCCTTGAAAAAGGCGGGGATCTATGAATTGGACGGACAGGTAAGAGTCCAGAATAATCCTTTCTCAATTTTTTTCATGGAAAAGGAATTTGATTCTTTGGAATCATTTATAGATAGTTTAAGGATTGATATCAAGTAAGTTATTATCCCTATAGAAAAAGTAGAGAATTGTATTTCTGAATCACTTTTTTTATATATTTGTCACACTAATTATTTGTATGACACAAGAGCAATTCGCAAAATATTCCTTCCTACTTGACCGTACAGCACGAAAGGTCAAGCAGTATGCTCAGCAGCAGTTTAAGCAGGGAGATTTTGATGTGACTGTCGATCAATGGTTAGTTTTGAAAAATTTATCGGAACATGGCTTACTTAGTCAGACTGAGCTTGCGAATTTGGTGTTCAAAGATCATCCTACTTTGACTCGAATCATTGATTTGCTTTGCAAGAAAGGGTATGTTGAGCGAATCCCCCATCCTCAGGATAGAAGGAGTTTTCAGCTTCATCTTACGGATTCTGGGGTGGCTAAAGTGACTTCGCTGAGACCAAAAATTCTGGAGATTAGAGAAAAGGCTTGGGAAAATCTAAACGAGAATGATTTTGACGAGTTTAAGAGAATTCTGAATACAATCTATCAGAATTTGGATGGTCAGGTGATGGAAGAATAATAATTAGTGTACTAATAGTATTTATACGAACAATTTGAATTTAAAGGGGTTTTCCCATAAAGTTAATACAAGATGATTCATACTGATATTTGCATCATAGGAGCTGGACCGGTCGGTTTATTCGCAGTATTTGAGGCAGGATTGCTCAAAATGCGATGTCATTTGATTGACGCCCTACCACAAGTAGGTGGTCAGTTATCCGAAATCTATCCTCAGAAACCAATTTATGATATCCCAGGATATCCTGAAGTTAAAGCTCAGGAGCTAGTGGATAACCTGATGGAACAGATCAAGCCATTCTCTCCAACTTTCACTTTGGGAGAAAGAGTGGACCACTTGGATAAGCAGGAAGACGGAAGCTTTGTGGTGACTACCAGCGATAAAACGCATATTCACGCAAAAGTGATCGTGATTGCCGGCGGCTTGGGATGCTTTGAGCCGAGAAAGCCTGTTTTGGAGAATTTGGATGCATTTGAAGGAAAGGGAATCACTTATATGGTGAAAAATCCAGAAACCTTTCGCGATAAGAAAGTAGTGCTTGCTGGTGGAGGAGACTCTGCTTTGGATTGGACTATTTTTCTTTCCAATGTTGCACAAAAAGTAACTTTGGTGCACAGAAATGAGACATTCAGAGGTGCACCTGATTCTGCTGCGAAAGTATTCGACCTAGCCAATCAGGGCAAAATTGATTTGATCCTTTCGGCTAATTTGAAAGAAGTTGGTGGAAACGGCAAGTTGAACTCAGTCACTTTGGAGGACAAATCCAAAGCTGAAATCAAAATCGATACAGATTATCTTATCCCTCTTTTTGGATTAAGTCCGAAATTGGGTCCAATCGCAGATTGGGGATTATCTATTGATAAGAATGCGATCGAAGTAGATACAAGAGATTATTCTACTGGAGTGGAAAGAATATATGCCATTGGAGATATCAATACCTATCCAGGTAAATTGAAATTGATCCTTTGCGGATTCCATGAGGCTGCTATTATGATGCATTCTGCCTTCAAATATGTTTATCCTGATCAAAAATTGAGCTTTAAATACACTACGGTCAATGGTGTAAACTCATTTTAATGCTACTTTTGCGTCATGGTAAATTTCATTGTAGAAGATAACGACGGTAATCGTCAGCCTGTCGAAGCTCCAGATGACATGGGTTTCAGCCTGATGGAAATTCTAAAAGCATCTGATTATCCTGTATTGGCAACCTGTGGAGGGATGGCTCTTTGCGCTACTTGTCATGTTGAAATTTTGGAAGGAAAAGATGGCTTGGGAGATGCAACTGATGCAGAACTTGACCAGTTGGAAAACCTTCCTGAATATTTCCCAACTTCCAGGCTTGCTTGTCAAATCAGAATTTCTGACATCTTGGAAGGAGCCGTAATTAAGCTAAGAGGTGAAGACGTAGTCTAGAATATTTATACTCAACTATTCGAAACCACTCAGAAATGAGTGGTTTTTTTTTATTAATTTTTTCGGATATTGACTAAAGATAAACCTAAGTATCATGAGATTTCTTTTATTATTCTTCCTTTTAATCCCTGTAGTAGGCTTTTCTCAAATCACAGACGAACAAAAAATAAATTCTGTGGCAATCAATCAAGTCATCAATGATTATAAAAAGGCAAGAGAAACTGGGGATTCGGTTTTATTAAAATCCATTTTCACAGAAGATATTGATCAATTGGTGTCCAGTGGTGAATGGCGCAATGGGGCAGCTGAAGCAATTTCTGGGATGGTAAGAAGTTCGGTGAATAACCTTGGATCTCGAATTTTGAAAGTTGAAAAGATTAAATTTTTGTCCAATGAGGTGGCTATGGTAGATGCGAGGTATCTAATAGACCAAGCGGACGGTACTCAAAGGAAGCTCTGGAGCAGCTTTATATTGGTAAAGAAGAAGGGGAAATGGTTGATTTCAGCTATTAGAAATATGGACCCAAGGGATTAATCTGAAATTTTCTTGCAAAAAATTTTCGAGATTTGATGTATCACTTTTTTCAGATACTTCGTATTGAAGTTAGTTTTTAAGCACTATTTATGAAAAGGTATATCGTCATTCTATCGGTTTTAATTTTATCCTCTTGCCAGCTTTTTGAATCTGAAAACAGAGTTTATACGCTGGAGGAATTGGAATTGCTTTATGCTGAAATCAAGCAGATGGCAGAATCCGAAACCTGCAATAATTCAAATGACTGGGGGTATGTTGCCTTGGGGAGTAAACCCTGCGGTGGGCCATGGGAATATATTGCTTATTCCAAGAAAATCAACGTGGATGATTTTTTAAAGAAGGTCAAACAATACAATCAATTGCAGGCTGAAGACAACAAAAGAAATAATCGCTTTTCGGATTGCATGTATGTAGCTGAACCAAAGGGAGTACGTTGTGAAAATGGAAAACCCATATTTATGTATGATTGATATTATTGTTTCATTTTGAAACAATAAATTTTTTCTTTTTCTTGATCAGGTATTTATTTCTGATTCATGAAAAAGCTCTTATTCTTGTTAGACTATCCGAACCTTTATTATTACGTTTTTAATCGAAAGAATTTATCAAGCATTTCGATTTTTAACTGGCAAGGAAGGGAAAAAATAATTCTTAAATCTAGCAATGAAATTAGCAAATGATAGCGCTACTAGGAATATTGACAATAGGAGCGCTACTGTACTTAATTATTGCTAAAAAAACTTCTGCTGTTGTAGCATTGATATTGGTACCAGTGACAACAGGAATTTTGGCTGGTCAAATTCATGAAATTCCTGCTTATATCTCTGAGGGACTAGTAACAATTGCCCCAACTGGGGTTATGTTTGTTTTTGCAATTCTCTTTTTTGGGATTTTGTTAGATGCAGGAACTTTTGAACCTATTATTTCTCGATTATTAAAATTAGCGGGGAATGACCCTGTGAAAGTTGCCTTAGCCACTGCTTTTTTGGCTATGCTGGTTCATTTGGATGGATCTGGTGCAGTAACTTTCCTTGTTGTAATCCCAGCATTACTCCCAATTTATGAGGCTTTAGGGATGAGCAGGTTGACCTTAGGGTCAATTGTTGCTTTATCAGCAGGAACGATGAATATTCTGCCTTGGGGAGGGCCTACTATTCGTGCAGCATCTGCCTTGGACGTTTCAGTCACAGAATTATTCAATCCCATTCTTGTACCGTTTTTGTTCGGTTTGATTACTGTTTTTTCCATTGCATTTTTCTTAGGTAAAAACGAAAAAAAAATATCTACCATAGCCTTACAATCAGCAGATGAAAAAAACACTTCGGTAAGCCTTCAAAATATACCTATTTGGAGATTTTGGCTGAATATCATGCTTGTTATTTTGGCAATTTCATTGATTGTACTTAGTTGGGCTCCTCCATATGTTGTTTTCATGGTAGCATTTGGTATCGCCCTGGTGGTAAATTTTCCAAAGGTTAAGGATCAAAAGGAAAGGATTGATGCTCATGCCAAAGAAGCTTTATTGATGGCAAGCATTTTATTTGCTGCTGGTTGTTTCACCGGGATTTTAAATGGAAGTGGAATGATGCAAGGAATGGCATCTTCAATTCAAAATGTTTTACCTGAACTTTTGGGAAAGCAATTACCTCTCATAACAGGGCTATTTGCTATGCCCGCGAGCCTGGTTTTCGATCCAGATTCCTTTTATTTTGGAATCTTGCCAATTTTAGCTTCAACAGCTGAGACTTTTCAGGCTAGTAGTTTGGAGGTGGGTAGAGCTGCCATATTGGGTCAAATGACAACTGGGTTTCCAGTAAGTCCATTAACTGGATCTACCTATTTATTGGTGGGGTTGGCAAAGTTGGATTTGGGAGATCATCAAAAAAAAACTATTCCATTGGCATTTTTGGTGACTATGGTCATGCTTTTGGTATCAACATTAATGGGAGTAATTACTATTTAGCATGAAGGATAAAATTAGAATTGGTTGTGGAGCAGGCTTTGCAGGTGATAGAATTGAGCCTGCACTAATCCTTACTGAAAAAGGGAACCTAGACTATTTGGTTTTAGAATGTCTTGCTGAACGTACCATTGCCTTAGCCCAAAAAAGGAAGCAACATAATTCATCACTAGGGTATGATGAACTATTAGAAAAGCGTTTGATTAATTTGTTGCCATTGCTAGTAAAACATCAGACTCGTTTAATTACCAATATGGGAGCCGCTAATCCTGTGGGCGCTGCAATGAAAGTTGTTGAAATGGCAAATAAACAGGGGATCTCAATTAAAGTTGCAGCGGTAACTGGAGATGATGTTTTTCAATTTATTACTGGGACAGAAAAGAGTCTTGAGGACGGGAAACCAATAAATGCTTTTGGGAAAATAATTTCAGCTAATGCTTATTTAGGCTATGAAGCTATACTGCCTGCCTTAAACACTAAAGCTGATATTATAATTACAGGTAGGGTTGCAGATCCATCCCTTTTCTTAGCTCCCATGATCTATGAATTTGGTTGGGACGAAACAGATTATTCTTTATTAGGAAAAGGAACTGTATTAGGTCACCTTTTAGAATGTGCTGGCCAGATTACTGGCGGGTACTTTGCAGATCCTATTTCAAAACCTGTCCCAAATATGGAAATTCTAGGCCATCCATATGTTGATGTAGATGCCCTTGGCAACGGTAAAATATCTAAAGTAGCTGGAACAGGTGGGAGTATTACGGTTCAAACAGTCAAAGAGCAATTGTTATATGAGGTATTGAATCCTTTCGAATATATAACACCCGATGTAAAAGCTGATTTTTCAAAGGTTCAAATAGAAGAGATTGGACCGGATGAAATTTATATTTCTGGAGGTTTAGGTTTCGCTAAGCCATCAAATTTAAAGGTTTCCGTAGGTTATGAGGCGGGCTTTAAGGGGATAGGTGAAATTTCTTATGCAGGAGCTCATGCATTAGAAAGAGGCAAGCTGGCTGCTGAGATAATTCAAAAAAGAATTGGTCACTCGTTTCCTAATCTGAAAATAGATCTTATTGGATACAACTCATTGCATCCAATGGAATTATCCAATAAATCTTCTCCTTATGAAGTTCGATTAAGAGTGGCTGCACTTTGTGCTCAGAAAATTGATGCCCAGCTAATTGGTGAAGAAGTAGAGGCTCTTTATACCAATGGTCCTGCGGGAGGCGGTGGTGCGAGAAAATATGTGGAAGAAGTTATAGGAATAGTTTCGATCTTATTAGATAGAAAGAAAATTATCCCCGAATTTCAAGTTTTTACATCATGACAAGAAAGCTAGCAGAAATTGCCCACAGCAGAGCCGGAGATAAAGGGAATACTTTGATCTTGTCTCTGATTCCCTATGATCCTTTAGATTTTGATCTATTGGTAAAAAAAATCACAGTTGAAAAGGTGAAAAATCATTTTAAGGATCAGATCTCTGGAGAGGTTATCCGCTATGTTCTTCCAGAGTTAAAAGCAATACAATTTACATGCTTGAATGCTTTATCAGGAGGTGTAAATACCTCTCTTGCCTTGGACACCCATGGAAAAAGCTTAAGCTATGCACTTCTCGAAATGGAATTATGATCATTCAAAAAGCTTAACCCCCAGAGTTAATTCCAATTGGATAGGCTGTTGGATTTTTTCCTCTATTTCTTCTTTGATCTCTTTAAAATCCTGATTGTTCAATTCATGATCAGAAAGAATAGTCACAGAAAGGCGTAAAGGGCTTAGGCCTATTACCTTTACATCTCTTAATAAACCATGAGGTATTTCTTTTCCACTCAATTGTTGAATCAGTTGATTTTCCCTAACCATTTCCCGGAAACTCAAGACTAATGGTGCAGTCACCAAAATTAAAATCCCTACACTGATCAAAATTCCTTTCTTAGCTAGGCGGAATGGACTAAATCCGAGAAGCATGAATGTCAATGCTGCAGCCATTACTATCCCTGCTAGGTTCGTTCCGAGTAACAGGGATGCTCCCCAGAATACATTCCAGTTTCCCCATCCCAATCCAATTCCAGCTACGGCTAAAGGGGGTACCAATGCTACAGAAATTGCAACTCCTGCCAATGTTTTGGCTATTTCTTCTTTGGAGTGAGCATATGCTCCTGCTATCCCTGAAGCCACAGCAATCCCTAAATCCAATAAATTAGGCCTAATTCGGGCTAATATCTCGGAATTCATGGTTTTGAGTGGAGTAATCCAAGTGATAAATACCGCAAAAATGATCCCCAACACCACTCCCCAAAATATGGTGATCAGACTATTTTTGATAAGGATACCATCTTGTCTCAAAGCGCCCATAGCCAAGGAAATAATAGGTCCCATCAAGGGTGCCAAGATCATAGCTCCGATTACCACCGGACCTGAATTTCCGAAAAGTCCAAAAGTTGCGATCATGGTGGATAAGGCCATGAGTACCAAATAAGTGGAGGAGGTTTGAGAATTTTGTTTTAATAAAGTGAATAGCTCCTTGAACTCTTCAGAAGTTGCGTGCCTCACCCAAGGAAGGTATCCTGTGGTGAGCTCCATCCTCAATTTTCCCATAGGTAAAGAAGAGACATTGAGCTCTTTCTTCTTTTCCTCTTTTTCTTTACTGGAATCAAAATCCGAGAATATTCTTGCTTTATTTTCGGAAATTCCTAATTCCAGTTTTCCGGATTTATTCTCTTGACCATCCGAAGCGAAAGTGAACTCTTCCTCACTTTCTATAGTCATTTTTTCAGTGGAGATATAGCTCAAAAAGTCTGGGATTGCACTTCCTTTAACTGGGAAAAAGAGGTTTTGCAGACCAAAACGAATGATTGAAAAAAGGCTTTTTGGGGCCAAAATAATTACATGCATCAAGCCTTCATTCAATCCTGAATCTTTGATGACTCGTTTGAAAATCAGGTTGCTCTCACAATGTGAAACTGCCAAGATGCCCATAGCAGCAATCTCAATGGTTTTTTCTTCTTCTTTTCCATAGGTGATTTTATAGCTTCTCAATTTTACTCTTCTGAAAAGTTTTAGAAACCTTCGAAATCGTTCTTTCAGGTTTTGAAAAAAGTTATTTTCAAAAGAATCATACAAGATGCTAAGGGATTCTCCGATGACCAGGGAATTCATACACAATTCCCCATTGATTTCAAGTAAATCAAATACCTCTACTTCCTCTGCTTCAAGAAAGTGATTAAATGCTTTTTCTTTGGAAGATGCCACTCCCAAAGATTTGGCGATTAGGATGAGTTCAGGGTGGGGGAGAAAAGCAATGGATGGACTATTTTCGTTTGCCTCTTCAATAATCTTTTTGCTTTGCTCATCACTGACCCAAAACAAAATGTTATCCTTTGAAGAATAGTCTTGAAGATTAAATTGATTCAAAGGAAGTTTGGATTTAGGTTGAACTTCCAGTTTTTCAAAAAAGGAATTTTGATCTTCCTCAGGAAGATTTTGATCAAAAACTAATACGAAATCCCGCATACTTAAAAATAGCTATTGTTTAGCTGAATACTAGTAGATAATTTAAAAAACAACAGCCCTCCTCGGAGGGCTGCTTATTATTCTTCCAGAAGTTTTTCGAGAATTTTTGTCGCAGCTTCAGAAAGCACTGTTCCCGGGCCAAAAACTGCCGAAACCCCCTTGTCAAAAAGAAATTGATAATCTTTGGCAGGAATTACTCCTCCGGCTACCACCATAATATCCGGTCTGCCAAGTTTTTTCAATGCCTCTATCAATTGGGGAATCAGAGTCTTATGTCCTGCGGCCAGAGAAGAAGCACCTACAATATGCACATCATTTTCTATGGCTTGTTCCGCCACTTCCTCTGGTGTTTGAAATAATGGTCCTATGTCGACGTCAAACCCCAAATCGGCGAAGCCTGTTGCGATGACTTTTGCACCTCTATCATGACCATCCTGACCCATTTTGGCTACCATGATTCTTGGTCGCCTTCCTTCCAGTTCGGCAAATTGATCGGAAAGGGCAATTGCTTTTTTAAATGATTCCTGATTTTTCACTTCTGCTGCATAAACACCGGTGATAGATTTGGTTTGGGCCTGATGCCTTCCGAATATTTTCTCCATAGCCATGGAAATTTCCCCTAAAGTCGCTCTTTTTCTCGCTGCATCCACTGCCAGGGCTAGGAGATTTCCGTTTCCGCTTTGCGCAGCTTCCGTGATAGCCTCTAATGCACTTTCGACTTCAGATTGATTTCGTGTTGACTTGATCTGATTGATTCGTTGAATTTGAGATTCTCTTACAGATTGATTGTCTACTTCCAATAGCTCAATCTCAGATTTTTCATCAACCTGATATCTATTTACTCCAACAATGATGTCTTTTCCACTATCTATTCTCGCTTGCTTTTTTGCAGCAGCTTCTTCTATTCTAAGTTTTGGTAACCCTGCTTCTATAGCTTTTGCCATACCACCTAAGCCTTCTACTTCTTCGATCAGCGTCCAGGCTCTTTCCACCAGTTGATCAGTCAGATATTCCACATAATAGGAACCACCCCAAGGGTCAACCACATCTGTGATTCCTGTTTCTTCCTGCAAAACCAACTGAGTGTTTCTGGCAATTCTTGCTGAGAAATCAGTGGGTAAAGCAATGGCTTCATCCAGCGAGTTGGTGTGTAAAGATTGAGTATGCCCCATAGCTGCACCCAAGGCTTCTACTGCTGTCCTTGTGACATTATTGAATGGATCTTGCTCTGTCAAGGACCATCCGGATGTTTGACAGTGTGTTCTTAGAGCTAATGATTTTTCATTTTTGGGATTAAACTGCTGGACAATTTTAGCCCAGAGTAACCTGCCTGCTCTCATTTTGGCGATTTCCATGAAATAATTCATTCCAATTGCCCAGAAAAATGAAAGCCTTGGTGCGAAATCGTCAATGTCCAAACCTGCCTTTACTCCGGTTCGCAGGTATTCCAGTCCATCGGCCAATGTGTAGGCTAGTTCCAAATCGGCAGTTGCGCCAGCCTCCTGCATATGATAACCTGAGATCGAAATGGAGTTGAATCGAGGCATTTTTTGAGAGGTAAACTCAAAAATATCCGCGATGATTTTCATGCTAGGCTGGGGAGGGTAGATATAGGTGTTTCTCACCATGAACTCTTTCAAAATATCATTTTGAATGGTTCCGCTTAATTTTTCAGGAGAGACTCCCTGTTCTTCCGCCGCGACAATGTAAAATGCCATGATAGGAACCACAGCTCCATTCATGGTCATGGAAACTGACATTTGATCCAATGGGATTTGATCAAATAGAATTTTCATATCCTCGACAGAGTCAATGGCAACGCCAGCTTTTCCAACGTCTCCAACTACTCTGGGATGGTCAGAATCATAGCCCCTATGAGTAGCCAAATCAAAGGCCACCGACAGTCCTTTTTGCCCAGCTGCTAAATTTCTTCTATAAAAAGCATTGGATTCTTCTGCTGTTGAGAATCCGGCATATTGTCTAATAGTCCAAGGACGCATCACATACATTGTACTGTAAGGTCCCCTGAGATAAGGCGGGATTCCAGCTACAAAGTCCATATGAGCCAATTTAAGAGTAGCCGGATCGAATGTAGGTGGTACCTGAATTTGTTCTGGAGAATCCCAGAAACCCTCCAATGAGTTATCATTAGCTACAGATGGCTTTTTCCAAGAGGTAAAATCTGGTCTCATGAGTGATTTTGGGTTTCTAATAAAGCAGTTGCTCTTGTTTCAATTAATTCACTTTCCTCTTCTGAAAAATCCTTTGCAGGAAGATTATCGATGAGTTTTCCCTGAGCTTTGAATTTATTGGCTCCGATTTTAGAAATCTCTGAATTGCTAACAGCTTCCTGAGTTTTCAGTCGCTGAGCTCGGATTTGTTGGTGGATCTGTCTTTCTTGAAAAGCTTTCTCCCAACCGCCTTCATTTTCTATTTCAGCTATCCTGTTTTGAACAGCATCTTCAATTTGCTCCTGAAGTTTTTCCAAGTAGTAAGAACCAGCTGATGGGTCCATTACTTTATCTAAATAACTTTCCTCTTTCAAAATCGAAGAGATGTTTCTCGCAACCCTTTTCTCCAAGTTACTTGCATTTTTTCCTTGGATGGGTCTGATCCAAATACAATTGCAGCCGCCCAATATCCCTGACATTGCTTCATAGCTGTCTCTGATTAGGTTGGTATTTTTATCAATCAGGGATTTACTCCAAGTGGAAGTGGATACTAAAAGCTGAAGATTAGATGGATTTGCCTCGATCCCAAATTTTTCCCCAATCATCGCCCAAATCTTTCTTAGGGCTTTCAATTTGGCGATTTCAGGAAAATGGTCTCCAGCTACTGAGGAGTGAATTCCAATTCTTGAAAAGACATCTTGAAGTGTACTTTTCTCATCTGAAATAGAGCTCATCAATTCAATCAATTCGCCAAATCCAAAGCTTAGTTCCTGAATTCCTGTTCCACCGCTATTTCTATATCTGGCAAAATTCAGAAATAGTGGAGAAAAGTTAGGGTAGCTTTTCCAAATGTTAAACTCAGCTTCGAAATACTTTGCTGACTCTGATAGCTTAATATTTGATCCAAATACTTCATCAAATGGAGAGTTCAAAAAACCTCCTTGAAGCTCGGTTCCTGCTAGTTCTAGTTTTGAAATGTATTTAAAAAAGGTCTTCCTTACCTCTCGCGGATTTTTTTCAGGAAGAATATATAGGCTGATATATGGAAGCAGAACATCTTTTAATATTTTCTCCCAGTCCTCATTTCCTGATGCATGAATAATTAAGGCGTCAGCTCCATTCTCAAGTACTTCTAATATTTCTTTATTGGCAATGGTAGAATCTGAAGGATAAATGGAAACGGAATTAAACCACAGCCTTGGATTTAATCCGGGGATCTGAGACGGAGGGTGGAAAGTCATCGGTTGAGGATTGAAGTCCAAATCCTCCGAATGATAAATAGGTTGCTGTAGGATTTCTCCCCACACCTTTTTTACCAGGGTTTTTTCAAAATCTTTTCCTTTGAGATCCTGATGGATTTGTTCTAGCCAATCATTTTTACTTTTGACCGGAAATGGATAAAAATCAGGGCGTATCATATTTGGGTTTTGTATTGTAATGAGAAAGGCCTTTGCCTTAATCTTGGTTTTCAAAAATAATTAAATGTGAGGGTAAACCCTAAAACCATAAAATAGATTGACTATCTAAATATAAGTTGTTGAATATCAGGGAGACTTTGTCAGGAATATGGCTATTTGAACCAACGGAGATACTTTTTTACTATGAAATGTTCAATTTGATAATTTTAGGTAAAGTCGAAAATAATTCAAAATAACTTCGCCATGCCTAAAATTTAACTTTTTCAACCTAAAATGGATTTTTTATTTAAATGATTTTTGTACAAATTTGACACCCTTGTACGAATCCGTCCGGGTCATTGTTTTTTAGAAACCTTCTCAAATGAGTTCAGAAGCTAATGCAGTTTGGAATGAATGTTTACGTGTCATAGAACAACACGTGAATGAGCAGAGCTTTTCAACTTGGTTTAAGCCGATCAATCCGGTTAAACTAGAAGGGACGAGTCTGACCATTCAGGTCCCCAGCCAGTTCTTTTACGAATGGTTGGAAGATAATTATATCCAAGAATTAAAACTTGCTATCAAAACCGTATTGGGTCAGGGAGGTAGATTGGAATATGCTGTAGTAGTTGATCGTGGAAATTCTTCCAATCAACCCTATGTAGTTTCATACCCTCAAGGAAATCACGGTAATAAAAAACAGGGAAATCAAGCTAATTCTGCCACTGAGCAAAAAGTGACGCCTTTCGAGATGCAATCTTTGGGCGCCGAAGCTTTGACTCAAAGCAATCTGAATCCAAATTATACCTTTAATACCTACATAGAAGGCGATTGTAATAGATTGGCTAGATCTGCAGGATTTGCGGTAGCTACTAAACCGGGGATCACCTCTTTCAATCCACTCATGGTATATGGGGGAGTTGGATTGGGTAAAACTCACTTAGTACAGGCGATTGGTAATGAAATCAAAAACGGACCTGAGGATAAGTTCGTCCTTTATGTTTCCTCCGAGAAATTCGTGAATCAATTCATGGATTCCATCAAAGACGGGAATGTAAAAAGTTTCACCAACTTTTACATGCAGGTAGATGTGCTGATCATTGATGATATTCAGTTTTTGGCAGGAAAGGATAGAACGCAGGAAATGTTCTTCCATATTTTTAATCACCTACATCAAAGTAAGAAACAAATTATTATGACTTCCGATTGCCCACCAAGAGATTTGAAGGGGTTGGAAGAGCGATTACTTTCGAGGTTTAAGTGGGGTTTGACTGCGGACTTGCAAATGCCTGATTTTGAGACAAGAGTTGCCATTATCAGAAGAAAAATGCAGTCAGAGGGAATTTTCATCCCGGATGATGTAGTGGAATATTTGGCTTACACGGTAGATACCAATGTTAGAGAGCTGGAAGGAATTCTAATTTCACTAATTGCACATGCTTCTTTGAATAGAGTAGAAATCAATCTTCAGTTGGCTAAAACCGTGATGAAAAATATCATCAAGGATATAGAAACTGAAGTTGGGATAGATTTTATTCAAAAAACTGTCTCAGAGTATTATAGTATCAATCAGGATGATTTAAAGGCTAAAACCAGGAAAAAAGAAATTGTTGTGGCGAGACAGGTTGCGATGTATTTTTCAAAGGAGTTTACCAACCATTCTTTAAAGTCCATAGGCTATCATTTTGGAGGTAGGGACCACTCTACGGTTATTCATGCTGTTCAGACAGTAAATGATATGATTGAAACTGACAGTACTTTTAGAAATGCTGTCAATGAGCTGAAGAAAAAATTCAAAATGCGCTCTTACTAAGGTTTAGTTTAGAATCTTATCGATAGTTTCCTCAAATTTCCCTAAAGCTGGAATATACCTTTTCTGGATGTTCTCCAAGAATTTGCCTTGAGTGTCTATTGGATAAACTGGATTGTATTGAATTCGGTCTATGACCATGTCCAGCCAAACTTTTCCATCATCAATCAAATCTGCATGAAATGCTTCTATAGTAGCATCTCTGGAACCTGAAAAAGGTCCTTTACCCTGCTTCTCAAAATATTTCTGAATCACTTTCAAAGCCAATTCATGAGTTACCTCAAAACTCATGATCAATTCTCTGGATTGAGAGTCTGTGAGTTTGGCAAAATCAGCCCTGTGGGCAAAATTATTCAAATCTTCTAAGGCTGCTTGATATTCTTTGAAGCAATCTTCGCAGGATTGAGGGAGAGATTTCATAAGTCTTAAGCTTTCTTCAAGATAAAAATTTAATCTGAAAAGGCAGAAAAAAATCAGGAGGGTATTTCCCTCCTGAATTGAAATTATCTAACCGTATAACTCTGCATAAATGGTTGTCCATTGGATGCTACACCTTCAATTAATAGTCTACCACTATATTCTTCCAGGTATTTTCCTACTGCTTTCGGGTCTTTGGCAGGCTCTCTGTTGATCTGAGTAATCACAAATCCATCTCTCAATCCCAAATCTCGTAAGTATCCTCTGGACAAGGCAGATATTTTGATACCATACTGGATCCCAAGCCGGTCTTTTTCAATAGTATTCACAGCTTCAAGTCTGGCACCCAGAAGTTTGGAGCTGTAAAATTCTCTTTTGAGGACACCAGTTCCGCCTTCCAGATTTTGAAGTGTCATCGTACCAGTTTTCACTTCTCCATTTCTGATAAAAGTAACGGCAAGTTTATCTCCTGGGTAATAATAAGAAAGTGCCTCTTCAAAACTTCCCATTCCCGTGATAGGCTGATTACCTAGCTGAGTAATCACATCATTTCTCAAGAGACCTGCTTGGTCCGCAGCGCCTTGCTTTACCACATGAGTGACAATAACTCCATCTAAGGTTTTGATTTTCATTTCTTCCGCTAGTTCCGGAGTGATTTCTACTGCATCAATTCCAGGAATTGCTTTTTGTACTTCTCCATATTGGATTAGGTCGTTGGCAACTTTCATGGCGATATCCACCGGAACAGCGAAGCCATATCCGGTATAAGAACCGGTGCGGGAAAGAATTGCAGTATTGATGCCGACTAGTTCACCTTCCACATTGACCAGTGCTCCTCCTGAGTTTCCTGGGTTAATTGGTGCATCTGTTTGAATAAAACTTTCCAAAGGAAAATCTCCACCAAGGATATTGATCTGCCTTTCCTTGGCTGAAACTATTCCTGCCGTGACTGTGGAGGTAAGGTTAAAAGGGTTCCCAACCGCAATTACCCATTCTCCAATTTTGAGGTTTCGGGACGATCCTCTTTTGATAGCGGGAAGATTTTCTCCCTCAATTTTCAGAACAGCGATATCAGTATTTTTATCCGTTCCTACCAGTCTGGCTTGATAAGTTCTCTTCTTATGAACAACCTCAATGGTCTCTGCCCGATCAATCACATGATTATTGGTAACGATGTATCCGTCCTGAGAAATTATTACTCCGGAGCCAGTACTTACCTGTTGGGTAGGACCAGTGCCGAAGAAATAATCAAACATGCTGTATCTCCTTGGATCACTTCCTGAAAAATTCTTGATAAATACTACTGACTCGGTACTGTTTTCAGATGCTGCTACAAAAGATACCGGAGGATTAGTTTGGTAGCTTTGGACAGCTTGCGCATTGTTTCGAGAGGTAAATTGTGTTTGTTCTGTCAGTAGCTCTTTTTGGTCAAAATCACCTCTGCTTGGTTCCGATATTTCCAAAGAAGTCCAGAAAGCAGCTCCCGCCAGACCTGCCAGAAAGGAAATCCCGGTAGTTTTGAGAATATTTTCCATGTCTTTTCTTTTAACAATTTGACGTCCTTTTTCCATTTAGGGTAAGAATATTCACATCTTTTAAGATGGAAATCCCTCAAAAATTTTTCCATTGATTAAAAACTGACGATTTGTACAAGGAAAAGTCTAGGCATCTTGTAATTTTGTCAGCCTATGGATTAAACCTTCCCAAATTTAGAAGGTTGTTTTCCTCAAAAGTAAAACTGAATGAAAGAAGCGAAGCGCGTAGCCATCCTGGGTAGCACCGGCAGTATTGGTACACAAACCCTGGAGGTGATTCGTCAGCATCCCGAGGATTTTGTCGTCGAGGTTCTAACTGCCCAGAATAATTGTGATTTATTGATTACCCAAGCATTGGAGTTTATGCCCAATGCTGTGGTAATCGGCAATGAGTTGAATTATCAGAAAGTGAAGGAAGCACTTCTTCCTCATGATATTAAAGTTTTTGCCGGCCAGAAAGCCATTGCCCAAGTCGTGGAAATGGAGACCATTGATGTGGTGCTTACTGCTTTAGTAGGTTATTCTGGGCTAATCCCTACTGTTAATGCCATTAAGGCTGGAAAGCAAATAGCTTTAGCCAATAAGGAAACTTTGGTGGTGGCGGGAGAAATCATCACCCAACTATCCAAAGAAAATGGGGTCAATATATATCCTGTAGATTCAGAGCATTCAGCGATTTTCCAATGTTTGGTAGGGGAATTTCATAATCCTATAGAAAAAATCATTCTTACAGCTTCGGGAGGTCCTTTCAGAGGCAAAGACAGGGCTTTTTTAGAAACTGTCACGAAGGCTCAGGCTTTGAAGCATCCAAATTGGGACATGGGAGCGAAAATCACCATTGATTCAGCTTCTTTGATGAATAAGGGCTTGGAGGTGATCGAGGCAAAATGGCTTTTTGGGATTCAGACTGAACAGATTGAGGTGGTTGTCCATCCTCAAAGCATTGTTCATTCTTTGATTCAATTTGAAGACGGATCTATCAAGGCACAACTTGGTTTGCCTGATATGCGTATTCCCATTCAGTTTGCTTTGAGCTATCCTCACAGGTTGAAAAGTGATTTTGAAAGATTTGACTTCCTAAAGTATCCTAATTTGACTTTCGAGCAACCTGATTTAAAGACCTTCAGGAACTTACAGTTGGCTTTTGATGCTTTAGCTAAGGGAGGAAATGCTCCATGTATTCTCAACGCGGCAAATGAAATTGCTGTGGCAGCATTTCTTCAGGATGAAGTAGGATTCTTGGAGATGTCGGACTTGATAGCAGAAACTTTGGAAAAAGCTCATTTTATATCTCATCCAAGCCTGGAGGATTATGTAGATACAGATAAGCAGGCAAGGGAAATTACAGAAAAATTAATTAAGCGTAAAGTATAATGGATACATTGATTATGGTGGGCCAATTGCTGCTGGGATTGTCAATCTTGGTAGGCTTACACGAGTTGGGTCACTTATTGACTGCCAAAATGTTTGGCATGAGAGTAGAAAAATTTTCTATTGGGTTTCCTCCGAAAATTGCAGGATTCCAATGGGGTGAAACTGAATATTCCATAGGAGCAATTCCTTTGGGTGGTTTTGTGAAAATATCCGGAATGGTGGATGAATCCATGGATACTGCCCAACTTTCCTCAGAGCCCCAACCTTGGGAATTTAGAGCAAAGCCGGCTTGGCAGAGACTGATTGTGATGTTGGGCGGGATCATCGTCAATGTGATCACAGGTATAGTCATTTTTGTTTTCTTGGTTTATAATAATGGAGAAACTTATTTTTCCAGAGATCAAGTTGTTGAAAATGGAATCGTAGCTTATGAATATGCAGAGGCAATTGGTTTGCAAACAGGAGATAAAATTCTGGATGTGAATGGGCAGCCTTATCAAAGCATCAATGATTTAAGCAGTGGAAATGTTCTATTGAGCGAAAACGGTTTTTACACAGTTGAGCGAAATGGTGAACAGGTTCGAGTTGATATTCCGAAAGGTTTTATTAATACTTTCAATAATGAAGATGCATTTAGCAAGTTTATTTCAGTAAGGTTTCCATTTGAAGTTGGGATGATCGAGCCGGGAAGTGGAGCTGAAGCAGCGGGCTTGAAAGAAGGAGATAAAATTCTTGCTGTAAATGGAGAGTCAATTCAGTATTTCGACGAAATGCAGCTTGCCTTGCAAAATCTGAAAAATGATACTGCTCAATTTGTAGTTCAATCTGAGTCCGCTACAGATACCATGGCAATCGCTGTATCTGACGATGCGCGAATTGGCATTGCGGTCAATCCATTGCTAGAGCCTGTAAGCAGAAAGTTTGGCTTCGGAGAATCATTGGCTAAAGGAACAGAAAGAGCATTTGGAGTAGTGATCTTGAATGCCCGAGCACTTGGTAAAATGTTTACAGGTGAGGTTTCTGCAAAAAATGTCAGTGGTCCGATCGGAATGGCTAAAATTTATGGAGACAAATGGGACTGGACTAAATTCTGGAGTATTACGGGTTTGATATCCATGATCTTGGCATTTATGAACCTTCTGCCTATTCCTGCTTTGGACGGTGGCCATGTGATGTTCTTGCTTTACGAAATGGTATCAGGTAGAGCTCCATCCGACAAGTTTTTGGAAAATGCACAGAAGGTAGGAATGGTTATCCTGCTAGCGCTGATGGTATTTGCCATAGGGAATGATATTTTGAAGTTCTTCATTTAAGAAGAGTTTATCTTCTGATTCTAAAGAGGCTGGTTTTTTACCAGCCTTTTTTTGTTGAGGTTAAAGAGGTACTTCATTTTTTTTGGCAGGATAGTGATGGGATGTTGATTTCTAACTTACATGGAGCTTTTTTTGAAAAATACTATCTGATAATCAGCTCTTTAAATCTTTTTGAACTTAATCTTTTTGAAATGAATTTTAAAAATTATTAGTTTATACAAATTTTTAATTCATGGTAAAATATCTACTAATTGTTCTTGGCTTTTTTTTGAGTCTACAACAATCGAACGGTCAAAATTCCCAAGTAAAAGTATTTGTAAACGGTGCTAATCAAAATTATTCCTTAGCTCCCCAGGGACTGGCAAGTACCTATAAAGTTCTAAAAGTAATTACTCCGGAAGGGATTGTTTCTTTTTCCCCAACTGAAATTGATGGGTTTGAATTTGAAAATGGGAAAAAATACAGCTCCCTGAAGGAGCGAAATTCAGGTGCCAAACAATTTTTTCAGGTTCTGATAGAAGGAGCTGTTTCATTAGGTTATTATGAATCAAATTATTATTTAATGTTTGATGAGGAGGCAGTTTTGCTCAGCGAGGATAACAGACTGGCGAGAATGGAACAATCAAGAAGAGAAAAAAGAAAATCCTATTTAGGAGTCTTGCATGTTGCTCTTAGGGGATGTACACCTGATTTTAATGATAAAATAAATAGTACCTCTCTTTCTTATCCTTCTCTTGAAAAATTGTTGGTCTCCTATCATCATTGCATCGGTAAGAATTACGAAATAATCGGGGAAAAAGAGAAGTATGTAGATTTCGGGGTTTCCGTAGCTTTTGGAGTCAGCAGCTTTTCGGATAATATGATTTCAAATGGAACTGGCGATCAAAGATTTGCTTTTAGGCCAGAAGTGCTTTTAACCATGGATTTCAATAAGCTTTCTCCTAGAATGCGAGCTGAAGTGGGTGTAGGATTTTTTTCAGTAAGGGATAGTTGGATTCACGCTCCGGAGTTAAACCCAGGAGGGCAAAGGGAGCGTTATGAAGAAGAGTTTAGAATCAGAAATATTCAAATTCCGGGATATTTAACCTACCGACTGATTCAAAGACCGAAACAGGACTTGTATTTTGGACTTGGACTAAGTATGAATTTCCTAAAGAAAGAAATGATTTCAGAAGCTTCTGAATATGAATTTATGCAAGATTGGGAGCCAAACAGGATTATCACGAGGCCCAGAGATCCTGTCTTACTCGTCTTAGATCCCATTCGATTTGGAGGAATAGTGAAACTGGGGTTTTCTAAACAAATCAACCAAAAATGGTCTTTTTTTGAACTTCATTATGAGTCTCTTCCAAAGATAGGCACCTTGGACTTCGAAGCTTCAGACGTTAGAAAATATTCAATGAGAGGTTTTTCAGGCAAGGTAGGATTAAGATTTTAATTGAATTTTTTACCTAAGTTTTGAATTTTCTTTTGAATCAATTAAACTTCGGAAATAAAGCCTTTAGTTTAATTTTTGATAGATGTTCACTAGTAAAAATTTTTAGAGGCTCAGTAGAGATTTCCAAAGTCGCAGATATTTTAAGTTTTTGATTTTAAAAGATTTTCGATTCAGGTTTTTTTACCCAGGGAAATCAGGACTTTCTAAATCAATTTATGAGTCATCAGTTTATATGCGTTTTCAAATTTACCTAAGGCTTGTAATCCCAGCCTATTTACTAGGGTTGATTCATTTTTCAGCACTGGGTCAGTCAATTACATATGAGGATCTGAAATCTTTCAATTCTAATCAAGAAAAAAACCAAGAATTCATCATACTCAATAACCTGGTGAAGAAAGAGGGAAAAATTATTAGAAACTTTGACTCCAATAAATATGAAGAGATTGTATTTGAAAATGCTGAGGGTTTGAGATCTAGCTTTGGTGCCAATCAGATAAAAGGATTTCAACTTTCAAATGGAAGAGTTTTTGAAAGTGTACTAATCCCAGGATCTTCTAAAAGGCAATTTTTACAAAGGCTATTTTCAGGTCAATTAATGAGTCTATATTCTTTTGGAGATAAATACTATATTTTTAATGGATTAGAAATTTACGAGTTAAGATCAGTTTATGATGAGACTAAGGATATTTCCATTAAAAATCCAAGCAAATATGTGCCTTACTTATATTTATTCTCTACCCTGATGGCTGGGAAGTGTTTTGGTCAAGTATCTCCTATTTTACAAAAAACAAAGCTTACAGAAAACGATTTAGTCATTTTACTGGAAAAATTCCATAAATGTGAGGACTCAGAATACATCACCCACATAGCAAAAATCCCGGCTTTTAAACTAGCATCCCAAGTGAAATTTGGAGTAAATAGGTCAGGACTAAGGTCAATTCAAAAAGAGGAAGGAAGAAAAGATAGGCTTCAGTTTTCGGGTGGTTACCAAGCTAGCTATAGCTTATTGTTTGAGGAGTTTAGGAGTCTTCCAAGATTCAACTTCCAGATTTCATTTCAAGCAGAAAGGTCCACACAAGAATTGAGGTCGGACTTGGATCATCCAATAGGATTTTTTAAAGGACAAGAGAAGTTTCAACTTCAGACATTATCAATACCCTTAAGTTTCAATTATGAGGTGTTGAAAAGGCCCAATCAGCAAGTTTACATGGGTATGGGCATCGGTTTTGCTTTTTCTAAATTGACCAGCGATTTTGGGATAATAGAAGTTGATTGGACTAACCAGGATTATCTTTCATTAATTGAAAAAAGCTTTCTGAATGTGCAAGAAAACAGTGTTTTTCCTCTCACCCAAATTGGATTTAAAAGGAAAGTAAGTCAAAAATTATGGATCCTTTCTGAGCTTCAATTAAGATATCTGCCTAACTATTACTCTTCTACCTTAAACCAATTTGAAAGTAATTACCACAGGCTTGATACGAGTTTACACTTTGGAATCCAGTTTTGATTATGAGAATTATTCATTTTCCCCTCCTCCTCATTGCCTTTATTGTCTTTTCATGTGAAAATGAGAGTCTTTCTCCCCGTATTAACCCCCAATTTGGCATAGCACTTATACAGGAGGTATCCGCCTCAGGGGTACAATTTGGTGCAACTATTTATGAGTTTGGCTCGGAGCCAATCATTGAATATGGTTTCGTTTTCTCTCCTTTAGGAGATCCTAAACTTCACAATGCCGATTTTGTAAGGGGAACAGGTACCCCAGAACGTTATTTTGAGCTTGAGGCAAACAGTAGTTTGGAAAAAGGTCGCACTTATTTCGTAGCGGCCTATCTAAAAACTGAAAATGCTACTCTGTATTCTAAAGAAGTTTCATTTCAAAGTCAAGGCTCAGAGGGTTTTTTAGTAGAATCCGTGGAGTGGCCCTTGTTATTCAAAGGAGTAGAGGAAAGGGTAAGAATAAAGGGAGAAAAATTTAGCTCTATCAAGTCAAATTATTCCGCAGAAATTAATGGAATTAAGATGGATGTAGAACTGATTGACTCCGAAAATTTTGAAATAATTATCCCGGAAGATTTTCATCTCAGGATAGAAGGGCAAAATGTTCCAACTGCGATGAAAGTTAGAATTGCAGGAAAAGAATTTTTTGGGGTATATAATTCTCGTTTTGTTGAACCCTCATTTGATCAAGCTGAATTAAAGTCACTTACCTTTACTGATACTTTTCAAATAGAAGGACAAAATCTTTTGTTTGCTCCAATAGAATTAACAGTCGATGGGGTTCCAAGAGATATTATCTCAATTGACTCGGAAAAGTTGACCTTTCAGGCATACAATGTTTCCAATCCTCCGGCAAATTCAACTAAGAGTCCGGTAATTTCAATGAAAGCTAGAGGGTTATCTTATGAGCTAGGTAAGCTATATACATTAAAGGCTCCAGAGATAGACAATACTTCAGTTCGACTTTCAAAATCTTCGAGGCTGGTTCTAAATGGAAGAAACTTCATCCCATCCGTTGTAAACTTCAATAATTTGATCGATCAATACGGCGAAAAATTTGGCGACTTGATAGGAGCAAGTCCTAACCAAGTCCAGTATGGAATAAGTTTAATTCCCAACAGGAAATTGAATTTAAAAATTAAAAATTTTGACCTGTATTCCAATCCGGTTTCTGTCGAAATTACTGATCCCCTAATTCCATTGAGAAAAGGTCCTAAGGAAATCTCAAATTTTTCCCAAAAGGGGATAGTAATTAGTGATATGGGATATTATATCAATAATACAGGATTGTATGAGTTAGGCTTCGAGTATCCTTTTGCCTCTAAAAAGGTTGGAGATGTCCCATTTCCTGAAAATTATTTCTTTGAAAAAATTGACGATAAAATTTTAATCGGTGGAGGCGCCTTCTCCCCGCTTACAATTAGAAAAGAGATTTATTTGTTTGATCCAAAAACGAAACAACTAGAGCAACTTTCAGAGCTTCCAGAAGGTCTTTTAGGATTTAATGTAGTATACAAGGTTGATAATAAGTTATTTTTTGAAAGAGGGGTTCGATTTGAAGGGAGTGGCCAAAGGACTACCCAAGAAAATTGGGTCTTAGATCTAAGCTCGAGTTCATGGACGAGACTATCCGATTCAAGCTGGGGTTTGAATTCAATTGTTAGGTATTTCAATCACAAAAATCAGCTTTACAGTCTTCTTCCTGATGTTCAAAGAGGAATAATTACGTTGGGTAAGAAAAATTTTGTCACGCAAGAATGGGAAATTGTGAGGGAGAATATTGGATTAAGAAGTGGGGCTTTTATTCATCAGCCAGTTCAAATAGGTGATTTTTCTTATTTCATTGATGAAGGAGGAATTGATAGATTGGATTTAAGATCAGGAGAGGTGGATTATTTTCAGGTTAATACTGGAAACCGGCTTAATTCATCTTCCTCCTTTAATCTGGATGAAAAGGCATTTCTAGGAGTTGATTTTTACTTGTATGAATTTGATCCATCCTATTTGAATAAGTAATAACAAGATTATCCTCAATCATGGAAATAGTGCTATCTTCTTTGCTAAGCTTAATAGGCGCTTCGAATTTGCTTAGAGCATGCATCCGAAGAATTCTGTAACAGGAAAAGTGGGAATACGGGAGATTCTGGATTCTGAACCTTTGCGCTAATAATCGAAGACTGGGTTGGTACCTATCAGGTCCTCGTCTTTTATAGGTATCAGAATGAACTACACTCCTTTGGAAGTATTATTTTAAAATCAATTACCTATTTAGGCTCATTAGATGGAGGGACAATTTAGAACCCACTCTCTCGAAAAGTTTCAATACCCTGCCTACAGAAAGCAAGGTAGTAGTAATCGGTGAAAGATTTTATTTTGCACAAAATAATCGATTGGTCGAATTTAACATGACTGATTTGGTGGAAAAAAAAGAAAAATACATTCAAGGGCTGTTAGATCAGTCTTTGTTTCTGAAAGCGGATAAATTATTTTTCACAGGCGAAGGGGACTGGCCGTTCTTATATAGGTTGGATGTTGAGTTTTTAAAATAAGCACTGACAATCTGACCCCTTCATTCTTTGGCACAGGCATTGAACTTTAAGCGTGTACCTTCGTACATTGGAGGTCTAACTTAAACCAAGTCAAAAAACGACAGTTTAACTGTCAAAATGTCTATATGAGTCAATTCGAAAATTCCTTGTTTGATAATCTTATGGTAGGTGAATATGCAGGAGAGGGAGATCTGATCCAATTAATCACCGATGAAGAAGATGATCAAAATGGAAAAGAAATATTAAAGGAAGAAATTCCAATTTTATCTGTTAGAAATACGGTACTTTTTCCTGGCGTGGTCATTCCAATTACTGTTGGAAGACAGCGATCCATTAAACTGGTAAAAAAAGCCCAAAAGGGTGATAAGATGATTGGGGTCTGTGCACAGATCAATCCTAATAATGATGATCCAGCTTGGGAGGATATTTACCAAGTAGGGACATTGGCCAAAATCATCAAAATGATTGTCCTTCCTGATGGAAATACCACGATTATAATTCAAGGTAAAAAGCGATTTAAAATAAGGGAGCAGGTTACTGATGACCCTTACTTTATCGCTAAAGTGGATTTCCTTGATGAAAACTTTCCAAAAAGCTCCAAGAAAATCCAAGCTCTAGAAGAGTCTCTGAAAGACGCAGCTACCAGAATTCTTCATCTGAATCCAGAAATCCCAAGAGAGGCTCAAGTAGCTTTGGATAATATTGACAATACTCCATTTCTTACCCATTTCCTTTCTTCCAATATCAATGCTCCAGTCGAATCCAAGCAGCGATTATTGGAGATCAATGATGGAGTAGAAAGAGCAACTTTGCTTTTGGAATTCATGATGAAGGATATCCAAATGTTGGAACTGAAATCAGAGATCCAAAAGAAGGTACATACTGATATCGACCAGCAGCAAAGAGACTATTTCTTGCGTCAGCAAATGAAAGTTCTTCAAACTGAACTGGGAGAAGAAGGTCCTGAGAAAGAGGTAGAAGATTTGCGAGCTAGAGGAGCCAAGAAAAACTGGCCTGCGGAAGTTGCTAAGCATTTTGAAAAAGAATTGGATAAGATTCTAAGAATAAATCCTTCAGCAGCAGAATACCCGATTGCACTCAACTATGCAGAAACCATGGTGGAATTGCCATGGAATGAGTTTACTCAGGATAATTTTGATTTGAAGCATGCCAAAGAAATTTTGGATGCGGATCACTTTGGCCTGGAGAAAGTCAAGGAAAGAATTATCGAATACTTGGCTGTTTTAAAGTTAAAAAATGATCTCAAAGGCCCCATCCTATGTCTTTACGGACCTCCTGGGGTAGGGAAAACCTCTTTGGGGAAATCCATTGCCGCAGCCTTGGGAAGAAAGTATATCCGGATGTCATTGGGTGGTCTGCATGATGAGGCAGAGATCCGAGGTCACAGAAAGACTTATGTGGGAGCTATGCCAGGTAAGATTATCCAAAACATGAAGAAGGTGAAAATTTCCAATCCTGTTTTCGTTTTGGATGAGATTGACAAGCTTTCATCTGACTTTAGAGGAGATCCAAGTTCAGCTTTCCTGGAAGTATTAGACCCTGAGCAAAACTTCGCCTTCCTTGATAATTATTTGGAAGTGGAGTATGACTTGAGCAAGGTTCTGTTTATCGCAACTGCCAACTCATTGGACACCATTCAGCCTGCATTGAGAGATAGAATGGAAATCATTGAAGTAACTGGATATACTCAGGAAGAGAAAGTAGAAATAGCCAAAAGACACTTGGTTCCTAAGCAAAGAAAAGAGCATGGACTTAAAGCAAATCAAATTCGTTTTGACAAAAGTGCTTTGGTGAAGATTATTGAGGATTATACCCGGGAATCAGGGGTTCGTAATCTGGAAAGAGCCATAGGTAAAGTTGTTAGAAATATTGCCAAGTCCATTGCGATGGAAGAGGAGTATGAGCCTAAAATCAATGCCGAGGCCGTTCGTAAAATCTTAGGTTCTGAGATGTTTGATAAGGAAACTTATCAGGATAATTCCGTGGCAGGTGTAGTGACTGGTTTGGCCTGGACCAGTGTAGGTGGTGAAATTCTCTTTATTGAATCCAGTTTGAGTAGAGGAAAAGGGAAATTAACCTTATCTGGCCAGTTGGGAGATGTGATGAAGGAATCTGCTATGACTGCTTTATCTTATTTGAAATCGCAGGCAGAGCATTTGGAGATTGATCACAGAGTATTTGATCAATATGATTTGCACATACATGTACCAGCGGGAGCAGTTCCAAAAGATGGACCATCTGCGGGTATCACCATGTTGACTGCAATGGCCTCTGTTTATACCCAAAGAAAAGTGAAGGCGAAAGTAGCCATGACAGGTGAAATCAGTTTGATTGGAAAAGTAATGCCAGTTGGAGGGATCAAAGAGAAAATCTTAGCAGCTAAAAGAGCTGGGATTAAAGAGATCATTCTTTGCAAAAAGAACAAGCGAGATATCGAGGAAATCGATGAGCAGTATATCAAAGGAATAGATTTTCACTTCGTGGATAAAGTAAGTGAGGTATTGGACATTGCATTGCTGAAGTCTAAGGTGGATAAGCCGTTAAGATTTTCCTTTCAGTCTGAAGCAAAAACTGCTGAATAATTAAGCGGGGAGAAAAAACTCCCCTTTTTAGTTTTCTATGGAAAACTGATCAAGTTTAAAATTTAAAAAATTACAAGATGGATCAAATTCTTTCTTTAACTCCGAGACAGATCGTCGCTGAGTTAGATAAATATATTATAGGACAAAAGGACGCAAAACGAAATGTAGCCATTGCACTTCGAAATAGAATTCGAAGAATGATGGTAAAGTCTGACATTCAAAAAGATATTGTTCCTAACAATATTTTGATGATAGGTTCCACCGGTGTAGGTAAGACAGAAATTGCCAGAAGATTGGCAAAAGTTGCTCAAGCTCCTTTTACTAAAGTGGAAGCTTCCAAGTTTACTGAAGTGGGGTATGTCGGTCGTGATGTAGAAAGTATGGTTAGAGATCTGGTGGAGCAGGCCGTTCATTTGGTAAGAGAAGTAAAGAATGAGGCAGTAAAGGCTAAGGCTTCCGAATCAGTGGAAGAAATCATTTTGGATATCCTGATTCCACCCGTTAAAGGTGCAGGGTTTAGAACTGCTCCTGTCATCAATGATCAGGAAGAATCAGGTTCTGATGGAGAGCTCAATGAAAGAACTAGAGAAAGATTCCGTGAAAAACTCAGAAACGGAGATCTAGACGATAGAAAAATAGAAATTAATGTGAAAGCATCTTCCCCTGTAGGAGTAGGAATGATTGGAAACGGAATGATGGATGATGCCAGTATGGCGGGTCTTCAGGACATGATTTCCAACATGATGCCTAAGAAGACCAAAAAGCGAAAACTTAGCATAGCAGAAGCTAGAAAGGTCTTATTGGAAGAAGAAGTTTCCAAGTTGATCGATTTTGATGAGGTAAAGGAAGAAGCTATCAAATTGGCTGAAAACAACGGAATTATTTTCATTGATGAGATCGATAAAATTGCTTCTAAATCAGGCAAGAATGGTGGTGGGCCAGATGTAAGTAGAGAAGGTGTTCAAAGAGACTTATTGCCAATTGTAGAGGGAAGTTCGGTAAACACAAAATATGGCGTAATCAATACAGACCATATTCTATTCATTGCAGCTGGAGCATTCCACGTGAGTAAACCTTCAGATTTGATTCCTGAACTTCAAGGTAGATTCCCGATTAGGGTGGAATTGAACAGCCTAACTCAGGAAGACTTTTCAAGAATTCTTCGTGAACCCAAAAATGCTTTGACCAAACAATATCAGGCATTATTTGAGGCAGAGCAGGTTTTCCTTGAATTCAACGATGAAGCCATTGAAGAAATAGCTCGATTGGCATTTTTGATCAACCAAGAAGTGGAAAATATTGGGGCAAGAAGACTTCACACTGTCATGTCCCATTTACTGAATGACTTCTTGTTTGAGGTTCCTGATACCATAGAAGCTAACTCAAAAATTATGGTTACCAAGGAAATGGTACAGGAGAGATTAAATACTTTGGTGAAAAACCGAGATCTCTCACAATATATTCTATGATATAGATTTCTTACCGTTAATTGTAGAAGGGTTTTCATTCAAAACCCTTCTTTTTTTGATTTAAGGTAAGTTTTTAAAATATTTTAAGATTATAAGTAATTGATATTTAATTGATTACATATTTTTGTTTAAATCATTTTAAAAATTGGGATGATCCTTGTTAGGTAAAAGTGAATCACTTGTTCACCCAATGAGTAAATCACTACTAATTTTAACAGGCCATAGTAAAGGCCTAGGCAGAGCTATACTAGATCATTTTCTGAATAAGGAGGGATTTGATGTTTTGGCAATTTCGAGGACAAAACTTGAAATCGAGGCCTCCAATCTAACCCAAATTTCTTTGGATCTTTCCGAGTTGGAAGTTTTGCAGAAAGAGTTAGACTCTGTCTTTCCCATTGATAACTACGAAGAGTTTATTCTGATCAATAATGCTGGCTGGATAGGCGAAGTCAAGCCTATAGGTAGTTTGCATCCTGCAGAATTACGCACGCAAGTGAATTTGAACCTATTAGCCCCTATGTTCTTGACCAATTCCTTTATCAAGACTTACAAATTCAATGAGGCTAGAAAACAAGTAATCAATATCAGTTCGGGAGCAGCTAAAAGAGCAGTTTCAGGTTGGGGAGGGTATTGCAGCACCAAAGCTGCTTTGGCTATGTTTACGATGGTCGCAGCCAAAGAGAACAAATCCGACAAATTCCACTTCTACAGTTTAGCTCCCGGAATTGTAGATACCGAGATGCAGGCAGAGATTAGAAATTCTAATGAATCTGATTTTCCGGATATAGAAAAATTCAAAGGATTTAAAGAAAATGGAGATTTAAGCTCTCCTGAAGATGTAGCGGCAAAAATTGATTTTCTTATTAGCAATCCATCTAAATTTGAGGATGTTATTCAAGATGTGAGAAACTTCTGAAAATTGAGATAAGAAAGGAATTAGGATTTTTTCTTGTTTTTTGGGTAGTCCCAGAAATCTTTTTTTACTGTTTTTGCTTGCATTTCGGCCCAAGAATCTACCAATAAGTTAAAACAGAAAACCCCGGCTGTAGGAAGATTGTCTATATATTCTCCTAAAAATTCTATAAGGTCATTCAACCCGGGGTTATGACCTATTAAGAAAATGGTTTCTTTTGAATCCTTTTGCATGTGAATATATTTCATCATGACGGAAGGAGAGGCATGATATAGGTTGGGCTCTATTTCAATGATTTCTGGTGAGGCTTCCATTGCTTCCACAATCAGTTTTGCAGTAGTCACCGCCCTTTCAGCGGAGGAGCTTAGGATAAGATCAGGTTTAATTCCTCTCTTTAAGAGTCTCTTTCCCATGATAGGAGCAGCTTTAATTCCTCTTTCCGCCAAGGGTCTATCATGATCGTTTAACCAAGGATTATCCCAAGAAGATTTGGCATGTCGGATCAAAACAATTTTTTTCATATGCTTAAAATAAAAAACGATTATTTTGTTTTTTTTAGACGAATATTTACTTTTAAAGCACTTTCAATTACAATTTATAACAATTTATTATGTTTACCGGAACAGTAAAATTTTACAATGAAGCCAAGGGGTTCGGATTTATCGTGGATGATGAGTCCCAAAGCGATGTCTTCGTACACGCAACCGGATTGGTGGACAAAGTTGCCCAAAATGACAAAGTTACATACGACGTCAAGGATGGCAAAAAAGGACCAAACGCCATCAACGTCAAAAAAGCATAAATGCGTTTTTGAATAATGATGTAAAGGAGCCTCCGTTTTTCGGAGGCTTTTTTGTTTTATCTATTTCATGAAGCCATTTTTATTCTGCTAACATGCTCTTTACCATGTCAATACGTCTGGAAATTTTGCTTTTATATGGAGAAAATCTGTCAAAGAGGCAGAAAAAATCGAGTGGTACAAGTTTTTCTTATTAGTAGGTGAAAACAACTTAAACCAACAACATCATGAAACTTACAAAATATAATCCGACCAGTACTGAATTTCCAACCACATTCAGTAGCATGTTAGACAGGTTCTTCAATGATAATTTTATCCCAATGAATAAGCAGTTTAATCCTGCTGTGGATATTTCAGAAGATGATAAAAGCTTTGAAATTGAAGTCGCTGTGCCTGGAATGAAAAAATCTGATTTCAATATCGATCTTACCGAAGGAAGATTGACTATTTCAGGAGAGCGAAAAATTGAGGAGAAAAAAGAAGGGAAAAACTATCATAGCATTGAGACTCATTTTGGATCCTTTAGCAGATCCTTTTATTTGCCTGAAAATGTATTAAGTGAAAAAATCGAAGCTACATATGTGGATGGAGTCTTAAAAATTTCAATTCCAAAAACAGAAAAAAAGAATTTGAAGTCTGTCATAGAAGTCAAATAATTTGAAGAGCGGGAAAACCCCGCTCTTTATTTTTGAGTTTATTTAAAAGGATGTGAAATGCGGTTAATTCTTGTTAATTTGAGGTTTTAGCCACATTAAAAGGCTTTATTATTGAGCCTTTCGTCTTTATAAATTTGTAACAGATATAACACGATAAACTATGAGCAAAAAACAATTCTTTCTTGGGATGCTTCTGGCCTCTTTGATTGGGGGTATTGTAGCATTGGTTGGGGTGAGTTTTTTGATTCAACCTCAAGAAGCTACAAGCTTTGATGAAAAGCAGCAGACCAGTTTTGTTAATTTATTAAACGGTGAAAATTTCACCATTCCCGATGGGATCAATTTTGTGGCATCAGCTGGAATTGTGACCCCGGCTGTGGTCCACGTAAAAAGCACAATTTCTTACGGAGGTACAAGGTCCCAAAGAGATCCAATTCAAGAATTCTTTGGCATTCCTCCAAGGGGCAGACAGGGTGGTCCTGGAATGCAAGCTCCAGTGAGCTCAGGCTCAGGAGTGATTATTTCTGAAGACGGATACATTGTTACTAACAACCATGTGGTCGATGGAGCGAGCCAAATTGATATTTCTTTGGAAAATAATAAGCGTTATGTAGCCAAAGTGATTGGTACAGATCCCACTACGGATTTGGCCCTATTGAAAATTGAGGCTAATGGACTTCCCTTTGTGAAGTTTGGAGATTCTGATCAAACCAAAATTGGTGAATGGGTACTTGCGGTAGGGAATCCTTTTGACTTGAACTCTACAGTCACAGCGGGAATTATTTCCGCCAAAGCTAGAAATATTGGCATCTTGAGAGATGTGGAAAACAACCTGCAGATTGAATCCTTCATCCAGACAGATGCCGTAGTAAATCCAGGTAATTCAGGAGGGGCTTTGGTAAATTTAGCAGGAGAGCTGATTGGTATTAATACTGCCATTGCATCCAATACAGGAACTTTTGCAGGGTATTCATTTGCCGTTCCAAGTTCTTTGGTGAAAAAGGTTATGGATGACTTGATGCGATACGGGACAGTTCAAAGAGGTCTTTTAGGAGTTAGTATTCAAGATGTTAGTCCTGAATTATCCGACCGTTTGAATATAAAATTCCCTGTAGAGCAAGGAGTATATATTGGTGGTGTGAATGAAGGCAGCGGAGGAAAAGAGGCTGGTTTGAAGGCTGGGGATATCATCATTTCAATTGATGGAAGATCGGTAACTAATGTGGCTATGCTCCAAGAAATGGTTGCTAGAAAGCGTCCAGGAGACAAAGTGGAGGTGGAATATATCCGCGATGGCAAGACCTTTAAGACCAATGCGACTTTGAAAAACTTCGAAGGAGACACGAATATTGTCAAAAAGGTAATTCCTAAAACTTATGAGTTTGAAGGCTTGATCTTTGAAAACCTTTCCACTGAACAAAAGGAAAGATTAGGAATATCCGGTGGAGCTTTGATTAATACTGTGGGCGCTCCTAAATGGAGAAGCGCAGGGGCAAGACCTGGATTTATCGTAACATCAATAATTGCCGAAAATGGCCGATATAAAGTAACCGATGCCGAGTCTATTATTTCTACACTCTCCAAATTATCAGGAGAGGAAATTGTTGTACTGGGTATGTTTAATGACGGTACTGAATACTACTTTGAGGTTGAACTCGAATAGGGATAAGGAAAACTAATCATAAAAAAAGCTCGCTGGATAATTCCAGCGAGCTTTTTTGATTTATATGGTGCTTATGCAACTTGAAGTCTCTTGAACTTTGATTTGTCAAATTGAGACTTGGCATATTCTTCATCAATGACCAATTCTTTGATGTCCTCATTAGAAGGAAGTTCATACATAGCATCCGTGATGATTGCTTCACAAATAGAACGAAGTCCTCTTGCACCTAGATTATACTCCACAGCTTTATCTACAATGAAGTCAAGACCACTTTCTTCAAATACTAGATTTACCCCTTCCATTTCCAAAAGCTTGTGATATTGTTTCACCAATGCATTTTTTGGTTCTGTAAGGATTCTTTTCAGTGCTTCTTTGTGAAGTGGATCTAAGTGGGTTAGTACAGGAAGTCTTCCTATCAATTCTGGAATTAAGCCAAAGGCCTTGAGGTCTTGCGCAGTCACATATTGCAAAAGATTTTCTCTGTCCGCCAAGGATGCTTCGGAAGCCTTGCTAAAGCCCAATGGCTGAGTGTTGAGACGCTTGGCAATATGTCTGGCAATTCCATCAAATGCACCTCCGCAAATGAAGAGAATGTTCTCTGTATTCACGGCGATCATTTTTTGATCTGGATGCTTTCTTCCTCCTTGAGGTGGTACATTGACCACCGTACCTTCCAAAAGCTTGAGCATTGCCTGCTGCACTCCCTCTCCACTGACATCTCTTGTAATAGATGGATTGTCTGATTTTCTAGCGATTTTGTCAATCTCATCGATGTAGACAATTCCTCTTTCTGCAGCTTCCACATTATAATCTGCCGCTTGGAGCAGTCGAGTCAGGATGCTTTCTACATCCTCACCTACATATCCTGCTTCAGTCAATACAGTAGCATCAGCAATACAAAAAGGAACCTCTAATATTCGAGCGAGTGTTTTAGCCAGATAGGTTTTTCCTGTTCCTGTATCACCAACCATGATGATATTGGATTTTTCAATCTTGATATCATCCTTTTCTACTTTTTGCTGAAGGCGTTTATAGTGGTTGTAAACAGCTACAGTCAAAACTTTTTTAGCATCCTCCTGACCAATCACATATTGGTCCAAATAGGAGGTAAGCTCCTTTGGCTTTTTAAGATTAAACTTTGGTTTGGAAGCCGCACTTTTCTTGGTTTTTTCTTCCTCACCAAGAATCATGTGCGCTTGCTCGATGCAGAAATTACAGATATGGGCAGAAATACCCGATACCATTAAGTCTACATCTTTTTTATTTCTTCCGCAAAAGGAGCAGGTTACCTGAGCCATTTAATTATTTTTTTACAAGTACTTCATCGATCAAACCGTAGTCTTTTGCTTCAGGAGCTTTCAACCAATAGTCACGATCTGAATCTCTTTCAATTTCTTCGTAGGTTTTTCCTGTATGATTTGCCAGGATTTGGTACAGCTCCTGTCTCATGGAAAGAATTAATTTAAGAGATATTTCCATGTCTTTAGACTGTCCCTGCATTCCTCCAGAAGGCTGGTGAATCATCACTCGGGAATGCTTAAGTGCAGATCTTTTGTCCTTCGCACCACCGGCCAGCAAAACTGCACCCATGGAAGCAGCGATTCCGGTACAGATAGTAGCTACATCTGGACCAATGTACTGCATCGTGTCGTAAATGCCTAATCCAGCTGTAACTGAGCCTCCTGGGCTATTGATGTAAAGGAGTACATCTTTTTTGGAATCCACTGATTCCAAAAACAGCAACTGCGCAACAATAATATTGGCAATGTGATCATCTACTCCTGTTCCCAAGAAAATGATTCTGTCCATAATCAGTCTTGAAAAGACGTCAATTTCTCTGAAGTTTTGAGGTCTCTCTTCGATCACAGAGCGAGTCATATTCTCGATGTGTTGTGTATACTGGTCAAATGCGGTGCCGCTTACACCTTGATTGTGAATCGCATACTTTCTGAATTCTTCTTTATTGATCATATCTATGTATGTTGTGGTAAACAAAAATAAAAAAAGCCCTTAAATAAGGACTTTTTTATAGAGCTAAAAGCATTTTACTTTTCTAAAAGTTCCTTGAACTGATCAATGCTTATTTCCTTTTCTTTCATGTCTATTTTTTCCTGTACAAATGACAAGACTTTGTCATTCTGCACTGAGGTCAACATATTCATATAGTTTTGACCTTCTTCTCCTTTCAGATAGTTGTCTACAAACATATCCATGCTGTCTTCCATTTGAGATCCAAGACCACTTGCTGCGAATTGCTCCCTGATCATCTCTTTGGTTTTAGCGATAACATCTTCGTGCTCCGCCTTAATTTCATTAGCTCTAGCCAACTCATTAGAAACCAAAGACCAAATCAACTGTCTTGCATAGATTGGAAATTCTTTATCAACGTCTTCCTGAGTGACTTTCCCTTCGTTTGCTTTAAGCAACCACTCTTTCAAGAAGTCTTCCGGCAAATCAAGGCTGGCCTTTTCTACCAACACTTTCTTTAATTCTTCCTCAGTGAAAACTTTGGATTCTTTATCGTAATTAGACTGAAGAGTGTCTTTTACTTTAGCCACGAATTCTTCTTCCGACTTAACTTGCTCTGGGCCGAAGATTTTATCAAAAAACTCCTGATCCATTTTCGCCTCTTCAGTTCTGTTGATATTCTTTACAGTGAATGTAAAAGCTCCATTGGCAAATTGCATTTCATCTTCAGAAAAGTCAAAAGCCTCATCCCACTCACCTTTTTTCACGTCTTTAGCGTCAAACTCAACTACCGCATCTTTACCAAGACCGATGAATTTTTTAGCTAATTTTTTACTCAACTTAGAAAGTGGTAAAGAAATAGTTTTTGTGAAATCTCCTTCAGCAGCTTTCAAGTCTCCATATACATTGTCACCCTCCTCAGAAGTTTCCGGATTGGTGCTGTTTCCATACTGAGATTTTAGGTTCTCTATGGTTTCATTGACCAATTTGTCATCTACCTTGATTGCGTATTTGGTAGCTTTGATTTTCTTGTCAAGCGGCAATTCAAAATTCTCGATAAAACCGATTTTGTATTCAAAATCAAAATCTTTCTGGTTTTTCCAGTCAATTTTCTCCTCAACGTTTTCTACTGGAAGTGGATCACCCAAAACTCTGAAAGTTTGCTCTTTCAGATACTTATTCAAGGAGTCACCCAAAATCCCATTGATTTCTTCCACCAAAACGGAAGTTCCATACATGTTTTTAACCATGGAAATTGGAGCTTTCCCAGGTCTGAAGCCACGAATATTAGCTTTTCTAGCATAATCTTTCAATTTGGCATCTACCTTCGGTTGATAATCTGCTTCTGTTAGCTTAATTTTAATAGAAGCTTGATTTGCTGAGTGCTTGTCTAATGTGATTTCCAAAGCGCTTGTATGTTTATGATGAAGATTAACTAAAAACCCCCAATCTCTTTCCTGTTTGTTGAAACAGTCGAGTGATTGAGGGTTCGGTATGTGTGCGGATGGAGGGACTCGAACCCCCATGCCTCGCGGCGCTAGATCCTAAGTCTAGTGCGTCTACCAATTTCGCCACATCCGCAGTTGAACCAATTCAAATCCGGATATTACATCCCGTTTTCAATTGTGGATGCAAATGTAGGTACTAAAAGATAATTTGCAAATGCTCACCCAAAAAAAAATCTAAAATCATTTCCAAAAATTAAGAGACAGCTTCCATTTTTGTAGTAAATTCCCTCAGTATGATTCAAGTAGATCTCGAAGAAGAGAGAAAAGAAATTTTAAAGCGATATAGAAGAATTCTTCGTCAAGCCAAACCCATCCTGAAGGAAGGGGATGCAAAGCTCATTAAAAGAGCTTTTAATGTATCTCTGGAGGCTCATAAGGATATGAGGAGGAAGTCGGGGGAACCCTATATCTATCATCCATTAGAAGTAGCATTGATCTGTGTGGAAGAAATCGGATTGGGCACCACTTCAATTGTATCTGCCTTATTACATGATGTGGTAGAAGATACTGATTGGGAGTTAGAAGATATAGACCGGGAGTTTGGACATAAAGTCATGACCATCATAGATGGTTTGACTAAAATATCTGGAGTATTTGAGTATGGAAGCTCTCAGCAAGCTGAGAATTTCCGGAAAATGCTTCTGACTCTTTCGGATGATGTGCGGGTAATTTTGATCAAAATTGCAGATCGTCTGAACAATATGCGGACCTTGGCTAGCATGCCTAGGCATAAGCAATTGAAAATCGCATCAGAAACAATGTATCTGTACGCCCCACTTGCACACCGATTGGGACTTTATGCGATTAAGTCTGAATTAGAGGATCTTTACCTGAAATACACCGATACTGATACCTATAAGGATATTGTTAATAAGATTAATGAATCAAAATCCTACAGAAATAGATTCATCAGGTCTTTCATTCAGCCAATCGAGGAAGAGTTGAATCGCCAAGGCTTTTCTTTCAGCATTAAGGGCAGGCCCAAATCTGTTTTTTCAATTTATAACAAGATGAAAAAGCAGGGGATTCCGTTTGAAGAGGTTTATGACTTGTTTGCGGTACGTATCATTTTGGATAGTGAATTGGAAAGTGAAAAGGCTGATTGCTGGCAGGTATATTCCATTGTCACTGATTTTTATAGACCAAATCCTGATCGACTTCGAGATTGGATCAGTACTCCCAGATCCAATGGTTACGAGTCCCTTCACACTACTGTAATGAGTAATACAGGGCAGTGGGTGGAAGTACAGATTAGGACTTCCAGAATGGATGAAATTGCGGAAAGAGGATATGCTGCACACTGGAAATACAAGGAGAAAGACAGTAGCGGTAAGGGTAGTTCCGGATTGGATGATTGGATTACGCAGGTTAGGAGCATGCTGGAATCCAATGATGGAAATGCTATCGAATTCATGGATGATTTCCGCGGAAATTTATTTCATGAAGAGGTTTTCGTCTTTACGCCTAAAGGAGATTTGAAAGTGTTGCCTTTCGGTTCAACAGCTTTGGATTTTGCTTTTGAAATCCATACTGAAGTAGGAGCCAGATGTATTGGTGCCAAAGTGAATCAGAAGCTGGTTCCTATCAATCATAAGCTGAAAAATGGAGATCAGGTAGAAATTCTCACCTCCAATAAGCAAAAGCCGACAGAAGATTGGTTGAATAACGTAATGACCTCTCGTGCTAAGGCCAAAATCAAAGATGCGCTGAGAGAGGAGAAGAAATCTGCCATTTTGGATGGAAAAGAGATCATCCAAAGAAAGCTTAAGCAGATGAAGATGGATTTCAATTCAGAGACTGTAGAGAAGCTACGGGCTTTCTTTGAATTGAAAACTGCGAATGAATTTTATTATAGAGTGGGGAAAGGAATAATTGACCCTACCACGATCAAGTCCTTCAAAGATTTTAAAGAAAACCAGAAACTGAAGCATAAGGCTATTCAGGAAAAGGTGAAAGATGAAAGTACCTTCACCAAAGAAATCAAAAGCTTGAAAGGACCTGATCATGATCAGTTGCTGATCGGGGAGGATATGGATGTAGTGGATTATATCCTTGCAAAATGCTGTAATCCTATCCCGGGAGATGATGTTTTTGGATTTGTGACTGTCAATGAAGGAATTAAAATCCATAGAACTTCCTGCCCCAATGCCTTGGAACTCCTTTCCAATCATGGAAATCGAGTGATCAAAGCCCGTTGGACCAGTCAAAAGGAAATTGCGTTTTTAGCAGGTTTACACATTGTCGGCACAGACCGTGTGGGCTTGATCAATGATGTTACTAAGGTGATATCCAATGAATTGAAAGTAAATATGCGGTCAATTACAGTGGATTCAGATGCCGGGATTTTCGAAGGAACAATCAAGCTCTATGTCCACAGCACAGAGCATTTGGATAAATTGATGAAAAATTTGAGTCAGGTAGAGGGAATCATCAAGGTTTCACGCTTTGATTGAACAAATGAATCTTTTCTCCCTATCAAAAGTTATATTTGGAAAAAAAGAAGCCAATGTCTTTGAATACAACTCATTTCGAAGAAGTAAAGAAAATATTTACAGCCTATCTCGAAAATCAAAAGCTCAGGAAGACTCCTGAGCGATATGCGATTTTAGAAGAAATTTATAGCCGAAGCGGGCATTTTGATGTGGAGTCTCTTTACATCAGTATGAAAAATAAGAATTACCGCGTCAGCCGAGCTACTGTTTATAATACCCTGGATCTTTTGGTGGAATGTGACCTAGTGACCAAACACCAATTCGGAAAGAATCTTGCACAGTTTGAAAAATCCTATGGATACAAGCAGCATGATCATTTGATCTGTGTAGACTGTAATCAGGTGATGGAATTTTGTGATCCCCGTATCCAAAATATTCAAAATACCGTAGGGGATATTTTGGATTTCAAAGTAATGCATCACTCACTGATTTTGTATGGGAATTGTACCAAGGAAAAATGTGAAAATAGACCCACTAATTAGAAAATGAAATTAACCTATAGAAGCGCACAGGACGAAAAAGCGCATTATTTATACATCCAAGGGGATTTGATTGGGGATGAAGTTGGGCCTAAGCTAGTGGAAGTGGTTTCCGATGCGATTGAAGAGGGTGCTAAAATTTTTGTCATTGATCTGAGCGAAGTGAGATATATCAGTTCCTCGGGGATTGGCCTTCTTATTACCATGTTGACCAAAATGCGAAATGTGGGAGGAGAAGTTTATCTGACCTCCCCTTCAGATCATGTTAAAAAGTTGCTGATCATTACGAAATTGAACAACATATTCACTGTTTTTGATTCCGTAGAGGAGTTTCAAAAGAAAAATCAATAGAAATTGAATGCGATATAAAGTCAACCTGTTCACGGGCGGGTTGACTTTTTCTTTTTGGTTCAGGTAATTATTTATCCTAATTCACTTGGTTTTCTTTACTCGAATCGCAAATTTCGCCCTTCAAAAAGACTTTGATTAACCGTTTAGACCGCACATCAAATGAAGATGGATGTACTTCTGGGTCTCCAGTGGGGAGATGAAGGAAAAGGAAAAATTGTAGATGTTTTAGCTCCTGAATATGAAATCGTAGCCCGCTTTCAGGGAGGCCCCAATGCAGGACATACATTGGAGTTTGATGGCATCAAGCATGTTTTACACCAAATTCCTTCAGGAATTTTTAGATCTCAGATTCTTAACATTATTGGAAATGGAGTGGTACTGGATCCAGTGGTTTTGAAAAAAGAGATAGATGGATTGGGTAAGTTTTCCATCGATTACATGAAAAACTTGGTGATCTCAAAGAAAGCCACCATCATCGTTCCAACCCATAAATTATTGGATGCTGCTTACGAGCAATCCAAAGGAGATAAGAAAATTGGATCTACACTCAAAGGAATTGGTCCAACTTACCAAGATAAAATTGGTAGAACTGCTCTTCGAGTGGGAGATATCCTAAGCCCTGAGTTTAAAGAGAAATATAATACGCTTTTAGAAAAGCATAAGACCACCTTGTCTTTTTATGACTTCCCTTTGGATCAATTGGCTGAAATGGAAAAGCAATTCTTTGACGCGGTTGAATTTTTCAAGACACTCAATCTAATCGATAGTGAGTACGTGGTCAATGAAGCTTTATCAGCCAATAAAAGAATCTTAGCCGAGGGTGCTCAAGGTTCATTACTGGATGTAGACTTTGGCTCTTATCCATTTGTGACTAGCTCTAGTACCATGACCGCAGGAGCGTGTACAGGTTTGGGAGTTGCTCCATCCAAAATCGGAGATGTGTTTGGAATTTTCAAAGCCTATTGTACCCGTGTAGGGAGTGGCCCTTTCCCAACTGAATTATTTGATCAGACTGGGGAAGACATGAGAAAAGAAGGTAATGAGTTCGGCAGTACTACTGGAAGACCTAGAAGATGTGGATGGTTAGATTTACCAGCATTGAGATATAGTATCATGATCAATGGAGTTACCCAATTGTTTATGATGAAAGCAGACGTGTTAAATATTTTCGAAGAGATCAAAGTTTGTACCCAGTATGAACTTCCAAATGGGGAAAAGATTGATCGTTTGAGCTTTGAAATCACAGATACCGAAGTTAAGCCAGTTTATAAGACAATGAAGGGCTGGAATTGCTCTTTGGAAAACGTTAGATCTTATGAAGATTTCCCTCAAGAATTGAAAGACTATGTGTCTTATCTGGAAAAAGAGCTCAACGTCCCAATCAAATTGGTTTCGGTGGGGCCGGATAGAGTCCAAACCATTATGAGATAAAAATTTTAGCCTCGGATTTTAACCATTCGAGGCTTTTTTCTTTTTGTGCTGAGATCATTTCGTATTTTTAGCAAAATGTGTAGGAGAATGAATTTTAAATTTTTTGTTGCCGGTCTTTTAATCTTTTTGAATTTCTTGGTAGGAGTTAAAGCTCAGACAGGGTTTCCGTATTGTGAAAGTTTTCAAACGCCAGGCACTCAATCTAAGACCATATTTGGGGGAAATGCTTCCTTGACTGGCGGGGTCCTGAGACTCACCAGTAATTTGAATGATCAAGTAGGTTATGTTTACATTGATGTGCCATTTCCATCCATTTATGGGATTAAGTCAGAATTTGAGTATTTCAGCTATGGAGGAACAGGCCAGTTCCTGGCTGATGGTTTGACCATTTTTTTATTTGATGGAGATACACAGAATTTTTCACCTGGTGGATTTGGAGGCTCCTTAGGCTATGCTCCTAGAAATAATGAGTCTGGATTGAGTAATGCCTACATAGGAATTGGCTTTGATGAGTTTGGGAATTTCGGCAACAGTGGCGAGGGAAGGATTGGCAGGTTTTCTAATATTCAGCCTGAAGAAAGAGTACCAGATGCTATTGTAGTAAGAGGACCAGGAAATGGGTTTCAGGGTTATCAGTTTATAGTAGGAAGAAAAACCAATACAACAGGAACTAATAACGATGGGCTCAATCCAGGAGCACAATTCCCAATTAGCTCTGGTGGTTCAGGGACTACTAGAGTGACAGATCCTAATCAGCCTGGCTATAGAAAGGTGTTTTTAGAATTAGAACCCAATCCTAATGGAGTAGGTTTTTTTCTCACCTTGAGAATGATGGTCACTACTCAGCCCAATCAACCGAGAATGGTGACCATATTCGATAGGCCTTATGATTTTCCTGCACCGAAAAATCTTAAAATCGGATTTGCAGCTTCTACCGGAGGGTTTACTAATTTTCATGAAATCAGAAACCTTCAAGTTGAAGTGTCAAATGACGACGCTTTGGAAAATCCCATCGGAATAGATTTCGAAGATGTTGCTACTTGTGAGGGACAGGAAAATCAGTTTTTTATTTTGGATCAGGATGTGGTTTTACCTAATGCTGACTCAGAAATTCGCTGTTTGCAATTTTACAGGACAAGGGAGGAAATTCAGGCACAGGCAGATGATATCTGTACTCAGGCAAGATGTTTGGAACAAAATAGGTATTTGGTTCTGTCGGAAGGAATTCTGGAGGCAGGAGAAAAAGGTGCCTACACATTTTTCCCAAATGAAGGCTTTGCCGGTCAAGAGGTCACCGTTTTTTACACTATTGGGGATAATTATGGGAAAGCTTCTGAAGGGAATAAAATTACCCTAAGGATACAAGAGTCTCCAGAGCCAGTAAGTTTGGAGGTCATCGGTAAAGAAGTTGTGGAAGGAAGTATCAATAGCTGCCCTGGAGAATCATTGACTTTTATAGCGAGTGGGAATGAAGATTATACTCGGTACGAATGGTATCTTGATGGGGAATTGATAGTTAATGAAACCTCTGACCAGCTTATTATAAGTAATGAGGGCATGGTAGAGGTTTGGGCTTACAATAGAAATAATTGTCCTGCTAAATCGGATCCGATTGAGGTGGTATATCCAGAGTATCCGGAATTAATTTTTGATGAATTAGTTGTGGGATGTGTACCCGGTGAGCCAGTAAATATTTTTGAAGGTATATCCTCATATGATCCAGAGTCATTTGATTATTTATTGACTGGGAATGGTTTGGAATTGGAAAACGAAGAGATTTTAACTTTAAATCAAAGTGGCACTTACGAAGTCTTTGTGAAGCCTAAAGAATTTGATTGTTATTCCGGTTCCAATCAAGTGGAGGTATTCATTCAGGAGGAAGAACTATTAATTGGTTACGACTTTGTTGTTCAGGGTACAGATATTCGAGGGGATGCAGAAGGTGGTATTTTTCCTGATGATCCTATCCAGTTCACAGATATGTCAGATACAAGAACTATCCGCTGGTCTTGGGATTTTGGCGATGGGGAAACCTCTCAAAATAGAGACCCCGTGCATGTTTTCGGAAAGAAAGGTGAGTTTGAGGTTACTTTAACCTTGACTGATAGGTTTGGCTGTCAAAAAAGCTTGACTAAGGTTATTTCTATTACCAAAAGTTACCGGGTGATGTTTCCGACTGGATTCACTCCGGGTTTGGAGGAAAATAAAACTTACACTCCAAAATACAAGGGGCTGGTCAGTGCAGAACTTTTGATTTTTAATTTATGGGGTGATTTGATTTTCCAGAGCAATGAATTGAATGGTGCAGGATGGGATGGAACCATCGAGGGGAAATTAGTGGATGCTGGTACATATATCTATCGATTCAATGGTGTTTCTACAGAAGGAGAGCAAGTAAAAGAGAGTGGAAAATTTAAGCTGATCAGATGAGTAAATTTTCGATTTTCGCGGTTTTGTTTTTTCTGATTTGTTTCTTTTCGAAAGGACAGGATGTTCAATACTCGCAATTTTATGCCAACCCGTTTTATTTAAATCCAGCTTTTGCAGGCAGTACTGACGAAAGTAGAGTAGGTTTTAATTTTAGAAATCAATGGCCAGCATTAGATCAGAGTTTTTTAGCATCTACAGCCTATGGAGATCATTACTTTGAAAATTTGAATAGTGGGGTAGGTGTTATTATTACAGGGGCAAAAGAGTCCTTTACTCAAAGTCAATGGTATGAAGTGGGTTTGCTTTATAGTTACCGCTTGAAATTATCAGAGAGTACATTCTTTCAGATTGGCTTTCAAGGTAGTTTCACTGGAAGAGATGTATATTTTGATAGAGTCATTTTGGGTACGCAGCTTGATATCAACAGAGGAGTGATTATTGGACAGCCGGGAGATGGATTTGAGGGTGAAAGCAAGCTTCGTTCATTTGATGCCCATACTGGCTTTTTATTTTATGGGAAAAAGTTTTGGATGGGAGGTTCAGCCTTTCATTTATTGGAACCCTCGATTAGTTTTCTTTCAGAAAGTGAAAACACTTTACCTATGAGGTTTGGGGTTCATGGAGGATATAGGTTTGAATTGGCTCCTGGCTATATCAATGAGTATCTGAATAATTATGATCAGGAACGATCTATGGCCATTGCTTTTAATTATAGACAGCAGGGATTGTATAATCAACTGGATATTGGTGCTGAATTTTTCTTTGAGCCATTAATCCTTGGTTTGTGGTACCGAGGTCTTCCAACTAAGTACCAGTTGCCAAATAGTGAGTCTTTAATTGCCTTGGTAGGGATATCCTTGGATTCAGGGATTGAGC
>NZ_CP048415.1:607500-3177500 GCF_019443765.1 Algoriphagus sp. NBT04N3
AGAGGACCGGGTTGGACTGACCGCTGGTGTACCGGTTGTGGTGCCAACTGCACTGCCGGGTAGCTACGTCGGGAAGAGATAAGCGCTGAAAGCATCTAAGTGCGAAACTCCCCTCAAGATGAGACTTCCAAATAGGGCCCTCAGAGACGATGAGGTTGATAGGCTGCAGGTGTAAAGGCAGTAATGTCATAGCTGAGCAGTACTAATTGCCCAAAAGCTTATTCTGGCTGTGTTACAGTTTCTACGATATATGTTAAAAAGAGTCAGCAGTCGGAAGACTGAAGACCGAAGAACAAAAAATATTAGATGCAGGGCATCGGATCGGAAAGCAGGAAACTGCCGACTGGAAACTGATCACTGCATACTTACAGATTAGGCGGCCTAGCGCAGGGGTCCCACCTCTTCCCATCCCGAACAGAGAAGTTAAGCCCTGCAGCGCCGATGGTACTGGGGTTACACCCGGGAGAGTAGGTCGCCGCCACATTATTCAAACCTCAGCCTAACCGCTGGGGTTTTTGTGTTTTAGTGCTACAGAGAAGCGAGAGGCTGGAAAGGATGAAGGCTGAAGTCAGAAAGCTGAAAGAACGGACTGCTGGTTATTCGTTCCAATGAAGTTTATTCAGTTCAGGGATAGTAGGCAGCATTGAGTAGGCAGTAGGCTTGAAAGGATGAAGGCTTAAGTGGGAAAGCTGAAAGAACGGACTACTGGTTATTCGTCCCAATGAAGTTTATTCAGTGCAGGAATAGTAGGCAGCATTGAGGAGGCAGTAGGCTGGAAAGGATGAAAGCTGAAGTGAGAAAGCTGAAAGGGCGGACGGAATTCTGGTTGCTCTTCAAATAAATTTTTTTCAGTTCAAATACACTAGGCAGTTTTGAGTAGGCAGTAGGCTGGAAAGGATGAAGGCTTAAGTGGGAAAGCTGAAAGAACGGACTACTTGTTATTCGTCCCAATGAAGTTTATTCAGTTCAGGGATAGTAGGCAGCATTGAGTAGGCAGTAGGCTTTAAAGGCTAAAGTGTAAAAGCTGAAATAATTAAGGCTAGCTTTGAATTTTTTCCAAAAACCCGACAACTAATAACTAATAACTCAATAACCAATAACTTTTTATTTTAGACATAAGCTTTACTCATCACTTTTTTCAATAACAAACTCATTTCACTAAACATCTTCCAGATTTTTCCAAACTGATTTTTATCATGTTCTGTCGTGGGAATGGTCAGATTTTCCCATTAGCATAACTCCTAGTTTTGATTATTGAAAAAAATCAGAACATGGAACTGAAAACCTCCTACGCCCAAAAATTTCACCTCCCTTCCGAATATTTGAAAGAGTTTCATTGCTCTGTTTTGGAAGCTGGATTTTGGCCTGCCAAAAAGGAGAGTATTTCCTGTGATCTTACCCAAGAAGAACCGAGCTTAATTAGCGTGGATCTTCATAAAGTGTTGGATTGGTTGCATGGAAATGAGCTACCAAAACCTCTTGAAAAGGAAGTATGCGAAATCCCTGTCTTACTTTTTGTTCCTGACTTTTCCACTGCTCACCTTCTATTCCATTATGATGGATCACCTAGCTCCGCGAGTTTAATCAAGCATTTTATACAGCTTTTTAAAAAGCAAATTTCAACAAGCAAAGCCACTATTATTTCGCCTTGCTTTATCCCAAAATCCAAAATTAAAGAAGAACAGGAGTTAATCGAGCTTGTTTCCAATTCTACTCGGGAAACGAGCTTTATCAAATTTAATTTTTCCAGGATTGGGGACTTTTGGTCTTATGCTGTCAAGCATGATTGTAGCCTTTTAGTGACTACAAAAAGCTATCAAGCTGATCTCGCAAAAGTTCTATTCCACTTTTATAAAGGATCTCGGTGGTCTGATAAACTTTCTTTCTACCTGTCACTATAAGCCCTTAAAAAAAACTGAGTTTGATCATGCTTCAAGTATCTAATCACCACTAATTCAAAAACTTTGAAAAAGCCTGCAACCATAAATCTTCCAGCTGTTAAATGCTATCACTGTGGTGAACCATGTGAAAATGAAAATTTTCTATTGGAAGAAAAGCAGTTTTGCTGTCATGGTTGCAAGTTGGTGTATGAGGTTTTGGCAGAAAATGATTTATGTAATTATTATAACATAGAAGCTTTTCCGGGAGAAAGCCAAAAATCACAAACTGGGAAAAGCAATCGGTTTGACTATCTGAATGATGAAGAAACAGCAAGGAATCTCCTTGACTTTCAAAATCAAGAGCAGAGCCATGTTACTTTTTTTATTCCATTAATCCATTGCGCATCCTGTATCTGGTTGTTGGAAAACCTTTTCCACATTCATTCGGGCATTATATCCTCTAGGGTTGATTTCATAAAAAAGAAAGTTCAAATCAAGTTCTCCAATCAGAAGCTAAGTCTCAAAGAACTTGTTGAACTGCTTTCAGCCATAGGATATGAGCCAAGAATCAATTTGGCTAATCTTGAAAAAAAGCAAAAAAACTATTCGGATAATAGGATTGTCAAAAAGCTGGCAGTAGCGGGGTTTTGCTTTGGAAATATGATGCTCTTTAGCGTTCCTGAATATTTCTCTGAAACTGTTTTAATCGCCGAAAATTTTCGAGGACTTTTTAATTACCTAAATGTGGTATTGGCGCTGCCGGTAGTGCTCTATTCTGCGAATGATTATTATATATCTGCTTGGAATTCCCTGAGACTGAAGAGAATCAATATGGATGTTCCAATCGTATTGGGAATCATTGCCTTGTTTTTTTATTCCCTTTGGGAAATTTTAATTGCGGGTAATGCTGGCTATATGGACAGCTTGGGAGGGTTATTGTTTTTCCTTCTATTAGGGAAGATTTACCAGCAAAAAACCTTTGCTACTCTAGAGTTTGACAGAGATTACAAATCCTATTTCCCAATAGCTATAACCCGACTTTCTCAGGATGTGGAAGAAGTGATCCCGCTGCGAAAACTAGAAGTGGGAAACCTCATCCGTGTCAGAAATGAAGAACTTATACCGGCTGACTCTATTCTTTTAAGTGAATCAGCCAATATTGATTACAGTTTTGTGACTGGTGAAGAGGTACCTGTTCCGAAGAAAAAAGACGACTTGATTTTTGCTGGGGGAAGACAACTAGGAGATCCTATTTTATTGACTGTTCAAAAATCTCCTTCTCAAGGTTACTTGACTGATTTATGGAATAATGAGGCTTTTGAAAAGAAAAAAGATAAGCTTTTAGAACCGCTGTCAAACAAGATTTCGGCTTCTTTTACTTGGATTGTTATTTTCATCTCAGTCTCAGCTTTACTTTTTTGGTCCTTTACTGATTTTTCAATTGCCGTAAAAAGTTTTGTCTCTGTATTGATTGTGGCTTGCCCATGTGCTTTGGCAATGTCTACTCCATTTACCTTAGGCAATACGCTTCGAATTTTTGGTAGGGGGAAATTCTATTTGAAAAATGCCAGCGTAGTAGAAAGGCTAGCTCTGATCGATACAGTAGTCTTTGACAAAACGGGAACGCTCACATCTCCTAGTCAAGCAAAAATAAATTTTCATGGCGAGCTTCTTTCAAATGAAACAAAATCTCTGATCAAGTCTCTGGTTTCTAAATCAGCCCATCCATTAAGTATTAGAATCAATCAATGGTTAGGGAATATTTCTGTTTTGGAAATAGAAAACTTTGAGGAAATCAAGGGAAATGGCTTGAGAGCCATCTATAAAAATCAGGAAATAAAAATTGGCTCTAGTGATTTCACCGGTTCTAAGAATGGAGAATTAGAAGAGTTTGGCAACCTAGTTTTCTTTCAGGTTGAGGGAGTGACAATAGGCTATTTTCATATCCAGTCTGGCCTGAGAGAAGGGTTGGAAGATGTGGTGAAGGCTCTCCGAGGAAAATATGAAATCCATGTATTATCTGGAGATCACCCTCATGAATTGGGTTCATTGAAAGCCAAGCTTGGGAAGGACATCCAATACAACTTTTTGCAAAGCCCAAAGGATAAAATGAATTATCTGAGGGACTTGAATACATCAGGTAAGGAAACGCTGATGATTGGTGATGGGCTGAATGATGCGGGGGCTTTACAGGAGAGCAATGTTGGAATAGCAGTCACTGATCAGGTCAGTCATTTTTCGCCTGCAAGTGATGCCATCCTGAGTTCAGATTCTTTGAGAAGCATATCCGATTATCTGGGTTTCGCAAAGCAGTCTAGAAATATAATCAAAGCAAGTTTTGGATTAAGCCTTCTCTATAATGTAGTGGGAGTTAGTCTTGCTGTTCAGGGGCTACTAAGTCCAGTGATTTGTGCTGTTTTGATGCCAGTGAGCAGTATATCCGTGGTGTTATTTACTACCCTCAGTACTAATATCCTGGCGTGGAAAAAAGGTCTAATTATTCAAAAATCGACATAATATGGAAGTAATATTTCTATTGATAGCCATCAGCTTAATTCTCGCCGTGACTTTCCTTTGGCTCTTTTTCAGAGCAATGAAGGATGGTCAGTTTGATGATGATTATACCCCATCAGTTCGAATTCTATTTGATTCTCATAAAAAAGCAACAAAAAAACAATCAACAAAACCTAAGTCCTATGAATGATGCTACGCTGGAACGGTTCCATTACGACAATAAGATTGTCAAATATTTTGGAGCTGCTACGATTATTTGGGGCCTGGTAGGCATGCTGGTGGGGGTAATAGCCGCTACCCAGCTATTCCTCCCCGAGGCCAATTTGGGCAATCCTTACACTACGTTTGGAAGGATCAGACCTCTGCATACTAATGCAGTCATCTTTGCCTTCGTTGGAAATGCAATTTTCGCCGGAATTTATTATTCCATGCCAAGATTGCTCAAAACTCCAATGTGGAATAAAGGGCTGAGTTGGTTCCACTTCTGGGGTTGGCAGCTGATAATTCTAGCTGCTGCTATTACACTCCCATTGGGTTTGACCACTTCAAAAGAATACGCTGAACTGGAGTGGCCAATTGATATTGCCATAGCCTTAGTTTGGGTTGCATTTGGTGCCAATATGATTGGAACCTTATTCAAGCGAAGGGAAAGACACATGTATGTGGCCATTTGGTTCTATTTGGCATCTTTTATTACGGTAGCTGTACTTCACATTTTCAATTCCTTGGAACTTCCGGTTTCATGGACAAAAAGTTATTCAGCTTATGCAGGTGTACAGGATGCCTTGGTGCAATGGTGGTATGGACATAATGCCGTTGCATTTTTCCTGACTACTCCATTCTTGGGGCTCATGTATTACTTTCTACCAAAGGCTGCCAATAGACCTGTTTATTCTTATAAGCTTTCTATCGTCCATTTCTGGTCTTTGATTTTTATCTACATGTGGGCAGGGCCTCACCATTTACTCTATACTGCTCTTCCTGAATGGGCTCAAGTATTGGGGACAGTATTTTCAGTAATGTTGATCGCACCTTCCTGGGGAGGTATGGTGAATGGTCTTTTAACATTGAGAGGTGCTTGGGATAAAGTGAGGAATGAACCTGTACTCAAATTCATGGTGGTAGCCGTTACAGCCTATGGAATGTCCACGTTTGAGGGACCAATGCTTTCTTTGAAAAATGTCAATGCTATCGCACACTATACAGATTGGATCGTAGCACACGTCCACATAGGAGGTTTGGGTTGGAATGGTTTCTTGACCTTCGGTATGCTGTATTGGATGTGGCCAAGATTATTCAAAACCACCATTTATTCTCAAAAATTAGCTAATACGCATTTCTGGATAGGTACTCTAGGTATTATTTTCTATGCCCTTCCTATGTATGTTGCTGCCTTGACTCAGTTTTTGATGCTGAGAGAGTTTGATGAAATGGGAAGGTTGGCTTATGGAAACTTCCTTCAGACGGTAGTGGAGCTTGTGCCTATGTATATCTTGAGAGCATTGGGTGGATTACTCTATCTCATCGGTGCAATTATTATGGTATACAACATGTATAAAACAGCCCAAAAGGGAGTATTTCAAGAATATGAAGAAGATCAGGCTCCAGCTTTGGCACCTTCCTATAATGCAACAGGCGAATTTTGGCACCGTGCATGGGAAAGAAAGCCTATTTTCTTTACAGTCTTGGCGACCATTGCTATAGCCATAGGGGGAGCTATTGAAATTATTCCAACCATATTGGTTGAATCCAATGTCCCAACTATTTCCTCGGTTAAACCTTACACTCCATTGGAGTTGGAGGGGAGAGACCTTTACATCAAAAATGGATGTGTAGGTTGCCATTCTCAAATGATCCGGCCATTTAGGTTTGAGACTGAACGTTATGGAGAATATTCCAAGGCTGGAGAATTTGTCTACGATAGACCATTTTTATGGGGTTCCAAACGAACTGGTCCTGATCTTCACAGAGTAGGAGGGAAATACCCAGATTCCTGGCATTACTTCCACATGCAAGATCCATCCTCTATGTCTCCGGGCTCATTGATGCCTCCTTACCCATGGATGACAGAGAACATCATGGATTATTCGGATTTGCCTGCGAAGATCAGAACTCTCCAAAAACTGGGTGTCCCATATCCGGAAGGGTATGATGAGAAGGCGATGGAAGATTTGGACGTTCAGGCAAATCGTATCGTTTCCAACTTGAAAGAGGCAGGTGTAGAAACACTTCCTCATACAGAAATAGTGGCCATGATTGCCTATTTGCAGCGATTGGGCACAGATATCAAAGCTACAGCAGAAAATTAAATCAGGAAATCATGTATAAAGAAGTCTTAAGATCTATAGAGAATATTGAAATCTATCCAGTGATTTCCTTACTCATATTCGTTTTGTTTTTCCTTGGAGTGTTCTTTTGGGTATTTCGGATGCCAAAGGATTTGGAGGACCACATGAAATCTCTTCCTATGGAAAATGATGATCATTTAACCAGTGAACAGCCATGAAAAAGTTAACCTTGAGTTTAGCATTATTAGCCCTTGCAAATTCTAATTCATGGGCACAAACAGCAGAGTCCAATTGGTATATCACCCTTCAATCCATGGATTCTGGCCAGATAACCCTATTAATCATCCTTGGAATAGTGCTTCTGGTTATCGTTCTACTACTGATATTGATGGTTTACCTTATGTATTTCATGGTGGCAGTCTTGAAAAAAGAGAATCCCGAAATGGCAAAAGAACCGAGTTGGTGGGAGAAATTTAAAGAGCGTTTTGTGACAGGGAAATTGCCAGAGGTAGGAAGTAAGGATGAAAAAGCCAAAGTCATGGCGGATCATTCTTATGATGGGATAACCGAACTGGACAATTTTATGCCTCCATGGCTGCAATGGGTATTTATTCTGACAATCGCATTTGGAGTTGGGTATTTCGTGAACTACTCTGTTTTGGGCATTGGAAAAACAGGAGTTGAAGAATATGAGGAAGAACTTCAATTAGAAGCAATAGCTGCGGAAGCACGAAAGGCCAATATGATGGCATCTATTGACGAAAGTAGTGTGGTGTTTGATGAGTCAGGAGCTGCTTTGAGTTCTGGTAAATCCATTTTCGAGGCAAATTGTGCTGCTTGCCATGCCTCTGACGGAGGTGGGGGTGTTGGTCCAAATCTGACAGATGAATATTGGATACATGGAGGAAGCATCCAAGATGTATTTAAAATTGTAAAGTATGGAGTTGTAAGCAAAGGAATGGTTCCTTGGGAAGATCAATTATCACCGGTTGAGATTCAGCAAGTATCCAGCTTCATTTTGAGTCTTAAGGGTTCGACTCCAGCAAACCCAAAAGATCCTCAGGGAGAATTATTTGTCCAAGAAACAATCCAACCAGAAGAATTAGCTTCTGATAGTACAGCGATCATCACTTTAAATTAATTAAGGCTGCCAGGCTAGAAATCTGGCAGCCATACTCCAAATATGGCTAAGAAGAACCCTCATACTAATCCAGAAAACTTTCGTGATGCTTTGGCAACTGTCAAAGAGGATGGGAAGAGGAACTGGGTGTATCCCAAAAAAGTATCAGGGATATTTTACCGATATAGAACCTATCTATCATGGCTCTTATTGGCTATTTTATTTACGGGGCCATTTATTCAAGTTGATGGAAGACCATGGTTGCTATTCAATATTTTTGAAAGGAAGTTTATCATTTTCGGAGCTGTGTTTTGGCCACAGGATACTCACTTACTGATTTTCCTCCTATTGATTTTCATGGTTTTCATCATCCTGTTTACAGTCATTTTTGGAAGAGTCTGGTGTGGGTGGGCTTGCCCTCAAACGCTCTTTATGGAAATGGTATTTAGGAAAATTGAATATACCATAGAGGGGGATGCCAATAGGCAAAGAACCCTCAATGAGGGACCATGGTCAGTAGAGAAGATAGTTAAGAAAGGAGTAAAACTGCTTGTTTTCGCAATTATTTCATTACTGATAGGCCATTTAGTCATGGCATATTTGATTGGAGTTGATCAAGTAAAAGAGATTGTCTCTCAGCAACCAACCCAAAACATGGCCGGATTTGTCGGGTTATTGGCTTTTTCAGGAATTTTCATGTTCGTGTTTACCTGGTTTAGAGAGCAGGCCTGTCTTGTTGTCTGTCCTTATGGGAGGCTTCAAGGAGTGCTTTTGGATGATAATTCTATCAATGTCATGTACGATTACGTCAGGGGTGAACCAAGAGGGCCTTTGAGAAAAAGTCAAGCTGAAATTTCACCCAAAGGTGATTGTGTGGATTGTAGCCTTTGCGTTCAAGTTTGTCCAACTGGCATAGATATCCGAAATGGAATTCAAATGGAATGCGTCAATTGTACAGCCTGCATCGATGCCTGTGACGAAGTGATGCTAAAAGTAGATAGGCCTAAGGGTTTGATTAGGTATGCATCCGAAAATAGTATTCAGAAAGGCGTGCAAAAACTAATGACCACCCGAGTAAAAGCCTATTCTTTGGTTTTGATTGTATTGATTCTAGGTTTTGTTTCTCTGATAGCGACAAGGGAAGACCTTGAAGCAACAGTCACCAGATTTCCGGGGATGACCTATCAAATGCGAGACAATGGAACTGTCTCAAATCTTTATCAAATCACTCTTATTAATAAGACATTTCAGGAGCAGTCTGTAAACCTGCAGTCTTTATCGGAAGATGTATCAGTTGAATTGGTAGGTACATCAAATTTGGTGTTGCAACCACAGTCAAAGGTCGAAGGAAGATTTTTTCTGGTCAAAAACCAGACAAAAGTGAGTGTCCCTCAGGAAAAAGTGAATTTATCATTGATTCACGAAGGAGAAGAAATAGATCAGATTAATACAAGTTTCATGGCTCCAGTAGCCAAAAAGCAATAATTATGGATTGGGGAAAAGGTATTCTATTAGCCATTATTGGATTCATTGTCATAATCATGACCATGGTGGTTATATCTGTCCGAATGGAAGGGATAGAGTTGGTTACTGAAAATTATTATGAGGCCGAAATCAACTATCAAGATCAAATAGATAAAGAAAAGTCCACATTGACTCTTGAAAGAGAAGTGCTTCAGTTTGATGCGGAAAATCAAAGCCTCTTTTTAGATCTTCCGGTGGGAGCAACGGGCATACTTCACTTATTTCGACCTTCGGATTCTAAACTGGATCAGAAATTAACAGTAGAAATAAAAGAAGAAAATGAGAAGACAGTATTTATTGGAAATCTTCAAGCTGGTTATTGGAAAGCTCAATTGAGTTGGCAAGAAAACGGGGAATCATATTATCAGGAAAAGAAAATCTCTTTAAAATGATTTGGACAGCTTTAGCCCTAGGTTTTTTGAGCTCATTTCACTGTGTGGGAATGTGTGGGCCTATTGCTTTGGCTATTGGAAATTCAGGCTCTAATCAGTTCTTATGGAATAAAATTTTTTATAACCTGGGTAGAAGCTTCACCTACGCTTTTTTGGGATTGATTGTCGGGAGCATAGGATTCAGTCTATCCCTTGCAGGGTTTCAGCAGGGCTTTTCTATCCTGATTGGTTTATTTCTAATTTTCTTATCATTGCTTTTCAGGCAATCTGAAAATATTTCGTCTCTAGGTATCTTAAATGACCTTGTAAAATGGGTGAAAGCACAACTCTCGTTTTACCTTAAAAGAGGTGGGGCTTTGGCTTTTTTTGGAACTGGATTGGCAAATGGACTATTGCCCTGCGGAATGGTTTATTTAGCCTTGGTAGCTGCTTTGGGATTTCAAAGCCCAATATATGGAGCTATTTATATGTTTTTCTTTGGACTGGGCACCATGCCTTTATTGATGGCATTGATGCTTTCAGGTAAATTCCTTTCTATGAGTAAAAGAATACAATTCCAACGAGTCATTCCCTACCTGGGAGTGATCATTGGAATTGTATTTATTTTTCGTGGACTAGGCCTTGGAATCCATCTTTTAAGTCCTGATTTGCAAGTGTTCAATTATGGATCCCAACAGGTGGAAATTACCATGTGCCGCTAATTAGATAGCTTTACTGAAGGAGAAAACCTCCTCTTGTCTATGTTGTAGCCGCAAATCAAACTGCATGCAGATGATCCGAATAAAGGCTATACCTAATTCTGTAATCTGAATAGTTTTACCCATTATATTTATCATACCCTCGATCTCCATATCCCTTAAATTTTCAAGGCTGGAATCTGACAATTGAGACCAGATATTTACTGGAACAAAAGCAGCTTGTTTACATATCAAGTCTAAGATAATTTCTTTTACCAACAGGTCTTCTTCTGTAAGGGAATGCCCTTTTACAATTGGCCAATTTGCTTTGGAAATTTCATTTTGGTAAAGTTCGACTGACTTTTGATTTTGAGCATAGGCAATATAAATGTCAGAGATGCTACTTGCTCCTAATCCTATTAAGATTTTTGATTTGGAAGTGGTGTAGCCCATGAAATTTCGGTGGAGTTTTCCACTTTGTCGAGCTAGATTCAGTGGATCTTTTGGTAAAGCAAAATGATCCATTCCAATTTCCGTATAGCCCATTTCGATCAAAAGGCTTTTGCCTAATTCGTAGAGGCTCCGCTTTTCAATTTCATTGGGTAAATGGGATTCATAACTTCTTTGAGCGGGGAAAGAAGTAGGTACGTGGGCATAGGAGTAAAAAGCAATTCTGTCGGGTTTTAATTCTTGGACCGCCTTGAAAGTACAGCTTAAAGTTTCTTCATTTTGATAGGGAAGACCATAAATCAAATCAAAATTTATGGATTTAAATCCAACTGATCGGGCATTCTCCACAGCTTCTTTTACCCGCTCAAAAGGTTGAATTCGATTGATGGTTTTCTGCACCAAAAGATCAAAATCCTGAATCCCGAAACTAACTCGATCAAACCCCAATTCTGCCAGTTTTTTCAAATGCTCTATGCTGGTATTATTGGGATGACCTTCAAAGCTGAATTCTTTTCCCGGTAATATTTCACAAGATTCAATGAGTTTTTTTAGGAAGGTGAAAAGATTTTCCGCAGAAAAAAAAGTGGGGGTTCCACCACCCAGGTGAATAGCTGCCAACTTCGGTTTTTCATGGAAAATGTTCAAATAATTTTCCCACTCTTTCAATAAACTTTCTAAATATGGATTTTCTACATCATGGTTTTTTGTGATTCTTTTGTTACATCCACAATAGGTACATAGACTTTCGCAAAATGGTAAGTGGATATATAAAGATATTCCTTCCTCCTTTCCATATATCTGGAATGCTTGATCAACTAATTGAGACCAATGGTTGGGTTGGATGTTATTTTCCCAAAGCGGAACAGTAGGATAGCTGGTATATCTTGGTGCTGGTGAGTTATACTTTTGAATTAATTCTGGCTGAATTGTCATAAGAAAATAATTTTTTCAAATGTCTGATTCTTATGGCCAGTAAATATTGACACAGGTAAGTCGGAAAACTGATAAAAATCATTTTGTGGTTTTTCCAAAAATAGTTTCAAAGTGTATCGATTGGGGATCCTTCTGCTAAGGAATGAGATCGGTTATTTCATCCTTTGTTTTTATGAGAAAAGCAGCTATTCCAAAGATGAAGGAAAAAGAGTAAATTGTTCTATCAGCAAATGAGAAATGAAAAATCTTAAAAAGATCGGTTTTTTTAGTGCTTTAATTCTTCCTGTATTATTTATTCTCGGATTTTACCTGGGAGGTATTGGCCTTTTTATAATTCATGTATTTGTTTTTGTACTGGTTCCATTGATGGATTTTTTGGTAAAAAAAGACAGTACTAACGTTCCCAAAGAATTTATTTCAAAAGTTGCCAAAGAGCGCTTTTATAAAGTGGTGACTTTTGGATGGGTATATGTTCAATTAGCAGTTTTAATTTGGGCCTTTTTCCAGGTTTCTAAAGTCGATTTTAGCTGGTGGGAATGGCTAGCTTTTACCAGTGGAATGGCTTTGATCACTGGAGGGATTGGAATTACAGTAGCCCACGAGTTAGGTCACAAAGCTGAAAAATTGGAGCAGTTATACGCAAAGATATTATTGATGTGTGTTTGCTATATGCACTTTTTTATCGAGCACAATCGTGGTCATCACGTTAGAGTAGCTACTCCGGAAGATCCGGCAACAAGTAGATTTGGGGAAAATTTTTACCGTTTTTGGTTCAGGTCTGTAAAGGACGGGTATTTGAGTGCTTGGAAACTAGAAGCCGAAAGATTGAAAAAGAAAAGCATTCCTCTTGCTTCCTGGAAAAATCAAATGATTCAGTTTACTCTTTTACCGATTATTTTTATAGTTCTAGTTACAGGAGGCTTCTCTATATTTTTCGACAGGTTGATTTGGGAACTCCCTCTATTCTTCTTGGCTCAAAGTATTTTGGGTTTTAGTTTACTTGAAGCTGTTAATTACTTGGAGCACTATGGAATGGAAAGGAAGAAATTGGCCAATGGTTTTTATGAAAAAGTCACCCCATTACATTCTTGGAATGCCAATCATACTGTGAGTAATTTTTTACTCTTTCAACTTCAACGCCATTCGGATCATCATGCACATGCTTACAAGCCTTATCAGGTCTTAAATCATTATGAAGAAAGTCCTCAGTTGCCAGCTGGATACTCTGCGATGATATTGGTAGCCTTTTTTCCACCTTTATGGTTTGCTATGATGGACCCATTGCTCCAAAACTGGAGAGAAAAAACCTTTCGGGAATCAGTCCAATAGGAAGTTGTTAAGGAAACTGCTTTTGAGGACCATCCAGAAGAAGAATAAAAGAATCCCCCAGAACAAATACACCCTGTAGTAATCGGTGGTTTCCCTATAGCGGTTTTCCATGATTTCGGTTTTCTCCAAACTGTCGATCTGGTCAAAAATACCTTGTAATGCATTGCCATCGGAAGCTCTGAAAAACTGAGCTTCAGTTAGTTTGGCTATTTCCCTGAGCGTTGTTTCATCTAGATAGCTTTCGACCATTTGTGGTCTGCCAAAGAAATCAGTTCCATAAGGGACCATTCCATCTTTACCTACCGCAATGGTGTAGATTTTAATTCCTAAAGCGGAGGCAAGCTGAGCTGCAAATAATGGATCAACATTTCCTGCATTACTTTCACCATCACTAAGCAAAATCATCACCTTTGAAACGGATTCAGCCTCTTTCATACGGTTAGTGCCGGATGCTATGGCAGAACCAATTGCCGTACCTTTAGCTTCCATCATATTGAAGGAAATTTCGGAAATCAACTCGGTCAAAAGCTTGTAATCATTGGTCAATGGGGCCAGAGAATAGGCTTCTCCTGCAAAGACTACCATTCCGATTCTGTCTCCAATTCTCCCGCTGATGAAATCTATAGCAGTTCTTTTGGCTGCTTCCAATCGGTTAGGGCTGAAGTCCTGCAAATCCATGGATTCAGAAATGTCCAAAACCAGCATGATATCTATACCCTCCGTGTATTGTTCCACCTTTTCATTGCTCCGCTGAGGTCTGGCCAAAGCAATCACAATCATGAATAGCGCTAGAAGGAAAAAACCAGTTGGAATCAACCGTAAGTAGGTCCAAGGGTTGTTCTTGGCTATTCTTTTTGGAAGGGAGAGTTCGAGAACAGGGTTTTTCAAAAATTTGATAAACTTCCTGATAAGCATAAAAAGAGGAATTATCCAAATCAAATTGAGAAGGATAGGGTTTTCCCATTCATAAGTTTTAAAGGTCTCTGGCAAAAACCAAGACCAGCTAAAGAACTCAGTGATTTGCTCTAACATGCTTGATTTTGCTTAACTTTTCATGAAATTTTTCCTGTGCTACCTCCAACAGGTAATCAGATGCTTCTTGTATTTCTAAAGTTTTTCCAGCGTAAATAATCATTTCAATACTTCTGAGAGAACTGAAAATTCTGATGTCTTCCAGCTTTTCTCCAATTTCACTTGATGTCCACTCTTTTATTGGAAGGTTGGTGATACTTTCCATGTATCCTTTCCACAAGCCTAGAAGCTCATCAGCTGCGTTCATGGAGTTTTCATTTTTAAGGTTTTGAGTGGCTGCAGCCCATCTCCTCTGGAAGCGTTTCCAACGTCTTTTTTCATTGCGTTCGTTCCATATTTTCTTAATTCTATCCGCAAAGAGCCAGAAGAACACACCTAATCCTAGGATGGCAATTAGAGCGATACCTCCAAATAACAGCCAATTCCATTTTTTCTCTATGGGTTGGTATACATTGTTTTCCTGAAAAACAAGCTGTTCGGGAATACTGTCCAAAGTCAGTTTGAGTTTTAACTCAGCTTCTAGAGGAAAATGGGCCACACTATCGTATCGATTGAGCTCATAAACAGGCAGTGTCAAAAAAAGGCTTGGGTCTAACTCAAAATTCGAAAGGTAATACACGGCACTGTCAACCGTCATTGATTCCTTAGTGCTCGAGATAAAAGTTTTCTTTTCAAGCAAAACAAATGGACTGAAATCATAGACAGAATCAGGAAAAATCAATTGCTTTTCCTTTGGGTAGCTGGCTTTCAAAACATAGCCTATCCTTTCTCCCAGTTTGGCAGAATCTTGAAGGAAATAGCCTTCTACCTTCACCTCCTGTGCAGAGACTTGAAGTAAAATTCCCAGAAATAGAATCAAAAACAGTAACCTCTTACCCACGTTTCATGCTTTTATTTCTGTACTTAAATAATTCAATCAATGGCATGACAATATCCTGCGTAGTGTCTATGGAGAGATAGTTGATTTGATTTTTCTTGCAAATCTCTCTCAAATGATCTCTTTCGGTTGTAAAGGTTTCAGAGATTTTTCTTGAAAAGCTTCCAAAAGCTGTATTTACCCAAGTTGTCTTTCCTTTTTCCTTATCATAAACAGGGATAATTCCCAAGGCAGGTAAAGCAGATTCTCTGGGATCAGTTAACTGAATCGCAACCAAGTCATGCCTTTCGGCCAATGCTCTGAAAGATCGCTCGTAACCCTCATCTATAAAGTCAGAAATCACCACGATAATGCTTCTCTTTTTAATCAGATTGAGCGTAAAGGTGAATAGGGCGTTCAGGTCAGTTTTCAGAGAGTTATTTTGATGGTCAAAAATCCCTCTGATCATTTTTACTCCTTGCTTTCCACCTTTTGAGGGAAGGATGATTTTTTCTTTTTGATCGGAAAAACTAATTAAACCCACCTGGCTTCCTTCAAAAATAGCTGCCAGAGTCAAAACCCCTGCAATGACTTTGCCTTGGTCGATTTTTTTTTGACCAGGCTGACCTATATCCTGAGAACCGGATATATCCAGGAGAAAATAAACTGACTGTTCTTTATCTTCTTTGAAGGTTTTCACAAAGGTTCCATGACCTTTGGCAGAAACTTTCCACTCAATCGTCCTTACGTCATCTCCGTATTGATAGGGTCTCAAATCGTCAAATTCCAGTCCTGAGCCTTTAAATAAGGATTGGTATTCGCCTTGCAGGTGATTGTTTGCCACCTTCCGGATCATAATCTCGTACTTTCTTAGCTTACTGAATAGCTGGTCCATGGATTGGTGATTTGAACTGCCTAAGTTATGCTTATCAGTTCAATTATAAAATTTCCCTTACAGGAAGGGTAGTAAGATTATCCGTTAAAAAAACCTAATTTTGGATTGTGAGACGATTATTAATTCTATTTCTTTTGATTTCTACGGCCCTTTCCTGCGGGAAATCCAATAAGCCTGATGGGCTTTTGTCTGAGGATCAGATGGTCAGCGTTTTAATTGATATTCACCTGACTGAAGGAGTGGCCAGTGCTTTACCCATTCCTTATGACTCTTCACAAACTTTGTATAGGCTCTTAGAAAAAGATATTTTTTTAAAACATGATACCAGCGATTCGGTTTTTACCGAGAGCATGCGCTACTATTTGCAGTATCCTGAAAGAATGGATCAAATGTATGCCCGTGTGATAGATTCTCTAGTAGTAAGGGAATCCAATCCAACCAGTGAAGAAAAAATGTAATGCTATATCCTTCGAATTTAGAGAAGAAAATAAATTTCAAAAAAATCAAAGAGCTACTCAAGGCTGAATGCTCCTCTTCTTTGGGGATGGAGTATGTGGACAAAGTAGCTTTTTCTTCTGATCCGAAACAGGTTAATAAATTGTTGGACCAGACTCAGGAGTTTTTGGATATTCTGATTTCAGGAGAGAGCTTTCCTGCTTCCAATTTTACCAACCTGAATCCCTATTTGGAAAAAGCCAAGCTTGAGGGAGCTTTTTTGGATCAGGAGGAATTTCATGAAGTCAAATTATCTCTGATGACGCTTCAGGGTTGCATCAAGTTTTTTTCCAAATACGGAGAATCCTATCCTGCATTAAGTCAATTGCTGGGTTTGGTCTTGGACCTGGATCTGGGTTTGCTAAAAGCCATCGAATTGGTGGTTGATGAAAAAGGGCAGATCCGAAGCAATGCAAGTAAGGAATTGCAATTGATTAGAAATCAAATAATTTATGAGGAAGGCAGACTGCGAAAGGTCATGGATAGGATCTTCAAGGAAGCCCGAGCTAAAGGCCTAACACCTGAAGATTCTGCGATTACTATACGTTCTGGGAGAATGGTGATTCCCGTTGCTGCTGAGAACAAAAGGAAGCTGAGAGGTTTTATTCACGATGAATCTGCTACTGGTCAGACTGTTTTCATGGAGCCCGAAGAAGCTTTGGATATCAATAATGAAATCCGGGATTTGGAATACATGGAGAGGAGAGAAATCATCAAGATTCTCACCCAGCTGACAGATAGACTTCGGCCTTCAATCCCCGCTTTCAGAAAAGCGACTAATTACCTCGGCTTGATTGATTTTATCAGAGCAAAGGCCAAGTTTGCCCAGAAAACCGAAAGCGTCAAGCCTGTAATTGTCAAAGAAAGAACCTTGTCTTGGACTCATGCGAGACATCCGCTGTTGGAGATGGCACTAAAGTCTCAGCAGAAGAAAATTGTACCTTTATCAATTCATCTGGAGGGGCAGAATCGCTTATTGGTGATTTCCGGTCCTAATGCAGGAGGAAAATCAGTAACCTTAAAAACAGTCGCATTGCTTCAATATATGTTGCAGTGCGGTATTCTGATTCCGGTTCATCCAGACTCAAAAAGCTCCCTTTTTGATAATTTCTTTATTGACATCGGTGATGAGCAAAATCTGGAAAATGATCTGAGTACTTACAGCTCACATTTGATGAGCATGAAGCATTTTACGCAGTTTGCCAATAAAAAAACAATCCTGTTTATAGACGAATTCGGTACAGGAACTGAGCCTCAGTTTGGAGGAGCAATTGCGGAATCCATATTATTAGCTCTCAATAAAGCTGGAGCTTTTGGCATTGTGACAACTCACTATGGTAACCTCAAACAAGCAGCCAACAAAAATCAAGGCTTGGTTAATGGTGCCATGCGCTATGATGTGGAAAAATTGGAACCCATGTACCAATTGGAGATTGGAAAGCCAGGCTCTTCTTTTGCGCTCGAAATTGCTTCCAAAATTGGGATCTCGAAGGAAATTCTGAATTACGCCAAATCCCAGATTGGTGAAGAGAGAGTGAGGTATGATAGACTTCTGACTCAATTGGAGAACGAAAAAAATCAATATTCAGGGCTCCTAACAGAGGTGAAATCCAAGGAAAAATTGCTTCAGACCAGGCTGAAGGAATACAATGAGCTAAAAGAAACTCTCGAGCAAACGAAAAAACGCTATATACAGGAAGCGAAACAGGAGGCCAAACGCCTATTGGACGAAACCAATAAGAAAATTGAAGCAACCATTCGGGAGATCAAAGAAGGAAAGGCTGAAAAGGAAGCTACCAAAAAGGTGAGGAAGGAATTGGAAAGCTTCAAAGAGGAAATTAAGCCAGAAAAAGTAGTGGTTAAAGAGCCGGGGATCACTGTTTTGGGAGGTAAAATTGAAACTGGCGATTGGGTTCGTTTGAAGGATAATGGGGCGATTGCTCAAGTTTTGCAATTGAGAAATAAAGAAGTAGATATTTCTATTGGAGAATTGAAGTCCACAGTGAAATTGTCTCGCCTTGAAAAAATCTCTCAAACTCAGGTTAAAAAGGAGACCAAAGCTTCGAGTAATAGGTCAGGCTTTAATACGAACCAAAAGATGATGGATTTTTCTCCCAACCTGGACCTGAGGGGAAAAAGAGGAGAAGAAGTTTTAAGCTTGGTTCAAACTTTTATTGATGAAGGATATATGCTTGGTTTGAAAGATTTGAGAATAGTTCACGGAAAGGGAGATGGAATTCTGAGAGAAATTACGAGGAATCTCCTTAGGACTATGGGGCCTGTCAAAAAAATGGAGGATGAACATGCAGACAGGGGAGGAGCCGGAGTTACTTTGGTGACATTGAAATAAAAAAAGGGGCTCGAAGCCCCTTTAATTTTAGGGTTTAAATCTAGCTTATTTTTTTACCAAATTGAATACATAGCTTCCTGCCACTGCAAAAGTACCGTTGATTCTGGCTCCTGGCGCAGGAATATTGAATTCCAATCGCAAATTATCGCCTGTGCGGGTAAATGAAATCTCCCGACCAGCAGCTGGTTTGGCTCCGGTTAGACTGAATTTGTCAAAGTTGGTTCCCGCAAATGACCAGTTCCCTGAATTGTCAAACAAGTCATTATTATTTCTTGTGGTATAGGTTTTTGCTGAACCTGAATTTAAAATCAGCTCGAAGTTTTGATATTGATCTGTAACGGTAGAACCACTTCTGGTAACAGAACCCCCTCCAGCAATCCCCCAAGTCTGAGAACCTGAACCAGTCAAAGCTTCTACAGCCAACTGTTCTGGCGTCTTCTGTGGTGTTGGAGCTGGCTTGTCACCACATGCAAACAAGATCACTGTAAACAATGAAATCAGACTTAAACTAAACAATGATTTTTTCATATACTTTTTATTTCTTAAGCTAAAATTTCAACTATCAGAGGCTTTTCTTCCAGAGGCTATAATTAGATTTCTGAATCTACCTTCCCTAAGGTAAACTCTAAATTAAATTGAAATTAGAATTAATCCTCTAAAATTAACTATATCATTTGAAGTTCAAAGAATAGCCTTATTTATAATCTTCCAATACCAGTTTTTGTTGACAAAATTCGTACTCTCTGGATTCATTGGAGCAAATAATTAAGATCTGGTTTTGAGCAAATTTTTCTACCATCTCCAAATACCAGCTTATTCCTTTTTTATCAAGATTAGAAGTGGGTTCATCCAAAAGGACTAGGTCAACATCTGAAAAAAGTGCCAATCCAAGCTTTAACCTTTGTTTCATTCCTGAAGAAAACTGGGATATGGGTTTATTCATATGTTGCTCCAAGTATAAAATCTGCAACATTTCTTCCAAGCTCAAATTGCTTTTAGGTTTTTTGAATTTGAAATGAAACTGCAATACCTCTCTGAGGCTAAATTCCTCTGGAAGCTCCAGATATGGGGCGGCAATAGTGAGTAATCTAAACCAGTCAGAATCAGGAATAGGATTATCTTTTAGAAAAGATATTTTTCCGAAACTCAATGGGATGGACCCTGCAATACATTTGAGAAGTGTAGATTTTCCCGAGCCATTACTTCCAGTGATTGCCAGTGAATCACCGGATTGAAGCGATAAATCCAGATTTTTAAAAATCCATTCGTATTGAAAGCGTTTTGAAGCCTCTTCGAGTTGGATTTTCAGCATTTTAATTGATGTAGCCTTTCATTACTCCTCTTTCTGAAGATCGTATAAAATTCAGAATTTCATCTCTTTCTTTGGTAGCAGGAAGGTTTACTTCAATTTCTTCCAAAGCCTTACTGTTATTGAGGCTGTTTAAGAAAAGATATCTATATACTTCCTGTATATGTGCAATGGTTTCAGAGCTGAAACCTCTTCTTCTCAGGCCCAACGAGTTTACACCGGCATAGGAAAGTGGTTCCCTTGCAGCTTTTGTGAATGGAGGAACGTCTTTTCTCACCAATGAACCGCCGGAAATCATGGAATGCATTCCTACCTTGACAAATTGGTGAATGGCACTAGATCCACCCACAATTGCCCAGTCGTCGATGGATACGTGACCAGCAATTTGTACGGAGTTGGCGATGATTACATGGCTTCCGATCACACAGTCATGTGCAACGTGTACATAAGCCATTAAAAGGCAATTGCTTCCTATTACTGTGGTCTGCTTGTCAACTGTTCCCCGGCTTATAGTAACACACTCCCTAATGGTAGTATTGTCACCAATCACTACGGTAGAATCTTCGCCTTGGAATTTTAAGTCTTGAGGAATACCTGCGATCACAGCACCTGGAAAAATCTTACAGTTTTTACCAATTCTTGCTCCTGGGAAAATCGTCACATTAGGGCCAATCCAAGAATTATCCCCTATGATTACATCTTCATGAATCATGGTGAAGGGATCAACATGGACATTTTCTCCAAGTTGAGCTTTTGGGCTTACATGAGCTAATGGGCTGATCATGATTCTTTTCTAGTTATACTGGCTGTCATAACTGCCTCACACACCAAAGTGTTACCCACATAGGCCTCACCTCTCATTTTTGCAATTCCTCTTCTGATAGGAGCTAAAAGTTCACATTTGAAAATCAGTGTATCTCCAGGAAGTACCATTTTTCTGAACTTACAATTCTCGATTCCCAAGAAGTAAGTCCAATAATTTTCAGGATCATCTACTGTGCTTAGTACCAAAATACCACCCGTCTGCGCCATTGCCTCCACTTGGAGCACACCTGGCATCACTGGGTTGCCTGGAAAATGACCCAAGAAAAACGGTTCATTCATCGTTACATTTTTCACTCCAGCAACTACCGTATCATCCAAGTAGATAATTTTATCCAATAATTGGAAAGGATATCTGTGAGGAAGAATATTAGAGATCTGATTGATATCCATCACTGGTGGAAGTTTTGGATCGTAGTGTGGAATGTGCGAAGCTCCTGCCTTTTCCATAGCTCTTTTTAGCTTTTTTGCAAAAGCCACATTAGCAGCATGCCCTGGTCTTGCGGCTAAAATTTGAGCCTTCAATGGTCTTCCAACCAATGCCAAATCTCCTACTACATCCAGAAGCTTATGTCTAGCAGGCTCATTTCTGTAGCGAAGATCAACATTATTAAGGATGCCTTCCTTTTTGACCTCAACTCTTTGCTTATTGAACATTTTGGCTAAATGTGCCAGTTCTTTTTCCTCAACTACTCTGTCTACGACGACGATAGCATTATTCAAGTCTCCTCCTTTAATTAAGTTGGAGTTGTAAAGCATTTCTAATTCATGCAAAAAACAGAAAGTTCTGCATGATGCGATCTCAGTTTTAAATTGTCCGATATCTGTAATGGAAGCATGCTGACTTCCCAAAACAGGGGAATTGTAGTCAACCATGACGGTCACTCTATAATTGTCTGTTGGAAGAGCAACCATTTCTACTTCTCTGGAAGAATCTTTGTATTGGATACTTTCCTGAACTTCAAAAAATCTCCTTAATGCATTTTGTTCTTCCAGTCCAGCATCTTCAAGGACCTCAATAAATTGAATAGATGAACCGTCCATGATAGGAGGTTCAGGACCATCCAGCTGAATCAGCACATTGTCTATTTCCATGCCTACCAATGCAGCTAGGACATGTTCTACAGTGTATACGCGTGCTCCGTTTTGCTCAAGCGTAGTGCCTCTGGATACGTCTACGACTAAATCGCAGTCTGCATCCACGGTAGGCATTCCTTCTAAATCTATTCGCTGAAACTTAATACCGTGATTGGGTGGAGCAGGTAAAAAAGTCATGTTGGAAATGACACCTGTGTGAAGGCCAACTCCTGACAATTCAACCTGTTTCTTTATAGTGTGCTGTTTTACTTTCATTATTTCTTAGCCATTTAAATGCTAGGGCCGCAAAATTAAGGCTTTTTTTCGAGTTCTTTGATTCTGTTCTCTAGGTCGTCCAAATTTTTGAATATAGAATAAGACTTTAAAAACTGTTTCATGTCAAATCCTATGTAACCAAATAATGTTTGCCCAGGTGATTTGATGGACTTACTTACACCCGTGTTGGCTCCGATAGTAGTGTTGTCCGCAATTTTAATATGGCCTACAATTCCTGCTTTTCCGGCGATAACACAGTTTTTTCCAATTTCTGTGGATCCTGAAATTCCTGTTTGGGCAGCAATAACAGTATTTTCACCTATTACAACGTTGTGGGCAATTTGTACCTGATTATCGATTTTCGCTCCCTTTTTGATTAGGGTTGAGCCCATGGTTGCGCAATCAATAGTTGAATTAGCTCCAATACTGACATTGTCCTCTATGATTACGTTTCCTATTTGCGGGATAGCTTTATATGATCCATCTTCTTGAGGAGCAAAGCCAAAACCATCCGAGCCTATCACGGCACCAGGATGGATTTCACAATTTTTACCAATTTTGGTGTCGGTACAAATCCTGGCGCCAGAATGAATGATGGTATTATCTCCAATCTCTACATTGTTTCCAATGTATGCATGAGGATGAATTTTAACCTGATTTCCGATTTTGCAGTTTTTTCCGATATAGGAAAATGCACCTCTGAAGTGATTTTCTCCAATACTGGAACTTGCGTCCATGAAGCTTGGCTCCTCTACTCCCGAAAAAGACGCTTTTGAAAACTGGGCGTAAGCTTCAAGAAGAGCTGTAAATCCCAAATAGGCATCTTTTACCCGAATCAGATTGGTCTTGTAGGTTTTTGAAGGTTTGAACCCTTCTGAAACAATAACTGCAGTAGCTTGAGTTTGATAAAGGTAGGGTTCGTATTTTTCATTGGAAAGGAAGCTAATTCCGCCCGCTTGGCCTTCTTGAATTTTGTCAAGACGGCTCACTGTCAAGCTTTCATCGCCTTCTACTTTTCCATTCAATAATTCGGCTAACTGCCTTAAAGTAAATTCCATACAGCAAATGTATTGATTGTCTAAATTAGACTTTTGGCTTTACATATATAGTGTTTTTCGACGATTTTGCTCATCACTTTGATGTTAGGCAAGTCTGCCGCTTGAGCCACGTCAATTACTTTTCCTTTCTTGGTAAGAATATTAATCCGGTCTTTGATCAAATATCCATAATTGCTCACAGTTCCATGGGAAAAGAAATAATCCAAATCCTCTTCAGGAATCCCTAATTTTTGAATCGCTTTTCTTTTTGAGCTTTCAATTTCCTTTTTTGTAAAAGGGTCATTTTTCAGGCTTATTTTGAAAAGATTCCTCGTTAAAAACATCCTGGAAATACTTCTGAGAACATAATCATCCGATTTTTTCCAAAGTTTGATAGCTCCCCATAGATCCAAATCATCTAACTCCAAGAAAATCTTCAATAAATCAGGATTGCTTTGAAAATCCTGTAAGGTATGTTCATTGCCCAATAGATAATCAAACTCCTCGGAAATTGGGAAATTGGCACCCCTGATTTTTAAGTCTTTTGCTCTTTGGATCAGGTTTATCAGCATTTTTTCTGCACTCACGGTAGTCTTGTGCAAGTAAACCTGCCAATACATTAGCCTTCTGGCGCTCAGAAAGTTTTCTATAGAGTAAATCCCTTTTTCTTCAATGACTACCTGATCGTCTTTCACATCCATCATCTTGATGATACGGTCTGCCCCGATCGTACCTTCAGAGACACCCGTGAAGAAACAATCTCTTTGAAGGTAGTCTAGCCGATCAATATCCAACTGACTGGAAACCAGCTGATGGAAAAATTTCCGTTCATATTGATTCTTAAAGATTCTTAAAGTCAGATCAAGTTTGCCACTTAATTCTTGATTTAAGAGTTCTATAATCAGTAATGACAGTTCCTCATGCGGAACTGATTTTAAAAGACTATATTCCAATGCATGGGAAAAAGGGCCATGACCTATGTCATGAAGCAGAATTGCAATTAAAGCTGCTTCATACTCAGGGTCTGAGATTTCGGTACCTTTATTCCTGAGGTTATCCAAAGTGATGCTCATTAAGTGCATTGCACCCAAAGCATGGTGAAATCGCGTATGTAAAGCACCGGGGTAGACAAAATCTGTCAAACCCAATTGCTTGATCCGGCGTAATCTTTGGAAATATGGATGATCAATGATTGTAAAAATCAACTCGCTCGGAATGGTGATAAAACCATAAACGGGATCGTTGAGTATTTTCTGGCTTTTCAAGGAGGCCTGTTTTGTTTACCCAAAAGTAATTATAATTTTAAAAGAAACGGAATCCGCTATGTCGCAAAAATCCAATATTCTATGGGCCGATGATGAAATTGACCTTTTGAAGCCACATATCCTTTTTTTGGAACAAAAAGGCTATGCTATCACTACCGTTAATTCTGGCATAGATGCGATAGAAGAAGTCGAAAAACGAAATTTTGATGTCATTTTTCTAGATGAAAATATGCCAGGGATGACTGGCCTGGAAACTTTACAGCAAATCAAACAGATTAAGCCTCAGATTCCAGTTGTCATGATCACCAAAAGTGAGGAGGAGCATATCATGGATGATGCGATTGGAGGTAAAATAGCTGATTATCTGATTAAGCCATTGAATCCAAGCCAAATTTGGCTTTCAGTGAAAAAGATTCTTCAAAACAGACAGTTGATAGAAGAGAAAACCACTTTGAGTTATCAGCAAGATTTTATGAATATCAGTATGGCCTTTGGAGATGCAGAGGATCATGAGGACTGGGCAAATATTTATAAGAAATTGACCTACTGGGAGCTTCAGATTGACGATACTGAAAATAAGAGCATGCAGGAAGTTTTGGAGTCACAAAAAACCGAAGCAAACGCGTCTTTTGCCCGATTCATCAAAGACAACTACCTAGACTGGCTGGAAGAAAAAAACACAGATAAACCTTTGCTTTCCCATCAAGTGATGAAAAAGAAAGTGTTCCCTAAGGTCAAAGAAGGGAAGCCTCTGTTCTTTATTGTGATTGACAATTTAAGGTTGGACCAGTGGGAAGAGATCGAGTCCTTAGTTTCTCCATATTTCAATATTCAGGAAAAGGAAACCTATTATAGTATCCTTCCTACCACCACGGCTTTTGCTAGAAATGCGCTCTTCAGCGGGATGATGCCTATGGATATGGCTAGATTTTATCCCAACCTATGGGAAGATGAGGATTCTGATGAAGGGAAAAATAATTTCGAGGAAGATTGGTTGAAGATTAACTTAGAAAAAAGCAGGGTACAAGCGAAGCATTCATATCATAAAATAATTCAAGCCAATCAAGGAAAGGCTGTTTTGGATCAGTTTCACTCTTTGGTTCAAAATGAGTTAAATGTCCTAGTTTATAATTTTGTGGACATGGTATCTCATGCGAGGACAGATATGAAAATGATTAGAGAGCTTGCTCCTGATGAATCGGCTTATCGCTCTCTAACCAAAAGTTGGTTTGAGCATAGTAGCTTATTTGATCTGTTGAAAAAGATTCAACTGGCAGAAGCAGATGTAATCATCACTACTGATCATGGAACCAAGAGAGTCAATAAGCCATACCGAATAATTGGGGATAAAAATGTGACTACTAACTTAAGATATAAGCAAGGGAAAAACCTGAATTTTGAAGCAGGCAAGGTTTTCGAAATAAGGAAACCTGAAGATGCCAAGCTACCCAAGCTTAATGTTTCCTCAAGTTATGTGTTCGCTGTGGAGGACTATTTTTTCGCGTATCCAAACAATTACAACTATTATGTGAACTATTATAAGGATACTTTTCAGCACGGTGGCGTATCTTTGGAGGAAATGATCGTTCCGATCGTTTATCTCACAGCAAAATAGAGAGTTTTGGATAGTAAGATTTACGAGTTAAAAGAGCTGGACCAAATAGCCCAATGGATTATTGATTTTGCCCAAAACGAGAAGCTTTGGGTGTTTCAGGGCGATATGGGTGCTGGAAAAACTACATTGATCAAAGCATTGGGTGAAAAGTTTGGACTTGCATCTCAGGTAAGCAGTCCTACTTTCGGGATAGTCAATCATTATGAGCTTTCTGGAAAAGCTCCTATTTATCATTTTGATTTTTATAGACTGGAAAAACCTGAGGAAGCTTTGGATATAGGAGTGGAGGAATATTTTGAAAGCGGGAATTATTGTTGGATGGAATGGGCCGAAAAATTGGGAGGTTTTATTCCAGATCATTTTTTATTGATTAAAATTGAGTATTATTCTACTTCAAGTAGAAAAATCACACTTCAACATTATCGGGATGTCGACTCAGATTAATGAACTCACCGCTGTTGGACTAATTCCAAAAGAATCTCCTGCCAAAGTAAAAAGAGGGAAGGGCGGGCTGACTATTGGTATACCCAAAGAGCAATCTGATGAAGAAAAAAGAATCGTATTGACCCCGGAAGCAGTAGGATTACTGACCAACAACGGGCTGAATGTGATTGTGGAAAGTGGAGCAGGACTGGCTTCCAAGTTTTCAGATCAAGATTTTTCAGATGCAGGAGCGAAGGTGGTTTACTCTTCAAAGGAGGCTTTTCAATCTGAAGTAGTACTGAAAGTTGATGCGCCAAGCTTAACGGAAATAGAATCCATGAATCAGGGAGCATGTCTGATTTCAGCTCTGCAAATTGGAAAGCAGAATAAAGAGTTTATTGAGGCTTTGAATGCCAAAAAGATCACTTCGGTTGCTTTTGAATACCTAGAGGATAAAGTAGGTGGGATGCCGGTGGTAAGAGCCATGTCGGAGATCGCAGGCAGTACTGTGATGCTGATAGCTTCGGAATATTTATCCTCCGTCAACGATGGTAAAGGACTGATTATGGGAGGTGTTACGGGTGTGCCACCTACTCAGGTTGTGATTATAGGTGCAGGCACGGTGGCGGAGTATGCGGCTAGAACTGCCTTAGGACTTGGGGCAAATATTAAAATTTTTGATAACCATATATACAAGCTTCGTAGGTTGAAGCAATTGCTGGGTCAGCAGGTTTATACTTCGACTATTGATAATTTGACCCTAACTCAGGCTCTTGCAGAGGCTGATGTGGTGATTGGTGCCCTGAGAGCAGAGAAAGGAAGAAATAAGGTGGTGGTCAGTGAAGAAATGGTTGCCAACATGATGCATGGCAGCATTATCATTGATGTGGGAATTGATCAGGGAGGATGCATTGAAACTGCACAGATGACAACCCACAGTGACCCTGTGTATTTGAAACATGATATTATTCACTACTGTGTACCTAATATTGCTTCCAGAGTATCGCGTACTGCATCCTATTCTTTGAGCAATATTTTCACCCCAATTGTTTTACAAATGGCGGATTTGGGTGGTGCTGAAGAAATGATTTTTAATTACCGATGGTTTCTGCGAGGGGTATATACTTACAGGGGAAGCTTAACCAATGCTTATTTGGCAAGGAAATTTGATTTAACTCACAAAGAATTACAATTACTCCTTGCTGCGAGGTATTGATTAGGAAAGGAGGTTTTGCCTCAATAAAAATTCTAATTGATCATTTGCTTTGATCAAAGCCTGAGTCAAGCGCTCGTTTTCTCTTCGTAATGTGTAGATTTCAAAAGCGTTTTTGATGACTGTTCTGAGGTAATCTTCTTCCCAAGGCTTGGTCAGATAATGATACACTTGACCTTTGTTAATTGCATCAATTACAGCTTGTATGTCTGTGTACCCTGTTAATAATACTCTTATTGGATTTGGATGAATTGGGATGATTGATTCTAAAAATTCCACGCCAGTTTCCTCTGGCATTCTTTGGTCGGTAATGATAATGTCAATTTCTTCCTTGTCTAAAATCTCACGTCCTTCTTTGGCAGAAATAGCGAGAAAAATTTTATAGTCTCTTCGGAATGTAGCTTTAAATGCTTGAAGATTATTCTCTTCATCATCTACATATAAAATCTTAATTTTTTCTTCTGCCTTGGTTTCCATTCAATTCTTGACTTGAATACAAGTTAATCGTAATTCTAAATAATTGCTTTTTTTATTTAAAAACAAACAAATTCTATTGTGGCCTTAAACTTGATATGGATAAAATAGGTTATTCCTATAAAAATAATTTTCATTTTCATTTGAGAAATGAAATCAAAAACTAACTTTACAATGCATATCACCCAATCTGCACACTAAATTAGATGTTAACCACGCCAAGCTATTCATTGTCCGATCAAGTATACCCGGTTATTTTAAATCCCAGAAATCGAGATGATCAGGAGAAAATAGTTGATTTGAAAAATAACCCTCAGATTCAGGTAATCAATCAAATCAATAGTCAGGTTGGCGATTTAATCAAATCACGGCATCCAGCAAAAACTTTTTCCAAGGAAGAGTTAAAAGCAGAGATTGAGAATTTTTTTGAAGAAAATCCCAAGGAGTCTTATGGGAATTGGGTTTATTATCCCTGGAAGTATGCGCTAGTTCATCTTTTGCCTGAAGAAGAATTTATTCGGGTTAGAACACTCAGAAACAATTATAAAATTACTCCTCAAGAGCAAAAAGAGCTCGCAAAGAAAAAGGTTGGGATAGTAGGACTCTCTGTTGGGCAAAGCATTGCTTTAGCCATGGCTTTGGAAAGAAGTTGCGGAGAAATGCGTTTGGCAGACTTTGATCATTTGGAATTGAGTAATCTCAATAGGTTAAAAGCTGGAGTTACAAGTTTGGGAGTAGAGAAGATAGTTATTGCAGCAAGAGAAATTGCAGAGATCGATCCCTATCTGAAGTTAACTCTATTTCGAGATGGTATCACAGAAGAAAATATTGACTCATTTTTTTCAGAGCAGGGAGAGTTGGATTTGATTATCGATGAGTGTGATAGTTTGGATATCAAAATTCTACTCCGAAAAACAGCCCAGAAATATCAGATTCCTCTAATGATGGATACATCTGATCGGGGAATGTTAGATATAGAAAGATTTGATTTGGAGCCGGAGAGGCCAATTTTTCATGGGTACCTGGGAGATATAAATTTAGATACGCTAAAAAATCTGACCAATAAGCAGAAAGTTGCCATTGGATTGAAGATGACTGGGGTAGATACTCTTTCTCCGAGGATGAAAGCTTCACTTTTGGAGGTTGGGCAAACTATTAGCAGTTGGCCACAATTAGCTTCTGCAGTTTTTCTGGGTGGGGCTTCAGTGGCTCATGTTGCTCGAAAGTTATTGGTGGGTGAACCGGTTGATTCGGGAAGATTTTTCGTGGATCTTGACGAAATCATCAAATTGGATCTTCCTGAAATTCAAGAAGAGCGAGAGGTAGTTCCAGTTAAGAATGGAGATTTTTTAGGTAGCATTCCCAAAAATATCATTCCATCAGGTTACGTCCTAAACAAGGAAGAACTTAATGGATTGGTTGAATTTGCCAATTTGGCTCCTTCAGGGGGAAATATTCAACCGTGGATATGGGTGTTCGATCAAAATGGAGTTTTGCACCTTTTCCATGACAAGGAAAGAAGTCACTCCATGCTGGATTATAAAGGCACCGGTTCCTTGATTGCTTTTGGCGCGGCTCTTGAAAATATCAGACTCCACTGTGCAAAATCAGGAATTGAGATCGAAATCATTGAACACATACAGGATTTCGAGGAAGATCTGATTGCAAGCATACGCTTTATAGTTAAGCATAATCAAAAAATCAAAGTTCATAATGGAGAATTGGTAGATGGAGTGGCAATCCGATGTACCAATAGAAAGAATGCATCCAAGGTAGATTTGACACCTGAGCAGATCCAGCTTTTTCACGGATATGCGTTGGCAGAAGATATGCCGATGGAGCATATTTCCGCAAAGTCTGATTTGGAAAAGCTATCCGGCATCATTGGCGGGATGGATAGAATGCGCCTTTTTCACGATCAGGGGCTTAAAGATTTTATCAATGAAGTAAGATGGAATGATAAGGAAGCAAGAGAAAGCCGGGATGGAATAGATATAGCAACATTGGAATTGAGTGGGGCGGAAAGAGCTGCAATGGGCTTATTAAAAGATCCGAGGACAGTTCGTTTTTTCAGGAAGTTTCTGATGGGCTATGGCCTCACCAAAATTTCCCATGATACCATCATGTCAAGTTCCGCCATGTTTTTGCTGCAAGGCAAAGAATTTACTCCTCAAGAATATCTAAAAGCAGGAAAGGTTCTTCAACGCATTTGGATCAAAGCTAACATGATGGAGATCAGTTTTCAGCCAGTGACAGCGGCAATGTTTATTTTCCACCAAACTCTTAGGGAAAAAGACCATGGCTTCACTAAAGAAGAGGTGACTATGATCAAAAAATACAAAGCAGAATTCAATACTTTGTTCAACAGGGAAAAAAGTAATGAAGAATTATTTATGTTTAGACTTAATTTCGGAGGAGAGCCAAGTATGAGATCCTATAGAAGGGAAGTCGAAGATACATTAATTACCATTAACTGATGTTCACCTTTAAAGCATTTAGGGCAGTTGATGAGCCTGAAATATGTGATATGTTTATTGAAGGACATGCAAATGTTCTTAAAGAATATGGTGTCACCAAGGTAACTTCCTCCAATAATGATTGGAAATATAACCCATTCGTTTTCGTGGTAACTGTTCACGATAATTCTACTGGACAAGTAGTAAGCGGATTAAGAATACACGTAGCCGATACAGAATTTCCTCTTCCTCTTGAAGGTGCAATTGCACCAGTTGATTCTAAAATTTTTGGATTAGTCGGAGAATATAGAGAAAGAGGAGGGACGGGGGAAATCGGAGGATTATGGAATAGTAGAATGATTTCAGGTTATGGTATAGGTGCCATTTTTCTTTCGAGGACATCTTTAGTAATTGCAGAGCAGTTAAATGTTCCGACTTTATTTGCTCTCTGTGCGGAATATACCTTAAAACCTACCCTTCAGAAGGGTTTTGAGATTGAGGAAAACATTGGTAATAATGGTACTTTTTTTTACCCGAAACTGGATTTAGTAGCAACTTTGGCAGTTTTGAAGGATGTAGAAAATTTACCTTTAGCTCTCCCAGTTGAAAGGGAGTTTATTCTTGATTTAAGAAAAAATCTTGAATGTACCAGGGTTGAAGAAACCTTGAAAGGGCCAGTAGAAATTACCTATCAATTGAAAATTAAAAATACTGACTGGAGAGTTAAACCATGATTTCGATAATTACTTTTATTTGGGCTTTTTTTCAAGCTTTAAACCCTGTCATCTTAAATGGAGAAACAGTTCTTCTTGATAGGTATGAATACTTGATATTAGAAGAGGATAAAGACATCAAATTTCAGGAAATCATTGAAAGAAATGATTTCACTAAAATAGATCAACAAAGCAAAAATTTCGGAATCAACAATGATGTAGTATGGTTGAAATATGTTGTAGAGAATAATTCTGAAAACGAAGGAAAATATTTTTACATCAACAACTCTTCATTGGATAGCTTAGAATTATTTGTTGTAAGCGAAAATGAGATTTTGGAATCTTATGTAGGAGGTAGATTAGTAGATTTTTATTCAAAACCGATTTTATCCAAATCAATAATTTTTGATATAAATCTCCCGATAGGAAAAACTTCTGAGATTTTTTTAAAAGTTAAAAGTGTAAATAAAAAGATTATTACATCCACGATAACGAATAGAAATTATCTAGAGAACCTGATAAATAGAGAGAATATACTATTTGGGATATTTACTGGTGTAATTGTAGGATTATTCTTTTATAATTTATTCCTATTCTTTTCTGTAAGAGATAAATTATATCTCATATATGTGATTCACACCGTATTGGTGTGGTTTGCGCAATCCTCAATACTAGGTTTTACACAGGAAATATTCTGGCCCAATGTGGTTTGGTTAAACTTGAGATCTGGAGTTATTTTTTCATCTCTGGTTAGTATAGTTGGGATTTGGTTTTTAAGAGTGTTTTTGTCAACAGATAAATTCATACCCAAATTGGATAAGGGCTTTTACTTTATCTATCTCGTCTATGCTTTTATCTTAGTTAACGCCTTTTTCTTTTCCATCACAGTGAGTTATCAGACCTTATTGGTAACTCAAAGTATAGTCGTTTTATATGTTTTATTGGCAGCTTTTGCTGTTCAGAAGCAAGGCTATCGACCTGCTAGATATTATTTGCTAGCTTGGTCTGTGTTTATGTTAGGTATTTTCCTTTTCGTTTTGAGCGAAATGGGAATCATACCAACTAATGATTTGACTGCATACATTATGCCTTTAGGCTCTGCATTGGAAGTTGTGTTACTCTCCTTCGCACTTGCTGATAAGATTAATATTTTAAAGAAAGAGAAGGAGAAAGAGCAGGCAGAACGCCTTAGAGTACTAAAAGAAAATGAGCAATTGATCCGTGAGCAAAATACCATGCTCGAAGAAAAAGTAAGAATCAGAACGGATGAATTGGAACAGGCTCTGAGAAATCTTCAAAATACCCAAAGTCAATTAGTCAGTCAGGAAAAAATGGCTTCACTAGGTCAATTGACTGCAGGTATTGCGCATGAGATAAACAACCCAATCAACTTTGTAAGTTCAAATATTACCCCGCTCAAAAGGGATATTGCAGATATCATGGAGGTGATCGAGTTCTACCGTGAAACTGGTATGAACGAATTCAAGGAGGAGTCTAAGAAAAAAGCGAAAGATCTGGAAGAGGAATTAGAACTGGATTATGTACTGGACGAAGTAGATCAACTTCTCAAGGGAATGGAAGAAGGAGCAAAGCGAACAGTGGAAATTGTCAAAGGTCTCCGTTTATTCTCCAGAGTCGACGAGCAGGATGTCAAGAAAGTGGATATCCACGATGGGATTAATAGTACAATTATTCTCTTGAACAGCTCAATACCTGGAAAAATCAGGATTGTTAGGGATTTTGCTGAACTTCCAATGGTGGAATGTCTGGCTGGAAAAATCAATCAGGTATTCATGAATATTATCAATAATGCAGTACATGCATTAAGCGATCATATTGATACAGTCAAAGATCCAAAAATTGAAATTCGCACCAGATCTTTGGGAGATCATGTGGTGGTGGAAATTGAGGATAACGGCCCAGGAATGCCGGATCATGTAAGACAGAGGATTTTTGAACCCTTCTTCACTACCAAAGCAGTTGGAAAAGGCACAGGTTTGGGGCTTTCAATTGTTTATTCTATTATTGAAAATCATAAAGGGACTTTAGAAGTCAACTCTGAAGTGGGTCAAGGGACAACTTTTATTATAACACTACCTATTTATCAAAGCTCATCCAAGTATGAATAACCATATACATGTGCTTTATATTGATGATGAGGATAATAACCTCAAATCATTTAGAGCCTCGCTAAGGAAAGATTTCAAGGTTTTTACTGCCATAGATGCAGAAGAAGGTTTGCAAGTTGCCCAGACTGAGGAAGTGCATGTAGTGATTGCGGATCAGCGCATGCCTGGAATGACAGGTACAGAATTTTTTGAAAAGCTCATTCAAATCAACCCCGACCCAATTCGTATCCTGCTTACCGGGTATTCTGACATCGCCAGTGTAATCGATGCGATCAATAAGGGCGAAGTTTATCGATTCATCGATAAACCATGGAATATCGAGCAGATTAAGAACTCCATCAAAAATGCAGCGGACATTTATTTCATGAGGCAGGAGTTAAAAGAGAAAAATATCCGTCTTAAAAAGCTGCATACCGAAATGAATCAGTTCGTGTACAGTCTTTCGCATGAACTCCGTGGACCTTTGATGAGTATTTCAGGTGTCTCGAAATTGGCGAAATTGGAAGTTTCCGACCCTAATATTTTGGAATATTTTGAAATGATTGATTCCGCCACCACCAAGCTGGACGATTTTATATACAAAATGCTGGACTTCTATAGGTCTACCAAAATTGACCATAAAGTAACTGAGATCAAATTCAGAGATGTACTTGGACAGCAAATGGAAGCCTACAAAGCAAAATTCAATCTATCTGAGTTTAATGTTTTGACCCAGGTTAACCAAGATGAGCTTTTTTACTCCGATGATGCAAAAATCAGAGTAATCTTGAATAACCTATTCAGCAACTCAGTGCAATTCCAGAAGAATGAACAAGGGGAAAAGAAGATCTCTATTACCATAGATGTTAAAGATGGGCAAGCCATCATCATGCTCGAAGATAATGGGATTGGAATAGACGACCGACATCATCCGGAAGTGTTCAACTTGTTTACAAGAGCTACCCAGAAGAATGTAGGAACAGGCTTGGGACTATACATGGTCAAAGAAGCTGTCGAGCAATTGGGTGGAAAAATCGAGTTGAGATCTATTTTAAACGAAGGAACTACCGTCAGAGTAGTACTGCCGAGCTTGAATTAAGAATACTTTTCTGGGGTTTTTAGGAGGAAAGCGTATCTTTGCACCCTCACTTTTTATAAACAAAAAGAAAAATTATGATTAACCCTTGGCATGACGTCAATATCGGGAAAGATGCTCCCGAATATGTGATGGGAGTGGTGGAAATTCCCAAAGGAAGTAAAGGTAAATACGAACTTCACAAAAAGTCAGGAATGTTGATGCTGGATAGAGTTCTATTCTCTGCCGTGCACTATCCTGCCAATTATGGATTCATTCCCCAAACATTCTGTGAGGATCATGACCCTTTGGATATTTTGATTATTTCTCAAATAGATATCCCTTCCATGTGCCTAGTTGAGGCTAAGGTCATAGGCGTGATGCGCATGGTGGATGGCGGAGAGGCAGATGATAAAATTATCGCTGTAGCTGCCGGAGATCAGTCTGTGAATTATATCAATGATATCGATGAGCTACCTCCTCATTTGATGAAGGAAGTCCATCGATTCTTTGAAGATTATAAGAAGCTCGAGAATAAAGAAGTAAAAGTGGAGGATTTCCTAGGTAAGGAAGATGCTTTGAGAATTATTCGGGAAAGTATCGAACTTTACGATAAGAATTTCAGAAACCAACGATAAGATAAAGCCTGAGCAATCAGGCTTTTTTGTTTTTCACCTTTTTCTTAGGAGCTTTTTTTACAAGATAATTAACTAGGTCAGGATAGGCATGATGCTCATGGTTGGAGACAGAAATTGACTGTTGGTCTGAAAATGCTATAGTCAATTGCTTGAATTCCTTTTTATTCGCGATTACTACTTCTTCTTCCCAAGCTAAAATTTCAGCAATGGGGTAGGCTTTTTGAAATCCTCTTAAAGGAAGTTTGACGATAATTTGATCCCTTCCAGCAGTGATAAAACGAAAACCCGCAAGCATTTTTACCAACAGCATCAATAGCACTAAAGTGATCAAAGATGCAGCAATCAAGTAAAACCATAGGCCAAAAGAACCCTTGTAAGCAAAATCTCTGAGGATCAGAATCAGACCTGCCAAAAGAGCGACAACAATAATTCCCAATGAAAAGTAAGTGGATCCTTTCGGTTTAATGACGATCATGAGCTTTATGTAATTCCAGTAGTTTTCCGTAGGCAAAAGTCTCTAAATCCTTGAAAAAAGCGAAGAAAATCACTTCAAATTCAGCTTCCCTGTCTAACAAGGCCAAATGAGCTTCCTCCATTTTTGAATTAAAGGTGGTTCTTTTGGACATGCCAGTCAGTGATCTTCTGATGCCTTCTACAGTTCCATAGTGCAATAGCCAATTGTCTTTTCTCATCCAGTAATACATCTTTGCAAAGCGCTCCGGGAAGATGTCTTCATACCCATCCAATGTTGAATAGGTCTTCTGGATAAAATCTTCTATAGAGATTGAGGAATAGTTTTTCCAGTTTTTGATCAGAAAATAATCAAAAAAGATATCCGTAATCACGGTGGAATAGTGTCCAAATTTTGGTCTAAGATAGGATTGCCCTGCTTTGACCAATGGATGTGAGTCGGTAAAGTAATCTATCTCCCGATGTAACAAGATTCCGGAGATAATGTCCTCTTCAAAATCTTTGATCTGTTTCCCTTTTACAAAATCAGCTATGAAATTCCCGACGAGAATCTTTTCTTCATTAAAAGACAGAAATGCATGTGCGAGGAAATTCATAGAATGTTTAGACTTAGAAACTCTTTGCCTTTTGATTAGTTTCGCCTAAAATACGGATTGATGGACAAAGTCACAGAGGAATTAAAAAAAGGGCTGAAACTTTTGAAGCAAGAATGGCAAGAAGACCTGGCTCAATACAAGAAAAAGTTTTTAAATACTTCTCTGGCGGATAAGAAAAAAGAGGGGATTACTTGGCATCCTATTCAGGTGAAAAAGGCTAAAATAGGAATGGGAGAGAGACTTTTGGTAGAAATAGAAAAGTTGGATCAAAGCCAAAACTCTGCTTTTCAATCCGGAAAATCTGTCGCATTTTTCTCAACCCAAGATGGCTATGCCTCTTCTGAAAACCGAGTGAATGGAGTGATCAATCAAGTAAAAAAAGACACGATGATTGTTACGCTTCAGGCTGATGAACTCCCGGAATGGATGGATAGCAGCCGTTTGGGTGTTGACTTATTGTTTGATGAGGCCAGCTATCGAGAGATGGAATTTGCCTTGAAAAGAGTCATTGAGGCAGATAATCTTCGGCTTAAAGAGTTGAAAGAAACGCTCTTGGGATCGCGAACCCCAATATTCTCAGAAAACACAAGAAGTGAATCGGAAGGTTTAAACTTTTCCCAAAACCAAGCTTGCCTAAAAATCGCCAATGCAAAGGATGTGGCGATAATTCATGGACCTCCCGGAACAGGAAAAACCACTACTTTGATCAAAGCTATTTCGGAAGCTACAGAAAAAGGATTATCCGTTTTGGTTTGTGCCCCTAGTAATGCTGCGGTGGATTTATTGGTAGAAAAGTTGACAGATTCAGGAATCTCTACTCTCCGATTGGGTCATCCTGCGAGAGTGGAGGAAAAGATTTTGAACCAAACTTTGGATGCAAAAACAGCTTTTCATGAAAGTTACAGAGATCTGAAAAAACTTCGAAAGGAAATTGATCAGTATCTAAAGCTAGCCAAACAATACAAGCGAAATTTTGGACCTGAAGAGCGCAGACAGCGAAAGTTGTTGTTTGATGAAGTGGGGAGAATCCGGGAAGCTGCTAAGCATCTGGAAGAATATATTTCCTTTGACATTTTTCAAAAAACACAAGTTTTTGCCTGTACGCTGGTTGGCGCCTCGTCCTATCACTTGAAAGGGATGGCCTTTGATGTGGTATTTATCGACGAGGCAGCCCAGGGATTGGAAGCAGCAACTTGGATTCCAATCCTGAAGGCTAAAAAGGTGGTTTTTGCTGGTGATCACTTACAACTCCCACCCACAATCAAATCCTTTGAAGCTGCAAAAGAAGGTTTAGCGATTACTTTGATGGAAAAAGTCATTCAAAGAAAGCCTCAAGTGGCGGAGCTCTTACAGGTTCAGTATAGAATGAAAGCCGAAATCATGGGGTTCTCCAATGAGTATTTTTATGGGGGGAAATTGAAAGCTGCTAAAAATACAGACCTTCATGTATTCGAAAATGAAGCAGTCTTGGAGTGGATAGATACCGCGGGAGCTGGGTATTCAGATCGGCAAGAGGAGGAAAGCCTCAGTACCTTCAATCCTGAGGAAGCTAGCTTTACCTGCAAGTATTTAAATGAACTTATCAAGCGTATCGGTATTTCAAAATTTAAGGAAAATGGCTGGACTATAGGTTTGATCGCTCCGTATTCTGCCCAGGTAAGATACTTACGAACATTGATCTTTGAAACTTATGATTATCCCAATTTGAAGGCTTTTGCCGATTTGATCACCATTGATACTGTAGATGGATTTCAGGGGCAGGAGCGGGACTTGATGATCATTTCACTGACTCGGTCCAATGAGAGAGGAGAGATTGGTTTTTTGGCAGATGAACGAAGGATGAACGTAGCTATTACCCGATCCAAAAGGAAGCTAGTTTTAATTGGAGATAGCAGTACTTTGGCTATCAATCCTTTTTTTGATTCACTGCTTGGGTATTTTGAAGAAAAGGGAGGGTATAGGAGTGTTTGGGAGTTTATTGACGTATGAATCGATCCTTTTTCAAATCAATTTCTAGAAACCTTTTCCTGCTGATAGACCAAATTCAATAAGCTTAGAACTTCACCAAAGGCTTCAGCTGATTTCAATTGCTCATCCGATATTTTCTTGCCCAGTAGTCTGCAAAGCAAAAGTCCATAGACCCCGTTGAGGCAGATTTGGATTTCATTTCCCAGGTCTTTCCCATCAGCCTCCATTACAGCTTGTAGAATATGAGGCTTGGCTTTTTGATAAGTTTGGAAATAGGTTTGATCCGATTTAAGTAACTGCCAGTGCAGTTGGGAAAGCTCAGCAACCAATTTTTTACTTTCCTCCAAATGACCCTTCTCCATAATTCCTTCTTTCTCCATTTGATTTCGGAAGTCCTGATACCAATTAAAAATGGTATTCTTTTCCTTTTCTTCGACAGGAAAGTGAGAAACTACATATTGCCGGATTTCCTCCAAATTACCCTGAAAAGACCGAATCAAGTCCTCCTGTTGATAGAGATAGATGATGTACTCGGCGATATTTTGGGATTTTTTGTTCTCGGCTATGGATTTCATGGATTAAAATATTTTCGGGGTAAAGTTAAAAGCTAAATGTCAGAGGTCGAAATACAGTGGAAATACTATTGAAATATATTCACCTTCGGTGAATGAAATATTTATCTACTCAAGGTGTCCTGAACCGTTAGGGTTATTTCGTCGAAGGCATATTTCACTTGGCCTAGCGAAGTGTATTTCAACTATATTTCTTTTCTGTTTCGACAAATCCGTATTTCAGGTATAATCCTCTAATTTTCTCCTTCTTTTTCCCTAATTTTGCGCGCAGAATGAACATGCAAAAAATAAGAAATTTCTGTATCATCGCCCATATTGACCATGGGAAGAGTACATTGGCGGATAGGTTGCTGCAAGAAACTCAGACAGTGTCTGATCGGGATATGCAGGACCAGTTGTTGGATAACATGGATCTGGAGAGAGAGCGGGGAATCACCATTAAGTCCCATGCCATCCAGATGAAATACACCCATGAAGGAGAGGAATATATACTCAACCTCATCGATACTCCGGGACACGTGGATTTTTCTTACGAAGTTTCCAGATCGATTGCAGCTTGTGAAGGTGCTTTGCTAATTGTGGATGCTTCTCAGGGTATTGAAGCACAGACCATTTCAAACTTGTATTTGGCATTGGGTCATGACCTGGAAATTATTCCTGTTTTAAATAAAATTGACCTTCCCGGAGCAGATCCTGAATCTGTGGCAGACGAGGTAATTGACCTGATTGGCTGTGATAGGGAGGATATTATTTTGGCCTCTGGAAAGACAGGAATAGGGATAGATGATATTTTGAAGGCTGTTGTCACTCGAATTCCAGCGCCTAAAGGAGACCCTGATGCACCGCTACAAGCGATGATTTTTGACTCCGTTTACAATCCTTTCAGAGGTGTGGAAGTGATCTTCCGGATTTTCAACGGAACCTTCAGCAAAGGCGATAAAATTAAGTTTGTCAATACCGGAAGGGAATATGAGGCAGATGAAATCGGTATTTTAGGGCTGAATCAGATTCCTCAGCAAACCATGAGTGCCGGAAATGTAGGTTACCTTATTTCTGGGGTCAAGGTGGCTAAAGAAATTAAAGTAGGGGATACCATCACCCATATCAAACGCCCTTGCGAGAAAGCCATTCAGGGTTTTGAGAATGTGAAGCCTATGGTTTTTGCAGGGATCTATCCTGTAGATACCACGGATTATGAAGAGTTGAGAGCATCCATGGAAAAGCTGCAACTCAACGATGCTTCCCTAGTTTGGGAACCGGAAACATCCGCTGCTTTGGGATTTGGTTTCCGATGTGGATTCTTGGGAATGCTGCATATGGAAATCATTCAGGAGCGATTAGAGCGGGAATTTGATATGACCGTGATCACAACTGTGCCCTCTGTGCAGTTCAAGGCATTGATGACCAATGATACTTACAAGCTAATCAATGCTCCTTCAGATATGCCTGATCCTACCAAGATGAAGCATATTGAAGAGCCATTCGTTAAGGCTTCCATCATCACAGCTTCAGAATACGTTGGCGCTGTGATTACGCTTTGTATGGAGAAAAGAGGTCAAATCAAAAACCAGGTTTATTTGACTGCAGATCGGGTGGAATTGACCTTCGATATGCCTTTGGCCGAGATCGTATTTGATTTCTTCGACAAGTTAAAAACCATTTCCAGAGGATATGCATCCTTGGATTATGAATTGAAAGGATATCAGCCTTCTCACATGGTGCGTCTCGATGTGATGCTTAATGGAGAAGCAGTTGATGCGCTTTCTGCGATCGTGCACCGTGATAAAGCTTACGAATGGGGCAAAAGACTCTGCGAAAAATTGAAAGAATTGGTTCCTCGTCAGATGTTTGAAATCGCCATTCAGGCAGCCATCGGAACGAAAATCATTGCCCGAGAAACTGTAAAAGCCCTACGTAAAAACGTACTGGCGAAGTGTTATGGTGGTGATATTTCCCGAAAGCGTAAACTTCTGGAAAAGCAGAAAAAAGGAAAGAAACGCATGAGGCAAGTCGGTAATGTTGAGGTTCCTCAGGAGGCGTTTATGGCAGTGCTGAAGCTGGACTAGGGATTAACGATTTACGATTTAAGAATTACGATTTACGAGGCAATTCAAAACTTCGATATTCGACATTCGATGTTCATCATTCGATATTTAGAAATCTCAGTTAGACAATGAATTTTGAGCAATCAAAATGATGAATCGATCATGGAAAGAAAATATGATCTTGAGTCTCGCTTGATTGAATTTGCATCTGCTGTAATTTCATTTACAGATTCTATGATCAATTCGAAAGCTGGTAACCATATGGCAAATCAGCTTTTGAGAAGTGGAACATCACCCGCATTAAATTACGGCGAAGCTCAGTCCGGAGAATCAAGAAAGGACTTTATTCATAAGTTGAAAATTGTATTAAAGGAACTTCGAGAAAGCAGAGTTGCCCTAAAAATTATTGCAAAATCAAATCTGCATTCAGATTCAAAAAGAATTGAATCATTAATTAGCGAGAGTAATCAGCTGATTTCAATCTTCGTGAAAAGTATTGAAACTGCGGAAAGAAATAATATATAAAAATATCGAACATCGAATTTAGAATGATGAATTTCGAAGTTCTCGAACCTAATCAAAATCAAAATGGCTACAATCATCGACGGAAAAAAGACCTCCCAAGACATCAAAAATGAAATCGCAGCACGTGTGGCTGAGATCAAAACTGAAGGAGGGAAAATTCCTCACTTGGCAGCTATTCTGGTGGGAAGTGACGGAGCTAGCCAAACCTATGTGGGAGCCAAAGTAAAGGCTTGTCATGAAATCGGTTTTGAATCCACTTTGGTGCGATTGGATGACACTATTTCTGAAGAGGAACTTTTGGCCAAAGTAGAAGAGATCAATGCAAATCCCGACATTGATGGATTGATCGTACAGCTTCCTTTGCCTAAGCATATTTCTGTGGAAAAAGTCACCGATAAGATCAAGCCGGAGAAAGATGTGGATGGTTTTACTCCTTCCAATGTAGGAAGGATGGCCTTGAATTGGCCAGCTTATGTAGCGGCAACTCCCTATGGAATTGTGGAGCTTTTGAAAAGATATAATATAGAGACTTCTGGTAAGCATTGTGTGGTTATTGGCAGAAGCCATATTGTAGGAAGCCCGATGAGTATTTTGATGGCAAGAAATGGATATCCTGGAAATGCCACCGTCACCTTGACCCATAGCCGAACTCAGAATCTAAAAGAAATAGCTCAAACCGCTGATATTTTGATTGTTGCTCTAGGGAAGCCAGAATTTGTAACTGCTGATATGGTAAAGCCAGGCGCTGTGGTGATTGATGTGGGAATTCATCGAGTGGAGGATGCTAGCAAGAAGTCTGGATTCAGATTGATCGGTGATGTGAAGTTCGATGAAGTGGCTGAAAAAGCTTCCGCTATCACTCCTGTTCCTGGAGGAGTAGGGCCAATGACCATTGCTTCTTTGCTATATAATACCCTTTTGGCTGCAGAGAAAAAAGTTTACAGATAAAAGAAATTGGGTTAGAAAGCATTTGCTTTGAATAGGCTGGCTTTCTACTTTTGCAGACCCTAACCGCGCACGTGGTGAAATTGGTAGACACGCCATCTTGAGGGGGTGGTGCCCTACGGGTGTGGAAGTTCGAATCTTCTCGTGCGCACAAAGCCTTTCCAATTTTGGAGAGGCTTTTTTGATTAATGGCACTCAATCAGTTTTATTTTTGGTTAATTTCGACTCAATTGATTGATTATGAAAAAGCACCTTTTATCTACCGCATTCCTTTTCCTATTTTTAGGATTAAATACAATCTTGGCTCAAACTGCCCAGTTTCCAATTGTCAAAGGTTTTGGAGGAATCTATGAGATACCGGAGGCTACAGAAAGGCCGGATGGATCCATGGAATATAAGATCTTAGTCGATTTGACTTCAGGAGCTGATAATCCTGCAGAAATATCCAGATGGGTAGATAATATAGCCCGTATGATGAATTTGCATGGCTTGGCTGGAGTAACTAAGGATAGACTACATGTCAAGGTAGTGGTACACGGAGGAGCTATTTTCACCTTATTGAATGATGATAGGCATCAGACGAGATATGATTCCGCTAATCCGAATTTGGCGGTTTATGAAGCTTTGAAAGAAGCAGGAGCAGAGTTTTACGTTTGCGGACAATCTATGGTAGCTAGGAATATCAAGAAAGAAGATTTGTGGCAAGGAGTGCAGATTGCCCATTCTGCATTAACGACCATTACTACCTATGTGCCTCAGGGATATATTTTGCTGAAGTTTTAAACAGTCTGGAATAGTTCTTGGTCTTTAAGGGCGAGCTATGACTAAAAAAACGCCCAATGTTATAACAGCCGGGAAAGTGATTATCGGCTTCTTTTTAGCTGCTATTTTTCTGATAGGAGTAGCAGGGTTAACTTATTATACCCTGAATCGACTTTTGGCGACAATGGGGCAACTCTCCGAACCCAACCAAAAGCTCAATACACTCAATGAACTTCAGGCAGAAATTATCCAAATCACTCAAATAGAGCGATTAGGCCCTGAAGGAGATTTTAGAATCAAAGACTCCACCTTGAATTTTCTGGAGTCCAAACTGGACATTTTGGAATCATTGGCAGCTGATACCTCTGAACTAACAGAGGTTCGATTGATCCGGGCAAATTTAGTTTCTTTGATTCAGGGGTATGAAAACCTATACGAAGTAAAAAGTAATCTAGCTAATAGGAATTTTTCAAGAGAGGCACTCAAAAAAGTAGAGATCGGCATCAGAAGAAGAGCGGAGATTTTGGAAAATCAACCTCTCCAACAATTAAACCCTAGAGATGCCATTATCAATGAGTTGAGGCAGACCTCCTCAGTGGCGCCTATCAGTGCGGGAAAAAATAGTGTGGGTAAGATCAATCCTACCTCTCCACAGATCGCCAAATCGCCGGAAATTGATAAACTATTAGGGTTCATTAATCAGAATTCGAAGGGAAGTGCTGCTCCAGGTTCCAGTACTTTGGATAGTATTTTATACAACATCCGAGCGGTGATCAATCAGATTTACCGGGAAGAAAGTAGGCAAAGACAGAACTTGGCACAGATGGAAACTGATCTTTCTATCAAGCAAAGTGAAGTGATTTCCACTATTCAGGGACTGTTGGGAGTTTTGCAAAAAAGAATTTTAGAAGAGTCTGAGGAAAAAAACAGTGAAGCCTACAGTTTAGCCTACGATGTGACATTTTTCTTAATAGTGATCGTGGTTCTGGCCGTAATTGGTAGTGGCTTTATGGTATACTCTATCTTGAAAGAGATAAAAATCAATCGTCAATATCAAGAAAACCTAGAAGCGTCCAGGCAAAAATCTGAACAACTTGCGAGATCTAAACAGGAGTTTTTGGCCAATATGAGTCATGAAATCCGCAATCCGCTTCATGTAATCCAGGGGTATAGATCGGTTTTGGAGAAGGGTCAATTGGATGAGAGGCAAAAATCACAATTGAAAATGATTGGCTTTGCTTCCGAGACCTTGATGGAAATTGTAGATGAGGTTCTGGATTTTTCAAAGCTGGAGGCAGGAAAGTTGAAACTGGAAAAAGAAGCTTTTGATCCTGAATCACTATTCTCTTCCCTTCAAGACTTTTTTGATCTTAAAGCCCAAGAGAAAAATCTGGATTTCAGATGGAGTATTCAATTGCCATCCAATCAATGGTTGCTGGGGGACCAATTGAGGTTGAAGCAGATTGCCAATAATTTATTGAGTAATGCATTTAAGTTTACTTCCAATGGCTGGATTGAAGTTCGGGTACATTGGGGAGAAGATACCCTAACTGTGGAGGTCGAGGACAGCGGCATAGGAATGAGCGAAGAAGTACTCTCGAAGGTTTTTAGAGAATTTGATCAAGCTGACACCTCCATTTCCAGAAAATATGGAGGAACAGGATTAGGATTGGCAATTGTACATAGATTGACCACTTTAATGGGGGGAAGTATAGAGGCTCAGAGCGAGGAGAATAAAGGAACCTGTATGAAGGTAATTCTTCCCATGGAAGCAGTGGAAGCTCCTCAGAATAAACCTATTTATGATCAGAAGTTTGGGTTGGATTTGACGGGTAAGAAAGTATTGCTGGTGGACGATGATCCGGTGGGTATTCAATATTTATCACAGATTCTCAGCTATTTTGGAGCTTCAACTGTCCTCTATGAAGGAGGGGCTTCATTCCGTGATAGTTTTGAAGGTTTGGATTTCGAATTGGCAATTTTGGATATTCAGATGCCTGAATTTTCTGGTTTTGATGTGATTGATATGCTAAAAAATCACGCTAGCTATAAGGGTCAGCCCGTTCTGGCAATGACGGCCAATGTCTTTGTGGAAGAGAAAGAAAAGATGTTTAAGCGTGGGTTTAGTGATATTTTGTTCAAGCCATTTCAGGAAAAAGCGTTGGTTTTGGTTTTAGGAAGACTGTTTCCTGAAGCTGTCCACGAGATTAAAAATGAGGATCAGCAAGAAAAGCCAGTCGAAACCTCCCTCTTTGATTTAAGGGACCTCAATAAATTTTGTATGGGTGATGATGCTTTGCTGAAAGATATTTTAAAAGACCTAATTCAGGAATCCAGGAAAAACTTGGAACAACTTCAGAAAGCTAGACTCAATGAGCGCTATGAGGTTATTTTGGAAATTTGCCATCAACTGGGAAGCAGATTGGGCCAAATAAAATCTGAGTCAGGGGACTTGGCTAGAAAAATTGAAAATAAATTGAAGCTTGGAAATCAGCAGGGTATAAATAATCAGTTGGTTGAACTGGAAGAGAAAATTCGGGAGCTTTTAGAAGAACTTTCCAAAGTGATCGAATCAAAAGCTCCCGTTGCTTCTTAATTCAGCCCATATTTTTCCATTTTGCTATAAAGGGTTTTTCTATCCATTTTGAGAATTCGTGCAGTTTTTGATTTATTGTATTTCGTGTCCTGCAGCACTTGCTGGATCAATTCTTTTTCCTGCTCAATCCACTGGCTTTTGTAATCTCTTGGAGAAGGTAAGTCCTGAGCCTGATTCATGGTATTACTTGGTCTATTGGAACTGAAGGCAAATTCAGGATTATTCAAATCGGCAGGCAATGCCTCTTTTTCCACCAAAAGTCCAGTAGTTAATAAGACAGCCCTTTGGATAATATTTTTAAATTCTCTCAGGTTTCCAGGCCAGTCATAGCCCAAGAAGATTTCCCAAACTTCAGAAGTAAATCCTTTGACAGATTTATTCATGCGCTGATTGCTTTCTTCCAGAAAATGCTCAGCAAAGATCTCCAAGTCTTCTTTTCTTCTTCTCAGAGGAATAGCATGAAGTGTAAACTCATTGAGTCTATGATATAAATCCTCCCGGAATTGGCCTTCTCCGGCTTGTAATAATAAGTTCTCATTAGTGGCTGCAATGATTCTGACATTGATATTGATTTCCTTATTGCCACCGATTTTTCGGATGGTTCTTTCTTGGATAGCTCTTAACAATTGAATCTGAACCTCATAGCTTAAATTACCCACTTCGTCCAGGAAAATGGTTCCTCCATGAGCAGCTTCGAAATGTCCCGTTTTATTGTCTAATGCTCCGGTAAAGGCTCCCTTTACGTGGCCGAAAAGCTCGCTTCCTGCCAAATCTTTGGGAAGAGCACCACAATCAATTGCTATAAATGGTCCGTTTCTTCTTTCCGACTGCTCATGGATTCTTCGAGATATAAATTCCTTACCAGTCCCTGTTTCCCCCAAAATCAATACGCTCAAATCTGTTGGGGCCACCAATTGGATATGCTTTTCCAGTTTCTCAGATTCTGGAGATGTTCCAGCGACATAAAAATTGGTAGAGGGTGAACTTCCAGATTTTTGATTAGGCTTGGAAGGGGAAGCTTCATCACCAATAGCTTCTGGTACTTTGGACTTACTGGACAAGGACTCATTGACAGTGGCTAGAAGTTCATCTGGATTAATTGGCTTGGTGATGTATTCAAATGCCCCAAGTTTCATAGCTTTGATCGCGATCCTGATGTCAGAATAATGTGTAATCAGAATTACTTGGGTTTGAGGAAATTCCTTTTTGGACCATTGGAGCAGTTCCATTCCGGTTCCATCAGGAAGCCTGAAATCTGCAATAATCAGATCAAATTTTCCTGAGTTTAGGATATTCTGAGCTTCCTTTACTTTGGTGGATGCTTCTACAGCAAATCCGTTTTTTTCCAAAAATGTCTTGACGATTCTGGAGTAGGTCAAATCGTCTTCTACCAATAGTATCTTCTTCATCTTTTGTATTACGTTTTCGATGATCAAATGGATTTTGCAAAAGAGGCAAGAATCCGAAAATAGTTTTATACAGAAAAGGTTTTTTGTAGTCCAACTAGTTGGCATAGCTAAAACAAAAAAAGCACCAGATAAGTATCTGATGCTTTTAAATTAATCGGGGAAAGCAACTTATCCTTTTATTTCATTCCCTTCTTGGTCATATTTCTTAGAAAGTTTGTCTTCAGTTCCATTATCGAAGACAACTTTGAATTGGTAAGTTCCTTCTGGAGTTGCCCATTGCCAAGCCTCGGAAATGGTCAGGCTGCTGACTGAAGCATCATTTGCTATTGCTGTTTTTACAGGCTCTGGCAGAGCATCTGGTTCGATTTTTACTTTAGCTTCCTGAATTTCGGTAGCTATTGGGCTGAAGTTAGTGTTTGCAACTGGTGCCGCCATTGCTACTCCAGACATTAAAACTGCGGCGATTAAAATTGACTTTTTCATAATTGTGATAGTTTAAGTGGTTATGGGATATCTCAATTGGAGAATAAAAATCCTGATCAGAGATGATTATTTCCTCGAGATAGATCTCATATGTTGGTTTGAATAATTATAAAATCGGTTTCCGGATCCGAGAGCTGAATCTATATCAGCTTGATTGTGTTAGTGCGATTCCTATGCCATGTGCCAAAAAATAGTCTCAAGGCTGTTTTTGGTTTAGATTCCACAATATTTCCTGGGGAGTTCAAGGGCAAAATGACCTAAAAACCTCTTAAAAACACCTACGAAAAAGTAAGTATTTGTTACAAGTCAAAAAGAAAAACCTGTTTTATCAAAACCGAACTTTTTTAATCCAAATTATCTTCTAAAAACCTGTAACTTTGAATTGTCAAAATAAACTCAAGCCCAGGTAATGAGCGACGCTATCAAACACGAGTGCGGCATAGCAATGATCAGGCTCCGCAAGTCTCCCCAATATTACATCGATAAATATGGGACTGCAGCCTACGCATCCAACAGGATGTATGTGCTGATGCAAAAACAGATCAACAGAGGACAAGACGGTGCCGGAGTAGCCAATGTTAAAATTGACACGCAACCAGGTACTCGATACATTTCCAGATATAGATCTGTGGAGCCCTCAGCTGTCAATTTTATTTTTGACAAAATCAACAAGAAGTATAAAAAGGCCAAAAAGATAGGAGGTCATGATGCACTTAGTGATGCAGAATGGCTGAAAGAAAATATTGCCTTTACCGGGGAAGTTTGGTTAGGCCATCTTCGATACGGAACACACGGCGAGAATTCAATTGAAACTTGCCACCCATTTTTGAAGCAAAATAACTGGAGAAGCCGAAACTTGGTAATGGCCGGTAACTTCAACATGACAAATGTGGAGGAGCTTTTCGGGAAATTGGTTCAGCTGGGACAGCATCCTAAAGAGAAGACTGATACCGTTACTGTTATGGAGAAAATCGGTCACTTTTTGGATGAGGAAAACCAGAGGATTTTCGACAAATACAAGCATCAATACTCCAATGAGCAAATCACACATGTGATTGAAAATGAATTGGATGTCGCGAGAATTCTTCGACGTTCCTGCAGGGATTTCGATGGAGGATACGCAATGGCTGGCTTAATTGGAAACGGTTCATCCTTTGTTGTACGTGATCCTTCGGGAATTCGACCTGCTTATTATTATGCAGATGATGAAGTGATCGTGGTAGCATCAGAAAAGCCTGCAATCAAATCGGCATTTGACATTGATTTCAAAGCGATCAAAGAAATTCAACCGGGTCATGCCTTGGTAATTAATAAAGACGGGTCTTACGCGGAATCAGAGGTAATGCCTGCCAGAGAGAAAAAATCCTGCTCCTTTGAGCGGATTTATTTTTCAAGAGGAACTGATCCGGATATCTATCAGGAAAGAAAGAGCTTAGGGAAAGCTTTGATTCCTCAGATTTTGAAGGCAATTGATTTTGACCTGAAAAACACCGTTTTCTCTTACATTCCCAATACCGCAGAAACTGCCTTCTTGGGTATGATTGAAGGTTTAGAGGATTATTTGGTTGCAAAAAGAAAAGAGGTCTTTTTGGAAGGGAAGCCTCATATGGGTGACCTGGAAGAATTATTGAACTTCCGTCCGAGGGTTGAGAAACTGGTTTCCAAAGATGTCAAGCTTAGAACCTTCATTACCAATGATGACGATAGGGACGTGATGGTCTCCTCAGTATATGATACTACTTATGAAGTGATCAAACCTGGAGTTGATACCTTGGTTGTGATTGATGATAGTATAGTAAGAGGTACTACTTTGGAAAAAAGTATTCTGACCACCCTTGATAAATTAAGTCCTAAGCGTATTATCATTGTTTCCTCCGCTCCTCAGATCAGATTCCCGGATTGTTATGGAATTGATATGTCAAGAATGAAGGAATTTATCGCCTTCAGAGCTGCCTTGGCATTGCTGAAAGAGAGAAAATTGGAGAATATCCTGGATGAGACATATGAGGCTTGCATCGCCAACCCTCTTGGGCCAGAGAATTTTGTGAAGCGCATCTATGAATCATTCGCAGATCAGGAAGTATCTGATAAAATCGCTGAGATCGTCACAACACCAGAAATCAAGGCGGAGGTTAAGGTGATTTACCAAACAGTAGAAAATCTACACAAGTGCACTCCAAATCATATAGGTGATTGGTACTTCACCGGAGATTATCCTACTACAGGAGGAACAAGAGTGGTGAACAGAGCTTTTGTTAATTTCATGGAAGGTAAGACAGTCAGAGCATATTAAAACAAAGAAATATTTACCTAGGCGCAGAGCTAACACTTTGCGCCTTTTGTGTTTTATATATTGAGTATTTGAAAGACTATTTAATAAAGAGAAATGGACGTAAACGTTAAACTTTTAAAACAAATCTGCGAAATCGCAGGTGCACCCGGGTTTGAAAAGCGTGTGAGGGATTTAGTGATTGAGTTGGTGACACCATTAGCTGATGAAGTCAAAGTCGATAATCTGGGCAATGTCATAGCAGTTAAAAAGGGTAAGAAAAATCCTGACGGCAAAAGAGTGATGGTGGCTGCGCACATGGATGAGATTGGTTTTATTGTTACGCATATTGATGATAATGGATTTTTGAGATTCCATACACTTGGCGGTTTTGATCCAAAAACCTTAACTGCTCAAAGGGTAATTGTACATGGAAAAAAAGACCTGATTGGTGTTATGGGAAGTAAGCCTATTCATGTGATGAGCCAGGAAGAACGAAATAAACTTCCTAAAACCACAGATTTTTTCATTGATTTGGGAATGCCAAAAGAGGAGGTGGAAAAATACATATCAGTAGGGGACCCAGTGACCAGAGACAGAGAACTCATTGAGATGGGGGACTGTGTCAATTGTAAGTCTATAGATAACCGGGTGGCTGTGTTTATCCTGATCGAAGCACTGAAAAAGTTGAAAAATCCCGCTTATGATGTGTATGCCACTTTTACAGTTCAAGAAGAGGTGGGTATCCGAGGTGCTAATGTTGCTGCTCATGGAATCAATCCTGATTTTGGAATAGCCTTAGATACTACCATTGCATTTGATGTGCCTGGAGCGCAGGCGCATGAAAAGGTTACCGAATTGGGAAAAGGAACTGCTATTAAAATTATGGATGCTATGACCATTTGTGATTATAGAATGGTTGAGTTTATGAAACAGACTGCTGATAAAGAGAAGATTACCTGGCAGCCAGAAATTTTAACAGCTGGGGGTACGGATACTGCCGGAGTACAAAGAATGGGTAAGCAAGGGGCAATTGCCGGAGCGATTTCCATTCCTACCAGACACTTGCATCAAGTGATAGAAATGGCACATAAAAAAGATATAGCCGATTCTATATCACTCTTGGTGGCCTGTTTGGAACAAATGGATAGCTACGATTGGAAACATTAAATTGAGGCCGGGAAATTTCTCCCGGCTTTTTCTTTTCCCCTCTTTCGATTATCTTATTGACATGGCTTTTTGGAATGTAATTACCCGGTGGATCGGGAAACTGGATAAAATTCAAGTTGAACCTTTTTTGGCAGTAAGTAATGGACAGGAACTTTTTGTAAAAGGAAGAGTCATCTCTGCGTATAAGCAAAGTAGGCCAAGAGCTAAAAACAATCCTCTCAAGAATATTTTAGCAACTATTAGAAGGTATTCTGTCAGCAGTATTCCCGGAGTTTGGGTTGAAGTGAAGGTAGGAGAGAAAATTGAAAGGGTCCGTACCGATGATGAGGGTGTTTTTGAATGCTTCTTACCTTTTCATGAAGAGAGAACAGTCATGATGTCTGTACAACCAGAGGACCCAGATTGGAATTGTGATGATTCAGAAATGGAGATTCAAAAAATTGAGAAAAAGCTGGGACTGATTTCAGATATTGATGATACAATCTTGATATCTCATGCTACTGCAATTGGTAAGAAGTTTTGGTTATCTGTTTCCAAAAATGCCTATACTCGAAGACCTTTTCCAGGGGTCTCTGAATTTTATCAAAAAATGGTCAGGGAAAAGGGGTATGAAATGTTTTATGTATCCAGTAGTGACTGGTCCTTATTTGATTTGATACGGGATTTTCTTCAATTTAGGAATATTCCATTAGGTCCGATTTTACTGAAAGACAAGCATATCAATTTGAAAAACATCTGGAAATCCGGTGGTGGAAGTCATCAGCATAAGTTGGAGAAAATTCATTTTCTTTTAAGATTTTTTCCTGAGATGAAATTCATTTTGATAGGAGATTCGGGACAGCATGATCCGGAAATTTATGCAGAAATTTGTCATGAATATCCTCAAAGAGTCATGGCGGTTTTTATTCGTGAAATTCACCCTAAACATTCTGAGTCTCCAGAAAGAAGGGAGATGGAAGAGGAGCTTGACTTTCATTTTATACAATCTACACAAGAGGCGATTTCATTGGCTGAGAAGCTTCAAATTATTTAAAAATGGACCAAAAGGCATTATTAATTTTTAATCCAAAATCCGGAAGTGATCCTATCAGTTTGGAAGAATTGACAGAAAGGATAGCAATGCATTTGAATCAAGCTGAATTATCAGTTTTTCAGACAACAGGTGAAAATGATGCCGACAAAATCCGGCAAGAGATCAATAAGCATAATCCAAGTTTATTGTTAGTTGCAGGAGGTGATGGAACAGTCAAGTTGGTAGCAGAATCTCTTCAAACTCAATTGCCTATCGCAATTTTACCATTAGGCTCAGCGAATGGCTTGGCCAAATGCTTGGGAATCGATTTATTGGAAGATGGCTTGGAGGCTCTACGCCAATTAAAGGTGAAAAATGTGGATGGCATTGATATCAATGGAGAGCTTTGCTTGCATTTGGCAGATTTTGGATTCAATGCCAATTTGATTGAAAAATTTGAAGAGCAGGGGACAAGGGGGATGATGGGATATATTAAAAGCTCTTTTTCCCAAATTTTTGAAACAGAGCCTTACCGCTATCTGATCAAAACCAAAGATGAAAATTGGGAGGTTTCTACGAGGATGCTTCTGATAGCCAATGGAGATAGATTTGGAACGGGCGCGATTGTCAATCCTGGAGGAAGTTTGGATGATGGAAAGTTTGAATTGATTACGCTGGATGTGGAGCGTTTAGAGCATCTTTTTGAAGTTGGTAAAAGCTTGGTATCAGGCGAAACACCAATCGGGGAATCCATGAAAATATGGAAGTTGGACTCCTGTAAAATCGAAAATTTGGACCAAGTTAATTTTCAAATTGATGGAGAGTTAAAAGGTCAGCCAGAAGAGATAACGGTGCATATTCAAGCAGCTCGATTTCAATTTGTAGTGAAATAAACTTACTGTTCGGTTTTTGGAATAATAAAAAAATGCTCCCGGAATTTAATGTTTCCGGGAGCATTTACATTTACTATCTGATCAGAATCAATCAGCCTAATTTTTCTAGACTTTCTTCCAAAGCTTTGATTTTTGCCTCAGCATCAGCCTGTTTTTTCTTTTCATTTTCCACGACTTGGGCAGGTGCGCCGGCTACAAAACGCTCATTGCTCAGCTTCTTCATCACCGAATTCAAAAATCCTTTGGTGTATTCCAATTCTTTTTGGATAGCGGCTTTTTCCTCTTCCACATCAATGCTGTCACCCATAGGAACAAAGCACTCATCTGCCTTCACCACAAAACTCATGGCATTTTCCACTTTGGATGCGAAGTTAAGCGAAGATAGATTAGCTAACTTTTCTAATACAGCCTGAAATCTGGTATAAAGTTCAGGTCTTTGTGTATTAATACTCAGGTCCAACGCTTCTTTTGGAGACATGCCTTTGGAGGCTCTTAAATTTCTGATTTGGGAAACTACCTCAAAAACTTGTGCAGCTTCCTCTGTAATTTTGGGATCGAAGGATTTTACCTCTGGCCATTCTGCAAGTATCAAAGAATCTTCCACACTTCTTTCTTCGATTTGATGCCATATTTCTTCTGATATAAATGGCATGAAAGGATGAAGTATTTTTAAGATATCTTCAAATAATTCTATGGTCTTATTGTAGGTAGCCTGATCGATTGGCTTTTGATATTCCGGTTTGATCATCTCCAGATACCAAGAGCAGAAGTCTCCCCAAACCAATTTGTAGGTTGTCATCAAGGCATCTGAAATTCTGAATTTCTCAAAATGGTCATTGATTTCGGCTAAAGCCTGATTAAATCGGTTCTCAAACCATTCTATGGAGGAGGAATTCGCTGAACCATCCAATTTGGGGTCGATTTCCCATCCTTTAACCAACCTGAAGGCATTCCAGATTTTGTTGGCAAAGTTTCTTCCCTGCTCCACCAACTTGTCATCGTAAGGCAAATCATTGCCTGCTGGAGAAGAAAACAACATTCCTGTTCGAACTCCATCTGCACCATACTGAGCTATGAGTTCCAGAGGATCAGGAGAATTGCCTAATGATTTGGACATTTTTCTACCCAATTTATCTCTAACTATACCTGTTAGGTATACATTTTTAAATGGTTTTTCACCCAAATACTCATATCCTGCTATGATCATTCTAGCAACCCAGAAGAACAAGATCTCAGGAGCAGTGACCAAATCGTTGGTTGGATAATAATATTTAAGTTCCTCGTTCGGTTTGCCTGTAGTAAAGACATCTGTATCAAATACAGAAATAGGCCATAGCCATGAACTGAACCAGGTATCCAATACATCTTCATCTTGCTTTAAATCAGCCAAAGTGTACTTGGAGTCATATTCTTTCTGAGCAATTTCCAGTGCCTCCTCTTTGGTTTTAGCCACTACAAATTCCCCATTTGGAAGGTGAAAGGCTGGAATCTGATGTCCCCACCAAAGTTGGCGAGAAATACACCAATCCCTTACATTCTCCATCCAAACACGATACATGTTTTTGAATTTGGGAGGATGAAGCTGGATCACGTCATCCATTACTGATTTCAATGCAGGCTGAGTTATTTCCTCCATTTTCAAAAACCACTGCAAAGAAAGCTTCGGCTCAATGACCGCATCTGTTCTTTCGGAATGACCAACGTTGGATTTGTAATCCTCAACTTTTTCCAGTTGGTTGATTTCCTCCAGCATCTTCCCGATTTTCTTTCTGGCAATAAATCGATCTTCTCCTACAAGAATTTGGGCTTTTTCGTTGAGCGTGCCGTCGTCATTGAGGATGTCGATTACTTCCAGTTTATGTTTGATTCCCAATTCATAATCATTGATATCGTGAGCTGGGGTTACTTTCAGGCAGCCTGTACCAAATTCCATATCCACATATTCATCTTCGATGATAGGAATAGCTCTATTGATTAGAGGGATGATGGCTTTTTTTCCTTTGAGATGGGTGAATCTCGGATCGTTAGGGTTGATGCAAATAGCCACATCAGCCATGATGGTTTCAGGCCGGGTAGTCGCTATAGTCAAAAATTCATTCGCACTCCCTTCAATTTGGTATTTGATATAGTAAAGTTTGGAAGCAATCTCTTTGGTAATTACCTCATCATCCGAAAGCGCAGTCTTTCCCTTGGGGTCCCAATTAACCATTCGGACTCCTCTATATATTTTGCCTTTTCTATACAGGTCTACAAAAACAGAGATAACTGCGTCACTTAAACCTGGGTCCATGGTGAAGGCAGTTCTGTCCCAATCACAGGAAGCCCCTAGTTTTTTGAGTTGTTCTAGGATGATGCCTCCATATTTTTCTTTCCATTCCCAAGCGTACTTCAAAAACTCTTCTCTTGTTAAAGACTTTTTGTCAATACCTTTTTCTTTGAGCATGTTGACCACTTTTGCTTCTGTTGCGATGGAAGCATGGTCAGTTCCAGGAACCCAGCAGGCATTTTTTCCCTGCATACGAGCACGTCTAATCAAGACATCCTGAATGGTATTATTCAACATATGGCCCATGTGTAGCACCCCCGTCACATTGGGTGGAGGGATCACAATCGTGTAAGGCTCTTTGTTGGGATCTATTTGGGAGGAGAAAAGTTTGTGCTCCATCCAGTAGGAATACCATTTGGATTCAGCTGATGCAGGATCGTATTTGCTGGCAATCGTAGACATGAACTCTGGTGATTTTTATGAAAGGGCAAAAATAGGGGATTTTGGGGATATGGTCAGGTAAAAGCTAAGCAAATCAAACCTTGGAAATTAAAAAAAAGACCGGAGTTCAAACTCCGGTCTATTAGTGGTGTTTAATTTTTTTTAGTTTCCGCTATATTGATCCCAACTTAACTCTGCTTGAGGATGAGGAAATTGTGTAAAGATTGTGCCACCATCATATCTGGTCGGGATTTGATTCAATCTATCATATCTTCTAGCATCTATCCATCTATGACCCCATGGTTCTGCCCAAAGAGAGTATCTTCTTTGATAAAGAATTTCATCAATTAAGGCGGCTTGAGTTGTAGCGCCTGAGTAGTTTCCAATACCAGCAGCATTTCTAATGATATTAATAGCCTCAACAGCTTGATTAGTTTGGTTCAAGTTAGCATGTGCTTCAGCTTTTAACAGTATAAGCTCCTCATTTTTTATAAATGGAATAGAGGTTACATTCGATGCCCATCTGGCATCCTGGTGAGTTCCTACCAAAGCACCTGCATCCGTAGTTACCGTTACAGGGTTTGTTCTTTGGAAGAACTTATTTCTAACTCTCAGGTCACCGGGAGTGGCATCATCTAGAACCGAAGGATGCACTGCAATGATAGTATTCACTGCAGCATTTGGAACATAAAATAATGGATTGAAAATGTCTGGAGAGGCCCCATAAGGATGGGATGGTCCTGCATTTAAATCTCCAGTCAAATTCATAAATGATCCTTCTAAAGCAGTTAAAACACCTTGCCAATCTTTCCTATATGCATTTAATCTTGCTGTGATAGCTCTATTAACTTGTCTCAACCCGGAGATTGTATTATAACCATTAAAGCCTCTTGTTAGAGTATATGGGAAATTTCCTGAACCTGCAGCTGCTAAATCTTGATCTCCTTGGTCTAGAATGCCTTTGATGGCATCTAGAGCTTCGGTATAGGAAACAAAAGGTCCCGGATTAAGTGGGTCAGAAACATCAATTCTAATCCCATTTTGATAAACAAAATTTGCAGGAATCATGAATTGATATCCCTGAATAGTTTTTGCAAATCCTTTAACTGCATTTTTTGCATTTTCAGGAATTGCATTTGTATTGTTTGCGGCTGTAATCAGGACATCAGCCTGCTTGATAGCCTGGTATGGCACTGCCCAAGAACCACCCCCTGTTGTCCCAAATCCAAAATAGGACCTGTCGGGAGTTCTTCCGTTTTGGCCAAGCCAATCTGTTTGAAAGCGAGGATCTGAAGCATTGAGGTACCATATTTCCCTACCAAAGCAATTCCAGGCTTGTGAAATATTGGTTACATAGCCTCTGTGTCGTGACTCCAATCCCGTTACAAGAAATTGAATTTGCTCTCTTGAGGCATTATTTGATATAGATCCAATAGAAGGATTATTTGGGTCTTGTATATCATCTAATTGCAGTGGATTACAAGCAGTAATTAAACCTGCGACTGCAATCATTTTTGCTATATTTTTTATGTTATTCTTCATGATGGTAATAGATTAAAAATCAATCGTTAAATGAAAGAAAACTCTCCTAGGGGTAGGGTAGGGAGCGATATCCACATTGTTGGCTACAGCCTGAGCTCCAAAGGTTGAAGTTTCTGGGTCATATCCTTCGTACTTGGTAAATAGGAAAGCATTATTTACCGATCCACCTACCCTGATGTTTTGGACACTGTTGCCAAACCATTGGCTGATAGTAGAGCGAGGGATTACATAGTATAGGCCGATTTCCCTGATTTTAACAAAGCTTGCATCTTGCACCCATCTTCCAGCGTTATTGTGAGGTTCTGGTCCCCTTTGTCTTCCATTAGGAATGCCGTCATTATTGTCATCATTAAACCAACCATTTGTAGTGCCACCGCTATCGGTCAAGAATGATGTTAGGTTAATGTTATCCCCACCTTGTCTCCAATCCACTAAAAATGAGAATTCAAGACCTCGATAAATAGTCAAAGTATTGAAGAATGACATATTGAAATCCGGTTGTGAATTACCCCATATAGTAAAGCCACCTGGAACATTAGGGTCCGCTGGAGTACCTACAATTGTGGTAGGGGAGTACCCCTCTGCATATAGGAATGTTCCCAAAGCAGATCCAAATGCGCCTGCTAGATAAGTAGGGATGCCCAGACGTGTCATTTCAATTCTGTTTCTCCAGTAAAGTACCCTTGAGAACCACTTGAAATTGGCTTTTTCAATGATATTTCCAGAAAGCCCTAATTCAATTCCTTTATTTTGAAGTTCTGCCTCGTTGCTAGGGGTGGTCACTACTCCTGTGGAAGGCGAAAGATTCAAGTTTTGAATATTGTTTTGAGTGTTTTTAATATAATATGTAGCCTCTAGGCTTACTCTATTATTAAACATTCCCATATCGACACCGAATTCAAGTTCAGTTGCAGTTTCAGGAAGTATTTGGGTGTTGCCTATTTGAGTTGATACAACAGATCCTAGAAGTCCCCCAATATTAGTTCCGTTCAATGGAGTGAAAGTGGCACCAAAGGCAACAGGTCCGGCTGTTTCACCATAAGCAATTCTTGGCTTCAACAAATTGATTTTGGAGATATTCCAGAAATCAAAATTGGCCACATTGATTGCTAAGGAAGCCTTCGGGAAAGCATATACTTGGTTAGGATTCCCATTTAGTGTGGATTTATCCCATCTTACTCCGACGGTGCCAATGATTTTGTCCTCAAAATTGGCTTCTTGTTGAAGGAAAACTCCCGCTTCCTGTACCCTTTGATCAAATTCTTGATTGATTTCCTGGATTGCTGCTTGTCTCAAATTTGTTTGTCCAGGAACTAATCCTCTTCCTCTATTGAATAGTGAGTTTTCCTGAAAATCTAATCTCACTAATCCTGTTTGAGAGTTCATATTGACTCTGCCCAAGTTCCAATTATATACCAATGCAGCCTGGAAGTTTGTATTAAAGCTTTCTTGCTTACCCTTCAATATATCACCTGGGTTTGCCTGAGCCCTCTGGAACTGCAAAAATTCTGGTAAATAAATGAAAGTTGAATTTTGCAAGTAATCCAAACCACCTGCGACTTGTGCCTTTAAAAAGCTATTATCAGTTTTTAACAGATCAATATCTAAAGTAAAGGCTTGAATAAATCGGTTAACCATAGAGTTGTTGACCCCATGATCAGTCACAGCTACAGGGTTGTCAGAGAAGTAAGGATTGACAGGATAAGTGCCATCATCATTTCTTCTTAAATCAAAATAATTTGGAACATAAGCAATGCTATAGCCTATACTTGCTCCGGTATTATTTTGGTTTCCTGTAAAGCCTCTATCTGTATTAGATCGGATATAATTTGAAGAAACTCCCAGTTTTATTTTATTGGAGATTTTATGATCAATATTGGCTCTTATAGAGTACCTCTGAAAACCGGTGTTTCTTACAGTACCTTCTTCATCCACAATATTTCCAGACACAAAAAACTTGGTCTTTTCACTGCCTCCAGAAATATTGATTCTCGTATTTAATAAAGTTGCTTGATTATTATAAAAGAAGTCTTCATAATCTACAAAATTACCGGATGCTTGAGCATCTCGGAATCTTTGTAGCTCTAGTGGTCTTCGTGATTCGGGGAAAAAGAAATTGATTTTTTCTTCGCTCCAATCATCCACTCCCAATAGTCTCAACGGCTCAGCAAATCCCACATCCTGAGAAAGTGAAACAGTGGTTCTTCCTTCAGCACCTCTTTTGGTGGTGATGATTATTACCCCTGCATTTGCGCGAGTTCCGTAGATAGCAGCAGCTGATGGCCCCTTTAGCACTTCAATTGTTTCAATGTCTGCTGGATTCAAATCCGCTAACCTGTTCGAGCCATCATCTTGATTGCTTGCACCAGCTCCAGACACAGTTGCTCTCCCTGTTCTTTGACTCGCGTTGTTGATATAAACTCCATCTACAATGATTAAAGGTTGGGACGCCCCAGAAAGACTTGATATACCTCTAAGCTGAATTGATAAACCACCCCCTGGCGCACCGCCATTCGATCTGATAGTTGCGCCGGCTACCTTACCGTACAATGCACCATCAGTTGTTTGAATGGTCGTAGTCCCTGTCAAGTCTCGGGATGAAACCGTCGAAACTGCATTCGCCAGATTACTCCTTTTAACAGAAGATGCAAGTCCAGTAACGACTACTTCTTCCAAGTTGGTAGCATCTTGTTTCAATCTGATGGTAAGACTTGCCATGTTAGGGTTAACACTGATTTCTTGACTTAAGTAGCCAATCGAGGAGACTACCAACCTGGCATCCTGACTTGTCGGCACATTGAGAGAAAAATTCCCGTCCAAATCAGTAATTGCACCGCTTGTTGTTCCCTTGATTAGCACATTTGCTCCAATTAAGGGTTCTTCCGTCCTGTCATCAATGACAGTCCCTGAAATCGTATACTGAGCATTTGCCCATCCCACTGGCCCCCATAGGAAAAGTAGGATCATTAAAAGTTTGTAAGATTTAAACATATGGTTGATTTTTAATTAATGAAATATCATTAATTTTTAAGTTAAATCAATCCCTGTATTCGTAAAAGTTTAAAAATTATTACAGAAGGATATAATCATATATAAATTGTAAATATTTTATTTATTACTTGAATAATTCTAATAAAATAAGGAACCGATTAAGGTTCCTTTAGTTTTTTCTTGAAAAGTTGGGTTTATCTTATCATCGGCAATACTATTCTGCTTGGATAAACTCCGCCGTGATGGATTGAGTTAGTGGCAACGAGTCCTTCACTTTCATCATAATTATTACCTCCTGTATTTAGGTTTCTGTCGAATCTAGGGAAGTTGGAGCTACTCACTTCAATTCTGATTCTATGGCCTTTTTCAAAATAATTGGAGGTGCTCATTGGAGTCATTTTGATTTCGTAAACCTTTCCTTTTTCCATCATGACTTCCTTGTCATAGCCTTCTCTATATCTTACCCGCTGAATTGTTTCATCCAGATTATAAGCTTTTCCGTCCGGATACACATCGATTAATTTGATGGTAACATCTGTATCTTTTACATCAGAAGATAAGTAAAGGAAGCTCTCGATAAAGCCGGAGATTTCTACACCCTCTGCCAATGGTTCTGAGGTATATACCAAAATATCATCTCTCAATTCCATTTCGGATTGATCGAAGGAACCACCTTGAACAGCATTTCCGGTGCAGCAAACATTTCCCCCGTAGGAATTCACTGGGTTCATAGGGTCATATTGAAAGGTGTCTTTATTTTCGGTTTTGGGAAGCTTTGCTAACAATAAACCGTCTCCATTTCTAGTATTGGCACTCCCTTTAGAGTCTAAATAATAGGTGGTCATTTTTGCATTTGCAGGAGGCCACACCTCCGAAGTCTGCCACTTGTTTGAACCCATGGTGTAATAAGTCACTTTTGGCATGGAATCAATCTTGCCTTTGTCTTCATTTTTCAGCCATAGATCAAACCAGGCTGTGATTATTTCATCATAATTCAATCGAGCATCACCCACACTTCTTTCACCAACTACCGTGTTTTCTGTAGCTCTTGTATAGGCGCAATGCAGTACCGGAGCAATGATTAAGTATTGGTTATCTCTGGCTTTTTGGGAAACAGCATTTTTTCTAACATGATTGTATAATGCCAAGTTGGGGCTGGTAGAGACATCATACCAGGATACAAACCAGAAACTCGGTTTGTCAAACGGCATATCGTCATGATATAACCCGCCTTGATACCACCTAGCATCATTGGGCTTTCGGGTGATCATTTCTTCATAAATCCCATTTGGACCATTAACATTATTAATAATGTCTTGAATCGGAAGATGGGAAAGGGCTTCTTTCCAATTGACTCTTGGGTACTCAGGGGCCATATCATAAAAGCGCTGCAAGCGTAATAAATCTTCCTGAGCAATACCTTTTTGAAGCCTCGGAGCCAAAGGATCATGCTGGGTTCCATAAAGCCAAGCAGTGAAAAGCATTTGACCGGCGCCACCTCTGTACCAATTTCCCTGCTCAAAATATTCTCCTATTCTTCCAACGCCAGCCCCAAATCCTTGAGGAACCAATGCTGCATGTGCAGGGTGATTCAAGGATGCTGCTGCCATCTGCCATTCGGCGGTGGAGGAGCAGCCTAAGGTTCCGATTTTCCCATTACTCCATCCCTGCTTTGCCATCCAATCAAAAGCATCATAACTATCTGTCAAGGGTGTACCGAGTATATCCCATTCACCTTCAGAGAAAAATCTTCCTCGTTCATTCTGAACCACGTAAGCGTAGCCTTTTTTTACCCACTCCAAAGCAGACTGCATAGTTCTTTCTCTCAATTCACCATCCCCATAAGTATTGAAATTGTAGGGTGTTCTTGAAAAAATGATGGGTACCTTGTAATCTACCTTTGGACGATAAATATCCGTCGCTAATCGATTTCCATCCCGCATGGGCATCATTACCTTTTGATCCACTATTGCAATTTCTTCAAGCTGATCAAGGATGGATTTCTCCTGAGCAGCCAGCCTTAGAGACAGCAGGAGTAAAAGGGAAACAAAAAGAGTTTTTGTGAGGTTTTTTATCATGATAAAAGCATTTTATGCGGAATTTAAGGATAGGCTCTCATTTTTCAATAGGAAAGTGATAAATGGCAGAAGTAGGAAATTATTTCAAATTTTATTTTCTGCTCAGAGGCTTGATATGATGGATTTTATGAGCTAAGTCAAATCCTCTTCTTTATTATTCCTTTTCATTTCCTCATTAAAGAGTAAATTTGCAGTTCAAAGATTTTGTCATGAGCGATACAACGATGAATCCCCTTAGTACTTGGGTTGAGGTGCCGAAAAATTCTGATTTTACTATTTACAATCTCCCTTTTGGAGTATTTAAAAATAAAAGATTGTCTCCAAGGATTGGAATTGCAATCGGAGACAAAATAGTTGATTTGAGTGTGCTGGATCAGGAGGGTTTTTTCTCAGACATGTTCCTTCCTGAAGGTATTTTCCTCAATGAGGCGTTGAATGAGCTGATTTCATTAGGAAAAACTCAAACTAAGAAAATTAGAGAAAGAGTACAGGAACTACTACTTGCTGATAATGAGAAGCTTCGTGATCATTCGATCCGAGGAAAAGTAATGGTGAATAGAAAAGAGGCTGAAATGCTTCTTCCTGTCAAAATCGGTGATTATACAGATTTTTATAGCTCCAAGGAGCATGCAACCAATGTGGGTAAAATGTTCCGGGACCCTGAGAATGCCCTGTTGCCCAACTGGAAGCATTTGCCTGTAGGATACCATGGAAGGGCTTCTTCCATTATTCCTTCCGGAGTGCCTATCATCAGACCCAAAGGACAGTTCAAAGACCCAGACATGGATGTGCCAGGCTTTGGGCCATCCAGAAGATTGGACTTCGAATTAGAATTAGCTTTTATCACAGGGAAACCTACCAAACTCGGGGATTCTATCAGCACTGAAGAAGCCGAGGATTACATATTTGGATTTGTCCTATTTAATGATTGGTCTGCAAGAGATATTCAGGCATGGGAATACGTTCCTTTGGGACCCTTTTTAGGGAAAAGTTTTGCCTCTTCCATATCTCCTTGGGTAGTTACATTAGAAGCATTGGAGCATTTTAGAACAGCTGGTCCAAAACAAGAGCCTGAGGTTTTACCTTATTTGCAGTGCACCAGTAATCACAGTTTTGATTTGCAATTGGAAGCGTATATTCAGCCTGAAAATGTAAAGCAGGCTACTAAGGTTTGTACTTCCAATTTCAAATATATGTATTGGAATGTAGCTCAGCAGTTAGCCCATCATACTGTAAATGGATGTAATATCAATGTTGGAGATATGATGGCGTCTGGAACGATTTCAGGCCCCACAGAGGATTCATTTGGTTCTATGTTGGAGTTGAGCTGGAAAGGAACCAAGCCTGTGAAATTAGATTCCGGCGAGGAGAGAAAATTCATAGAAGACGGGGATACCGTTATCATGAAGGGCTTTGCTGAAAAAGATGGAATCCGTGTTGGCTTCGGTGAAGTTAGAGCCAGCGTATTGCCTGCGAAATAGTTTTGATTGATGTAAATAAATAAGGGGAGCAGATTTCGATTTGCTCCCCTTTTTACTTTTAGTTTTTGCTGTAATGTTTTTTCATTCCTTCGAAATCATAATCCGGATCTTCCCCGGCATCTTTCTTTTTCTTATAATCTTTCAAGGCTTCCAAAGCAGGTTTTCTCAATAGTAGAATAGCAATAATATTCAACCATGCCATTAATCCTACACCGATATCTCCAAATGTCCAAGCTACTTGCGCCGTACGTATAGCGCCATAAAAAGTAGCGATAATGATTAATATTCTCAAAACATGAATTGGCCATTTTTGAGTATCATTCTTTTGCAGATAGCTCAAATTCGTCTCAGCGATATAGTAATAGGCCATGATGGTAGTAAAGGAGAAAAACATCAAAGCAACCGCTACGAAACCTGCTCCAATGGTGGGGAAGTGAACAGCAATCGCATTTTGGGTAAACTCAGGTCCTATCGCAATCCCGGGAAGGTTTTCTACCAAGAAGCCTCCATCAGGGTGCAGTACATTAAACTGACCGGTAAATAAGATCATACAGGCTGTTGCAGTACAAACAAATAAAGTATCAATGTAAACCGAAAAGGCTTGTACCAAACCTTGCTTTGCCGGATGACTAACTTCCGCAGCCGAAGCAGCGTGGGGTGCAGTACCTTGACCTGCTTCGTTTGAATAAATTCCTCTTTTTACTCCCCAAGCAATTGCCGAACCAAAAACTGCTGAATAAGCTGCTTCTTGGTTAAAAGCAGAGCTTACGATCAATTTCAGAACGGTTGGAACTTCAGTGATATTGATTCCAATGATTATAATTGCCAACAATACGTAGCCCATTGCCATGAAAGGAACAAGAATTTCAGCAACCTTACCGATTCTTTTGATACCCCCGAAAATTACCATAGCAAGAAATAGGCAAACAACTCCTCCTGTATATTCAACAGGAACATCAAAGGCATTATTGACGCTAAGTGCAATACTATTACTCTGAACTCCTGGTAGCAAAAATGACATACTGATAATAGTCACGAAGGCGAATAACATGGCGTACCACTTGATGCCAAGTCCCTTTTCTATATAGTAAGCAGGTCCACCTCTGTATTCACCGCCTTTAACTTCCTTGAAAATCTGCCCTAATGTGGCCTCGATGTAAGCTGATGCAGAACCTAAAAATGCGATAATCCACATCCAAAATATTGCTCCTGGTCCTCCAAGCCCAATGGCTGTGGCAACCCCTGCAATGTTTCCCGTACCAATTCTACCGGAAAGAGCTAGCGCAAAGGCCTGGAAGGAGGAAACGCCTTTTTTGGAGGATTTTCCAGAGAAAAGCAAATGAATCATTTCCCTGAAATATCTGATTTGTACAAAACCTGTTCTCACAGAAAAGTAAATACCTGCTCCCAGACAGAGAACAATGAGTGCATTACTCCAGATTAGATCATTTAAGGTGTATATAATTTGTTCCATTGATGGTTTTTTGGTGAAAATAAAGTCTAAGAATGACCAGCCAGAAAGGCTTGATTCAAATCCATAAAAGCCAAAGATAAGGCCTTTGGCATAGGATGCCCATTAATTTCAGATAAACGGGAAATCGAATTAGATTCAAGAAAGTAATTTACTTCCAAAATGATAGCTTAAAGATTATTGGAAATGAGATGCTTAGATCTCACAATTACTCCTCTATAATTAACCCAAGACTGGAGGAATCGTTTGGATAAATTGAATTTTACAGGAATTGCCATTGGAGTTCTTAGGATATTTCTTTCATGTATCTGCAATAAGAAAAGTCAATTCGGGAAACAAAGAGCTGAATTTCCGTTTATATACTTAAGAGTAAATTATTTATTTTAATCTAGCTGCTACTCCGGATCAATTTTGGATCAAGAAATCCTCTCATTGAAGTTTACTACTCAGTTTAACTTCTAATAAGTTCGGGAACAGTAGCGGTCTATTTAATCATCATTTTATGGCACACATTGTTAAGATTTTAGATTTATTATCCCTCACCCATGATGTCAAACAGTTTAAAGTTGAGAAACCCGAGGGTTATTCATTCATTCCTGGTCAAGCCACTGAGGTAGCAATTAACAAGGAGGGATGGAAACAAGAAAAAAGACCCTTCACTTTTACCTCTTTACCTGAGGATGATCATCTTGAATTTGTAATCAAATCATACAGAGACCACGATGGAGTAACCAATCATCTGGATGGAGTTATCCCCGGGGATGAGTTGATTATTGATGATTCATGGGGTGCAATTCAATACAAAGGAAAAGGAGTTTTCATTGCTGGAGGAGCTGGAGTCACTCCTTTCATCGCCATTTTGAAGCATTTGAAAAGTAAGGGGGAGTTGGAAGGAAACAAGCTCTTTTTTGCAAACAAAACCAGAAAGGATGTGATTTTGGAAAGCTATTTTCATGAAATATTAGGAGAGGACTTTGTTTCCATTTTGGATAAAGAAAAACTTGATGGACATGAACATGGGAGAATTGATATGGAGTTTTTGAAAAAGCATTTAGTGGATTTTTCTCAGGAATTTTATGTCTGCGGACCACCTCCCATGATTGAGTCTGTCAGCACAAATTTGAAGCAATTGGGTGCAAATCCGGAGGGAATTACTTTTGAAGAGTAGAAAAAGGAAGTATTCAAAAAAAACGCCAACTCGAAAAAGTTGGCGTTTTTTTATGGTTTTTAGAAATTATTGAAAACCTATTTCTTTCAATCCGCTGTGGCTAATTTTGATAGCTTCCATTGGATCCAAACCAAAGGTTTGATCTTGTTCCACTAGGTAATAAACCATGCCGGACTTTTCTTTTTGTGCTAATATTTTTCCGAAGTCAATTGATCCAGTTCCAACTGGCGCAAACTGTCCTTCTGCGTTCATGTCCTTTACATGCCAAGCCTTGAAACGGCCTGGATATTTTTCAAAATACGCCAAAGGATCTGCTCCGGCTTTCGTAACCCAGAAAAGGTCCATTTGATAATTGACATGTGCTGGATCCGTATTTTCCAAAATGTAGTCAGTGAGGATAGTGCCATCTGCCATAGGCTTAAACTCAAAGTCGTGATTGTGGTATAAAAGTTTTAAGCCTGCATTAGAGCATTTTTCGCCGATAGTTTTCAAGATGGATACCAACTCTTCTTTAGTGCCCTTCATTCCCATTCCTTCAGGACCAAAGGTGAACATACCCATAGGTGGAACAGGGATGACGAAATACTCGAATCCTGCTGCTTTACTTGCGGCTATTTGTTCATCAGCATTTTCTAAAGTAACTCCGCCCATGTGTGTACTTTTTGGGGTTAGGCCTAAAGATTCTACATAAGCTTTAAAATCTGCTGGGTCCATTCCATAGAATTTGCCATCAGCATATCCAGCTGCCTCGATATATGCATATCCTGCATCAGCTACAGCCTGAAGTGTGGCCTTGGGATCACTGGCCATCGAGTCACGGACCGTGTAAAGTGCTAAACCTCCAAATCTTTCTGTTTCGCTCGTGTTTTCTTCACTCATTTCAGTGCTTTCTTCATTGCTATTTGATCCACAGGAAATTACTCCTATACTCAATAGGATAAGCATTGCCATGTGGAAAATGGATTGTTTTTTCATCTGTTTTTTTGTTAAAAGGTTAGAGCTTTTCTTTGGGTTTTGAAACTGTTAAGATACCTATTTGAGTTAAATTCTAAATCATTCCCTGAAATCAATTCCTTGAATGGCTTAAATGCGGATTATTCAAAGCCGAACACCAAAGGAAATAAGAAGACTACGATAAAGGCCCAAACCACATAGATGGGAAGGTACTGGACTATTGCTATTCCTACTTTTTGAAGCGTAGTTTTTCTATTGACTGATTGAAATAGGAGGGCTGTGACCCACATAAGATGCCCGAGTATCAAAATATTTCCACCTAAAACTGCGGTTCGGTTGGGAGTAAATCCCCATTCTGAAATTCTGAAAATAATGGCAGAAAGAGCAATTCCGTTCACTAGAATAGTGGCTATAGCCAGTAAGAATAAGATCCAGGTAGTCCAATTTCTTTCTTTTTGATGAAAATGTTCGGCAACAGAAAAGAAAATCAAAGCCATCACACCAATGAGGAGCAAGTTGAATGTCAATAGAAATTCCCTGTCGTTATAAGGGTCTTTTCCTGAAATTAGAATTGCGCTTAAATAGGCTATTAACATCAATAAAACCAATGGACTAAATAGCTTCGCAACGATAGGGGAGACCTTATCTACTAATTGAGGATTATTTTTATTGATCAAAGTAGCCAAAAGTGGAATGGCCGGTAAGCCAAAAACAGCGATGTATTCGAAGTAAAATTTTTCAATGCTGATACCAATCAAGCTGAATAGGCCTAAAGTCATTCCAGTCATCAGCATTCCCGCTATTCCCAATAATACACTAAGAACCGCCACATCTCCATTAAATCTCAAAAAAGCCAACTTTTGGAGGTTAGGATGAAGGCTGTTTCCGGTAAAAGCATAGCCTAACATTCCCCATAAAATAAAAGGAAGATGTAAACAGGCTAAAATTAAAGTATCGCTGGAATTCGAATTTGGAAGGAAGTTGATGTAAACAGCTAATAGCACTGAAATGGAAATAAGAATCCCTTTGCTTGCATTGCTCATTTCGTTCTTCCAAACAAAGAAAGCAGTCAGGAAGGGAAAAATGATAAAGCCAATATTTCTTGGGAAAAAAAAGTCTTCAGAGATATTGAAAAGAGCGGGGAATTTTGCGATCAATCCGGCCAAGAGTATACAAATCATGATAAATTTGATTTCATCTTTGCTTCCCCAGGAAATGGATTCTGTTTCATAATTCAATCGCTGGTTCCAAAACTCTCCCAGTTCTGTTTGTAAATTTTTGGGATACAATTCATTGAAATCTCGTTTGAATTGGGATTTGTTGGCCCGGTACAGTTTTTCAAGTTCCAAGGCGTTTTGACTGTTTTTTAGAATTTGTTCTTTCATAGTGAATTGAGGTAAGGGGTAGAGAAGTATTTTTAATTCCAATGACCGGTGAAATTGAAGGCAATGACTGAGCTAATCCAAATAGATACAAAGTAGATGATGGTGCTAAAAACTACAGCGGCAAATTTTTTCCAACCTTCTGAGAACCAAATGAAACTGCATAAATAAAAGAAAATTCCGCCCAATGCGGCGCCCATTGGGATGATTGAAAGAGGAAGGAACATCCAAGTTTCAAAAACATCCTCCTTCGTCAGAATAATGAACAAAAGAATAGAAAATGGAATACTGGCTCCGATTCCGGCTGCAAGAGCAATTAGTTTGCTATTAATCTGCGATAAACGTACCATATTATTTGAGTTGAAAGTACTTTGTAATTCAAAGTAGATGAATAAATTTTTTTAGCTTTTATTTTCTTTGATTAAATTTTCAAGGAAGGTTAAATGAAACTGAAAGGCTTTTTTTCCCTCTTCGGTTGCGGCATAAGTAGTCAAAGGCTTTCTTCCAACAAAGGATTTTTTCACTTCGATAAATTCATTTTTCTCCAATTGTTTGAGATGTGTTGCTAAGTTTCCATCAGTCACATCCAATAGTTCTTTGAAGGAATTGAAATCAAATTCTTCATTGGCCATCAGGATGGACATGATCCTCAGCCGGATCACATTTTCAAATGCTTTATCGTATTTTCCTTTCACCTCAACCGTCGTATTTTACATACATGATCGCACCATAAATGATGTGCAAAACCCCAAATCCCAATGCCCATAGCACAAGCCCATATTCTGGAAAGAATGTGGCTATCAATCCTAAAATCAGTTGACAATAACTCAAATATTTGATCTCATTTAGGGTAAAGTTGGAGGCGTTGAAAAGTCCCAATCCATAAAAAATTAAAGTGATAGCTGCGACTAAATGCTCTTGTCCTTGCGCATATAGGCCTATACAAAGAAGGCCTCCTATGATTACTGGAATAAATAAAGCCCTCATGAACCTTCTGCTTGCTGGAGCCCAAAGACTTACTTTTGTTTTCTTACTTTTTTTTCTGCTTAGCAGCCAAGCTGTAAACACAGAAAGTAATAAGACGGAAAGTCCCGTGATCATCACATTGCTGATGACATATTCGGGATTTGTTAGGGAAAGGGCTTTTCCATAAGGAGGCTTGGGATAATAAATCAGGCTGTAAGCAATGCCAGAGCCTATCAGGGCATACACACCTGCTAAAATCCCCGACAATCCACTCAAGGAAAGAAAACGACTGCTTCTTTCCATGATGGATTTTATTTCAGCTAATTCATCTTGTGCATTTCTCATTTTAAAAGTACTTTGAAACACAAAGTAAATTAAAAAAATAAATAACTCCTACGATTGGTAGGAGTTATTTTTATCAATGGGGCTTATTCAGATTTTTGATGGAAGGTAGTTTTCATGGTTTTCCAAAAATCATCTTCCATGGCTTGAGCATCGATGGAAGTGTGAACCTTTACGATTCGCTGAGTATTTTCGGGAGGAGTCGTAAATTCTTCCACTTTGGACCATTCAGGATTTATTAAAGCCTGAATAATTGCCAAATCCCACATGATCCAGGTTTTCTTTTCAGGATCATTTCTGGTCCACCATCTTTTATGATTGTCCCATCTAGCGATTAAATAATCTCCCAATTCAGATTTACCCTTTAATTCTTCGTCGGCTTTGGTTTTAGCCAGCTTGAGATGTTGGCTACTGGTAGCTGACATGATGGTCAAGTCAAGATTGGGTGTGTCGAATAATACGTTAACAGCAACCTTGTCATTTCTGGAATTAAACTCGTTTTTATCAAAAGTATTAGCTTCCGGGTCATGCCAAATTCCCAGATAGTGAACTCTGATCAAAGGAATGATACTTGGATCCTGCACAATTGCAGAAGCCACATTGGTACAAGGACCTAAAATGACCAAATCTAGCTTTTGTCCATTTTTCATTTTTTTGGCTTCCTGGATAATGAAGTTGGAAGCCGGAGAAACTTGTGGTTCTGTAGGGGAGGTCATCGGGAAATTCGCTCCTACTGGTAGAGGAATGTCAGTTCGATTGGATAATTGAGCCAATCGCTCATTGATAATCTGACTTTCCATCACAGAGGTATCTGTTGCAATGGGCGAAGTGTGAAACTGTGCCGAAGTGATCGCTCTGATGTCCAGTTTGTCAGAAGCCATAGCTTGTACTAAGGCATAGAGATCGTCAATTTCATTGGCAGTATCTGCGTCAATGATAACAGTAACTTTTTTGTCTGCTTGGCTCGTAGTTGAATGAAAGCCCTGAAAAAGCAGAAAAAACGGGATAAGGAATTGTAAAATCATAGTATACAAACGTAAAGAAAATAATCTTTGGATTTAAAAAAGCTCCAATAATTAAGGTATATGTTAAGGTTACTCCAATTCTTTTACTTCAAGTGCACACTATTTGCCATTCCCTTCCATCTCCCGTACATTTGCTTATTGATTCAATCAAACTCATATAGACGTGTCTGATAAAAAAGTAAAGGTAGGTCTGGTTCAGCTGAGTTGCTCAGGGGACGTGACCGAAAACATGAATAAAACCATAAAAGGAGTCCGTGAGGCAGCTCAAAAAGGAGCTGAGGTAGTGGTGCTTCAAGAACTTTTTAGATCGCTCTACTTCTGTGATGTGGAGGATTATGAAAACTTTAAACTGGCGGAGGCTATTCCAGGTCCTTCCACCGAAAGCCTAGGTTCTTTAGCCAAGGAATTAGGAGTAGTGATAGTAGCTTCTCTTTTTGAAAAAAGAGCAGAGGGACTTTATCACAATACAACCGCTGTATTGGATGCAGATGGAACTTATCTAGGGAAATATAGAAAAATGCATATTCCAGATGATCCTGGATATTTTGAAAAGTTTTATTTCACTCCAGGTGATTTGGGCTATAAGGTTTTCCCAACCAAGTTTGGAAATATAGGCGTATTGATCTGCTGGGATCAGTGGTATCCTGAAGCAGCAAGAATTACAGCTTTGAAGGGAGCCGATTTCTTGGTGTATCCTACAGCTATAGGCTGGCACAAGGATCAGGATGGCTTGACTAATGATGAGCAGTATGGCGCTTGGCAAACTATACAGCGTTCCCATGCTGTTGCAAATGGCATTCCGGTAGTTTCTGTAAATAGAACAGGTGTAGAAGGAGATATGCAGTTCTGGGGAGGTTCTTTTGTGTCAAATGCTTTTGGGCGAGTGACTTACAAAGCACCACATTTGGAAGAGGAAGTGCATGTAGAGGAATTGGATTTAACCGGTTCTGATAGATATAGAACCCACTGGCCTTTCTTGAGAGATCGTAGAATTGACAGTTACCAGCAGATTACCAAGCGCTACATAGACGAAGAATAAGCATGGCAGATATTTTTGAACTTGCCCGAACTGGAGGAGCCACTCCTGCAGAACTGGGATATTATTTCCCCGCAGAGTTTGCCCCTCATCGAGCTATGTGGTTAAGCTGGCCCCATAAGGAGGATTCCTGGCCGGGAAAAATTCATACGATATATCCAAAATATGCCCAGTTTATCAAGGAGGTAGCTAAGGGAGAAAAAATTCATATCAATGTACTGGATGATGGGATGAGGCAGTTTGCCATCGATCAATTAAATCAGGCAGGAGTGGACATGAACCAAATTAATTTCCACTTATTCCCTACGAATGATGCTTGGTGCAGAGATCATGGTCCGGCATTTTTGATCAACCCCAACGCTGATCAAAAGAAAGTTTTGGTCAAATGGGATTACAATGCTTGGGGAGAAAAGTACCCTCCTCATGACTTGGATAATCAAATTCCTTTTCGAATTGCTGAGTATTTGAATATTCCTTGTTTCCAACCCGGAATTGTAATGGAAGGTGGTTCTGTAGAGTTTAATGGGAAAGGAACTTTGTTAACATCCAAAGCCTGCCTTCTGAATAAAAACCGAAACCCGCATCTCAATCAGGCTCAGATCGAAAAGTACCTTTGCGATTACTATGGTGTAAATCATATCCTTTGGGTAGGTGATGGGATCATAGGGGATGACACTGACGGCCATATCGATGACATTACCAGATTCGTCAATGAAGACACCGTTGTGACAGTGATTGAAGAGCATAAGGGGGATGACAACTATGATATTTTACAGGAGAATTTGCATTTGCTGAAAAAAATGCGCCTGGAAAATGATAAGCAACTGAATATTATAGAGCTCCCTATGCCTAAAGCTGTGATTTGGGAAGGACAGCGTTTACCGGCATCTTATGCCAACTTTTACATTGGAAATGCAGCCGTAGTGGTTCCCACTTTCAGAGATGAGAATGATCAGAAAGCATTAGATATTTTGAAAGAATGCTTTCCGGATAGAAAAGTCATCGGAATAGATTCTACTGATATCATTTGGGGCTTGGGCTCCTTTCACTGCCTGAGTCAGCAAGAACCCGAGGTTTAAAAATCTATATTAAAAAGGAGAGCCAAATAAGCGGCTCTCCTTTTTTATTGCCTTTCTATGTACATCACCGCTGAATCTTCTATGTATCTGGCAGGATTAAAGGAAGAGTAAAACTTATTTTTAAGATTATTCAATGGATTGTTTAAAGCAGTAATTTTAGCAGTGAATTCAACCGGAAATTTGGTAGCGTCTGAGTACAGTCTTATCAAATGTTCATATTGCTCAATATTAGCTTGCATTCTGGTGGTGAGTTGACCAAATCTCAATCTTAGGGATTGCACTTTGTACATATAGGTCTCGACTTGACCCAGCCATTTACCTCGGGTCTCGGGTGATTTTTCCAACAAAGCAATTTTCTCTGAAATAGCTTTTCTGCATTCATTCTTGAAAAATTCCCGATCAGCATCCAAAGTTGCATTGAGATATCTGTTCTGATACCTGTTTTTATCAATGCCAAAATAGGCCATCTGTTCCTCTAAAAGCTGGGTGTTTTCTTTCTGAAGTTGCTCCAACTCCTTATTGATCAACACCCATTCGTGATCAATGATGGATTTTTGCTGTTCAAATTGACTGGTCACTGTCAAAATCCTTAGCATCTCAGGAGATCTTTCATACAATTCCTTTTCTTTTTTGCTCAAGTTTCCCACTAAGCTGGTGACACCCGAAATCGCAGTATTGACCATGGTTCCGTAAAGAGGAACTGCCGCAGAAGCAGTTGAAATCAAACTGATGGAATTTTGAAGGACTCCCACCATGGCATCATTTTGACCTTCTTTGGCATACCATTTATCGAATTCATTTTTCCAGCTAGTAAAGGATTTGTATTGCTGGATTTTCCCAATATTTCCCAATTGATCAAAAAATGACTGGGAAGTTAAAAATAGCTCTACTGGCTGTATATCTCTTTGGATACTCAAGAGCTCGGTAAACGCCAACTGTCCATTGAGATTGATTTTGGTTTTTGGAGCCTCTTCCAATATTTTCAATCTATTATCAAGGGCTAATTGAAGTTTTTCCAAATCGAAAATTTTGTCCTTATCAGAGGCGTTTTTGCTGTCTGCTGCTGCAATTTTTTCAGTCAGTTTGTTGACAAGCTCTTCGTTGGTTTTGAGCTTTTCATTGAGCTCTTTCAGTTGGTTGTCTCTATCAGTTTTGATTTGTTCAGAGATTTCTGTTTGGGCAAAACTTATTTGTGAAAAGGCTAGAAGAGTCAGAATTACAAGGAAATTGAATTTCTTCATGGGGATGATCAGCTGGTTGATAGATGGGATCCTCATCTAGAAATAAAGTAGATCCAGATGCGAATCGAGAACATCACGGAAAAAGCAATTCAAAGGTTTTTAAAATTTAATAAGATTTTTAGGTCTAAAATTCCCTGTATTTTAGTGTTATAAAATTGAAGTTTATAAATAAAAAATACCCTGCTAGATTCAACTAGATCAATTTTTTATACTTAAGGAAAATTTCATATTAATAAAATTGTATTAATTATATGCTTTTATGAATTTTATTTTTACGATAAGATTTAGATTTTCTAAGATTAAAATAATCTAATATTGAAATTTGGATATATAAATGATCTGATATAAATTTCCTTGTTTTTCAATAAAAATTGAGATGCTATTTAAACAAGATAAATTTATATATGCACTTACAATACTGCTATTAATCATTTTTATTTCAGATAGTATTTATGCTCAGTGCAATTCTTGTGATGTAATAATTGATGGAAATAATGCTCCTTCTGGTACTATTCAAAATGGATCTTTGGTTTGTATTAGGGGTGACAGAACATCCAATATAAGTTTTAATAATAGAAATAATATTTCAATCTGTATTGAAGATGGTGCTTCTTGGAATGGCGCTTACAGCCAACTTTCAGGATTAGCTTCTCTTTCTAACTATGGAAATTTGTCAATTTCAAATTCCCCAAATGGTAATTGGAGCATATTCAATTATGGCGTATTGAATTGGAATTCAACTATATCTTCAAATAAATCTATTTACAACTATGGAGAATTGAATTTTGGGAGTGGACTGGTTGTGAGCTCAGCGGCGACACTAATTTCAAATGGAACTGTGAATTTTTCAGGCCTCACTACATTTAATAGTAACTCCATCATCAAACTGATTGGCATGTCTAATTTTTCAGGCTCAGTTATTTTGAATTCCAATACAATTGTTGAATTGGCTGGAAATTTAGCCATTTCAGGGACACTTCAACTTAATTCCAATAGTCAGATAAGATCGTTAAATAATAATGTTTGCAATAGTTTAAATGTTGGAGGTACAATTACCAATCTAGGAACGATTTCTGGCAGTGGCTTACAGATTCCCAATTCCCCTCTGTATGTAAATAAGGCACCCGTTGGAAATGGATTATCTGATGGTGCGACTGTTGGAAGTTGTCCTACTGCATCTTGTGTAGAAATGATTGAAATTACGACCTCAACAGGCTTTGATAGAGTCTATATTTTCAATTGTACTGATAATTTGATATTACCAGAATTATTGCCGGATGAACAAATTATTGATGTTTCAGCTACCTTGGTTGGTGGTGCAGGTGGAGGAGGGTTTGGTGAAGCTGCCGGCGGTGGTGGCTCAGGTGGTATAACTTCTAGCAATGCAATTTCACTTCTGGTTGGTAGAAGATATCCTGTTGCTGTAGGTCCTGGAGGATTTGGTTCTACACAGAATAATTCCCCTGGAAGAGATGGTCTAGAGTCTTCATTTTTTGGATTAATCTCTAACGGAGGAGGAGGAGGAGGCTCTCAATCTTCCTCAGCAAGAGATGGTAGAAATGGAGGCAGTGGAGGTGGAGGAGGCGCCAACAACAATCCAGGAAATGGATCAGGAAATGGGGGGGCAGTAATTGCTGGTAACCTAGGTAACCAAGGTGGAAATGGGAGACGTCAAAATAACAATCAACTGAATGGTGGAGGTGGAGGCGGTGCTGCTACTCCAGGTGAAGAAGGAAGGAATAATAATCCCGGGAGTGGTGGGAATGGAATTTCTTTACCAATATTAAACGGGGTTTCCGGTGTTCTTAATGCCTTCGCAGGAGGAGGAGGTTCAACTGGGAGAAATCCAGCTCAACAATATGGTAAAGGTACTGGAGGGGTATTTCAGACTACAAAGCTTGGAGGGGATGGAGATCACCTAAATCCCGGTGATTCGAATTCTGACGGTATTGGTGGGGCTGGTCTTCCTTTCACAGGATCTGGAGGTGGAGCTGGAAGCGTGCGTGGAGGAGCTGGATCTGCGGGTAAAGTGATTATTAGGGTTTCATATAGAATTCTCTCGATTGATTTAAGCGGGATACAGGTGTCTTGGAACAAAGAGCAAAATAGTGCTGAATTAAGATGGTCTATCTCAGGATTGAATGAGGATATTACCATGGTGGTGCAGAGAGGTCTTAATCAAATAAAATCCTGGGAGAATCTTGATAGCCTTGTGGTTCAGTCTGGAAAAGAGGGTTTAATGAATTTTAAATTTTATGATGATAAGTTATATAATGAGGAAGGTTATGCATTCTATAGAATAAAGCTTTACAATAAGGATAAATTTGAAGGGTATAGTAATACCGTTTCGCTCAAATTAGAACCTCCAAAGTTGGATGCAAATTGGCGAGTATTTCCAAATCCTGTTGGGAATTCCGATCTACAAATTACTTATAGAGGAGACGAAAATAAATTGAAGGATGGCGTGATAGTATTAATGTCAGATTATTCTGGCAGAATAAAAAGTTCTCAATTTTTCAATATAGAGGATATCAAAAATTGGGTAAATGAAAATTTAATCCAATCTGGACAAGGAATCTATTTTCTAAAGATTCAGTCTGCCCAATTCACTGAAACATTCAAAATTTTCAAATAAAAATAAACCCTTCTGAAATTTTAATCAGAAGGGTTATAATTTTCAACTCTTTAATTCTTTTCCTCAACCCATTTACGGGCATTGACAAAGGCATCTAGCCAAGGAGTGAATTCATCATTTCTATCCATAGGATAGTGAGCCCAGTTCCATGGCTTTAATGAACGCTCAATATGAGGCATTATAGCTAAATGTCTTCCATCTTGAGAGGCTATTCCGGCTACTGCATAATCAGAACCATTTGGATTTCCAGGATAGGCTTCATAGCTATATTTCATTCCTATATGATATTCACTTTCAGCTTTTGGCAAATAAAACTTTCCTTCTCCGTGAGCTACCCACACTCCTAAACGCTGACCGGTAAGGTTTCCAAGCATCACAGTTTTGTTTTCTGGAATGCTCACATTCACAAAGGAGGATTCAAATTTATGAGAGGCATTGTGCAGCATTTTTGCTTTATGAACAGGATCTTCTGAACCTACCAGTCCAAGTTCTACCATGAGCTGGCAACCGTTACATACTCCCAAACTCAGGGTGTCAGGTCTTGCGTAGAAATTATCTAAAGCTTGTTTTGCTTTTGGATTGTAAAGGAAAGCTCCTGCCCAGCCTTTCGCTGAACCCAAAACATCAGAGTTGGAAAAGCCTCCTACAAAAACTATCATCTGTACATCTTCCAGATTTTCCCTCCCTGAGATCAAATCTGTCATGTGCACATCTTTCACCTCAAACCCTGCAAGCCAAAGTGAATAAGCCATTTCTCGGTCTCCATTCACTCCTTTTTCTCTGATAATAGCTGCCTTCGCCTTTCCTGTTTCTTTTCTGAATGGATTGATTCCAGACTCAGCAAAACTTCCTTTCCAATTTGGAGCAAATTCATAAGAAAGTGGCTGATTTTTATAATTGTCGAAACGGTCTTTTGCGAGTTTTTCTCCGGATTGCTTCCTGTCTAAAAGGTAGGATGACCTAAACCAAATATCTCTGTGCTGCTCAATATACAGACTTAAATCTTTTCCTAGAAAATCAATCTTACCTGAGTTGGTAACTGTTGCCAGTTCTACATAATCAATATCTGCCTCAACCAACAGGGTTTCTACAGGATGATCGTCAGGTACCTGAATTAGAATACCTGGATTTTCCGCGAATAGTGCTTTCACCAAATCATTTTCTCCCAGTCGATCAATTATTACTTCCAATCCAATTCCTGGAGTTGGGAAGCACATTTCTAGTAGTGCTGTGATGATTCCACCAGATGAAATATCATGTCCAGCATGTATCCAAGTTTGGTCGATCAAATCCTGTACAGCTTTAAATGCCTTGGCAAAATAGGCGGAATTGACCACCGTAGGCGTATCTGTTCCTACTTTATTGAGCGCCTGATAAAAGCTGGATCCTGCTAGTTTGAAACTGTCTTTCGAAAAGTCTATATAAAGAATTCTACTCCCTAAAACCGGCTTCAATGCAGTTTTTACAGTTTTTTGAACGTCAAAACATTCTCCTACTGTAGATATAATTACTGTTCCCGGCGAGTAAACCACTTTTCCGTCAGGATATTTCTGAGTCATGGAAAGGGAGTCCTTTCCGGTTGGGATATTGACGCCCAATTCAATGGCAAAGTCTGAAACTGCCTGAACTGCACGGTATAATCTGTCGTTTTCTCCTTTGTTTTTGGCAGGCCACATCCAGTTGGCAGAAAGAGAAACTCCCTTCAGTCCGTCTGCGATAGGTGCAAAAATCAAGTTGGTCAAGGCCTCTGCAATAGCTAATCTGCTACCCGCTTCTGGATTGGCCAAAGCAGCTACCGGGGCATGACCTATAGAGGTAGCGATCCCTTTATTACCTGTGAAATCCAAAGCCATTACGGCTACATCATTCAGAGGTAGTTGGATTTCTCCTACAGTTTGCTGAGTGGCAACCCTGCCTGTTACTGACCTGTCCACTTTATTGGTTAGCCAATCTTTACAAGCTACGGCTTCCAATTGCAATACTTCTTGGATATACCCTTTGATCAATTCAGGATCATAGCTTGCTTCTGCGAATGAGGCATTCCCCGATTGATCTTCCAATATGGTTTTTGGAGAAGATCCAAACATGTATGCCAAATTCCAATCAACTGGTTTTTCTCCTGTCTTTTGATTTTCGAATTTGAAATGCATGTCTCCGGTGGTCTCACCTACCACATAAAAAGGAGCCCTTTCTCTTTCTGAAAGTTGCTTTAGCGTAGCGACATCTTCCTTGCCGACAACTAAGCCCATTCTTTCCTGGGATTCATTTCCAATGATTTCCTTTGCAGAGAGAGTTGGATCACCTACAGGCAATTGATCAATGTGGATGGTTCCACCCGTACTTTCCACCAATTCGGAAAGGCAATTTAAATGGCCACCTGCACCATGGTCGTGAATGGAAATGATAGGGTTATTCTCGCTCTCAGCCATTGCCCGAATCACATTGGAAACACGCTTCTGCATTTCCGGATTGGATCTTTGTATGGCGTTCAATTCAATAGCATTGGATAATTCACCAGTATTGAGGGAAGAAACCGCTGATCCTCCCATACCAATTCTATAATTATCGCCACCCATGATCACGATTTGATCACCGGTTTTTGGCTCTTCTTTTTTGGTGTATTTGGCATTCGAAAAACCAATTCCACCAGCTAGCATGATTACTTTATCAAAGCCAAAGTGCTTGTCGCCTTCTTCATGCTCGAATGTTAAAACTGATCCAGCAATCAAGGGCTGTCCGAATTTGTTTCCAAAGTCAGATGCGCCATTGGAGGCTTTGATCAGGATATCCATAGGAGTCTGGTAGAGCCAAGGTCTTTCTTCCAGCTTGTTTTCCCAAGTTCTGCCTTTTTCTGATCGGGAATAAGAAGTCATATAAACTGCCGTTCCTGCCAAAGGAATAGAAGCCGTTCCCCCAGCAAGTCTATCTCGGATTTCACCTCCAGATCCTGTAGCTGCTCCATTGAAAGGTTCAACAGTAGTAGGGAAATTATGGGTTTCTGCTTTCAGGGAAATTACCGTGTCAATTTCTCTTTGCTCAAAAAAGTCAGCCTGATGCTGGGTTTTAGGAGCGAATTGATGCGCTTTAGGACCTTGGATAAATGCCACATTGTCCTTATAGGCAGATGCAATTCGATTTGGATGCTTTTTGGAAGTTTCTTTGATCAATTGGAAGAGCGTCATTGGCTTTTCCTGACCATCGATGATAAAGGTTCCGTTGAAAATTTTATGTCTACAATGCTCAGAGTTGACTTGGGAAAAACCAAAAACCTCTGAGTCGGTCAATGGTCTACCGAGTTGCGTAGAGACATTTTCCAAATAAGCAATTTCTTCTTCGCTAAGAGCCAATCCTTCTTTTTGATTATAGCTCGCAATATCCTCAATAGACTTAATTGGTTCTGGCTCCAAATGTATATCAAAGATCTCCTGATCCAGATTTTCATAAGCTTTTTGAAGCATAGGGTCAATTTGATCACCTTCAGCAAGTGGGAAAAACTCCTCAATTCGCTGGATTCCCTGAATGCCCATGTTCACCGTGATTTCCACAGCATTGGTAGACCATGGGGTGATCATTTCTTTTCTTGGGCCGGAAAATTTCCCTGCTACTTCTGGAGTTTGAATGGGTGAAGCTTCGCCGAAAAGCCAGTTAAGTTTTGTAATGTCTTCTTGGGCGAGAGGTTGTGGAGTCTGTACTGCGTAGACTACTTTTTGAGGTGATTCAAAGAAGAAAATCATGTCCTTGAGCTGGTAAGTTGCAAAGGTAAGGAATTGGCTTGAAGTGTAAAAAGTGAGGGTGGAAATAATCGATTGGATTATCTTAGAAATTGCTGGTTTTTCAAATTACAGGAATTGAATGGTCTTATAATCTTGAAAGGGAATCAAGCAGTAACCAAAATTTCCAAGCAATTTGAAAAGTGAATTCTTTAAAGCCTTAAATTTTACCCCAACCTTTTGCAAGGCACTTTTCTGAAATTAGTTTAAGCATCTAATTTCTCCTGATTTAAATATTCAACAGTTGCCTGAATAAGTCCTCCGTGACCAACCGGAAGAATATGGGATTTCAAGTGAGAGATTTTGCTGCTGAATCTTTCTAGATTTTTCGCAGTCACCATTTTGTCATATTTCCCCGTGAAAAGGAAAATTGGAGTTTTTAGTTTTCTCGCATTTCGGATGATTGCTCCAAGTCGAAGTTGAATTCCACCGAAAGTTTTCCAGGTAAAATAAACTTGAGCCCTTTGAGATCTATATTTCATTTGGGTTTGTACAAATTTTGAAATACTACTTTCCACAAGGCCAATCTGACTTAATCCGTTTACTACAGAAAAGAAGCGACGAGGCTTGAATACAATTTGCTTAAATAAAGCATGAAAATAAGCTGGATAGCTACTGATGCTGTACAATATTCCGGTCTTAATTCCATCCGGAGCAAGTAGGATCATACTTTGAACATTCTCCGGAAATAATTCATAAGTCAATAATGAAAACTTACCTCCCATGCTATAACCTATCAAATGGAATTTCGAGATTTCTTCTTTCTTAAAAAGACTTTTTAAGATTTCTACCCAAACTGATTTTGTCAAGGGGTTTTCGTGGTTTTTCCATTGACTTTTTCCGTGGTAAAAAATGTCAATGAAAAGAAAGCGCTGTTCGGGTTTTAGAATTTTGGAAAACGGCAATAAATCCCTGTGATCTTGGCCAAAGCCATGAAAAATAAGAAAAACCTCCTTTCCATCTCCAAGAGATTTGTATGCTAAAGATCCAAATTGAATGTCTAGAACTCTCATTTTTTAATGAAAATTGAAGATAAACGAAATTTAGATGCCGAAAAAAGTAATTTGAAATGCAAAATAAACTATTAAAAACAGATAAAATTGTATCAAATCGAACACTTTATAATAGTGTATCAGTGCGAACACAAAATATTATTTCATAAAAAACTTTGGAAACTTTGAACATATAGAAAGTTTCCGTAGTTTTGATTCAAATTTCAAGTAAGTGGAGACGAGAGAAAAAATATTGGATGTAGCGATTGAGCAATTTTCCAGGTATGGAGTACGCAATACCACTATGGATGATATTGCCCGAATGATGGGTATATCTAAGAAAACGCTCTATCAGGAATTCAAGGACAAGAAGGAGTTGGTGAATGCTACTTTTTCAGCTATGCTGGAAAGGGACCAAGAGAAAATGGCCTTTTTAAAGGACTCAGGTACAGATGTCATTGAGCATTTGGTGAAAATTTCAAAGATGATGAGAGAGCGTTTGACTAACATTAATCCTCTTGCTATCATGGAGGTTCAAAAATATTTCCCTGAAGCATGGAAAATCTTTGAAGAGCATAAGGAACAAGTAATCATGACAGACTTTGTCAATATTTTGGAAAGGGGGAAGCAGCTTGGATATTTTAGGAGTGAAATAGATGCTCATATTTTAGCCAGACTGAGGGTGAATCAAATTGCCTCCGCTATGGAACCTTCCAATTTCAATAATGAAAATTACAATTTGGTAGAGGAGCAAATGCAAATGATGGATCATTTTCTGCACGGAATATTCACAGAAAAAGGACGTGAAGCATATCAAGAACAACAAGCAAAACTCAGCTAATTAACCCAGCGATGAAAAAATATTTACTCATTCTTCTATGTCTTAGCTTGCCTGTACTACATGGGAATGCGCAAGAAATAGTCAGGCTTACCCTTGAAGAAGCATTGAGTTATTCTCTTGAGAATAATGTCAATGTAAAAAATGCCAAACTAGAGACCTTAATTTCCAAGGCTACTGTCAAAGAAACAACAGCAACGGGATTGCCTCAGATCAATGGTAATTTTGATTTGAATTATAACCCTGCAATCCCAATTGTTTTTCTTCCAAATGAACCACCTTTTGGCGATCCCAATGTACCGGGAGATGTTATCCCTGCGAGATTTGGCGTGAGTTATCAATCCAATTTGGGTGTGAATATGACTCAAATGATTTTTGACGGATCTTTCTTTGTAGGACTTAGAGCCGCCAAAACTTACAAGCAATTGACGGATCTGGATTTGGTTAAAACCAAAGTAGACGTGATTGAATCAGTGAAGAAAGCTTATTTCGGAGTTTTGGTGAATGAAGAAAGAATCAGGCTTTCCAGAGCAAATCTGGCAAGAATCGATACGCTTCTTTCTGAAACTAGGGCATTGAATGAAGCTGGTTTTGCGGAAAAAATTGATGTTTCTAGAATTCAGGTTCAGCGAAATAATACTGCTACTCAATTAGAACGAAGCCTTACAGCACTTGAAATAAGTGAGCAAATCCTGAAACTTCAGATGGGGCTTCCTATGGAATACGATTTGGAATTGGGAGAGTCATTGTCCCAACTGAATCCCATCGAAGAAATCAATGCATTACTTCAGGAGGAGGGAATGGAAAGGGTAGAAGTGAGTCAACTTCAGACTAATTTGGAGTTGGTGCAGCTCGACCTGAAAAACAATCAATCTCAATACATGCCTAAGATTGATTTTATTGCCAATGCGCAGAGAGCAGGCGCCGGTAATACCTTCAATACTGTATTTGATAAGCAAAACTGGTTTGGAAGTTCCTTGCTGGGAGTTTCTATGAAGGTGCCAATCTTTGATGGGCTCTCAAAAAGTGCTAGAATTCAAAAGAACAGATTGCAGATGATGCAGTTGGAGAATCAGAAATTCTTTTTGCAAGAAAGCATTAAAAACGAAGTCTACACTGCCAAAACCAATTTGAAAAATGACTTGAATATTTTGGAAATTCAGCGTGAAAATTTGGAATTGGCGCGGGAAGTCTATGACATATCCAAAATCAAATACAATGAAGGTGTGGGTTCCAATCTTGAAGTAGTGGAAGCAGATGCTGCGCTAATTGAGGCTGAAATCAATTATTTAACTGCCCTATATGACGGCTTGGTCGCCAAAGTTGATTTGGAAAAAGCCTTGGGTATTTTATCAACAAACCAATAAAAACTACCACCATCCTTATCAGGGAGATAATTATCATATCAATCATGAAATCAATCAGTAAGTTATTACCCCTAACTCTTGTGGTCCTTTTTGCGATAGGCTGTGCTTCAGATGAATCTGTAGAAGCAAAAAAAGCTGAATTGGATAAATTAAGGACTGAGGCATCCGAAATTCAAGCTTCCATCTTGGAATTGGAAGCGGAAATTGCCAGCCTGGATCCGGAATATGCCAAGCAAAATCAAAAATCTATTTTGATCACCACCGCTCAGGCAAAGAAAGCAGAATTTGAGCACTTTGTAGAAGTGACAGGATCGGTATTATCGAAGAAAAATGTCATCATCAGTGCTGAGACAGGAGGTAGAATTCTAGAGGTACCGGCAATTGAAGGGATGAGAATGACCAAAGGGCAGGTTTTGGCAAGAATTGATGCTGAATCTATTCAAAGGAATATCGAGGAATTGGAAACAAATCTAGATTTGGCAAAAACACTTTTTGAAAAACAAAAAAGACTTTGGGAGCAGGAAATTGGTACTGAAGTACAGTTTCTAGAAGCGAAAAATAGAAAAGAAGGATTGGAAAGAAGTTTAGCTTCCTTGAAAACCCAATTGAATAAATCTATGGTGGTAGCACCATTCAATGGTACAGTGGAATCAGTTCAGATCAGATTGGGAGAACTGGTGCAGCCTGGAACTCCGATGTTTCAGTTTGTTGGTGAGAGCGACCTATTTATTGAGGCAGACATATCAGAATCCTATGTTGGAGTTTTGTCTAAGGGGGATAGTGTGGATGTTTCATTTCCATCCATTGGCAAAGAACTGAAAACCAAAGTGAGCTCTGTAGGTGCTATTATTAATCCAAACAACAGAACATTCAAAGTGGAGGTTTTCCTTCCAAATATTCCACAAGTGAAGCCGAATATGATCACCGTTTTGAAGATTCAGGACTATGAAAATCCATCTAGTGTAATAGTTCCAAGCTATCTCATACTTAGTGATAGCAAGGGTGATTATATCTACATAGTAGATGGTGAACTTGCCAAAAAACGATATATCAAAAGAGGTAGAACATTTAATAACGAAACTGAAATCCTGGAAGGTCTAGAAGGTAACGAAACCTTGGTTGATAAAGGATTCAGAGAGGTAGGAGATAATTTTAAAGTAAATATTTCGCAACTGTAATTATGGCTGAGCAACCAAAATCTAAAATTATTCGGGAATTTGGACTGTCCAGTCTGAGTGTAGATAACTCTACCTCGGTGGTAATATTAACCTTAATTATCACCGTGCTCGGTTTGAGTGCATATAGGACAATGCCGAAGGAGAGTTTCCCTGAAATTGTAATTCCAACAGTTTATGTAGGAACTCCTTATCCAGGCAACTCTCCAGTGGATATGGAAAATCTCATCACGAGACCCATTGAAAAAGAATTGAAATCTCTGAATGATGTCAAGGATATCAAATCCACTTCTGTTCAGGACTTTTCTTCCATAGTCATTGAGTTTAATCCCGGGGTAGAAATATCCAAAGCTATCCAAGATGTCAAGGATGCAGTGGATAAGTCAAAAAGTGAATTGCCGACTGATTTGGATCAGGACCCAAATGTCCTTGAGATAAATACTTCGGATTTCCCTATAATGAATGTGAATATTTCTGGAGACTATTCGGAGTCGGAATTAAAGAAGTTTGGGGAGTACTTGGAGGATGAGATTGAAAAGTTGGCTGAAATTTCCAAAGCAGATCTTGCCGGAACCGTGGAAAGAGAAATTCAGGTCAATGTCAATCCTTATAAAATGGAGGCGACCGGAGTGAATTTTAGTGATATCTCTGGTGCCATACAATCTGAAAATGTGACCATTTCTGGCGGTAATATCCGGGCTGGAGACTACACACGCTCTTTGAGAGTGGATGGAGAGTTTTCAGACCCTATGGAGCTTCTGGATATCATAGTCAAGACGGATAATCAAAAGATCGTATATCTAAGGGATGTAGCTGAGGTCAAAGATACCTACAAGGAAAGAAGTTCTTATGCCAGAAGCAAAAACCTTCCAGTTGTAACAATCAATGTAACCAAGAGGTCAGGAGAAAACCTACTTATTGCTGCTGATAAGATCAAAGCTATTATCGATAAAACCAAGGCAAATCGTTTTCCTTCTGACCTGGAAATAACCATCACCAATGATCAGTCTAAGCAGACGAGATTACAAGTAAGCGATTTGGAAAACTCCATTATTTTCGGAGTAATCCTGGTGGTTTTGGTATTGATGTTTTTCCTTGGATTCAGAAATGCTCTCTTCGTGGGTATTGCCATTCCACTATCCATGTTCATTTCCTTCCTGGTGCTAAATGCCTTTGGAATCACACTGAATTTGATGGTGTTATTTTCCCTCATCCTCGCATTAGGTATGTTGGTTGATAATGGCATTGTGGTAGTTGAAAATATCTACCGATTGATGTCAGAAGGGCTCAGTGCATCCGAAGCCGCGAAACAGGGAGTAGGAGAGGTAGCTTGGCCAATTATTACCTCTACAGCTACTACATTGGCTGCATTCCTTCCATTGGCATTTTGGGATGACATTGTGGGAGAGTTTATGAAGTACTTGCCAATTACTTTGATAATTGTCTTGTCTTCTTCACTGTTTGTAGCATTGGTGATTAACCCTGTATTGACTTCCCTTTACATGAAAGTGGAGGATGTTTCCAAGGATAAACCTAAACAGAAGCCAATCATTGTTGCGGGAAGTTTTCTGATTTTCTCTACACTATTGTATTTATTGGGTTGGACAGCTCTTGGTTCATTAATGTTGGTTGCCTGTGTATTGACCTTGTTTAATGTCTTTGCATTGCGAAAGGCTATTCGATGGTTCCAGACCGTTTTCTTGGTTAACCTTGAAAATTTCTATGAAAAAGTATTGGATTATGCTTTGCATGGTAAAAGGCCATATTTCTTCTTTGGTGGAACAGTTCTTCTCTTAGTTCTTTCAGTTGCCTTATTAGGTATCAGAGCACCAAAAATCCTTTTCTTCCCTGATAATCAACCACAATTGGTCAATGTTTTTGTGGAGTTTCCCATTGGAACTGACATAGAGGCAACAAATGAGTTTGTGGATAAAATGGAAGATGAGGTAATGGTTACTTTGGAGCCTTATCAAGGAATCATCGAATCGGTTATCACCCAAGTTGGTGAAGGTACAGGAGATCCAACAGAAGGCCCAAGCAATCAGGCAACGCCACATAAAGCAAAAATGACCATTGGTTTTGTGGATTACATCGATAGACAGGGTGTAAATACCAATAAAGCAATGGAAGATATCCGGGATATGGTTGAAAAATATCCAGGTGTCCAAATTACAGTAGATAAGCAAAGAAATGGTCCGCCTGTAGGAAAGGCTGTTAATATTGAATTTATAGGTGAGGATTATGAGCAATTAATTGCTTTTGTAAACAGGACTAAGGAATATCTGGATAAGCAAAATGTAGCCGGTTTGGAGGAATTGAAGACTGACCTTTCATTGGGAAGTCCTGAGGTAGTGCTGAATATTGATAGAGAAAAGGCAAGGAGATTTGGACTCTCTACTTCAAATATTGCTACTGAATTGAGAACCTCACTTTTTGGATTGGAAGTATCCAAATACAAGGAGGGAGAGGATGATTATCCTATTCAGTTGAGGATGATGGACGAGTATAGATATGATATCAATACGCTTGTCAATAAGAAGATTGGTTTCCGGGATAAATTTGGGGAGAAAAAAGAAGTCCCAATAGCCTCTGTTGCAGATGTAAAATATGGTTCTACCTATGGTTCTGTGAAAAGAAAAGATCTGGAAAAAGTCATCACGATGTTTTCCAACGTCTTGGAGGGCTATAACCCAACTGAAATCAATACACAGATCAAGAATTTGATGGCTACTTATGAAGTTCCGGATGGAATTCAGGTGAAGTTTACGGGGGAACAGGAAGAGCAAGCTAAATCACAAGCATTCTTAATGCGAGCCTTGGCTATAGCAGTTTCCTTGATTTTCTTGATCATCGTTGCGCAGTTTAACTCAGTTACCACTCCATTCATCATCATGGCCTCAGTTGTCTTAAGTACTATTGGGGTATTCTTAGGCTTGGTTATTTTCAACATGGATTTCGTAGTGATTATGACGGGTATCGGAATTATTTCTCTTGCTGGGGTGGTGGTAAACAATGCTATTGTATTGATAGACTATACCAATCTTGTCAGAGATAGAAAGAGGGAGAAATTAGGGGTAAAAGATGGAGAATATTTATCCTATGAAGAATTGGTAGGAAGTATTGTAGAATCAGGGAAGACGCGTCTTCGTCCTGTACTACTAACAGCAATAACTACAGTACTGGGATTGATACCTTTGGCCATAGGAATGAACATCAATTTTGGCACTTTATTGAGTTCTTTTGACCCTCAGTTTTATGTGGGAGGAGATAATGCAGATTTCTGGGGTCCAATGGCTTGGACCGTGATTTTCGGGCTAACCTTTGCGACCTTCCTTACGTTAGTGATCGTACCAGTCATGTACTTGCTGGCAGATAAGTTAAATATGAAGCTGCGTAAGGTAAAAGCATGATTGATTTAAGGTTGGTGGTTTTTTTTGAAAAAACCTCCGGGACAATGTTCCGGGGGTTTTTCGTTTTTTAAGAAGAGAATCTTCTGTCTAATTTCAAGCGGAATTTTAATTCTTCCTTGTCTTTAAATTTAAGAGTCCAACATAAGATTCATTGTTTCCGACATTTCAATAAAAAATATATTGTAATTAAGGGGCTGTCTCCAAAGTGATTTGGTCACATTGAGTATCCCGAAGACCTTACGAGATCGATTTTAGGCTAAAAGGATAATAACGGCCCTCATCCCCTGCATGATGCCAGGTGGCCTCGCAGACTGACATTAAACAGAATTATGAGACAGCCCCAATTAATTTTTAAAAAGGCAAATCATCCTCACCTTGCACTACCGTTGCCTTTTCCTTGCCTTTGGGGGATCCCAAAAGCAGAAAGTCGTGGACTACGATTTCTGTGATATATCGCTTGTTTCCGTCTTTGTCAGTATAATCTCGGTTGGAGATTTTTCCCTCTACAGCAAGCTCAGAACCCTTGTCGGTGTACTTTTCCAAGATTTCTACTTGCTTGCCCCAAATCACAAGGTTATGCCAAGTGGTTTCCGTTACTTTCTCACCTTGTTGATTACGGTAAGTTTCATTGGTAGCAAGATTGATTTTGCCCAATTTCCTTCCAGACTCTAAAGTCTTAACTTCAATTTTGTCGCCTAGACGGCCGATTAGCTGAACTTTGTTTCTTAGCGTGTTCATAGTTTTTGTTAGTTAAAATTTGACATGCATCGTTTTCGCCAGAGGAAAACTTGATGAGCCCAAGTTCAGTAACAGGTCGAAAATTAGTCGGGAGGCAGTCGATAGTATCCGATAGCAGTCGTTTGTTGTCGGATAATATGCCTTTAAATAGGTTTTGGGCTATCTCTAAATTTGAAATGAAAAAATAAAATCTAAAATTGAATTGGAAAACCACCAAAATAATGGATAAAAAAATCTCAGAATATTTTTCCAGTGGTTGTGGGCGTTGCTCCTTATTTCAAACTCCTCATTGCAAGGTTCACACTTGGCAAGAAGAATTGTTGCTGCTTCGCAGCTATGTCATAACAACAGAATTGGTCGAGGAGCTTAAATGGTCGCAGCCTTGCTATACTTTGAATGGGAAAAATGTACTAATCCTCTCATCATTTAAGGATTGTGTCTTTTTGTCTTTTTTAAAAGGTTCCTTGATGAAAGACCCAGCAAATATTTTAGAGTTTGCTGGACCAAATAGCCGAACTGGAAAGCTATGGAAATTTTATAATGCAGACTCAATCAGGGAAAACAGAGAATTAATTATCCACTATATCCAAGAGGCAATGGAGATAGAAAAATCAGGAATCAAAACTTCTTCTATAGACACTAAGCCCAAGCTTCCCGAAGAACTTTTAGCGTATTTTAGAAATGATAGTCTTTTCAAAAAAGCCTTCGAGTCTTTAACTCCAGGTAGACAAAGAGGCTATTTGATTTATTTCAATCAGGCGAAGCAATCTGGTACTAGGATGAAAAGAATCCAAAACTCAGTTGTAAAGATTATGGAAGGCAAAGGGTATAATGAATTTTAATTCGCTGTTGGTCAATTTGCTGATAATGTGTAAATTAAATAATTGCCTTTTGATCTTTAAATCAGCTCCATGGAAAAATCTATTGATTGGACGACTTTCACCCGTAGAATCCATATTCAGAAACCAGCTCAATTGGTCTTTGATGCTTGGACTCAAAAACGATTATTAGAAACTTGGTTTTTAGAAATAGCTGAATTCAAAGACTCAAACGGAGTTGGAAGAAAGCCCATTGAAACTGTTCAGCAAGGGGATACTTTTTCTTGGAAATGGAACAATTGGCCACATCGAGAAGAAGGGGAGGTATTGAAAATAAAAAATAAAAAACTCATCTCCTTTACTTTTGGCCCTGGAGGCATTGTTGATATTCATTTGAAAGAAAGCAAATGGGGAACTGAAGTCACCTTAATTCAAAAACAGATCCCTACTGACGATAAACATAAAATGGAACTTTTTGTGGGTTGTTATGGTGGATGGACTTTTTGGTTGGCGAATCTAAAAGCTTGGATGGAGCATGGTATCACTCTTCATGCAACTGGCTTAAATGAAGGAGATACAACTAATTTGGTCAATTCCTGAATTACATCCTCCTAATTAAATCAGCCGCTAAGGAAATATTTTCTACTTCGGCGAATCTTTCGTGTTGGATTTCATGGTCTATTTGCTCATGAATCCAAGTAATATGAAAAGGTATGTGAATGGCATGTCCGCCTATTTCTAGCACGGGTAGTATATCAGATTTTAAGCTATTGCCTAACATGACAAAATCCGAAGGAGAAACATCTAAATGGCGAATGAGCTTTTCAAAATCTGCCACTTTCTTTTCACTCATAATTTCTATGTGATGAAAATATTTTTCCAGACCTGACTTCTTCAATTTCCTTTCCTGATCCAAAAGGTCGCCTTTGGTTGCTAAAACTATCCTGTAATCCCCGTTCAAACTTTTTAAAACTTCCTCAACCCCAGGAAGGAGTTCAACGGGCTTTTCCAGCATTTCTCGACCAATTTTGATCACTTTTTCTATCAATAAAATCGGCATTTTATGCTCACTGATTTTCATGGCTGTTTCTATCATGGAAAGCATAAAGCCTTTTATTCCGTAGCCATATAATTGGAGATTTTCTATTTCTGTTCGGTATAGCTCCTTGATTATCGCATGCTCTGGCATAAAGTCTTCTAGTAGTGAAGCGAATTTTTCTTCTGCTTCTCTGAAAAATGGTTCATTCAACCAAAGTGTATCATCTGCATCGAAAGCAATTACTTTAATCGGCATTAGTTTAGAGTTTTAATCCAATCCAAAAGTACTAATCTCCAGTTTTCCACAGTTCCTTTTCCCATTCCAAAAGCAAAACCATGTCCGCCACTTGGGTAAAGATGTAATGAGGCCGAAACTTCATTGGCTCTTAGAGCCTGATAATAAAGGAGGCTGTTTTCTACTGGAACAGCCAAATCATCTTGAGCATGAACCAAAAAAGTAGGTGGAGTATTGGCATTCACATTTTTCTCATTGGAAAAACGATCGATGAGTTCCTGTGAAGGCTTTTCTCCCAATAGGTTTTTTCTGGATCCCCCATGAGTATATTGATCTTGGAATGTGATGACAGGATAAACTAAAATGGAAAAATCCGGTCTTGCTGAAATATTGTCAATTTTATCTTTGGTTCTTTCCAATTCATAGGAAAATTGGGTGCTTAGTGTTGATGCCAAGTGTCCTCCAGCAGAAAAGCCCATTACGCCAACTTTTTCTGGATCGATATTCCAAATTTCAGCATGATGTCTAACCAACCTTAATGCTCTTTGTGCATCTAATAATGGAACTTCCTTGGGATTGATTAGAGACTGGGAAATCGGAAGTCTATATTTAACTACTATACCTGCAATTCCCTGTGAATTCAGCCATTTGGCAAAATCTGTCCCTTCCCAATCATAAGCTAAGATTCCATATCCTCCCCCTGGAAAGATTACGACTGCCTGACCGGTAGCAATTTGCTTTGTTGGAAGATAAACTTCTATGCTAGGGATTTGCACGTTTGATATTCGAAGGATTCCTTCTTGGATAGAAACTTCTTGAGACCCAGATGTAATCTGTAGAGGCGGATTACCTTTCCAAAGTGATATGATATAATTCTGAGCCAATACAGATATTGAAAAAAAGATGAAAAGAAAAGTAGGAATAGCCTTTTTCATATTTTTGACTTTAATTTTTCATGTTTTACAGAATCCTAAACAATATTTATCTATAAATGTAATACCCTCTAGCTTTAATGATATTCGTTGTTATTATTTTAATTTTTTTTGCTCAATGGGAATGATTAATTGAAAAGATTTTTGTTCTGAATCAATTTCAAGTCCCCATCTTTGCAGGCTGGGTAATTCTAAGGATTTTTCTCTATACTCATCCGGTGTCATAATTGGGATACCATAAATGATTGGGAAATATCTTTGACATTTAGAACAATTTAGAATTCCCTCGATGATCTGCTTATCTTCTGTTTCGAGAATAACTTTTATTGAAAGATCATTTTTGTCAAAAGGACAGCAGAGTTTTTGAATTAGTTTTCTATTCATGATGATTTTTCATTTTTTGGATATAGTCTAGAGATGCTTTTTTGGGATTAATCTGATTCATGATCCCTGAAATAACAGCTAAGCCCTGATAAGAAAATTCTTCAAGTAGGTGTAGGTTTTCGGGCTTAATACCTCCAGAAAGAAATATTGGTAAAGAGGTTAATGTTTCGGCCTGCCTTATGGTTTCATGCTTTACGAGCTGACAGGTATCTACCGAGGAGGAAGGGAAAACAGAACAAAAACTGATATAGGAAAGCTTATTTTCATTAGCCCACTGAATTAGCTCCAACTCATTACCAACGGTAAGTCCAATCAGTTTGTCTTCAAGTCGTTTTTTAATGATATTCCAGTCTGCTGGGATATGATCAAAATGTACTCCGTCTAGCTCAGTTTCCAAGGCTAATATCCATTCTTCATTGATTAGTACAGGGACTTTGAAGTGGTCTGCAATTTCCTTTACTCTTTTGCAAAATTCTTGTTTTTGAGTTTGATCTACACTCTCAGACCAGTTATTCCAAATCTGGACAACTCCTAGTCCCGCCTCAAGTGCAAGTTGGAGTTTAGAATATGTAGACTCCCAGTTTTGGTTTGGGTCTAATACCAAATAGAGTCCAGAAAGTGATTTCATGAAATTCCAGATTTAAGGGCATTATAAAATGCCTCCCAATAGGGGTCTTTACCATCAAATTCAAAAGGTATTACATCCCCATTTTGACATATTATTTCTTTTGTTTGGGAGGAAGTAAAATTTCCTATACAGCATGCTTCAATGTTATGTTGTTCATATAGTTGAAGCAAAGGTTTTTCTAATTCTTTTTTTACAGATAAAAGTAAGGCTCCGGCCCCAATCGAGATTAATGGATCTATTTTGAATAATTCTGCCACTTCTCTGATTTCATTTAGGACGGGAATTTTAGTTCGATTTATCACAAATCCCAATCCAGAAGCATCTGCCATTTCATTTATAGCTCCATAGACTCCACCTTCGGTGACGTCGTGCATAGCTCTAAGTTCGCTTTTGTGATTTAAATTAGTAGAAGCCAGCATTGCCTCGGGGAGAACGGAGAGCTTCCAAAAGTTATTTATTGCTTTTTGGAATTTTGTTTCTCCTAAATTTCGCCGGACATAATCAGGAAAAGCCATAGCCAACAATGAAGTACTTGACAGAGCAGCTCCCTTTGTTAGGATTAAGGAATCTCCATCCTGTGCTAGGTTACTGGTGAGAATTTTATCCTTTTGAGCCTGTAAAAACATGGTTCCACCTCCTGAAATAGTAGAATCTTGTCCAGGTACCTGTCCGGTATGTCCTCCGGTGATTGAAACATCCAATGTTTCACATAGATCATGAATATACTGCCAATATTCGTCAAATTGCTCCCTACTCAGGTTGGAAGGAAGATTCAGTACAAATTGGGCATATTGTGGAGCAAATCCAGTTGTGCACATATCATTGACCAGCAAATGGATTGAGAGCCACGCAGATACCTTCATTCCCAAGGAAGGGATTAAAGTCAATGGGTCTGAAGATATAGCTAATGCGCTACCATTTCCTAAATCTATGACCGCTGTGTCAACCCCAAATTTGGGACCACAAATCACCTCTTTTCTTTTGGCACCGTAACGGTTCAAAAGGTTTTGCTTGAAAATTTGTGCACTTATTTTTCCTGAGAAATTTTCAAAAGCACCCATTATACATCATTGAATTGAACATATAAACCAAAAAAATCACCAAAAGGGACTTTCCACTGCTTTTTCGGAAACCATTCAGGAAGACCAGTAGCATTCCATTCGATTTTGAAATCCCTATCAGGAAGGGCTTTATCTAGAAGGTTTTTCAATGATGCTGGTGTGTAAAAGTTGGCAGTCACGTAATAATTATTTTTGCCAAAAAACTGCTGGACTCTTCTTCGAATTAGTTTAGGAGTATTACGGTTCATCATTCCAAAAATAATCCCATACTTTCCTACTCTAGCAGCTTCTTGGATTACAGCTTCGGGGTTTTTGTAATATTCGAAGGTAGTAATGAAGGCCAATGCATCGAAGGAGTGGTTCTTGAAGGGCATATGGTGCGAGTCAGCCAAAACCAGATCTCCATCAAAAAGCTGTACGCCTTGGGCTAGCATAAATGGGGAAATATCCCCTCCAGTAGCTTCTATGCCGACCTCATGCCACCAGCGGGTAAATCTAGTTGTTCCGCAGCCAAATTCTAATAAGGTCTGAACTCGGCGATCTTGCTTAATTAAGTCCTCTAAAGTCTTTTTTTGCCAAACTTCTTGTTTCTTATAAGGGCCTTCGTAGTATTGTTCGTAATGATCTGTATCATCTCGATTGAAGAACCATTCTTTTCGACCTTGCCAGGTTCGAATTTCCTCAGGTACAACTTGAAATTTTTCTTGTTGGATTAATTTGCTCATTCGTCTAAATAGTTAGACCTGAATGAATCCCATAAAGAATAGAGCCTTATTGGCATTTACAATTCCTACGCTGGCATTATCCAGATCAGGTTTGCGGGTATGATCTCAGCCTTGATTAGGCACCCCGTTGTTAATGTATCAAATATAAGTACAAACGAGAGAAAGTCTAAAAACTTTATGATTATTGCTCTTTTGCAAAAGTTTTAAAATCAAATATCTTTTCACAAATAGCCCATTTCCAGTGAGGAGGAGTTCCAGGTAGATTTTGTTGATATTGTCCTACAAAGGATTCCCACTCCTGCACTTTAGGATTGGCTAGGTCCAATTGTTCTTTTTTCTCAAAACTGAAATCATCTTTGGTTATTAAAGTCATGCTGAGCCTGTTTTTCCAACGAAAAATATTCATTTCAAGAATTCCTGATTCTTGAATGCTTTCCAGAATTGGTTCTGGCACAGCTTGATGGCATTTATCATAGGCCTCGATAGCTTCAGGTTCATCTTTCAAGTCACAGATCAAGAGGAAAGTTTTCATCAGTTTATCAAATTATAAAGCATTCAAGTTCTTCTTTCGACGTTGGACTTGGTAGGCGAAAAGGCCGACCACCACAAAGCAAATTAGTGGCAGAAAAAAGGAGAATCGAACTTCGGATACGCCCAAGATTTGAATATCGGTATATCCCGAACCTCCCCAGTCCAAGACTATTCCCTGTAAAGTAGGCATGATTGCTCCGCCTACAATTGCCATAACCAAAAATGCAGCCCCAAACTTGGCGTCTTCTCCTAGTCCTTCCAAAGCGATTCCGTAGATGGTGGGAAACATTAATGACATGGCAAAACTGATTCCTACCAAACTGTAAAGCCCTAATTCTCCTGGAATGAAAATTGCCCCTCCCGTAAAAAATATGGCTAGAACTGAAAAGGAAAGCAGAAGATTGGTTGCTGAAATATATCTCAAGAGGAAAGTGCAAATCCACCTGCCTATCAAAAATAAAATCAATGCTGCATATCCGTAATTCACAGCATCTGCATTCTCAATTCCCATTGCTTCTGCATATTGATAAATATAGGTCCAAACCATAATTTGAGCACCTACATAAAACATCTGAGCGATCGTTCCTCCCACGAAATTTTTATTAGAAAAAAGCCTTTGCATGCTCGGCCAGAAATTAATTTTTCCGCTATCCTTTGACTCAGGCATTCTAACCAAAGCTATAAGAAGCATGATTCCTAACACCACCAAACCTAGCATGACATAAGGGTTCCTTATGACCATTAGATCATTGGTTCGAACCAGCGCTTTAGAAGCTTCTTCCAAAGTGGGGTAAATTAATTTCCCGTTTTCATCCAAGTTATTGGATTGCAAAGCATTCAGAATAAATTGTTTTGCTACGAAAAGGCCAGCCAATGCGCCCATAGGATTAAATGCTTGTGCAAGGTTGAGTCTTTGTGTGGCCGTGGCCTCTGCTCCCATGGAGAGAATATAGGGATTAGCTGTAGTTTCCAGAAAAGCCAATCCAAAAGTCAAAATATATAAGGAAGCTAAAAAGAATCCATAGCTTTCCCATGCAGCTGCTGGGTAAAAGAGTAAAGCTCCAAAAGCATATAAGCCTAAACCCAACAAGACTCCGGTTTTATAAGAGTATTTTTTAATAAAAAAGGCTGCTGGCAAAGCCATAGTGAAATAACCTCCATAAAAGGCCATTTGCACCCATGATGCTTGGACATTATTCAATTCCAGAACTCGCTTAAAAGCCGCAACCATGGGATTGGTGATGTCATTGGCAAATCCCCACAAGGCAAATAAGGAGGTAATTAAAACAAAGGGAATAAGAAGATTTTTTGGGACTATGGGAGTAGCTGATTTCATAAAGCCCTGTCAAGATGAGTATAGCCCCCATCTACGAAAAGATGTTGGCCGGTGATATGGGAAGATCTGGGTGAAAGCAGAAACAGGACCATAGCTGCAATTTCATCAGCTTGAGTCATTCTTCTTCCCAGGGGGATTTTCCGGTTTATTTCTTCCAGTTTTTCTTCTGGATTTGGAAAGGATTGGATCCAGTTTTCATACATCGGGGTATATACTTCTGCTGGGATCACTGCATTAACCCTGATCTGATAGGGGAGAAGTTCTGCTGCCCACTCACGAGTCAGAGCTAGCTGTGCTCCTTTTGCAGCGACATATCCAGATGTTCCTCCCTGACCAGTTACTGCTGTTTTGGAAGAAATATTTACTATGCTGCCTTGACTTGTCTTTAGAGCTGGCAGAGAATAATGCGCTAAATGGTAATAGTGGAATAAGTTTTTAGACACTGAGTTTTCAAATGCCTCCGGATTACCATTTTCCAAACCTACTCCATCATTGGAACCTGCATTATTTACTATGCCATCTATTCTTCCAAATTTTCTTAGGGTTTCCTCAACAGCTCTTGACGCATCGGCTGCCCTTACTAGTCTTAAAGGAAGGTGCAAGGCTTGATTATTTGCAAAATCAATAATTTGCCTGGCTTCTTCTCCCGATGGATCGATAATCACAGGAATCCCTCCTTCCTCAATCAGTCCTTTTGCAACTGCAGCTCCGATACCTTTGGCACCGCCCGATATGAGTATCACTTTTTGATTGAGGGAGAGATTCATAGTAAATAAATTTAGGCTAGCTTAATTTGTAAAATTTTTCAGCCGTATTTCCCATTATCCAACTTTTTTCATCTTTGGAAAGCGTGTCTGTAAACTCTTCAACTACACCTATCACTTGCTCATATTCTGCAGCAAGAAGACAAACCGGCCAATCACTTCCAAACATGAGTCTTTGAGGTCCGAATAGCTCCAAAGCAATTTCTAAGTATGGATAAAGCTGATCCTTATTCCAGTTTTTCCAATCTGCCTCCGTCACCATTCCTGAAATTTTGCAGTGAATCAGCTCTCTTTCCGCTATGGGAGCGAGGAGTTTTTGCCATTCTTTCCATTCCCCTTTTTGGATAAAGGGTTTAGCAAGATGGTCTATGACAAAAGATTGATTTGGGCATTTTTTAACCAACTCCAAAACAGCTTTGAGATGCTGGGGATATACCAATATGTCATAAGTATAACCTTTGGAATGTAGCGTTTGTAAACCTCGTATAAAGTTCTCCTGAAGCATATAGCGAGGATCTTTTGACTGCAATACTTCCCGGAAGCCCTTCAACTTAGGATGTTCATTGTATTCCTCCAGCTTTTCCTCCAAATTTTCTGAAGTCAGGTCTGCCCAGCCAACCACTCCCAAAATCCAGGGATTTTGATCTGCTAAATCCAATAAATAATCTGTTTCCCGATAGGACTCGACTGCCTGAACCGCAACACAGCCATCCAAATGAAATTCATCTAGCAATGGCTTTAAATCGCCTGGTAAAAAATTTCTGCGAATCCTTTTCATGGAGTCGTCTATCCAGTCCTGATTTTTTGGGTTATACTCCCAAAAGTGCTGATGGGAGTCAATTCTCATGCTTCAGGATCATTGATGGCCACTTGTCTTGAGATTCCAAGGCCTTCTATTCCCAATTCAACCACATCACCATGCTCCAAATATTTGGGTTCTGGCTTGAGTCCCATGCCGACGCCCGCTGGAGTACCAGTGGAAATTATATCACCCGGCAATAAGGTCATGTACTGACTGATATGAGATACTATGGTTGGAATGTCAAATATCAAATCAGAAGTTGAGCTGTCTTGAAGAATTTTTCCATTGAGTTTGAGCCATAATCTCAATTGGTGGGGATCGGGTATTTCTTCTTTGGTTGCTAAAAATGGACCTAGTGGTGCGAAGTTGTCTGCGCTTTTTCCTTTTACCCACTGCCCTCCATGATTGAGTTGGAAATCCCGTTCGCTTACATCGTTGTGGAGGCAATATCCTGCTACATGATCCATCGCATTTTCAACGGATACGTATTTTGCCCTTTTCCCAATTACCACTGCCAGCTCAACTTCCCAATCTGTTTTCTTTGAGTTTCTTGGAATAAAAATAGGATCATATGGCCCAGATAGGGAGGAAGTGGCTTTCATAAATAAAATTGGCACCTCAGGAACTGCCATTCCTGCTTCAGCAGCATGCTTTCTATAATTCAAGCCAACACAAATGATTTTGGAAGGTCTGGCGATAGGAGAGGCTAGTCTGGAGTTAGCCGGGATTTCAGGAAGTTTGGATTGATTGGCCTGCAGCCAAACTTTCAATCTTTCCAGTCCATTATTGGTTAAGAAGGTCTCATTCCAGTCCTCTCCAAAGCTGCTACAGTCTAGATTTTTTCCTTCTGAATTTTGGATTCCGGGTTTTTCTTGTCCCTTTTCTCCAAATCGGATAAGTTTCATTCAAATAGGTTTAGGTTATGATCAGGTTTATATCTTACATTTTCAGGTTCTGAAAACCTCCATCAATATTGAAGTTTGTACCAGTAATAAACTTTGAGTCCTCACTGCAAAGAAAATAAGCCAGTGCGGCGATTTCTTCTGGTTTCCCCATTCTTCCCATAGCTTGTGTGGAGGCAAGTTTTTCGAACATTTCTTTTTCTTTTCCGGGATAATTCTTTGCCAAAAAACCATCAACGAAAGGTGTGTGGACTCTGCCAGGGGATAAGCAGTTGCAGCGAATTCCCTGATCTACATAGTCCCGCGCAATACTCAAAGTCATGGAAAGAACTGCACCCTTGCTCATGCTGTAGGCAAAGCGGTCTGGAATACCCATGGTAGCTGCTACAGAACAAAGGTTGAGAATAGCTCCTCCTCCTTCTGAAATAAGTTTTGGCAATGCTGCTTTGGTGACCAAAAACATTCCCTTCACATTGACCTGAACTATCCGGTCAAAATCCTCTTCACTCGTGTTTTCTAGTTTTCCAATATGGGAGATGCCTGCATTATTTATAAGAGCATGAAGTTTTCCTGAAAGGGTTTGGATTCTTTGCCTGACTTGATCCAATGAGGTAATGTCTACATGCCAAAAAGTAACCTGATGTCCTTTCTCTCTTTCTATGGTTTCTGTCTTTTGACCTTCTGTAGAGTTTGTATCAATAAAAAAGACCCGAGCACCTTCAGTAGCAAATTTTTGAACCATTGCTAAGCCTATTCCACTTGCTCCTCCAGTAATCAGGACTTGTTGCTCTTTCATTCTTGGGTTATTTTCAATTAGGATTAGATTCCACGATTAATTGGTTGATTCTTTGGATGATGTCAAAAGTTAAAGGTTTTTCAAAAAAACCGGCTACGTTTTTATACCTCTTAGATTTACTTGGATTCTCGGAGTTCACTGAAGATGTAATGATAAAAACTTTGGAACGGAACCTGTCATCAGTTTCCAGTTTGTCCAAAAAGTCCCAATCTTTTAAATCTTTGAGATGGAGGTCTACTAGCAGGGTAGGAGGTTGATTGAACTCTGAATTTTTTAAAAAAGTCAATGCATCGCTACCCTTGATAAAGGTGGATATTTTGAGGTTTGGATTAATCTTCCCGAACATCTTTTCAAGAATCACCAATAAAATATCGTCATCGTCAATTATAATAAGTTCCTTATTCATAGGCTTAGGATTCATTATAAATTCCTTCTGACTTTTTGCTAATGTCTCTAATGATTGCATCTAATTCTTCAGCTGAAAGTTTGATGTACTCTACCAGTTTTTGGTTGTCCTCACTTAGATTATCTTCCGAGCCCTCCAATAGGTTTACAAGTCCCATCAATCTAGCCAAAGGTGCTCTGACCACATGCGACTGAATCCATGCGATTTCCTTAAAGGTTTGATTTTGCTCTTCTATTTTATGGATATACTTAAGGTTTTCTGTGATGTCGTTGATTAAGACCATTCCAGCATCCTTATTATTGATTTTTATTTTGGCTGGACTTCTTTCAACATCCATGAGCTCCCCGTTTTTTTTGAGGTGTCTGGATATTTTCTTGTAGTTTTTTCCATTCTTTTTCCAAAATTCTTCAACAGCTGAAATCAAAATGGCTTCATCTTCTTTAGGTCGAAGATCTTTTAAATCCATATTTAAGAATTCTTCTCTGCTGTATCCATACTTTTGAACAGATGCCTCATTGACGTCTAAAATCTTGAGTGTTTCAAAGTCATAAACAAGAATAGGAGAGGGATTTAACTGGAAAAGATCTGCATACTTTTTCTTGGAGTCTTTTAATTCAGAGATAAAATTTACCCGCTGAATATTATAGATCAAGCTTTTGTACAGAACTGCGGGAGAGAGGTCATCTTTGACCAGGTAATCTGAAGCGCCTAAGGCAAGTGATCGACTTCCAAATTCCAAGTCTGCAAAACCTGTTAAAACGACAACCGGAATTTCCTCAGCTCTACCAGTAATTTCTTTAACTAACTCCTCTCCGGATTTATCTGGAAGGGAGAGGTCCAGGAAAACCAAATCGTATTGCCGTTCATTTTTTTCAAGTAGCTCTACGGCTTCTTTGAAATTTTCAGCATGAGTCGCTTCAAGGTGGAGTATTGACTCTGACAAATATTCCTCTAATATGACGAAGTCACCGAGATTGTCTTCAATTACTAAAATATGGTAAGGTTTTTCATCCTTCTTCATTACGTGCTGGTTTGGGAAGCTTTACTACAGATAGCCAGAAATCTTCAATTTTACTGACTACTCTAAGAAATTCACTGATTTCAACGGGTTTGATAATATAGCAATTTGCATGTAAATCGTAAGCTTTGAAAATATCTAATTCAGAAGAAGAGGTGGTCAAGACGATTATTGGAATTTGTTTTAAACGCGAATTACTTTTTAATATTTCCAATACTTCATGGCCATTTTTCTTGGGAAGATTGATGTCCAATAAGATCAAATCAGGTAAATTATTTGGAGTCTCAATCACTAATTTTTCAAGTTTTTCAATCGCCTCAGCACCATCTCTCGCAATAGTCATGTTGTTGAGAATCTTAGCTTCTTCAAGCGCATCTTGGATGAGGATAATATCGCCTTCGTTATCCTCTATAAGCATGATGTTAATAGGTCTGATCGTCATATGCTCTTAATAAGAAATGAAATGTACTGCCTTTTCCAGGTTCAGAATCAAGCCAGATTTTTCCACCATGCTGTGAAACTACTTTTTTGCATATTGCTAGACCGATTCCAGTTCCAGGGTATTCATCCTTCGTATGAAGTCTTTTAAAAATATTGAAAATCTTTTGATAATACTCTTTGTCAATGCCGATTCCGTTGTCTTCTACAGTAATTCTGTAATCGGATCCTTCTTTGGTAGAATATATTTTAACAACAGGTTGAACGTTCTTCTTCTGATATTTCAAAGCATTTGAAATGAGATTGATGAAAACGCTTTTGATCGGGCTCCGAATTCCTAAAATATCGGGAAGAGGACTTACTTCAACTATGGCATTATTTTCTTCAATCACTTTCTGTTTTAGTTGTATAACTTCCTCAACCACTGAATTCAAATCCACTTTGCTGAGTTTGGAGGGATCAAAACCAATTTGAGCATATTCCATCATATCATCTATCAGTTGACTTAGCCTCTTAGAACCATCTACTGCAAATCGGATATATTGAATTCCTTTTTCGTCTAATACATTTTCATACTTTTTTTCCAAAAGCTGAAGAAAGGAGCTAATCATTCGAAGAGGCTCCTTCATATCATGCGAAGCCACCGAAGCAAATGATTTTAATTCTTCGTTGGCGGATTGTAGCTGAAGGTTTGTCCTTTTTATCTCCTCCTCGCGAAGTTTTTTCTCAGTAATATCCACATGGGTTCCAAACATCATTAAAGGCTTTCCATCCTTAGTCCAAGAGAATACTTTTCCTCTATCTAATACCCACACCCACCTTCCGTCTTTATGCTTCATTCTACACTCTGACTCATAAGACTCAGTCTCACCTCTAAAACATTTTTCAAGCTCTTGATTGGATTGCTCAAGATCTTCCGGATGAGCAAAGTCAATCCATGTCTGAATGCTTAGAGGGGCTAATTCTTCCAAGGTATAACCTATAATATTCGCCCAAGTTTCATTGTATTGGGTTTCACCTGTTTGTACATTCCATTCCCAAGTACCGGCGCCTGTTCCTTCAATTACATTAGTTAGTCTCTGTCTCTGATCTGCTAGGTCTGTTTCGGCCTTTTTTCGAGCTGTAATATCTTGGGTAGAGCCTATCATCCTGATTGCCTTACCTTTTTTATTCCTGATGATAAGACCTTTATCAACTATGAAAAGGTATTGTCCGTCTGATTTTTTAACTCGAAATTCTTGGGACCATTTTTCAGCAGAGCTATCCAAAGCTTTTTTCAAGTTGCTTTCAACCTCATTATAATCCTCAGGATGAATGATGGATTTCCAGAATTTATCATTGTTGAAGGACTCCTCTTGACTATACCCTAATAATCTTTCAAAATTTTCACTTCGATAAGTGTAGTCCTTCTCCATATCCCAATCCCAGATTATTTCAGAAGTTGCTTTGGTTGCCAGTTCAAACCGCTGATTACTGAGTAACAACTCCTTGGTAGTTTCCTCGACTTGCTTTGAAAGTCTATATGGCTGTTCAGCAAGTTTAAAGATTAAAAATCCCAAGAGGATTGATGAAATCAATCGAAAAAGTGTATTTGGAATAATGGAGATAAACGCGTTGCTATTGTCCAATTGAACTTTAATAATCCAATTTCCACTAGGAATAACCAATTCTGTAATGGGACCGCCGGATTGGGAAAAGTTACTGTTAAGTAAGGAAGAAATGTCCTTATTGATAGGGTCTATTTTTAAGATGTCTATAGTATACTCTGAATTGGGTTGATAGCCAAATAAGACCTGATCTTGGAATTTATACCAATCAATAATGATTGCTGTAAAACCTTCAAATACGCCATTTTTATAGAGTGGGAGCCTTCCCACTATACCTTTTCCACCCTGTTTCAGCTCAAAGGGACCTGCAAAATAAAGCTCCCTCTGCTCAATCGCCATAATAGCCTCTTCTCGTCTATACGGATCTTTGAGGATATCATAGCCAATTACCATTTCATTTCCGACCAATGGGTAGGTTGCTACAATTTCCCCTGAGTCTAAGACTTGAATTTGATCAATAATGTCAATGTTATCGATTATGCTTCTTCCAACTTCTCTGAAATTTTGATCCAGTCTATCTGTTCTTACTAAGTAGGCAAGAATATTTACAGCTGAATTTGCAGAGGATATAATCTTAGCGATTCTATCCTCAATTAATTCTGCAATATTTTCAACATTCTCTTTTTCCTCAATTAGCTCTAGCTGGTATTCTTTTAAGGTTAGATAAAGGCCTGTGCCAAAGGATAAAAGAAAAACGACTAGACCTGTGATCACAGGAGATTTGAAGAAAAGACGCCTAATCCATTTCATCATTCGCTAGGCTTTTGAATCGTGAAATAGAATGTTGAACCTTTAGATGGGGTAGAATTCACCCAGATTTTACCTCCATGCATGTCGACAATTTTTTTACTAATCGCTAGCCCTATCCCAGTTCCTGAATAGCTTTCTTGTACATGCAGTCTTTGGAAAATAATAAAGATTTTTTCTACATAGTCTTTTTCTATGCCTATTCCATTGTCTTTGAAAGCAAACTCCCATTCGGTTTTTTTCTCTTTTGCAGAGATCCAAATTTCAGGTTTTTGTCCTTCAGGTTGGTATTTGATTGCGTTTGAAATCAGGTTTTGGAAAAGCTGAACCAAGGTGCTTTTATGTCCAAAAACCTTCGGTAATTGGGAGATATGGAAGATAGGATCCTTTTTCTGTATAGTTTTTTTAAGGAAAAGCTTAGAAATGTTCAGGATTTCTGATGATTCAATCCATATTTTGGATTCTTGAAAATTATCCAGTTTGGAAAATTCGAGGAGATCCAAGATGATTTGTCTCATTCTCTTTGCACCTTCCACAGCAAAGTGAATATATTTCTTTCCCTTTTCGTCTAGGACTGTATCATATCTTTTTTCGATCAATCCCAAAAAGCTGGAGATCATTCTTAAAGGCTCTTGTAAATCATGAGATGCCACATATGCAAACTGTTCCAATTCTTGATTGGAAAGTTCCAGCTCTTTATTGGCCTTCTCTAACGTTTCATTTAATTGTTTGAGGGAGTTTTCGTAATCCTTTTGCGCACTAATATCCTGCACAGCACCAACTAATCTGGTTGGCTTACCTTCTTGATCTCTTATGACAGTCCCAGAGTCTAAGACGTAGGCATATTCAGTTTTATTTTTTTGAAATCTATATTCAATTTGAAAGTCATTTTGATTAGGATTCTCAAATACTGATTGGAGATGAGCCAATACTTTCTCTCGATCTTCAGGGTGGATGCGCTTTTCCCATTCTTCGGTATCATTTTTCTTTTTGCTGAGATCTATTCCAAATAATTTGGAAAAACCCTCGCCCCAGAAATGATTCCCATTTTTCACATCCCAATCCCAAATAGCATCATTGGTAGCCTCAGAAACCATTTTGAATCGCTCGTTCATTAATTCGAGCTCCTGTTCTCTTTGTTTCTTTTCCGTAATGTCTCTTTGGATGCCTACCCAGTGGGTGTACCATCCGGATTCATCGGCGACAGGGACAACCACTATATTCACCCAAAATGGAGTGCCGTCTTTCTTATAATTAATTACTTCGACGGAAGTACTCTTCCATTCTCTAAGCTCCTTTCCGAATCTTTTCATTTTCTCCAGATCAGTATCATTCCCTTGGAGAATTTTAGGTGTTTTTCCTAAGATTTCATCTTGGGAATACCCCGTCATATTTACAAATGATTGATTTGCGTATATAATTTTGTACCCTTCTTCATCTGGGTCAGCATTGGTGATAAGAATTGCATCTGTGGTATTTGTTACCACTGACTCCAATAATTTCAGATGATTTTCACGTTCTTTTTCTTTAGTGATATCTTGTAAGGCACCCACCATTCTAACCGGATCTCCCTTGGAGTTTCTGATGATGATGGTTTTTTCATCAACATAAGCATAGGATCCATCAAACCTTTTAAATCTATATTCACCAGACCAGAACTTTTGCTTAGGATTTTTTCTAGCCTCTAGGATACTATGCCAAATGTCTTTATAATCATCTGGGTGTATACTTTCCAACCATGCGCTTTCATCCACTTGATTTTTTGATTCAGGATATCCAAATAAGCGATGATACCCTCTACCCCAGAAAATGGTGCTTTTTTCTAGGTCCCAATCCCAGATAGCATCAGAAACGGCTTCAGATACTAACTTAAATCTATCATTACTTATTTTTAAAGCTTCCTCAGCCCAATATCTTTCTGTGTCATCTGCGACCGTAGAGATCATCAAATTCAAATCAGGAACCGGGATGTTTTTTGCATTGACTATTTTCTCTTTTCCATCTTTGGTGGTTACGACAATCCCTCTCCATGTCATTCTTTCAGGATCTCCACTTAAAATATCATCCATAATCCTTTTTTGAATCCACTCTCTATATTCAGGATTGGGATAAACTTTTTGGAAAAAGGATTCTACACTGACAATCTCTTCTTTTGGCCATCCATATACTTCTTCAAAAGCCTTGTTCATATAAGTGGCCTCACCATCGCTAATCTTATTGACGGCAATACCCAAAGGGATATTATTAAGGGTTGATTCGATGAAAAAATTTCTATCTCTTAGTTGGATTTCAGTTTCTTTTTCCTTGGTGATTTCCTGAGCAGTTCCTCTAAATACCTGTTCTCCATTTTTATCATCTTCGACAAGTTCTCCTAATTCGTGGATGTATTTCACCTTGCCTTTTTGGGAAATAATTCTATAGACTACGTCTAGATTCTTCTCTTTTGTAATTGCTCTATTTCTATGGTAAAGGAAATTCTTCTTGTCCTCGGGATGAATGCTTTCAAAGAAAAAATCAAAATTGAGATCGCTGTCAGATTTTTTTACTTCCCAGATTCTATACATTTCATCTGACCAAAAAATCTGGTTGGTAATCAAATTACTTTCCCAATATCCTATTTTGGACATTTCCTGTCCTTTTAATAGGCGCTTGTTTAGCTGCTTGATTTTTTCAGCTGCATTTCGTTTTTCAGTAATATTTCTTGAAAAGCAGGCTAATCCAACCACTTCACCCTTGATTTTGATGGGATTGATTTTGGTTTCGTAGATGCAAGGAGTCTCCGAATTTTGGGTTTTTACGACATCCTCAACTTTTATTTTTTTTCCAGAAAATGCTTTTTCATAGTGGTTTTTCCAGATTTCAATGTAATCTGGACCATATTTCTCAATTGAAAGGAGATCGTCTCCTTCCTTGATTTCCCAGTTTATACTCTCTTTGATGATTTGTTTAAAAGCTGTGTTAGCACTGACCAATTTAAAGTCTCTATCTAAACTCCAGATTAAATCGGGGGAGGTATTGAGTATGGTTTGAATTCGAAAATTATCCTGCTTCCTGGATTTTTTAATTTCTTCCAACTCTGTAATATCTCGGGCAATTGCCAAAACATCATCAGTGCCCTTTTTCAGGGAAGCAGACCAATTAAAATGAATCAGCTTTCCTTCTGAATTCAAATAACGGTTTTTGAAATTTCTAATCTTAACCCCATCTCTGATTTGATCACTTGCTTCCCTTGTTTTTTGTAAATCTGCCGGATAAACAAATTCCGTATACTCCCTCCCAATAATATCTTCTTTGGGATAACCCAAGGTTTCAACGACACTATTGGAGATCTTTGATATCACTCCATCCTTGTCGAAAATAAAAATCAAATCAATCGAATTCTCTAGGATGCTATCTAATTCGTCTGTGGTTTGAGTTAATTGATTTTCATTGGCCCTCAAATCGGTGAGATCCTTGAATGTACCAATCAAGTAAAGAGGCTTACCATGTTCGTCAAAACTAACCCTACCTTCGGATTCAATGTGTTTGATATCCCCATTTGGTAGGGTAATCCGCTTTTCTAGCTTGTAGGGATTTCCCGTGGTAATTGAATTTTCAAAAGCTTTTTTTGCTTCTTCTCGGTCCTCAGGATGAATAATGGACCATCTAAGTTCTGTGCTGGGAATTGTATTTTTCGGATTGAGTCCGCAAATCTTGAAAAATTCCTCAGACCAATCATTTTCTCCGGTTTGGATATTTAATTTCCAAATCCCTAGCCCGTTGATATTTTCAATAGCATCTACAAACTTTGTGTTTTTTGGATCAGATTTCTCAGAAGAAGTTTTCTGAGAGCCAGATTGGGTGGGGTGATTTTTTTTTGCAGGGCTCATCAAGGGTAATGTTGATGCTTATAATTTACGCTTTATATTTAATTTTTGAAAGAACGGGATTAGGCATATCATACCTTTACAACCTTCCCGGTTTTGACGGATTCATCACAAGCAAATGCTATTTTCAGACTGTTTAAAGCATCCTGCAAGTGGTCACTCAAATCTAAATCTTTTTGGATAGCTTTTAAGAAATAGCTTTGTTCTCGATTGCATAATTCTTGGTGATTGGGTTCATCCTTCATATCTATCCATTGGTCAGCCTTTGTAAATTCATTTTTATCATTAATGGCAGCATGATGAACTCTGATAGATTCTGTTTTGGTATGAGAATCCACATCGTCTGACTTTCCAGATGCTCCAGCATCTTTGGCTACAATCGACACCGCTCCTTTTGGTCCGAATACATCTTTTATAAAAAAGGCTGTTTCCGAAATCATAGGTCCCCAGCCTGCTTCATACCATCCCACTGATCCATCCTCAAAGCGTATTTGCAGTTGCCCATAATTGTAATTATCTGTGGCTATATCATCTGTAAGTCGAGCTCCTATAGCTGTGACTGATAATGGTTTTGACCGGGTCATTTGGCACATCACATCTATATAATGTACGCCGCAGTCGACAATCGGACTCAAGCTTTTCATCAAATTCCTATGTACATCCCACATGTATCCATGACTTTGTTGATTCAAGTTCATTCTCATTACAAGTGGTTTTCCTAATTTCTGGGATTCTTCAATAAATCTGATCCAAGATGGATGATGACGGAGAATGTAGCCAACCACTACTTTTTTGCCTGTTTCATTTGCTTTTTGGATAATCCTTTCGCAACCGGTGACAGTATCGGCCAGTGGTTTTTCTATAAAAATATGACAGCCTGCTTCTAAAGCTTTTATGGCAAATTCCTCGTGAGTATCAGGATAAGTAGAAATACAAACAGCATCTGGCTTGCTTTGGGCTAATGCATCCTCATATTTATCAAACAGCGGATAATTGGACTTGAGTTTTTCATTGAGGCGATTTTTACTTTCTCCTCGTGCCACCAGTCCGCAAATTTCAAATTCAGACATTTTATGGTAGGCTGCTGCATGAGAGGCTCCCATGTTGCCACAACCGACAATCAGGATTTTAATTGGGTTCATGTTAATTGTTGTTTTTCAGTTGAGCTAGATCCTCCAAGTTAAGATAAAGCACAGAGACTTTCATGGTAATCGGTATGAGCGGTTGGTCATCAGAATCCCGCTCCACATGTACGATTTGGTCTACTACATCCATTCCCTTGATTACCTTTCCGAAAACAGTATAGTCCCCATCCAATCGATGTAGCCCCTGCGTATTTTGTACTATATAGAATTGACATCTGGCAGAGAGTTTGTCCGGGTTATTATCTCTTCCCGCTCCAACAGCTCCATATTGATGAGTAAGGTCCGGATGAAATTCAGGTTCGAGTAAAAAATCAGGATCATTAAAGCCTTCCGGAGTATCGGGACAACCTCCCTGTGCTACGAAATTTGGAATTACCCTGTTGAAAGTCAGTGAATCCCAATAGCCAGCTTCCGCCAGTTCAATAAAGCTGCTCTGATGCCTTGGTGTTTTATAGTCAAGCTCAATATATACCTCTCCTAAATTGGTTTGAATATAACCGATAGGGATGGTGTCTAATCTTTGGGCAAACAGATTAGCTTGAATAATAAAAAGGGCTACAAAGCTCATTATCAATAAATTCCCCATAGATAAAATTAGTTGAATTTGAATTATATCATCGGATTTTTGCTGTTGAAGAAAAGGAATCTGTTTCTTTTCAAATCCAGAGATTATTTGATGATTTTAATTTGGAAACCTACCCAATATACCACTTATTTTACAGCATGAATCACCCTAAAATTAGTACCGAATCACTCATTCCTGAGAATGAAATGGAAAGGTTGATGGCCTTAAGTGAACTGGACCTAGATTTTATGGATCTGGAAAACTCGCTATCTGATCTGACCAAGCTTGCAGCTAAAATAGCAGGAACTAAAGTTTCTTTAGTTAATTTGATAGATCACTTCACTCAATGGAGTGTATCTTCTTTTGGTATGGATGTAAGTCAAATGCCTAGAGAGGAATCTATTTGTCAATACACAATTTTGGACCCTAAGAAGTCGGAATTTGAGGTGAAAGATTTGTCTGCAGATGAAAGGTTTAATGATAGACCTTTTGTGATTGGACATCCAAACTTGAGGTATTATTACGGGATTCCTTTGAAGGTCAATGATGAGATAAGTTTAGGAGCTTTGTGCGTCCTAGACACTGACTACAAGCAACTCAGTCCTGAAAAAAAAGAGATGCTTTCTATCATTGCCAAAGAAGTTGTCAATCGCCTTAAAATTTATAAGGCTGTAGAAGGCCTTCAGAAAAAGGTACACGAAACTCAGCAAGTTAAGAATAGAGTTGCTCATGATATCCGGGGACCTTTAGGAGGTATCATTGGCTTGGCAGAAATCATTCAATCCCAAGGAAACCAAAATAAACTGGAGGAGGTGTTGGAGTTTATCAATCTGATCCAGAAAAGTGGTAAATCCTTGCTGGAGTTGGCGGATGAGATTTTATCCCAAGATTATGGACTAAGAAAAGATAAAGAGCTTAGGAAGCCGACCGATGCAGAGTTTACTTTGAATTCCCTGAAGGCAAAGATGGTTAATATGTTTGAGCCTCAAGCATTGGTGAAAAATATCGATTTGGAAGTTCAGGTAGAATCGCCAAATGCGGAGGTGCCTTTTCCGAAAAATAAGATTTTACAAATTTTAGGTAATCTTGTTTCCAACTCCATCAAGTTTACTCCGCAAGGTGGGGAAATTAAGGTGCTTTGCGATATGGAGATTATTGGTAATGATAAAATATTGCTATTTGAAGTGAAGGATTCAGGGGCTGGAATGAGTCAGGAAAAGGTAGATGAGATTTTGTGTGGTGAGGGCACTTCTACGAATGGTTCTGCGGGGGAAACCGGCTATGGGTTTGGATTGAAATTAGTGCTACATCTCGTCCAAGGTCTAAAAGGGAAGGTGGAGCTCAATTCTTCGCTTGGCGGAGGAACTCAATTCAAAATCTTACTGCCCGTCACATAAACTTCCGAAGCGCTCAGATTTCACTGAGCGCTTTTTTTTGATTATTCACCGGGTTGGCATACATAGACAGGAAGTTTTTGACCACATCTGGGTCTTTGGTATCTATTTTATTTTTGAATCTATTTTCAAAAGCTGTCTTCTCTTCCTCCGTATACTCATCAGAATACTCTTTTTCACCATATAGCAAATCATGAGCAATAAAATTGCTTGGCCATAACTTAAAGCCATTCCAAATTTGCAAATCGATCAATCGACAAAGTTGATTCAGTTTCTCGCTGAGATTATTTCCTGATTGCGCTATTTCTTTGATTTCCTGATCCAAGACAGCATTCACTTGGATGTGGATTCGCTTTTTAGTCCCGATAATTCCTCTTAAGAGGTTGAGGAAATCTTCATTTTCGCTTTTAATGTATTTTTCATCTCTTGCTTTGGCAAGGAGTTCAGGCATCTTCAATACATCTGTAGGATCGTATTCATAAGAAATAGAAACCGGTACGAGCTTGATTTTTTCAAAATAAGAAAAAGCATCTCCCTCTTTTTCCGCCAGGGTTAGCATTTTCAATACACCCTTTTGAGTAAAGTCATTTCCGTCTTTGGTTCTACCTTCTCTTTGGGCTGTCCAAACGCTTCTATTTTCCTGAAGCAGTGATTTTCTGATATAATCAGATACCAATTGTGAGCTTTCTAGGAGTTCCCTTCCTTTTAAGCTCCTTTGGATTGCAAAGTTTCTGTTTAATCTGGAGAGCGTATGTAAGAATGGTTTTTGAATCAAATTGTCCCCAATTGCAGAGGTGGTCATCACCAAACCATTTTCGTAGAGGCAGGCATTGAGCAGAGAAGTATCCAGGATGATATCCCGGTGATTGGATATAAATAAATAGGCAGTGTTGGGCTCCAAAAGCTCAAAGCCACCGGTGCTCAGGCCATCTGAACTTTTTTCCAAGACCTTCATCAAACCAGGATAAATGAAGTTGATCTGGAAATCTCTCAATGAATGGGTATGCTTCATTAATTCCTTCCAGTTTTTCTGATTATCCTCAGGAAAAGTAAATCCCATCATTGCTTCCAGCATTGGGTCATCCAGGATTTTCCTGATAGCTGCATTAGCTTCAGCATCATAGTAAGGCCTTATAGGATCAAATTTGGACATAGTTTTGGGTGAAATATGTTTTGCAAAAAGCAAAAAATAGTCGAGAATTCTAAGGTGTTTTTACCATTTCGGGATCTAGTGTTGTCTATCTATTGTCTGATCAGGTATTTATCGAAAAATAGCATATGAACAGGGAGCGCTTCTGTCCAGTACTTCCAAGTGTGAGCACCCGGTCTTTCGATATACTCATGTGGAGTACCGTTTTCGAGTAATAGAGCATGCATTTGTCTGTTGGTATCGATCAGAAAATCATCCACTCCGCAATCAATAATTAGGGCCAAGCCATTTTCCTTCATTTGTTTCACCCATCCTACGGCAGTGTAGGGATTGAAGTTTGGTGCTTCATAGTTTAATTCCTGACCAAGCATTTGTTTTTGCCCTTCAGCTCTTAAATTCCTGAAATCATCCTGTACTTTCCACATCCTTGTATCAATATTCATTACCCCACTCATACTCCCTGCCGCTACAAATAATTCAGGATATTTGGCAGAAAGCAATATCGCACCATGTCCTCCCATGGAAAGTCCAGTTACAGCTCTCGACTCTTTTTTTGCCAAGGTCTTGTAATTAGAATCTATGAAAGGGATCAATTCTTTAATAAGGTATGTTTCATATTTCACTGAATCCATTTTGGGACTATCATAATAATAGCTGGCTGGTCCCACACCTGGAGTTACTATGATTACCTGGTATTGATCTGCCATTTTACTAACGAGGTTTTCCTCGGTTACTTTTTCATGCCAGTCCGAAAAGGCTCCACTTCCGCCATGGAGAAGATAAAGCACAGGGAATCTGCTCTCAGAATTTGAGTAATTTTTAGGAAGTGTAATCGCAGCCTTCAATGTTTTTTTCATGGAAGGGCTATAAACCTCGAATGTTTCTACTTGTGCCTGCGAAAAAGCAAGAATCGGAAGAAGAAAGAAAATGAGTAGAAGTTTTTTCATGCTGTAGGTCTAATTTTTATTGAAAATACGCATAAGTAGAGTTTATCAGAAGGTATATTTTGTCGAAGGACAAAATTCTATTCGGCTGGAATTTGTATATTCCTATATTAAATATTATGGATATCCGCTTTCTTACCAGTAACAACAAAATACGGCTTATTGTCTGCTAAAAGGATCAGAATCCGGAAGCTTCGCCTGCCAGTATTCTAAGGTTTAAGCAAGAAGATTTTCAGTTTTTTTTCATGCGGCATATTTTAATATGTCTACATAGCTGGAATTTCGGTTGACAACAGCAAAAGCCCTTGCAATAAGTTTATTTCTGATAATATTAAGTGTGCTCATTTTGCTTTTCCCTTCACCGGTTCTTCTCTTGTAATAGGTCTTCATCTCAGTGCTGTATTGGATGGCTGTGCCTGCACATAATGTCAGCAGTGTTTTAATTCTCTTATTCGCCAGCGGACTGATTTTGGTTCTCCTCGATAGGATGTACCTGACTGGTTGGGAAACGGTGCTGTTCCTGCATAACTGGCAAACTTTCTCCAGCTATCGAATAGGGTAAACCCTTCTGTTAAGACGATAAGTGCAACAGCTGTCTGTGGGCCTATGCCCTTGATAGAGTTAATCAGCTTATATTGGTTCATTAACAGTTCATCTTTGCGTAAAAGTTTGTCTATTTCTTTCTCCACGGTTTGGATCTGCTTATCCAAACAAGCGATCACTTCGGTATTGGATTTTTGATAGACTTTTAATTTGATTTCTGAAACTACAGCTTCATATTCTTTGATACGGGTGATGTAAGCTGCTCTGTCTTTTACAAGTCGCTCTCTGTAATTAAACAGCTTTTTGAGATCCTGGATGACCTTTTTGGGAGGAACAGTGGGGATAATCTTCTCCTGCTTTTCATAAAGATATTCAGCTATGTCTTTAGAGTCTGCCTTGTCTGACTTACCTCTTCTTATTCCCAAGGATCGCTTTAATTCAAGTCCTGAGATGATATAAAATGGTAGGGAGTGCTTTTCAAGAAACAAAGCAAGTTCTGAAGAATAAATCCCAGTGGATTCAAATCCGAAAAGCAGTTCTTCTGCGAGTATTAACCCAGAGTTTTCCATTACCCATTCCACCAGCTCCTGGTAACCTTTCTCATTATTTTCAAAGACTGCGTGGCATTGGTTGATCTTCAGATAAGCATCAAGTGTAGATTTACTTACATCGACTCCAATAATTGATTTGAATTTCATAATTTAGACATTGAAGTTTAACAAATGAGAGTTGCGGAAACTAAAACCTTTAACAGGCCTAAAGCCTAAAATTCTAACTGGTTACTGGCAACTCAACTAAGAATGGGGACTGATACTGGCAAGAGGTCGCTAGCCTAGCCGTGGCGAAAGTTCACCCCATTCTTTTTCAATTTATTCAATATCTGAGTCACTTAATAATCGTAAAGATATTAGCTCTGATTTTCTCAAATAATTCTACTTTGCAAACCTAAAGGCCGTGGCTGGGTCTTCGGTCATCGGTCTTCCAATCGGCCAAGCAAAGAAAATAAGGCAACTGGCATGATTGCGGATAATCAGATTAAATATTTCGCCTGATGATAGTACTTCAACGAATAGCTCTTTTTTTGGTGATCATTGTTTTTGGGTCGATTATCTTAAGAGAAGGCTCTTTCATTTTGGTTCCACTGGTATGGGGTGTATTTTTTGCTTTTTCTTTACACCCGATCTCCAGTTGGTTTGAAGAGAAAAAATTTCCCAGAAGCATAGCTATTATCATTAGTATTTTGATGGTTGCTGTGATTGTCACCGGTATTTTTTACGTATTGCTCAATCAGATGGTGGGCTTGATTCGGGATATTCCTGAAATAGGACAAAATCTACAGAATAAAATGAGTCTTTACCTGGATGAGCTCAATGTAATTCTGGGAAATGAAATACTTGATCCTGGCAATAGGCCCGAGGTATGGTCTTTTTTGACTCCAGAAAATTTCAATACTACACTGTTTAATACTGGGAAATCACTTACACTTGCCGGAATCATCCCACTCTATATTTTTCTTTTACTCTATTACGAAGATTTTTTTCTGAATTTTCTGATTCGGTTTTCTTCAAAAAATAAGGATAGGGTTTTGAATTGGGTAATGGAGTCGGGAAAGGTTATTCAATCTTACCTCACGGGTATGGTTAAGGTTACTTTAATTGTCGCAGTAATGGCAGGACTATTCTTCTTTATCATTGGAGTGAAGTACTTCTTGTTATTTGCAGCCTTTATTGCGATTATGAACCTCATTCCCTATGTTGGAGTATTCATTTCATCTTTTTTTGCAATACTTTATGTCTTTTTAACCACAGATAATTTACTCTTTCCTTTTTTAACGTTTGGAGTGCTGTGGGCCATTCAGCTTTTTGAAAATAATGTGATTACTCCTTTGGTCGTAGGGTCTCAGGTCAAAGTCAATGCCCTCGCAGTAATTTTGGCAATACTTTTGGGAGGTTGGCTGTGGGGAATATCAGGAATGATTTTGTTTATTCCTTTGGTTGGAGTCCTGAAAATCACCTTTGAAAATTCCGAAGGCTTAGAACCTTTCGGGTTTTTATTAAGTGATGAAACAATGGTGCCTGAAAAGAATCAGCTACTAAAGAAGAAATTCTGGAAGAGTCTTTTTGAAAAAAAATAAAATTGAAACTGATCAATAAACTTATGTTCTATCAGTTGAAAAATTGATCCTTTTGTTTTTATAGAGAGTAAAGTAGTCGGGGTGGCAGAGTTAGAACCGTTAGCCACACTCATTTGTAAATCAGCTTATTACAATGTTTTTTTTAAAACAGGACACGTGTAAGGACATGTGCCTCAGCGTTTTGACGCTTTCGTAACATAAAAATAGTAAATCAATACCAAAACGATTCAAAACGATTCATATTTAATTCATTCGTTATTTGAACTTTGAATTAAACCCAATATTTATAAAACACATCAACTCTACCTATAAGTTGGTATCTTGTGAAAGTTCTTTAAACCTACAAAAGGCATTCGCCAATTTTATTTGGTATGGGCTTTTGCAATCCGCTTCAAAAATAGCTGGGTTTGCCACCATAATAAAACATGCACGAGCCCTTGAAACGGCCACATTTAATCGGTTTGGACTGAATAGGAAATCCATTCCACGAGGCGCTTCTTCTGAGCTAGAAGTTGCTACAGAGTAAATAATTACAGGAGCTTCCTGACCTTGGAATTTATCGACGGTACCAACTTCTATTTGAGGTAAACGTTGTTTGATGGCATGTACTTGTGCGTTGTAAGGGGTAATAATTTTTATTTCATTAGTTGTTAGCGGAGCTTCTTCATTTTTTTCATTAATAAAAGTTACGTCACCATCAGTAAGTTGCCCAACAATTTCCAAAACCTTATCAACTTCTTCAGAGGATGCGTTGGTATTTCCAGAATGTTCAACTTCTTCCAAGTATAATCCTGCTCCGGCATACTTTGAGCCAATAATTTGTTGTTTATCAAGATGGTCTTTGGATATCAATCTATTCTGATAAAAAAGTTCTGATACAAATGCGTTGATGGATGAATGCATACGCCAGGTTTCATCTAAAAATACTCCTTGTTTATCAGAAATGGTTTTCTCACCTTGTAATATATGCTCTAAAGCCGATACTTCAGTGCCGTCCGGATGAACACCTTTTTGTGGTTGTTTTAATTGTTGTGGGTCGCCTAAAAACACAATGTTTGAGCAGCAGTGTGAAACAGAAAGCGTATCAATCAAGGACAATTGGCCAGCTTCATCAACAAATAAATAGTCCACACTATCTTCATATGGTGGTTTGCTCCACATGAATGTTGTTCCTGCAATAACATCCATTCTACCTATTACGGATTGAATAACATTTTCGTCATTACTTACGTTCCAAGAGCTAGGGTTATATTCATCAAGCTCGGTCTTTTGCATCATTTGAATGTCGAACCCTTTCTCTTTAGCTACTTCCCAAACTTTGCTTAGCAAGTTGGTGATAACCTTATGGCTAAGTGCCGTAATCCCAATTTTCTTACCTTGTTGAGCTAATTGTACAATAAGGTGGCCTCCCGTAAAACTTTTGCCTGTTCCCGGAGGCCCTTGAACAGGCAGATGACTATAATCTAGTTTAGATGCAAAATCAAATGTTCGCTCTAGAATATTCTCATCGTAGGTCAGTTCCTCTGTTAAAAGAGGCGGAGCATTCAAGAGTATTTGCCTTGCTGCTCTGTACTTCTCATTCTCGCTGTCCATGCTATTGGCCACGACCCATTCTGCCAATCTGATAATAGCCTCTTCTTTAGTACTAGAATTAACGTTTTCTATGCTCATGACGGAACTTGGGTGGGGCAGGTCAATTTTGGTTGGCCCCTTTTTGATTCTTAGTATACCCGAATCGACATCGATCTCATGAATGCTACCCAACCTATTGTTTTCTTGATCCTCTACAGAATTACCCGGACGTAAATCACATTCCTGAGATGGAAATGTATACGTATCAATTACACTTCTTTTTTCTGGCTCTCGATGGCCTGTATATTTCAGATAAGAGATTGCTTTTCGTTCTTCTAGGAGTTCATCTTCAGGAAGCTCCTTTAATCGGAAAAACTCCCACCAAAATGACTTTTGCTCTCTGCGATACCAATCTAACATATGGGCCAGAATATAACGGGCCTGCTCAATTTCATTTCGTTCCACTTTTATTGGTGGGACACCATCGAGCAAAGCATCCATGATTGGCTGTATGCGTTCCTGGTGTGCGGTTATGTTATCACTAGCATCTCCAATTCCATCTTCAGGTCTTGTAATGTTTTCTCCTTCACTAATTAACTTGGTTCGAATATCTTCCAACCATAGCTGAAGGCGAACTAATGATTCACAATCATCTTGATTGTACAGTTGGACGGCTTCTTTTGTTTCATTTGTCAATTTGTCAATATTCCCCGTTTGCAGAAGTAGCTCTAGTTGCATTTTATGCCTTGAAAGCTCTCGCAAATCCATCATGCGTTCATAACCGAAGAACGGCTCCAAATCTTTAATCGAATATTTCTCCACACTAGCTCTTACAGACTGCCGAACAACACTATAGAGATCAACAAATGTGTTTGATCTTAAGAAAGTATCAATCTCATTTTCCCGAGATGCATATTTGCCCATCAGCCGCTTTAAGGCTGTAACCTCATAAGGTGCATAATGGTATATATGAAGTGCGGGGTCCATTTGTTTGAGCTTAAAAGCAAAGTCAATGAACTGCTCAAAAATCTCTTTCTCTTCCGCTTCATTTTTGGCCCATAGGGCATGGTATTTATCCTTCTGGACATATCCAATCATGTATTCCAGACCATCTGGGTCAACCATCCTGTCTCCTTCAAAATCGAGATAAATATCATTTTCAGAAGGTTCTGGCAGTTTATTGAGTCCTTTGCCTTCCTCAATTTCCAAGGTTTCGTAGATGGGGTCATACTTGTTTTGTCTGCTCGTATATTGAACACGTGCCTGTTCGCGAAGTTTATTGTAAGTCTCCTTAACTCCCTTAGTAGGATTAAAAGGCACAGGCAAATCAAGATTGGCCAATTTCTTCAAGGTATTAACATAATGCAAATTGAGCTCCTTCATTTGGGATTTACCGATTCCCGCTATAAAGTTTAGGTGGTCATCCTTTCTTCTAACTGCATTGCAGTTTTTCCACCACTTGCAAATATCGCAGTGGCTGACTGGTTCCGGGTAGGTTTCGTGTTCATTAGCGATGGCATCTTCAAGATTTCGTTTCACCAAACGGATATATGCCGCATGTTCATCATAGCGATAGCATTCTTCTCCCTCAGGCTTTATAACACCCATATATTCTGGGGTTAAACCTTGGATTTTAGCTACGCGTTCCGAATAAAGACCAATCTGAAGAATTGTGCCAGCTTTCGTTTCATTGGCTAGTTTGGCGTCCCAAACCTCATATGACCAATCGCCTAAATCACTTGGCTTGTCAACCTTCTTTAGAAAATCAGCCCATCCGCTCCATTTCCCATCCTCTTTCAACCTTGCCTGATAAATAACATCAACACCTGCTTTCATTGCATCTATTGTATGTTTTTCAGCATGTGGGTCATTAGTACTGATTTCGGATACATTCTTTCCTTGAACCTTGATTTCTTGTAGGTGGTTCTCTTCAAACTGAATGCCTTTCTCCTTGAGCATTAGCAATACACGATTTGTATATACTTCTGGGTCTGCGATTTCTCCTCTTGTATGTTGCTTATTTAATTGAGTGAGGTGTTTGCAGCTGCTATGAGCGGATAGGTCAGAAGGGGAGTAAATAATCGTGTTATTCTTTGATTTCATATCAAAATTGAGTAAAACCAATTAATTCAAAAACTTAGATAGTTGATATAATTCATTGTATTTTTTAAACATTCAATTCGTTTTTTAATGTTCTTAAAGTTGTTATTGCCCCCTGAATTTCCGCTGTTATTTCATGCTTATTTATATCATGGTGACTAAGAGGATTTAAAACCAAATTAGTATAATGATTAATTTGGGTTGATGTAGCCGGAGTCAATCCGCAAGCTGCATGTGTAGTTTTATATTTTTTAACCGCTTTCCAGAATTCATCCGTTTTCATTTTCGAATTATCTAGGTAGAATGGAACGGGAACCTTTTTCCCAAAACAAAACCGTTTCAAAATAAATTCAAAAGCAGAACGTAAATAGACACCAGCGGCTTTATTATCCCCTTCATTAAAAAATGCTTCCGCCTTATCTATATAGTTTTGAATATGAGAATTGGAATGATTCTCTCTGATAATCGGGACTTCAAATCCTTTCCTTGTTCTACGAGCATAAAACTCGTAGCTTTTCCAAGCATTGTTTCCATCCAAATAAGTTGATTTTACAAACTCATACCAAGGTTTATCATATGTTGTTATAAAGACTTGATAAGCACTAAATTCATTATCTAAAATCGTGAGTAGCGGCAGGCGATTTCCAATATCTAGCCCAATAAAAATGTCATCCAAAAATAAAATCTTGCAAGGCAATCCTTGAATGTGCCTTTTAATCATTCCTAAATAGATTGATATAGCGATTGCTGATAACCGAGCTTTATTTAAAAAGAAATGAGGTTTGGCAATTTCCTTATTTTGATATTTGATTTTTACTCGAACATGATTTCTTTCAATAGCATCGTATTTGGTATTTGCTTTGGCTTGGGTGTAATGCAAATCCAATTCAATGTTGTGACCAAACTTATCTAAAATTGGCTGTGCATATTTTAGAATGTTCTCAATACTGTTTTTCTGAAATAGCTTTTTAAAAGCTGTATCAAAAGCATTGATTGCACGGTCAACGTCTACTCTCTTTTGTGTGATGTTGTAAGTTCTGCTCTGAGTAGGTTTTGCCACTGCTTTTTCAGCGTCTTCCCAAAGTTCACCTAACTCTTTATTGCCTGTAATTGCAACACTCTTAAAGTGTTTCAGAACACCTTTAACAAGAAGATTAAATAAGTCAATTTCTTTGTCTTTAGTGATGTGATGGATATCCAGTAAATGCTTGTACGTCAAAAAACTTTTGAGTTTTATAGCATCCCGAATACTTGTATCACCTGCAACATAGGTGTCTTTTGTTCTTTTATTTAATGTATAGGTCTTGTCGGCTGTTGTTCCGTCCTTATCAGGGTTGAACGTAACTTTAATAAAGCCTTTTCCTTTTTGTGCTTTCGTGAGAAATATATTCTCCGTTTCATTATAATCAAGTGTCTCTGAGGACGACTGAAAAAAGTCCTTTAAGGCGTAATAGAATGAACTTTTACCACTACCATTTTCACCATAGATAAATAGGTTCTTGCCATCAACTTTGAATTCATTATTTCCGTAGAAGGCTTTGTAGTCCCTTATTTCAACTTTCTTGATTTTCATAAACTTTTGATTTCGGGAATTCGGATTCCAACTTTATAGAATTTTTCAAATTGTTTAATAGGCGTTTCTAAAAGTTGATTTTCTGTTAAATGGTTTTTTGCCAGCTGGTCAGGATAAATTATTAAGCAATCTAGCAGGGTATTCCCCCACTCTGATTTCGTTATACTCAATTTCTTAAGAGTTCCTATATCTCTCGCATAAGCGCTCAATTGCCGCACATCGTCAATGTCGTAGCTGTTTTTATAAGTAGCCTTGTACTTTGAATCAATTACAGTTTCCTTTCCTGTAGTTGTCCGTAAGAAATCGAGTTCGCCATAATTTGCACCCGACTGGAATATTATATCTCTTCTCCCAAACGCATCTTTAAGTTTTCCAAGGACATATAATTCAAACACCAATGGCATATTTATCCAAAAAGGCGGAACTTCTATGTCCACATTCTCCTTTATAAAGTTAATATTGTATCCGAATCTTTTTAAAATAATCTCCGCAAGCTCTGTTGCTTTTGCGTATTCGGGGTAAAACGGATTGTGCTTAACAGATTTTACCTCGTTGATACTGATATTTTCATCGACTTCCTCAAACGCTGGTAGAATAAAATTCAAAACAGCTTCTAATCCTTTGTCTTTGTGATGACTTATTTTTAAGTACTTTCTTAAAAAATAGAGAGCTTTTTTTATTATTCTATTCTCGGGATGATTTAGACCATACTCATCAAATGAACATACCGTATTGAGGTTTTTACTTTTGGATATATTCTGCATCAGTGTTTTGGAGACAAGAATCTTCCCCTTCACTTTTCCATAAAGGTTGTTTTCAACTTTATAATAACCTTTTTTAAGACCCTTCCTAACAATGGTTTGAACTACTTGAAGAAAATAAACAACAATGAGGGGTGTAATTAAATCTTGTTGCTGATTGATTCTGATAGAGGGCTTGTCAAATTCAATCTTGAATAAATCATCGCCATGTTTTAGAATTTCAGGATGCTTAAAACTCTCGGACAACATTTGCAAGTAGTCTATTTGCTGAGAGGATGAATCCAACTTTGGAGTCACATATAACACTTTCCCAGTATCAGCCAACCAGCTTAAGCCAATGAAATATCCTGTCTGAAATCTATTGTTTGGTATGTCAACGCACTCAATCAGCTTATTAGGCTCTTTGAGCAAAGCAATCAATTCAACTTCTGATAGAGAAGAGCAGAATCGATGTTCATTGATATGTATAATCCGTTCATGCATTCAAATCTTTCACTTTTTCACGCGCAGACTCAAGTAATACGCCATCTTTAATGTATTCTAGTAATAAGGGTTTTATTTCGTATTTCAACTTCAAACCAATTTCATCATCATCAACTAAAAAATAACTGTGACCAATTTGAATGTCGTTTTGATCAAACTCTGGTGAAGTATATTCATCAAAAATTAGCTTGACCGCTGTAAAAAGTGATTTAGCCTTATTATAAATAATTGCATCATCGTTGGGTAGAACAGGAATAAAAGTGAATCTTCTGCGTATCGCATAGTCGATATGACTAACACTCCTATCTGCTGTATTCATAGTGCCGACAATATATAGATTATGAGGTAAGTTGATTTCATTGTCGCCATTCTGTAGTTTATACAATGAACTAACGTTTTTGCCCCGATACTCAAGGGCATATATTAATTCTCCTAATACGGAGGTGAGATTTGCGCGGTTTATTTCATCAATTATAAGTATATAGGCTTTATGTTGGTTCTCTGCTTTTGCAGCTTCGACAGCAAAGGATGCAAGTATTCTATTTTCAACGTCATATTTTATTTTATCCCCTTCAGCATCTACTTTTATGCCTCTTACAAAATCTTCATAGGTGTAGGACGGATGAAATTGAATTAGCTTAACTTGTTCGTTTTCTTCAATCTCAGGATCTCCTTCAAAGATATGTTTGTCAATGGCTTCTATTAACGAATAAGACTTTTCATCAGAACTTGTTAGCCACTCCGCTATTTGTTTGGCAAGTCTCGTTTTACCTGTCCCTGGAGGACCCTGCAAAATCAGGTTCTTATATTTCTGTTCGGAATGATTTATCATAACCTTTTGGCTTTTTCTTATCGAATCTATAAAAGAGAATGTGCCCGGGTACACTTCTCTAAATTTTTGAACGGTATTCATTGATGCATGACTAAACCCATCCCACTGACCTAAGCCGGTGCCCTCAATTTTTTTGTCTTGTTTTACAAGCCAAATAATCTGAATTTTACTTTTAGCATTATATCCGTTTTGCAGATATCCATTGTTTAATATCAAACCGATACCGCCCAGCCACTTAGTTCCTCTTCGTACGAGTACAACGTCGCCACGATTAAACTCTGTTAGTGGATAAACTCTGGCTCCGGTTCTTCCTGCGGAACCTCCTGTCCAAACTGCATTCTTATCTACAAAATCATTAAAATAATCACTATCTTCTTGTCCATCTGCCCAACTACTAATTTGGCAATATTTATGGGAAACCTTTAATTGGGCTTCATTTGTGGAATTAATCAGGCCATTCAATAAGTTTATTTCATAAAACTCGCATCCTGGAAATGAATTTTTGAGTTTTACCATTACCTTTTGATAGACCGAAAAACCTCCTTGATTTATTTTGGAAATTACGTGTTTCAAATCTGCTAAATCCGGAACGGGTAATGAATTCGTTTGTGTGTCGAAAGGAATAAATTTTTTGGGATTTATCAAAAACATGACCTGACTCAATTTTGTAAAGCCCACATTCTTAATGGAAAGAGCCTCCTTAAAGTCGTTGTCGCTTATTTCATCTCCTTTTATTACCTGTACAAACAAGTTCCATAAACACTGATTGCCAACAGTAATTCCTTCCATATTAATGTAATTTCCTTTTGAAAAAAAAAGACTCAATGTGTTGGGTGTAGGTGTTGGGAAAATATAATCGGTAGGTACTTCTTCAATCAGACCAAATGCATGCTTAGCATTTGTAAAAATAATGTCCCTTTGATTTTTGGTGTTTCGTTGCGCTAAAGCATATATATAGGAAAATGGGTCAACTGTCAAATATTTTAATAAGGAATGGTCACGTTGGAAGGTTTTCTCCGCTAGTTCTAAGAGTTTTTTCTCCCTGTCATTTGTATCGTTGGCGAAACCCAAAATTTTATGGCAAATTGCTTGAAAAAAAGGCACCCAATCGAAATAAACGGTTTTCATATTCATAGTCCTTCTTATTTCAACGATTCTTTTATTATCCTAACCTCCTCAATACTATCCAAGGTTTCTATGGCATAGCGTACAGGGTGGTTGGGGTCGTACAAACGCTCAAACTCACTTTGGATAATGGCCAACTTTTCTTCTTCGCTCATGGCATCCGTAATGGGTTTTAAATCTTCCAAATGCTTTAAGATTTCTTTACTTGCGGATTTAAGTTCTTCTGAAAAGTAAAGCTCAAAGACGATTGCATCCAAAAGCTGCTCAAAGAACTTGAATACCAAATCGTCTATTTGAGTTTTTGATAAAATCACATAATCAACCAGCAACTCGTATGGTGTTTGTCGAGTTTTGGATAGTACTGGAATTGGAATTTGCTCTACATATTGTTTTGTATATCGTTTTCTTCCACCGGCTATTTTTGCTGTGATTTGAAAAAAGTAATAGTCAGCTACTGATGAATTTAGAATTGAAACGAGATACTTCAAATTATCTCCAGATATAAAATAAGCTGAGTTTGTAAGAAAAAATCCTTGTTTGTCATAAGCATAATTTGCCCTATCTGATATTTCAATCCAAACAATTTTAGGCTTTTCGAACTCTTCTACGAAAGCGCAATTTCTTAAATTTGTCCAATGATCCCCTTGGTCAGCCCTATCTTTTAGGGTCTGATAGGTGCCGTCTTTTTTCAGTATTGCCTTTGGACTACTTTCATCATAGTAATCTAGGAGATAGTTGTAGATTTTTGGATAATCAGTTTCTACTTCAATTCTCTTTAAACCACTTTCGCGAACACCATTATGAGAATTGATTATAAATAAATCATGATAATCATAAATCCATCTTTTTATATCTTTTCCCCTAAGTAGTGGTTTTAATAATTCTGAATTTTTTTTATCCACTTCAATTAACTCTTTTGCTTCTAACTTATTAAGATGGAATGCCTCATTAAATCCAGAAGTTATTCCTCTGAAAAACTCGATTCCTTTCCAATCCTTAAGTTTTTTGCCTAGGTCTTCAATGCGCTTGTTAATTGATAATTCTTTGGCAGAGCCAATTTTCCAAACCTCTTCAGCTTTAATGGAAAGGGTGACTTTTTTGTCTGAAAAATAGTGATAAAGAGTGTCGTTAGGTAATTGATTCCCTTCAATTGCCACTGCATCAACCTTGTTTTCAGCCTTGCTTTTCTCAAGCATTAAAATATTCACGAAAACAGTAGCATTTGGGAAAATACGCACCCTAGCAAAGTCAATTAGTAACTTTGGGTTTGTTTTCTTTGCAAAGAAGTTTCTCGTTTTTGTGCCGTAAGACGCATTTATCCACTTATTAGAAGTAATAAGATTTACGTTTCCTTTCTGTTTAAGAATTCTGTATCCATTCTCATAAAAGAGAACGTACAAATCACCAGTTGTTGCGTAGGTTTCGTATCCAATCTTCTTCAATAAATCGGACGACGAGCCGGCTATCACTCATTAATTTTTTTCAAAATCTAGATCGAAGATTTGCTTTTGTAATTTTATTCATCGTAATATTGCAATATATTATTATTACGATGGGAATTACTCAAACGCACCTTTTCACTGACGCTCAAAATGAATTGGCCAATGTCGCCAAAGCTTTGGCACATCCAGCTCGAATTGCAATCATACAATATTTGATCAAAACGAATACTTGTATCAATGGGGATTTGGTGCAAGAACTGGGACTGGCGCAAGCAACTATAAGCCAGCATCTTCGTGAATTGAAAGAAATTGATATAATTCAGGGAACCATTGAAGGGACAAAAGTGAATTACTGCATCAATCCTGAAAAATGGAACTCCATCAAGAGCTTGTTTCTAGGCCTCTTTGATCAATTCAATTCAAATAATCCCTCAACCTGCTGTTAAAACCATATCACTATGAAACTTTCAGAAATTAAGTCCATCTTAAAAAACTCCCAAACCATCGAGTTTCAACTCCCCAATGGAGAATTGGTTCCTAGTCATTTTCATGTGACAGAAATCGGAAAAATATCTAAAAATTTCATTGACTGTGGGGGGACTATTAGACAAGAGGAGAAAGTCAACTTCCAATTATGGAATGAAAATGACTACGATCACCGACTTCATCCAGAAAAACTACTGAAAATCATAGAACTATCTGAATCGAAACTGGGAATACCAGATTGGGAAATTGAAGTGGAGTACCAAGGTGAAACCATAGGAAAATATGGTTTAGACTATAATGGAAAGTCATTTCTCCTTACCACAAAAATGACAGACTGCTTGGCTAAAAGCGAATGTGGCATTCCTTCAAAACCCAAAGTTAGACTCTCATCATTGCAATTAAATACTAACTCCTGTAATCCCGGCAGCGGTTGCTGCTAAATTTTAGCCATGGAAAATACAAAACTCACCTTTTTACCAAAGCTTGAGGACTCCATCAAGCAAATTCTCAATATCCCAATCACCGATGAAAGGAAGGAAGTGTTGAGCCCTTTGATTCATTATATCAGAGAAAAGCAGGATAAAAATGAAGCTATCAACCTGAATTTTATTTGCACACATAATTCTAGACGAAGCCAATTTTCACAAATTTGGGCAAAGGTAGCGGCCAGCTACTTCGGAGTAGAGGCCAATTGCTACTCCGGAGGAATAGAGATCACTGCTTTTAATGAGAGGGCTGTAGCTTCATTGCAAAGAATTGGGTTTCGTACCATTTCGGATAATGCAACTGAAAATCCGAAGTATGAAGTCTTTTATTCAGAAATGAAGCCAGGCATTAAAGCTTTTTCAAAACTGGTTGACGATCTGTCCAACCCAGCTTCGAACTTTGCTGCAATAATGACCTGCGATCATGCAGATGAGAATTGTCCTATTATTTCAGGAGCAGAAATACGAATACCCGTCAGGTTTGAAGACCCCAAAAAATTCGATGATACTGTATTAGAACAAAAAATGTATGATGAAAGAAGTCTTCAAATAGCTTCCGAAATGTTTTATGTGTTTTCAAGGGCTAATGATTAAGAAATTCATTATAAAACTTTTCTATAAGGCTCAATGAGACCAACCTTCACCTTACCAATCCTCTATTTTTATCAAAATTTTTTATTGAATTATTAGAATATTCAAAATTTTATTATATATTCTATTGGATTTAGGCGCGAATACCTACTAATTATTCGAAACCCAGTAACGGAAGAAAAAGCTAAGTCCTCCTAAATCCTATCCATCTGACGCTCAATTAATTGAATAAAGAAAGGTGATACCAATACCTTAAATACCTTCAGTTAGAATAGGTAGTAAAGCCGAAAATCTAGGATTCTTTTGAACATTCACTAGTTCAAAGGATTTATAACTAAAAGTACTCAGAAATCTTGTTTGAGATTAACACTTTCATTTTGTCATAATTATGCAAATACATTTTATGAAAAAAAATATACTATCCTTAGTCTTCACTTTGTGGTTTGGGATTGTGGCCTATTCGCAAGAAGCTATTACGTCAATTAACCTGGACCTCATTCAAAATGAGATCAATGGCGGAAAACCACTTCCCGCTGAAGAAAAATTCTATTTCAGAGGGGCCATCCCTCAGGATGTGGAAATGGTTAAACTTTACATATATCAGTCAAAAAAATCTCCAAAGGCAGGTGATAGTTATTTTTGGAAAGCCCCATTTGGATACAAGGAACTTTCTTTTCAAATCTTGGTAGACAATCCTTTAAGATCTACAGAGGAGTTTAATCTTGAATTTGGATTTTATAAGAAAGCTGGAGAAAAAGAGTTGGAAGAGCTCCGAAGACTTATTCAAACCAACCTAGCAACTTATCTCAACACCATTTCTTCCGTGAGAAGAGGAGGAATCAAATTCGAAGATTCTGACGAGCAAATCCTTTCCAATATGGATCAAATTGTTCAATCAGGAGCTTATTATTTCGAATTACCTGATGGAAAACCTTTCCCAGGTTTTTCTGATATCACTCGTAAGAAACTAGAGCAAAGAAAACGCCTGAAATTGGGTAAGGCAAAATTCAACATTATCAAAAAATCTGAAAACGAGAACGAGCGGGCTGTTTATGCCCAACAATATTTACAGGAGTTAGAAACCATCGTTTTTGCTGAATTAGATCAATTTCTCAGTCCTAACATGCTTGTCCGAGTAGATCAGATTCAATTTCAAAATTATAGAAGTGAGAAAACCCCTAACTCTATTCCCATCAATTTTGGCTTTGGTGCCATCTCACTTTCACAGGATTTATCCTCTCAAGAGTTTGTATACAGTCCATACCTTGGTTTTTCATTTCCTCTTGGCAACAGGACCTTTACTCGTTTCATGAGTAATTTATCGATCAGCACAGGAGTGTTTATTTCCGGAAGCATGGAAAATTCTTTGGGAGAAGCTATCAGAGGGCCAGTTTTAGACCGACCAGTATTCGTGGGATTGGGATATAACTTCTTCCGATTCATAAGACTCAATGCTGGAGGCACATATCTAACTACCAACAAACTGGATGGGAGTAAAGCGGACAGAATTCAACCCTATGTTGGATTAAGTGCCGAAATCAATTTGTGGTTAGGATTTGGAAACAAAAAATGAAAATTATGAAAAAGCTAAGCTTGATTTTCATTTTATCACTGATTATCAATTCTGTAAACGCCCAGCTTTACGGGTACAAGTGGAGAGTTGGAGCAAGTGTCGGGACTACCAATTACATTGGGGATATCCGTCCTTTTGGACTCAATAGTCTGAGTGATGTAGGTAGACTCTATCAACGATCAACTGTCTATTCTGAAGACCTTTCTTATCAATTTTCTCTGGAATATGCACTTGGCAACTCCGTTGGAATTATGCTTACGGCAGGAAGCTATCAATTTGGCTCAAGCGATAGATATATCGAAAATGATGGCACTTTATACAGGGAAAGTAACAGATTCGATAGGGCTTTAAATTTCAGAACGGATTTAATTGATGCTGGGCTTTCCTTTGTTTTAAAGCCTGATAAATACTGGTTGCTTTCTGGTAAATCCTTCCTTGCTCCATATTTGGTTGTGGGCATGGGAGTTCAAAAATTCGATGTGTTTGGAGACCTATTGGATGAAAACGGAAACAGATATGATTACAGCAATCCCAATTTAATCCCAGATGGAAGTTTTGAGACAAGATTAAGGGATGTTGAAACAGAAATTCCAGGTGGGTATAAAAAAGCTACTCTTTATGCTCATTTGGGCATGGGAATCAGATTTCGGATTACCAAAGGAATTGAACTTTTCGCACAATCAGATTTTAAAAGGGCGGCAACTGATTATTTGGACGATGTGTCTGGAAGATATAGAAATCGATATGACAACTCTTTTCAGCGCTATGCAGCATTGCCAGGAACTAATACCCCAACACCAGGCAACCCCTATCGAGGAGATGTAAACTCGAAAGCAGATTGGTATATCTATCATGGGATGGGCATCAAGTTCAGCTTAGGAGCAAACAAGGAAAGTTTCAATCCTCCTACCGTATCCCAGCGCTATACTTTCACCCCTAAAGTTTTGAGCGAAAAAACTGAAGCAACTGCTGACTCAATTCAAAAAACTGAAGAACCAAAAGTTAATCTGCCAGCCTCTGTTACAAATAATTATTTTACGATTGTTCAGTTACCTGGATTAGAAAAATCAGCACCGATCATTGACACGGTAAGACTGGATTCTATTCAAAAAGCCAATATTGACAGGAAAATTGATTCATTGAAGAATACCAGAGCGTTGGTACAAGCAAATAAGGATTCGCTTCAAAATAGGCTTTCAGAACTCAGCGAGAAGATTAATGAGTTGCAGATTGACAGTCTCAGTTCAAAGGATTCTATACAGATATTGATCAATCAGTTTGAGAATCAAACTTTGGATTATCAAAAGGAGATTAGCAGAATTGACTCTTTGGATAAGATTTTGGTTATTAAGGGAGATTCGCTATTGGGAGCGAAAAACACGCTAATCATCTCTAAAGTTGATACAGCCCAATTCATTGAAAAAATCTTGCTTTATCCGGGGAAAGTCAATACAATCATTTACTCTCCTAAAGGATTTAGCGAGTTCGAGCTGGACTCTCTTTCAAATTCACAAATGAGAATCAGCAATCAGCAAACTCCAGATACAGTAAAAAGTACAAAGGCAGTGACTCCGGAAATTGAGAAATCAAAAACCGTCACCAAACCAGTCGAAAATGCTCAATGGATAAGCCGAGAAGATTTTGAAAAAGAAATTTCAAAATATAGGGAAGAAATGCTCAAGGCGCAGGCGATTAGAGACTCCGCAATGCTCATGGCTTTTTCTTCCAGACTATCAAGCATCCAAGCTCAAAATAGTAATCAAGAAGAAAGAACGGCACCTCAACAGATAATAGTTAATCCTCAATCTGATAATACGAATACATCCAAAGAATTAGAAAGGTTAAGAAGTAGACAAGAAATACTAGAGAGGAGAAATCGGGAACTATTAAGAGATGCAGCAATCATCAGTGGCACGGCTACAACAACTTCTGCTTTAAACAAAAATAAAACAGACGAAAGTCAAATTCTATATATACAGGATAGCACCCTTTTGGATAGAATTACTCAAGATGCTATTCTGATAGATAGCCTTCGAAAAGAGGCCTCCAAAGAAAAAGTAAGGATAGACACCGTGGAGGTTGAGAAAGTGGTTGAAAATACTAAGCCTGTCCTTCTAGAGGAAAGTAAACTTGAGGTCTATTTTGGAATCAACCAATCAGAGTTGAGTGAAGAAGAAAAAGCAAAGTTGCTTCGATTGAAAGAGATCTTGGAAACAAATCCCCAATTAGGCTTGGAGCTAATTGGTTTTGCTGATAACACGGGAAGCGTTTCCTACAACCTCAGACTAGTAGAAAAGCGGGTTAATTCCGTCAAAAAACAGCTAATAGACCTAGGAATTGACCACAAGAGAATTTTCAAAAATTCTGGAGGTTTGATTTTACGTGGAGCCTCCAAAGGTTCGGTTGACAAGGACCGAAAAGTAGAAATACGTCTAACACCTCTTGTTACAGCCAAGGATTAATCTTCAAATGCTTTTTAAGTATTCTTTTCATTTTTAACAGGAGCCAAAGAATCCTGCTAAATTTAAAGAATGAAGAAAGCATTTCTAGCCAGCATTGTCTTGTTCTTAGGCGGTATTGCCTTTGGACAAGAAAGTAAAGTCTATGAATCGAATAAAGTTCAGGATTTTAAACTTGTACCCTTACCAGCCATAGCTTATAATCCTGCCAATGGTTGGATGTTTGGGCTAGCTCCTTCTGCTACTTGGTATATGGGAAATCCCACTACTACCAAAATGTCCAATTTTGTAGGGAACCTACTATACACAACTAAAAAACAGTGGATTTTTAGCTCTAGAAGTAATATTTTCTTAGATGAAAACAGCTTGATCTTAGTGGGAGACTGGAGATATTTTGTCACTTCCCAGCCAACCTATGGTCTAGGTAGTTCTACCCCGAATGCCCCCTCCCCTAACCCCAATCAAAACTCAAGCTTTTGGGGAGCGCAACAAATGGATTTTAGACTGATTCGCTTTCATGAAACTATTTTAAAACGAATCTCTGACAGCAATTTTTACTTGGGATTAGGATATCACCTGGATATACATTCGAAGATTGACAATTTTTTCTTAGATGAAGATACGATTGAGCCTATTTTGGATTTTGCTCATAATCAATACAATGAATCATTAGGCTTTGATACGGATAGATATGCATTATCCGGAATTACCTTAAATGCAGTTTATGAAAATCGAGACAGGGCGGTTGCTCCATATGAGAAAAACTTTGCCTTGCTTTCTTATAAAATCAACCCTTCATTTTTAGGGTCTGACCAATCTTCCTCCACGCTATTGTTGGATTATAGACATTATATCAACCTCAATGAACAAAGAAAAAGGCATTTAGTCGCTTTTTGGGCATATGGCAACTTTCTAGTCTCTGGAAATTTACCCTATATGAACTTACCTTCCCTTGGTTGGGATATGTTTGGCAGAACGGGAAGAGGCTATGCACAAGGAAGGTTCAGAGGAGAAAACATGGTTTATTCAGAAGTAGAGTATCGGTTTCCACTACAAAGGTCCAAAGAAACCTTCGGAGGAACTGTGTTCGTGAATGCCAACTCCTTCAGCAGCAAATACAATTCTGAAAAGCTATTTGAGCAAGTCAATCCAGGATATGGCTTAGGATTGAGAGTCATGATAAACAAAGAAAACAGAACCATAATTTCAGCAGATTATGGCTTTGGAAGAAGCGGTAACTCAGGTTTTTATCTCAACATCAACGAGTCCTTTTGATTTCGCTTAGTTCTAAAAATAATTAGGCTATCTCAAAGTTGATGAATGTCACAATGAGCGGTCAGTTAAAGGTCTCCAATAAATTTTCTAGTATCCATTAGCCTTTGACTCCACTCAGGCGGACAAAACAACGCCTTTAAGATAGCCCCTTAATTAGTGCTCATGGCATCATGCAGCATTTCTGGCTGCATTGATAATTCCGAACATACTTCTTAAAATTAATCGCTGTAGCACCTCATTGCTCTTCCCATCTTCCAGCATACTCTGAATAGCATATTGTTGTATGGTAATGAGTGGTAAAACTATCCTTTCCCGAATGGCAATTGAAGTTTTGATCACTTTATTATCTCCCATCAACTCCTCCATTTGAGAAACTTTTTTAAGTTTTTCTACAGAGCGCTCATATTCTTGGAACATGAGTTTCCAAAATCCCCCATACTCTTCATTATTTTTTAGGTAGGAAGTTGCTGGATAGAAACACTTATTCAAAGACTGCATGGAGTTACCCAGAAGTGTCCTGAAAAATAAACTGTTTTGATACAATTCCTTTAATTCATCTACCCGGTTTTCCTTTTCCATCTCTGCAATAGCCGCACCTACTCCGTAATAGCCGGGAATATTTTGCTTCATTTGAGCCCAAGAACCAACAAATGGAATCGCTCTTAAATCCTCAAACTTCAAGCCTTCGCCCTTTCCTCTTTTCAAAGGCCGACTGCCTATATTCGTCATTCCAAAGTACTTAAGTGGAGTTACATGCTCCAAATATGGGACAAACTTAGGATGATTCTTAAAGGCCTTGTAAGATTCATAACCTCTATTGGCCAACTCTTCAATCAAAGCCCGCTGATCTTCAGAAAGGTTTCTTTCAGAGTCAGAATAAAGATGGTTTTCAAGACCCGCACTTAGCAGCTGTTCAAAATTATAAGTACAAGAAGCCTGCTTTCCATAGTTTGCAGAAATAGTCTGGCCCTGTATAGTGACCTGTATTTCCGCATTTTCAACGCGCTCTCCCAGTGATGCATAGAAATTATGCATATTTCCCCCACCTCTTGCAGGAGGCCCACCTCTACCGTCGAAAAAGACTACCTCGATTCCATTTTCACGGGAAACCCGAGTCATTTCCTCTTTTGCTCTTAATATGGACCAGTTTGCCTTCAGATACCCTCCATCTTTGGTTCCGTCTGAAAAGCCTAACATGATGGTTTGTTTATTTCCTCTACTGGCTAAATGCTTTTGATAAGCAGGCAAGCGATATAGGTAGGTCATAATCTCAGGTGCCTCAGCCAAATCATCAATTGTTTCAAAAAGCGGAACGACATCCAAAGGAAGATTCTCTTTTCCTTTACCTAATGTGAGTTTGGCTAATTGGAATACTTCTAAAAGATGCTTAGCAGATTGACAATTGGAAATAATATAGCGATGCAAAACATCCTCCCCATTGGATTCATGGATTTTTTCAATCGTTCCGAAGGACTTCAGCATTTCCTGATGAAACTCATCCTGAATTCTTTCAATCTCAGGAAGGGAATCTACTGCCAATAATTGCTGGATTTGCTCCTCCTCAGTTGCTTTCCATTCTATACCTTTCACTTCAAAAATCTCTTCCCAAAGCGCATCATGTTTTCGACTATCCTGACGCATATCCATGTAGGCAAAATGGAATCCGAAAATTCTGACTTTAAGAATAAATTCATCCAAGAGTTCCAAGAATAAGCCGTCATGATGTTCAATCAAAGCTTCCCTTGCATTCAAAAGATCCGCTAATAATTCTTCTTTGTTGGAGTAAACAGGTTGATCTTCAAAAAGCGTAGAATAAATCCCTTTTTCAACTTTCAGAATTACATTTTCTACGTGTTTGAAAGTAAGTCTTCTCCTCAACTTTCTTACATCCCGGTAGTAACAGCGTAAAATCCATTTTTTCAATCTTTCCGCTACCTGCATAGTGGTTTCATGAGTCACAAATGGATTTCCATCTCTATCTCCTCCCGGCCAAAAACCTACCTTCAGTAAACCTGGATTCTCCCAATCATGCAGCGGAATATTTAAGCGATTGAGCATTCTGATCATGATATCGGAGATACTTTGATAGAATACATTCTCCAAAAACCAAATCAAGCTGACCGCTTCCTCGTAAGGACTTGGCTTTTCTCTATTTATAAAACCTGTCTTTCCTAATTGCTGAAGCAATTGATTAATTCTCCCGATATCATCCTGCCGGATCGCATTTTCCAAGTCGGTGATAATTCCCAGCACATTTCCGGGATAGAATTGAGTTGGGTGAGCTGTCAATGTTAGCCTGACGGAAAAACTTTTGAGCTTTTCTATCAATGCTTCCTTTTTATGATCACTTTCCGCTCTGTTTATTAAGGCTTTAATAGAACCTTTCCCTCCCAAATCATTGATTTTTTCATACGCAGCATCTTCAATGGAGTCAAAAAGCACCACCTGTCTCTCCACATATTGAATCATTTGAAATAGCAGATCTGTTCTTTCCTTCTCAGAATTGGAAGGCATCATTTCTTCAAAAAAGCCTTCAATAATCTCTCGCGGAGTCTTCTCCGACTCAAATCCCTTTTGGCAGGCAGTTCCCAAAAGAGGCAACATGGTACCTGTTCTGAAAATATGATCGAAAGGAAGATCTAAAAAAAGTGAGTTATAAATTGTGAAGCGTTTTGCAACTTCGGTATCGTAGGTTTTATACATTAAGTAAAGAGGTTTAAAGCATTCTAAATTAATAAATTTCTTGTTTTTTACCGAGCAAATTGCCAATTCATTAAATAATTCATTCAATCATTTCTTTTTTTTCATTGATGACTAATGGAAAAACAATTCTTTGTAGCTTAAACTATTGATTCATCATCCTCATGAAAAACCTTCTGATCGTATCATTGATAATTGCCTTGTATGCCTGTAAACAAAAGGAATCCGATATGGAAAAATCCCTAGAGCTATTAAGTTATAAATTTTTAGTCGGAACTTACACAGATACCGAAGAACAGGGAATCGATCTTTTGACATTTTTCCCTGAAAAGGATTCTTTAAGCCTTGAAACTATTGCCAAAGGAATCTCCAATCCCTCTTTTATCCTGACAGGAAAAAATCAAGAATTCCTATACACAGTATCTGAAAATGCGGGAGAAAATGGCGGTCAAATCTTGAGTTTTGAACTCGAAGATTCAAGAACAGCATTACAGATTTTAGATTCAGCTTTTACTGCTGGAGACCATCCTTGTCATATTGCAATTTCACCTGATGAAAAATACATCCTTGTCAGTAATTACTCTGGAGGTAACCTTGCTGTTTTTAAGGTAACTAATGGGAATTTGGAACGGGTGCAGGTTCTACAGCATCAAGGATCAAGTGTCAATAAATCTAGACAGGAATCAGCGCATGTTCACAGCGCAACTTTCGATCCTTCCGGTGATTATGTTTGGGTTGCTGATTTAGGATCTGATGAACTGTATCGCTACAAATTTGAAAGTGGCCTTGAAAATCCACTTTCCTTTGAGGAAAAAATCCCCATGACTCCTGGAGATGGACCAAGACATTTGGCATTTTCGAAGGATCGAAAAGAACTTTTTGTTGTTCAGGAATTGACTGCCATTTTAGAAGTTTTCAGCTATCAGAATGGTCAAATGAAAAGTAAACAAAGACTCCCTCTTTTTTCTGAAGAATTCAAGGGTGCTTTAGGAGCGGCTGAAGTTAGGGTTTCGCCTGATGGCCAACATATTTATGCTTCAAATAGGGGTGATTCTAATAGTATTTCGGCTTTTAGAAAAAATGAATCTGGGATCTATGAATTGATCCAACACTACTCTTCCGGAGGAAAAATGCCTAGAAATTTCAATCTTACTTCCGATGGAAAATATCTCTTAGCTGCTCATCAGGAAAGTCATGAAATTGTGGTCTTTGAAAGAAATGCTGAAACGGGCGAATTAGCAAATACCGGAATAAGCATCCAAGGTCATAAACCTGTTTACTTACATCCCATTCAATGATTATTTGGGTTCTTCCCAAGGAATAACTGAATTATAGTGAATTTCTCCATTTTGAATTTGTAGAGGGGATTCAAGATTATTATGGTATAATTTCCCTGTTCCAAGGCCTTGATGAATGGAAGGTTGATATTGAGAAGCTAACTGGGCGATAGCGTTCAAACCAATATTACTTTCCAAGGCAGAGGTCATCCACCAACCTATTCCCCTTTCTTCTGCCTTTGCTATCCACTTTCTGCTCTCCAGAAAGCCTCCCAACAATGTTGGCTTCAAAATAATATGTTGAGGCCTGATAGTATCCAATAACAACTCCTTCTCCTTAACACCAATCAGTTCCTCATCCAAGGCAATTGGTAAGGGTGTTGACTTACACAGTAATCTCATGGTATCCCATTGACCAGCTTTGATGGGTTGCTCTATACTATGGATTCCAAGGTCTGCTAATTTCGCTAGTTTACTTTGCGCTTCTTCAGGAGAAAAAGCTCCATTTGCATCCACTCTCAAAATCATCTGATCAGGACTGAATTGCTTTCTGATAAATTCCAGCAATTCACATTCTTGCTTAAAATCAATGGCACCGATTTTCATTTTAATACAGGAAAATCCTGAATCCAGCTTTTCCTGGATTTGTTGCATCATGAATTCTCGATCACCCATCCAGATCAACCCGTTGATAGGGATGGCTTTCTGCTCTTCAAAAAACTGATTGGAAAAAAACTTTTTCTGTCCCCCATTGACAAAATCCAGCACAGCCATTTCTATAGCAAATCGGATAGAAGGAAAATCAAAGGACACATTTTTTTTAACAGTATCTAAGATTTCATCTTCCTCCAGCGACCACTCCACTTTCTCTAGTTTTTCAAGCGTATTCTTTACAACTTCCTCAAAATCCTGACGATCATCAATGCTCAGTTTTACCAATGGAGCAGCTTCACCCCATCCAATTTGATTAGGACTCTCCTCATTGTAAGCCTTGATCCACCAAATATTCCGAGTCTTTAATACACCACGGGAAGTCCCCGCTTCAAAGCGAAACTGGAGAGTTCTGGGAATCAATTGAAATTTCAGAGATAGCTGTGACATAAGACAGGCAGGGCTAAAAGATTAAAGAGACTATATTTGCGCTTTGAAATGAAACGCATGAAAGAGCCTCAGATTAACTTAAGAGACTACGAATATACACTTCCAGAAGATCGAATCGCCAAATACCCTTTAGAAAAAAGGGATGATTCAAAGTTGCTTCATTATAAAGCTGGAAATATTACACACCATCGTTTTTATAATCTTCCCGATCTCCTGGAAGAAGGAATGTTGCTTGTTTACAACGATACCAAAGTCATTCCTGCGCGATTAATTTTCCAACGGGAAACTGGAGCCAAAATTGAAATTTTCTTATTAGCGCCAGTATCTCCGAGCACAGTCATACCTGAAATCATGCTTGCCAAACATCCGGTATCTTGGGAAACCATGATAGGAAATGCCAAGAAATGGAAGGATGGCGAAATCCTGAAAGGGCGAGTTCAACATTTGGGAAAAGAAATCATCTTAGAAGCTAAGCTTCTGGATAGAGACAGGAAATTGGTAGAGTTTTCCTGGTCTCCATTCGATGTTGCATTTGTGGATATCGTAGAGTCTAGTGGAGAGGTTCCTTTACCTCCCTATCTCAATAGAAAAGCCGAAGAAGAAGATAAATCTAGATATCAGACTGTTTACTCAAAAAAAGAAGGCGCAGTCGCCGCACCAACTGCAGGACTTCATTTTACTGAAGAGGTTTTTTCAGCAATGAGAAAAAAAGGCGTGAAAGAATCAGAAGTCACGCTTCATGTCTCTGCAGGCACGTTTCAGCCAATTAAAGTTGACAAGGTTCAAGAACACCCCATGCACAGCGAACAAATTCATTTGCAAAGATCTGTGATTGAAAAATGTTTGGAACAAGAAGGGAAAACAGTCGCTGTGGGAACAACCTCAGTTAGAAGTTTGGAAAGCCTCTATTGGTATGGAGTGAAACTGATAGAAAATAAGGGAGAAGAGTTTTTTGTGGAAAAATTATTTCCCTATGAAACAAGAGAGGTATTGCCTACCAAAAAAGAGGCATTGCAAGCTGTTCTGGATTTAATGGATTCAACTGGACAAACCGAAATCATGGGAAGTACAGAAATATTCATTTTCCCAGGTTATCAATTTCAAATGATTGAAGGATTGATTACTAATTTCCACCAGCCCGGAACAACTCTTGTTCTTTTAATAGCTGCCATGATTGGGAAGGATTGGGAATTCGTATACCAAGAAGCCTTAGAAAAAGATTATAGGTTCCTCAGTTATGGAGACAGTAGTTTGCTGTGGTTTGATTAATCCGAGCCTAACTTCTTAATTCCATCGATGAGATTTTGGTAATAAGACCTTCCAACAGGAACTAGATCTTCTCCTACCTTTACTTCTCTCGGATTGATGGAAATTATTTCATCCAAGCGAACTATATAACTTTTGTGGATTCTCATGAATTCTTTCTGGGGAAGCGCTTCTTCAAAATCCTTTAGAATATTCCTCACAGAAATCACAAAATCTCTTGCTACCAAGGTGGTGTAATTTCCATCCCCCTTCAGCCAAAGAACATCTTGAAACTTAACTTTAACCAGAGATCCATCATGTCGAACAAATATGGCATCCCGGATTAAAAGGTTTGATTCTTTCTCCAAAGCAGCATCATGTTTGCTTGCACCGTTACTGTTCTTCTTAATACCTTCTAATAGCTCTTTCATATCCTTTCGATTTACATTTGCAACTTCCTGTGAAAGATGATTGTTTTGATTTTGTAAATTAAGGACTTAAATCAGCATATATTTTTGACCAAATGTCTCAATCAATCAGATTTTCAACTTTTTATCCAGCAATTTTCTCATTGATTTTCTTGAACTTTTCCTGTACAGATCCTGAAAATCCGGTCATTGATGATAATCCAGGAGGAAGCGCCAACAGCACAGTTACTATTTCATCTATTTTGCTTGAAAATGTATCAGGTGCCCCGGCCAATAAATTTCAGGATGAGTTAGAAATATCCTTTGAAGGTACTGATGACGGAAAAAAATACTTCTTAAAAATTCCGGCTAATCAAAACCCAATCAATAAAACCATTGAATTAGCCACAGGGGACTACACTTATACATATCTCAGTTCATCAAGAAATGAAACTTCCTCAGTTGCTGAAATATCCATAAAAGGCAGTTTCAAAGCTGAAAAAGACAATCAGGAACTAGTTCTTAAAGGAAACAGACTCAATAAAAGGATTAGAGTTGCTTCCAATCAACCAATCCAAGCTCCCTCCATATTGCTGGAAAATGCAAAACCTTTATTCGAAGCCTCTCTCAACAACTTTTATATCTACCATAATTTAAATGGAAGGCTGGAAATAAAAATTCCAATCGGAAATACCGGAAAGTTTATCACCCAGTTTGATTCCAATACAGAATCTAACATTGAATCAGCCTATAGAATCGAATTCAATGCAGGAAACTCAAGCTACCAAGAAGGTCTGATCAAAATCAACAGCCAAAATCAAGTAATTTCTTTAAGCCCTTCCACAATTAATTCTCTGGAAACCTCCCAAAATGAAACCTCAGGATTGGCATTTATTAACGGAAGATTATTTTCAATAAATGATGGGGAAAACCCCAATCAAATTCATGAACTTAATGCTTCCACAGGAGAGGTTTTGAGAAATATTACAGTCACGAATGCCAGTAACGTCGATTGGGAAGATTTAGCCCAAAGCGAAACTCACCTATTTATTGGCGATTTTGGAAATAATTTAGGCAATCGAAAAGACCTGGTAATCTATAGGGTCTCAATTGCTGAGCTACTCAATCAGGATAATTTGACCGCCGAGCAAATTAAGTTCAACTACCCTAATCAAACTGACTTTAGCGGTTCTTCCGAAAACCATAGATTTGATTGCGAAGCCATGATTTTTTATCAGAATAAGCTTCATTTGTTTTCAAAAAACCGAGGGTTTAATAATTCTGATCATTATGTATTACCTGCAATTCCGGGTGATTATGAAGCTGAGCTGGTAGAGACATTTTCCTTGAATGCCTTGGTAACTGGAGCTGATATCAACCGAGAAAACGGGGAAATATCCTTGATTGGATTCAGATTTTTAGGTTTAAATCCACTGGAACAGGCTATCTGGATCAGTGAAGGCATAAGAGAAGATCAAAAGTTGAACAACTTCTATCCCGAAATAAAAATTGGATATATACCGATTAGGGGATTTCCTGAAGGAATAGTCTATCAGGAATCAGGTCATTTATTGATTAGCTCAGAAAGATTTGTCTTGGAAGGCGTTTACAATATTCCTGCAACTCTAGCCATAATAGGCCTTGAAGGGTCTCATTAATCTAATTGAGACATTTTCTTTGCATTATTTCGAATTACTTCATCCAATTCTTGTGCGAGTGGCTTGAGGTAGGAAATATATTTTTGATTTTCCTCATCAAGTTTCCTGTAATCAATCAAATCCAATAAGCCAAGCATAGAAGAAAGCGGAGATCTCAAAATATGCGAAGGACGGATGGCCAATTCCCTTAATGTCTGAATTTCTTTTTCCTGCAAATTAATCCGATTGTACAAAACACTTTGATCAATTCCTTGAATCATTACCCAGCGCTTTTTGCCTTCCGAATAAATGACTTTAGTATGGAATGTCCAATATTCTGAGCCACCAGTTTTATTGGTGATTTTTACAGCCAATTTCTTCTCTTGTCCTTCAAAAGTCTGAGATATTATTTCCATTAATCTTTTGGATTTATCTCCTGCAAATTCGGTATTAAAGCCTGACTTAGCCGAAGAATTGCTGGAATTCCACTGTTGGATCAAAGATGATGCGAGGCTATTTTGCTGAACAACCGAAAAATTTCTCTCCAAAATCCAAACTGGACCTGAAATTAAGTCCAATTGCTCATTGGCAAAAGGTTTTACATTATTTGCATAAAACTCATCTTTTGGCGCAGGTCTCATAAAAAGTAGAAATCCTTTAGTATGTTTCAATAAATTAATGGAATATGAAAAGTACCCTGAAGCTCTCTTAACCCTTGCTTTGAATTGTGTCACTCCTTCTGTAGAGAGTATCTTTTCCAACTCCAAACGGTCAAAAGAATTCAGTTCAAATAATCCTGAATTCAGTAAGCTTTTCCCTATTAGTTCTGAACTCCCATTTGCAATCCAATCCGCTACTAAAGGTTCGGCGGAAATAAACTCCAAGTTTTCATCCAGTTCAGCCTTTCCGAAATTGAGAAGATCGATAAGATGATTCCATGGGAGTTTCCGTTCAAGGAAGTTCAAGTCAACACCAATACCAATGAATCCCAAGGGATCCATTTCGGAGTTGATCACCATAGAAAATTCCCACCATGATTGCGCTCTTTTCTGATCAATAAATTGGAGCAAAACCGGATATTGCTCTTTAGGTTTGAGCATTAATTGATCAATTAAACCTTCCAGTTCTTGCTTTGATCGGAAATCTAGGTGATCAAAAATAGAAGATGAATCAGAAATTCCCAGTAGCCCTTTAAAAAGAGCATTTGAATCCTCAACATTTCCTTCTATATCTAAAAAGACTAGATAAAAATGCTCGGACTCCTGAAAAAATTCAGGAATTAGCTGTTCGATATGTTCAATGCTGATCAATTTGGGTGTAAAACTTGGGGTGATAATCCAATAAGTACTCTTCGAATATTGCAAAAAAATTTTATTAAAAAAAAGACTCAATTGATAGAACAAAATTCTATAAACCAGACGTTTACGGGATAAAATTTGTTTGGACAATGTAAAAAGTAAGACCTAAACCAAAAAATGCTTTTTGTCACCAAAAAGTACTTGAATTTTTTTTTGAAATTTTCTAAAAAAAATTACATCCAGTTTGATTCTAATTGCGAAAAACTCGTGTAATCAATCTCTTTGATCAATAAAATCAATGAATCAGTGAACTCCTGTTTACTGATTCTCACAGTAAAAGGGTAGGTATGGGAATCGGAGGATTTAACTTTTATAGACCCGAAAAGACGAGAGAGTTCAAATCGAGAATCAGAGTGAATTGCCACAAGGGCAGAATCAAATTCACAATTCTCAATCAAAAAAGAGGCATTTGTCGTTTGAATAACCATAATCCAAAAATTTGCTTTAAAAATACCAATTAATAAAATCTTTCAAACATCCCGAATAAAATTTTTAAAGAAAAGGGCAAATATTTGAATTGATAGTCAGGGGATTAAAAAAATTAGCTTTCAATCTTCAGATGCTTCGGCAGATTCCTTGCTTAAATCTTTTCATTTGGTTTATATTTGCATCGCCTAAAGGAAATGGTTAGCCATTAGGTGAAGGTTTATATGAAATCTTTATAATTGAATTGGAAATAATAAATAATACTCTTTTGTTAAAGAAGGGAAAAAATTTCCAAATCATAAAAATATTAGAGAGTTGGGTGAGTGGCTTAAACCAGCAGTTTGCTAAACTGTCGTACGGGTCAAACCGTACCGGGGGTTCGAATCCCCCACTCTCTGCTGAAATCCTTAAGAGAATTAGTTCGGGGTGTAGCGTAGCCCGGTATCGCGCCACATTTGGGATGTGGAGGTCGTAGGTTCGAATCCTGCCACCCCGACAAAAAGGGTGTCAAAAGACACCAAATTTGTACTAATCTTATGAAAACCAAGGATTTAAATAATTCTTGGTTTCATTTGAATAGTTTTGAAATCATAATTGAACGTGTCCTATTACGTGTCCTGTTTTTGGGAATCGTTTTTTAGTAACTTTAGTACGTTCAACTCATCGCAATAGACTTTTCACGGCGATTTGGCTTTCGTTTAACGGATTCAATAATCTTTAAAAAACGAAAGTGATGAAAACTACACACACTTTTATTATTCATTTTTGGTTGAAAAAGAAATCAATCAGGAAAGATGGTACAACACCTATTTATGCCCGAATTAGATTGGATGGTAAACCAGCTGATATCAGCACCAAAAAATCAGTACTTGAAAGACATTGGTGTCCAGTCTCGGAAAGAGTTAATCTAAAACATAAGGATGCATCCTTTATAAATGATTCTTTAGACGATATATCCTCAGAATTGAAGGCTTCATACCGTAGTTTACTCCAAGAAGGAAGATTCATTACTGTTCAAGACATAAAGCTTAGATATTTAGAAGAGGATAGCCCCTTGAGAACAATAAGGGAACTTCTTAAGTATCATAAAGAGAATGAAATCCCAAAACTAAAAAAAGGTACTGCAAAGAATTATGGTGCCACAGAAAAATATCTTCTCTCTTTTTTGTCCAAGAAGTATCGAACCTCCGATATGCCTCTAAATCAAATTAATTATTCTTTTGTTCTAAATTTTGAAAACTACCTCCGCAATTGTAAGCCTTTGATGAAATCCCAGCCATTAGGTAATAACGGAATAATGAAACACCTAGAGCGTTTTAAAAAGATGACTACGATTGCTTGTAAACTTGACTGCATCAAGCAAAATCCATTTGCTTTTTTTAATTCTAAGTTCACATCCTATGACCGTCAATATTTAACTATTGAAGAGCTTAGCTTAGTTGAAGAACTTGAGTTGACTGATTTCGGATTAAAAAGAGTACGTGATTGTTTCATATTTGCCTGCTACACGGGCCTCTCTTATATTGACTTAAAAAGGCTAAAACCTGGACAGATAGTTGTTGGAATAGATGGTGGAGAATGGATATATACAAAAAGGGAAAAGAGCAAAACAGCTGTAAAAATCCCTTTACTGAGCAAGGCCAAAGAAATTCTGTGCAAATATACTAATGACGGATATGGGAAGAACAATGACCTTTTATTGCCCGTTTATAGCAATCAAAAGTGCAATTCTTATTTAAAGAAAATTATCGCCAAGTGCGGAATTGATAAACATATTTCATTTCATGCAGCTAGGCACACCTTTGCGACTACCGTTACGTTGGCGAATGGAGTTCCTCTCGAAACAGTATCTAAACTTTTAGGACACCGAAGACTTTCTACCACTCAAATATATGCGCGGGTTATGGAGAAGAAAATCAGCGAAGATATTGCGGTACTTAAGACTAAGCTTGAATCCTCTAGTAGAAAAGATAATCTATTGGAGACCAGAACAGCCTAAATATTAATTTAAACTTGAAATTTCGAACTAAGAATTACCACCATATCAATGACTTACAACTATTTGAACGAAAGAAAATTATTATATTTAGAAATATTTTGAATTCAAAGTCGATATTACAGAGTATCTATTTACACTAACCATTCCTGTTTAAAGACATTGTATTAGCGAATTCATATAATGCAAAGCTAATTACATTTCCAATAATGGGAAGCCCTATCTATTGGATGTAGTGAAATATCCCAATTACTCTTACTGATTCTGAATTCCGTAAATCGTGAGAAAATGATACATATTTTCACTACTGGAGGTACTATTGAAGGGTTGGATTATGATAAACCAAAGGACGCAACGCTTCAAAACACCATCTCCATTGAGGATTTTCTTAACTGCGCAAAAGTATCATCACCCTTTAGGCTTGAGAGAGTTTTTCAAAAAGACAGTCGTTTCATCACCGCTGAGGATAGATTGGAATTGGCCGAAAAGATTACTGCTGCCTCTTCAAATCAAATTCTTGTTACCCATGGTACCTTGACTATGGCTGAAACTGCGAAATTTTTAGGCAAGCTTGGTTTGGAAAAGACTATAGTGTTGGTGGGTTCCCTTAAATTGGGAACTGATAAGGATTCTGATGCTCCATTTAATTTGGGCTTTGCCTTTGGAGTTCTAGATTTTCTGGAATATGGTGTCTATATCGCCATGAATGGAGAAGTTTTTACTTGGGACAATGTTCGGAAGAATTTGGAATCTAACCAATTTGAAAAGGAATTCTAATGAGTAATTGTTATGTTCGGCACTTCAATACATTGGACAACTTTTTTCTATCTATTGATAGATACTTTCATATTGATTTTCGCCATTTTCCAGAATGCACGCCTAAGACATAACAATTTAAAAAGATATCTTGGTTTAGCCGTCCTATTTGTCCTTTACAATTTCACAGGAGGATTTCTACCTTTTGAAGGTTTTCCTGGACCATTTATTTTGCAATACATCATTACATATGTAGTGGCCATGACCATGGGTATTTACCTATTTTATTATATTTATAGGGAATATGACATTACATTTTTAAACGTCCATTTAACCATTTCAAATATTTCAATTTATGGTGGATTATGCTTTCTAGGGCTTTATTTGTTACCTTATTATCTTACTGGTTCAATAGATATTGCAAGGATGGCATTCGCTTTCCCGGTATCACTTATTTCTTTTTATTTTCTTTGGGCATTCAATAAAAAAATATCAAATTCTAAAAACCCTAATGACTTTGTACTCCGTCGAAATAAACTTGCCTTGTTGAGCGTGACATGTATGGTGCTTCTACCTGTACTTACAGTAATTGGCGATTATCAATGGCTAACCTTTACAATAATCAATATTTCTTTCTTTGCGATAACCGCCATTGAAATAGACAGATATCTGTTTTTCCTCGAACACAAAAGCAAATTGATTGAGGTGTTCGGATATTATAAGGACATAAAGGACAATCTTCTAGAACCGAAATTTTTCAATAAAGGACTTACGAGAAGGGAGATAGAAATTGCACTGTCAATTTTAGATGATCGCAACTACAAGGAAATTGGAGACGATTTCCATATCGCAGAAAGTACGGTTTCCAAACATGCATCCAATATTTATAAAAAAATGGATGTCAAGAGCAGAGTCGAGTTTTTAAATCGATTTAAACTCTCAGGGTCCTAAACCAATGACAGTAATTTTGATTCCGTAGTATAAATACGGACTGAACCGTATGTAAATACGCCATATATCCTTGGGTCTTGATTACTAAGGTGCTATATTAGATAGCAACTGTCTGGGTATAGAGGGTCAACCCCCAAACCACTATACAACCTTACCAAAAAATTGACCTCTATACAATTTTATAATTGTAAAAGAGGTGCTATGGATTTTAAGCCCTTCATAGATGGCCTTCAAAAAGATTTGCTAGAGGCCCAGGTAAATATTCCTAATGTCATTAAGAGGGCCAATCATTCAATTCGCCTGTGCCATTCGCTGCTATCCATTTTTAAACAAGGGGTTATTAACGACGGTTTTGAATCTATTGAAAAGGAAATAGAGTTTTTTAAGAGTTATAAAACTATTCCTGCCTCACAGTTAATTTATCATTCCCAAGTACGTTCTTTTGAACTAGAATTCCCCAGGGGAGATGAAAATGCCCAACGTAAATTCATTAAAAAACGATTGAACCGTATCAATCGATTTTATCGTAACCATACCAGTTTCAGCGAATATATCACGTCTGGGCGAACCCATTTTGATGAACAGTATTTTACCAGAAAACACCTCGATTCATTTCCACTTAATTTATCGCATGTTTACTTTCATGATGTGGATTTCAACACACCAAAAGATATGTTGTTGTCAGAATTCAAGGCATATGATTCCATATTGGTTTATCTCCAAAACCGTATGATCGATAAATCGAAATTACGCAGGGTAAATGCAGAAGAGTTGAACAATCAATTAAACCTCCAGTGGACGGCAAACAAATCTGCATTGACCGAATTGATTTACGCCCTACATTATAATCGGGTCATCAATAATGGTAATGCAGATATTAAGGAAATTGCGTCCGCTTTTCAGCAAGTACTACATTTTGATTTAGGGGATTTCTACAAAACATTTTCAGAAATCAAATCAAGAAAGATAAGCCGTACGAAATTTCTTGATGATTTAGCTTCTGGATTACAATCCCACATGGACAGCACTGATTTATAAAGGTCGGTTAAGCCCAATAAACCTTGATTTTAATTACCGTACTCCGGTTAACCTCCGGTTAGTGCATATAAATGTTCTTTTAGGGAATATTTTTGACTTCTTTGAACGTAAAACATGGTCAGAAAAGCAGGAAAATAGCCTTTTGTTCCCTAATAAACCCAAATGTTAAATTTTCACCCGACTCCCGTTGAACTGGTGAACAAAACTGGGTAAATCTGTTCAAATTTGTTCTCGAAAAGTCAAATTGCTGTAATCCCACCGCACTAAAAAATTCTAACCAGCGGTGGGATTTTAAAAACTGGAACAGATGCCAACAAGTATTATCACTACCGACGATTTACGGGAATTTAAATTGGAACTTTTAGAAGAGTTTGAGGAATTATTATCGAGTTATTTGAAAAAGGAACCTCCAAAGAAATGGTTAAGGTCTTCCGATGTCAAGAAAATGCTCAAAATCAGCCACAGCACTTTACAAAATTTACGAAGCAAAAACATTTTGACCACACATAAAGTTGAAGGTCTCTATTTCTATGACGCAGCTGAAATTGACAAAGTGCTAACAGAAGGTCAGACTACCACTCAATAAGGGTCATAATGAACTATATCAAACATTTGAACGCTATATTTTATAAGTTCTATGGGGATGACCGTCTTAATTACGCACACCTTAGTTTGTACTTTGCTCTCTTTTTCTATTGGAATCTGCATCGCTTTCCCGACGGTTTTTATGCCAATAGAACCGAAATCATGAAATTGGCAAAAATCGGTTCGCGATCTACATATCACCGGTTGATAAAAGACCTATCGGATTGGGAATATATCAACTACTTGCCTACGCAAAACCCCACTCAGAAAACCATGGTCAGAATGTCCCAATTCTGTACCAGTAGTAGTACAGAAACAGGACTTACTGGTACACTAATGCAACGCTACTGTCCCAAAAATGTACCACTTACCTTATATATAAAACATTCAAAACAATATAAACTATCTAAAGAGAGAAAACCAAAAAATGAATTGGAGGTTATTGAATATTTTAAATTGAAAAATTGGCCTTCCCTGAATGCCGTTAAGTTCTTTAACCATTACGAAGGAGTAGGTTGGAAAATTGGAGGTAAAACAAAAATTGAGGATTGGAAGGCCATTGCTGCCAATTGGATGCTGAGGGCAGAGGAAATCAAAGAGAAACCCAAACTTCAAATAGTATCTAAGAACACGGATTACTTAATTACCAACGAACAAAAGAACTATGGAGAACCCCTCTAAAATAAGGGAAGGAAGTGTGGTCTACTCTTTGGGTGAGTTGGACGGTAGAAAAGTAGAATACGATTTTACCAAGGTGCTTATTTACTTGGAGGCAAAAGGCAGAATGCTCTTCGGAAAGCATTTTAAGATTTATGAAGAAGATAAGAGTGTTCTTTTGAGGCTTTGCAACTATATGGTCAAAGATTATGAGAACTGCTCAAAATATGGAATCGATCCTGACAAGGGTATTCTGTTGACGGGACCGGTCGGCTGCGGTAAAACCAGTCTGATGCGTTTAATACGCCATATCGTACCCCACAGAAGGCCTTATGAGCTAATTCCGGCCCGAAATGTTTCTTTTGGGTTTAATCATATCGGTTTTAAGATTATAGAGGATTATGGCAATGGAAGATTTTACTGCTTTGATGACTTAGGGGTAGAGCCCCTGGGTCGTCACTTTGGAAAGGATTGTAATGTGATGGGCGAAATTATCCTTTCCCGATATGAACTCTTTTTATCATCCAAAATACCCACGCATGCTACCACAAATTTAAATGCGGAAGAATTGGAAGAACGATATGGAAAAAGGGTACGAAGCCGGATGCGTCAAATGTTCAACCTGATAGCTTTTGATAAGAATACCAAGGACAAGAGAACTTAAAAATCAATATATGAAAATTGCCACCTTCAACATTCAGAATCTGTTCCATAGGCATCGGGATTTGGTTTCAACGAGTAGAACTAAAAATGCTACCGATTGGATAAGTGAATTAGACAGTCTTTTACGTAAACCCAACAAATCCATAAACGATAGTGAGCGAATCAATAATTTGTCCTTTCTTCTTGGTTTTGAAAAAACAGAAGACAATCCCTATGCAATACTCAAAAGACGCGCTGGGGAATTGTGTTTTAAAGGTAGGGTATTGGAAAATACAACCAAAGCATCCTTTCTTACAGACTGGCAGGGTTGGACGAAATTAGGGAACCGACCCATCCACGAAAAGGCTATATTCAGTAAGGCGTACATGATCGCGGAAACCAATCCAGATATTCTTGTTTTGCAGGAAGTGGAAGATCGTGCCTCGTTGATGGAGTTCAATTCCGAATTCCTGCCATTGCTAAAAATTACGCCATATCAGGAGGTCATGGTATTTGAAACCAATGATAATAGGGATTTGGGTATGGGCATACTCCTAAAAAACGGATATCACTTAAACGGATTTAAGAATCATCTACATGACTTGGATAAGGAAGGGTATTCGTTATTCGATATCGATTGTCAGGAATACGAGATTTGTACCCCCAACGGAGATTCTATCTGGGTTTTGAACAACCACTTTTCGGCAGACGAGGTCCAACGTCAAAAGCAAGCCCAAAAGGTGTCTGAAATCTATAAACAAAAACTAAGGAATGGAAAGGACTTGGTTATTGTCAGTGGAACATTGAATGAGGCATCCTACAGCCATTGCTTGGCTCCATTGCTTCGGGAAACGGATTTAATTGATGTCTCAAAGCACAAACGGTTTACAGCTGACAGGGATAATGGGAGTAGTGGCAACTATTTCAGTATGGGGGCTTACCGAATGGGGGTCAATATCAAACAAAAAGATTACTTCATGTTGTCTCCCAAGTTGTTCGAAATGGTTAAGGCTTCCGGAATGAATAGAATGGGCACCTGGCCTGAACGCAAACCGAAATGGAGGTTGTACCCATCAATCGCCAATAAGCAGCATGCAGCAAGTGAACATCCGTTGATTTGGGCTGATTTCAATTGATGCTGAACTTTGTTTTAAGCTAAAGTATGACCTTAAAATACCAATTCTTCATATTCGACGGGATTCGAAATTTCTGGCACGTTACCTGCATATTCCTTTCCTCTTAAGCGAGTTACGGTATGTGCCTTAAGCTCTTCTTCTGGATAAGACTGAATCAATTCTTCAATGGCTTTCTTTTGACCCTTATCCCAAAGATTTTCATCATAGGGCTCTATCCAATCATTCTCTAATTCCTCTGGCAGGATTAAGGGCATTCATGGGCCTTCCAGTTTGGGATTGTTATGAATCTTCGACATCAATGAGTTTCCTTCAGTGGTTACAATGGAAAAAGTATTCCAACGTGAACCATCTTCTTTGTTCGTCCATTCGCTCCAAAGCCCTGCCAAGGTAAGTGGGGCATCATCTTTTCTTGAAATATAAAATGGGTAGGTATTTCCCTCAAAATGATGGTGTTCATAGAAACCGTCGATATGAATCAAGCATCTTCTTTTCTTCGCAGAATCCCTAAAAGAAGGAAGTTCAAAGATAGTTTCTCCCCGAGCGTTTAAGGTTTTGTTCCAAATTCCATTTTTTTGCTTATCGTCCTTTACCCAAAATGGGACAAGTCCCCACGTCGATACTACTGGAAAGTAAGGGTCCTCATTGGTATAGATAAGAACAGAGGGGTGGTTAAAACCGGAGGAATGATGAATAGGTAAATCGGTCAATGGCAAAAGTTTTTCCATTATTTCTTCGATAGCATGAACGTCCCCGTCACGTTCAGCTCTTCTAAGCTGTGTTTCTAATTGCGTTTTGATGTCGTAGCACATAATAGATACTTTAATGGACACTAATTTAACGGAAGACTGTTAAAGTTGAAATATACAAAAAATCATTTTCTATATTTGGAAATATTCCATAAAAAAGGAAATAATCCAACAATCTAAATTTAATGAGAGATGTTGTTTTTAGAAATTATGACAGGTACGCAATTAAGCATTTGCTAAAGGAAATAGGAGAGCACCGACTGCGTACGGAATGCGAAAATAAGCACTTAAGCTTTCCAAAAAGACTGGCTCTGTTCTACATAGAGGCAGGGGACAGCAATACGATGTTAAAGTATAAATACCCTCAAAAAGGCACTTGGGGGCTGATGGTCATTGACAGGTATGATTTACCGGATTCGGGTTGGGTAAGGGTTCATTTGCAATGAAACCAAACAAGGACATACGGACAATCAATATCGGCATGCGTACATTGCATCTCATTGAAGGACTAACGATTAAGAATTATATACCGGAAGCTATTATGGGTAATGTTCACATGGCCTTGGCTGATCAAAATATGAAATGGGAAGATGAGGTCATTGCTAAATGCACTATGGTAATAAGCAATGGTAAATATGTCTCAATGATGTACGAACATGAACCCATTCGATTTAATGGGTTACTTCTTTTTACATTTTGCCAAGATGCCAAAAATGGGTATTGCTTTAACTTTCCCAAGAAGGGTAATCATATTGAGTATTATACAAGAAGGAAATAATAAAAATCACCTTAACATTCTCGGGTTAGAATAAGGCTTGAGAGTAAAAAACACAATTAGTCATAGAAGATTAAGATTCAATTATATCTATTTTAGTAGTATGAAAAGTTAGGCTCCTAGGAGTTCAACACTCAAGGCATACCCCTTGGGATTACTTATTAATCGATTCATTTTAAGCTCGTTTTAGAATTAAAATTATGGAAGTACCGGTAAAAAATATTGTAGAGCAAGTTGATTTAAGTCATGAAGACGTTTTACTTCCTTTGTTGGAATGTATTGTGAATTCAATTATCAGCCTTCAGCAATCGGAACTTCAAAAAGAAGAAAAGAAGATTCAAATTCAAATATTTAGAAACGTACTTCCTCAGAACCCCACTTTTGAAAATATCAAAACAATCTCTTCGTTCAAAATAATAGATAATGGTATTGGGTTTAATGAAAAGAATTTTGAGTCGTTTAAAACCCCATTTTCTCAAATAAATCAAGATTACGGATGTAAAGGCGTTGGAAGATTTACGGTTCTGGCTGCTTTTGAACAATTTCATGTAAAAAGTAATTATGAAGAAAGAGGAAAATGGTATAGCAGGAATTTTTCCTTTACTGTTAAGAACGAGATTAATGAAACCGAATTTAAAGAATCTGGGATAGAGCAATATAAAACGGTTGTTCATTTAGATAATTGTAATAACCAAGTGGTTTTAGAAAAGTCAGCCATGCCCTTGGAGATCATTTCAGCAAAAATAATGGACCATTGTCTAATTTATTACCTGAATAAAAAATTACCCCTAATAGAAATTTGGGATAAGGAGTATGATCAATTTACAAGCATAAATGAATTATTTAAAAAGGTTTCAAAAGATAAGGAACGTGTATTCAGTATTGGGAGCAGAAATTTTAGACTCTACATTACAAAGACAATAAAAGAAGGTAATCGCAAGAATAATTATTTGCATTATTGCGCTAATTCGAGGACAGTAGGTGATGGCAGAAACTTGAAATACGTAAATAATATCTTCAATCATCCAATTTTGTTAAATGGTAAAAATTACTTTTTTGACATTTATCTCGTTTCAGATTATCTTAATCAAAATGTTTATAAAACTAGAAATGGATTTAAAATTCCGAAGGAAAAAGAAAATTTACTCTTTAATGATGTAAACATTTTAACTCTTCAAGACATAGAAGAAAAAATTTCAGAGGTGATGGAAGAAGAGTATGCGCCTTATGTTAAAGAAGCAAAAGAAAGAAGCATTCAGAAAGTCCGGTCATACATCCGAGAAAAAGCTCCTAGATATAATTCTTTTCTAAAAAATCAAGATGTTTTAAAATCCATTCCTCCAAATCTTTCTGAGGATAAACTTGAAGAGCATCTATACAGCATTTCTTATAGTGCTAGGAAAAATGTTGAACATAATATTTCGCAATTCATTCATAGTAAATCGGTAAATGAAGAAGCTATAAAAAATATTATAAATGACATTAAAGAAAAGACCTCATATGATGTTGATAGCTTGGCAGATTATATGATGAGAAGAAGAGCTATAATAGATTTATTTGATAAATTCTTAGATGCAGATGAGAATAACCATTATAAATTAGAAGAGGACATTCACAATCTAATTTTTCCAATGGGTTTTACCAATAAGGAATTGGATTTTGAAAATCATAATTTATGGCTTTTAGATGAACGCTTCATTACGTACAAATTCATTGCTTCTGATAAACCCATAACCTCTTATTCTCAATTAAAAAGTAGAAAAGAAGCCGATTTAATGATGATGGACATACCCCAAATGTTCAACAATCCAATTAGTTTTGGAGATAGGAGCAGTGGTGAAGTGAACTCCATGGTAATCTTTGAATTTAAACGTCCCGGCGAGATTGCGCATCAAAAAAGGAAAACTGATTACAGATGGGAGTTTTCAGATTTAATTGAGCCATATTTTGAAGATTTTCTTTATTCACCAGTTAAAAAAAATTATAAGGGAAATCAGGTCATAATTAGAGAGACAACCCCAAAATTTGGTTTTGTAATTCTAGATATTATTCCAGAGGCACTGGCAAAATATAATACGAATAAAGGTTGGAAGACAACTCCATTTGGGACATTTTTCAAAATTCAACCAGGAACAAATATGCACATTGAAGTTATGACATTTCGAAAACTTCTGGAGTTTTCAAGAAACCGTCATAACCCATTTTTCGATAAGTTATTCGTTTATTAAAAAATGGTAGAAATTCAGTACAAATTGTACGACACAGAAAATATGTAGTGGTATAGATGTATGATTAACTAAACAACTATGAAGATAATTTTGTGAGGCAGTAGGAGGCTTTATTGGATTAATGGAAAATATAAACAGACCCTAATCAAAAAATTATATTCTATTGGAAGAATTAAAGTTAAATCATTTTGAAAATAGTTGAAGGAAACATATTTACGACCGAATGTCAAACAATTGTCAATACTGTGAATTGTTTCGGAATTATGGGAGCAGGCATTGCACTCGAATGTAGATACCGTTATCCCGAAATGTTTGAGCGTTACAAGGAAATGTGCGAGAAAAAGTTACTTGATATTGGCAAACTTTACCTTTATCATTCCACTAATAAATGGATATTAAACTTTCCGACAAAAAATCATTGGAAATACCCAACCAAACCAATTTATCTCGAAAAAGGACTTCTGAAATTCAAAGAAACTTACCAGCAAAAGAAAATTAAATCAATTGCCTTTCCTTTATTAGGTGCTCAAAATGGAGGACTTTCCAAAGATGAATCACTCGAACTATTACAAAAACACTTGAAAGAGGTAGAAATACCAATCGAAATTTATATTTACAAGGAGGACGCTTCGGATGACTTGTTCGACTTATTTAAAACTGCATTTTTATCTACCAGTTTAGACAGTCTAAAACGATTAACTGAACTAAAGAGCAATCAGATTAAAAAAATCATAGGAATTTTAGAAAAGGAAGATTTGAAAAATATGGGTCAGCTTTCTTCATTTAAAGGCATTGGAGAAACTACAATTTCAAAATGTTTCATTTACGCAATGCGGCCAGATATAAAAAATATTCAAACAAACTTATTCTGATGACAAAAGACAAAGCAAAACAGATTTTAGGACAATCAATTTCAAATCTGAACCAAAGAAGAGGTTCTGTGACCTCAAATGAACTTGAAGCCGAAGTTATTAATAATGCCTGCCTATATATTCTCAAAAATCAAAAAGACAAAATGCGAGAGGGCAACACAATTGAGGCAATGTTTATGGGTGCTTTAAATGCAACTCAAGATTTTGTGCCAATTGCAAAGGCGTTTACAGATGGTGCTATGGAATTATTTCCTGAACACTATACGGCTCAAGAAGCTATGGTTGCTACAATGGGAATTCAACAAAATGTAGCTTGGGATGGAATGTGGGATTTTTTGAGAGATTATTTTCAGAAAAATCACGGAATTCAGATTGACGAAGTAGAAACTGAACCAGCAATTTTTTACTCTACCAAACATAAACGTTATGAAAACAACTCATTTGTATCAGAAAGTGAAGTTGAGAGAACGATTAATTTGAATTTTGTTGACAATAAAGAAGAATTAGTTGTCGGTATTGCACCTTCTCTTTCACCTAAAAAAAGTTATAAATTAGAAAGCAATGGTAATAGCATAAAATATAAAGGCTACGACCCAGATTATCTATTCACAGTTACATATGATGACTTTGATGAAGTTGAGCAATTCGTGTTAGAAATGCCAAATAGAGGACTTAAAATTGTTTACTTTGAATAACCAAATGACTTACATTGACAGCTATAATAACAACGACTATATAAAAATCCTCAAACTTTTGCAGGACGAAATAGCAGTTATCAATAACTTTTTAACTTCTATTAGTCAAGATAACAACTTTAAAGAAATAACTGATTTAGAAAAATTTTACAATAATATTTTCAGTCAAGAAGTAATCAAAAAACATATCTTTTGTAAGATGAGTCAAGTTTACAAACCTCTCTACCTTTCAAATCCAGGTCCACATTCAAAAGGTAATTCATACTTCCATTTAACGCTAAAATTAGTAAGCGAAGAAATAAATTGGCTTGATAATCTTTACAACAAGGTTTTATCAAGATTTATAAGATTCTACAAACACCTTTTCTCAAAAATTGACAACTATTTTATTTCACAGAATAGCAAACAATTACAAAACTATGAGCAGGTATTTGAGAAAATAAAAGCCGAGGTTGAAGTATTTATTGACACAGTCGATAAAAGGGATATTTTATCAAAAAGAGAAAAACTAAAACCTGAATTACTAACTAAAATCCCTTTTGGCGGACTGTTTTATATTACTCATTCGGACAATTTACCGAGCATTCTAAACCTTGGCATATTGTCTCATAATTTAGCCCATAAAAATGGTTTCGTAAATACAGACATTTCTAATCAACAAGTTAACGCACGCAGAAATAGAATAGAACAAAGTTTAGGCGGGAACATTCACGATTTTGCTCCTTTATTCTTCACACTAAAAAATCCAACATTTTATTATTGGTGTAAAAACACTAATATGGACAATCTAATAATACTGAAAATAAACCCTCATATTTTATTAGAAAACAATGTTTCTTTTTCTGACGGAAATGCAGCAGTGAGAACAACTAAATTTTATAATAAGTTGAGTGATTTCAATAACTTGAATTGGACATTAATCAATAAAGGTTCTTGGAACCATTATGAATTTCAAATCAAAAACGAACAGAAACGAACGATATGTGCTGAAGTTTTGACGAAAGACAAAATTCAAACTCATTACATTGATGAAATTTTCGTTTATAGCAAGGATTCTTTAGGGAAAATATTCCCTTTGTTTCCAAATCATTTAGGCATTAAGGTAAATATGAATAAAAGCCTGTATTTCTAATGAACACGAACTAAATTTTAAAACAATTGACATACTGAGCCTAGAATCATTATTTATTTGCCAACAGTTTAACTATAATTTTATAGAATTCATTCATAATGTCTCTTAAAAGTGAAATCAAAATCTTCGATACCTCAATCATAGTTGAAAAATTTCAAAAGCGTTTCCAAAATCAAACATGCATACCCAGAAATAGTACTTACCTTTTCGTTATGTTCTGCCTCCTCCAAATTGGATATAAATCCCAATTCAAGGAGCACACTTGGGCATTGGGTAGCTTCCCGGAGTACTTGAAAATTGGCATATTTAACACCTCTGTTTTTAAAGCCTAATTTTTCATGGAGTCCAATTGCGAATTGCTCGGCCAAGTATTGGGACCATGGTTCCCCTTTTTTAACATAGACTTCAATTCCCTGAGCTGCTTGCCGAATAGCCTGATTACAATGGATGGAGACAAACACATCGGCTTTTAAGGCCTTAGCGAGTTTGGTTCTATCTCCCAAGGAAATTAAGGTGTCCGAGTATCTAGTGAGATATATTTCCAATGAATCATTGAATAGTTCTCGGCTAAGCCTAACGACTTCCTTGGCAATATCAATAACCACGTCTTTTTCCTTTAGGCCATTGATACCAACCGCGCCAGTATCAGAACCTCCATGTCCGGGATCTATGATAACAATGGGTTTTTGATTTCTCTCCTGTCCAAACATGGGCTGTAAACCAGAATATATTATCCAAACCAATACGTAAAAACAATTGTGCTTCATTCACTGAAAATCTTAAGTGCGTGTTGCACAATTTTCATCGATTTAGGTGATTGATTTAAAATCCAAGAAATTTTAACGTTCCCGACTGTTAATTTTTAGCCGATTCTCCGCATTCCTTCCTTTTCATTTCAAATTCGTCAACAACAATATATCAACCGCCCTCTTCGGGCACTAAAACGAATAGTGATGAAAAGAATAAACAAAGTAATCTGGTTGTTGCTGTTGGCAACGGCCCCTACTTATGCCCAAATTGGTGGTATCGAAGATTCGGTCAACGACATCTCCGATACCATACGTACCATTTTCCCCATTATTCTAGGGGTCATTTTCCTCGTGGGTTTCCTGTTCAATGCGGGACATTTCTTTGGTGAAAACGCCGACCTTAAGAAAGGGATTACTCGTGTATTGGTATTTGTGCTTATAGCCGGTGCCGTCGTTGGCATCTTTACCTATTTGATAACCTTGGTCGTATAATGAAGAGTTACCCGATATACCGAAACATTCGTAAACGTGCGCTGATATTCGGGCTTCCGGTTTCCTTGTTCGCATTACAAATGGCGGCAGTTATCGGTTCGCTATTGGTGATAATATTCTCTTTCAGTTTCCTTTTGGTTGTTGGTGGCCTAGGTGTCAATTTTACCTTGTATGCGATGCTTCTGAAATTAACGCATCAACCACACATGCTGCATTTTCAAAAGGTTTTTCCGAGTGCCATATCCAACAAAAAAACAACCGCGCTGTGTTATGAGGATTAATCTAACCCAAAACTACCCGATTGTGGATATTCAGGACAATCTAGTCTTTGCCAATAATGGTAACCTGGTATTGTGTTATAAGGCAGATTTGCCGGAGGTCTATTCATTATCGGAAACCGATTTTGAGGACTTGCACGGCAGTTGGTTTCAAGCGTTGAAATCGTTGCCGGCCGGAACGGTCATCCATAAACAGGACGTTTACCAAAAGTTAGCATATTCGGCCGAGCGTTTACCGAATACGACTTTTTTGGAAAAGGCGACCCATCAACATTTTAAGGGCAGGGAATATATATCGCATCAAACGTATCTCTTTTTCGTATGGCCCAAGAATAGAGGCCTCAACAAATCAAAATATGTGAATCCATTTCGAGGAATTCCAAAAGCCATTCCTGAAAAAATGACCGTAGCTGTAGAAAGTTTTACGGCATCCGTTCGCGATGCAATCGGTTTTCTCAACAACAGCTATAAACTTGATTTTACACCGCTAAAAGAAAGTGAAATCCTTTTGATGACTGATACCTATTTCAATGGGTTCAATCAAGACTTCGATACCGACATTGTCCTCAATAAAGACCATGGCCAAATAGGCAATCATTATTTTGATGTACTGGCCGTCAACAATGAATTGTGTTTTGGCGAATCGGTAAGCAGTAGCAAAACGAATGATGCTTTTACTTCAGATGATTTTGTCTTTCATCAAGGCTTTATCGACGGGTTAGGGCTAAATATGAACGAAAACCATATCGTTAACCAAATTATCTATTTTGACGATAAACACAAATGGAGAAAACTGTTAGAAAAACGGCTAGAGGAACTAAGCAAAAGTTCCAACTTCGGTACGCAGAACAAGGTCGTACATGGTAAAATCAGTACCATTCTGGACCAAATCAACCAGGACGATAATGCCCGAATCGTACGAGGTCATCTTAATGTGGTTTTTTGGAGCGACCGCCTGGCTGATTTAAGTAAAATTGCTTCTCGGATTAAAACGGAGTTCAAGGAACTGGATATCATACCGTATTTTCCAAAAGGGGAAGAGCGAAAACATTATTTGCTGAATAGCTATTGTTGCTTCGCATCCAACTTTTCCGATGAAGATCTATATGTCACCGACCTGAAACATGCCCTTTGTCTGCTAATCAACAATACCAACTATAAATCGGATGCTACGGGTATCATTTTTAACGACCGGCAACATAACATACCGGTCATTAAGGATGTATGGGACGAAAAAAAGCGGCGCATCAAGGCACGGAACTTTTCAATTTTTGCTCCCACGGGAGAGGGCAAGTCGTTTTTGGCGAACAACATTCTTCGTCAATATTTTGAGCATGGGGTACGCTTGGTCATCATTGATTTGGGCGGCAGTTATACCAAGTTTGCAAAGCTCTATCCCGATCAATACATCACCTTACGCTACGAGCAGGGAAAGAACCTGGGCATCAATCCCTTTTATATCAATAGTCTACATGACCTAAGCCCGGAGCGGTTGGAAGACCTTACCGTCTTCCTTTTGGAGCTCTTTGCTTCGGGTCTTAAGGTCGCCAAAGCACAAGAAGTCGCATTGAAGAAGATTCTTCAACATTACTATAAGCACAACACCAATGAAACACATTCGTTGGAAGCTTTTTACAATTTTGTCCAGCAGAAGAAAGAAACCCTATTGGATGATTTGGGCATCGATAAGGCCTATTTCAATACCACAAACTTTCTGCACATCATGTCGGAATATGTCGGGGACGGACTCTACAGTTTTTTATTCGAGGTAAGTGAAGACCAGTCTTATAAAATCGAGGACAAACGCCTTATTGTTTTTGAATTGGATGAAGTGAAGGATAACAAGGAAGTCCTTTCTGTAATGCTGAAGCTTATCAAATCTGCCATTCAGCGGACCATCTGGCGTAACCGTGCCGAAAAAGGGATTATCCTGTTCGATGAGTTCGCCAAACAATTGAAGTTTGATAACGTGCTGGAAAGTGTCGAATTCTACTATCAGGCCATACGAAAACAAAATGGGGCGATTGGGATTATTCTTCAGTCCATCAACCAATTACCAAGTAATTCTACTTCGGCAAGTATCCTTGAAAATACCCAGGTTATTTATAGCCTTCGAAATGAAAAGGGGTACGCCGAATTGGTCAAAAGACTAAGCCTTTCTAGCCATGACCTAAACCAGTTGAAATCTATCAAGAACGATTTGAAAGGGCAGCGGAAGTACACCGAAATCTTTATCAAGATAGGGAAGGAGAGCAACATCTTTCGTTTGGAAGTGCCACCCGAGGTGTATGCGGCCTATCTCACTGACGGCTCGGAGAACGAAACCATAATGGCCATTTATGGTAAAACCAATGATATGGAAACGGCTATCATGGAATTTGTAAAACAGAAATTTCAAAAATCATATTCACACTTAAAAAAATAACCTTATGAAAATTACAATTAAAACCATCATCATTTCGGTATTCTTGGCTATAGCCAGTACAGGTCAAACGAAAGCGCAGGGTATCCCAGTTTATGACAACACCAATTTTCTATCGTTGATCAAGCAGTTGTTTGAATCCGCCAAACAGACTAGCGAAATGATCAAAACCGTCAAGTTTCTCAAACAGGCCAAAGAGACCATTGAAAAAGTAAACAGTGCGGTAGCGCAATATGAGGCCGTCAAGGAAATCAATGAAAACAACGAAGCTTTGGTCATTATGGTCCGAAACGATTTGAGGGGTATCCTAAATTCTCCTTACATCCATCCTGACGAAATAGATGCCGTTTCCAACGCTTTCAATACCATCATTGACGGCTCACTTCGTAATCTGGAATTTATGAACCAGGTGCTCTCCAATGACTTTCTAAAACTCAATGATGCCGAGCGATTGGAAATATTGGAAGCACATCGGGACGATTCTCAAAAAATGATAGCGGACATCACCTTAAAGAATAAGAGGTATAAGCTCATTATTTCCTTTCGAGAGATGCAGGACAGAATCAATAATAGGGAAACCAACTATTAAAAGGCTATAGCATGTTTTTGTCCATCGGGTTGGAATATGTCGATTCCGTTTTTCAGACCATTAAGGATAGTGATTTTGCGTCCTATGTGATCGGTGGAATGAAAGTGCTGGCCGTTTTGTTTTTTCTGATCAATATTCTGAAAAAGTACTATGAAGGAGGGGCGACCATCCAAGGGGCTACATGGGGCTTGACCCCCACCGAATTGATCAAAAATTTTGCGGTTGTCCTGGTGGTTATTTTCTCTACGGAAGTATTGGATGCTTTTGACTCCATTTTAGTGGCCATAGAAGGTCAATATCGAGGAACGGCCCCAGTACTACTACCCTTGGAACTACAGGATATCGAAGTAGAAGAGGATTTGGGCCTTTTGGATGCAACCACAAAGGCGATGGGCATTCTGTATGAATGGCTCACGACTCCTTTCCTGGGAATACGTATGATTGCGCTAGCATTAGGACTATTTCTTTGGGTGTTGGATCTGTTCATCTATCCCATGTTTTTGGCGGAACGCTACTTTCTGTTGGGAATCATGCAGGCTTTTTTTCCACTGGTCATCAGCATGGCCGTTTTTGAAAAATTCAGACCAATGGGCTATCGCTTTTTTAAGCTGTACGCAGCTGTTTATATGATAGTACCCGCATTCTTTTTGGTCAATGTTTTTGTAAACGAGCTCTATCAAGAAATCACCGAAAACTTTTGGCCAAACCTATTCGGTACCGATTTCGGTAGTGAACTCTTTGCCCCGGTCATTGAATTGGCAGGAGTGGGGTTCATCATTCTGTTGAAGTTCAAACTTTATAAACGCGCTACCAGCTTCACCTTAAGGCTATTTGTCGAGTAATATAAACATCATGAAAAATAAACTAACCCCATATAGAAATATCTATAGCGTTTTGAAACTTAACCGCTACATCGTTTTGGCAGTCGTACTGGCCTGTCTATTGACCAGCATTTTTGCACTGGTAACGGTCTATCGTTTCAATCAGCGTATGCTCAACAGCACCTTTGCCGTAAACACGGATGGTTCCATAATTCCCTTAAAATTGGTTTCGCAAAAGGAAAATATGGAAGTCGAGGCGCTTTCCCATCTCGATTTATTTCACAACTATTTCTATGGAATCGATGAAAGTAACTATGAAAAAAATCTTGAAAAGGCCTTGTGGCTGGGAGATAGTACTGTCGATAATGTCTACCGGCAGAAAAAGGCGGATGGGGTTTATAACAGGTTGCTGCAGTACTCCCTGGTGCAAAAGGTTATCTCGGTCAATACGGAACTTATTTTAAGTGGGGAACGCATATCTTTTCAAACGGAAACCATTTTTGAGATCAATCGGGGATCTATTATCGATAGGTACCAATTAATAACCACAGGCAATCTGCTTCAGGTAGATAGAAATTTCCCTAATAATACCCATGGTCTATTGATAACCAACTTCTTTGAAAACTCCCTTAAAAAACTCAACATTCAAAAATAGCTTCAAATGAAACTAGATCGAAACAAAATGATATTTATCACCATAGTCACCTTGGTAGTGCTATTTATAGTTGGCTATGGATTTCTCGTAATGGGAGAGGGAGACGATGTGAAGTCAGAACTGACCCAGCCTGTGGTGCCGGAATTGAAGGAGGAACAAAAAGAGTATTCCTCGAAATTGGATGCCATCAATGACTTGAAAGAAGTACGGGAGTCCAATGCTCCAAGTATTTATGACGAATCACTATTGGATTCAACGGGACTTTATGACTCTATGTATCAAGAGAAAGAGCGTCAACGTATCGTGGACAGTATCTATGCCTCAGGAAGGATAAATTACAAATCTGGAGAATACAATAATACGGCGGACATTAGTTCATCAAAACCAATGGCCGGCACGCCTAAAAATCAAATCGAAGAAACGGTCATTGATTTTGCAAAGGCCCATCATGAGTTTTTTGCCTACGAACCTAAACCAGTTTCATTGGTTGATTTGGAAACAACAAAAGGAAGGACAGATGACTTTGTTATGGTGGAAGTCAACGGAGAACAAACGGTGAAAAGCGACGAGCGATTGGAATTACGACTGGCCGTAGATGCGCTCATCAACGGCGATTCTATCCCCAGAAATTCGTTGGTTTATGGTTTTGTCCGGTTTAATGCTAACCGGGTTTTTATCACTATTACGAACATCAACAACAAACTGGTGGATTTGAAAGCCTTCGATTTACTGGATGGCAATGAGGGTATTTACATACGAAACAGCTTTACGGGTGAGGCCACCACGGAGGTTATAGGGGACGTGGTAGAGGACATAAATATTCCCGGTGTGCCACAAGTAGGAGGTGTCAAGCAAGTCTTTCGAAGAAACAACCGTAATGTGAAGGTGACGGTTTATAATCAATATCAGCTTATTTTAAAACCTGCATTATGAAAATGATACTAATCTTTATATCGATTCTTATTTTAGGCCAAACAAGTGCACAAGAATTAAAAACAATCGGCACAAATGAAAGGGAGGTTGTTGCACTTTTCTTTCCAAATGAAATTCGTCAGGCGGTCGTTGGTTCACCCAACTTTACTTTTAGTTATAATAAAGAAAACCTTCAGCATGTAGGTTTGTTACAGGGGGTAAAGGGCCATGAAAGCAACCTATTGGTAATTACGTCCACCGATGAAGTTTACGCCTATAAATTGAAGTATCTGAAAAATTTGGATACGCTGAATTATTTTATTCCTAGAAATGAACGTATTGGTTTTGAAAGTCCTTTGTTTATTCCAACTAGTAAAAGTTCGGTATCCGTATTGAAGGATTCTGTGACGAGGAAGACCCCACAAACCGGTTCCCCGAATCGTTTTGAATACTTTAAAAAATTCAGCGAATTTCAACTGAAGCACAATCGAAACAGTCTAAAACGCAAAAGAAAAAAAGGTGTAGTACTACATCTGAGGGACCTGATTTACGACCGAACCGAGGTCTATGCACTTGTGGAGATAAAAAACAGATCTGGGATAGACTTTGAGATGGATTATCTGAAAATTTTCAAGGTAAATGGAAACAAGCGGAAAAAATCATCCTATCAAAAAATTGAAATTGAGCCTGTTTTCAGGTATTCTCTTCCAAAAATCATTAAAGATGGTGAGAGCCGTGAGTTTGTGCTGACCGTACCCAAATTTACCTTTGGTGATCAAGAGAAACTATTGCTGGAACTCAAAGAGCATAGGGGGAATAGAATACTACAATTGTTTTACGATTGACACCCTTTTTGCCGAATCATTATGAGCTATAAATTAACTGAACTATTATGATTTTTGGATATGCCAGAGTATCAACCCAAGATCAAAATTTAGAATCTCAGATAGACCTACTTAAAAATGCCGGTTGTGAAAAAATATACAAGGACGTTGCCAGCGGTGCCAGGAGTGACAGAAAAGGGCTAAATGAATTGATTAAATATATGCGCGAAGGGGACACTGTTATCGCATATAAAAATGACCGAGTGTTTCGTTCTTTAAAAAATATGGTTGAGCTTATAGATAAGTTTAATCAGGCAGGGGTTCACTTTAAAAGCTTAAGCGAACCGGAGTTCGATACCGCCTCGGCAAACGGTAAGTTCTTACTGCATATATTTGCTGCCGTTGCGGAATTCGAAAGAAACCTTATTAGTGAAAGAACTAAAGTCGGACTTGCCAACGCAAGGAAGCGAAACAAATTATTGGGCAGACCAACTGGTTCTAAAAAAGAAACCATTGAGAAATATCATTTTGCAAAATACCTGTACGATAAACAAGACCTACCCATAAAAACGGCATGTGAAAAAGCCGGTATAAGTAAGAGCTCCTTTTATCGTGTTGAAAAAGTCCTATAATTGGTTCCTTTCATGAAACTCAATTAGTTCATCTGAAATTAAATTAGCTTACAGACTTTTTATTTTAAGAGGTTGTCATGAATAATTAAGATATATTCCAAATAACGCAAAATACTCTAAAAATTTTGTTAAATAAGAATCATATTCTTATTTTCATTACTTTTAAAATAAATATCAAATGACTTATGGCAAATGTACTATGGTTACAAGGAGGTGCATGTAGTGGAACACAATGTCCTTTTTGAACGCCGAAGAACCAACGGTGGTAGAACTTATTACCGATTTCGGGCTAAACATTTTATGGCACCCAACAACCGGTTTACAGATTGGGGACCAAGTTCAAGACCTATTAAAGGATATCCTCGCAGGAAAAGTGCAGATGGATATTCTTGTTTTTGAAGGCTCGATAATTCAAGGCCCGGATAACACAGGAACCATGAACTTATTCGCTGACCGTCCGATGAAGGACTGGATTAAGGAACTCTCAGAAGTTGCGGGCTATGTCGTCGCTATTGGCGATTGCGCAACATGGGGAGGCATACCTGCAGTTCCGCCAAACCCTAGTGAATCTACTGGAATGCAATTCCATAAAAAGAACAAGGGTGGGTTCTTGGGCCCTGACTATGTTTCAAAAGGTGGTTTGCCAGTAATAAATATACCAGGTTGCCCTGCGCACCCAGATTGGATTACTCAAATTCTTGTCGCGATTTCTGTGGGAAGGATAGGCGATGTGCTTATTGATGATTACCACAGGCCAAAAACGTTTTTTACCGACTTTGTTCAGACAGGTTGTACCAACGTAGTCAACTTTGCACAAAAAGTCGATGGTGGATTTGGCCAAAGGGGTAACGGATGCCTCTTTTACGAGGTTGGATGTAGAGGCCCAATGACAAGAGCGAGTTGTAACAATATATTGTGGAACAGACAATCTAGTAAAACCCGAGCTAATCATCCTTGTTTGGGCTGTACCGAACCTGGCTTTCCACATAACGACCTTATGAAAGGTAGTGTTTTTAAGACCATGAAGTACATGGGTACATTTCCTAAAGAAGTCCCAGAGGGTAGGAACAAATTGGCTTACTATTTAGAGGCCGGTTTCCAGAAAGTATTACCTACAAACCATAGGGTTAAGGAAGGTTCAAAATAATAGCAACGAAAAAGAATAAAAATGTCAGTAACAGAATTAAATATATCTCCCGTTGGTCGTGTTGAGGGCGATTTGGATGTGAAGGTCTATATTGACAACGGCAAAGTCACACGCGCCCATACGCAAGCAGCGATGTTCAGGGGTTTTGAGAAAATCATGGCAGGCAAGGATCCACAATCGGGACTCATTGTTACTCCTAGAATTTGTGGTATTTGTGGAGGGTCGCACCTATATTGTGCATCCTCGGCATTAGATACTGCTTGGGGAACAAAGCTAACCCCAAATGCTCTTTTGTTGAGAGCGATTGGTCAGGCTTCGGAAACCCTTCAAAGTATCCCAAGATGGTATTATGCGATTTTCGCCACGGATTTAGCTAATAAAAAGTATGCCGATAAACCTTTATATAAGGAAGTGGTAAAACGCTGGTCAGCCTACGTTGGGGAAACCTTTCAAATAGGATTGACCGCTAGTGGGCTTCCAGTTCAAATCTATGCCTTGTTCGGTGGTCAATGGCCACATTCGAGTTATATGGTGCCCGGTGGGGTGATGTGTGCTCCTACCTTAAAAGATATTACGCGAGCGCATGCAATATTGGCGCAATTCAAAAACGATTGGTTAGAGCCGGTCTGGTTGGGCTGCTCTATTGAGCGTTACATGGAAATTAAAACTTGGGACGATATGTTGGCCTGGGTAGAGGAGAATGAATCGCAAAAGAATAGTGATTTGGGATTATTGATTCGTGCCGGACTTGAATTCGGCTTGGATAAATTTGGTCAAGGTGTAGGGAAGTTTTTGGCAACAGGTACTTACCTCCATAAAGACCGTTATAATAATCCAACAATCGATGGTAGAAACGATGCCTTGATTCAGTCTAGTGGATTCTTTGATGGAGAAAACTATCACGAGTTCGACCATATGAAAGTAAGTGAGCATGTGAAGCATTCATGGTACAACGATCAAGAAGACGGATTACATCCTTGGGATGAGCCACTTCCCACTCCCGCTCCGTCACAAACATTGCATGATAGTAATTTTGACGGACAGTATAGCTGGGCGAAATCGCCTCGATATGATGGTCACGCAGCAGAGGCAGGGCCATTGGCAAGAGTAATCATGAATGCAAATCCTAATAACAAGGAACATCAAATTAGAGACCCGTTATTCGGCGATATAATCAAGAAGTTGGGTCCCAGCGTCTTCACAAGGGTTTTGGCCCGTGTACATGAAGCACCAAGAATCTATAAGTTCATCGAGCAATGGTTGTCAGAAATCGACCTGGATGGTGAATTCTACACTAAACCTGTTGAGAAAGACGGCAAAGGTTTTGGTGCTACTGAAGCAGCAAGGGGAGCTTTAGCTCATTGGATTGAAATTAAGGATGGTGTCATCAAAAACTATCAAGTTATGGCGCCGACAACATGGAATGTTGGCCCTCAAGATGGTAACGATAATCCTGGACCTATAGAAACTGCTCTTTTGGGGACGACTATCGAAGATCCATTAGATCCTGTTGAGGTAGGTATTGTCGCTCGCTCTTTTGACTCTTGCCTGGTTTGTACTGTACATGCCCATGATGCAAAAAGTGGTGTGGAGCTATCGCGATTTAAACTTTAACTTCTAGCACATAGTTTTAAAAAGACTTTCCTGTGGGTAACCTCGGGAAAGTTTTTACTTTAACCATAAATCTAACGAGATGAAGACTGCAATAATGGGATTTGGAAATCCGGTGCGGAGCGATGATGCAATTGGTATTTATGTCATTGAACAGTTGCGCAAAAAGCTTCCGGATTCTGAGGATATTACGATTTTTGATATGGGCACAGCAGCCTTTGAAGTGCTCTTTGGTTTAAAAGGGCATGATAGGATAATTTTGGTAGACGCAGTCTTGAATAGCAATGAACCTGTGGGAACTTTGTTTAAGGTCCCTGCGGAAGAGGTAATGAAAGCACCCCAAGATGACCCTCTGGTTTTTCTCCATGGGATGAAATGGGATCAAGCCTTATCCTATACCAAAAAGATTTTACAAGATGACTATCCAGAGGATATTCAAGTGTATTTGGTCGCTATCGAGAATACTAAACTCGAAGTTGATTTAAGTGATGTGGTAAGGGAAGCTGGCGATAAGGTCGTGCAGCACATTGTGGAAGATTTAAATCAATCGATACCCTCGTGAGTACAAAAATTGCTCTAAAATCTTCCCATATCTATTTAGATGCCGAGCTCGTTACAACAATATTCGGCGAAATCCATTTTGCTTATGTTACCTATGTGGAAGAACAGAAAAAGATTTTGATTACGCCGGTCTCCAGTCAATGGTTCGTAAAAATGTATAAATCGACCCAGTTTCTCTTGAAATCCCGTAACTTGAAGGGAGATAAAACCCTTGCGGTACGTGAGATTTTAATAGATAATGACTTAGATGCATCGGATAGGGAATTGGATTATGAAATCATCGAAAAAACGGACTTGATAAAAATCAGTGTCTAAATAGAACATGACGAAACCGAAAAACAATTGGCTTATGGATGCCGAGGTCCAATACAAGGTCACCCCGACAAAAGGGCGGTGGGAAGTTTTGCTTATATTTATCAATACCAAAGACCCTAGCCAAATTTTGATACAGCATATAGGGGATTACCGTTCAGAGCGACTTGCAGAAATTTATGGTAAACATATGCAGCAAACAGCGGCAAAAGACTCTAGGGGCACACAAAAAGTAAATAAAAATGCTTACAATATTAACAACAACTGATATCTATCAAAAAGTTCAGATGGCTATTGCTTCCGTAGACCGATTAGATGAATTGGTTTCGATAACTGAGCATGCCGACACAATCAAAGACCACAAATCCTTGGTGATAGATTCCGATGAAATTACCATTCCTTTAGATTGGTATGATTTGGAGCCACCATACGTGTTTCCGAAAACATCCCTTAGCCAAGAAAATTTACTTGCTTTGGTTTTCTATAAATTAGGAAACCATCAAAAGGCTTTTGAGTTTATTTCTGAAGAAAATCCGCTATACCATCACCTTTTGATTGCGACACATTTGCATTTCGGATACGAAATTTCCGCAGATATGGTAGATTTTTGTAGCAACACATCCCTTCATAATACCGCAATTCTCGGCTATTATGGTGTAGTTGAAAAACCTCGGGACTTCAACGAACTACAAAATGGATTTGCTAAAGCATTATCCAACGCTGAAAATGATGAGATCAAGGTATTTACCGCAAAGCACTATTTGAATTTACTCTTGGATGCAGGGGATTTAGATAAAGCTAAACAGTTAGCCGAAGAACAACTGGAAATTGCCATTTCCGATGATGCTAAAAATGCGATGTCTACCCTTTTAGCGGGAATTTTAATGGCACAATTACAGGTTCCTTATGTTCGCCAAGAATTGGATAAAATCCATAATTTACAGTTGCAGTCTATTGCTCAGTTTGAAGCTAAGGGCCTTAAAATACAGGCAGGAATGCTGTTGGTCGATGCAGCAGAAATTGCCAATTTTAAGGAAGACTTTATTGCATCCAAAGAACTTATTAATAGAGCGATTCAATATTTTAAAGAAGAAGATATTCCGGAGTTCTTAGGAGAGGCCGGATTCAAAAAAGCGATTCTATTATATACCTGGTCAAAGAATGGAAGTCCTCAATATTATAAGGCAGCCATTAATGCGTTTCAGGATGTATTGAAAGTGTTCAAGCGAGATACACATCCTCAGAAATTTGCAGATGTTCACCACAATCTGGCGTTAATTTACTCTGAAATTCCGGTAGCTGCTGATGAGAAACCAATGTGGACGGCCTTTTGTGCATCATCCTTCAAAGAAGTTCTGGCTTTTTATACAAAAGACAAGTATCCGTATGAGAATGCGATGGCAAGTCATAATTATGCGACCGCCTTAATGCATTTTCCTCCGGCAAAAATTCATGATAACCTGGATAAAGCGTCGGGACTGTTTGAGGAGGCACTTGAGGTAAGAACGGCAGAAGCATACCCCTTTGAACGTGCCCTAACCTTGTTGAATCAATTGGAATTGGGATGGCTTACACATAACGAAACTAATGAGGAGGAGTTGAAAAAATATGAAGAAATGAAGGAAAAAGCCGAGGAAGTAAAAACTTTGGTCACAGATTCAGGTATACTAGAACAAGCTGAGAAACATCTTCAAGAATTGGAAAAAGTTAAAAGTTTAATTTAGGAGCGTTATGCACGAAACATCTATCGTAAATAGCATTATTGCGACTTTAGAACAAGAGTTTGAGGCTGAGAAACTTCAAAAGATGAAAGCAATTCATCTGAAAGTTGGGATCCTTTCAAACATAGAGCCGCGTCTACTACATAATGCGTATGATGTTTATCATTTAAGGGATGGTAGATTTCAGAACGTTGCTCTGAAAATAGAGTCGACACAATTGAAAATTCAATGTGAAGTTTGCAATCATATTACAAATGTTAAAAACTATCGATTTCTTTGTGATAATTGCGGACGACCGAGTAAAAATGTGATTGAAGGCGAGGAAATGCTTATTCATAAAATAGAGTTTGAAGATTGACCTAGCCAGTTAGATATACTAAAAAGTAAGACCAAAAATGGTTAAAAATGAAAAAAGAAAATGGTAGATAAATCAACAAAGGCGGCACGAGGGACTGTGCAATGCGAGAACACCAATATCAATTTGCTTAAAGCAAATGATTTTGTAGCGGATATTATTAAAAAGGAAATGGCTAAAACCAATACTCTTTTAATCAACATAACCTCATCAGCAGGTAGTGGTAAGACCACTTTAATGCAGAAAACTGCAGAAAAACTAAAGGATAAAATAACGATGGCCGTGATGGTCGGAGATTTAGAAACGGAACGCGACGCAGAGCGTATTCGAGAGACCGGCATACATGCCCTGCAGATAGTAACGGGAGGTATTTGCCATCTGGAAGCTCAAATGGTGCATCAGGTTTTGGACCAATTCGACTTGGAAAACATCGATTTGCTCTTTATTGAAAATGTTGGCAACTTGGTTTGTCCGTCATCTTTCGATTTGGGTGAAGACTATCGCGTTACCTTAATGGCAACAACAGAAGGCGATGACAAGCCTAAAAAGTATCCTAAAATGTTTTTGACCAGCGATATGATGTTAGTTTCAAAAGCTGATTTATTGCCTTACGTTCCTTTCTCAGTAGAAGCAGTAATTAAAGATGCACGAGAGGTAAATCATGAAATTGAGGTCTTGCAAGTTTCATCAACAAACGGAGAGGGAATTGATGAATGGTGTAATTGGTTGCTGGATAAAATTGAGCGGAAGAAAGGATAATGGCTAAATGCAAAAAACCTTTGAAATTACAATTTCCGGACAAGTTCAAGGCGTGGGATTTCGACCTTTTGTGTTTAAACTTGCCAAAGAGTTTGCCGTAAAGGGTACCGTATGCAACAATCAGGATGGGGTATTAATTAACTGCAATTTATCTGCGAAAAAGGCGCAGAGGTTTTTAGAGCGTATCCTAAATGATGCTCCTGAAATTTCAGTTATTCAGTCCCATTCGATTTCTGAAATTAGCTTTCAGGAATTTAAGGATTTTAAGATAGTTCCTTCGGAGTCAAAACAGCAAGTCAATATCCCTTTAACGCCTGACATTGCCATCTGCGAGTCATGCAGAGAAGAAATTAGGGATACAACCAATCGCCGTTATGCTTATGCTTTTACCACGTGTACCAACTGCGGACCTAGATTTTCGGTGACGACCCAATTTCCTTTTGAGAGAAAAAATACCACAGTGGATGCCTTTAAAATGTGTGTTTCTTGTCAAGAGGAATACACTAATCCCGATGACAGACGATTTCATTCACAAACCAATAGCTGTGGTGACTGTGGAATTAAACTGGAACTTCAAGATTACGACGGAAAGCAATTTTATGGAGACCAGAGAATGCTCATAGAAAAAGCATCTGATTTAATCCGAAAAGGAAGCATTCTAGCACTTAAAAACACTAATGGTTATCTGCTGTGTTGCGATGCCAATAATAAAACTACCATACAACGTTTACGTGAGAAAAAGCAGCGCCCAGCAAAACCTTTTGCGTTGCTTTACCCATCTCTGGACAAAATCAAGAAAGATTTTAATCTAAGCTCTATAGAGGAAAACGCGGTTACTTCTTCGGTTGCTCCAATCGTAATTTTAAACCCGAAGGAATCTATTGATAATTTGGAAAAGGAAAGTATTGCACCAGGATTGGATCATTTAGGAGTCATGTTGCCCTCGTCGGCTTTGCTTACACTTTTGATGGATGAATTGGACATTCCAATTATTGCCACTAGCGGAAACATGCATGGTTCTCCAATTATTTCAAAAAAAATCGACGCAATTCAAAAACTAGCTGGATTGACCGATTATTTCCTCCATCATGATTTGGGAATTTCTTTCCCGCAGGATGACTCTGTATTTAGGTTCGTCGGAGAACAACAACTAACACTTCGCCGCTCTCGCGGTCTTGCTCCAAACTATCTGAATGCAAGAAAGTCAGATGATAAAATACTGGCTATGGGTGCCCATTTAAAAAGTACATTCACATTTGTTCCCAATTTTCATACCTATGTGAGTCCGTATTTTGGAAATTTGGATAGTTATGATGTTTTGGAGAGGCTTCAAGATAATCTTAAGCAGTTTATAGAATTATTTCAAACACCACCGAATGTTGTTTTGGTTGATGAGCATCCACAGTATCAAAGCAGTATTTTAGGAAGGGAACTGGCAGAAACATGGAGTGCTGAGCTTGTCTCCGTACAACACCATAAAGCCCATTTGGCAAGTGTCTTAGGAGAGCATGGTTTATTCGCGTCTGAAGAAAAAATACTTGGTGTAGTTTGGGATGGAACAGGATTGGGAGAAGATGAAATGATATGGGGAGGCGAATTTTTCACCTATCAAAATCGTGCAATGGAACGGTTCCTTTATTTTGAGTATTATGACTGGTTGGCCGCAGATAAAATGGCAAAGGAACCTCGATTATCATTATTAAGTATGCTGCCTGATGGAGAAAAACAAATCGCCGAGAAGAAATTTTCTAAAACAGAATGGAAAGTCTACCTCAAAATGTTGGAGAACAATCCCTTGAAAACATCCTCTGTAGGACGTTTGTTTGATGGGGTCGCATCCTTGTTGGGTATAATAGATGTGACTAGTTATGAAGGTGAGGCTGCAATGCTATTAGAAAATCAAGCAAAAAAGTATGTTGGAAATAATGAAGTTGATTTTTTAGAAGGGGTAGTATTTGAAAACATTCCTACAAAAACAATCATTCAAAATATTCACCAGGCTATGGTCGATGGTTTCTCAATTCCTCGACTTGCACATAGTTTTATCCACACACTAGCGCTTGTAATTTTCAAAATAGCCGCACAACATAATTTTAGTATTATTGCTTGTAGTGGAGGGGTTTTTCAAAATTCAATTCTCGTCGAAAAGCTTATAAAACTAGGTGGAGATTCAAAAATTAATATAAAATTTAATCGTATATTGTCTAGTAACGATGAGAACATTTCGTTCGGTCAGTTCTCCTATTATCAGCATATTAAAAAGTAAATTATGTGTTTAGCGATTCCAGGTAAAATCAAGAGTATTGAAATGAAGTATGATGGCAAGGTGCGCATGGCTAAAGTCTTATTTGGTGGTATAACCAAAGAGGCCAGTTTAGAAATGTTGCCGGATGCCGATATTGACGATTATGTACTGGTACACGTTGGTGTTGCCATCAGCAAAGTAGATGAAGAAGAAGCTCAAAAAACGTTTAAGTATCTGGAAGAGATTGGCGAACTGGGAGATCTTACGGATGTAGATGAATATTTGCCAAAAACCAATTAAATCGGCTACTCATGAAGTATATGTCAGAATATCGCGACCCAGAGTTAGCAAAAAAGTATTTGCAAGAAATAAAAAATACCGTTTCCAGACCTTGGTCGATTATGGAAGTTTGCGGTGGGCAAACACATAGCCTTGTGAAAAATGGTATCATTGAGATGTTACCAGATTTGGTTACAATGATTCACGGGCCTGGTTGTCCGGTTTGTGTCACCCCTTTAAATTTGATTGATAAAGCGGTGTATCTCGCCTCAGAAAAGGGTGTGATTCTTTGTTCTTTTGGAGATATGCTACGCGTACCTGGTTCCCAAAAAAGTTTGCTTGAAGCAAAAGCAGAAGGAGCCGATGTACGGATTTTATATTCCCCCTTGGAGGCTGTGAAAATTGCTGAAGACAATCCTGATAAAGAGGTTGTTTTCTTTGCTGTGGGCTTTGAAACAACCGCTCCAGCAAATGCATTATCCGTCGTTCATGCGCATCGCAGAGGTGTAAAAAATTATTCGATTTTGGCTTCCCATGTATTGGTGCCACCGGCAATAAAGGCTGTGATCGATGATGAGGAAAGTAAAATTGATGGCTTTTTAGCGGCAGGTCATGTATGCACTATAATGGGCAATACGGAATATCATCCCATATCGGCAGAATATAAAGTGCCGATTGTGGTTACCGGTTTTGAGCCTTTAGATGTTTTGCAAGGTATTTTGATGGTTATCCGTCAATTAGAGCAAAGTAAGTCAGAGGTTGAAAATCAATATGCGAGAATTGTCCGGGAAGGGGGAAACCCAGAAGCTCAGAAAGTCATCGATGAAGTTTTTGAAGTACGAAATCAAATGTGGCGAGGTATAGGGGAAATTCCTGATAGCGGCTATGCCGTTCGTGAGAAATATGCCGCGTTTGATGCTACGAAAAAATTTAGTGTCACGATTGAAGAGGCACCTGAAAACCCAGATTGTATTTCAGGACAGATTATGAAGGGAATCAAAAAGCCTTTTGAGTGCTCTCAATTTGGCAAGACATGTAAACCTACAAATCCACTTGGCGCGCCTATGGTCAGTAGTGAAGGGGCCTGTGCGGCCTACTATCATTTTTCTGGAATGGTGGAAGCTTAATCAATAAAAACCTAGCTCTGGGCAAGTTCCCATGGCACTTAAAATTAAGAACCTTGTATTTCGGGGTAAAGCTCGAATTACTTTAATTTCGATTATCGAGTAAATGTCAGAAAATAATAAAATACGCATGCAGTTGCAATGCCCCATGCCTAAACTTGACTTTGATGTGATCACATTGGGTCATGGAAGTGGCGGAGTACTAACCAACAAACTTTTAGATAGTGGTGTTTTTGATTTGCTGAAAAACGATATCCTCGACGAACGCCATGATGGTGCTTTTTTGGAATTACATGGTAAAACTGCTTTTTCTACGGATAGCTTTTTAGTATCTCCCATATTTTTCCCCGGAGGAAATATTGGAGAGTTGGCGGTAAACGGAACTGTGAATGATTTGGCGGTTTGCGGTGCTACTCCGAAGTTTCTTTCGTTAAGCTTCATTATTGAAGAAGGACTTCCGGTAAAAGAGTTTTGGGATATTCTGGTAGCGATTAAATTTGCCTGTGAAAAAGCTGGTGTACAGATTGTTACAGGTGATACCAAAGTGGTTGAAAAGGGTAAAGGCGACAAAATTTTCGTGAATACCTCGGGTATCGGACCCATTCATCCAAAAGCAAATATCCGCGTAAAAAACATTTCCGTAGGAGATAAGATTATTGTCAGCGGTAACATTGCAAACCACGGGATGGCTATCATGTCGGTTAGGGAAGGTTTGGAATTCGATTCAGAAATCAAGAGTGATACAACTAATTTAAATTATACCATACTACGATTGATTGAGCAGTATGGAGAAAGCATTCATTTGTTGACCGATCCCACTCGGGGAGGTGTTGCGACTGTATTGAAAGAAATTGCACAATCTTCTGAACTTGGTATCGACCTGATTCAACGAGATTTGCCTATGGAAGAACAGGTGGCAAGCGCATGTGAGTTATTAGGTTTAGACCCCATGTATGTTGCTAATGAAGGACTTTTTATTGCTTTCGTGTCCGAGTCAGAGGCTGATGCTGTGTTGGCCGCTTTGCATAAAGATGAAAATGGACACAATGCCCGGATTATAGGAAGTGTTGTTGCAGAACATCCGAAACAAGTAATTATGGAAAGTGCGATAGGAGGAAAGCGCGTGATCAGTATGCTTCCAGGAGAACAGTTGCCTAGAATTTGTTAATATGGATTTTGAAACGCTAGGCAAAAACGTTACTAATTCATATGTTTTTAAGGGCTCTGAACAAATGCCATTTTTAGCTCCAAGAGGGGTTTTCACCGCGAAAAATAAACTCTTTGTTTCTGATACGGGGCGCAACCGTGTTTTCATTTGGAATGAAATTCCTAAGACAGAATATCAAGAACCTGATATTGTTTTAGGCCAGATTGATGCACTAGAAACAAGTCGCAATTCTGGTGGTCCGGTAACTGCGAGTACCTTGCAATATCCCTCGGGAATATGGAGTAATGGTACTGTTGTAATTGTTGCCGATGCCTGGAATCACCGCGTACTCATCTGGCATTCATTACCAACTGAAAATGGACAACCGGCTGATGTAGTTTTGGGTCAACCCGATTTTGAATCAAATCAAACTAATGTTGGTGGTATTGCAAATGCCCCTTCTGCTCAAACCCTAAACTGGCCCTATGGTGTTTTTTCTGATGGAAGAAGTTTATGGGTAGCTGATACCGGTAATCGTAGAATACTGTACTACAGTGAAATTCCTAAGACCAGCTTCGCTCCGGCCGACGAGGTAATTGGCAAGCCTGATTTTTCGACTAGAGATTATGAAAATCATGAGCCTATTTGGCCCTATTCCGTTAAGGTAAACGCCAAAAGACAAATGATAGTAGCTGATACTCAATTTTATAGAACCCTACTGTGGAATGATGTTGACAAAGCATTTTCAAAACCCGCAGATAGTATTATTGGACAAACCGATTTCAATGCTTGTGGACAAAATCAGTTTGGCTTGTTTCCCTCTTCAAAATCCTTAAATTGGACCTATGATGCCTGCTTTTACAAAGATGGGATACTGGTAAATGATACTGGGAATAGTAGAGTATTATGGTTTGATAAAATCCCTGCGAAAAACAATCCTGAAGCAACAGCGGTCATTGGGAAACGAGATTTTAAAACAGGCAGCGACAATAAAGAAACTTTGATGGGAACTTCAAGCTCCCTGTATTGGCCTTTTTCAATAACCACCCAAGAAAATAAACTAATCATTGCAGATACGGGAAATCATCGGGTAGTGATAACGGATTTAAAGCTCTAAAAACTAAGATACAGCCAGTAGACACCTATACCAATTGCGAAAACTCCTCCCGATAAGCGTATCATTTTAAAAAGGGATTTACTGTTTTGTTTTTTGGAGTACTTCGCTAATTGTCCAAGTAAGAATGTGTAAATCGTCATAGCCAATACTGTGCCCATTCCGAAGCCAATGATATACTGAATACTATCAAATTTATTTTCAAATCCCAATACGGGAAGGAGTAAAATAAAATGTGCTATTCCTGCGAGTCCATGTAAAACGCCTATCCCAAAAGATGACCATTGATTCTGTTTCATCTTTTTATTATGAGCGTGACTATGGTTTGGCTGATTTTTATCATGTTCATGCTCATGTATATGAATATAGGGCTCTTCCGCGTCATGCACATGCGGATGTTTGTGGTTTTTTCTTTTGCTGAAAACACTGTATAATGCCCAGAGTCCTACGATAATTAGAACGGCGCCAACTAGCTGTTCACTATGTTCCGATATTTTCTCTATTGGAATGTATTGCCGAAATAGAAGAAAAAGCAACCCGATCAAAAGCATTCCGGTCAGATGTCCAAAACCCCAAAATAAACCTATTTTCCAGACTTTTCGTCTCGTTTCAATCGCTAAAGGGGTAACCGCAGCCAAATGATCTGGCCCTGAAACCACATGCAATATTGAAGCCGCAATACCGGCAAGTAAAGGAAAGCTCATCATTCAATTTACAAAAGAACAATGTAGTGAAATTTCTTGTCAAAATTGTTTCTGATATGCGTTTCAATTCGCTTTACGTTGTTACAACATATACATTTCATTATTTAGCGCTGCATAGTGAAAATCCTAGGCCGTTATAAATTATAATTATGGTCCTATTAATCGGCCGAATAATAAGACAGTTTGCCTACACTTTAGAACCTGGTAATCAAAAGTCTCAATTGCGGTCTCATTTAGTAGTCCCCTTAATTTACCTTTTAAGGAACACTAAAAATCAACTAAAAGTTACTCTTAATTCCGAAGAACTTTGATTAATAGGTTCAGCATAAATTGATCTGCCCCATTCTTCAATACCAAAAAAAGCCAAGTCAGGATGGTCATATAAGGCATCAAATTCTTCTTCAATTTTCCAAACAGCTTCCGTATCCGTTACTCGAATTCTAGTTTCATAGTTGTATTTGGTACCGCTCTCCGTAAAGTTCAACGAACCCAAATATGCCGTATGGCCATCGATGATATAGATTTTACCATGGATAAACATATCGTTGATTTGATAAGAATCCGGGGCAACGAAAACCTTAAATGGAAAAAGCGATGAATAGGTGTACGAGTAAATTTTGATAAGCTTAGTTTTTCTCCTCGCATATCTGGAGCACAAAAAAAGGAGGAAAGCAAAGCCTAACCCATAGATATAAGTTGAATCGTACGATGTTAATATTAGTACAAGTAGGAGTAGGGCTAATGCAATACTGCCAGCCATCAATATCTTTTGAGTTAGGAACCATCTTTTTCTCACCTGGTTGGCCTCCTCATCCAAATGCCGGTTCTGAACCACCAACGGTTGAATACTCCTTTCCTGGCGATAGCTTCTACTGTCAAATTTATCGGAAGTTATCAAGGTGACCTTTATCCCTTTTTTATGTAACCAAACCAATTCGTCGACCATTTTTGGGGATAGGTAGGGTGAGGATATTTTCACGGAACGTTGGGCGTTTCCGATTTCCTTTAGCAACTTGGTACCGGCTCCGGTACCCATATAAATATCACATTTTGCCTGATTGAACCACACGATTTAGGGATTGGGATAACCATTAAATATACGAAATTTCAGCATCAAAATGAACCAAATTTCATCTTGATTGGATGTCGTTAGGTCCAATTCGCATCATGAAAATAGCCTTCGAACCTCAAGATGTATACGTTGAAAATTGGCGCGAATCTCAGGATGGTTTTGGGCAAAGACCGGCTTTGGGAGTTCTCGTTGTATGTCAGGCCTTTCAAACTTGACCCGCTTGTCCTTGCCATCGGTAAAGGCTATAAATTCCCCGCGTTTCAATCGGAAGAAAACATCTGCGCGAATCTTGCTTACATCCTTTTCCCCTTTGGTAATCCGTGCATCGAAATTCCAATTGCTGCTCTTACTGACACTTCGGGTGGGCTGTTTGATGATTTCAAAAAAGCGTTCATAGTATTTTGCCGTGTCGGGGTCGTTGGCCTTCCCGAAGAACTGGTAGGAGAGATTGCTCAATATGGCTTTACTGGCCTTGTCCCCGTACATAAGATCGTTTTGAATCTTATCCTGGAGTACGTAAACCGTTGCAATATCATAGCTCCTTAAGGTAGCCGGAATCCGTTGCATGTTCAACAATCGAAAAGTGGATGCTTCCTCCGCAAGGAAGAAGGAAGATAGCCGATTACGAATGCTCATTTGTTTGGTAATGGTATGAATAATTGTAGCGATAACAGGGGAATAGGCCGTATCGAACTTTGGATTGTTTACAACGGAGATTAAGGATGGATGCTTGGGATTATTTATATCCAAAGGAATTTCATCAGCCGAAAGGGTCATAAAGATACGCGGTGTACTGATTTTCTTGAGGGCGTTCGCCAAGGTACTCATTACCCCGGCCGTTTGCCGTTCGGAATCGATTCCGGAAATAAATGCATCCGCCATGGCTTTTGAAGTAAAGTCCGAACTAAGAAAGGAAACGAGCTGTTCTGTATCCAGATATTGGTAGGTCGCGATCAGATGGGGCAAGGTGCAATAATCGGGATGTGCCGTTTTAAGCTTCCATATCAATCCGCCCAAAAGTCCTTCAACCGCATCGTTGAAAAACTTGGAAGATCCCGAGGCTACCGATTCTTTTTGTTCCAATAGGTTCTCCAAGAGCACACGGGATATTTCATTGACGCTTTCCTCATCTTCCATGTAACGTGGCGCAATGGGATTGACCCGTTCATAGATATCATCAAAGGAAACTATGTGTAAAGGAACTTTTGGATTCTGGAAGAGGGGATACGCCATTTCGGTAATCTCAAAATGTTTATAGTCGTGAATTACCCCACAGAATCCATACTTGTTGAAATGTTTGAGAAAACTGAAGACAACGGATTCCGTTTTACCGCTTCCTGCTGATCCAATGATGGAAACACCCCTACGGATGTTTTTCATATTCAGCACCCCGTTTCTAAGCCGAAACTTGGCCTGATATTTTTTGGGCATGTTGGTCACATCACTTTCAATTAAGGCCGCATGACAAACCATACTGATGGCGTACAAAGGCAGAATCCATTTGAAGCAAAAAAACAGACAGTATTGAAAGCTACTTTCAAAACAACCCACAAAACCCAAGTACAAAAATATCACGGCAAGACTGATAAAGGCATGGCGGTAATAGCGATGCACAAGGAGTATCAATCCAGAAGCGGAAACGTAATATAGGAGAATGACCGAAAGCATTTGCATATTTTGTTAGATTCCTATAGAACTGGATGACCGGGCCAAGTCCATGGCCTTCTTGAACTGTTTGATTGTCTTAAGCGCCATTTGGACTTTATTCGTAGGAATGTTCACCTGGGGGACCCTTACCCCGGCTTTGCCCAAAATTTTAAATGCTGCGCTGCGTTCGTTCGTGGGAAGTCCAAGTAGGTAGGCAAAATAGTGATGGGGGTCTTTGAGATAGGATTTTCTGGCCTCGTAGGTTTCCACAAAATTGCGTTTGTAGTTGAATAGGGTATCAAAGGTCTTTTCGGCCCTTTTGTAAAATAGATCACGGTTGAAACCGCGCTTGACCATCTTACCGTTCAACTTGCTTTCCGACCCCATGTATTTGCTTCCTGGGGATAGGCTATACCGATTGCTGGCATCCTTTCGGCTTACGATAATATGCACGTGAGTTTGGAAACCTGGTTTTTTCATGCCCTGTTCAATGGGCTTTCCTTCCAATTTATGGGGAATTTCAGAATTCAGTTTTGCTATTTTTTTTTGCATGGCCGCAACATTGCCCGTGAGTTCGCCCCGCTCCACTTTACGAATGTCATTTTCAAGCCTAACGATTTGTGCCCGGTAGGGTTGATTTTCTCGGATTTCGCGGTCAAAACCTTTAAAGGTTCGCCCGTGTTCAATTTTCGCAAAGTATTTGATGTCGTCTACGGTAACAGGTTGGTCCCTGTGAAAGGAAGCCGCATAATCCTTCATGACTTCCCTTACATATTTTTTAAGTAGTTCAGGGTCGTTATCAATCGCCTTGAGTTCACTTTGACTCGGATTGATGGTCAGGGAATAAAATTTGGGTTCGACCTTCTTAAGCTTGGCGGTATTCCCATCGATTTCTTTGATGACCTGTTCCGGAGGAATTTCGTCAGTCGTCTGATTAAAAAAAGGTTCTTGCATTTCAGGTAAGACACCTTCATTTTCCTTTTCCAAATAATCCACGAAATCGGAAGAACTCTGTGAGAAATTGTTGTTCAAATGTTGTTTTGTAATACTGATGTACATGGCTCAGATTGTTTTAAGTGATTCTTTTAATTGAGTATAATCTTCCAGCTTCATATTCAAATACAATTTTGATTTGCCGAAACTTGATTTAGTTACTTCAATCTTCTCTAAGGTTTCCATAAACTGTTGCTGCAGCTGTTCGAGATTTTGCTTCATTACGGTATTCTCTTTCTGCAGTTCAATGGTCTCAAAAGCCGATTTAAAGAAAGCATCATCCTTAACGGGCGCATCTCGTTTGTTGGATGATGGGGATTTTTGCTGCTTGTTCTGTTGAGGAGCATGCTCGAAGAGTAGTTCCATCATGGCCTTGGTAGGCGTTATTCCTCGGTTGTCCATTTCCTTCATGATCGCTGCCATGGCGTTGAATCTTTTTTTAATGAGGTTCTCCAAGGTTCTGGCGGTGGGCCCAAAACGTTCCAAGGGTGAAATTTCATTGTAATGAAAAAAATCAAGCATGGTTTGTAGTGCTTCGGTATGGGTTTTAAAGAACTTTCTGGAAAACTCTTGAAACTTCAGTGCGGTCGCCTTTTTGAAACGTATGTTGCTAAATGTTTTCAATCCTATCGATACTTTTTATTTCAATTTGCCGCAAATTCTTGCCTGTTTATGGGCATTTCGAGACGATTTGACGCAAAAATCAGGAAGCCCAATCCCGATTCTCCTTCAGATTTTAGTATAACTAATTGATAGGCAAGCTATTGAAATGAATCAAACGCTTGTAACGCCGCGCCAGCGTGTTACCCTCTTGCTCTTCCCCCTTAGTTTAGCGAACACGCTTTATTTAGGGATTATTTATATGTTAGTGAGTTTCTGTAATTGTTAACTTTCTATCGGGGAATACTCCCCATAATAATAAACTGTGACCAAACTGATAGGGGCGAATTATACGCTATTCAAAGCTTCGGGCTTATACTTTATTTGATAAAAGCCCTTGTCAGTTATCTCCGGACCGGCATCAGATGGAAATTCAGGTTTTTAGACCTATTATCAGGGGTTCGATGGTTATCTGGATACTGGTCATTTATCTAAAATCTTATCTATTATGAACAGACAAAACTTTTGCTACTTTATCGGTATTGACATATCGAAAAAGTTCTTTGACGTCGCTATCATCGAAAATGACAGGACTGCCTCTTATGTGTTTGAAAATACCAAAAAGGGGACTAACGCCTTTATTAGACTTCTTAAAAATCAGAAAATTTCTTTGGACAACACGCTGATATGCATGGAACATACTGGGGTGTACGGAAAGCTTATTATTACCAAGCTCGTTGAAAAACAAGCACACTTTTGCGTTGAGATGCCTATAAAGATCACCAAGAGCATTGGTCTTCACCGAGGTAAAAACGATAGAGTTGATGCTAAAAGAATAGCCTTTTATGCATCCAAAAATTACCGAGAACTGGAACTTTATAAACCTATAGCTGAAGTTCTTGAAAAAATGAAAATTCTGCTTAAGATTAGAAAAAAGCTCGTCAACACTAGAGCTGACATCAATAAATATCCCAATGAACTTGAGCGTTTCTCTCCCGAAATTGGGAAACTTGCCAGGAAAAACCTGAAAAGGATCAACAAAAACCTTGAGGATGAAATCAAACGTATTGAAGCTGAAATTAAAAAACTGATTCTTTCTGACGACAAACTTAACAAAACGGTTGGCTTGGTGACTTCGGTAACTGGGATTGGTCAGATTACCGCACTTCACCTTACCGTATTCACAAACTTCTTTACGCGCTATGACAACCCGAAACAACTGGCTTGCTACAGCGGTGTAGTGCCTTTTGAATATACCTCTGGGTCGAGTATCCATAGAAAATCCAGAATACATCCTATGGCTAACAGAACGCTTAAAAAACACTTGCATATGAGTGCCTTGGCGGCTATCAATCATGATCCCGATATCAGAGCATATTTTCTCAGAAAAGTTGAAGAAGGAAAAAATAAAATGCTCATCGTTAACAACGTTAGGAACAAGCTTGTGCATAGGGTATGCGCCGTCATTAAAAGGCAGCAACCTTATGTCAAAAATATAGCTTGAAACTTTTGCCATTTTTTCTTGGTTTTAACATGGAAATCTTTTTACTCCGCAGGAGAAAAATCCAGCCTTCATCCCAAATTAGTTTGCAGTTCGTAAGGCGGATTTCATATTCAAAATTTTAAGAGTTTATGATGATGACTTTTAAGGAATTTTCAGGTTTGGGATATAAATGATGGGAATACTAAAATGAAAAAGGCAACCGAAAAGGCTGCCTTGTATTAATCTAAATGGTGTTATTTTAGATGGTAAACTTGAATTTGTGGTTATAGAGGTTTTTAATGGCTTCTTCTTCCAAAAGCGAATCGTAGTCCAGGTAGTTTTCGTCGGCATACTTTTTCAAGTCCTCACCGAATTTGTGTTCTACCTCGTGCTTGGATTGTTGCATGAGCTTTTCTTGTGTTTCAAGGTCTAGATTATTGAAATTTAGACGAAAAGGAATATCAATATGTATATCCATGGTCTTCTAATTTTTCATTAACCCATTATCCCTAAAACTAAAATAGTTGCCATCAGGAAGGATGATTAGATGGTCCAAAACCCGAATGTCAAAAAGTTCGGCAGCCTTTTCTATTTTTTTGGTCAATGCGATATCGGCACCACTTGCTTTGTTCGTTCCAGATGGATGATTGTGCGCCAAAATAATAGCCGTAGAAAGGGTTTTGAGTACGACCGCAAAGAGTATTCTCAAATCTACCAATGTGCCGGTCAATCCGCCGGTGGAGGCTTGAAAGGTGCCTTTGACCTTATTGGCATTATTAAGTAATAACACTTTAAAGGTTTCATGAAGTCCGATAGTGTTTTTATCCCATGTTTGATTTAATAATTCGGCAACCCTATCGGAGGAGTTCGCAGGTTCTGAATTGAGTACCCCTAATTTTTCGCAATAGCTTATTTGAATTTCATTAACTTCGTTTCTCATTGTTTTATTATTAAGATTAGACGATGAAAAAGAGGGCGTAACTTTCCACGGTGTCGCCCTCTTTGTTTTAAATTTTACTTATCGGTCTTACTACCCAATAGAAGAATTTCGTCGGCCACTACTTCCGTAACCCTTCTTTCGTTGCCTTCTTTGGGTTCGGTATAGGTTCTGCTTTTGAGTTTGCCGACTACGGCCACTTGCTTGCCTTTGTGTGCATATTTTTCTATGATTTCAGCGGTCTTGCCCCAAGCTACGACCGTATGCCAGTCCGTTAGCTGTTGCTTTTCTCCTTTTCGGTCTTTGTAGGTTTCATTGGTGGCCAATGAGAATCGAGCCACTTTTTTACCACCGTCTAGTTCGGTTACTTTAGGGTCATCCCCGATGTTCCCTAACAGATGCACATAATTTTTGATACTACTCATAATTGAAAAATTTAGAATTAATTATTACGCCTGTCCGAACCTTTCGAACAGCTTTTAAAGTCGATTTACTTATTACACCTAGAGCGTTTTCCTTTTTGTTGTTTTTTAACTTTTGTTCTGCTTCATATTTGAGGATTTGATATGATTTCATGGTTTCCGGTTTTGATTTACTTCCCACAGAGCCGTCGCTGTTACCTTTTTTGTTGCTTATTGGGTTACAATATTCAGGCTTGGTAAGACGTATAAATAAGTGGGGCAGGGGCCCCCTGGTTTATGCCGTCGTGCAAGAATGAATGTTGTTTTTTCGCCGTCAAAAAAGGGAAATGGTGGCGGTTCGGGCAGGGGGTCAAAACCCAAGATTGTGAAATTTCAATAGCCTGTTGATGCGGAATAAAACACTAAATATCAATTTGAGTTCAAGCGGACTTAATTCACGGTTTTGGCATATAATGAAGCGTTCCTTCCTAGTCCCGATAGCTATCGGGACGGGAAGGGTTAGCGGAATGGAAAGTCAAAAGCGGGGATTGTGTCCAAGAATTGTGGGACGAAGCGTATTGCCCAGAATGGAGAGCAACGGAATGGAGTGGGAATGGGCTGAGGATTAGTAGTTAAGAGCTTGTGATTTTTTTTAAAAACTAATATAATTTTAAACCTTTCCAAAAAATAAGAATTCTTATATTTGACAGAATCGTCCAAATAAAATATACAAAATGAATTCTTTTGGAGAGTATTTAAGAAAAAGAAGAGAAGAGCTTGGTCTTCCATTGCGGAAAATTGCAGCTGAACTTGATATCGACACTTCCATTCTAAGTAAGATAGAAAGAAACGAAAGGACTGCTTCGAAAGAAATGATTTCTATACTGGCGTCATCTCTTGAATTAGAAATAAAAGAAGTAGAAGTTGAATTTATTAAATCTACAATCTTAAGTGAATTGGGTGATTTGACATTTATTAAAGCTGGGTTAGAAAAAACCCTAAAATCACTCTAATAGCACTTGACTTTATGAGCGAAATAAAAAATAACATAGACCAAACAGACTTGACATTCTTCACAAATGAAGATGGCCACAGTTTATTAAGCCGTTTCAAATCGACTCTCAAGGACACTCAACTATTTGATGTACTCGTAGGCTACTTCCGTGCAAGTGGCTTTTACCAATTGTACGAATCACTTGAGCCAGTTGAAAAAATAAGAATTCTCGTTGGTTTAAGTGTAGACCGAGATTCGTACGACATTATGCAATATCATCAAGAAATTGGTGCTATTGATTTCGAATCTCACCAAAGGACAAAAAAGAAATATCGAGAAAATCTTAAGTCTGAAATAGAGACTACCCAGGAAAATGACAATAAATTAGAAATTGGGATTAGAAAGTTTATAGAGTTTCTACAGGCCGATTGTTTGGATCCAGAAATGGACAAAGCATATAACGGAAATGGAAAGAAACTTGAAATCAGGGCTTATCCGTCAAAGAATATTCATGCCAAGGTTTACATAGGTAAGTTTAAGCCAGAAGATAGGGACTATGGATTTGTAATTACTGGCTCCAGCAATTTCTCTGAGTCAGGATTCATTGCTAACCGGGAATTCAACGTTGAACTCAGATCCAAGAGAGATGTTCTTTTTGCCGAAGACCAATTCAATACATTATGGAAAGAATCTGTTGATATTTCGGAGGATTTTATTGATACTATCACCACCAAAACTTGGTTGAACGATCAAATTCTTCCCTATGAACTTTACCTTAAACTTATCTATGAATATTTAGAGGAAGATATTAATCTAGAAGATCAATTCGAACCATTCCTTCCGGAAGGATTTATGAAATTGAAATACCAGAACCAAGCAGCAATTCAAGCAAAAAAAATTCTAGAAACCTACAACGGAGTGTTTCTTGCTGATGTAGTAGGACTAGGTAAAACATTTATAACTGCACTTCTTTTACAGCAACTAAGAGGTAGAACTTTAGTAGTATGTCCTCCTGTTTTAAAAGAGTATTGGAAGGATTCTTTGTTTGATTTTGGAATTAGAAGTTTCGAAGTTGAATCTCTAGGTAAACTAGAATATATTATTAAAAAAGGTCTTGAAAAATACGATTATATTGTAGTGGATGAAGCGCATCGTTTTAGAAATGAAAATACGCAATCCTATGCCAATCTATTAGACATATGTAGAGGGAAAAAAGTCATTCTTGTGACAGCAACCCCTCTCAACAACAAAGTAGATGACATATTTGCTCAACTGAAACTATTTCAAGCTCCAAAAAACTCGACTATTCCTGGGGTACCAAATCTTGAAAAATTTTTTGCAAGTCTTAGAACCAAACTAGCAAAACTTGAAAAAGATGATCCAGAATATAAAAAGTTAATTAAAGAGGTTTCAGAGGATATTCGAAATGGCATCCTACGTTACGTAATGGTTAGAAGAACACGTTCTGATGTTATGACCTACTTTCAAGGGGATATGAAAAAACAAGGATTAACCTTTCCTGACTTGGATAATCCTCAAAAAATAGTATACGAATATGAAGGAGAATTAGAGGAAATTTTTAAAAAAACAATTCTTAAACTACATCAATTCACGTATTCTCGTTATACTCCTTTACTCTATTATATTGGTAATAAAACGTTGAGTGAATTTGAAAAGCAACAACAACGAAATGTTGGGGGCTTTATGAAAGGAATCTTAGTAAAAAGACTTGAAAGTAGTTTCTATGCATTCCGCCAAAGTGTTGACCGTTTCATTATATCCTATGAAAAGTTCATCGAGATGTATCATGCAGGCACCATTTATATTAGTAAAAAGGTAGATGTTTACGATTTAATTGAAAGTGATAATATTGAGAAATTGGAAGGTTTTGTGGATGACGAAAAGGCGCACAAATACGATTCTAAAGACTTCAAAAAAGAATTTGTTGCCAAACTTGAATTCGATTTAGAGATATTAAGAAGCGTTCAAAAACTATGGAAAAAAGTCGACTCGGATCCTAAGTTAGAGCAGTTTATTCACGATTTAAAAAACACAACGGCACTTAAAAGTAATAAGCTGGTGGTGTTTACGGAATCCAAAGAAACGGGAGATTATATTTATGAAGCACTAATAAAGGAATTCCCGAATCAGGTGATGTTTTATTCAAGTAAAGGTGGTCGTCATTCAAATGACACCCTTACTTCCAACCATGTCATTTCTAGAGATTTGATTACAGCAAATTATGACCCTAACAGGAAAGCTAAAGAGCAGTCCAAAGATCTAAAAATATTGATTGCGACAGATGTATTAGCGGAAGGTATTAACCTTCATCGTTCCAATGTTTTGGTTAATTATGATTTACCTTGGAACCCAACTCGTGTTTTACAAAGAGCAGGGCGTGTGAATCGTCTGGGCAGTAAATTTTCAAAAGTTCACATATTCAACTTCTTTCCTACTACGCAATCGGACGAGCACTTAGGTCTTGAAGTGAACATTACCAATAAAATTCAAATGTTCCATGATATTCTTGGTGAAGATGCCAAATATTTGAGTGACGGAGAAGAATTTGGAAGCCAAGAATTGTTCAACACTTTGAACAGCAAAAAGGCCTATACCGGAGAAGATGGAGAAGGCGATTCTGAATTGAAGTATTTAGAACTAATGCGAAAAATACGGGATGATAATCCTGATCTTTTCGAAAAGATTAAAAACTTGCCTAAAAAGGCTCGTTCAGGATTTAAAAAAGAAATCATAGAAACAGATCGTTTAGTGACTTTCTTTAGAATCGGTAAACTCAAAAAATTCTATTTAAACCAAGAAGGCAAAGCAAGTGAAGTTACCTTCTTTGATGCGGTGCATGAATTGGAGTGCGATCCAAAAACCAAACGTGCTCAAATCCCCAATGATTATTATCATTATCTGCAAACCAATAAAACTCGTTTTGAACTGGATACGACTATTGGTGATGAACCAACTAAAGGCTCAGGTGGTCGCTCAAATGCCAAATACATAGAAACTCGTTTGAAAGACCGCTCATTTAAAAACTTCAAAGGCTTTACAGATACTGATGATGAGTTCATCAATGGCGTAAAAGAAATGCTTTTGCAGGGCACGATTGCAAAAAAAACAGCTCAATTGATCAAGAAGGAATTGGAGAAAACATTAGACCCAATTGTTACACTTAACATTTTGAGAAAACATATTCGTTTAGTTGCCATTGAAGGCAATAACAACGCCAAGAAATTTCAGAAAAGAGAAGTCATTCTCTCTGGCTACATTATTAAATAGACATGGATAAAAAAGCAGCCATAAATCTAATAGAAGATACGTTCAATGCTCAGTTTAGTGAAGAGCAGTTTACGCTTTTTGCAAGAAACTTACTGAACGACCTTGAACCCAAAAGCAATGCCTATAGTGGTAATTACATTTGGGACGATTACAAAGACCACATTAACACCTACAAGCGCATTGGCAAATACGTTGACCCAGAAGGTGAAGCATTAGATGTGCTTATTGTAGAAGTTAAAAGTGTGCTTAAGTTAGAACGAGCTCGTACTGCTTTACGAAACTATGTAATTAAGCATTTGAGCAAGTTTGAAAAGGACTATGCCTTGGTCGCTTTTTATTCAAAAGAAGATGAAGGGGCTGACTGGCGTTTTTCATTCATAAAACTAGAGTACCGATCTGAACTAGATGAAACAAAAGGAAAAGTAAAAACCAAAAAAGAGTTTACCCCTGCCAAACGTTATTCATTTTTAGTAGGTGAATACGAAAAAGCCCATACCGCCAAAAATCAGTTACTTCCTCTATTACAGAATATAGCCAATAATCCTACAGTTGAAGAATTAGAAAGTGCTTTTAGTATTGAAAAGGTTACAGATGAATTCTTTAATCAATACAAAGACCTTTATGTAAAACTATTCGAGCATTTTGAAAATGATAAGCATATAAAATCCGAGTTGGTCAAAGCAAACATTGATAATGCACGATTTACCAAAAAGCTGTTAGGGCAGATTGTATTCTTGTATTTCTTGCAGAAAAAAGGTTGGTTAGGTGTACCAAAAGACCAAGTTTGGGGAAAAGGACAAAAACGCTTTATTCAGAATTTATTTGACCAAGCCCAAAGTGAAAATGTAAACTTTTTCAAAGACAAATTGCAATTCTTGTTTTATGAGGCTTTGGCCAAAGAACGAAACAGCGATAATTCGTTTTACAAAAAATTTAATTGCCGCATTCCCTTCTTAAATGGCGGTTTGTTTGAAGCTGAATACGATTGGCAAAACGCCAACATTTCCATTCCAACTGCCCTTTTTAGAAATGAAGAGAAAAACAAAGCTGGAGATATAGGCACGGGAGCTTTGGATGTGTTTGACCGTTACAACTTTACAATAAAGGAAGACGAACCACTTGATAAAGAAGTAGCTGTTGATCCTGAAATGCTGGGTAAGGTTTTCGAGAATATGCTCGAAATTACAGAACGTAAAAGCAAAGGTGCTTTCTATACCCCAAGAGAGATTGTGCACTATATGTGTCAGGAGAGTTTGATTCATTATTTAGATAATGCTTTGAATGATGCAACCTCAAGTTACCAAGCCATTGATAGTGACCAGACCAACATGTTTGGTGGCAGCAGCAACAAAAAAGGACAAGCTAAAATCGAGCTAGAACACAAAGGAAAAATTACAGTTCCCAAAGAAGATATTGAAACCTACATACGAGAAGGTCATTTTGCTTTGGAAAACGATCAACGAGTTGCCAATGCAGGTAAGGAAACCTCTTCCTATAAATACCAATTACCTGAAAGTATACGCCAACATGCGGAACTGATCAATACCAAATTGACCGAAATGCGCATTTGCGATCCTGCCATTGGTTCGGGTGCTTTTCCTGTAGGGTTATTGCACGAATTGGTAAATGCCATGTTGGTATTAAAACCACACTTTAATGATAAATACTTAAAAGAAAAGTTGGTAAAACTTGGTTTTGATACTGCTAAACAAGAAATCAACGAAAGCCGATACATCTATCGATTGAAACGCCACATTATACAGGAAAGCATTTATGGAGTGGATATCGATGCATCTGCCATAGACATTGCTCGTTTGCGTTTATGGCTCTCTTTAGTGGTAGATGAAGATGATTTAGATCCAATTGAAACACTACCAAACCTTGACTATAAAATTGTTTGTGGTAATTCTTTGATTGGTATGCCTGAAACTGCCATGCGTAATTTGGAGGTTGAAAAGCAATTAGAAGCATTAAAGGAAGATTTTTATAACCAAACCAACGAAACCAAGAAGAAAGCGCTACGCAAGGAAATCAATTCTAAAATTAGAGAACTCTTAGATTCTGCTGAACAATTTGCAGGATACAAAATTGACTTTGACTTTAAACTCTTTTTCTCAGAAGTATGGCGAGAAAAGGGTGGTTTTGATGTAGTAATTGGGAATCCACCTTACGTAGGTATATCAAAAGTTGATTATAAAGGGTTCTCCATCTTTTCTATTTGCTCGGTATTGTTTCCAGATTTCTCTTCCTTCTTTTCTCCGCATGAAATAAATATTACCCCGCAAAAAAGGAGTAAAGCCAAAAGAGATAAGATTCTGGTTTTTAGAATGGATAGTTTCATAGTATTACTGGTGTTTTATCCAATTAAGTAAAAAATATTCTTTATTCCTGTATTTGAAGTCCTTTTGAAACGGTATGTGTATTTTAGAAGCATGAAAAGTTATATTCTCGCAATTTCAAGAACGGTATTAGTTTCAGGACTTTTGGCCCTAACCTTTTGTAATCCCAAGGAGGAAGATACAGTAACTGAAAGTCCTTCAAGTCCTGCTGTTTCCATACCTGAAATAGAACAAGGAATAAAAGACTTCATTGCAGTCAAAACAGGTGAAAATGATGGAGTTTTTCCGGTAAAAGATGAAAATCATGATCTCAAAATGAAGTTGGTTCGGGTACATACCGAATACCTATCCAACCTAGGCCCCGATAGTCATTTTGCCTGTGTTGACTTGGTGGATGAAAGTGGAGATGTATACGATGTAGATTTCTTCATGGAAGGGAAGCCTGGGGCAATGAATGTCACTCAGACCACGGTGCATAAGTTGAATGGGAAACCTTTTTACAGTTGGAAGCAAAATAAGGAAGATAAAACTTGGTATAGAGTGGCTTTGGAACAATCAAACAATAACCTGTTAGGAGTAGTCGAAGGGACTGATCATTTTGAATTCTATTATACTGTTCAAATTCCTAGTTTGGAAGGTCCTGCGCGGATGTGGATTCCTGTTCCTGAGTCAGACCCTTTTCAGGATGTGAAACTGTTAGAGACGAAATCTGATATAGAGTCCAGAAAAATTGAAGAGAAGGTTTTTGGCAATACTTTGCTTTATTATGAATTAAAGCCAGAAGATTCCGGTAAAGAAATCCAAATCAGCTACGAGGTAAAAAGGAAAGAAAAAGGTCCTTATGAGGCTTCTGCTCCAGACCCCAAGGTGTATTTAGCTTCGAACAGACTCATGCCAAAAGGAGGGAGGTTTGAAGAGATCGCTAAGGAGGTTTTGGGAGAAAAGCTGAAAGAGTCTCATTTAATTCAAGCCAGAGCTTTATATGATTATATCATAGACAATATGCGCTATATGAAATTTGGCGATTATGGCAATGGAGACTCAAATTACGCCTGTGATTCAAAAACCGGGAATTGCTCTGAATTCCACTCCTTCTTCATCTCCTTGGCCAGATCAGTAGATATACCAGCAAGATTTGCTATTGGAGCATCTATTCCTTCGGATAGGAATGAAGGTGGAATTGATGGTTATCACTGCTGGGCAGAGTTTTATGCAGATGGGAAATGGTGGCCAGTTGATATTTCGGAAGCTAATAAATATACTGCTTTAGCTACTTATTATTTCGGAAGGCACCCTGCCAATAGAATTGAGTTAAGCAGAGGTAGGGATTTGGAAGTTAATCCAGGACCTAATGCTGGGCCAATTAATTTCATTGCATTTCCCTATTTAGAGATCAATGGAAAAGAGGTAAAGGCACCATCCAAATTCACCTTTCAAAGAAAAGTAAATTCCTAAAAAATAAAGGCTATCGAATTCGATAGCCTTTTTTGATTTTTAGCTTTCAGAAGTTGAGTCACTACTTGGATGCTCACCTCCTGCTGGATGTTCTGTGCTGTCTCCTGCTGGATGCTCACCTCCATCTGGGTGCTCACTTTCTACCTGTTCAGTTTCTGTTTCACTTCTTTCCTCTTTCTTGCCACCGCAAGAAGTAAATGTTACTGCTGCTAAAAAGCTGAACGCTAAGGCTAGGGTGAAAATTGATTTCAGTTTTTTCATTTTGTTTAAGGTTTGGTGTGATGTCACTAATTAAAGCATAAAATCACTATGAATGAAAATTTCCTGGAATGACTTAATTATTCATCTCAATTTTTCTGAAAAATGCCTCTCGAGTCATTCTTAATTGAGTGATTATTCCAGATGCTATTGTCAACATACCTACGGAGACAATTGCTAATTCAAGTCCAAAATTATCAGCGATCCATCCAGATAAAATTGCTCCAAAAGCATAGCCCAAATCTCTCCAAAGTCGAAATACCCCAACACTTTCCGCTCTGACTTCCGGATGGGTTTCGTCTGAAATCGCAGCTAGAAAAGTAGGATATACTATGGCAGTTCCAATTCCCAATACAATAGAGATAAATGAAAATTGACTAAAGGAATTTGAATATGCTAAAATTATTATTGCAAACCCTTGAATAATCATCCCAAAAACAATCAAGAATTTTTTTGAAATAATGTCAGCTATTTTCCCTGAAAATAATTGGCCCATTCCCCAAACCAAAGGATAAATAGCAATCAGTTTTCCAATTTCATTTAAAGAAAATTCCTTTTGAATCAATAATAATGGTAACAAGCCCCAGATCATTCCGTCATTGAGATTGTTGACTAATCCAGCCTGCGTTATTGAAGATAAATTTGGACTACGGAAGGTGGTATTCCAAAAAACGTTATTCTTCTCTTCCTTTTTGGAATCGGTTTTCTCTACACTGATAAAACGAGTAGTGTCTTTTAAAAAAAAGAAAGAAAGGTATAGCCCTAGGAGAGCTATTCCAAAACCTATTAAGAATGGAATAGGTCTCACTCCAAAGTTTGATGCCAAATTAGCTGTGAAATAGGCCGTAATACCAATTGCAAGATATCCCGCAAATTCATTCAAACCCATCGCTAAGCCCCTATTTTTTGGCCCAACTAAGTCGATTTTCATAATGACTGTACTACTCCAGGTTAAACCCTGACTCACACCAAGTAATAGGTTTGCTAACAAGACTATTAGCCATGAATCTGTAAAAGCTAAAATCAAAGGTACGGGTAGGACGATTATCCATCCAAGGACTAATAAATTCTTACGCCCTAATCGATTGGCATATTTTCCCGCATAATAATTGGAAATAGCTTTACTGATTCCGAACACTATGATAAATGTCAGAAAAGCTGAGTTTGACTCAATTCCAAAAATGGTGGATGCATATTCAGGAAAAATTGAGCGTTCCAAGCCAATCATACTTCCCACCAAAGCATTTATGACTACTAAAAGACTGAATTGTTTCCAATTTTCCTTTAGTCCTTGAACAGCTTGATAATGAATTGAATTCATGTTTCAAAACTGGGGTTTTCAAGGAAGTATTCTTTTTACAAATGTTAAAAAATCAGGAAATTCCCGCTCTTATTCGACTGAGACTTACCTGGGTAATTCCTAAGTATGAAGCAATGTGTTTTAAGGGTATCTTTTGAATGAATTCAGGATGGTTTTCTAAAAGGCCTTTATATCTTTCTTCTGCAGTTTGAAATTGAATGGATTCAAGTCGTTTTATAGTTTCGAGATAGACTGTTTGAATTAGTATCCTAAAAAGTCTTTCAATATCATGGAACTCGTCAAATAATGAGAAAAGTGCATTTGAAGGAATTCCCACAAATAGGGTCTCTTCTATCGATACAATCCCCTTGTTACTTGGTAAAGATTTAAACAAACTTTCTGCTCTGACTATTAAATCATTTTTAAAAGCGAAATACTCCGTAATCTCAAGCCCGTCTTTTAGGTAAAAGATTCTGGCAGAGCCTTCCATTACAAAATATATGGTTTTACAAGTTTTTCCTATTTCTTGAAGGACCTCATTTTTCCCTACTTTTTGGATAAAACAAATATTTGCTAGAGCTTTCTCAGAATGGTCTTCCAAAGGAGAGTAGGATTGAATTTCCTTTAAGAATTTCAAAATTGTTTCCTGCTCATTTGATGTTCTGTTTAAGTTCATTTCAAAAATTTCTTCAAGAACTCTCTTTTCACAAATACTATCAAAAACCAGCTGATAAAGGCTGCTGCTGTTCCAATACTTGCTCCAATCAGAATGTCTACTGGATAGTGAACTCCCAAATAAATCCGGGTGTAACTGACTAAAATTGCATATAAAAATAACCAGCCCAGTCCTTTAATGGATTTTCCTAATTTTTTATTGAGAAAAACTGCTAAGCCAAAAGTATTCGCGGCGTGTGAAGATGCGAATCCATACAAGCCTCCGCATCTCCCATAATTGTGAATGACATCAGTCCATCTTTCGTCATGACAGGGTCTTAATCTTTCAAAAAATGGTTTCATAAATCCAGAAGTAAATTGGTCAGAAATCAAAATAGTCAGCGCCACACCTCCAAATACCCACCAACTATTTGAGGGGTTGGATTTATAAATCTTATAGATCAAAAATGCATATAATGGAATCCAGGTAATTGTTTCTGTGGCTTGGTACATGACCGGATCCAACCAGTCTGTGTGGAAAGAATTGAGCCAGAGGAATAAATCCTCATCCCATTTTTTGATTTGCTCTATCATGGGTGAAAATTAAGCCAGTCTATCCCTTTTTTAAGATGCTTGAGCGTAAATTCTTCCCGACTCCCAGATTTTGGCTCGTGCATATAGGTCCATTCTGCCTGAGGAGGCATGCTCATCAGGATGCTTTCAGTTCTGCCATTTGTGTCCAGACCAAACTTAGTGCCTGCATCCCATACCAAGTTGAATTCCACATACCTCCCTCTTCTCAAATTTTGCCAAGCTTTCTCTTCCACAGTTACTGGATTTTCGACATTTTTCCTCATGAAGTGCCCGTAAATTTTCGGAAAGAGTCTTCCTAATGCTAAACTAAATTCAAGTATGCTTGAAAATTGCTCATCATTTTTACCGGCTAAGCGGTCATAAAATATTCCTCCAACTCCTCTTGTCTCATCTCTGTGTTTGAGGTAAAAATAATCGTCCGCCCAGTTTTTAAATTTTGGATAATAAGTATCGTCAAATTGATCACAAACCGACTTTAATTGCTGATGAAAATACCGAGCATCGTCAGGTACTATATAGTGAGGGGTTAAATCAATACCGCCTCCAAACCAATAAACGCCATTCTCCATTTCAAAATATCGAATATTCATATGGATGATGGGTACATGAGGGTTAATAGGATGCAGTACAATCGAAACACCTGTGGCGTAGAAATCTGCTTCATCTAAACCCAGTTTATTTAGGATTTTTTCAGGTGTTGGACCATGAACAGCTGAAAAAGCAACTCCACCTTTTTCTATCACTTGGCCATTTTCAAATATCCGGGTTCTCCCACCGCCGCCTGCAGCTCTTTCCCATTTGTCTTCTTTGAATTTTCCCGTCCCATCATACTGCTCTAATTCTGAGCATATATGATCCTGGATTTTTTGATATAATTCTGCTATTTCCTCTTTACTCGCTCTAGCCATTTGTTTAGAAGGGATATCCAATCCCAAAGTTAAGTACAGTTTGACCTCTTAGGCCAAATGGTCTTCTGAAATTAATATTGTCCAACACCCATCTTTCTCCTTCGGGTTGAGATGGGTCAATTGCTTTCGTAGCCAAGTCTAGTCTAATAATCAAAAAGTCAAAATCCATTCTCAAACCTATGCCAGAACCTACAGCAAACTCTTTGTAGAATCGATCAAACCTAAAATCCGCTCCGGGTCTACTGGCATCTACGCCTATCATCCATGAATTTCCCACATCTATGAACAAGGCCATGTCAAAGTAGCCATAAAGCTTTCTTCTATATTCCAGCATGGATTCTATGATCATTTCCGAAGGTTGCTCGAAATTATAATCATAGCGCCCTCCATCACCTATGGTTGGTACAGAGCTTCCAGGTCCCAATCGTCTTGCTTGCCATGCTCTAATACTCGTACCTCCACCCGCAAAGAAATATTTTTCGTAAGGAAGAATTCCAGCACTCACTCCATAAGGTTGGGCGATTCCGAAATTTAAACGATAGGCAAAAGTCTGTTTTTGATCGACTGGATAATATCTCCTAAAATCTGCCTGAAATTTAAGCCACTGGAAATTGGCAAACTGAAGGTTTTCATTGTTGTTGCTCGGCACATTGAATAAGTTGAGCGAAGTACCGCCACTTTCTACAAACAATCGAAGAAGGGAAGATGGTCTTCTTTTCCAATCTCCATAACGATTAAAGTTGATGACGGATTGGCCGGAAACGCTACTTACAAAAGAAGGAAGGAAGGACCAGATCAAATTATTTCCCTGATTGGCCAAATTCTGCAAAACATCCAAAAAGTCATCTGTGATATTTGGAGTCCTGATATAGTTGATGTCAGCAAGGTTAATAGTGAATTGCTGTCTTTGATTCGTGGTGGCCCAAGTATATGCTAGCAAACCGTTCAAACCCTTTCGGGTATATTCTGGTCGGTTAGTATAGTTATAACCGATTTGGGTTCGTGTATTGGGATTGTATTTCCCGTATTTTTTCAGCGTATTTGGAACGAATGGAATCAAAAATCTCGGGTAAATAATAGAAGCTGAAACTCCTAATTCCTGACTTTGATACACCCCCTGATTTGTCGCAGAGGCCACACCTTCCAGACCTGCTCTGAAGTTGAATTCCAAGATTTCTCCAGCTCTGAAAAAGTTTCTATTTCTTAATGAGGTACTGAAAAAAGGTCCAGGCAACTGCTCTGTTACACTCAAACCCAGCTGATTTGTCAATTGGTATTTTTGAGCTGGCTGTGTAAAAATATTTGCTGTTAGTGAGGTGCCTAAGGTGTCAAAGGAAATATTGACAAACCTAAAAAGGTCTAGATTGCTTAGTTGCCTTTGGCTTTCAATTACTTTATTTCGGCTGTATCGATCATTTTTATCAAATAGAATTCTCGAAGCAAGAATTTTCTCTGAATATCTATCTCTATAAAAATTGAAATTTATACCGTCATATTGACCTGAAACTCTGCCGTCGCTGAATCCATCTGAGGGAGGATTAATTCTAAAATTAATATTTTCAATCGTATAGATTTCATGCTGTTCAGCAAATGTGGGTTTCCTTATAATTTGCTCAATTTGAACATTTTTCTTAGCAGTATCCTGATACACATTGTACTCCAAGTAGGATTTGGAAAACATGTAAAACCCATTGTTTTTCAATAATTCTTCTACTTGATTTCTTTCAGCTATGATATCATTTTGGGCATAGATTTTCCCTTTGGCTAAGTTGGATTTTGATTTGTTCTGATTGAGAATAATCTGGATATCCTCGTTGTCTGTTCTGGTATAAACAGAGTCGACTCTGTAAGGCGTATTTTCTACAATACTATAAGTTACATATGCCTTTTTTCCTTTTGTTTCAACTTCAAAAGAGCTCCTTGAATCAAAAAAACCATTATTCTGAAGGTAAGCAGAAATATTCCTGTTTGTTGATTCCAAAAGGCTGCTATCCAGAACTGTTACCGGATTGCCAGTGCGCATAAACCCATTTCCATACTCTTCTTTCTCTTTGAGGTTCTCGATTTTGGTATTGAGCTTATCGGATTTTTTCTGAAGTTTTCTGTCCCCTGGAATAGAGTCAAGCTGTTGTTCTATTTGCTTTAGCTCTTTTTCAATTTCAACCCTTTTTTCACTGACTGCGACACTGTCAAAGAATGATTTCCCAAATCTGTAAATAGTGACTCCTGGAGAAAAATTAAAAACAGGAATTCTAAAATTGGGTTCCTGCTGGATTAAACCAGCTATTTCTTCTTCGTTTGCTTTTTCCACCCCTTCTATATCAGATTCATAGACCACATATTCTCCTTCTTGGAGATTTTTAGTCAAGGAACAAGCTGAAGCAAGCCCTAGCAGAGAAAGAAAAAGTATATATTTGGAGAATTTCAAATCGAAAGATTCAATCACAATGCTTAGCAAAAATACGGTTAAGTTTATAAAATCCTTACATCAGAAGAAATACCGTGCCGAACATCAAAAGTTCTTTGTAGAAGGTGAAAAAAGTGTTGTGGAGGTGATCAACTCAGACTTCATCATTGATTTTTTGGTGGCTACTCCTGATTTTATCGAAAGGCATAATGTTCTTTTAAAAAAATGCAGTTTCGAAATTATCCAAGCAACAAAAAATCAATTGGAAAGCCTAGGTCAATATCAAAGCAATGATTCGGCTTTAGCAGTGGTAAAGCAAAAAGTCAATGAAGCTTTTAGACCTGATCAAAATGAACTTGTTGTTGCGCTGGATGATGTCAGAGATCCTGGAAACCTAGGGACTATCATCCGGATTGCAGATTGGTACGGAATCAAAAAACTTCTTTTTTCCTCTCAAACAGCTGATTTCTATAACCCCAAGGTTATTCAAGCTAGCATGGGGTCATTTACCAGGATTCAATTTTTTTACGAAGACTTACCCGCAGTGCTCTCTTCCTGGAATTTACCGGTTTATGGAGCATTTTTGGACGGGGAAAATCTGCATAGTTTGTCGAAGGTAGAGCCGGGGGTAATTTTGATGGGGAATGAATCTAAAGGAATTTCTCCCGAGGTAGAGCCTTTTGTTTCAAGGAAAATAACTATTCCTGCCTTTGGCTCTGCTGAGTCATTGAATGTTGCGATAGCGACTGCTGTCCTCTGTGATAATTTTAAAAGATTGATTGGCTAAGTGAAAAAAATCTGGAGTCTTCTGAAGAGAGTTGGTCTCAATGGTTTTCTTTTAGGACTATTTGGAGCCATTGCTTTGGGCTATCTATTTCCAGAATGGGGGGCAGCATCCAGCCCAGTCCCTTGGAAACCGATCATTAATGTAGGAATTGCATTGGTTTTCTTCTTTTATGGAGTGAAGCTCGATCCGAATCAGCTACGTCAAGGTCTTTCCAACTGGAAATTGCACCTATTGATTCAATTAACTACGTTTCTGCTTTTTCCATTGCTGGTATTCTTGGGACTTCAATTGATTCCTTCAATCAAACAGGATTTTGTTTTGGGAATTAGTTATTTATCGGCTTTGCCTTCAACCGTTAGTGCATCGGTAGTAATGGTTTCAATCGCAAGGGGGAATATTCCTGCTGCTATATTTAACGCAAGTATTTCCAGCTTGATCGGAGTGGTAGTCACTCCTCTCTGGATGGATGTTCTAGGAGAAGCTAGTCTGGGAGTAGAGGTGGACTTTCTGCCAACTCTTTTGGAATTAACTTATAAGGTCATACTCCCGGTTTGCTTAGGAATATTTCTTCATAAATGGCTTTTTCCTAAAATCCACAAACATCTTCAACGATTAAAATATGTGGATCAAACCGTAATCATGATAATTGTATTTACGGCATTTTCTGAGTCATTCGCTCAAAAAATCTTTGCACCATATTCCTTATCTACTCTTTTTCAGTTAGCTGCTATCATGTTAGGGCTCTTCGCCTTGATATGCATGATTACATACTACCTTTCAAATGTACTTTCCTTTTCAGTAGAAGATAGGATCACAGCTCTTTTCTGTGGTTCCAAAAAATCCTTGGTGCATGGAGTTGTGATTGGAAAAGTGATATTCCCCGATCCTGCCATTCTGGGATTAGTACTACTTCCAGTGATGCTTTATCACATTCAGCAATTGATTGTCGGATCTATTTTAGCCCAACGCTTTTCAAGACAAGAGCAATAGGCTTTTGTAAAAAAATTGTTAAAGAATATGTCAAAAAAAGGATAGATCTCCCTGCTGAATTCTATCCTCTTTCTATTTAGATGTACTTCTCGGATAAATTACCGACAAAATCGATGTATTCTTGGGTAGCCTCTTCCTGACTTTTTCCCTTTAAACTCAACCAGCTATTGTATTTAGCAGCAGCTTTGAAGTCAAATCCCCCCGGTCTTTCTCCTGTATTATCTCCCTCAGTGGCTTGTTTGTAAAGGCCATAAAGTTTCAATAATTCTTCATTGCTGGGTCTTTCTGTAAATTTTTTGGTTAGGGCCATTGCCTCATCCAGTGTGGTAGGTTTCATGTAAACTCTAATTGGTGTTTTCAGTTTCCAAATATCCGTTAAAAATTCGGTTTGGATAAGATATGTCAATAAAAAAGCCAACCTTAGGAAGGCTGGCTTTCATATTTTAGCATAAATCAAAATTATCTTCTATTCATAGAAACATAATCTCTTTCATTTGCACCAGTATATACTTGTCTTGGTCTACCGATTGGTTCACCGTTTTCACGCATTTCTTTCCATTGTGCGATCCAACCTGGGAGACGACCCAAAGCAAACATTACCGTGAACATATCAGTAGGTATACCCAATGCACGGTAGATAATTCCAGAGTAGAAATCCACATTTGGATATAGCTTTCTGTCTACGAAATATTGATCATTCAATGCAGCGTATTCCAATTCTTTGGCGATTTCTAATACTGGATCATTTACTCCTAGTTTTTCCAATACATCGTCAGCTGCTTTCTTGATGATTTTCGCTCTTGGATCAAAGTTTTTATACACTCTGTGTCCAAAGCCCATCAATCTGAAAGGATCATTCTTGTCTTTTGCTTTGTCTAGGTATTTCTTAGCATCTCCACCATCAGCTTTGATAGCTTCTAGCATTTCGATCACTGATTGGTTTGCTCCTCCATGAAGTGGTCCCCATAGCGCATTGATACCTGCAGAAATAGAAGCATAGATACTTGCTTGTGAAGAACCAACAATTCTCACTGTAGAAGTAGAACAGTTTTGTTCGTGATCGGCATGAAGGATCAACAATTTATCTAAAGCTTTAGATACAACAGGATCTACATCATACTTTTCTGCCGGAAGGGCAAACATCATTTTTAGGAAATTGGAGCAATAATCCAGAGTATTATCCGGATAATTCACAGGATGTCCCATTTCGTTCTTATAAGCCCATGCAGCAAAAGTTGGCATTTTGGCAATAAGACGGATGATGCTCATGTTCACCTCTTCTTTGCTTCTATTTGGATTTAATGAATCAGGGTAGAAAGCAGATAGAGAACAAATCAAAGAAGATAGCACGCCCATTGGGTGCGCGTTGGAAGGGAAGCCATCTAGAATCTTCTTGATGTCTTCGTGAACCAAAGTGTGATGAGTGATTTCTTTGGAGAAGTTTTCAAATTCAGCCTGGGTAGGAAGTTCACCGTAGATAAGAAGGTAAGCTACCTCCAAGAAAGTTGACTTCTCTGCCAAATCTTCAATTCTGTATCCTCTGTAACGAAGAATTCCTTCTTCTCCATCTAAAAATGTGATTGCACTAGTGGTCGATCCGGTATTTTTATAACCTGGATCTAAGGTGATTAGACCAGTAGCTCCTCTTAGTTTTGCAATATCGATTGCAGGTTCTTGTTCGGTTCCGACTATAATCGGAAACTCAAAATCTTGTCCGTTGTAGGACAACTTGGCGGAATCAGACATATAACTTGTTTTTGGATTGCGTTTTTATAAAAACCGTAAAAGATGGCCTTAAGTTACTAAAATCCCATATTTTTTAAGGTTTTATTATGCGATGGGTAATATAATTTTGCAAAAATGCTCTTTTTACCGTTTGAAAAGCAAGGGAATTTTAAATTGGATATTGGAAATTCAATAAATCCTTAAAATTTCTTTTCGAAAAAGATTGCTCTTACAAAATTTTCATGAAAAAAGCCCCGAAGGGCTTTTTTTAATCACAAAAATGTTCAAAAACCTCTACTAAGTGGTCACCGATCATTTTAGCATTTCTTCCTTCAATGTGATGACGCTCTATGAAATGAACAAGCTCTCCATCTTTGAATAAAGCCATAGCAGGAGAGGATGGAGGATAAGGTAATACGATTTCTCTAATCTTATCCACAGCTTCACGATCGTTTCCGGCAAATACTGTTGCAAGTGTAGTCGGTTTTTTCGAAGCATTCTCCAATGCATATCTTACACCTGGTCTTGCAGCACCTGCAGCACAGCCACAGACAGAGTTCACCACTACGAAAGTGGTCCCTTTATGGTCTGGTCCTAGGTGGGTAGCAACTTGTTCTGCTGTTCTAAACTCTTCAAATCCCACATCTGAGAGTTCAGCTCTCATAGGAGCAATTAATTCTTCAGGGTACATATTATCTTATTATTTAAAGTTCTTTATAGAAATCCTAATTCAAGTTTTGCAGCTTCAGACATCATATCCTGGGAGTAGGGAGGATCAAATGTTACTTCTACTTCCACATTATTTATTCCTTGAATCTGCTGTATTTTATCTTTTACCTCAGAAGGTATAAATTCCGCTGATGGACAGTTCGGTGAGGTTAAGGTCATTAAAACATAGACGTTATTGACGGGATAAACAGTAATCTCATAGATCAATCCTAATTCATAAACATCCACTGGAATTTCAGGATCATAAACCAGTTTTATGGCCTGAACCACTTTTTCCTTCAAATTAGTAACCTGTCCCACTGTGTTATTTTCAGTTTCCATAATTAGGCATTTAGCTTGGTTTGGAAGGCAATGGCATACAACTTCATCTGCTTAATCATTGAAGCCAATCCATTGGATCTTTGACTCCCAATAATACTCCCCATGCCAATTCTGTTAATAAAATTGAGATCAGCATGGATAATTTCCTCTGGAGTTCTGTCATTCAATACGCGGATTAAAAGAGAAATCAATCCTTTGGTAATATCTGTATTAGAATCAGCTTTGAAGTGTACTTTACCATCAATTTCATCTGCAATCAACCAAACTTTAGATTGACAACCTTTAATGATATTTTCTTCTTTTTGCTCCTCAACGGGAAAACCTTCCAAGTTTCCTCCAAGTTCCATTATGTAGAAAATGGTGGATTCTCTATCATCTCCTAGGATCTCAAATTCTGATACGATTTCGTCTTGAATTTCGTTGATGCTGCTCATTTATTTTTGATTTTGGCTATTCTGGCAATTCCTTCTGCCATTTGCTCAATTTCAGATTTGGTATTGTAAACAGCAAAGCTAGCCCTAACAGTTCCTTCTATTCCAAATCGTTTCATCAAAGGCTGAGTACAATGGTGACCTGTTCTCACAGCGATACCTCTAGCGTCCAGCATTTGACCTACATCGAATGGGTGCATGCCGTTGATATTGAAAGATAGAACAGATACTTTTTGTTTTGCCGTACCTATCGGTTGAAAGCCTTTGATATCAGCTGTCAATTCATTGGCATAGCTCAAAAGCTCATCTTCGTGCTCCTTAATTGCCTTTTTACCTAAGGAGTCAATAAACTCTATTGCAGCGTCGAATGCAATTACGTCAGCTATATTGGGAGTTCCTGCTTCGAATTTGAAAGGGATGTCGTTGTAGGTTGTTTTTTCGAAGGTAACCTCCTTGATCATTTCTCCACCACCCAAAAATGGTGGCATGGCTTCAAGGATTTCCCTATTTCCATACAACACTCCCAATCCGGTAGGACCATATAATTTGTGAGCAGAAAACACCATAAAATCGCAATCCAAGTCCACAACATCTATTTCCAAATGACTAGTGGATTGCGCTCCGTCCAATAATACTTTGGCTCCAACAGCATGCGCTGCATCAATCATTTTCTTGACTGGATTGATCGTGCCCAGTGCATTAGATGCATGAACTACGCTTAGAAGTTTTGTTTTGGAAGTAAGAAGTTTCTCGAATTCCTGATAGTCTAGCTCTCCATTTTCGTGAATGGGGATGATTTTCAGGACTGCTCCCGTTGCTTCGCAGAGCATTTGCCAAGGAACAATATTGGAATGGTGCTCCATGGTCGAGATGATGATTTCATCACCTTTACCGATAAATTTCCTCCCAAAGGTTTGCGCTATCAAGTTAATTGATTCGGTAGTTCCTTTTGTAAATATTATTTCAGCACTCTCTTTGGCATTGATAAATTTTCTGACAGACTCGCGGGTATTTTCAAAATACTGAGTAGCTCTATCAGCTAAAGCATGAGCACCTCTATGAATATTTGAATTATCCTTTTCATAGTAGGAGGTTAAAGCCTCAAGAACCTGCTTCGGTTTTTGTGTTGTAGCTGCATTATCAAAATAAATCAAGGGCTTGCCGTGTACTTCTTGGTGAAGCACAGGAAACAAGCCCCTGATTTGGTTCACATCAAAATTCATGAATGGATTTTAGAATTTACTTCCAAGTCTCTCCTGCACCAAATTAGTACAGTATGCTTGGAAGCTTTCGGTTTCTATGTGTTCTAATACTTCTCCTGCAAATGCATACAAAAGCAAACCTTTTGCCTGCATTTTATCTATTCCTCTCGCCTGCAAATAGAACAAAGCCTCTTCATCCAACTGGCCTGTCGTACATCCATGAGAACATTTCACATCATCTGCCCAAATTTCTAATTGTGGCTTGGTATTGATTACCGCATCTTCAGAAAGCAAGATGTTATTGTTCTGCTGAAAAGCATTGGTCTTCTGGGCATCTTGTCTTACAAAGATTTTCCCATTGAAAACCCCTCTTGAATGGTCAGCCAAGATCCCTTTGTACAATTCATTAGATTCTGCATGAGGCACAGTGTGATCTACGTTCGTGTGATTATCCACGTGTGCTTTACCGTTCAATAGGTAAATGCCGTACATGTTCCCAACGGAATTACTTCCTAGAATATTCAGGTTGAGGTTATTTCTAACCATATTTCCTGAAAGTGATATGGTAACTGCTGAAAACTGAGAGTCTTGATGAATATCAGTTTCAATATTGCTTACTTCGATAAATTGCTTGCCTTCATTCTGAAGTCTGTAGTAATTGATCTTAGTGTTCAAGCCTCCCTTGATCTCTACCACTTTATTGGCAAAGACAGTTTTTTCTCCTAGAAGGACAGACTGCTCGATGAAAGTTATTTCAGCAAAATCACCGGATTCAATCCATATTCTAGGTTGTACAACCTGTCCAGAATTTGCTTTGAAAAAGGAAAGTAAGAGAATTGGTGCAGTTATTTGAGTTTTCTTTGGAACAGATATAAATGCACCGTCTTGAAATGAAGCTAAATTTAAAGCAGCAAAAGCATCCTTTTCAGGCTTGGCAATGCTTCCTAGATTCAAGTCTTCTTTTTTTGTAATAGAAGAAATCTCTATACCCTCAGGCAAGTCAGAAAGTTCTGGAATAAAGGATCCATTGTTGAATACAAGGACATTTCCCTCAAAACCTTCATAAATAGATTGGTCGACAAGTTCTTTGGTCAACTCAATTGGTTTTGCAGATTGAAAGTCTGAAATTTCTTTTTCCAGTTTTCTGGATATCTGAGTGAATTTATATTCCTCTTCCTTTACCGCTGGCAGACCTTGAGAAAGAAAACTCTCTTTACCCAGAGTTCTCTGCTCAATAAAATTGTCAGTTGCTGCTTCCAATAAAGGAGAGAAGGTATCTTGTTTTGTCAAGGTACTCATGGTAGTTTTTTTATAAATCAGACAGTGGCTGCCGAATCAATTTCTTCTTTGATCCAGTCGTAACCTTTTTCTTCCAGTTCCAAGGCCAATTCCTTGGTTCCTGATTTCACTATTCTTCCTTTATATAACACATGTACATAATCTGGTACGATGTAATCTAAAAGTCGCTGATAGTGAGTCACCACTATGGTAGCATTATCTGCTGATTTCAATTGATTAACTCCGTTGGATACAACTTTAAGTGCGTCAATATCTAATCCGGAGTCAGTTTCGTCCAAAATAGATAATGTTGGCTCCAACATTGCCATCTGGAAGATTTCATTTCTCTTTTTCTCCCCTCCAGAAAAACCTTCGTTCAAAGCTCTGCTCAAAAGCTTTTGGTCAATCTCAACCAATTTCATTTTCTCCTTCATCAAAGAAAGAAACTTCACCGCATCCAAAGGCTCCAAACCTCTATATTCTCTTACCTGATTCACGGCAGTTCTGAGGAAGTTGGTGGAAGATACACCAGGAATTTCTACAGGATATTGAAATGCAAGGAATACGCCCTCTCTAGCTCTGTCTTCTGGTGCAAGATCCAAAAGGTCTTTGCCTTTGAAAGTTACTTCTCCTTCAGTTACTTCATATTCTTCTCTGCCAGCCAAAACTGAGGCAAGAGTAGATTTTCCGGACCCATTAGGTCCCATGATAGCGTGCACTTCACCTGCTTTTACTTCCAAATTGATGCCTCTCAAGATAGAAGTGCCCTCAATTGATGCGTGTAGGTTTTTTATTGATAACATGGTTCTAGATTTTCAATTTCAAATTTTAACTCAGGCGCTTAACCTACAGATCCTTCTAGGGTTAAGGCTAATAGTTTTTGCGCTTCCACTGCAAATTCCATTGGAAGTTGGTTCAGAACTTCTTTTGCATACCCATTGACAATCAAAGCAACAGCATCTTCCGTTGCTATACCTCTCTGGTTGCAATAGAAAATCTGATCTTCACCAATTTTCGATGTAGTCGCTTCATGCTCTACTTTGGCGCTTGAATTATTGATATCGATATATGGGAAAGTGTGAGCTCCACATCGATCCCCCATTAATAAGGAGTCGCACTGGGAGAAGTTTCTGGCATTATCTGCTCTCTTCATCACCTGAACCTGACCTCTGTAGGAGTTTTGGGATTTACCAGCTGAGATACCTTTGGATACGATTCTTGATTTGGTGTTTTTACCAATGTGAATCATTTTGGTCCCGGTATCAGCTTGTTGGTAATTGTTGGTTACGGCTACTGAATAGAATTCACCTATAGAATAATCACCTTTTAATATACAAGAAGGATATTTCCATGTAACAGCAGAACCTGTTTCCACCTGAGTCCAAGAAATCTTGGAATGATCACCAGCGCAGATTCCTCTCTTCGTAACAAAGTTGTAAATACCTCCTTTACCGTTTTTGTCTCCTGGGAACCAGTTTTGAACGGTAGAGTACTTCACCTCTGCATGAGCTGCTGCGTAAATTTCCACTACAGCCGCATGAAGTTGATTTTCATCTCTTTGAGGTGCTGTACAGCCTTCCAAATAAGACACATATGACTCTTCTTCCGCAACGATCAAGGTTCTTTCGAATTGACCTGTGTTTGCGGCATTGATTCGGAAGTAGGTGGAAAGCTCCATAGGACATCTTACACCTTTTGGAATGTAGCAGAATGATCCATCAGAGAAGACAGCCGAGTTAAGAGCTGCATAATAATTATCTGTCATTGGGACCACTGACCCCAAATATTTTTTAACTAATTCAGGGTGCTCTTTCACCGCTTCACTGAAGGAGCAGAAAATGATTCCGAGTTTGCTAAGTGTACCTTTAAAGGTAGTAGCAACAGAAACTGAATCAAGGACTGCATCTACAGCAATACCTTGAAGTCTTTTTTGCTCATTTAAAGAAATACCGAGTCTCTCGTAGATCGCTAATAACTCCGGATCAACCTCGTTTAAGTTTTTTGGCTTATTAGATTGCTTAGGTGCAGAGTAATATCTCAACTTATCAAAATCAATTTTTGGATAAGTCACGTTGGCCCAATCGGGCTCAGCCATTTCCTGCCAAGTTCTAAAAGCTTTGAGTCTCCACTCCAATAGCCAAGAAGGCTCTTCTTTCTTTGCAGAGATCCACTTTATGATTTCCTCATTTAAGCCTACGGGAGCCTCATCAGCCTCATAATTGACTGACCAACCATGTTCGTATTCTTTTGAGGTGAATTCTTCTAAAATTTCGTTGTCTTTGCTCATTATTGGTGAGTTATTTAGACTAATTACATTTTGACTGCGAAGGTACAACATATAATCAAAATATTATGTTCAATCACATTCGAAAAATCTATTGGAGATACAATTCTTCGATTAAAAATGCCCTTCAGGTTCAAATTTGGGAATATTTTCTCGGAAATAAAAAAAGCCTGACAATGCCAGGCTTTTTGCGATAATATCGTTTTTCATTTATTTAGATTTGATCTAAATAGATGTTTTTATCCTTTTTCTTTATCAAAAAATTGAATTGGTCTGTTTATACTTTCTTCCAAAACAATTAAAGTCTCTGTTCTATCAATGCCCTCTACCTTTTGAATTTTATCCAATACGAGTCTAAGGTGATTGGTGTCTCTGCAGATGATTTTTGCAAAAATTGAATAATTACCTGTCGTGTAGTAAGCACTTACTACTTCAGAGATTGCCTTTAATTTTTCAATAACTGTATCGTATAGAGAGCTTTTTTCCAAATAAATACCTAAAAATGCTGAGATGTCGTAACCAAGTTTTGAGAAATCGATATTCAGAGTTGCACTTTTAACAATGCCCATATCTTCCAATTTCTTCATTCTCACGTGGACAGTCCCCGAAGACACAAATACCTTTTTGGCAATTTCGGTATAAGGTGTTTTGGCATCTTCGTTCAGCAAGGAGATAATCTTGAGGTCTATGTTATCGATATCTAAAATTTTATCCATTTTTTTTGATTGGATTTAGATGATTGTTAATGAAATCGCATGTAAATTAAAGATTGTTCAAAATATTGCAAAATTATTTTTTCAATTTGTAATTATATTCAAAATGCATTTACTTTGGAATCGAAATGAATGTCTTTCAGTTTATTTTGTTTTTAGAATAAAGGCAAAATTTTAAATTTGAAAAATGGAGAAAACTCCAAACATTCAGTTGAAAAAGAAAAACTTTTAATCTCTAAAGTTATATTTGGGTTTATATTCTGAAAAGGGTCTTGCTGCTGGCAAGACTTTTTTATTGTTTTTTTTAAAATTTAAAATACAATTTTTTGCATTTGATAAAATTTAAAGTGTATTTTTGTTACAAATACTTTGAATATGATGAATTCATTCAAAATAAAGACTCTTGGCCCTATTGCGACGGTTATGATTTTTCTAGCTGTTCAGCTTTCTGTTTCTGCTGCCGCGCAAATGAATGGGGACGAATCAAATGATGATAAACTTGAAAGTTCAATTGTTAGATATAATAGATTGAGCCTAAAGTCTGTTCCAAATAAATCTGTGAAGGCTGAGGAGATTACAATTTCTAAGGATTTGGAATTAAAGCCCTTGACTAACACAGAAGAAAGCATGGCTTCAAATTTAGATTCCCACTGGGCTTGGCCAGAATATACGCTAGACATGATTGATTCCTATTCACCTTTTCTTTTTAGAACAAAAAAGTCAAGAGACGTGGAGGAAGTGAAAGTCTTATTGATGGTGGATTCTAAAGGAAAACTTTCAGGCTATGAATTATTGACTGATACTGATAAAGGCCTGCGAGAAAGAATTGATTATTTAGTAAGGCAGCTCCCAAAATGCAAGCCTGTTCCTGGGTTTGTGAATTATACTCCAGAAACATTCGAATTGACAATTAGAAAATAGAAGCCGGAAAATTCCGGCTTTTTTTTGTAAACGGTGATACAGAGATGTATCACCTTTTTTACTTTTAGCCATTCTAAAAACCACCGAATCATGAAGAAAATAGCAAGCTTATCAAGTTTGATGTTACTTTCTGTGATGAGTTACGGCCAAATTGATACTTTTCAAAAAGCCAAAGTCTTTACTGAAAGTGATACCAGTGCCAAATTTCATACAGTATCGGGCGAGCGTCATGGCCCCTCTTTTTTTAAAAAACATAAATTTCCTGAAGTCGAATATGTGCCGGGAGAAAAGCTGACTTTCGACAAGTATCATACGGTCAATGTTATGTATCATTGGTATGAGAAATGGGCAGAACTCTATCCTGAAATTGTTGACCTATATATAATAGGAGAGTCATTTGAAGGAAGACCGATCTATCAGATGACGCTTACCAATAAAAAGACTGGAAAAGACACCGAAAAACCAGCAGCATATTTCGAAGGAGGAAGACATTCAGGCGAGATCACTGCCAGTGAGTCAGTACTTTGGTTGACTCAACATCTGCTGGAGAATTATGGCAAGGACAAAGAGATTACCCATCTGATTGACACCAAGGCCATCTACTTAAGGCCTCAAAACAATCCGGATGGCTCCAATCTTTATTTATATACCGAGCAAAGAAATAGAAGTACGGTAAAACCCCACGACAATGATAGAGATGGACTAATAGATGAAGACCCTGAGGAGGATTTGGACGGCGATGGAGTAATCTATCAAATGAGAAAAAAGGCAGTCACCGAGGAAGAAAAGAAAAAGGCCAATTATATCGTAGATCCAGATCATCCATCTGGGAAATTGATGAAAAGAGTTTTCCCTGGTAAAGGTGATTATCTCCTTTACACAGAAGGGATCGATAATGATGGGGATGGAGATTATAATGAAGACGGCGTAGGTGGTCTAGACCTTCATAGAAATTACCCTGAAAACTGGAGACCTGATATAGGCGGTGACTTGACGGGAAGAGGTTATACACAATATGGTGCTGGTGAGTACCCTTTGAGTGAGCCAGAAACTCGGTCTACTGTCCTTTGGATGTTAAGTCATGCCAATATTTCTGTGGTCAATTCAATGGATACCAGAGTTCCCATGCATTTAAGACCGCCATCAACTTCTAAAAGCGAAGAGCGAATGTATCCAGAAGATTTGGCTATATACAAAGAGATGGATGAGTTGGGACTTTCTTACACAGCTTATCCATGGGCTGGGGATGTATATGAAACCTATTCTACTCGATATAAAGTCAATAGAATGACAGGTGATCCCCTAAAGCCTTCTCCACTATTTGGGCATGGGCCTGATTTTGGCTACTTCTATTTTGGGAGTATTTGGTATGGTGATGAGTTGTGGAACAACGGAGCCATGAAGGATTATAATAATGATGGCATTTATGATGATTACGATGCTTTGGTTTGGGATGAAGAAGAAAATGGAGGAAAAGGCTTTAAGTCTTGGACACCGTTTGATCACCCTGAGTTAGGCGAAGTAGAAATTGGAGGATTTCATCCGAAATTTTTTGGACAAAACGGTCCGCCTTGGCAATTGGAAAATTGGGCCAAGAAACAGGCTTTATTTAATCTAGCTATGGCAAAAAGGCTTCCTGAGATCAAAATAGAAAAGCCAGTAATTAAAAAAATCAAAGATGGAGAATATGAGATTTTCCTCACTTGGGAAAATGTTGGGGGGCTTCCTGTAGCACTGGAGCAAGCCAAGCTAGTAAAGATTGTTCAGGAAGACAGAGTATCCCTGGAATTTGCAAAAGCATTGACGGAAGGATACGAGAACGCGAAAGTTCAAATAACCAGTCCTGACTTGTATGACAAAACTATTTATGCTGGCTACACCGGAAAAGGTGAGAAGAAAACGGTCAGCTTCAAAGTAAAAGTAAATAGTGCCGAAGAGGTAAAAGGAAAAATTAAGCTCTCTTCTACAAGAGGAGGGTTATTTGTACAGGAATTTACATTGAAATAATACATTCTAAACCAATCAATTATGCTGAGAAGAATAAGCGGAATACTGATGCTTTCTGTGATGTTGACCATTTCAGGTTTACAGGCACAGCAAAAGCGTTCCCTTACACATGATGATTATGATGGCTGGGAGAACCTATCATCAGATCGAATTACAAAAAATGGAATTTGGGTAGGGTATATAATTTCTCCACAGGATGGAGATGGAAGATTAGAGATTTTACCTTTTAAAGATGTCAGTAAAAAGTTTGTGATCCCTAGAGCTCAGGGTTGGAACTTTACACCTGACGATACTTACGCGGTCGGAAAGATTGTTCCACAAGAAGACTCTATTCGCTTTTTGAAGTTGAAAAAGACTAAAAAAGACGACATGCCTAAGGATAGTTTGTTCATCTATGAAATGAAAACTGGCAAACTGGAAAAAATGGCAGAAGTTAAGTCTTTTGCTATTCCTGAAAAAGGAGGAAGTTGGATTGCTATTCAGTTTGAAAAGGAAAAGCCAGCGAAAAAAGATCCTGCTGATTCCACCGCAAAAGCAGAAAAGCCTAAAAAAACAGATGGTACTAAATTGCTGGTAAGATCCCTAGATGGATCCAAATCCTATGAATTTGCCAGAGTTAAATCTTATGGGTTCTCCAGAAATGGTGATTTCCTTCATTATGTATTAGCTGAAGAGGATACGTTGGATAATGCTGCAATTCATTTACTCAACCTAAGTTCCGGACAATCTACAGTCTTACATGAAGGGAATACAGCTTACGAGCGAGTGACTTTTTCTCCAAAATCCAGATATCTGGCATTTTTGAGTACAAATGATTCAGCCAAATCTAAAAAGCCATATTATAACCTGTTCCTCACAACCACCTCTAATCCCAAGGTAGAGGAGATTGCTACAAGAAATAGTCAGGGCATATTGGAAAATGGAAGAATCAGTAATGATGGCTCTATTCGTTTTTCTGAAAATGAAAACAGGTTGTTTTTCGGTGTTTCTGAAGACTATGTGGATTATGCTTACGAATCCGATACTACTATTTTGGACGATGAGAGAGTAAGTTTGGATATCTGGGGCTGGCAAGATGCTGAAATTCAGCCAATGCAATTGAGAAATAAGTCCAGAGAGGAAAAGCGGTCTTACACAGCTGCAATGGACCTAATTGATAGAAGCATTGCACAGTTGGAGGACAGGGAAGTCAACAATGTCATTCTCGAAAACAAAATAGAAAGAGATTTTGGAATAGCTTGGACAGATGCTCCATATAGAAGAGCTTATAGCTGGGATATTCAGATTGGAAGAGATTTATACTTGGTAGACTTTGAAAGCGGCGAAAGAACTTTGATCGAAAAAAATGCGCCGGGATACCCAAGCGTTTCACCTGAAGGAAATTATGTAACCTGGTATGCAAGTACCGATAGTGCCTGGGTCGCCTACGATATTGTTGCCCGAAAGAAAATTAACCTAACTTCTGGAATTGAAAACGTTGTCTTTTATGAAGAATTGCATGATTCTCCCTCGCTTCCTGGTTCCTATGGAGTAGCAGGTTGGTTGGCTGGAGACGAAGCAATTTTGATCAATGATAGATATGATATCTGGAAAATTGATCCTAGAAATCCAAATGCTGCTGTTAATGTCACAGCCGGAGAAGGAAGAAAAAATAAAATCGAGTACAGAAGAATTACTCTGGATAGGGAAGAGAAAAGCATTGATCCAAAAGAAAAACTTTACTTGACAGCCTTCAATGAAATGTCAAAAGAAAGTGGCATAGCTGAAGGTTCAATGAATGGCTCTGCTCCAAAATCAATTCTGATGACGGCTCATAGATATTATGGATTGACGAAAGCTGAAGATTCAGATGAAATTCTGGTTCAGAGAAGTACCTATAAAGAATCTCCGGATTTGTACTTAGGTGATTTGAAGTTCAAAAATCTAAGAAAAGCTTCTAATCTTAATCCGCAGCAGGCAAATGTTAAATGGGGTTCTGTGGAATTGGTAAGTTATTTGGCTAATGACGGAACTCCACTTCAAGGACTTCTTTTCAAACCAGAATATTTTGATCCCAGTAAGAAGTATCCTATGATGGTTTACTTCTATGAGAGGAATAGTGACGGATTGCATAATTACAGAAGCCCTGCACCTTCGGCTTCTACGATTAATATTCCGTTTTTTGTCAGCAATGATTATTTGGTATTCGTGCCGGATATTAAATATGATTTGGGATTACCAGGACCAAGTGCCTACAACTGTATCATCCCGGGTGTTCAATCTATCGTAGCCAAAGGCTATGTGGATGCCGATAATATGGCAATTCAGGGGCAAAGTTGGGGTGGATATCAAGTGGCGTATTTGATCACACAAACCAATATGTTTAAAGCAGCTGGAGCTGGAGCTCCTGTGGTAAATATGACTTCTGCTTATGGAGGAATCAGATGGGGTACAGGAATGAGCCGTATGTTCCAATACGAGCAAACCCAATCTAGAATAGGTGGAACTCTTTGGGAGAAGCCTCTTTATTACATAGAAAACTCACCTTTGTTTTTCATGGATAGAGTAAATACCCCAGTATTGATCATGCATAATGATGAAGACGGAGCAGTTCCGTGGTATCAAGGTATTGAGATGTTTATGGCTCTGAAGCGTTTGAACAAGCCAGCTTGGTTGCTTCAATACAATGGTGAAGATCATAACTTGCGTCAGCGAAAAAATAGAAAGGACTTGTCAATTAGACTCAGTCAATTCTTTGATCATTATTTGAAAGGTGCTCCGGCTCCGCTATGGATGACTGAAGGTCTTCCAGCAGTCGAGAAAGGAAGAACCTTAAAATATGAATTAGGTCAATAATAAAATAGCCCCGGATTTTCTGAAATTCGGGGCTAATTTTTTATACAGCAACTGGGGCTTTGATATGTGGGTGGGGATCATAATTGACCAATTCAAAATCCTCGTATTTGAAACTGAAAATATCTTTTACTGCCGGATTAATTTTCATAGTAGGCAAAGGTCTACACTCTCTACTTAGCTGCAATTCTGTTTGTTCTAAATGATTTAAATACAAGTGAGCATCCCCAAAAGTGTGTACAAATTCACCTGGCTGGAGATCACAAACCTGAGCCACCATCATTGTAAATAGGGCATAGGACGCAATATTAAAAGGAACACCCAAAAATACATCCGCACTTCTTTGGTACAGTTGACAGGATAATTTTCCGTCTGCTACATAAAACTGAAAAATCGTATGGCAAGGAGGAAGAGCCATGTGATCTACATCGGCGACATTCCAAGCGCTAACGATGTGGCGCCTGCTATCAGGTTTGGTTTTAATTTGATGGATCAAGTTCTTAATCTGGTCAATCTCGCCACCTTTACCATCAGGCCAGTGTCTCCATTGATATCCATATACAGGTCCAAGGTCTCCATTTTCATCTGCCCATTCATCCCAAATGGAAACACCATTTTCCTTCAGCCATTTGATATTGCTATCACCGTTCAAAAACCAGAGAAGTTCTATTATGATACTCCTTAAATGAAGTTTTTTGGTAGTCACAACCGGAAATCCCTCTGACAAATCAAATCTCATCTGATGTCCAAAAATACTGATCGTTCCAGTACCTGTTCTGTCAGATTTTTTCACCCCCTCTTTTAATATTTTCCTCATCAGGTCATGATATTGCTCCATGGTTGTTTTGGTTTTTTTCTAGTCAACAAGATAATAGCTTCAGACAAATATCGGAATTGCTATCAAACAAAGAAGACACAAACTGATTATAATTGTGTGACATTTGGAGTCGGAGATATATTTAAACTGCTATTGGATGTTTACTAAATCAGGTGCTAATTTTTCATTTTCCATTGCAGTGATTTTTTGTCTGATCTTGGGTTTTCTTCAGCCAAAGCCGGTTTTTGATTATGATTTCGAACAGTTTTTCCCTCAAGATGATGAGAATTTAGCCTTTTACAGGGAGTATGAGGAGATTTTTGGCAGCGATAATGATTATCTGCTACTAGCTTTTGAAAATTCACAAGGGCGGTTGTTTGATGCTTCTTTTTTATCGGAGCTAGATCAGTTTCAGGAATCCGTTACAAGTTTGGAAAAAGTGGATTCGGTCTTTTCGATATTAACAGTTAAGGAACCTATCATTAGTCCATTTGGTGTAAGAGAACGTGCTGCCTTGTCTTGGGATTTGGAGAAAGATGAAGTAAACTTTCAAGGGGACGAGAAGAAATATCAAGGCAACCTTATTGCCAAGGATGGGGAAAGTCTCTTGGTTTTGATTAAAAATGAGGATAATCTTTCCAAAGAGGATGGAGACCTTCTTTATGGAGAGATTCAAGAATTATGGAAGTCTCAAGGCCTAGCCCCCAAGGCAGTGGCAGGCAAAATACAGACACAAGGTGATTTTGTGGATTTGATGCAAAATGAATTTGGTTTGTTTTTCGGGGCTTCTCTCATTTTGATGCTACTTATTTTAGTATTGATTTTTCGGAGCTGGTGGGGAGTGGTGATACCGATTTTAGTATTGTTGGTTGGAGTACTTTGGGCTTTTGCATTTATTCTATTGATCGGGAAAAAATTGGCATTGATGTCTGTAATGCAGCCCACAATTTTTCTAATCGTAGGACTGAGTGCTTTAATCCATTTTTTCACACATCTTATCAAAGCTTTAAAAGTAGCCCAGTCAAAAGATGAAGCCATTTCAAAGGTTTTTAAAGAGTTATGGGTTCCTGTGACATTGACAATTTTGACCACCTCTTTAGGGTTCTTTTCTCTTTATTTCACAAGTATTCCAGCGTTGAAGGACTTTGGGTTGACCACTGGTTTAGGGATTCTGATGATGTTTTTTTCAGTGAGTTTAATTACTCCATTTCTATTATATCGCTGGAAAAAGTTGAGCGTAAGTAGTGATTCTGAAAAAATAGCTCCTGATTTTTATCACGCGGCTCTCAGGCAAATATTTATAAAAAGCAAAGAGATTTTAGTTCTCTTTTTTTTCATCAGCATGTTATCTGTTTATCTAGGCAGTAAAATAGATATCAATGGATATCTTCTCGATAATCTACCTTCAGACCATCCTATCCAAAATGACTTTAATTTTTTTAATGAGCAATTTGGAGGGTCCAATCCTTTAGAAATCTATTTGAAATCAAGTAATGGATCTAAAAATCTTCTCGATTATGAGGCTTTGAAAGAAATAGATAAGCTAGAAATGAAATTGAAAAAGGAGTTTGGAGAGATCAGTGTATTATCTCCTTTAACCTTGGTGAAAACGCTAAATCAAGCACAAAATCAAGGTGATCATGCTGCCTTTATGTTTCCCAGTCCAGGGCAATTTAGAAGAATGGAAAGGTTTTTAGGCCGAGTTTCGAAAAATCAAGGGTCTTTGGTTCTTTCCGAGGATCTGATGGAAGGTAGGATTTCAGCTAGAATTCCAGATTTGGGCAGTTTGCAAATGAGCCAAATAAGAGAGAAAGTGAGGGAATATATTGAAGAGGAGATAAACGAGGATGTTATTCAAGTAAGATGGACAGGGACTTCCTATTTAATTGATAAAGGACATGAGTCGGTTACCATTCAAATGGCAAGAGGACTTGGAGTTGCTTTCTTGTTGGTTGGTATAATAGCAGGATTTTTATTCAAGTCTTGGCGTATTTCTTTCATTCTACTGATTCCAAATATTATCCCGTTGCTTTGGATGTTAGGACTGATGTATTTTTTGGGAGTAGAATTTAAACTAACAACGGCTATCCTATTTACAGTGGCATTTGGTATTGCTGTTGACGATAGTATACACTTTATGACCCGGTTGAAAATGGAATTGAGTCTTGGCAAAAATCTATTATATGCACTCAAAAGGACTTTTTTGGAAACAGGAAAGGCTATAGTTCTTACTACTCTTATCTTGGTTTCCGGTTTTGCAGTCTTGATTTTTAGCAGGTTTGGTGTGACTCATTACACGGGATTATTGATTTCTTCTGCCTTGGTCTTTGCTTTGTTAGCGGACCTTTTTTTGCTACCCGTGATCCTTCTTCCTATGAAAAAGGTCTGGGAAAAGAAGAATGGACAGGATTAATCTGAGATTTCCTTTTCCAAAATAAAGGTTGCAGAGACAGGATAATGATCTGAATAATCTACCTCTCTATGAGTATCAAAATCTACAGCCTTGAGTTCTTTGGAGCTAAAAATGTGATCAATTCTCAAGAAGAATAATACCTTATTGTAGGTAAAACCAAACCCCCTGCCGGCACTTTCAAAGGCATTGGTTAATATTTTATTTAGCCTAAAATAAGTGTTTGAATAAGGAACTTCATTGAAATCCCCCATCAAAATGACTGGGTGAGGGCTATTCAGAATATGTTCTTCCAAAACATTTAACTGCTTATTTCTGGCCAAACTTCCTCTATTAAGTTTACCCAAAGTTTGACGGTAATTCTCTCTTACACCATCTATGTTATCCAATGCTTCAGAATTTATTTTCATCGATTCCAGATGACAATTATAAATTCTTAGGGTGTCCGAATTATACAAGATATCGGCAAATATGGCTCCATTAGTTCTGTTATTATCGAATACTTTTCCCTCATTAATGATTGGGTATTTGGAAAAAATAGCTAAACCGTAGGATCTTTTTTGCGGGTTTCCTTCTATAATCTGATAAGATATTTCCATCCCCGAATCTTTTCCCAATAGCTGAACAGCATTTCTTGAGGGAGTAGTGTAATCCTGATAAAACTCCTGAAAAACTTTGACCTCTGCGGGATGATCCTGAAGCCAAGCAAAAACATTCGGGTCAAACTCTCCTCCGCTTCGTCTTTTGTAATCAAAAAGGTGAGCATTGTAGGTGAGTACATGAAGGCCTTCAGACTCTTTATTTTGGTCATTTAACTGGAAAGTAATTTCAGCAAACCTATATCCAATTAATAAGGCGCTAAGAGGAACAAATGATAATTTTCTCCATGAAAGCGCAAGAATTATGAATAAAAAAAGATTAAAAAGCCAAGCAACAGGGATGAAAAAAGGAAGCAACCCAACGTAAGGAAAGTTTTCAGGCGAAATATAAACACTGCCAAAAACCAGGAGGGTCAAAATAAATGTAAGCCAGGTAATAAATTTCATTCGCTGATGCTCAGGTGATTGTAGCTTGTAGTATTGATTTTTTGTTTTGCTTTAAACCTTTCAAGCCTATCGTTGCGTAAAGAAGCAAAAGAGAAGCCTAAAAACGAAGCTACTGAAGAATAAGTATTTTCTTGGAAAAGAAATTATCAGAATAGTACGGGCAGGGATTTTGCAGGTTCGTTATTATGCATTTATTTCGAAATAAAATTTCCACTATATGACAACTTTCAAAAGGTTATGGGTAATTGCCATGTTTGCAGGCATCCTAATTTCTTGTTCATCCAAAACAGAGAGTGATTCAAATTCTTCTGATCTTGGTTCCAGTGTAGAAGAATCGTCTGAGGAATCCTCCAGACCAAGTCCATTGGAAGTAAAAGATGGAGAAATAGCAGGGAAAGCATTTAAGGTTTATTATGGCTCTCCTGCTGTAAAAGGAAGGGAGATTTGGGGAGATTTGGTTCCTTACAATGTTGTATGGAGAACTGGTGCCAATGAGGCTACTTATGTTGAATTGAGTCAAGATATGACTGTAGAAGGCAAAAGCTTACCTGCTGGGAAATATTCTCTTTTTACTATTCCTAAAGAATCAGGAAAATGGACTGTGATTTTTAATTCCGAATGGGATCTTGAACATGGGCATTTCCAGTACGATGAAAAAAATGATGTGCTTCGGGTGGAGGTTACTCCAGTTTGGGGAGAAAGTCTACAGGAAAGGCTGTCTATTGATATTGAAAATCCTGGTTTAGTAATAAGATGGGAAAAGCTACAACTCCCGATAATTATTCAATAAATCAATTAGTTCAAATGAAAAGGTTCTGGAATTTATTTCAGGACCTTTTTTTATGGGTAATTACCTAAGCTTTTGAAGAAAAATTCAAAGTTTAATTTAAATTCGCTCATCATCAAGAAAAGCCCGAATGAAATACTTCAGTTTTATTTTTGTTCTTCTAATTACTCTTGCTTTAGGCTATTTTGCTTCTGTTCCAATTGGTCCTGCACCCCCAATGGGCCCCTTGATGGATCCTAACCACGGATTTTGGCAAAACATGTACAGTGAGGATGAAATAGCCGAGGATGAAATAGCTATTCCTGGCCTGCAGGGAACAGTTTCAGTCACATATGATGAGAATCTGATTCCCCATATTTTTGCTCAAAATGAAGAGGACTTGTATCGAGTTCAGGGATATGTGACAGCTCAGCATAGGTTATGGCAGATGGAATTCCAAACTATGGCGGCAGCTGGGAGAATTTCGGAAATTGTTGGCCCTGTTGCATTGGAACTTGATAGAATGACCAGGAGGAAAGGCTTGGCTTATGGAGCAGAATTAGGACTAGCCTATTTGAAAGAAAAAGACCCCGAAACTTTAAAGCTTGTAGAGGCATACGCTGAAGGTGTAAATGCTTACATTGATCAAATTTCTTCCGCGCAATTACCTGTCGAATATAAAATTTTGAACTACAGACCTGAAAAGTGGTCTGGATACAAATCCCTTCTTCTCTTAAAATATATGTCCGATATGTTAGTGGGAGACCGTGATTTGGAATATTCAAACCTGCGAAAGATTCTCGGAAAAGAGTTATTGAATAAGCTTTTTCCTGAGTTTCCTGTAGATAATGATCCAGTCATAGAGGCAGATAGAGTGTGGGATTTTGAACCTATTCAAGTTTCCAAGCCCGATAGTCTTAACTTCCCAAATGATGAATTGGTGATTGATCCGCTTCCACAGCCGGAAGAAGGAACAGGTTCTAACAACTGGGCAGTTTCAGGCAAAAAAACTAGGAACGGCTATCCAATTCTTGCAAATGATCCGCATTTAAGCCTCAACCTGCCATCACTTTGGTACAGTATGCAATTAAGCACTCCCGGTCATTCAGTAAAAGGAGCTACTTTGCCCGGAGCTTTAGGGGTGATCTCCGGCTTTAATGAGAATATAGCTTGGGGTGTGACAAATGCCACCAAGGATGCTAGAGATTGGTATAAAATCACTTTCAAGGATGAAACTAGGGGATCCTATAAATATGGGGAATCTTGGCGCGACTCAGAGTATCGAATTGAAGAGATTCAAATAAAAGGTCAGGAAAGTTATATAGATACGGTCGTTTACACTCATTATGGTCCTGTAGTGTATGATAAGACTTTTAAATCAGAAAGACAGGATATCAATTTTGCATTGAAATGGACAGTGCATGAAGGTTCCAATGAGCAAAAAACCTTTCTGATGATGAATAAGGCTAAGAATCATGCGGATTACAATGCTGCCTTAGATAATTATACTGCCCCCGCACAGAATTTTGTTTTTGCCTCCAAATCGGGAGATATAGCAATGAGGATTCAGGGAAAGTTTGCAGTAAAGTGGAAAGAGCAAGGCAAATTTTTCATGGACGGCTCGGATCCACGAATGGAGTGGAAAGAATACATACCGAATGCACATAATCCAAGTACATTAAATCCCGAAAGAGGTTTTGTTTCATCTGCGAACCAACACCCAGTAGACCCTTCTTACCCATATTATGTGTTTGACAATAGTTACGAGCATTATAGAAATAGGAGGCTTAATAACAGGTTAAGGGAAATGGAAAATATCACAATTGAAGATATGAAGGCTCTGCAATTTGATGATTATTATCTACACGCTGCAGAAGCACTTCCTGTGATGATCAATTTATTGGGTTCCTATTTACCTAATGATGAATCCGCGAAAAAATATATGCAAGAGCTGAAGTCTTGGGATTTTTATGCAGATCCAAATCAAAAAGGGCCAACGCTATTTTCTTCATGGTGGTCTAAAACTTATAGTGAGATTTGGAAAGAATGGGCTGAATTTGGAGTTCCTGTTGTAAGGCCTTCTAATTATCAAACAGTCAAATTATTAAAGGAGGAGCCAGCCTCCCAAATTTTTGACTGGGGAAATTCAGCCAGTGAAGAAACTGCCTCTGATCATGTTAAGAAAGGGTTTGAGCTGATGGTGGAGGAGATGAAAAAATGGGAGGAAGATGAAGGAGATTATACTTGGGCAAATTTCAAACGTACTAAAATTCAACATCTTGTACCTCAATTCAACTCGTTTTCTGTAGAAAATGTATATACTGGTGGAGGCTCTGGGATTTTGAATGCAACAGGAAGCCGTCATGGAGCAAGCTGGAGAATGGTTGTGGAATTAGGTCCCGACATCCAAGCATTTGGAATTTATCCTGGAGGGCAGTCAGGGAATCCTGGTAGTAAGTTTTACGCTAATTTTATTTCAAAATGGGCCAATGGAGAATATTTAAATTTCAATTTGAGAAAACCTGACGATTCAGATGCCTCATTATTTATTACCACATTTGTACCTAAGCCATGAAATTCTTCGGATTCTTAATTTTAACAATTTTAATAGTAGTTTTTGCAAATCCCTTTATCCCTTATTGGGGAGTCATGGTGGCATTGGCATTTTTAGCTATTTTATTAAACCCAGGAAATGCTATTGCATTTTGGGGTGGAGGTCTTGGAATGGGTTTATCCTGGTTGGGACTGAGTCTTTATCTTTCGATACAAACTGGAAGTCCACTTCCTGAGAAAATTGCTTCAATTTTCGGGGTAGGATCAGGACCTATATTAATTGGTTTTACTGGATTTTTAGGTTTTCTTTTTGGAGCATTTTCTTCTTTAACTGGAAGTTTATTTCGAAAAATAACTAAAAAACGTCCTGATAATTTGTATAGGGGTGGATAAGCTATATGCCTTATTATTGGGTTTTTAACCTGAAAAATAAGGTTTTAAATTTTTACAGTTCGTTCTAATGAGTACCTTTGTTACTCATTTTGATAATGATTTTTTATGCTTGAATCTTTAATAACATCTAAGACTCGTCTGAGGCTTCTGGTTAAGTTTTTTGTGAATGACCGAAATCAAAGTCATTTAAGAGGATTGGCTGATGAATTCGGCGAATCTACGAATGCTATTCGTAAGGAATTGAATAACCTTACTCAGGCAGGCATCCTTTTGAAGCACTCTGATAAAAATAAGATTTCCTACCACGCAAATACAAAGCATCCTTTCTTTACGAATATCAGGGACATTATCAGAAAATATCTCGGGCTTGACATGCTTTTGGAACAGATTCTGGAAAGAATGGGGGAAGTTGGTCAGGTCGTGCTTGTTGGAGATGTTTCCAGAGGAATAGATTCAGGAAAAATTGATGTGTTGATTACAGGAGATAATTTGAATCAGGATTACATCCAGGGTCTAAAGAAAAGAATTGAAAAAATGATTGACCGAAAAGTAGTTTTTACGCTTAAAAATGAGCGTCATGAAGGCTATGGATTGGTTTTGTTTGATAATAAAATAGGGGTTTAGCTCCGAGAGATTAACAAAAAAGTAAAATAATAGCTAGGCACAAATTGTGACTGAAAGGGCGAAGCTGTGCCAATCTTAGAAAAATTTGCATATTTATTCTTTCCTAAATTCTTCAACTTGAAAAACATACTGATTTCTAAGCTAATCGAAAACTGGAAGGTTTGTTGTCTTTTCATCTTTTCTATGATGTTGAGTATCCTTTTACAGGCTCAAAGCCTGTCAGATATTCAAAATCTTAAAGTAGATAATTTATCAGACGCTCAGATAGAGCAACTTATTAAAAGGGCTGAAGCAAATGGATTGACTACTAACCAATTGGTAGCCTTGGCGAGAGAGAGGGGTATGCCTGCATTAGAAGCTAATAAATTAGGTCAAAGAATCAATGACTTGAGGATGTCAGGTCAAACTAACAGTACTTCTGGAAAAATGGAGGGAGGAAGGAATTTGATGGACCAAGAAACAGATCTTTTTGATTCATTGAGAAAATCAGATCCATATTATGACCTTACTCCAACTCAAAAAAAGATATTCGGATTTAAGTTGTTTCACAATAGGCAACTAAATTTTAGCCCCAGTTTAAATCTACCAACTCCACTTTCATACATAGTTGGGTCTGGAGATCAATTATTAATTGATGTCTATGGAGCAAGTCAGCAGTCCTATGATTTGACAGTTTCTCCTGAAGGGAGAATATTCGTTCCTAATGTTGGGCCCGTTCAGGTTGGCGGGGCTTCAATTGAGGCAGCAACAGTCAGGATAAAGAATAGTCTAGGGAGAATTTATTCCGGTCTCAATGGAGCAAATCCTAACACGTTTTTACAAGTTCGGTTAGGGAATATTCGATCCATTAAAGTATCCATGGTAGGAGAATTGACAAAACCGGGGACTTATACTTTGCCTTCCTTTGCCACTGTTTTTAATGCCCTGTATGCTGCGGGAGGCCCTAATGAAAATGGAGCATTTAGAAATATTCAAGTATATAGGAATTCGAAGTTAGTGGCTGCTGTCGATATTTATGAGTTTTTATCTAAAGGAGACCAGAGTGCAAATATTTTGCTTCAAGATAATGATGTGATTATAGTACCGCCTTTACAGGCAAGAGTTGAGATCACGGGCCCAGTGAGAAGAGAAGGTTTTTTTGAAGTAAAGCCAAATGAAGCCTTAGTGGATTTGTTTGTTTACACGGGAGGTTTCACAGCTCAAGCCTATAAAGACAGGGTCACTGTCAGAAGAATAGAAAATAATCAGAGAAAAGTTTTAGATGTTTCTGAAACTGACTTCAATACTTTTACTCCCAAAGATGGGGATGAAATTTTAGTTGGTGAAGCCTTAGACAGATTTTCTAATAGAGTTCAGGTAACAGGAAGTGTAAATAGACCGGGAGAATTTGCTCTCGGTGAGTCGGGTTTAACAATCAAGCAGCTAATTGAAAAGGCAGAAGGTTTAAGACCTGAAGCTTTTACGAATCGAGCTACTTTGTATAGAACCAGCGATGATCTGACTTTAGCTGCTGTTCCATTGAACCTAAAAGGAATCATAGAAGGAACTGCTGAGGATATAATACTCAAGAACGAAGATCTATTATTCGTCCCAAGTAGATATGATATTCAGGAAGAGTATTATGTGAAAATTTCAGGAGAGGTTAATTTGCCAGGAACATATCCATATGCATCATCTATGACTGTGGGAGACCTTATTCTTCGCGCTGGTGGATTACTTGAGTCAGCTACCAATTCCTCCATAGAAATTGCAAGGAGAGTTCGGGATCAACAAAGCGGTAAAATCGCTGAAATAACCAACCTGACTATAGATCCCAACTTACAACTTTCGGCAGAGGAGTCAAACATGCCTTTGAGTCCATTTGATCATGTGTTTATCCGTAGAAGTCCAGGTTTCGAAAAGGAGCAATTAGTGACATTGAGGGGTGAAGTTAGATATCCAGGTCAGTTTGCTATTTCTTCATCCAATGAACGCATTTCCGATGTCGTAAAGAGAGCTGGAGGATTATCAGATTTTGCTTATCCCAAAGGAGCGAGTTTAATTAGGAGAACCATTTATTTTGAAGAGAAATCTGAAGAAGAAATTAGAGAAGAAAGGTTAAGAGAAATTAAGGATAATTTGGATCCTGAGAAAAACAGAAACACTAATGAGGCTGAGCAAATTTTATTTGAAAGAATAGAAAAAAAACTGGCTCAGATAGAAGAAGAAAAGCAAAAGGAGGAACAACAAAGACTAAGGAGTCAATTATTCAAAGTTTCGGTTCCAACTGATAGTATTTCTATTGACTCTGCTCTAAATGCCTCTAGGTACAAGGAACAAGATCTAGTGGGTATAGATTTAGAGTATATTATGCAAAACCCTGGATCAGAAGCAGATTTGATTTTGTTTGAAGGGGATATTCTTCAGATTCCTAAACAATTACAGACTGTCAGAATGGTTGGGGAAGTGTTACTCCCAACTACTACACGATTTATAAGTGGAAAATCCTTAAAAGATTATATTTCAAAGGCTGGGGGATTTACAGAAAATGCGAGAAAAACTAAGGCGTATGTCATATATGCCAACGGAGATGCCGCTCAAACCAGAAGCTTTTTAGGATTGAAAAATTATCCTTCAATTGAGCCAGGAGCAGAAATTGTGGTGCCACGAAAACCAATAAGAGAAAGGATGAGTGCAGCAAGTTGGATAGGAATCGCTTCAAGTCTTGCTACTCTGGGGATCCTTGTAGAGAGATTAATTAACTAACTAATAATAAATTATTATATGAAGATTGCAGTAGTGGGTACTGGCTACGTAGGCCTAGTATCTGGAGCTTGTTTTGCTGATGTAGGTATAGAAGTAACCTGCGTGGATATTGATCAAAAGAAAATTGAGAAATTGAAGAATGGCATCATGCCCATCTATGAGCCAGGTCTAGAGGAAATTGTGGTCAGAAATTATAAAAGTGGCAGATTACATTTCAGTACTGATTTGGGAGAAGCGATTCAAGGCGCTGAAGTTGCTTTCATAGCTGTTGGAACCCCCCCAGGTGAAGATGGATCTGCTGATCTGAAATATGTCTTGGCAGTTGCAGATGAGATCGGTCAGAAAATGAGTGATTATATCGTAGTGGCTACCAAAAGTACAGTACCAGTTACAACAGGAGAAAAGGTAAGGGCTACGCTTCAGGCAGCTTTGGATAAAAGAGGTTCAGATCTTCCATTTGCTGTTGCCTCTAATCCTGAGTTCTTAAAAGAAGGTGCTGCAGTAGAGGATTTTTTAAGACCAGATAGAATTGTGATTGGAGTGGATGATGAGCGGGCTGAAAAGATCATGCAGCGTTTGTATAAGCCATTCCAACTGAGTGGAGAGCGTATTATTTACATGGATATTCCATCTGCGGAAATGACGAAATATGCTGCCAATGCTATGCTTGCAACCAAGATTTCATTTATGAATGATATTGCCAACTTATGTGAGTTGGTAGGAGCTAATGCCAATATGGTTCGTAAAGGAATTGGATCGGACCCAAGAATTGGCAATAAATTTATTTATCCAGGGGTAGGATATGGAGGTTCATGTTTTCCAAAAGACGTCAAAGCTATCATTAGAACAGCCAGAGAATATGGCTATAATTTGAGAGTTCTTCAGTCTGTGGAAGATGTGAATGATGATCAAAAGTATGTGCTTTCGAAAAAAGTAAAAGCTCATTTTGGAGAGGATCTTTCTGGAATGACCTTCGCGATGTGGGGATTAAGCTTCAAGCCTAATACCGATGATATGCGTGAATCTCCCGCGGCTGTGATTATTGATGAGCTTCGTGCTGCTGGTGCCACAGTGAAAGCCTATGATCCTAAAGCTATGGAAGAGGCGAAAGAACATTACATTTTCGATAAAGTAACTTATTGCAAAGATGCCTATGATGCTTTGGTTGATGCTGATGCGTTGTTGCTGGTAACAGAATGGTCAGAATTTAGAATACCAAGCTGGGAAGTCGTAGGTAAGTTGTTGAAAAATAAAGTCGTTTTTGATGGAAGAAATATTTACGATAAAAAATATTTAGACAGCTTGGGCTATGTACATTATGGGATTGGCGCAAAGTAAAAATCAATTAATCCCTTCTATAATTGAGCCTTAAGAAAAAAGCTTATGCAGGACTATTTTGGAGTCTTTTTCAGCTTTTTGGAATCCAAGGCTTAAACTTTATTCTATCTATAATTATGGCCAGAATACTCATGCCCGAAGATTACGGGATTTTGGGTATGCTGGCCATTTTTATGGCAGTTGGAAATACACTCATCAATAGTGGATTGACTGCAAGCTTGATCAGATCAGTACAGCCAAATGATGAAGACTATTCTACTGTTTTCTGGCTAAATCTAATTATCAGTGGTTTTATATATCTGCTATTATTTTTCACTGCTCCTCTTATTGCTGAATTTTTTAATCAACCGATTTTAATTTCTGTAGTAAGAGTTTATTGTCTTTCTTTCATTTTTGGTGGGCTTTCCTTAGTTCAAAGAACTAGGTTAACCAAAAAAATGGATTTTAAGACCCAAATGAAGGTTTCTATTCCTTCTTTGCTCATAGCTGGTGGTTTGGGAATTTTTCTCGCTTTTCAAAATTGGGGAGTATGGGCTTTGGTATATATGAACTTAATTCAAATATTCTTGAATTCTGTTTTCTTTTGGGTTCAATCAGGTTGGAAACCATTATTTATATTTAAGAAAGAGATTATTAAAAATCATTTGGGTTTTGGCTATAAACTTACTTTTGCCAATCTTCTTGAATCATTATTCCGAAATAGTTACCAAGTATTAATTGGTAAATACTTTCCTGTGGCTCAATTAGGTTTTTATGCTAAAGCTGATAGCCTAAAGCAGCTTCCAGTTCAAAATATTTCATCTGCAATAGATTCTGTAACCTTCCCACTTTTTGCCAATATTCAAAATGAAGACGAAAGACTTAAGTATGCATATCGGGTGGTGATGCAGCAAATATTGTTTTGGCTTGCTCCAGTACTCACTTTCGCTGGAATTCTCGCTGTTCCAATATTTGAATTCCTTCTCACAGAAAAATGGGTGCCAGCTGCGCCTTTTTTTCAAATTCTTTGCGTTATAGGAATCATGTACCCTCTTCATTCCTATAATATAAATATCCTAAAAGTAAAAGGCAGATCAGACTTGATATTAGGTTTAGAAATAGTTAAGAAAATTCCCTTGATCATTGGTCTCTATATTGCGATAAGTCAAAATATTTTTTTCTTATTATATCTTCAGGTCGGTTTGAATATCTTTTATTACTTATTGAATTCGTCGTATTCAGGGAAAATGATTGGATATTCTATTAAGGATCAACTCAAGGATCTTCTTCCGATTTTTATTCCAATTTTGGTTTCTGGTTTAGGAGTTTATCTTTTGCTGAAAACCTTTTCTTCATGGCCAAACTTTCTATTGATATCAGGAGGGTTCATTATTGGCTTTGGTTTATATTTGTCGTTTTCATGGCTAATTAAGTTGGAACCTTTGTTGTTTTTAAAGAAAGAATTTGCAAAAAAATGATTCCTGTAACTAAACCTTTTATACCTCCCATTCAAGATTATCAAAAAATTCTTAAGGGTATTTGGAATCGAAATTGGCTGACTAATAATGGTCCTTTGGTAAATGAACTAGAGATGAACCTTAAGGAGTATTTACAGGTATGTAATATCTTCTATGTCACGAATGGTACAATTGCACTTCAGATGGCCATTAAAGCTTTATCCCTGAAGGGAGAAGTTATTACAACACCTTTTTCATATGTAGCTACAACAAGTAGTTTGGTATGGGAAGGCTGTACTCCGGTATATGTAGATATTCATCCCGAGACTCTGAATATTGATCCTCGAAAAATAGAAAGTGCAATCACTTCTAAAACAACAGCCATTTTAGCTACTCATTGCTTCGGCAACCCATGTGATATTGATGCTATCCAAGCTATTGCTTCAAAACATGGTTTAAAGATTATTTATGACGCCGCCCACTGCTTTGCGACTCAGTACAAAGGAAAATCGGTTTTCGAGTATGGTGATATTAGTGTTACTAGCTTTCATGCCACTAAACTATTCCACACAGTAGAAGGGGGGGCAGTATTCACGAAGGATAAAAACGTTGCCGATCAAATGGTTTTTCTGAGAAATTTCGGACATGATGGCCCTGAAAACTTTAACGGAATAGGGATTAACGGGAAAAATTCTGAATTCCACGCCGCAATGGGATTGGTCAATTTGAAATTTATTAAACAGATTTTAGACAGGAGAAAACAACAAACTCAATATTACCATAAAGCTTTGCATTCGCTTCCGTTGAAATATGTAAAGCTTCAAGATGCTGAAGGCTTTAATTATGCCTATTTTCCAGTGATACTCGAGTCAAAAGAACTAACCTTGCATGTAAAGAAAATCTTGGAAAACCATCAGATTTTTCCTCGTAGATATTTTTATCCAAGCCTTTCCAAACTAGATTATGTCTCTGGAAATACTCCCATATCTGATGATATTTCTTCTCGAATCCTATGTCTTCCTCTTTATCACGAATTAACAAAAGAAGAACAAGACTTGATTTCTAGAATTATGATTAAAGCATTTAAATCTTTTTAATGTTAATCGCTGGTGCAGGAGGGCATGCTCTCGAAATATTAGATGAGTGGGAAAAACTTCTTCCCAATGAAGAATTTGTCTTTTTAGATGAGTTGAACTTTAATTTATCGATGGTAAATGAAACGCATCGAGTTATCCATGACCATAAAGAAGTAAAACTTTTTTTTGAAAAATCCTGTAATTTTTCATTAGGTGTTGGCTCACCGAATACCAGATTTCATTTTTTTGAAATGTTTCAGAAACTTGGTGGATATTTTAAACCATTACATGCTGAAAGTAGTCAAATAAGCAAAACCGCTGTTGGTAAATTTGATGCGATGGCATTTTCTTTCGTAGGTCCAAAAACCAGGATAGGTCTTGGCACTTTAGTCAACACCAGAGCACATATTCATCATGACTCCGTGATAGGGGATTTTGTTGAAATTGGCCCCGGAGCAATGATTTTAGGCCAAGTTACTGTAGGAGATTTTGTAAGGATTGGTGCAGGTGCAGTTATTCTTCCTAACATTAAAATTGGGAAGAAGGCTGTAATCGGAGCAGGTTCTGTTGTTAGTCGGGATGTCCCACCCGGCGTAGTAGTTAAAGGTGTTCCAGCCAAATAAAATACCATGGCAAAAATCCTTCATATCTCTAGAGATAACAAATTTTTAGATTTTGCGATAAAGTGTTTTGAAGAAGTAATTCCAGGTGAAAATGTATATTTGGTACTTTCCGAGAGTTCAGATCTAAGATTTATTTCTAGTGAATTGGTTCAAACAGGTACCTTGGATCAAATCAATGAATTAGTCCAAAATCAAGCTTTTATTTCCAAATTTAAAGCAGCAATTTTTCATGGAATTTCTGATACTGAGGAGAAAGTTCTAGAAGTTTTACCAGAAAATTTAAAGGTAATCTGGTTTGGATGGGGATATGATTACTATCCTTTACTTGATTTTTTCATGCTTAGCTTTCTTGGGCAAAAAACCAAAGAGTTTTGGTACTCTACCCAGCCTTTAATTACCAGGTCCAAGCTTAAGTTTCACGAAATTCTTCCTGTTTGGAATTACTGGAAATCCAGAAAGAAAATCAAAGTTTTTTCAAGGGTTGATTATTTTGCTCCAGTTCTCGAATATGAATACAAGAGGATTAAAAAAATGCATCCACGCTTTAGAGCAAAATATATTGATTGGAATTATGAACTAGGGGATTCAATATTTTCGAATTTGGGAAAGGATTTCGTAAGAGGAAATAATTTTTTGGTAGGGAACTCAGCTGCAATTACCAATAATCACTTAGATCTTTTTGAATTGATTCGTGAAAAATCTTTAGATGATCAAAAGATATATGTTCCTCTTAGTTATGGTTTTCCAAAAAAATATAAAAGCTCTATTAAAGTAAAAGGAAAAGAACTTTTCGGGGAACAATTTTTCCCTATGGAGGATTTTATCCCTTTTGGTGATTATTTGGATACGATGAAAACCTGTGGGTTTGCCTTAATAGGGAGTATCCGTCAGCAAGCATTGGGCAATATATATATGTGCCTTGCATTAGGTCTGAAAGTTTATCTTCACCCCAAGAATCCATTATTATTCGAATTAAGACAAATGGGATTTGTTTTATTTGATTTGGAGGATTTTAGATTAGAAACTGATTTTTCAAATACACTTCCTCGTGATATTCAAATTCATAACCGAGAATTAATGAGAAGGAAATCTAAAAAAGAAAACTATCTAGTTAAGACTCAAAATCTTGTCAAATTAATTCAAGCATTTTAAGTAATTGAAAGTCTCTATAATTATTCCAACTTTTAGGGAATGGCATTTACTTTCTAGTTGCCTAGAAGCCATAAATCAGCAAAACTTTCCAGCCAATAGTTTTGAGGTTATCGTTGTCAATAACGATCCGAAATCTGAAATTCCTGAAAAATTTTTTGTTGAGTCCAATGTGAAAATTTTCACGGAAGGAAAACCGGGTTCTTATGCTGCCAGAAATTTAGGTCTCAGCAAAGCAAAAGGTAAATTCATAGCTTTTACGGATTCTGATTGCATTCCAGATAAAAATTGGTTGAATGAGGGAATAGCTCTTCTGGAAAATGGGTATGATTTGGTTGGTGGGAAAATGAAGTTTTTTAAGCCGGTGGGAGGAGATCACAAGGCTTTTTTGTTTGAAAGTAGGTTTTCATTTCGTCAAGACAGAAATGTATTAGTAAATAAGCAAAGTATCACGGCTAATCTTTTTGTTAAGAGGTCAGTTTTTGACCAAGTAGGAAATTTTGACGAAAACCTAATGTCAGGCGGTGATTATGAATGGACAAAAAGGGCGACTGATGCAGGCCATAGCATAGCTTATGGAGAAAAAGCTCTTGTATTACACCCATCAAGAAGAGATTTTCAGGCTTTAATCAATAAAAAAAAGAGAACAGCCGGAGGGATGTATTATAGTTTCTTCGAAGGTTTTTCCTTAGTGAGAAAACTGGGTTTTACCATATGGATATTAAGACCTCCAATCACGATTTTTAAATTTTCCGGTTTATCTTTTACGGAAAAAGTAAGTCTTTTTCAGGCTAGATGGTACTTGGAGTGGGTGGGTGTAAAGGAAATGATCAGCCTTCATTTAGGGAAAAAATCTGCTCGCCGAGAATAAATGTTTAGTGTAATCTGTCCTGTTTTCAACAAAGAAAAGGAGCTTAAAGAAACAATAGAATCGGTTTTGTCCCAGGACTATCAGGATTTCGAGTTAATTCTGATAGAAAATGGTTCTACGGATAATTCTCTTTCTGTTATTCATTCCTTCAATGACCCTAGAATCAAGCTAATACAAACCAATCAAATTGGCCCTGGAGCTGCCAGGAATGTTGGTGTTGCCCAGGCAAAAAATGACTGGCTTGCTTTTTTGGATGCGGATGATCTTTGGGAAAAATTTCACCTGCAGAATATTTTGGAGGTAATTTCAAAACAACCGAATATAAATTTTTTTTCAAGTTCTTGGAAAGTTTTAAAAAGCAATACTTTTAGTTCATCTACCTTAGCCACCTCTATAAATGAAAAGAGAATTTTCTTCTCTGAAAAGAGAGTTTTGGAATTAACTCTTCAAAATTCTCCTCCATTTTGGACTTCAGCAATCGTGGTTCATAAAAAGTTATTTAACCAAGTAGGTGGCTTTCCGGAATCACTGCCGGCGCATGGGGAGGATGTTGCTCTATGGATTCAGTTAATTAGGCTTCAAAAGGGGATTCATTTTATCAATGATCTTTCTGCTTCCTATAGGGCTGATAGTTCAAACATGATATCTAAAGAATTTAAAGTTAGTTTTCCGGGGCATATTTTTTCAACAGTAAATTTGATTTTAGAAAAAGTGCAAGACCCAGAATTAACTATTCTTTGGAAAAAGTTTGCCAATAAATATCAGTTTTCATCTATTTCTAAATCAATTATTAGTGGAAAATTTGAAAAAAGGAATTTGAAATACCTTTTTCCTGAAACCGATTTGAAAACCAAAATTGTGCAAATACTTCTTAGAAATAATTTACTTAGAGGTATTTTTAAATCATATTTAATGAAAAACCAAAGATTCCATGGCTAATGAGTCTGTAGATATCGGTGAATTATTCCGATTTTTCGCAAAGCAGAAAAAGAGGTTGCTAACATCCTTATTAATCATGCTAGGGTTTGGTTTGGTAGTCATTCTTTTGACTAGAAATCATTATAGTTCCACCTTGAAATTTGTAGCTCAAAATAATTCTTCTTCAGGTGGCATCATGAGACAATTGGGAGGGTTGTCTGGCTTAAACTTGGGAGATTTTAATAGTCAGGAAACTGGCAATATATCTCCACAGCTGTATCAGGAAATTATTTACAGTTATCCTTTTTTGTGGAGATTGAGTAAGAAATCAATCGAAATTGAAGGGCAAAAACAGAAATTAGGTTTGTTTGTGGAGGAAAATAGAAGGCCTTCTATACCTTCTTTAATCAAAAAATACACCATCGGTTTACCAAATGTTTTGTTTGGAGAAGAGCCTCCACAAATAAATTTGGACTCTGAAATTAAAGATTCTCTTGTTTTTGCTCAAAGAGAATTGATTCCAATGTTTAATGAATATAGAAAGTTGATACTACTCACTGAGGATCCCAAAAACGGATCCATTTCCATAGAAACCCAAACGGTTTCTCCTGAAGTATCGGCTCAAGTATCTGCGCATGTTTTTGAACTTCTATCTGAATATGTAACAGAGTATAAAACAGAAAAGGCCAAGCAAAATTTGGAGTTTATTCAAGAGAGATTCTTTGAAGCACAATCGAAATTTTACGACACCCAAAAAAATCTTTCAAACTTTAGAGATAGAAATCAAAATTTGAACTTCTCTACTGCAAGAGCTCAGGAGGAAAGACTACTAGCGGAATATAACCTGGCCAGCAATCTTTACAACAATTTAGCTATTCAGCTCGACCAAGCGAAAATCAAAGTTCAGGAAGATATTCCACAACTTACCATCATTAATCCGCCTGTTGTTTCTTACCAAGTATCCAAACCAAATATCCCATTAATATTAGCATTATCAGTTTTCTTGGGAGTTATAATTGCTTTCGTGAGAATTCTCCTCGCGTATTTCAAAAGTCAATTTGACAGCGCTAAATAAAAGTCAGAGCTTTCAGACAGTATTTGCCCTACTTCAGGGCATTCTTCTTTTTATGACCTTCACCTATTTGTTGGTAGACTGTTTCAATGGTTTGCTAATGAGGATAGAAATTGGGATTAGTATTTCCCAATTATACAAAATAGGGCTATTAGCCGGAATGCTTCTATTTTTATTAGGGACGAGGCCCCTTGCATTTTTGGCAGCATTTGGCTTAATCCTATTTTTTTTAATGCCGCTATTATTTAAGTCTTTGCTTTCAGGCGACACATCAACATTTGTTGGGAATTTTGGATATAACCTTAAACTGATTCTATTTCCTGTTTCATTCTTATTCTTTTCAAATCTTGATCTTGGTCCTGAGAAATTAAAAGCATATTGGAAGAGTTTTGCGTGGTTTAATTTCATATTAATTGCTTTCAATATCTTTTTAGGAGTGCTGGGAGTTGGTTATAGTCAATATGACAGTCCTGAAGGGCAAGGAATAGGAGGGAGAGGCTTCTTTTTCGCTGGGAATGAAGTGGCTGGTATTTTCCTGCTTTTTTCAGGAGTCTGTTGGTATTTAACCAAGAGTTTAAATGGAATCACCAGATTTTTATTTTTCCTTTTATTGTTGGTTTTGGGCGTATTGAATACGTCGAAGACTGCAATTTTGGGTATTATCTTAATTGTTGGACTCATTGAAGTTCCAAAGTTTTTCACAAAAAGAATGTCATTAGGGAGGTTTTTGGGTTTGCTCTCTCTTCCCCTTCTGGTAATTGGTTTAGTTGGGATTATCTATTGGGGAATTCAAGCTACGGGCCTGATAGACAGGATTACATTCTTTTATGATAAACTAGATCTCTTGACGTTTATTTTATCTGGAAGAAATCAAATGGTTCAAGGAGCAATGACCTTTTATACCTCAATGTATTCTTTTTGGGACTATTTATTTGGAGTTGGGAATCAGGAGTTTTTAAAGTTGATGGGTATATACCATGGGAATCCGCATACGATCGAAATTGATTTTTTTGATTTGCTATTTATGAATGGATTCCTTGGACTTTCTCTTGTTTTGGGAATATTTGTTTGGGCCACTTTAAAAAGTCTAAATCAAAAACAGAATAAATCTCCAATCTGGGCAATTAATCTCGTTTTACTTTTTGTTTCATTTATGGCTGGGCATATATTTAATTCTGCCATGCTGGGAATAAGCCTTGGAATGTTGAATAGTCTTGGATTCAAATATTGGAATAGTTGAAAATTTATTTGATTTCCAATATGTATCCTTCAGGCGTAAGTCCCAATTTTGGGGTTTTTGTAAAAAATTTCGAAGAAGGAATTCAAGATGAGGATGTTCAGATAAGCGACAAAACAATCATTCAGGGTAAGAAAAATGGCTTCTCTTTGCTGTTGGCCTACGTTAAATTCTTCATTGAATGTATTTATAAATTAAATAAAGGTGAATTTGACCTAGTCTATGTCCACTTTCTTCAACATTCATTAATACCTCTTCATTTTTGGTTAAATTCATCTTCCAAAAAAATTGTTTTGAATGCTCATGGTACTGATATTACTGCTTCATCTCCATTATATAGAATCCTCAGAAAATGGAATTTATCGTTGATTCGACATGCAGATCTTATAATTATTCCTTCTGATTTTTTCAGACAGAAGATAGAAAGACTGGGAGTAAATAGGGAGAGTATAAAAGTTTCTCCTTCGGGCGGAGTGAAAAAAGAATTTTTTTATCCGATTAATTTTCAAGAGAGCAACAAAGGTACTTTGGGATATGTCGGGCGGCTGGATCCCGGAAAAGGAGTAGAAACTTTAATTCATGCATTTTCTGAATTGCCTACAGTTAAATTAAATCTTGAAATTTGTGGGCCAGGAATTTTGAAAAATGATTTATTAACGCTCTGTGTGAACTTAGGGATTCAAGATAGAGTTAAATTTCTTGGAAATGTGCCTCAAAATCAATTAAGAGCCATTTTTGGAAACTGGGACGCATTGGTTTTCCCTTCTCAGCTAGAAGAAAGCCTTGGTTTAGTTGGGATTGAAGCCATGGCCTGCGGTTTACCTGTGATAGGAACTGCAATGGGAGGTATGGAATCTTATTTAAAAAATGGGTCGAACGGTATCATCTTTGAGTCAGGAAACGTTAAGGACTTAAAGGAGAAAATTTTAGAGTTTTATGGTTTGGAAAATGTATCCAGAGAAGAATTATCCAGAAACGCAATTGTTACAGCCAAGCAATACTATTCAGAGGAAGTTAATGGAAGGCTCAGACAATGGCTCAGAGAACTTTTTTATGCCTGAATTTAGATATGTAAACGGCATACGGATATTCGGCTTTCCGGATAAAGCTTCCTTAATAAATTATGTTCAAGGTAAGAATGAGATTTTAGTAGCTGTAAACGCAGAAAAAATCAAGAATGCTGATCAAGAACTGAAAGATGTTATCAATAAAAATATTGGATATCCAGATGGAGTAGGGGCAGTTTGGGCTTTAGGTCAAAAAGGAATCAAAAATGTGGCTAAAATTCCGGGAGTCGAGCTTTGGTTAGAATTTGTAGAAAAACATTATCTGAAAAAATCATTTTACTTTATTGGAGCCAGAGAAGAGATAATTCAGTCTACCGTTGATAAATTAAATGAAGAATATCCCGGAATTAATTTAGCGGGTTATCGAAATGGGTATATAAAGCCTCATGAAATGGAGGACCTATTCCATGATATTCAAATAAAAAAGCCCGATTATGTTTTTGTGGCTATGGGCTCACCAGCTCAAGAAAGGTTGATGATGAGACTTTCTGAGATTCATCCGGCCATTTATATCGGTTTAGGAGGGAGTTTTGACATTTATTCGGGAAAGACGAAAAGGGCACCTCAATTTTTGATTGACCTGAAACTGGAATGGTTTTACAGATTAGTGACAGAGCCTAAAAGGTTGAAGAGACAATTAAAGCTAGTCGGTTTTGTAAAAAACATGATTCTCAAAAAATATTAAATAGATTCACCAGTATTCAGTGCTAAATATTTATGGATAGAGAGGATCAGAAGAATTAAAATTATTGAATGATATCCATTCCTGAGGTTGATTGATGTTTGATTTTAATATTTTTAGCCTTTTTATTCTCTGAATTAATCAGGTCAACAGAATAATTATAGAGGCCGAATATTTGGGTAGTTTTCAATTGATTATCCAAACACAAGTTTCCCCTGAACCGACTATCTGAGACGTATTCTTTAATGGCAATAGCTCCTCGAGTGGAGAGAGTTACTCCCCTTTGATTGCCATTAATAGCTGAGTTATTCAGAACTCGAACATTCTTCATTTGCCTGAAAAGAAAACCATGAAGTCCACTATTTCTAGCAATGTTTTTTTGAAACAATAAATTTTCCGAGACCTCAGGGTATGGATGTGATGCAGTTTCAATCCCAAAACCATTACCACACCCTATAGCTTGGTTATTGATCAATTTAGTATTGGATTGAGGAACATGAATCCTAAAGCCATAATTACTACAATTTTCAGCGATGCAATTTTCTATCAAAGCTCCTTGTTTGTATGCGATTGCAAAACCACTTCCGAAACCTGTATTAGGAGATTCACCTCCTAATGCGCTGCAGTCTTTGACTTTCAGGTTATTTACAATTAAATAAAACCCGTTATCCTCAAACCAATACTCAGCAAAGTTTTTAATTAGCGTTATATTTTCACCTTCTGCATAAAACCCTGTTCCAGATTGAGAGCTTTTCGAGTTTTTCACCGATATGCCCGAACCTATTACCAAAATTCCCCTTGGTCTTCCTGCATTATCTTTCGAGGTAAATCCCTGGGCTCGGAAAACGCTCACATTTTCAATACTGTTTTCAGTGTTTTGTTCTTTAGAATCATAAAATGCGACACCATGCCAGGTATTTTCTGTAGTTACATCTTTAATACTTGATTTGATGCAATTTCGAAGGCATATACCTCCTTTGGCTGAAAGCTGGCCTTTTTCAAAATTGCCATTTATGCATATTCTCTCCACAGAAATCCCCTCATTTTTCACTGAAGGATTGGTTGTAATTAGTGCTTGGATTTTTGGGTCTGTCCAATTTTTGGAGTCTTTTTTTCTAAAAAATATTGTTTCACTTTCTGAAACTCCTTTTAGATGAATGAATGATTGAAGGATAATGGCATTTTCTAAAAGAAATTTACCTGAAGGAATTAAAATTGTACCTCCTCCAGCTGATGAGAGACTGTCAATAATATTATTAAGAGTAGAGCTCACATCTGAATTTCCTGTGGTATCCAATCCTAAGTTTCTTGTGTCAACTATTCTTTGACTGTAGAGATGAGAGTTGAAAAAGATGTTGGTTAAAAAAAGAAGAGTAAAGATTTTTTTCATGTGTAGTATAGAAATGAAATTTATTAAAAATACTTATTTAAATCTGAACCTACTTTTTAAAGGCCTAGGCTTATTCTTCTTCTTCTATTTTTTTTGGATTGAAGGGTACTCTCAAACCATTGTTGCCTCAAATCCAGTAATTGAAGAATACTTTAGAAGGAGTCAACTCTTAGAAGAAAATGCGCATAATTTCTCTATGAACCTGCGACCGGTAGATCTAGGCAGAAAGCAGTTTCTGGAAGTATGGAAAGGGGGAAATACTAGTTTTTCCAATACTGAATCAAGAAAGTCTCAAAATTATTTTTCCTTACTTCCTTTACGTCAATCTATATCATTTAATTCTAAGCGGACTTACGGTTGGGGAAACGGTCCATTACTTCCTAACGTGGGCATTTCAAGCTATACCAGTACTGGTCTATCGGCCAAGTGGTTTATTTTCAGACTTCAGCTTGCACCAGAGTTCGTTTACTTGCAGAATAGGGCTTTTCAAGGATATTCTGGAGATTTTTCTGATGCGGTTAACAGAGCACGTTTTTTTTACTGGAGCTTTGGAGATTATCCTGAAAGATTTGGTGACCAGGCTATCAGCTTTCTTTGGTGGGGACAGTCTAAGTTTACAATTCAATTGGGTTTTTTAGAAACGGGGATCTCCACAGAAAATATTTTTTGGGGACCGGGACAATTCTCTTCTTTGACATTTAGCAATAATGCCAGAAGTTTTCCTCACCTGACATTGAGAAGTAGAAGGCCAGCTAAAACGTTCTTGGGTGAGTTCGAAGGTGAGTTATTAATTGGTAGACTGGAGGATTCCGGTTATTTCCCATCCCAATTGCCAAATTTAAATCAAAGGTATTTTAATCGATTTACGGGAGATTATAAATATTTGAATGCTCTATTAATTAGTTACCAACCCAAATGGTTGAAAGGTATTTCAGTTGGTTTTGCCAGAACTCATCAACAATATTCAAGACAAATGGGCAATAGCTTTATGGACTATATGCCTGTTATTGAGCCATTTCAAAAGACGGTTTATGGATTTGATAGAGACAGCGAAGGAAGAGATCAACAAGTTACTTTTTTTGGGAGGTTTAAGTCTTTCAAGGCTTCTGCAGAGATGTATTTTGAGTATGGACGCAGGGACCACGCTTTCAACTGGCGAGAAGCCATTTTAAATCCAGAACATGCAAGAGCCTTTTTATTAGGTTTCCAAAAGCTTTTTCCGATTCCAGGAACAGAGGAATTTATTTCCATAAGATCTGAAATCCTTCATCAGCAAGAGTCCATTAATAGAACAATAAGGTACGCTGGATTTGGTGGAGGGTATACTTGGCATACTCACGGACAGGCTAGGGGTTTTTCTAACTATGGTGAGGCTCTGGGAACCGGCCCAGGGGTAGGCTCCAATGTTCAATCTTTTGAGATAGCTAAAGTTAAAGGTTTAAGTAAGAAGGGGATTCTTTTAGAAAGACTGGTCAATCATCAAGATTTTTATAGCAGAGCATTTAGGACAACCCCAGAAGTAAGACCATGGATAGATTACAGTGTTGCATTACTTTGGGATCAACAGTGGAATAACTTAACCTTTAGCGGGAAAGCTCAATTGATTAATGCGTACAATTACCAATGGAAAAGCGGGGAGAATAGCAGAAGAGATTTCCCTGAAAATTCTAACCAATTAGGTGCTTTTCTTCAATTTCATTTTCAATACCAATTCTAAAACGAATAAAGTGCTGAAAAATCTTCAAATATTTTTATCTAATAACAATGTGAGTAATTTTGGTACTCATTTTAGAAGAGTATTTCCTCTCCTGTAAAAAAAATAATGCTAAGTCTTTGTGACTGAGAGGGCGAAGCTGTGAAAATTATTAAAATATCATAAAATGCTAACTCCAATTCAAGAATCTAAAATTGCCATAATAGGACTGGGCTATGTAGGGCTTCCTCTAGCAGTTGAATTTGCTAAAAAGTTTCCGGTTGTAGGATTCGATATTGATCAAAAAAGGGTTAACGAGTTGAAATCTGGAAAAGATTTTACTCTAGAGGTTGAGGATGAATTATTAAAATCCGTTTTGGTTAATTCCAACGATTCTAGAGGCCTTCTTCCTACTTTTACTTCAGACTTTTTAGCTCACTGCAATGTTTACATTGTGACTGTTCCTACCCCAACCGATAGACACAACAGGCCTGTATTGACACCAATGTTGAAGGCCTCTGAAAATATTGCCAAATTCCTTAAAAAGGGTGATGTGGTAATTTATGAGTCTACAGTTTACCCAGGGGTTACAGAAGATGAATGCGTTCCGGTTTTGGAGAAAATATCAGGATTAAAATTTAATGAAGACTTTTTTGCAGGCTATTCTCCAGAAAGAATTAACCCTGGAGACAAAGAGCATACTGTTTCAAAAATTTTAAAAGTTACATCAGGAAGTACACCGGAAATCGCGGAATATGTAGATCAACTTTACCGAGAGGTAATTACGGCTGGAACACATAAAGCTTCAAGTATCAAAGTTGCTGAGGCAGCCAAGGTCATAGAGAACTCTCAAAGAGATATCAATATTGCTTTTGTAAATGAGCTTTCAAAAATTTTCAATTTGTTGGGAATAGATACTCAAGAAGTATTGGAAGCAGCTGGGACTAAATGGAATTTCCTTAAATTCAGACCAGGTTTAGTGGGAGGACATTGTATAGGTGTTGATCCTTTCTATCTTGCACAAAAGGCCCAAGAAGTTGGTTATCACCCTGAAATCATTCTTGCTGGAAGGCGACTTAATGACAGTATGGGTAAGCATGTAGCTACGGAAGTCATCAAATTGATGATGAGAAAAGATCTAAGAGTGATTGATTCCAAGGTTTTAATTTTGGGATTCACGTTTAAGGAGGACTGTCCTGATGTTAGAAATACCAGAGTGATTGATATCTACAGAGAACTGCGATCTTTCGATATGGAGGTAGATGTATATGACCCATGGGCCAATCCTACCGAGGTAAGACACGAATATGGAATAGATATATTATCCAAAGAAAATGGTTTAGATTTGAATAATTATTCAGCGATAATTCTGGCAGTCGCCCATAAGGAGTTTACAAATCTCCCAATTCAAAAATCGTCCAACCAGGTGGTTTATGATGTGAAAGGTATTTTAAATAAAGATTTCATAGATGCTAGATTGTGAGAGAGTAAAATGTTTTTAATTTTGAACGGAATAAATCCAAACTTCATATGAATTTTAGCAGTCGATGCAGTAAATTATTTGGTGGAATTTTCATATCCATTCTTCTTCTGTCCTCATGCGTTTCCAATAAAAAAGTAATTTACCTTCAAGATTTGGGAGGTTCTGATGCCCTAGTCAGTACAACAGAAAACTTTGTATACAACGCAGTAGAATATAAGCTTCAGCCCAATGACATTGTAGATATTCAAATGACGACAACTGATGAAAATTTGAATAGGCTACTTCAAATCTCAGGATCTGACAATGTCAATGCAGGAATGATGGGTGGACAAAATGGAGGTGATATATTCTTTATCAATGGATATTCTCTAGATGAATATGGAGTGGTTGAGCTTCCTCTTATTGGTGAAATCAATCTGCTGGGAAAAGACCTGAAAGAGGCTAAAATTCAGATCGAGGAGAAACTTAGTAAGTTTGTAACTGCGGGTAATTTCTTCGTGAGAGTGAGGTTAGGAGGTATCAGGTTTTCTGCACTAGGAGAATTCAATAATCCAGGCAAACAGGCAATTTTACAAAATAGAGCAACTATTTTTGAAGCAATTGCAACAGCAGGAGACCTTAATATTTTAGCAAAGAGAGATGAAATTGTTTTAATCAGACAGTATCCAGAAGGGTCTAAAGTACATAGGTTAAATTTAAACGATAGAAATATTCTGAATTCAGAGTTTTATTTTATTAAACCCAATGATGTTCTTTACGCTGAGCCACTCAAGGTGAGAGAAATAGGAACTGGCTCCAACGTGTTGCAAACATTGACATTTTTGACTACTGCTATTTCGACAATAGCTCTCATTATCACCCTGACTAGAAATTAAAATGCAAGAAGAAGAGTTCGATTTGAAGGAAAGCAATTACCTTGATTTAAAGGCTATAATTCCTAAAATTTTAAGAATTTGGCCTTATATTTTTTTGTCGGTCTTTCTTTTTTCAGTTGGAGGTTATTTCCTAACCAAATTAACTACCCCTGTATTTAAGGTTTCCAGTCTTTTCTTCGTAAAAGAAAAAGAATCTGGGCTTGCATTGTTTGATTCTCCAAGTATCCTGAATTCAGGAAATATTGGACTTCAAAATGAGGTAATCATAATTAAGTCTAAACCTATTGCAAGAACAACATTACAAAAGTTAGATTTTGAGGTTGAATACTATCAATCTGGAACTTATATATATAATGAAGTATATAAAAATATTCCAGTTTTAGTGGAAGTTGATTGGAAGGCGCCTCAAATAATTAATTCGCTAATCAAAATTTCCTGGAATAATCAAGAAAATTATACTGTATCATTCGAAGATGATGATTACAGAAAAATCCTTCCAGATGGTAATGTTTTCCCTCTTTCAATAATCCCAGACCCTGAAACTTTCAAGTTTGGAGAATGGGTAGAAACTAACAATTTTAAATTTAAAATTGAAAAAACCGGTATCGAGGAATCTGGAGAGATTTTTATAAAATTAAGAGACATTAACTCTTTGGTTTGGGAGTATTCTGGTCGACTTCAAATAAAAAGACTTGATAGAAATGCATCTATTTTAGACCTCTCTTTGGAGACAACAAATCCTGTAAAAGGTGAGATTTATCTCAATACCTTGATGCAAAATTATCTTGACATCGAATTGAGAGAGAAGAATGAAATATCTTCAAGTACAGTAGACTTTATTGATTCTCAGGTAGCTGGAGTAGCGGATTCTCTCAAATTATTCGAAAGCCAATTACAGACTTTTAGATCAAGCAATAAAATTTACGATTTGGAAAGCGAAAGCTCTTTGGTCTATGAACAGCTGATGGAATATGAAACACAGTTGAGACAAGAGAAATTCAAAAGGTCTTATTATGGTAAGTTGAGGGATTATCTTGTTGGAGAAAACTACAGGGATATTGTAGTTCCTTCTGGTCTGGGCATAGAGGATCCAATCTTAAATACCTTGATCACTAATTTGATTGTTCTGCAGAACAGGAAATCAGAATTACTTGCAACTAATACCCCTGAGTCACCTATAGTGATCGAGGTAGAAAGAAAAATTAAAGAGCTAAACGCTTCAATAAGAGAAGCACTCACTAATGTGGACACCAATTCTAGATTTTTAATCGAGGATTTGGAGAGTAGGATTGCCAGTATTGAGGCATCCTTTAGAAATCTTCCTGAGACTGAACAGAATTTAATTAGGTTTAGAAGACAATTTGACATTACAGAAGGGCTTTATACATTTTTGATGCAGAGAAGAGCCGAAGCAGCAATAACTAAAGCTTCCAATAAAGCAGATAATAAAATTATTGAGCCAGCATCAACAATTCAGCAAATTAAGCCTCAATTCGCGCGAACCATCTTAATGTCCATCTTATTGGGATTGTTTGTTCCTGTAGGATTTGTGTTAGGTAGAGAAGTGTTCAGGACGAAGATTGAAGATTCTTCCTATTTGGAAAACAAACTAAAAGTTCCCGTTCTTTCAACTATCTTATTTAATAAAAAGAAAAGTAATCTCGTTGTATTTGATCAAGGTAAATCAGGTATTGCGGAAGGTTTCAGGTCCTTAAGGGCTAATATAAAGTTTATATTACCAGCGGATAAACAGATAACCTTAATGGTGACATCGACTATTTCTGGAGAAGGAAAGACATTCTGTTCGATGAACCTGGCATCAGTCTACTCTTTGACAGGTAAAAAGACTATTTTGGTTGGATGTGATATGCGTAAACCAAAAATATTTGAAGATTTTAAGTTGAAAAATGATGTTGGTCTATCTACTTATTTAAGTCAGCAAGAAAAAGATATTAATAAGATCATCAAAAAGACTCAGTTTGATAATTTGGATATTTTAGTTTCTGGACCAACTCCTCCAAATCCTGCCGAATTACTTTTTACTGAACATTTCTCGAATTTACTCGACGAATTGAAAAATCAATATGATGTAATCATACTTGATACACCTCCGGTTGGGCTAGTCAGTGAAACCCTCGATCTTTTGGCTCACGTAGATTTGACTTTGTTTGTATTCCGTCAGAATTTTTCCCAGCGTTCCTTTGTTGAAGCTTTAAATGGTCTCAAGGGGAAAAACGGAATCAAAAATATCTACGGTGTATTTAATGGAGTTGATGGGAAAAAAGTAACCTATGGTTATGGATATACCTATGGATATGGATACGGGTATTACGAAGACGACAAAAAGTAGATTCTCAAATTTTTAATTTTTACCATGTTTTTAAACTTAAAAGAGAAAATTAAATTTCTTAAAACCAGGGCTGATAAAAAGGAAGTTGATGCTTTATATAAGCTTCTTTATAAGTTGGTTCATAATGTAGATAACTCTTTGGATTTAACCAGCTCTCAAACAGAAGAATCTTTTTCATTTCAATGGGATAAGTTATCTAAGGGAGAGTATATGCTCAGCGATCCTTGGTTCAAAAGTGAGGTTGAAAGGATTATTTGCGAGGAGGAAATTCTGGTTAAAAAAGAATGGTTTAAAGACAAGAAAGTCTTGGATGCTGGCTGTGGAGGAGGAAGATGGTCCTACGGATTGACCAAGCTAGGTGCTAATGTTACAGCCGTTGATATCAACCAATCAGCCTTAGAAAGAACCAAAGAAGCCATTATAGGACTTAATCCGGAATCTAGATTTATTCAATCTCCTTTAGAGACTCTGGGTGAATCTTTACGGGACCAGCAAAAATTTGACTTAGTCTGGTCATGGGGAGTAGTACATCATTGTAAAAGTTTTACTAAATCCTTTGATGAGATTTCAAACCAAGTAAAAGAAGGTGGGTTGATATATCTTTATCTATATGGCAGAGAATCGTTGGATTTTAATGCTGATCTTAATCTTTTTAAAGACAGAGTATATTACAACTCTCTTTCATCTTGGGATGAGAAAAAATCATTTCTAATAGAAAAAGGTAATGGAAATCCAGAGAGAGTTCACCAAATGCATGATATTTACTCTCCATTATTAAACCGACGCCTAGATTTTGAATATGTAAAAGGCCTATTGGAGAAAAAAGGCTTTACTTCCATTGTTAGAACCAACTCATCCACCGAGCTTCACATAAGGGCTATCAAGGGTAATAATTCTCAAGAACTTGAAAATTATTTTTTACAACCATTCTCTGGGGATTCTTGGATGAATTATCATGAGAACAAATAAGATTATCCTTATCGCGATTAATCTTTTGTCATATAATTATAATGTCTGAACGTACAAATAAAGAGCTAGATTGGGACTTTCGAATTCAACCTTCGGAGTCCCTTTTTCGATTGGGACTTAAAGAAGTCTGGAATTACAGAGATTTATTAATGCTATTCGTTAAACGCGATATAGTAACTGTTTACAAGCAGACCATATTAGGTCCTTTGTGGTTTTTTATTCAACCTATACTTACCACAATCACCTTTATGTTTGTATTTGGTAATCTTGCTGGGATAAGCACAGATGGAGTACCCCAAATTCTTTTTTATCTCTCAGGGATTACTATTTGGAATTATTTCAATGAGCTACTCACTCAAACTTCCAAAACCTTCACAGAAAATGCTCCGATTTTTGGAAAGGTCTATTTTCCGAGATTGATTCTTCCTTTGAGTAAAGTAATTAGTAACCTTTTAAAGTTTGGTATTCAGTTTGGCTTATTCTTAGCAGTCCTTACTATTTTTCTAGTAAGAGGTGCGGATGTTCATCCTAATCTACACATTTTATTTGTCCCTGTGCTTTTGGCAATGATGGGTGGAGTAGGTTTAGGTTTTGGTTTGATTAGTAGTGCACTAACAACCAAATACAGAGATTTGACATTTTTAATAACCTTTGGGGTTCAGTTATTAATGTTTGCCTCCCCAGTTATCTACCCAATGAGCTCACTTTCACCTGAATACCAACAAATTCTTTGGTTCAACCCATTAACAAGTATTTTAGAAGCCTTTAAATTTGCTTTTTTAGGCTCAGGAATATTTTCCTGGGTATGGCTTTCCTATAGTGCTGCATTCACTGCTTTGCTTTTGACTTTAGGCGCATTGATTTTTAATAAAATAGAAAAATCATTCATTGATACAGTTTAAGACTGTATTTTCATCTTAAATTAAAGATTACGTGAGACCTGTTATACTAGCGGACAACATTTCCAAACTCTATAAATTAGGAGAAATTGGAACCGGAACCTTGTCCCATGATTTACAGCGTTGGATATCCAAAGCTCGTGGCAAGGGGGATCCATTTTCAATCATTGGTGCAGAGAATGATAGAACAAGTAAAGATACCAAAGGGTATGCATGGGCTCTTAATGACATTTCCTTTGAGGTGAACGAAGGGGATGTTCTGGGGATAATAGGAAGAAACGGAGCTGGAAAAAGTACTTTGTTAAAAATATTAAGTCGAGTGACTTTACCTTCCAGTGGGTATGTGGATGTGAAAGGTAGAATAGCCTCTCTTCTTGAAGTTGGTACTGGCTTTCATCCTGAATTGACAGGAAGAGAAAATATCTTCTTGAACGGCGCAATTTTGGGAATGAAAAAGCAAGAAATCAAAAAGAAGTTTGATGAAATTGTTGAATTTTCAGGAGTTGCCAAATATGTGGATACTCCAGTCAAGCGATATTCTTCAGGAATGTATGTTAGGTTAGCATTTGCTGTCGCAGCTCATTTAGAATCTGAGATTTTGATTGTGGATGAAGTTTTGGCAGTAGGTGACATAGAGTTCCAACGAAAATGCCTTGGCAAGATGGGAGATTTATCTAAGTCTGGTAGAACAGTTCTTTTTGTAAGTCATAATCTTACAGCCGTACAAGAGCTTTGTTCCACTGGGATTCTTCTTCAAAATGGTAGATTAACCCAGTCTGGAAAGGTTGCAGAAATCATCAATTCATATCAAAGCAATTTGAGTTCAAGTGATATGAAAGTGACATTCCCTGTAATAAGTGACTCAGTTATTTTGCAAGATTTCAAACTTTTTCCAGAGAACTCTGATCAAAACCCTACCATTACTTGCGATACAGCTATTCATTTTGAGATTTATTTTGAAAATCTGATTTCTCAAAGAACTCAGGATGTCACTCTCGAATTAAAGATGATGGATGGGAGTATAGTTTTTCATCAGGCTTTTGAATTTGCGCCAAAAGGGGATTCTAGAAAAGGATCATATATCCTTAGGGGAAAAATACCTGGACAACTTTTGAATGCCGGATATTATTCATTTAAGTTAATTTTTGGCCATAATCGCCAATATTCCCTTTTAACAATAAATGAATTATGTGTATTTGAAGTAGAAAATACTCACACCTTGCTTGGGAGTTTATTTAATTCACCTCCCGGTACTATTCGAATAGACTTGAATATTGATTGTACATATGAAGGGGCCTAAATTCTCAATTATTATTCCTTGCTACAACGGGAAGGAATTTCTTCGGGAATGTTTTACCTCCATAAAAGAACAAACATTTGAGGATTACGAAATTATTTTTGTTGATGATAACAGCAAGGATGGTTCTTTTGAATATGCTCTTTCGCTTAAGAAAAAGCTAGATTTAAAAGGAGAGTTCTTCCAAAAAGAAAAATCAATAAAAACAGGCGTTTCCTCTTCTAGAAATTTAGCCATAAACAAAGCTTCGGGAGAGTGGATAGCTTTTCTGGATTGTGATGATTATTTCGAACCGAATAAGTTAGAAATTATTAATCACCATATAAGCCTAAATCCCAATGCATTTGCTATCCATCATTCATACACAAAATTTGGTGATGAAATTCCTAATTCAATCATTAAAATTAAAGATTCAATACCTCATGATTTTGATTTTTTGATCCAAGGTAATCCCATAGGCACTTCTACTGTGGTGGTAAGTAAGAATGTTATTAAGGAAATGGGGGGATTTAATACGAATTTGAACGGGGTAGAAGATTTTTTTCTTTGGTGTAGAATTGCTAATAAATTAGGTCCTTGGACTTACATCTCGGCAGCGCTTACTTTTTATAGGTATCTTCCAAGTTCACTAATGTCCCAAAGAAAATTGGTGTATTACGTTGACCAAATGTGCAATTTTTATCAAGAAGCCAAATCTTGTGGAGAGTTTAACACGATGCAGCTAGGTAAAATTAGAAATCACCTCTTTTATGAAGAGCTCAATTATAAAATGAAGATTTCCCTTGAAAATTACGGGATTTTAGATTTTTTAAGTGGAATAGCAAGATTGATCAAAAGAGGAGAAAAAAAACCAGCTTTTCATCATCTAATCATCCGTTTAAAAAACTCTACTCTTTTATTTTTATCAAAGGCGATAAAACCAAGATCTAAAAAATAAAACCCAATGTGCGGAATATCTGGTTTTTATAAATACTCTCCTCAGCTAGATTCTTCAAAAACTCAAAAACATCTTACCAAGGCGTTAAATCATAGAGGGCCTGATGGTAATGGATTTTATATTGATGGTCCAATTTGCCTGGTTCATAATAGATTGTCAATCATAGATTTGTCGGAGAATGGAACACAACCTCTCTATAATGAAAATAAATCATTGGTATTAATATGCAATGGTGAAATCTATAATTATAAAGAACTTAGGGAAAGATTAATTTCAGAAGGGCATCAATTCAGCTCCTTTTCAGATTGTGAGGTGATCCTGCATCTATACGAGAAGTTTGATGGAGACATGGTAAAAACCCTCAATAGTCTAGTCGGAATGTTTGCCTTGGCGATTTGGGATCAAGAAAGGTCCAAGCTGATGATCGCAAGAGATAGGATAGGGATTAAGCCATTATATTATACTTCAAATAGTCTCGCATTCTCTTTTTCTTCGGAGGTCAAGCCTTTAATTACAAGTCAGCTAGCTTCTTCAAAGCTGGATTATACATCATTGTATGATTATTTTAATTTAGGTTATATTCCTGAACCTTTCACATTATATAAGGAGGTAAATGCATTATCTCCAGGTTGTTATTTAGAATTCACTAATGGTAATTTGTCTCCAGAGAAGTCTTTTTGGCAACTTCCAACTGAGATTAATACAAATTTCAAAAATGGAAATGAAGTTCTTGAAGCTACTGACGAATTGCTTAAACAAGTAGTTAGTGAGCATTTAGTAGCTGATGTTAAAGTTGGATCATTTTTATCTGCGGGGATTGATTCATCATTGATTTCTTATTATTCTGCGTTGGCTCAAAACGGTATTCCTACATTTACAGCGGCCTTTCAGGGGGAACCTGAAGATGAAAGTAAAATAGCTGAGGAAACTTCAAGAAAAATAAAAAGTAGTCCTCATCAATTTAACATTGAAACAGATTTTTTTCAAAATCTGGAGGAACACTTCGGTTGCATAGATCAACCTTTCGGTGTCTCGAGTGCCTTATCATTGTCAAGAATAGCCTCAATGGCAAAGCCTGTAGTGAAAGTTGTATTGTCTGGAGATGGTGCTGACGAACTTTTTGCTGGTTATGACAGGCATTCTCCGTTTCCTGAACCACCCCAATTCAAAAGTTTCCCATTAAGCATTAGAAAACTACTGTTTCAGGCAGCCTACGCTGTTACTTCAAAAAAATCATTGAAGCTTGCAGTAGAGGATTTGAATCGTCCAAAATATGTTAAGTATGCCGAACGGTTAACTTTAAAATATGGGTCTTTTGATAATCCATTTTTAGACTCTTCTATTTTAAAAGATGTAGATCAGCATCGCTATCTAAATAGGTTTGAAAAAATCTGGAACTCCTACGATCAGGAAGATTTGATTAATCAAATGCTATATACCGATATTAAAACCAGCCTTGTAGATGAAATGCTTGTTAAAGCAGATAGAATGACTATGCATCAGGGTATTGAAGGAAGAGTTCCGTTTTTAGATCATAGGGTAGTTGAGTTTGCTATGCAAATTGCCTCTCCAAATAAAAGGAGTGAGGCTTTTGGAAAGACTCCACTGCGATCTCTAGTTAATAAATACCTAGGAACTCAGCTTGGTGAAAGAGAAAAAACCGGATTCAATTCTCCTTTGAAAAAAATGCTTAGAGAAGACAAAATGACAAAGGAAAGATTTAAAAATGAAATCAGCTTTTTGCGGTCCTTGGAATTCCTGAACCAGGATAAATTAATTGAATACTTGAGACAAGTTGAGAATGGAGAGTTTATTCCTTCTCAGGCTTTTGGCTTGGTTGCATTGTCAGATTACTTTAGAAGAATTTGAATTTTTTAATCCTCACTCCAAACTATCCTAGAAAATCTGCGCCAATGAATGGAGTGTTTATTCATCAGCAGGTTAAAGCTTTACAGAATTTAGGACATCAATGTTCAGTTCTACTGACTCATAATTGGTTTCCTCCAAGAGGTCTTCATAAGTTTCATCCTTATTGGAAAGAGGGATATGACTTGAAGTTAGATTACTTTTCGGAAGTAGAGGGAGTACCAATCCATTCAGTGCCTGTTTTAGTAAAAATGCCTAATAGAATTTTTAAAGAAGATCCATATGAAAGAGAAGCTAAGGCAATAGTTAAATACGTTAAAAGTAATTCATCTCTTAAAGATACAGATTGGATAATTTCTCATTTCTGGACTGAAACTTCTTTTATTGGTCTTTTGGTGAAGGAAAAATTGTCTATTCCTCTGGCATCTTTTTGTAGAGGAGATGATATTCACGAGTGGCCTCAAAATAATCCAATTCTATTTTCTCATTTAAGACGTGTTTATGAGGGAGCAGATCGTCTTTTTGCAAATAGTCAGAGACTTGCAGATGATGCGCAGGCTTTAGTTTCTTCTTCAGCAAAGAAAAATGTTGAAGTAATCTACAATGGAGTTGACTTAGAAAAATTTAAACCTGTTTCTCTTGAGAAGAAAGTTAAAATAAAGTCTGAATTTGGATGGCATAAAGATGAAATACATCTTTTGTGTGTAGCAACTCCTGTTGTATTAAAAGGTTGGTTAGAATTATTGGATGTGTTGAAATTACTAGTGAGTAAATTTCAAAACGTAAAGCTTGTAGCTGTAACAGTTGACCGAAATTTCCCTGATAAGATTGATTTGAAATCCGAGGCTCTAAAAAGAGGTATTGAAGAAAAAATAATTCATTTGGGGCAAATTCATCACAATCAGCTCCCAAAAATCTATCAAGCTTGTGATTTATTTGTTTTACCATCTTATAATGAAGGTTTAGCAAATGTTGCATTAGAAGCTGCTGCCTCAAATTTGCCAATGGTACTAACAGATGTCGGAGGACATAAAGAAATTTTTGAATATTCTAATTCAGTTAAATTGGTTCCGCCTAAGGATACAAATAGTTTATTAGAAGCCATTGAAAAACAAATTCAGGAGATTTCGAACGTTGCTGATTCTAGAATATGTGTTCAAGATAATGTAGGCAGCTATCTTCAGAATGCTCAAAACCTAATCAAATTTTTGGTATGAGTGATTATATCCAATATCATCTAGTCCATGTGCTGGCATACCAAGAATACAACACACCATTGGTGCGTACCCAATTATTTGAACAAGCGAAAGTTCAGGTAGAATTAAAATCAGATAATGCCCCTCTCAGTGTAGAAGTTTGGATTGTTGTTCCTTTCAGATCTTACTGGGATTCAGCATTTAAAACCTACTTAAATGAGCTTCGAAATTCCTACCCCAAACTTAAAATTAGGGTTATTGGCGGAGTGGATAGAATAGCTAATTTTCCTCAATCCCACCTTATATATTTTTACAGAAGAAATTTAGGCATGAAACCCGTTATTTTTCATTTTAGGGGTGAGGATTTGATTTCTAGATTTATTTGGTTGAAAAAGTTCTTTAATAAAGACAAATTAGTCGCTGATATCCGAGGACTTTGGCCTGCTGAGTTTTTATTGAATCAACAAATTGAGGTTAATTCATTAGAAGAACTTGCTTCCAATCCTTCAGCGAAAATTTTATTGGATCGAATGAAGGAAAACCTAAAATTTGCTGACGGATTATCAACAGTCAACTCAAAGTTAGGAGATGCAGTTTCATCACTTTCAGAATTTGAAGGGCCAAAATGGGTTGTTCCTTGTGCTATATCAAATTATAAAAGGAATGGTCTCCCAATTGGAGTAGCGAAATCAGAATCATCAGAGTATCAAATAGGTTATCTAGGTGGTACTGCAAGCTATCAAAATCTTCCTGAGTTGGTATTTCCTTTTATGGATGTTTTGATGAGTAAGGACTCAAGGGTTAATTTTTTGATTGTAACACATGAAAAAGAAAAAATGGCGGAAATGATTCGTCAATATCATTGGGATTCAAAAAGAGTAAGATTAATTTCTGTTTCCCAAAAGGAAGTTCATGAATGCCTTAAAAATTTGGATCTTGGTTTAATGATCAGAAGATCCAGTTTGGTTAATAGAGTAGCGCAACCGGTAAAAATAGGGGAATACTTAGCCGCCGGTGTTCCAGTCTTAATTCAAAAAGGTCTAGGAGGACTTCCTGCATCAGAATATCCAGGCTTAATTGAGTTGGATTTTGAAAAATTAAGTTTGGAAGAAGCAGCTGCTTTTGTTTTAAATTATTTGCAAACTGAGTCTTGGGAAAAAAGGTCTAAAAGTGCCTTAAGCTCTGCTGAAAGATTGCTCTGGGAAAATCATATCCCAACGCACAGGCATCACTATCAAATTTTATTAAATCAATAAATATGTGTGGAATATTTGGGCTCGTATTCAAAAGTCAATCTGTACCAATTCCTCTAAAGCACGCTACTCAAATTATTAGACACAGAGGGCCTGATGATTCCGGCTATATGTTGTGGTCGAAAGAGGGTGGACTAAGATTATTAGCAGATGAAGATACTTCCGAGGATTCCAAATCATTGCATAGCCTGGATATTTTAAAGGAAAATGAGGAATTTAGGTTGGCCTTTGGTCATAGGCGTCTTTCAATTCTTGACCTTAGTCCACAAGGACATCAGCCAATGGTTTTTAACAATCTTACTATATGTTACAATGGTGAGATTTATAATTATATAGAAATCAGAGAAAGACTGAAAGCTGTTGGAAGGATTTTTCGAACTCAATCTGACACAGAAGTAATCTTGCAAGCATGGGAGGAATGGGGGGAAGACTGTCTTTCATATTTTAATGGCATGTTTGCATTTTTAATATTTGATTCCCTATCTCAAAAAATATATGCAGTAAGAGATAGATTTGGAGTAAAGCCACTTTATTATACTCAAAACCCAACTTATCTCTCCTTTGCCTCTGAAATAAAACAGTTAAGAGTATTGCCAGAGTATAAGTTTGAATTGGAAGAAAAAATAGCTTATGAATATCTAAGGTTTGGATTTATAGACCATTCAGAAGAAACTTTTGAAACTCAAATCAAGCAGGTTATGCCAGGCCATATATTTTGTTACGATTTGGATTCAGGAAGTCTTATCAAAAAACAGTGGTATAAATTAAAAATTAAAAATTTTGAAGGTTCTTTTGAGGAGGCAAAATTCAAATTTAAAGAGCTTTTGAAAGATGCCGTTAAACTTAGACTTAGATCGGATGTGCCTGTTGGAAGCGCTCTCAGTGGTGGGCTTGATAGCAGTGCTGTTGTCTGTTTGATGGATGAAGTCCTTAAAGAAAACCCAGATTCAGATTTAACACTTCAAACTGTTACCTCTTCAAGTCAAATCCCTGAATTTGATGAAACGAAATATGCTCAAATTGTAAATGAGAAAGTAAAGGCAAAAAGTCACCAAGTTTTTCCAGATTTTGAAATGTTGAAAGAGGAATTGGAGTCACTTGTTTGGCATATGGATTATCCTTTCGGAAGTACATCTCAATTTGCTCAATGGAAAGTTTTTGAAGGTGCGAAAAAAGCTGGATTAATTGTAATGATAGATGGTCAAGGGGCAGATGAACAATTAGCTGGATATGGTGGCAATGATTTATTTCTTTATTCAGGGCTTTGGAAAAACTTTAAACTGGATAAAATTTTAACTGAGTCCAATGCATACAAAAAACAATATGGAAGTCTCCCCAAAGGATTTTTAATCAGTGGTCTTTTAAATATCCTACCTAGGTCCATTAATAATCTTCTACCTTCTAAGCTTCAATTTAAATATGGTCCCAAGCAATCTTGGCTAAATCATGAAAATAGATCTGATTTTTCATGGAATGCTGAGACCTTGCGAGAAAGCTTGACTAACCAAATACAGATCGCTCCCTTACCTGCATTGCTTCGCTATGAAGACAGAAATAGTATGGCGTTTTCAGTGGAAAGTAGAACTCCATTCATGGATTACAGACTTATCGAATTTTGCCTGAGTCTCCCTGAGGAATTTATCTATCTAAAAGGAGAAAGAAAAACAATTCTCAGAGCTGCATTAAGAGGTACTGTGCCGGATGAAATTCTGGATAGAAAAGATAAAATGGGCTTCGTTTCAAATGAGGAGTATTGGTTGAAAAATGAAGGGAAAGATTGGTTTGAGGATTTGGTTAGGAAGGATGTTGATGATTTGGATGAAACTTTTTTCAAAAAAGAAGAAGTATTTAAATATTTTAAATCTTTGCAAGCCTCACAAATACCTTTTGAATACGACGCTTGGAGAATATTAAATTTTAAACTCTGGTACAATCAAATGAAGGTTGGGAAATTAGTTCACACAACCTAACTTCATAGATATATGGAGCAGCATATAAATTTTTGGGATAGACTTCAGGCAAAAGTAATTACGCCTTATTTTGACAATAAGCTTTGGGAAATGACCTTAGAAAGCAATTCGATTTCTAAGGAGAAATTTGAGACCAATCTGACCAATCTAGATTTTTTCTATCCAAATCTTGAATCGTCTGGCTTAACTAAAGGTGGCTTATCTTTTTTAAAGGATAATTTTTCTTCTTATCGATTTAAAGGGGAGAATGTTTGGTTAGATCCTGATTTTGGATGGGTAATTCCTTCTCCACTCAAAATTTTTAAATACTCTTTTCCTTATTCTGAAGACCCTTGGGATCAAATGAAAAGGAGACCAAGGACCTTGAAGTATTTGAATAAAAAAAGCAACACTAGGGTAATAGAAAAAGGAGCTAGTTTCCGTTTTGGCTGGCAGAATTATTACCATTTTTTCATGGATGGTTTGACACAACTTAATGCCTTAGATGCTTTTGATCCGAAAGGAGAAATTCCTATAATTTTACCTGATCACTACCATAAAAACCGTTTCGCCAAAGACTTTTTTTCTAAAATATTCCCAAATAATAGAGAAATCATAGTTCAATCTTCTAAAGAATATTTATTCGTCAAAAAGCTCTATTTATTAAAAGAGGATATTCTTTCCTGTTCTTTAGATCAAGTAATCGATCAAATCAGACCTTCAGCTAAATTGGTTGATGATAAAAAAATATTTATTACAAGAAATTCATTTTCAGGAAGAACCATAAGAAATATTAATGAAATAATGCCCATTTTAAAAGACTTTGGTTTTGAGGTGGTTGATTGCAATGAAATGGGACTTTTAGAGCAGGCAAATTTGTTTTCATCTGCTTCTCACGTTGCTGGAATTCATGGAGCAGGTTTAGTCAATACCATTTTCAAAAAAGGTGGGAACCTTAAGGTTTTAGAAATTGCACCTGGGTTGGATTTTCAACCTGAACATTATAAGAATATTTGTAAAAAATTCGGCTTTGAACATAGAATGATATTTGGAAAAAATCTTGATTTTCAAACCAACTTTATTTTGGATCCCCAAGAACTTTCAAATCTTCTTAGAGATTTTTAAATGGATCAAAAATCAATTTTGATGATTTGCTATGAGTATGAAGGGTTTCATTCCAAACAAACCACTGCTCTAGTTAAAAGGCCCAGGTATATTGCAGAATACTTTGCCTCAATTGGCTATCATGTAACCGTGATATTTTCTGCCAATTTGAATGTAAGTGAAGAGAAAGAAATCGGAAGAGGTATTTTGAGGTTGGAAGGCATTCAATTTAAATTTAAACCTGTGCTTGAAAATAGGTTCCTACAAAAATTCAGGACCATTTATTATGCATATTACAAAGGTGACTTTTCTTCTGCATGGGCGAAAAAGGCCCAAAATCGATTAGAAGAAAAAAAGATTAAATACCATTCAATCATTAGCTTTTATACTCCTCGGGGCCCTTTATATCTGGGTTATTTATTAGCCAAGCAAAAGCCCATACCTTTGGTTTTTGATTTTCAAGATCCGATTTATGAAGGGTATCAATCTGAGGCTGGAAGAAAACCATTAAACCATTTTTATAGAAAAATCTCTAAAATAAACCCTCAAATTACCTGCGTTAGTCAAGAGTGGGCAGAGGAGTTACGCCAATTTTTCAATAAAGTCTCACATATTCCACATGCAATTGAAAATAGAATTTCCCTTGAAGATCAAACTGATAAACATAAATTAGTTATTTTCTATTATGGGTCTATTGATTTCAACTTTCAAAATGTCGGAGCGTTGCTTGTTTTCTTATCATGGGCAATTACCCACGTGCCAAAATTGGAGATTGAATTCAAGTTTGCTGGAAATGAAGATACCTATCTGGAGTTGGAAGGTCGACTTTCTGTTCTAGTTCCGGTTAAATATCTGGGTTGGTTGGACAAAGAGCAGTTAATGAAGGAAATTTCAACTACCGATATTCTTTGCCTTTTATCCTGGGAAGTAAGTGAACGGAAAGGTATACCGTCTAAATTTTATGAATATTGTCGTTTTGACAAGCCTATTCTAATCCTTGGGGAGGATGCTGGTGGATTTGAAAGAGAATTTGGAAAGGAATTTGCCAAAAAGTACATAGACTTGAAGTGGTCAAAGGAGATTAAAGGGAAAGAGGATATTATTTCAAGACTATTTACTCCAACCCCTTCTTTTTTAGAAGACTATAAAGTTCAAAGTGTAGGAAATCAATTCGAGACCATTCTTAATTTATGAATTGGGGTCTTATTTCTCATCCGTATCATAGAGGTGGGGTTACTTCTTGGATGATGGATTTTTTTAAACATGCCAGAACCTTAGGAGAGTCTATTAATTTCCTGGTGCCCAATCCAAAAACTCCTTTCATATCAGCTTCTGGCAAGCTTCCAATTTCACAAATTCTAAAAAATAACATCGGAGTTGTTTCTGAGGAGGTGGATTTTAGATTTGAATTGGGCACTTTTCAGAAAAGGGTTTCTTTTTATAAAAATCTAATTCTCAGAAATCTTCCTGAAGGCTCTATTTTAATCCCTTCAGATGACGAGGCCGTATGGAGGGCATGTGCTGAGTTATCTCATTTATACGTTTTTATTGGTGTTCTTCACAGTGATGATGAGCATTATTACAGATTGGCGGAAAACTATCATCAGGAGGTAGCAGGATTTGTATCAGTTTCCAATAGAATAAAAAATTCGGTCTCTTTCGATAAGCCTCACCTGGTAATTCCATGCGGTATTCAAATTTCTAAAAATAGGTCATTTCCTGAAAAGGAAAATAAGCTGGTTTTTGTTGGGAGAATTGAAGAGAAACAAAAACGAGTATCTGATCTTCCGAAGATCTTTCGCGAAATATTAAATGATAACCCTGACTGGAAGTTATCTATCATTGGTAATGGAGTCGATATGGAAAGCTTGAGAGAAGAATTTTCTAATCTCAGGCTGAATGATTCCATCGAATTTTTGGATTGGATTCCCAAGGAAGAAGTTAATCAACTTTTGGTAGAGGCAAAGATTCTGATTCAGACTTCCAATTTTGAAGGAATGTCAGTAGCAGTAATGGAAGCCTTAGCCGCTGGTTGCCAAATATTAAGCTCTCAAGTCAGTGGAGTTGAAGATTTAGAAAATGATGAAAGGTCCCATAGTTTAATTGCATTATACCCTATTGGAGATATTGATAAGGCGAAGCTTGCTTTTGAAAGTTTAAGACAATCATATCATACTTCTATTCCAAAATTGGCTAATACATTGGCAGAGGAGTTCTTCAGTATAGAGTCTTGTTGGAAATCTTACAAGCATTTTGTGTCAAACCTTTCTCCCCAAATTGAAAATATTCCTTTGGAAAGTAGAGCAGGACTATCATCTGATTTATTGGCCTTATGTAGGCTTTTAAAATATAAAATAACTCATTAATGTGCGGTATCGCTGGAATTCTTGTAAATCAAGCCAATGAGCTTAACAGCCTATCACGGAATTTAGATTTATCCCTGATTGAGCATCGAGGGCCTGATAGACAATCAGAAGCTAGTTTGGGGAAAATGTGGCTTGGACATACAAGATTATCTATTTTAGATCTTTCAGAGGCAGGCGATCAACCTATGACTTCAAAAAGTGGTAGGTTTAGCATAGCATTTAATGGGGAGATCTATAATCATCTCGAATTAAGAAGTTTATTTTTACCAAATTTTAAATTTAGAGGCCACTCAGATACTGAGACAATTTTAGAGCTTTTTGAACTCATCGGCGAAAAAATGCTTTCAGAAATGGTTGGGATGTGGGCAATGTTAATTTGGGATCATGAATTGCAGAGGCTATTTATAAGTAGGGATAGATTTGGTCAAAAGCCTCTTTATTATCAAGTCTTAGGAGAAGGAATTTATTTTGGTTCTGAAATTAAGCTATTCGCCAAGTTCCAGGAATCCTTCACATTTAATACCACGGCTGTAACAGAATATCTCTCGAGTGGAAATTACGGGCATTTGGAAGAAGAGTCATTTTACCAAGAAATTTCTCAGTTTCCAGTAGCTAGTTATGCATTTATCACTCCCGAACAAGAAAAAATCGAAGCCACTAAATATTGGGATATTCCTAACAGTCCAAGAAGGGATAAAAAATTTGGTGAATCAGAAAAAAGAGAGCTTAAGTCCTTAGTCATTCAGGCAGTATTATCTCAGACTTTGTCTGATGTGCCTATTGGAATTACCTTATCCGGCGGTGTTGACTCCTCCATTATTGCAGGAATTTTGGCAAAGCATACCCAAGGTCATATCCATATTTTTACTGCACAAATTCCAGGAGATCTTAAGGACGAATCAAAATATGTTGAAGATGTTTTGAAATTATTTGACCCTTCAAGGATTACGGTTCATTATGTAGACCTGTCAAAAATTTCCTACGATAACCTTTTGGAAGAAAGTCTATTAATTCAAGAAGAACCTTTCGGAGATCCGAGTATTAGTGCCCACAGCCTACTGATGAAAGCCGCAAAAAAGGCTGGAGTAAAAGTTATATTGGGCGGGCAAGGAGCCGATGAGCTTTTTGCAGGGTATGATCATGCGATTGGAGGGATTTTAGCTGCTCAATTAAAACGAGTTCAATTAAAAAGGTTTTTAAATAACTTACGCAATCTAAGCTGGACTCAAAAAGATTGGATAAAGTTTTGCTTGGCATTCTTGTTTCCCTCCTTAGAACAAAAAATGAAAAAATCCAGCAGAATACAGAGGGAGGAATTTATTTCAAATAAATGGAAAGAAGGCAAAAAAATTATATCACCAGCTTCCCAGGTAAATTTTAATGAGCTTTTCAAAGAGTCTCTTTTCAAAATTCACTTACCTCATCTTCTTCATTATGACGATAGAAATGCTATGAACGAAGGGGTAGAAGGGAGAACACCTTTTTTGGACCATAGATTAATTGATTTTCTCTTGAGTATAAAGCCTGAGGAGTTTCTTAAAAACGGGGAAAGAAAATTTTTACTCAGGGACGCATGCCAGGAATATTTACCCGAGTCAATTAGAAGAAGAAAAGATAAAATTGGTTTTCATACCCCACTTCAAAAAATATTGATTCATGACTTCTACAAAATTTCTGAGAAATTTAAGAATGAATTACCTTCGGATATGAAATCTAAGCTACTGAAGGATCTAGAAGAAATCAAACAAAGTCAAGTCCCAGTTGAAAAGCTGTTAAGAGTTTACAGAACCTACTCCATTTTGATGACCAAAAAGTTAATTGGAGTGAAATTCCCCTCGGAATGATTTTAAAGCACTTTATTTGGGTAGCGATCCATATTTTTGCTTATTTCTGGTTTCCACAATATGGATGTAGTTTAACTCTCTTGACTTTTGTTTCGTGGGAGTTAGTTTCTAAAACTAACGGAGATAAAAGGTATGAGTTAATCCACTTTTACTATTTGGGATTGATCATTGTCGCCCTTTCTAACCTGAGCATCATATATAGATTTCAAAATGGAGATGAGTTATTGAACTTTGATTATTCCGAACCCGCTCTTTTCCCTGTTGCTTCATTGGTTTTTGCTTTAGGAACTCAATTTTTAGGACTTGGGTATGAGTTATTTAGAAATGCTAAGTTCCCTGAGATTTATCTTAAGCTTAACCTAAATCAGCAATTGATTAATTGGATATTTTACTTAACAGTTATTTTTGCTCTTAAGGGATTTTGGTTGTTCTTCTATTTTCCGGGAAGTATTCAAACGATTATCGAGTTTTTTCCAATTGTTGGGGTATTTATTCTCTCAAGATTGGCAGGAAAGTATCAGAAGACATCTATTTTCGTCAAGGCAATCATTTGTATGATAGCAGTTACTTTTAACGCGTTGCTATTTGCATACTTAAGAGTCGAAATGTTGATACCAGTCTTGGTGTTTTTGATCGGGTATTTTTTAGGGGCCAGAAGCTTTCAAAAACTTTTTAGTGTAAAGCTTATTCCTATATTTCTGGTTGTTGTGCTCTTCTATAGTTTTTTCGAACTGTTTGGAGAAAAAAGATCACAAATTGGTGTGGGTCTGGACCGAATTACTCAACTAAATACGGCTTTAGACGATGAATTCGAAGTTTTTGATGAACCCGATGGCAATTTAAGTGCCTTTGATAGAAGCTCTAATATCGCTCAAATTTCAGCCGTTTGTGGACTAGCAGTAGATAATGGTTATTATGAAGGTGCCACTTTAGCCCCATTACTTGTTGCCTTTATTCCAAGATTTATATGGCCTGAAAAGCCTACCATTGCATTGGGAGTTTGGTTTGCTCTTCAAATTGGAGCTGCGGTTGAAACTGAGGATTGGTTCAATAATTCAGTTAATATGACAATTCCAGGTCAACTGTTTTTAGACTTTGGATGGATAGGTCTTGCAATTGGAAGTGTTATCACAGGAATTCTATTAAAGTTATTATGGGGGTCTGTAGGTTTTTATAAAAGTAGATTTAATCTTCTGGGTACATATTTTGCAGTCTATTTAATATTAACTGCTTTTTTAGGTCTCGGAGCCGATTTACAAATTCTGGTTACATTTTTAGCTCTTTATCTGATTCTTTGGTTTATCAGTATGGTTTTCAAAAAAAGAAATGAAGTTACTCTGCGTAGGTCCAATTTGGAGAGGAAGTAATGCCGGAGGACTATTTAAGGCTCTAGCCAGAAAAGGAGCTTTAATTGAGGTAGTAGATGAATTCTACTACATCCCTTTAGAGTCCAGATCTTTCATTCCTAAGTTTCTTTCGAAACTAGCCCGTTCTATATTTGTAAAGGAGTATAATCAGGAAATTCTCCAACGATACAAAACTTTTAAACCTGATTTAGTCCTAGTATATAAGGGCGCTTTTGTTTTTCCAAGTACCATAGAAGTAATTAAAAAGGATGGAAATCCTTTAATTAATTTTTTTCCGGATGTAAGTTTTATGGCACACGGCTCTTTGTTACCCAAATCTCTTCCAATTTACGATCATGTTTTTACGACCAAATCATTTGGAGTAAAGGATCTAAAAGATCGGTTGGGAATTTCAAATTCAACTTTTGTTCCTCACGGATTTGACCCCGAAATACATCGACCCATAGATTCTAAACTAATTCCAGAGGAATTTTTTTGCGATGTTTCTTTCATTGGAACCTATTCTCCAAAAAAGGAAAAGCTATTAACTCATATTAAAGAATCTATACCTGAACTTGATCTGAAAATATGGGGTGAGCAATGGAATAAATCTACTTCAAAAGTCATTCAATCGGCCATCCAAGGGAGACAAATTTTAGGAGATCTTTATGCTGCCGCTATTAATGGGTCTAAAATAAATCTAGGCTTTCTATCTGAAAAAGTAACTGGTTCATCTTCAGGTGATTTAATTACCTCTAGAACATTTCATATTCCTGCAAGTGGAGGATTCATGCTTCATGAAAGAAATCATCAATCTCTCCAATTTTATAAGGAGGATGTTGAAGCCGGTTTTTTCGAAACTCAAGAGGAGTTGGTCGACCAAATAAATCGTTTTTTAATGCAGGATGATCTCAGAAATTCAATCAAATCAGCAGGCTTTCGGCGTGCATTAGATGATCATTCATTAGATCGTAGAGCAGAAACACTACTTGAGTTTTTTAGAAACAAATTCAAATAATGCAAATACACCATTTTGATAGAGATAACAGGGCTGGTAATTATACTTTTGAACAGCTCTTTGATACTATTAGAGCTGAATTAACCAAGTATACAGATATTTCTGTATTCAAAAAGCCTGACAATTTTGGAATTTTACAATCAATTCTTTGGGCAAAAAAGAATAAAGGATCTATAAATCATATAACAGGTGATGTCAATTACCTCGCTTTGGGGCTCCCAACCAAGAATACAATCATTACAGTACATGATCTCGGCCATTATATTCGCTCTTTGCATGGATGGAAAAAGCTGATATATAAAAAGCTATGGATGGACTTGCCTTTTTCAAATGCTTGTCATTTAACTGCCATTTCAGAATTCACAAAAAATCAGCTCATTGAGTTTGCAGGTGTTCCTGAATCCAAAATATCTGTCATTAAAAATCCGGTACTTCCATTTATTACTCACAGCCCTCCTCCACAAAATGATACTCCTGTTATCCTTCAGATTGGAAGTGGAACAAATAAGAATTTGGAACGTCTAATTCATGCTGTTAAAGGTCTGGATGTTAAACTTCTACTAATCAATAGATTAGTAAATTCAAAACACGTTCAGCTTTTAAATGATTTTAAAATCAAATTTGAAGCGAGATCAGATTTAGATCAAAAAGGATTAAATCAAGCCTATAAAGATTCAGATATCCTGTTTTTTGCATCGGAATATGAAGGTTTTGGCATGCCCATACTAGAAGCTCAAGCAGCTGGGAGACCCGTAATTACTGGGAATGTATCTGCCATGCCAGAAGCATCTGGAGATGGCGCGCTTTTAGTTAATCCATTTGATGTTGACGAAATAAGGGATGCAATTACTTCTATAGTGGAAAATGAAAAGTTAAGGAATGAATTGGTTTTGAAAGGAAAAGAAAATCTCAAATTATATCAGGTAGGACCTATTGCGAAGGCTTACTTGGAAGTATATGAATCCGTCTGATTTCCAAAAAAGAATTTTAATTCTTTATTCTGAGGTAATGCCTTATACTCTTGGGCTTATAGAGGAGATGAGTCAAAGGGAAAGTACTCAAGTGATTTTGGTTTATTGGGACCAAATCAGGCTTACTCCTTTCACTTTTAAATTGCCCGAGGAGATTCGAATGATTCCCAGAAGTAAATTGACTTGGGATTTAGTGGAAGATGAATTGGTTCCTTTTCAACCAACGCATATTTGGACTTCAGGGAGGATGGATTCTTTTTATCTAAAAATTAATTCTTCTTTAAAGAAGAGGTATCCAAAAACTTTGTCAATCACAGGATGCGATAACCAATGGGAGGGCACTATCAAAGACCAATTGAGGTCAATGTTAGGATATTGGATGTATAGAAAACATTTTGACTTTATATGGGTCCCAGGTCCCAAACAAGAAGAGTTTGCATTGAAAATAGGTTTTCAGAAAAATAAAATTATTCATAACCTATTGTCGTGCTCCCCAATCTGGTTTGAAAATCAAAGCCAACTTACCCAAAAGAGAATTTTATTTGTAGGTAGGCTAGTTCCAAATAAAAATATTCAATTTCTTATTGACGCTTTTGAATTATTACCGAAGGAATTCAGTAAAGATATATTTTTAAGGATAGTGGGAAGTGGTGACCCAATGAATCTGAAAATTCAGCATTCTAATATTGAAGTTTTTCAATTTGAGTCACAAGAAAAGCTCATAAGCCATGGGTTAAATTCCGATTTATTTTGTCTTCCAAGTATCCATGAACCTTTTGGAGTTGTTGTTCACGAATTCGCGGCAATGGGTTTGCCGTTGGCACTTTCAACAAAGGTTGGTGCAAAGCCGGTATTTTTAAATGAAAATCTAAATGGCTTTTCCTTTAATCCCAATAATGTAAATGAACTATCGGAAAAGTTGAAAAACTATTATTCTTTACCTTTAGAAAAGAAATTAGATATGGGGAAAAGGAGTTTTGAGCTTGCAAAACAGGTTAATCCTAAGTCTGCTGTTGATTCTTTCCTATCGATAAATTAATGAAAGTCCTATTAGATGCAATTTTTATCAATAATAGTGGAGGTAAAGTACTCTTGGACTATCTTATTGAGGAAATTATCAAAAGAGAAATTGATGTATACTTTTTACTGGACTTGAGATTACAAGAAGAGTATCCTTCCATTCCTAAAGAAAAAGTAACCTATTTGCCTAACAGTCTTTTAAAAAGACATAATTTTTATAAAAAACACAGTGGTGAACTTCAAAAGGTTTTGTGTTTTGGAAATGTGCCTCCGACCCTTAGACTGGATGCCAAGGTTTTTACTTACTTCCATAATTCAGTTCTTTTTTATACAGGACCCGAATTCCCTTTTAAAACAGCACTCGCATATAAGGTAAAGTCTTGGATCATTCGATTATGTCAAAAAAATACAGATAAATGGTTGGTTCAAACTGAATTTATGAAATCAGGGCTTTCAAAATATTGGGGGATAAGCCCATATTCGGTTGATCTTTTCCCTTTCTTCTCTACTCAAATTATCCCACAGCAAGAGATTAAAAGAGATAAATATTCATATTACTATATTTCTGATGGTCATCCCAATAAGATGCACCATCATTTACTCAATGCATTCGCTATTGCAAGTTCAACTTGCTCCAATATTAAGCTACATCTTACAGTAAGCAAACAATATCCTGAATTGATACAAACTATTGAGGATCTCAATAAAAAAGGTATAGCGATTGAAAATATGGGATGGTGCGGTAAGGAAAAACTTAAGGAAATATATCAAAAAGGAGGGTTTTTAATTTTCCCTTCTTCTCTAGAAAGTTTTGGATTAGGACTAATTGAAGCTGCACAGTATGGTATGCCTATTTTGGCTTCCGATCTTCCATTTGTCCATGAAGTAATAAGGCCGTCACTTACTTTTGATCCACATTCTGTGCAGTCAATTACCGATGCGATAGTGAAAAGTCAAAAAGAAGAGGTGTCAAGGACCAAATTAATAGTTTCAAGTAAAGTAGAAGATTTAATTCATTTATTAAAATAATGAGATTAGGTTTCCAAAACGTGATTTTTGAGGGGGTTCCCAAACCAAACGTAGGCCCCGACGAAATTGGGGTAGAGGTCTTAGCATACCTAGCTTTAGCCCCTAGTGGCAATATTGGAATTTCCTACTCTGGTTCCAAGTTTAAGAAAATTCAGAATTATGTGAAGGTGTATAAACTTGGAGACGTTTTACGAAAGGCATTTTCAAGGTCGTACTCGGAGAAAGTAAGAAATGATAAATGGATGGTGGCTGGAATTGGAAATACTGACAATGGAAAGGTCTGGTTTTTTCATCCGGCCGCTCAAAAATTCCAATCATACTTGGCTGTTTCGCCAAAGTGGATATTTCCTTTTCAGGAACAAGATACTACTCCAAGGGGTTGGGCATCACTTACTTTGGATGACAGCAATGCTGAATTGATTCAAGAACTTTCTAAAATTCTCCCCATTGATTCGAAAAGCAAGCTTTATCCAAAAGAGGACCAAATTTCTAGACTTATACATTTAATAAAAAAGCAAACCTTTAGACCAATTGATGAAATTTTTTCCGAAAATAAAAAGAGCGTTTTAAAGCCTTCAGTGACAAAAAAAGGAAAAGCTGCCGTGCTATTTGGTTTCGGAAATTATGCCCGGACTATTACCTTACCCTACCTCAAACCCTATATTTTTTTAGAAAAAGTCCACGAAATTGATTCTTCTCTTCTTATCAATCCTCGAGTTTCAAAAATCTCTACTAATCCCAATCCTGAAAAGGATGATTTTGATATTCCAGTATGGCTTATTGCAGGGTTTCATCATACTCATGCCCAATTGGCTATTAAAGCCATGAAAAATGGGGTGATTCCTGTAATTGAAAAACCAACAGCAACTACTTGGGAGGATTATCATGACTTTTTGGAAACGGTAAAGAAATCAGGAACTCCTTTTTATCAATGTTTTCAAAAAAGATATCAAGTTTACAATGATTTTCTTTTTGAAGATTTAGGGGTTCAGTTAGGTGATCCTATTAATTTTAAGGCTACAGTCTTTGAAATACCACTTGATCCATATCATTGGTACAATTGGCCCTCTTCAGGTAGCAGAATAATATCGAATGGATGTCATTGGATAGATCATTTTCTCTTTATAAACGATTACCCTGATTGGACTGATCTAAAAGTATTTCAGCCAAACTCTGAAGAATTGACTATTCAGATTGTTTTGTCAAATGGGGCCTTTGGTCTTATCTCTTTATCGGATACAGGATCAAATAGAATAGGTATGAGAGAATACGTTGAATTCACTGTACCGGGCAAAAGAGCTTACATCCAAGACTCCATGATATATGTGAGTGAGTCCAATAATGAGGTAATCAGAAACTATCGAACTGATAAACTGGCATATTTAAGAAAGATGTATCGTGAAATTGGCCTTGCTATTACTAATAATGGTAAAGGTGATGAATTAATTACTTTAAAATCAACAAAATTAAGTTTGGAGTTGGAAGATTTAATCCAATCTCAAGCCAATTCCAATTCAATTCTATGAAACAAATAATTCAGTCCTTCAAAACCGGCGAAACGATCCTAGAAGAACTACCTTCACCAATGGTGTCTAAAGGAACACTTTTAATCAGAACTACACATTCTTTGGTTTCTTTGGGTACAGAACGAATGCTGGTTGAATTTGGCAAGGCAAATATTATCCAAAAGGCTAGACAACAACCTGATAAAGTCAAAATGGTCTTTGACAAAATTAAGGCAGATGGTCTATTACCGACTTTAGAGACTGTATTTAATAAGCTGGAACAACCATTACCATTAGGTTATTGTAATGTAGGAGTTGTAGAAGAAATAGGAGAGGGAGTTAGTGGGTTTCAGGTTGGAGATAGAGTAGTTTCCAATGGTCCACATGCTGAGGTTGTTTGTGTTCCTAAGAATTTGGTGGCAAAAATCCCAAATGAAGTTAGTAGCGAAGAGGCCGTATTCACGGTAATTGGTTCAATAGGATTGCAAGGTATTAGGTTGTGTAATCCGACTTTTGGGGAAACAATCGTAGTCACTGGGTTAGGACTTATTGGACTACTTACTGCACAGATGCTTGTTGCGAATGGTTGTCGTGTTATAGGAATTGATGTGGATGAAGCTAAATGTAATCTTGCTAAATCTTTTGGGATCATTTCTATCAACCCTATTCAATCTGGTGATCCAGTGCAAACAGTAATGCAGTTAACTGACAACATTGGTGCTGATGGAGTAATTATAACAGCTTCTTCAAAATCGAATGATATCATTTCTCAAGCGGCAAAAATGTCCAGGAAGCGAGGAAGAATAATTCTTGTTGGTGTGATTGGCCTTGATTTAAGTAGGGCAGACTTTTATGAAAAAGAGCTCTCATTTCAAGTAAGCTGTTCATATGGCCCCGGTAGATATGATGAAGATTATGAACAAAAGGGTATTGATTACCCCCTTCCTTTTGTGAGATGGACAGAGAAAAGAAATTTTGAGTCCATTTTATTTTCACTTCAAACTGGAAAGCTTAAAGTGAAAGATTTAATCACTGAAAGAGTTCCACTTGAAGAATTCGATAAAGTTTACGGGGATATTGGACAATCCAAGTCAATAGCTAGTATCCTTGTCTACCCTGAAAGAAAGCATTCTTCTTCAAGTCCTCATAATCGCGTATTAAACTTATCTCAACCAAAATATGAAGGGAAAAATGCAATTCTAGGAATCATTGGGGCAGGTAATTTTACAAAAATGACCATGCTTCCTGCTATGAAAGGAGTTAATGCCAGAATCAAGTATATAGCATCCTCAGGTGGATTGACAGGAACTCAATTAGCTAAAAAACATGGAATTGAAAACTCCACTACTGATAACTCCGCAATATTTGAAGATGCTGAAGTTGACACGGTATTAATTACTACAAGGCATAACTCACATGCAAAACTGGTAATAGAAGGACTGAAAAAAGGAAAGCATGTTTTTGTCGAAAAACCACTTGCAATTACCCCCCAAGAGCTAGTTGAAGTTAAAGCAGCATTTGATAATCAAAGAAATGCTTCCTTAATGGTTGGATTTAATAGACGCTTTTCTCCACATATTCAGGCTATCAAAAATGCTTTGGGTAATTCTGGAACTCCTATACAATTAATCGCCACTATGAATGCGGGCTTTATTCCTTCTAATGTGTGGGTTCATGATTTAAAAGTTGGGGGCGGAAGAATTATTGGAGAAGCATGTCATTATCTGGACTTGGCCGTGTTTCTTACTGGATCATTAATTAAGGAAGTCTGTATGAATTCAATGGGAATTAATCCTCAGGATAATACGGATAATGCAAGTATTCTTATCAAACATCAAAATGGTAGCAGTTCTGTGATTAATTATTTTTCAAATGGTTCAAAAGCCTATAGCAAAGAAAGGTTAGAAGTATATTGGAATGAGAAAACAGTGATCATGGATAATTTTAGAACCACCAAAGGCTTTGGAATAAAAAATTTCAAAGATGTTAAAACTAAATTAGACAAAGGTCATAAAAAGCAATTTGCCAATTACTTGGATTTTATCAAAAATGGCGGGAATACGCCAATTCCATCTGATGAAATTTTCAATGTTTCCAAGGCGGCCTTGGCAGCTGTAAATAGCCTTAAGTCAGGCACCTGGCAAAAAGTTGAGGAATAAAAAGATGTTTCAAAAAATCCAATTAGCATTTCAGTTTATTCAAAATATGGGGGCCCGGTATATCAAATACCGGGTTTTTCATGAATTGGAAAAAAGGACTGGAATTCTAAAAAAGAGGCATCCACAAAGCAAAGAGTTGATTTCATTTGTTTCGTGGGATAATTGGAAAAAGGAAAGTCCTGCTTTTTTATTTGAATCCAGGAGTTCGTTTAACCAACAATTGGCTCATGACCCTGAACTTGCTGACCGGATTAGTAAGATGAAAGAAGGGATTTTTAGATTTTTTTTTCATCAAGAATATAATTTAGGGCCAAATTATGACTGGATCACTCACCCCGTTTCTAAAAAAAAGTTCTCAAACCAATTACACTGGAGTGAGATACCAGATCTCGATCCTGAATTAGGTGATATCAAATATGTCTGGGAAAAATCAAGGTTCACCTACTTATTGGAAGTGATTCGACATGATCAAATCTCTGGAGAAGACCATTCATTGTGGGTAAAGAATGAAATATGTAGTTGGATTTCCCAGAATCCCATCAATTCAGGCCCGAATTGGAGATGCAGTCAGGAAATTTCACTTAGAATATTTAATTGGTGTTTTGCACTAAACTTTTATAAATACTCCCCACAATTTGACGAAGAATTTTGGGTTAAAATTCAAACAGTAATTTATTGGTCCTTACATCATGTTTACAACCATATCAACTTTTCTCGAATTGCTGTTAGAAACAATCACGCAATTACAGAAACGCTCTTTCTTGCAGTGAGCAACTGGTTGTTTCCTTTTATTCCAGAGACTAAAAAATGGGCTTTGGAAGGAAGGAAATGGTTTGAAGAAGAAATTGAGTATCAGGTTTACCAAGATGGTACTTTTCTACAATTCAGTATGAACTACCACAGGGTGGTAGTCCAATTATTGACTTTAGGTATCAGATTAAGTGAAATACATGGCAAACCATTTTCTAAGATAGTATTTGAGAGGGCTTATGATTCACTTAAATTTTTATTATTAAGCCAGGATGAAGAAACTGGCTTTCTGCCTAATTACGGGGCAAATGACGGAGCTCTTTTTTTCCCGCTGACTAATCAGAATTTCAGGGATTATAGGCCACAACTAAATGCTTTGCATCTTTTGTTAACTGGCAAGCCATTTTATAAAAATGGTCACAGAGATGACTGGTTTTGGTGGGAAGGAGGGTATAAGGGCCCAACCTTCCAATTTCCTCCAGTCCAAAGACAAGACGGTTCTTATTCATTTCCGATTGGCGGTTTTTTTATCATTCGTGATGGAGATACTTTGACCTTTATCAGATGCGGAAGCCATAAGGATAGACCTCAACAAGCTGATAATTTGCATTTGGATATATGGGTGAAAGGTGAAAATATCCTGATGGATTCTGGGACCTACCGATATAATTGTCCACCTGATTTAAAAGAGAATTTTGAAGGAACAATAGGTCATAATACTGTCACCATCGATAAAAAAAGTCAGATGTTGAAGGGAAGTAGATTCATTTGGTATTATTGGACCCAATGTTTAGGACACTCTTTAAAAGAAAAGGAGAACTCTTGGGATTTTGAGGGTAAAATTTCAGCTTTTAGATTTCTTTTCAGAAATTGCACCCACTTAAGAAAGGTTGTGAAAATTAAGGGAGAATATAAATGGGAGATAATTGATACCATTCAAAATGTTCCTGCTCAAATAAATGCATTTCAAGTGTGGAATTTTGAAGATTTTAGTAAATTGAATATTAAAACTAGCCCTGATTTTCAACTTTCTGATAATCTTTCAGATTTACACCAAGGATTTTCCAGCGAATACTATGGAGAATATCACTCTATCCATAGACTTTACTTACCAATCCACTCAAATTTTATCCAAACAACAATAGTTTATAGTCCAGAATGAATATTCTCTTAATTCATCAGTATTTTTTAGAAGAAGATGATCCAGGGGGCTCCCGATTTAATGAAATGGCAGCCAATTGGATTTCTGATGGACATCAGGTGACAGTTGTGGCTGGCATGGTGCATTATAATGGGACTAAAAAGAGAAAAGATTATAAAGGAAAATTCTTCAGGAGGAAAATGCAGGGTGGGATAAAGGTTGTAAGAACCCATGTCTCAGAGTCATACAACTCAAGTTTTATTGGAAGATTATGGGGGTATTTTTCCTTTACATTTTCATCTACATACGCCGGCTTATTTTTATGTAAAGAGAAATATGATTTCATTTTGGTCACCTCTCCTCCTTTATTTATCGGAATAAGTGGATACTTGATCAGTAGATTTAAAAGGATCCCTTTCATTTTTGAGGTTCGGGACCTATGGCCTGAATCTGCGATCGATACTAAAGTTTTGACCAACAAATACTTGATCAAGCTAGCCTATTCTTTGGAAGGATTTATTTATAAAAAGGCTCATTTGATTAATGTATTGACACCGGCATTTCGAAAGAAATTGATCGAGGAGAAGAATGTAAATCCAGAAAAGATCATTTTTATTCCTAATGGGGCAGATTTTAGAATCTCTGATCAGCTCCTCAATACTTTTAATGCAGGTGAGTTTAGAAATAAAATGGGCTGGGAAGAAAAATTTATTATTACCTACGTAGGAGCCCACGGTGTTGCGAATCATTTGGAACAAATATTCGATGTTGCAGAACTACTAAGAGATTCTCCAGTGCTGTTTGTAATGATTGGAATGGGTATGAGAAAACCTTTCCTTCTTGAAGAAAAACAAAATCGGAAAATTGAAAATGTAATCTTTTTAGATCCTGTTCCTAAAAAAGAGATTTTTCAATACATTTTAGCTTCGGATATGGGAGCTAGTATCTTGAAAAAAGCAGATACATTCAAAACCATTTATTCAAATAAGACATTTGATTACATGTCTTGTAAGAAACCGGTTCTCATGGCAATAGATGGAGTTAGTAAAGATCTTGTTGAGGATGCAAAGGCGGGCTCTTACGTAGAGCCTGAAAATGCTGCCCATTATCATGAGGTAATTAGTAGTTATATTAATAACCCTAAGAGATCTGAAAGTGAAGGGGAAAATGGATATAGTTTTGTTAAAGAGCATTTTGATCGTGAAATTTTATCTTCCAAGTACCTTCAATTGATCAAAGAAAAGGTTTTAGAAAAGCAATGATTTATAAGTTGGGTTTTAAAAGGCTGCTTGATTTACTTATTTCATTCATCGCTTTAGTTATTCTTTTTCCGGTTTTCTTAACAATAACTCTGGTGCTCTATTTTTTGAACGAAGGCAAGCCCTTTTTTTTTCAAATCAGACCAGGTAAAGACTGCAAGCTTTTTAAGGTCATCAAGTTTAAAACCATGAATGACAAAAAGGATAAATCTGGAATTTTACTTCCGGATCATAAAAGAACTACGAAGTTTGGGAAAATTTTAAGACAAACTTCTTTAGATGAAATACCTCAATTAATTAATGTTCTCCTTGGAAATATGAGTCTTATTGGGCCTAGACCGTTGTTGACAGAATATTTAGAATTGTATTCCCCCACCCAAATTAGAAGACATGAAGTTAGGCCCGGCATTACAGGGCTTTCTCAAGTAAATGGTAGAAATCTTTTAGAATGGCAGAAAAGATTTGAGTTGGATGTTTATTATGTGGATCACATCAGTTTTTTATTGGACTTAAAAATTCTAATGTTGACAGTTCAGAAAGTATTCCAAAGGGAAGGAGCTTCCTCATCCAAGTCTGTCACCGTAGAAAAATTCAAAGGAAATTAATATGGAATCAAATAAGCCCAAGATCTGGCTTTCTTCTCCCCATATGGGAGATAATGAATTTAAATATGTTCAAGAAGCTTTTGAGTTAAATTGGATTGCTCCTGTGGGCCCACATATTTCAAGATTTGAAGAAGAGTTAACTAAGTTTTCTCAAAACCAACCCTGCGTTGCTCTTTCATCTGGTACAGCAGCTATTCATTTAGCCTTAATTCTTTTAGGAGTAAGCAGCGATGATTATGTGATTTGTCAGTCTTTAACTTTTGCTGCTTCTGCAAATCCAATCAGGTATCAAGGCGCTACTCCCGTTTTTGTGGACAGTGAAAAAGAAACATGGAATATGTCTCCGGAATATTTGGAAGAGGCAATTAATAATTGCTTGAAAGGCGAGTTTTTATCGGCTGAAGGCAATAAAATTTCTGGAAAAGCCAAACTTCCAAAAGCAATTATCCCTGTTCATTTATACGGTATGCCTGCTAATATGCCTGAATTAAAAAGGATAGCGGATCAATACGGAATTCCAATAATTGAAGATGCTGCAGAAGCACTTGGAAGCACCTTACACTCTAAACATTGCGGATCATGGGGTGAAATTGGAGTATTTTCCTTCAATGGAAATAAAATTATTACCACCAGCGGGGGAGGAGCGCTAACCTCCAAGAATCAGGACTGGGTGAATAAAGCAAAGTTTTTATCCACTCAGGCAAGGGAGGACGCACCCCATTATGAGCATCAGACCATTGGTTATAATTACCGATTGAGTAATGTTTCAGCTGCTATCGGAATTGGTCAATTAGAACAACTTTCAAACAGAATAAATGCAAGAAGAGAGAATTTTGAGTTTTATAAAAAAATTTTCAAATCATTCCCTCAGTTTTCATTTTTGAAAGAACCGGAAGGTTATTTTTCAAACAGATGGCTTTCAACCATCTTAATTGAAGGGGAAACTGATTCTAAAAACAGAGAAGCTTTAAGGCTAGCTCTTGAAAAGGAAAACATAGAATCAAGACCAATTTGGAAACCAATGCATATGCAACCGGTTTTTAAAGAATTTCCTTACGTAGGCGAGAATGTTTCCTCTGATATTTTCCAAAATGGCTTATGTCTTCCAAGTGGCTCCAGTCTTACATTGGAAGAAAAAGAAAGAATTGAGAGTGCGATAAATAATATTTTGATGCTAAGTCACTAAAATAACTTGTAGTTAGTTTATGATTATTTATTGGATGATTTGATGTAGAATCAAAACTTCATCAAAATATAGATTGAATTAATAGAATCTAATCATCCGTAATCTTACCCCTTGTCATATTTTCATTGTTTGACCGATTGGGAACCTAAGCAATCGGGTTCTGATCCTTTGTGCTAATGCTAAGCCAGATTTCCTTTCTTTGGCAAGAAAACAGATAATAGAATATTCAACATTGAAGTAATCGATATTTGGTATCCCCCCGAGCAACCCCATATTTTCTGAGTTGTTTTGCCCCAGTAGGTTTGCATCAAAAACAAACCTATGAAAAGAGCAAGTCAACAACAAATGGAAGCGGCAGTAGCTTCTTTCAATTCTAGCGGCCTTACCCAGCGGGAATTCTGTCTGCGTGAGAACATCAAGTTGCCCACCTTTTCCTATTGGTACCGAAAAGTCAATGTTTCTTCAGCAATTCCTGTTGGCGGATTTACAGAAGTAACTGCCCCTGTTCAGTCCGTTGGACTGGAAGTGGTGTTTCCCAACGGAGTGACGGTCCGTGGCATACAGGACCTTTCCCAGATCCGCCAACTGATCAACTGGTAAGATGTTCACGCTGGGGTCTTCCCACCGGTTCTTCCTCTACGGCGGGGCAGTGGACATGCGCAAAGGTTTTGACGGACTGAGCGGCCTGGTTCGCAATAGCCTGGACCGGGATCCGCTGTCCGGGGAAGTATACATCTTCCTGAACCGCAGCCGTACGCTGGTCAAACTGCTCCACTGGGAAGGCGGGGGATTGGTGATCTATTACAAACGTCTTGAAAAGGGTATCTTTCAGCCGCCCGAGGGAATGGAGAAAGGCGGTAAACTTCCTTGGAGCTCCCTGGTATTGATGGTCGAAGGTATCAAGGTACTGGATTCCCGCCAGCTTCCCAGATACACCAAACCCTGATGATTTTTTTCAGGGTTTTGTATGTTTTTTATCGACTTCTGTTCAGGTTTTTGATTCTTAAAGTCCCTTTTTGGATGCTGGAGGCAGATTTTTGACTCTCAGACAAAAATCATCCCGCGTACCTACTTGTCCACAGGCCATGTGGGAAACTAATGCTTTGACAGCTCCTCTCAGGCTGTTATTTTCGGTGCATGAACAAACCCCTGGACCAGCTGAACAAAGCCGAACTCATCGCCCTGTTGGGCGAGCGGGATCAGCGTATCGAAAAGCTGGAAGGGATCATTGCCAAGTTCCAACGTACACTCTTCGGCCAGAAGCGGGAACGTTTCGAATCCCCCCGACCAGCTGAGCCTTCCTTTTGAAGCCACTGCCGAGCAGCAGAAGCAGCAGGAAGAGCAGCTGACCGAAAAGGTGGAGTATGTCCGCAGGAAATCCGGTTCTTCACATCCGGGCAGGACAAAACTGCCCGAACATCTTCCGGTGGAAGAGATCGAGCTGTATCCGGAGGGGAACCTGGAGGAGATGACCTGCATCGGCAAAGAAATCACCGAGGAGCTTGATTACAAGCCGGCCCAGTTCATCATCCGCCGCTACATCCGGTATAAATATGTATCCAAAGCCCAGGAAGGCAAGTCCCCGATAACCATCGCACCGCTTCCTTCCCGCCTGATCGACAAAAGTAGGGCAGGTACAGGGTTGCTGGCCTCCATCCTGACAGACAAATATGTGGACCACCTGCCCCTCTACCGGCAACTGCAGCGCTTCAAACGGGAAAACATCCCCATCGCGGCTTCCACACTGGACGGCTGGGTGAGACAGGGGCTCGAACGGCTGGAAATCCTCTACGACTGGCTGGTAAAAGACACCCGCGGGAAAGGATACCTCCAGGCGGACGAAACCACTATCAAAGTGCTGGATCATACCAAAAAGAAAGAAACGCACCTAGGCTATTATTGGGTGTACCATAACCCTATGGACGGGAGTGTCTTGTTTGATTACCAAAAAGGACGTGGCAAGGAGGCACCCAAAAAGCTGTTGGAAGGCTTCAAAGGCTATCTCCAAAGCGATGGCTATGCCGTCTATGGCCAATATGGAAGACAGGACGGAGTGACCCAGCTTTGCTGCTGGGCACATGCGCGCCGTGAATTTTTCGATGCACAGCAAAACGACAAGTTAAAGGCAGAGCTGGCACTCACCTTCATCAAAAAGCTCTATGAAGTAGAGGCCCACTGCAGGGAAAACCGGCTAAGCCCACAGGACAGGAAGGCTTACCGGCTGGATAAGGCACTGCCCGTATTGGATGCCTTCTCCAAATGGCTTACCGAAAACTATGCCCAGACACTTCCAAAAAGCGCCATCGGAAATGCCATGGCGTATACCATGAGGCGGTGGGAAGAGCTGACTAACTACCTGATGGACGGAATGCTGGAAATCGACAACAACGCCATAGAAAATAAAATCAGGCCGATAGCCTTGGGCCGGAAAAACTACCTGTTCGCAGGCTCACATGACGCCGCACAGCGATCAGCAATGATCTACTCGTTTTTTGCCATGTGTAAAACCGAAGAAGTCAACCCACAACAGTGGCTCAAGTACGTCTTCGACCATATCATGGACACCAACATTCAAAAAATTGAAAAACTCCTGCCGAAAAATTACAAACTGTCACTAGTGAAAAATCAGACAGAGTAAAGACGCATTTTCTCGGATGGATACGATATTTGCTTCAAAAAAATCTTTAAGGCTTAAGGCTGACTTTTTATTGGAGTCAGCTTTTTTTATTTCTACCCTTTACTAAGGAAAATATGACGTAATCCCTGGATTAAGGGCATAAATTGCTCCATTTTGAATTTTGCCATTTAACCAAGTTGAAATTTTCATGGCTCCATTCTTATTCAGGTGCTCGACATCAGCAAAATCTTTGATTTCTAGTGGGAAGTTTTGAAGATCTAAAAAAGGAATGCTTGAATACTCAGTTTCATAAATATTTTGAAAAGTCTTTTCATTTGCCAACTCACTGCAACTCTCATGTTGAGGAGTTCTGATCAAAATTAATTTGATGTTATGGGTTTTGCACAGTGAAATAATCTTGTCTAAATATTTCAGATTTTTTTCTGAAATCTCGCTTTGATCTTCTAAAATGTAATCCACCTTTGGTTCTTCTGGCATCTCTCTGGTTAATGCCGAGTATTGCCCAAAGTATTTGATATAGTCAATATCATCTCTGATTATTTTCCACAGATTATTAGCTAAGCTTTTGAAAAAATTCTCCAAACTGATGATTGGGTTATTGGAAATTAATATCGCAATTTGATCTAAATTTAAAAAAGGAGCATAAAAGGTAAATCTGTGATCGAGATATCGCTGCTCCCAAATCCAATCGTCCATTGCTTTGCTCACTGAGTTGTTTGAAAACTCTAAAAGCACATATTTCAATTCCTGATTTTGGCTGGCTAGTTTTTTAAGTTTAGAGTAGGTGTAAAAGTAAGGTTCAGCTGAGTTTGCAAAATTTTTGGTGTTAGTGATTAAGGTATCATTGTAAGCAAACTCAGCATGGGAATGTCCCATAATGTATGTAGAGTAGCTTTCTTTGGCATCAAAGTTTCCCCTTTTATTAATTAGAAAATTGATGGAGGTAAAACCAATCAACGAGAAAGCTAGGAAAAACAGGAGGAAAAATCCGATATATTTAGTGAAATGACTCATTTTAGAATTGGAAATAAATAAACTCCTGTGGTTGACCTGAATAGGAGATTATCATCAAAATTAATAAAGAATAAAGACTCCATCTGATCAAACGGGGAAGTCTAAGTTTTTCAAGAGGGAAATCTTTGGACTTATGTACCCATTCAAATGCAGTGATGATAACTATCCATCCCAGTAATTTAACCACACTGTTAAAGTCGGCGATAGAAGGTCTTGAAAATATATCTCCCTGAAATATACCTGATAAATAATCAAATGCTTCTGAAATTGATTCTGATCTAAAAAATATCCATGCCACTGTTGTCAGGCAAAAGGTAAAGATCATTTTTGCCAAATCAGATAGTTTTGGAAATAGTTTATTTTCTGCAATTATCTCTAAGTGTTTCCTGTTTTTTTCAGTTAGTGCCAAGGGGATAAAATAGAGGGCATTCAATAATCCCCAAAATATAAAAGTCCAATTTGCACCGTGCCAAAAACCACTGACAATAAAGATGATCAAGATGTTTCTTATCTTTTTAGTAAGACCTACCTGACTACCTCCCAGTGGTATATATAAATAGTCCCTAAACCAAGTAGACAAAGAAATATGCCATCTCCTCCAAAATTCAGCGATATCTCTGGAAAAGTATGGATAGGCAAAGTTTTTCATCAAGGAAAACCCAAAAAGCCTTGCTGTTCCAATTGCGATGTCAGAATAACCTGAGAAGTCTCCATAAATTTGAAAAGCAAATAATATTGCTCCTATAATTAAAGCTGAAGAATTGTGAGACCCTGGATTTGAAAAGATTTCATTTACGAAAACTGCACTTGTATCAGCTATGACAATTTTTTTTACCAAGCCCCAAAGTATTTGTCTAATACCCAGAATGGCTTCATATCTATTAAAATCCCTTTTAACTTCAAATTGAGGAAGTAAGTTCTTAGCTCTTTCAATGGGACCTGCAACTAATTGTGGGAAAAAGCTCACAAAGGCCAAGAATGAAACCAGATTATTCGTTGGCTCCAGTTTTTTTCTATAGACATCGATAGTATAGCTCAATGTTTGAAAAGTATAGAAGCTGATTCCCACGGGCAATATGATCGTCATTCTATCTACAGAGATAGGATTCCCAAAAAATGAAAAGGCATCCTCAAAAGAATCTAGAAAGAAATTGAAATACTTAAAAAAGAATAACAGTCCAAGATTCAATAAAATACTGACTAAAAGAGCTGCTTTTTTCTGTTTTTGAGAAGAGGCTTGATATATGATTTTACTGAGGTAAAAGTCACACAAACTGCTAAAAATGATTAAATATAAAAACCTATAGTCCCACCATCCATAAAAAAAATAACTAGCGGCAACGATGAATAGATTTTGAGCTCTTGTTTTGTCTTTGAGAATGATCCAATAAACGAAAAAAACTAAGGGTAAAAAGACGGCAAATTCAAGAGAATTGAAAAGCATAAGGGGTAGAGAATACAGAGGCTTTAGAGTGAATCAAGCCAAAGAATATTGGTTAATTTGAAAGTTCGGTAATCCTACGAGATTTCTAGATCAGGGGCAAAAATACCTCTTTTCTAAATTTTTCCAAACAAGCATTTGAATCTATTCCAAATGTTTTAGTAGAAACTTCTAAAGTTGATTTGATCCGGGATTTACCCTTTGTTTTTTAGACTAATGGCTTTAATGGTATTATATTTGATAATTGAAATCGGTTCGGGTTACGTAATTGCATTCGTAATTAAAATCCTGACGGTGGAAAATAGGATATAGTCTTTTGGATGATGATTGAAAAGATCGGTAAAAGATTATGAAAAGGAGTTTCAAGGGCGTTTCATGAGAAAATCTGTACAGTTCACTATATTTTTAAGATTTTTTTCTGTGGTATGGCTATTTCTGGTCAATACTCAGAATCTGTTTGCTCAAGCTACCCAAACGATTCCCAACTCGCCAGTAGATTTTCCCCCAGCTTTTGAATGTGTTTTTGTCCCGGACTTTGTCAATAATTTCTCAATCAGAGAAGCTGCCAGGACCGGAGCGGAAACTATTGATTTGGTGATGCCCCTGGTAGGAGATGTGACTGGTGATGGATATCCTGAAATATTAATTCCGGCAAAACAAGAAAACATTGGAGGTGATGATGACGGATACGGAAGACCATATATCACCTCTAGAACAAAAGATATATTAGTTTATCAAATGGCGACTGATGCTTCAGGAAATGAAGTGTTGAATCAAATCGGAAGAATCATAACACCCTACTATTCCATTGAGGCACCTTCGCAATTTGTACTTGCAAAAGTAGATGGAGGACGTCCATTAATTATAGTAGCTGCTTCATGGGATCCGGATAATGGTTCTGATGCCAGTAAATTAGTGGCTTTTAGGTATAATGGAGCCGGCTTTACAAGGGCTTGGACCTCTAATGAAAGCTATGGAAGAAATGTCCCATGGAGCTCCAAAGAATTAGTGATTGATGCATTAAATCCAGGAGTTTTGCAGCGTTATAAATTTCCGTCGGGAGCGGCGCCTGCTGTTGCGGATTTTAATGCGGACGGTACACCGGAAGTTTATGTCTACAATGAAATTTTTAATGCCAGAACAGGCGAGTTCATAGTAGATGGTGGTATGCTGAGAAATCCCTCTGATACCACACAATATATGGGGCAAGGTATTTCTCAAATAAGCCCAGGGCCAATCGATCAATTGTATGCGGGAACAACAGCAGTCAGTGTTGCTGCTGATTTGAATAATAGTGGAAATCTCGAATTAGCTGCTGGTAATACTGTCTATTATGTAGATATCGCAGGAAAATCTATGACTCCTGTATTTGCCCCCAATATTAATGGGCAGTTTATGAGAGATGGGTTTACATCCATTGCAGATATTGATAAAGACGGACAGTTAGACATAGTGGTGACTACAGCAAGAGATGGTCTTATGCCCAATTCTAGGCAGCTGTATGTTTGGACTTTACCCACAGGTTCTGGGCCTATTAGGGCAAATAATGGAGCCTTGAGAGTAATTCAGGACGGGACTGGAGCATCAAATGATATAGCGATCAGTCTTGCTTTCATCGGTGATGTGAATGGCGATAAAAATCCAAATATAGGATTCAATACTCCTCAGAGATTGTGGATGTTAAGCTATAATGCGGCAAGTAATTCTTTTGTAGGAACTTGGAATGCTTCTGGATTTATCCCTACAAATGATCAATCTGGTCATACTTACATCACCATGTTTGACTTTGACCAAAATGGGAGACAAGATCTTGTATACCGAGATGAAACGAATCTTAGAATTATTGATGGAATAACAGGAGCTAATCAATCAACTTTCATTTCTTATTCTGCGACAGCTAATGAAGGTGCCATAGTAGCTGATGTGGATTTGGATGGGGAAGCAGAAATTATTGTTACAGACAGGGAACGTGCACTTGGAGTTGATCCATTGGATAGAACTGCCGCTATGGTAGTATACAAGTCCTTAAGCAAGCCTTGGGCTCCGGCCCGAAAGGTGTGGAACCAGTACGCTTATTTTAGCTTCAATGTGAATCAGGACTTAACGATCCCTACTCCTCAACCTAATCATGGAAAAGCTTCTGGATTCTATTTTCCAAAATTCAATGCATTTGGCTGTTTGGAAGCGGATGAATTACCATTTAATAACTTCTTGGTTCAAACCACACTTTATAATGATGCGGGTTGCCAGACGACTGGGGTGAATTTAATGGATGCAGAGATTGAAATTCTATCCAGTAGATATATCTGTCCTTCTCCGGATCAAACTATAGAATTTGAAGTAACGATCACCAACGCCAGTGATGCGATTGGCGATGCAACAGCCGCCATTCCTGTTGATACACCTATCTCCTTTTATGTGGATGGAGTTTTTATTGGTCAATATACGCTCTCAGATTTTGGTTTGGCTTCAATTATGCCAGGTGATCAAGTTACTTTTACTACAACCATACCGAGTTCAGTCGCAGATGCTTTAGTTTCCTCATCCCAAAGTTTACAAGCCATAATCAACTGGGATCATGCCTCACAAGATGTTCTTTATGAGGAATGTATATATGATAATACTGCTGATCTTCCTTTAATTTCCAGGCCAATCTACTCCGTAAATAGCCCATCTCCCCTTTGCTATGAAGATAACGCTGGTTTAATCAATTCTTTCCTTATTATTCCTACTAACACCGTTACAGGTTCAGTTGAAAGTACCCAACTACAATGGTTCCTGAATGATCCAAACGGCACTCCTTTGACTAATAACGGGGTTTACACAATCGATCCTATCGATTTTAGTCTCTCCATTACGGGACTTGATCCAGGGACCTATACCTTTTATTTAGTTGATGAGTGTACTGGTCTAACTACAAGTACAGATATCGAGGTTTATCCTTTGCCAGCCGCGACCTTCTCTACTACAGATGCAAATTGCTTTGATGCCAATACAGGCTCTATACTTGTGGAAAACCATCTTTCAGGCTACGTGTATTATGTAGATGGTACTCTTTATGATGGAAGTAGTTTTGGAACAACACGATTTGACTCTGAATCTTCACTGGAAAATTTTGGGTTCAAGGCGGGAGAATATACCATCAGAACAGTAAATGAAAATGGAACAAATTGTCAGACTATAACTGATGTTTTGATTAATCAACCAACAGCCATTTCCATTTCTTCAATTCAAGAAAATGACCCTGAATGTGAACCTTCAAATGGCAGCATTTCCTGGGTTATTACAGGGGGAACACCTTTGACTGCCTTCCCGTTTTATAATTATGAGCTTACCAATATTTCGGCCGGAACTGTAAATACCAATCCGACAATTTCCGATTTTGGAGGAGGACAAGTAGGGATTTCAAACTTAGAGGGAGGTCAATATTCATTAAAGGCTACTGATAATCAAGGCTGTGAGATCACACAGACTTTTTCACTATTAGTGCAGCAAGATCCAGAATTTGGATTCCCGTCAGATGCTACTATTTGTGAGGGTGATGATCATATTGCACAAATTTCAATTATTAATCCTGGAGTCCCAGTAGCTAACCCTACTTACATTTGGGGTACAAATACAGGTGGGAATTTCACCCCATTAACTAATGGACAGTCTGTTGCTGGTGGAATAATTGAAATTTCCAACGATGGTTTAACAGCTACATTTAAGGGGTTAAGCCCTAACACAGCAGGACATGAATTTGCAGTTAGGGTTGAAAATGCATGTGACCAGCCAGATTCTCCTTTTATAATCATAGTTAACCCTACTCCAAAAGTTGATATATCTACCACTGATATCACATGTTTTGGTGGTGATGACGGAGTGATTCAGGTTACTAAATCTTCTGCTGCAGATGCTTCTGAGGTCTATGAATATACCTTAACTGAAACTGGTGAAATTAATTCTACGGGTACTTTTTCAGGTCTTTCATTTCAAACTAACCCCTATACTATTCTTGTCCGAAATACCGCTACCCAATGTTTTGAATATGTAACTGCTGAGCTTTTACAACCTGAAAAAGTTGAGTTTGAGAATGTTGTTTTGACTGAATCCACTTGTGGGACTGATAATGGTGAAATAAGTGGTTCAGTGAGAGGTGGTAAAGGCCCATTTGATGTTTTTCTAATAGTTGGTGGAAATAAAATCGATACGCTAAATACTTCAGACTCTTTCCAATTTACTGGATTGGCAGCAGGAAGCTATGTCATTCAGGCAATGGATACAGCAGGCTGTTTGAGCGATATATTTGATGCGGTTATTGCCAATGATGATAAAGCTGCACTGGAAATCAATTTATCAGACATTGAAACTTGTGAAGGTGAAACGGTAGAAATTATTCCCCAAATCAATTCTCAGGGATTGCCTAGAACAGTAAGCTGGTATAAGGATGAGCAAAAAAACCAACTTATCAGCAATGGTCCGGACAGTGATGATCCGACAGTTTCCTATTCTTTGGTTGGAGAAAATTTAATTATAACAGGACTGAAATCCGGATCGAACGTCACTTATTATGTAGATGTGACAGGAGATGATTTTTGTCCAATAGATCCTGAACCTGTTTCCATCGTTGTAACCCCACCTCTTGAGATTGATTTAGTTTATGATCAAGAAATTTGCTTTGGAGAAGGAGTATCAGTCACTGCTAATGCAACTGGTGGAAATGGCCAGTTTGAGTTCAGTTTGGATGGAGGAGCCTTCCAAACAAATAATATTTTTGAAAATGTAAGTGCTGGAGAACATACCTTGGAAGTAAGAACAAACCAAGGTTGTTCTATTTCTGAAACATTTACAGTTATAGGACCTTCTTCTCCTTTAGAAATCAATGATGATCCTGTAGTTATTTCTTCTAGTTGTGACTTAGAAAATGGAGAAATATCTAACATTCAAATTATAGGTGGCTATGGCAACTATACAATAGAATGGAGATTTAATGATCCTAATTCAGCTCCAATAGCTTCGAATGTTTTATCCTTGACTGATTTAGCTCCCGGTACTTATTATTTATCAATTACCGATGAGGGAGGCTGTAATCTGTCGGAGTCTTTTGAATTAAGTGAACTTCCTGACCCAAAAATAGCTATTACTGAAGAGGAAGTTTGTATAGGAGAGGATGTGATATTAATTCCTGTACAGACCGTTAGCGGAGCGGCTCCTACTGGTTTAACTTGGTATTTGGATGCAGCAGGGACAATTCTTATTAATGATGGGCCTGATCCAAATGACTCAAATATAAATTACTCTATTGGTGATTCATTAGAGCTTACTGTCAGTGGCTTACCGATAGGGGATTATTCATTTTTCCTAAAAATTGAATGTACCGGTGAATTGGTAGAAGCTAAAGCCAAGGTAAACAGTCTTCCTGCACCTGAATTTGAAATTACAAATGTGTTGTGCTTTGGAGAGACTACAGGAAAATTTCAAGTTAGCGCAGGCTCTGATCCTAATTTCACCTATGTGGTAAATGGGGGTAGCCCTCTTACACAAGGTCAATTAGAATCTCAGTCCTTTCCTGCCGGAAATTATACTATCATGATTTCTAATTCACAGACTGGATGTTTTTCCGAGCAAGAATTGGAAATTACTCAACCTGAGGAATTGATTTACACCAAGGGATCTTTCCAAGATCCAACATGTGGAGATTCCAATGGTACATTAACTTTCACTGTTGAGGGTGGTGTGGGTCCATATTCTGTGGAGATAAATAATAAGCCAATAAATGAATTTACCTTTAGTGAAAACCAAGGTTTGTTTTCTTTGGCAAACCTAAGTCCTGGTTCTTATTCCATAGCTATTAGGGACTCCAACAACTGTTTGATTGATCTTCCTGATGAGTTTACCCTGATTAACAATGAGGGTACTGAGATACAGTTAGAATCACTGGAAGATTTCATCTGTGAGGGGAATTCTGCAGTATTAAGTCCTCAAATTACTACCGCTTCAGGAAACCTTCCAGAAATTAGATGGTATTCAAATTCTTCATTGACCCAGCAAATATCCTCTAATTTCGATCCAAACGGCTCAGGGGTAATGTACCAAATCGATGCTCAGAGCGGAGCTCTGACTGTCTTTAACCTACCTGCAGGAGAACATAAATATTATATCCAATTATCAGGCGCTGAATTCTGTACCATATCAGAAGAGGCCATTATAGAAGTATCTCCGGCGATAAGCGCAGAAGCAGAAATAACAGATGTCACTTGTTTTGGAGAGGCCAACGGAAAGATATTAATTACAAATATCCAAGGTGGTAATCCTCCTCTGGAATTTTCTATTAATGGCGGGGCATGGCAGGATAACCCACTTTTTGAAAATCTATCTCCTGGCAATTATTCAGTATCAGTTAGAGACAAAACGGGAGATTTTGAATGTGAATTTATCTTAGAGGACATAATTGTCGAGGGGCCTGATGGTCCAATTTCGATAGGTCCTGATGTAATCGTTCAGCGTGCATCTTGTGGTTTATCTAATGGTAGCATTTCTAATATAGAAATTTCTGGTGGCTGGGGTAATTATCAAATTGAGTGGAGGAAGGACTCACCTACTGGAGCTATTTTGAATTCTGGTAATGAACAGGGAATTTCAAACTTGTCACCTGGTAAATATTTTCTTATTGTAACCGATTCTGGAAATTGTTCAGAGGTTTTTGATTTTGAAATCACGGAGCAAAATGACCCTCTATACAGCCCAGTTGCAATAACTGATATTTGTGAAGGAGAGAATATTAGCTTGGAAGCTATTAATACAGTATCTGATGCTGCCAGTTCCTCTTTTATTTGGTCCAAAGGGCCAAACAAAACAAATCCTATTTCAGAAGGAAATGACCCTGCAATTTCCGGTGTTACTTATCAGTTTACTGAGGTAAATACTACTCTTGGGCTTGATATTAGCGGACTTCCGGCTGGATCTTATACTTATTATCTTTTTATTGAATGTACGAGTCAGGAAATAGAGTTTGAGTTTGAAGTAAAAGCTTCTCCATCGCCTACCTTCCAGCAAAATAATATTTCTTGTTTTGGAGCAGCTGATGGAAAAATTCAGGTTGTATCCGGTGGGGAAACAGATTTTGAGTATAGTATTAATGGAGCTGCACCAATAACTCAAACGGCTTTGAATGCATTGAATTTTGGGCCTGGAGATTATAATATTGTAGTTACTAATTCTATCGGTTGTAATTCTCAAACTTACAATTTCCAGATTCAAGAGCCCGAGGAGTTAATAATTGTAGATGTTCAAACCAAAAACAGTGCTTGTGGCAGTGGAGATGGATATATCGATATTGCATGGACTGGCGGAACTGCTGCCTTTGTTGTTAGTTTATTGGAAAACGGTTCTGTCTTATCTACTTCAAACACCAGTGATAATGATATCCGTTTTGATAATTTAAACCCTGGAGATTATGATATCGTAATTACAGATGCTTCCAATTGCCAAGTTTCTTCAACCGGCGTGCTTTCTATTACTGATGGTCCATCCGAAATCCTTGCAGACGATCTTGTAATTTGTGAAGGAGAAATAGCGGTCATTGACCCTGAGGTGAATCCTTCTAACTCGAATGCAATCTTCTCATGGTATTGGAACTCAATTTCTCCTTCCAATCTATTGAGTGATGGTTCTACAAGAGGGGGTGTTACTATCTCAATTGATGCAAATGGTTCTATCCAACTAGATGGATTAGCAGGTGGATCTACCCAAGTTTTGTTTGTTACTGTGGCAGGAGAGGGCATTTGTGAAGGAGATCAAAAAAGAGTAGAAATTAAAGTTGATAGGGCACCAGAAGTTACCTTCACCAAGAAAGATGAACAATGCTTTGGAGAAGGAGGGGAAATACAGTTTACTGCAGCAGACATTAGCCAATTAGAGTTTAGTCTTAATGGTGGCGCATTTACCAAATATCCAAATGGATTGATATCAGGACTCGCCCCGGGTTCGTACTTGATTTCTGTAAGAAATTCCTCTGGTTGTCTAACTGAAATTACCAATCCAATTGAGGTTTTAGGTCCATCTGGTAAATTGGAATTTGTAGATTTCACTATTAGCCCTTCAAGTTGTAATTCTCAAGATGGCCAAATTACTTCAGAATTGAGAGGTGGTACTGCACCATATACAATTAGGCTGCTAAATGGCTCAGGTATATTATTGTCAAGTCAGAATTTGAACAATCCTGGAAACTTTACAATTTCTGGGTTGGCAGCTGGTGATTACCAAGTTGAAGTGATTGATGCAAATCAATGTATTTTGAGAAGTGATGCCATTAATCTGGCTGATGAACCTACCTCTATCACTATTCAGGATGTGACTATCTGTCAAGGGGAAGTTGCAGTTCTATCGGCTACTTTCTCTCAGTCAGTCTCTCCTATTTCTTATGAGTGGTATTATGATAAAGACCTGACGAGAAGGGTAAATCTGAATGCTGCACCTGATGAGTATGGAGCAACCTATTCTTCTTCTAACCCGAACTCCTTAAGTATATCTTCTTTACCGGCAAGGTCAAATCCATATTCATATTTTGTCATGGTTACAGGACCGGGAGTTTGTCCACCTCAACCAAAAGAAGTCAAAGTATCAGTGAGGCCACTACCTACACTGAAAGTTTCAAATCCAAGTATTGTGTGTGACCCTAATCAATCAGTGGATTTGACAAAGTTTATTGAGGGTTATAATCCTAATGTTTTTGACTACGTCATAGTTTCTCCAACGGGTGCACCTCTTCGCTTGGATCAAATTTCATCTGTTAAAACAAACGGGTCTTATACGGTTCAGGCTGGCTTCAAAGGCGCTAACTGTTTTACCCCAATAGAAAAAATTGCTGTAGTTATTGCTACTACCGAACTCGTTGCAGATTTTGATTACCAAATTGAATTACCTGGAAATCCTCCTATTGTCAATAGCGATGTTCAAGCATTGGAGGAAGTGAAATTTATGGATAATTCCCAAGGTGATGCAATTATCTGGAATTGGGACTTTGGGGACGGTACCACAAGTACCCAGAGAAATCCTACTCACCAATACCAGGAAGCCGGTCAATTCCTTGTTAAACTGACTACAGTAGATAGTTTCGGATGTATTTCAGAAGTTCAAAGAATAATTGAAGTATTCGACGATTATATTATCATTATTCCTAATGCTTTCACTCCTGATGGGGCCAAAAACCAGTATTTTATCCCTAAACATAGAGGAATTGCTTCCATGGAATTCTACATCTTTACTACTTGGGGTGAGCTCATTTTTGAGACTAATAGTTTGGAATCCAAAGGTTGGGATGGCACATTTAAAGGCAAGCCTGCTCTTAATGGAAATTATGTCTATAGAGCAAAATTTGTTACCAGGACAGGTACAGAGGTTGATCGATCGGGAGTCTTTGTTTTGATCAGGTAAATTATTTTCTTAGCAGCCTCAAACAATTACCCATAAAAAGCTTAGCCTTTATTCCCTGAAATGCTTTTTAATTCTCTAGATTTCGCAATCTTTCTTCCGATCGTATTTTGCCTTTATTGGTGGATAGGTAAGGAAAAAGTGAAGATGCAAAACTTGCTCCTATTAGCTTCTAGCTATGTTTTCTATGGCTGGTGGGATTGGAGGTTTTTATTTTTAATTGTATTTAGTTCTCTCGTAGATTATTTCGTCGGCTTGCAATTAGGTAGAGAAAAAAAATCATCCAAAAAACGTGATTTTCTGCTCTTTATCAGTATTGTAGTCAATTTGGGATTACTAGGATTCTTCAAGTACTTTAATTTTTTCTTGGATAATTTTCTTACTGCTTTCAAATGGTTCGGAATGCCAATTAATCAGGGCCTTCTCGAAATTGTGCTTCCTGTAGGAATAAGTTTCTATACTTTTCAGACTTTAAGTTACACCATTGATATCTATAGGAATAAGTTTGAACCAACTTCCGATATAATTGCTTTTCTGGCATTCATCAGTTTTTTTCCTCAGTTGGTTGCAGGGCCTATTGAAAGGGCATCTAATCTTTTGCCTCAATTCTATGATCAAAGAAAATTTGATTACGCAGATGCGGTAAATGGTTTAAGGCAAATCTTATGGGGACTTATTAAAAAAATTATTATCGCTGATAAATGCGGAGAATATGTAAACCTTATTTTTTCCAATCATCAGGATTATTCAGGAAGTACATTATTAATTGGAGCCATTCTATTCAGTTTTCAGATATATGGTGACTTTTCAGGTTATTCAGACATAGCAATAGGTACCTCAAGGCTGTTTGGGTTTTCCCTGATGAAAAATTTTGCTTTTCCATATTTCTCTAGAGATATAGCTGAATTCTGGAGAAGATGGCACATATCTCTATCCACCTGGTTTAGAGATTATTTGTATATACCTCTCGGAGGTAGTAGGGGGGGCAAATGGATGGTGATAAGAAATACATTTATCATATTCTTAGTAAGTGGATTCTGGCATGGAGCTAATTGGACCTTTATTGTATGGGGATTCTTACACGCGATCTTTTTTCTTCCACTTCTTTTGACTAATAATAATCGAAGAAATTTGGATGTGGTCGCTCTTAATAGTTTTCTCCCTTCTGTAAAGGATGTAATTTCTATTTTAATCACCTTCTTATTGACTACTCTTGCCTGGATTTTCTTTAGGGCTGATAACGTAAGCCAGGCATTTGCTATTCTTTCAGAAATTGGTTCGACCTCCTTATTTCAATTTCCTGAGTTATTCCCAATATTTACGTTTTGTTTAATTGCCGTTTTTTTAATAATTGAATGGACTGGAAGAACCGGGGATTTTGGTTTGGAGAGGATAGCATATTATTCGCCCAAACCAGTTAGATGGGCTATTTATATGATTTTAATAACTAGTTTATTCCTATCTAACACAGCCGAACAAGAATTCATTTATTTCCAGTTTTGATGATGAAAAGGTTTCTGAAAAATATATTTCTGTTTGGACTTATCTTTTTTTTAGTGGACAAACTTTTTTTCATTCCCATGTTAGTGAATCCTCATCAAATAATTGATCAAAGGATTAGGCATGCACTAGAAGGAAAGTTTGATGAAGAGATTCTTATTTTAGGTTCTTCTAGAGGTGCCAGGAATTTACTCGCAGGAAAAATCGAAGAAGGTTTGAATAGAAGAACTCTAAATTTTTCATATCCAGGATCCAATATTGAATTTCATGAATTCTTACTTAGAATCTACCTTGAAAATCAAAATCCACCTGATCTGATTTTACTTACCATGGACGATAATTCTTCTTTTAAAGAAGATATTTCCTTGGAATTTAGATTAGATCAACTCTATCCGCTTTCTATTTATTCAACCATAAATAATGAGTTTATCGCAAGAGGAGAGCGTACCTTTCTTTCCAAATTTTTTGCATTGGGCAGAGTAAGCAAGTCTACCTTTGATTTTGGTCAACAGACCTTTACGAAATATGATAGTCTTTCCTCTAATGGCTCTATGCCTGTATCTTTTCAGGATGAGAGGTTTAATCAGATCTATTTTGATAACAACATTGATTATTCTACTGAGGATGAATTGGAAAGTAGAATTTCATCCTTTCAGAAAATTCAATCCATGTGCGCAGAGAATGCCATCGATTTAGTGGTGATTTTCCCTCCAAATTTTAAAAACCTCAATCCAGGATTTGTCGAAAGAGTTAAAAATGTAACTTCATATGGAAGCATTTATCTTTATCAATCTCAAAATCCCATTTACCAGAAAGGGGAATATTTCCACGATTCAAATCATTTAATTGATAGAGGCGCAGAAATTTTCACTCAGGAAATAATTGATTTTCTCAAGTCTTATCAAAAAATGTAGTCCCATAAAAACATTCATGAATTAGAGCTTCACAAACGGGAATGAAAGAGTTGACTTTTCGTATAAGTAGAATATTGAGATTTACTTATCAGTTATGTCGACACAAATTGAATTCGAGCAGGTGATTCACCGTGGCTGCGGCCTAGATGTACACCAAAAGACGATCGTATCTACTGTCAGTGGTATTGACGTTGCGACTGAGACCCGAACTTTCGGGACTTTTACCTCCCAAATTGAGGAGCTTAAAGTATGGCTAAACTCTCTTTCCATTACTCATATTGCCATGGAAAGTACCGGAGTTTATTGGAAACCTGTCTATAACATACTGGAAGAGGATTTTAAGATTATTCTGGTAAATGCCAGGCATATCAAGCATGTTCCCGGTCATAAGACAGATAAAAAAGACAGTGAATGGATTGCCAAGTTGCTGCTGAGCGGTCTGTTAAAAGGGAGTTTTGTTCCTGCCGAGTGGATACGGGAGCTGCGGGATCTATGCAGGTATAAACGTAAACTGATTGCACAGCGTGTCGCCCAACGCAACAGGGTGCATAAAATTCTGGAAGACGCCAATATCAAACTGGCCTCGGTGGCTTCAGACATCTTTGGAGTCACGGGTACACTGATCATCGATGCCTTGATCCAGAAACAGGAGGATGCTGAATACCTGGCCAACCTTGCCAAAGGCTCGTTGCGCAAAAAAATGGCAGACCTCAAACTTTCTCTTCAGGGAAGACTCACCGAGCACCACCGATTCATGCTATCTACGCTGCGTGATTCCATGGATTCGATCAACTCACAGATCGGGGACATCGAGGCTAGAATTGAGACTTATGCAGTCGAGGTTCAACAGGAAGTCGAGTTACTCCAGACCATTCCCGGAGTGGGAAAAGAAACCGCCATAAATATGCTGGCCAAGTCAGGCATTGACATGGAGGTTTTTCCTGATCACAAACACCTGGCATCCTGGGCAGGAGTTTCCCCGGGCAACAACGAAAGTGCAGGCAAGAAAAAGTCAACCCGAATCACACATGGGAACAAATACCTGAAAACTGCATTGGTTGAAGCTGCTTGGGCCGCATCACATACCAAGGATACCTATTTGAGCCGTAAATACAGAGCAATAGCTGCGCGAAGAGGATCCAAAAAGGCACTGATTGCAGTGGCCCACAAAATAGTGATTGCGCTATATTATATCCTCAAAAATAAAGAGCCCTACCTTGAGCCTGACGATACGGTTTATCAGCAAAAAAGAAAGCAGGCGCAGATCAAGAAATCTTTAGAGCGCCTGCGCGGGCTCGGGGTCCAAGTGGACATCCGTCCCAATTAAATTTAAGTAAAAGTTCGAGCTTTTATTGGTGATCTACAAGTCCCGGAATAAAAACTGAACTGAAAGGCCAAGAACAAACGGTTATTGCTTCGAGCATGTAGAAAAAATTTTACTCTCTTACTTGGCCTAACTTATTTAAACCATTTTACCACCTCTATGAGGGTAGAAAAAGTATGCCCTCCCAGTTCTGAAAATAGCTAAATAGGCCACTTTCTGGTTTTTCTCTTTCAGAAAAAAAAAGCCCGTAGAATCTACGAGCTCTTTTGAAGGCATAGCCTGATTAAAACTTAACACTGATGTAAATTTCCCCACTTTTAGGACCAAAAAAAATACCCTCTACAGGGTATTTTTAGGGTATAAAAAATCTTTAGGTTCGAAGAAATATAGTTATTGAAAGTTTTTGAATAAAAACATGGAAAATAATTCCTCTTTTTTCAACCTATTTTCAGACTTAGCGTAATAGCCTTCAATCAAGATCACTGCTTAAAAAAAGTAGCTTGGGTTCACCTTATAAGTATAGAAGCCTATGGAAGTTAAAAGTTACTAATCCCACTTGAATTTGCGGCATTTTACCGCTAACAGAGATTTAATAAAATTTGACAAAAGCATTCTTCCTTTTGGAATAAGCATTGCAAGTTAATCATCTGTTTTTATTTACTTTGTCCTGTAATTCGAATCGAAAGGACGAAACCCAAAGAATTATCCAAAACCAAATAAATCTTAATCCAATCCCTAAAATGAAAGAAAAGTTTATCTCATTTTCGCTCAATCGCTCCTTAATGTTCGCATTGGTTGCGTTGCTTGCTGTGGGTGCTTGTAAGTCCAAAAAGAAAGCAGTACAGCCAGAACCGACTCCAGCTCCTGTAGAGCGCGTACAAGAAACCCCTCCTCCTGCACCAGCTCAGCCTTCTGCCGAAGAAGTTGCTGCACAAAAACTGGAAAGTGCTTTCAACTCTGTAGCAGGAGCATCTAACGCATCTATGGCTAACCAGTCCATCGAACAGACCTTGGCGATGTTCTCTAATCAGCAAACACCGGTTTTGATCGTAATTCACGAAGAAAACGGAATCAAAGATTATGATGAACCTACTACTATCCGTAAGTATCTTGAGTACTTAAAGGATACTAAAAAGAATCTGAACTACATCTCTGATATCCGTTTGGATGCCAATGGTAAAGTTTCAGAACTTGAACTGAGAAGAAAATAACCATCCTAAGAAAATCAATCCGCATGAAATCAAGCATGAATTTGTCTCTTATCTATAAGAACAGAGCTTGTATGGTTTCTTGTGGCCATTTAGAAAAAATGATATACCAATGAAAAATAAATTAATACTCTTTCTTGGCCTTTTCCTTGCGAGCTCTGTAGTAGCTCTAGCTCAGTCAGAAGATATTAGCCCTTCTAGAAAGCAGGCTATTGATTCTTTGGCTTTGGAGAAAGTAAAAGACCTTAGTAAATACATCGCCATCATCGGAAGCAAAGAAACTCAGTTTTCTGAAGCAAACCGTGTAATGGACAGAGCTGAAGAATTATTCGCTCCAGGAGCTGAAATGGGTGTTTCTAGCATCAACTCCAACGAAATCGCTTACTACAAAGTAAGAAGATACTTCGAGCGTTTGATGGCTTTGAACTATGACCGAGTAAATATCACTTGGTACGATATTCAGTACATCTCCGACTTGGAAAGACAGCCTGACGGCCGTTATGTAGGTGTGATTACCATCTTCCAAAGATTCGAAGGTACTTCTATCGAAACAGGAATGAATTACAAAGACACCACAAAGAAAGACATCACTATTTACGTAGAGAAAAAACAGACTCAAATCGCTGGTAGAACCATCGAGTTCTGGGACGTAATGCTTGGTGATGTGAGAGTGACAGAAACCTCCGCATGAGATTTACCTTAATTACCCTTGCGATTCTCCTCGCAAACATTTCGATTGTTTCCGCCCAGGGCATTGGCTCTGGCGGAACAATCAAAGATGACGGCCGATTTGCCGCTTCTACCAAACAACTCAATCAATTTTTCAGAAGATTCAATGCTGAAGAATCACCGGATGGAAACACCCGATTTTATCCCGGAGATTCTCTTTATCATAATAGACCCCTAAGACAAGGCTTTATTCAGATCTTGTTTGACAACCAGACCAGCTCTGTGTCCAAAGACCTGAAAACACAATTTATCAATACCGTTCTCTCTGATGGATATCCCCAGTATTTGAATTTTCACAGAACAGGATGGTTTTCAGAAGTACAGGCTGAATTTATCTTCAAAGGAAAGCGCGAAAAAGTAACCTTGATTTTAAAATTACAGCCGGAAGGATTGGGCTACGAATGGGTCATTGATGCCGTAAGTTTCCCTCCTTTCAAAAACCTATTTAATAAGCCTGTAGGAGATGAAAAGGATTTTCTTCATCCTCTTTCTCATGAATTGGGCTTTATGAATCTCAGAAGAGCCTTTCAGGATTCCAAAATGCCTGAAGCCTTTACAGGGAATGCATTTCATCCGGATTATTTAACCCTTTTCCTGTATGAAATGAAGCAAAATAATCTTCGTTTCTCAACCGTTAATGAGGTGAAGTTTCACTTCTTTCAAATTGAAGGTTGGTATTTCGAAGTATCTCAATTTAACCGACCAGGCTTCAACACCGGTTGGTTGATCTCCAATCTCGTCAAATTAAATCCTGGAGATAAAGAGACGATTCAACAGTATATCTATGATCAGAAGTAGTAGTGTCATCTTTCTTTTTATTTTTTTGTTTGGAGCTCAGCAAAGCTTTTCCCAGACAGTAAAAGGCTATTCTAAGCAGGAATTGGACGATTTTTCTTCTAAAGTGGAAGATCAGGTTCGCTTCTTGGAATATCTTCTGAATACTATTGGCTCATCCGAAACTTCGGCACGGGACAAAGATGTAATTATCCGAGAGAGTTTTTTAAAGATCTTTAGAGATGGGATTGTACAAGTAGAAGACGACTTGCTTCAAGACCGAATGGTGGTGACCAATAAAGATGTCACTGCCTATATGAAAGATATTGAGTTCTTTTTCAAGGATGTGAATTTCAAATTTAAAATCCGTGAGGTTAAACCATCCCAGAAAGAGAATGGTCAGGTGTTTTTTGTGGTTTCTCTGGATAGAACTATCACGGCGACTTCCAAGGATGGAAAGAAGATTGCCAATACCAAGCCCCGCTTTGTAGAGGTCAATCTAGACAACAAAAGCCAAGAGCTTAAAATCGTCAGTATGTATACCACCAAACTCAGCAGAGATCAAGAGCTGAATGAATGGTGGCAAAGCTTAAACCCAGCCTGGAAATCATATTTCAGAGGAAGATTCAAAATCGGAGCTTTTGACTCTATAGGCTTGGATCATCTGTATAAATTCGTTTCAATCGATTCCCTGGATATTTCCGGGACAGACTCATTGCTTAACTTGAGACCTTTGGAAGCTTTGAGAGACTTGAAATATGTTGATCTGAGTAATACCAAAATCAGAGCTTTAGGTCCTATTTCCAATGTGACATTTTTGGAATACCTCAATGTATCCAATACTCCAACCTCAGATATTCAGTTTATCAAATATTCGGACAGGCTCAAGCATCTGGATATTTCTAATACTAGAATTCAAAATATCAGTGATCTGAAAAATTTGAAATCACTCAAGAGTTTGAAGCTGGAAAAGACTCCAATCCTGAGCTTTGCGGTACTCAATGAGTTTGACAGCCTCCGATCCCTAGATTTGACTGAAAGTGGCTTCAACAACACTGAAAACATCAAGGCGCTCAATAAATTGGAGCATTTGAATCTCAGTAAAAATTATTTGGTGAATTTTGCTCAATTGGCTGAATTGAAATCTCTCAAAACGCTGAATCTTGCTGGAACCAATATTCAGGATTTGACACCTTTGATCAATTTGGATCAACTAGAATTGGTGGACCTGACCGGAACTGAAATAGCAGACATCTCTGTGCTGAATGGCAAGTCTAATTTGGAAAAAGTTTTAGCAGACGAAACCAGACTATCTGTAATTTCTGCTGATAATTTTATCAGAAACAACCCTAATGTATTGTTAATCCACCATGTGAAGGATTTAGAGTCTTGGTGGGCTGGTTTATCAGATGCATGGAAAGCAAGGCTAAAACAGGCAAATCCAAGAATTCAATCAGACCAGCCAAATGTGGAGATTTTAACTGCCACCATTGGATTGGAAGAGTTGGATTTGTCTAGTGCAGGTATTGAAAGCTTGTTGCCTGTGACTCGCTTTGTCAAATTGAGAAAAATTGATTTTTCTGATAATCCTATTTCTGACCTGCTTCCTTTAAGTGAAGTAAATACATTGGAGGAGATTAAGGGTCAAAATACCTTGGTAAAAGATTTGAGTCCAATTAGAAACAATTCAAAGATCAAAAGACTGGATTTCAGCGAAAGTCCTATAGAAAGCATTTTACCGATTGTAGGTCTTCCTGATATCTCTTATTTGAATGTGAATAGGTCAGCCATATTTACTGAGGAAGTTCCTGAGGTATTATTGAAAAAACCGGATTTGACGCTGATTTATAGGGTGCAGTTTCTGGAAAATTGGTGGACAGAATTACCGCAACTTTGGAAAGATATCTTTAGGAGAGAATTCGGAATGCCTGAAAATCCAAGTGTAGAGCAATTACATAATTTGACAGCTAAATCTTATTTGCAATTAGACAGAACGGGGATAGAGGATATCAGGCCTTTGACAGCATTTGTAAACCTTAGATCGCTCAGTATTTTCGATGCGCCTTTGTCAACCATTGCTCCTATTTCTGAGATGACCCTTTTGACAAACTTGAAAATTTCCCAAGCACCGGTTGTAGATTTTCTTCCTATTTCCAGCTTGTTTGAATTGGAGAGCTTGGATATTTCCAATACAGGAATTGAGGATTTAGAGCCTTTAGGAGCTTTGAGCAATTTGAAAAAGTTAAATCTTTCTGGCACAAATTTGAAAGTATTAAGAGGACTTGAACCTTTGATCAATTTGCAGGAATTAGATGTGGCAAGTACCAATTTGCGTTCATTAAGGCCGATAGAAGGATTGACCAATTTGAAGAAATTAAGTTGCTTCAATACCAGACTGAACAGTAGGGCAGTGGATCGCTTCAAAGAAAAAGTCCCTGACTGTGAAGTCAGATTTTATTAAAAATATTTTCAAATGCCCAGAAGATAATCTGGGCATTTTTTTTATACCCCAGTCACTCTAAAAGAAGGATATTAGGTTCCTAGGTTGTGACATTGGAAAGATAATTTTTAAGATAAAAACAAGATATGCCTTCGGAAAGATATTTATCCCGTAGGGATTTAAGCTCGGTAGTAAAAGGATTCAAGGACTCCTGTCCATGCCTTAGGTATGGTAGAAAGTGGAAATACGATAGAAATATATAGAAATACGCCTGTGGCGAAATACGGGTCAAATCCCCCTTTGGAAATGTAGATTCGGTTTAGGACCAGAGCTTTTGGAAAGGGGGCAAGGGGGATTTTAGATGAAATACCTTAAAAATAAATGGAAGAACCCGATTAGATTAAAAGATATTTTTAAGATAAAAACAAGATATGCCTTCGGCAAGATAGTCCTTAGATCGTATTCGTATCAAAAGATCCAAAGGAGTGGACGATTAAATAGCCGTGGGTTTTAACCCACGGATCTTGGTACACCGACCCCTTCCCCAGCGCTGGCCCAATATCTCCAATTGGAAACGATGACTTGATGCCAGCAAGACGGAGAGGGAATTACATTAGAAATAAAGGAAATACGCCTTTGGCGAAATATTTATCCCGTAGGGATTTAAGTTCGGTAGAAAAAGGATTTAAGGACTCCTATCCAGGCCGTAGGTATGGTAGAAAGTAGAAAAATGATAGAAATACGCCTTCGGCGAAATATTCAAAAGATATTTTTCAAGATAGAAACAAGATATGCCTTCGGCGAGATAAACCTTTGATGTAACGAGAATCAAAAGCTCCAAAGGAGCGGACGATTAAATAGCCGTGGGTTTTAACCCACGGATCTTGGTACATCGACCCCTTCCCCAGCGCTGGCCCATAATCTCAAATTGGAAACGGTAACTGAACGCCAGCAAGACGGAGAGGGAATTATATTAGAAATAAAGGAAATACGCCTTCGGCGAAATATTTATCCCGTAGGGATTTAAGCTCGGTAGTAAAAGGATTCAAGGACTCCTATCCATGCCGTAGGTATGGTAGAAAGTAGAAATACGGCTTCGGCGAAATATACGAAAATAACGAAAAGATATTTTTCAAGATATCATCAAGATATGTCTTCGGCGAGATAGATATTGAATCGTACTCATAGCAAAAGCTCCAAAGGAGCGGACGATTAAATAGCCGTGGGTTTTAACCCACGGATCTTTGTACACCGACCCCTTCCCCAGCGCTGGCCCATAATCTCAAATTGGAAACGGTAACTGAACGCCAGCAAGACGGAGAGGGAATTATATTAGAAATAAAGGAAATACGCCTTCGGCGAAATATTTATCCCGTAGGGATTTAAGCTCGGTAGTAAAAGGATTCAAGGACTCCTATCCAGGCCGTAGGTATGGTAGAAAGTAGAAAAATGATAGAAATACGCCTTCGGCGAAATATTCAAAAGATATTTTTCAAGATAGAAACAAGATATGCCTTCGGCGAGATAAACCTTTGATGTAACGAGAATCAAAAGCTCCAAAGGAGCGGACGATTAAATAGCCGTGGGTTTTAACCCACGGATCTTGGTACATCGACCCCTTCCCCAGCGCTGGCCCATAATCTCAAATTGGAAACGGTAACTGAACGCCAGCAAGACGGAGAGGGAATTATATTAGAAATAAAGGAAATACGCCTTCGGCGAAATATTTATCCCGTAGGGATTTAAGCTCGGTAGTAAAAGGATTCAAGGACTCCTATCCATGCCGTAGGTATGGTAGAAAGTAGAAATACGGCTTCGGCGAAATATACGAAAATAACGAAAAGATATTTTTCAAGATATCATCAAGATATGTCTTCGGCGAGATAGATATTGAATCGTACTCATAGCAAAAGCTCCAAAGGAGCGGACGATTAAATAGCCGTGGGTTTTAACCCACGGATCTTTGTACACCGACCCCTTCCCCAGCGCTGGCCCATAATCTCAAATTGGAAACGGTAACTGAACGCCAGCAAGACGGAGAGGGAATTATATTAGAAATAAAGGAAATACGCCTTCGGCGAAATATTTATCCCGTAGGGATTTAAGCTCGGTAGTAAAAGGATTCAAGGACTCCTATCCATGCCGTAGGTATGGTAGAAAGTAGAAATACGCCTACGGCGAAATATACGAAAATAACGAAAAGATATTTTTCAAGATATCATCAAGATATGTCTTCGGCGAGATACAGATCAACTCCCCCTTTGGAATTATAAACTCAAATAAGTGCGATTTAGAAATCAAAAGCCTGAAAGGATTGAACCTTTCAAGTGTGCCGGGCATGGCACTATACTATAGGGTGCGCTATCTCAACGGAGAGAGCAAGTCCCGAGGGGGCCATCTGACGGGAACCCCATAGCCAAAGCCAAGGGTGTTCCGGGCGACCGGAAATCTGAAGGAAGGCAGCGGCAAAATCCAGATGTGGACGAACAGAAACCGGATAGTAGGCTTGCAGACTTGGGGAAGTGCGCTTTGAAGCATCTAATCCCAACAGTCAGACGGAAGGTCTGTGAGTAAATCGGGCTGCATCGGAAGAAAGTATAGTGTCTTACCCCGGGAGATCTGTGGCAGGGGCAATTGCCGGAGGTACGAGCGAGTGCTGAAGGAATCCAAGCCGACAGAAGTCAGCAGAAGGCGTAGTACTGATATAAACAGGAAGGCCCGAATTTTCTAAACAAGGAAGCGAACTTAAAGTGAGTAAAAAGAACGAACCATCGAAAACAAGCGCAAATGCCGTACAGACCGAACTGTTCACCGGCAGGCTTGACTCTGGTCTTCCAAAGGGAGGCGGAACTTCCCGAAGGGATCAGAGGATGGAGTTATTTTCTCGACTGGAAGAGCAGCGTACCTTGACCAAGAGTACAATGGACAGCGTGAGCGACACCCTCCATCTACTTCATGCTTTCAAAAGAGTCAGGGAGAATGGAGGCTCAGCGGGTATCGACGGAGTTACGCCGAACGATTATGCGCAGAACCTTGCATTGAGGATCAATTCCCTCCAGCAGCGGCTAGACTCAGGTACCTATGAACCGAGTGCGGTCAGGGGAGTTGAGATTGAGAAGCCAACGGGGGGAACACGGCTGTTGGGAATCCCCACGGTAGAGGACAGAATAGTGCAGCAGAGCATTCAGAATGAGCTACAGCGAATATTCGATCCCTACTTCAGCGAAAACAGCTTTGGATTCCGTCCGGGCCGTTCAGCACATCAGGCGATAGAGCGGGCCAGTGACTATGTTAAAGAGGGTAAGATATGGGTGGTGGACATTGATCTAAAAAGTTTCTTTGACCAGATCAACCATGACAGGCTCATGAATAGGCTTAGGAACAGTATATCTGACAAGAGACTGCTGAAGCTGATACACAAGTTCCTGCGGGCCGGCCTGATGAAGGGCGGCTTGGAAACCCAACGAATGTCGGGTACTCCACAGGGAGGCCCCTTATCACCCCTTTTGTCAAACATAGTATTAGATGAACTGGATAAAGAGCTTGAAGCAAGAGGTCTGAGCTTTGTCCGATATGCAGACGACTGCAATATCTTGGTCAGCAGCGAGCGATCGGCTCACCGGGTTTTCGAATCGATGGTTGCATTTATCGAGGGTAAGCTCAAACTGAAGGTAAATCTTGAAAAGAGTGGTGTCAGGCGATGCGATGAGGTCAAGTTCCTAGGCCATACGGTTATGGGTGATGGCAAAATCCGTATAGCCGACAAAAGCATCGAGAGATTCAAGAAAAAGATCAGAGAGGTGACCAAACGAAATCGGGCCATTCCATTGGGAAGGCTGATATCGGAAACCAATCTGATCATTCAGGGCTGGGCAACCTATTTTCGCAAATGCAACACATGGCTGAGCGGACTTAAGGAGATGGATGGGTGGATACGCAACCGAATCAGGTGCTATGCCCTGAAATCCCACGGGCGCAGATATCCGACATACTGTTTTCTGAGGTCTTTGGGAGTGGAGACGAAACGGTCATGGAATGCAGTGAAATTCCACGGTTGGTGGTCTATGGCAAATCTTAACTATGTCCGCAATGGAATGGGCCTTGCTTGGTTTGCAGGATTGGGCTTAAGATCACTGGTCGTTGTACAGAAAGGTTGAAACTTTAGAAGAAACCGCCGCGGTACGTTAAAGCGTATGCCAGGTGGTGTGGGGGGGACGGCGGCTCGACCGCCTACCCATCCCGATTAGCCACGCCTGTGGCGCGCTGGCCCGAGCGCAACTCGGGGTAAAAGGTTGACAACCACCCATCCCAGCGCTGGCACTTAATCTCCATTCTGAAACGATGACTTAATGCCAGCAAGATATCCCAGAAACATTGTGGGAATACTCAATCCCGTAGGGATTTAAGCTGGGTAGATAAAGGATTTAAGGTGTCCTGTCCATGCCGTAGGTGTGGAAGAAAGTAGAAATACGATAGAAATATTTAGAAATACGCCTTCGGCGAAATATCCGAAAATAACGAAAAGATATTTTTCAAGATATCATCAAGATATGCCTTCGGCGAGATACAGATCAACTTCCTTTTTGGAATTAGAAACTCAAATAAGTGCGATTTAGAAATCAAAAGCCTGAAGGGCTTAAACTCCTCAATAGCCTCGGGTGCAACCCGAGGTAAGAAAGATAAATTATCCCCCAGCGCTGGCCCAATATCTCCATTTGGAAACGATGAGTTAATGCCAGCAAGACGGCCAGGAAACATTAAATCAACCCACCAATCGATTTCTTGAGTTGAGGAGTATATATATAAATAATATCCATACCCACTTTCTGGCAAACCATTGAAGGCTTTGTCCGGATTACAAATCCTACGATAAGAGCTCGAGATTACAAATCTCGAGCAGCTTAGGAGATAGACCTCTAGTCGTACCCATGGCAAAAGCACCAAAGGTGCGTAATTTATTAGCCCCGCCATTGTCGGGCAGGCCCGAGTGAAACTCGGGGTATAGATGCAATCAATTATTTACCCAGCGCTGGCCCATAATCTAAAATTGGAAACGGTAATTCAATGCCAGCAAGACGGAGAGGAAACATTAAATCAACCCTCCATGAGATTTCTTGAGTTGAGGCATTGATATAAATATCCATACCCACTTTCTGGCAAACCCTCAGAGGCTTTGTCCGGATTGAAAACCCTACGATAAGAGCTCGAGATTACAAATCTCGAGCAGCTTAGGAGAAAGACCTCCAGTCGTACCCATGGCAAAAGCTCCGAAGGAGCGATGATTTCTTAGCCCCGCCTGAGGCGGACAGGCAGGGGTTTCAACCCCTGGATCCAAAATGAACCGCTGTTCCCCAGCGCTGGCCCAAAATCTTCAATAAGAATCGAAATCACCGTGCCAGCAAGACGGCAAGGAAATCTTAATTAAACCTCGAACGGTTTATCCGAATTACAAATCCTATGATAGGAACAACTCAAAAAAGAAAATCCCACCCATTTTTTGGGAAGGATTTTCGATTATTTTCCTCTCTTTCGAAAGGGATTAAGGGAATAAAAAGTTTGAAAAAAAGTCCCTTAATAATTTTCTAGAAAAAACTAGGAGAAAAGCTGCTTAATCACCCTATTCCAAAGGTAGAGTTTGTCTTTCAAAAATAAATACCCTGTACAGGGTATTTTTTATGCTTTATAGCCAAAAGTTTTCCACATTTTTATATATTTCAAATAATTTGTATAAATATATCAATTGTCAAATTTATTCATTTTGAAACAATAGACTCATTCATACATGTTTTTAGGTCGTTTGTATTTTTGGTTGTCCGGTGTCAAATCTTGAAAAAACTAGGTGGCGAAACATAGTCTTTAAAGCCCCAAAAGCTCCTGCTATCTCTGAGGCTGAACTTCAATTAAAACGCCAGATGTAAATTTTCTTATCATTAAGCCTAGCTGTCATTCTTTTGGAGAACCTAAGTTCATATGATAGCATTCAAATTTCAAAATCTTTCTTTCCAGATTTGATTTTCCGTTTCAATATTCCATTTTGCTTTAAATGCTCACTCAATCCTTCAGATTCAGAAATATAAATACCTTTCTCTTTGTAGAGGCTACTCTTCTTTCATTGACCCTGATCGGAGCTGCTTTCATTGGATTTGATATTTCTGATGAAGGATTGTATGCCTTCCTAGCTGATCCTTTGCAGCCAAACCCTCAGGCAGTATTTAATTATGATTTATTTTTCAAACTGATATTCAGCTTAACTGAATTGAAGTTTTCACTTATTCAGCTAAGACTTCTCCGTTTGCTTGGCTACCTGATCGCAGCTTGGAGTTTGGCTGTTTTTTTAAAAAATTACATTGCCCATAAAAAAGCCAGTTGGCAAATTTTCTCCTTCACCTTTATTGGAATTTGTCTTGGATATGCCTTTCTGCCACAGACACTATCTTATAATTCATTGAATGTTACACTTACTTGTGTTTGGCTGGCAATTTTATCCATACCCATTAAAAAATCATTTCAATACCTTTTGATAGGTGTTTCTATAGCATTGATTTTCTATGTCAAATTTCCCACGGCCATCCTTTTATGTGGGATCACCTACATCACATTATTTTACCTTGAATCGCTGTCTTGGAAATGGATGCTGATCCTATTGCCCCTTCTCTTATTTGAACTTCTTTTCTGGACCCTTTTTCAAGAAAATGCTGTGTTAAGACTGTCTGAAACACTTGGAAATCAATTAGAAAGACCTCAGTATAATTTGCTTGATTTAATGAAGTCCCCACTTGTAGGAATCTTTTGGCTCTGTATCAGCTCCATTGGTTTTTTCCTTCTGAAACTCCTAGATAATAAATCCAAGCTTAAGCCATTTCTAGTGATTCTATCTTGCTTGATTTTCATATCAGTGGTTTACCTAACTCACATCACACAAGAATGGAATCATCTATTTTTGTTGACCCTTTTCTTGTTTGTCATTCATAGGCTATATAATAGTTTTGGCGAAATTTCTTCTGCTCAGTTACCTTGGGTTCTGATTTTAACCTTTCTCCCTTTTATACTTCATCTCGGAAGCAATGTATACTGGTTGAGAATAGGCATCCACTATGCAGTGTTTTGGATGCTTTTGGTGGCAATATTATCTAAGAGAAGAAATCAAATGCTAATTGGCTTAAGTATCTTCTCCTTCATTTGGATAATTAATGGTCTGGTTTTCCAACCATTTGAACAATCGCCTCTCTTTGAATCCAAAAGCTATTGGAAAATCCCCGACAACTCCGGATTGTTTTTGGATAGCTCATTAGTTGAAATTTTAGAGAAATTGCAGGTTGAGTTGGATGGAGAAGATAATGTACTGGCTTTCTTCCGAAATCCTGGATTAGCTTACCTATTGGGTAAAAATATCTCAGGTCAGGCTATGGTGTGGGATCCTAGTCAATTGAATACGCTAATTAATTTTGAAAAGGGATATCCTGTAATTTTTTGTCCTTCTGAATTCTCTGACCCAATTTTAGAATTACAAAGCATGGAAAAAACCTACATAGATTCCTACAAATCAAGACCTATTTACATATTTCAAAAGCAATCCCAAAACTGATTTCTTAACTTGCATTAATAAATTTCGACCATCTTGCCATTATTAGGAGATTATTACTAATACTAAGCCATATTCTTTTTATCAGTATCATCAGAAATACTGCTTATTATCTGCTAAAAGGATCAGAATCCGGAAGCTTCGGTCTTCGGTCTTCGGTCTTCCAACCGGTCAAGCAAAGAAATAAGGCAACTGGCATGATTGCAGATAACCAGATTTAATAATAACCGAAACCATGAATAAAAGCTATTGGAGTATTCTGGGCGCCCTTGCCTTAATCATAATAGCTTTTTTGCCTTGGCGATTTCAGGTGAATGACGATGAACTGATGATGTGGCTTGTTTCAGGAGCCTATACAGGCATACCCGAAACTTATGCGGTCTTTATCCATCCCATTCTAAGCTTTTCTTTAGCCAAACTCTATTCTTTCTTCCCTCAGATTCCTTGGTATCCTTTCTTATGGTTTGTATTAGGATATTTTGCCTATTATACCTTACTGCAGGTGATTAAGCGTGAGTTTGTTTCTAAGAGAATTAGAATAATTTTCTTCCTTTTTGCATTCGCTATTCTAATTCATTTCAGCTTTTTTCTTCAGTTCTCTATAATTTCATCCCTTTGCGTTTGTGCTGGGTTGGCTAATAGGATTTCAAAGAGCAAGCTTCATGAGCATTCTGGTAAATTTTGGATGCTCTCTGATATATTAATTATTTCAGGATTTCTAATAAGACCTGAAGTTGCAATTTTACTTTTGGCAGCCTCTTTTCTTTATTTCTTGATTCTATCACATCAAAAAACATTGATGTTGGCTACACTTTACCCTTTGCTTTTTGTTATGTTTTTTCAGGGCATAACTTTTCTTTGGCCAAAGTCTGAACCACTCCAAAAATTTATTGAACACAATCAGCTTCGTTCTCAGGTTTTTGACCATCCATTTTTACAATTGGAAAAGGATAGGTTCATCAATTCGGAACCGGAACTCTATTACTTCTCTAATGGTCTGATTGATTTTTCAGAAAATCAGCTGACTCGGGATCAGCTATTGGAATGGAAGCATATGTTGGATGATTTAAGATGGGAAGCTGTTTCTTTTTCTTTCTATAAAAAATCATTTGGGACTTTTATCCAAAACGAACGATTTGTCTTAACCTTGATGGGGCTCTTCCTGCTTTTCACGCTTTACACAAATTTGAAAAAGGGGCTAAAACTCCTTTTAGTGATGATTTTGGGATTGGTAGTTCTGGCTCCCTTCTATCTGATAAAAATTCAGATTTATATTCTTCTGTTTCTTTTATTCTTCATCCTAATGATACTCGATAGGCAGGAGGGTGAATTTCATAAATGGCCTTTTCTGATTTTTCAATCTACCCTGGCTTTACTTATTATTATTCATTGTTATTCCTTCAGCCAAAGTCATAAGAATATTTCCTCAGGGAGGGTGCTCGAAGAAAAATTAAGGGAATTAAAAAATGAGGGGTACGATGAAATATTTTTTTCTGGAGGGAACAGGTATTATTTGGAATTGGTGTTTGAATCTTCTCTACCCTTTAAGATCATGGGTTGGTCAAGTTTATTTGAATATTATTTCATTGGAAGGGAAAATTTAAAAAGAGTTTATATAGTTGACTCAGAAATCTACGAAAGTAATCTTGGCTATTTCAGGATTTGCAACTATCAGGAGGAGAAATTCAATAATTTCATCATTATTAAATGCCCAAAATGAGACTTTGGTTTGAAAAAAATCTTTGGGTATTCGATGTCCTAATGATGGCTTTAATCATGGCCACTTTGACTTATATGATCAAATTTGTGCCTTATGGGGTTGATATTAAGATTCATAATTTCTTTCTAATCGAGTACCTGGAAAATGGCTATTTCCCAGTCCCTCCAGGATACTATTTTCTACTCTACCTCTTAGATCTTTTGATCAGTTATAAATTCCAGTTTTTGATTAGTTCCATCCTATTGATGACGGGATTTTTATGGTGGAAATTTAGAATAACAGTAAAATGGATTTTTGAATCTTCATCCTTAGGAATATCCAAATCCTATCTTTTGGCATTTTTGTTTTTCTTTTTAGGCCCTATCGTGATCCCTTCTGTCGATAGGGAATATTGGTATTTTGGGAAATTAAGCCAGATGATCTGGCATAATTCCACCATCATAGCAGCTATTCCTTTTTGTCTATTATTAGTCAAGCAAACTCTAACTTGGTGGGAAAATTACAGCAATCAGGTTTTCCTTAAAATCTGCTTCCTAGTAGTAGCTGTATTATTGGTCAAGCCCAGTTTTCTATTTTGTTATTTACCTGTCTTCCTTTGCTACACGTTTTACTTGCTTCGGCGTCCTTCGCAGCCATTTATCTTAGCCGCCTGCTTAAGTGCTTTTTCATTGCTTCTTATCTGGATAGAAAAAATATTGATCTTTCAGTGGGATCCTATGGTGGTCAATTACTATTCCCAGGAGGATATACCCAGGGTGGTATTGGAACCCTTTAAAATTTGGTTTCATTACAGCAATGAACCCTTTTTGGATCTTTTGAGTAGTATCCCTCTTACTTTATGCTTTTTGATTTTTTGGAGGAATAAAGCTTTTGAAAATAGGTTTTTCAGTTTTTCACTTTGGACATTACTCCTCGCAATTTTGATTTATTTCCTCTTTTCCGAAACTGGCTATAGAGAGTATCATGGAAATTTTTATTGGCAAATACCGGTTGCGCTTTACCTCCATAATTTAAGTATGTTGCTCATAGTGCTGAAAGAGCATCAGGAAAAGAATGAAAAATCCCCTTTCCGTATCAAAATATTTGCTTCGATTTTCAGTATCCAAGTTGTATTTGGTTTCGCTTATTGGCTGCGGATATTTTTTGAACGCATCATCAGCTGACCTTCTTGGATTTCCAGGAAATGACTAGCTTCCTTTAGCTCCATTTCATAATAAGGGAGAATGTAACGGATCACCTCACCTTTTTGGTTGGCCACCGGTAATTGCTCCAAAGCAAACCCTGTAAGAGCCAATGTGTCAATTTGAACGAGCGGCTGTTCGAGCGTTTTAATATGGCTTACTAGATCCTTGGATATAGCCTTAGTTTGATGATTTTTTCTGAGTTGAATAAGCTCGTATTGAAAAGGAATTAGCAAAAGGAAAGCTAAACCATTGATTATAAGCAATGCTTTATAATAGTACTGGGAAGGAAATGCTGCGATAATTCTCAGATTCAAAAAAACAGTTAGAGGGAGCATCATTCTCCATTCTGTCCATTTGTAAAATTTATAAAAAACCAAGGTGAATAGGAATGTAACTGCAAGCATCAATATCCCCGAAAGAACCAATTTATCTTTAGTAAATAATAAGAAACCTAGTATGAGAGAGACGAAAAGCCAAATTTTCCAAATAGTATAAAATGCGCCTTCTGAATAAGTAAAAAGGAAATAAATATTCCGTTTGGTATTGAAGAGTAAGGTTTCAAATAAAACGTTCCAATTTCCTTCCCCAGACCAATATTGCATCTCTGAAAAAACATTGACCACTCCTTCATGAAAATTGGTTTGTAAAAGCCAAGTCAAAATAGGAATACTGAAAATTAGCAGGAATACCAAAAGCCTCCTGCCATTCCAGAGAAAAGGAACTAACCCTATAAGGGCAAAAAGCCAGGTACTTCTAAATAGCCCCAGCAATAGGATAAAACTCACTAAAATCCATAAATCCCTTTCTCTATTGGATCGATGATAGCTTTCAAAGAGATAATAAAGAATGATTGCTCCGCCTAAATGAATCAATTCCGGTAAAAGGCTGAACGCGTAAAATAAAGTAAAGGGAGAACATAAAATAAGTATTATCTGAATAAGCCTAGTTGATAGCTTTTGCTTAGATAGAATGAAAAGAAATAAACTCAGTAAAAGTATAGCCAGATTTACTTTTGAAATAAGTTGGTAATCATATCCGAAAAGCTTTCCAATACCACCATAAAGTAGGGGATATACAGGTCCATGCGCATCAAACTCCCCAATCTTTGAACCACTTCCACTGTAGGTAAAAGAAGCTTTCAAACTCCCGCTTGCTTCAAAAGCCTCAGCATTTTTCACATAAAAAAATTCATCTCCATAATAGGGTTTCTTTTCCAAACCCATCAGAGAAAAGAAATACACATAGCTTAAAAGCAGGAGTCCAATGACTACATAATACCGCCTCATGTAATTCCTTTCCGGTTGGAGCATAGTTCGAAACTAAAGGTCTTCCTCAAAAAAGCGATTTTTCAATGATTTTATTTCCTGTTTTTAAAATATCTTGGAAAATTAAGGCATTCCTATAAATTTGCTATGAGTAATTTTTTTACTCGGTATTACCTCAATGTCTTCTTGGGTAGATGATTTTCTATTTGCCTTTGTTTTAGGAAATCCTGAAAATGGGACCGAAAGGGCGAAGCTTTCTGAAGTTTCAAATTGAGAGTTAATAGTTTTTAGTTTTTCAGATTTCTGAATTTAGCTTTTGTTAGAGTCTTTAGTTACTTCCAAAACAAGAATTAAGCTCCTGCTCAAATTCTTTTCTCATCAAAATTCAGGATACTTACGCTCTTTGGCTAAAGATTTTGACGAATCTACCAATTCAGTTAGAGTAGAGCTCAACCGCCTGACAGAAGCAGGGCTCTTAGTTTCAGAAGAGGAAGGAAAGACCAAAGTGTACAAGGCGAATAATCAGCATCCATTTTTTGCGGAGATCAAAAATATGGTTTCCAAATTCTTGGGCCTGGATGACCTCATGGAGAGAATAGTCAAAAGAATGGGTGAGGTGGAAAAAGCCTATATCATTGGAGATTATGCACATGGCATAGACTCAGGAACTGTCAATATGATCCTGATAGGAAAGAATCTGGACCAGAATTATCTGAATTTCATTAAAAACAAAACCTACGAGAAAGTTCAAAGAAAAGTAGAAGTATCTATTCTCGACGAAGACCCAGGCAATATTGCCGGAATACTAGTGTACGGAGCTTAAAACACAACTTCCAACTTTAAACTCTTCACTTTAAACTTTAAATTTCAAACCTTGTCCTCAACCAATCCCCATTACAAAGTAATCGAACCCTCCTCCGGCTGGAAGATGGTAGATTTCAAAGAAATTTGGAAGTACAAGGATCTTTTATATTTCCTGACTTTAAGAGGGATCAAAGCGCGCTATGCTCAGTCCATCTTGGGAGTTTCTTGGGCCATTATACAGCCCCTATTTACCACCTTGGTATTTACATTGGTTTTTGGAGGCTTAGCAAAGGTTGACTCAGACGGAATGCCTTATGTGTTATTTTCCTATTTGGCACTCTGGCCTTGGAATTATTTCAGTGGAACCCTGACCGAATCAGCCAATTCCCTGATCCAAAATGCGAATATGATCACCAAGGTTTACTTCCCTAGAATGGTGCTTCCACTTTCTGCCATTCTATCCAAACTTCTGGATTTTACCATTGCGTTTGTTGTAGTCATCTTTATGCTGATATATTTCAAGCAAATGCCAGGAATAGGAGTGCTTTTTCTTCCATTATTGATCATACAGTTGTTGATGTGCAGTCTGGGAATCGGCATGTTTCTTTCAGCCTTAGCAGTTAAATACAGGGATGTCAAGCATGCGTTGACCTTTGTAGTTCAGTTGCTGCTTTACGCTGCCCCGGTAGTCTATAGTACTACGGCCGTTCCTGAAATTTACAGACCATTTTATATACTCAACCCCATGGTGGGTGTGATCGAAGGCTTTCGGGCTTCTTTTCTGAATCGACCTATGCCTTGGGAATGGATTTGGCCGGGTAGTATTGTAGCAGTCGTATTCTTCGTCTTTGGGATGTTTTATTTTAGAAGGATGGAGAGGATTTTTGCGGATGTGGCTTGATTCAGTTGGCAGTAAACAGTTTGCAGTGAGCGGTTGGCAGTAGGCAGTTGCATCACTGCGAGCGAAGCGAAGCAGTCTTATGATTTCTCGCGGCGACACAGCGGCGCGGCGGTTTTTTCTCCCGCAAAGAAATGAAGAAGCAAAGAGGGACTTTAAAAGTGAAAAGTTTGGTCCTGACTTTCAATTTGATTTTGTAGCTCCAAACTGATGTAGTGTAAAGCCTCAGAGAGGCGTTTTGGTTGGAGAATCGTGAAGTATGAGTATAAAAGAGCTTCAGAGAAGCGATTTGATTTTGATTTTTTTTCTCCCGCAAAGGAATGAAGAAGCAAAAAGGGACGATAAATGTTTGGTCCTGGCTTTCAGATTGATTTTATAGCTCCAAAGGAGCGAGATTACTTAGAAAAGTCTCATGATTTCTCGCAGCGACACAGCGGCGCGGCGGATTTAATCTCCCGCAAAGGAATGAAGAAGCAAAGAGGAGTGTTTAAGTGAAAAGTTTAAAGTTTGGTCCTGACTTTCAGTTTGATTTTATAGCTCCGAAGGAGCGGGATTATTTAGCCAAATAAATAAAGAACAAACAGTAATACAGCTCTGAAAGAGCGGGATAAGAAAAGTTTTAAAGTGGTAGAATTTTATGTTTTTCCTTGATATTTAGACCCCGATCATCTTCAAATTACTGATTTCGCGTAAAGTCTCATAATCTCTCGCAGCGACACAGCGGTATTTTCTCCCGCAAAGGAATGAAGAAGCAAAGAGGGACGTAAAAGTTAGGTCTTCCCTTTAAATTTAATTTTATAGCTCCAAAGGAGCGGGATTTCTTAGAAAAGTCTTATGATTTCTCGCGGCGACACAGCGACACAGCGGATTTAATCTCCCGCAAAGAGATGAAGAAGCAAAGAGGGGAGTTAAAAGTGAAAAGTTTGGTCCTCCCTTTAAATTTGATTTTATAGCTCCGAAGGAGCGGGATTATTTAGAAAAGTCTCATAATTTCTCGCGGCGACTCAACGGCGCGGCGGTATTTTCTCCCGCAAAGGAATGAAGAAGCAAAGAGGGAGTTTACAGTTTGGCCCTCCCTTTAAATTTGATTTTATAGCTCCAAACTGATGTAGTGTAAAGCCTCAGCGAGGCGTTTTGGTTGTAGAATCGTGAAGTAAGAGCCGAAAAGAGCTTCAGAGAAGCGATTTGATTTTGATTTTTTTTTCTCCCGCAAAGGAATGAAGAAGCAAAGAGGGACGATAAATGTTTGGCCCTGACTTTCAGTTTGATTCTTTAGGTCCGAAGGAGCGGGATTATTTAGAAAAATAAACGAAAAACAAACTGTAATACAGCTCTGAAAGAGCGAGATAGTAAGAATTTTAATGTGATAGAGTTTTACGTTTCCTCTTGAATTTTACATCTCCAATGACCCTGACATTAATTTCTTGAAAACGACCTTAAAGTCCCCCTCAAGTAGCATTTATGAGTTTTTCAGACTTCATAATTCAAACTTCATAATTTAATCGTGCATCTATCCATCATCTCACCAGTCTACTGCGCTGAGCAATTGCTCGACCAACTCGTGGAAAGAGTCATAGAATCGGTAGGAGCCATCAGCTCGGATTTTGAGGTTATTTTGGTGGATGATTATAGTCCGGATAATTCTTGGAGTAAAATAGAGGAACTGTCTACTAAGCATCCGCAAGTAAAAGGGATTAAACTCTCCAGAAACTTCGGGCAGCATTATGCCATTACAGCAGGGCTGGATCAGGCAAAAGGAGAATGGGTAGTAGTGATGGATTGTGATTTGCAGGATAGACCGGAGGAAATCCCTGCCTTGTATGAAAAAGCCCAAGAAGGCTTCGAAGCAGTTTTCGCACAGCGGATAAATCGAAAAGATACTTTTTTTAAAAAATTGGGTTCCAAAGTCTTTTACAAAACTCTGGGATACCTGACTGGGGTGGCTCAAGATGAAACCGTAGCTAATTTTGGAATATACCACCGAAAGCTGATCGATGAAATTGTCCAAATGAGAGAAAAAATCAGATTCTTTCCAGCAATGGTAAAATGGGTTGGTTTTCGACAGACGGCAATTCCAGTTATTCATAAGGAAAACGGTGAACGGGAAACCACCTATTCCTTTAAAAAGCTTTTCAATTTAGCATTGGACATTATGCTGGCTTATAGTGATAAGCCCATTCGCATGACCGTCAAGCTGGGAGTGGGAGTAGCCTTCACAGGCTTTTTATTCGCCATATTTACTCTGATTCGTTATTGGATGGGAGATATCATAGTAGCGGGTTATGCCAGTTTAATCATTTCCATTTGGCTCCTAACAGGCTTTCTTCTAATCACTTTGGGAATGGTGGGATTGTACGTCGGGAAGATTTTTGAAGGAGTCAAAAACCGCCCGATTTACATTGTGGAGAAAAAAACATATTGATTTAGTAGAATTCTGCCTTGTGCTAAAAGCCAAAAGCTGGAAGACGGGAGACCGAAGACCGAAGAAGACGTTAAGAAGCGAGAGATGAGAGGCGAGAGAATAGATGCGAGAAACGAGATGCGAGATGCGAGAGATTAGAGACGAGACTCAGTTAAACTCTTACTCGATTACACAATTACTCATCCAATAACAAATAACTCAATAACCAATATCTCCCTCCAACTTTAAACTCTCGACTTGCTAACTCATCTCCCTTTTGATTCAGAACTCTTTGGTTATCCGGTTGGAAAGTATGAAGTGACGAAAAATTGGGATCAGGATGAATTTTTGAAGCAGACCCCTAGCTTTCAGTTGGTATACTTGATCAGTGAGCATGAACTGGATATCAAATCAAAATATATTCAACTGATGGATGTGAAGTTGGTTTTTGAGAAAGCATTGAAATCCGAATCTACCTTTACAGATAATATTGAACTATATCAAGGTCAACTAACAGAAGATTTGATTTCATTGGCTTTGGCTAGTGGAGAATATTCACGGTTTAAAGTAGATCCTAGATTAGATCAAGGTGAGTTTGAAAAGCTATACCAAATCTGGATTACCAAAGCTCTGCAAAAAAGAGAAGTATTAGTTTATGGGGCATTGGAAGGAATGGTCACCTGCAGTGTGGAGGGAGAACTGGGCCAAATTGGTTTGATAGCTGTCAAAGCGTCTTCAAGGGGCAAAGGAATAGGAGAGAAGCTGCTAAAAAAAGCGGAATCCTGGGCTTTTGAAAAAGGAGCTAGAAAAATGAAAATCCCAACCCAAAAAGCTAATACACCCGCTTTAAACCTATATAAAAAAATGGGCTATAAAATCGCTTCGCAAACCAATATCTATCATTATTGGAATCCTAAGTTTAAAGTGTGAGACAAGAAGCGAGAGACTAGAAATTAGAAGCGAGAAGCTAGATGCGAGAAACTAGAAACGAGACAGCCTAATTACTCGGTTAATCTTTACTCAATTACACAACACAAATCGAAGCGTGCCTGAACGATGAACATTGAACGTAGAACAACTCAGAGATGAGAGCCGAAAGATGAAACTCAAATTGATTACGGAGACATCTGAGGAGGAAATCCTTAATAATGTCAAATAGAAAATTTATCTTTACAGAATGAATCGAGAAGCCAAAATACTTGAAATTCAAAAATTTCAGAAATTCTTGAAAGCTGAAATGCCTAGAATTCTTCAGGAAATAAAGGTTTATGAAAAAGCTATGAAAGAGGGCTTGATCAAAAAAAATCCAATTTCAGCTCCACAACTTAAATTTGAGTAAGCCAAAACTTTGGATAATAGCAGGATGTAACGGAGCTGGAAAATCATCCTTCTCAAAAGCTTTTTTTAAAGGAAATCTCATTCCTTTCGATTATGATCAACACTTTTTGAAGATTTATAAAAAGCTCCAGCCTTCAGATATTCAAGATAAAATGGCACATAATTTGGCTTTTAAGGAGTTACAGAGACAAATTGATCAGGCCATTTTAGAAAAGAGGGACTTTTGTTACGAGACAAATTTTAACTCAACGCCTCTTCATTGGCCTCAAATATTCAAAACAAATGGATACGAACTTCATCTTATTTATTTTGTATTAAATTCAATCCAAGAGGCTAAAAGACGAGTGGCTATCCGAGTTGAGAATGGAGGGCATTTTGTTCCTGATAGGGAAATTCAAAAAAGATATTTTGCTGGATTTCAAAACCTAGACAATCATTTTGAGTTTTTCAACTCACTTGATGTTTACAATTGCTCTTATTACAAGCAAGAACCAAAATATTGCTTTTCATTGGAAAAAGGAGAAGCAATCATGTGCGAAGAATTTCCTGAGTTTCTAAAATCCTTAATTCCCAAAATAGCTTCTAAAATTGAGGGTTTTCAATGAATACTCCAAGTTCAATTTCATACAGAATTTGGAACTAGAGACTATAGATTAGAAGCGAGAAACGAGAAGCGAGAGACGAGACAGCCTAATTACTCGGTTAATCTTTACTCAATTACACAACACAAATAAAAGCGGGCTTGAACAATGAACTCTGAACTTTGAACTAAGTAACGAGAAGCGAGAGACGAGAAGCTAGATGCGAGAAACTAGAAGCGAGAAGCGAGAGATTAGAAACGAGAAGCGAGAGACGAGACTCAGTTAACCACTTACTCAATTACACAATTACTCAATAAGAAACTCCCTTTTCAGACTTCACAATCAAATTTCAGACTTATCAACCTGTCACCTGTGAACTATAAAATCCCCTTCAACAAACCCTACCAAAGCGGCAAAGAACTGGAATACATTCAGGATGCTATCCAAAGGGGGAAGATTTCGGGAAATGGGTACTACACTCAAAAATGTCAGCAATTCTTTGAGTCTAAATATAATTTTGGAAAATGTCTCTTGACTTCATCCTGTACCGATGCGCTGGAAATGGCAGCAATTCTTTTGGATATACAGCCGGGTGATGAAGTAATTCTTCCCAGCTACACGTTTGTTTCCACAGCCAATGCTTTTGTATTAAGAGGAGCATTCATTGTTTTTGTAGATAGCAGGGAAGATCATCCCGGAATGGATGAAAAACTTGTGGAGGAACTGATCACCCCCAAAACCAAAGCGATTGTGGTCGTGCACTATGCGGGTTTCCCAGTAGAAATGGATCAAATCATGGCAATTGCTCAAAAGCATCAGCTCAAAGTGGTGGAAGATGCCGCTCAAGCCATAGATCAGGAGTATCAGGGGAAATACCTGGGAGCATGGGGCCATTTAGCCACTTTTAGTTTCCATGAAACCAAGAATATCCAATGCGGAGAAGGTGGAATGCTTGTCATTAATGATCCAGAATTAGTTAAAAGGGCTGAGATTATTTGGGAAAAAGGAACTGATAGAGCAGCGTTTTTTAGAGGTGAAGTCAATAAATACGGATGGGTAGATATGGGGAGTTCATTCCTTCCATCCGAAGTGACAGCGGCATTTCTCTGGGCCCAACTCGAAAATCTAGATGATATCCAAAACAGACGTAAAGCCATTTGGGAAGACTACTATAGGACTTTCTCTGAGGATAGGTTTGGATCCAAAACCTTAAGTCCAAAATACCTTGAGATAGTGAAGAGTTTAAAGTTTAAAGTGGAAAGTGATGTCGCAGATCAAAATATGGAAGATAGGCTTGGAGTATTAGGATTTTCAGACTTCAGACTTCCATCCTTCAGCTTTCAGGCCAATGCCCATATGTTCTACTTGGTTTTCCCTGACCTAGAAAGCAGAACTTCCTATGCCCAAGCACTTAAGGAAAAAGGAATATTAGCGGTATTTCACTACCAATCTTTGCATAAATCTGATTTTGTCAGGGATAATTACCCAGCTCAATTTCAAAGGGAATTGCCTCAAGCAGATCGCTATACGGATTGTTTGCTTCGCTTGCCCTTGTTTTATGAACTCCCGGAGTTAAGTGAAAATAATCTAGCTTGATTGATTCTTTTCAGCTTAAGCTGTAATGTTTTTTGTCTAAAATAAATCTTAAGTTGAAAATCATGCTTCCAAAAGGACTAAAAAACTATATGTTTACCCGCTTTCTCACTAGTAAGAAGAAAATACAATCACTGGTATAATTGCGGATAATCTTAAATAATTTTATCATTTCCACCTTTCTGAAAAAATATTGAAACTTCGATTATTGCTAGCCTGTATTGGTCGAATTCGAAGTTTTCAACCTAGAAATTAAAGGTGATTTTATTGCACACAATCAAAAAAATAATTCTTTCTAATGCTTACTAAACTGATTCCCGGATTTTTAAAGAAAAAACTTTTTACCCAAGTGAAAAAATCCATTCTGGCATCTCAAGTCCAGGAATCTTCAAAATTACCCAAAGTTCAAATTGACGAAAAGTCGCTAAATTCTGCCAGATTATTACCAAATAGAGAGGCCTTGTTGGAGCTTCTTCCTAAAGGAGGGGTGGTCGCGGAACTTGGAGTGGATCAGGGAGGCTTTTCTGAAAAAATCTTAAAAATCAATCAGCCCAAAACATTGCACTTAGTGGACCTTTGGGGTACTGAAAGATATCATTTAGGAAAAAGAAAAGAAGTAGAAGAGAAGTTCTCCAAAGAAATTAGCAAAGGGGAAGTTTGTATTCATATTGGATATTCTACAGAGGTTGTTCAAAAATTTGAGAAGGATACCTTCGATTGGATTTATATAGATACCAACCATAGCTACGCTACTACCAAACAAGAATTGGAGTTATGGTCAAGTAAGGTTAAACCCGATGGGATTATTGCAGGGCATGATTATATCATTGGGAACTGGAATGGGATGGTTCGATATGGAGTCATCGAGGCGGTTCATGAATTTTGTTTGAATTACAATTGGGAGATTCTTTATCTAAGCATGGAATTAGATACAGCTCCGAGTTTTGCAATTCGACGCCGAAATTAAGTCTCCATCCGTGCTTAGGCTTTGTTAGGATTCTTCCTTAAGGGTGATTACACATCAATTTGAGAGATAACTTCTTCTTTATAGTCAAAACCCTAAAAAGAAACTGGCTCTTTTTCCTTTTATTTTTTTTACTGGGGATTGCACTCCACCAGTTTTATAGACTGCAGATTCGTTTTGAGATTTTATCAGATTTTAGATAGAAAATCCAGAATTATCCAAAATGATGAATATAAGATTTGCAATTCCCAAAGCACTGAGTAAATTTATTACTCAGTCATTCTTAGATCCTAAATGGGATTGAAAGGGCGAAGCTGTAAAAAAATTAAGAATCTTAATTCTACGATTACTCAGTTACTCTTTAATCAATTACTCTTCCTTGCTTTTAATTCCTTATAGCTTCCAGTCCACTCTTATTATTCTATTTGATATTTGATAATTATTCTTTTGATAAAAAATAGTCTCAGAAAAATTTTTCCTAGTGAAGTTTGGAAGAGACTAAGGTTATTTGTTTGGTCCTATACTAATTATGTTTCCTTTCAGTCTTTTTCAGGGGAAGGGGAGGACATGATTCTTCGAAGAATTTTCTATAAAAAGAAGAAAGGGTTTTACATTGATATCGGGGCATATCATCCAAAAAAATCTTCCAACACTTATTTTTTTTATAAAAAAGGCTGGCGTGGAATTAATATCGACGCTATGCCAGGAAGCATGAAGCTCTTCAATCGGCTGCGCAAAAAAGATATTAATCTGGAGATACCGCTAGGAACAAAGGGAGAAACAGTCAAATACTATGAATTTGCTGATAAGGCCTTGAATGGATTTGAGTCATCTAAACTACAGGAAAAGAATTCATCTAAGTCACAAAATAGACTTAGTAAAATCCATCAATTGCAGTCAGATTCTCTAAATTCCATTTTGGAACAGTACCTTCCCGAAAATCAAAAAATTGACTTTTTGTCTATTGATGTAGAGGGCCAAGAGTTTCGAATTTTGGAATCTTTTGATTTTGAGAAATACAAACCAAACTTGATTTTGACTGAAATCTGGAATTACTCAATGGAAAGCCAATCTAATGGAAAAGTAGATTCCTTGCTGAAGCAAAAAGGTTACAGACCAATAGCTAAAACACTGAATACAGTGTTTTATTTCAAATAATAAAGATAGTTTAGGTATTTCTATTTAAATCGAAACTCTAAGATTAATAGTCTAATTAATGAATATAACTAATGTTTATAGATTTATAAAATTACTGATTCCTCCTATCATAACCTTTCAAATTCAAAAATATAGGAGAACTCAACATAATAAAAAAAAGGGATTATTTAAACCAAATAATTCACTAATTGAATCTTTTTCTCAATATCAAGAAGACTTAATTATTGATGCAATATTTCGAAAAGAAAAAGGATTTTATGTAGACGTAGGGGCAAATGACCCCAAAAAATTCAGTAATACAAATCGGTTTTATCGTCGAGGATGGACTGGAATTAATATTGAACCACAACCTGAGAAAATTAAGCTTTTTGAAAAAAAGCGAAATAGGGATATCAACTTAAATATAGGGATAGGGACTGATTTTGGTCAATTGGATTTTTATAAACTTGAAATTGATACTCTATCAACGTTCGATAAAAACACTGCTATTAATCACTGTCGTAGGTTTAAAACTCAAATAAAGGAAGTTATCAATGTAGAAGTTTGGCCTTTAAAAGAAGTATTGAAGAAATATTTGACAAATAATCAACCGATAGATTTTTTAAGTATAGACACAGAGGGGTTTGATTTGAAGGTTTTAAAAAGCAATGATTGGGATCTTTACAGGCCCAAAATAGTGCTCATTGAAGTTGGAAAAGATGGGAATGAAATTGTAAGTTTTTTAAAAAGTCATAATTACGAGTTGGTATATAAAAATTCCTGCAACTTTTTTTTTCTTGACAAAATTAACGGGATTAAAATCCATGAATAAAGTCATCAAGGTTTCGAATCTCTCCAAACGCTACCGCCTCGGTTTAAAAGAAAAGTATGCCGATACTTTGGTTGGTAAGATTTCTCAGATAATCCGTTCTCCTTATGATAACTTGAAGCGACTTCGAGATTTAAATCGATTTGGTTTGGAAGACGATTCAGTTTTTTGGGCGCTTAAAGATGTTTCTTTTGAAGTAAAAGAAGGAGAGGTCTTAGGAATCATTGGAAAGAATGGTGCAGGAAAATCCACCTTACTAAAAATTCTTTCTCAAATAACCGAACCTACATCAGGTAATATTGAGATTCATGGACGAGTGGCTTCTTTACTTGAAGTCGGAACAGGTTTTCACCCAGAGCTTTCAGGGCGGGAGAATATCTATATGAACGGAACCATCCTAGGAATGACCCGTCGGGAGATTGATTCTAAGCTGGATGAGATTATTGACTTTTCAGGAGTAGAGAAGTTTATCGATACTCCGGTAAAGTTTTATTCTTCTGGGATGAAAGTACGCTTGGGGTTTTCTGTAGCTGCGCATTTGGACCCGGAAATTTTGATAATTGACGAAGTTTTGGCTGTAGGAGATTATGAATTTCAAAAGAAGTGCTTGGGGAAGATGGAGGATGTAAGCAAAAACCATGGGAGGACGGTATTGTTTGTATCTCATCAAATGGATGCTATAGCTAAGCTCTGTGATTGTGCATTGATATTGGAAAAAGGAAAGTGTCTTGAAAGAAAAGATGCTAATGAAGCGGTTTCAATTTATTTCTCAAGTAATTTTGAAGGAAAGCAATTTAAAAGACAGAATTTTGAAAAAGCCAATAAAAGTGGTGTTTTTTTAAGCTGGACTTTTAACTCAAACAAATTTGAGCAAATAGTTACAAATTCTCATTGTGAGATTTGTGTAACATTTTTGTGTTTAAGTAAAATGACGAATTTGGAATTTGGACTTATTATTAAAGACGTTTTTGGAAGCATTATTTATTCTGCAAATAGCCAGGATGGAGGTAAATATCTTTTTTCATTGGATAAAGGGCAATATGTTTTTAAGATAAATTTCTTCTTATGTTTTAAACCTCAGGTCTATGATTTGGAATTTGCTATTAATAGTGATGGAGTTTTGAAGGACCATTGGGTGGTAAAAAATTCATTTGAAGTTTTGGATGACAAATATTCTGTTTTAAATACTGCATGGAAAGGGGTTTGTAGTATGCATTCAAGTTTTAGTATAGAATAGCCATGTATTTTTTGAAGTATATAAAGGCAATCGTTGAAAGTCGAATCTGCAAATTTAACAACCGATTTGGAATAAATTTTTTAGACTCAGATTCTGTTATTCTCAAACCAATAAAAATTGGTGGAGGATCCAATATATATATCGGAAGGAAAACGTATATCGGTGAATTTTCATGGATTGAGGCTCTTGAAAACTATCGATCAAAATCTTTTATTCCTAAAATAGTTTTTGGAGATTTTGTTAATATAGGAAGATATAGTTGTATTACAGCTATAAATACGATCGAGATATGTGATAATGTATTGATAAGTGAATATTTTTATGTTTCAGATCATTTTCATGATATCAAACCTAATTTGAATGTATCTCCTATTGAAATGCCTCTGAGTTCAAAAGGGAAAGTAAAAATTGGAAAAAATACTTTTATTGGATATCGAGTCTCGATATTATCGGGAGTTACTATCGGAGAATACTGTGTAGTAGGGGCAAATTCAGTTGTACTGAAGAGTTTTCCTTCCTATACAATGATTGCGGGAGTTCCTGCTAAAATTATTAAAATATTTTCTTTTGAAACTAATGATTGGATTGATTATAAGCCTTTACCGTGAATATAAAATATTTAGATCTTTAGGAATCTCTTTTTTCTTTTGGAAGAAATATAGGAGAGCAGACAAAAATATTTGTTTTAAGACAAAGTTTCTTGGTCGTGAAATATCGGCAATTAATCCATTTTGGTTTTTTTTTTCAATAAAAGAAATTTTTGTTGATAATGTTTATTTTTTTAAGTCTGAAATTGAAGATCCATATATAATAGATTGTGGTTCTAATTTTGGCTTTAGTATAATTTATTTTAGAAGTATTTTTCCAAAATGTAAATTAGTTGGATTTGAACCCGATCCTTCTATTTTTAAAATTCTTTGCAAGAATTTAGAAGTCTATAATCTAAAGAATGTTCAACTTTTTAATTCAGCAGTTTGGTCTTCAGCTGGATTTATTGATTTTTTTCCAAACGGTTCCTTGGGTGGTCGAATAGATAATAATCCTATAAATCGATCTGAAATTATTCAAATTAGTTGCTTAGAGCTTTCTGGTTTTATTAATAAGAGAGTCGACTTTTTGAAAATAGACATCGAGGGAGCAGAGCTGGATGTTTTATATTCAATTGAGGATCATCTAAATCTTGTTCAAAATCTTTTTATTGAATATCATTCTTTTCGTGATAGAAATCAGTGTCTTAATTCAATTCTTGAAATTATTTCTCGTGCTGGATTTAGGTATTATATTAAAGAAGCATACCCTATTCAAAAATTTCCATTTGTTGATTTTCCACAAAACTGGGAGTTTGATCTTCAATTGAATATTTTCTGTAGAAAAAGTACCCATGGCTAAACTATTAGCATATTACCTTCCACAATATTATCCAATTAAAGAAAACAATTTGTGGTGGGAGCCAGGATTTACGGAGTGGACAAATGTTACTAAAGCAAGGTCTTTATTTAAAGGTCACAATCAACCCAGATATCCCCTCGATCTGGGGTACTATGATCTTAGGGTTGATGAAACTCGCGAACATCAAGCCCTTTTGGCAAACCAATATGGAATCTATGGCTTTTGTTATTACAATTATTGGTTTGGGGATGGAAAAAAAATCTTGGATAGAGTTGCAAAAGAAGTTTTGCTTTCTGGGAAACCTGATTTCCCTTTTTGTTTTTGTTGGGCAAATGAATCATGGAAAGGTGTTTGGTTTGGCGTTGAATCTCAAAAAATCTTAATTGAACAACAGTATTTGGGAAAAACTGATTATGAAAAATATTTTTACTATTTGTTAGACTATTTTAAAGATGAGAGATATGTTAAAGTAGATGGTAAACCATTTTTTCAGATTTATAAAGTATTTGATATCCCTGATTTGAAAGTGTTTGTCGATACATTTAGGTCATTAGCAAGAAAAGAAGGGTTTCCTGGAATCTATTTAGTGGCTGGTATTTCAGCAACTGACCCCTTATGGAATCCTAAAAAAAATGGGTTTGATGCTGTGGTTGGATCAGAGTTTTCAGCACTTAGATATTGGAAAAATAATTTAATTAAAAATGACTCTAATCTAGTATTGAAATTTTTTAATCGATTAAAACAAAAATTCTTTCCAGAAGAAGTAGATTTCAATAAACGAAAAAAGCCCGTAATTATCGAATATGAGAAGGCTATTGACTATTTGATTTCTAAAGAAATATACAACTATTCTTATTTCCCTGTATGTATCCATGATTGGGATAATTCACCTAGATCAACTTCTAAAAGTTTGATTTTTCATAATTCAACTCCTGAATTATTTCGTGGCCATATTAGAAAAGGTCTTGAAAAAATTGAACATTTACCAACGTCAGAACAATTTGTCTTTTTGAAGTCTTGGAATGAATGGGGTGAAGGTAATGCTTTAGAGCCTGATAAAAAATGGGGCCATGAATATTTAAAAGTTATAAAGGAAGAATTGCAGATTTTTACAAAATGCTAATTTCAATAATTATTCCTTGTTTTAATTCTGGTTTATTCCTTTTGGAAGCTATAGACAGTTGTTTTAAATCAAGTTTTAAAGATTATGAATTGGTTATAATTAATGATGGTTCAACTGATGATATTACCCTTAAAATTCTAGATAACCTAAACAGTAATTCAAAATTTAAAATATTTAATAAATCTAATGGAGGTCCCGCTTCTGCCCGAAATTTGGGAATAAAGAAATGTTGTGGTGATTTCATTTTTTTTCTAGATAGTGATAATAAGATTCGACCCGACTATTTGATTAAAGCAATAAAAGTACTTGAATCTAACCCTTCTGCTGGGGTAGTTTATAGTTTACCGGTTTTTTTTGGAGAAACCGATTCCTCTCTATTGCGCTTTAAACCTCACCAATTTTCATTGAATTCAATTTTGGCAGGGAATTACATAGATATGTGTACCCTTGTTAGGCGTGCAGTTTTTGACGAGATAGGTGGTTTTGATGAACATTCAGATTTGATTGGCTGGGAGGATTGGGATCTGTGGATTAGAGTTGCTCAAACACAATGGTTGTTTCATTATTTAGATGAAGAATTATTTGATTATAGAGTAAGGAAGGATTCATTGATGGGTCAGGGTGTAGAACTAAAAAAAGAAAAAATGCTTCGATACTTAGGTTCAAAACATGGCTTTATATTTCACCAAAAATACAGGCAATATTTTCGTGTGGTAGAAAATATTCAAAGAAATCCATTCAGCTATTTTTTAAGGATTTTGATCTATAAGTATATTCTTAGAAAGCCACTTATCAATTGAATTTTAATTGAGAGCAATAAGAATTAAGTTTCTTTTCAGAAGAAAGGCGCTAAAAGAGTGGTATTCTGAGTTTTTTTTTGGGATTCTTAGTAGTAGGTATAATGTTATCATCGATGAAGTTAAACCCGATTTTGTTTTTCATGAAGCTCATCTCATTGATATAATTCCATACTCAGGTGTCAGAATTGCATTTTCTTCTGAGAATGTAAGACCTGATTTTAATATTTCTGATTACGGAATTGGATTTGACCATATTAAGTTTCAGGATAGGTACATCCGCTTTCCATTATATCTTTTTTATTCGGGTTCAGTAAAGGCAGCGGAATTAAGGCCTGAATCTATTTTAGCCCTCGATTTGCAAAGCTTAATCAATCGGAAGTTTTGCAACTTTCTGGTCAGTAATGGGACTGCATCTGATTTTCGTACCCAATTTTACTTGATGCTATGTCAATATCGGGGAGTAGACAGTGGCGGAAACTATTTAAATTCTATTGGCGAACCGGTTAAAGATAAATCAGCATGGCAAAAGGAATACAAATTTTCTCTTTGCTTTGAAAATTCATCTACCTCAGGATACTTGACCGAAAAGCTTATTCAGGCTTATTCTTCAAATACAATTCCAATTTATTGGGGAGATCCTGATTCATTTGGATCGTTATATGAAGGTAAGGGAGGAATTAATCCTGAGGCTGTTATTTGGGTAGATCCCGTTAATCCCGAAATAGCATTAGACCGGATAAAGGAATTGGATTCTAACCCGGGATTATATCTGGAGATGCTAAAAAAGCCACTTTTTATTGATCATGACCATGTTCCGTTTTTTGAAAATAGCCTTAAGGATTTCTTGTTTTCAATTTTTGATCAGGATACAGAAGCTGCTTATCGAAGAGGTTTTGGTCAGGTAAGGCTGCGGGTAGAAAACAGAAATATTGCCCGGTCTAGCATTTTAAAAAGCTTCCTAAACTATTTTAAAAAGCGAATCAAGTTTTGAATCCCATTTTCTTCACTCTCTGCTCCAATAACTACCTTGCCCAAGCCAAAACCCTTGGAGATTCGGTGTTGAAATTTTATCCAAATTCCAAGTTTGTTATTGGTTTGGTTGATTATTTGGATGATCAGATCGATTTTTCATCTTTTCAAGGGATGGAAATCCTTCCTTTTGATCAGTTAGGTTTTCCGGAGTTTGAGGATATGCTGTCTCGATACAATGTGATCGAGTTTAATACGGCTGTTAAGCCTTTTTATATAGACTACTTATGGAGTACTTATGGAACAGGTCATCGTATTATCTACTTGGACCCGGATATTGTACTTTACCGTACCTTAGACCATGTGACAGAAGCTTTAGAATCCCATAATACAGTTTTAACTCCCATGTTCTGTGAGGCTCCTGTTGAGACTTCATTGGATGAATTGGTTGCCCTACGGCATGGGATGTTTAATTTGGGTTTTATCGCATTGAGATATTCCGATGAAAGTAATCGACTGATCCTATGGTGGAAAACCCGATTGCGCACCCACTGCCTGATTGATAAACCCAGAGGAATCTTTGTAGACCAAAAATGGATGGACTTAGCTCCTTTGCTGTTTGATGAGGTGTTTATCCTAAAGCACCGAGGTTACAATATGGCTTGGTGGAATTTTTCTGAACGGATACTCATTGACTCAGGAAGCGATTTTGCGGTCAATCAGGCTGATCAGCACTTATATTTCTTTCATTTTAGCGGCTTCAAGCCCGGAAGTGAATATATCACGGGAAGATCCGGCGAATCCCAATTTGCTTATAAAAACCGGCCTGAATTGAAGCGTTTGGGAAAAGAATACGAAAAGACACTTATTGAAAATAATTTTGAATTCTATTCTGGCATTAAGCCTAAGCTTAATTTTTTTGTAGCCAAGGAGGGGTTTAAAACAAAACTTAAAAGGAAGATAAAATCCTTATTATCGCTATTCTAATTGGATCCCATAGTTTCCATTATTATTCCTACTTTTAATAGGGCCCATACTTTGGAACGGGCTATTCAAAGTCTCATAGATCAAACCTATAGATATTGGGAATGCCTAGTTGTAGATGATTTTAGTCAGGATAGTACAAAAGAGTTAGTGTTTTCGATTGCCGATAAAGAGTCTCGCATACAATATTTTGAAAACATTGAAAAGGGATCAAATCCAGCCCGTAACCTAGGCCTAAAAAAATCGAAAGGAAATTATGTGGTATTCTTAGATTCGGATGATGCATTAGAGCCTAGAATGATTGAAGAAAGTCTTGATATAATTGAAAAAACGAGGCAAGCTGATTTAGCGATTTCTTATACCAACATTTTCAAAAATGGCTCATTGAGCATGGTGTCGGACCTGGTGAGATCTGAAAATCTCTTACTGGACTTTTTAATAAAAAAGATTACTTGGCCTTTGAATTCGGCATTAATTCGAAAAGATTTTTTGATTTCAAACCATATTAAGTTTCGTCCGAATCTATTGAATGGCCAAGACTACTGTTTTTTTCTTTCGATAATATCGAACAAACCCAAAATTGTTTTTACCAATAAAGCACTTTCGGTAAACTACCACTTAGATGGTGAACCAAAGAATGTTAAAATCTCCGCAGGAGATACCATGGAATATAAATGGAGTAGGTTTAGGTCGAGGAACCTAGCCTTTGAGATCGCATTTAGACACTTATCTATTTTTGAATTTTTTGAATTCATACCCTATTTCACCAAATATCAAACAGGACTTATTCTTGATATGGTAAAATCTAGATTCTAGTGACAGGGATAAGCATAATCATTTGCACCTACAATGGAGAGCTTCGACTCCCAATAACCTTAGAGTATATTTCCAAATTAAGATTTGAAGGCCCTTGGGAGCTGTTGATAGTTGACAATGCAAGTAAGGATAATTCTAATTTCATCGCTCAGGAATTTTTCAAAGGAAATCCGATTATCCAGGGAAAGGTAGTGTTTGAGCCAAATGCTGGCTTAACCCATGCAAGACAAAAAGGCTGGAGAACTGCCAACTACGATATTGTCCTTTTTTGTGATGATGATAATTGGCTTTGTTCGGATTACTTAACAGTAGGCTATTCTATTTTTAAGTCCCATTCAAAGGTAGGAATATTGGGAGGCTGTGGTGAGCCTGTCAGTGAGGTACAGTTTCCAGACTGGTTTGCTGAGTTTTCTCATAGCTATGCAGTAGGGAATAATGGTAAAACAAGCGGTAAATTAGAAAAAGGTGCGGCACACTATGGTGCCGGTTGCTTTTTTTTGAGAAAGGCATTGCTTCAATTGGATCAGCTGAAAACCAGATTGATTCTAACAGATAGAAAGGGAAATGAACTGGTAAGTGGAGGCGATGTAGAGTTATGCTATTTAGTTCAATTGCTTGGATATGACCTTTGGTTTGAAAGTAAATTAAAGTTTCAACACTTCATTCCTTTGGGTAGACTTGATTGGCAATACTACTTGAAATTGAAAAAAGGAATAGCTTCTTCATTTCCTCTCTTGTTCTCTTATAAAGTTGTTTTCATGGGAACATCAAAAATGCAGTTGAGAGCTGAAATAATTCTAAAATTATGGTATTCGTTCAAAGGTTATTTGCTTTGTCAATATCGAAATTTCGCCAGTCCTACAAAACGAAATGAAGTACAGCTTATTGAAAATAGTCAAAAGCTGAAGTCCTTTTTTAAGAACTATAAGAAAACTTTAAGCCACTTCGAATGGCTTAATTCCAGATTTGATTAAGGTTTTGGAGTCTCCTTTTGTATCAATAATAATTCCTTACTATAAAAATATCGGTACCATTTCAAGGGCTGTACAATCAGTTATTGATCAAACTGAAAAAAGTTGGGAGTTGATCGTGGTGGATGATGGAAGCAACGATGAACTTGAAACAATAATAAAGAGCTTTGAACCAGAAAAAATCACACTCATCAAAAAGCCAAATTCGGGGCCAAGTGATTCCAGAAATAGGGGAGCAAAACTAGCTACTGGAAAGTTTTTAGCATTTTTGGATAGTGATGATTGGCTTAGTCCTGATTGGCTTGAAAACTTTAAGAAGAAACATCAAGAAAACGGATTTGATATCGCCTTTTGCTATGGAGCATTGATTGACGAAGAAACAGGAGAAAGAGAGGATTGGACAAAATTTGTAAAGTTGAAAATCCATGGGGAGGAAGCGAAATTCAATAATCTTGTTGGTACTTTTTTAGTAAGGTCATCAATTTTTGAAAATGCCCGAGCCTTTGATCCCAACTTAAGGTATTCTGAAAATATGGACTTGGCTATCAGAATAATGAGATTGGTTCCACCTTCAAAAAGATTCTATTTGGAAGAAGTTATGGTGTTTTTTGGCAATACCATAGAGCCAAAAAAGAGAAACCAAAAATACGGAAGAGCTTTATTGCTTAAAGATTTGGCCTATTTTCAGCAAAAGCACAAGCAAGTTTTGCTGGAGAACACCAGTTTTTTGCGTGCAATTATTAGAAGGCAATTGGTAAGTGCTACTGTTTGTTGGAATTGGAAAATATACATTTTAAAGCTTAAAGAGCTTTATTCTTATTCGGTGGGGGATGGGCTTAAGTTTACTTTATTATTCTTTTTTCTCCCATTTAATAGGATGCGATTACTTTCACATGGATTTAGGAAGTAGAAAAAAGAATATAATTAGTATGAAACTTGGAGGCTTCATAATTACCTACAATCGCCCTGCAATTCTTTGTGAAACCATAAAGTCCGTAATGTCACAGACAAGTCCACCGGATTTTCTTTGGATCATAGACAATTCTGAGAGTCTTGATACTGATCATGCTATTGCCTCATTGTTGGATTCTCGAATCAAATATTATCGTATGGGCTTTAATTCAGGCCCTGCAGGTGGAGCAGCCAAAGGTTTGGAACTTTGTGCTAATGATGGTGCTGATTGGATATATTGGGGGGATGATAATGATCCGCCGGAGTTTATTGACACATTTGAAAGGCTCCTATCTATTCGAGATGCTGATCCCTATTGTGGAGTTTTGGGAGCAGTGGGCCATTTTTTTGATCATAAAAAAGGAGAAATCAAGCGAGTTCAAAGTAGACTACTTGAAAAAAAGAAGGTTCTTGGTGTTGAGTCTATTGCTGGAAACATGAGTATGCTTGTCCATCGTGATGTAGTAAAAGCCAGAATATTTCCAGATCCAGAATTGTTTTTTGGGTTTGAGGAACTTGATTTTTGTTTAAAAGTAAAAAGGCAAGGGTTTTCACTTAATGTACACTGTGGGCTATTTCTGGAGTCTAGAAAAAAGCATCAGAGATTAGATTTCGAAAGACCTGTTTACCAGAAAAAGGAAAATCTAGTTCGTGAATATTACAGCCTCAGGAATCTTCTTTACATCGCACACCTACTTACTCTGGATACCATGAAAAAAAGATTAATAAAAAAAGGAATTGGGAAAATGTTTTATGGATATAGATTTGGTCTTAGATATGGATTTGAGAATATGAAATATATTTTTTTGGCACTTAAACATTTTCACAGTGGAGTAAAAGGAAATACAATCCCATTAAGCTAGGATGGTAGATTTTTCTGTTGCATTATTATTAGTTACTTACAATAGACCAAAATTACTAGATTCCCTACTTTTTGAAATCGGGAATTTTAATTGGAGTTATTTGGATTTTGTTATCATTGATAATGGTAGTGAAACAAGTACAAAGGAGATTTTGGAATACCACAAGGAGAGATTGAAACCAACAATACTCTGTTTAAAAGAAAATATAGGTCATGGAGCTGGATTGGCAAAGGGTATGAAATATCTGAAAGAGAATAGGCCTAATCTTGATTATGTTGTATTTTTAGAAGATGATAGTATACCAAAAAGTAAATACCTAAATTTTCTTATTTCAAAAATTAAGGCAACGGATTTTTCAATGATTTCTTCGGCTGGGTCAATCATCAAACTAGGAAAAAGAATAAAAATACAATCAAATCATAAGGATATTGAAGATGCCGATTTCGCATTGTTTGATGGAGCTATTGCCAGATTTCAAGATTTATTGAGAGTTGGTTTTCCTATTCAAGATTGGTTCATGATGTTTGATGATTTTGAATATTGCTATCGAATTCGAAATGCAGGATATAAAATAGGTGTAGTAAACAATCCTTATGTTGAAATTTTACATGATGGTTGGGGAGGAGGAACTTCTTATTCACATCTTTGGAGATCGTACTATCAGTCAAGAAATTTCATTCACTTTGTAAGGATTCACTTTACAGCATTTAATTTAATTGATTGCATAATTCTCCAAAGCAAAAGACTGATAGGTGGTCTTTTAGCTAAAAATGGATGGATAACTACTAAAATGAGATTAAAGGGGGTCCGTGCTGGACTTTTGGGGAAAAAAGGTAAATCTTTAGATTTAATGACGTTGAAAGAAACTTGAAAATTCTCTTCACCCAAGACGCCTTATTCAATGCAGGTGCTGAACGAAGTCACCTAGAGATTCTTTCACGATTTTCCGAGGAGGTGGATGTAGGATTTGTTTATTTCTATCCTAAGCATGACCTAAGAAAAGCTTACGATCGAGCCGGAATCCGGCTCTTTTTTTTGGATATCCCGGAGTCCTATCATTTTATTCTTGCCGTAAGAAAATTGGTCAAATTGATACGACAGGAAAAGCCCAATTTGCTGGTTTCCTCTCTTTGGAGGGCAGATATCATAACCCGGATCGCTTCTTGGATTACGGGAGTTCCACTCATAGGTACTCTAGTAAATGATAGTTATGCTCCTATTGCCTGGACAGATAAAAAGGGGATCAAATACAAAATTGTCTATTGGTTGGACCGGCTTACCGCAGGCATACCTGTTCATTGGATTGCCAATGCCCAAACTTTAGCTGATTCTCACGTGAAGACCTTGGGGATTGATCGAGATAAGATTTCGGTGGTATACCGAGGTCGTCCCGTTCCCATCATTGCGCGTAACGTCATTGCGCCTGCCCGCGGTGGCGGGAGCGATGCGAAGCAATCTTCTTCGGTTAAGACAGATTCTCCCGCCACTGTTGGGATCGCAGTGACGGACCCAATTAGAAACTTCATCTCCTATGGTAGACTTTTGGAAAGAAAAGGCTTCCAAGATGCCATTCGGGCCTTTGACAAAGTCCTCCAAACCTATCCGGATTGCACCCTAATCATATTTGGGGAAGGTCCCTTCAGAAAAGAGCTGGAATTACTGGTTCAAGATTTAGGCCTTCAAGACTCCGTATTCCTCCCAGGTAAATTACCCAACCCTATGGAGGTTCTACTCAATGGCTATTCCCCAATGCCTACTGTCCACTGCTCACTGCTCACTACTGACTACTTTCTATTCCCTTCCTGGTACGAAGGCTTTTCCGGCGCCTTAGTCGAAGCAATGATGGTAGGAATTCCCATAATTGCCTCGGACATCCCTATGAATTTGGAGGCGGTTACAGATCAAAAAACCGCCTTAGTCTTTCCGGTTCAGGATATTAATGATTTGGCCAAACAAATGCTTTGGGCCATTGAAAACCATGATGCGATGAAGGCCTTGGGAAGGAACGCTAAAGAAGTAGCAGAAGATCGGTTTGATATCGAAAATGTAGCTAAAGAATACGAGGAAAGGCTCTTAAATATTCATTTTCAATTAATTCGAAAAAAATGAGATTTATGAAGGAATTAATAAGAGAGGGACTTTCAAACTTAGGTTTAAAAGTTTCCCGGATTAAAAAGGAACCATGGGGAATAGATTTGTTTAATGATGTCTCAAGATTAACAAGTTTAAATGACATAAAAGTTGTGTTTGATGTAGGAGCAAATGTGGGTCAATCAAGGAATCTTTATTTAAAGAAATTTTCCTCTTCAAAAATTTTTTCTTTTGAACCTGTGATATCTACTTTTAAAATTTTAGAGGAAACCAATCCAAATACGAATAAATCTTTTTGTTATAATCTTGCCTTAGGAGAAACCACTGAAAAAATTAAAATTCCTCTTCAGGAAAAATCAACTCAAAACTCATTATCTAAAAAACGAAATGAAAATAGCAACCCTATTTATAATTTAGAAGAAATTCAAGTTGATACTTTAGATAATATTGTTCAAAAAATAGATATAGATTATATCGATTTTTTAAAAATTGATACAGAAGGATTTGAAATGGAGGTGCTAAAAGGAGCATCTAATTATCTAAAAAGTAAAAAAGTGGGGTTTATTCTGCTTGAATTGGGAATTAAATATCATCCAAGAACAACATTCTACAATTCTATTCAAGAGTATTTATCACGACTTGGATATGATGTCGTTGGGTTTTATAAACAGAGTCAAAGCCTTTACACAAAAGGAAGGTTTCTTATGCACTGTGATGTTTTATTTATAAATTCTGAGTGGTCAAAGACCCTTAGACCGAAATTTGTAAAGTCATTTGAATATGAATAATTATTACTCATCAAAGATCGTAATTTGAGTTTTGAAAAAATGAGGCTTTATATGTGTTTATTTTGTATAGAATAGGGATTCTTTTAGACTCTTTGACTATCCAAGCCTGGCAGGTTGAGGCGATTAGAAAGCTCCTTTCTACTGGATTGGTTGAGTTTTCTGTTTTAGTGGTCAATCAATCTCCTAAGCCTTCGGGTAGGCCATCTCCCTTTTTATATCGGGTCTATAGAAAGTTAGACCGTATCTTTTTCAAGGACGATTTGGATGCTTTTGAATCGGTACCGCTATCAAAAGTGATTTCTTCTAAGGTTCCTGTTCTTTCAACCAAACCTATCCAAACAAAGTATCGGGATAGCTTTTCTGATAAGGATATAGAAAAGATTGCCAGCTACGATTTAGACATTGTGATTCGATTTGGTTTTAGGATTCTTTCAGGGGAAATACTCAAGGTGCCCAAATTAGGTGTATGGTCCTACCATCATGGTGATCCTAAAGTTTATCGGGGTGGCCCTCCTGCCTTTTGGGAAGTAATGAAGCAAATTCCTGCCACAGGATGCGTTTTGATGCGACTCAATGAAAAGCTGGACAAAGGGGAGATCCTTTATGAGTCGCACACCCAAACGGACCCGCTCTCTGTGCAGCGGAATGCCAATCGTATCTTCTGGGCTTCTGCTGCTTTTCCTGCTAGGGTGGTTAGGGAAATAGACCGATTGGGTATGGCAGGCTGGTGTCTGAATGTTGCTTCCAAAGCTATCGATTTTTCCGCTCCATTACTCAAGCCACCCCAAACTCGTTCAATGCTTCGAATGGGGACTAATCTTTTTTTAAGAAATCTGAAAAGAAAGACTCGAGAGCAATTCAAAGCTCCTCATTGGGATATTGGGTGGATAAGTGATTTGTCAATTAATAGGCGGCTGATTTCTACTCGGGGAGCTCAATTGATTAAAAGGGAGGATGGCAATAAGTATTATTTGGCTGATCCTTTTCCTATTTTTTATCAAGGCAGACTATGGGTTTTTGTAGAGCAATTTGACAAGAAAAGAAAAAAGGGAATCATCGCAATAATGGATGAGGAAGGAAATTGTGCCCCTGTAATTGAAGAGGAGTGGCATCTTTCTTATCCTTTTGTTTGGGAGGAAAATGGCGCCTTTTGGATGCTTCCGGAATCCGCTGAAGCTGGAAAATTATGGCTTTATCAAGCTATTTCTTTTCCTTTCAAGTGGGAAAGAAAGCAAGAGCTTTTTTCCGAAGAAGCTTATGATCCTACGCTTTGGAAAACCGAACAAGGGTATTGGCTTTTTGTCAACCAAAAATCCCATCCAGCCTGTTCTCCCTTTGACGAGCTTAGCCTGTACTTCTCAAAGTCTCTTTCCCAACCTAGCTGGCAATCACATTCCCGAAACCCCATTGTGTCGGATGTGCGATCTTCCAGACCCGCAGGCAGCTTATTTGAAGAGAATGGGAAGTTTTACAGACCAGCACAAGATTCGGAAAAAAGATACGGTCATCGAATACGAGTGATGGAGGTGAAATCACTCAGTCTGGATTCTTACCGAGAGGAAGAGGCCTATCGTATTGAACCTAATGAAAAAGAGGGAACTTTGGGAATTCACACCATGAATAGAATTGGGGATCGCAGGATATTTGATTTTTACTCCAGAAAATGAAAATTCTGTTTTTGATCCATAGACAGCAAGCACGAGGGCAGGAGGTATTTGCGGCTCAGCTAGCCCAGGAGTTTGAACTGCAGGGTTTGGAAGTAAAGGTGGTAAGCTTGTATTTTGGTTCTTTTGCTTTACCCTTTAAAGAAAAAATTCTTTGTTTGGGGCTTAATTCGTCCAAGGATTTTTGGAAGCCTCACCTCTGGAAAGAATTTGTCGATTTGGTGGCTGATTTTCGACCCCAAATCATTCAAGCGAATGGGGGAGACACCTTGAAGTTTTTGGCTTTGGCTTCTTTATTCATATCCAAAAAGCCCAAATTGATTTTTAACAATGGTGGAGTAATGAGCTACTATCTTAGAAATGGACTTCAAAAAAGAATGAATGCTTTTTTCCTCCGTAGAATGAATGGTTTGGTTTCTGTTTCTGAGTTTAGCAAAGCTGATTTGGATAGAACCTTTAATCCAAGACTTCATCATCAGGTAATTCCAATTGGTATTTGTATTTCGGGAAATTATGCGCAAGAGCAGGAAGATTTTACTTGGCTACATATAGGAGGCTTTACCGTAGAGAAAAACCATCAAGGCTTGATTGAACTATTTCAGCAAGGTATTGATAAAGGGATAAAAGGAAATCTCCACTTAATAGGTGAGGGGCCATTAAAGCGAGAGATTGAAAATTGGGTTCAAGATCAAAATATGAAATCCAGAATATGGTTTCAAGGTGCTTTAGAAAAACCTTGGTATGATGCTCCAATGCCTAGTGTTTTGCTTTTGCCTAGCAAAATTGAAGGTATGCCTGCGGTAATTGCGGAAGCTCTATTCATGGGAATACCAATCATTGCTTACGCTGTAGGCGGAATTACCGAACTGAAATCTGAATTTCCTTCCCTTTTTTTGGTTCCGGAAAAGGATCAAAGCGGTTTTATTCAAGCTATGGTTTCGGTTCAGGAAAATTATGAGCGTTACTTAGCTAAGAGCCTTGAGGATATCGAAAAAGCAAAGTCTTTTTTTAGTCTCAAAAGGGCAAGCAGGGACTTTTTGAACTTTTACTCTCAAGTATGAAAATCATTCAATTGCTCACCCGGCCGCAGCTAAGAGGAGCTGAGATATTTGCGCTTCAGCTTTCGGAGCAATTGAAAGAAAGGGGGCATGAGGTCTTGGTCATCAGTATTTTATCCGGAACAGGGGACTTGGCTTTTTCTGGGGAATTTATTCAATTGGGCAGACAGAATAGGACGCATTTGGATTGGGTTGGTTTTTGGCAACTCAAAAAGATAATTGATTCATTTCAGCCGAATATTGTCCAGGCAAATGCTTCTGATACGCTACGATACGGTGTTTTTGCCAAGAAATTGGCCACCAATCGATTTCAACTCATCTATCGCAATGCCAATATGATGAGTCCTTTTATTAAGAGTAGATGGAAGAAAATGTATTATCATTTTTTAGTAAATCAAACCGATGCCGTGATTTCAGTATCACAGGCAACACGAATAGATTTAATTAATTTTTATGGGTTTAAAAAGGTAACTAAGACAGTCCCAATTGGGATCGACACTTTAGAAATTGAACGATTAAGTAGTCAAAAATTAGACTTTGATCTGCCTCAAAACTTTTTACTTTTTATGGGCGGTTTAGTTCCCGAAAAAAATCCAGAGTGGCTTTTAACTACTTTTTTTGAATATCAGAGAGTTTGGTCTCATCTAAACTTGGTCTATATGGGCAAAGGGAGTTTGGAAAACAGGTTGAAATCAAAAATCATGAAGTATGGTTTAGAAGATCGAGTTCACATCCTTCCCAGCCAAACCAATCCTTTTCCAATATTAAAACGGGCCAAGGCATTAGTGTTAACATCAAAAATCGAAGGCCTGCCTGCAGTTATTTTGGAGGCTATGATTCACAAAGTTCCCGTCATAGCCTTTGGAGTAGGGGGTATCCCAGAAGTACTCAAAACCGAAGAAACTGGCTGGTGCATTCCGCCAAAAGATTCCCAAGCCTTTATTGAAGCTATTCTGGAAGTAATCTCAATGAAAAAAGGTACTAAACAAAAAATCTTGGACCAAGCTTATCTGTTCGTTTGCACTCACTTTTCCCTTCCCCAAGTCTCCCTCCAATTTGAAGAGTTTTACAAATACCTTCTAAAACAAAACTAAAACTACTCTTCAATTCGACTTATTAATTTCCAGTTTCTCAATTTGACAAATAGAATAAATAATCAATTCTTTGACCTTCCTTTAATCCTAAACAAATAACAAATAACCAATAACCCAATTAATCCTAATATTTCCCCTTTTCGATTCTTCTTTTAACTTTAGTCTCAAATAACTTTAAACTCTAAAAAGTGCTTAGCGCAGTTCTCTTAGTCCTTTTCCTTTTTTTTGTTTCTCAGCCATTTTTGAATAATCTTCAAAAGGAGCATAAATGGTTGAAAGCTGGACTATTGAACCAGATGTATTGGTATCATATGTTTTTTGGATTGGTCTATTGGACATATGCACAGTTCAATCGATCAGATTCTCAGTATTATTATTATAAAACTCAATTTTTATGGAAAAATTGGTTTGATGCTTTTTCTGCAGGAACTGATTTCATCGAATGGTTGTCTTTTCCCTGGGTTAGATTTTTAGGTTTCAATTATGATATGACCATGTTCCTATTTACATGGTTAGGTTATTGGGGCTTCGTCTATTTTTATTGTTTTATGAAGGAAAACCTTCGGTTTAACCCCAAGTTTGAAGGATGGGATGCAATTACCATTTTTATGTTTTTACCTAATATGCATTTTTGGACTGCCTCCTTGGGGAAGGGAGCTGTTATTTTTGCAGGAATTGGATTTTTAACTTATGGATTATCTTGGCCGGGTAAAAGAATTCCTCACTTAATTTTTGGAGGCTTTTTATGTTACATGGTAAGGCCGCATATTTTATTTGCAGTAATGATTGGGATGGGTTTAAGTTTTGTTTTTGGTAGAGAAAAAGTTCCTACCTATCAAAAATATCTAGTTGCTTTGGCTGGAATTGGTGTTTCTATTTTTGTCTATGAGGATTTAATTACATATCTGGGTTATGACCCGAATAATCTTGTGGAGAGCTTTGAAGAAGAATCTACCCTAAACGCACAAAGACTACAATCTGCAGGGTCGGGAGTTGATATGACTTCATACAGCTTACCGATGAAACTCTTTACCTTTTGGTTCAGACCATTATTTATTGATTCTCCTAATGCTTTGGGTATAATCGTATCAATTGAAAATGCCTTGTATATTTATATGTTTTCCAAGGTTTTTAAGAAGAGCTTTATTGATTATATGCGGATTGCTCCGGCCATGGTAAAGATGTCGGCGGTGGTGTTTATTTCTATTTCTATCTCCATGACCTTTGTGATGTCGAATCTGGGTATCATCATCCGTCAAAAATCCCAGATTATGTATTATATGCTTTTTGTGATTGTGGCCTTCATGGATTGGGAAAAAACCAATCGAATCAAGAAACGGGCAGAAATCTATAACCGAATCGTGGAGGAAGAAAGAAGAAAAAGAGAGGAAGCTGCCTTTTTGGAGTCTACTTAGCCCTGATCTACAAATACCTATAACTGAAATCCTGCCTCAGAGCAGGATTTTTTTTTGGCTGTTTTAGCTGCTCGAGATCTGCGATAGCGATTTGGCTCCTCGGAATTTGCAATTCCGAGGTCTTATCGTAGGATTTGTAATCCGAAAAAACCCTCCAAGGGTTTGCCATAAGATGGGACATGAACATTTTTTACATCCATCCGGCAACTCAAGAAATCCCTTGGAGGGTTTTTTTATGGTTTTCGTTTCGTCTTGCTGGCATTGAGTCATCGTTTCCAAATGGAGATCAAGGGCCAGCGCTGGGGGAGGGTGGTGGTGAATCTTTTACCCCGAGTTGCACTCGGGGCTAATAAATTACGCTCTTTCAGAGCTTTTGATCAAAGCTGTCTTCAAGGTTTATTTCGCCGAAGGCCTATTTCAATATATTTCTACTGTATTTCTTTCAATAAATATCTTGCCGAAGGCATATCTTCTCTTATCTTAAAAAATATCTTTCGATCTATTCGGCTTCTCCAAGATATTTCGCCGAAGGCGTATTTCTATTTATTTCCACAGTATTTCTCAAAAATCCCCCTTGCCCCCTTTACCAAAGGAAATCATCCTAAACTAAATTTACACTTCCAAAGGGGGGATTGACCCGTATTTTGCTGCAGGCGTATTTCTATATATTTCTATTGTATTTCTACCTTCTTCCATACCTACGGCATGGAGAAGAGTTTGTGGTTATTTTTTTGCTACCGAGCTGAAATCCCTATGGGATTGAATAGGTTGGTGAAGGATTGTTTTAGATTTCAACCTTAAAATAAAGGGAAACTACCGACCTCACATTTTAATTTAATCACATATTTTTCAACCTTAAAGGGTAGATACTTAATACCAACTTCGACTCTTCCTCGACTCATCTTCGGCTCTTCTTCGACTTACCTATGATTTCAAGCCGAGTTTGAGTGGTAGTTGATACAAGTCAAATTGGAAGCACCTATGGATTATCCTGCCTTTAGGCCAAGGTTAAAAATGATAATAACTTTTGATAGAATACAGGGCTGTTTGAGATCATCGGGAGTAATTTCGAGCGAGAGGCTTTTGATCTTTGGGAGGAAAGGAATTTTTAAAGGGTAATCGATTGTATCAAGGTACCTAGTTTACTTAATTCAAAAAAAAGAGCCCAATGAGGCTCTTTACTATAAGGATCAAATTTTAGTTCTAAGTAATTTTTCTTGGCGCTGAAGCTTAGCCAGCAATGTGATCGTTTTTCATGATTTCAAAAGTTTTAAATCAATATTATAACGCTAGTTTGGATTTATATGTTTTATTTCAAAGTAAGTTTTACTTGACCTCAAGACTATCCCCTGAGATAAACTGTTTAGATGTAATACATCTTTTTGAGTTGAATTCCTTAAAAAAGACTTGATTAAACCCAGATAAGGCATGCCTTCCAATGATGGTTAAGCGAATTTTTGACGAATCGTCAGTCCATTTTTCTTCCAAGTCTTCGGTGGTTCTGAGCCTTATACAATGTAAATTGTGTTGGTCTGCAGAATTTGACTTAGGAATGTACATAAAAATGAATCCTTTAATGGAATATCTGTTCCGTGTAAATTTGTTCCGTTCAAATCACCGATTGGTTTGAAAAATGTGGCCTCGACTCTTACATCAAATAGCTCGGAGTCAGTCTTGTTTACGAGTTTAAAGAAATAATTGTCCTCACCTTTAAAATTGACTTTACTGATGTGCTAAGCAATTTCAATTTTTGGCTTTTTACGGCTTAAAAAACTAAAAATAAATATGAAGCCATAACTCCTGAAGTGACTCCGATTAAAAGACTGATTAAATGATTCTCCATAAGAATTCAATTTTTACTTCCCCTCCAAAATCTTCCTGATCGCCTCATTCATCTGCATCATCGTTTCCATCATTTTCATCATGACCTCAGTTTGTTTTGCATCAGTTGCTTTATAAATACTATTAGTCTGAATTGCAATATTGTTTGAACCAGTTATTGATTCAACATAATGGCCAGGCTGAGCAGTTAAAATCTGAATAGGATCAACTTTTAAAAACTCAGCTACTTTTTGGATTAGCTCTATAGTGATCTTACTTTCACCCCGCTCATATTTGGTATAAGTAGCTTCCTTGATTCCAAGAAAATCAGCAACTTCCAATGCTTTTTTATCTCTTAATTTTCTGAAAGTAGATAGGTTTCTCCCTATGGTTTTGTTCTCCAAAACCGTGAATTCTGAATGATCTGCTTCTCTCATAGTTGTACTTTAGTATTCAAAAATAGGACTTTATCTTTTAAATGGCTTGAATTTTTTCAAATAGTAGTGTAATACTACTTTGAGTATAGTTTATACTACCGAAATTATTCTTTTTTCTTAAAATATCCATTTAAAATTGTCTGAGAATCGTTTTTAGATGAGGATTTTTGAGACAATAACTGCCATTTTTCCATTTGCTTCTCTCAATCAGGGAGAGTGTGCAGGATTAGTCTGTCTTCAATCAATTACGAAGGGAGCAGATGTAGGATTTAATACCTACAAATGGCTCTTTCCCAGGAAGCCAAAAAATCCAATCTGATTAAAACTTAACACTTTTCTACTCGGGTTGCTCTTTTATTAAGAAGTAGGGTCAAATACTAATCCGAGGAAATTTTTCTCTTAAACCTATTATTTGCAGCCATTTACCTGGCATGGTGGAAATCGTTGATTTCTTTTTTGTATCAAGTAGCTATCCTACCATCTTTGAGTAGGGAATAAGTATTAAGTGGATTATTGAGCCTTATTTGGAAAATTCTTCCGCCTTCGTGCTCCCGTCCTCAAGCTTAAATCTATGAAAACTCAAGTCTTACCTGAATTGGAATGGTGGCCTTGGTCCAATCCAAAGCAACTCTTTAAAAACCTGATTAAAAACCCTACCTGAACCTATTTTTTCTCCCTGATTGCTTCCCAAGGGGCTTGTATTACCCAAGGGGACTACCACCGATGATCAGGGAGTGACGTCACTGTTGACTGTCGACTTTTGACTGTCGACTGTTAGATAAGCCTTCCGCTGCAGAGGATTTTCGCTTATTACATTTAATCAATTTCTAATCAAGACCGACCAGTCCTAAAGACATTTGGGAGTTGGAATGGGAGAGCTATATCCTATAAAGTGTTTGTTGGTTACCATCAACTTGCTGTTTAGGCATTTCAGCTTTCAGAATTCTAATTTCTGATTTTCCCCTTCCTTCTCCAGGCTTCTGTCTTCTGTCTCCGGTCTTCCAACTCTTTTGAGCATGAAAAAATTACTACTCACATGCTTCCTGGCATTGCTATGCCTTGTCGGGAGGTACTTGGTGGCATCGGATAAAGTTGCCGATTCACCCCCGGGAAATGGTCTTGTTGATGCCAGTTCCCTCCAATCAGGGCGGGAGGAAATCATTCCTTCTGCCTCTGATTCCCCAGATCCCAAACCCAATTCCAACTTACTTTTCTACACGCAACTCATGCAGAGAGCCTCAGATTCAAAGGTTAGAGTAACCTTTTTGCCAGATCCCATGGATGCATTCTCCGGAGCTCCGGATTTTCAGGAATATTCTGACTCGTTTCAGGCGGGAACTCTTTATGACGGTGCCTACGGAACAGTCTGGTCCAGAATTTCCATCCCCTCCAAAAGACCGGGTTACCTATCTCTTTATCTGGATGATTACCCTGTTATCCAAAATTTCCTGGCCTTTCCCACAGACAGTATTCATCTGGTGATTGATAAAAACGCCGGCCAAAAAATTTTCACGGGACCATCTTATGCACTTTATGAACTGCAGGACAGGCTTCATACACTGCTGGAACAGTCCATGAAAAGAGCGGGAATCAGTATCCATCACCGGGAAGGGGAGGAGGTCTTCGCGCATCCCGATATTCAGGAAGCATTTATCAAAAACCAGCAGCTATTCGGACCCAAACTCCAATTGACAAAGATCGATGTAGCGGAGATGCTTCATGCACTGGCTCTGGAAATGGAAGAGGAGAGTTTTACCAGAGAACTGGAGCGCTTAATCCTTTTCTATCACAAAAAGATGCCGGATGCTGTGCTGGATTTTCTGCAAGCCCAAACGCTTGCAGACTATTTTCTCTCCAAAGTAGGCCGACTGCAAACGCTGGTGAATTATGCGGGAGATTCATTGAGAGAAAAGGCAATGATAGAGGAGTTTATCCGACAAATGGAATTGGGTAAATCCATGCCCTTGGAATTTGGTTCTGACCTTCCTTTCGCAGAAAAGGTATTGGAGCTAAAGCTCAAACTGGCTGCACTGGAATCCAACCTGATGGGGGAAAGCCTGGAAAACTATCTGGTCGATATAAAGCCCGGCCTTGAAAGGGACCTGATGATTTCTAAACTGGTTTTCCAGCGAATTAAGTTGGGGAAAGGCAGGTATGGTCAATTGGATAGCCTTCAGAAATTGATCGCCCATCCCATCTTAAGCGATAAGCTCCAAAAATTTATCACCCATATACAACCCGGGCAGCCTGTTGGGAGCTTTGAATTTATTAATGAACAGGGAGAAAAGATAAGTTTGGATCAGTTCAGGGGGAAAACCCTGTTGATCAATACCTATTTTACCGGTTGCAGTGCCTCTTCTTCCTATTATCATAGAGTATTATCCAAGCTAGAATCGGCCTTGGAAGATCAGGATGAGCTGGTCTTGATTTCCATATCTGCCGATCGGTCTAGGGAAAAATGGGAGACAGGAATCGCCAGCGGCCGCTATAATTCCGAATCCTGGATACGGCTTTTTTCAGGGGAGCAAGGCTACTCCCATCCCTTTTTCAGAAAATACCTGATTTCCTCTGCCCCAAGACCATTACTGGTTGATCCCGAAGGAAACTTGATCGCCATTCAGGAGCTCTATCAAAATCCTGAAAGACTGCAACAGCTACTCGCAAATCATACATCCATCAAACTCTGACATCATGGAAAAGAAACTAAAAATAATAATCCTGCTACTGGCCTATGTTTTCCTGTCGGGAGAACTCTCTGCCCAATCTTTTACTTTGAAAGGAAAGGTTTTATCCTCCGAAGATCAAGGTGCTTTACCTGGAGCCACCATCCGGTTGGCTTCCACCAATCAGGTGCAAATAACCGATTATGACGGTTTGTTTGAGCTGGAAACTCAATTGCAAGAAGTTGACATCACGGTAAGTTTTATCGGGTTTCAAACCCAAACCCTGAGCATTCAGCTACCCAGGGAAGAACTGTTGGAGGTTTATCTTTCGCCCGATTCCTTTGGTTTGCAGGAGGTGGAGGTATTCGCTACCGGTTACCAGGAAATCCCCAAAGAAAGGCAAACGGGGTCTTTTGTGGGGCTGAATGAAGAATTGATCAATCGAAGAATCAGTACCTCCATATTGGATAGGCTGGAAGATGTGACTCCCGGACTAGTATTCAACCGGGCGGGTTCAGGAACGGACAGGATCAGTATCCGAGGCCGTTCCACCATTTTTTCCAATGCTTCACCCCTGATTATCATAGACAACTTTCCCTATGATGGGCCGATTGAAAATATCAATCCAAACGATGTAGCCAGTATTTCAGTACTAAGAGACGCGGCAGCCGCCTCCATCTGGGGAGCCCGAGCCGGAAATGGCGTGATCGTCATCACCACCAAATCCGGAAAAAAAGGGCAGGCACCTCAGGTCAACCTGATGCTCAATACCACATGGGTAGAACAACCTGATCCTTTTTATCAGCCTCTGATGAGCAGTGCCGAAGTGATCGGAATGGAGAGGTCTCTTTTTGAGCAGGGCTTTTACCTCAACCAGGAAAATTCCCCTTTCCGAACTCCCCTTACCCCGGTAGTGGAAAGTCTGATTCAAAACAGGGAGGGAAAGCTTTCTGATCAGGAACTGGAAGCAAGGCTTTCAGCCTTTGCAGGTCGGGATGTGAGAAATGACTATGGGCGATACCTCTATCAATCCTCCCTGAATCAGCAATACAATCTGAATGTCAGGGGAGGGGCCGGAAATTACCGATACTTTGTGTCTGCCGGTTGGGACTCCAACCGAGAAGAACTGGTGGGTAACAGTCTGGACCGATATACCCTTTTGACCAATCAGAATCTGAGTTTATGGAAAGACCGCATGAATTTGGGGCTGGGAATCAATTACATCCAAAATAGAACAGCAGGTTCGAACAGAGGACCTTCATCTCTGCGGTTTACAGGTGCACAGCCCTTGTATGCCTATGCGCAACTCACAGATAAGCTGGGAAACCCCATTGGATATTATCCCGGAATCCGGGAAAGTTTTGCCAGAGAGGCTGAAGAAAAAGGCCTCTTGCCCTGGATGCTGAATCCACTGGAAGAGTTAAACCTGGTGGAAAGATCCAGTCAAATTGAGGATCTCAGGCTCAATCTATCTGCAAGGGTCAAACTCCTGGAAGGAATCAGTGCGGAAGTTTACTATCAATATTGGTCAGCTAACAGAAACAGCGATGAACTGAAAAGGGAAAATAGCTTTGCCGCGAGGGATTTGATCAATCGGTTTACCCAGCAAAATACCTCTGGACAATTGAGCTTTCCCATCCCCAGAGGTGCAATTCAGGACTGGAATAACCAAAGGGGTGAGAGTCACAATCTGAGAGCTATCCTAAGAGCAGACAGGTCTTTGGGTGAAAGCGGGCGATTGAATATGCTGGCGGGATATGAATTCAAAACTTTGAGAACGGAGGGAATAGCCAGCAGATTATACGGGTTTAATCCGGAAACAGGAATCGGAATTCCGGTGGATTATGTGAGTTTATTTACCCAATATCCTACCCCTTCCACCCGCGCTGTGATTCCTTTTAACGAAAGGAATACAGGCACGGCAGATAATTTTATCTCCTACTTTTTAAATGGATCCTATACCCATGCAGGGAAATATGCCTGGAGCTTCAGTGCCCGCAGGGATGCATCCAATCTGTTTGGGGTAGAAACTAATCAGCGTGCTGTTCCACTCTGGTCATCCGGTCTTGCCTGGACACTTTCAGAAGAAGGCTGGACTTTACCTTCCTGGATAGATTTTCTGAGAATCAGAACTACCTATGGGGTTAATGGAAATGTGAACAAATCAGTAGCTGCTTTGACCACGGCAAGATTGATTGGAAACAGCAGATATACTGCGCTGCCCATTGCAAATATTATCAATCCACCGAATCCCAATCTGAGATGGGAACAAATCAGGATTTGGAATATAGGCTTGGACTTCGATCTCTGGAAGGGCAGAATGACAGGTTCTCTGGAGGCATTCAGAAAAGAAGGGAACGATTTGATAGGGGATATCCCATTGGCTCTCAATACTGGGGTGGATTTGTTCCGTGGAAATTTTGCTTCCAGTATGGGTAGGGGATTTGATTTGCAGTTGAGTGGAAATTTAGTGAAAGGGCCATTAGCATGGAGATTGGATTTTTTCCATTCTCATGTCGTGGAGAAGGTAGTGGATTATGAAGTAGAAACCACGGTATTGAATTACCTGGGGCAGGCCTCCGGGGCAAACCCTTCTTCTCCGGTATTTCCTCTGACAGGAAGGCCAATATTTGCCATTTATTCCCTGCCTTTTGTTGGTCTGGATCCAGATACAGGCGATCCTCTGGGTTTATTGGATGGGGAACCCTCCAAAGATTATGCAGGGATCATCAACTCTGCCAGTCCTTCGGATTTAACTTTCCATGGGTCTGCAAGACCTACCCATTTTGGTTCCTTTAGGAATACCTGGTCTTGGGGGGCTTGGAACCTTTCTGCGAATATCACCTATAGGCTGGGGTATTTTTACCGAAGAAATTCAGTCCGATATCTTCCCATACTCAATGGGGAGCAGGGGCATGGGGATTTCTCCCAGAGATGGCAGAGCCCGGGAGATGAGCTGATCACCAATGTACCGTCCCTTCCTTCTAATAGGGACAGCTTCAGGGATAACTTTTATGCCTTTTCCTCCGAGTTGGTAGAACGCGGAGACCATGTTCGTCTTCAGGATATCAGATTGGGATATGAATGGAGTCCCAAAACCAAACCTTATAAAATTGAGCTGTTCAGCTATGCCAATAATCTGGCCATGCTCTGGAAAGCATCCGATGATCCATTGGATCCTGATTTCAGAACCATGAAACCCCTGCGTTCCTTGACTTTGGGCCTTAGGCTACAGTATTAAGAATTCAAAAAGATGCAATCGAGTAGGTCAGAGCCGACACGCAGTGGGATGATACCTATGCGACCTGCAGAGATTCCATCCCGATACCCGGGACAAGTTCTGACCATTGAAAAACAAATTATTGACACATGAAAAAGATGAAAAAATATCAACACTTAAACCAAGCCCTTTTATTGGCAGTGATACTCTTTTTGGGAGCTTCCTGCTCGGGGATTTTAGATGAAAAACCCGACAAGGCCTTGATTGTACCCACCACCATTTCCGAGTTGTGGGCATTGCTGGACAACAATCTACAGGTGATGAATTCAGAGCCATCCCAGTTGGATGCCTCCTCGGATGACGTCCTGATCCTGGATTCCAGGCTTGCAGTCTTGGATGAGGATTCGCGAAGAATTTATACCTGGTCCAATGAGCCAATCAACAATGCCTTGAACACAGATTGGTCAAGGCCCTATGATCAGGTTTTTTATTCCAATGTGGTATTGGGGGAATTGGATCAATTCGACAATTCGGAAAAGTCGAGTCAGGAATGGAGAAATCTCAAAGGAGCCGCTCACTTTTACAGGGCCTATGCCTTTTTCTCGCTGGCAAGGTCTTTTTGCGTGGGATATGATCCTGCGACTGCAGGCAATGAATTGGGTATCGTATTAAGGTTGGATTCAGATATTGCAGTTGCTTTACCAAGGTCTACTTTGAAGGAGACTTTTGAGCAGATTATCCTGGACTTAGAGATGGCCGAACCTCTGGTGCAGAGTACCATTTCAGTCAACACCAGACCGTCCAAGGCAGCAGTGTGGGCCATGCTCTCAAGAGTGTATCTGTATATGGGAGATTTTGAGAAAAGTTTGGAAGCAGCAGATAGAGCATTGAGTTTGTATGACGCCTTATTGGATTATAATCAAATCAATCCAAGTCCGGCTAGGCCTTTTGTGGGGAATTTGGATGAAGTGATTTTTTACAGCGAGTTATTGCTTCGGACCTATTATTTTTTTTCGGCAGGCTCTGCTGTATCTCCTGAGCTTTATGCCAAGTACGAGCAGGATGATCTGAGAAGAAGTTTATTCTTCTTTGCCAGGTCTGGATTCATGGCATTCCGGGGCCAATATTCCTATCTCGCCAATGCATTTGGTGGCTTGGCAGTGGATGAACTTTGGTTGAATAAGGCTGAATGTGAAGCCCGGCTTGGACAGTCTCAAAATGCGATCAACTCATTAAATACCTTATTGGTCAAGCGATTTAAAACCGACAAGTTTATTCCTATAGCTGAGCTCAGCGGTGAGGAATTAGTGGAAAAAGTCTTGGAAGAAAGAAGAAAGGAGTTGGTATTGAGAGGGATGAGATGGGGCGACATCAAGCGGTTGAATGTTCTGGGAGGGAATATTTCACTTACCCGAACAATTAATGGGACGGAAATAAGGCTTCCCGCGAATGATCCGCGTTTTGCATTATCCATTCCACAGGAAGAGATTGATCGAAGTGGTATCAGGCAAAACCCAAGATAAAACAAAAGCGGGCAGGGATATTCCTGCCCGCAATACCTGATTAAAGCGGGATAAATTCTCCCACTTCTTCAGTACCTGGGATCATCTGATCCTGTTCGTCAAACCTGGCTGTACAGGAAGTTTGGGCTTCATCACAGAGGTAAGGTTCAGATTCAGAAATTTCTACCCATTGATTATTGACCAATGCTTTCAGTGTTCCCTGAGGAGGACTGGAAAAAGCAAAGGCCAAGGTTGCCCCCAGCACCAAAGCCAGTGCGGGAAGCAGTTTTGCTAGTTTATTCATTGTTGTGGACCCTTTTTTAACGCATCAAAAAGGGACAAACCGTTTTGGTTGTTTGCCTACTCTAACAAGGGTTTTCGGCATCTCCCTAGGGGAGGTTCATCGGACACCAATCAGTCTCTTAGCCCTGACTGTCAAGAGAAATGAGCCTCCTTCTTATCAATTCATTACCTCATTTTTTTGCAGCCTTACTTGCAGGTTTTCAGGCTGCCGGGCCAGCCTCCACAGCTGGCCCTCTTTTTCCTTTAACCTTTGAGGTTTTCCAAACCTCGAAGGTTTTGGTAATTGGAAAAGAAACTTAAAAATGAATGATGAAAATCAGGGTAGCCATTTGGCCTGATGGGAAAAATAAGTTATTCAAATTGAGCCATTTGGCGGGTTTTTAACGAAAAAATTGATGAACATAATTTATATCGACTCGCGAACTCAAAAAATCTCTTGAAGGGTTGATAAAGAGTTTTGGTTTCATCTTGCTGGCATTGAGTCACTGTTTCCAAACGGAGATCGAGGGCCAGCGCTGGGGTGAGATCGGTGAACCGTGATCCGTGGGTTAAAACCCACGGCTATTTAATCGTCCGCTCCTTTGGAGGTTTTACCGCGATTCCGAATGAAGGTAAATCTGCCGAAGGCATATGTTGATGATATTTTTTTATCTATTTCACCGCAGGCGTATTTCTAAGCTCCTCGGCTCCACGACAGGAGTCGGGAGCAATTCCGAGGTCTTATTGTAGGATTTGTAATCCGAAGAAATCTTTAGGAGTTTGCCATAATTTGGGGTATGAACGTAATTTATACTGACCCGCCAATTCAATAAATCCTCTGGATGGTTGATATAAGGTTTTGATTTCATCTTGCTGGCACGGTGATTTCGCTTCCAAATAAGGTAAAAGGGCCAGCGCTGGGGGAGGGTGGTGGTGAATCTTTTACCCCGAGTTGCACTCGGGCCTGCGCGCCTCAGGCGTGGCTAATAAATTACGCTCTTTCAGAGCTTTTGATCAAAGCTGTCTTCAAGGTTTATTTCGCCGAAGACGTATTTCTATCTTCTTCCATACCTACGGCATGGAGAGGATATTTTAAATCCTTTTTCTACCAAGCTTAAATCCCTACGGGATAAATATCTCGCCGAAGGCATATCTTAAAAATTATCTTTTAGGTATCTTTTAATTATTTCGCCGCAGGCGTATTTCTTTTATTTCTAATGTATTTCCCTCTCCGTCTTGCTGGCATTGACTCATCTTTTTCAAATGTAGCGATTGTGCCAGCGCTGGGGGACAGCGGTTCATTTTGGATCCAGGGGTTAAAACCCCTGCCTGTCCGCCGTGGCGGGGCTAAAATATCCATCGCTCCTATGGAGTTTAGCTTGAAAGGTTATTTCGCCGAAGGCGTATTTCTTTTTTTTCTATAGTATTTCTCAAAAATCCCCCTTGCCCCCTTTACCAAAAGAAATCATCCTAAATTGAATTTACACTTCCAAAGGGGGAATTGACCCGTATCTTGCCGAAGGCATATCTTCTCTTATCTTAAAAAATATCTTATCGATAACTTCGGGTTAAGGAATATTTCGCCGAAGGCGTATTTCTATTTATTTCCACAGTATTTCTCAATAGTTCCATACCTACGGCATGGAAAGTAGGCTCAGAGCCATTTATCTACCAAGCTGAAATCCCTACGGGATAAATATCTTGCCGCAGGCATATCTTCTCTTATCTTAAAAAATACCTTATCGATAACTTCGGATTAAGGAATATTTCGTCGAAGGCGTATTTCTTTTATTTCTACTGTATTTCCAATTATATCTAAAGTATTTCTTTAAATATCTTTAATTAGGTTTGTATTCTAGCCTGATTATTACCCCGTGTCCAAAAAAATTAAAGTACTCCACCTGATCAAATCCCTGGGAAGGGGAGGGGCCGAAAAATTGATTCCCGAAACAGCTTCTGTGCATGATCAGAACAGATTTGAATTCCACTGTCTGTATTTTTATCATCAGCAAGAAAATATCGTCGATGAATTAGAAAGAGCGGGAATTCAAGTACACTTAATTCCTTCTGGAAACTTGGGGCTTTTTTTTCAGGTTAAAAAAGTTAGCTCTTTTATAAAGGAAAATAACTTTGACCTGATCCATGCGCATTTGCCTTGGGCTGGAATTCTCGCTCGATTCGTGGGGCTGAACCTTCCTATCCCTATTGTATATACAGAACACAATACTTGGGATAGATATAATAAAGTGTCATATTGGGGAAATAGACTGACTTTTAAGAAACAGGACTTGGCAATTGCTGTTTCCAATGAAGTGGCGCTATCTATGCAACTCAACTCCATTTGGGATCCTTATAAGCGTGGCGGAAGACTGAAAATCAGAGTCGTTCAGAATGGAGTTAATACGGAGGTTTTTAAGAAGCGAGAGACGAGAAGCGAGAGGCTAGAAGCGAGAAGCGAGAAGGGAGAGATTAGAAGTGAGAGGCGAGAAGCGAGAAGCGAGAATGAAGATGTGAGAAGTGAATCGAGAGTTGAGATACGAGATTCTAGAGAGGAGAAACGAGAGAAGGTAGTTGAGGTAGACTCTTTGTTAATTAAAGAACGAATGGGAATTCCTTCTTCTTCCAAAATAATCGGAAAGGTGGCAGTTTTTAGATCTCAAAAGAGACTTTGGCTTTGGGTAGAAGTAGCCATCCGGATTTTAAAAAAACATCCAACAACTCATTTTCTTTTGGTAGGCGATGGAGACTGGAGAGAACGAATAGAAAAACAAATCAAGGATTCAGGTTTTGAAAAGAACTTTCACTTGGTGGGGGTGCAAAAGGAGGTAATCCCATACTTGAATCTCATGGATATTTATCTCAGTTCATCTGAATTTGAAGGTCTGCCAATAGCAATGCTGGAAGCCATGGCTTGTGAGATTCCAGTTGTCTCTACCCGGGCGGGAGGAATTGGAGAAGTCATTCAGCATGGGAAACAAGGATTTTTATGTCATGTGGATGAATGGGAACATTTGGAGGATTACTCCATACAACTCCTGGAAGATGAAGAATTACTAGCAAAAATGGGAATTGAGGCAAGAAAGCAGGTAGAGGAAAAATTCAGCATGCAAAGTATGGTAGAGCAATTAGAAAAAATATATGAAGAGGTATTGAGCTAGTTTTCAAACAGTGCCAGTCTAAGCTTTATCGGCAAATGCATGAATACCTTTTATTTTTTGACTTAGTGATTCCATAGAATGAGAATCCATCCCATATTGGCTTCGTAATTGATCGAAATGAAGGATCAAGGATTCAAGCTCTTCCATACTTTCTTTTGGATTATTTCCAAAATTATGGGGATGCCACCAAAGATGATAATGCTCTCCTTTTTTTGCGGCCTCTGACATTTCCTGTTTGATCCGATTAAGACGAACTTTGTTAAAAATAGCATTGTCAGGACTATAAGGCCTTAAAATTCTGGAAGCCGGAATGATCAATGGTTCGTTTGGGAAATTAGAGATACTCTCAGATGAAAACGAAGTACTACTTCCTAATGGAAAAAAGCAATCTGCGGATCTGAATATTTTTTTGCTCAAATCCTCATGCTGAGTTTCTTGCCAAAACCAATTTTTTGGATTCCCTCTCACGCATTCAAATCCTTCTTCCAGACAAATCCCCAAGTAGAGTTCATTGATGTGGTTTCTTGGAAAAACCAATGATTTTAATTTGATGCCAAATTTGTCCTTGGCTATCTTCTGACTTGCCTGCAAGTCTTGCCTGAATTGATCCGGGCTTTGACCTCTCATCAACGTATAATAATGCGCGTAGGTATGAGAGCCTAAATCCTGCAAGGGAGTGTCTAAAATCAGATGAATCAAATCAGGAGCAAAATGAACCTCGGGTTTAATTCCGTGTACCTTACTCCAATCATAAGCGGAGTATTTTTTTTCTCTATAAGAGGGAAGAAACTCAGGAGAATATTTCTTCCATTCCTCTTCATTTTCTGCGAAAAGCATTCCCACGGTAGCCCAAGTCACTCCAATTTGATTTTTGGCAAAGAGATCCAGCATTTGGGGAATGATTCTTCGGGTATTTTCAAAATATTCGGGTTTGTATTTATTCCCTACTTTGTCAAAAATCCCCCAAAGAAGCTCAAAATCAAGTGAAATAATAAGAGTTCCAGGCATACTAAACAGCTAATTGAAAATGAATACTTAACTCCGTTTGAAAATCGAAGAGCTTCAACGAAACTTTCAAATTCAATTTAAGTAAGATTCTACTTTTCTATAAGTATTGAGAAAGAAATTGATAGATAATTGATGTGATTAGTGGATCTAAAAATTATGATCAAAATTAATTATGGATAGGGAATTTTAAAAAACTTATTAATCAGGGTATTTAGGCCTAAAATAATTCCAGATCTCCCAAGCTCCAATTCCACATCAACTGTTGATCATGAAGAATTTCTTTCAGAGGTTTGATGGTAACCAGGGGGCCTCGTTGTAGAACCGGAGATATCCCCAAGTCCAATTTATCTGCATTGTAACTTAGGCCTGAGAAGGTACTAAACCGGATTTCCTCCTGTTTAATTAGGTTCCTAAACTGCTCGTTCAATTCCTTTTTTTCAATTTCTTCGAAATTTTCTCCGCAAAACAAGTCACAAACCCTCAGTTCCTTGCCCCATTTTACTTCTTTGATTCTATAAACCAAAAGATAACTTTTGAAATCACTGATATAGGAATAATCCGCTACAGGGCAATTTTGATACCTCCATTGTATATAGCCTGGCTTTAGTCTTGATTGAATCAGATCTATTTTAGGATTTGGTATTGCTTCAAATTCTTGAATTAGTGGTGCTGCAGCATCCCATTCAAAATTGTTTCTTGGAATGTCACTGGGGCGGAAACTTATATAGAACTGGATTTTGAGGGGAAGACGTCCCCATTTTTTCCAGCCCATTTTTAAGTAACCGGGAAGACTTTTGGTATTTGGTGTGTTAAAAATGAGATCGTAATTCTCCTGCTTAACCTGATCTAACAAAGATTGAGTTAATTGGGTGAAAATTCCTTTTTTCTGATGATTGGGATGTACTGCAGTGTCTACGGCACGTCCACATTTATAAATTTCAGAACCTTGAGAAAACTCCCATTTCAAAAAAGCGCGGACACCTGCTAGCTCTCCATTTTCCTCTGCCAGCAAGACTGGGGAGGGTCCGAAAGGATTATCTAAGTGTTTCCATCGCCAAAATTCAATGGATTTCGGAAGTAAGCTTTCACCCAGTGATGATCTGAGTAGCTGAATAATTGAGCCAACGTCTTTTTCTTCCGCCTTCCGGATAATCATATTCTTACTTTCACTCAAAGTAAATACTAGATTTTAGAATTCCTTGATTCCGACTACTCTTTTTTATGTGACTTACGATAATCAAACACAAATTTCAATGGTAATTCTTGGGCTTTTTGGAAATAAGTTAAAGTCAAGCTGTTGATATTGAACTGGTTTCCTGTCGCTCAATACGTGAAAAATTTAATTTTAGTATAAAAACCTGAATTACACTTAAAAAAATCAAATTAATATTTTTCTGATTATCCGCAATTATTCCAGTTTCCTTATTTCTTTACTTGGCTGGTTGGATGCTTCGACTTCGCTCAGCACAGGCGACCGATGACCGAAGACCGAAGCTTCCAGATTTTGATCCTTTTAGCAGACAATAAGCCCTATTTTTGTCAGTACTGGTAATAAAGCAGATATCCATATTGCTTTTAGATTAATTCAGTACTAGCTACGAAATATTGTATTTTTTTAGAAAAAATTTATGATAAAGATTTAGTCATTATTAACTCTAAAGGAGCAGATTTTTAAGATTTTGCTTTAGCCGAGTTTATCTTTGTGAACTACTCTTAATCGTGCTCATTTTGTGCAAATTGAGATTTTAGTAAAAGGCTTAAATCTCTTTCTAATTTTAGTCTTTCAGGCCTGTTTCAAATTTGCCCAATCTATACTTTTTGATACCGTATCGAATCCTGTAAACATGAAACTTGACCTAAGAAGAAGGGCCATTTTCAATAAAAGTAACTAAGTTATCTCTGTATATGCTTGCTTTGAGATATCATTGCCGATAACCTGTCCGGACAGAAATGCAGAAAGCCGAAATACTCGATCCAAAATAGTAAGTCGCGTGGCTATGTAGTAAATAACAGATAATTTAAAGACCTTTTGCACTCTGTCAACATCAGCTCCGAAGGAGCGTAATTTTTTAGAAAAAACTATGGTAAGGCTTAAATCTTCTCCAGCTCCAAAGGAGCGGGATTCTTAATTGCCATCCTTCCTTTATTAATATTCACCTTAAATCAGGTCGTCCTTCTTTATGTAGCATTAGCTTTCTTTCTTTGTCTGGAAATAAAATTGGATTCCTGCTAAGATTCCGGATTTTCATAAAAAATAGCTCAATCTATCTTTATCAATATTCACGTAAATTCCGTCGAGTCATTTCTAGCCATTCGGTCAACACAACATTTTCTATATATTTGACTTGATTTAATTCCATTCCAAAAATGAGATTACTCTCTATCTTCTTTTTAATGCTTTTGATGGCCACTGGCTGTATCAGTAATAAACGTATCACCTACCTTCAAAATCTTTCTGACAGTACCTCCTATGCTCTGGATGAGTTTATTCCCTTCGCAGAGGTAGATTATAAATATGTGCTTCAACCATTTGATATTGTAGAAATTGATTTTGCAAGTTCAGATGAAGAGTTAACTGCAGCTTTTACATTTCAAAACTCTAGAGTCGGAGGTGTTGGAATGATGGGAGGTGGTGGTGGCCAAGGTTCTGATCCTTTGTATTTCAGGGGTTTTTCTATAGATCAGGCGGGCTATGTGGAGGTTCCCAAATTGGGAAAAATTAAAATTGCTGGTTTGACGGAAGAAGAAGCCAAAGAAAAAATACAGTCTGGGATTAATGAATTTTTCAAAGAAGAAGTATTTGTAAGACTGAGAATTGCCGGCATTAGATATACTACCTTGGGTGAGTTTAATAGTGTGGGGGTGCAGATCATTTATAAGAACAGAGCTACTATTTTCGATGCTTTGGCCAACTCCGGGGAAACTACCTTACTTGGGAAAAAGAATAAATTATTTATTATCCGACAATACGATGGGGGCTCGAAAATCCATCAAATTAACCTGAATGACAGGGCATTACTGGCCAGCCCCTTTTATTTCATTCAGCCAAATGATATCTTGTATATGGAACCGATGAAGATCAGGCAAATTGGTTCGGCAGATAACTTAGCTGGAGGGCTGGCGCTGTTTGGCGGCTTATTGGCATCTACTTTGTTACTGCTTAACTTGTTTATAGGAGGGAATTAATTTTTATGGAGAAGTTAGATCTCAGTCAGTTAGATAATGAGGAGAAAGCATTAGAGATACGCTACGTCGTAGCCAAGTATATTCGCTACTGGCCATGGTATGTATTATTTACCATGATTTTCTTAATTGCTACTTTTTTGTTTCACCGCTATACAGTGGATGAATATGAAGTAACGGGTTCCATGGTGATCAAAACCAATACCTCTCCAGAGGCCCGGATCATGGATAGGTCCAATATTTTTAATTCTGGGGTAAACTTGGAAAATGACATCTTGAGGCTAAGATCCAAGAACCTGGCCCGGGAAGCCTTGAAGAAATTGCATTTCGATGTAGAGTATTTTGCTAAAACAAACATCAAGGATATTGAGCTATATGACAGATCTCCAATTCGGATAGATGTAGATTGGGGGCATTTGCAGGTCACTGATACGCAAGTGGAGCTTCAGATCCTGTCGGATGAAAATTTCAAATTACTTCCTTACACAGAAAGTATTTTGGAAATCAATGCAGCACAGGCTTCCGGAGATGAATCTATATACAACAAGACTTACACTTTTGGTCAGGAAATAGAAACCGGTCGCTCCAAGTTCACAGTGCACTTGGTCAATCCTGGAAGAGTTGGGGATATCGTTATTTTTCAATTAAAGAATCCATCATATTTAGAAGAATATTGGGCGAGGGCTATTCGGGTGAATCTGGAAAATGACTTCAGCTCCGTGCTTAGAATTACTACGACTACCAAGGTGGTTGAAAAAGGAAGAGATTACATCAACTCTTTGATGGAGTCATATATTAATTATGACTTAAATGAAAAAAATAAAATCCAAGAAAACACCATTGCCTTTATAGAGGAGCAATTAGGTTTCTTGGAGGATTCACTCAAGCAAAAAGAGCGAGAACTGCAGGAGTTTAAAGTTGAGAATAAGTTATTGGACGTATCAGCTGAATTTTCCAACATCCTGACCAAAATGAATACTCTGGATGAAAAGAGTGCAGAGTTGGACTATCAGCTTAATTATTTTGAACAGATTCGGCGCTACATGGAGATGAAAAGCAAAGACTTTTCAGATGTCATTGCCCCTTCTGTAATTGGAGTTCCGGATCCTCTTCTTAATGGCTTGATTCAAACTTTGGTAACCCTTTCTCAGGATAGGAGAAAACTCCTGGCTACAGTGAATGAGAATCACCCGGAGGTAGTTAAGATCGATGTGCAGATGGAGAAAGTTCAGGATGCATTGTTTGAAAATGTAGTAAACCTAATTGAAAACACCCAAAAGCAAAAGCAAAGTATTACCCGTGAGATCCGAAGCTATGATGCTCAATTTGCTACCCTTCCTGAATCAGAATCGAAGTACACCGGTATTTTCAGGGAATTTAAATTAAGAGAGTCTCTCTACACATACCTTCTAGAAAAAAGAGCTGAGGCTGGGATTGCCCGTGCATCCAACGTATCCGATAATGCAATTTTGGATGCTGCGAAAAGGGGTACATTGGTATTCCCAAAAAAGCAACAAAACTATGCACTTGCCATTGCATTGGGACTCTTACTTCCATTTGGGTTTATCGTAGTCAGAGATATGTTTGATGATACGATCAAGGATCAAAGAGACTTGAAAAAGCACTTTATGATTCCTCAGTTGGGTGTCATTGGTTATTCACAAAAAGAGACCAATAAGGTCGTTTTGGAGCATCCAAAATCAGCAGTGGCAGAGTCATTCAGGTCCTTGAGGTCTGCTATCACTTATTTGGCAAGCGGAAAAAATACAAAGCGGATTTTGGTAACATCTTCCGTATCGGGTGAAGGAAAAACATTTACTTCTCTCAATTTAGCTTCAGCCATGGCTTTGGGTTCCAAAAGGACCGTGGTTGTAGGAGGTGACTTGAGAAGACCTAAACTTGCGCAATACTTTAATCAGTCGGACAAAGTTGGACTCTCTACCTATCTAATCGGTAAGGTGGAGGCTCCTGAAATTGTGATGAAATCAGACAATGAAAACCTGTATTTCGTACCATCAGGTGTGATTCCTCCTAATCCGGCAGAATTGCTTCAAACTCAGAGATTGAAAGACTTTTTGGATTATCTGGATCAAAATTTTGATGTAATCATCTTTGATACACCGCCAATGGGCTTGGTGTCAGAAACCATAGATCTGATGCGATTATTTGATATCAACTTGTACGTGGTAAGACAGAATTATACCAATAAGGATCACTTGGTAATGATCAATGACCTATTCAATAACAAGCAGGTGAAAAATGTATATGGGGTGTTTAATGGCATTATCAATTCTGGATACCATTATGAGGGATACAATTATGGGTATGGTAACACCTATCTCTATTCCCAAAACAATAAGTACATGTACAATTACTACGGGGACGATCTAGAGGCTAAGAAAAAGAAGATTAAACTGAGTAAAAAACCTTGGTTTAATAAGGTTAAAAAGCTTTTTAAAACCAGATAAGTAGATCAATTCCTTGAAAACCGCAGCCTTAATTCCTGCCCGTTTTGCTTCAACCCGTTTGCCTGAAAAATTGATTCAGGATTTGGGAGGTAAAACAGTGATTCAGAGAACTTACCTTTCCACTTTGGAGACAGGTGTGTTTGATGAAGTTTGGGTAGTGACAGACCATGAGTTGATCCAAAAACAGATTGAGGAATTGGGTGGAAAGGTGTTTTTCAGTCGAAAAGTACATGAAAGCGGTTCGGATAGAATAGCGGAGGCCCTATCACAAGTGGATGCTGAGATTATAATCAATGTACAGGGTGATGAGCCCTTTCAAGACAAAGAGTCCCTAGAGGAGCTTAAAAAAGCCTTTGAGGATTCCTCGGTAAAGGTTGCCTCATTATATTTTAAAATTTCCGAGGAAGATGCAGTCAATCCCAATTTTGTTAAGGTAGTTCTGAATGGGCAGTCGGATGCTTTATATTTTTCCAGATCCCCAATTCCTTTTAATAGGGATAAAAAAGAGGGTATTTCTTATTTGAAGCATGTAGGAATTTACGGGTACAGAAGAGAGGTTTTGGAGAGTTTTCCCACTTGGCCCAAAGGGAAATTGGAAGAGCTGGAGATGCTGGAGCAATTGAGATTGTTGGAAAGAGGAATCAAGATTCGAATGGTTGAAACTAACCATCAGGCTATAGCGATTGACACAGCCGAAGACCTGGAAAAAGCCAGGGAGTTTCAAAAAAGGTTAGGGAAGGATTGAAGTTGGAAGTTTTAAATCAATAAAATCCTTGGAGGGTTATTATATGGTTTCCGTATCGTCTTGCTGGCATTGAGTTATCTTTTCTAAACGAAGCGATTGCGCCAGCTTTGGGGAAATTTATCTTCCTTACCTCGGGTTGCACCCGAGCCTGCGCGCCTCTGGCGTGGCTTTTAAAGGGTTCAGCCCTTTCAGGCTTTGAAGAGATTAAATTTTTGATCTTGATGCCTTAAATCTGAGAAGGATCAATTCCCCCTTTGGAAGTGTAAATTCAGTTTAGTATAATTTCTTTTGGTAAAGGGGGCAAGGGGGATTTCTCTGCTTTGACCATATCGTAGGATTTTCAATCCAAAATTAAGAGGTTGAAACCCTCCAAGGGTTAGTACAAAGAATGGTTAAGATTTTTTTTGATTGATTCATTAAATTAAGAAAACCCTTGGAGGGTTATTATATGGTTTCCGTATCGTCTTGCTGGCATTGAGTTATCGTTTCCAAATGGAGATCTTGGGCCAGCGCTGGGTTGGTTACCGTTCCTATTTATACCCCGAGTTGCACTCGGGCCTGCGCGCCTCTGGCGTGGCTAATAAATTACGCTCCTTTGGAGCTTTTGATACGAATACGATCAGAGGCCTATATTGCCGAAGGCATATCTTCCATTATCTTTGAAATATCTTTAGATCTATTCGGCGCCTTCCAATTATTTCGCCGAAGGCGTATTTCAATATTTCTATCGTATTTCTACTTTCTTCCATACCTCCGGCATGGAGAGGATACCTTAAAACCTTTTTCTACCGAGCTTAAATCCCTACAGGATAAATATTTCGCCGAAGGCGTATTTCAATATATTTCTATCGTATTTCTACTATCTTCCATACCTACAGCATGGATAGGAGTCCTTATATCCTTTTTCTACCAAGCTTAAATCCCTACGGGATAAATATTTCGCCACAGGCGTATTTCTATTTTTTTTAACTGTATTTCTATGAATAAATATTTCACCACAGGCATATATCCATTTATTTCTACTGTATTTCTCAAAATTGATGTCTCTCAACACTCATTTTTCTACGTAAATTTTAAAATACATAGCAAGTAGAATTTTATACAGTGATTCAAATACAATTTTTCGCATCATAAATTGAATTATAAGCTGTTTAATATAATTTTTCCTATAACTCTTGTTTTAAAAAATATATTTTTAAATTGAATCATAAATAACTGAAAAACAGAAGGTTAAGTGTAATTTTGATATACAGGAATTTGCCTTTGAAGCCTGTTTTTTAGTTGTATGTTTTTTATAAACTATTGATAAAATGCGGTACTTATGCTTTAGTATTTTTATCATATTTATGCTTCTTGGGATAGAGGGGAGTGGACAAACTTATACCTATAACCCAAGTAAACCGGGTTGTGATGGTACCTGGACTAATGGCCTTTGCTGGGATAAGGTCAATGTAGCTGGATGTAGTCTGAACTCCCCAAGCTTGTATCCTCCTTTGATGCCTTCAGCTTCTTTTCCAAACTTTAATTCTTATAGAAATAACTGTAAAGTAACAGTCAATATTTCTCAATCTTTGGTATTAAACCCAGGGTTTGATTTTGGATTTTATTCTCCTGTCTATGAATTCAATATTTCTAATGGCGCTTTTTTGACCATAGATAGGGATCTTCACTTGATGGAACAAAGTAGTGTCACAATCAATAACAGCAATGGTACGGGCGATGCTCTTTTTACAGTCTCAGGGGCTATTTATTATCGAAAGCAATCTTCCTTCATTTTGACTCCATATGTATCATCAGAAACGGCAAGTATTATCAATCCTGCTACCAATACTTATGACGGTGTTTTATTTCATGTACATCCCAATGCAAGTTTAAGAGTTAGTGGTTACGCTGCCTTTCCAAACTCAAATACAAATTACTTTCTGATTGAAGGTTTATTTGAGGCCAATCAAATCTATTTGTCTGCGGGTAACCCGGGTTTTCAGGATAATAGATTGCCAGCCAAAAATCAATTGATTGTAAAGGGGAGTTCTGCTGCTACAGCTAATATTTGTACTGGGATCACCGTTGAAGGTGATGCCTATGTTATAGTGGAGGCCGGAGCCACCCTCAATCTGCCAGAACTAAATCTGGCAGGCACCGGATTGTTTGATAATTACGGGAATACATCTATTGAGAACGTGAACTTCAGCGGTTCAAGTCTATTTAGGTTTTTCCCCGGGTCTAATTTTGAGTATAATAATTTCACAAAGTCAGGAAGTACGGTCCTTAGTAAATGTGGTACAACTGTCGCATCCATAACTACTCCCGTGGGATCTTGTACTGCTACGATGAGTAGGAATACAGATCCTGCACATTGGGAAAGTTTGACAGGTGATTTTTGCTTCAGACTTCTTCCGATTTATATTGGCGAGATTACCGCAACTGCTAAAAAGGAATCCGTTGAGGTGAAATGGGAAACCTTATCAGAAACAGGAGAGGAACAATATGAATTGGAACGTTCATTAAATAGTAATTTGGAATGGGAGGTAATTGCAACTATTCCCTCCAAAGGTCCATCTCAAATTTCTAAATGGTACTCTTATGAGGATTTAGGCGCCACCATGCTGTCCCCATTGATTTATTATAGAATTCACAGAAAGGCTGAAGAATCTGAAAGCAGTAAGGTAATTTCTGTTTTAAAACCAGCTGATCTGGAAATAGGAGAAGTCTGGCTGGCATACCCTAATCCGTTTTCAAAAACATTTCGGCTTGGGAATAAAAATTTGAAACCAATGGATTATGAAAAAACTCAAATTAGCCTTTACAATGGATCTGATCTTTTAGGAAATTGGGAGTCTTCCAATCTTTCTGAATTGAATAAGCGATTGGAGGCCTTTTCCTCAAATTTAAAGGATGGCGCATATTTTCTGAAATTGACAAAAGGAAACCAAACACAAGTAATTAAATTGGTAAAGCAATAAATGGTTGAGCTTCTTTGAAGGGCCTTAATTCATTCCTTTTTAGAACTATTATTCTTCTCATTTTCATCCTTTAATTTCTCTCTCTTTTCTTCTTTTATTTTCTTGATCCTTTTTCTAAAGATCAAAAAAGTAATTAAAATGATGGCTGGAATGATGATGAAAATAACCACATTGGAGGTTTCAGATAGATCGACCGGTCCACTCGGCATGGGAATACCGGGTGATTTTTGAGCTTTGGCTACCGACGGGATCACACTCATTAAAATCGAAAAAATAGATATTAAGGGTAAAGACTTTTTGAAATTGAACATGTAATAAAAAGATTGATTTAGTTCAATCTAACAAAAATTTGTAAAAGTACAAATCAGGGCACTCTTTATTCGTACATCTTTTGCCTTTAAAGTGAAGGCAATGATGCCCGGTTCATTTTATTAGCTGTTGAAAGAAAGTAAGGGAATGATGGGCCAGGAATTACCGATCAAAGAAGGATCTTCTTCGGGAAACCTTTAAGTCCTGCAGAATGCTTGATTTTACGCGGATATCAATATTGTAGGAGGTAAATCTCCCAAATGGAACCCAGTTGACATTCATCTGCCAGCAATGAAGATCACGGGCTATTCCAATCATGGATTGGGTGATTGCCTGAGTCTGAAGGTCAATACCGGTATTGAAGTTGATTTTCCACTTTTCAGAAAGAGAAACATCCCCTGATAACTGTAATGCCTGAGTAATATTAGTCGTCCCTGTCGACTGTTTATTGTAATTTAAATTGTATCCAAAAGTCAGATTCCAAGGAATATTCCAGTCAATATATTGACTCGGGTCGGTTACAATTTGATTGATTTGGCTTTCTACAAATTCATTCATTACTCCTCCTTGCTGCATAAACTGGTTGGTCAATTCATCTCTGAGTTCTCCCGGGTTTTGAGCATTGCTGGGATTAATTGATGCATTCAGGTTTAAAGAGGCATTTCGGAGTGTTCCAAGCCCTTGTCCATTATTCCAGGCAAAAGAATTTATTCTTCTTTCTAGGGTAGCTCCACTATTATTGGTAATAGTCGTAGTTGCATAAGGGTCCAAAGTAGTGCTGACATTGACAGAGAGTTTCCTGTCAAAAAAGCTGGTTCTAGCAGAGATCCTTACGGGTTGAAGTTGAAAAGAGTCCGCAGCAAAATTATAGGAGGTGTTCAAATCCAAATTCTCTATCAGCGGTATCTTCTTGGTACTTTCTTCACTGGTGCTATCCTGATTGTTTTTGATTTTTGCTTCGATCACTGACCTTAAACTCATGGTCAGGGACCTTGATTCACCTTGAGGTGCTCCTCCATAAATAAAACCCTGATGCCTGTTATATAATCTTGTGGCTCCTTCGGCATTGGTTTGAACATTCTGAAAATAACCAAAAGACTCATTGGTGAAATCAGGAGTGTAGCTAAAGCCAAAAGAAGGCTGAATATGCTGACGGATCGTCTGAATTTTCCCCTTTTTAAAGTTGAAAAATCCGTATACGTTGGTGGTCATGGAAAATGAACTGGTATACGTGGTGATTCGATTGAATCCATTTTCTACCACTTGATCTACACGTTCTGAAACAGGATTGTAGAAAAATTTCAATTTTTGAAAGTACCAGACTTCATTGATATTCACTGAGCCGGTTCCTGTAAAATACTTGAAAAGTGTAAAGTTACTACTGATCGGAATTCTATGCTGAGCTCCATTATTGGCATTTTTTAGCAATAGGGCGAAATTAGCGGGAGTAAAATTAATCAGGGATGGAGCAGTAGTTCCTCCTAATTCTGGATCAATAGGCGTAGGGGACTGAATTCTGTTGGTAATGGAATTTTGGAAATCAAAATTCCAGGCAATATTCAATGTTTTGAGAGGTTCAAAATTGACGTTTTTGAACGGACTTTGTCTATTCATACTCACATTGAAATTCGGAAGCCTCAATCTCACCTCTCCTGTGGAAACCGACTGAGAATGCTGAGCTGAGGCCGACATAGAAAAAGGCGTTCCTGAAAATTGCTTAGTATAAGTGACGCTGGATTGAAGGTCAGAAGTAATGTTATTCTGGAAATTATTAGGGTTGACCACTGTATTAAAATAGCTGGTACTTCCTGCATTGACAGATGCTGAAAATCTTCCCGTTCCTCTTGATTCTGGGGTGTGGTTCCAGGTTACCCGGAAGGTATTATAGTCAACTGGATTCAATTCTGTCTCAGGTGATGTGAATTTTTGAAAATCCACATTGAACCCCCCGCTATATCTATATCGCTTTTTATATACAGACTGTGCTTTTGCTCCCCAGCCCCCCTTGGAATAGATGTCTCCTGTCAGGCGTGCGTGGATGTAATCGTTAATCGCGAAATAGTAGCCAAAATCTCTTAAGAAAAGACCTCGAACCTGCTCGCGTCCATAACTAGGGAAGATGATACCCGAAGCTTTTTCTTCTGGAGTATTAGGGATAAGTCCGAAAGGAAGGCCTAATGGAGTTGGAATTCCATTGAAGTATAAATTGAAAGGTCCTGATACAACCTGCTTTCCTTCTATGGACTTCAGTTTATTGGAAGATATGTGCCAATGCGGCTCTGTTAATTTACAGGTGGTATAATACCCGTGGTCTAGATAAATACTCCCGTCTGCGGTCTTTTTAATGGTTTCTCCCCGTAAAATCCCATCCTGTTGCTCCGTGACCACATCTTTGATGATGGCTTTTTGAGTTTTGAAGTTGTACCGCATTTCCTTCCGGATTTCATAGACTGCATCTCCATCCTTAAAGAAAGGGTTTCCTAAGATTGCTCCAGTGCTGTCTGTAACACCAGTGGCATAGAGTTCTGAATTTTTCCAATCGATCACGATGCGATCCGCATCCAACCTCATCTTTCCATATTCAAACCAGGCCTTATTATAGAGGTATACCTTGTTTGTTTCAAAGTCAGTAACGATACTGTCTTCAGCGAAATAGGTAATTTCTGAAAGTATTGGGCTAGAAGGCACAATTTTTGCCGAATCTTGAAGTGCAAGTGTATCGCTGGGAATAGCGAGAGTATCATTTTGGATGACCGGAGGAACCTGCAAAGTATCAGGTGCGGTCAGCTTTCTCTCCTGGGCACGGCCAGATCTCTGAGCTTCGGCCAGTTGGGGTAGAAGGATAAAAAGAAGAATACTGAAAAAAAGGAGTCTGTTTCCCTGCACTGCTGCTTGCGCTTTGATGAATTTAAGTGAAATTTCGCGTAAAGTTAATTTTATTGCCCTCATGGTACGGTCCAAAAACAAAAAAATTATTCTAAGTCTTATTTTATTGATTCCTTTTGTGTTTGGCGGGTTTATTCCCAATGAAACGATGATGCCGGCATTTAGGATGAAAAAAATCGTATTAGATGCAGGTCATGGCGGAAAAGATCCAGGAAATATAGGTTCTAGAGCCAGAGAAAAGGATATTAATCTTGCAGTTACTTTATTAGTTGGAAAATATATCAAGGAAAACCTACCTGATGTAGAAGTTATTTACACTCGGGATGATGATAGTTTCCCAACTTTAGAAAAGCGTCCTCAAATCGCTAATATTAATAAGGCTGATCTTTTTGTTTCCATCCATTCCAATTCCGCCGCAAATAAGTCGGCATTTGGAACAGAGACATGGATAATGGGAATGAAGCACTTTGATAATAACTTTGACATTGTTAAGCGGGAAAACTCTGTGATGTTATTGGAGGAAGATTATAAGGAAAGATACGAGGGATTCGATCCTTCTTCTCCTGAATCATACATTATGTTTAACCTGATGTCTCGCGCATTTTTTGAAAACTCTGTGTCTTTGGCAGATCAAATTGAGACACAATTTAAAGACCGTGTAGGAAGAAAAAGCCGAGGAGTAAAGCAAGGCCCATTCTATGTGCTTTGGACACCCTCCATGCCTTCTGTGTTGGTTGAATTAGGTTTTTTGTCCAACTCTGCAGAAGAGGCTTTTTTAATGAGTAAAGAAGGTCAGGAATATATGGCTTCAGCTATTTTCAGGTCTATCAGAGATTATAAGACCCAGATAGAAGGGAATTGAATAATTGAAAAATGGTAGAAATACGACTTTGGCAAGATAGATTTGGAAATACGGTGGAAATAAATTGAAATACGCCTCCGGCGAAATAATTATCCCGTAGGGATTTAAGCTTGGTAAAAAAAGGATATAAGGACTCCTCTCCATGCCGCAGGTATGGAAGAAAGTAGAAATACGATAGAAATATAAAGAAATACGCCTTCGGTGAGATACGGGTCAATTCCCCCTTTGGAAATGTAAATTCAATTTAGGACCAGAGCTTTTGGAAAGGGGGCTAGGGTATTTTGAATGAAATACATTGAAATACGCCTGCGGCGAAATATTCTTAAACCTTAGGTTATCGATAAGATATTTTTCAAGATATTATCAAGACATGCCTTAGGCAGATATACCTTCATTCATATCCGGAGCAAAAGCTCCAAAGGAGCGGACAATTAAATAGCCGTGGGTTTTAACCCACGGATCACGATTCACCGATCTGACCCCAGCGCTGGCCCGAGATTTTAGTTTGGAAACAATAGCTCAATGCCAGCAAGATGGAACCAAAACCCTTTATCAACCCTCCAAGGGGTTTTTTGAGTTCGCAAGTCGACATAAATTATGTTTATGTCCTATTTTATGGCAAACTCCTAAAGGTTTTTTCGGATTACAAATCCTACGATAAGACCTCGGAATTACTCCCGACTCCTGTCGTGGATTCGAGGAGCTCAGAAATACGCCTGCGGTGAAATAGATAAAAAGATATCATCAAAATATGCCTTAGGCAGATATACCTTCATTCATATCCGCAGCAAAAGCTCCGTAGGAGCGGACAAATAAATAGCCCCGCCTGAGGCGGACAGGCAGGGGTTTTAACCCACGGATCAAGATTCACCGATCTCACCCCAGCGCTGGCCCGCGATTTTCGTTTGGAAACAATAGCTCAATGCCAGCAAGACGAAGACAGTCTTTTTTAACTGGATTAAAAATCCTACAATAGGTGATCAAAGCCGAGAAATCCACCTTACCCCCTTTAAAAAAGGGGGAATTGATCCTTCTCAGATTTAAGGCTTTAAGATCAAAAAATTAACCTCTTCAAAGCCTGAAAGGCTTTAACTTTTCAGTAGCCACGCCTGAGGCGCACGGGCCCAGGTGAAACCTGGGGTATAAATGCGAACTATAATCAACCCAGCGCTGGCGCACTATTTCCAACAAGAAACGAAACTAACTTGCCAGCAAGATATCCGAGAAACATTGTGGAAATATTCAATCCCGTAGGGATTTTAGCTAGGTAGAATAACAGCTCTGAGACTCCTTTCCATGCCGTAGGTATGGAACAAGGTGTCCAAAAGTTCAATAATCGCTAGACCATTTCTAGCTTTTGAAAACATTTGATTTAATCGGATTGCAAATCCTACGAAAAGAGCTCGAGATTGCTCCCAATAATATCGCGGACTAGAGTAAAAAGAAACTATCTTTTTGGATTTCTCCCTCCGGAATTCTGATTTTTCCAAACTTCCTTTTGTAGATTGGAGTTTGAATTTAGTAAACCCAAATAACGAATGAATTCCCCAAGTAAAACTGAACCAAAAGATTTCGGCCAACTCCTCACTGAATTGCAGGAAAAATACAAACTTGTAAAACAGGGTGGAGGACCCAAAAGAATTGCCAAAGAGCATGAAAAAGGTAAATTAACCGCAAGAGAAAGAATCGATTACCTGATCGATGAGCAATCGGATTTTTTAGAAATAGGGGCTTTTGCAGCTGATGGGATGTATGAGGAAGAAGGTGGCTGTCCCTCGGCAGGTGTTGTCACAGGAATCGGATATGTCCGTGGTAGAATGTGCGTGATCGTTGCAAATGATGCCACAGTTAAAGCCGGAGCCTGGTTTCCTATGACTGCGAAGAAAAATTTGAGAGCTCAGGAAGTTGCCATGGAAAATCGCCTACCTATCATATATCTGGTAGACAGTGCAGGTGTGTTTTTGCCTATGCAAAATGAAATTTTTCCAGATAAAGAGCACTTTGGTCGGCAGTTTAGGAACAATGCAAAAATGTCTTCACTAGGTATCGTTCAAGTGGCAGCTATCATGGGTAGTTGCGTAGCAGGCGGAGCATATTTACCTATCATGTCCGATGAAGCTATGATTGTAGATAAGACAGGTTCCATATTCTTGGCCGGCTCTTACTTGGTGAAAGCAGCAATCGGTGAGTCTGTGGACAATGAGACTCTTGGAGGAGCGACCACCCATTGTGAAATTTCAGGGGTGACTGATAACAAATATGACTCTGACCAGGATTGTCTGGATGCTATCAAGAATATTTTTGACAAGCTTGGGGCATCTGAAAATGCAGGTTTTGATAGATCAGAACCCAAAGACCCCGGTTTTTCAGGAGAAGAGCTGTTGAAGAAATTTCCATTAGACAGGGTAAAGCCCTACGATATGCTTGAAGTGATTTCAGGCCTTGTTGATGGCGGGGAGTTTGACGAGTACAAAAAAGATTTTGGGAAAACACTGATTTGTGGAACAGCACGAATCGATGGCTGGGCTGTTGGAATAGTAGCCAATCAAAGAAAGATTGTAAAAACTGCAAAAGGTGAAATGCAGATGGGTGGCGTGATCTATTCAGATTCTGCAGATAAAGCTGCCCGCTTCATCATGAACTGCAACCAACGCAAAATTCCTTTGGTCTTTCTGCAGGATGTCAGCGGCTTTATGGTGGGTAGTAAAGCTGAGCATGGAGGAATCATTAAAGACGGCGCAAAAATGGTGAATGCAATGGCTAATTCGGTTGTTCCAAAATTCACCATTGTTCTTGGGAATTCTTACGGAGCGGGCAATTATGCCATGTGTGGAAAAGCCTACGATCCTAGATTGATATATTCTTGGCCAACAGCGCAAATGGCTGTAATGTCAGGTGCTTCTGCAGCCAAAACCTTGCTTCAGATTAAAGTTTCATCTTTGAAAAAAGCAGGTAAAGAAGAGATCACTCCTGAAGAGGAGAAGGAACTACTGGACGAAATCACCAATAAGTATAATGAGGAGTTGAGTCCGTATTATGCTGCCGCCCGATTGTGGGTTGATGGGGTGATAGATCCCCGAGAAACCAGAAAGGTGATATCCATGGGAATTAAGGCAGCTAATCACAATCCTATTTCGGAAAGATTTAATGTGGGTGTTATTCAAACCTAAAGATTAATTGATTATTTTCATTTATGAGTGAATTGTCAGACTCTGAATTAAACGCCTTAGTTTCCTTGCTTGACGACACAGACCTTGAAGTCAAAAATCATGTAAGGGAACGTATTATATCCTTGGGAACGGAAATCATTCCCTACCTGGAAAAAAAGTGGGAAAACAGTTTTAATCCGGAGATCCAAAAAGAGATTGAAATTCTAGTCCATGACCTCCAGTTTTCTTTGGTGAAAAGAAGACTGGAGGAATGGAAAAATTCCGAGGATCAGGACTTGTTAACAGGGCTTTGGATTATTAATACCTACCAATATCCCGACCTGGAATTTGAAAAGCTAAATGCAGAAATGCATCAGATCTATTTTGATGTATGGACTGCCTTTAGAAATGATTTGGAACCCTATGATCAAATCCGGATCATCAATAATGTGCTTTTCAATACTCTGAGATTCGGGGCAAATACAAAAAATTTCCACTCTCCCGGTAATAGTATGCTATCCACTGTTTTGGACACCAAAAAGGGAAATCCGATTTCCTTATGTGCTATTTACATGTTGGTGGCTAAAAAACTGGGACTCCCGATCTATGGAGTCAATCTGCCAAATTTATTTGTACTGACTTACAAAACAGATGAGTTGACTTTTTATGTCAATGCCTTTAATAAAGGCTTGGTCTTTAGCAGGAAAGACATCCACAATTACCTAAATCATCTGAAAATTGAGCCTAAAGAAGAATACTTTGAGCCCACCGATAATCTTCAGATCATTATGAGAAGCTTGAGGAATTTGGGAAATTCTTTCGATAAACTTGGGGAAGCTGAAAAAGTGGATGAAATCAAGGAAATGTTGGCAATTCTAGAACCCTAGAAGCTCTTCATATTACAGCCAGTTGCCCTTACAGTAGCAGGACTTGGTTCTTCATTTCTCAGCACTTGATTGATTGCTCTTTCCAAAACCCTTTCCGAAACGGCTGATTCAGCTTGGGGATTGTTGTCGATAGCTCCTCTGTAAACCACGTTTAACCCTGACTCAGTATTCAGAATTATTAATGCTTCAGGAATTTTAGTAATATTCAATTGTTTAACCAAAACCTGTTCCTCATCAATCAGATAGTTCATATTGAGCCCGGAGTCATCAATATATGATTTCAAAACTTTTTGACTTTCAGGATCCACTTCTGATTCAGGATTGATCAGTACAAATCGAATCCCTTTATTAGAGTAGCTATTCCTCAATGCAATCAATCGTTTTTCATACATTTTAGAATAAGGGCATCCCAGGCTGTGAAAAATTAACACCATCGCTTTGCCACTGATCAAGCTTTTTAAATCTGTACTTTTTCCGGTTACTGCATCTATCCTTTCTATGGATTGAAAAGTTTGGGAAAAGCTATTGAAATGGAATAAGCAGCAAAGAATAGATACAGCTATTATTTTTTTCATCTGTTTATAATTTGTTTTTAGAGGTCATCCTGATAACTATCGGGAGGAATGCCCAAAAGAATTATCCCACTGTGTGAGATTTTTCCTCATGGGCATTTCATATTACCAAATGGTGTAGGTGAGAATCACGTCTCCAAGTACCTGTGCTTGAACCTGATAATGATGATCCGCGTAATCTGTTCCTCTTATTTTTCCTTTAATCACAGTACTTCCTTTTTCAAAAGGCTCAAGTAAAATATTGTCTCTGAAAGAAACTCCCTTTTTCCCTTGGCACTTGAAGATTGATTCTTTAGCAGACCAAGCAAGCGTGAAATGAACCGGATCATTCTCCAGAAAATCCAGTTCATCTGGATCTAAAAATCTTTTTCCGATTCGTAAGATTTTCTCTCTCACAAAATCCATATCCATTCCCACGGGGTATTCTCTATGGAAAATAGCCCCGGCATAGCCTTGAGTATGACTAAGAGAAACATATCCGGTGCCATTCATAGATTGGGATTTTCCGTGCTCGTCTTTAAAAAATCCGGGATAGGGGACAGAAAGGGAATCCAAAGCATCTTTGATCGCTACTCTCGCTGTAGACCACTCCCTTTTTTTCTCTGGATGTGAGATATTTGCTAGGGCAAGTTTCTCTCTAAAACTGAGAAAGTGCAGTTCTTCCTCAGAGTAGTCATCAATTATCTTGATGGCTAAGGCAGAGGAACTATCAATTTTTTCTATTTTTGTTTGCATAGGCCTGTAGGGCTAATCTAAGCATAAGGCAATATATGTCAAAAATTCAAGTAATTAAATCGCACACGCTAACTGGCCATAATGATTGTATATACGCATTGGCTGAAGGCTCGGATCCTCGCTTTTTTTATACAGGTGCCGGAGATGGAATGGTAGTGGAGTGGGATTTAGATAATCCAAAGGACGGAAAATTAATTGCTAAGCTCCCCAACTCTGTCTATTCTTTGGCAGTAGACAAGCAGCGAAACTATTTGGTAATTGGGCATAATTTTGAAGGAATTCATTTGATTGATCTCCAAGAGAATAAAGAGCTTTGGTCGATCCGATTGACAGATCAAGCAATCTTTGATATTCAGGTTTTAGGAGATGAGGTTTTTGTAGGAACAGGAGATGGAGTCTTAATCGTTGTTGATATCCCTTCAAAAAGCATTAAAAAGCATATTAAGCTATCCTCGAAAAGTATTCGGGTAATGGATATTGCCCTAGGAAAAAGACATTTGGCGATTGGATTGTCTGACCATAGTATTAAGATTTTGGATTTGGCTAATGAATATCAACCAATTGGTAATTTAACAGGGCATGCCAACTCGGTGTTTGCTTTGCGATACTCTCCTGATGAAAAAATTCTGGTAAGTGGTGCAAGGGATGCACATTTGAAATTTTGGAGTGTAGATCCTTATGCATTATCTGAAGATATTGTAGCGCATATGTATGCAATCAATTATCTTTCATTTAAAGAAGATGGATCCATGCTGGTTACCTGCTCCATGGACAAGTCCATCAAAGTTTGGGATACTGAAGAAAGAAAACTGCTCAAAGTCATAGATAAGGCTCGAAACGCAGGTCATGGCACCAGTATCAATAAGGTAGTTTGGAGTAGTTATACTCAAGAAGTCATTTCCGTTTCTGATGACAGAAGCATTTCAATTTGGAATATAGAACCACAACATACATGAAAATCACTCCCGCAGCTATTCGTTCGCAATCATTTGAAACTTCCTTCAGGGGTTTTGAAAAAAAAGAAGTTACCGCGTTTTTGGATGAGGTCAGTCAAGTCGTAGAACAGCTCAATCAGGAAAACCTGGAATTGAAATCTAAACTGCAACAGGTGGAGGCAGAGGCCAAAAGACTGAAGGATGTGGAGGATTCACTTTTTAGAACATTGAAAACTGCGGAGGATACCGGGGCAAGTATCATTGAAGAGGCCAATGAAGCTGCCGATCAGATTATTGCCGAAGCAAATCATACTGCGAAAAACGCCACAGCCCATGTCAATCAAATGATGGAGGAGGCAAAGAAAAAGGCAGAGGAAAATGCTGCTACCATTATTGGAGCTGCAGAAGCAAAAGCAAAAGAAACAATCATTGAGCTTCGTGAAAGCATGCAGGGATTAGTAAGGTCCTACGAAGGCTTGGCAGAGCAAAGGGAGGCTTTGGTAAAAAGCTTAAAGCGAATTTCGCAAGACACCCTGAATCAATTGGATTTGGCAGAAGCTCATTATTCTAGAATCGATGCAAAAGCACACCAACGTGCCATTGATGAACTCAGCAGGTCACATACATTTACTTTTGGAAATTTAGCCAATCTTGCCGCGCAAGCTCCTGAGCCACAACAGCCACAGGATGAATATGTGCCTGAATCTGTAGAAGAAGATCCATTGGAAGAAATGGAAACTGTAGAGGAAGCTATCGATTTGGAAATGCATGATAGTGCTCCGGATGTAGTGGAGGCTGATGAGGAAGTTGAAGTAGAAAATGAAGAGAGGGAAGAGGAAGTAGAAGAAGTGGTAGATCAGGAGGAAGAAATTCAAGAAGAAGAACCTGTCAAAGAAGAAATCAAGGCTCAAGAAGTAAGGGAAGAAAATGAGCCGGAAGATCCAAAAAAACAATCGGGTTCATTTTTTGATCAATTTGACTAATGGGAAAAGTTGCACTCGAAGGAATTGAGTTTCATGCCTATCACGGAGCCTATCCTGAAGAATCTATTTTAGGAAACCGCTTTACCTTGGATTTGGAATTAGAGACTAATTTCAAAAAAGCAATGTTGGAAGATGATTTGAATGCTACGGTAGATTATTCAAAATTGTATCAGATCATTAAGGCTAGAATGGATGTGAAAGTGAAGCTTTTGGAGCATCTGGGGCATATGATTGTGACAGATATATTGCGAGCTTATCCCAGTACAACACAAATTCGACTAACTCTTAAAAAACATGGTCCTGCATTAGGCGGATTGGTAAAATATTCTGCCGTACAAATTCAATATCCTGAAGATTACCAAGATTAACTATGTATTCCAAAGCCGAGACTTCCCGAATCCGTAAGGATTTTTGGATAGCCTTTGGGCAATATATGAAGCCTGTTCCCAATGCACAGGGAAGGAGGGTCAATTGGCCAAATTATAAGACGGGGATTAAGGATATTTATTTTCGGATGAAGGCCGAAAGGGGATTTGCCTCTGTGGGAATAGAAATAACCCATGCTGACGAGGAGTTTCAAGAGTTAATATTTGAGCAGTTTACCCAACTCCGGAAAATTCTAGAATCCTGTACCCAAGAAAAGTGGGATTGGAAGCTCCATGTTGAAAATGAAGTGGGTCAAGTCATATCAAAAATTGAGATGGTAAAAAAAGGAGTGAATGTGATGGAGGAGAAGGATTGGCCAGCTATCATTTCTTTTCTCAAACCCAGAATTATCGCCTTAGATGAGTTTTGGGATTTGGTCAAGCCCGGTTTTGAGGATTTGTGATTTTATTTTCCGCCCCTTCAGGGCTATTTCGTGAGGTTTGGGAAATTATGTTTTACCTAAAGAATCTCGGTCCTTCGGACCTCAATTATTTTTCTATGCCTATAGAATGGCTATAAATTAAATAGCTCCGAAGGAGCGTGATTTCTTAGTAATTCTCAAAGTTGAAGTCTCTTTGTGAAAGCTCCAAAGGAGCGAGATTTTCTGGCTAGGCCAATTTAGAATTAATAAATATTGTCGTTTTAAAGTAGGGCTTTGAAATATTGGTTTTCTTGGCTTCTGCTTAATATTTAATATAAACGCTCATTTTTTTCATTATCCCGCCCCTTCAGGGCTATTTCGTAAGGTTTGAAATGATGATTTTTCTCCTAAGGAATCTCGGTCCTTCGGACCTGGTTTTGTTCTTAAATCGATTGGATTAATCAAAATAAAACAGCTCCGAAGGAGCGTGATTTTTTAGTGAATGAGGATGGAAGTAAATAGATGGGACAGCTCCAAAGGAGCGAGATAACTTGCCGATTCCCTTGAATCCTCAGGTTTTCAGCTTTCAAATTTCAAATTTCTAACTTCAAAAATCGCCTTTTTGATACTCAAACTTCTCAACATGATCCCCATTTTTAGATCTCATCAAAACCCAGACGCTCATTTGATCTCCAACTCGCTCCATGGTGAGTCCATCCAACCAGACTTTGTTTTCTCCTACTTCTATAAGCCTAAACTCTGTCCATTCTTCATTTTCTTCCCAAGGACCCAGGTCAGCTCCATAATGCTTTAGCTTTAAGGTAAAGGAATCACCAATATCTACTAACTGGAAAAACTCAGTAAACTGTAATTTTCCATCATTCCAAAATCTAAAAGTCCCCATCATCTGCCCATCTTTTTGGGGAAGCCAAACTTCCTCACATTCTCCTCCCAAACCTGTACCCAACCAATAACCAGACAGCCAATCCAGTTCGGATACTTTTCCTTTTCCCGGATTTTCATCGGGGCCAAGGGTTTTTACTTCTTGGGAAAATGACTGAGTAGAAAGGAGAAATAAGGCGAGAGATAGAATGATTGACTTCATTTTGAATAGAATTTGATTCAAAATAGGAAATTATTGCAATAGTAATTAATCCCTAAAAATTCACCTGTGTCAGAAACTGAATGATGAACACTGAAGCAAGTTATAAACCCGATGTTCTCCAATTTTAAGCTTTCAGCCTTTATCCTTAAGAATTGTCCTCAACATCATGCCTTTTAGGGATATCTGGATTGATGAAAGTAAAGCCTCTTGCCTCATCTCCTTCAAAAAAATCAATCTGCATCCCCATCAAAAACATGTAGTGCCTTTTCTCTATTAGAACCGGGATTCCTGCAATTTCAAATTTTTGATCCTCAGGTTTAGCCTTGTCAAAACCCAAAGCATAGGACATACCCCCACAACCACCACCTCTGACACCAACCCGTAAGTGATATTCTTCAGGTATATTTTTGTGAGCCATGATGTTTTTGATCTCAGCTTCAGCTTTTTCTGTGATAGAAATTGGAACTAGCATGCAATTCGAATGATTTTGGCAGGAAATTGGTTCGATTTGAAACCAAATTTACACAGACTTCCGTTTCTAGGCCGGAATAAATTGTAGATATTCGACTTTATTTAATCCCACTATGGAATACCTATTTGATTTATTGAAGATTTTGTTGCCAGCTGCTGCGGTGCTGTATGGCATGTATTTAGTAGTCGTTTCTTTTATTTCGAAAGAGCGTGAAAAGATGCTGGTGGAGCTTAAGACCAAAAATACCCAAACCATTATTCCTGTTCGTCTTCAGGCTGCAGAAAGACTTTGTCTTCTTCTGGAAAGGATCACTCCCAATAATTTGGTGAGAAGGTCCAGTCCCGGGGGGATGACAGTGGCGGAGTTACAGGGGCAATTGCTACATGAAGTAAGAGAAGAGTTCAATCATAATTTTTCTCAGCAAGTATATTTTTCCGAAGAGACATGGGAAGCAGTTAAACGCGCTGTGGAGGAAGTGACCACGATCATTAATTTGGCTCGTCAAACGGTGGATCAAGAAGCTTCGGGAATGGACTTAGCTAAGGCTATCTTTGCCCAATCTCTGGAACGAAAAAACGATGCCATCGCTTATGCTTTAAAAAAGGTAAAGGCTGAAATTCAACTTTACTTCTAGAACCATGGCAAAAAATAAATCAAAAGCAGGGAAAATTCTGAATAAAGCCAAAGCTCTTTTTGGGGAAAAGGTAGAAGCTCTATCAGGTCAGGAGAGCAAAATCAGAGAACTAATCAGCGGTGTAGGCAATAAACTTGCGAATCTGAAAAACAATACACGAATTCAGAAGCTAATCGAACCTGTTTCTGTATTTATTAGAATGATTAAAGCTCATTTTGCAGGGACTCATAAGCTTTCAGGAACAACTTTGGGTCTTTTGCTTTTGGCATTGGTTTATTTCTTATCTCCTTTTGATCTTATTCCTGACTTTTTAGGCATTTTTGGTTTTGCAGATGACCTTTCAGTGATTTTAGCTGTTTATACCAAAGTAAAAGATGAAATCGAGCAATTTTTGGATTGGGAGCGAACTCAGATATAGGCAAAGCTGTTTTCTCTCAAATATTTAAAAGATGCTAGACCAACTGAAACAAACTATTACCCCTGAGCTTATTACCCAAGCCCAAACATATTTCGAATATCGGGAGTTGGTGAAACAGTTAGTTTTAGAAAACAAAACTACAGGTCCAAACCAATCAGAGGCTTATTTGGAATATACTCGAATGGCTGCTCAACGCATGCATCGATGGGATAAAACGGCAAAAGTATCTTCAGAAATGGAGGACCTGATCAGAGATCTTCCCCCTCAAATTTGGCTGGTAATTACAGAGGCATGGTGCGGAGATGCTGCTCAGACAATTCCGTACATGAATAAGCTTTCGGAAATTAATCCTGGTATACAATTGCGGATGATATTAAGAGATGAAAATCTTGAGATCATGGACCAATACCTAACTAATGGAGCAAGATCAATTCCTAAGCTGATCGCCTTAAGTCCTGGCTTGAAAAAGGAATATTTTACTTGGGGACCAAAACCTCAATTTTTACTCGACAGGCAAAGGGCCTATAAGTTGGATCCTCAAGGGCTAAGCTCAAAAGAATTTACAGAAGGAACTCATCTTTGGTATGCTCGGGATAAAAATCAATCTTTAGAAAAAGAATTGATGGACCGCATCAAAGAAGCATTTATCCTATGAACATAGCCCTAATTTCCGGTACATCCGGTTTGGTTGGCATGCAGTTACTGCACCAACTTCTAAAACAAAATTCATACGATTATATTATCAGCGTAGGTAGGAGGAAATTGGCGCTTAAACATGCCAACCTTGTGCAATTGGCTGGAAATATGTCCCAAATCCAAAATTGGAACTGGGAAGATCAAATTAATTCTCAATCGCTGGGGGGTGAATATGTGTCCCTTACTCAAGCTATTCAAGAAAAGAAATGTACGATTCAAGCCTTCTCAAGCTTAGGCACAACCATCAAGCAGGCAGGTTCCAAGGAGAAATTTTTTGAGATAGATCATGATTTGGTATTGGCTTTTGCAAAGTGGGCTAAAAGCTTGGGAGCAAATGGTTTTTATTATGTTTCCGCCTTGGGTGCCGATCCACAATCTTCAGTCTTTTACAATGAGGTCAAAGGGAAAACTGAGGAAGATTTGAAAGCACTTGATTTTGAACATTTAGGGATATTTAGGCCATCCTTGCTTTTGGGGAACAGAAATGAATTTAGGTTTGGGGAAAAAGTTGCGACTATTTTAATGAAACCCTTGGTTTGGTTAAGGCTCTTCAAAAATATGAGGCCTATTTATGACTATCAGGTGGCAAAAAGTATGGTCAAAGTAGCTTTAGATAATTCCAGAAAAGGAGTGGAAATCATTCCTTCAGGAGAAATGCAGGATTTAAGTAAATGATAGCAGTAATTCAAAGAGTTTCCGAGTCCTCTGTGAAAATCGAAGGAAAAGTCAAATCTCAAATTGGGTTGGGTCTGATGGTATTACTTGGAATAGAAGATGCAGACCAAAAGGATGATATCGAGTGGCTAAGTAAGAAAATAGTCAACCTTCGCATTTTTCCAGATGAGAACGAGGTAATGAACAAAAGCCTGCATGACGTCAATGGTGAGATTTTGTTGATTTCACAATTCACCTTGCATGCCAGTACTAAAAAAGGAAATAGGCCTTCCTATATCAAGGCTGCCAAACCTGATGTGGCCATACCTCTTTATGAGCAAATGATAGGTGCTTTGGAACAAGAATTAGGGAAAGAGATTGGAACAGGAGAGTTTGGTGCAGATATGAAGGTTTCCCTGATTAATGATGGCCCTGTTACAATTGTTATTGACTCGAAAAATCGGGTTTAGCGCTTAATTTTTTTGCGCCATCCATTATTGCCTGACTTACTGAATAGAGGTTATTGAAAGAAGGAAGCTAGATGAGGATTCCCGACATTTTTTTTATCTTTCAAAATGCCTCAAAACCTATTGGAAATCCAAAATGCTAAGGTGCTTTTTAAAGGGAATCATGCCTTCCATGATTTGAATTTTGAATGGAGAAAAGGAGAGCAATGGGCAATTGTCAGTGATTCTGGCTGGCTCCAAACAGCCTTTTTAGAAACCATCCGAGGAAACACTATTTTATCCCAAGGGCTGGTCATTAGAGATTTTGCTAAAGTGTATTCTGAAGAAAAATCAACAAAAAAGGAAGTCCACAGCTTCAGGGATTTGATGGCTTACGTTTCTCAGAAATATGAATTTAGAAATAAGTTCAATCAGCAAAACTTCTATTTCCAACAGCGATTCAACTCTAATGAATCAGAGGAAACAGCTACTGTATTTCAGTTCCTCAACGAAATAGAATCCAAAATCCCAGGTTCTTGGACTTTGGAAAATGTGATGAAATTATTGAATTTGGAAAGCCTCAAGGATGAGTCTTTATTGAAGCTTTCGAATGGAGAAACCCGTCGATTAGCCATCGCTGCTGGCTTGATGAGACAGCCGAAGATATTTTTGATGGATCATCCCTTGACAGGACTTGATGTGAAAACAAGGAGTTCTTTTGGAGAAATTCTGAAAGAAATTATTCAAGCTGGGACACATGTATTGCTTACTGCTAATGCTGAAGATATACCTGATGGAATTACCAACGTGGCAAAATTGACAGATGAAGGCATTATTCAGCGCTGGAGTAGCCGCGATTTCCATCTTACTAGTCATGCTAGTCAGGCTAAATCATGGGATTGGGCTTTGTTGGGAAAACTTCTTTCTAACGAATCAATGCCTTCAGAAACTCTGATCAAATTGGATGCTGTGAATATTTCCTATCAGGGAAATTTGATTTTGGATTCAGTTTCATGGGAAGTAAACTCTGGTGAATACTGGCAACTTAAGGGGCCAAATGGATCAGGGAAATCAACTTTGATCTCATTGTTGATTGGTGAGAATCCTCAGGCTTATTCTCAAAATATTTATCTTTTTGGAAGAAAAAGAGGAACAGGAGAGAGTATTTGGGATGTAAAAAAACCAACTGGCTTTGTAGCTCCTGAATTATCAAGATTTTTTCCTGCAAATCAAACTTGTAGAAAAGTTATTCTTTCGGGACTTTATGATACGATGGGTTTATTCAAAAAAACTACAGCCGAGCAAGAAAGTCTGGCAGATAGCTGGCTTAAATTATTTGAACTGGAGAAAGTTCAGCAAATTCCCATTCAAAGACTTTCCCTAGAACATCAACGCTGGACTTTGTTAGCTAGGGCATTGATCAAAAAGCCAAAGCTATTAATCCTAGATGAAGCATCTCAGGGAATGGATAAGCTTCAGCGGGAATTATTTAAAAACACAATTCAAAAAGTCTGTGAAATTTCTTCTTTGTCCTTAATCTACGTGAGCCATTACGATGAAGATGTTCCAGAAATCATTGACCGCGTTTTTGCTTTATCTTAAGCTTTTGCTCTGCCCTGGCTTTTGCTTCTTCCTTTCTAAAAATCGCAATGTCCTGAATCAATTTTAATGGCAACTTTTCATTATAAGGTATTTGAATGGCTCCCTTGCTGGTTTTGAAGGGCTTTAAAGCTTCCTTAAATTCAGATACTGCAGAGTTGGTTGGATAGAAACCAATATGGTTTTTCATGGCTGCATAATAAACCAGCACTTCGGTGGTTTTGAAAGCCGGCATATGATAGCTTATAACTTCAGTAGCTTCAGGGAGCACCTCTTTTATTGCCTTTCTTATCTGGCCTAATTGGTTCTGGATTTCAGGAGGAAACCAGCTGAAATACTCTTCAATATTTTCCGCTTTCGGTCCCATTTTAGAATTGATTAATGATGGTAATACCCTGATTTTCAAATTTATTCATTTCCGGCAAAACAGTTACAGCATCTTCCAAGCTAATGGTTTTCCCTATGAGTGCTTGCGGATTCAGTTTTCCATTTTCTATCATATCCATCATCTCTGTATATCTCCATGCCTGCATTCCATGGCTCCCTAGAATTTCCAGCTCTTTGGAAATCACCAGGTTCATGGGCAAAGCAGTGTCTTTTTCCTGATCCAACAAAAGTCCTACCTGAATATGTTTGCCTCTTTTCCTCAAACTGGCTACTGAATCATAGGCTGTTTTGCTATTTCCCAAGGCATCCAATGATACATGTACACCACCTTTTGATATTTCATGAATAGCCTCTGGAGTTGAGCTAATGGATTTGGGATTTAAAATAGCATCAGCTCCTACTGTTTTTGCGAGATCTAGTTGCTTTTCAGAAATATCGATAGCAATTACCTGAGCTCCCAATGCTTTGGCGATCATAATAGCAGATAATCCTACCCCTCCACATCCAAATACAGCTACCCATTGTCCTCCTGCGACTTTTCCCTGATCTACTACTGCGCGAAAAGAGGTTGCAAATCTACAGCCTAGACTTGCAGCAGTTTCATAACTCATGGATTCAGGCAAGCTGATCAAATTGGTTTCTGCTCGGTCAATTCTCACATACTCAGCAAAAGATCCCCAATGAGTAAATCCGGGCTGAAATTGCTCATTGCAGATTTGTTGATTTCCGGAGGCGCAGGTTGGGCATATGCCACAAGCACAAACAAAAGGAACTGTCACGCGATCACCGGTTTTCCATTTTCTGACATCTTTTCCTATTCCTACTATTTCTCCAGCAAATTCATGTCCGGGAACATGTGGCAAAACAATATCTGAATCATGACCCATCCAGCCATGCCAATCCGATCTGCATAGTCCTGTAGCTTTGACCTTGATAACTACACCATTGAGCTCAGGTGATGGATCGGATACTTTTTGGATTTTGGGTAAGCTTTGAAACTGCTCGTAGACCAATGCTTTCATTCGATGATTTTTTCTGAAAAGTAGCCAATCCCTTCCGTTTTTTCTTAGTTACTTAGATGAGAATAAAATGAAAGAACAATAATGGACTCAGATAAAAAAGAAATAACTATAGCAGAAGCTCAAGAACTGGTCGATCATTGGATAAAAACGGTGGGAGTTCGTTACTTCAACGAGTTGACCAATATGACTATCCTCATGGAAGAAGTTGGCGAGCTGGCTAGGATAATGTCACGAACTTATGGGGAACAGTCTTTCAAAGAATCTGATAAAGGAAAGGACTTGGGAGATGAAATGGCGGATGTGCTTTGGGTTTTGATCTGCCTAGCAAATCAGACAGGGGTAGATTTGACAAAAGCATTAAAAAGAAATTTTGAAAAGAAAAATATCAGAGATAATACGAGGCACAAAGACAATAAAAAGCTTCAATAATAGCTTTTCCTAAACTGTTTCATCGGAAGGTGTAAATATCCTCGTAGATTCAATTATGAATAGTTCTCAAAAGACCTTTCTCCTATTTCTTATATTTTTTGTTTTCACCCAGAAAGCATTTTCTCAAACCTTAGTTCAGGAGAAGTCAAAAGATTGGACCTTGTCTGTTTTGCCATTGGTCTATTACACCCCTGAGACTCGATGGGTTTTTGGTGTCGGAGCCGTGAGTAATTTCAATTTGGGAGACTCAATAAGTACCTACGAAAGTCAATTAGCTGCCGGAATTGCTTATTCTTTGAGGAAACAATTTTTAAGCTATCTAAGCGGAAGAATCTTCACTCCAGGAAATAAGAACTTGATCTACGGAGAAATAGGCTGGTACGATTATGTGTATTTCTACTTTGGTCAGGGGATGAATGTCAGCCAGGAAAACGAGGAGGTATATTCGGCAAAGTTTCCTCGGGTAAGAATAAATTATGCTTGGGCCTTGGGCTCCAATTGGTATTTAGGTGGAGGATTGCGATTTGATGCAATGGATATTTATCAAAAAGAAGAGTCAGGCCAATTGGAAGATAATGGGATATTGGGTAACGAGGGAGGAAGAAATTCAGGTTTGGGCCCTGTGGTGCTTTTTGACTCTCGGGATAATCAACTCTATCCTGTAAATGGAGCTTATTTTGAAGCAAGCATCCAAGGATATGGAAAAGCTTTGGGAGGGGAATTCCCCTATGCGAGAATCTTTGCAGATTATCGAAAAATAATACCCATAGGAAAGAATCAAATCATTGCCACCCAAGGCCTCACAGAAATGACTTTTGGAGATGTCCCATTCTTTGCCTTGCCAATGCTTGGAGGAAACAGATTGATGCGAGGTCTTTTTGAAGGGAAGTACAGAGAAAAACAAGTTGTGGTTTTGCAGGCTGAGTATCGATATAAATTCGCCCCTAGATGGGGGATAACGGCCTTCAGTGGTCTGGGAAATGCATTTTCACAAGAAAATCCCTTTGTGCTAAATCAGAGTAAATTCACCTATGGAGCAGGGGGGAGGTTTCAGCTTAACAAACGAAAAAGACTAAACCTCCGGCTTGATTTGGCTCATTCCCCGGGAGAACCTTTTCAGTTTTATTTCACTTTCGGAGAAGCTTTTTGAAGGCTAAAATCTAAAGTTATAAATCTGAAAGCTAAAATCAGAAATCTGAAAATAGAAGTATGAAAGGCTAAAATCAGAAGTCTGAAATGAATTACAAAGCCCTTTTTAAAGAGGGAAAAGAAATTTCTTTCCTTTTGAAAGAGCATAGAGGCGGGAAAATGAACTCTGAACCCTGTACAAAAGAACAAGGTAGATCTAAGCCCCAAGTATTTTTAATCCTAAATATTTCAGTTTTACTTCCCAGATTCCTTTACCCATCTCACAGATAAATCCGGATCAGCCATATCCTTGTCTAAGGGGAACATCGGTCGATTGATTCGCTGATAGCCTAATCTTCCCAGATCTTGATCTACCCCTCCCGGAGTCAAAGCCATAATCCAGTCTCCTCTTAAGTCATAGAGTTCCGGTACCAAATACCCAATTTTCACTACCAAAATATCCGTGTTTTCCGGATCCAGATTCAAATCAGTAAAGTCTTTGACATGGTGATAGGGTTTCCGTTTTTCAGTGACAATCACTTTGATTGACCCTATCTGAACCACCACTTCTGTCTTGGCATCAGAGTCTCCCTCCTTGATGGCTAAAACTTTACCTTTCAATAATAGTGGTGGAGCAAATCTGTCATCAACCATCGCACCGGCATAACCTTCCACTTGATTTCCAATTCCAACTTCTTTGGCTTTAGCAACCAAATCAGGTCCTGGAATAGAAGCATAGATAAGTTCGGGTCCGGATTCACTTTTGAACTCAGGTCTTTTCAGTAACTCATTCAAGGTCCAAGTTACATCTCCGGCTCCTCCAGCTGTAGGATTATCTCCCATGTCCGAAATGACAAATGGCTTCTTTTCGCTTTTTAGTGCCATTTCCAAGCTCTCATCCAAATAAGCAACTGGAGCGACAAACTCAAATTCATTTCTTACTGCCCAAAAACTGTTGGCGAGGAATTCGGCACTTTCTTTCACTTGGTTTTTATCATCTCCTGTCACCATCACCACAGCATGATTTCTGGGTTCGTCTGCCCAAGCATAACCTATCCAAATGGCTGCGTCAATGACCCCTTTTTCTTGTGTGATCGGGTCCACCTTCGCGTATAAAGATTTGCCGGGGTCTATGCGAGTGCTGGTTTTTTCTCCGGGCAATAAAATCGGAACAGGAATCCAAGCTTTGTATGCTGGTTTGCCTTTCCCTGACTCTAACCGTTCTAGCAAATTTTCTACAGCACGTTGCTTTGATTCCAAAGCATCCTCATGTGGAGCCATTCTATAGCAGGTAATCAAATCTGAGTTTTCTGCCAATCGCATTGACACATTGCCATGCAAGTCCATGGAGGTGGAGATGAGCGTCTCGTACCCAACTACCTCTCTAACTTTCAGAATAAAATCCCCTTCCGGATCATCTATCCCTTCTACACTCATGGCGCCATGAATATCAAAAAACAATCCGTCGTAGGGTAGATTTTCTCTTAGCATGTCCAATGTTAAATTCACCAAAGAATCATAAGCTTCCCGGGTGACCATACCTCCTGGAATTGCATGTCCTCTTAATGTTGGAAACCATTCGGCTCGGCTGCGATTGGTGCTGCTATCTGCTAAGAAAGGGTAGTAATTGAAAATATCATCTCCGATTCGTGCTTTGAATGATTCTGCGGTGGATCTGGCTGGTGAAAAGGTGCTGGATTCAATAGCTAAACCTGCTATAGCAATCCTTGGAAGTTTTTTCTCTTGCTGACAGGAAAAAAGTAGAATGATCAGTGCAAAGGCCAATAGGTTCTTCATCATTTGCCGGTTTAAATGGAATCCTGAAAATACCAGCAATTTTGAAAAGTTCTGAAGGAAAGGGGATGATTGGGGAAATCTTTGTTTGGGGAAAAGACACTTATTCCAAAGATATAGTCTCCATTATTCCTCAAAAAAACCAATTCATTGAATTGACGGAATAATTAAGTCAGAGTTAGAATCACTGGCAATTTGATTCGCTTTTTTGACCGCCTTATTCAAGTTGGAATAATCAAAAGAAAAAACATGCTGAGAGGATTTGGAATATAAAATTACCTTAAAAGAATTTACTGTTCCTGAAAGTGTAGGGCTAATTCCATTGGGCACATTTTGACTTTTAAAGCTGTAGGGAAGTACTTCAATCTTGGATATTTGAGGCAATAGGCTCCATTCTCCAAATCGAAAGCCCACAATGGAAAAGTAGTTTTTATACCTGTTTTTTGAAAAATCAAGCAAGACCCCACTGTAGGATGAAAAAATGATGAGTCCAATGGTAAGAGTTACTAGTCCCACTGTGATGACTTTTTCCAAGGAACTTCCACTTTCTAAAAAAGTCGGGCTGACCAAAACAAAAATTCCCACCAATAGCAAAATCAATCCCAATAGGTGAGGGCCTGAAAAAAAATTTCTCTTTTTGTAGTTGAAGGTTTTCATTTTCTAGAATTGTAAAGAGGATGCTACGTCAATTTTTGAAAATAGCCTTTACTTATCTGAAATAAAAGAACTTGAAGTTTTAAAAGGAAATTGGTTTCACCTTCTCATTCTCTACCTTCGCCACCAAATCATATAGATCCAAGGTTAGACAAAAATCAATATCTGCTTCTATTCCGTGATTTTGAAGTCTTTTGGCATGAGATGCCTTGCTTAAATAAGCTGAAAGTTGATGTCCTTCCTTTTCAAAAAGTGATTTCATCGCTAATGCACCATCTTCTTCAGCAGCATGAGTGCTTTCCAAGGATTTGACTAATGCTCCCGCATATAAAGAATCTTCCAGATTAAATCGGCCTTTCCAGCCCGCACAATGGACCAAAACATCCTTTTTCTGCTGCTGGATATAGGCTACTGTAGCATATAGGTTCGGAAAAGCTCCAATCAATATCTCATCAGCCTGATTGGATTTCGATATTGCCAAAGTACCGTTGGTGGTAGTCATTGCCAACTTTTGCCCGGAATAATCATCCTTCAAAAATGCTACCGGGGAGTTCCCTAAATCAAAGCCATCCACTTTCAACCCATTTCTTTCAGCTGCGATCAAATAACCTTTGCCTCTCATTTCTCGGCAGGCTTCTAAGTCAGCGAAAGTCATGATTTCATCAATCCCATTTGCCAAAGCAGCAATCATCGTGGAGGTAGCCCGAAAAATATCGACTACCACCACGATTTTCCCCTGCAAATCATGCAAATGAATTAATTCTGGGCTGAAGCAGACTTCAATGTTTCTCATCCTTTCAACAAGGGTAGTTTTTCAACCTGAGCTTTCAGATTTTTATTTCTAACCTGTATGAAGATTTCTGTTCCAGGTTTGCTGAATTCTGTTTTCACATAGCCTAAACCAATTCCCACACCCATAGATGGAGATTGAGTTCCGGAGGTTACTTCACCGATAGTGTTTCCGGCTTCATCTACAATAGGATAATGTCCTCTTGGAATTCCTCTTTCCTGCATGACAAATCCTACTAGTTTTTTGTCTACACCAGCTTCTTTCTGGGCTTTTAGCGCTTCTGAGTTGATGAAATCCTTGGTGAACTTGGTGATCCAACCCAATCCCGCTTCGAGAGGGGAAGTATCATCATTGATGTCGTTTCCATACAGGCAATAACCCATTTCCATTCTCAGAGTATCCCTTGCTCCCAATCCTATGGGTTTGATGTCAAAGTCTTTTCCCGCCTCAAAAATGGCATTCCAGACTTTTTCAGCATCTTCGTTTTTCACATAAATTTCAAATCCACCAGCTCCAGTGTATCCTGTGCCGGAGATAATCACATCTTGAACTCCTGCAAATTCACCAACTGTAAAATGGTAAAATTTCACCTCTGAAAGATTCACTGGGGTTAAAGACTGAACTGCCTCGATTGCTTTAGGACCTTGAACAGCAAAAAGTGAGATTTGATCAGAAATATTAGTCAATCGAGCTCCCATGGTATTATGCTTATTTACCCAAGCCCAATCTTTATCAATATTGGATGCATTGACTACAAGCATATATTTTTCTTCAGCAAACTTGTAGACGATCAAATCATCTACAATTCCTCCGTTTTCGTTCGGGAAGCAAGAATATTGAGCCTGCCCATCCACTAATTTTGAAGCATCGTTTGAAGTGACCTTTTGAATCAAATTCAAAGCCTCTGGTCCTTCGACCATAAATTCACCCATATGGGAAACATCAAATACCCCAACTCCATTTCTCACACAAAGGTGTTCTTCGTTATCAGAACTGTATCTTACAGGCATATTGTAACCAGCAAAAGGCACCATTTTGCCTCCTAAGGCAATGTGCAAGTCATTCAGTTGGATTTTTTTGATTTGATCTTCCATTATTTGGGTTCTTTTTTTAACGAGGGCAAAGGTAAGGAATGAAGTCTAAAATGGGCTAGGTTTAAGCCCAAAAAGAAAGGCAACCTGATGAGGTTGCCTAGCATGTTTTTTTGTCGATAAATTCTAGAATTGTAGAATCAGACAGAGAAACTCTCTCCGCAGCCACAAGTTCTGCTTGCATTGGGATTGATGAATTGAAATCCTTTTCCATTCAGTCCATCTGTAAATTCCAATGTAGTACCAGCTAGGTACAATAAACTTTTGCGATCTACGATTATTTTGATGCCTTTATCCTCGAATACATGGTCTGTATCCACGGTTTTTGCATCAAAGCCTAAATCATACATAAGGCCTGAACAGCCTCCGCCTTTGACGGAAACTCGGATGTTTTCATTTTCAGTTCGGCCTTCTTCTTTTTTCAACTCCAAAATACGCTCTTTGGCCTTGTCAGAAACGATGATCATATATTTATAACTTTACGTCTTCAAATTAACTCAGATGCAGAACATGCTGCATGCTGAAAAGATTCAAATACAAATATACGAATAATAAAAATGAGGAAAATCGAACATATAGGAATTGCTGTGGCAGATCTTCAGGAATCCAATTTACTTTTTGAAAAACTCTTGGGTAAAAAGCATTTTAAAACAGAAGTAGTGGAGGGAGAGGCCGTAGAAACTTCCTTTTTCCAAGTGGGAGAGACCAAAGTGGAGTTGCTTCAGGCAACCCGGCCAGAAAGTGCCATCGCCAAATATTTGGAAAAAAAATCTCCTGGAGTCCATCATATTGCTTTCGATGTAGAAGATATCCATGAAGAAGTGGCTAGATTAAAAGGAGAGGGGTTCGAAATATTGAATGAAACGCCCAAAGAGGGAGCCGACAATAAATTAGTTGTATTTTTGCATCCCAGAAGTACGAATGGGGTGTTGGTGGAATTGTGCCAAGAAAGAAAGTAGGCAGTAGTGGGAAGTCTGAAAGCTGAAGTGAGAAAGCTGAAAAAGAAAGTCAGAAGTCAGAAGTCATAAAGCTGAAAAAGAAAGTCAGAAATCTGAATTGAGAAAGCTGAAAAAAGGCTGAAGTTTAAAGTGAGAAAGCTGAAAAGTAGGCAGTAGGCAGAAGCAGTAGGTAGTATTGCCAGCCCGAGGTTTTCCTGACTCTTGTATCAATCTGGAGCTTTAAACATGGCATAAAATTCTAATAACCAATAACTAATAACTCAACAACGAATCACATACCAAGAAATGTCAGAAAAGAGAACAGAAATAAGCGAAATTGGTGAGTTTGGACTCATTGATCATTTGAATGAAAAAGTAGCCATCAAAAACTCATCTTCACTCAAAGGAATCGGAGATGATGCTGCAGTAATTGAAGCTGGAGATCATGTCAAAGTAATCACTACTGATTTGCTTTTAGAGGGTGTTCACTTTGACCTAGCTTATGCTCCACTGCCTCATGTAGGGTTCAAAGCTATAGCAGTGAATATTTCTGATGTTGCGGCGATGAATGCAATCCCAAAGCAAGTCACAGTGTCCATCGCTCTTTCCAATCGATTCTCTGTTGAGGCTGTAGATGCACTATATTCCGGAATACATGCAGCATGTGAGCATTATGGGGTAGATTTGATAGGTGGAGATACTACTGCTTCAAGAAGTGGCTTGGTTATATCTGTGACAGCTATAGGAGAGGCTAAAAAGGAGCAAATTAGCTATAGAAACGGTGCGAAGGTAAATGATATCCTTTGCGCAACTGGAGATCTGGGTGCAGCACTGGTTGGGCTTCAGATTCTGGAGAGGGAAAAACAAGTTTACTTGGCCAACCCAGATATGAAACCGGATTTGGAAAAATATACGATTGTAACAGGCCGACAGTTGAAGCCTGATGCACGAATGGATATTATTCATGAGTTGAGGGAATTGGATGTGGTACCTACATCTATGATGGATATTTCTGATGGTTTGGCCTCAGAGATATTTCATATTTGCAAAGCTTCGAATGTGGGAGCCACTATCTATGAGGATAAACTGCCGATCGATAAGCAAACCTTCGATACAGCTGTTGAACTAAATCTGGATCCAATTACTTGCGTACTAAATGGGGGAGAGGATTATGAGTTGCTTTTCACAATAGATCAGAAGGATTTCAAAAAGTTGGAAAAGCATCCGGATATCCATTTCATCGGACATATTTCCAAGCCTGAAGAAGGGAAGTTCTTGGTTACCAAAAGTGGAACTGCAGTTCAGTTAAAGGCTCAGGGCTGGAAGCACTTTTAGAATTAGGAAAATTTAATCTGCGATAATCTGCGGGAAATTTTATAAAAAAATAAACCCTCCAAGCATTTTGATGGGCTTGGAGGGTTTGATTGAATTGTCTACCTACTCTTCCGGATAAGGTACATAAACGAAGCTGGTAAAGGCTCCGTCAATGACAAAAAGGCAACAAAACTCATCTGGATCTTTGTAGGCCTTTTTAAATTCTTCCAGCGCATCCTCAGCGATCAATTTTCGTTGGACAAATTCATCTACATAGGTGATGAAGTAATTCCAGTCTAGATTTTTCTCCACTTTCCCCAAGAATATTTTACCGATGGGTTGCATCTCTTTGGAGATTGGAAAAATCGGGAAATCCGAAAAGCCTCTAGACCTTACTTGGTAGGAGGCTTCTTTAAGTACATCAGAGATTTTTACAAAATCTGAGGTAATTGTTCCTAGATATTTCCCGCTTAATTCTGGATCGTTGAAATCAGATATCATGATTTGAGCGTTAAGAGTACGACATTTTCTACGTGATAGGTTTGAGGGAACATATCAACAGGTTGAATTCGTTCCACTTGGTATTTTTCTCCCATCATAGCAATATCCCTGGCTTGAGTAGCAGGATTGCAGGATACATAGACAACTTTTGGAGCTTCTAATCTCAAAAGCATATTCACTACATCTTCATGCATGCCTGCCCTAGGTGGATCAGTAATAATGACATCCGGTGCAGCGTGGTTTTGGATAAACTCTTCGTTTAATACATCCTTCATATCACCGGCATAGAAAAGCGTATTTTCTATTTCATTAATCTTTGAGTTCAACTTGGCATCTTCAATTGCCGCGGCTACATACTCAACGCCGATTACCTGCTTGGCTTGCTTAGCAACAAAATTGGCGATAGTGCCTGTACCCGTATAAAGATCAAACACCACTTCATCACCTTTCAATTGGGCGAAATCCCGTGCGACTTTATACAATTCGTAAGCTTGTTCTGAGTTGGTTTGATAAAAAGATTTAGGCCCGATTCGGAATTTTAAGCCTTCCATTTCCTCTTCGATATACGGCAAACCGGCATAGGTAACCAGATCCAGGTCATGAAAGGTTTCATTGCCTTTGGTGTTAATCACATAAAGCAAAGACGTGATTTCCGGGAATTTATTCTTCAAAAACTCCATCACCAACTCGATGCCGGCAGGATCATTTTCACCAAACTGCACAATGACCATGGATTGATTAGTAGAGGTGGTACGGATGATGAGATTTCTCAATAAGCCCACTTGCTCACGAATATCATAGAAGCTGAGTTTGTTGGCCAAAGCAAAAGCTCTTAACTCATTTCTGACATCATTGGAAATATTTCCCTGAAGGTAGCAATGTTCGATATCGATGATTTTATCAAACATTTTTGGGATATGAAAGCCCAAGGCATTTCGGTCAAAATCCTCTCCCGATCTGATCTGCTCTAGGGTTAGCCATTTTTTGTTGGAAAAAGTAAAGTCCAACTTATTTCTATAGTACCTGGTTTTTTCTGATCCTAAGATCGGAAGCACTTCAGGAATAGGGACTTTGGCGATGCGTTGAAATTGGTCAACTACCTGCTGTCTTTTATAGTTTTTCTGAAGATCGTAATTGATATGTTGCCATTTGCAACCTCCGCAGGTGCCAAAGTGCGAGCAAAATGGCTCGATTCGGTCCTTGGAATACTCGTGAAAATGAATTGCTTCACCCTCCATGAAGGAGCTTTTTCCTCTGGTAATTCGAACATCCACTACATCTCCGGGAGCAACCTGATTGACAAAAACCACTTTTCCTTCATGATGCCCTACGCACTTCCCTTCGGAAGCAATCCGCTCGATCAATAGGTTGGTGATGACCTTATTTTTCATTTTTCTCGACATGGCCGCAAAATTAGGGAAAAAAGATGGCTGTGAGAAACGGAACTGTAAACGAAAATATTATATATTTAGGCCTATTATTAAAAAATAGTAGAATGAAGTCATTGTTTGTTTTTTGCATCTCACTTTTGATTTTTTCTTGTTCCGAAAAATATAAAAAAGTAAATCTCATTAAGCTTGACTCTAATAGTCAGAAGGTAATTCCGATCAATAATTTATCCACTGAATTTTCGATTCTCTCTCAGCTAAGTTTTCGGGAGGATGGAGAGGTTCTGTTTATTCATTTGAATTACTTTGATTCTGACCCCAATTACTTATTTGTCAATTCATTGGATGACCCTGAGGTGGATTTAGTATTAAAATTTGATGGAAGAGGGCCCAATGAAGTTGGTGGAGTGACTGACTTTTATTTTCATGATTACGATTCTATATTTTTGATTGATAGGTATCGCTATCAGGTAAGCTTGGCTGACTCTTCAGGTGAAGTTTTAAAAAGATATAGACTAAAAGAAAATGATAGTAATATGCCAGGGGAAGATTCAGTTCTTCCCTGGGTAACATCTAAATCGAGGATTTTTAAACGTGGGAGGTATTTATACATCCCGTGCATTCCTGATCAAGATCCATTTAAAAGCCAATACAAAAGAAATAACCTTTTAATCAAATTGGATTTGAAATCGGGTGATTACACGACTTTGCTAGGGTATCCTGAATTATATCAAACCGGTGATTTTTGGGGTAATCCCGATCATATACTTCCTAGTATATCCCCCTCAGAAGACCCCGATTTCATGCTTGTCAGCTTTCCTTTGGCAGATTCTATCTACAAGTTAAACCTGAAGACTGAGGAAATGGAGCCATATTTTCTGATGAGGAGTGATCAGCTTGATCCACCGGTTTTCATAGACTTCAAGGATATTCAGTCAGATAGGATGATTCAGTATCAATATGGTACTGATTATTATTTTTCTTTTAATTATGACCCTTTTCGAATGCTTTATTGGAGGGTTGTTTATAAAAAATATGACGATGAGTCGCTAAATAGAATAGTCAATCGTAAAGGAGCTGGAAAAACCAATAAAAAATACATGATTGTTTATGATAAAAATTTAAACCGAATAGGTGAGTTTGGTTTGGATTCAATTCCCAAATTTGGAGGCTATGATTTCATTATTTTAAAAGATGGTCCATATATTTCTGTTACACCAGAGGATGTTGAAGATGAGAAGGTTTTTCAGAGAATAATTATAGAATAAAAGATTGATTTGTTTAATGACAGATCAAAGACACCTGCTTTTGATTATTGAATGATATGAATTTCCGCTTTCTTACCAGTAAGTAGACGGAATTGTGACAACCAAAATCAGGCAAGGTCACGGAAGCTTCGGTCTTCGGTCATCGGTCTTCCAGTAGCTCAAGCTAAGAAACTATGGTAAGTGGCAAGATTGAGGTAATCAGATTGAATGATTTTATATTCTGATTTTCAAAAGGCTTCTCATTCCCTATCTTTATCCCATTAAACCGTATTCATGAAATTCAAAGATCAAGTCGTTCTCATTACTGGAGCTACCTCGGGAATCGGTGAAGCATGTGCCGAAATTTTTGGAAAGGAAGGGGCGAAAATTGCTATCACTGGCCGCAATCCTGAGAAACTGAAAAATACTGAGCAAAAATTAAAGGAATCTGGTATTCAGGTTTATTCGATTTTGGCAGATGCTGCTAAGGAGGAGGATAACCGTCACATGGCCGAACAAACAATCAAACACTTTGGACGGATAGATATCTTGATCAATAATGCGGGGATTTCCATGAGAGCTTTGTTTGAAGACTTGGATATGGAGGTTTTTAGAAAAGTAATGGACACTAACTTTTATGGGACTGTCTATGCTACCAAATATTGCCTTCCTTCAATATTAAAATCCAAAGGCTCGATCATCGGGATTTCTTCCATCAATGGTTACCGAGGCACTCCCGCCCGAACAGCCTATACTGCCAGTAAATATGCGATGAATGGGTTTTTTGAATCGCTTCGTACGGAGGTGATGAAAAAAGGAGTACATGTTCTCGTCGTCGCACCAGGTTTTACAGCCTCCAATATCCGAAATACTGCCTTGACCGCTGATGGTTCCTCTCAAGGAGAATCTCCCCGTGACGAAGCTAAAATGATGACCTCGGAAGAGGTAGCACAACATATTTTGAAGGCAACATTGAAAAGAAAAAGGGATATGGTTTTGACTTTTCAGGGAAAATTGGCCGTGTTTCTGAATAAATGGATGCCGGGAATTCTGGACGGAATTGTGTATAATCAAATGGCCAAAGAAAAAGACTCGCCTTTTAAATAAATGCCCGAATCCATCTTTCAAACTTATCTCAATCGGCTCACGGATTTGTCGACTAAAAACAGATCCCTGTATATGCCAAGATTGAGTGGATTTGGGATGATTGATTTGCAGGATTTTGATTTTTTAACAGGAGCGCCAGCATTTGAATTGATTCGAAAGCTACTACAAGGCAAAAGGCAGGTTTCTTTAATTCCAGAATTGGATCCGAGATCCGCCAGCTCCAATCGGCTTTCAAAAAGTCTTTCCCGCTTGGCCTTTAGAGATCAATTAATACAGGAAGAAACCGGAGAGCAAAGTCTTTATCTGGCATGGCTATTTGTGGAGGGGAAGTTGATCAATGGACAATTAATGAGAGCTCCATTGATACTCAAGCCAGTTGGGTTAGAGCGGATTGATTCTCAATGGAAATTGAATTCCTCGGAATCTTGGAGATGGAATCCGGCCTTTTTGTTGGCTTGGAGGCATGCCACCAAACAGCGATTACCGGATGATTTTTCTGATGAGCAATTGGAAAATTTACCTGCTGATCCCACTGAATTTAGAATTACTCTCAATCAGATAGTACAAAGTAATTTCTCTATTCAAGTTCAATCCAATTTGTTTGAAGACCGGATTCAGAATTTTCCTAATTCTCAGATTCAAGTGGATCAGAATCAGTATCAGGAAGGAAAGCTTACTTTAAAACCCTATGCTGTGTTGGGTCCTTTTGCCCAAAAAGGGAGTTTCCTTTTTTCTGATTATGAGGAGCTGAATGCTGAAGGCCAGGATGTGAATCTTGAAGAGTTATTCTCAGCCCATTTTGAAGCACCAGAAAATCGTCCCTTTCCCAGAGAAGATGCGATGTTTCCCATCTTTCCCTTGGATGCATCACAGGAAAATGTGTTCCTGAAGGTTCGGCAGGGTAAGAGTATGGTAGTAGAGGGGCCTCCTGGAACTGGCAAATCCCAGTTAATTTCCAATCTGGTATCAGATTTTATTGCTCGGGGAAAGAAGGTTTTGGTAGTGTCTCAAAAGAGAGCTGCTCTGGATGTGGTTTTTGAGCGTATGGCAAAAGTTGGGTTTGGCCAATTTTTGGCTTTGGTGCATGATTTTCAGAGGGATCGAAATCTACTTTTTGAAAAAATTAAAAAGCAGATCGAATCCATCGAATCCTATCAAGAGCAGAATAGAGGAATAGATGCCATTCATCTGGAACGAGAAATCTCTAGAAACTCCAGAAGCATAGCCAGACTTTCTGATAAATTGGAGGATTTTCGTCAGGCTCTTTTTGATAATAGTGTTGCAGGTATGCCAATTAAGGCGATGTATCTAAATGCAGATTTGGGTAAACCTGCCTTAAAATCTAACAGCCTTTTAAAACTCAATCAGGAACAGGCAAAGACTTTTGAACAAGATTTTAAAATCTATGCACGCTACCAGGAAAGGTTTGAGCCTAGTTTTTGGAATGATAGAAAGTCATTTGCCCAAGTTCAAGCTGCTGATTTTCCTCGTATTTCTCAGGCGATTTGGGAAGTGGAGGGCTTTAGAAAACAGCTTTTGGAGTTGGATTCTTCTGGTTTAGCAAAAAAAGAAGTGAGCACCGAGCCTCAAATTCAAAATCAGCTTCAGAAGTTTCACAGAGCCTATAATTCCTTGCAACAGTTGAGTTCTATTAAATTGAATTCTCATCTGATTTTAGAGAAAGAGCAAGTTAAAAAGCTTGGAAAACAACAACTTTTCTTGATTGAAGAGAAAAAACAATTGGCTCAATTGAAATTTGAATTGAAAGCTGATCCCCAGGAATATCAAGTAGAATTAGAAGTTTTGCTTTCTAAATCCCAATCATTTTTCGGAAAGCTTTGGGCCAATTTGAACCAATCAAAGTACCCTTTGGTATTTGAACTCTTGAAGGGCAATGAGCTGAAATTAGGTTCTGGCATTCTTCGGGATATTCAAGAGGAACTTCAAATTAGAATCCAACTTCATGAAGAAAAACAAACCATACCTCAAAGCTTGGCTATTCCTTTTTCGGAAGATGCTGAACTCGATATTCATTGCTTAAATCTTGCCTTGGATTGGATAAACGCTTGGCAGGAATTGGGTGATTGGCATTCTCTTTTGAACCCAACGAATGATCTTTTCGGGCAATTGAAAATTTGGAGAGAGGTATTAGAGAAGGGAAGTGCTTCTTGGACTTTTTGGAAAACCTGGCTAAGTGAATCGCAGATTCAATCACTTTTAGAGCAAGGACTTTCTTCTTGTATACCGGAAAATGAATTGAACTGGAATGCGGTTTATACCGAATTAGTGGCTTTTGATCGCTTTTTGATAGGCTGGGATAATCAAAGTTTAGGATTAGAACTTTGGCAAGAGTTTCCCGAAGAAAGTACTGCTGATCAAGTTCATATTTTTTGGAATGGCTGGTATTTAGCATGGATTGCAGAGTTGGAACGGAGATTTCCAGTATTGGCAGAGGCAGGTTCCCTGAAAATGGAGTCAGAGCTGGAAGAGCTTCGAAAGTCTATTTTGGAAAAAAGAAGCTTGTCTCAACATATGGCTCTTTTGAGGTTACGGGAGCAAATGAGTCAGCACTTGGAATACAACCGACTTGGAAACAGGGTGACTTATAGAGAGCTTTTGCATCAGATTAGTAAAAAAAGGCAGCGTTGGGCTATTCGAAAATTGGTTCAGGAATTGGGTGAGGAGGTCTTTAAACTTTTGCCCTGCTGGTTGGCCAGTCCGGAGACTGTATCTGCTCTTTTTCCTCTAAAGAATCAATTTGATTTGGTGATCTTTGATGAAGCTTCCCAGTGTCCTGTTGAATTGGGCTTACCGGCCATGCTTCGCGGAAAGCAGGTGGTTATTGCAGGTGATGGTAAGCAGTTGCGGCCTTCAGATTTCTACCAGGTCAAATGGGAAAGTGAGGAGGAGGGTTTAGAGTTTGAGGCAGAGTCATTGTTGGAGTTGGCCGGGAATTTCTTCGAAAGTGCTAGGCTAAAGGGACACTATCGATCTGCTGATCCTGCCTTGATTCATTTTTCCAATACCCATTTTTATGAGGGTCAATTGGAAACCCTTCCGGATTATGCAACCATTCAATCCGGTAAAACTCCTTTTTTCTGGGAAAAGGTAGAGGGGATTTGGGAAAATCAGGTCAATCAAGTGGAGGCTGATGCAGTTTTGACTAGAGTTAGGCAAATTCAAAAAGATTCTTTAGGCGATAGTATTGGGATAGTGACAGGCAACTATTTTCAAATGGATTTGATTCGGGAAAAGCTTTGGAAAGAAGGGCTTAGGCAGGCAGGAATTAAAGTTCGTAACATAGAAAATGTACAGGGGGATGAGTTTGATCAGGTGATCTTATCTTTGGGTTATGCTCCCAATCGGGAAGGGAAATTAGTGACCAATTTTGGCTTATTGAGTAAATCAGGAGCGGAAAACCGTCTCAATGTGGCTATCAGTAGAGCCAGAAAGCAATTGCACCTGATATCTTCCATAAATCCAGAAGACTTTCGTCCCGGTCAATTGCAAAATCCTGGTCTATCTCTTTTAAGATCCTATTTAATTTGGGTTCAGAAGCAAAGCAAGCAGAGAGCCGTTCCTGCTCCGGAAGTTGAAACTGAGAAATTTGAAATTGATTGGAGTTTGAAAAAGAAGTTGATGGAAAGCGATCCAACTTATTCCAGTCATATACCTTCGGCAGTTATGGATTTGCTTCGAGTTGACTCTTCTGGTGATCAGGTAGCCATTTTAACTGATGATCAACGTTTTTTTAATTCACCCACGGCCAAAGCCGCTTTAGCTTATCATCCTATTTTATTGGAAGAAAAAGGCTGGAAATGGAAGATGGTTTGGAGCAGGGAAGGAAGTATGAAAGCTTAAGTTAGAAAGCTGGAAAGGCTGAAATCTGAAGTGTGAAAGCTGAAAAGTGGCGTTGCAGATTATCTCCCGCAAAGAAGAAAAGAAGCAAAGAATTTTTTAAAGCATTTACCAAATCACACCGCTGGTGCTCTTTACTGGATGGGTTGCAAACAGCCTCAGAGAGGCGTTTTGGTTGTAGAATAGATTGAAATAGGGAGTAAACAAGAGCTTCGGAGAAGCGATTTGGTTTTCATTAATCTTTTTCAAAGAAAGTCTGGAAGATATCGTCGGAAGTCTGAAATCTGAAGTGAGATAGCTGGAAAGGCTGAAATCTGAAGTGAGAAAGCTGAAAAGTGGCGTTGCAGATTATCTCCCGCAAAGAAGAAAAGAAGTAAAGAATTTTTAAAGCATTTACCAAATCACATCTCTGGAGCTATTTACAGGATGGGTTGCAAACAGCCTCAGAGAGGCGTTTTGGTTGTAGAATAGATTGAAATAGGGAGTAAACAAGAGCTTCGGAGAAGCGATTTGGTTTTCATTAATCTTTTTCAAAGAAAGTCTGGAAGATATTGTCGGAAGTCTGAAATCTGAAGTGAGATAGCTGGAAAGGCTGAAAGTAGGCAGTAGGCAGTATGCAGTATGCAGTATGCAGTTCGGGATGCCTGTGAGTTATTAATAATCTCGTCCCTGCGAGGAACGAAGCAGTCTCCGAAGTCTGAAAGCTAAAGTGAGAAAGCTGGAAAGGCTGAAAGTAGGCAGTAGTCAGTAGTCAGTTTGCAGTTTGGGATGCTTGTGGGTTCAATAGTGTCGTCACTGCGAGGAACGAAGCAGTCTCATAAGGTATGAAAGCATAATTGAGAAAGCTGAAATCGTGCCGTCTTTGCGAGGAGGAGGTACGACGACGAAGCAATCTCAATGTCTTTTAGCAGGTTTTGTAAAAAAAAAAGCTCGCAGTGTCGCAGCGATATATTCTCCCGCAAAGAAGAAAAGAAGCAAAGAATTTTTTAAAGCATTTACCAAATCACACCGCTGGTGCTCTTTACTGGATGGGTTGCAAACAGCCTCAGAGAGGCGTTTTGGTTGTAGAATAGATTGAAATAGGGAGTAAACAAGAGCTTCGGAGAAGCGATTTGGTTTTCATTAATCTTTTTCAAAGAAAGTCTGGAAGATATCGTCGGAAGTCTGAAATCTGAAGTGAGATAGCTGGAAAGGCTGAAATCTGAAGTGAGAAAGCTGAAAAGTGGCGTTGCAGATTATCTCCCGCAAAGAAGAAAAGAAGTAAAGAATTTTTAAAGCATTTACCAAATCACATCTCTGGAGCTATTTACAGGATGGGTTGCAAACAGCCTCAGAGAGGCGTTTTGGTTGTAGAATAGATTGAAATAGGGAGTAAACAAGAGCTTCGGAGAAGCGATTTGGTTTTCATTAATCTTTTTCAAAGAAAGTCTGGAAGATATTGTCGGAAGTCTGAAATCTGAAGTGAGATAGCTGGAAAGGCTGAAAGTAGGCAGTAGGCAGTATGCAGTATGCAGTATGCAGTTCGGGATGCCTGTGAGTTATTAATAATCTCGTCCCTGCGAGGAACGAAGCAGTCTCCGAAGTCTGAAAGCTAAAGTGAGAAAGCTAGAAAGGCTGAAAGTAGGCAGTAGGCAGTAGGCAGTTTGCAGTTTGGGATGCTTGTGGGTTCAATAGTGTCGTCACTGCGAGGAACGAAGCAGTCTCATAAAGTATAAAGGCTTAAGTGAGAAAGCTGAAAAGTCAGAATTCTGATAAAATCCGTGTTAATCTGTGGCTAAATAAAAAATATGAAATCAAAAAATAGAAGTATAAAGTTATTAAATGAGTGATAAATCATTCATTAAACTTATTTACATCTAAATACGTATGAATAATCATTCAAAAATAAATATTATAATGTTTGATATTTCATTCATAAAATAGTATTTTTGATTATAATGAATGATTAATAAGTCATGAATATCTCACAATTATCAGATGCAGCAATTCTTCAGATGATAGGAGAATTTATCAAAAAGAAGCGGATGGATCTCAATAAGACTCAGGATACTTTATCCTATGAGGCGGGGATCAGTCGCTCTACTTTGAGTTTGCTGGAGCGTGGCGAAAAGGTTAATTTAATCACCCTTATTCAAGTCTTACGTGTTTTGGATGAGTTGCAGATTCTGGAGGTTTTTGAGACTCAGACCCAGATCAGCCCGCTCGAATACATCAAGCTTCAAAAGAAGCAAGAGCGGCAGCGAGTCCGTAATACTGATCAGGCAGCTGAAAATCCTCCTTCAGAATGGTAAATGCAGCTGAGATTTGGCTTTGGAATAAATTGGTAGGAGCAGTGCTTTGGGATGAGTCCAGGCAACTCGCCAATTTTGAATTTGATCGAAATTTTCTTCGCTCCGGATGGGATATTTCACCTATTTTGATGCCTTTATCCCAAGGGAAAAGACTCTATTCTTTTCCTGAAACCCGCAGATCCCGGGATGATGCGTTTGATACTTTTAAAGGTTTACCGGGACTGCTTGCTGACATGCTCCCAGATAAGTACGGAAACCAGTTAATCAACGCTTGGTTAGTTCAAAATGGACGACCTTCCGATAGTTTAAATCCGGTAGAACTGCTTTGTTTTATCGGCAAGAGAGGGGTTGGGGCATTGGAAATCAAACCTGCACTGCGTACGGAAACGGGTCGGGCAAGTTCTTTGGAGCTTGAAAGTTTGGTAGGAATTGCCCAAAAAGTACTGAACAGCAAGGAAAACTTTCAAACTGATCTTTCCCTTGAGGAAGAGGAAGCTTTAGCGGATATTTTGAAGATTGGTACCTCTGCAGGCGGAGCCAGGGCCAAGGCAGTAATTGCTTTTAATCCGAAGACAGGAGAAGTGAAAAGTGGTCAGGTAAAGGCACCAAAAGGATTTTCTCATTGGATCATCAAATTTGACGGAGTACATGACTCACAGTTTGGAGCTACGGTAGGTTACGGCAGAGTGGAAATGGCCTATTATCTGATGGCTAAAGAGGCTGGAATCGAAATGAATGAATGCCGACTTTTGGAGGAAAACGGTCGGGCTCATTTTATGACCAAACGATTTGATCGGACGGATTCCGGAGAGAAAATCCATATGCAGAGTCTCTGTGGTATCCGCCATTTTGATTTCAATCAGGTGGGTGTTTACAGTTACGAACAAGTTTTTGAAACCATGCGTATGCTAAGGCTAACTTATCCAGAAGCAGAGCAGCAATTTGTCCGAATGGTATTCAATGTATTGGCCCGAAACTGTGATGATCATACCAAAAACTTTGCGTTTTTGATGGATCAAAGTGGAAAGTGGGCCTTGTCTCCTGCATACGATATATGCCATGCCTACAGGCCTGGTAGCATTTGGGTGAGCAGGCAATCTCTTCAGGTCAATGGAAAAAGGGAAGGAATTACTGACTCGGATTTTTTGGAAGTAGCCAAAAAGATGAATATCAAAAGACCGCAAGAGAAAATCGAGCGAGTGAAGCAAGCTGTCAAGCGCTGGGGGGAATTCGCTGAGGAGGCGAAAGTAGAACCAATATTAAGGGATTCGATTCAGGGGACTTTGTTGGTTTGATGGCTGAGCTGCCAAAAGAGAGTTAGCGTGAAAGGGAATTAAATTCGCGCCATCCATCTGGCCAGCTGCACTTCATGTACCAGGTAATTTTCTTCGTCCTTGATGACAAGTTCCAGTCTTTCCAAGGCCTTTAAAGCCGTGCTTACCGTACTTGCTGCGCCAAGATTATACTTTTGAATAAAACCTTTGCTCAATGGGTTTTGAAGGGGTTCCTCTTTGGCAATAGCTCTAAATACATTCCACTGTGTCCGAGTCAGCATTTTTTGAAAATTAGCATAAATCGCCTGTTGCTGCACAAGAATTTGATCGAATACAACATCCACATCTGCATTGGTTACTTTATTGTGCTTAGCATAAAGGTGGTTGCATACCAACTGAACGGTATAAGTTTGACCTCGACTCCAGTGATATATTTTCGCAATGGAATCCAGCTCGATTTTCTTCTTGGCAACTTGAAAATGTTGGGTAATGAATTCAGAATAAGCTTCGAGGGAAATAGGTTGAAGAGACTCTAGCATAGAGCTCTGATAAAAAGGCCTTTTCTTTTCTGTAAACATCGCTTCCATTAATGTGCGATGGCTTCCGCTAAAAATAAAACGGACTTCAGGAATCTGCTGTACCCAGGATCGGAATACTGCTTCAGCTTTTTCCCCTTGATAGTCGTTGATTTGCTGAAATTCATCGATTGCGATGACAACTCGCTTCTTTCTGGTAGCAAGAAATTCCCCCAAAGCAGCCAATGATTGATTAGGTTGTTTAGTATTGTTTACACCAAGTGTAAGCTCAGGAGCTCCTGACAAAGAATTAAAACTGATAGTCGCCCCAATTGAAGCCATTAATTTTTGAATGCTGGCACTTATCCCATTGCTAGTTTTTCCATACTTATCGTATATGGCAGCCGATATGCTTTGAATGGATTCGCCTATATTTTGGGTTGCGAGTAAATCAATATAGAGAGTTTCATAATTTTTTGATGACTCTAATTCATCAAAAAGTCGATGAATAAGGGCTGATTTTCCAAGTCTTCTCCAGGCATAAATTACTACGTTTCTGTCATTTTCTATGTGAGAAATGAGTGTTTTTAGCTCAAACTCTCTATTACAAAAGTATTCCTTTCCTTGGTAAGTATTGATTATAAATGGATTGAAGGGTTCTTTCATGACTTCTCACTTTTTGGATTACATGAAAATCGTTACGTAAATCGCGTTACGTAAAGTACGTAATAAAATCAAAGAAATGCAATCTCTTAATTTAGATATACCCCACGATTTTGTATACCAAAATCCCAATCCATTCTTTAAATAGTTTGGTCCAATACTCCAATGAGGAAGGATCAGGAAAAAATAGGGATGGTATATCGTATTTGATATCATGGGAATAGTAATCCACGGGAAAAGTCACTGTTTTCAATCCAACCTTGTCAAAGCATCCTTTAGCTCGCTTCATGTGAAAAGCGGAAGTGATGAGGATAAACTCCTGATTGGCGGGGATTTGATTTTTCTCTAAAAAGTCTTTGGTGAACTGCGCATTCTGAGCTGTATTTTTTGCTTGATCTTCGATCAAAATGTCATGCTCAGACATTCCGGTCATGATAAGAAATCGTTTTAGTAACTCAGCCTCAGTCTGCGGATTGGAAGGATTAAGACCTTGCCCACCGGTGATCAGAATTTTTTTGATCTTTCCCATACGATAGAGTTGAAGGGCATGGGTGATCCGGTCGGCACCTTTGTTAAAAAAGGTTCGGTCATAGGCGGTTTTGCTCAAATTGGTTACTCCAGTGAGGACAATGCCGATTTCATGACTTTCTATTTCTTCAAAAGATTTGAATTCAGGTTCCCAAGCCAATAAGGCCAGATTGGAAAGAAAAGGATTGGTGAAAAAGAGCAAAAGACCTATTCCTATGCAAAGTAATTTTTTGCCCCATTTCTGGCGGAGGAAAATGATTCCAGCCAAAAGAAAAATCAGGATAATGGTCAGTGGCATGGCCAAAAAACTCAAAAATTGGGAGAGGTAGAAGAACATAGTGTTTGAATTTTACTGCTTAGTAATTAGTTTTAACAATAATCGGTGAAATTGCTGGCAAAAATAAATGGATGTTTTTCGTTTCAGTATTGGAGTGCTTTTTTTTCTATTTGGATTAATACTTTTCGTTATTCAATATCGAGAAGGAGTTTATTCCAGGAAAGCAAAAGTTAATTCTGGTGATATTCGATTGTTTTTTGCTGGAGTGTGGGGAGTCTTAGGAGGAGGGTATTTTGTTTTTACCTCATTTTAGGATCATTTTGGTCCTGTAATATTGAACTTTGATATTTTTATTTCTTTATTCTAGCCAGAAAGCTATTTTTGATCATGCTTTCAGACCAACCTAATCTAGTATCTCATTTAGAAAAACTTGCAGCCCAACTCGAGGGCAATTTGCAGTTTGACAAACTTAGCCGAGCGCTTTATGCCACGGATGCCTCTGTCTATCGGGAGGTACCTTTAGCGGTAGCTTTTCCTAAGTCTGAATCGGATATTCAGAAACTGATTCAGTTTGCCAATGAAAACGGAACTTCCCTGATTCCCCGAACAGCAGGCACCTCTTTGGCAGGGCAATGTGTGGGGAATGGGATTGTTGTAGATGTTTCCAAGTATTTCACACAAATACTGGAATTCAACAAAGAAGAACGTTGGGTTCGGGTACAGCCCGGCGTAGTTCGAGATGAACTTAATCGATTTTTGAAGCCACATGGCTTGTTTTTCAGCCCAATCACTTCCACTGCTAACCGAGCGATGATTGGAGGCATGGTTGGGAATAATTCCTCTGGAACGACTTCCATTGTCTATGGGGTAACTCGGGACAAGGTTATTTCTCTGAATACCGTTCTAAGCGATGGGATTAAGGTTGTTTTCGGGGAGATCTCTCAGGATGAGTTCGATCGGAAATGCGGGCAAAAAGATCTGGAAGGAACAATCTACCGTCAAATCTTCGACGAACTCAACAATCCTGAAGTCCGCGAAGAAATCCACGCTCAATTTCCCAAAAAATCCATTCACCGCCGAAATACCGGCTATGCAGTGGATGAATTGTTGAAAGCAGAGCTATTCGAAGGAAAGGAAAAATTTAACTTCTGTAAGCTATTGGCGGGTTCGGAGGGCACTCTGGCTTTCACCACTGAAATCAAAATAAGCTTGGATCCCTTGCCCGATCCGGTGGAAATCGTGGTGGCTGCTCACTTCGCGACCATACACGAAAGCATGAAGTCTGCTCAAGTTGCCATGAAGCATCCTGCAACTGCGGTGGAACTGATGGATAAAATCATCTTGGACTGTACTAAGGAGAGCATAGAATATTCCAAAAACCGCTATTTTGTAGAGGAAGATCCTGAAGCGATTTTGATGATTGAGTTCCGGGGAAAAACCTTGGAAGAAGCCATGGCAAAAGGAGAGGCGCTTGTGGCGGACCTGAAAGCTGGCGGCTATGGGTATGCCTATCCTATTATCGAACCAGAGAAAGTAGCTTCAGCTTGGGCTCTTCGTGCAGCTGGTTTGGGTCTCTTGGGAAATATTCCTGGGGATCCTAAAGCGGTAGCCTGCATCGAAGACACTGCGGTGGATATCGAAGACTTAGCCGATTACATCGATGAAGTCGATGCCATGATGGAAGGTTTCAACCAAAAGCCTGTGCACTATGCCCATGCCGGAGCAGGGGAAATTCACCTGCGTCCTATTTTGGATTTGAAAAAAGCGGAGGATGTAGCGGAGTTTTACAAGATTTCCTTGGCTTCTGCCCAATTGGTGAAGAAATATCAGGGTTCGCTTTCTGGGGAACATGGAGACGGTAGAGTACGCGCTGCTTTTATCCCGCTGATGGTTGGAGAAAAGAATTATGAGCTTTTCCGAAGGATTAAATATACATGGGACCCCAAAAATATCTTCAACCCCGGAAAAATCGTAGATGCCGCGCCGATGAATAAATTCCTGCGCTACGAGCCAGGGATGGAAACTCCAGAGCACAAGACAATTATCGATTTTTCCAATGTGGGGGGGATTTTGCGTTTGGCAGAAAAATGCAACGGTTCGGGAGATTGCCGTAAACTTCCAGGTTCCGGCGGAACCATGTGTCCAAGCTATATGGCAACCCGAAATGAGAAAGATACAGTCAGAGGCCGTGCTAATACGCTTCGGGAGTTTTTGACTTTGGATAAAAAGGAAAATGCCTTTGACCATCCTGAGATCAAAGAAGCTTTGGACCTTTGTCTAAGCTGTAAAGGTTGTACCGCTGAGTGTCCTTCCAATGTGGATATGGCCAGTATGAAAGCTGAATTCCTCTATCAGTATCAAAAAACGCATGGCGTTCCCCTTCGATCCAAGGCTTTTGCCTATATCAATGAATTGAATGAGTTAGGTTCCAAAGTTCCTGGAATCGCTAATTTCTTTCTGAGCAATTCCCTGACTGGAGGTCTAATGAAGTCTATTTTGGGAGTGGCTCCAAACCGTCATCTTCCAGAAATCAGTCCGATTAGTTTGAGGAAGTGGTACAAAAAGAATTATCCCACTCTGGACGGACCAGCTAAACCCATTAAGTCGGTGTTTTTCTTTTTGGATGAGTTTACCAATCACAACGATACGCAGATAGGCATCCAAGCAATTTCATTGTTAAAGAAATTGGGCTATGAGGTCAAGATCGTAGATCATGAGGAGAGTGGTCGTTCGGCGCTATCCAAAGGTCTTTTGGAAAAAGCAAAGAAACATGCCGAGGCCAATGTGCGGATTTTTGAAAAACTGATTGACGGGAATACTCCATTGATTGGTTTGGAGCCTTCGGCAATTTTGAGTTTTAGGGATGAATATCCTCGAATTGTAGGAAAAGAGCTGCTAGAAGGGGCGAAGAAACTCAAGTTTCATGTCAAGTTGATTGATGAGTTTTTAGGTCAGGAAGTAGCAGCCGGAAATATCAGATCCGAACAATTCACAGACAAGCCTCAAAAAATCAAGTTGCATGGCCATTGTCATCAAAAGGCTCTTTCTTCTCTGACTTGGACACAGAAAATTCTTTCTCTTCCTGCAAACTATTCTGTGGAAACCATCCCAAGCGGCTGCTGTGGTATGGCTGGTTCTTTTGGTTATGAAGCGGAACACTTTGAGGTTTCTCAGCAGGTTGGAGAGTTGGTGCTGTTTCCTGCAGTGAGAAAAGCCGAAGCAGATACCTTGATCGCGGCTCCAGGAACTTCCTGCCGACATCAGATTGCAGATGGAACTGGCCGAAAGGCAAAGCATCCGGTGGAGATACTTTGGGAAAGTCTGAGGGAAGGTTGAAGGCTGAAGTAAGAAATCTAAAAAGTCTAGAGTCTGAAGTGAGAAAGCTAAAAAGTCTGAAATATGAAATCTGAAGTCTGAAAAAATCCGCGTAAATCTGCGCATTGATCTGTGTTAATCTGCGGGAAAAAAGAAAGTCTGAAATCTGAAGTAAGAAATCTAAAAAGTTTGAAGGCTTAAGTGAGAAAGCTGAAAGGGTAAAGTTGGCAGTTTGTTGTTTGGGATGTTCGTGGGCTATTAATGGTGTCGTCACTGCCAGGAACGAAGCAGTCTCATAAAGTATAAAGTCTGAAGTGAGAAAGATGAAAAGTCTGAAATATGAAATCTGAAGTCTGAAAAAATCCGCGTAAATCTGCGCATTGATCTGTGTTAATCTGTGGGAAAAAAGAAAGTCTGAAATCTGAAGTAAGAAATCTAAAAAGTTTGAAGGCTTAAGTGAGAAAGCTAAAAAGTAGGCAGTTTGCAGAAGCAGTAGGCAGTTTTTGGAAGTCTGAAGTCTGAAAAAATCTGTGCTATTCTGTGGATTTTTCTGTGTGGATCTGTGGGAAAAAAAGAAAGTAAGAAGCCTTAAGTGAGAAAGCTGAAAAGGGCCCCTTTAAATATTTGAGCCCGTTTCATTTATAACAAGATCTTTCAATCACCTTATTCAAAATTCTTCCTCAAAACGTATTCTACACATCGAGCTGCTAATCTCGCAGTGGCTTGGTCCTGATCAAATCTGGGGTTGAGTTCAACCACATCCATAGCAATTAATTTCTTGCTTTTTGCGATTAATTCGAATACCCGGAATGCTATCTGGGGACTAAAACCCATGGGTGAAGGAGCAGAAACACCAGGTGCAAATGCGGAGGAGAAGCCGTCCATATCCACGCTCAAATAAACCTTGTTGACTGAGTCCAAAAACCATAAAATCTGCTCTTGGATATATTCCCAGTTGCGAAGTCTAAACTGCTCCATCAACAGGTATTTCGCATTTAGTTTTTTAGCATTTTCAAACAAAGAATTAGGGTTAGAGGCGCGTTGAATACCTATAGCTAAATAGTTGAAGTTCATGGGGAACTCCTGAGCCAATTGATAAAATGGAGAACCTGAATGGCCTTTTCCGTTAGCCAACGGTCTAAGGTCAAAATGGGCGTCCAAGTTGATTATTCCCAATTTTTCTCCTTTGAGATGTAAATGATTTAATATACCCATTCCATGGGCAAATGCTAAATCATGACCTCCTCCCAAAAGGACGGGAAGATGTTTATTTCTTAATAATGCCTGAACGGTTTCTGAGATTTTGGTTTGAGTGCTCTCCAAATCAGTACCTTGAGTTTGGATATCACCATAATCATAAATTTTACATGAATCAGGTAAGTGATAGGCAATCCCTCCCAAGTATTTCCTTATATGATCCGGGGCCTCTTTCGTACCTGGTCGGCCCTGGTTTCTTTTGACTCCTTCCTCTCCGGGATAACCGAGAATTCCAACTTTTCTTCCATCCTCCTCAGAATAGTGAAGGTTTGGAATGCATTGGACAATTTGATGCCAATATTCAGGCAATTCAGATTTTCTTCCAGTCCAATTTTCTGGGTTTGGGTTTAAGTGTAGGCTCATAGAGTTTTAGCAGGTTTTTACTAAATTAGGTATAATTTTTAAGCTAAAGCGAGTCCTGAAAGATGAAAGAATATAGAATTCCTCAAAAAGAAAACATTGACTTGGCTTCATTCAAAGAGCCGGATGCCTCTTTTTCAGGCTATACCTATGCTGATTATCTTAAATGGGATTTTGAGGAAATAGTGGAGTTGATCAAGGGTAAAATCTTTGCCAAAGCCGCAGCTCCAAACAGAAGGCATCAAGCTGTTTCGATGAAGGTTTCGGTTGCATTGCACGAATTTTTAAAAGGACATCAGTGCAAAGTTTACGCGGCACCTTTCGATGTCAGATTGTCAAAAGATCCCGATTACAGTAAAATTGACTCGGTAATCCAACCTGATATCTCTGTGATTTGTGATCATTCCAAGTTGGATGACAAGGGTTGTTTTGGAGCTCCTGACTTAATTGTGGAGATTCTTTCTCCAAGCAATAGCAAGGTAGAACTCCAAAATAAGTACGAGCTTTATGAGGAGTTTGGGGTCAGAGAATATTGGATCATTCATCCTTCGGAAAATACCCTCCAAATCAATGTATTGGTCAATGGAAGCTATCAACCCTCCCGACTTTATACCTCAGGACAGAAGGTTACTTCTACTGTTTTACCAGGATTCGAATTGGAATTAGAAGAGGTATTTGAAGAAGACTGATTGGTATCAGCTCTCAAGATAACTTATGCCTATTTAGCCCAAGCCTTTCAGTATATCCTCATCTACCAAATTTGGTAAAGTCACTTTTAATTCCGGGGTTCTATCCATTTCTCGTTGGATAGCTTCTAAAGAACCACTATTCCTAGCCCAGGCTCTTCTTGCAATTCCATTGTTGACATCGTAGAATAGCATGGATTTCAAATTGATTTCAGCCTGCTTGCTTCCGTCCAAAACCATCCCAAAACCTCCATTCATCACTTCTCCCCAGCCCACACCACCACCATTATGGATAGACACCCAGGTAGCACCTCTAAAACTGTCTCCTATCACATTATGAATCGCCATATCTGCAGTGAACTTGCTTCCATCGTAGATATTGCTTGTTTCCCTGTAAGGAGAATCTGTACCGCTCACATCATGATGGTCTCTTCCCAGCACAATGGGAGCAGAAATTTCACCATTTGCAATTGCATCATTGAATGCGGCTGCAATTTTGGCTCTTCCTTCCGCATCGGCATATAAAATTCTAGCCTGAGATCCCACTACAAGCCTGTTCTTTTCAGCCTCTTCAATCCAGGTGATGTTATCCTGCATTTGTTGTTGAATAGAAGCAGGAGACTCTTTCATAATTTCTTTCAGAACTTGAGCAGCGATTTGATCTGTTTTTCTCAAATCCTCCGATTTGCCAGAGGTGCAAACCCAGCGAAAAGGTCCAAACCCATAATCAAAACACATAGGGCCTAAAATATCCTGAACATAACTTGGGTAGCGAAAGTCAATTTCATTTTCTGCCATGACAGCTGCTCCAGCTCTAGAGGCTTCCAATAAAAAAGCATTCCCATAATCAAAAAAGTAAGTCCCTTTCGCAGTATGCCGGTTGATCGCCGAGGCCTGTCTGCGCAGTGACTCTTGAACTTTTTCTTTAAATGCTTCAGGGTTTTCAGCCATCAGTAGGTTGGACTCCTCGAAACTGAGCCCAACTGGGTAATAGCCTCCTGCCCAAGGGTTATGTAAGGAAGTCTGATCAGAACCCAATTCCACAAAAATGTTTTCTTCATCAAACCGTTCCCATACATCCACGATATTTCCCAAAAAGGCAATAGAAACCACCTCTTCCTGATTTTTGGCCTTATGCACCCGTTGGATCAATTGATCCATGTCAGTTATTAACTCGTCCACCCAGCCTTGTTCATGCCTTTTTTTGGCAGCAGAAGGGTTTACTTCAGCGCAAATAGTGATACAGCCGGCAATATTTCCTGCTTTAGGTTGTGCTCCACTCATTCCTCCCAAACCAGCAGTCAAAAATATTTTTCCTTTGGGGCTGATACCACTACCCAGTTTCTTCCGAAATGCATTCATGACCGTGATGGTGGTACCATGAACAATGCCCTGTGGCCCGATATACATGTAAGATCCTGCTGTCATCTGTCCATATTGAGTGACACCCAGGGCATTGTATTTTTCCCAATCGTCCGGTTTAGAATAATTGGGTATCATCATACCATTAGTGACAATTACTCTTGGTGATAGGGGTGAGGATGGAAAAAGTCCCATAGGGTGACCGGAATACATATGGAGTGTCTGTTCCTCAGTCATTTCAGCCAAGTATTTCATGGTCAATAGGTACTGTGCCCAGTTTTGGAAAACCGCACCATTTCCTCCGTATGTAATCAATTCTTCAGGGTGCTGTGCAACAGCAGGGTCCAAATTGTTTTGAATCATCAGCATGATTGCTTTGGCCTTTTCGGAATTGCCCGGGTATTCAGAAATAGCCCTAGCATACATCCTATAATCCGGCATAAAGCGATACATGTAAATCCGACCATACTTTGTTAATTCCTCAGTAAATTCACCAACCAAGTCTCGGTGCCAAGCCTTTGGAAAGTAGCGTAGCGCATTGATGAGGGCCAGTTTCTTTTCTTCAGGAGAAAGAATTTCTTTCCGTTTGGGAGCATGCGAAATTTCCGGGCTCCTTAGTTTTTTTGGGGGAAGAGATGCTGGTATTCCTTGTATGATTTGATCTTTGAAAGACATGTTCGATTTACGATTTTGGAAATACGAATTACGAAGGGCAGAGGAGGTACAATTACTAATTTTCAATCCTCAATGGACGCTGCCTAATAACTATTAACTAATAACCACTAGCTTTTCATCTTCTTCTTCCTATCAAACACTTTTAAACCAGATTTCCATACTTGTGCTGGTTTTATATTTCCTTGATGATATAGAATTTCTTGGTAGTCAGAGGTCGGGAAAAGAATGAAGTCTGCAAACTGACCAGCCGCTATGGTTCCTTTATTAGTCAATCCTAGGGCTGCGGCAGCTCTGAAAGTGATTCCAGCGAATACTTCGGCTGTGCTTAACTTTTCAAAAGTGGCTAAAATCGAGGCTTGAGTGAGCAAATCACCCATAGGTGCTGAACCTGGATTCCAATCAGAGGCAATTGCTAATGAACCTCCCATGTCTAGTAATTTTCTAGCAGGTGTGAAAGGACAGCCCAGTCCAATAGATGCTCCCGGAAGTGCTACCCCAATCGTATCCGAATTGGCCAGTCTTTTCAAATCCTCTTCCGAGGAGGCTTCTAGATGATCAGCCGAAAGAGCTTGCATTTTTACCGCTACTTCTGAGCCTCCGGAAGTAAATTGATCGGCATGAACTGTAATTTGAAATCCTATTTCCTTGGCCTTTTTTAAATAAACAAGGGCTTGTTCCTTTGAAAAAGCAGACTTTTCGATAAAAATATCCACTCGCTTACTTAAGCCTTCCTTGTAAATGATAGGTAGTAATTTTTGAACCATCCAATCCAGATAAGCAGTTTCATCTCCTTCAAAATCCTTTGGTAGAAGATGAGCAGCAAGACATGTGGAAATCAAGTCGGCTTTGGTTTTTCTGTTTGCTTGATGTATGGAAGTCAGCATTTTGATTTCTTCCAAAACCGAAAGACCATAGCCACTTTTTACCTCAATCGTAGTGATTCCATTTTCTAGTAATTGATCAGCTCTTGAGGCAGTAATTTTTGCAAGTTCACTACCAGTCATTTTTCTAGTTTGGGTAACTGTGTCCCAAATACCCCCACCAGATTCTGCTATTTCCAGATAACTTTTACCAGAATTTCTCAAAGCAAAATCCTTAGCTCTTGACCCTGCAAAGCAAATGTGAGTATGACAATCTATCATTCCGGGAAGAGCTACATAATTTTCTGACAGGTCAATTCTTCGAACCTCCTGGAGGTCAATTTTTTTTCGAAGAATCTCAAAATCACCAATTTCCACGATTTTATCTCCGTCTAATAAAATACCGGCATGCTTATGTATGGGTAATTGGGAATCTTTTAGAGCTCCTTTCATTGGGAGTTGATCCATACTCAGGAGCTGGGTAATAGGGCCTATTAATTTCTTGTCTTTCATAGTGCTGGGTTTCTAGAAAGTGAATAGATAACTCCATTGGGTGTCGAACTCCAAGCCTTCCTGGCTTGCGGTCGAATAAGCCAATTTAAGCAATTCCCCGCTTTGAATCAGTTGAATTGCCTCTTCCATATCTTCGTAAAGAATTCGGTCTTGTACAACTGGTTCAATTTTGCTTCTGACATGATTGTAAATGGCAGTCATTATTTTGCCAGATTGAAGGGGCGCATGATAATCCATCGCCTGAGCAGCATAAAGAAGCTCAATTCCGATAATTTTTTCAACGTTATCAATGACTCTAAGGGCTTTTCTTCCTCCTATACTTCCCATGCTTACATGGTCTTCCTGTCCCAAAGAAGTGGGAATAGAATCTGCTGATGCAGGAAAACACAAGCCCTTATTTTCGGAGGCCAAAGCTGCTGTGGTGTATTGAGGTATCATCAATCCGGAATTTAGACCTGTTTCTTTCAACAATAGCTTAGGTACCCCCGGGGTATCTCCTTCAATGGATAGATAAATTCTTCTGTCAGCTATGTTTCCTAGTTCAGAAGCTGCTAAACAGGCATAATCCAAGGCCAATGCTATGGGTTGGCCATGAAAATTTCCGCCTGAAATCGTATGGTTCTCATCAAAAACAATGGGATTGTCTGTAACTGAATTAATTTCTATTTCCAAAGTTTCTTTGACATGAAGCCATGCATTCCAACTCGCTCCATGCACTTGGGGCATGCATCTCAAGGAATAGGGGTCTTGTACTCTCGCACAATCTTTATGTGAACTGACGATTTCAGAGTCTCGAAGCAGGTTTAAAATGGTGGCTGCCACATGTTGATTTCCTGCAAAAGGTCTTAAACTGTGGAGTTCTGGTGAAAAAGGTTTGATTGACCCCATCAGTCCTTCTACCATCATTGCACCTGTGATGCTAGCATGAGTCAATAAATTATGGAGCCTTTCAATAATTTTTACTCCATGGGCAGCCATAAACTGTGTTCCATTAATTAAAGCCAGACCTTCTTTGGGTCCTAGTGTTAAAGAGCTTTTTCCAAATAGCTTGAGTGCCTCCTCTGAAGTAATTATTTCTCCTCTATATGATACTTTTCCTAATCCTAAAAGTGGAAGGAATAAATGTGACAGTGGTGCTAAATCTCCTGAAGCTCCTACTGAACCCTGAATAGGAACCAAAGGGATGATTTCCTGTTCGAGCATCCAGTGAATCCTTTCAATGGTTTCCCATCTAATTCCTGAGAATCCCTGCGCCAATGCATGAATTTTCAACACCATCATAAGCTTGGAAATTTCTAAATCTACAGGCTTTCCAAGACCAACAGCATGGCTTTTCAATAGATTTTCCTGTAGGGTTGTGGTGTCTTGAGCAGAAATTTTACTGGTGCATAGTGGGCCGAATCCTGTGTTGATTCCATAAACAACTTTTTCACCTTGAGCGATTTTTGATACTGCTGAAGCTGATTCTTCTATTTTATGCTTAACCTCAGGCAAAAATTGACCTTTGATCTCTTTCCTAGCAAGTCCTAATGCTATGGAGGCTGTTAAATGATCTTTTCCGTAATTGAAGCTTCTCATAGTGCTGGGTTTAATTCTTTACCAAAGGTACTTGGTTTTATTGATGCTTTTTGATACTATTATTATCAACAAACGATAACCTAGAGGCATCAATGGAATTAAGACATTTGCACTATTTTCAGGCAGTTGCGGAGGAGCTGAATTATAGAAAAGCAGCTTCCAGACTATTTATATCTCAACCTGGCTTGAGTAGACAGATCAAGCAATTAGAAGAGTTATTGGAAGTTCAATTATTTGAGCGAGATCAGCAGCATGTGGCTTTGACAGCCGCCGGTGAATATTTTAAAAGTGAAGTGGATTTTATTCTCAACCATTTACAAACCACCCAGACTCAAATGAAAGCTATTTCATCTGGGAAAATAGGGGAGTTGAGGATCGGTTTCTTAGGTTCTGCATCCAATCAGGTTTTACCGGAATTATTGCAAAAGCTAAATAACAAAGAGCCTGGAATCACCACGAGTTTGGAAGAGTTGAGCAATTGGGTTCAAGTGGAAATGATAGAGCGTGATCGATTGGATCTGGGTTTTGTCAGAATTGAATCTGTGCCTGATGGCCTAGAAAAAAAAGTTATTCTCAGGGATTCTTTTTCACTTGTGGTGCCTGAGAATCACACTGTTCATGATTCTGATTTTTCCACATTAGCTCAGTTTTCTGATGAGCCTTTTATCCTTTTTTCAAGCGATTATAGTCGTTATTACTATGATCAAATTATGGGGATCTGTAGAGATGCTGGCTTTTTCCCCAAAATCAAACATAAGTCCGTCCATGCTTTGACCATATTTAAACTGGTTGAAAATGGACTAGGGATTGCGATTGTTCCCACTTCCCTGAAAGCAGGGTATGAGTTGAAAGTTAGATTTATGGAAATTCCGAATATTCCACAATTCACGGAGCTATCAGTGATTTGGAAGCCAAAAAATCGAAATCCTGCTTTGGGTAGAATTTTGCCTTTGCTTTGAGTTGAAAAATTCCCAAATCAGCTATTTTAGACCAGAAATAATAAATGTCGGGTAAATGTCGGCTGAAATCCGAGTTTATTTCGTCCTGTATTAACACTCAACTGTAGAAATTGCCATGGTTCAATCAAAAACACAATTCACAATGAAACAACCAGAATTAGGCAAAAAAATCTCCGAGTTGAGAAAAGCAAAAGGATTAACTCAGGAAGAGTTGGTCGAAAAATGTAATCTGAATGTGCGAACCATCCAGAGAATAGAAGCGGGTGAAGTCACTCCAAGATCTTACACGATCAAAGCTTTATTTGAAGCACTTGATTTCGAAATAAGTGCTGATTCGGAGTCCTTTAATGAGAGCAAAACTCCATGGATTCTTTACGCAGGTTTTGCGGCTGGAATTTTATACTTCTTCGCATCTATTTTTGAAATAAGCATGGAAGGAGAATATGTCACGGGTAATTATTCCTTCAAAATGATTGGCTTTGTCCTCGCAAAATCCATCAGTTTTATAGGCTATGCACTATTTATTTATGGCTGGATTAGGCTCCTCAATTTCTATAAAAATGATTTCCTGAATTTTGCTTTATGGACCATGTTGGCTGTTTCAGGACTTTGGTTTATTGCGGATTTACTGGCTCTATTTACATCACTTTTTGAAATTGCTGATTACTATATCGTGAAAGTAAGTTCCTTTGGTTTTTGCTACGCTTTTATGGGAATTGGCTATTTGGCTTATAAAAACCAATATTCAAACATTCCTGTCGTAATAGGAGCACTGACTTTGGTGGCAGGTATCCTGATTTTCTCAGGCATAGGCGCATTCTTAGGGCTGATTCCTTTGACCTTAGCTGAAATAGGGCAATTAGGATTAATGATTTATTGGATTCAAAAGATCGGGGGAAGCAAGTCTCCCGATCCAATTTCCTTTGCTGAGAGCAAACAATAGCCGAGTTTTTTCCTTTATTTAATAGTAACTTAATTTTTATGGCTCAGGAAATCTCAGAAAAGGTATATAGTTTCATTACAGATGAAGGAGAAGAAAGGGCCTGCGAAACGATCTCTGAAAAAGCCTGTAAGGAGGTTCCTGGAAATTTTTTAAAGAATGTTGCGAGTGGCGGCTTTTCCAAATTAGCCAACCAATTGGTTTCTCCTGGAACTACACTTCCTTGGATATTTTCCTCCTTATCTGTTCCGCCTGCTTTGGTAGGTGCATTGGTTCCCATCAAAGATGCAGGTTCTCTTTTGCCCCAACTTTTTGTTTCTGCCAAAATCCGAGCTTTTTCCAGGAGAAAATGGTTTTGGGCTATACCTGCTTTTTGTCAAGGACTCTGTCTTTTGGCGATGGCTTGGGTAGTCCAATCGACTGAAGGATTAGCAGCGGGAGTGTGGATTTTATCCTTATTGACCCTTTTCAGTTTCGCCAGTGGAATCGCCAGTATCAGTTTCAAAGATGTCCTAGCGAAAACCATTGATAAAGGAAAACGAGGACAATTATTGGCTTACAGAGCCAGTATGGGCGGTATTTTTACAGCAGCATGCGGTTTGTTTCTTTATTTCCAAAACGGAGAAAATCAGTCTATCGATTATCTTTTTTGGCTGGTATTGGCGGGGGCCTGTTGCTGGTTTATTTCAGCTGGATTCTTTGCCGGGATTTATGAAGAAAAAGGTGCCACTGAAGGAGGTAGAACTCCTATCAAAGAATTGAAAAAAGGCTGGAGCATCTTATCTAAGGATAAAAACTTACTGAATTTTATCATTGCACGCGGCTTATTAATGGCGGTGCCTTTAGCTCAGCCATTTTTTGTAGTCATTGCCCAGAAAGAATTGGGACCTGAAGTAAAAAACTTAGGGTTCATGGTATTAGCTGCTGGAATTGGGGCAATTATTTCTTCTCCATTTTGGGGAAGGTTTGCAGACAAATCAAGCAGAAAAATGATGATGCTGGTAGCATTTTTGGCTATTCTGAATATTTTGGCAATGGTGAGTTTCCAATATTGGCCGGATGAATATCAATCAATTTATACCTTTGCCGTTCTGTTTTTGCTACATGTGATGATTTACGGTGGAGCTAGACTTAGTCGAAAAACCTATTTGGTTGATTTTGCACCTAAAGATGAGCGCCCTCTTTACGTTTCTTTGTCTAATACCTTGATTGGAATTGCCACTTTAATCGCAGCAGGATTGGGCTCATTATCGGCTTTTCTAGGCCCTGACGGGATGTTGTTGGTTTTTGCAGGTTTATTGCTTCTTGCAATAATGATGGCTTTTAAGCTGAAGGAAGTATAGTCTTCACTTTCTCTTTGATACTTTTTAGGATTTCGGCATTTAGAGGACTTTGACTTTCAATTTCCAAGATTTTTGGATGGACCCCAGAATCATAAAAGTCTTTGAGAGCAGAATCCAGCTCTACTTCATTTTTGGCTGAGAAATAAGTGAAACCAAACTCATTGGCAAGGCATTTTGCATTCAACTTTTGCTTGGTTTCAAAGTACTCCTGTAATTCTGGCTGTTTGGCGGGGCCCTCAATTAATCTGAAAATTCCCCCCGCATGATTATTAAGCAGGATAATTCTCAAATTAGCCATGGAGTAATTATGCCAAAAAGCATTTCTATCATAGAAAAATGCCAAGTCTCCTGTAATCAAAGTGACAGGAAGCTTGGTGGTAAAAGTGCATCCAACAGCCGTACTGGAAGATCCATCTATGCCACTTGTGCCCCGGTTACAAATAATTTCCTGTTTTCTTCTTCCTAGAAAATTCAAATATCTAACAGCCATAGAATTAGCTACATGGATTTTGGATAGGTCAGGAATGTTCTTTAATACCTGATGTAGGGCTTTGTACTCTCCAAACTGACTTTGTTCCAAAATATCGTTCAGGTTATTCAGTATGCTTTTTTCCAGTTCCCACCAGCTATTGTAATAAGTTTCATCTTGAATAGGGAGGTTTGAATTGAGCCAATTCAAAAAGAACATAGGAGAACAGGCCAATATTTTACTTAGACTTTGATAGGTGTCTTTTGCTTCCGCATTTTCCTGAATATGCCAGTGCTCGGCCTTTGAATTTCTCAGGAATAGTTTCAAAGATTTAGAAATGATTGATTTTCCAAAGCTTAAAATCAAGTCAGGTTCCAAACCTTTAGTCACTTCCTGATTTCCCATCCAGTGGTCATGAAAATTGATGCTTTCCTCAGACTGTAGGTTGGAAATAGTGTCTGTGATAACAACCACCCTCTTATTTTTAGAAAGTGATTTCAATAGCTCCACTATTTTTTCATCCGGTTTTTGTTGGCCGGGAACAATCAAAATTTTTCGTATGGACTGGAGCTTGGAGTTTATCTTTTTAAGGCTCTCTTCTCCCAAATGCAAAGTGCCTTTACTAATCTCTGTTTGATAAGGATGCTCCGGAAAATCAAAGGATTCATTTTCTGAAGGGTAGAAAGGCTCTCTAAGGGGGATGTTGATATGAACAGGGCCTTTTGGGAAATGATTGGCAGTATTAATTGCCTCATTCACCATCCTTGCTGCATACCAGGATTGTTCTTTATCCCCGAATGTGTCAGGAAATTGGAAGCTCTTTTTAATATGTTTCCCATAGACTTCCTGCTGAAAAATGGTCTGTCCGTCCCACTGGTCTATCCATTCAGGTGGGCGATCAGCTGTTAATACGAGGAGAGGGATTTGTTGAAAAAAAGCCTCAGCAATTGCTGGGTAATAATTTAGGGCGGCAGAGCCAGAGGTGCATACCAAAGCCACAGGTTGATTCAGCTGTTGGGCCATTCCTAGTGCTATAAAAGCTGCAGATCTTTCATCAGAGATTGTTCTTGTATGAATCTCAGGATGTCTTGCAAAAGCCAGTGTAAGCGGAGCGCATCGCGAGCCCGGAGATAAAATGACGTTTTTAACTCCTTTTTTGGCACAAATGGCCACCAATTCTAAAATTGACTGAATAATCAAGCGATTGATTTTTGAATGAACTTACCTATGATCTCGCACTTCATCTCTGTTTCTTCCCACTCTTTTTCCGGGTCGGAGTCTTCCGTTACTCCTGCCCCTGCATAAAGGGTCACTTTGCCATCTTGAAAAGAAGCCGTACGCAAATTGACATAAACCGAGGTAGTATTATCTATATTGACTGGTCCCAAAAAGCCTGCAAAAAAAGATCTGTCAAAGCCTTCATTGGCTTTTAGAAATTCATGTGCTTCCTTTCTTGGCATTCCACAAACTGCTGAGGTAGGGTGTAATAAATCCAGCATCACAGACCCTAACTGAGGGAAGTTTGTTGCCTTCATATTAACCTTAAAATCTGAGCGTAAATGCAATAGATTGCCAGCCATGACAGTTTTGGGTCCATGCTCCTCATATTCTCTCAGACGGATTTTTTTAAAGCAATCCACAATATATCTACTGACCAATGCTTGCTCTTCGATTTCCTTTTGAGTCCATGCTACAGATTTCAAAGGATTATCTCCTTTGGCTGCCTGGGTTCCTGCAAGCGACATGGTATGAAAATGATCTCCCTGAGTTTCTATCAATACTTCAGGACTAGCTCCCATCCAAGTGCCCACTTGTGGAATATGGAAAAAGTTGACGAAGGAATTGGGGTAGGAGTCCAGCATACTTTTGATCGCTTTTGCCAGGTCAAATTCTTCGGGAAGGTCTAAGTGCTTGGTTCGTGCAGGAACTACTTTCTCCAAATTGCCTTTCTCGATTTCAGAAATACTTTGTTCTACTAAGGCTAGGAAATGCTCCTTGGAGTCTCCATCATGAATTTTTTGAGAGAGGTCCTCAGAGTTTTGCTCAGGACCTACCGTTTTTAGCAAACTTTTATACTCAATGTTTTTCGGAGCTTGAATCCACTGAGGTAAATCTGCCTCCTTAAGATCACTGGCTAAGTCAATGCTCAAGTAATTGGAGGCATTGATAAAATAGGCTTGCTTATTTTCCTGATCTTCAAAAGGGTGAATGATAAATCCTGCTGGTAATTCTTCCAGGTTCATTCCTACTTTTCTTACTCCGTCCAACTCATCCAAGACGAATTCAAGTTTTGATGATTTAGGTTTTCTCCATAAGGCAAATGATCCTCCAGATTGAAAACCTGTATGAAGGAAGGCTGCCAAAGCTTCGGCAACAGAAAGTGAAGTAGCGGTAACAGTTTCGATCATTTCTTATCCAAAATAGCCATGGTAATGCGGCTTATGCAGCAAAGTGCTCCCGCTTCATTATGGATTTTTATCTCCCAAACCTGGGTTGTTCTGCCAAGATGAATCGGGGTCGCTCTACCGATTACTTTTCCTTCTTTGACCGATTTAAGGTGGTTAGCATTTATTTCTAAGCCAACACAACTTTGTTTTTTCAAATCAATTGTCAAGGAAGCAGCTACAGAACCCAGCGTTTCAGCGAGGACTACATTTGCTCCTCCATGTAACAAGCCCATAGGTTGTTTGGTTCGATGATCTACAGGCATAGAAGCTTCCAAAAAATCATCCCCAATCGCGGTAAATTCAATACCAATGTGATCAACCATCGTGTGAATTCTCGGGTTATTGAGTTGGTCCAGACTAGGCTTTGAAATAAACACCATGTATTTTGAAGGGATTTGTTTTTCTTTGGGCTTGGGACAAAAATAGAGAATCTTGAATCGAAAAAAAATTTACTTAGTTCGCCACGGTCAGACTGATTTTAACCTTAGGGGAGTAGTGCAGGGAAGTGGGATTGACGCTCCCATTAATGACACTGGAAGAGCTCAGGCAAAGGCATTTTTTGAGGCCTATCAAAATATAGCCTTTGATCAGGTTTACCATACTGCCCTCATTCGAACCAGACAGTCTATTGAGTCATTTATCTCGAAGGGGATTCCGACTACCGCTCTTCCCGAACTAAATGAGATTTCTTGGGGAGATTATGAAGGCACACCTATGACGCCGGAAGAAGGGGAATACTACAAGCATATGCTCCATCAGTGGCAAATGGGTAACTTAGACTATGCGATAGCCGGAGGGGAAAGCCCAAACGTGGTGGCTGAAAGAATGCGAAAAGGAATTCAGAAAATATTGGAAGGCCCCGGAGAAACTATTCTAGTCTGCATGCATGGCAGAGCAATGAGGATTTTTCTAAGCCTGATTTTTAATTACGATCTCCGCTATATGGATCAGTTCGAACATAGCAATTTATGCCTATACCTTTTAGAGCAATTGAGTGATGGAACTTTTGTATTAAGGAAAGGGAATGACAGAGAGCATCTTAAGGCCGCGGGTTACTAGGCTTGTCTGCTTTGGCTATTTTCTTCTTGTCCGGATTATTCTGATAAGCACTGAGTAAAAGCTGAAGATTTCTTTTACTCTCGGTCATATCAAAGAGTCTAAAGGCGATTTCTTGAAGTTTAATATCTTGATCGCCTGTTGTTACCAAAAAGTCTCCAAGAAAGCATTCGTCAAAATCACAGGATGGGATTTCTATCAGCAAAGCCAGTTCTGAATTTCCAGAATAGGTTTTAGTGTTGAAAGAAGAAAATTGTGATTCAATGGCCTTTAAAGAGGTTTGATGAGCTTTTAATTCTTTGGATTTGAATAGTACCAAAAATGTTTTGGTCTCAGCGTCTTTGGCAAGAGCTGAAAGAGACATAAACAAGATTAAAATGAGTGGTACTAACTTTCGCATAGCTTCTAATATACGGATTTAATCGACTTGAGAGCAAGAATGTTTCAAAATCGTCGATTTTCTCGATCCATGATTTGGTTCATTTTTCAAGCCTTTCCAAGATTCAGTTTTTGATTAGGCTTTCAAGTAGGTACGGGATAAATGGGAAATCAGATTGAATTGACTCTCACTGTAAAAAAAATATACGGATAATCACAAAAAAAGCCCCGAAGAATATCAGGGCTTTCCGTTGGTTTATTTCAAAACTTCTTAAGATCTAGAAGTTCTCTTTTTCTTGGTTGGAGTTTCTTCTACAACTTCATCTTCTACACCTGCTAAAATTCTTCCGCAGTGTTCGCAGACTATTAGTTTTTTCTTTTCACGAATATCAGCCTGTCTTTGAGGTGGTACGGTGTTAAAGCAACCGCCGCAAGCTCCTCTTTTAACCATCACTACAGCCAATCCATTCTTGGCATTTGTTCTGATCTTCTCGTAAGATTTTAGAAGTCTGTCTTCGATTTTCTTAACTGCCTTGTCTCTGTCAGCTTTCAATTTTGCTTCTTCGTTTTCACTTTCAGCAACAATCGTAGAAAGCTCGTCTTTCTTTAGATCCAAGTCTTTCTGTCTGTCTTTCATAACAGCAGTCAACTCATCTAAATCGTGCTTTTTCTGATCGATTTTAGCGCCAGCTTCAGCAATTTTTTTCTTAGCAACTTGGATTTCAAGATCCTGAAGTTCTAATTCTTTGGTGATGGCATCGTACTCACGGTTGTTTCGTACGTTCATCTGCTGCTCCTGATACTTTTTGATCAGTTTTTCAGATTCCTTGATGCTTTCTTTCAAAGACTTGATCTCATCTTCGTAAGATTGGATCTCGTTATTGAATTTGTCAAGTCTAGTTTCGTAGCCGGCGATTTCATCTTCCAAATCTTGCACCTCTTCTGGAAGTGCACCGCGAACTTTGATGATTGCGTCTAGTTTAGAATCTATTAATTGAAGGTTGTGAATTGCCTCGAGTTTTTGTGCTACTGTACTTTCCATGTACTATCGGTAGGATGTGGGATTGGTAACTACTTTTGTCAAATAGAGTGCAATATTAGGAAAATTTTGTGACAATAGTTCTCCCAATAATTCTTTTGTGAAAATTTCACTTTCATAATGGCCGATATCACAAAGAATTAAGGATCCATCAGCATCAAAAAACTCATGATACTTGACGTCAGCGGTGATAAAAACGTCCGCACCCTTTCTTTTGGCATCTCCCAATAAAAATATTCCAGCACCACCACAAACAGCTACTTTCTTAATTTTTTCCTTAACTAATGCGGTATGCTTTACTATTTTCAGTTTCATTTTCTCTTTGAGATAATCTAAAAATTCTTCCGCAGTCATTGGATTTTCCAACTCTCCAAACATTCCTGCGCCGACTTCCTGATTCTCATTTTCCAAGGCACTCAGGTAATAAGCCACCTCCTCGTAGGGATGGGCTTTTTTCATGGCAGAAATTATCTTATTGCTTAAAAAAGCTGGAAGAATGACCTCAGCACGGATTTCGGCCTCGTATTGTGGAGCTCCTCTTTGGCCTAAAAAAGGATTTGCATCTTCCGATGGAGTAAAGGTGCCCATGCCCTTAACTTGAAATGAACAATCTTTATACTCTCCAATTTGCCCTGCTCCGGCTTCATAGACAGCATCCAAAACCTTGTTTTTATGTTCCTCCGGTACAAAAAATACCAACTTGTTGAGCAACTGTTTTTTAGGCTGTAAGATCTTTGTGTTCAAAAGGCCAAGTTTGTCGCTGATTCTTTTATTAACACCGTGAGCGACATGGTCTAGGTTAGTGTGGATAGCATAAATGGCAATATCATGTTTGATAGCTTTGATGATAGTTCTTTCGACATAATTTTTGCCGGTCAGGCTTTTCAATCCCTTAAAAACTATGGGGTGATGTGCCACCACCATATTGGCTCCTGCTGATATGGCTTCTTGAATGACTTCCTCAGCGCAGTCCAAAGAACAGATGATTCCGGTCAAGTCCCAGTTTCTGTTTCCTGTTATCAGTGTAGCATTATCATATGACTCCTGATAGGCTGGGGGAGCCAGCTTTTCTAAAAATGAAATTACTTCCCCAATCTTGTATCCCATAAATTTTTGGTTTATTTGATCAAAAATACGAATTCTTAGGAATGAGGCGCCTTGCTTTTCTTCTTTATCCTTTTTCAGTCCTATTTGATTTGATCACTCGAGTCAGAAACTGGCTCTATAATACTGGAGTATTCAAAACCACACCATCTCCAATTCCCGCAATTCTGGTGGGCAATTTAAGGGTTGGCGGAACAGGGAAAACCCCCATGGTGGAATACCTTATAAGAACGTTTAAAAAAGATTACCGCTTAGCTACCCTGTCCAGAGGGTATGGAAGAAAAACTGAGGGTTTTATTAAAGCTACTTCCGTCAGTAGCCCTGAGGGAATCGGGGATGAGCCCTATCAGATTTATCAAAAATTTGGAGACGAAATCCGTGTTTTTGTAGGAGAAGATCGGGTGAATGCAGCTGCAAGAATAGCAGAGGAAGAAGAAGGGTTGGACCTGCTTATCCTGGACGATGCCTTTCAGCATCGATCATTTCAAGCAGATTTTTCGATTTTATTGACTACTTGGGAAGAGCCTTTTTTTCAGGACTTTTTACTTCCAATGGGAAGGCTTAGAGAAAGTAGAAATGGAGCAAAAAGGGCCGATTTGATTATTGTTACCAAAAGCCCTTTGTCTAAGTCCAATAAGGAAGCCTCAGAATTTCAGGAAAATATTAGGCAATATGCTGGCTCAAAGCCTGTCTTGTTCACAAAAGTAGGCTATGGGGAACCACAAGCACTTGCAGAAAATTCTCAGTTCAGAAAACGAGTAATTTTATTTAGTGGAATAGCTAACAATCAGCAGTTTATAGATTATTGCAAAAGTCAATATGAAGTGTTGGAGGCTGTAAAGTTTTCGGATCATCATCATTATGATCAGGCTGATTTAGAAAAGATAGGCTTGCTTGTCGCCAAACATGCAAATGAAAATCCCGTTATTCTCACAACAGAAAAAGATGGGGTAAAAGTAAAATCTTTGCTTCCCAAAGGATTTCTAAGAGAAATTCCGATTTTTGTGCTGCCCATTCAGGTACTTTTGGAAGAAGAGGATGAGCAAAAATTGATTAAAATGGTACAACAAAAAGTCTTTGGAACGGACAAAGCTCGGTGAATAAAATTCTATTAGGAATATGCTTTTTTTGGGTGCTTCTCGTGGCTGGCTCTGCTCAGGCACAGCGTCCTATTCCAACCAATGGGAGGCAGGTTCAAAATCCCAATCAGCGGGTCAACCAGAGAACTGTGCAAGAGGGAGAAAATCAAGATGAAGAAAATGGCCGAAGAACCTTGTTGGATGATAGTACCAAGATGGTTTTTGGTCCCACCACAGCCTTATTTTATTTCGAAAAAGATATTAAGCGAAATAGTCTGACTTTATACCCTCAGGATACTTCCTTGACCAATTTTCACAATTATGATCCGGTGGCTAAAAGTGGCTGGAAGTATCAGGATTTGGGTAATATTGGTAGTGCGGCTACCCCGGTTTTTTATCAGATTCCAGAGTTAATCGGTACTACTTCGGGTTTTCATGCCTATGACATCTATTACACCGATCCTTCCAACAATCGCTATTTTGATACCAAATCTCCATTTACTGAGATGTCAGCTTTTTTCGGGGGTGGAAACCGAAATATGTTGGATATCAAATTTGCCAGAAATGTCAATCCAAGGTGGAATATAGGTTTTGATTTTCACACCATGCGGGTAAGAAAAACCCTCAATCCTACAGCTAGAGATGATAACATGGTGGATCAAACCACTTATTCTATCCATACGAATTATAGATCTGAAGACGGGAAATATTGGTTCTTGGGGAATTTCTCGAGGATGCGTCATGTGGTCAATGAGATCGGAGGGATTATACCTCCTGAAGTGGATTCTACATCAGTTTATTTCACCTATGAGGATGCGAAAGTTTGGCTAAGAACCTCCCAAGCCAGAGATTTGAGGCAGGACTATCACTTCTATCATGAATATAAGGTGAAAGACGGGCTACAGATCTATCATATTTTCGACAGAAGGAAGCAAGATTTGGTTTTTGATGCTCCTTTGACTAACAGTGATTCCCTGTATTATCCCAGTACCAGACTGAACCGGCAGGATACCACAAGAAATTTCAATGATTTTGCCGAGTGGAGAAATGAGTTCGGCTTCAAAGGGACCTTTGGAGGCTTTTATTACAATGCATTTACCCGATTGAGGAATGGTAGGATGAGAAGTCCATTTTTTAATTCTCCTAACACCTTTAATGAATTATACATAGGAGGGGAATTGATTGGGAAAATTTCTGAGAAATGGAGTGTGAGTGCTGATGGTGAATACCTTATCCCGGGAGCATTCAGGCTGCATGGGGTATTTAAATCCCCCTACTTGGATTTGGAATATACCAAAGCACTCTATAAGCCCACCTCGCTGCAGCAGGTTTATGCGGGGAATCACTATGCCTGGAATAATGATTTTTCCAACACTGGTGTAGATCAAGTGAAGGGAACCTTGAAAGTTGATTTAGAAAAAGTCAAAATCAGGCCATCATTAACCATTAGTAGGGTCAATAATTACGTCTTTTTCAACGAGCAAAGAGTGCCCGAGCAGGCAGGAGGTGAAGCTTTTATTTTGATGCCCGGTATTCAATCCTCCATACAAATAGGGAAGAAATTTAAATGGGATACAGAGGTTATTATTACGTCTGTAACTGGAGAGGCATCTGATGCTTTTAGAATCCCTGAAGTATTCGGAAATACTCGTTTTTATTTTGACAGTCCTGCATTTGATGAAAATATTTTCATCCAATTTGGTGTGGATGTGAGATACAAGTCCAGCTACTTTGCAAATGCTTATTTTACTGCTCATCAGCAATTTCACCTTCAAAATAGCTTCGAGGTATTTGCATACCCAGTGGCAGATGTTTTCCTGAATTTCAGAATCAACAGGACAAGAGTTCTATTAAAATACAATCATTTGAATGCCGGTTTGATGAATCGGGAAGGATATTTTGTCACACCTGACTACACCGGCTACAAATCATTTATTGACCTGGGAATTACCTGGTATTTATTTGACTGATATGAGCTGGGAAGAAAGTACAAGACAGAAAATGTTACATCTCAAACTACCCACTGATCCAAGGTGGGTTGGGATTGCAGAAATGCAGATCGAGGATATTTTGGTGGATCATGCTTATTGTGAACAAAAGGCGGCATCTTCCTGTATCAGTTTGATTTTGAGATATCCTGACTTGGACGAGTTGGTGGAAACTCTGACTCCCATAGTTGCAGAAGAATGGGGGCATTTTGAGCGGGTGATGGAGCAGCTACGAAAGAGAAATATGAAGTTTGGTTTTCCTAGAAAGGATGAATATGTCATCAAACTCAATGGTTTTGTCAAAAAAGGTGGAAGTAGGAAACAACAGTTGACGGAGCATTTATTATTGAATGCTTTGATCGAGGCAAGGAGTTGTGAGCGTTTTAAACTTTTATCCAAACATATTCAGGATGAGGAGCTGAAAAAGTTTTATTACGAGTTGATGATTTCTGAGGCTGGGCATTACGTTACTTTCATAGAAATGGCCAGAAAATTTCATGATCCTGAATATGTCAATCAACGATGGCAAGAATGGCTGGATTATGAAGCAAGTATCCTAAAAGAAATGGAGTTGAGAGGGGATAGGATGCATTGAATTAAAGTGTAACTGAAAGTTGAAATTCAATAATTTGAGTCTCAAATTTTTTTTAAAAGCGAATTGCTTATTATTAAGAATCATAAATGAGTTTTTTCTAAAAATCTGTTCTAATTCGAACAATACATGAATTTGATCGAAAATATAAGGGAAGCCCTAAAGTCTGTTCAAGTTAATATTCTAAGGACTATCCTGACCGGTGCAATTATAGCAATTGGTATTTCCTCTCTTGTAGGGATGTTGACTGCCATCGATGGAATAAAGTCTCAAATTGCAGAAAGCTTTTCTGGTTTGGGAGCTAATACTTTTGATGTAAGAAACAAAGGTTTCAGTGGGGGACGAGCTATTCAAGATGGAAAAGAGGAGAAGACCTATCCTAAATTGTCTTTCCGAGAAGTGCAGGATTTCAAGCAGGAATATAGTTCTATCGGAATATCTACGGTGGAAACTACAGTCAGTCGAGCCGCTGAGATAAAAAGAGGTTCCGAAACCACCAATCCAAATTCGAGAATTAGAGGCGTGGATGAAAATTACCTGAGCATAAAAGCAATCAAACTCGAAGAAGGTAGAAATTTTTCCAATCTTGAAATACGATACGGAAATAACGTATGCATCATAGGAAAAGAAATTCAGGAAACTCTTTTTGAATCCAATGAAGATCCTATCAATCAAAAAATCAGCTTTTTCGGAAAGCCTTACACCATTGTAGGAGTATTGGAAAAGCAAGGTGGAGTAGGGCAGGATCAAGGAGCAGACAGACAGGTTTTAATTCCTATAGAGAATGCTGCAAGACTTGACCAAAGAGGTGTTTTCAATTACAATGTTACAGCTGTTGCTTCCGGCCCTGAGCGTATCGATTACGAAATGGGTCAGGCAATTGGGATGATGAGAAAAATCCGTCAGGATAGAGTAACTGCTGAGAACTCCTTTGATCTTACAAAAAGTCAATCGGTAGCGGAAAGTTTGGAGGAAGTTGCCGGGTATCTGAGAATAGGAGGTTTTGGTATTGGGTTCATTACTCTTTTGGGAGCCTCCATCGGACTGATGAATATCATGCTGGTTTCTGTTACAGAGAGGACCCGTGAGATAGGTATTAGAAAAGCTTTAGGAGCTACTCCACTGAGGATCCGTCAGCAATTTTTGATAGAAGCAATTATGATTTGCGTGCTAGGTGGAATTTTCGGGGTAATTCTCGGAATAGCAATCGGAAATGTCATTGCTAATGCGATTGGACCTGGAGGTTTCTTGGTTCCTTGGCTGTGGATGTTTATCGCTTTTATTATTTGTATCATCGTTGGCTTATTGTCTGGTTACTTCCCAGCTTTCAAAGCAAGTAAACTTGACCCTATCGAATCCTTGAGATACGAATAGTCGAATTTGTTCTTTCAAGTCCCATTTCCTAAGCCTTAGGAGATGGGACTTTTTTATTTTTTGAATCTCCAATCATAAGTATAGTTTTTTAAAAAATTTATAAAAGATGAAATAGAAATCATTATTTTTCGATTATGAAAAGTAATGAATTTGATGCTATAGTAGTTGGTTCTGGGATATCCGGAGGATGGGCAGCTAAAGAACTTTGCGAAAAGGGATTGAAAACCTTGGTCTTGGAAAGAGGAAGGGATGTTCAGCACCTAAAGGACTATCCGACCATGACAGCATCAGTGTGGGACATGCCTCACAGAAATCAGATTCCCAGGGAGGATAAGATGAAAAATCCTGTGGTGAACCGTTGCTATGCTTACAAAGAGGATACGGAGCACTTTTTTGTCAAAGATTCAGATCATCCTTATGTCCAGGAAAAGCCCTTCGATTGGATTCGAGGCTATCAAGTGGGTGGTAAATCTTTGATTTGGGCTAGACAGACTCAACGTTGGAGTGCATATGACTTTGAAGGGCCAGGCAGGGATGGTTTTGCAGTTGATTGGCCCATTCGTTACGAAGATGTGGCACCTTGGTACAGCTATGTGGAGCGATTTGTCGGTATTTCCGGAAGTTATGAAGGATTAGATACCTTACCGGATGGAGAGTTTTTGCCAGCTTGGGAGATGAATTGTGTGGAAAAAGAGATTCAACAGCGGGTTAATCAATCCTATCAAGATAGAAAATTCATCAAAGGTAGGTGCGCGCATCTGACACAACCCAAAGACCAACACCTAGCTCAAGGGAGGGGGCAATGTATGGCAAGAAATCAGTGCTACAGAGGCTGTCCTTTTGGAGGATATTTTAGCAGTAATTCTTCTACTTTACCTTGGGCAGCAAAAACCGGTAATTTGACTTTAAGACCTGACTCAGTGGTTCATTCTGTGATTTGGGATGAGGAAAAAGGAAAAGCGGTTGGAGTCAAAGTGATTGACAGGATAACAAAGGAGGAGAAAGATTATTTTGCCAAAATCATTTTTTTGAATGCATCGGCTTTGAATACCAATTTGATTTTATTGAATAGCACTTCCAGAAGGTTTCCAGAAGGATTGGGCAATGAAAATGGGGTTTTGGGGAAATACATTGCGTTTCATAACTATAGAGGAACCATCTCAGCTAAGTATGAAGGCTTTGAAGATCAATACTATTTTGGTAGAAGACCAACCGCGGTCATGATGCCTAATTTTAGAAATGTGAAAAAGCAGGAAATGGATTTCCTTAGAGGATATATGACTTTTTACTCTGCCGGCCGTTCTGGTTTTGGTCATGCAGATGTGGGAGGATTTGGCACCGAATTTAAAAAAGCCAATACTCAACCTGGTCCTTGGAATGTTTTTATGATGATGCAGGGAGAAACTATTCCAAAGGAAAGTAATCAAGTGAGCTTGAGTAAGGATCAAAAAGACGAATGGGGTATACCATTGCTACAGGTTAGTGTGGATTATGATGAAAATGATGAGAAAATTCTACAGGATTTTCATCAGCAGGGAGAGGAAATGCTGGAAAAGGCAGGCTGTGTGAATATTAGAAAATCTGATAGCAAGCAAGCTCCTGGTTTGGATATACATGAGATGGGAGGAGTGCGAATGGGACGAGACCCCCAAACTTCTTTGCTCAATGGATTTAATCAAATGCACCATGCGCCTAACGTCTTCGTAACTGATGGAGCCTGTATGACCTCCACAGGCACTCAAAATCCTTCCATAACCTATATGGCACTCACAGCCCGAGCAGTAGATTATGCTGTAAAAGAACTGAAGAAAGGAAATTTATCTTAATTCCTTTTCCTTATCTGTAAGCTATCAGCCAAGAATTGATATTGCATTCAAATTTTCCACTGATATAATTTTAAAGGGAAGTTTTTCAGGAATTGGTTAAATAGTTGGGAGTATTACACCCAAAACCTATATAAACCATGAAAAATAGCCTTTTAATTATTTGTTTACTTTTCAGCAATTGGATTTATGGCAATCCTAATTCTGAAATAAAGTCCTCTGAGGGCAGCTACAAGCTAGTAGTTGAAGGGTTCGATTGGGGACCTGCCGTCAATCAGGTGATTATCACTTTAGAGAATGAAGTGTCTGATGCAAATCCTGCAGAATTTAAAGTTTTTGCAAAAAGAGAAAGCTCTCAGGGTGATATTCCGGAATCCCAAAAATCAGGAGAAAGAGATGTGGTTTTTGCCTTTGTTTCCGATGAAAATGGGAATCGGGTAGCATCTGGGAAACATATCACTTTGGTATTGGAGGTGAGCCCAACTCAACCTATAGGCTCTCCAATCCAATATATGAGAGTTGGAAACCGAGGTGGTAACTTTTGGATTGATTATTCACTGACAATTATTAATTCGAAGACCAATCAAGTTTGGAATCAGGCAGCTGGAAAAATCATGCCTTTAGTAGATGAATACGATTTGAAGGGGAAATTTCAGTACGGTAATTTGACCATGTCCTATGCCTCATTTAGCCCTGAAACAAAAGGGAAAAAAGCTCCTTTGATAATTTGGCTGCATGGCGGAGGTGAAGGAGGGATGGATCCTACCATAGCTCTTTTGGGAAACCGAGCGGCCAATTATGCCTCCCCTGAAATTCAAACTTTGTTTGGTGATGCCGGTGCTTATGTTTTGGTGCCTCAAAGTCCAACATTCTGGATGCAGGCTGCCGAGGGTATGACCCGTGGTCAAACGAATGATATTTATAATGAGGCATTGTTTGCCTTAATTCAAGATTACGTAAAGTCCAATCCTGGAATTGACCCCAAAAGGATTTACGTTGGAGGTTGCTCAAATGGAGGATACATGTCTCTAAAGTTGATCCTTGAGCACCCTGACTATTTTGCTGCGGGTTATATCAGCGCTCTTGCTTATGACGCTCAGTACGTGACTGAACAGGATATTCAAAAAATCAAGCAGGTTCCCATGTGGTTTGTTCATTCCAAAGATGATGGAGTAACCAAACCAGAATCTACCGTGGTTCCACTTTATGATAGATTAAAGAAGGCTGGAGCTAAAAATGTACATTTTACATTTTATGATCATGTAACTGATATTACCGGATTCTATGGGGGAGATAATTATCATTACAATGGACATTGGTCTTGGATTTATGTTCATGCCAATCAAGCTAGGACAGGTTTGGATGGATCTCCTGTTTTAGTGGGAGGAAGGCCTGTTACCATCATGGAATGGATGGCTGCCCAGGCCAAAAAATAAGAAAAGGAGCCTCGAGCTCCTTTTTTTATACAATATCTGTTTTTCTGGGATCAGGTCCATATTTGTTTGGACCATCTTGACCTTCTTTATATGCTAGCCATACAAATCCAATAAAATTAATGGGTGGCGGAATTAATAGGTAAAGGGCATATTTCCAATCCATCCCAATATCGTGTAAACGTCTTATCGCCTGTATCAGCAATAAAACTATCGAGGCAATCAAGATAATGCTGAAAGAGAAAAAGGCAGGCCAAGCTTCGATTTGGTAGGCTTCCCAAGCTTTCATTAAGCATAAAATATTGACGAAATAAAAAAACATGAAGAGTGTTAAATACTTTCTTCGTGTAATTCGTCCAGTAGGTTTTAAAATAGATTTCATACCTAATTAACACATTAAATAGCTAATTGTTTTGTTTCAACAGATCCTTTCGCGCTAGGAAGCCTATTCAATGTATTCTAGTATATCGCCAGGTTGACAATCCAAGGCTTTACAAATTGCTTCCAAGGTACTGAATCTGATTGCTTTTGCTTTCCCTGTTTTAAGAATGGAAAGATTGGATAAGGTTAATTCAACTTTTTCTGAAAGCTCATTCAAAGAAATTTTTCTTTTAGCCATCATGACATCCAAATTGACTTGTATAGGCATAGCTCAGATGGTTAGTTCGTTGTCTTCTTGAATTTCAATTCCTCTTTTAAAAATCTGAGAAACCACTAGGAGTAACATGCCCATGAAAATAAATTCCAGCCTTCCTTCCAAATGCTCCCAAGCTTCTGATACCTCGTAATTTTTGCCATTCAAAAATTTAGCATAGGCAAAAACTACATAAGTTAAAATACCTATTAGAAATGTGATGCCTGTCATTTTGGTCAGGTGATGATAAACTTCATTTGTAAAAGGCTCAACGAGTTTTAGCTTCTGAAATAGCTGAACTACCTGATAGAGAAGGTTGGTTTTGATAATGAAAATCGTAATCAATCCGATCACTAATAAATGATAGGAAATGGGACTTTGAACCATCAGACTTTTAAGTGATAATCCCAGATAAAGATCATTTGCTCCTTCTGGATTGACAAAAATGCTTACTCCATAAGAAATGATTAGGGTTCCAGTTTTTATTGCTAAGCCAATAAAGATGATCCAAAAGATCACCTGTAGGATGGAAAGTGATTGTGATGCCCTCATGGTATGTTTTTTATTTTTTCGAAATATACAATAAAAATTTATTGAAAAACAATAAATAATTATTGATAAAAAATTTATTCAATTCTAGTTCTGTCAATTATTGCCAATAAATTTTAAATCTCCTTTTGCTTGCTTAAACTGTAACTAGGCCTTTGACAAAAATATTGACATGGAAAAAGATCATTGGAAAGGTAGGGGAGCCCAGCTACAAACGGGTAACCGATTTTCCTCACAGCATTTAGTGACTGAGCATTCGGAAGGTTTGGATGAGGAGTTGATTTTGTCTCCAAAAACCAAAATTCGATTAGAGCATCCAAAAACTATCATCAATCCAGTCAAAAGCCCAGATATAGGTTTGAGCTTTTCATTGAATCCTTATCAAGGATGTGAACATGGATGTAGCTATTGCTATGCAAGAAATTCCCATGAATATTATGGCTTTTCGGCAGGTTTAGATTTTGAAACCCAATTGATGGCAAAACCAGATGCTCCAAGATTGTTGGAAAAGCAGATCCTGAGTTCAAACTGGAAGGTAGCTCCAATTTCACTTTCAGGAAATACGGATTGTTATCAGCCTATTGAGAAGAAAATGGGAATTACCAGGCAATTGTTAGAAGTATTTGCCCGCTATCGGCATCCGGTAGGGATTATCACCAAAAATTCACTGATAGAAAGGGATATTGATATTTTGCAAGACTTAGCGAAGGAGGATTTGGTGCAAGTCTATATATCGATTACCTCTTTGAATGAAGAATTAAGGAGGAAAATGGAGCCCAGAACTGCCAGTGCTTCTAAGCGGCTTCAAATAATTGAAAAGTTGAGCAATGTTGGTGTTCCGGTCGCAGTAATGAATGCCCCCATTATTCCGGGATTGAATGACCAAGAAATTCCAGAAATTTTGAAAGCAAGCGCTGAAAAAGGAGCTAGGTCTGCAGGGATGACCGTGGTTCGTTTGAATGGAAAATTGGAGGAGATTTTTAGTGATTGGTTAAAGAGAAATTATCCGGATAGATTTCAAAAAGTCATGGGTCAAATCGCCGAGCTTCATGGGGGATCCGTTAAAGATGTAGAATTTGGAAGAAGAATGAAAGGAGAAGGAATACTCGCTGAAATGATTCACCAACTTTTTTACACCTCTAAAAAGAAATATTTCTCCAATCGCACCATGCCAAAATTCAATCTTCAGGCCTTCAGGAAAGGGGGGAACTATTCGCTGAATTTTGGATAATTATTAATGGCCTTACCTTTTCTTAGTTGGAAAGATTTGAATAATAATCATGGATCAAGGCTGCAAATTTCTTTGGCGAATTCGGATCAAATCGGAAATAAAGGCAAGGCTCAATCAATTCCAATTCCATCAAGGCAAAGCTTCCCTGACGGGTTCGAACCAGATCAACTCTGGCATAGAAAGGAGTTGATGATAAAGCCTTCATTGCTTTACCTGCTGCTTTCACAAGTTCTGGTTCTGGGTTTGGAATAGCTATTACCCCGCCTCCATGTTCTTCCTGAACTCTAAAGTCTCCGATTCCTACGGTCTTTAGAATGGTGTGGCTAAGCTCCCCATTCAAGTAAATCAAAGAGAACTCACCCTCTTTGACAATGCCACTCATGAAAGGCTGTATCATACCTTCTTTTTCCTGAAAGACTTCCAGAGGCTTCTCCCAGTCTAGCGGATGGGAAATATTGATCCAAAAAGTATCGTCTGCATTTGCACCTACAAGAGGTTTGATTACTAACTGATTACTTTTAAATTTTTCAAAAGATTCGGTGATGAGGCTTTCATCCAAGTTTGAAAACTTCTGAGTGGGAACCAGTTCAACTCCTTTTTCTGCCAATTCAAAAAGGTATCCTTTGTGAATGTTCTGTTTTACGATATCTAAAGGATTTAAAAGAATTGCCGTGGAATCCTCTATTTTTTGAAGGACTTCCATGAACTCTTCCAAATGCTGTTGATAATCCCAAGGGCTTCTGATGATGACCAAATCCCATTTATTCCAATCGGTTTTCTCATTCCAAGGAATATTTTTTACTTCCCAGCCTAATTCATGCAGGAACGGATGAACCAAATCATCGTCAATAAACCAGCCTTCGGTATTGGAAATGGAAAGAAAAGCGCAACGGGGCATATTGTTGAATTTATTCTATCCAAATATCAGTAAGAATTGGAAATTATGCCTTTGAAACCCTTAAAATCTTTGATTGGATCCAATCATTATTTGGTGGCGTAACTTTTTAATCTGTCTTTGATAAAATAATGCCAACCTCCCTCGCAGCTTTCTCTTTGGAATTCAGGGATATTCTGAGGGAAGGTTTCTAAGCCCTCTGTAATGACTGTAAGTTTTGTTCCGCCGTTTTTTTCCTCCAATTGAAAAGTAACAAACCCCTCACCTGAATATTCTTTATAAGTCCAACTCAATTTGATTTTTTCAAAAGGGATTACCTCAAAAACTTTCCAAATATGGGTAAAAGTCCTCTGCTCCGAACTTACGGAGAATGAGGTTTCAAACCCTTCTTCAGCTTTGAAATCTGGAAGATTTTCAAAATACCATTGATGCATATGCTGGATTTCTACCAAATATTTCCATAGGGTCTTTACGTCCTGATGAAAAGTTTCAGATACAATAATTGGCTTAAAATGATTTGATTTCATATTGTAAATGGAGTTTAAAAATAAGGTTTTACGAATTTTTATTGAAATTGAAATCAGAAAACCAATTCGGGAAAATATAACAGATCAATGCTTCTAGGCATGCTGCACAGATTAGTAAGAAGCCGAAAATAACAGGCATTCCAATCAAAGCTCCCATTGCAAGTAATGTTCCTAAAGAAAGTCCAGGAGTTTCCCAAACCTCACCTGATGCAAGCCCTAAGGTAACTAAAGAGTCAACCACTAACCCTCCAATGGAGTAAATAATCCCACAAAAGAAGCCGAGTATTACTCCAATTTTTGCATGAAACCGGATCCATGATTTAAGGTCAATCGTTTTTGGAACCTTCATAACTTGAGTGTTGATCAAGTATAAGTTACCAAAATCCAGACAGATTACCTGAGAATTAAAAATTGTAGTGTAGCAGTTTTAATTTCGGTTTAGAGCTTTTTAATAATTAGTACAGTCCTGTTGGGAACATATAAATGCACCATTTGGTCCTTGTCTGTCTCATACTTCACTGACTTATCCACTCTTTCGAAGCCTCCATATTTCTTTTCATCTGAATGGAGAGCTATTTGATATTTTCCTTTTTCGGGCATTGGGACAGGGTATCCAAAATAGGATTCTGTAGGATGAAAAGAGAAAACAAATATTAATTGTCCTCTATGGTAGGCAATGATTTTCTTGTCAGGATCCAGATAGAGTTGCTCTGCACTGCCAGAGGACAATAAGTCATGGTTTTTTGCCAATTGAATCATGGATTTATCCCAAGCATCCAACTGAGAGTATCGAAGATGCTCAGTGTCTACTAATGACCATTGTCTTCGGGCATATTGATAGCTCCAATTATTGCCTTCTCTTGGAAAATCTACCCATTCAGGATGCCCGAATTCATTACCAATGAAGTTGAGATAACCTTCTCCTCCCAATGAAAGCGTGATCATTCGGATCATTTTATGGAGAGCAATACCTCGGTCAATAACCAGATTTTGATTTAAAACCGACATGGAAAAGTACATTTCCTTATCCATAAGCCAAAAGGCAATAGATTTATCACCTACCAGAGCCTGATCATGGCTTTCTGCATAAGCGATGGATTTTTCCTTCTTGGGTCTGTTAGTTAGTTCATGCCAAAGCTCAAACATATCCCATTGCTCATCTTGCTTGTGCTTCAGCGTTTTGATCCAAAAATCAGGAATTCCCATCGCTAACCTGAAGTCAAAACCTATTCCTCCATCTGCCACCTGCCTGCATAATCCGGGCATTCCGCTAACCTCCTCAGCAATCGCTATAGCATGAGGGTTGAGTTGATGGATTACTTCATTTGCCAATTGGAAATACAGCAAGGCATCCTCATCTACCCCCAAGTCAAAATATTTGTCTGCAGAGTCAAATGAGGTATGACCATGGTGATGATAAAGCATGGATGTAGCACCGTCGAATCGGAAACCGTCGAAGTGAAATTCCTCCATCCAGTATCGAATGTTGGAAAGCAAAAACTGCTGAACCTCCCATTTTCCATAATCAAATAGCTTGGAATCCCAGCCTTCGTGATAGCCTCTCATTCCGGGATGAAAGTATTGATGATCCGTGCCGTCAAATTCATTTAATCCTTCATTCACATTCTTAACTGCATGTGAATGTACAATATCCATAATCACTGCTATACCCATATTGTGGGCTGTATTGATCAGGGATTTTAATTCTTCAGGTGTGCCGAATCTGGAGGATGGCGCAAAAAAGTTGGATACATGATAACCAAAAGAGCCGTAGTAGGGGTGTTCCATGACAGCCATCATTTGAATGGCATTGTAACCACCCGCTTTAATTCGGGGCAAAATATTTTCTTCAAATTCCTTGTAAGTGCCTACTCCTAATTTTTCCTGGGCCATTCCCACATGACATTCATAGATGAGGGGCATCTGGTGAATCGCTTGAAGTTGAAATGCTGAATCAGTCCATTCGAAGGATTTCTCAGGAAACCATAATTGACCGGCAAAGTCATGGCTTCTTTCATCCTGCACCACTCTTCTTATAAAGGCAGGAATTCTATCTAGGGCCACGTCATTTGCTCCAATGACATGTGTTTTGATTTTACTCTCGTGAACAAATTTGTCTTTATATTCTTGATAGGGTAGGAAAATTTCCCAATCTCCTCTGTGATTTCTACGCATAGGATGATTATACCTATCCCAGTTGTTAAAATCCCCCATTAAGAAAAGTTGCTTGGCGGCAGGAGCCCATTCCCTGTAAATCCATCCCTTTCGGATGGGTTCAAAATGTATTCCGTAATACTGATGTAAATTGGCAAATTCCAAAATGCTTCCAAACTCATTTTCAATATGGAATTTTGCACTGTTAAACCGGTCTATTCTCTTTTGAACTTGCGTTTCAAAAGTTTCCAACCAAGGTTCATCCTGAATAAGCTGTGGTGTATTGTTTGAATTCACGAAAAATTAGATTAACCTGAGCTGAATTTAGGAAAAAATAGGAGGAATGAAACTTTCCCACAGCTCAAATAAAAAAGAGGCTCTGTTAAAGGCGGTTTTGTCACATTGAGCGGAGTCGAAATGTGGCCATTAATGATAGAAAAAGCCTTCCACTCCCTGCCTACCGTCCTTTAGGTTTGCAAAGGAGAATTATTTGGGAAAATAAGAGCTAATATCTTTCCGATTATTAAGTGACTCAAATATTGAATAAATTAAAAAAGAATGGGGTGAACTTTCTTGCCGTCTAGGATAGTGACCTAGTGCCTGTATCAGTCCCCATTCTTAATTGAGTTGCCAGTAACCAGTTAGAATTTTAGGCTTTAGGCCTGTTAAAGGTTTTAGTTTCCGCAACTCTCATTTGTTAAACTTCAATGTCTAAATTATGAAATTCAAATCAATTATTGGAGTCGATGTAAGTAAATCTACACTTGATGCCTATCTGAAGATCAACCAATGCCACGCAGTCTTTGAAAATAATGAGAAAGGTTACCAGGAGCTGGTGGAATGGGTAATGGAAAACTCTGGGTTAATACTCGCAGAAGAACTGCTTTTCGGATTTGAATCCACTGGGATTTATTCTTCAGAACTTGCTTTGTTTCTTGAAAAGCACTCCCTACCATTTTATATCATCTCAGGACTTGAATTAAAGCGATCCTTGGGAATAAGAAGAGGTAAGTCAGACAAGGCAGACTCTAAAGACATAGCTGAATATCTTTATGAAAAGCAGGAGAAGATTATCCCCACTGTTCTTCCCAAAAAGGTCATCCAGGATCTCAAAAAGCTGTTTAATTACAGAGAGCGACTTGTAAAAGACAGAGCAGCTTACATCACCCGTATCAAAGAATATGAAGCTGTAGTTTCAGAAAACAAATTAAAAGTCTATCAAAAATCCAATACCGAAGTAATCGCTTGTTTAGATAAACAGATCCAAACCGTGGAGAAAGAAATAGACAAACTTTTACGCAAAGATGAACTGTTAATGAACCAATATAAGCTGATTAACTCTATCAAGGGCATAGGCCCACAGACAGCTGTTGCACTTATCGTCCTAACAGAAGGGTTTACCCTATTCGATAGCTGGAGAAAGTTTGCCAGTTATGCAGGAACAGCTCCGTTCCCAAACCAGTCCGGTACTTTTAGAGGAAAGACGAAAACGAGCAAGTTAGCGAACAAGAGAATTAAAACACTGTTGACTTTATGTGCAGGAACTGCCATCCAATACAGCACTGAAATGAAGACCTATTACAAGAGAAGAATCGATGAAGGTAAAAGCAAGATGAGCACCCTTAACATCATCCGAAACAAACTTCTCGCAAGGGCTTTTGCCGTTGTCAATCGAAATTCCAGCTATGTAGACATATTAAAATATGCCGCATGAAAAAAAAACTGAAAATCTTCTTGTTTAAACCTTAGAATACAGGCAGGCGCTCAGGCTTATATTAGAGTGATTTATGAGGCAGCCTCATTAGAATTAATGCTTTTCGTAAACGAATTCAGGTTCTAGCACTTCCACATTTCCTGATTCATTGATGTGATCTAAAGTCACGAGTTTGGTTTCATTGATCAGCATAGGATCGTATTTGGCTGCTATACGGATATAGTTCTCCGTAAATCCATGCATTTTTCCGTCTACGATATCTTCTTCAAACAGAACGGTATATGATTTCCCCAAATTCTCCTCGTAAAATTTCCTTCTTTTTTTCTCAGATAAAATTCTCAGCATCTTAGAGCGCTCATTCCGCTTTTTCATAGGAACCACTCCATCCATTTCAGCTGCCCGGGTATTGGCTCTTTCAGAATAAGTGAAGACATGCAGGTAAGAAATATCTAGCTCGTTTAGGAAATTGTAAGTTTCCAAAAATAGCTCATCTGTTTCTCCAGGGAAACCAACAATTACATCTACCCCAATACAGGCTTGAGGCATCAAGCTCTTGATTTTTGAAACGCGGTCTTCGTACAATTCCCTCAAATATCTCCTGCCCATACTTCGTAATATAGTGTTGGAACCAGATTGAAGGGGAATATGAAAGTGAGGAACGAAGCGTTTGGACTTGGAGACAAATGAAATGATCTCATTTGTCAACAAATTGGGTTCAATGGATGAAATTCTAAATCTGTCTATCCCTTCTACTTCATCCAAAGCCTCTACTAAGTCGCCAAAACGCTCGTTTCTTTTACCATCAACGATTCCAAAATCGCCGATATTCACACCTGTTAGTACCACCTCTTTCACATCAGTTGTTGCTATTTCTCCAGCTGCTTCTAACACTGAGGCGATGGTATTACTTCGGCTTTTTCCTCTTGCTAAAGGAATGGTACAAAAAGCACAACCATAATTACATCCGTCCTGAACTTTCAAAAAGGTTCTAGTTCGGTCATTGATAGAGTAAGCATTATTGAAAGACTTTGCCTCTGTGATTTCACTCGCTAGGACTTTCGCTTCCTGTTCTTTGGCGAAATCTCCCAAAAGTTCGATTAATCGGAATTTTTCAGCGGCACCCAATACGGCATCCACTCCCTTGATTTCGGAAATTTCTCTGGGTTTTAGCTGGGCATAACAACCGATAATGGCTACATAAGAATTAGGAGATATCTTTTTAGCCTCCTTTACTATCTTTTTACACTTCTTGTCAGCATTTTCTGTAACAGAACAAGTATTAATGATGAAAATATCAGGGGAATCCTGAAATTCCACTTTTTTGAATCCCTTGTCTTCGAATTGTCTACTGATGGTGGACGTTTCTGAGAAATTCAGTTTACATCCCAACGTATAAAAGGCTACCTTTTTCACAAATTTCCTCCTGATTATGAGTTTGCAAAGGTAAACATTCTTGTCTTGTTTTCAATTTTCCAATTATGGGACTAAAAAGTGGTTGAAATCGGGTAGATGCCTTCTAAAACACCGTGTTTTATTGAAAAAAGTGTAAATTTTTCAAAAAAATGATTCAAAAATGAGGCAAAAGCATTTTGGAACACATATTTTTCTATTTTTGCTGGTACAATTTTAAACCACAAATGTAGATATGGCAACACTAAGACAGCAGGCCTTGACAATGGTTCAAGGCAGACCGCGGGTACAAGTAACCCCACCGGCCCCAAAAATTTCAGACTTCTTCGGCACAAATGTCTTTGGCATCAGCCAAATGAAGCAGTCTTTAGCTCCTTCAGTTTTCAAAAAAGTAATGGAAGCTGTAGATAAAGGAAGCAAAATTGATGTAGCAACCGCAGAAGAAGTGGCATCTGCTGTAAAAACTTGGGCTTTGGCCAAGGGTGTTACACACTACACACACTGGTTTCAGCCATTAACTGGCTCCACTGCTGAAAAGCATGATTCATTTTTCGATGCGCATGCAGGTTTGGAAAAGTTCAAAGGTTCTGCTCTAGTTCAGCAAGAGCCGGATGCATCTTCTTTCCCAAACGGAGGTATTAGATCTACTTTCGAGGCTAGAGGATACACCGCTTGGGATCCTTCTTCTCCAATTTTCATTTTCGACAAGACGCTTTGTATTCCAACTATTTTTGTTTCTTACACAGGAGAGGCATTGGATTACAAAACACCTTTGTTGAAGTCATTAGAAGCAATCAATGATGCAGCTGTACAGATTTGTCAGTTGTTTGATAGAAATGTTCGCAAAGTGTCTCCATCTCTAGGTGTAGAGCAGGAGTATTTTGTGATTGATAAAGCACTTTACTCTGCTAGACCTGACTTGGTCATGGCTGGACGTTCTGTATTTGGACACAACCCTGCTAGAGGTCAGCAATTAGAAGATCATTACTTTGGTTCTATCCCTACCAGAGTGAAGGATTTCATGATGGATTTTGAGATCGAAGCTCATAAGTTGGGTATTCCAGTTTCTACCCGTCACAATGAAGTAGCTCCAGGTCAATTTGAAGTTGCTCCGGTATTCGAAGAAATCAATAAGGCGGTTGATCACAACCAATTATTGATGGATATGATGGAGAAAGTGGCTGAGAAGCACGGTTTGAAAGTTTTATTCCATGAAAAACCATTTGCAGGTGTAAATGGATCCGGAAAGCATAACAACTGGTCTTTAATCACTGATACTGGAATCAACTTGTTCCAGCCAAGCAACTCTGCCCGTGAAAATTTGCAGTTCTTGACTTTCTTGGTAGCTACAGTGAAAGCTGTTTATGACAATTCAGATCTTTTGAGAGCTAGTATTGCTTCTGCAGGAAATGATTTCCGATTGGGTGCAAACGAAGCTCCTCCGGCAATTATCTCTGTATTCCTAGGGGAAACCTTGACAGCTATCTTGGATGAGTTGGAGAAAAACGGAAATATCAAGATTGAAAAAGGTGATAACATGTATATGAAATTGGGTATCTCTAAGATTCCTGAAATCATCTTGGATAACACTGATAGAAACAGAACTTCTCCATTTGCATTCACCGGAAATAAATTTGAATTCCGTGCTGTAGGGTCAAGTGCAAACTGTGCAGGACCAATGGCTACTTTGAATGTCATCGTGGCTGAAGCATTGAAGACAATGGCCAAGGACATCGAAAAAGAAATCGAGTCTGGCAAAGAGAAGAAATTGGCGATTGTTAATGTATTGAGAAAATACATCAAGGAATCCAAGAAAGTAAGATTTGAAGGAGATGGATACTCTGAAGAATGGGAGAAAGAAGCTGCTAGGAGAGGTCTTTCTAACTTGAAGTCTACTCCTGAAGCTTTGGATGTTTATAGCAAAAAATCCACCAAGGAGCTATTTGCAAAACACAATGTGATGAATGACCTGGAAGTTCATGCCCGTCATGAAATCATGTTGGAAAACTTCATCAAGAAGGTTCAAATTGAAAGCCGTGTAATGGGTGATCTTGCTTTGAATCATGTGATCCCAACTGCTATTCTTTATCAAAACAAATTGATAGAAAATGCAAACGGTTTGAAAGGTCTAGGCTTAGATCATTCAGCAGCTGTAGAAACAATCAAAGAGGTTTCCAAGCACATCGAATCATTGAAGTCTAATGTGACTGCAATGACTGAGGCTAGAAAGCAGCTGAATAAGGAAGATGATATCGTAAAGAGAGCCAAAGGATATCAAACAGACGTAAAAGAAGCATACTTCGAGAAAATCCGATACGCTGTCGATAAACTGGAGCTTTTGGTAGACGATGAGTCTTGGCCATTAGTGAAGTATAGAGAAATGCTCTTTATCAGATAAGAGAGAAATATAATTTAAGAAAGCCACCTTCTGGGTGGCTTTTTTTGTTTATGGAACTTTTAAATCCCATTCTGAAAGGCGTTAAAAAAAATTCTTAGTTATAATTTTCACTTTTCTAATTTTTCATTAAACTATTTTTTGAATTTTTAAATTTAAATTAATGAAGTTTGAATACTGAGCAGATAATTTTAATACTGATCCCTACTAGGGATTTATTTGTTTAATAAGAATCTACTCTTAAAGAAAAATAAAATTTCAAAAACGGACACTTTTAAAAAAAAATTAAAGAAGAAATACAATTTTGATAAAAAAAATCATAGAATTGTTTTTAATATTTTTATTAATTTTTAGCTTTACCCAATAGAGTTGCGTTTAAGGTCTGATATACAAGATAAGGCATGGTGTATCAGTTTTTTATCAAATGTTTTGATTGTAAAAATTTATAAAAGCCAAATTTTATGAAAATCGGTAGGCTGCCAATTTTATTTCACAAAAACCCGGGGAACCGGAATTCCAATTCAATTTATTTCTAACCCTTTATTACCAGCTATGAGAAAAATTTTATCGATCTCGTATGGGCTAGCCTTTTTGCTCTTTTTGAGTTTGCAGGCATATGCCCAGAATCGCATCCTGACAGGCACTGTCGTGGGTGAGACGGATGGTTTGCCCATCCCTGGGGTGACAGTCTTAGATAAGACTAACCAGACCGGGACGACCACAGATGTGGACGGCAAGTACTCTATCAGTGTCAATTCGAATTCAGTTTTAGTCTTTTCTTTTATAGGTTATGCGACTAAGGAATTTACTGTTGGCAATCAGTCTGTTTTAAATGTTACACTTTCTGAGGACGTTTCTGACCTAAGTGAATTTGTTGTGACTTCATTTGGTATGGAGCGTGACAAAAAAGCATTAGGATACTCAGTCACTCAATTATCTGGAGACAAGTTCACAGAATCTAGGGCTATCAACTTAGGAAATGCTCTTACAGGAAAAGTAGCAGGGGTAAATGTTACTCCTCCGGCAACAGGAGCGGCAGGTTCAACTCGTGTTGTAATTCGGGGTGGATCTTCTCTAACAGGAAATGATCAGCCTTTATATGTAGTGAATGGCGTTCCTATTGAATCAGGCAACTTAGGCTCAGCAGGCCTTTGGGGTGGAAATGATGCAGGTGATGGATTAGCAGCGATTAATCCAGATGATATTGAGAGTCTTTCTGTATTAAAAGGGAATACAGCCGCTGCATTGTATGGTGCCAGAGCTGCTAATGGTGTAATCTTGATTACAACCAAGGCTGGTCGCGCCAGAAAAGGTGTGGGGGTCTCTTTCAACTCCAATTTCACTGTAGAAAGTGTAGTGGACCAAACCAATTTCCAGAGAATTTATGGCCCTGGTCAGGATGGCAGAAAGCCATTGACTCAGGATGAAGCAATCAATACTGCAAATAATGGCTGGGGAAGCAGATACGATGGTTCCCAGACAATTCAATTTGATGGACAGCAAAGACCTTATTCTTATTTAGGTGAAGATTTTACTGATTTCTACAACATGGGTAAAACTTGGAATAACTCCATTGCTCTTTTTGGTGGAAATGAAAATACCACTTATCGTTTCTCATTTTCCAATTTGGACAACAGAGATGTAGTTCCAAATGCTGGCTTCACCAGAAATGTTGCCAATATCAATGTGAATAGCAAGCAGGGAAAATTCACATTGGCCGTAACTGGACAATACTCTAAGCAAAATGCTGAAAATAGACCTAGACTTTCTGATTCGCCAGGAAATGCCAACTTCTCAATGGTTGTAAAGCCGGGTAATATTCCTTTGGACGTGATCAAAGGGGATCCAAATAAGCCTGGAGCTTTGCCTGACGGAACTGAATTGAGATATCAGTCCAATGTTTTCCAAACCAACCCATATTGGGCTGTTTACCAATGGGGAAGAGAAGACGTAACTGATCGAGTATTGGGCAATATGTCTTTGAAATATGATTTCACGGATTGGTTGTATGCTCAGGGTAGATTTGGTACGGACTTCCAAGTTAGAGATGAATATGCTTTTGAAGCATATGGGACCGCATTTAAACCAAGAGGTAGTTATAACACTACCATGACTACTATTCGAGAAAATAATGCAGACCTATTAATTGGTTTCGATAAATCTTTTGGAGATTTTGATGTAGATGGTTTTGTAGGTTCTAACATCATGAGAAGAACCATAGAAAATCAAAGAGGTGGTGGGAATGATCTTGTTGTTCCTTTCTTCCACTCTGTGACGAACGTAGCTGCTCCGACTTTCGGGTACGGTTTTTCTGAATTGGGAATCAATTCTTATTTCGCTGCTGCAAACGTGGGCTATAAGAATATGATTTTCTTGAACTTGACAGGACGTCAGGATCAGTTTTCAACTCTTTCTCCAGCGAATAGCAAGTTATTTTATCCTTCTGTAGGTCTTTCGGCTGTGATATCAGACATGCTTGAAATGCCAAACTTTGTCACATTTGCAAAATTGAGAGGTAACTGGGGACAAGTAGGTGGTGGAGCACCGAATCCATATGCTTTAAACTTGACATACGGACTTGTTGGAGCAGGACACTTGGGGGCCAATTTAGGGCAGATCAATAATGGTTCTATACCAAATGCAAATCTAGCGCCTTATACGTCTACTGAATATGAAATTGGAGCTGATGTCCGATTTATGGATAATCGATTGGGAATCGATGTCGCTTATTATAAAAGAAGAACCTCTGACGATATTCTAGCTACTGGAATCTCAGCAACTTCCGGTTTTGGATCTACTACGGTAAATATTGGTGAGTTGGAGAACAGAGGTATTGAATTATTAATCAATGCTACTCCTATCATGGGTGAATTTAGATGGGATATCTCATTCAACTTTGCCAATAACCAATCTGAAGTATTGAGCTTGGGAACCAACGCAGCTGGTGATCCTATAGAGTTTATCAACTTAGATGAAGCTAGAACCAGAAGAGAAAGAATCAGACACATTGTTGGTCAGCCTTTAGGTATGATTTCAGGTTTCAAGCATTTGGAAATCAATGGACAAAAAGTTTACGATGCTAATGGATTCCCAGTAACAACCAATGGCTATGAAACTATTGCTGAGGGTCGTCATCCAATTTCCGGAGGTATTACCAATACTTTCTCATACAAAGGGTTCCGATTGATGGCTTTGATCGACTTTAGACAAGGTGGGTCAATCATGTCAGGTACTGATTATTTTGCATACCAATATGGACTACATCAAAATACTCTGAATGGGCGTGATGGTTCGTTGACTGTAAGTGGAGTCACTCCAGAGGGTACTCCCAAAACCTGGACAATTCCTGCAGATCCTTCCGATCCAACCAAGTATTTGATTGACAATTACTGGCAGCGATATGCGCAAGTGACAGAGAATATTGTCTATGATGCTTCATTTGCCAAACTGAGGGAATTCTCTTTTGGATATACCTTCCCGAGAGCATTTATAGAAAGGACTCCGTTCCAGTCATTGTCCCTGTCTTTGGTAGGTAGAAACTTGGCTATTCTTTGGAAAAACACACCTAACATTGATCCTGAAGCAGCCTATACTACTTCTGGAAATGCCCAGGGTTTGGAGTTTTTCTCTGTACCAGCAAACAGAAGCTTTGGATTTAATCTATCTGCTAACTTCTAAGTCGGTTCAACCCTAAACTATTGAAACAATGAGAATTTTAAATAAAATGACCGGTCTGGTGTTGGCTTCTTTGCTTTTTGCTACTTCCTGTAGCGAACAGGACTTACTTGACCTAAACGTGAATCAAAATGCAGTCGAGGATATCGACATGCAATACCTCTTTTCCCTAGCGACATTGCGAATCGGAGGGGAATATGAAAATACTAGGGCCAATATGTTGTATGCAGCTACAATGATACAGCATACAGCTTCTACAGCAGGCTACTTCAGTGGAGATAAGTATTTCTATTCAGCCCAGTATTCTGGAGCTTATATGGAAAGACATTTCACCGATGTGATCCGTCTCTTTTCCGAAGTAATCCGAAAAACCAAGGATAAGCCAAATGAGGCAAATGTAAATGCTGCGGCAACTATACTTCGAACTTTTGACCTTTTAAGAATGACCGATATGTATGGAGATATTCCTTACACGCAGGCAGGTTATGGTTTGGAAGGTGAGCAAAACTGGTTTCCAGCTTATGAACCGCAAAAAGAGGTTTATTATAAAATGATAGACGACTTAAAGGCTGCAAGGGATAAATTTTCTTCTTCTGCAAGACCTTTGGGAGTTCAGGATTTTATTTACGGAGGAGATATCTCAAAGTGGAAAAAGTTTGCTAATTCTCTATTGATGAGAATGGCAATGAGAATGAGCAATGTTGATCCAGCAAAGGCTCAGGAAGTTTTCACAGAAGCAAATAGCAGTGGTGCCTTTACCAGTAATGATGATATTGCTTTTATCCATTATGCACCAGGGCCTCAAGGGGTAAATAGAAATGGTTTAAATGATGGTTATTGGAACACTTATAAGTATTCTAGGGATTGTAAGATTTCCAAAACATTCATGGACTGGATGAATGCTAACAATGATCCAAGAAAAATGATCATTACAGGTGGAATAGGGAATCCAGAAAATGCATCCACTTGGATAACTGCTCCTGAAGAACAGATAGGGATGCCAAATGGCTACAATTCAACTAATATTAGAGATGTTGTTGCTCCTGGAACTTTGGATCGTTTTACGATTGTTCAGCAAAACTTCTCTATGTTGAATTTGAAATATTTGGATTGGGAAGACCCTTATTACTTGATTTCTTATGCAGAGGTTGAGTTGATGAAAGCAGAAGCAGCGTTGAAAGGCTGGATTAACTCGAGCGCAGAGTCTCATTTCACAGCTGGAGTGAGAGCAGCCATCAATTCATGGGTGTATTTTGATCCGGATTTTTCAGTACCTGCAAATGAAGTTTCTGCTTACATAGCAGGAAGAGGATTTGCAGCCGCATCAAATCAAGATAAACTACGCTTGATTGGTGAAGAGTATTGGGCAGCTACTTATTTGAATGATATTGAATCTTGGTCCAATTGGAGAAGAACAGGCTATCCTGCTTTGACTCCTACACAAGATCCTAATGCATTTGAAGGGAATTTTATTCCAAGAAGGTTGAGATATTGGGAATCAGAGATCGGTTCTAATCCTGAAAACTATCAAGCGGCCACTTCAAGAATGGGTGGTGATTTATTCGCTACTAGAGTTTGGTGGGACGGAGGAAATTAATCCTCATCTTTCTTAATTTTGACAGAGGTTTTGATGAATTTCAAAGCCTCTGTTTTTTTAATTCTAAATTGAATCTCTATGAGACTATCTTTCATCTTCCTAGCTATTTTGATTTTCAGTTGTGCTCCCAAAGAAGAAGCACAAGACTATCCGGAAAAAGATTACCACATCGTTGGCTATGTGGCAGGTTGGAAAAATATCAATTCAAAAAAAATCCCTGCAGATAAGTTAACGCATATCAACTATGCATTTGCTGATGTGAAAGATGGGATAGTCACCCATATTGATGACAGAAAGGCAAAAGACAGCACCAATTTAGCAGCTTTACAATCCCTTAAACTCATTAATCCTGATTTAAAAATCCTCATTTCAATTGGTGGATGGACCAGGTCTAAAGGTTTTTCTGATGCTGTTTTAACTGTCGAGGGGATAAAAAAGCTGACAGCTTCCGGAGTTGAATTTTTGAAAAAACACCAATTGGATGGATTGGATTTTGATTGGGAATATCCTGCCTTACCCGGGGATAATAACCCTTACCGAGCAGAAGATAGAGATAATTTTGTAGCTATGCTCAAGAGTTTTCGTTCAGCATTGGACTCTCTTGGTGCATTGGACAATAGACATTATTTGATGACTATTGCTTCGGGAGGATTTAGAAAATATTTGGAAGTCAATAATATGGCCGAAGCTCAAAAGTATTTGGATTTCATCAATATCATGGCTTACGATTTTTATACTGCAGGAGATGAAATTACCGGGCATCATGCCAACCTGTATCCCAATGGAAGCAAAGGGATGTCTGCTCAAACTGCAGTAAAGGAGCACATAGAATTTGGAATACCTGCTGAAAAACTGGTTTTGGGAGTTCCTTTCTATGGTAGAATGTGGAAAGGGGTAGACTCTGAAGATAATGGTCTTTTTCAAGCTGGAAATTTTGAAATGGGGCTTCCTTATCATCAAATCTATGCACTTTCAAAAAACTCCTCCTACAGTAGATTTTGGGATACTAAAGCCTCTGCTCCCTACCTGTTTTCACCATTGGATTCTACCTGGATTACTTTCGAAGATGAAGAATCCCTAAAAGCCAAAATGAAATTTGTCAAAGAGAATCAATTAGGAGGGGCAATGTTTTGGGAGCTTTCTGAGGACAATACAGGTACTTTACTAAATACACTTTATAATTCTTTGAATCCTGCTGACTCCAAATAAACTATTTAAGATGAGGACAATAATTGGAGTGGATATTGGAGGCAGTCATATTTCAGCAGCGCAGATAAACTGGAATTCTGGAAGCATACAACTTTCCAACTTTTATGAAGCAGATGTAGATACTTCTGGCTCAGTTGATGAAATCATTGACGCATGGTCAGAAGTAATTAAAAAAGTAGCTAATGGCAAACAGGCAATTCAACTAGGTATCGCCATGCCAGGGCCTTTTGATTATGAACAAGGAATTTCTTTGATTCAAGAACAAGGAAAGTTAAAAAGTCTGTATGGCTTGTCAGTGAAAGACTTATTGGCTCAATCCATTTCCATTGACTCGGAATTCATCTTATTTATGAATGATGCAGAGGCTTTTCTGAGAGGGGAAAGTATGGTAGGTGCTGGGAAAAAGTATAATAATTTAATGGGGCTAACATTAGGAACCGGCCTAGGCTCAGCTATTCAAGTGGAAGAGGTAGTAAAGGATGCAAAGCTTTGGACAGCTCCTTTTAGGGATGGAATAGCAGAAGACTATTTGGGAACGGCTTGGTTCATTGGAGAAGTAAAAAAACAATATGGATTGGAAATAGAAGGAGTAAAGGACTTGTTGATGCCCGAGGTGAATTCTGAAATTTCACGATCTATTTTTCAAAAATTTGGGAATTCATTGGGAGAGTTTTTATTCCCTTATGTTTCTCGATTACATACTGAATCCGTCATAGTTGGAGGAAAAATATCCAATGCATCGAAATTTTTCCTGCCTTTTACCCAATCCTATTTGCAAAGAATGGGGTTGGAAGTGTCATGTCAAAAATCGGAATTAGGCGAAAATGCGACCCTGATTGGTGCCGCTCAACCATTTTTATAAATCTAACATGAAATCGAGCACGACGCAAGCGACACACAGAGAGACGCCCCGATGTATATGGGAAAATGAGTGAGATTCTCCCGAATCAAGTTCGGGACAAGCTATCTGATATCTAAAAAACAATTTATAAACAGATGAAATCGAGCACGACGTAAGCGACACACAGAGAGACGCCCCGATGTATCGGGGAATCAATGCGAAGATTCCATCTGACCTCTAAAAATCAAAATATAAACAGATGAATAGTAACTGAATTATGAAAAAGATAACTTGTTTGAGCCTTCTGTTTTTTGGCTTTTTAAACCTTCTTTTTGCTCAGGAAAAATATGATGTATTGATTGTGGGAGGGGGAGCAAGTGGGACAGCTGCTGGTATTGCTGCAGCAAGAATGGGAAGTAAAACTCTAATCGTGGAGCCTACCACTTGGTTAGGAGGAATGCTCACATCTGCGGGTGTTTCAGCAATTGACGGGAATCACAGGCTGCCTTCAGGCATTTGGGGTGAATTTAGAGATAGTTTAATTGCTTATTATGGTTCTCAACAAGCCCTTTCCACGGGCTGGGTTTCCAATACACTTTTTGAGCCTAAAGTGGGGAATGAGATTTTTCAACGAATTGCAGCTTCGGAACCAAATCTTAGAGTTTCATTTCAAAGCGAATGGAAGTCAGCCCAATATGAAGACAATCGATGGACTTTGGTTTACGAAAGGGATGGTCAAACTCGAAAGGCTAATGCTCCCATTTTGATAGATGCAACGGAGCTGGGGGATGTGGCAGCATCTTTAGGATTACCTTACCGATTGGGCATGGATTCCAGGGCTGAAATAGGAGAGGAGTTTGCGCCCGAGAATGGGAATGATATTGTTCAGGACCTGACCTATGTAGTGACGCTTCAGGACTATGGGAAAGGAAGTGATCAAACTATTCCTAAGCCAAACAATTATGATCCGGATGAGTTCGCCTGCGCCTGTGCCCATGCTGATCCCATCACAGATAACGCCCCAACTTTAGACTGTGATAAAATGCTGGCTTATGGAAAACTTCCGAATGGAAAGTACATGATCAATTGGCCGAATTGCGGAAATGATCACTATGTGAATTTAGTGGAGTTGAGTGACGAGGAACGAAAAATGGAACTGGAAAAAGCCAAACAGACAAGTTTACGATTTGTTTATTATATCCAAAATGAACTCGGATATAAGCATTTGGGAATTGTGGAGGATGAGTATCCAACAGAGGATAACTTGCCAATGATTCCTTATCACAGGGAGTCTAGAAGATATTATGGCTTGGTAGATTTTACGCTGCCCTATGTAAAAAGTCCTTATGATGCTCCTAATGCCTTGTACAGAACAGGCGTGGCAGTAGGAGACTATACGATAGATCACCATCATAAAAAGAATTTGAATGCTCCAGAGATCGATTTTATCAAAATTAGAGTTCCAAGCTATAATGTACCATTAGGCGCTCTGATTCCTAAAAATCATCCCGCTCTAATTTTAGCAGAAAAAAGTATTTCTGTTTCCAATATTGTCAATGGCGCATCCAGGCTTCAGCCGGTGGTATTGGGGATAGGGCATGCGGCTGGAGTCTTGGCAAGTATTGCTTCTAAAAACTCAAAAAAGTTAGACGAAACATCTATTAGGCAAGTACAGTGGGGGCTATTGAATCAAGGTGCCTATATCATGCCTTTTATTGATTTGAATCCAAGAGACCCACACTTTAGGGCGATGCAGAAAATAGGTGCAACAGGAATTTTTAAAGGAGTAGGGGTTCCATATTTATGGGCTAATCAAACTTGGTTTTATCCGGAAAGGCCTGTTGCGGAATACGAATTGATGTCAGGATTAAAAGAGGTATATCCACACTTGAATGAATATTGGGGAGCATCCGGGGATTACTTGACGGGAGAAAGGTTTCAAGCCTTTTTGGAAATGATAAAAGAGAATACTCCCTTTCTTGAGATCGCTCAGGTTTGGAAAAGGAAGGGCTTGGAAAGTGATTTTCGGACAGATAAAATCCTCAATAGGAGAGAGGTTTCAGTTATTTTAGATGAAATTCTGGACCCATTTTCAAAACCTATTAGTTGGAGTGGAAAATATGATTAGTTAATTTTCCTTATGCAAAATGTTAGAATCTTCGTTTCATTGGCTTGGCTAATGATAATTTCCAACTCTGTCGAGGCTCAATCATTTTTTAAAATATTGGATAAAGAAAGTGGTGCGACCATCAATTATCCCAATGCAGAATTAGTACAAGATGGATTTATCAACTTTGCTGGCATCTCTTTACGTAGTTCAAAAGAGGTGTTTTCTTATACACCCTGGTCTGACCAACCTTTAGAGAAGTCCAATCATCAGTTTTTCTTAAGCATCAATCATTCAAAATATCTTCCAGAATGGATAGAGGTCGATTTAATGAAATCTGACACGCTGACAGTATTACTCAGGCCTGATCCAAAACAAAATGGACTTGGTAAAGAAGCCATATACCAGAATTGTGGTGAACCAATCTATAAAAAATATTACCCAAGACCCTTTCGCGAGTGGGAGGATCTCCCAAAAGAACTGCTTGAAAAAGTAGAGACAAAACTACTTGATGCATTTGGGCCGGGTTTATTAAAGCAGCTGTACCTTTCTTCTATTTATAGATTTGTTGCGGATGAAATGAATCAAGCCGAGGGAAGGATAGTTTATCAGCCTGGTGAAGTAGGATATAGAATCTGTCTTTCTTACTCTAATCCAAAAGCAGGAATATCTCAATACTCCTCTGATTTTTATGTTAACTCTAGTGGGCATATTTCAAAGCTACCCAACTTTCCAAATATTAACTTGCGGCCATCTTTTTCAAAAGGTATAGATCTTCTTGATTTTTCAGAATTAAAGAAAAAAGTCGAATTGGATGGAGAAATTGATCTTGAAAAATCAAACTCAGATTTTCAATACTTTGCTAGATCTAATTCTTTTGTTTGGGTTTTCACTCAGATCATGAAGGAAAATAAAAATGGTATTCAGTCCTCTAAATCAGTTTATTATGACGCTGAAACAGGTAGGAAATTAGCGATATTTTTTGATGAGAATGAGTTTTTTTATCATTTTGATGGTATCAGTGTAGCGTTGGATAATTAGTATTCGTATCCTAAAAAAAAGGATATGAAATTGTTTTTGAAAGTAGCGGTCTTTCTACTCTTTTGTAGCTTTTCTTTTCCAGTTGGTTCGGATCAATTGGAAATTGAACAAATTTCTATCGAGCCAGAAATTGAAACTTCTGCTATTAGAAACAATCTCATAACAGAAAAGGAAAATAAACCGAAACCTGCTTCAGGACAAGAAGCGTTTGAATAAGGACAAGCCCGGATTTTAAGTCTTTTGTATTGAATTGGTCTGACGAAGAGTTGATTGCCGGTTGCAAACGGCGCTCAGCAAAACATGAGGAATTTTTTTTTAAGAAATACTATGGCTATGTCATGGGTATCAGTCTTTCCTATGCCAAAGATCGGGATTTGGCTAAGGAGATAGTCAATGACTCTTTTCTGAAGTTTTTCGGTTCGATTAAAAATTTTGATGAGTTCCAGTCTGTGAAATCCTGGCTGAGACGAATCACTGTGAATACCTCGATTGATTTCTATAGAAAAAACAAAAAAATACGAGAGCAACTGGAAATCAATGAACAGACGGAGGTTTTTCACGAAGTAAATGCCATTGGTAATTTGGCCTATGAAGACCTGATTGCCTTATTAAATCAACTTCCGGATGATCAGAAGTTGGTATTCAACCTTTACGAAGTGGAGGGATATAGTCATAAAGAAATAGCTGGGAGACTTAAAATCACCGAAAGTTCTTCCAGGGTCTATCTAGCTCGTGCCAAAGCCAAACTGCGGGAGCTAGTTCACACACATTTAAAAGAATATGCAGGAAGATAAGCTGAGCAAAGAGATAGCGGACTCCCTGAAAAAGTATCAGGAAGAAGGCAATCAGCCCTACGAAATAGGAGCCTGGGAGAGCTTTGAGAAAATGCGCGGAGCTTCTAAAATTAAACCATTCTTCTGGTGGATCGGAGGGGTGGCAGCAAGCTTACTATTGATAGGGACTTTTTATTTCTTGCTTCCAAACTCAGAATTGGAAAGTCCTCTATTAGCAGAAGATTCCCATGGAACGGAAAAAGTCGTAGAAGAAAATAGAATTGAAGAAGCTCGTCAAGAAGGCTCTAAATCCTCTCCCTCAGTGGAGACGGAGAGAAAATCAGAGAGTATTCAAGAAGTTATCCCACAAGGAAAATCTAAGAATACCAAACAGTCAAATGGCCTAAAAGAAAAGCAAAGCAATCAATCTCTCATTGCATCCAAGGATCCTGCAAAACAGCCAATTAAAGAGGAAGAAGAATCCAAGGAGCTAATCAGTGATTTGAAATCAAAAGAATCTCCATTCACTCAAAAAGTCATAGCTCAGGCTGAAAATATTGAAGAAATAAAGTCAGAGAGCAAATCAGAGATTTCTACTACAAGTGGCTTGAATGCTAAAGAGTCTTTGATGTCTGAAAGTAAAGTTGAACAAGGCAAGCCGCTAATAGCTGTCAAAGAAGAGCCTGAATTCGATCCTATTCCTAAAGAAAAATCTTCAATATCCTATGGATTAGGGGTAGCACCAGGTTTTGGTTCTGCTAGGCAAAATGGAGAATCAATTTCAGGAAATACCTTAGCTATGGGGGTGATGGTGAATTTGGATCTTCCAGGGAAATTGACTTTGGGATCAGGCTTAGGCTTGAACTTGCTGAATCAGCAAAGTGATGTTTCCAATAGGCCAATGGTGGGCTTTAACATGAGTATAGCCCCAGTTACAGAAACAATAATTGTAAGACAGACTCAGGTTGAAATTCCGATTTACCTCAAGTACCCCATTACTAGGTCTAACTCCCTGTCCGTTCAAGCAGGTTTCTCCAATTTCTACGCATTCAATCAGCAGGCAGAATTAGAGACTTCCTTTACCAGACAAGTAACTGTGGCAGATGCTTCAGCCGCAAATTCATTCCGCACTTTGAATGAAGATGTGGTTCAGACCAGAACATTGGAATCGGTAGATAGTAGATTTTACCCTTTAGCCACCATGAATTTTGGATTGAATATCAGGCTGCTTCAGGCTGAAAAAAGCAGCTATGTATTGATGCCATTTTACAATTATCCATTGCGACAGTTTACAGGGTTTGGAGATAATCCAGGCTTTTTTGGAGCTTCTTTCAAAGTGAATTTTGGAGGAGGAAAAGAATAATAATTTAGGGGTTTGATTACTTCAGAAAGGCCAACTCTATTTGAGTTGGTTTTTTTTTGACCCATAGACTTGGCTAGATCTAGTTAAGATAATTTGAAAGCTATGATGCTATAATTGAAGATTTAGACTTGAATGTATCTCTCTTCAATAAGGATTGAATGAGGGGTCTATGAGGGTGAGTCTCAAATTTCAACATGGTTAGAAATGATTTGATACATCGTATAAAGGAATATTTTTAATTTCATTGGGCTTAAAAGGTAGTGAATAGCATCTATAAGATTGGACGTTTAATGGGACCAAACAATGGAAAATCAGCTTTAGAATTGAAGCTTATATTCTTTAAATAGTAATAGAATAGGTAAAAAAAATCCCGGACCGAATGGCCCGGGATTTTTTCATTATGAGGCATTTAAAAATTTACATAGTTGGTAATGAGTTGTAAATCCATTTTCTGGGTTTGATTAGTAGTTTCAGCTAATCCTCTCAACACAAAAGTGTAGACTCGATTCCCGTTAATCTGTACATCATTTGCGCTAAGGAGTACATCTCCTGTGGCTACAGATTTTACCTGGACATTATAGGTGTTCTTCTTCACCATGGTGAAATTTGAGTCATCTCCGAAATTCATATTATTGGTCACAGGAGTGCTGAGATTAGAAAATTGTAGAAAAACCTCTCCGGTATCTGGTGACAAATGCACCATCCTTACCTGTGCAGAATCCGCTGAAGGCAAGGTCCATTCGTCTTCAATCAGGATAGCGTCCAAATCAGCTACTTTGTCTAAAACGAACATGGAGTAAATAGCATCTTGTTCTATTGTGAAATCTTTTTGAAGCAGAGTAGTAGTGGAATTAAAAGAGGAAAATCGGAAGGATCTTTCTCCCACATAAAACGGACTATAAGCAAGAACCTCTGCGAAATTTAAGGGCTGGTTATTCACCCGATTTTGATTTGCAAAAATATCCATTGCAGGTGCATCGGGAGAACCCTGATAAATGGAAATGTATGCGGCTGGCTGTGTTGGTGGAGTGTCGAAATTATTAAGACACCCACTGACCAGTATTGGTAAACCAATTAAAGTGGCAACCAACGACCATTTAGATTTGAATCTGGGTGAAGAAATGAAATTTTTAACCATAGTGTTTGAATGTTTTTAAATTCCTTCTCTAGACGATTCCATTTATCAATTCGCTTCAATTAGCACAAAAAAAATGGCCTGAAAATAATTGATTCAGGCCATAATCTTGATTTAAAGTTATTTACATCTTCAAATTTTGCATTTCGAGCTGTGGTGCAAATGGTTGTTCGTAATAACGCTTTCCAGTTGCCTTGTAAAGTGAATTAGCTAAGGCCGCAAAAACAGGAGGGAAGAGTGGTTCTCCCAAGCCTGTTGGGTCTTCGTTATTCTGAACAAAATGAATCTCGATTTTTTTAGGAGACTCTTTTTGCCTAATCATTCTGTACTTATCAAAATTGCTTTTGGTGGGAACTCCATTTTCAAAGGCTAATTCTCCAAAGAAGGCATTTCCTATTCCATCTACAATTGCTCCTTCTCCCATATTGGCAGCGGCATCAGGATTGACGACTACTCCGCAGTCAACGGCTGCATAGACATTCTCTACTACCGGTTTGTTGTCTTTGATGACGGTATCCACTACTTCTGCAACATAAGAGTTATGACAGAAATAAGCAGATACGCCACGATGCACATTGTCTTTAGGGCTGTTCCAATTTGACTTTTCCTTGACCAGTTCCAAAACACCTGCATAGCGCTTAGGGTCGTAGTCGTTGTTGCTTCCTACAGGGTTGGTTTCCGCTCTTTTTAATAATTCCAAACGGAAATCAATTGGGTCTTTACCCATCTCTTCAGCTAATTCATCTAGGAAGCTTTGTTCTGCTCCGGCGATAAAGTTGGATCTCGGTGCGCGAAATGCGCCAATAGTAATGTTGGAAGGAATGTCCCATCCTTCTGCCAGATAATTGTCCAGGGCTCCAGCCGGGAATCTATTGGGATGAATAGGGGTCTCCGGGATTCCTCCTGCTTTGACATGTAAGGCTGTCAAATTGTTGTTTTCATCCAGCGCAGCTCTATAGGTTGCTGTATAAGTGGGTCTATACACACCTGCAGTCATATCATCTTCCCTGGTATAGACCATCTTTACAGGGGCTTGAACTTTCTGGGAAATGAGAGCAGCTTCTACCATGTGGTGACTGTAAGCTCGCCTGCCAAATCCTCCTCCCATTCTTGAAAGATTGATTTGGATATTTTCTCTAGGTATTTCTAAGGCTTGAGCCAAAGTTCCCATGATAAATTCAGGAGCTTGAGTAGGTCCATAAATCACAGCCTTGTCCCCTTTGACATCTGCAAAACAATTCATCGGCTCCATGGTATTATGAGCCAAAAAAGGAGCGGTGTAGGTTCTTTCAATAATTTTAGCAGCTTTATTAAACTCACCTTCGGGATCCCCGTCTTTTCTCAGGATGTTTCCTTGTTTTGCCGTGAATTCAGCCATTCTTTCTTTATGACTGCTGGTATTCTCCAATCCTGCCGGAACTGTGGCAGTCACAGTAACACCACCTCTTCCGGCCATTGGGAAAGTGGATTCAGGGGCTTTTTCCCATTCCACCTTCAAAGTCTTTTTCGCCTGCATGACTTCCCAAGTGGAATTACCCACAATTGCAATGATCTCAGGGAAAGTCGTGGTATCAAAGAAATTTCTCTGGTAGTCATCTTTGAATAAAGAAATAGAAAAGACGTCCAGAATGCCGGGCATATCAGAAACTGAATTTTTATCAAATGATTTCAATTTCATTCCAAAGGCAGGAGGGTGGACAATTGCCGCATACTTCATTCCCTCCACTTTATGATCTAAGGAAAAAAGTGGTTTACCGGTTAGGATTTTGACCCCGTCTACGTTCTTTTTCGAGTTTCCTATGATCTTAAAATCCTTTATTTCTTTTAACTGTACTTCTTCCGGCACTTCCATTGTAGCGGCCAAGGAAGCCATTTCTCCATAATGTGCTTTTTTTCCACTGGATTTGTGTTCTATTTGACCTGCAGCTGTAGTGATTTCGGAAGCAGGTACATTCCAGCCTTGAGCTGCTGCTGCCACAAGCATGGCTCTAGCTGTGGCACCGGCAGTTCTTAATGGAGTCCAACCTTGCCTGATACCCTGGCTTCCTCCTGTGAATTGTCTGTCAAATCTCTCTGGATAAAAATCAGCCTGCTCTACAAAAACATTTTTCCAATCAGTGTCCAATTCCTCTGCCAAGATCATCGGCATGGAAGTTTTTACATTGGAACCGAATTCTGGGTTTGGAGAATAAAGAGTGACTGCTCCATTTTCACCAATTTTGATGAAGTTATTGAGTTCAAACCACTCTTTGGGCATCTCCAGCATTTCTTTGGATGTAGGCTTACAGCCTGCTAGCCAACTGAAACTTAATACCATGCCACCTCCCGCAAGGGCGGATACTTTCAAAAATGATCTTCTGTTCAATTTTGTATTTACAATGGTCATAATTTCAGTATTTTAAAGTTTTTGGGAAGCTGTTTTTACAGCTGCCTTGATTCGCAGGTAAGTTCCACAACGGCAAATATTCCCATTCATGGCATTTTCAATTTCCTCATCACTCGGACTAGGGTTTTGCTGTAAGAGAGCTGCAGCAGTCATTATTTGACCTGCTTGGCAATAGCCGCATTGAGGTACGTCATGTTCCATCCAGGCTTGCTGAACCGGGTGATCTCCGTTTTCGGAAAGTCCTTCGATAGTCGTAATTTTAGAGCCTTCCACTGCTGACACAGGAAGTTGACAAGATCTTACTGCATTTCCGTCTAAATGAATAGTGCAGGCTCCACATTGAGCGATACCACACCCGAACTTAGTACCCACCATATCCAGATGATCTCTTAAAACCCAAAGCATTGGAGTGTTTGGGTCTACGTCTACCTGAAGTCTTTTGCCGTTGATATCGAGATTATATTGAGCCATATCTGTTAAATTTTAAAATACAATTTAGCTTTTTCAATTCAAGTATCCTTACAAAAATCAAATAGAAGTTTATGGTAATCAAGTGATTGTTTGGAAAGAGGCTGTCTATTCCTTGAAAAAAAGTGTGTATTCCTGAAAAATAATTAATTAAAAGATTGAAAGTCTTTGATGCAATTTAGGATGCAAGAAAGGCATTGTAAGATTAAAGTATTTTACAATTCGAACCAGATAGGGATTTGTTTGGCAACAAAAGCAATTTGATTTTCATTGAGTGGTTTTTCCCAAAAATCCATAACAAAAGGACTTTTTTGGGCTTTTTCTTTATCGGATCGATCTAAAGAGGAGGTGACCATCACCACTTTGACTTTCACATGGCGAAGTTTCTTTTCTAGATGATTGAGTAATTCCCATCCGCTCATTCTAGGCATATTTATATCCAAAAAGATTAAAATGCCTTTATCAGGTATGTCATTTTCCAGAATGTGATTTAATGCTTCTTCAGGATCAAAAAAAGTAATTGGGTTTGGATGTAATCCCTCTCCCTTTATGATAATTTTATGTAAGAAAAGTATTCCCGGATCATCATCTATTACCAACACATTTGGAAGAAAGGTATTCATTACTTTGTGAGATTTTCAGATTTTGTATGAGTGTCCTTAATAATCTCATCTACTTGTTTCAATGATTCCAGAAGTTCTTTTTCTAATTCTTCTTTGCTTTTTTCTATCCCCTCATACTTGGAATAATTGATCAATAGGTGATTGATCCCCATCGCCCTAGTCAGCGGAGCCCTTAGCAGATGTGAATGATTCCAAGTAAGCTGTTTCATTATTCTGTTTTGATTTTCGATTTCTTCTAAGGCATTTTTCAGTTTTTCATTTGCTTGGCTGAGATCTAATGTCCTTTGGGTGACTTTTTCCTCTAAATTTCTTTTCAATCTTTTATTGAAATAGGATTGAAGTATAAAGTAAAGCAGAAGAATGGCAACAATCCCAATTATTATTTTAAAGGTTAAAGTTTCGAAAAATGAAGCCGAAACCTTAATAGGAAGGGAAAAGACTTGATCTTCTTCACCATATCTTAGGACTTTAATTTCTAAGGTATAGTCACCAGGTTTTAGTCCATTGAAAAACAATTGCCTTTGGTTCTTAATAGGGAGCCAATTGTCATTCTCATTATCTATTCTATAAAATAGGGAATATTGTGAAGGATTCTCAAAATCAATGAGATTAAATGAAATTTGAAACATTCTAACTCCCTCTGGAATCTTAATTTCTTTCTGAATGTCCGATTTTTGTTCACCTATCCTAAGCTCATCCCAATAAAAATTAATTGAACTTTTAGGATTATCGGAAATTGTTTCTGGATTTATTATTCCTACTCCCTCGACAGTCGGGATCCAGATTTTTCCTGTATTATCTTGTATGGCAGAAGGGAAAATCAAACCATTGGTTTCAGAGTTGGGTAAGCCTAATCTTTCGTCAAATAAAGTTGAACTGATCAAGACATCATCATTCTCACTTTCTTTGAATTTTTTTATTTCAGAGTATGAAAAATATTGAACGCCAAAATTGTTGCTGATCCAAATTCCATGCTGTCCATCGTCCGTTATGCTGTAAACTGTTTTGGATTTTAGACCATTGATTTTCCCTAGAATTTTGATTTGATCTCCTTTAAGTAATACAAGTCCTCCGTGTGTGCCAAACCATAGGTCATTTTCAGCATCCTCATACATGCTGTAAATCACGTCTTCTCCAGGTGCTAAAGGAAGTCTTTTATTTTCTACAAAGACGCTGTCTTTTAATCGAAAAATACCCTCGTTCATGGAACCAATTATCAATTGCCCATTTTTCAGTTCTAACGCGCTTACGAACTTTGTTGCATCAAATTGCTTTGGAAGTTTAACTCTATTAATATTTTCTTTTTCATCCAAATAATGAATGCCTCCTTTTCTTGTAAGAATCCACAAGCGATTATTTGAGTCATTGAATAGGGCATGAACATAATTACTGCTTAGCCCATTCTCTTCAGTGATTTGGCCTATAATTTCACCTCTTTGGATGTCAATTATTGAGATACCAGAGTTAGAGCTGTAATAAAGTTTGCCATTTCTGGATGCAAGGCTGGTATTGCCATCCTGAATCAATCCATCTTTTTGAGTCCAAATTTTAACTTTATCCCCTTCAATCTGATGGAGTCCATTTGCTTTTGTCCCTATCCAAATACTTCCATCTTCACTTTGGTAGATGGCCTTGATATTCTTATTCCTCAGTTCTTCGTGATTTGGCTGATTTACACTTGCAGGTTTAATGATAAGAAGCCCTTTTCCTAAAGTTCCTAGAAACAAGTTGTTATCTTCTTTAATAATTTTTCTTACAGTATAATTTTTCAATTCAGGGTAAGAAAATCTTGTGACTTGACCCTGACTGATTACCATCAAACCTTGCTCTAGAGATCCTGCCCATATCCTTTTATCTGAATCAACTATCAGGCTACTGAGGTTTATATCTTTGATTTGGCTAGATGGGATAATATTTTCCATCTCATAGCCTTTGTTCATTATAAAAATGCCTTCTTCTGGCGAAAAAATATAGATATCTTTAGAAGTCCCAAATATCTTATAAACTCCAAGACTGTCTGCTGAAATCAATTTTTTGGTATTTGCTTTCAAGTTCAGCTCGTATAGGCCTCTAGTTGTTCCAACCAAAAGCTTGTAGGAATCAATTTGAAAAAAACTGTAAATTTCCAATGGAATCTCAGGTTTCCAAATTTCAAGTTTAGTAAAAGTTCCGTCATCCCATTGATGAATTTCACCTGCATCGGTTCCAATCAATAATTTATCACCCTCAATTTCGGTAACAGCTCTTATCCAAGTGTCATTGGTAATGCTAGTACAGTCAATAATTTTTCTAATATTTTTTTCCAGCAGTGCGATACTTCTATCGGCTGTGGCCCAAATTCCAGCCTTTGATTTATAAAAGGTAAAATATGTCTGCTCCTGCATTTGAGGATAGTTTGCTTGGTCAAAAACTTTTGCAGAATATCCATCAAGTCTTGTGAGTCCCTCTTCTGTTGCTACCCAAAAATAGCCATGGTTATCTTTTTCCATGGCAAAAACAGCATTCTGAGGAAGACCATTGGTGTTATCCCAGTTTTCTACCATATAATTGGAATTTTTGGGAAACAAAGGGGCTTGTGCAAAAAGCTTTTCAGACCCAACCAATAAGCTGGTTAAAATAAATATGTAAATAGGCAATCTAGATAACAAAGTATTTATCAATTAAATAGCTGGATTAATTGGGTAGGCTCAATAAATACCTTTATAGTATTTTGGAATAAGTAGGAAAGAACTTATTTCCATTGGAAAAATAAAGGTTTTTAAGGTAAAAAATGGCCAAATCAATACTTTTTTAGTATAAAAAATGATGGGCCTCAAAATGAGATAGAATTTTTTAGAGGACTTAGGCTTCTTAATTTTAAACTATCCATCATTGCTGGATATTATTAATACTAAAAACGCCTGAGTTCAATTCGAAATTGAATTATAATATTTTGATTATCAGGTTTGAATGTGTTTGATAAAGGGTTGATCGTAAAATCTATGGCCTGTACCTCGATAAAGGGAGTTTGCTAAAGCTCCAAATATCGGAGGATATGCAGGCTCACCTAAGCCTGTTGGATCAATTTGGTTTTCAACAAAATACGTTTCGATGACTTTAGGAGCTTCTCTCATTCGGATCATCCTATATTGATCAAAATTACTTTTGCTTGGTTTGCCATCTTCAAAAGTTAACTCACCAAAAAGTGCAGTGCCTATTCCATCCACAACTGCACCTTCACAAAGATTTTTGGCAGCGTCCGGATTGACCACGATTCCGCAGTCCACTGCAGAGACTACCTTTTCTATAAGAGCCTGTCCATTTTCCATTTTTAACTCCATCACTTGAGCAGCATAAGAATTATGGCAGAAATAGGCTGAAAATCCTTTAGCTATACCTTCTTTATTTGTTGCCCAGTCTGATTTTTCACGTGCCAGTTTGATGACTTCTGCATATCGTGCTGGATCATAATCATTGTTTTTTCCCACTGGATTTTGTTTGGCCTTTTCCAATAGCTCTAATCTGAAATCAATAGGGTCTTTTCCAGCAACTTCTGCTACTTCATCCAAAAAGGATTGTTCTACAGCTGCCATGAAATTTGATCTTGGAGCACGGAAAGATCCCGTGGTGATATTGGAAGGAACTTCCCAACCCTCGGCAAGATAATTTTCAACCGCACCAGCTGGAAACCTATCTGGGTAAATGGGATTTTCGGGTAATCCTCCTGCATTGATATGAAAGCCTATCAACTGATTGTTTTCGTCCAAGGCAGCCCGATAAGTTGCCTGGTATCGGGACCTATATATTCCCGAAGTCATATCATCCTCTCTCGTATAAATCAATTTGATAGGAGTATTGAGTTTTTGAGAAATAACAGCTGCTTCAATCAACCAATGAGCATAGGACCTCCTTCCATATCCTCCTCCCAACCTGGTCATTTCTATATGGATGTTTTCAACAGGGATGCCTAATCTTACCGAAAGAGCCTGTTCTGTTAACTCAGGTTTTTGGAGAGGACCTGCACATTCTACTTTATCTCCTTGTACATGGGCAAAAAAGTTCATTGGTTCCATACAATTATGGGCCAGAAAAGGTCCAGTGTAGGTTTTCTCGATGACTTTAGAGGCTTTTTTGAAAGCCTCTTCAGGGTTTCCATCTCTTCTTAATTCTTGTGGTTTAAGTGAAGCAACTCGCATTTTTTCTGCCTGAGATTCTGTGTTCTCCTGACCAGCCGGAACTATCCTGTTTTCTTCGGAACCAAATCGATCTCTTTTTTCTACATAAGCGGAGATAGGTTCATACTCAGCCTGGATGGCTTTTTTTGCATTTAAGACCTCCCAAGTGCTAGTTCCCACAACTGCAATTAAATCAGTAAAGGTAACTGTGTCGAAGAATGTTCTAACATAGTCATCTCTCAAGGATTTGATTTCGAAAACCCCTCTGATACCGGGCATTTTGCTTGCTTCTGTAGCATCAAATGATTTTAGCTTCATTCCAAATGAAGGTGGATGAATAATCATCGCTATTAAAGAGCCTTCCTTGTTATAATCAATCCCAAAAAGTGGTTTCCCAGTAATGATTTTTTGGATATCTACATTTTTTTGAGATGAGCCAATAATTTTGAACTGATCTACTTTTTTCAATTCTACATTTCCCGGAATCGGAAGAGTAGTTGCTAATGAAGCCATCTCTCCAAAGTGAGCTCGTTTTCCGGATTGAATATGAATCAGAAATCCTGAGTCAGTGCTGATTTCCGAAGCAGGAACTTTCCACTCATCGGCTGCTGCATTGATTAAAAGTTGTCTGGCTGTCGCGCCTGCTGTTCTTAAGGCATTCCAGCCAATTCTGATCGCCTGACTTCCTCCAATAAATTGCCGGGTGAAATTCTCAGTGTCCAGGGGCGCTTGCTCTACTCTTACATTTTTCCAGACTGCGTCCAATTCCTCAGCAACTATCATGGGCATGGAAGTTTTCACATTCTGACCACCTTCTGGATTGGGTGACATGATGGTGATCAGCCCATTTTCACCGATTTTGATATAGCCGTTAAGCCTGAACCATTCTTTAGGCATATCCAAAATTTCGGAAGAATTAGGTTTGCAGCCTGCCAGCCAATTAAAGCTAAGAATCATACCTCCTCCAGCAAGGGCGGAAACTTTCAGAAATGATCTTCTATTCAATTTATTGTCTGGATAATTCATTGGAAATTTTGGGCTAAAGAAAGTGAAACCGCAAATCAAAGTTTTACCATTTCTAGTGCATACTCAAAGGATTGGATTTGCAGCTAATAAGCTAGAAGTTAATGTTTTCCCGCTTTTGAAGGAATCATATTTACGTCAATGTGAAAATAAAACACTTGGCTGGAAAATACTTACGCAATTCAAACAGGATTATTAAAAATAGAAAACAAAAAAAAGGCTAGCTCCACGAGAACTAGCCTTAAGTTTAATAACCATCAACCTTATTTCGGTAATAATACTTTATCAATTACATGGACTACGCCGTTTGTTCCGGCTAAATCAGCAGCAACTACAGTTGCATCGCCAATCATAACTTTTCCATCCTTAATAGATACAGTTGCAGTTTGACCATTCAAAGTCGTAACAACTTGTCCATCACTTAAATCACCTGACATTACGTTTCCAGATACTACGTGGAATGTTAGAATGCCAGTAAGCTTTTCTTTGTTTTCAGGCTTTAATAAGTCTTCAACTGTTCCTGCAGGAAGTGCTTCAAAAGCCGCATTAGTAGGAGCAAACACAGTAAATGGTCCATCTCCGCTTAGTGTTTCTACCAAGCCTGCAGCTTGAACTGCAGCTACTAGGGTAGTGTGGTCAGGAGAACCGATAGCTATATCAACTACCGTATTGGATTCCTCTACCGGAGCCTCTTCGACTACTTCCATTGTTTCTTCTGTAGACTCTTCCTTTGGTGCACTGCAAGCAGTCCATAAGCCCATTGCTAGAAAACTTCCTGCTAGAGCTAAAATTTTTGTGGTTTTCATTTTTGAGTGGTTTTTTGATTTAATATCTACAGAACTACTGTCAGGCTGTAAGGTTTAAAAATAATTTATGAGCAAAACAGATTGATTGATTTCAAATGTTTTTCTAAGGAAAAAACCTTCGTTCTGAGAGGGATAATCATTTTTTACTCAAGAGATCAGATTTATTTTTTTGAATATTTCTTAAGCTCTTTTTTATCCATTTCTAGTTGAATAATGTTTTCCGGATGTTTAGCTAGAATATCCTCTGCATCTTGGTCACTTGAAATATTTTTTTGTTCAGAAAAAATGACAACCGGAAAATTCACCCAAAGCATTCCGCTTTCGCTCATCTCCCAATGACTTTGAATCATTTTGACATGATGCAAGTTCTGATTCGGATCGATCGCTGATTCAGCTATTTCCTGTCCTGGAAATACTGTGTCACCTATTTCAACTTTGGCTGAATTTTTTTGAAGCCCACTTAATCTGCTGAAACTCCCATCCTCGTGATAAATTTCTATGAAATTTTCTGATTCAAAATTTGAAGGTCCGGAAGCCAAAGCCCCTCGGTCCATTTTAATCTCTGAAACTATTCCCTTCCGTGGGGCACAGATTGCTACTGCTTTTTCAAAAAGAAATAATGAGCCTGTATATGTATTTAAACCTGAATTCTGAGAAGGATGAGACTCAAATCTCAGTGGTCTCATATTAAATTTTGTTCCTTCTTCAACCGGCGGAAGATATATCGTTTTGTAAAGTGGTCTCTGAAATATATCTCCTTTGAATAGTTTGGTATTATACCGAAAACCGGTTTTTTCATTAGAATAAATGGATTGAAGCTTCACTAAAGTGCTTTTTCCGGGGTTAGCAGTTTTGAAAAGAATGTCTCCCTCCAAAGATTCAAGATTTTCTAAAAGAATGAATTCTATTCTTATGGTGTAAGGGATTTTATCGCTGTTTAAACCCAGTAAAGTAAGGTCACGGTTTTGGTCTTGTTCTGCCACTATCTGAACTTGGGCCAAAACAAAATTGGAACATAAGGCTAACAATAAAGTAATCAGGTATTTCATCAGTGATTGGGATTTTACTAATCTGATTATCCGCAATCTTACCACTTACCATATATTCTTTGCTTGACCGCTTGGATACTTCGACTTCGCTCAGCACAGGCGATCGATAACCCAACCATGGCTGCCGCGAATCTTCCGGATTCTGATCCTTTGGGCTAATTTTAAGCCATGTTATTCTATATATTGGTAAGAAAGCGGATATTCATATTTGCTAATTACCGCAAATTAACTAAAGAATACTTGATAAGCCTTCTAATTTATTAATTTTTGTAAGTCACAATAGTCCTTACTTCTCAATTTGATGGGTGTCTCTTACACTGCTAAAGGTCAATGCAAGCATTTTCCAACCTGAATTATCTTTTTGATATACCTCAGTCACGGTAAATTCTGTTACTACATCATTCCCTCTAACTTCGGCTGTTAAAGTGATTCTATTCCAGACCAATGCTGTATTTCCGAACAGCTCCACTGCAGTATCATGTACTTTTGCATTTTTATACCAGATACTTCCTGATTCAATGATTTCCAATTCCCGTTCCGTAGTCCAGGTTCCGCTCATATGCACAAACTTGGCTTCAGGGTGAAAAAGGGGCTTTAATTGAGTAATGTCCTTTTCTGCCATCCATTTCCACTTGTTCATGGAGAGTTCATAAACTTCCTTTTCAGAGGCTTGGTCTGGCTGATTTTGAGCTAAAACAGAAAAATGAAGGCCAATAAATAAGACAAATGGAATGATATAGTTTTTCATATTAATAGTGTTTTTGTTAGGTATTTTTTAAAGTAAGAATCTTAGTAAGGTACAATTAGGAACTCAGCCTAAAAAGAATCGGTTTGATTTTTCAAATCTTTTAATTTCATGCAAGATTAGGTTTCATTTTTATAATTCACTGAAAACTTTTTGTCGCAAGGGTTAAGATTGTTTCCTTGTGTCCTGAGTTTATACAAATCCATCATTGGATATCAATTAGTGAAATAATTAATTCAAAATTAATTGATTTTTAGCGTTATAATTAATCATTATCAAATAAATACTTACGCTTTTCAAACATATTTCAAGGGGTTTTTTCTCGGTAATTTTATTGATAAATTGATTTTTTCAATAAATTTATTTTTCTCTTATAGCTATTCAATGTTTGAATTTTGTAATCATCTATTTGATTTTCATTATAAATTAATTGATAAAATTTAGACATTTGTAAGACTAATTTCTCAATTGCCTAATTACCCTCACTTTGAAAAGTTCAATGAAATCAATTACGAAAATTCAGATTTTGATTCTGAGTTTGGTTTTACTCCAAGGTCCTTCCTTTTCTCAGGAAAATCCAGTTGAATCTCAATCACCGATTCGCCATTTCAGTGGAACTATCACAGCGACTAATAATGGCGTCTCAATAATTCCTGCATTTAACTTAGGAAAGCCTGCTGCCTTCTTCGACCTCAGTGTAGGAGGAGAGAGACTTTCTTTTGATCCTATGTTTCGATTCGGAATGAATGAAAAGCCTTGGTCATTTATTCTTTGGTGGAGATATAAAATCATCAAAGACAAGAAATTTTCCTTGACTGCCGGTGCGCATCCTGCATTTCTCTTTCAGGATAGGGAGGTAGTAGTGGATGGAGAAGTTCAAAGGATGTTTGTAGCCAATAGATTCCTTGCAGGGGAGATCAATCAAAGCTATAAATTCAGCAATAAACTTAGCATGGGTATTTATTATCTTCATGGAACAGGCTTTAATCCAACAGGACCAAAAAACAGTGATTTTGTAGCTTTGAATACTGTGATTTCCAATATCAGATTAGGAGGAGACTTCTCCTTGCGAATTAACCCGCAACTCTTCTTTCTCAGTGTGGATGAAAATTCTGGAACTTATATCAATTCAAGTTTTACATTCAGCAAAGACGAGTTTCCAATTTCATTTCAAACCTTTTTTAATCAAAAAATTAAGTCACAGGTAGCTGGAGATGATTTGGTTTGGAACATGAGCTTGCTTTACACTTTTAAAAATACCTACGCTAAAAAATAACAAAATGGAAAAGTCAGAGACCTTAGAGGAATTTTATAAACGTAAATTCAATTGGATTCCGGAAAGCCTAAAAAAGGATTTCGGGCATTTTAATATTTTCAGACTTGAACCCTATTTAGAAGGAAAGCTAAAAAGTGTTCCCTACAGGAGAAGGGATTTTTACAAAGTCATGCTTGTCAAAGGTGCTAGCACAGTTCATTACGCTGACAGAGTGTATGAGGTCAAAAAACAGGCACTGTCCTTTTCTAATCCCATGGTTCCTTATAAATGGGATCACATAGGAGCTCATACTACTGGGATATATTGTATTTTCAATCCTCATTTCTTTATGAATTATGGCCAAATTCAGCAGTATGAGGTTTTCCACCCAAATGGAACTCATGTTTTTGAGTTAAGTGATGAAGAGGCTCAAGAAGTAGAGGCTATTTTTGAAACGATGCAAGGTGAGTTTAATTCAGAGTACAAATACAAGTATGACCGTATTCGGAATTTGGTGTCCGAACTGATTCATTTCGGGATGAAGCTGCAACCAGCAGACTTGCAAACTACTCTTCACGGGAACGCATCTTTGAGAATAGCTTCCATATTTCTGGAGCTTTTGGAAAGGCAGTTCCCAGTAGATGAAAGCCACTCCAGTATTCAAATGAGAACTCCCTCAGAATTTGCCAATCAACTCAACATCCATGTCAATCATCTCAATCGCGCTGTGAAAGAGATGACGGGAAAAACTACTTCTCAGTTGATTGCCGATAGATTGGTGCAGGAATCTAAAATCCTTTTGAAACAAAGTAATTGGAACGTGTCTGAGATTGCCTTCGCTTTAGGATTCAACGAAGTAACTCACTTCAATAATTTCTTCAAAAAGCAGGTCAATTCAAGTCCAACTCAATTCAGAAAAGGGGCCTGAGTCAAGAATCTGGAGAAAATCAGCTTTTACCGAGCTAATTGAATTAAATTACGTTAGAAAAATAAAGTCTCCATTTGTAGAAAGAGGGTGGAGAAAGCATTTCAATCTTTCTAATATTAGAATAAAATCACGGCATGCTCAAAGACAATTTTGGACGTATTCACAATTACCTGAGAATTTCCCTGACGGACAATTGCAATTTCCGTTGCACCTATTGTATGCCCCAGGAGGAAATGGAGTGGATGCCACAATCCAGATTGATGAGTGCTGATGAAATTGTAGAGTTGGCTGAGGTTTTTGTAGAACTTGGCGTTACCAAAATCCGATTGACGGGTGGAGAGCCCCTGGTTAGAAAAGATGCTGGTGATATTATTCAAAGGCTCAGTAAGCTTCCGGTAGAATTGTCTTTGACAACGAATGGGATACTGGTTCCAAAATATATTGACCTTTTGAAGGAATCCGGCGTTAAGTCGATCAATGTGAGCTTGGACACCTTGAGCCCCGAGAAATTTAAAAGGTTGACGCGGAGAGATCAATTTCAGCAAGTTTGGGATAGTATTATGCTACTCTTGGAGGAAGGCTTTCGTGTTAAAATCAATGCTGTGGCCATGCTGGGTCAGATTGAAGATGAGTTGGTAGATTTTATACAATTGACCAAAAAATATCCTCTTCACATACGATTCATCGAGTTTATGCCTTTTCAGGGAAATAGCTGGGACAGCAAAAAAGTCCTGACGGCCGGAGAGATGTTGAAAATTGCAGGATCTAAGTTGGACTTCAAAAAACTGACCGATAAACCACACAGCACAGCCAAAAAATATAAAGTGTCGGGTTATGCTGGAACCTTCGCTTTTATTACCACCATGAGTGAGCATTTTTGTGGCAGTTGCAACAGGTTAAGATTAACTGCCGATGGGAAGATAAAGAATTGCCTTTTCGGAAAAGATGAGCTGGATTTGCTGGGTAGATTAAGAAATGGGGAAGATGTGAAATCTTTGATTCATGAGTCTTTGGCAAAGAAACACGCAATTTTAGGAGGGCAGTTTTCTGCGGATTATCAACTTACCCAAGCTGATAAAATCGAAAATAGAAGTATGATCAAAATCGGAGGGTGAGATGATTTCAGTTTCTGAGGCAAAAAGAATTCTTCAAAATATCCCTTTGAATAAAAGGTCTCAATTAATTCCTCTCTCTGAGTCTGAAGGCTTATTCCTAGGAGATCAGGTAAGATCCTTGATGGACGTTCCTTCATTTGACAATTCCGCTATGGATGGATATGCCTTTAAATGGGAAGAGGGACTCAAAGAATTGGAAATAGTAGGTGAATCAGCCGCTGGTGGATATTATTCTCAAAAATTAAAATATGGTCAATGTATTCGGATCTTCACCGGTGCACCTTTGCCAAAAGGTGCGGACTCTGTGATTATGCAGGAAAAGGTGGAAAAGAATGGCGCTAAAATTAATTTTAATCCAGAAGATGCGATTCAGGGACAGCATGTCCGATACCAAGGAAGTCAATGCAAAAAAGGAGACTTGGTTGCTGAGGCTGGAGCTAAAATAACCCCAGGTCTAATCAGTTTGTTGGCTTCTGTTGGCGTAGGTGAAATTCCTGTTTTTCAGCCTCCGAAAGTAAGTATTTTGATCACCGGAAATGAAATAAAAAACCTCGGAGAAATTTTGAATAAGGGTCAAATTTATAATGCAAATGGCCCCGCATTGGACGTTTGGTTAAAAGGTCTAGGAATAAGAGATATTCAGCATTGGCAAGTTCGCGATGAAAAAAAGGCTGTTCAAGATATCATATCTAAGGCCTTAGCGCAGTCTGATTTGGTTTTAATTACAGGGGGAATTTCTGTAGGAGACTACGATTTTGTAAAAGAGGCTTTGGAATTTCATCAAGTTGAACCACTGTTTTACAAGGTGAAGCAAAGGCCTGGAAAACCCCTTTACGCTGGAATGAAAAAGGAGAAATTGGTTTTTGCACTTCCGGGTAATCCTGCGTCTGTTTTATCTTGTTTTTTGAACTATGTCAAGCCGGTAATTGAGTCTTGGAAAGGGAATTCAGAGGCTTGGGATTCATTTGTTGAGTTACCAGTTTCGGATGACTTTGAGAAGCCTATTCCTTTAACTCAGTTTCTTAAGGCCAAAGTAGAAGATGGAAAAATTCATATTCTGAGTGGGCAAGAGTCTTTCAATCTGATATCCTTCGGTACTGCTGATGGATTTGCTGAAATCCCCGAGGAAACCACTTTTATCAAAGCTGGACAAACCATCAAATTTTATCTTTGGTAATGGAAACTTGGATGTACTATGCCCTGTTTTTCCTTATGCCATTTGCTGCATTTCTATATGCTTCAGTAGGCCATGGTGGAGCTAGTTCTTATTTGATGATTTTAGCACTGCTAGGTTTTGCTCCGGAGGAAATCCGTCCAACAGCATTGATTTTAAATATGATGGTTTCCATGGTTGCCTACCTGAATTATAGGAAAGCAGGTGTTTTTCCTATGCAACTGTTTTTATCCCTGATTTTATTTTCTATTCCAGCAGCTTATTTGGGAGGTACAATATTATTAGATGCGACGGTTTATAAGAAAGTCTTGGGCTTTTTGTTGATTTTCCCTGTATTAAAATTTGGGGGTGTTTTCCCAATTTCAAAGGATGAACAGGTACAAAGAAAATGGTGGATGGCTCCGGTTTTGGGAATTTTGATAGGCTTTGTTTCAGGAATGATAGGGATAGGAGGAGGAATAATTCTTACTCCAATAATTTTGATGTTGGGTTGGGCTGGAGTAAAGGAAACTGCCGCTTTAAGTGCTCTGTTTATCTTTTTAAACTCAGTAGCAGGTTTTGTAGGAGCAGCTACCTATGAGATTACAGTTTCCCAAGAACTTTGGGTTTTGATACCTTTGACAGTTTTTGGAGGTGCTCTTGGAGCTTATTTGGGTGCCAAGCGGTTCTCTGTTAAGGTGTTGAAGTATATGTTGGCAGCGGTATTATTATTTGCCTCTGTGAAATTGATTCTTTCTTAATGCATTTCGTAAATTGAATTATGGCTGAGAAACTTATTATTAAAGCATTCGGGATGGTGGCAGAAGAAATTGGCCAATCAGAAATTTGGATGGATTCTGTCTCTAATACCCAGGAGCTGTTAGCTATTCTTAAAGAAAGATACCCAGGATTGGAGGGGATGAAATTCAGTTTGGCTGTTGACAAAGAGTTGGTATCTGAAAATCAAAAAATCGATGGAGCTAGGGAAGTTGCCCTTTTACCTCCATTCTCAGGAGGTTGATTATGGATCGCTTCGAACGCCAAGTAATTCTTAAGGAAATTGGTCCAGAAGGTCAGACCAAACTCCAAAATGCCTCGGTACTATTAATAGGGCTTGGAGGTCTTGGATGCCCAATCTTAAATTATTTGGCTGCTGCAGGAGTTGGGAAAATCGGGTTGGTTGACGGGGATTTGGTATCGATTTCTAATTTAAACCGGCAAACCCTCTATGGTGAAAATCATGTAGGGGAATTGAAGACTGAGGTAGCTAGCAGAATTATTAATAAAAAGTATTCAGATATAAAGCTTGAAGTCTATCCCTTTTTTCTAAACCCAAAAAACGCCTTTGAAGTTATCTCGCAATACGATCTGGTAATAGACGGGACAGATAATTTCCCTACTCGATATCTAGTCAATGATGTTTGCTTCCAGCTCCATAAGCCTCTGGTATTTGGAGCAATTTTTAGACATGAAGGTCAGGTCTCTGTATTCAACCTTGGCGAAAATTCTTGTAACTACCGGGATCTATTTCCCAATCCCCCTTCCTCAATGGAAGTTCCCAATTGCTCAGAAACTGGTGTTTTGGGGGTTCTTCCGGGTTTGATCGGAACTTTAATGGCTACGGAGAGCATCAAAGTCATCACAGGATACGCGGAAGCTCTCAGGAATCGGGTTTTATTTTTCGACAGCAAAACTTACCAACAATATTTTTTGGATTTAAAGCCAAATGCAGTGGCCAGAAACTTAATTCCAAAATCAAAAAAGGAATTGGAGCAATTGGATTATGAGTTTTTATGCTCAGGGATTCCAATTATCAGTTGGGAGGAAGGACTTAAATCATCCAAAGTCCAGTGGCTGGATGTCAGAGAAAGTCATGAAATGCCTAAATTGAATTTGGAAAACCTAATAGAAATCCCAATGAGTGAATTTTATGATTTAAATCAGGTTCAATTCAATTCTGATCAGGTTTTTGTTTATTGCCAAAGCGGAATCAGAAGCCAAAAAGCAGCTGTAAAGCTGAAAGAGAAGTTTCCTCAAAAAGAATTTATATCAATTCGTGGAGGCGTGAATGCCTATCCGAAAAATTAATCTTATGGACAAGATAAGAACCCCCAAAAATATATTTGTACAGGGAGCAATTTCTCCTGAAAAAATTGCCAATTCTATTGCGAATCATAGTACCAAAACTGAAATAGGTGGACACTCCATTTTTTTAGGTCAAGTAAGGGCGGATCAAAAAGAGAAAGGAGAAGTGGTTGCCATAGAATACACTGCCTATGAAGAAATGGCTCTTCAAAAAGCTTTTGAAATCAGAGAAGCAGTTTTCGCTAAGTACCCACTGACCTGCATGCATATTTACCATAGTTTAGGCGAAGTGAAAGTAGGGGAGATATGTCTGTTTGTATTTACATCTTCCAAACACAGAAAAGCCGCTATCGAAGCCTGCAGTGAGTTGGTTGAGCGCATCAAAGCCGAATTACCAGTTTGGGGAAAAGAAATTCTGGATTCTGAAGAGCATGTTTGGAAAAAGAATAGTTAAATAAACCCAAATCAGCCCTATGCATATTGACATGAAATTTTGGAAAAAGCTGAACTCGGAACAGCGCTTGGAACGAGTTCAGAGAGCTTTGAAACAAAATGTTGATTTCTCCAAGGATGCCAACCTGGGATATCCTGCATCTAAATTGGATGAAAAGGTATTTGCCAATGAATCTCTTTTTTTGAGAGAAATGCCTGTTTTGAATACCTACATAGCCAACCCAAACCATATTGGCTGCCACACCTTTGGAACTTCAGAGTTTGCTTTCAAAGGTACTCAAGAACTGGAGAGGGAAGTCCTCAATATGATTGCGGTGGACTTGTTCAAAATTGAAGAAGGTAGCTTTGATGGATATATTTCTCCCGGAGGTACTGAGGCAAATATTCAGGCCCTTTGGATTTATAGAAACGAATTCATTCAAAAGTATGGAGCTAAGATCGATGAGATTGCTATTTTAGCTTCTGAAGATACACACTATTCCATTCCAAAAGCTGGAAATTTATTAATGCTTGATTGGGTTAAAGTACCTGTGCAAGCAGAGACAAGAGACATGTCGAAAGCAGATCTGGAAAGGGAAGTAAGAGATGCGATTTCTAAAGGAAAAAAATACTTTATTGCCATCGCAAACATGGGGACCACCATGTTTGGATCCGTGGATGATCCAGTACCAATGGCGGATGTTTTGAAGGAGTTTCAAGTGCCATTTAGACTTCATATTGACGGTGCTTATGGTGGCTTTGTATATCCCTTCTCAGAAGGTGAAAACCAAATTACTTTTCAAAATCCAGATATCTCTTCCCTAACTATCGATGCCCACAAGATGCTTCAAGCACCCTATGGAACGGGGATTTTTGTTTGTAGAAAAGGTTTAATTGAAAATGTATTAACCAAAGAGGCTCAGTATGTTGAGGGTATGGACTTAACGCTTTGCGGGAGCCGTTCAGGGGCTAATGCGGTGGCTGTCTGGACTATTCTAACCACCTATGGGCCACACAAATGGTTTGAAAAAATCTCTGTCTTAAAGATGAGAACAAACTGGCTATGCAGGCATCTGAATGAGTTGGGGATTCCCTTTTTCAGAGAGCCTGAAATGAATATAGTTACACTCAGGGCAGAGGCTGTACCAGACTCAATTGCCCATAAATATAACCTCGTTCCTCAATCTCATTCTGAGGATAATGAGTGGTATAAAATTGTCTTAATGGACCACGTTGAAATCGAGCACTTAAAAGATTTCATCCAGGATATGAAGTCCTCTCAAAAACTACCGGAAACCAAACATGATTGATATTACCCACAAGAGTTCTACTCTGAGAAAAGCTATAGCAGAAGCCACTGTAAAAGTGTCCAAGCCTGAAACAATTCAGGCTGTAAAGGATAGAAAAGTACCTAAAGGTGATGTGCTTGAAATGGCTAAAACCGCAGGGCTTTTTGCAGCAAAAAGAACAGCGGATATGATCCCTGATTGTCACCCTTTGCCAATAGAGTTTACAGGTGTATCCTATGAAATAGGAGATGAGGAGATTCGGATTTTGGTAGAGATTCATACTATTTACAAAACAGGTGTGGAGGTGGAGGCCATGCACACGGCCTCGGTAGTTGCGCTCACCATGTATGATATGCTTAAGCCATTGGACAAAGGAATCAGTATTGAAAAAATTCGATTGGTTGAAAAGAAAGGAGGTAAGTCAGACTTTAATTCTAAGGACTTTTCTCATCTCAAAGGCGCTGTGATTGTTTGTTCGGATACCATCTCTCAAGGAAAAGGCGAGGATAAATCGGGTAAGATTATTCAGGATAAACTCAGCAGCTTTGGCGTCCAAGTACCTGCCTATGAAATCATTCCTGACGAAAAAGAAAAGATCCAAAGTCTAGCAAAAAAATACGCTGACGAAGGAATAGACTTAATCATTTTCTCGGGAGGAACAGGCTTATCACCAAGGGATGTGACTCCGGACGCTTTGGAATCCTTATTGACTAGAAAAATTCCGGGAATTGAAGAAACCATAAGGAATTATGGTCAGGAGCGAGTTCCAACAGCCTTTTTATCCCGCTCTTTAGCTGGAGTGATAGACCAAAGTTTAGTGTTGGCACTGCCGGGTTCATCTGCTGGAGCCAGAGAATCTATGGATGCAGTCTTTCCAGCAGTTTTGCATGTCTTTAAAGTGCTTTCCGGGGAAAGACATTAAGCAATCTGAAAATCATCAGATTTTTAGGCTTGTCAAAATAATCAACCGTTTGCATAGATATTCCCTGTATTTTCTTTTGAAAGGCTGATTTTCGGAAGGATAAAGTTTGTATGTTAGATGACCTATTTTAAAATCCTGCGGGATTTTAGATGGTTTTTAGCAATACATACCCAAAATAATCCATGGCAAAACCACGCCTGTCCTTTTCCCAGATCATTAATATGAATGTCGGATTTTTCGGCATTCAATATAGTTTTGGTTTGCAACAGAGTGCTGTCAATCCCATCTACGATATGCTGGGTGCAGCGCCAGATGAAATTCCCATATTGAACCTTGCAGGGCCGATGACGGGCTTATTGATCCAGCCGATCATTGGTGCACTGAGTGATAATACCTGGAGTCCAAGATTTGGTCGAAGAAAGCCCTTTTTTTTCATAGGTGCCCTTTTCTGTAGTATTACCTTATTCCTGTACCCATTCAGTAGTTCTCTTTGGATGGCTGCTGGATTGCTATGGGTCTTGGATGCTGCAAACAATACTGCTATGGAACCTTATCGGGCCTTGATTGCAGATAAACTTCCAGATGAGCAGTATTCTACAGGATTCTTGACCCAAAGCTTTTTTACCGGTCTGGGAATTACGCTAGCCAATATTTCGCTTTTTGTATTTCAAAAATATATCACCGGAACAGCAGGTTCTCTTCCTTATTGGGTATATGCTTCTTTCTTTTTAGGAACCATTTGCTCTATCACCACCGTCATGTGGAGTATTTCAAAAACACCAGAAATACCGCCGGATGAAGAGGAACTGAAAGCTCTGAAAAAGCGAACGGAAGGTATGCCTCACCCGGCCATTCAGTTTTTTCTTTCCATTCTAACCACTTTGGTAGCTTATCTGGTCTTTTTCCTATTGCTGATTCCTACAATTTTTGCCAAAGGATTGATTCGAAGAACCTTGGAAAAAACAAAAGAAAACTCGACGACAAGGGTGTTATTTGCCCAAAACATTGAAATCATCGAATCAATCATGGTCATGCCTTCTGTGATGTGGAAATTGGCACTTATTTACCTTTTCCAATGGTATGCCCTTTTTTGCTATTGGCAAAACGCCGCGAAAAGCATTGCTCAATCAGTTTGGAACACAACTCCGACAGGGGATAAGTTGCTGTATGAGGAAGCTGTGGGTTGGACAGGCTTGGTGAACGGATGGTATAATATAGTGACCTTCCTTTCAGCCTTCTTTTTGGCAAGTATGGCCCAAAAATATGGACCAAAAAAGGTGCATTTTATCTGTTTAATCATGGCAGGTATAGGGCTCTTGATTTTTCCCCAACTGGATAATAAATACGCCTTATTTATACCAATGACTGGTTTTGGGATCGCCTGGGCTAGTATGATGGGGGTTCCCTATTTGTTGGTGGTCAATGAAATTCCCAAAGAACGATATGGGGTTTACATGGGGATAATCAACATGATGATTGTGATTCCTATGATTTTACAGACGCTGACTTTCGGCTTTATCTCTAAAACCTTCTTGGGAAATGATCCAGGAATGGCCATAGTATTTGGTGGGGCTTTGCTGCTGATTGCGGCTTTAGCCACTTTAAATATCAAAGAAAATAAAAAAGTAATAACCAATTCCGGCGGTTTCTCCGCAGGGCATTAATGATTTTGACTTAATATGTCACAGATGAATTCCAGTAATGACCTTTCAATTTTGAAGGACTTTTCTATAGATGCTGTCAAAAAGGACAAGGATTTTGTTCGGCGTTTTGAAGAAGGAGTAGGCTCGTTAAAAAGCCTGTTTTTTGAGATTTATGGAAGAAATGAGTCTATTCAGGCTTTCTTTTCAGATCTTTTAAAAACTGTGGTCTCAGCTTATATAAATCGAGATCAAGATCTTAGAAAAAGGGATTTGGATAAATTGAAGCAAGGTCATTGGTTTTTGAGCAATGACTTGGCGGCCATGAGTTTGTACGTGGATAGGTTTTGTGGTTCCATTTCTAAAATGGAAAAAAAGTTAAGCTACTTCGATCAGCTGGGAGTTAATTTCCTCCATCTCATGCCTCTTTTTCAAAGCCCTCCTGGAGAAAGCGACGGGGGCTATGCAGTTTCTGATTTCAGGAAGGTGGATGAGCGATTTGGAACCCTGGAAGAACTTCTTTCACTTCGAAAAAAAATGCATAAAAACGGTATGCATCTGATGTTGGATATCGTATTGAATCATACTTCTCATAGGCATGAATGGGCAGAGAAGGCAAAAGCCGGGGATAAATTTTATCAGGATTACTTTTATATGTACGAGAATCGATGGATTCCCAATGAGTATGAGCTTGCCATGCCTGAGATTTTTCCGGAAAGCTCACCAGGCAATTTCACTTGGTCCGAGGACTGCCAAAAATGGGTGATGACCGTTTTCCATAATTACCAATGGGATTTAAATTATCGGAATCCACATGTATTAAGGGAAATGCTTGATACGATCTTTTTTTATGCCAATCTTGGTGTAGATCTATTGAGGATAGATGCCCCTGCTTTTATCTGGAAAGAAACTGGTACAACTTGTCAAAATTTGCCTCAAGCTCATGCTATTTTGAGATTGATCAAACAAGCAGTACAGATAGCAAGTCCCGGAATGGCCTTGCTTGGAGAAGCAATTGTGGCTCCGGCTAAAATCATGGAATATTTTGGGACAGGTGAAAATGCCGGCAAGGAGTGTGATTTTGCATATAATGCTACTCAAATGGCTTTGCAATGGGATATGCTGGCCACAGGAGAAACTCAGGTGATGTTGAACGCTCAATCCATTATTCAGCAAAAGCCTTTCGGAACAAGCTGGATAAGCTATACTCGATGTCACGATGATATAGGTTTGGGCTATGATGATTATATGATTGCCCAGGCTGGAAAAGATCCTTACCAACATAGAACATTTCTGAAAGATTATTTCTCAGGGAAATTTCCAGATAGTCCTGCGAGAGGAGCTTTATTTTCATCCAATCCAAAAACAGGGGATGCCAGGATTTCAGGTACACTTGCATCGCTTTGCGGATTGGAAAAGGCTATCTGGGAAAAAGATGATGCCCAAGTTGCCTCTGCCATCCAAAAGATTCTGATGATGCAGGCTCATTCTGTTTTCCTCGGTGGATTACCTATGTTATACTATGGAGACGAATTGGGCTATACTAATGATTATAGCTATGAAAAAGATCCTGCAAAAAGCTATGACAACCGTTGGATGCATAGACCAATTATTGATTGGGTAAAAGCTGAAAACAGAAATGAGGAGGGAAGTATTGAAAACAGGGTTTTTACAGGAACTCAGAAATTACTTCAAATCCGGAAAACACTTCCAGCCATAGGCGACTACAAGAATATCACATGGTTGTACCCGCATAATATTCATGTTGCTGCTTATTTGAGAAGCTTGGAGGATCAAAAAGTTTACTGTGTTTTCAATTTTAAGAATGAGGCCGCTTATCTGACTTGGTATGCCTTTAAGGAGCAGGGAGTAATCCCAAAGAAGTTTAAAGATCATTGGACAGGTCAGGAATTGGAAGTGGGGAGAGATGATGAATACCTGATACTGGAACCATTCGGATTTCGGATTTTGGAAGTAATTGAAAGCTAGTAAAGCCTCAAATTAGAGTTGACTCTCGAATAATTAAATCTGAGTCAATTTTGTAAGTCTCATTGGATCCGAGGCTTTGATCTTTCAGGAGCTGAACCAAAAGATTCACTGCTTTCATTCCCATTTGATGGCCATGCTGTTCTACTGTACTTAGTCCTGGGGACATTACTTCTGCTATTTTCCAGTTAGAAAAGCCCATCACACCAATTTGTTTGGGCACTTGAATTCCTTGGGACTTGAGATAATTCATTACGCCTAATGCCACCAAGTCGGTGATACAAAAAAAGGCATCCGGTGGCTGAGGTAAGTTGAGTAGTTCTTGAGCAAACTGGTAGCCTTCTTCCTCGCTGATATTTTTGCAATGCGGAACCCATTCTTCTCTAAATTCCAAACCGGCATCTTCCAAGGCTTTTTTATATCCTTTTAAGCGATCCATCGAGTTCTTTACCTCAAGGAGTCCATTGATGTGTGCAATTCTTCGATATCCTTTCTTGATGAGATGGTTGACGGCTTCATAGGCACTTTCATAATCATCCGTAATTACCTTGGGTGTATGGAAGTTTTCCAGAAACTTATCAAACTGGATGACAGGTTTACCTTCATCTATGAATTCCTGCAAATGCTCAAAGTCTTTGGTTTCATTACTAACTGAAATTAACAAACCATCCACACTTCCTGAAAGCATACTCCTACAAGCTAATTTCTCGTTCGGTAGTTTTTCGTCGGTTTGGCCTAAAAGTATCCTGTACCCATGTTGATTGGCAGCTGCAATTGCTCCGCTGATAATAGATGAAAAGAATGGGTGTACGACTTCCGGTACGATCATTCCCAAAGTCATGGTTCTATTTCTTCGGAAATTGACTGCTATGCTATTTGGAACATAATTATGCTTTTCAGCATAATCCTTTACCAATTTAATCGTCTCTTCAGAAATCCCAGAATAGGAGTTTAGCGCTCTAGAGGCAGTAGAAACAGATATACCCAACTCACGGGCAATATCTTTCAAGGTAATTCTTCTCTTATCCATTCTTTTAAAGGATCATTCATCAAGATAAACTGAAAAAATGGATTTTTGTCCTGTTCCAACCTCTGATTAGTTTTCGCTGAGGACTTTTCCTTTGCTATCCAGCAATAGGATTTTCTGAATTTCCCCTTTTTGAATTCGAAGTTCAATTCTTGTTTGACCTTCTACTTCTTTGAAAATCACCCTCCTAATTTCATAGCCAGAATATTTTTTCAAGATTTTAGACTCAATTTCAGAAGGCAACTGATCCTCATAGGGAATAGTGTTTTCAAATCTATACTCAGGCCCCAAATCAGTTTTCAATTCCAAAAAGGTATTGCTTCCATCCTCATTTTTCGCCAATTCAAAAGCATCATAGAGTTCTCCTACAGCTGTATAGGATTCAAATTTCAGGCTATTATTCTCAATGCTAATTAGCTGAAACAACTGGGTGTTTTCAGCAGCCCGGTCTCTCACTGCCTCAGTTCCTTCCCATGCATTTGGGTTAAGGCCATACATTTTGCCTCCACTGACTGACACCACGTAAACTGTACCAGTTAGGTCTCTCAGGTTGGTTCCATTCAGTACATTCTCACCAAGACTTACTCTCCCTCGAGCATAGCTATGGTCATGTCCTTGCAATGCCAAGTCTACCTTAAATTCATCGAAAATAGGCTTCCAAATAGCTCTCAATGCCTCATTATCTCTTCCAGACGAAGCCGAAAAAAGTGGATGGTGGTAAGATACAATGGTCCATTTCTTTTTATTCTCTTTCAATATGTTTCGAAGCCATGCAGCCTGCTTTTCATGATCTCTGTTAGAGTCCAAGAAGATAAATTTGACATCAGGATAATCAATAAAATAGGCTGTTTCCTCCAAACCTTCAGGACCGTTTATAGGGAAAGTAAACTGAGGCTTCCACTGAATGGAAAGTGCTCTTCCGGCCTCCCGATTGGAGTTATTGAGATAATTGTATTCATGATTACCAGGAACAGAAAGGGAAGGGAGCATACTATGGATAAAACCTCCAGCAGTAAACCATTCATGCCATTCCTGTTCTCTATGAGCATAATTGATCAGATCTCCTGCATGGATTATAAAATCTGCATCAGGTGCCTTTCTATATCCTTCCCGAATCAACCTAGCCCATAATTCCAGGATATAATTTTGTGCATCTCCTACATACAAAAAAGAAAAGCGCTCCTTTGGATCAGCAGAGGCTGTTTTAAATTGAAACCATTCGGACCAATGTTCTCCATCTCCAACTCTATAGCCATAAAGTTGTCCTGGTTGAAGGTTCTTAAATTCCACAGAATGATAATTTGCCTCCACTTCTGCCATGGGAACTTCTTTGGCATTCAAGTTTTCGGTTTTGGCTGTGTAAGTTTGGGCATTTCTCCAAAACTTCGGAGCTGCCGTAGCAGGTGCAATTTCTGCGTAGGCAACCTCTATCTCTGTAGTCGTTCTCCAAGTTACGTTCATCTCTGAACTGGGATTTTGACCGGGATTTAAGATGATTCTGTCCGGATGAATACTGGGTTTGGACCAATCGTTAGCAAAAATTGGTTCTTTGTAAACCCTAATCTCCTGGGCTTTACAAGAAGATTCAAAAATTAGAATGCCTAAAAATAGAAATAGGATCCTGATATGCATAGGATTTTGGGTTTGGTTAAGGTCTTGAAAAATACCGGATTATCCCCAGAAGAAAAATCAAAAAAGGAATAAACATCTCTTTAATCCTAGAGGAGCTATTGTTTAAGTAGAAAGCTGGGATAGTTTATCGGCTATCCATGCTTGATATTCCATATAGCAGTCTTCTGAAAAGGAGTTGAGAATTGACTTATCAGACTTAGCAGCCGAAAGCTCCTGATCCTGTTGAATCCACCTGTTTTGAATAATATTCAACTCCTCTCTAATTTGGAAAAATAGGCTTTGCCGATCCTGATCGATTAAAGAATGGAGCTCCTTTGCTTTCCACCATAGGGACTTGTCTGGATTGGAGGTTGGAGCTACCAGAAAGCTTTTGGATGTGCCCAGATAAAATGGCACATAAATACTTAAACAGGGGTGTGGTGTGCCTGAAAGCCAAATGCTTGAAAAGCCTTCTTTTCTGAGCTCTGCAACCATACTTCCAGTAGTATCTGACGGATTTGTCAAGCCTGTTGCGTGCATACAAATCGACCCAGAATTGGCTTTCTTGGGGAGAAATTTGGTATCAGGTAAGTTATGGGTTCTTAAAATTTCAATGACTGAATGTACATCGATAGCTCCCTGATTTTCTTGTAGAAAATTACCGGTACAAGCTTTTCTTTTATCACCTTTTCCAAAATAGGTAAATAGGATGTCAGAAAATCTTGATTTAAACCCCGATTTTTGAGCAAACCAAGAGGAAAAGGTTTGGCTTTCATCAGCTATGAAAATCTGATCATAATCCTCCTCGATGGTCAATATATTGGAAATGCTGGCAGTTAACGCCACTTTTTTCCATGCCCAGGATTTTCCCGAAGTTTCCATTATAAATGCATGATCCAGATCAGCAATTAGGAAGCTGTTGTGATAGTAAAAGTCTTTATTTTGATAGCCTCCACAGGCATTTTGGCCAAACTGCTGCAGAAGGGAAATAATGATTTCCCTAGCTTCTTCTGCGCTTTTACTTCTTTCTAATGCCAATCGCAACAAATCCATCCCTGTTAGTCCCGGATTAGATTTATCGAATTTGACATTGGTAAATACAGCTTCATTGCCAATGCACACATTGAACTCATTTACCCCCATCTCTGCACCCCACATTTGGAAGGGTTTGGAAAAGATGCATTCATAAGTTTCGCTTACTTGAGGAATCTCTAAATAAGTGCATTTAAGGATTTGAGAAGTAGGCTTTTTGGCTGGAACCCAGAGAATTTCCTGAGCCTCTTGTGGTTCCCTATCCGAGTTTTTTCCAAAAATCAGATTTCCAGATTGGGTTGCTTTTGCAAGGGCTACCAGTGTATCACACATAAGCTCAAAAGTTCAAGGACCAGATCCCAGCTTGTTCTGCCGCTTGTATTTCCAAGGTATCTCCTCTCAAATATGCAAGAGGTTGCCCATCTGCACCTAAGTCCCAGAGCTCTCCTTTTAGGAAGATATTTAATCCAACCAACGCCGAAGTCTGGCTGATTTTACCAGGTAAGGCATATTTTTTCCATGCTTCGCCTTCCGTCAGAAGATTAATGTCAGATTCATTGATGCTTGTAGGTGTGATGGACCCGCTATAGCCTTTCCAGGGGCTATTCATGGTGCTATCTCCAGGACAGAAGGATGGCACCAAGACTATTTCAGCTCTATTTTCAATAGTATTTAAATAAGCATCTTCATACCAACTATCGGCACACACGAGTACGGATGTTTTTCCCATAGGAAGATCAAATACAGGCAAATCTTTACTTTCTCCAGAACTTAAAAAAGGGAGTTCGGATTCAACGGGAAAGTTCTTGTAAATAGGGGAGCCCATGATATTGCCTTCCGGATCAAAAAGGAAAGAAACATTATACAAAGGACCATTGGGGTCCACGCTGAGTTTTCCGGAAATCACAGCAGGCTGAGGTAGAATAATTGAACCTGCAGTAATATAAACCTGATAATCTTTAGCAAGACTGGAAAAGGTTTCGAAATAGGTTTTTGCCATTTCCTTAGCTTTCATCCTGAAAATAGAAGCTGCTGCTTTGTCCTTTTCTTTTGTCTTGAAAAAAGCCAAAGAGAAATCAAAAATATTGCTCATGACCAAGGTGCTCATAGCCTCATTCAGGGTCTTTTTTTCAGCTAAAACATGCTTTTCTCCTTGCAAAACCAGCCAAGTGCCGATATACTCAGGATACAGAACCAAAGTGTTACTTTTTAAAAAACCTGAATCGCGGGCGATTTGTAGATACAATTCTATTTTTCTTTTAAAAATATCCGGCTGCAAATAATCGTGCTCATCCATGAAAGGTTGAATTCCTACGATATTCCTTTCTAAGGAATCGCTGGGATTGATTTCCTGAACCATGCTCAGGTAGGGCTTTGGCATTGGAGCTTGAATTTTACGTCCGGAAGAAGACCAAATCAACCAAACGAAAATCACCAATAAGAATAGACTGATGAGTAATCTTTTAATCATTGTTTAATTCCTGTAATATTTTCTCTGCCGCAGTTTCTCCTGCTCTCACGGCACCTTCTATATATCCATGCCATCGAGTAGCTGCTTCTGTGCCTGCAAAATGCAATCTTCCCTCGCTTTGGCTATAACTGTTCTGATATTTAGTCCAAGAATTGACTCCTCTAATTCCGGCGTAGCAGCCCTCAGACCATGTTTCCTGATTCATGGTGTGGTCCACATAGTTGATTTCCTGATTAGCTTCCTCTCCAAAATATTGGATAAGCTGTTTTTTCACGGCTTGTTTTCTCGAATCCTCGTCCATTTGGAAGAATTTCCGAGCCTTATTTCCAATGACAAAACCCATTAAGACGCCGTATTTGGAATCTGCCGGGGAACTGTCAAATATTGTTTGTAGGTAAAATTCAGAATCCGAAACGGCTTGGCCGGATAGATTTTTATGTCTCCAAAATGGCTTAGCAAATACCATTTGGCACTTCCCAATATATCCCATTTCATATCCTTCTAAGAGTTTTTGCTTTTGATCAGAAAGTGGAGGATTGATTCCAATTTTCTTCAAAAGAGGAGGAGGAACGGCGAAGATGATATGGCTAAATACTTGAGCTCCTTTGGAGGTGCTTAGGGTAATTTTTTCCTTTTCCTGAATGATTGATAGGACAGGGGAGTCAAATTGAATACGATCAAAAAATGGTTTGGCTATCGCTTCGGCAAGTGTTTGCATTCCTCCATGAATTCTATGCTGCTGAGCTCCGTTTTTGATGGAAATCAGGACATCGAGAGAGGTGCCGGATTTGATATAAAACAGCGCATGCAACAGAGAAAGCTCCTCGGGTTCGCAGGAGAATATGGTCTGCATTCCAACTTTCATCACTTGCAAACAAGCCTCAGTTTTTGAGTTTCTTTTCAAGAAATCCATCAGAGTTTGTCCGTCAAATTCCTGAGCTTTAGGATGGGTCCAGGGTTTTTCCAAATCTATTTTGGAGGCCATGCGCTCTAGCTTTCGCACGATCATATCCAGATTCAAAAGTGAAATGATATCCAGCTTAGGGATAGTTCCTTTGTAACTTTTGATTCTTCCATTAAGATCCAGAATACTTTGCCCTTGGTTGTAGGTTTCGAAATATGGAACTCCGTATTCCTTGCAGAGCTCGTACATCCGGGTTTGGGAAGGGCCTATCCACTGTCCGCCTAAATCCAGGTAAAGGTCCTCTTGGATTTGTTTGGTATAAACTCTTCCACCCAGTCGCTCTCTTGCCTCAAATAACCGGAAAGAAATTCCCTTTTGATGCAAAATGCGTGCGGCTGCTAGGCCTGAAAAACCAGCGCCAATAATGGCAATCTGATTGGTTGGGTGAATCATAACGGAAAATAGATAAATTTTCCGAAACTCAGATAGTTGATTATTTATTCTGGGAAATCAAGAATTCACGAAATTCCTCGGTATTAAAATTACTCATCCCTTCTTGGTAGAATACGATTTTGCCTTGAGGATTTATTACCAAGGTTGTAGGAATGGATTCACTTTGTAAGCTGCTATTGAGACCATAGCTGGCATGAGCTGTAGGGAAAACCCAACTTTTACCTTGAATAAATGCTTTACTTTTTTCAAAATCATTGTCTAAACCAATCAGAAGAAATTCCAGATTGGGTTCATCCTTTACCTTTTTGTAGAGTTCGGAGATATGCGGCATTTCAGCACGGCAAGGGCCACACCAAGAGGCCCAAAGATTAATAAAAAGAGTTTTGCCTTTGTACTTAGCTAAATTGATTTCCTTTCCTTCAAAATCCAGGAATTTACCTTGATAATCAAAGTTTTGATTTGTTAAATCTACCCGCTCAATTTTGGGTGTGATTAGGCCTGTGTAAAGTAATGCGGATTGGATTCCACCTTGAATCACCGGCAGTAAGCCCGTGAAATAAAGAAAGGCAAAAAAGGACAAAATCAGCCCCCAGGATTTAAGTTCTTTGAGAAAGGTTGATTTCGACATGGTTTAAAATATTTTAGATTTTTGATTTACGAATTACGGAATGACCACTTAGTTTATTGTTGGGAAAAATCTCGCGGCGGCGCGGCGTCGCAGCGAGCATTTTACTAACTTCAGAGAGTAAGGAGGATTATTTATTTCAAATTGTTTTTCCAAATCTATCCAGGGGATTCTGATCATGTTTAAGAATTTTTGATTTACGAATTACGATTTACGAGGGACTCTAATAACTCAATAACTCAATAACTAATAACCTACTACAATCAAATAAGATAGTTGCCTCTTCTGATAGCTTCTTGGTTGCTTTAATGAGGAAATAAGGCATTTACGGTTGTAGCTTTGATGAGACCGCTTCGTTCCTCGCGGTGACGACAATATTTCTGATTTACGAATTACGATTTACGAGGGACGCTAATAACTCAATAACTCAATAATTAATAACCTACTACAATCAAAGAAGATAGATGCCTCTTCTGATAGCTGCCTAGTTGCTTTAATGAGGAAATAAGTCATTTACGATTGTAGCTTCGATAAGACCGCTTCGTTCCTCGCGGTGACGACAATATTTTTGATTTACGAATTACGAGGGACGCTAATAACTCAATAACTAATAAATCAATAACTAATAACCTACCCCCATCAAAGAAAATAGACACTTCTGCTGACTGCCTCTGACTTTTCTATCCCACAGATTAACACAGATTTCTTTCGGCTTACACACTTCTCATTTCAGCCTTTCCAAAATTACCCCCACGCTTTCAGACGCTTAGTGACAAGTCTCACGGACTTTACTTTTTTGAAAGAAAAGCAGCCTTATCTTGCAGGTTCAATCGAAAGATCTTAGCCAAAAATATGAATTACGAGATTAAAATTGCCTCCGAACTCAACATCAAATCCCATCAGGTGAAAGCCACCATGGACTTGCTGGATGAGGGAGGTACAGTTCCCTTTATTTCACGCTATAGAAAAGAAGCAACAGGAAGCCTGGATGAAGTGCAGGTAGCAGCGGTAAGAGACAGGTTGCAGCAATTACGGGATTTGGATAAGCGTAGAGAGGCGGTGCTGAAGTCCATCGAGGAACAAGGAAAGCTTAGCCCGGAACTCAAAAAGGCTGTAGAAAATGCAGAAACTATGGCTAAACTGGAGGATATCTATCTTCCTTATAAGCCCAAAAGAAGAACCAAAGCTACTATCGCCAGAGAAAAAGGTCTGGAGCCTTTGGCAGAGCGTATTTTCGAGCAAGAATCAATCGACCTAGAAGAAGAAGCCTCTCAATATATTAATGAGGAAAAAGAAGTCAAATCAGTAGAAGAAGCCCTTCAGGGAGCAAGAGATATTATTGCCGAGTGGATCAACGAAAAAGCAGATCTCAGGGAGAAAATGCGTAAGCTGTTTTTGGAAGAAGGAAATTTCACTTCCAAAGTAATCCCTGGAAAAGAAGCCGAAGCGGTTAAATACAAAGATTATTTCGACTGGACAGAACCTATTAAAACGGCTCCATCTCATAGGGTTTTGGCTATGCGCAGAGGGGAAAAAGAGCTTTTTCTAATGCTGGATTCCTGTCCAGAAGAATCAGATGCCTTAGCCTTGATAGAAAGAGTAGTGATTGATTCCCAAAGAAGTAATGAATCCGTAGAACAGGTGAAACTGGCGATCAAGGATTGTTATAAGCGCTTGCTCAAGCCGAGTATGGAAACAGAAGTTCGCCTTCTGACCAAAAAGAAAGCAGATGAGGAAGCCATTCGGGTTTTTGCGGAGAATTTAAAGCAGTTGCTTTTGGGAGCTCCTTTGGGTGAAAAATCTGTGATGGCAATAGATCCTGGTTTCCGTACTGGTTGTAAATTGGTGTGCTTGGGCCCACAAGGTCAATTTTTACATTATGAAAGTATTTTTCCTCATGAGCCTCAAAAGAGAACATCGGAAGCGGGTATGACCGTCAAGGGCTTAGTGGATAAGTTTTCTATTCAGGCAATTGCCATAGGTAATGGTACGGCAGGTAGGGAAACAGAAGCCTTTGTAAAATCTTTAGGACTGCCCAAGTCAGTCATAGTTACAATGGTCAATGAAGCAGGAGCATCCATCTATTCTGCATCAGAAGTAGCAAGAGAGGAGTTTCCGGACTTAGATTTGACTGTTAGAGGTGCAGTTTCAATTGGCCGAAGATTGATGGACCCTTTGGCTGAATTGGTTAAAATCGACCCAAAGTCCATAGGAGTGGGACAGTACCAACACGATGTGGATCAAAATGCTTTGAAAAATGCACTGGATGATACGGTGATGTCTGCAGTAAACGGAGTGGGAGTGGAGGTGAATACCGCATCCAAACAACTGCTGACTTATGTTTCTGGTCTAGGTCCTGTACTTGCTCAAAATATAGTAGAATTCCGAAATCAACATGGACCATTCAAGTCCAGAAGTCAGTTGCTAAAGGTTCCCCGACTGGGTGAAAAGGCTTTCGAACAGGCAGCTGGTTTCTTACGGATTTCAAAGGCAAAAAATCCTTTGGATGCTTCGGCAGTGCACCCTGAGCGCTATGTTTTGGTGGAAAGCATGGCGAAAGATCTGGGAGCTTCCATCGATGATCTGGTAAAGTCAGAGGACTTGCGCAATCGGATCAATTTGAAGAATTACGTTTCTGAACAAGTTGGTTTACCGACTTTGCAGGATATTTTAGCTGAATTAGCCAAGCCCGGTAGAGATCCACGAGAGAGTTTTGAGGTCTTTCAGTTTGAGGAAGGAGTAAATAGCATGGAAGATCTTCGGGTAGGAATGAAATTACCGGGTGTGGTCACGAATATAACTGCCTTTGGAGCTTTTGTAGATGTAGGAGTTCATCAAGATGGCCTCGTTCACTTAAGCCATTTGGCAGATCGCTTTGTGAAGGATCCAAATGAGATTGTACATGTTAATCAAAAGGTGGAGGTAACTGTGGTAGAAGTGGATATTCCTAGAAAGCGGATTGGCTTGAGTATGAAATCCGATCCTTTCGCGGAGCGAGGAAAGAAAATGGAGAAAAGTGCAAAGCCTGCCAAAAAAGAAGAACCCCAAGGTAGCATGGCAGAAAAGTTGGCCATGTTGAAAGGAAAGTTTAGATAAGGCTGAATTATAAAGTTTGAAATATGAAATAGCGCGATTCCGAAAGGGGTCGCGTTTTTTTATTCGGGTATATTTCTACAGAGTTAACGGAGGATAGCACGGAGGGCCACCAAGAATTTTTTTTATGGAAATCAAAACCGCGGTGCAGTAAAACTCTGAATAGCCACGGGTGAAACTCGGGTTGTTTGATTAATTATCTACCTGACCCTCCCGCCCATGAAATTCATTGGGAGGCTGAACTAAAGAGCGGGGAGGAGTTATTAGTTTAAAAGCTGAGATTAACCAATGGATGATAATGTTAGTTAGAATAAAAATTCTATAATAAAACTTAAAAATACCCTGAACAGGGTATTTTTTTTTGGGATTAAGTTTCTACTTTGCTTTTAAAACTAAAGAATAAAAATAAAAGCCCTACAGAAGTATGCAGGGCTAAGAAATCTTCGGCTTATAGCCTTGTTGTGAATTGTCTTTCATTTCAAATGTAAACATAAAAAATAATGGAACAAATTTTTGGGATTGATTTAGGAACTAATTCTATTGGAGCGACACTTAGAGAAGGAAAGCAATTTCCTTGGTTTGGAGTATATACCTTTAAAAAAGGCATTGGTGAGGGGAAAGCAGGAGAATATTCATTTGCGGCTGAAAGAACCACTAATAGGTCATCAAGAAGACTACATAACGCACGGAGGTATCGTATTTGGGCTACTCTTGAATGTTTGATCAATTATGGTTACTGCCCACTGAACATCGAAAAACTTGATAAATGGAGGAAATATTCTAAAAGTGAAGGAAGGAATTTTCCTGTCGAAGATGATCCATTTCAAAAATGGATAAAATTAGATTTTGATCAGGATGGAAAACCTGATTACTCAAGTCCATATCAATTAAGGAGAGAGTTAGGTAATTCTCCTCTTGATTTATCTATTGAGAATAATCGATTTAAAATTGGTAGGGCACTCTTTCATATAGCTCAAAGAAGAGGATTTAAAAGTAGTAGAAAGAATGGTTCAAATGAAAAAGTAGCTATTTTCAAGGGAAGTTCAGAAACGGGTACTATTGGTAGAAATGAATATGAACAACTTCTAAATGATCATAAAACATTAGGAGCGGCATTTGCTTACCTAGAAGATAAAGGCATTAGAATTAGAAATAGATACACCCTTAGATCTGACTATGAAAAAGAAGTTGATGTTATTTTGGAAGTTCAGAGGCTGGAAGAAACTCAATTTAAATCGGAAATAAAGAAGGCAATATTTTTTCAGAGGCCTTTAAGATCCCAAAAAGGTTTGGTTGGTAAATGTACATTAGAGCCCCAAAAACCAAGATGTCCAATAAGTCACCCATTATTTGAGGAGTACAGGGCATGGAGTTTTTTAAATAATATAAAGTACTATAATTCTGAAACTGGTAAACTGGAACCACTACCATTAAATCTGAAAGAGGAGTTATACAATGAGAAATTTTTCTTGAAAGGGAAAAATGATTTTAAGTTTCTTCAAATTAACAAGCATATACAAAAAATCACTAACAAGAAATGGAGATTAAATTATAAAGATGACACCACTGTTCCTGCCTGTCCTGTTTCTGCTCGACTTAGGTCTTTGTTTGGAGTAGGTTGGAAAAATTTCCAACACATAAAGATGATTACTAAATATGGAAGTCAGAAAGAAGTGTTCTATTCTATTGATGATATTTGGCATATATTATTCTCATTTGAAGACGAAGAGATTCTTGAAGATTTTTTTAAAAGTAATTTTGATTTCAATGAAGACCAATTAAGAGAATTGAAATCCTTATGGAATTCTTTTCCAGTGGGGTACGCTTCTTTAAGCCTTAAGGCAATTAATGGTATTTTACCTTTTTTAAGAGAAGGATTAATTTATACTGAGGCAGTTTTGCTTGCCAAAATTCCAGAGGTGATTGGAAAAGATCTATTTAAAGAAAATGAGGATTTTATTAAAAAGAGAATTACTGATGCAATTGAAGAAAATAGGAGACAAAAAAATGTTATTTCAATTGTTAATAAGTTAATTTCTGATTACCACTTATCTGATTATAAGCAAGGTTATAGAAATCCTCAATATGTCCTTGATCAAGATGATTTTAATGATGTTCATAAATCAATTTTGGCGCACTTTGGTGAAGAATCTTGGAATAAAGAGTCTGAAAAAGAGTATTTCATAAATAACATAAAAGCTTTATATCAAGAGTTTTTTAAATCACATGATAGAAAGCATTTTTCTAGTCCGCATTTACTTGACTATATAAAAGAAATTCTAAAGGATGAATTTCATATTGACCCTAATGAACTAAAAAAACTTTATCATCCATCTCAGATAGATATTTACTCACCAGCAAAAAGAGCTGATGATGGAAACTTATACCTTCCTAGTCCAAAAACTGGATCATTCAAAAATCCAATGGCATATAAAACGCTATTTGAATTGAGGAAAGTCATAAACCATCTAATTAAAGACGGCAAAATTAATGAAGATACTAGGATAGTGGTTGAAGTGGCACGTGACTTAAATGATGCTAACAAAAGATGGGCAATAGAAACCTATCAAAGAAATAGGGAGAATGAAAATAGAGAAATTGCTTTTGCGATCTCTCAATTAATTAAAGATCCAGACTTTAGGGGTAATGCAGACCCAGATAATCAAACAGATAGAGAGAAACTAAGGCTTTGGACAGAACAAAGTCCAGACCCTAATGAGTTTTGGAAAGAAATTCTTGCTACCAAAGATGATGTTAAAAAATTTAGACTTTGGAAAGAACAAGGCTGTAAATGTATGTATACAGGAGAATTGATCCCTCTAACAAAATTATTTGATAAAAATATTATTCACTTCGAACATACAATTCCTCGGAGTAAATCATTTGATAATTCTCTCGCAAATTTAACAGTATGTTACTCCAAGTATAATACGGATGTAAAAAAGAATAAACTACCAGTTGAGCTTCCAAATTATGATAAAGATACCTCTGAGGGTAAAGCAATAAAACCGCAATTAGTTGATTGGGAGAAAAGAGTGGATTCTTTATATAAACAAATTGAAGTAGCGAAATCAAAGTCAAGAGGAGCAATAGATAAGACGACAAAAGATGATGCTGTTCGGAGAAAGCACATGCTTCAAATGGAATTGGATTATTGGAAAAACAAACTTGATAGATTCACAAGAAAAGATGTGCCAACTGGTTTTAAAAATAGCCAATCCCAGATTCAAGTAATAATTGCAACACTAATAGTTTAAGGAAGGAAGCCTAGGCTTCCTTCCTTAGGCTGAATAATTAAATTAGTGTTGACATGCAAAAATTCAATCAGCTCAGCCTAGAGCAAAGATATCAAATCGAGGTTTTAAACAAAGAGGGATTCAGTCAAACTGCAATAGCCTGTCGGGTCGGCGTACACAAAAGTACCATCAGTAGGGAACTGAAAAGAAACACTGGGAAACGGGGACGTAGTGCAGGAAATTACTCAGCACGCATAGCAATGAACCGGGCTCAAGAACGCCATAAATACAAACCCAAACACAGACGGTTTACCGAGGTAATGAAGGAGCAGAGCAGAATCTGGCTGGAAGATGAAAAACTGAGTCCGGAACTGATTGCCGCCAGGTGGAGAGTCAATGGCCAACCGGGAGTGTCCCATGAGACCCTCTACCAATGGATCTGGCTGGCAAAAAAAAAGTAACCATTGGCAGTTCAGGAAGGATAGAGGATTATACAAACATCTCAGACACGGTAAAAGAAAACGTAAAAGAGGTAATTACAGGGATTCCAGAGGACTGATCAAAGAAAGAGTTTCCATTGAAAAAAGGCCTCCCGTAGTGGAGCAGAGGCAGCGGATCGGTGATATTGAAGTGGATCTGATGATGGGTAAAAACCATCAATCGGCACTTCTGGTACTGGTAGACCGGGCTACTTTAATCACCACGTTGGAAAAGTTAGAGGGTAAGAACGCCGATGTCATTGAACAGAAAATAACCAGAAGAATCGAACGGATTGGCGCCTCATTTTTTAAATCAATCACGTTCGATAATGACAAAGCCTTCGCAAACCACCATCGAATCAGGGATAAATTCAACCTGCCAACCTTTTTTACAAGGCCCTATACGTCTCAGGATAAAGGAACGGTGGAAAACAGAATTGGATTGATCAGGGCTTTTTTACCCAAAGGAACAGACCTGAATCAGTACTCGGTGGAACAAATTCAATCCATAGAATTAAAAATCAATAACAGACCCGTTAGAAAGTTTGATTACCTTAGTCCATTACAAAAACTCAAACAAAAATTAGGTGTTGCATTTATGAATTGAACACGGCAATTAATAGATAGTCAATTAATTGCTAAATATGCCTTTCATTATTTGAAAACAGTATTTAATAGGGTTGATGTTCAAAAAGGAACCGTAACCTCTTTATTTAGAAAGATTTATGGTGTTCAACCAAAAGAAGAAGTAAAGGATAGAGGTAAGCATTATCATCATGCAATTGATGCTGCCGTATTGACTTTGATACCGAAAGCATCTGAGAGAGAAGCAATTTTACAAAAGTACTTCTTAGATATTGAAAACAGCCAATTTAAAGATTATCCAATTGCCCCATTTGAAGGATTTGGTCATCATATGTTTGATGATATAAAACAAAAAATTCTTATCAATAATGTACCCAATAAAGATCAAGCTTTTTCTCATAGTAGAAAATTAGTCAGGAAAAGAGGTAGAGTTGTTTGGCTAAGGGATAAAAATAGAAATTTGATTTTTGATGTGGAAGGGAAAAAAGTCCCAAAAGTTGCCACTGGCGACTCTGTAAGGGGACAACTTCATTTGGATACATTTTACGGGAAAATAAAAGTTGTTCAAAGAAGTGAGAATGGTGGGCCGAAAAGAGATGATGATGGGAGTTTTCTATATAGCCAGGTTAATGGTAAGGATGAAATGTGGGTTGTTGGAAGAAAACCAATAACAGATTTAAAAATAGATAAAGATGTTATAGTTGACCCATTTATAAAAACCCACATTCAAAATCAAATTGCTTCTGGAATCTCACTTTCAGAGTTGAGAGATTTTAATGGTAAAATTATTAGAAGAATTAGAGTCAGGGTTAAAGCAGGTAGGGGATTTCTTGATGCGGATAATATAACAGAGCTAAAGGAGCAGACTTATAAGTCTAAATATGATTACAAGAATATCTATTACACCAATTCTGGAGATAATTATGCTTTTGGGTATTATAAAGGAATCCACCAAAGAAAGATAGTTTCAATCAATCTTTTTGAAGCATCTAAAGTTGGAAAGCTTAATGGTAGTTTTAAACCTGAAGATCTTTTTGAAAAAAGAATAAAACTTGGTTCAGGAAAAAATCAAGAAGAGGTTGACCTATATCATGTTTTTTTTGTGGGACAAAAAGTTTTGATCTTTTATTCAGATATAAAAGAACTAGTAGGGCTAGAAAATAGTATGTTATCTTCTCGACTTTATTTTGTTAAAAAGCTTGCAGATGCGAATGCCCAAAGGATTTTGTTACAGCATCACTTAGAAGGAAGAGATGATCAAAAGCTTTCCATTGACTTTCCAAAAGATGTTTTTGGAACTAAGGGTAAGGACGGTTTTTCATCTATAAGTCCTGATTTTATTGCTCCAAGATTACTATTAACTCCTTCAAATTATAATTTCGCAATAGAAGGGAAGGATTTTATTTTTGGATTAGACGGTGAGATTCAATTTAAATTATAAATGGAACCTGGCCAATCCTACCATATCTACAATCACGCCAACGGAATGGAGAATATTTTCCGGGATGTAGAGAATTACAGGTTCTTTTTGCAGCAGTATGCGAAGTATTTGAGTGGCGTGGTAGATACTTATGCTTATTGCTTGATGCCAAATCATTTCCATTTAATGGTTGGCGTTAGGTCAGACCTGGCAGGTTTTGAAAACCTGCCAGGTCTTTCTTCTACCCAGTTAGGTCATGCATCCAAAAATCCAGTCATAAAAGCTTTCAGTAATTTCTTTAATTCATATGCTAAGGCCTTCAATAAGAGGTTTGAAAGGAAAGGAAGCCTTTTTGTCGAACACTTCAAAAGAGGCCTAATTCTAGACGAACGCCAATGGCAAGAAACATTTCTTTATATCCACCTCAATCCGGTGAAGCATGGTTTTGTAAAAAATTATTCTGATTGGAAATGGTCAAGCTGGCATACTTATCAGAGCCCAAATAAACCTTCAAATCTAGATAGGAACTATTTCACCAATTATTTTGACGGGTGGGATCACGTTAAAAATTTGATGAAAGCTAAAAAAGAATGGTTGTTCAATAAAAATTTGGAGTAAATAAATGGATAAACCTGGCAGGTCTTTTTGACTTAACCGCAACTCTTATGATATGATCAAACGAACATTATTTTTCGGGAATCCCGCCTACCTCAGCACTAGAAATGAACAGCTAAATATATCTTTTCCAGAAGAGGACAAACCAGACAGAACCGTTCCAATCGAGGATTTGGGGATGATTGTTATAGAAAATCAGCAAGTAACAATCACTAATGGTCTGATTGCCAAGCTGACTGAAAAGAAAGTGGCAATCGTTACCTGCAACAGTCAGCATCTTCCCGAGGGTTTACTTCTTCCCATGCATGGCCACTCTGAACAGACTGAACGGATTCGCTACCAAATAGAAGCCTCCCAGCCACTTAAAAAGAATCTTTGGCAACAGACTGTCACAGCAAAAATCCAAAATCAAGCTGCACATCTTAGAGAAAAGGGAAAAGAGTCTCCAAGGCTTGATTATTTATCCAAAAATGTCAGCTCAGGCGACACTGGCAACCACGAAGCACAAGCGGCTGCTATTTACTGGCAAAACTTGTTTGATATCCCAGATTTCAATCGGGAACAAGCAGGTATTCCTCCTAATAACCTGCTCAATTATGGTTATTCGATTTTACGGGCCGTTATTGCTAGAGCCTTAGTTTCATCTGGGATGTTTCCAGGTTTAGGAATTTGGCACCGAAATAAATACAATGCTTATTGCTTAGCTGATGATATCATGGAGCCCTATCGACCTTACGTGGATTTAGTAGTCACATATATAGTTGACACCCATGATGATTATTCTGAATTGACAACAGAACTCAAAAAAGAATTGCTGAGTATCCCCGCATTGGACGTGAGAATCGATGGACAAAAAAGTCCCTTGATGGTAGCAGCTTCTCGAACTACCTCTTCCTTATTTGAATGCTTTGCTGGAATTAGTCGTAAAATCATTTACCCGGAGTATGGATGAAAGTTATTATTCAAGACTTAATCAATATAGAAGTTTGTGGGTTTTAGTTTTTTTTGACTTGCCCACTGAAACTCGGAAGGATAGAAAAATAGCCACTACTTTCCGAAAGAAACTATTGGATGATGGTTTCGGGATGTTTCAGTTTTCTATTTATATGCGCTTTTGTGCTAGTAGAGAAAATGCAGATGTGCATATCAAAAGAACCAAGAAAAACCTTCCTGCAAAGGGAAAGGTAGGAATCATGTCAATAACAGATAAGCAATTTGGAATGATGGAGGTTTTTTTTGGAACAAATAAGCAAGAGACGGAAGCACCCAGTCAGCAATTAGAGTTATTTTAATAAAAAGAGACCTACCAGGTTTTTTAAACCTGGTAGGTCTGATTTCAAAGGGCATTTTTAATGCGATTTTTTTAATCCTAATTCCAATCATAAATCACAGCATACCAGTCACTTAGCTTGGGGTATGCTGTGATTCCTACAGGAAAGTACCAATTTGAAAGCAATTCACAACTCCCCTGCCTATTCTGCTTAGCAATCCCTTGCTGTGATTCCTACAGGAAAGTACCAATTTGAAAGCAATTCACAACAGGATGCCCCAACAGACGGAAGCCACTATGCTGTGATTCCTACAGGAAAGTACCAATTTGAAAGCAATTCACAACTGTCGCAGATCGATATAGTCCCGCTCCACCGCTGTGATTCCTACAGGAAAGTACCAATTTGAAAGCAATTCACAACTCTGGTTTGTAATTTTCGAGCTCTTGGTTGGCTGTGATTCCTACAGGAAAGTACCAATTTGAAAGCAATTCACAACCGCTTCCACTTCGCTTAAAAAGGCCTCAAGGCTGTGATTCCTACAGGAAAGTACCAATTTGAAAGCAATTCACAACATATAGAAAAAAACACGATCGGGGCTGACGCTGTGATTCCTACAGGAAAGTACCAATTTGAAAGCAATTCACAACTTTGCCATTTCTGGTAAAGCCACCGATTAGCTGTGATTCCTACAGGAAAGTACCAATTTGAAAGCAATTCACAACTTAATCCGTGGTCGCAACAAACAATCTGTGCTGTGATTCCTACAGGAAAGTACCAATTTGAAAGCAATTCACAACGGTATTGCTGTTGGATAGCTGCTTGATCTGGCTGTGATTCCTACAGGAAAGTACCAATTTGAAAGGTAATGCACACAATATGATTGTTGTTAAATCGAAAATTCTAGTTCGGATCAATAGAATTGGGCTGCTTCCATAAACCTATCTCAAACACGCTAAAAGTACAAAGATCATTTTCCCTATGCAGCCCGTAATTCCTAAATCCGATATCTAAATCAAGGTCTCTGACAATTTTCAGATTTTTGATTTTAGCCTTCATCATTACTACCTACCACCCCTTACTCTCCCGTCATCTCCGGTATTGATCAGTTCATTGTAATCATCCATGTCCATTCCTTTACTGAATCTTCGGATATTATAACTGAAGGTCAGCATTACATAGCGTTGCAAAACGTTGGTTTGCACATCCTCAATAAAAGTCTCAGAGATATTTCTGCGAATGTTGTTGTTCTGTCGGAATAGGTCATAGACATTCAAGCTGATTTCTCCTCGCTGATTGTTGAAGATCTTCTTGCCCAAACTCATATTAACCAAGGTGAAATTAGTATCGAAGCCTTCGGAAAGGCCAGAATTCACTTGGTGAGTCAAATCCAGTCTATACACAAAACCTTCCCAAATGATCCAGTTGAAATTGATTCTACCTCTCTGATTGAAAAACTTGTTATTCAAATTCGGATTGAGCGTGTTTTCTACATCATTGAAGGAAAATCTTGTCCAGATGTTAAAGTCAATCTGATCACTGATATTACTGCTGATGGAAAATCCAGTGCTGAGTCTTCTGGAATTATTAAAACCGTTTTGGAAATTCACTAATGTGGGTCTTTTGGTGTAAGCAGCTCCAAAATTCATATTGAAATTGGACTTGATAAATCCTGCAGGAATACCATAACTCAACCAAGATCTAAAATCCCAATAGCCGTCTAAGTTTACCGGTCTAAACAACTGACTGCCCTGTTCCAAGATGATTCCATTTTCAATTTCTGTCGCTTCCTGAGCAATAAAAGAACTGTTACTGATTGTGTTTTTCACAAAAGAAGATTGAGCAAAAAGGAACCAGTTTCTATCTGTTTCAGGATTGTTGCTTCTGAATCTAACTCTCAATCGGTTACTGTAGGATTGATCCAAATCCGGGTTTCCTACATACAATTGCAATGGGTTGGAGTTGTCGACTACAGGTTGCAATTGCCTTAAGTTTGGCTCATTGGTTCTGGTATCGTAATCGAATTGGATGTTGGTGTTATCAGAAAATTTATAATCAATTCTGACAGTTGGCTGGAAACTTTGGAAAGTTCGCTGCAATTCAAAAGTCAAAGGAAAGCCCTGACTATTGTCCAGTTTGGCATTTTGATATTGTCCTTCCACCTGAAATTTCAAGCCATCTTTTGAATATTGATACCCTAACTCCACTTCCTGAGTTAAGAATTTGCTTTCAAAAGTATTACTTAAAGCAGTATCCAATCTTAATTCAGGATCACCTGGAGTTTCATCGATTACATCAAAAATCAACTGGTCTGAATCATTAATTCGGTTTCCGATTTCATATTCCAATTCAAATTGGCTTCTTTCACTCACTGCCTCTGTGAAGGAAATTCCTGTTTCCCAAGAAAGCCCAGTTCGATCTCTGTTTATTTGTTGATTGATAGTTTCAGTTCGGAAAGTTGGGGAGAAAAACTGGTTTTCAGCCAGTCGGTTGGCCCTATCCTCATTGGCATTATTTCCCAATCTAGCTCTAACAGTCATGGTTCTTCCGGACTTATCAAATTTGTGACTGTAGAAAAAGCGATTGAATAGATCGTAATCCTTGTTTTTTGCTGTTCTAGTATTCTCTACTGAATTGATCAAATCTTCTCCATTGGTCGTTTCCCCAAAGAAATCTGAGTTTTCTGTTTCGAACCTTGCCGAAAATCTAGGGATATATAAGATCCTGTTTTTCTCATCAATATTATATTCGAAGCGCATATCAAATTGATGCTGGTTGTTCAATCTGGTATCATTGCTTACTTCATCATAAAATTGATCCGTTTCATTATTTGTGATAAACTCACGGAAGCGTATTTCTTGCCCGATATTTTCTCTGCGACTGAATACATAGCTTCCCGAGACCTTTATCTTTTTACCCCAAAGATCTGAGTAGTTTAAGCCAGCCAAATTTGTATTAATGATCCCATTTTGAGGCCTCGCATTGTCCTGAGCATTGGGATCGGAGGAGTAATCAGTCAGGTTAATATTATTGGAAAGTCCGGTAAAAGTAATGCGCTGATCCTCGTTGAAAGCATTGATACTTGCTCCCACCACATAGCGATCATCGCTTCCATAGCCTGCTGAAGTACGTCCAAATTGCCCTTTTCTTCTATTTGGCTTAGTAATGATGTTGATAGTTTTAAGCCTTTCTCCATCATCGAAACCACTCAATCTGGCTTTTTCGCTTAGCTGATCAAAAATCTCAATGCTTTGAATTACTTCTGCAGGCAAATTTTGTAAGGCTGTTCGTACATCAGTTCCGAAAAATGGCTTTCCATCCACCAATATCTGCCCAATATTTTCACCTTGAGCTTGCAGAGCTCCGTCAGCGGAAGTTACTCCCGGTAATTTTTCAATCAGTGTCTGAGCGCTGGCATCCCGCATAGTCTTGAAGGCATCAGCATTATACATTGTTGTATCTGACTTTTGCTGACTGGTAGACCTTCTTGCAGAGATGGTTACTTCTTCTAAAGCAGTTGCCTCTTCTTGGATTGATATGACACCTAGGTCAATATTTCGTGCAACTTGGAGGCTTCTGAACAGGTTTTGATAGCCTAAATACTGGACTTTCAATAAATATTCCCCTTCGCGTACATCTTCGATTTCAAAATTTCCATCTAAATCTGAAATCATTCCATCCACCTGGGTGGAATCGTTTACACGAAGAAGTAAGATGGTCGCATTAGGGATTGCTGCCTTGGAGCCTGATTCCTGAACTCGTCCTTTGATAGAGTAGGTTTGGGCTATTAATGTGGTAGTTGCAAAAAAGAATAGCAGGATACTAAATTTTACTCTCATTGGTAGGTTTACTGTAATTCGCTGATTTGAAGCGAAGATTGGTTTTAGTTTTCGATACAAAGGAAAGTCCTGTCAGAACTAATTGTTTGAACTTTTCGCTGAGCGGTCATATGTGAAAATGAAAGCTTACCGATCGTGTAAAAATTTAGTCTTTCCTATGCACTAAGTGCCTGATAATTTTATGATTTAGACTCCTTTTTAGTAAAAAATGACAATGCCTGTCAGAAATTTATGTAAATTTTATAAACCTATTGATGTTTATAAAAGTAACATTTTATATTAGTACTCGTAAAACAGGTCAATCATGGAAAAGCTAGAAAAAATCAACATCACCACTAAAAATTTGGCATCAGGGAATTGTCAGGTAAAGTTTGTTGTCGAAGATGATCAGGATCCTAGGTACGGATATCTTTTGATGACAGAGCCGAAGCCGGTAGGTGAGATCATTTTGGAAATTCAGCGAAAGCTGGAAAACAGAAGAATGGCTGAGCGGAATATCAATCCCTTATTTCCGGTTGCTCCAGCGCAGGAAGATCCTAACTTTTATTTATTCTCAGCATGAGTTTTCTAGCCTCCAATCTCCGGTTTTTGCGAAAGCAAAAAGGCATTACCCAAAGTGATCTAGCTGATCAGTTGGACGTGCAGCGAACTATGATATCTGCCTATGAGGATGGGCGTTCAGAACCCAAGCTTGCGGCCCTGCAAAAGATCTGTGAATTATTGGAAGTTGGGATGGATGAGTTGATCAATCATGATATTGAAAAGCTCGGAAGAAAAGCTATTCAAAAGCGAGATCTGAACATTTTGACTATTGCGGTAAATGATCAAGACAGAGAGAATATCACGTTAGTGGGTCAAAAGGCCTCTGCCGGATATCTGAATGGTTTTGCAGATCAGGAATACATGGAGAAGTTACCGCAATTCCGTCTTCCTAATTTAGCAAGCAATGCAACTTACAGGGCCTTTGAGTTGGCGGGAGATTCCATGCTTCCACTGATACCTGGCACAATCGTAATTGGTGCCTATGTGGATCATCTCAGTTCTATCAAAAGTGGCAGAACTTATGTGCTCGTTACTCAAACAGAAGGGGTAGTTTACAAGAGGGTTTTTAACTATTTATCCGAAAATGGTAAGCTCTTTTTGGTATCGGATAATGAACATTATAAGCCCTTCGAGGTAAAAGGTGAAGATGTACTGGAGGCATGGGAAGCCAAAGCCTTTATCAGCACTGATTTCCCAAATCCGGGAGATAAGAAAAAGCCTTTAAGTTTGGATGATTTGGGCGAGATGATTAAGGATATTCAATTGGATTTGAAAAAACTGAAAGGGTAATTATTCTTCCACCAAGCCTTCAAATCCTTCCTGGATTTTCCCAACTGCATCAAAGGCTGGATCAATATTGACCACACCTTTTCCCAATTCATGCCAATATCCATCACCACAGTCAATGTAATGACCTCGCTTGGTACCCGGTGATTCTTTGGCCATTTCGTAATGATAATCCGGCGTAAAAACCAATTTCATCAATTGAATGGCGTATTCCCAATTGATGGTTCTGCTTTTACCATTTTGCTCAAAAATCACCTTTCTATTCGAAAAATGAACCGTTACGGAGCAATCAATAGTGCTTTCAGAACTGACTATTCTATAATTGACCTGAAGAGGTGCTTCTTTTTTGGTGGTTTCATAAATGGCTTGAATTAGATCTTGAGCCATTAATTGCCATTCTTCCTGATTGGCAGGAGTTTTATAATCCTTTACTTTACCTGATTCGGTTAGACCAATTCTAATCCCTCCTTCGTCCAAAGATTTGCCTGTCCATCTAGAGGTGGAGATCAGTTCCTGAAGAGATTTGACCCAAACCTGATCAAGTGGACCATCATATTGATAATCATCGTTGAGGGTAAAGCCTTCATCTAAAATTTCTTCTTCCGAAAGTTCCTCTCTATCAGTGTAGTGCAATTGAAGTTGAGCTTGAAGTTCCTTGCCCGACCAGTCCAATGTCATGTGAAATACATGGGCATAGGGAGGTGGGGTGATTCCTGAATCGTATTCGAAAACTAATCCTGTAACATTTGATTTTGGGGAACTCATAGCTTGAAGTTTGTGCAAAAGTATATTTTTTCCACTGATAAAGCAGTTATTTTGCAATCAAATAGCCGATTGATGGAAGATGTATTGGAAAAGATAGCCGAGGAGATTTATACCAAATCCTATGTGGTAATAGATAATTTCGTTGATGAGATCTTTAGAAAAGCCCTTTTTGATGAACAAACTGATTTACTCGAAAAAGGGAAGTTTCGGAAAGCTGCAGTGGGATCAGGTGATAAAAAGCAGGTAATACCTGAAATCAGAAGTGACGAAGTACTTTGGATGGATGAAGAGAACTTGAGCCTCCTACAGCGGGAATATTGGAACCGTGTAGAAGAAATCAAGATGATTTTGAACAGGAGATGTTTTCTGGGGTTGAAGTCGTTTGAAGGGCATTTTGCCAGATATCCAATTGGTTCATTCTACAAGAGGCATTTGGATCAATTCCATCAAGTACCTTATCGGGAAGTCACCGTGATCCTCTATGTAAATGATCAATGGACTGAGGCGGATGAAGGGGCTTTACGCATGTATCTCCCCAATCCCGATGGCACGGAGAGAATTGAGGACTATTTACCTATGCCAGGAAGGTTAGTGGTATTTTTAAGCGCTGAAATTCCTCATGAAGTGCTCCCTACAAAGAAGGAAAGAAACAGCATCACTGGCTGGCTGAAGATGATTTCTTAGCGTAGATCAATATTAATCTCTTTGACTTGATTGGCTTTCAATTCAAAACTGCATTTTTCAAATGAAGGTGTAGAGAAAATTACTCGCGGGTTATTAGAAAATCCATATTTCTCTGTTGGGTAACCAAAGGGATTTTTGTTGATTTCCCCATTTTCATCCTCATCATGGAAAGTTGAAATGGAGTATTTCCCTGGTTTTAGGTCTAAAATGGCAATTTTTGATCCCTGATTTTTTATAGGTAGTGAGATGGACTTAATCGCTTTTTTTCTATTGTCAGGAAATCCGCTTTCCTGATCAAAAATCAATATTCTTACCATACCCTGGTTTGATCTGCAATTCGAAACCGTCAAGGAGATACTTGCTAAATCTTGGTTTGAACTCGGTCCTTGAAATAAGAAGTGAAAAACTATCAATAGGATTTGTATCATTCAAGCAGGCTTTTTCTGGCTAATTTGCCATTTGCAGTCTCAGGAAATTTGGGCAGGCAAATAATCTCCTTTGGCCTTTCAAAACGAGATAAAACTAATTCAAGTTGCTTTTTTAAAATTTCTACCTGATCCGCTTCAATACCATTCCTTTCTAAAAATAGAACTACTTTTTGTCCTAAGGATTCATCCTTTTTTGAACTAACAAGAAATCGGGTATCTGGGAAAATGGCTTGAACTGAATCTTCGATTTTATTTTCAACTTGTTCCGGATGAATCTTTACTCCTCCAGAATTGATCACAAAGTCCAATCTACCTTTCCAAATAAATTGATTAGGAGGAAGCAACTCGATTTGGTCATTTGTTTGGATCTTTTGAGGCCCACTCATTGGTGATTTTATCCAAAGTGCATTATTTGAATCCGTGCCGATTTCTACACCCGGCAAGGTGCTGTAAAGTAATTCTGGCTCGGTAGTTATTCGAGCTAATGCAACATGTGAAACAGTTTCTGTCATACCGAAGGTTTGCCAAGCAGCAATTCCATGTTTGACTATTTTAGATTTTAATTTTTGGGAAAGGGGAGCTCCACCTATGATTACTTGCTTGATTTTCTGCAATTTTTCTAGGCTCTCAGGCTTCTCTAAGCTATTTTTCACCTGTAGTGGCACCATTGCTACAAAGTCAGGTAATTCATCCAAATTGAGTTCACTCAGTGGGTCTGAACTTGCAGCTACGATCTGTATGGGAGCATCCCAAACCATAGCCCGAACTAACATCATTTTTCCGGCGATGTAGGCAGGATTTAGGCAGCAAAGTAGTTTGGTGTCTTTACCTATTTTGAAAAAGCCCTGAGTAGCTTTAGCACTAGCTTCCATTTGGGATCTATCAAGTAAAACGTTCTTAGGTACTCCTGTTGATCCCGAGGTTTGTTGATGAAATTGGGTTTCTCCATTTTTCCAAGCATGGCAAAAAGCCAAGGCCTCTTTTAAAAAATCAGGATTGTCTGATTGTACCTGAATAAAATCTTCAGGCTTTTGAAAAGTGTGTTGACGATATTTTAATTGAAACATAAGGTTTTAACTCAGGAAAGCAGACTTCAGGTTCGAAAGATCAACAAATTCCGTAGAAGCCTGTTATCTTGCAAAAAAATCTGATTTTTAACCAAAACGAAAATCATGGAGTGGATTACTGCCAAAGAATACGAAGATATCACCTACAAGAAGTGTAATGGGGTTGCCAGAATAGCATTCAATAGACCTGATGTTAGAAATGCTTTCAGGCCCAAAACGACAGCCGAACTTTATGATGCTTTTTATGATGCTCAGGAGGATACCTCTATTGGAGTGGTTTTGTTGAGCGGAGAAGGACCTTCCTCCAAAGATGGAAAATGGGCCTTTTGTTCAGGAGGTGATCAAAAAGCCAGAGGACATCAAGGCTATGTAGGAGATGATGGATATCATCGCTTAAATATTTTGGAAGTGCAGCGTTTGATTCGCTTTATGCCAAAAGTTGTGATTGCAGTAGTGCCGGGTTGGGCTGTTGGAGGTGGACATAGTTTGCATGTGGTTTGTGATTTGACTTTGGCTAGTAAGGAAAATGCAATTTTTAAGCAAACTGATGCTGATGTAACCAGCTTCGACGGAGGCTATGGTTCAGCTTATTTGGCCAAAATGGTTGGTCAAAAAAAGGCAAGAGAAATATTTTTCTTAGGAAGAAACTATTCTGCCCAAGAAGCTTATGAAATGGGGATGGTGAATGCAGTTATTCCTCATGATGAATTGGAGGAAACCGCTTACCAATGGGCCCAGGAAATATTAGAAAAGTCTCCAACTTCCATCAAGATGCTCAAGTTTGCCATGAATCTAACCGATGATGGAATGGTTGGGCAGCAGGTTTTTGCAGGAGAGGCAACACGCTTGGCTTACATGACAGAAGAAGCTAAAGAAGGGAGAAATGCCTTTTTGGAGAAAAGAAAGCCGAATTTCAAGGATATTAAGTGGATTCCGTAGACTGTTGATAGGTTGAGTAGCTGTGGGATTGGGTTATTGAGTTATAGGTTACTTAGTTATTCGACATTCATCATTCGATGTTCGATATTCCAATGAGGAATTGATTGATCTACCCCCCTATAAACTGGACAGAATTAGTTAGAGGTATTGAATTTAAATTATTTATTGATTTTGTTCGTATTGCAGAATGAACATCTTCACAGGGGGAACCGGAGCCTAGGCTTGGTTTCTCCTTGAAGAAAAATTTTACTTTCTTTCCATTAGTCCTTAGCCCTATTTTTTCTTGATTCCACAGGGACAAAAACTGCTCAGGGGATTTTCCAAGAAGCTCCTTTTTGATTCTTTTTCGATTATATACCCTGAAGAATTCTGAAAAAACTGCCCTTGCATGAATCAAATCCTGAAACTCGTAACCGGAGGTAACAGACTTTGATACGATGTGATGAAAAGATTCGATATGCCCATTTTGTTGCGGCACTCCAGGCTGAATAAATTCATGTTCGAAGGGTAGCTGCTGAATAGCTGATCGAAGTTCTTTAGATATAAATTGAGGTCCGTTATCGGTTCTAATCCGCAGCAAAGGTTGGGACTCCGAAGTCTCAGGATACTCTTGAAACATCCTCTTAATAAGGGCCACCACCTGGCCAGCCTTCATTCTGTAATCCAAGGTCCAAGCTAGCGCTAAACGGCTAAATGTATCCAGCGCAGTAAGCAGATAAGCTGTCCTGTTTGCTCCCGAAACATAAATGTACTTGATATCCAGTTCAATGGTCTGGAAAGGAAATTGCGCACAGGGACTGTTTGAAACTACCCGCTTTCGGCTTTTGGTTTCGTTCCTGGCCCTTTTGGATAGAGGAGTCTGTGTTCTTTCATCAGTCTGTAAACCTTTTTCTTATTAATCAGCAATCCTCTGTTTTTAAGTTCCAGACACATCATGTCTGCTCCATAATTCAGAAAAGGCTCTAAACAGATGGATCTGATCAACTCCACTACCTGACCATTGGACATTAATTCCCCAGACTGCGTGGATGTATGTGTAGAAGGCTTTCTTCCTGCTTTTCCCTGTTTGGGCTTATAGTAGTAAGTGCTTCTCGGAATTTCGGCGAGAGGTAGCGCAGCGGCAGTCCTCAAACCCTGTTGCAAATAACGGTTTACGACTTCTCTCCTCTGTTCCATTCTGCAATCTTTTTTTTTAAAAGCTCAGACAGCATTTTCTTCTCCAGTTCTTTCTCAGCAATAATTTCCTTGGCCAATGCCAACTCCTTTCGGAGACGAATCAGCTCCTGTTCCTGAGATTTGCCCCGTCTGTTCTCTAATCCGTCAACCCCTTGGGCGTTATACCGTTCGGACCAGTCATAATATTGAGAGGGGGCTATGCCATGTTTACGGCAGCCCGCTATGACACCCAATCGCTGGATATCCAAGAGCATCCGCTCTTTTTCTTCCTTACTCCATCGTCTTTGTTCTTTTTTCACAATCATAAAATTAGTGTTTAATTCACTAATCTCAGTCCAGCTCTTTAAGGGGGTGAATCATGATGAGTAATCGAGTAACTGAGTAATTGATTAATTGAGTAGGCGTCAGGGGAGAGGTTATTGAGAGGAGCCTTGCTCAGGGTTCAGGGTTCATTGTTCTACTTCAAATCCAACTGATTCTTCCGCCAAGTAGACAAGATGTATCCGAGAGTCATGCAAATCCCAGAGGGATTTGAGATAGGTAGTAATGATATATGCAGACACCCTCACCATGCTGTAGGCATGGAAGAATTTGGAATTTTTGTTCATCGTTCACCGTTCATGCATTTTTTTAAGGCGTGGGGGAAGAATAGAAGTTGGGAGTTCCTCGTATCCCGAACGCTTTTGGGGTGTAATTCTTAATTCAAAACTAGTCAGGGCTTTCGTACTTCCCATGTTTTCTCATGCCGCTACCTTCTGATCCGGTAAGTGCATCGCCCATGTCTTTCCTAGCTTCTTCAGCATAGCCTTGTAGCTTAGCCAGAATTTCCGGGTTTGCTTCGGAGACATCCTTACTTTCAGTAGGATCTATTTCCAAATTATAAAGTTCTGCTTTTTCTAAATTTACATGAGTGTATTGAACAGGGATTCCATCATTTCTCAAGACGGTTCCTTCTGGCAGAGCTCTATACCGGTGGGGAAAAACAAGTTTCCATTTTCCATTAATCACTGCTTGTAATTCGTTTCGGTTATAGTAGGCAAAATAAGGCTTTTCCTCCTGCTGCTCTCCTTGAATCATGGGCCATATATTTCTTCCGTCAATAGGAAGTTGAGGCATGTTGGAACCGGTTATTGCAGCAATTGTGGGTAAAATATCCACGGTCATAGCTGCCTGATTTTGAACAATCCCTGATTTAATTTTTCCAGGCCAGGTGAAAATGGCAGGAACTCGAATTCCTCCTTCCCAGGAAGTGCCTTTGCCTTCTCTCAATCCTCCAGTCAATCCTGCATGACCTCCATAAGAAAGCCAAGGACCATTGTCTGAAGTAAAAATTATCAGGGTATTTTCCTCCATGCCCAATGCTTTCAACTTTTTTCGGATCTCACCTACGGACCAATCAATTTCCATAATTACATCTCCATACATCCCCTGAGGCGACTTTCCTTGAAATTTTTCAGATACGAAAAGAGGGACATGCGGCATGGAATGGGCCAGATAAAGGAAGAATGGCTGATCTTGATTTTTCTCAATGAATTCTAGGGCCTTTTCCGTGTATCGACTGGTAAGCAAACTTTGATCATCCATGATTTCAAGAGTGGAATCACCTTGAACCAATGGCAGAGGAGGGTAATAGTCTTTAGCCTCAGGATGATGAGGCCACATATCATTGGAATAAGGCAATCCAAAATAGCTGTCAAAGCCTTGTTCGCCCGGTAAAAAAGGTTCTAAATGACCCAAATGCCATTTACCCACCATGCCTGTGGCATAGCCTTGTTCTTTGAGTAATTCAGCGATCGTAGTTTCATCTGGGTTCAATCCATGCTTGGCAGTATGGTCCAAGGCTCCAAAGATTTCCAAGCGATTGGCATAAGCTCCAGTCAGTAAAGCAGCTCTTGAGGCAGAACAAACTGCATGAGGAACATAAAATTGCGTGAATTTTGCCCCATCTTCAGCCATTTGATCCAGATTAGGAGTTTGCCATTCACTTGCCCCATAGCTTCCCAAATCACCGTAGCCTAGGTCATCTGCGAAAATTAAGACAATATTTGGCTTTTGAATAGGCTCTTTAGCTTCTTCTTTTTGGCAGGAAAAACAGAATAAACAAGAGAATAATAGAAGTGCTAGGGTCGATTTCAAGGCTGTTATTTTTTACTTATAAAAACTTCATTGTTACTTATTTTTTTCCAGATGCTTTGTCCGATTTTTTCTCCTTGAGCCACTCCTTCCTCAATTGCATCTCTAAAATGAATACCTCCATATAATCGAGAAATGGCAGCTTCTTCAGATGCTTGTAAAAAGGACTGAAACTGTCTTTCAGGTAAGCCAAAGTAAATTTCTGAGGTATCCAGAAACTCAAAATCATGTCCAAAATAACCCGTTAACACTACCGCAGAGGCTCGAGAGATCACAGAGTGACCAGAGGTGTATTCCGGAAAAGGGGGAGTTTGAAGCAATGGCTTCCACCTTTGGTCCAATTCTCTGTTTATGACTGTTTCAGGACGTATTCTGTCTGTTTCATATTTGGCTTTCCAGCAGGAAATGAAGGCATCATGCAAAGTCATTCCAACTAAAGCATGAATGTATGCAGTTTCTGCAAAGCTTAACTGCTGTTTTTCTGCTGCAATTCCAGTTATTCCGATCCAGTGTCCTCCTGGAGATATTTTTTTTACACCCATCGCCATGTGTCCGGAAAATTCTACCATAAAAGGATTGCAGTCCCAGAAATTGGCTATGAGTTTTTGTTCCTCATTCAGGTTTTTAACTGTTTGATAAACCTCTATCAATTGGGTACGAAAGGAACTACCTTCCTTCAAATCATAAGTAGCCATAGGATTTGGAGAAAATTGATTCAAATCCTGAATGTAAAAAGTTTTAATAGTTCTCCATTCAGGTTCAACAGCACCCATATAAGCCGGAGGAGTGGGGTACCAATTGCCAGCACCTTCCTTGGGGCTATATCTAGTTAGTGAGGGAAGTTCAAGGTACCCATCTGCTTTAGCCTGGGCCAGAACCGAATTCGCCACTGTTTTAGCAAAGGTGATGTGCGCCTCCAGTTCTTTCTTTTTGAAAAGTTTGTTTTTTAGAGCAAAATCCACCCATTTCTCTTTCTTTTCTTTTAAAAGATAACCTGAAGGCATAATACCTTCTCCCACCAAAAGCATGGCATAAATTGCTGAAAACTCGGGTGAACTGACTGGATCTCTTTTTAGTTCGAGACTATTTAGCCGAGATGGTCCAAGCAAATCCGGGTATTTGAATTCCTTTCCTTGCTCTCTAATAGCCAAATAGGTGGCTAGGTTGGAATAGGCATAGATTCTAGCAGCTACCGGAGGACTTGCCACGTCCGTGACCATTACTTCAGTTAGATGAAATAGCTTCTCTTTATAGGTCTTTGGCCAATTTATGGATTGCGCATTTACTTGATTTAGGCCAACTGCCAATAGAAGAATGATAATCAGTTGCCGTGCTTTATTTCTCATGGTATTGATAAAGTTCTAAAGCTTGTCCATGAATCCCAAATAGTAAGAATTTTTTCCCTGCCACTTCAATTGATAAAATCGACTTAATATCTCCTTTAATTGCCAAACCCGATTCAGTTGGGTAGGTAGTTTGGAAATCTCCTTTTCCATTGCCTTTTAGCACTAATCCTAGCCCGGCATCTATATTGCCAATCCGAATCCTTGTTTGCCTTTGATTGCCACCCAAGAGCAAATCTGTATAGCCATCCTGATCAAAATCCCCCGTTTGAATTTGAAAAATGGGAAAGGCTTGAGCTAAAGTTGGGAGTTTCTTGGCAATGAAACCGGTTCCTGTGTTTTCAAAAACATATGAGCTTAGACTGTTGGCTTCTAAAATTTGAGCAGCTTCCAAGTCTTTCTGCGAAAATAAATCTTGCAACTTAGCATCAGCATAACTCTCATAAGTAGTGAATTTGCTCCTCATGGAGACCATTTGATCCAGTAATTCATCCCGGCTTGCAAAAGGATATGCCTCATCCCCTATGTAGCATTCCAAAATCGGATCTATTGAGCCATTTTGATCAAAATCAGAAGCATAGAGCCTGAGCTTTTTTTCATCGTTTACCTTGAACTGAGAGTTGTTGCCAAAATTTCCGGCGATGATATCCAGATCCCCATCATCATCTAGATCTGTAGCATGAAGTGCAGTCCACCATCCTGATCTATTATCCTCAAAGTATTCATCTGTTTGATTTCTAAAGATTTTTCCTTGCTGATTAATCAAAACGGTAATAGGCATAAATTCTCCTGCGATCACTAAATCCGGAAATCCATCCTCATTCAGGTCTAGATTAATACTAGTTTGAATTAAGCCTAATTTTCCGTTTTGAGGGAGATATTGATCTGTTTGATCTGAAAATCCTCCGCTACCATTATTGATTAAGACTTTACTGAAAGGTATTTCAGGGTATCTACCGGGAATTACTTTTCCTCCGACAAACAAATCCAAAAATCCATCTTGGTTGATATCCAATGCTTGGGCAGTGCCAGTTGATAGGGTATAAGCTGGGAAATTTTTTTGAAGGCTTAATTTACCTGTTCCATCATTGAGATAAAGTCTGTCCTGAAGTGCCTCATCACTACTTAGATAATCATGATAGCCACCACTTCCAATAAATAAATCCAGCCAACCATCAGCATTGAAATCTTCAAAAATCGCAACTGCATCGGTGTATTCATCAGAAGATCTAAACCCTGTATAATTGGACCAAGTACTTCCGTCAAAGCTAAAAATCATTCCAGACTGACCTTTGGTGCCTCCGATAAAGATTTCAGGAATACCATCTTGGTTTAGATCTCCCTTTGCCAAAACAGGACTAATAGCCCCAGGCATGACAGTCATCAAGGGCTGTCTTTTGAAATCATTGAATCCAGTGGGTTTTGGCTTGAAATCAGGTAGCTTCTCTACTTTGCTGAAGAAGGTTTTTGAAATAGCAGCTTTCGGATGGGGAGTAATAGCATTGCTGTAGCTTAAGGTATTTATGCTGTTGACTTTGGGATTTTGGATGGTTTCAACTTTACCATCAGGCCAAGAGATCAATACCGAATCAACAATTGAGTTTTCTCCCAATCCAAAATGAACTCTATATGTACTGCTTGACTGAAAGCCTCGGACTACCTGATGTTCTTGAATTTGCTGGCTTCCTTTACTAAATACTTTGATTTCGGAGCCTAGCCCGAAAGGGTTTAATTCCGGTCCTTGAAGCTGGAACTGAATCCAGTTTCCTTTCTTCCCGGTATTTTCAAATATTCCTGCTGTTTCATTCAGATTACTGACAATCAAATCCAAATCTCCATCATTGTCCAAATCCGAATAGGCAGCTCCACTGGAAAATCCTTTTTCCTCAAATCCCCAATCATTTGAGCGGTTTTTGAAATTCAAATCTCCTAAATTCTGGAAAAAGTAATTAGAGATTGGGGTGGAGCTCATGGAAGTTACCAAATGCAAAGTGTCGGCTTTTTGATTTGCTACGGCCTGTTTGAAATAATAGTCCCCTTTATACTTTAAAAAGTCCCTATTGGTGTAGTCTCTGAAATATCCATTGGTGACCATCAAGTCCTTAAAGCCGTTGTTGGTAGCATCAAAAAACAAGGCTGACCAAGACCAGTCGGTATTTGATATTTCTGCCAATTGACCTACCTCTGAAAAATTTCCATTGCCCAAATTGAGTTGGAGCATATTTCTCATGTTTTGATGATAAAAGCCTTTTTTGATCATCAATGCATATTGCTCGTAGTTTTCCGGACCATAGAGGAGCTTTTGTCTTCGGTTATCTTCCGGTAGCATGTCCAAAGTGTAGATATCTTTCAACCCATCATTGTTGATGTCTGCTATATCAGCTCCCATGGAAAAGTGGGAAATATGCTGAAAGTAGGTGGTTAATTCGTCCTTGAAGGTGCCATCCTTTTGATTGATGTAAAGGTAGTCTGGCTCTATGTAATCATTAGTGACTAGAAGGTCTGTCCATCCATCTCCATTGATATCTGAGGCAATGACTGCCAATCCAAAGCCCAAGGCAGAGCCTTTGATGCCTGCTGATTGACTGATGTCTGTAAATTTTCCATTGTCATTTCTATACAGCTTGTCGCCTGCGGTTGGATGTCGCAGCAACTTGACTTCATCAAACTCTAACTCATTAATGACTTGGATATGGTGATTAAGTAGATATAGATCCAAATCACCATCTCTATCAAAATCGAAGAACAAGGCTTGAGTAGAATTGGAAGGGTCCGCTATACCATATTCTTCTGCTTTTTCTTCGAATTTAAAGCCACCTAGATTGATCCAAAGTTCATTTTTTCGGCTTTGCTCATCACCTTTTCCCGAGTAGGAGACGTAAATATCCAGCAAACCATCAGCATTGATATCTACCATACTTACCCCCGTTGCCCAAGAGTTTTTTCCTCCAATTCCAGCTGACTTGGTTAAATCTTCAAATTTCAGACCTCCTAGATTTTTATATAACCTATTGGAAACCATATTTCCAGTAAAGAAAATATCATCCAGTCCATCATTGTCCAAGTCACCGACAGCCACTCCGCCACCATTATAGAAATATTCATAACGAAGGATGTTGTTGTATTGATCTTCAGTCAGTTGGTTTTTAAAATTGACTTTGGATTTGCTGGCTTTAAGCTGTTGATATTTTGCCTCGAAATTTTCTTGAGCATGCACTGAAATGGATAAAAGGCAAAGTCCCATGAGCATCCAAAAAAGTGACTTAGAAAAGATCTTTGAATTATTGGTGCTCATGGGAATAATACTTATCCTAATCTGCTGATTACATCTTCAAAAAGCTGTTCATTGACCACTGCTACTCCTCCCATTAATCCCACATCTTGTCCCAGTTGATAGAGAGCCAATTGTGATTTTTCTCTGGACTTGGCCATGCTGTAGATATTTAATGCTTGTTGAATTGGCGTGATCAAATATTGGTTGGCTTCAGCCACAGATCCACCTATAATGATCAATTCTGGATTGAGCAATTGGATCAGCATAGATATTCCTCTTCCTAAATCCAAGCCAGCCTCAGAAAGAATAGTGATTGCTCTTTGATCTCCTGCTAATGCAGCTTCTACCACGATTCCAGGCTCCAACTCTCCTTCATGGTCTCTGACCATTCTTGCCAGAATACTGTCTTTGTCCAGCTTGATAGCCTCCTCAGCCATTTTCACAATGGCTGTTCCTGAAGCAACTGCTTCCAGGCAACCTTTCTTTCCGCAAATGCAGGTTACATCTCTTGATTCGAAAATCGGTGAATGAGAAAATTCACCAGCAAATCCAGATGCTCCTCTGTAGATTTTACCATCGATGATAATTCCCAAACCAATTCCCCAACCAACGAAAAGGCCTAATACATTTTTGTAGGAATGATTGGATCCAAACTTGAATTCAGCGAGAGTCATGGCTCTTGCATCATTTTCCATAAAAATCTTTTTCTGGAATCTGGATTCAAAGTTTTCCAATAAGGACTTTTTGCCAAAGCGGAAATAAGTATAATTGATACCCCCCATAGAATCCACAAGGCCTGGCATAGAAATACCTATAGCAATGATTTTATCCGATTCTATTCCCGTGTTGGCTAAATAATGATCTATAATATCACAGATTTTATCGAAAGTTTCTTTTTCATTATCTAAAACAATCTTGTGGCTTTCTTTGGCTACTGCTAAGGTATGATTGCAGGAATATAGCCCAAGATTCATATTAAACTTTGAAAGATCTACAGAAAGGACATAGAAAGCGTCTTCCGCTAATCTGTACAGATCAGGCTTTCTCCCTCCTTGAGATTCCGCCCGACCATGCTTGATGACTTCTCCCGAACTCATTAAGTCTGTGAGAAGGGAGTTGACGGTAGGAAGTGAGATCCCAACCTCATTGCAAATTTCACTGGCTGTATTTGCTCCTTTGAGGTATAGGTTCTTAATGATCTTTATCTTATTGAGATAACTCTTGATTTCGACTACTCCCTCCATCTTTTCGATGAGGGCATTTGGATTTATTAGGTTCATAGATTCAAGTTGTACCTGAAATAAGGGAATTTTTAGGTTTCAAAAAATACTTTTTTAAAAAAATTAGAAAATGATTCAAATTTCAACGCTTCAAAATCAATTTATTTTTAATTGATTGATATTTGACAAAAAGATTTAGAAAGATTTCTGCCTTTGGGTTAGCCCTCTTAAACTGGAATAAAAAAAGATGAGGCTGCCTTTGGACAAAGACAGCCTCAAAAAGAATTATTAAGTATGCGTCCGTAGCTCAATCACCCTTAAAATAAACTAATCTAGTTGAAAAAATGCTCTATCGGACTAGCTTAAATAATCAATCTAATGTACACATAAATACTTGAAATACAAATAAATGCATTATAAATATTTGAATATGCGTTTAGTTTTTTGCGAGGTTTTCGATTTTCTTTGCTATTTCTTCTGCCTCAGCCATTAATTTATCAGCTGCAGTTCTATTAGAGTGGGAGATCTTGTGTGCTTCTTCCAATTTCTTTTTGTACAAATCCTGAAGTTTTTCAGCTTCGGATTTCTTCTTAAATAATCCAAACATATCTAGTCTTTAGGGGTAGAACATGAGAGGATTTAAAAGGTTTTAAAACCTAATGAATGAAGCTGATGGATCTTGGGTTCGATTGTCTCCATCTACGATCTCATCATTCTTGTAATTGATCAAATCTTCCAGTCTACCTGCGGAATTGTAATATCTCCAAGGACCTTCTCTTTTTCCATCTTTCATCGCGCCTTCTGAAGCCTTTCTTCCATTCTCATGATAGAAAATCCATCTACCATCAGCCTTGCCCTCTTTATAAACTCCCTCAGATTCTTTTTTGCCATTTATATAGTAAGTGATTCTGGTCCCGTCTCCATCCTTTAAGGTGCCTTTATCATACGTTTTGGAACCATCATAGGACTTGTATTCCGAGACATTCCATAGACGGCCTTCTTTCCAGAATTCTTCTTGGGTCAATTGCTTATTATCATAAAATAAGCCCCAGATTCCGTCTTCAAAACCCAATTTGTAGGATCCAACGGTCTTCAATTGTCCACCATCATAATAATAGACCCATTGCCCATTCTCCATTCCCAATTCGTATTCACCTTCTGCGATCAGGATGCTGATTTTATTAAAGTATTTCCAAAGACCTGTTTTGACATCATTTCTATACTCGCCTAAAGAGAATAAAACTCCATCAGGAAAATAACTTTTCCATACGCCGGTTTTCATACCGTTGGCATATTGCCCTTCGACAGATACTTTTCCGTCCTCGTAAAATTCTTCGTATTTACCTACCGGAACTCCCAGCTCATAGGTTTTTCGCTTAGCTACATTTTTGTTGGGGTAATATTCTTCCCAAGTTCCTACAGCAATACCGTTTTCATAGGTCTCAATTCTTGCAAGCCGTTTATTAAGATAGTAGTATTTCCACGTTCCGACTCTAACCCCATTTTCATTGTAGAATTCTTCAGCTTCTATAGTTTTTGTGTCAGGAAAGTATCTCACCCATGGGCCGACTTTTTTCCCCATTTTGTATTCTCCTGTTTCAAGTACATAATTATAGGAGGAGAATGCAGTGTATTTTCCATCAAGTTTTCCTTCGGAATAAGTGGCTTCTATTAGGAGTTTTCCATCTACGTCATACTCAAAAAATGGTCCGTCTAGTACTCCTTTTTTATAAAACTCTCTTCTTAAAACTTCACTAGAAGGATAATAATAAATCCACTGTCCTGATTTTTCCCCTTTTTCATATTGACCCTCTGTAAAAATTGCTTTTGGATCAACAAAATCTGGTTGACCTGTTCTACCATAGTACTCTACATATTTTCCAACTATCAAGCTGTCTTGAAAAATCAACCTCCTTTTAAGAAAACCATCATTATCATAAACCTCTGCCGGGCCAAAAAGAACTCCATTTTTATACTCTGCTTCTAACATTTTTTTTCCATTGGGAAAAAATGAAACCCAAACGCCTTCACGTATATCGTTTTCAAATTTTCCCCTAGTTAGAAGGGAATTGTTTTTTGGATTGTAGTAATTCCATAAGCCTTGTTTTTTGCCCTGCTTAATCACACCAGTGGCCATGATGCTGGAATCCGGACTGAAGATTTTTACTAATTCGGTTTCTTGGGCAAAAAGTGAAGAATTTATAAAAAGGAAAAGGATGATTAGATATCTCATAAATTATTTGTCATGATCTGGCTTGAGCCAAATTGCGGGGAGAACTAATTTGAATGATTCTTAGTATTCTACGAACAAATAGAATTCCTGTTTAAAAATAACCTATTTCTGCTTCTTTGCCAGAAATGTCTGAAGGGAGTTTAGAACTTTTCTAATTGCCTCTGTCCAATCTTTTTGATTTTGGCTAAGAGCAGAAGAAACAGGTAGCCTTTTAAACCATTGAATATAGTTAAGGTTTTCGTTTTCCGAAAACTCCTCTAATAACAGTTCGGAATATTCCCAAGGGCTACTTGTCCAAGATCTTTGAAAGTCAAGCTCTTCTAGATCCCAGTCGGTATGTGAATTTGTTCCGCATAAAACAAAAAGATATACCCCTTTACCAAACCAATTGAGCAAGCGAATATTTAATCCTTGCTCTAGGTCGAAATCTCTAAAAATATCCAAGACTTGATAGGGAAGGCCCATTAAATCTTGGCCTTGGGCTAATTTTTTTCCTTTGACTTTGCTGTGGTATAGACTGAGCTCACTTTTCGGGAATTCATCGCCAACAGCTCCAAGAACTTCCCAAAACTGATATTTCAACTGATTCTGTCTTCGGATCAACTGTTCATCTGCCCAAAGATTCAAATCCAGTTTATCTGATTTTTTATCCATTACCAATGTAGCAGAGCGGAAGCCCAAGTAAAGCCTGAACCAAATGCTGCCAAACAAATCAAGTCGCCCTCTTTGATTCTTCCTTGTTCCCATGCTTCGCTTAAAGCAATTGGAATAGTTGCAGCTGTAGTATTGCCCATGTGCATGATATTGTTGAAAACTTTCTCATCCGGCATTTCCAATTTTTGCTGAATGTATTGGCTGATTCTCAAGTTGGCCTGATGAGGCACCAAGAGGTCAATGGCTGATTTGTCCAATTGATTGTGACTCAAGGCCTCTTGAATTACTTCCATAAAACGTACCACGGCATGTTTAAATACAGCGTTTCCGTTCATCCTTAAAAAGGTGCTTCCTGATTCCAACATTTCCGGAGAAAGCCTCACCTCTCTACTGCTTCCAGGGTCTTTACAATAGAGCTCCTCCGCATACTTTCCCTCTGAGTGTAAATGGGTAGAAAGAATTCCTGGTTGATCAGATTCCACAGCTCCTAGGACTACTGCACCGGCACCATCTGCAAAAATGACTGAACTGGATCTTCCTTCATCACTTTTATCCAAGGCAGAGGATTGTATTTCTGCACCTACTACCAGCACCTTTTTGTACATGCCGGTTTTTATAAATTGATCGGCGATGGAAAGCGCGTAGATAAATCCAGAACAAGCATTCCTGATGTCTAGCGCTCCGATTTCCCTAAAGTTGAGTTCTCGCTGTAGTAAGACTCCATTTCCGGGAATAAAATAATCTGGAGTGATGGTAGCAAAGACGATAAAGTCTATTTCCTCTGCTGTGACATTAGCTCTTTCAAGAGCCTTAATCGTGGCAGCTTTGGACATGGAAGTGATAGTGTCTACTCCAGGAGTAAACCAATGTCTGCTGTGAATTCCGGTTCTTTCAACAATCCACTGATTGTTGGTGTCCATCATTCCTGCAAGATCTTCGTTGGTTACAACACGCTCAGGTACATAATGGCCTACACCTAATATTCTGGATTTTTTCATGTGATTATTCTTTTTTTTCAATCGCCATGCCGTCCTGCCAAATGACAGATTGGATCTCGTATGAATAATAATCACACCTATACAGGTTATTTTGGGTCATACTCGATTATGGCAAATTTGGGTCAATATTCGAAAAGGAGGCCTAAATATCGTGACTTAGGCGCTTTCTACAAAAACCATCCAAGCCTCATTTGTTTACCCGAAAAGGGTATAATTCCCAAATTGATCCATGGGAGAGGTTCTTTTGATGATAGCCGGACTATCATTCTTCACTGAATTAACCATAGGGGAAACAGTAAAGCTGAGCATTTTTTCAGCCTGATATGGCTTCAGCATAGCAAGAAGATCTTTTTCTTCGGTATAAGAGTCCAGCCATTTCTTTTCATCTTCCCGATTTAAAATGACAGGCATCCTGTCATGCACTTCAGAAACCAATTCATTGGGAGAGGTGGTCAAAATCAAAAAAGTATGGTGATTTTCTCCATTAATATTTTCATACTCTTCCCAAATTCCAGCAAAGGCAAATAACTCATCATCCCTCATGGTAAATCGATAGGGGATTTTGGTTTTCTTTCCCAATTGTTTCCATTCATAAAAGCCGTCAGCTGGAACCAGACATCTCCTTTGTTTAAAAGAGGTTTTAAAAGAAACTTTCTCATGCACTGATTCTGCTTTTGCATTGATCAGTTTTTGAGCGACTGGTTTATTTCTTCCAAATTCAGGTGTGATTCCCCAATAGAAAAATGAAAATCCCTTTGGACTTTGGGAAGTGATTACCGGCAAAAGCTGAGTTGGGGCAATATTATACCTAGGGTTGAAATCAGGAAGCATTTCTGCCTGAAACCTTTCTTCCAATTCAATTTTGCTTTTGCTTAAAGAATATCTACCACACATGATTTGTCATAATTTGCTGGAAGTTAGATATCCATCCCTATAAATTCAAATGCTCTTTGCTCAGAATAGTAAGGAATTGAATTATTTCCTGAAGAAAATCCCACATGGCCCCCATATTTGGGGAATTCGAAATAAACTTTTGAAAGACTTTTTCCCAATTTTTCAGGAAAACAGCGCTCGCTTAGGAAGGGATCATTTTTAGCATTCAAAACCAAAGTAGGCACATCAATCTGGTCCAAAAAATGGATCGATGAATTAACCTCATAATATTCCTCTGCATCGCTGAAGCCATGTAAAGGTCCCGTGAAATAATCATCAAAATCGCTGAGAGTTTTGATGTTTTTTAAAAAATGAACCGGGATTTCCTCAGGATGTGTTTCTGCCTTTTTCATAACCTTTTCTCTTAGCGATTTGAGAAATCTTTTGGAGTAAAGGATGTTTTCGCCTTCAGATATCTTTTTGCTGCTGGATGAAAGGTGAAGCGGAACTGAAACAGCCACTCCATTCTTGATTTTTGGATTTTTGCCTTTCTGTTCTCCTAGATACTTTAATGTGAGGTTTCCTCCCAAGCTGAAACCAATAAGACTGATTTGATCATAATGCGGCATTGAGTGCTTCACTACCTCATCCAAATCATAAGTTGCTCCTGAATGATAAAATATTGCCTGTTTATTCAGCTCTTCTCCGCAACCCCTATAATTCCAAGTGAGCACATCAAAGCCATTTTTGAAAAATATTTTGGCCATACCCAACATATAGGGACGGGAACTGTTTCCTTCCAAACCATGACTGATGATGACTAATTGGGAGGAGTTTTGCTTGTACCAATCCAAATCCAGAAAATCTCCATCGGCTGTTTTAATTCGCTCCCTTTGTCCGTTTAAGAGCTCTATTTTGCGAAAAATGGCGGGGTAAATAGTTTCTAAGTGGCCATTAAACAGCCACTTAGGCCTTTTGTAGTTGCTATGGGTAATCAGAGGCATACAATTTAATGTATTATCTATGGCTTCAATCAGAGGGGAAAATACTAGTTTTAAATTTGAATAAAGACATTATAAAAACTATTTTTGGACACTTTAAAAACGAACTAGCGCGCAATAACCTATGGCCGAAGTAATAAGAATGCCAAAAATGAGCGACACCATGGAAGAAGGGGTGATCGCTGCATGGTTGAAAAAAGTCGGAGATTCTGTAAAACCGGGAGATATTCTGGCGGAAGTAGAAACTGACAAAGCAACTATGGAGCTTGAATCCTATGAAGAAGGTGTGCTCTTACATATCGGAGTAAATGAGAAAGATTCAGTTCCTGTAAACGGCATCATTGCTGTCATCGGGGAGAAGGGGGAAGACTTCGAGCACCTGTTGAAGGATAACGGAGGCTCTGATGAAAAGAAAGAAGAAGCTCCTAAAGGGGAAGAGAAAAAGACTGAAGAGAAAAAATCTGAAGACAAACCTAAAAAGTCTTCGGAGAAAATAGATACATCCAACATCGACGCTACGGTGATTACCATGCCTAAGATGTCTGATACTATGCAGGAAGGTACTATTGCTGCATGGCTGAAGAAAGTTGGAGACAGTGTGAAATCTGGCGAAATCATCGCTGAGGTGGAGACAGATAAGGCTACAATGGAATTGGAGTCTTATGAAGACGGTACACTTTTATACATCGGAGTTGAAGAAGGTGACAGTGTGCCAGTTGACGGTGTAATTGCTGTAATTGGTGCAAAAGATGCTGATTATGAGACTTTGCTGAAAGCTCAGGAGCAATCAGATGAGCCTGAAGAAGAAAAGCAGGAAGAAAAAGAAGAGAAGAAAGCTCCAGAATCTAAGAAAACTGAAGAATCTAAGTCATCTAGTAGTAGCTCTGTCGCAAGTCCATCTCCAGTAACTTCTGATGGAGACCGTGTTAAAGCCTCACCCTTGGCAAAGAAAATCGCCGAAGAAAAGGGAATTGACATTCGTCAAGTAGCTGGCTCCGGTGATGGAGGAAGAATCATTAAAAGAGATGTAGAAAACTTTGTTCCAACTGCTGCTCCGGCAGCTTCTGCTTCTGCATCTGCTGTAATGCCTTCGGTTGGTCAGGAGAGCTTCACAGAGGAGAAAGTTTCTCAGATGAGAAAAGTGATTGCGAAGAGACTTGCGGAAAGCAAATATTCCGCACCACATTTCTATTTGACCATGGAAATCAATATGGATAAAGCCATCGAAGCTCGTAAGAGTATGAATGAGGTTTCTCCAGTGAAAATTTCCTTCAATGACATGGTGATCAAAGCAAGTGCAGCAGCCTTGCGTCAACATCCTAAAGTGAACTCAAGCTGGTTGGGTGATAAAATCCGATACAACGACCATATCCATATCGGAATGGCTGTTGCGGTTGAAGAAGGACTTTTGGTTCCTGTTATTCGTTTTGCAGACAGCAAATCATTATCTCAGATTTCCAACGAGGCAAAAACGTTGGGTGGAAAAGCCAAAAACAAAGAATTGCAGCCTAAAGATTGGGAAGGTAACACATTCACAATCTCCAACTTAGGGATGTTTGGCATTGATGAGTTTACCGCTATCATTAATCCGCCTGATGCATGTATCCTAGCTGTAGGAGGTATCAAAGAGACGGTAATTGTGAAAGACGGTGAAATGAAAATCGGAAACATCATGAAAGTGACTCTTTCTTGTGACCACAGAGTAGTAGATGGTGCAGTTGGGTCAGCTTTCTTATTGACTTTAAAAGGCCTATTAGAAGATCCGGTCAGAATATTGATATAAATTATCTGTCAAAAAGTCCTGTTTTCAGGACTTTTTGCTTTTAGTATGGTTATTGGAGAAACGGATTCGAGAAGGCGCTGAGAGTTTAAAAAAAAAACTTGAAGTCAGCAGAGTCATCTTTATAAGCAAGAAAACTTTTATTTCATGGAAAGAATCAAATCAACCACCGTTGTAGCTATCAGGCATAATGGGGAAACTGTAATAGGTGCTGATGGACAGGCCACTTTGGGAAATACGGTTGCCAAAAGTAGTGTAAAGAAAATCAGAGTGTTGCAAGGAGGGAAAATTGTAACAGGTTTTGCTGGTTCAACAGCTGATGCATTTACCTTATTGGAGAAGTTTGAAGAAAAGCTTGGAGCTTTTGGCAATAATATGAAAAGAGCCGCTGTTGAGTTAGCTAAAGAATGGAGAACAGACAGAATGCTCAGCAAATTGGAAGCGATGATGATTGTTGCTGACAAGGAGGATATCTTGATTATCTCTGGCACTGGAGATGTGATTGAGCCTGATATGGAGATAGCAACTATTGGTTCGGGATCCATGTTTGCGCAGTCTGCTGCAAGAGCAATGAAGAAATTTGCTACCCACCTTTCAGCAGAGGAAATGGTGAGAGAAAGTCTCCATATAGCTGCAGATGTATGTATTTATACGAATCATAATCTGGTGGTGGAAAAAGTGGGGGACTGATAATTTTCGCCCAAGAATTTTGACCGGGACTTGTTCCCGGTTTTTTTATGCCATTATCTTAAACCCAAAGTCACTTTTGCGTGTTTACCCTTTGTACTTACACCTGAAAAATGGAAACAGCAACAGTGAAAAAGACCAACAAGAAGGATTATAGAAAGCTAATTCTGGAAGGTTTTGTAAATCATGTATTAGAAAATGGAACTGCTCCTAATTCGATCTTTAAGTTCGCAAAAGAACTGAAGATGAAAGAGGCAGATTTCTACACTTATTTCACCTCCTTTGATGCAATCAAATCAGCAATCTGGGTTCAGATTTTTGAGGATACCATCAGCCAGTTGGAGGCTCAAGAGGTATACAGGGAATATTCAGCGAGGGAAAAATTTCTCGGTTTTCTCTTCACTTGGATTGAGGAGCTCAAGAAAAACAGATCCTATTTATTGAGTTTGTATGAGCACAGAAGTAAAGCAATGAATCCAATTCCTTCAGAATTGAAGGAGTTTAAAGAAAAATTTAAGGATTTTGCCAGCGATATAATCATGGAGGGAAAGGAAACACAGGAGATAGCCAACCGCCCTGTGATTTCAGATCGCTATGATGAGGCCTTGTGGATTCAGGTATTGTTCGTTTTGAAATATTGGTTGGATGATAATTCTCCAAGATTCGAAAAAACAGATGCCGCTATTGAGAAGTCTGTCAATTTGGCTTTTGACCTGATGGGAAAAAGTGCCCTAGATAGCTTCTTAGACTTTGCCAAATTTTTATACCAAAACAAATAAACCATGGCTGAAAATGTGAAAGAGCAGGAAGCGATACCAGTTTCCAAAGTGCAGAGAGCGGCTAAATTCATTTCTACCGGTGCGAAGGTAGGAGGGAATTATGTGAAGCATTATGCCAAAAAAATGGTTAATCCGGCTTTGGATAAGGAATCCTTACACCAGAGCAATGCGAAAGATATATATAATTCATTAAGTCAATTGAAAGGTTCTGCCTTGAAAGTGGCTCAAATGATGAGTATGGATAAAAACCTTTTGCCAAGGGCGTATCAGGATAAGTTTACCATGGCTCAATATTCTGCGCCACCATTATCCTATCCTTTAGTCGTTAAGACATTTCAACAGCATCTGGGAAAAACCCCTGATCAATTGTTTGACACCTTTACCAGATCCGCAGTGAATGCTGCTTCCATCGGTCAGGTGCATCAAGCTACCAAAGGAGATAAATTACTCGCTGTGAAAATCCAGTATCCAGGGGTAGCTGATTCAGTCGGGTCTGATTTGAAGCTCGTTCGTCCCTTTGCTTTGAGGTTACTTAACATGAATGAGAAGGAACTGGATCATTACATGGCTGAAGTAGAAGAGAGGCTGTTGGAAGAGACGGATTACGTTTTGGAAGTAGAGCGATCCAGAGAAATTTCAAAAGCCTGTGAGCATATTCCAAACTTGAATTTCCCCACCTATTATGATGAATTGAGTGCTGATCGCATCATCACCATGGATTGGATTCAGGGAAAGCATATCAAAGAATGGCTAGAGACCAATCCTAGTCAGGAGGCTAAAAATCAAATCGGTCAGGCATTGTGGGATTTTTATCATCATCAAGTTCACAACTTGATGCAGGTACACGCAGATCCACATCCGGGTAATTTCATCGTACAGGAAAATGATGTATTGGGGATTATAGATTTCGGATGTGTAAAAGTGATCCCGGAAGAGTTTTACCATGGATACTTCTCTTTGATCAAAAAGGATTTATTGATCAAAGAAGAAGAGCTGAATCAAATTTTCTATGACTTGGAATTTATTTCCGACAAAGATACCGAGCAAGAAAAAGTCTACTTCAAAGGAGTATTCAAAGAAATGATTTCCTTACTGGGGAAGCCATTTCATGTTGAAAAGTTTGACTTTGCTGACGATGGCTTCTTTGAGCAAATTTTTATGTTGGGAGATAAAATCTCGAATGATAAGATGTTTAAAAAGTCTAGGCAGGCGAGGGGTTCCAGACATGGTTTGTACATCAATCGAACCTACTTCGGATTGTATAATTTGCTAAATCAGTTGCAGGCGGAGGTTATAACGACCAAGCCTGATTGGCTGAAATAATAAATGAAAGGCGCTAATTTCAGCGCCTTTTTTCATACCAAGCCTTTTTCGTGGATTCCCATTCATCTGCGAGTAAACTATAATAAATCGTATCCCTTCTTCTTCCGGAGCAAAGGAGCGTATGACTTCTCAATATACCTTCCTCATGGATCCCCATAGCAAGCATGGCCTTTCTTGCGGGAGTATTCAACACATCGGTTTTCAATTCTACTCTTAGCATTTTTTGGACTTCAAAAGCATACTCGAACATCAGGAATTTGATCTGCCTATTATAACCTTTTTCATGATAGTCCTTTCCCAGCCAGGTCCACCCAATTTCAATTCTTTTATCCCTAGGGGAGAAATTTCCAAAGGCGCTGGATCCAATAGGTAGTGTACTTTCTTTATCGATTATTGTGAACTGCAGTCTTTCGCCAGAAAATGTGGGAGCAGCCCAATCCTCAAAATCTTCCTGGCTACTTAAATCATGAGTAAAATAATCCCAAAGTGATTTTTCTCTGCTTAAATCCAATAGTAAAGGAAAATCCTGCCGAGTCATGGGTCTCAGCAGGATTTGTTCATTTTCTAGAATTACATTTTCAAGCATTAGCCTAATACTTCTTTCAGGGTTTGATTAAAGATGGCTACTTCCTCCGGAGTTCCCGTGGAAATTCTGCACCAATCGTTCAAAGGCGGGAAGGGTCTTCCAATGATGATTCCTCTGTCCGCAAAGGTTTTATTTAATTCCCCAATATCTCTTCCAGATTGGAAGAATACAAAATTGGCATGTGAATCCAGGTAAGGTAGTTTCAACTCATCCAAAGTCTTGGTAATGGAGGCTTTTACTTCTTTATTACTACGAATTGAAAAGTCATAAAATTCTTTATCCAAAAGTGCCGCTTTTCCAGCCTCAATAGCCATAATATTGGTATTGGCCACCACCCGATCTCTCAATTTTTCGGCAATTGCAGGCCTTGCTACCATGTATCCTAGACGGATACCTGCCAGTCCATAGGCTTTGGAGAAAGTTCTGGATACAATGACATCTTTTCCTTCTTTGACTAATTCCACCATAGATGGATAATTAGGTTCTGTGATGTAATCATAATAGGCCTCATCACTAAAGACCACTGTTTTCTTGCTGACTGTATTACAAAAATCCTTTACACGATCTGCAGGTAATAGTTTTCCAGTTGGGTTATTAGGGTTACAAAGGAAAACCAGTCTGGTTTGATAAGAAACCCGCTTCTCAATTTCATCCAGATCAAAGTCCAAATCCTTGGTCAAAGGAACCCAGTTGATATCCGTTCCCCACAATTCGGCATAGCTCATCATGGATAAAAATGTAGGGGCGCATGAAATGATCTCACCACCTTGCCCGAATGTGATTCCTGCCACTTTGAGGCCTTCTGTGGATCCTGCTACCATGACAATATGATCCTCAGTAACGCCTTCTTTATCAGCGATCATCTTCACCAAATCCCCATTATAGGCCCAAGGATACCTACAGCCAAGGTCAAAATTATCCATCATGGCCTTTCTCATTTTCTCAGAGGGGCCGTATGGATTTTCGTTTGAACCCAATCGAATCGGACCTTCTAATGGTCTGGGATTAAACTTTTTTACTTCCTCAGCACTAAGCTGTGTGCTTATACCCGTTCCAAATAAGGCCAAGCTTCCGCTCATTCCGGCTTTTTTTAACCAAGATCTTCTTGAAATTCCTGTCATCTTCTCATCATTTTTTTAGTAAAATACCAACTTTTGTTGATCTCTTTTATGAAAATTACATTTTCGGTGTCTCTTTGTTAAAAATAAGTTTTATCCTGAAAATATTCAATAAATAAAATTTCATTTTAATAAGTTGCATATAAACAGAATTATTTTTTAAATTATAAGACAAGCACATCAATCCCTAAACTATGTATAATATGAAAAAGCTGTTATTTTTCTTGGTTTGTGGGTTGCTTTGGTTCTCAAGTCTTAGGGCCCAGCAAACTCAGTATATGGTATTCGAATTTATCAAGGTAGAAAATGATCAAATCTTTGATTACATCGAGTTTAAAGATTTTATGGAAAAAGTTTACCGGCAGGCTCTCAATGATGATCAAATAAATGGATGGGACTTCTGGGCATTGCAGTCAGGAGCGGACCATAGTGATTTCCAATACATCATGATTACGTACTTTGATGATCCGGTGAAAATGATGAATGGTCTGGAGGATAAAAAAATGATAGAGTATACAAAAATCGCCTATCCTCATCTCAGTGAACCTCAAGTGCTAAAGTTATTTGAAAATGCACTTTCGATGAGAGATATGCCCATGAGGCTTTATATGAGAGAAATTGTTAGTACGGAAGACAACTTCCAAATGAAACCTGGTGTACTTGCCTCTTTTGACTTGATGAAGGCTGTGGAGGGTAAGTTCAATCAGTACGAGCAAGCTGAAATGGAAGTGTTTAAACCCATACACCAGAATAAAATTGAAAAGGGTTTGATGGGACACTGGAGCTTCCTCCGAACAGCATTGCCACAAGGGTCTCAAGCAAAGTCAACGCATTTGACCATGAATATGTATAAGGATTATATGCAGTTTTTCAATGCGCAAGCTTATGAGGACTTAGAGCAAACTGCTGAACAAAGAAAAGCTGTCAATGAAGGTTTGAACTCAAGAGATCAAAAGTGGGTTTACCTAGCAACATTAGAAAATGTAGTTCGCTAATCAATAGTCCGGTTTGTAACTATGCAGGGAGGCTTCGAGACAAAGCCTCCTTTTTCTTTTTAAACAATTTGAACAATAGAAGACCGAAAAGTGGCCCTATGCTCAGTAAACTGATCATTTGTTCAATCGAAAGCCATTTCAGCAGTAGTTGCCCCACTTGAATAGAAACAATTGTCAATGCAAAGCCCAGACAATTCACCAAAGTAAGGGCAGTTCCTTTGTACTGAGCGGGAGTAGCCTGAGCCACCAATGTGGAAAATTGAGGGGAATCAGCTGTAACTAGCATCCCCCAAATCAACAGGAAAATGATCCAAAAATAATGGGGTTCAGTCGGGATAATCAAAACCAATATACAGCAAATGCCAGAACCTAGTAATGCGGTTAATGCTACTTTTTCGCTTCCTATTCTGGGTGAAATCAGTCCTCCCACAGCACAAGAAATGGCCCCTACCGCGATGACTGCAAATGAAAGATAAGCGTTTTGAGAAGATTGAATATCCTGAATACTGAACCAAGCAATCAATCCTGGGATAAATGCCCAGAAAGTGTATAGCTCCCACATGTGGCCGAAATATCCTGATGCAGCACTTTTTAAAGCAGGGATCTTAGAGAGGTTAGGGATTAGGCTCCATTCAAATTTTAGATTTTGTTTTCTGAATGGACCATCCGGAACAAAAATCCCAACTATCAATCCTCCTATTATGGCCAAAGCAGAGGTAGTCCAGAAGAGGATTTCCCAAGAAAGCTGAAGTTCTAACCCTCGAATCAAATGCGGGAAAGCTGTACCCAATACCAATGCTCCTACCAAAAATCCCAAGGCAGTACCCAACCCTTTTTCAAAGTAATCTGCCGCTATCTTCATCCCAACCGGGTAAATGCCTGCCAGAAAAAAGCCTACGAAAAATCTACAAATGAGAAGGACTCCCAACTGTAGAGGAATCAAAACGATGAAAAGATTGAAAAAGGAGGCTAAAATAGCACTCACCATGAAAACCCATCGAGGAGAAAATCTGTCTGGGATAGAAAACACAGCAAATAGCAGGGTGCCTGATATGAATCCGAATTGAACCGCAATAGTAATGGGTGCAGTCAATTCTGGTTGACCGAGAATTTGACTGATTTCCGGTATCGCAGCATTGGCTGCAAACCAAAGAGAAGTGCCCAGAAATTGAGCAATAACGATCAATATCAGGGCACTTCTTGCTTTATCAGAACTCATTTTGAACCTAAGATTCCTTTGATTTTAGAAACTTCTGCTTCCGAAAATTGAGTGTTTTTCACTGCATTTACATTGTCATCTAATTGCTCAGGTTTTGAAACGCCCACCAAAACAGAGGTAATTCGGCTGTCCTTCAAAAGCCAAGCAATCGCCATTTGAGCCAAGGTTTGTCCTCTAGAGATCGCAACTTCATTAAGTTGACGGATTTGCTCCAACTTTTCTCCTCCAATTTGCTCTGGCTTAAGATATCTTCCGTCTTTTGCTGCCCTTGAATCTTCAGGGATTCCTTTCAAATATTTATCCGTCAACATTCCTTGTTCCAAAGGTGAAAACGCGATACTTCCTATACCATTTTCTCCCAAAACGTCTAATAAACCATCTTCAACCCATCTATCCATCATGCTATACCTAGGCTGATGGATAAGTAAAGGAGTACCGAGTTCTTTCAGAATTTTATAAGCTCTGGCTGTGTCCTCAGCACTATATTGGGAAATTCCTACATAGAGTGCTTTACCTTGTCTAACCAATAGATCCAAGGCACCCATAGTTTCTTCCAAAGGTGTTTCCGGATCTGGTCTATGGTGATAAAAAATATCTACATAATCTAGTCCCATACGTTTGAGACTTTGATCACAGCTAGCTACCAAATACTTTTTGGAGCCCATATTTCCATAAGGTCCGGGCCACATATCCCATCCTGCTTTGGAAGAAATGATGAGTTCGTCCCGATAGGGTAAAAAATCTTTTTTTAGGATTCTACCAAAATTTTCCTCAGCGGATCCATAAGGAGGACCGTAGTTGTTCGCTAAGTCGAAGTGTGAGATACCCAAGTCAAATGCTCTTCTCAATATTTTTCTTCCCAAAGTAAAATCAGCATTATGGCCGAAATTATGCCAGAGACCAAGGCTTATTTCTGGGAGAAGCAATCCGCTTTTTCCTGTTCTTCGGTATTTCATCTGAGCATAACGGTCAGTTGAAGGAAGATAGGGAGGTAAAGGATTGTGGTCGTTGATGTTCATAAATAGGTTTTTTTAGGTTATGCGAACCAAATTAAGGCGATAAAAATAGATATCAAACAAATTCCTATAACTGCTAGCCAAGACTTAATGATAAACTTGATCCAGTCATTGAATTTGATGCCTGCTGCTGCAATTACCGCCATCATTCCACCATTTGTAGGGGTAAGCAAATCCATCATGCTAACTGCGTATTGGCTGGTAAATACTGCAAGCTGCCTGGAAATTCCCAATAAATCCATTAGGGGGCTTGCCAAGGGAATGGTAAGGACAGTTTGGCCAGAAGTACTTGGAACTGGGATATGGATAAGAAGCTGACTGATAAATAAACCCATCACTGCCAATTGATCTGGAAGCCCTTCCAAAGGAGTAAACATGGAGTGTATTACCGTATCGATGATCATTCCTTTCTCTAGAATCAAATAGACACTTCTTGCCAAGCCCACAATCACACCTGCAAATATCATTTCTCCGAAACCAGCTGTATATACTCTTGCCGTTCCGTTTATGCCTAATTTTCCGATCAGTCCACAGGCAAATCCAATCACAAAAAAGAATGCAGACATTTCATTGTATCCCCAGTCCTTTTGGGTAATTCCCCAGCCCATAAATATGATTCCTCCTAATGAAAGAAAAAGAATCAATCCATTTCTCCATCCTATGGAAGAGGGCTTTAATTCTATTTTTTCAGTAATTGAATTTTTATTTTTTCCATTTCTGATCATTAAAAAAGTCCAAACTCCTATCCCAATCGCGAAAAACACCAATCGATAAACCAAGCCCTCAGAAACTTCGACTTCTGCTAATTTTTGAGCTAACAAAGAATTGAATGGATTAATAGGGGACAAGGCCGCTCCAACCAATGAAGAACCCAAAGTCAAACCTACTATGGATTTTACATCATAATTGAGCTTTTTGGACAATACTATCAGGAGAGGAACCATAGCAATTATTTCCTCCTGCATGGCAATGGTTGCCCCGGCTATTGAAAAACAGATGGAAAGTATGACCAATAATAAGTAAGTGTTTCCGCGGAAACTGTAGATCAATGCTTCAACTCCTACTTGCAATGCTCCAGTCTTTTCAACAACATAAAAGGCCCCGCCTATAAGCAGGATAAGGACTAGAATATCGGCGCCCAAAATAATCCCCTCCGGGATAGCTTTGACCATTTCATCGTAGGAGACATTTTGCTTTTCTATAGCTTCGTAACTTCCCTGAATCACCACTTCCCGTCCAGTATATTCATCGATTTGCCTATCATAAGTTCCTGACGAAACCAAAAAGGTCGCTAGCCAAGACAATAGGACGAAAGCCAAAAGAATGATTAATGGATGTGGAAAAGAGATTTTCATGGGTTTTGTTGGATGAGGGAGTGGATTTCACTTGCCAGGTTAACTCTAAAATTGTCTCGGTCCCGAGTATTCGAAAGAATTATTAATCCAAATTTTTCTTCGGGATCAAAAAGTAAAAGAGCACTAAATCCAGCTTGGCCTCCAAAATGACCAATAAACTGCTGCTTATTAATTTCAATCTTTTGAAATCCCGCAGGAGCTTTTTCAGGGTCTGTTTGGAGCCAAAGAAGCTCTTCCTGCATATTTCCTAAATGGAGACGTATTAGCTGCAGTAAGGCATTGTTAAGATCTTCTACAGAGCTCTGGAGGCCGGAAGAAGGGGAGGGGTGTGATTGATATTCAATAGGAGATTCTTTTAGCCTTTTCCAAACAGATGTTTTTCTGTAGCCCCCATCAATTATCAAACTTTCATTAAAATAACTGGATTTCATTCCCAATTGCCGGAAAACAGATTCTTGAACCAATTGATCGAAACTCGCTCCTGAAGAGAAGGAAAGCAGGAATCCCAATAAATCAAAATTGATATCTGCATAATGATATTCTCTTTTTCGACCAAGTTTTGGTGAACCTTCTAAAAAATCCAAGACATAGTTATCAAGACTTTGATCTTTCTTTTGCTTGAAAAACTCGTTAAAAACTGTTTTGTCTTTTAATCCTGATTCATGCCGGAGTAATTCTTCAAAGGATATTTTTCCCAAATCTGATTCAGGACTAATTAAAGGGTGTTGCAGGATTGAAATAGGGTCAGCTACATTCAGGCCCACGCTTTGGAAGTGCTTGGCAACAGCCAAACTGGTAAAGATCTTTGAGATAGATGCAACTGGAAGGATGGTGTTTGTTTTAAATGAATCTTTGGATTCCAGTTCATTAAAGCCAATGGCTTTTTGGTAAGTCACCTTCGAATTTCGAACAACCGAAACTGCGAGACCTGAGAGTTGATTTTGATTGAGTGTGGCTATTAAGATAGAGTCCAGCTTTTCCTTTTTTGAATGACTGACTAAAGGCGGGGCGAAGCTAACTTTTGGAAAACTATTCCACCATTCATATCCGTAGAAAAGGACTGCTCCTACGATTAAAACCCAAAGAATTAACTGGATAGTTTTTTTCATTCTATTGAATTATTCAACTTCATTATTCACAGTTTCCTTTTTATTCAAAATAGGCTTTTTCGATAGGTATTCTTTTGGCAACTGCTTTTTCAGATCATTCACAAATTGGTGGTAGTCCACCGTAATGGTATGCCTTGGGGTTTCTATTTGATTGTAATGTGGGTTCTTTACCTCTTTTTGACAAAGCTCCCCTAAGTTGGAAGGCCTTTTCCACTTGCCAATTAATTCTTGGGCCATCAGCTTACTTTGTAATTCTGCTCCCGGCCAAATACAACCTAGTGGCTGGAACATGCCTACGAAATAGAGATTATGGATTTCAGGGTGAAACATTTTTAGATATAGCGGAACAGGACCTTTGCTGTAGTCTATAAAATCTTTATCAAAAAACGGATGACTCAACCAATACCCAGTGCAAGCAATGATCGTATCAAATTCTTCTTCTCTGCCATCTTCAAAAATGACTTTTTTTCCTTCGAATCGCTTGATATCCAGTCTAGGTTTGACCTTGCCATGTCGTATTTTATGCAGAAGCTCATCATTGATGGTAGGATGAGTAGCGCCGAAGGCTTCAGTGGGAGGTCTGAGTCCATAAGCTTCATTTTTCCCGATAATGATTCTCAGTAAAATAGAATTGAGGAACATCCTGATCTTAGGAGGGATCCATTTACTTTGCTCAGCTACTTTATCGGATGGCTTCCCGAAAATGAATTTGGGTACAATTCTGTATCCTCTTCTCCAGCTAATAGCTGTTTTCGAGGAAACTCTGCTGGTTTCTACCGCTACATCGCATGCTGAATTGCCTCCCCCAATGACCAAAACCCTTTGGTCTTTAAATGGAGTTGCCTTTTTGAATTGATGGGAATGGAGGAAGTCTCCCGAAAATTCTCCGGGATATTGAGGATATCTGGGCTTCCAATGGTGTCCATTGGCCACAACTAGATGGGTGAAAATCTCCACAGTCTCCTTGCCATCTTTTTCAGTAGTTATTTCCCATGTTTTTTGGTCTATCCATTGACATTTTTTGACTAAAGTACCAAAGCGGATGAATGGATATAAATTGAATTTGGTGGCATAAGCCTGAAAATATCTTCTCAATTCATCATGAGAAGGGTAATCGGCAGTTTCAGGATCAAATTCATCGAAAGTAAAGTCCTCGTATTGGGAAAGAGTTTTGGAGGAAATGATATGAGTTGTTTCAAAAACACTGGAATGAGATTCGTCCTCTGAGTAGATCCAGTTTCCGCCCACATCTTGGTTTCTATCAAAAGCAACCGCATCAATTCCTTGGTCCAGTAAGTTTTTTAAAGCGGTTATTCCAGAAGGACCTACACCGATTACAGCTACTTTTTGGTTCATAGGTTGATTGCTGAATTTTTCTTTTCCAGATGACTGAAATCACAATCTAACTCATTTCTGTTCCAGTTTCCAACTTCAGTTGCCCCTTGATAAGTGCTTTGTAGAAAACTCATTAAGGTTTCTCTGGGATTGGAAGAGCTTTGCACTGCCTTATAGGGTAGCATAAACTCACCCATGTCAGCGTGCCAAAATGCAGTGTCTGGCTGGACTGAGATTGCCCTAAAATGCTCATGATTAGGATAGCAATAAGCGTAAAAACAAGCTTCAGGAAAGTCAGCGTTTCCTGGCCAGAATCCAACACTGAAAACTTCGTGGGAATAGGCTTCCTGCATTACATCTAATGGCATATTGGGCATTTCTCCTTGAAATTCAGGAGCTGCAGATCCTGAAAATCTAGTATAGGCTAAATCAAAGGATCCCCAGAAAAAATGAATCGGACTACTTTTTCCTCTGAATTTGGCTCTGAAAACGCTAAAAACATTTTGAACCTGAATTAAACTTTTCCAAAGCTTTTGTGCTTCATTCGGGAGATAGGACAGCCGCTTGTTGTTTTTTGCAAATGGAATGGCTTCAGGGATTTCATTGGGCTTTGAATGGATTTTAACCGAAATGCCCAGGAACTTCAATTTTTCTTGGAGTTGCTCATAAAAGCTGGCGACGGTTTGACCACCTAGCGAAAACCTATCTCGATTGCCATTGCTTGTTTTTATTTTTAACTCATGCCTGGTGAAGTCCAATCGTATTTCAAAAATTCCATTTTCGTAGGGGATTGGACCAGTAGTGAACCCCTGAGCATCGATATATAAGGCTACATGCCAAGAATGATTTTGCCATGGTGATTTTTTCAACCTTACTTTTCCCACCATCTGTGTCCAATGGTGAAGTAGGTATAATGTGTCTTTGTATAACTCAAAATCGAGCTGTGGCCAGGAGTTTTTGCGAGTTGACATAGGAAAAATTTAAATATATATATCCGCTTTCTTACCAGTAACAACCAGATACGGCTTTTTGTCAAGTAAATGGATCAGAATCCGGAAGCTTCGCCTGCCTGCCGTGGCTGGGTCTTCGGTCATCGGTCGCCTGTACTGAGCGAAGTCGAAGTATCCAATCGGTCAAACAAAGAAAATATGGCAACTGGCATGATTGCGGATAATCAGTAATTTAAATTTCAATTTATGGTTTTTAGATCAATTGTTGAAATTTTATTTTCTCTAACGAAAATCGAATAAAATTAACAGCTTAAGTTTCCCAAAGAGTATAGGTGAATATTAGGATCAAAGCAAAACCTCTTTGAGGATCTTCATTCCTTCTGTAGCTGATTTTTGAAAATGGGTAAGATTTTTCGGTAAGCTATAAAAGCTAGAATTAGGGTCAATTAGGTAAATCGGGATATTTGAAGGCGCATAATCCACAATACTCGCCGCAGGGTAAACCTGCAAAGATGTACCAATAATTAGAAAAATATCGGCCTTTTGGGCTATATCAATCGCCTCCAGCATTTTAGGTACAGGTTCACCAAACCATACTACATTTGGTCGCAGTTGACTTCCCCGTTCGCATTTATCTCCTTTTTTGATTTCCCAGTGATCCAGGTCATAGACCAAGTTGGGGTCTAAGGAGCTTTGTGCCAATCTCAACTCACCATGTAGATGGAGTACATTTTTGGAACCGGCCCTTTCATGTAGATCATCTACATTCTGAGTGATAATCTGCACATCAAAATTATCCTCCAACTCAACCAATATTTGATGGGCTAGATTTGGTTGGCATTCAAGCATCTGTTTTCTTCTCTGATTATAGAAGTCTTGAACCAAGTCCTGGTTTTTTCTCCAGCCCTCCGGACTTGCCACTTCCATTACATCATGTCCTTCCCAAAGCCCTCCACTGTCCCGAAAAGTTTTAATTCCGCTTTCTGCGGAAACTCCGGCACCTGAAAGAACTACCAATTTTTCCATAAAGGATTAAGATTTTGATTACTCAATGATTTGTAATGTATCATTTAAGTTAAAAAATTAAAGCCGGTTTAAGCCGGCTTTTAATTTACTTCTTTTTCGAAAAACGCCCTTTTTTCTTTGTATCAGGCTGATTTTCTATGATTTCTATGGTTTCAGCATAAGTGAGCTCTTCCGCCTCTTTGTCTTTAGGGATTTTGAAGTTGTTTTTGCCAAACTTGATGTAAGGACCCCATCTTCCGTTTAGGATCTGAATTTCAGGATTTTCATCGAAGGACTTGATGTGCTTTTTGGCATCTGCCTCACGCTTATCCTTGATTAATTGAATTGCTTCCTCCTCTGTGATACTAAGTGGGTCCTGCTCCTTTTGCAAAGAAACAAAAGAGCCATCATGTCTTACATAGGGACCAAATCTCCCGATGGCAGCCACAATTTTTTTATCTTCAAACATGCCCACATCTCTTGGTAACTTGAAGAGTTCCAAAGCATCGTCCAAACTGATGTTTTCAATGAATTGCCCTTTTTTCAAACTGGCATATTGCTTCTCCTCATCTTCATTGTCTCCAATCTGAACCAAAGGTCCAAATCTTCCCAAACGAGCAGTCATGGGTTTTCCTGATTGGGGATGATTTCCTATGAACCTACTGGTATTGACATCCTGTCTTGAAACTTGTTCTGTCTCCTCAACTCGATGATGGAATTTGCCATAGAAGGAATCAATCATATCCTGCCAATCTTGGCCTCCGGCAGCAATGTCGTCAAATTCTTTTTCCACCTTGGCGGTGAAATTGAAGTCAATCACATTAGGGAAATGCTCCACCAAAAAGTCGTTTACTACCATTGCAATATTGGTAGGGAAAAGCTTTTGCTTTTCAGCTCCTGTGATTTCGGTCTTAGTTTCCTCCTTGAATTTCCCTTTGGAAATTTTCATTTCCTGATATTCCCTTGGGGTTCCATCTCTAGATTCTTTGAGGACATAATCCCTTTTTTGGATAGTTGAAATTGTAGGAGCATAGGTGGATGGTCGTCCTATTCCCAACTCCTCCAGTTTTTTCACTAAGGATGCTTCAGTATATCTAGGGGCAGAGCGAGTAAAGCTTTCTCTTCCTTTCATTTCCAGAAGATCCAGTTTCTGTCCTACTTTCAGTGGAGGCAAAAGTGATTTGTTGGTGCTTTCCTCTTCTTCTGGCTCCTCATCGGTACTTTCCAGATAAACTTTAAGGAACCCGTCAAATTTGATGATCTCTCCATTGGCTGTCAAAGTCAATTCAGAGTTGGAAATACCAATATTGACTGTGGTTTTTTCCAATTCAGCATCAGACATCTGAGATGCAATTGCTCTTTTCCAGATCAGTTCGTACAACCTCTGCTCGTTTCTATCGCCGGAAACGCTTGATTTGGAGAAATCCGTTGGTCGGATAGCTTCGTGAGCTTCTTGTGCGCCTTCAGATTTTGAAGTATACTTTCTGGAATGATGATAAGGCTTTCCGTAAGAATCTTCAATGGCACTTTTTGCTGACTGCATAGCATCTTCAGAAAGGTTGACGCTGTCAGTACGCATGTAGGTTATTTTACCTGCTTCATATAGCTTTTGAGCCACAGACATGGTTTGGGCTACAGAAAAGTACAGCTTTCTACTGGCTTCCTGCTGAAGGGTAGAAGTAGTAAATGGCGGAGCTGGTGATTTTTTTGCTGGCTTTTTCTCAAGATTTACAATGCTGAACTCGGCATCAAGACAAGCTTTCAAAAACTCTTCTGCCTCTTCTTTAGTCGGGAACTTCCTTGGAAGCTCAGCTTGAAAAGATTTTCCTTCTACTTCAAATTGAGCAGTAATACGAAATGAAGACTTTGCTTTGTGAGCTTCGATTTCTCGCTCTCTCTCAACAATCAGTCTTACAGCTACTGATTGAACTCTTCCTGCTGAAAGTCCGGTTTTGATTTTTTTCCAAAGAATAGGGGAAAGTTCAAATCCGACTAATCTATCCAAAATCCTTCTTGCCTGTTGCGCATTGACTAAATCATAGTCAATACCTCTTGGATTTTGAATGGCTTTGGTGATTGCATTTTTGGTGATTTCACGAAATACAATCCTCTTAGTATTTTCATCCTTAAGATTCAGAACTTCCTTCAAATGCCAAGAAATAGCTTCTCCTTCCCGGTCATCATCACTTGCTAGGTAAACAGTCTCAGAATCCTTTACTAGGTTTTTGAGGTTTTTGATTACCTCTTTTTTATCAGGGGTGACCTCATAGGTCGGTTTAAATCGGTTTTTGATATCAATCGCTTTATCACCTTTCGGTAAATCTCTAACGTGGCCATAGCTAGAGGCCACTTTGAAATCCTTGCCCAGGTAACCTTCAATGGTTTTTGCTTTGGCAGGTGATTCGACGATTACAAGGTTTTTAGACATAAAAAGCAGTTTTCATTTACCCGAAGGCTTGTTTTGAAAAGCTAAAAATAGACGGCATTGTTTTCACGTGCAAATATTACTCCTTTATAAAGCGTTACTTTGTATGAATAGGTTGCCAATTATTCGCTAAATTATAGAGTAAGCAAAAATCAACTATGAAGAAGTTATTTCTTCTCCGACATGGAGAGGCAGGTTTTGTAGAAGGAAGTGATTTCCAAAGGCCACTTACACCCAGAGGAATAACTACCATAAAAAAAGTTGGAGCCATACTCCAAGAAAGTATCGATGAGATCGATTTGATGTATTGTAGTCCGGCACAACGTACAAGAGAGACCGCCGAATGGTTAGGGAAATACGTATTAATCAAAAATTCTGAGCTTCAACTCAATATTTATAGTGGTGATCTCTCTACCATGATGCAAATGATAGATTCTACTCCCGATGAGGTATCAAGCTGTTTGATTGTAGGCCATAATCCAGTGATAAGCCTTTTGCTATCCTCCTTGTCAGACTCAGAATATATTAATCTATCACCCGGCAACTTGGCTATTTTGGAGTTTGATGTTGAGTCTTGGAAATTAATCATTTCAGGAAGTGGCGACTTGAAGGAAATAATAAATTAAAAAAAAGTCGCAGATGATATATTCTGCGACTTTTAAAAAAGGGATTATTTTCCACCAATAAGGATATTTAACGGCTTATAGGAAGTTCAAAGTTTGCGAAAATGCAAACTTCGGTAATCGGTCTTCCAGCTTTCGTTTAATCCATTTGGTTTCCGAAGAAAATGGCGTTCAGAAATAATTTATTGGTGCCAAACCAAGCTCCTCTGAAATTTGGGCTATCGAAGAAATGAATAACTCTACCTCCGCCAGTAGGCGAGATCAGCACACTCGCGCTTTGCTTAAGCTTTTCTAAATTATCCTTGGAAATATATCCCCCCAAATAAGGGTTTGCAGTATACCTGATTGGAGTCAGATATTTATCCTTACTAGGTTGGATAAAGAGATTGGTGTTTCTATAAACCGGAATGGTTTCATTTCTATATCCGTAGGCAATTGGATGCGTAAGATCTAGTCTTGCCATATAAATACTTCCTCCCACTGCCTTAGCGCCTTCAAAATCTCTCCTTGTTTCAAAAGGAAGCTCTTTAGGTTCGGCTTTTTTCTCTAATTCTACCAGAGACTCTTTGGTAATTTCTTTCTGGTTTAACCAAAGACTCGCGCTTTTCATGGAAATAATAGTTCCACCTCTATTTACCCAGTCCTTTATATGACTTACTGAGGATTCAGATAAGGAACTGTAGGATCCAGATGGCATAATCAGCGTATTGTAGTCGAAAAGGTTAACTCGATTAAACATGTCTGAATTTACCTTGGTAATAGGCATCCCTACTTTGGTATCCATCAAATGCCAAATCTCTCCTGCCTCGTAAGATGAAATACCAGGGCCAACAATCATGATCACTTTGGGTTCTTGAACTGCACCTACCAGATTGGAGCCTAAATCAATACCTGACACATTCAGCCCGGTAGTTACTTTGTAGACTTTCTGGGAGTTCTCTGCGGCGAGTTCTTTCAGGTGCTTTTGAACATCCTCCTTTTTCAGTTTCTGAAAGCCCATAGGGATCATCAAAGTACCTCTGGCGAAATCTATTTTTCCATCCTGAGTTTGAGAGCTAAAGTCTCGGTTGATTAGCTCAACATGAACTCCAGCCTGCTGCAAATCATGCAACATTTTAGGAGCAAAGTAATCAGACCAGTCAATGAGGTAAGCATAAGCATTTCCTTCAGGAAACTCATAAGAAGGCATTGAAGAGTTCAGTACTTCTGTTCCAGCCTTTGCACCAGGGGCGGAGGCAAAAGGAATACCATAGGAAGCTGCCATAGTCCATGCAGAAGCATCATAAAAGACTGAATCCGCAAATTCCTTTACATATTCAAACATGGTTCTCACCATTCTGTATTGAGGTTGGTCGGTGGGAACCACCCAAGATTTGCCTTTTTTGAAGCTTTGTCCTCCAACTGTTAAATCATTGCTGTTTTCATAAACCTTGATTCGGTGATCTCTGAGGAATTGAATGAACAACTGATTTCTGCTGGCATCATAAGGATCTCCGAATACATAGTTTTTTGCCGGATCTTTGGACCCTTCAGAAACTGCTGACTCGAAAAATTCACGCAGGTAATTATGCATGTATTCCCTGTTGTCCAAAGCTGCTTCCATGGTAGCTAGCGAGTTCACCACATGATTCCTAATCGTAAAAGCAAAGCTGATATCACCCCGCTGGCTGGCTTGCAAATGTCCTCTGCTACTGGCTGTTTCAAAGACCAGACCTAATCCTCCGTGAATATCTGGGTAGGTGGATCCATAACCTGGGTAACTATTGTCAAAAACCTCTTTGGTCCAATAGAGACTTCCGATTTCATCCATGTACTTGGCAAAGTATTTAGCAAATCTCGGATTGATATCATCGTAGTTTTTTCTTGGAACTACCGGATTTTCTGATCCATAAGGTTTGGTAGGCTCAAAAAAGTAGGTGCTATTGGTGCCCATCTCATGAAAATCTGTGGTGACATTGGGATACCATTGATGATACCATGCAATTTTTACCTGAGATTCAGGATGAGCTAAAGGCAACCAGTCTCTATTTAGGTCAAACCAGTAATGATTGGTTCTTCCTCCAGGCCAAGCTTCATTATGCTCTCTATCTAAAGGATCTGCAACAGGAGGGAAGCCTTTATTGGAATTAGCCCATAAGCTATGTCTGTCTCTACCATCTGGGTTCACAGTTGGATCAAAATGAACCACAGCATTTTCTCTCAGATTCTTTGCCAAGTCTGATTGGGAAGCTAAAAGCCAATAAGCAGTAAGCATCGCGGCCTCTGCAGACGAAGGCTCATTACCGTGTACGCCATATCCTTGGTGAATGATGGATGGCATCGAACTCACATCGGGTTTCGGTTTGGATGGATCTGCCAATTGCAGTTGCTTTTGACGAATTGCCTCCAAATTGGCCATATTGCTAGCTGAAGCGATAGTCAAAATGATTTTCGGTCTATGTTCATGGGTATAGCCTATGGTTTGGAGTTGAGCCAAATCACTTACAGCATCCAACTTTTCATAGTATTTGACAATCAAATCGTATCGGGTGTGCCAATCACCGATAGGGTAGCCGAGAAATTCTTCCGGGGAAGGGATAGCAGGATCAAAACTTTCGCCTGGAAAGAAGTAATCTACCTGCGCATAGGCTTGTATAAAGGTAAATAAACTGAAAATTAGTGCGGTTAGTAGTTTTTTCATATTTGGTAATTTTCTGAAAATTAGGAAAGGAATTTGGCCTGACAATGAAAAATCCATCAATGGTTTTTTGATTGCGTTCATTTGGGCTTAATTTAATGGACTTAAAAATTTTACCCTAAATAATCTATTGTATGAAGACTTCTTTGAAACTTCTTTTTGTCTGCATGTTTTTGTGTGGATTTAGTGTCACCACTTTTGCTCAAAATCCAACTCCTCCCCAATTACCGCCACAGGCTACTGAGTTTTATACCCCTGTTCCACCTAAAATCAGTCCGGGAAGCCAGAATAATCTTCCTCCCTCTGATGCCATAGTCTTATTTGACGGAACAAGCCTCAATAATTTTGTCTCAGCGAAAGACGGTTCAAGTCCAGCTGAATGGAAAATAGAGAATGGCGAATTGGTTGTGGTGAAAGGAAAAGGTGATATCCAGTCCAAGCTTCCATTCGGAGACGCTCAATACCATGTAGAATGGTCAGCACCTACAGAGATTGTAGGAGAGGGACAGGGTAGAGGTAACTCTGGTTTTTTCCTGATGGGAATGTATGAAGTACAGATTTTGGATAGCTATGAGAGCAAAACTTATACTAATGGACAAGCTGGAAGTATTTACAAGCAATATCCTCCCTTGGTGAACCCATTAAGAGCTCCCGGGGAATGGAATTACTATGATATCATATTCAAAGCACCAAGATTTGATCAGAATGGAATGTTGACTTCACCAGCGACCGTGACGGTTTTGATCAATGGTGTAGTCGTACAAAATAATGTGATTTTAAGAGGACCAACAGAATACATTGGTATACCAAATTATAAGGCACATCCAGAGACATTGCCTATCAAGTTGCAAGACCATGGAAATCCAGTAAGATTTAGAAATATCTGGGTGAGACCTTTGTGATTTACGAATTACAAGTGACGATTTACGAACCTCAAAAATTGAAATCAGCGTCTTTCTAGGCTTGATTCTTTTTTTTCGAAAGAAGAATAGTCTAAAAATTAAGGAAAGGTTTGATGCTAATCACCGCTTCGTAATTCACAAATCGTAAATCTAAAATTCAATTTACTCTAAGCCTAAATAACCTAAAACATCATGTCATCAAGAAGAAAATTTTTGCAAAACACTATGCTCCTAGGAGCTGGTTTAAGTATGCCCAGTATTTTAACAGCGGCGGATTTTGGGACTTTTACCCGAAAAATCAAACCCTCAGATCAGCTCAATTATGGAGTGATTGGATGCAAAGGGATGGGCTGGTCCAATATGAATGCCCATCTAAAAATCCTAAATGTCAACTGTGTGGCTTTGGCAGATGTAGACCAAGCAGTATTGGATCAGAGAACAGAAGATGTTTTCAAATTACGTGGCACAAGACCCAAACAATACAAGGATTACAGGAAAATGCTGGAAGATCCGGATATAGATGTGGTCATTATTGGTACTCCAGACCATTGGCATTGTTTGAATATGGTTGATGCAGTTTCTGCAGGTATGCATGTCTATGTAGAAAAGCCCATTGCGAATACCATTGAGGAGTGTCAGTTGATGGTGAAAGCTCAAGAAAGATATGGCAAGGTGGTGCAAGTTGGGCAATGGCAGCGTTCCGGCTCCCAATACGATCAGGCTATTCAGTATGTTAAATCAGGTAAATTGGGTCAAATCCGATTGGTTAAATGCTGGGCTTATCAAGGATGGATGAAACCTGTACCCGTGCTTCCCGACGGTCCTGCGCCTACCGGTGTTGATTATGATATGTGGTTAGGTCCTGCTCCCAAGCGGCCTTTTAACCCGAATCGATTTCATTTTAATTTCCGTTGGTTCTGGGATTACGCGGGAGGATTGATGACAGATTGGGGTGTACATGAAATAGATATTGCCCTTTATGCCATGGGAGTTAGCGCTCCAAAATCCGTGATGGCTTCAGGTGGAAAATTTGCCTATCCTGATGATGCTTCGGAAACTCCCGATACTTTGCAGACGGTGTATGAGTATGATGGATTTAATATGCTTTGGGAGCATGCTACAGGAATTGATGGAGGAAATTATGGAACTACAGAAGGAATCGCCTTTATAGGAAATAATGCGACCTTGGTGGTAAATCGAGGAGGTTGGAAAGTGATTCCTGAAACAGAGAATATTGACGGGCAAAGAGTACCTAAAGTGGAGGAAGTTCCTCATACCAGACCCTCAGGCCCAAGTGCATTGGATCTACATGCTGTCAATTTTGTGGAATCTGTTATGGCAAATGACCCTAGCAAATTGAGGTGCGCTATTCAAACAGGTTCGGTAGCAGCAATCAATGCCCAGATGGGGAATATCGCATACAAAACAGGTAAAAAAGTATATTGGGATGCTACCAAAAATCTATTCACCGATGCGGAGGCAAATCAATTGATCAAAGCCAATTATCATAATGGCTGGAAGTTGCCGCTTGTTTAAAGATTGGATGATTAAAAAAAGAAAAGGCATGGACCCCTAATCCATGCCTTAAAGTATTTTAAAAAATAATCAACCCATTAAAACCTTAGAATAAAAGTCATTCAGCTAAACTTTACTTGTTATCCATTTTGGAGGCAATCTCATCTGCAATGGCTTTTAATTCTTCTTTGGTAAATTTTTTACCCATCCATTTTGAAGGATTGTCTTCAGCTATTAATTGACTTGTATATGACTTTTTAGCAGGGATAGTGAAAGAATAATCAGAATTTGATGATTCTTTTACTTCAAAATAAATAGTTGTTTCGCAACTTGATTCATCAGAAACTTTTACGAAATAAGAGCCCGGTTTTAGATTTTCTGCAACCTCTTTATTCTTTAGGCCATGACTCCACTCAATTTTCAATGTTGAATTATCGAAATTTTTAACTCCTAACTTGGCAACACCCAATTCGTTGGATTCAATATTAGCATTTTTAATTTCTACAATCTCTGCCAAAATCGGCATAGGAGGTTGCACCACAAATCTTTCTTCCAGTTTGTTTCCATCCTTGTCTTCAATAAAAACTGTGTATGTTCCAGGATTCAAGTCACTTAGGATTTGATCAGAAACTTTATTTCTTGAGGATATCTTATAAGGAGGATTTCCACCTTTAACGTCTACGAAAGCATAACCCTTGTCGTCAAAACTGCAAAGTTTAAGCTTACCAGTAATATTTACTCTCAATACAGCATTTTTCTCATTTCCCTCATCATCTTTTACAGCTGCGTAGCTGAAAGTTGAAAGGCCTAGAAAAAAGAACAGGATACTAAGTGTCATTTTTGCTTTCATGATCCTATTTATATTGTCTTTTGAAGTTCATTAATTTGTTTTTCATATAACCTTTATTGAGTTATATGTTTTAGAATAATATTTTATGTATTTTAAATACAACAAAACGATATTCTACATATTTACATTATTTATATTATTATATACTGTAAAATCATTAACTCCAAATAATGTTCTTCAAATATTTTTAAAATATTGAATAATATTTTTCTCAGAACTTACAAATGGGAGAGGGTTTCATGCACTGATTTGATCCAAACATAGTTTTTGTCATGTAAAGACGACTCTTATATATGTTTTTAAAAAAAATCTAACTAGATAGGATTTGTTCCTTTGTTAGATTGCTGAGGGATTAAATTGGAGATTTTAATAATTGAAAAAATTTATATCAGCTTTTACATTAGAATAAAGTGTGAAGAGCCAGAATTCTGTTTTAATGAGTGGTTTAAGAAGTTTTTTGTCTTTCTAACCAGTTGGTGAGTTTCTTAACAATGCCACATTGCGGAGAACCAGAATTCTTTATCTGAAAAAAATAGCTACACTTATGATTTGTGAATGTAGCTATTGTTTTATTTGAAGATCCATTTATTTGATAGATCAGCAGAAACTCGATTCAGACATTGTCAACTATTTAAAAAACTTCCACTGACATGAACTCTGAAAACTAGGTTACTTTATTCCCAAATCCAAGTGCCCACCGAACCTGCAGGTAAGGAAACATCAAATACTTTGCTTCCTTCTTTGATTTGAAAGGCCTTAAGCTCGGAACTTTCATTGATGGCAATTAATACGCGTTTTCTATCCGGCCTCAAAAAGGCCACGTTAGGTAGGTCTGAGATCTCTGGGCTGTCAATTCTAAAGGAACCTGGATCAACAAATTTGCTTGCATGCGCTATAATATAATATGCAGGATTTCTAGTCACTTCCTCACCATCAATTGTCACTGCGCCCAAGCACCTGTCGCAACCTCCTCTGTCGGTGTGTGGAGTTAAAGTGGGGTTGGAGGTAAGGTTCCATTCCAACACTGTTTTAGCCCAATTTCTGGTAGCCCCTATAATCAGGTTTTTTGTGTACCAAGCCAGATCACCTGGAAGATTTCCCGGTGCACCAATCCATTGCTCTGTGAAGTAGATGTTTTTGTCGGGGAAAGCCTGATGAACCTCCGATAAAGCTTCGATTTTGCCTCCATATAAATGAAAAGCAGAGCCGTCTATATATGGATAGGCAAGTGAATCCTCTAATACTGTAATTGGATAGTCAGGCCTATCGGCATTATGATCGTAAATGACAATTTTGGTTTGAATTCCAGCCTCTTCAAAGGCAGGCCCCAAATGTTGGCCAATAAACCTAGCCTGCTGTTCAGGCAGCATTAATAAGGATGGATTATTTCCAGGATGCAGCGGTTCATTTTGAATGGTTAAGGCATGAATAGTGATGCCTTGCTCTTTCATTGCCTTTATATACTTCACTAAGTATTGGGCATAGGTGGGTTCGTATTCTTCCAGTAATGATCCACCTCTTGTATCTCGGTTGTCTTTCATCCATGAAGGAGGGGACCAAGGTGAAGCCATCAATTGAATTTTTGGATTGATGGCTAAAATTTCTTTTAAGATTGGAATTACATCCAAAGTGTCTGGACCTAGTGTGAAAAACTCTAATTCAGGATCTACGCCTAAAGAATCTGATAAATCATTATAGGAAAAAGGATATTCATTCAAATCTGAAGCTGCAACTGATAATCTTAAATAGGAAATTCTGATAGATTTTTCATCGTCTCCAAAAAGCTCTTTTAGCAAATCAAGTCTAGCAGAGTCACTCATCCCTAAAAGGTGTTGAGCGCTTCCTTGAGATAAAGTAAATCCAAACCCATCTATCTCCTGATAAATGATCTCAGGATCTACTTCTAAACTCTGCTCTGACTCTGAAATGAAATATACATCTTGCTTTTCGAACAAGATGGGTTGATTGGGATCAGTCAACCAAAACTCAATTTCCTGCTTAGGTTTAGTGCAAGCGAAGCTTGCAATTAGGAGCAATAGATAGGGTAGTCTTTTCATAGGCATAAAAAAAGCTCCAAAATAAATTGGAGCTTGAATTTGTGTTAAATCATATCAGAAAGCAAGAGCTGCTAGTCCCAATTTTGATTTTAAGGGATTAATGCCCTTGGTTACTTGGCTTGTGTATTTTTGAAATAAAGCCTGAGTCAGCAATTGAGTCAGGAAACTGTTTCTTTTTTCCTTCAGATTCAAAAAGCCAGCTTTTTTATCCTCATCTGAAGCATCACTCTTATTGATATTCATCAGCTGATCTACAAAGCTCTTGTTATTATCCATCAGTTTACTTTCCTGATCCTGATTTAAGCTTAATCCTTTGGTATTATTCAGCACCTTTAAAACCTGCGCAGCCATATCCATTTTAGGAGCTTTCAGAGTTTGTGATTGTGCTGTGAAAGCAAATAAAGAAAGGCAAATAATTGTAAATACTATTTTGATTTTCATTTCTAAACTTTTTGGTGATTAATATTATCTGATATGAGATTATGCCACAAAACAACTTATACGTTATAAAAGCAGCTTAAAAGTCCAATTCTACCAAACATCGGTCATCGGTCATCGGACACTTTTATCTCCCGTTTTCGGTTCTCCAACTTCACTTTCGATGCTCGCGGAATTCTGGGGAGTTAAAAACTACTTAAACAACCCTTTACCCATTCCCATCAGGCCCCCTAGATCCATTCCGCCTTTATCTCCTCTGCCAAGTAATGTACCTAGAATATCAGCACCTCCGGCTCCAGGGCCTCCCTGAAGAGCCTTAGCTACAGAATTCATGATGTCATTATTCGCCATTGGAGCGTCATTGACTCTTTTATTAAAGAAGTTCATGATAAAAGGTAAAGCGGTCATTGCAATGCTCATAGCTTGCTTGCTGTCTATTCCTAATTTATTCATCAAACCGCTGGATAAATCCCCGGCAAGGTTTTGTACAACCGGACTGTCTGGATCTGTATCATTTCCTGAAAACATTTCCTTAACCGCATTCAAATCTCCAGCTTTAGCCTTACTCTGAAGAATATTCGAAAGGGTAGATTCAATTGCACTTGCTGCACCCGGTCCGGCATTAACTCCTGAGTTGGACAGTAATTCTTGTAAAGGGCCATCGGCCATTTTTAATAGTTGGTCAATCATAGTCGTTTTTTTTATTCTTTAAAATGGCGATTTTGGCCCTTTTTTCCTAATTGAAATGAAAAAGCTCTTGGTTTCCCAAGAGCTTTGATGACTTAATTGTCTTTTTTAGGTCTAAAATAACGGATCGGAGGAGCTGGCTCAGGCTTCAGTTCTATACCCTCTGTAGCTAATCTGCTTAATGCTTCCTGCACCGCTCTTTCTAATTGTGGGTCCTTTCCGGATGCAACTTCTTTCGGTGTTTGCTCCACAGGAATATCAGGTGAAATTCCAACGCCTTCCACTGCCCATTCTCCATCTACGTCATAAAATCCCCCTCGAGGAGCCACCATTCTACCTCCATCAATAAACGGAGGAGTATCCCAAGTTCCTACCAGGCCTCCCCAGGTCTTGGTTCCAATCAGTGGCCCAATTTCCATTTTATTAAACAGGTAAGGCAAGAGATCTCCTCCTGACCCTGCGCGACCGTTTATGAGCATTACTTTAGGTCCCCAGATTCCAGAGATAGGTTGAGTAAATGGGGTATTCCCTTTTACTCGGGAGTTAAAGTAGCCCATGAGCTCCCGACTCATGATATCCACCATATAGTCTGCGGCAGATCCTCCTCCATTGTTCCGCTCATCGATAACAGCGCCCTTTTTATCCTGCTGCGCAAAATAATAGCGATTAAAATAGGTATAGCCTGGCTGACCGGTGTTAGGTAAATACACGTAAGCCAGCTTTCCTCCGGATAATTCATCCACCTTTCTTTTGTTGCTTTCTACCCAGTCCATCATTCGAAGAGAGCCTTCATTGCCAACAGGTTCTGTTGCGATCATTCTTGCTCCATCCATTCCGGGTTTGTTATTGAGATGTAGAGTGGTATATTTTCCGGCAGTTCCTTCGAAATAGGAATAAAGATTTGTATTTGGCTTAATCTCTTTTCCATTGACAGCCACTATGTAATCTCCGACTTTTGCTTCATTGCCAGGATGTGCTAAGGGTGCTGTGAGACTAGGGTTCCAGCTCTCGCCATTGTATATCTTTGATATTTTGTAATGTCCATTGATTAGCTCGTAGTCAGCTCCCAATAAGCCTATAGGAACTCTGTCTATTTCAGGAAAGTCTCCACCTCTGGTGTAGGAGTGCCCTACTGCTACTTCACCGCCGATGATATCAATGATATAATTCATGTCTGTTCGATGCCTAACATGATTAACCCACGGCTTGTACCAGTCATAAATTTCATCCCAAGGTGCTCCATGTACATTGTCCACGTAGAGGAAATCCCGCTGATATCTCCAGCCCTCCCGATAGATTTGTTGCCATTCGGCCATAGGGTCGACTTTTACTTTCATAGAGGAAATGGCCTTCAAAGCTCCGTCTCCTGGTTTTTTACCAGTAGCATTGGTTTCTAGAATTGCCCAAGTCGAGCCAGATCTGTAGAGCAGAGACTTTCGATCTTTTGAAACGACCACTTCATTCACCCGACTTAAGAACTCCTCAGCTTTTCTCTTTTTCAAATCATATTTTTTCAGGACAGTCCCTTCATTGGGGATACTTTCCATGTAAAAAACCGATCCTGAGGGTGCGGGAGCCAATCCTGTATAATTTCTAGCAGCAATATCCACGGCAACAATCCTACGATCCAGATTGGCCGGATCAATTTTGACTGTCACAGCAGCTTTATCCTCTTTCTTTTCCTCCTCCTTGGCTTTCTCTTCATCGCTTTCAGGCAAGAGAGGGGATTTATCACTTGCATCTAAAATGGCCAAGTAAAGACTTCTAGTCAGAGGTCTGTCATAGCTACTCATGTCCAGCCAACCAGAATTCAGTCCATAATCTGTGGAGGCTAGGAAATAAAGGTATTTTCCGCTTTCATCCCATACGGGTGTAATGGCATCAGCCAATTGATCGCTGATTTGGATTTTTTCATTCGTGTCTACGTTAAAAACAAAGATGGATTTAAATTGATTTTCCATCAGTTTGGAGTATGCAATCCATTTTCCGTCAGGAGACCAAACTGGATTCATGGATCGGTTGGGATGTGCAAAACGATCAGTTTCCACGACCCTTGCACTACCGGAATCTATGTTTACTATCCAAATTTGATAGTCCGTATCCGTAAAAGCCAAATGCCGTCCATCAGGAGCCCATTCGGGTTTGAAGAAGAAACTGGGATCCGGGATTACGATTTTTTTGGAAATTTTACTGCCTGTTTGATCTGCAATCACCAATTCGTACTCTCCGGAGGCATCCGAAAAATAGGCAATCTGAAGTCCGTTAGGGGACCAAGCAGGGGATCGTTCTGCAGAGGAGGAAGAGTTGGTAATATTTCTTCCTGAACCATTTTCTTTGGGGATGGTGATGATTTCCCCTCTAAATTCAAATGCTGCCCGCTGTCCGGTGGGAGAAAGATATGGGTTTTGAAGGCTATTGGCGGAGACATCTACCCACCGTTCTCTAGCCCAATGGAAGTCCCCATTCACCTCTATTGGAATTTGTTTTAAACTTTTATCCTGAGGATTGAAGAGATGAATATATCCTCCCTGTTCAATAACAATGGCATCAGGCCCTGCATCTATGGTTTTGATATCAAAGTCTTTTAAAAAAGTTTCCTGTTGCTCCATTCCGGTAGCTGGATCAAAAGACCATAAATTGGCTAGGTAATCCCTTTCCGAGATATAATACACCTTATTTCCAAACCATACCGGGTCTGTGTGTCTTTCTCCATCCAACTGAGGAGTCATAGTCAATTCCATGGATTTTCTGTCTACAATCCAAATCGGTTTGGCTTGACCTCCTCTGTGATTTCTCCATTCCGGATCCCAAAAGGCAATTTGCTGGTAGGCGAAATGCTTTCCATCTGGTGAAATTTCACCATTCACAGCTCTTGGGATTTCTAAAGATTGAGGCATTCCGCCTTTCACAGAGATTTCAAAGAATCTAGACTCTTGAGTTGGGTGGCCTTCTCGGGAAGAAGTAAATATGACCTTGCTGCCATCCGGTGACCAGCCTGTTACCAAATCATCCCCGGGGTGCCAGGTTAATCTTTGGGGTTCACCGCCAGATGAAGGAATCAAATACACATCTGTGTTCCCATCATATTCGCCGGTGAAAGCAATGTATTTACCATCAGGGGAAAAGTGGGGGAGTCGTTCTTCTCCTTCATTGGAGGTGAGACGGATAGCTTGTCCGCCTTGCCGACCTACTTTCCAAAGATCATTGGCATATACAAAAACGATTTCGGATTGGGAAAGTGTTGGTTCCCGTAAAAGCTGAGTTCCCTGACCCCAAGCCCATAAACTGGAGCATGAAATCAGAAAAAGAGAAAGGAATTTTTTCATGTGTTTATAATTTGTTTTTTTAAAGGTCACAACTTGTCCCGAGTATCGGGATGGAATCCCTGCCTGCGGCAGGCAGGTCGCACATTTTCCCCGATACATAGGGACATCCCATTGTTTTTCGATTGCGTAGTGCTCGATTTCATGGGTTTAATCTGTGGTTTTCCCTAAAAATAATGGAAATCCAGTTGGTTGGCTAACCGTTCAAGGAAAGGAGAAAAATGGATTAAGGAGAAAAAATAAAAAAGTACATCTGCATGTTTTTAAGGAGGGAAAAATTATGATTTAGCATCAGACAGATAGGTTAGGTTAGGAAAGCTTATGTTCTCGGTTTTCCAGCTGCCTGATCACAAAACCCAATACCAAAAAATCTCCGACAATTATTGGCAATCTCATCTATCCACTTTTTCTTTTCTCCAATTCCCATATCTTTAGGGAGAGATTTTGATATTCTTTTTTCAATGGCGCTATTCCAAAGTTCGGTTCTCAAAAAATACCTGGCCGCTCAGGCATCCCAACCCATTCAAGAAGCATTGGCTGATTTCTTGACCTATTTCAACAATCCCAGAATTCGTGAAAATATCCGTGCTGCCAAAGAGGAGCAGTTTCAGGAGGGTTTCCTTCGGGAATTGTTCGTCAAAATCCTCGGCTATACCATCAATCCTGAGCCGGACTTCAACCTGACAACCGAGCTCAAGAATATCAAAGACTCCAAAAAGACCGACGGAGCCATTCTCAAAGATGGCAATGCCCTTGCCGTGATCGAACTCAAAGGCACAGACACCAAGGACTTGGATAAAATCCGTGATCAGGCCTTCAATTACAAAAACAACCAACCTGATTGCGTCTATGTAATTACAAGCAACTTTGAGAAGCTGCGCTTCTACATCGACAATGCCGTGGACTATGTGGAGTTCAATATCCTTGCGATGGACAATGAGCAGTTTAAGTTGCTCTGGCTGCTGCTGCAAAAAGACAATCTCCTGCAGGGACTCCCCAAAAAGATCAAGGAGGAATCCCTTCTTGCCGAGGAGCAAATCACCAAGCAGCTCTATAAGGACTATTCCGCATTTAAACAGGAACTCTGGCAGGATCTCGTTGCTCAAAACCCCGAGCAAGACGAACTTCTCCTCTACAAGAAAAGCCAAAAGCTCCTCGACCGATTTCTCTTTATCTTCTTTGCCGAGGACAAAGGGCTGCTTCCACCCAACTCCATCATGGAGATCGTCAATCAATGGCAAAAGCTCAAGGAACTGGACGAGTACCGACCGATCTACGAGCGCTTCAAAAAATACTTCGGCTACCTGAATACCGGAAGAGTGCAACCCGGAAAAGCCGAAATCCACGCCTACAATGGGGGACTCTTCGCGATCGATCCGGTGCTAGAGGAGTTGAAGATTTCAGATAGCGTACTGGAAAAACACGTCCGCAAGCTCACTGAGTACGACTTTGATACGGAAGTGGATACGAATATCCTCGGACATATCTTCGAGCATTCCCTGAATGATATCGAAAATGTCCGTGCCCAACTCGCGGGGGAAAAGGTAGAAAAGTCCAAGACTAAGCGCAAGCGGGACGGGGTTTTCTATACGCCCAAATACATCACCAAGTACATTGTGGATAATACAGTTGGCAAACTATGCACGGAGAAAAAAAACGAACTTGAAATCATTGACGAGGACTTTGCCGAGGGTAAAAGAGGGAGACAGAAGAAAACCATTCAAAAGCTGAAGGAAAAGCTCGATGCCTACAGGTCTTGGCTTCTCCAACTCACTATCTGTGACCCGGCTTGCGGTTCAGGTGCCTTTCTCAACCAAGTCCTTGAATTCCTCATCGCCGAGCATCGCTACGTGGACGAACTCGAAGCTCAACTCTTCGACTCTCCTCTTATCTTGCCCAACGTGGAAAACCATATCCTCGAAAACAACATCTTCGGAGTAGATATCAACGAAGAGTCTGTCGAGATCGCCCGCCTCTCCTTATGGCTACGTACAGCCAAGAAAGGCCGCAAACTCAGCAGCCTGAACTCCAATATCAAAGTCGGCAACTCTCTGATCGATGACCCCGCCGTGGCGGGGGACTTGGCTTTCAACTGGGAACAGGAATTCCCACAAGTCTTTGTCAAAGGAGGATTTGATGTGGTGGTCGGTAATCCGCCTTATGTTCAATCTCATTCTTTAGATGAGAAATCCAAAAGCTTTATTTACAAAATTTACAAGACCTCAGAATATCAAATCAATACCTATGCAATCTTTATGGAAAGGATTTTAAAGATTCTTTCTGACTCCTCTCTTTACAGTGTAATTATTCCGAATTATTGGCTTTCTACTCAATATGATTCAAAACTCAGGAGTGAAATTTTTCTTGAGAATGATTGTATTGAAATTCTTAATGTTTTTAGTGTTTTTGAAGATGCAACTGTGGATACTGTTATCCTTACAGGGAGAAAAACCCAAAATATAAAATTCCCAAAGTCAACATCTGTAATCGCAATAAGGAAGGATTATAAACTTATTTCAGATCGACTCAGTGCAATTTCAGATAAGATATGGTCAACAAATCAACAATTTAATTTTAATTCTTTAAATGATGAAGTTGAAATTTCATTTGAAGAAAAACTTGTTCTAAAAACTCAATTTAATGTTGGAGATTTCCTTCAAGGCTCAAAAGGAATGCAACCTTATGAGAAAGGAAAAGGGAATCCACCTCAAACAAGAGAAATGATGAATGAAAAAGTTTACCATTCATTATTGAAAATTGATGATACTTATTTGCCTTTGATCGGCGCGGGAAATGTTCAGAGGTATTTAATCAAGCCCTTTCAAGAATTTATCAAATATGGGCCAAATTTAGCGGCTGCTAGAAAAGAAGACATATTTATAAAACCTCGGCTCTTGGTGAATCGAATATTGTCAAAGGAAAAGATTGATGTCACTTATGTGGAAAATCCCATTGTAAATAATACTGATGTCTTTAATTTCTTGGCAAATCAAGGAAATGAAGAATATCTAAAACCAATATTGGCAATCTTGGCGAGTAAAACTTGCTCAACCTATTTTAGAAAATCAAATGTTAACCTCTCACGAGCAGCCTTTCCTAAACTGAATGTTACCAATTTGATGAATTTCCCAATTCCAGCATTAAATGAGGAAAAAAGGAAATTCTTGACAGATTCAGTTGATTCCATTCTGATAATGCATCAGACTTTATTTGATTTGGTTGTAAGTTATGTTGATTTGATAAAAGCTAAATTCTCTCTTAACAAACCATCCAACAAACTCCAAAACTGGCCTGATTTAGATTTTAAGGGTTTCTTGGGAGAATTAAAGAAAGCTAAGGTGAGTTTAAGCTTGTCCGAAGAAGCCGAATGGATGGCCTACTTTAATGAACAAAAAGCTAAAGCCATCGCCCTCCAAGCCGACATTGACCGCATTGACCGAGAGATTGATGCTTTAGTCTATGAGTTGTATGGATTGACCGAGGAAGAGATTAGGATTGTGGAAGGGGGTGAGGGGTGAATAATTTAATTTCTCCAACTCTTTTAATGAAAAAACCAAACGAGAGGAAAGTAATTTTTAATGGCTTTTGTGAATTGATATCTAATAATGAAAGTATACATAGAAAAGTAAAAATTTATTATGAGTGGATACCAAATATAGTAATTAAAGCATCAATAAAAGAAGTTCCATTTAAATTTGCTCATTCAAACACTGATAGATTAATAATTAAAGGGCCTAACTTCAATATTAATAACTTTTTTATTACAAATATTACTGGCCTTATTGATGCAGACATAATTGGGATAGTAAATGGGTCTTTTAAAAAAGGTGAGATTAAACCAAAGGAGAAAATATTTAAAATTGAATTTTCGCTTTTTAATTTAAGAAATTATTTCGGCAGTAATATTTATTTCGAAAATTCAAAAGGGAAGCATTGGACAAGAGGTGAATTACATTTTTTTTCGAAAAATACCGAATTAATAATTCATAAATATTTTAAAGATGATATTCAAAGAAACTTATTGTCTAAATATGGAGGCTTTTTGTCTACTCATGGGGGATGCTTGATTTTTAGCAGAGGAATAAATAAAGAAGATTATCATAACTACGTAAATAGACTTGGTGTATTCTTTTCTTTTATAAATGGAAGGAGATGTTACCCAAATTTTATTAGGATTTATAATGAAAAAAATACTATCATACAGAAGGATTTTACTCCATATTTTGTTGATGTGGATAAATCAGTAAGTTCATGGATTCCGCATATTATTGATTCAAAGTTTCAAGATTTATGGCCGAAATTTTTAGAAAGGTTCGAAAATCCAGAGGATTTTGAAAAAATTGATTTAATTATTCATTGGTATTTAGAAGCATTAAATAATTCAGGATTTATTAATGGCTCTATCATACTTATTCAAAATTCATTTGAATTACTTTTTAATTGGATTTTTAACGAAAAAAAAATAATAATCTCAAATGAAAGCCTTGATAAATTAAGAGCCAGCGATAAAATAAGATTATTACTAGATAAGTTTAATATTGATTTTAACTTGCCTGAAATCTATTTAGAAAAATACAAAGAAGAAATTAAAAAAGATGTCTCATTAAAAGACTTTTCTTATCAATTTACCGAGATGAGAAATCATTTCGTTCATTTCAAAAAATCAAAAAAATCAAAAATTATTACTAAGCCAGAAGAATTTTCATGGGCTTTACTTAATACTTCCATATTTAACTTGGAGCAAATAATATTGAAAATTTTAGGATATGATGGGAAAATTAAATCTAGAGTTCATACAAATATGTGGAGAGGTACTAATGAGATTGATTTATTACCATAGCTACCCTGATTAATTCCAGTCTGAGTGTAGCTTAAGCGTTGGTCTAAGGGGAATTTGTAACTTCGCTTTCGTATCTTTTAGGGATTTATAATTCCTTTGATCAAGTTTTATTGGTCCAAGTCGGCAGACTTGAACCAGTGAGTCAAGTCTGATTGGTTCAAGCGCACCTGCTTCGGGCAGGCCCCTTCTGTGTGTCAAAGTACTTGTGACTTGTCGTGATTTGTAATTCCGCCCTTTTATTTTTGGGAATTTGCAATTCCTATTCCCAAAAGTTCAACCTGCCGAAATCACTTCACTCATCGGGACAGGCATTGCAGGGTTGCTCAGACTGGGTGAAGAATGTTAGCCTTGAACTAAGCGTAGTCCCGATATATAAGGGAGCATCTACGCATTTCTATTCTTTGGATCCCATAGCTGTCTGGATACAATTCCCCGGCCTGGGTCAATTATTTTTTTAAATAGCTAAAGCATTCTATAATCGACAAATCAAAACGCCCGACAATTCAAATCAAAATGTCCTTTGAATTTTATCACTATCAAGTAGTGTGAATTCTCAATTCATCAATAGAATGAATTGTCAAATAGGGCTCTGATAGCTTAGTTATAGTATATTCCCCAGCTTCAATTTGATTAATTAAAATCATTGCAGCTGTCTTAATGTCTTGGTAAAAATCCTCAAGTACAATATATAATTGACCATTTTCATTCATTTTCAAGTGCACATCCCCATTATTGACACCACTTTTAGTGGCAAGGCTTATCTTTTTTTGATTGTGCTTGAATTGGTGAACCATTGGACATCTAAAGTCCCTGTAAAAGCTTATTTCATCAATATCATCCAAGAATCGCTTGTATTTTTCCCCAAGCAAAACCATTCCTTTACGGAATCTTTTCTTTGATAACCCTGATTCTTCAGAATCAAAAGGCTTTGGATCCTGACATGCACCTAAAAACTCAACCCCTTGGATCAATATTAAAAACTTCGAATAAGCCGCTTCGGGATATGATACCAAATCATCCATTTCCTGTAAATAGATGGTTTTGATAAAATCAATTACTCCTCTTTTGTGTTCGGTGATCATTTTATAAAAATTTGATTCAGTTCAATATAGCAATTAAACCCGTCTAAGTGTAAAATAAGCGTTTGATCTAAGCGTTGATTGTATCTACTATTTGGAATTTGCAATTCCCTTTTTCCGACTTGGAGTAGAATCATCATTGAGACTAAGCGTAGATTGTATCTACTATTTAATTACTTTAAGAATTTATAAGCCGGCGATCCTAATAAATTACACAAGAATGACACATACTTATACTCTTTACCTTGGGGATTCAGATATGATTCTGCTCCAGGGAATAATGGAAGAAAAAATCCTTGAAATAAAAGCGAGCCAACCAGACCCTCACTCTAGAGAAGCAAATTATTGCGTGCAAATTGAAAAGCTTCTTTCTTTATTTCAGAGTGGAGAAACATCGATAGCTTCTTATAATACAATGCTAGGTGGCAGAGAGCCTGGGCCTAGGTAAAAGATCCTCCTTTCTAGGAGTAGAATGTAAACCTAAGCGGAGTTTTAATCTTCGCATTTATATTTTCCAAAATTTAAAACTTCTTTATTCCATTAGTTCAACCCCTTCAGGGTTGCGTAACACATTCTATCTTGATTTCCTTTCCCTAGGTTTCACCTAGGGCTCCGCCGTGGCGGACAAGTTATTTAGAAGTTCGATCTCCGCCTCGGCGGACAAGCATTTCAGGATCTTGATTGTTCATAGATAGTGTTTCCAATTCTTGACCCCGACAGGGGTCAAACCTTTCAATAACCGCGGGTGAAACCCGTGGTAAACATGGATCAATGGCAATAATTATCCCGACCCCAAAGCGGGTCGAACATTTACTTATTCAAAAGCTTCTCCAACCTTGCCATCATCTCATCCTTTTCCTTTAGCATCCGCTCGTAAAGAGCAATTTTTTCTTCGTGCAGTTGGATGATTTTATCCATCGGATGAAAAGTACAATTATCATTCTTTTGGTAGCCGATTGCACCATTATCAAAAGTATTCGCAATGATATTCACTGCTTTTTCCTCATCAAACTTCTTAATCGCTTCCACGGGAATTTGGAGGATTTCACCAACCTGACGAAGCAGCTCCTCTTCGATCTCTTCTCGCTGCTCCAGTAGACTGATCTTCTTTTGGGACCAGTCAGGTCCAAGTTCGAAAGCCAAGGCCTCCTGCTTGATGCCCATCATCTCCCGAAATCGCTTGATATTTCTGCCGTGGTGGATTTTTTCGCTCATAGTCTGTATCTCTTGCTTAAAAGTAAGAATTTCCTTCGAAATGGATCAAACTAAATTATTCCATTGTCAAGCATGATCCAAGGAAATTTGAAATTTCTATGAGAAGGTTTGTCTGAATAGATGGATTGGATTAAAGCCCGGGGGTATATTTCATTTTAATCTTTTCTCCATTCAATTAATTCCGGAAATGAATAGGAATGGCGTTTTAGCCCAATTTGGAGTTCATTGGGCTAAAGCCCGGAAAGGCTGCTGCATAATTTCTATCCCCCAGCTAAAGCAGGGGGCTAATCAAGGGATACATGAGTTAATTTATTTTTGGATGCAACTATTTGAATAGGAATGGTGAATTAGCCCATTCCAATAATTGATCTTATGATGGATGGAGGCCTTAGCCCAATTAGGAGAGCAGAAGCTGGATGCAAACCAAAGTCTTATTTAAATTTAAATCGGGTAAATAGAATTCAGGATTTTTTGATTCAGAAACCTTGAATAGGAGTGGCGCTTTAGCCCATTCATAAGAGGACAAAGCAAGCTTGGATGGGCTTTAGCCTACTCCTACAGAATAATTTATCCTGTGATCCTTCTAAAGCATCCATTTTCTGAATAGGCTATCTCAAAGACTGTCCTGAATTTAGTGCGAAATCAAACGCTTAAATCATGGAAAACACCTTCAGAACATTTCGAAAAAAATACCGCTGTCAGTCCAAGGAGCAGGCTTTTGAGGTATTGGATGATATTTTTGGCACCATTGCAGATCTTCCCTATTGGATTGCTAAGGTTTCTGCAATCCAAAATTCAGTTTTTGATTCTCGATTCATCCCACACAAATTACTTCCGGATGCAGTACACTACAACGGTCAGGTATTTTTAAAGCTCATCAATGCAAGCATGTTTTTAATGGATTTCCCGCCGATATCGAAGGAGGAGCTGAATTGGAAACACCTGATCGATGATTTAATTGAAAGCAGATATTTAAATCAAGAAAAACCAGAAGCTTTTTATCATCTCTTGGCCTATTATCCATGGCATCTTAGCCAAGGTCAAATATTAAATCCAAGTAGATTTATCCGAAAGTTTTTTAAGCGTAAAAGCCTTGAATCCTGGATTCGTCGATGGAATCATTTTCGGGAAACAGCCTTTTACAAATTTTCTATTACAGAGGGCAATGAAGGATCGTATTTTAAAGATTTTCAATACTTCCTCAAACTAACAGAGGCTTCCTACCTGATATACGTTCGTCATTCTCCCACCCAAAACTCAAACAGCCATGCTTCAATTTGAGACTAATCAAGCGCCTGACGATCTATTCAACCTATTTCCAAAAAATGAAATCAACAAATACCTCTGGGAAATGCTTCAAGGTTGGATAATATTTTTAACCCAGCGGGAAAAGGATGATCTGGATATTGCAACCCGAATGTATTTTTATGAGCTTTTGAATCATTTGCTGAGTCATCTTGACCGGAACCGAGAGTTGCCCAAAGAAGCACTATCTACAAGAGAAATTGATGCCCTCAGTTCGGCACTAATAGAACTTCTACATCCTTTGGCCATATATCGGAAAGAATCAGCTCAAATCCAGCACTGGTATATTTTACTCCCACATTTAAGTCCTGACGAACATGATGAATTGGAGACTGTGATTGGTTTTTTGGGCTCTTGTCAGGCAGGGAATCAGATTCATTGCATTTCGGCTTCCTACCTTAAAAAGAATTTGGAAATAGGCAATCCCTACCTTTGGTCCGAAGTTCTCCCAAGTGAAGCATATTACCTTGCACCGGGTTTTGAACCACTTCCCTTGCTTAAGGACAAAGAGCAACAGCAGGTATTCTCAAAAGCAGTAGAGCGACTTGAGATAGGATTAAAAAAGGCAGAGGAATTTTGGGTGTTGGCACAGCAAACTGAAGGGAATATGAAACCCTTTCTTTTGCACCAAACTACCGAAATGGCCTTAAGATCCATCCTGTTTGCATGGGAAAAGCTGGACAAGAAAACCCATGAAATTCGAGTTTTGCTCCGCTTCGCCAGTAAATACAATTCAAAATTTCAAGAAGTTTTTTCAGGAGAAGATGAATTAATCTTGAACCTGATCGACAAATGCTACACCAATACCCGGTATAAGGAGGATTTCAAGGTAGAACAGAAATACCGATTAAAATTGGAGCATAAGGTAAAGCAAATCTTAAGCTACTCAACTGATGAATTGGAAAGATTAAAGGGTTTGGCTCTTGCAAAGGGAAATTATAATTGATATTGGGCTTATTCCCAGGGTATCTTTCATTTCCACCCCGATGGATCGGGGCAGATAGCAATTTTAGGGCATTTGCTTATTAATAGGAGTGAGCCTTTAGGCCATTCATAAAAAAGTGAATGGTGACAATTGGCTGGGCTTTAGCCAAAATCTAAAGAATAAAATATCCCTCAATCAATCTAAATCATCGCCTTTTTGAATAGGACAGAAATCCTGAAATAAAGAATTTGGTATTCAATCAAAATAAAATCTATCATGAAACCAATTGTAATCCACTTATCCAATCTTGTCGATTCTGCACTTAGTATAAATGGAGACATCCATATTCATCATTCCGAATTCGATAGCAATATCCTCGATTTGCTTTTACGCTCTTTGGAGATCAATAGAAAGTTGATTTCGGGTTTTTGTACCGAATGGCAAAATGAAGAAGATCTCTACACAGAAATCCAAAAACTCATCAAGCAGCAGCGTACTTTGGAACTTGATGTGGCCAACAACCTAAAATCAAAATCAGATGGAATGCAACTTTAAAACATTTAAACGGAGATTTCGAATAAGCTCGGAAAACCAAGCTCTTCAAGAGGTGGATAACCTTTTGGAGTCCATCGCAGGTTTTCCATATTGGATAAATAAAATGAAGATTATTCAGCAACAGGTTTTTAACCATGAACCTGTCTGGGAGGATTTATTTCCTGATTGTATATTTTATCAAGGAAAGCTGATTTTGAAATTTATCTATGCAGGGGAGCATCTCATAAACTGTAGACCGAGTCCTTCGGTTACTGCTCAATGGGATAAGATCATAAGTAACCAACCTCAAGATATAAAACTTAAAAATTATCCGGATTATGTGAAGTTATTGGTTGAATCTCCCAAACACCTGACTAGTGAGGAGATCCTCGATCCCTGTTCTTTTTTGAACAAATTCTATCGTAAAAGATCGGCAATTCAATGGGCGAAACGCTGGAATCAATTTAGAGAGTATGCGACATTCACATTTTCAATTTGCGAAGGAGATGAGGGAGAATATCTCGAAGATTTTGAGTATTTCTTAAAACTAGTTGAGGCCATCTACCTCATTCATTTATCTCAAAAATATATCCCTTTGGCAAATTCATAATTCAAAATTAACTGATAAACAGAGTAGGTGAATTTCCAAGAATATATCCAATAAGAAAAATCTTTAGAACTGGAAGTTTCCCAAAATTTAAACCCATCCAATCATGATACCTACTGAAATTAATTATCACAAAGAAGAGTTATTTGATTCAATAGCTGAATCGTCTACGGAGATCTATCTTTGGGAGCTATTGCAAGCCTGGATGATTTTTCTTTCTCAAAGAGACTTAAATGCTGTGGAAGTCAGTAATCGACTTTTTTTCTTTGAATTATTAGATAACCACCTTCAAAAGGGTAGAGAAGAATTCGATCGAAACCGGCTGAAAAACACCCTTGAATTCCTAAAAACTAATCCTCCCACATAGTTTTCAGTTTACTGGAAGTGTAGCAGCTTTATCCCTTATTTTTGACTTTTTGGGCTTTCAAATTTCACTATGGCTTCAGCAAATCTTCTATTGAAATGATGTCCGGGATTAGTTGAGTAGAATATTCTTATTCAAGAATCAACCCAGATACATACATTTACACCAATTATCAAAACTTGATATGATCAGGTTTATTTAGGGTATTTGTAGGGTTTTTACAGCTTAGATTTAGGGTTAAATCTTATTTAAGGGAGTATAAAGCCTCATTTTTGATTTAATCTGATATTAAAATATTAAGGGTTTAATTGATTTATTTATCACAACCAATTAAATTACCTTTAGTTTTAATTAAAATTGATCTAAAATGGGAAATCTACCACCAAAAAACATCTTCTTCCCCCAAGGGAAAATCGGGAATTTAGTTTTTTATACTCTTAATGGGAAAACGGTAGTTCGGACCCGTCCAGGAGGAACTCATAAAAACAAAACTCATCCCTCTAAACTTCAACTCCTACAGAGAGAAAAACTAAAAACTATTAATCAATTTCTTAAACCTCTAAAACAGGTGTTGGATTTCGGCTATCAGGAATTTCTCACCCAGAGCAAAAAGGGTATACATTTAGCCTATTCAGAATTAAATCATAAGGGATATAACCATGATCGGAATCCTAAAATTGATCCTGCTTTTTTGAAAATCAGTAAAGGAAGTTTACTGGAGCCCCAAAATGCATTTTTTGAAAGAGTGGATTCTGGAATCCGCATCCATTGGAGCAATAATTCAGATGAAGGAAAATCAAAATCGAGTGATGAGGCTTTTATAGTTCTTTACCAGCCTGAGGCGGAAAAGTATATTTGGATAAAGGATCAATTTAAAAGGTCTGATGGTTTAGCGGAAATCAATCTTAGCGAGGCAAATAGCAATTTTCCATGGCATATTTATTTTGCTTTCAGTCAATTCAATAGTTGGAAAAAATCTTACACCCTTTCAAATTCTATTTATTTGGGAAAATTGGTTTTATAGCAAGGCTTTAAATGCCTTGCTGCTACAGGACGTGCCTTTGGCACTTTTGGCACACTATTTCAGAATTTATGAATACCTCATAATTTATTAATAAAGAAGGTTATGGATGCATAGCCCAGCCCTGAAGGGGCGTTTTGTATTAGCCCCAAATTCGATTTGGGGCTTAGATAATATAATAGAGTGATTCAGAGCCCTGAAGGGGCGACCTGTTTTTTTGCCGATTGGCACCGTGATCATTTATTCAAATCAATGTATTATCGACCCCAAATGGGGTCAAACCTTTCAATAGCCGCGGGTGAACCAAAGGTGAAATCCGTGGATAAAATGATCCAGTGCCAATGGTTTTCCCGACCCCGAAGTGGGTCGAACTTTATTTTGATCTTTTTTTTCCTTCACAGAAGTTCAACCCCGTTCGGGGTTGTTTCCCACCATGGTTTGTTATGTTACCATTTCCCTAGGTTGCACCTAGGGCTATTGAGATGTTCGATCCTTTCAGGATCTTTTACTTTCCCATAATGTGTTCCAAATAATGACCCCTGATAAAGCCCGTCCCGATGACTGAAAGGATATCGGGAGGGTCAAACTTTTGAATAGCCGCGGGTGAAACCCGTGGAATTGATGATGGATAAATAATGGTTTTCCCGACCCTGAAAGGGTCGAACTCTATTTCATACTTGCCGTTATTGAATTAATTCACGATTTTCAAATCACCATTTTTTAATCAAAATCAATACGTCATGGCCACACATACCCAACTTTTATATCACCTTGTTTTCTCCACCAAACACCGTGAACCCACGATCGTTCCCGATCAAAAAAAACGTCTTTTTGCCTACATCCACCAGCTTCTGACCAATAAAAACTGCCATCTATACCGAATTAATGGGGTGGAAGATCATCTACACATTTTGACTCATGTCCATCCTACAATATCTGTTTCTTCTTTGATTAAAGACATTAAATTGGCAGCAAATGATTTTATAAAAAAGGAAACAATTTTTCCAAAATTTAAAGGTTGGCAGGATGGTTATGGTGCTTTTTCGGAGTCGATTAAAGAAAAAGACCGGTTGATCAAATACATCAAAAATCAAGAAGAGCATCATCGGAATTTCTCGTTTAAGGATGAGTACTTGGCGCTTTTGAAAGAACACGAAATTGAATTTGATGAGAAATATCTTTTGTAAGTTCAACCCTTTCAGGGTTGTCCACCACCATAATATGTTGTTGGATTTAAATCCCCCGGTTTCACCGGGGGCTATTGAAAAGTTAGATCCTTTCAGGATCGTTTGTTTCCCTAAAATTCATTTCACCTAACAATCCCGTTTAGGAGTAGAATCATGGTTGGGACTAGGTGTAGATTGCATCTACACCTTTATATATACAAATTTGTAATTTGCTTGTGATTCAAGATTAAATCAAAGTGAACCAATTTCATTCCGATAATTATCGGGATGATAAGGATATGAGGGTAGGACAAGGTGTTAAGAAATCTTCCCTTTGGAAGATTTTAGCCTTGGGCCAGCATGCAGGGCAGGCATACTTCACCCAGCACCCAATTGAACTTCAGAGATGCATAGAAGATACTACGTCTAGAAGGGTCGAACTTTTTGATTTCGGGGTCGGATATTGAATTGGAATTCAATCTACTTTGATCACTTTAAAAAACACTTCGCTGAAATGTTCAAAATCAGAATCCTTTGTCAGGAGGGTTGCACCTACTGCGTAGGCCGTAGCGGCAATCCACAAATCATTTTGACCTATGGTTTTTGACTTTCCCGGATTTAAACTAGGGTGATTATTTTGGCTATAAGCCTGAATTTCAGCAAAGGCTTTCATAAGCTTATCATCCTTACCATCAATGCTCAGCGTAATTGATTTTTCCAGTAGTTTTCTCCAACGTTCTGTTTGCTTTGGCCCATAACCTCTCCGGAGAAAAAAGCCTTCTATTTCTCCAATACTGATTGCCGAAATCAGGATTATACAACTTGGATCATTTAATAGGTTATGCTCTTCTTCTATTTTTTGAAAAGTACTGTCTCCCCTCATGTAATGGAGAATTACTGATGTATCTAGAAGGAGCTTTCGCATCAATCCAAACTTTTTAGTAGCTCATCAAACTCCTCATCCGTTTCTTCTCCGGGCCAAGAACCCACAATCAATTTCAGGGGATTTAGGTCTTTTCCCTCAGCAAGTTGCCTTTGGATCTGTTCTTCCAAATTTTCATGCTTGGGTCTTTTGGAAAAAAAGTCATCTCCTGCTTCTTTATCGAAGATCCGCTCGATTTCAATGCTGAACCTCTTTCCGGGTTTATGATGCATGGTTCCTGTCACTGTTGCTTCTTTTCCCCACCACGCAGTGATATCCTGAGGAATAAAATTTTCAGAAAGAAAAGCATCAACCAGTCCTTCTTGGGTCAAGATCTTTACCCGCTGATTACTGAATTTCAACTCTTCAATTCTACCACTTACAATTACTGCTTCTGGAGAGGGAATTTCAGTTTCGGTAATCTGTATTTTTTTGAAATCTGATTTGACTAAAGTGAAACCCTCTATTGAACCCTCATTGGTAATTGAAAAAATCTCTCGATCGCTTAAAAATGATTTTTTGAACGTCAAAAGATCCTTTAAAAGTGGTTTATCCAAGAGGTCACTTTTTTCTGGGTTTTCAAGTGCTTCTTTAAAGGATTCTACCACAAGAGAGATCGGAGTTTTTTCATGAAGATCTTTTTGGTAGTCTAGCCTGAATAAATCTGTTTGGAATGATGGGAGTGTCTTTTCAAATTTTTCAGATTCCAGACATAAAATAGTACTCCCTTTTTGTACCCCAGTCAGGTTAACTTTCAGGGCGTTAGTCAAGTTGAATGATTTTTTAGCTTTACTTAGTCCTTTTATTCGTAATAAAAGCGCCCCCTCTGCAATCCTTTTGAGGCTTTCGGCAATACTACTTAGCCTGAAAAGATCAATGCTTCCGTCAGAATCTTCTGATTGCTCTATTTTGAGTTCGTACTTCATTTTCAATAGTATACCGCTAAAACCAGGATTTGATCTTATTTCCCCAACAACTTCTCTAACCTTGCCATCATCTCATCCTTTTCCTTTAGCATCCGCTCGTATAGAGCAATTTTTTCTTCGTGCAGTTGGATGATTTTATCGATGGGATGAAATGTTGGATTATTATTGATCCCATTTAAAATAGATCCATTATCAAAAGTATTCGCAATGATATTCACTGCTTTTTCCTCATCAAACTTCTTAATCGCTTCCACTGGGATTTGGAGGATTTCGCCGACCTGACGAAGTAGCTCCTCCTCAATCTCTTCTCTCTGCTCTAGAAGACTGATTTTCTTTTGGGACCATTCAGGTCCAAGTTCGAAAGCCAAGGCCTCCTGCTTGATGCCCATCATCTCCCGAAATCGTTTGATATTTCTGCCGTGGTGGATTTTTTCGCTCATAGTCTATATCTCTTGCTTAAAAATAAGAATTTCCTTCGAAATGGATCAAACTAAATTATTCCATTGTCAAGCATGATCCAAGAAAATTTGAAATTTCTATGACAAGCATTGACTGAATAAATGGATTGGGCTAAAGCCCAGGGTATATTTTATTTCCACATTTTACCTCCAGCTGAAGCTGGATGCAATTCAGTAGCAGATGGCAATTCGAATCACCGAGCCAATGAATAGGAATGGTGCTTTAGCCCATTCCAATAATTGATCTTATGATGGATGGAGGCTTTAGCCCAATTAGGAGAGCAGAAGCTGGATGCAAACCAAAGTCTCAATTTAAATTGGGTAAATAGAATTCAGGATTTTTTGATTCATAAACCTTGAATAGGAGTGGCGCTTTAGCCCATTCATAAGAGGACAAAGCAAGCTTGGATGGGCTTTAGCCTACTTCTACAGAATAATTTATCCCCTGATCCTTCTAAAGCATCCATTTTCTGAATAGGCTATCTCAAAGACTGTCCTGAATTTTGTCCGATATCGAATGCTTAAATCATGGAAAACACCTTCAGAACATTTCGAAAAAAATACCGCTGTCAGTCCAAGGAGCAGGCTTTTGAGGTATTGGATGATATTTTTGGCACAATCGCAGATCTTCCCTATTGGATAGCCAAGGTTACTACCATTCAAAATTCAGTTTTTGATTCTCGATTCATCCCCCAAAAATTACTTCCGGATGCAGTACACTACAACGGTCAGGTATTTTTAAAGCTCATCAATGCAAGCATGTTTTTAATGGATTTTCCGCCGATATCGAAGGAGGAGCTGAATTGGAAACACCTGATCGATGATTTAATTGAAAGCAGATATTTAAATCAAGAAAAACCAGATGCTTTTTATCATCTTTTGGCCTATTATCCACGGCATCTTAGCCAAGGTCAAATATTAAATCCAAGTAGATTTATCCGAAAGTTTTTTAAGCGTAAATGCCTTGAATCCTGGATTCGTCGATGGAATCATTTTCGGGAAACAGCCTTTTACAAATTTTCTATTACAGAGGGTAATGAAGGAGCGTATTTTAAAGATTTTCAATACTTCCTTAAGCTAACAGAGGCTTCCTACCTGATATACGTTCGTCATTCTCCCACCCAAAACCCAAACAGCTATGCTTCAATTTGAGACTAATCAAGCGCCTGACGATCTATTCAACCTATTTCCAAAAAATGAAATCAATAAATACCTCTGGGAAATGCTTCAAGGTTGGATCATATTCTTAACCCAGCGGGAAAAGGATGATCTGGATATTGCAACCCGAATGTACTTTTATGAGCTTTTGAATCATTTGCTGCGTCATCTTGACCGGAACCGAGAGTTGCCCAAAGAAGCACTATCTACAGGAGAAATAGATGTACTCAGTTCGGCACTAATAGAACTTCTACATCCTTTGGCCATATACCGGAAAGAATCAGCTCAAATCCAGCACTGGTATATTTTACTCCCACATTTAAGTCCTGACGAACATGATGAATTGGAGACTGTGATTGGGTTTTTGGGCTCTTGTCAGTCAGGGAATCAGATTCATTGCATTTCGGCTTCCTACCTTAAAAAGAATTTGGAAATAGGCAACCCCTACCTTTGGTCGGAAGTTCTCCCAAGTGAAGCATATTACCTTGCGCCGGGTTTTGAACCACTTCCTTTGCTTAAGGACAAAGAGCAACAGCAGGTATTCTCAAAAGCAGTAGAGCGACTTGAGATAGGATTAAAAAAGGCAGAGGAATTTTGGGTATTGGCACAGCAAACTGAAGGGAATATGAAACCCTTTCTTTTGCACCAAACTACCGAAATGGCCCTAAGATCCATCCTGTTTGCATGGGAAAAGCTGGACAAGAAAACCCATGAAATTCGAGTTTTGCTCCGCTTCGCCAGTAAATACAATTCAAAATTTCAAGAAGTTTTTTCAGGAGAAGATGAATTAATCTTGAACCTGATCGACAAATGCTACACCAATACCCGGTACAAGGAGGATTTCAAGGTAGAACAGAAATACCGATTAAAATTGGAGCATAAGGTAAAGCAAATCTTAAGCTACTCAACTGATGAATTGGAAAGATTAAAGGGTTTGGCTCTTGCAAAGGGAAATTATAATTGATATTGGGCTTATTCCCAGGGTATCTTTCATTTCCACCCCGATGGATCGGGGCAGATAGCAATTTTAGGACATTTGCTAATTAATAGGAGTGAGCCTTTAGGCCATTCATAAAAAAGTGAATGGTGACAATTGGCTGGGCTTTAGCCAAAATCTAAAGAATAAAATATCCCTCAATCAATCTAAATCATCGCCTTTTTGAATAGTACAGGAATTCTGAAATCAAGAATTTGGTATTCAATCAAAATAAAATCTACCATGAAACCAATTGTAATCCACTTATCCAATCTTGTCGATTCTGCACTTAGTATAAATGGAGACATCCATATTCATCATTCCGAATTCGATAGCAATATCCTCGATTTGCTTTTACGCTCTTTGGAGATCAATAGAAAGTTGATTTCGGGTTTTTGTACCGAATGGCAAAATGAAGAAGATCTCTACACAGAAGTCCAAAAACTCATCAAGCAGCAGCGTACTTTGGAACTTGATGTGGCCAACAAACTAAAATCAAAATCAGATGGAATGCAACTTTAAAACATTTAAACGGAGATTTCGAATAAGCTCGGAAAAACAAGCTCTTCAAGAGGTAGATAACCTTTTGGAGTCCATCGCAGGTTTTCCATATTGGGTAAACAAAATTAAGATTATTCAGCAACAGGTTTTTAACCATGAACCCGCCTGGGAGGATTTATTTCCTGATTGTATATTTTATCAAGGAAAGCTGATTCTGAAATTTATCTACGCCGGGGAGCATCTCATAAACTGTAAACCGAGCCCTTTGGTTACTGCTCAATGGGATAAGATCATAAGTAACCAACCTCAAGATATAAAACTTAAAAATTATCCGGATTATGTGAAGTTGTTGGTTGAATCTCCCAAACACCTGACTAGTGAGGAGATCCTCGATCCCTGTTCTTTTTTGAACAAATTCTATCGTAAAAGATCGGCAATTCAATGGGCGAAACGCTGGAATCAATTTAGAGAGTATGCGACATTCACATATTCAATTTGCGAAGGAGATGAGGGCGAATATCTCGAAGATTTTGAGTATTTCTTAAAACTAGTTGAGGCCATCTACCTCATTCATTTATCTCAAAAATATATCCCTTTGGCAAATTCATAATTAACTGAAGTACAGTTTTTAACTGATAAATCGAGTAGGTGAATTTCCAAGAATATATCCAATAAGAAAAATCTTTAGAACTGGAAGTTTTCCAAAATTTAAACCCATCCAATCATGATACCATCTGAAATTAATTATCACAAAGAAGAGTTATTTGATTCAGTAGCTGAATCGTCTACGGAGATCTATCTTTGGGAGCTATTGCAAGCCTGGATGATTTTTCTTTCTCAAAGAGACTTAAATGCTGTGGAAGTCAGTAATCGACTTTTTTTCTTTGAATTATTAGATAACCACCTTCAAAAGGGTAGAGAAGAATTCGATCGAAACCGGCTGAAAAACACCCTTGAAGGCCTAAAAACTAATCCTCCCACATAGTTTTCAGTTTACTGGAAGTGTAGCAGCTTTATCCCTTATTTTTGACTTTTTGGGCTTTCAAATTTCACTATGGCTTCAGCAAATCTTCTATTGAAATGATGTCCGGGATTAGTTGAGTAGAATATTCTTATTCAAGAATCAACCCAGATACATACATTTACACCAATTATCAAAACTTGATATAATCAGGTTTATTTAGGGTATTTGTAGGGTTTTTACAGCTTAGATTTAGGGTTAAATCTTATTTAAGGGAGTATAAAGCCTCATTTTTGATTTAATCTGATATTAAAATATTAAGGGTTTAATTGATTTATTTATCACAACCAATTAAATTACCTTTAGTTTTAATTAAAATTGATCTAAAATGGGAAATCTACCACCAAAAAACATCTTCTTCCCCCAAGGGAAAATCGGGAATTTAGTTTTTTATACTCTTAATGGGAAAACGGTAGTTCGGACCCGTCCAGGAGGAACTCATAAAAACAAAACTCATCCCTCTAAACTTCAACTCCTACAGAGAGAAAAACTAAAAACTATTAATCAATTTCTTAAACCTCTAAAACAGGTGTTGGATTTCGGCTATCAGGAATTTCTCACCCAGAGCAAAAAGGGTATACATTTAGCCTATTCAGAATTAAATCATAAGGGATATAACCATGATCGGAATCCTAAAATTGATCCTGCTTTTTTGAAAATCAGTAAAGGAAGTTTACTGGAGCCCCAAAATGCATTTTTTGAAAGAGTGGATTCTGGAATCCGCATCCATTGGAGCAATAATTCAGATGAAGGAAAATCAAAATCGAGTGATGAGGCTTTTATAGTTCTTTACCAGCCTGAGGCGGAAAAGTATATTTGGATAAAGGATCAATTTAAAAGGTCTGATGGTTTAGCGGAAATCAATCTTAGCGAGGCAAATAGCAATTTTCCATGGCATATTTATTTTGCTTTCAGTCAATTCAATAGTTGGAAAAAATCTTACACCCTTTCAAATTCTATTTATTTGGGAAAATTGGTTTTATAGCAAGGCTTTCAATGCCTTGTTAGATAATATAATAGAGTGATTCAGAGCCCTGAAGGGGCGACCTGTTTTTTTGCTGATTGGCACCGTGATTATTTATTCAAATCAATTTATTATCGACCCCAAATGGGGTCAAACCTTTCAATAACCGCGGGTGAACCAAAGGTGCAACCCGTGGATAAAATGATCCAGTGCCAATGGTTTTCCCGACCCCGAAGTGGGTCGAACTTTATTTTGATCTTTTTTTTCCTTCACAGAAGTTCAACCCCGTTCGGGGTTGTTGTCCACCATGGTATCTGGGTCGATCAAACCCCCGGTTCCACCGGGGGCTATTCAAAAGTTTGACCACTTTGTGGTCATGATTCCACAATTGATGATCAAGAAAATTTACCGACCCTGAAAGGGTCCAACCTCTGAAGTGTGCCGGGCATGGCACTATACTATAGGGTGCGCTATCTCAACGGAGAGAGCAAGTCCCGAGGGGGCCATCTGACGGGAACCCCATAGCCAAAGCCAAGGGTGTTCCGGGCGACCGGAAATCTGAAGGAAGGCAGCGGCAAAATCCAGATGTGGACGAACAGAAACCGGATAGTAGGCTTGCAGACTTGGGGAAGTGCGCTTTGAAGCATCTAATCCCAACAGTCAGACGGAAGGTCTGTGAGTAAATCGGGCTGCATCGGAAGAAAGTATAGTGTCTTACCCCGGGAGATCTGTGGCAGGGGCAATTGCCGGAGGTACGAGCGAGTGCTGAAGGAATCCAAGCCGACAGAAGTCAGCAGAAGGCGTAGTACTGATATAAACAGGAAGGCCCGAATTTTCTAAACAAGGAAGCGAACTTAAAGTGAGTAAAAAGAACGAACCATCGAAAACAAGCGCAAATGCCGTACAGACCGAACTGTTCACCGGCAGGCTTGACTCTGGTCTTCCAAAGGGAGGCGGAACTTCCCGAAGGGATCAGAGGATGGAGTTATTTTCTCGACTGGAAGAGCAGCGTACCTTTACCAAGAGTACAATGGACAGCGTGAGCGACACCCTCCATCTACTTCATGCTTTCAAAAGAGTCAGGGAGAATGGAGGCTCAGCGGGTATCGACGGAGTTACGCCGAACGATTATGCGCAGAACCTTGCATTGAGGATCAATTCCCTCCAGCAGCGGCTAGACTCAGGTACCTATGAACCGAGTGCGGTCAGGGGAGTTGAGATTGAGAAGCCAACGGGGGAACACGGCTGTTGGGAATCCCCACGGTAGAGGACAGAATAGTGCAGCAGAGCATTCAGAATGAGCTACAGCGAATATTCGATCCCTACTTCAGCGAAAACAGCTTTGGATTCCGTCCGGGCCGTTCAGCACATCAGGCGATAGAGCGGGCCAGTGACTATGTTAAAGAGGGTAAGATATGGGTGGTGGACATTGATCTAAAAAGTTTCTTTGACCAGATCAACCATGACAGGCTCATGAATAGGCTTAGGAACAGTATATCTGACAAGAGACTGCTGAAGCTGATACACAAGTTCCTGCGGGCCTGATGAAGGGCGGCTTGAAACCCAACGAATGTCGGGTACTCCACAGGAGGCCCCTTATCACCCCTTTGTCAAACATAGTATTAGATGAACTGGATAAAGAGCTTGAAGCAAGAGGTCTGAGCTTTGTCCGATATGCAGACGACTGCAATATCTTGGTCAGCAGCGAGCGATCGGCTCACCGGGTTTTCGAATCGATGGTTGCATTTATCGAGGGTAAGCTCAAACTGAAGGTAAATCTTGAAAAGAGTGGTGTCAGGCGATGCGATGAGGTCAAGTTCCTAGGCCATACGGTTATGGGTGATGGCAAAATCCGTATAGCCGACAAAAGCATCGAGAGATTCAAGAAAAAGATCAGAGAGGTGACCAAACGAAATCGGGCCATTCCATTGGGAAGGCTGATATCGGAAACCAATCTGATCATTCAGGGCTGGGCAACCTATTTTCGCAAATGCAACACATGGCTGAGCGGACTTAAGGAGATGGATGGGTGGATACGCAACCGAATCAGGTGCTATGCCCTGAAATCCCACGGGCGCAGATATCCGACATACTGTTTTCTGAGGTCTTTGGGAGTGGAGACGAAACGGTCATGGAATGCAGTGAAATTCCACGGTTGGTGGTCTATGGCAAATCTTAACTATGTCCGCAATGGAATGGGCCTTGCTTGGTTTGCAGGATTGGGCTTAAGATCACTGGTCGTTGTACAGAAAGGTTGAAACTTTAGAAGAAACCGCCGCGGTACGTTAAAGCGTATGCCAGGTGGTGTGGGGGGGACGGCGGCTCGACCGCCTACCCATCCCGATTAACCGCGGGTGAACCAAAGGTGCAACCCGTGGATAAAATGATCCAGTGCCAATGGTTTTCCCGACCCCGAAGTGGGTCGAACTTTATTTTGATCTTTTTTTCCTTCACAGAAGTTCAACCCCGTTCGGGGTTGTTTCCCACCATGGTTTGTTATGTTACCATTTCCCTAGGTTGCACCTAGGGCTATTGAGATGTTCGATCCTTTCAGGATCTTTTACTTTCCCATAATGTGTTCCAAATAATGACCCCTGATAAGGGGTCAAACCTCTCAATAACCGCGGGTGAACCAAAGGTGAAACCCGTGGATAAAATGATCCAGTGCCAATGGTTTTCCCGACCCCGAAGTGGGTCGAACTTTATTTTGATCATTTTTTTCCTTCACAGAAGTTCAACCCCGTTCGGGGTTGGTAATCAATATTGTATGAAATTCTATCAAACCCCCGGTTTCACCGGGGGCTATTAAAATGTTCAACCACTTCGTGGTTTTTTTCCAAATTGATATTTTACAATTTTAGACCCCTGTTAAGTAGTTTAACCTTTGAATAAATATGGGTTAAGCCCATGGAAAGTGTGAAGGCTGTATAAAGAACTTCTAGACCATGAATGCCTTGCTGCTACAGGACGTGCCTTTGGCACTTTTGGTATACTATTTCAGAATTTATGAATACCTCATAATTTATTAAGGAAGAAGGTTATGGATGCATAGCCCAGCCCTGGAGGGGCGTTTTGTATTAGCACCAAATTCGATTTGGGGCTTAGATAATATAATAGAGTGATTCAGAGCCCTGAAGGGGCGACCTGTTTTTTTACTGATTGGCACCGTGATCATTTATTCAAATCAATGTATTTCCGACCTCGAAGCGGGTCGAACTCTTTTTTGCTGTCACAGGACGTGCCTTCGGCACCTTCACTTCGGTCTCCCGTCTTCCATCTTTTTGCCCCAAATCAAAGGTTTTTGACTGCAGAAATCATTGAGGTTATTCAAATTTATTTAATTCCTTTTTCATGATCTGAATTTGTCTGAACTCATCCTTCAATTTTTCAAAGTCGAGGCTATATTCGTAGATTTTTTGATATCCTGATTTTTCATAAAATCTTTTCGCCTGATGTTTGGAAACCATTGCCTCCAACCAAATAGCATCTAGTTTCTGCTCTTTGGCTATATTTTCTAAGTATTTCATCAATTGAGCGGCGATTCCCTGACCATGAGTAATTCGGTCCAGATAAAGTCTATGGAGCTTCATAGCATTTGGAATTTCCACTTCTCTGGGAGAAAAAGGAAAATCATATTTAAATATTCCTACCTTCTGCTCGTTCCACTCCACAAAAAAATAATGAGTTCGACTGCGTGAAATCTCCTTGGATAAATTTTCTCTATTATAAATCAACTCTAAATACCAATCGCCGGTATCCTGCCAGAAATCCGAATAAGCCTCCTTATAAATTTTATGCATGAGTTGATGAAGCAATTCAAAGTCTTGCTCTCGTATGGGAATTAACTTGAGGCTATCCGTTAATTTTATCATGGGGTTAAAATTAAAAAAAAGGCCATTTCAAAAGCAATCGCATATCAGCCTAAGCGTAGTCGAAGACCATTTCAATCTTTCTGGCCTACATTTCGACTTCGCTCAATGTGACAAATGCATTACTAATGAAACAGCCTTTTAGATATTTTTAGGCTCTTATTTCCGCTTCAAGGCCTTCTTAGCAGCTTTCACAATATTCGCAGCATTGAGACCATATTTCTCGAGAAGGGCAGTGGGAGTTCCTGACTCTCCGAAACTGTCATTGACACCCACATATTCCAAGGGAGCTGGATTGTTTCTAGCTAAGGTCTGAGCCACTGCATCACCCAATCCCCCATTGATCTGATGCTCTTCTGCCGTAACAGCACATCCGGTCTTCTTGACAGATTCCAAAATAGCCTCTTCATCCAAAGGTTTGATCGTGTGGATATTGATTACTTCAGCAGAAATACCTTCTTCTCTTAGCATAGCCTCAGCAACATTCGCTTCCCAAACCATGTGGCCTGTTGCAAAGATGGTTACATCTTTTCCGTCGATCATTTTCCAAGCCTTTCCGATTTCGAATTTTTGATCAGCAGGTGTGAAAATAGGCCAACTTGGGCGTCCAAATCTTAGGTAAACAGGACCCTCATACTCCGCAATCGCCAAAGTGGCAGCCTTGGTTTGGTTGTAATCACAAGGATTGATCACAGTCATATGGGGAAGCATTTTCATCATTCCCAAATCCTCCAGAATCTGGTGAGTTGCACCATCTTCACCTAAAGTCAAACCGGCATGAGAAGCGCATATTTTGACGTTTTTATTCGAATAAGCAACGGATTGTCTGATTTGATCATAAACCCTGCCCGTTGCAAAATTTGCAAAGGTTCCCGCAAAAGGTATTTTGCCTCCTGTGGCCAAACCGGCAGAAATGCCTATCATGTTTGCCTCAGCAATTCCTGTTTGGAAAAAGCGCTCAGGAAATTCCTTTTGAAAAGCTCCCATTTTCAGAGAACCAATCAGATCCGCACAAAGGCCAACTACATTTGGATTTTTTCTTCCTGCCTCCAGAAATCCGTCACCAAATCCTGAACGCGTGTCTTTTTTCTCAGTATATGTAAATTTTAAGTCTAAGCTCATGATTTTCTTTGTGTTGGGTAGATTAATAATCGCCTAAGGTTTCCTCTAATTGTCCTAAGGCATCGGCTAATTGCTCGTCACTAGGAGGGGAGCCATGCCACTTGTGAGTTCCGACCATAAAGTCAACCCCATAGCCCATTTCTGTATACAAGAGGTTCATTACAGGCTTACCTTTTCCTGTCAAGGACTTGGCTTTTTCCAATCCCTCAAGTACGGAGCTTAGATCATTTCCTTTTTTGGTTTCGATTACTTCCCAACCAAAAGCTTCCCATTTGGCCTTGAGATTTTTTAGATCCATCACTTCTGTAGTTGGACCGTCGATCTGTTGACCATTATAATCTACCGTGGCAATCAAATTATCCACTCCAAAATGAGCAGCATACATGGCAGCTTCCCATACCTGACCTTCTTGCAATTCTCCATCACCCATTAGGATATAAACCAGGTGATCATCTTTGTCCAGTTTTTTGGCCTGAGCAACGCCAAGTGCTACGGATAGGCCTTGCCCCAGGGAACCTGATGCTACCCGAATACCGGGAAGGTGTTCGTGGGTTGCTGGGTGTCCCTGCAGTCTGGAATTGATTTTTCTGAAGGTTTTGAGTTCTTCAACAGGAAAATAACCGCTTCTCGCTAAGACTGAATACCAGCCTGCGGAGAGGTGACCATTGGAAAGGAAGAAAATATCCTCACCTTTTCCATCCATTTTAAAGTCAGGATTGTGTCTCAACTGATCAAAATACAAGGCCACAAAGAATTCTGCGCAGCCAAGTGGAGCTCCGGGATGTCCGGATTGCACAGCATGCACCATTCTCAGTACATCTCTTCTGAGTTGAGTACAGATTTTTTGGAGTTGTTCGATAGATTGTTTTTCCATTACGGAGGTTTATTTTAGGATTTGAGCAGTGTGTTCTTTGGTTTTTACTTTTTCTATAATCTCCTCTATTTTCCCCTCTTCATCAATTACAAAAGTGGTTCTTGCAGTCCCCATATACTTTCTTCCATACATGGATTTTTCCACCCAAGTGCCATAGAGCTCGTGAACTTTTTTATCCTCATCTGCAATCAAAGAGAATGGAAGCTCCTGCTTGTCTATAAACTTTTGGTGGGATTTTTCAGAATCGGAACTGATACCCAAAACTACATACCCGGCTTTTTGCAGGGCTTCATAATTATCTCTGAGGTTACAAGCCTGAGCAGTACAGCCGGGAGTATTGTCTTTAGGATAAAAATATAGGATTACTTTTTTCCCTTTAAAATCAGAGAGTTTGATGGTTTCTCCCGTTTCAATTTTTGCTTCAAAATCTGGTGCCTTTTGGCCTACTTCTAATGACATACGTTTAATTTTTTTAATAAAACATGAATTAAGCGATGGTTCCTTTCCATTCGGCTACATTACCAGCCATGTCAGTTACCCTAAGAATAACAGGTCCGCGGAAGGGATGTTTATCCAGTTTTTCTGACCAGATCAATGCCTGCTTATGCTCATACCGCATCAACACCCATTTCCCATCTACTTTTGCTTCGAAACTCTGAATTCCGGATAAATCATCCCGAATGGAAAAGCGGATTTCTGTGGAATTTACTCTCACAGGAGTTATGCTGGGAGCCTTGATGTCTTCAGCAAGCATAAAAGTACCAAAATTTCTGGTTTTAAAGCGGATTGCTCCGTCTTCCCAAGTTCCTCCTACAAAAGATTTACTGCCTCTGCTATTGACTTGGTATACATGAGTTCTGGATTTATTCAAATTTCCTGGACTGGTGTTCCAGAGCACTTCCATGGAATTCCATAAATATTCCGAAGGATCATTGATTTGTAATCTTGCAGCGCTACCGGTTCCACTTTCCTGAATTCTTAGATATAGGTCATCTAATAGGGTATTTTTATCAAATTTGATTTGAACATCTCTTTGCGCAAAAAGCTTTTCTTCTCCAGCAGGAATGGCTGCTTTGAGTGGGGTGCTGATTACTTCTGAGCAAAGATCAATTTCTTCTGGAATTCCAAATTGCATATCCCATAAATAAGTCCGGCTATTTGCATCTTGATAGGCAGGCAGCATTTCAAAAGTCCGGGTACCCACGTAAAATTTAGCCAAGCCTCCGAGTTTGGATACTGGAGCCTTAATTTTAAGAATATTTCCGATATAATCCACTTGAGCTTTACTAGGAGTGGCTCCATCTGCGACTACAAATTCCTGATCCTTTCCCTGCAATGAGAATTGAATTTTTTGAGTATTTCCCAAAGCATCGATCAGGCGCAATTCATAAATTTTTCTTTTTCCCGGCTCCAATTCCAAATGTCCTATCCCAGCCTGATGAGGTCTGAGATATTCAAATTTCAGGTTGGGTTGATAGTAGAGCTTCGAAAATCTGTTTTGGTGCGTATGCAGCAAAAACTGTCGGGTATAATTGAAGTCGACTTTATCGATTGTTAATTGGTATAGTAGGGAGTCGTTTTCCCGAATTTCAAAATAAGGAAAGCCATTCCTGTTGCTTGCACCGTCCAGTTGGTCGAAGCCCTGCACTTCAATGCCTACTTTTCCGGTGATTTGAATGGTTTGAGGTATTTTGTATACGCCACCACTAGCAGTAGGAGTGAACTCCATTCGCTCGAATTTTCCATTAATTCTGGAGTCAATTTGAAGGGGGACAAGTGCTAATTTCTGTGGAGTAGGAGCTATGTTGTCAAGGATTTCCGGAAAACCAAAAAGAAGCGGATCCATAGCCCTGTCCAGACTGTCTCTAATTTCAAAATGTAAATGAGGACCACCTGAACTCCCAGTGTTTCCTCCATCAGCTATGCGTTCTCCTTTTTTGAAACTCAGTTCTCCTGGGGTAGGGTATAACTCCAACTCATTGACTTGGGCTTCGTACATGCGTTCTATCATGTACTGATGAAGCTTGGGATTAAAATTTCTCAAATGCCCATAAAGGGTTATGTGCCCCGTTGGATGCTTTAGATAGATGACATTTCCATAGCCGTAGGTGGAGATTTTGATTCGGTGAACCCAGCCATCTGCAGCTGCATAAATGGGTTCTCCTTCCACGCCTCCAAACTTATAATCTAGCCCAGTATGGAAATGGTTGGGTCTTAATTCAGAGAAATTTCCGGACAAATAATTCCTTCCTCCAGGTTTGACAGGTGATCGAAAGTAATCCCGAATGACTCCCTGAGAGAATGAATTTTGACCAAGAAAAAGAAATAAAATGAATACGGGTAGTAGTTTACTTAACTTCAAAATCAAGCATTTTTTGGGTTCCAATGAATCCTTCCAGTCGATCTCCAATTTTGACAGGACCTACTCCTGCCGGAGTTCCTGTATAAATCAAATCGCCTTTCTTCAACGTGAAAAATTGGGAAACGTATTCAATGATGGTGTCAAAATTAAATAGCATCAAGCTGGTATTACCTTGTTGTTTTATCTCCCCGTTGATAGAGAGATGAAAGTCAATGGATTGTAAGTTTTCAATCTCTGAAACAGGGATAAAATCACCAATAGGAGCTGAGCCGTTGAAGGCTTTTGCTATTTCCCATGGCAAACCTTTGGCCTTGCATTGATCTTGAAGATCACGGGCCGTAAAATCAATTCCCAACCCTATTTCCTCATAATACCTATGAGCAAATTTCTTTTGAATATACTTCCCCTCTTTATTGATTTTTAATACCAATTCAGCTTCATGATGAATGTTTTTTGAAAAATCAGGATAGTAAAAAGCTGCCCCATTTTTCAATAAAGCTGTATCTGGTTTCAAAAAAACTACCGGATTTCCGGGTGTTTCATTTTTTAATTCTTCAATATGAGCCGCATAATTACGGCCAATGCAGATAATTTTCATAAAGGCTAAATGCTTAATAGTCTGAGTGCATAAAATTAAGCTTTTGAAATCCTTTTAAATAAGGTTTTCAAATCTTTGTGATCAATGGAATAATTGATCTTTCACACTTCTAATTGAATGAATAGGTAAAAGAATTAGGGTTTGATATCAATCGTTTTCACATGATTGAAAATCTTTTCTGCCCATGATTCATAGACTAGTCCACTTGGGTGCAATTGATCTGCTACCACCATTTCCGGGAGGGTACCAATTTGCCTATATTCAGTGGTGATATCTATAAATTTAACACCCAATTTCCCGCAAACGCTTTTTTTGGCCTGATTGTAGGCATCGATTTCAGCAGCAACTTCCTGCTTGTCAGTGGATCTTTTATCAGCAAAAGGAGTGACTCCCCAATCGGGGATAGACACGACCACAACTCGGTTTGGTCTATTTCCTGCAAATCCAATAGCTCTTAAAAGCATTAATTCAAAGTCAACCCGATAATCGTCTACGGATCGTCCTCGGTATTGATTATTTACTCCGATTAATAAGGTGACTAAATCATAGGGAGTGCCTGTTGGAGCAGCTTCATTGATTCCTTTATCCAATTCGTCAACAGTCCATCCGGTTTTGGCAATGATCTCAGGTTTGCCCCACTTGAGTTCGGTCTGAGTATTTAATTTTTCAACCAGAATGTTGGGGTAGCGATCCTTTTCAGATACTCCCTCTCCAATCGTATAACTGTCTCCTAAAGCAAGGTAGGTTAAAGGTTGATCTTTCACGGTGGTTAAATTTTGAGGAAGCTCTATGCTCGCTGTGTTGCAAGCCAAAAGAACTGATATAAAAATAAATAAACTATACATTTTCATCTGTTTATATTTTTTTTCAAAGGTCAGTACCTGTCCCGAAAATCGGGATGGAATCTTCGCATTGATTCCCCGATACATCGGGGCGTTTCTCTGTGTGTCACTTTGGGTCGTGCTCGATTTCATTAGGATTGAAATACTGGTTTCAGCAATTCTATGGAGCCTTTTGTAGAATCCATTCGGACTTCAGCTCCATTAGGGATGATGAATTGTTTAGAAATATGGCCAATCATTGCACCGGAATAAGCTGGAATGTTGAGAGGCAAAATATAATCGTCCAATACCTGGTCTATTGATAAAGAACCATATCCACCTCCCGGCTCACAGTCACTGCACTGACCAAAAATAAACCCTTTAATCTGGTCTAATGTTCCGTTGAGTTTCAAAGTACTCAACATTCTATCCACCTTATAAGGATCTTCTCCAATATCTTCTGTGTATAGAATGGCATCTTTGAAATCTGGATAATAAGGAGTGCCACTCAGCGCGGTCAAAACTGTTAGGTTTCCACCCAAAATTTTCCCCTCTGCAGTTCCTGCTTTGAGAGTTTGAATTCTGTTGTTTTTGATGACCAAATCGTCCCCTTTGACTTGTTCATTTTTATATTGAACCAGTTTTTTCTCAAAAAATAGCTGATTGAAAGCTTGAACATTGAAACTGTTCCAACTGCCGGTTCCATTGGGGCCATGAAAAGATATCAGGCCTGTTTGGGAATGAATAGCACAGTGAAGAGCGGTAATATCCGAATAGCCCATCAATGGTTTGGGATTATTTTTGATCAATTCATAATTGATCAATGGTAAAATCCGTGCGGCACCCGAACCTCCTCGAATACAAATGATTGCTTTGACAGTCGGGTCAGCAAACATTTGGTTTAAATCAGATGCTCTTTCCTGATCGGTGCCAGCCAAATGACCTCTTCTGTTTTTTAAATTTTCTCCGAGCTTAACTTGGAAACCAAGCGCCTCCAAAGCTTCTTTTGCGAAGGTAAATTGCATCCTATCGGCAGTAGCAGCTGAGGGACTTATTAGCCCGACCACATCTCCTTTTTTGATGGGTAATGGGAGTAAAGTACTTGGATTACTTTCAGAAGAAATGGAATTGAATCCGAAGAAAGGACTGGCTCCGGCCAAGACACCGAGTGATTTGAGAAAAGTGCGTTTATTCATCCAATGAAGATTTTTGTGAATTTAATTCAATTACAATATATCCCTGGTCATTATCAGCACCTTTTCCATTTCTCTTCTTATCTCAGAAGCTTTCCAGGGATAGTTGGAATTCATAAAAGCAAAACAATATTGCTTTCCCGACTTAGTTCTGATTAATCCAACCAGGCTGTGATTATTACTCATAGTGCCAGTCTTTGCAAAAATATAAGGTTGGGCAGCCTGATAGTTATTTTTGATCGTTCCGGATTTACCGCCGGTCGGAAGAAGCTCAAATAGCATTTGATCAGGGACTACTCTATAGAGTTTTTCAAAGAGCCCAACCATTGTTCTGGGGGTAAATAAATTGTACCTGCTCAAACCACTTCCGTCCACCCAGATCGGTTGATCGGGTAAATCCGATAAATAGGTTTTAATAATGTATTCTATCGCCCTTTCAGAATTTAATTCACCAAAAAGCCGATCTGAAATCATCAATAATAATTGCTCTGCTAAAAAATTGTCCGATTCCAGCATCATTTCTTTTAAAATCGGGAATAAAGGTGCTCCTCTCCAGAGCTTATGGTTTTCAGGCAGCTTTTCTGCCTTGTAAATCCAATTCTTCCCAGTTTCATTTTTTGCAAACTCTGTCAAGAGCTGTGGGGAAGTAATGAATGGTAGAAAGTCCTCTCTTCCTCTGTAAGAATCGGGGTTATAGTAAAAAGTATTGGAATGGAAGTCTCTTTCCATGTCCTTTGTTTCCTTTTCATTGGTACGGATCGATGACTGAAATTTTGCTGGAAAGACTTTAGGGTTGACTCTTCCTGCAAATACTTGCATTACATTCCCATAGATAGGAAGCGAAGATCTTTCAGCTGCATAATAATATAAGTAATCATCCCATTGCCATCCGGCTCCGAAAGGGGTGGATTTAAGGTTGGTATCGGAAAATTGAATAACTGAATAAGGCCTGAAAAAATCTTGAAATTTTGGTTGGGGCAATTTTTTATATTTCCAGGAAGGATCTCCAGCTCCCCAAATTTTTAAGGTATCCCCTGATTGGATATATCTTAGGGTTTGGGTGCTATCATTCAAAATTAAGATGCTAGAAAACAAGGTAAATAGCTTTGTGACTGAGGCAGGAGTAAATCTCATCTGAGAGTTTTTCTCATATAAAACCCGCTGGGAATCCAGATCATAAAGCATGAAACCTGTCAAATGACCTGAAAAAAAGCTCCCTTCTCCTAAGGCATTTTCCATTTGTATATACTGATCTCTTGTCAACTGAGCCTGAGCCTGTTGAAAGACGATCAAAAATAGAAAAATAGTAATAACTCTAATCTGCAAGAATTTGGTCATTGCGAAGTGCTGAGTAAAATAATCCAAGCCAACCCATGATAAAACCTACTCCACCTAATGGAGTAATGGCTCCCCACCAGGTATCCCCAGACAGGGAAAGAATATAAAGAGATCCTGAAAAGACGACTATTCCGAAAATCATACTCCAAGAAGCAAAAACCAAACTTTTCCAATTGGGTTTGATCAATTTGATGATACCGATTAAGGCAATAGCCAATGTATGGTAAAAGTGATATTTCACCGCAGTTTCAAAGGTGTCGGCTCTTCCTGTTGCAGCCAGTGTATCTGCCAATCCATGTGCCCCAAATGCTCCTAAGCCTACCGCAATGGCCCCTGATAGCCCAGCTAGCATGATCAATTGTTTTCCGTTCATTAGCTCTTGATTAATAATTTCTTGCTCCAAAAATTGCAGACCCTATCCTGACCATGGTGCTGCCTTCTTCCTGCGCGATCAAATAGTCACCACTCATGCCCATAGATAAAATTTCCATTTTCATGAAGTCGGGAAGGGGATTGGTTTTAAGTTCTTCGAAGTGATTTTTCAAACCCTGAAATTCTCTTCTGATTTGTTCTTCATTTTCGGTGAAGGTAGCCATTCCCATCAGTCCCTTGATTGCTACGTGAGTAAGTTCAGTAAAGTCCGGGTCTGCCAGCATTTCGTCCATTTCTTTTCTATCGAAGCCGAACTTACTGTCTTCTTCAGCGATATGCATCTGCAATAAAACAGGAATCTTTCTATCAATCTTTTTCCCTTGCTTATTGATTTCTTTTAAAAGCTTGAAGGAGTCGACCCCATGAATCAAATACACGTAAGGTGCAATGTATTTGACCTTATTTCTCTGCAAATGCCCGATCATATGCCATCGGATATCTTCAGGGAGTTGAGGTTGCTTCTCCTGAAGCTCTTGAACTTTGTTTTCCCCAAAATCCCTAATACCGGCCTCATAAGCCTCTTTGAGGTCAGATATAGGCTTGGTTTTGCTTACTGCCACGAGTACGCAATCGGGATTTTTAAAGGTTTTTTTTACGCTTTCAAGATTTGCTTTGATATCCATTTTCTATTTTTAAGCTCTTAAATTTTTGAAAAAGGCCAAGACAAAGATATGGCGATCATCAGTACTTTACTAAAGAAAGGCATTCGCTTGAGAGAAAGTTTAGAGCAAGAGTACTCTCAACCTATAGAATTGCAAAAACAGGCTTTGAAAAAACTGCTCATAGCCTCAAATAGAACTGCCATTGGAGAAAAATATGATTTTCCGGGAATTTTAAAATCTTTCAAAGGAGGAAATGATCAGTTTTATGAAAAATTCAAAAACTCAGTTCCGATTTATGATTACGACAAAATCTATGAAGAATGGTGGCATAGATTACTCAATGGGGAAAGAGATATCACCTGGCCGGGAAAAGTAAAGCATTTCGCCTTGAGTTCAGGAACATCGGGAGCCACCTCGAAATATATTCCAATCACCAAGGATATGGTAAAGGCTATCCGAAGAACAGGAGTGAGACAGATTTTAAGTCTTTCGAAATATGACTTGCCTAAATCACTCTTTACCAAAGGTATCTTGATGTTGGGAGGAAGTACCGATTTGGAATTTAATGGCACCTATTTTTCTGGTGATCTAAGTGGAATCACTGCTGGAAAGTTGCCTATTTGGTTTCAGCGTTTTTACAAACCTGGGAAAAAAATATCCAGAAATAAGAATTGGGGAGACAAGCTGGATCAAATAGTCGAAAAAGCACCTAAATGGGATATTGGGATTATTGTGGGTGTTCCGGCATGGTTGCAGATCTTATTGGAGAAAATCATAGAAAGATATCAAGTGGCCCATATTCATGAGATTTGGCCCAACCTTCAGATTTTTGTTCATGGAGGGGTTTCGTTCGAACCCTATAAAAAAGGCTTTGAAAAGCTATTGGGAAAGCCGCTTACTTATATAGAAACCTATTTGGCTTCTGAAGGATTTTTGGCCTTTCAGGCTTTACCTGGAAGAAAGTCAATGAGACTGGTCTTGAACAATGGGATTTTTCATGAGTTTGTGCCTTTCAATGACCAAAATTTCGATGAAAACGGCTCCATTCGCCAAGATGCTGTGACATTGAAAATTGATCAGGTTGAGGAAGGAAAAGATTATGCGATACTGATATCAACCTGCGCCGGAGCATGGAGATATTTGATTGGGGATACTATTCGCTTTGTTTCAAAGGAGGAGTCTGAGATCATTATCACTGGCAGGACCAAGCATTTTTTGAGCCTATGCGGAGAGCACCTTTCGGTGGATAATATGAATAAGGCAATAGAACTTGCTTCCAACGAGTTTGATATTACAATCAAAGAATTCACTGTTTTGGGTGAGCCTTATAAAAATTTATTTGCCCACCATTGGTACATCGGGACCAATGATTCAGTGGATGCCCAGCAATTGGGAGAAAGAATTGATGCCCTGCTGAAAGAGCTGAACGACGATTATGCTGTTGAGAGAAGGCACGCTTTAAAAAAGGTGTTTTGTGAGGTTAGACCCAGTTCTGATTTTTATGATTGGATGAGAAGTCAGGGAAAGGAGGGAGGTCAAAATAAATTTCCTCGAGTTCTAAAAGGAGAAAAAGCCGAATCTTGGAAAGAGTTTTTAAATAAGAAAGGAGATAATCTTTGATTGCCGCTCTACTGGAAGGCTTGAGTATGGGGCTTTTACTTTCTGCCCTTATCGGCCCCGTTTTCTTTACGCTGATTCAAAGTAGCTTGGAGTATGGATTTAGATATGCTGCTTTGGCCGCTTTAGGGATATTACTGTCTGACTGTATTTATGTTTTGATTACCTATTTTGGTGTCAGCTATCTTTCTGGAATTGATTATTTTGAATTCGTTTTAGGAGTTTTCGGAGGCCTGATTTTATTTGGTTTTGGGATTAGTAATTTGATCAAAGCCAAAACTTCCCGCCCTAATTCTGGAGGGATCACTCTGCCAATCCAAAAAAAGACGGCTTTTCTGAAGGGTTTTAGCATCAATGGGATTAATCCCTTTGTGCTGTTATTTTGGGTTTCGATAGCCAGCTTAGTGCATTTAAAACCTGACTATGGAAAAGCTGAAGCAGGTATTTATTATTTAGGTATTTTAGGAACCGTTTTTTCTATTGATTTACTTAAGGCTTATGTAGCAAAAAAATTAAGGCCATTAGTAACACCTAGATTGATGAAAATTTTGGGCTTTTTAGTGGGACTTATCATGATAGGATTTGGTACTAGGATGATTTATTGGGCTTTAAACCAATAAAAAATCCCCCAGATTGATTCTGGAGGATTTAAAATTTAAAAGCAGGAATTGAATTAGTCTGCTAGGTATTTTTCAACCATTGCATATGGCATATCGAAAGCATCAGCTACTGCCTTATACACGATTTCACCTTGAATTACATTCAATCCTAATTTCAATTCCGCATTGTCATTACAAGCTTGTTTCCAGCCTTTTTCTGCAAGTTGGATTGCGTAAGGAAGGGTTGCGTTAGTCAATGCCAAAGTAGAAGTGTAAGGTACAGCTCCTGGCATGTTAGCCACACAGTAATGAACCACATCATCAATGATGAAGGTTGGGTTCTCATGTGTAGTCGGCTTGCAGGTCTCAATACAGCCGCCTTGATCCACGGCCACGTCAACTAAAACGGTTCCTGGCTTCATATCTTTCAACATATCTCTGGTGATCAAGTGAGGTGCTTTGGCTCCCGGGATCAACACTGCGCCAACTATCAAATCAGCAGATTTGATCATTTCTCTGATGTTGTATTCATTAGACATCATAGTGTTCACATTGGCAGGCATGACATCATCCAGGTATCTCATTCTTGGAAGAGATACGTCCATGATTGTCACGTCAGCTCCTAAGCCGGCAGCCATCCAGGCAGCTTGGGTTCCTACGATTCCACCACCTAAGATCAAAACTTTAGCAGGCAATACACCTGGCACTCCACCTAAAAGAATTCCTCTTCCTTTCAATGGTTTTTCGAGGTAGTTAGCACCTTTTTGAACAGCCATTCTACCGGCAACTTCAGACATTGGAATCAAGAGTGGAAGGCTTCTGTCAGCTTTCTCTACAGTTTCATATGCCAAACATACCGATTTGTTTTCCACCATAGCCTTGGTTAGTGGTTCGTAAGAAGCAAAGTGGAAATAGGTGAACAACAATTGGTTTTCTCTGATGAGTTTGTATTCAGATTCAATAGGCTCTTTTACCTTCATGATCATTTCTGCGATCTCGTAGGTAGCTTCTATAGTTTGAAGAATTTTTGCGCCTGCATTTTCATATTCTTCATCTGGGAAACCACTACCTTCTCCAGCTGTGTGCTGTACGTATACAGTATGGCCTCTTTTTACCAATTCTTTCGCTCCTGCAGGAGTTAGAGCTACTCGGTTTTCGTTGTTTTTAATTTCCTTTGGAACACCTATTATCATGGCAAGTCTATTTGGATTTAAATATGGCGGCAAAGATAGTAAGCCAGTTTATTCTAATCGCATTTTTAAGAATAGTATTTGGTCTCATTTTGAAAAATCTTGAAAATCAAAAGATTCTTCTAAAAATTGGCTGGAAAATACTGATTATTTCAAAATTTAAATTTTAAAAGTTGAATATTTTGAGAATATAGTATGGATAAAAACCTGATTTGCAAAATAATCTAAACTCTTAGAAATCGAATATTTGATCAGTGTTGATGGTATTGACAGAATAAAATTTGTTTCTGGGCTAATATTTAACCAAAATACCAAATTTTAAACTGAAAATAAGTTCAGCTTAAATTTGTAAAAAAAAATGATTTGGCTATTTTTGATCTGCACTAGAACTGTGCGCACCCAAACCCAAATAACTTTAGATTAAACAAGTCTATGTCAGAATTACAAAAGATAAAAAAAAGTAAGCCTTCCTTTGTCCCGGAGCCTTCAGCTATTTTGGAAGATTTTAGAATAGCGATGATTAGCAGACACGCTTCCCTGATGGGAAGAAAAGAGGTGTTCATGGGAAAAGCGAAGTTTGGTATTTTTGGTGATGGAAAAGAGCTTGCTCAAATTGCAATGGCAAGGGCTTTTCAATTAGGAGATTTTAGATCAGGTTATTACCGTGATCAGACTTTTATGATGGCTTTGGGTGAGTTAAATGTTAAGCAATATTTTGCTCAGCTTTATGCTTACACTAACGTACAGGAGGAGCCGGCAAGTGCAGGTAGATTAATGAATGGTCACTTTGCAACCCGCTCTTTAAATGAGGACGGTTCTTGGAAGGATTTGACTAAAATGAATAATTCGGCAGCTGATATCTCTCCAACAGCTGCTCAGATGCCCAAACTTTTGGGCTTGGCTTATGCTTCAAAGCTTTTCAGAGTCAATAAAGGCATGAAGAAACTAAAGCAATTCTCGGTCAATGGTAACGAGGTTGCTTGGGGTACTATCGGTAATGCTTCTACTTCAGAAGGAATGTTTTTTGAATCTATCAATGCAGCTGGAGTCTTACAAGTGCCGATGGTGATCTCTATTTGGGATGATGAATATGGAATCTCGGTTCCAAAAGAATTTCATACCACCAAAGGAAGTATTTCAGAGGCTTTAGCTGGTTTCCAAAGAACTGAGGAAAAACCTGGTTTCGAAATCATCAAAGTAAAGGGCTGGAATTATGAGGCATTGCTTCAGGCATTTCAAGAAGCTGGAGAATTAGCAAGGACAGAGCATGTTCCCGTTTTAATTCATGTGGAAGAAATGACTCAGCCTCAGGGGCACAGTACTTCTGGTTCACATGAGCGATATAAGTCCAAAGAAAGACTGGACTGGGAAAAAGACTGGGACTGCATTAAAAAGTTTAGAGAGTATATCCTTGAAAATGAATTGGCTACTGCTGATGCTTTGGATAAAATAGAAGCAGAGGCAAAAGCTCATGTTAAAAAAGAGAAAGAAGCGGCTTGGTCTGATTTCAGCGGTGAAATCAAAAAAGAACTAAACGAGGCAGTTGCCCTGATTAAATCAGCAGCTAAAGACAGCACCCGGAAAGTGGTGTTGGATCAGTTGGCCGATGAACTGAAAAAAACAATCAATCCCATTCGGAAAGATGTGGTTTCAACAGTTAGAAAAGCTTTACTGCTTTTAAGATTCGATTCTAATTCTGGAAAGAATGAATTGAAGGCTTGGTACGAAAAGCAAAACGAATTAAACCACGATCGCTATAGCAGCCATCTTTATTCTCAGTCTGAATGGTCTGTATTGAAAATTGATGAAGTTCCTGCTGAATTCAATGAAAAGTCTGCTGTTGTGGATGGACGTGAAGTTTTGCAGGCATTTTTTGACAATAAACTAGAAAATGACCCTCGATTCTTCGCATTTGGAGAGGATGTAGGGAAAATCGGTGATGTTAACCAGGCTTTTGCCGGTCTTCAGGCAAAACACGGAGAGTGGAGAGTCAGTGATACCAGTATTCGTGAATGTACCATTATAGGTCAGGGAATTGGGGCTGCTTTGAGAGGCTTGAGGCCTATTGCTGAAATTCAATATTTGGATTACCTGCTTTATGGACTTCAAATGTTATCTGATGATTTGGCGTCTCTCCAATACAGAACCAAAGGTGGTCAGAAGGCTCCTTTAATCGTGAGAACCCGTGGTCACAGACTGGAAGGAGTATGGCATGCCGGATCTCCTATGGGTATGATTCTTTCTACCTTGCGAGGAATGGTGGTCTGCGTACCGAGAGATATGACTCAGGCTGCTGGTATGTACAATACTTTGCTCAAGTCTGATGAACCGGCTATTGTAGTAGAATGTCTTAATGGCTATAGACTGAAAGAGAGGCTCCCTGAAAATATTGGAGAATTCACAGTTCCTTTGGGTAAACCAGAAATATTAAGAGAAGGTACAGACTTAACAATCGTGACTTACGGTTCCATGTGCAGAATCGTAATGGATGCTGCTCAGGAATTGTCTGAAATAGGAATTGAAGTAGAAGTCATAGATGTACAGACTTTATTGCCATTTGATGTGCATGGCATTATAGGGGAGTCTGTGAAGAAAACGAATAGAGTAATCTTTGCTGATGAAGATGTTCCTGGAGGAGCTTCAGCATTTATGCTGCAGCAAGTGATAGAAGGTCAAAAAGTGTTTAGATATTTGGACTCTGACCCTCAGACATTACCGGCTAAAGCGCATAGACCTGCTTATTCATCAGATGGAGATTATTTCTCCAAACCAAGTATTGAAGACGTGGTGGAGAAGGTTTACAGCATGATGCATGAGGTAAATCCTAAAACCTTCCCTGCGCTGTAATTTGATTAGCATAAAAATAGAAAGGGCGGTGATCATTCACCGCCCTTTTTGCTTTAGGGTGTATTTCTAGTTATCTGCCTGAGTGTTAATTCCGGGCTGGATACTTCATTACTTCGATTCAATTGCCTATCCTGAATTTGAACGTCAATTCTGATAGTGTCATTTCGGAAGATAGCTTCCCAACCTGAGGAAAGCATGGCATACTTGATATTTCCTTCTACTGCCTGCCCTTCTTCTGAAGTTAATATTCTTGGAAATCTTCCATTGAAAGTGGTGAAGAATGGAGGGTCTTGCCATCTAAATTCGGTAAATCTCCCATTTCTTTTGATGAAGAACTTCACAAAAATGTTGTACTGATTGGGGTTCTGTCTCACCCAAATAGTATCATTGACAGTTTGATTATTGACAATGGGGTTGATTACATAATCAATTGGATTGTATGTCGGTGCTGAAGGAGGTCTATTGCTGTATGTAATTAAGTTTCCTGCAGCATCCCTCTGAAAATCAAAGGCATTGAATGGAGGATTGATATCTGTTGCAGATAAACCTAAATCTCCTTCTGCATCTTGAAAATCTATCCCAACAATCAAAGAATCCGGTCCGGCAGTAGGTACGTACTCCAGTGACTCGAAGGTAATGGAAGGGACTGTTGGAAAATTATCCGGTGGATTCACGCATGCTCCCACAAAAAGGACAAGAAAGAATAAGCTGAAATAACTTTTTAAACGCATAAGGCGGATTAAATTTACAAACAGAACCAATTAGGATCCGATTGGGTTGATGCAAATTATAAAACGATGCAGGATTTTAAAAGTTTTTCTGAGAAGGTAGAGAATTTAAAGTCTGAAAACTTTGAAAATCTAGCTTTGGAGATTTTTGAGTTTCAGGCAAAACACAATTCCATTTATAGTGCTTATCTGAAGGCAAGGAAAATTGATCCTAAAAAAATCAATGCTTTAGGGCAAATACCTTTTTTACCAATTCGCTTTTTTAAAGACTTTCCAATTGTATCGGGGCCTTTGGATAAATTCAAAGGTTTCTTCTCAAGTTCCGGTACCACAGGAATGATTACCAGCAAACATTATTTCTGGTCTGAGGACTGGTATTTACAACAAGCGCAAAAAACTTTTGAAGAGGTATATGGTAGTCTGTCAGATTTTCACGTATTGGCTTTATTACCCGCATATTTAGAGAGAAAAGGGAGTAGTTTGGTGTCTATGGCTTCTCATTTTATCGAAAAGTCGGGCTCGGAGCATTCTGGTTTTTACTTATACAACCATGATGAGCTTTTGCAAAAATTGAAGCTCCTCTCTAAGGATTCAAAAAAGGTGCTGTTATTGGGTGTGACATTCGCGCTTTTGGATTTGGCAGAAAAAAAAGAATTATTTCCTAATGCTGAAAATTTAATTGTCATGGAGACAGGAGGGATGAAGGGGAGGAGAAAAGAAATGATTCGGGAGGAAGTTCACCAGATTTTAAAAGAATCTTTTCATGTTGATAAAATCCATTCTGAGTATGGAATGACCGAGTTGATGTCTCAGGCTTATTCAAAAGGGGATGGAAAATATACCTTACCTCTCAGTTTGCGCGTTATGTTAAGAGATGTCAATGATCCTTTGGAATGGACTAATCGTTCTCAAGGCGGAATCAATGTGATTGATTTGGCTAATTTCCATTCCTGTTCTTTTATAGAAACTCAGGATCTGGGCAGGATAGATGAGAAAGGGTATTTAGAAGTCTTGGGGAGATTTGACAATTCTGAGATTCGCGGATGTAACTTGTTGGTTCAGTAATTGCTTACTTAAAATTTATTAAACATATTTGAATAGCTTATATTCTTGATCAATATCAAAAGAGTCTCAAGCACATTGGAGTTAGAGACGATTTTAATTCGTCAGGAAGTTGAAGTCGACCAAGAAAAGAAATAATTAAATACACATGAAAAAATTAGCCACTATCGCATTATTGATCGGAATTTTAGCACTAGGTGCATGTGCTTCCAGTAAGCCTTGTCCTGCCTATGCAAAAGCAGAAGTTGGGCAGAAAGCTAACGTTTAAAAAAAATGCTGACTCTTAGTAGTCAGCATATTTTTTAATATCCTCCAGGCTAATAGTGGGTTCCCCCAAAATTACCAGACGTTCCACGACATTTCGTAGTTCCCTGATATTGCCTGTCCAAGGAAATTCCTGAAGTTTTGCCAAAGCATCTTTGGTAATCCCTTTTTTAGCATCTCCGCTTTCCTGAGCTATATCGTCTAAAAACTTGTCTATCAACAAGGGTATATCATCTTTTCTGTCTTTCAAGGCAGGAACCTGAATCAGAATTACACTAAGTCGGTGATATAAATCTTCTCTGAATCTTCCTTCTTCAATTTCCTTTTTAAGGTCCTTATTTGTAGCTGCTAGTACCCTCACATCTACTTTGATATCCTTATCACTACCAACGCGATTGATCAGATTCTCCTGAAGAGCTCGAAGTACTTTAGATTGTGCTGAAAGAGACATGTCTCCAATTTCATCCAGAAATAGCGTGCCTCCTTGGGCTTGCTCAAATTTCCCGGCTCTTTGCTTATGGGCAGAGGTAAAAGCACCTTTCTCATGTCCAAATAGTTCTGATTCTATTAATTCAGAAGGAATAGCTGCGCAATTGACTGCCACAAAAGGATTGGATACTCTGTTACTTTTTTGATGAATCCAGTGAGCAACCAATTCTTTACCTGTTCCATTAGGGCCTGTGATTAATACCCTGGCATCTGTAGGAGCTACTTTTTCAATAGTTTCTTTGACCAATAAGATAGGCTTGGATTCACCTACCATATCAAACTTCTTGGAAAGTTTCTTTTTTAGGACTTTGGTTTCAGTCACCAGATTTTTTTTATCCAATGCATTCCTTACTGTAAGAAGCAGGCGATTGAGATCGGGTGGTTTTGGGATAAAATCAAAGGCGCCTTTTTTGGTGGCTTCTACGGCAGTTTCAATACTCCCATGTGCAGAAATCATGATAAACTGAGGTGATTTTTCCAAAGCCTTAGCTTGGTCCAGAACTTCTATTCCGTCCATTTTGGGCATTTTTACATCACAGAGAACCAGATCGAAGTCCTCTTCCTTCAATTTGGCCAGGCCTTCTTCACCATCTTTGGCCTCACTCACCTCAAATTTTTCGTATTCCAGGATTTCCCTGAGGGTGGCTCTGATGACTTTTTCGTCATCAATGATCAGTATTTTTGACATAAGGCTAATTTAAGAGAAAAAGTGCAAGTCTGTAAGCCGGGTTCTGTTTCTTCTGAAAAATCAGAAGAAGCCTGTCATTTATCTAGTCCTGACTTCGCAGTCAGGATCTATCGATCTACCCACCCCGGAATCCCCGAAAGGAATCGAACGAGCAGCTCTTTGCCCGAGGCCTATTTGATCTTTCAACCCATAAGGTTTGCCATGCGCTGAATGTCACCATCCAACCGGTAGGCTCTTACTCTACCTTTTCACCCTTACCCCTATAGCTATCGGGGCGGTATATTTTCTGTGGCACTTTCTGTATATCCACCTTTTCTGATGAATACCCTTCCCGTTAGGAAGTATGGCGCTCTGTGTTGCCCGGACTTTCCTCCTTTCCGATAGAATCGGAACGGCGACAAGCCGACTTGCACGGAATAAAGAACGCTAAAAATCTTCAAAAGGATTCTATAAGATTTTTAAAGACTGTCTAAATAAGCCGAAAAAAAGATTAAAATATTATTTGGATTAATTATAAACAGGCTCTACTTTTGTTTTAATTTAAAATTAATCCAAATAAATAATAATGAGATTATATCAGATTTACTGTGTTGTTCTTTTGGGCTTCTTATCTTTTTCATTAGAAAATATCGTTATAGCTTCTGAGTCCAAAGAAAATGAGCTTTCTGTAAAAGGAGTTGTATATGATACAGAGCAAAACCCTGTTTCTTATGCAAATGTCTATGTAAAGGGAACGGTAAAAGGTGCCCTTACGGACGCGAAAGGTAAATTCCAGCTTTTTGATTTAGAGAAGGGGGTTTATGAGGTACAAATATCAGCAGTAGGATATAAGACCAAATCTCAAGTAGTAGAGGTAGATGCCAATGGAGTCTTGGATTTGGGCTTGGTAGTATTGGAAATAGGTGTGGAAATGCCTGAATTCTCAATAATTGCCAACAAGGATAGGATTTTTAGCCAAGTTCCGGGTGCAGTAAACTATCTGAATAAAGAGGATATCAAATCTTTGATGCCTGTTTCAGGAAATGAAGTATTCCGAAGGGTATCAGGATTGAATGTGGTGGACGAAGAAGGGTTGGGTATGCGTGTCAATATTGGGATTAGGGGACTCAATCCGGATAGAAGCCGAAATGTATTGATGCTCGAGGATGGTGTTCCTGTCGCTTTGGCACCTTATGGGGAACCGGAAATGTATTATAGTCCAGCGATTGATAGAATGGCAGGAGTGGAGATTTTGAAGGGTTCAGGACAGATTTTGTACGGCCCTCAGACCATTGGAGGCGTAGTGAATTATATCACACCTAATGCTCCTGAGACAGAACAAGGGTCGGTACAAATACAAGGAGGTCAAGGGAGCTTTTTCTCAGGCTTGGTTAATTATGGAAATACCTTTGGTAATACAGGTCTGCAAGTAAATCTTCTTAGAAAATCAGCAGATAATGTAGGTCCTACCCAATTTGGAATTACAGATTTTAATACCAAGTTTCTTTTTAAATTAAATGAAAAGAGCGAGTTAGGAGCCAAATTTGGTATTTATGATGAAAGATCAAACTCAACTTATATAGGATTGAATCAGGTGATGTTTGATCAAGGTGGGCAGGATTTTACAAGGCTTGCTCCGGATGATAGACTGGATGTTTCGAGATTAAGTTTGAGCTTTAGCCATGTTTATAGATTTAACCCAAACTTCAAATTAAGAACCATTGCTTACGGATATACCACTACCAGAAACTGGAATAGACAAGATTTCTCTATCAATTCTTCCAATACTCCTCCTTCAGATTGGACTGGGGTAGTTTGGGGTGATAGGTCTATTCCCGGAGGCGCAATATTTATGAGAGATGGGACTGGACAGAGAAACAGACAGTTTGAAGTTGCCGGGATCGAACCTAGAATTGAGTTGAATCATGAGCTCTTTGGACAAAAAAATGAGCTAAAAGCAGGAGTTAGATATTTAGTGGAGAGTGCGAAAGAACAGCGCGTGAATGGTACTAAAGCAGGAGTGAAAAGTGGCAATCTCATTGAGGATGAATTAAGAAATGGAAAGGCTTTTAGTGCATATTTTCAAAATGAAACTGAAGTAAGTGAAAGAATTACCTTACATGGAGGTCTCAGATTTGAAAACTTCAATTATGAGAGAAATATTTTCAGAAGAAATTTTTCAGGAGTAGGGGTAAGGGACACTTTGATTATTGCCGATAATTCAGTGAGTGAAGTAATTCCGGGAATAGGGTTTACCGTGAAACCTACAAGTGCGGTAACGTTATTTGGTGGAATTCACAAAGGTTTTGCACCTCCAAGAACCAAAGATGCTATCACTTCTACCGGAGATGCTCTGGACTTGGAGGCGGAAAGAAGCTGGAACTATGAGGCGGGTCTCCGATCAGAAATAAATAATTGGATTTATTTCGAAGCTACTGCGTTCCTCATGGATTTCTCGAATCAGATTATACCTGTAGCTGAATCAGCTGGTGGTCTAGGATTTGGAGTAGTCAATGCAGGTGCTACTCGTCACCAAGGTATTGAGACCTCATTTGTTTTTGATATTGCAAAAGCAATGGGATTGAAAAAGTGGGCTATAGATTATGATTTACAGGCTACTTACATTGATGCATATTTCTCTGAGGATAGATTTATAGGTGATGTGAATATTAAAGGGAATAGCACACCTTATGCACCAGAGTGGATTTTCAACTCATCTCTATCTTTGGAATCTGAAGGTGGATTTTCTGCAAGATTGACTTATAATTTTGTAGGAGACCAATTTGGAGACGAAATCAATTCCATAGAACCATCTGCAAATGGAAGGACAGGCTTGATCCCATCATTTTTTACTTTGGATGCAGTTTTAGGGTATGAATTGAAGGCAAGGAATTTGGGATTTAATCTATCTGTTAAAAACTTAACAGACGAGCGATACATTTCCACTAGAAGACCACAGGGGATACGAGTTGGACTTCCAAGATTTGTGACAGCAGGGGTCAATTTTAAATTTTGAAAAAAAAATTAAAAATTTTAAAACTTCTGAAAACCTTTTGCTCTAGGTAATGTTCTTATTTCCAAAGGCTAAAAATAGCTTTTCTTCATAGTGCTGGGTTGAGCCGCTCCGATAGGAGCGGTTCTTTTTTTGCCCCTTTTATTTATCTTTTCGCAATGAACTCAGACAAGAAATCAAAATTTGAAAAACTGATCAGAAAGATCAATTGGTATCCTCCCTATTTATTTTCAGGGATAAAAGTGGTGGATTATAATGAGGAGTTCACCTATTTCAAAACTCAGTTGAAATTGACTTGGTGGAATAGGAATTTGGTCGGAACAGCTTTTGGCGGGTCCTTATATGCCATGTGCGATCCATTTTTCATGTTTATTTTGATGATCAATTTGGGAAGAGAGTACATAGTTTGGGATAAAACGGCTTTTATTGATTTTAAAAGCCCAGGTAAAGGACTTGTTTTCGCTGAGTTTCAGCTGAGTCAATCAGAGATTCAAAGGATTAAAGAAGAAGTAGATCAAAAAGGAAAAGGAGTCTTTGAGTTTCCTTGCGAAGTTAGATCCAAAAGTGGTGAGCTGGTGGCCAGTTTGGTAAAAGGTGTTTATGTAAGAAAGAAGAACTTTGATTTCCGAAACTGAGTTGGCAATTGAATAGGATATGTACCTTTGTTCAAAATAAAAGTCTATGATACTGGTTGGAAATGCGGTTTTGTCTGACGACATCAAGGAGAATTTTTTTGTATGCGATTTAGAAGCCTGCAAAGGAGCATGTTGTGTGGAAGGAGATGCAGGAGCACCTTTAGAGGATGAGGAAACCGAGATCTTAGAAAAAATCTACCCCATAGTCAAAGATTATATCACTGAAGAAGGACGAGCAGCCATTGAAAAACAGGGCGTATGGGTGATTGACAAAGACGGAGATAAAGGCACTCCAACTATTGGCGACAATAGAGAATGTGCTTATGCCCTTTATGACGAAAAGGGTGTCTTAAAATGCGGGATAGAGCAGGCTTATTTAGATGGCAAAGTTGATTTCAAAAAGCCTATTTCCTGTCATATGTATCCTATCAGGGTTACAAAATACGATCAGTTTGATGCGCTTAATTATGATAGATGGCATATTTGTGACCCTGCCTGCCAGCTTGGAAAAAGCCTTCAAGTTCCACTTTACCGTTTTCTTAAAGATGCCTTGGTAAGAAAGTATGGAGAGGACTGGTACGAGGAATTAATTCAGGAAATAGAAGGCTGATTTTTTTATCCAGCCCCCTGATAAGCTTTCAATAGCCAGCCTTTCACCTCATCATTCCAATCGTCTGGTCTAGTCAAATTGATTTTATGACTGCACATCCCATTTGTTTTGCTGTCGATTTCCAGTATTCCCTCGGGTTCCTGACCTTTTAAATTCAATCCGATTTCCATTCGACTTTTTGTTGCAGGAATGATCATCGCAAACTGCTTTTTCCGCCTTACACTCACATAGGCCTTTTTTGGAGCAAACTCGATATCGTTTCCGAAACTCTCAATTTCCTTTTTAATACTCTCATACAGGGCAAGGAAATGCTCTTTTCCTTTATATTGTTCCTGTACAAGAGTATCAAGATCATCAGCAGAGCCTGCATCGGATTTGAGTGTTTTATGGGCAATTAGATTCGCAAATCCATGGGTGAAGCCATGTTCTCCTTTCAAAAACTTGAGTATTTCTCCGTGCTTTTCTAATTTTTGTTTTTTGACAATTTCAATCCATTCCTCCAGACTTTTTCCTGTGTTTTTCTGGAGGTTTTCAATCATAGTTTTGGCTGCATCATCCATATGTCCGGGCTTTGGTTTATACTTTAATATAAACCTTCTTTTTATCCATCCATAATCCTATCAGCCAGATGAGGAGCATGTAGCTGATGGCAAAAAGGAAAGAAGCGTTTTTTGGTCCGAGCCAGGAGGTGTAGAAATTATCATAGAGAAATCCTTTGAAAGTACTTTCTCCCACCGGAATCATATAGAAAATAGAGATGACAATTCCAGATAAAACATATAGTATTAAGGGGTTTCTGCCGAAAACCTGAAAGAAATAAGTCCAGGATTGCTGGTTCTTTACTTCTATCAAATAAATAAGAGCTCCAAGAATTATCAAGTCCCAACCTACAGTTAATAGTACATAGGAACTGGTCCATATTTTTTTATTGATAGGGAATCCCAAATTCCAAATGTAAGCTCCAGCAATTAATATCACCCCTGAAATCAAAAGAGTTCTGACAGTTGAAGGAAGATTCCCTTTGCTTTGGATAAACTTTCCAGCGATATATCCTGCTAAGACATTGACAATAGAAGTAAGAGTGCTTAAGATTCCTTCAGGGTCAAAAGGGATTCCCTCTCCCATATACATTCGATCAGAACCTATTAATACTAGATCTAATTTTAAAGCTGCATTGCCTTCTAGGCTATAGGGTGCAGCTGCATCTCCAAAGAAGTATAGAATTAGCCAGTAGGAGAGTAAAGCTATTCCTGAAAAAATCCAGGCAATCTTGGGTCCTCCCCAGTAGAGGATCAGGGCTGCAAAGAAATAGGCCAGAGCTATTCTCTGTAAAACCCCGAAAAAGCGGACTTCGGAAAGTGAAATAAATTCTATTGCTCCTGATTCGTTGTAATCAAAGAATGGAAATGCATTCAATAGCCAACCGATTATAAAGATCAATAAGGTTCTTTTTCCCACTTTTTTGAAAAACTGGGAAGAAGGCATGTCATTTAGCTTTTTCATGGCAAAACTCATCGCGTTGCCTACTACGAATAGAAACGTTGGGAAAACCAAATCAGTGGGCGTGAAGCCATGCCAATCCGCGTGGGCTAATGGACCATAAAGATTAGACCAGCTGCCAGGTGTGTTGACAATGATCATAAATGCAATGGTCATGCCTCTCAAAACATCCAAGGCTAGGTACCGATTACTTAAACCGGATTGAATAGGTATTTGAGTCATTTTGGGTGAGGGTCTTTTTTTGAATTTTTACTGAAAGGGTGAATATAAAATATTATCTTGTTTGGGTCACTTTTAACAAAATGATTAGCACTTATATGAAGCAATTCGATATTAAAAAATTGGAGGTAAATGAGCCAGTAAAATTATCCGAAAGGTCAACTTATATGGATTTGGGTCTTTCTGAGAAGAAACTCAAGGATGAATTAAATGATGTACGGGAAGATTTGAGTAAGCATCAAGACACTATGTATGCCCATGGTAAATATGGAGTATTGATTTGTTTGCAAGGAATGGATACTGCAGGAAAGGATAGTTTGATTCGGGAAGTGTTTCAGGAATTTAATCCCCGGGGAGTAGTAGTCCATAGCTTCAAGGTTCCCACCAGCAAGGAACTGAAGCATGATTATTTATGGAGACATTACTTGGCCTTGCCGGAAAGGGGGAAGTACGCGGTGTTTAATAGAACGCATTATGAAAATGTCTTAGTGACTAGGGTGCATCCTTATTATATCATGGGAGAAAATATTCCTGGAGTCGAATCAGTGGAAGACATAACACCTGAGTTTTGGGAAAAAAGATTTGAACAAATAAGAAATTTCGAACAGCATATCGCTGAAAATGGAGTCGTCGTTTTGAAGTTCTTTCTTCATCTGAGCAAAGAGGAACAAAGGCAAAGACTTTTGAGAAGACTGGAAAATGAAAAGCATAACTGGAAGTTTTCCCCCGGTGACTTGAAGGAAAGAGCTTTGTGGGAAAAATACCAAGAATGTTATGAGGAGGCTATAAATAAAACTTCCTTACCTCATGCCCCTTGGTATGTCATTCCTGCTGATAATAAGGAGGCGGCAAGATTGCTGGTTGCAAAAGTGATCCAAGAAAAAATGAATGAACTGGAGGGAATCAAAGAACCTGAATTAGAAGAGGAGGTAAAAGCTAAATTAGGGGAGTACCGAGTGATGCTTTCTAAAGAATCGGGGTAATGGTTTCTTCAAATTAATTTTTGAATTCAAGACTTTTGATTTAATTTAAATGCTTGATTTTTAAATAAATATACTTCTTTAATGCTATGAGATATTCCGCTTTTTTTCTGATGTTGTTTTTATTAGGAGCTTGTTCCTGTGAAAAAGACTCAAAAGATTCTAATCTTACCTCAGAACTTTCTGATCCTTTTGAATTGGTTTTATTGGATAAAAGTCAATTTAAACCTTTCAAATTAGGTTCGGATGATTGTCCCAACCCTAAAGCTTGTGAGGCGAATATTAATAATTTAAAAAATAGGGTAAATAATCATCTTAAAAATGTATTTAAATTTCCTAGAAAAATCCAAGATCAAAACATTAGTGTTTTAGATAAGGAAATTAGTGTATTGATGGATGGGTTGACCAATCAAGAGGCACAACTCATTCAATCTTATGTCGATTCTAATCCTTCTAAATATCAAACCAAAGCCGATATCGAGCTTCAAGGAAGAAGACCTATGATGCAGGCGGATGTCTTTCCTCAAGGAAGAAGACCCATGATGCAGGAGCAACTTCGCTACGACGATGTAAATCAGACCAGTAAATTTATACAGTTGATTAGGGGTGGAGCTACGAGTTTTCCAAGCGTTTCAAAGAGAGTATGGATTGTTGATACTGGAGTAGACACTAAGCATCCTGATATTGTGTTTGATCAGGCTGAAATTGATTTAAGTAAGTCTTTTGCTATGAATGCCAATGATCCCTTTGTTGACTCAGATGGTCACGGAACAGCTATCGCAGGAATCATAGGAGCCTCATCAGCATCACCCGGTTCTATTGAATATCATATGAATGGAGTCTATCCAAAAGCCAAAATGGTTTCTTTGAAGGTTTTTGATAATAAAGGTAAGTCAACCGAAAACCGGGTAAAAAACGCGCTTGAGTATGTATTGCTAAATGGTGCTAAGGGTGATATTGTCAATTTAAGTTTAGGTTTTAAGCAAAAAAATCCTGGTCCGGATCTTTGCAGTTCTGGTAAAATCAAAGATAAAATCGAGGCTCTTGTCAATAATGGCATCCATGTGGTCATGTCAGCTGGTAATGAAGGTATGGCATCTAGTACCAATTTCCCAGGTTGTATTAATTATGAAGGAACAGGGGGGAATACAGCGAGAACTTTTACTGTTGGGTCAGTAGAGATTGATGACTCGAATAATGCTTTGTTTTCTTTCTTCTCGAATTACGAAATTAACGATACTGATAGTATAATCGATTACCTAGAACCAGGCGAATATATTTTTACGACGGGGCATATTGTATCTAAATCAACCCCTCAGTATACCGTGGTGTCAGGGACATCATTTTCAGCAGCTATTCTTTCTGGAATCCTTTATGGGAACCCTAATCCGGTGACTTGGAAAACTGTTCAAAGAGGGGCAGCTTCAGGCGAAGGAGATCCTGTTTATATCGTCGGAAAGCTTCAATAGGAAGTTGGGAAGCCTATTTATCTGAAATAAAGTAAATTAAGGCTGAAAGTCGGTCTATTTTATATTTGCTTTTTCCAAGTAATGGTTGAATTTTTTCAATAAAACTTAGTAAGTTGAGTTTCAACTTAACGTATTTTATTATGAGAAAAGTGATTTTTATCCTAGCTCTGATGATTTTTTCATCTTTAGGATATAGCCAAAGCAAGAATTTTGTGGTGGTTTTCAAAGATAGTTTTGAGGAGCCTATTAGGAAAAATCAAATAAAAAATCCTAATAGGCAAACCCAAGCAAATCAGAATGCCAACCAACGAAGTAAAAAGGTTGGAAAGGTGGATAAATTTTTACGAGAAAAAAATATTCCGCCTGGGCAAGCAAAAAAGTTTGTTGATGGAGCTGTTGGCTTTGTAGCTAATCTAAATTCTTCTCAGGTTAATCTTCTAAAATCTGATCCTTCGGTGGATAGAGTAGTGGAGGATTTTACTATGCAGGGAAGACCAAGAATGCAAAGCTCTCGTCCTAGAATGCAAGGTGAGAGTTTGGGAGATTTGTTCTACAACGAATCAACCAAATCTAGTTGTGCTATTCCTTTGATGGGAGGCTCTCAAAGCTCTAATTCCAGTGCTTCTATCTGGATTATTGATACTGGGGTAGATTCTAGACATAATGATTTAAATGTTAATCCAAATCGAAACTTCTCGGTTTCCTTTGTATCCACTGAGTCGGATCCATTTGCTGATTTTGCGGGACATGGAACGCATTGTGCTGGGTTAGCTGCAGGTACAGGAAGAGGCAACCCGGGTATAACCGGAATGTCGCCTGGAGCAGAGATTATTTCTCTTAAGGTTTTGGATAAAAATGGAATGGGTAGCTGGTCAAGTCTGGTATTGGCTTTAGATCACGTGGAGAAATTTGGAGTTTCCGGTGATGTGGTACTCATGAGCCTTGGAGCTGCCGTAGGGCTCAATTGCGCTAACTTCGAGCCATTCTTAAATGGCATCATTTCCGATTTAGGATCCAAAGGTATCACCGTGGTCATGTCTGCTGGAAATGACAGTTCCTCTGCAAATGAAAACTTGCCTGGTTGTATCAATGGCTCCAATGTTTTTACAATAGGAGCTTTAGACTTTACTTGTGAAGGTACGGGTGGATGTAGTGGATTATCCAATTTAGGAAATCCACCAATAGATTGGTTTGCACCTGGAGCTAATCTGATTTCCACTTTTCCTGGAAACCAATATCAAGTAATGTCTGGTACATCTATGGCGGCAGCTTTGGTGGCAGGATTGGTTCACTCCAAAGGCGGAGCACCATCCAGAATGTCTACGATCCAATGTGGAGGAATTACTTATTCCGTAGCAGGTCGCTAGTCTGTAGTTCTTGATTCATCTCCATTCGCTTCTTCTGTAGTTCGCTCAGTAAGGAGCGAATGGGCTGATGACTCAAGTAATTTTTAAAAATCGGATTGTTGACTAATTGAAAGTCATCTCTAAATCCCCTGTTGTAGGCCTCCTTTAAGTAAGTGCTCGATTGATTAATGTTTCCTCTCACGGCCTCTAGTTGTGCCAAGTCAAGCCATAAGTTGAAATCTTCTTTGAAAGACTCCAGGGTTTCTTTTCTGATAGAAATAGCATTATCCAAAAGGGCATTGGCCTCCTTGGTTTTACCCATGGTTTTGTAGATATAACTCAGGTAAACCGGAGAGATAAAGTATTCATCAGATTCATAATCAGGTTTTTTTCTTAAAGATTCCTCTAAATAAAATGCCGCTTTTTCGAAGTCTCCTGCAAAAAAATGAATTGTTCCAGCAGCCACAAAACCCAGAGAGGTGGTGTCCTTATTGACAAGGATTACCTGATTTGCCATTTCGACCCCCTCTTTGATCTTATTCTGTTCAAAGTAAGTAAAGGCTTTTTGCTCGTAGCTAAGTGGATCCTTTTGAATCTCTATTGACTGATCTATCCAATCATGGGCTTCGTTAAATTGATCTAATACCCTGTATATCCAACCTGTAATCTGATAGGGAAGATGATTTGTGGGGTTGAGAGAGGCTGATTTGGACTGAAGCTTTAATGATTTGGCTAAATCTCCACTAATGAAATAAACTGTTGCCAGATTACCCATCGCAGTGCTTAGGTTGGGATTGAGTACCAAAGCCTTTTCAAAGGAGATTTTGGCATATTCATTTTGTCCCTTATAGTAGTAAGCTGAACCTTGCGCAGTAAAGGCCTCTGCGAGATATGGATCTATAGCCAAAGCCTTGGCACTGGCTTCCATACTGGAGTCTAGCCACTGGTCTCCCTCTCCAAAATAAAGATACTGGGCATAAGCATTAGCCAATCCGGTATAGGCTAGTGCATATTCTGGATCAATTCTTATAGCTTCTTTGAATAATTCCGCCGCTTCAAGGGTTGTCTGCTTCCTGTAAAGTGAATAAAGCTCTCTTCCCTTTAAATAGAGTTCATAGGCATCGAAGCTACTTGTCTGAGCCTTGTTTAATTGATCTTTTTCGGCCGCACTGAGATTACTATTGAGTACACGTGCGATTTCTGAGGCGATTTCAGCTTGGATTTCAAAAATGTCACTGACTTCTCGGTTGTATGTTTCTGCCCAGAGATTTTTATTTTCAGATGGGTCGATGAGTTGCACGTTGATTCGGATTTTATCCCCAATCCATCTGATATTACCTTTTAAAACGGTGCTTACCCCCAAGGTATTGGCAATGGAATCCAATGGAAGATCGGGTCCCCTGAATGGCTCCACTGCATCTTTAGTGATTACTTTGATGCTTCCGATTTTGGAGACCTGAGTAATCACATCGGCTGTGAGTCCCTCAGAGAAAAACTCCTGTTCGGAGTTGTTGCTTAAATTGGTGAATGGAAGTATTGCTACTGACTTTTCTTTTTCCCAAACAGATGTATTCCATAAAATTGAATAGATCAAATAGGTCAATAAAATGAAGGATACACTCAAAACCGCCCAAAACTTCCAAGGGTTTTTTTCTTGAAAATGGATGTTGTCCAGTATTTGAGATCGCTTGGGAACCGAACAAGGTGGATTTGTTACTGCATGGAGCTGAACCGGATGCTCCACATTTTTGAGACGGAACATTCCCAGTTTTTGGGTATTGAAATTTGTATTGGCAGGAAGTTGCTCCCTTGCCTTTTCTGAAATCAAAATACAGGACGGAACACCTATTCCCTGAATTCTTGCAGTTAGGTTGACTGCGTCTCCAAAAACATCCCCGTGATCAAAAATGATTTCTCCGCAATGCAATCCAATTCGAATTTGCATGTCCGGAATACTTTGAAGCCTTTTGTGAATCTCTAAACTCGCCTCCAGAGCTTCGTCTACAGTCTCGAAAGTAGCTAGTATGCCATCACCCAATTCTTTGATGATATTTCCTCTATAATGACCCAAGATATCAGTATGGATCTCGAGGTTTTTTTTCATCAGATCAAAAGCATGATCCTCGTCTTTTCCCATGAGTCGGGTATAGCCAACTATATCTGAAAAAAATACAACAGATTGTTTTCTATTATGATCCTGACTCATAAAAATATTTTTGAGGAGCTTTCCTGATTATTCTGCACATTTCCTTCTACAAACTAGTCAATTTTGTATCCTAAATAAGCAAAACTTTCTTAAAACTTGAAGAGAATTCTGATAGCTATAAATACAGTTTTTCTTAGAAAAATTTAATTTGTTTTAAATCTGTATAAGGTAGTAGTAAAAAACATCATTTGTAGGAGGCCTTTTACAATGATTTTCTCCTTCGAGAGGGTAGCGAGTTTTTAGTACAGTCTTGTATATGAGACTTATATGGACTTACAATCTCTTGTTTGGATTAGTTTATAAAATTTTTCTTAGGTGCTGTAGTATTATCATTTGAATTTCTTGGCATCTTTTGTCTTTTGCAGAGACATAAATTCTACTCCTTGCAAGCAAGCTTGCCTGATGATAAATGGCTTTAGAATAGTTTTCATTCACGCTCAATTATCTCCAGCATTCCAATAAGCCATTCGCTCCAGTGTATTGACTTCGATGGAGTAAAACCCAAACTCTTCTACCACCTTGCCCTGAATCTTATAGATTGCCCGACCTTTGAAAGGATATTTTTTGACCACAGGAGGAAAGTGCACGGTATCAATCCAGTCTCCGTCCCGATCCAGAAAAGTCCCAAAATTCATTACCTCTCCCTTGATCGTTCGGGTATATTTTACCGTGACCAAATAGCCCAAGATTGTCACCTGCTTGCCCAGATACTGTGTCATTTCCCGGGCTTTGATGCCTTGGATACTTTGGTCTTTGACCAGATGAAAAGGGGAGTCCAGCGGAAACTCCAGAATATCGATCTGATCCAATATTTCCTGCCGGATATCTGTTTCGTCCAGATCGGGTACTTGAGGAGGCTTTTTTCCGAAACTGATTTCTGCTGAAGGTGAGCGAAAGAGCTCATTGGTGCTCACGACCGATTTTCGTTTGTTTTGCAGGAAATGAGCTTCCCATAGGAGTTCTTGCTTGGTTTTTCCCGTAAAACGAAAACAGGTCATCCGGATCAAAATCAGAAGTTGTTCCAAGCCGATTTCTACTCTTGCAACAAAGTCTGCCAAGCCCAGGAAAGCACCATTCCTTCTGCGTTCAGTCAGTAGTTTTTCTACGGTGGCCTTTTCCAGATATTTCATATGAATAAATCCCAGAAATACCGTCTTGCCATTGATACGGGTTAGGTATTCGCTTTCGTTGAGATGGGGAGCTTGAATCTCCGCTCCATTCATCCGCAGTTCGTGTACATAGAATTCGGTATGGTAAAAGCCCCCAAAATTATTGATTACGCCTACCATAAACTCCAGCGGGAAATAGGCTTTCAGATACAGGCTTTGATAGCTTTCCACTGCAAAAGAGGCCGAGTGCCCCTTTGCAAAGGAATAACCTGCGAAGCTTTCGATCTGATGCCAAACTTCCTTTGCTACCGAATCTTCTCTTCCCAGTTTTTTACAATTGGCAAAAAACTGATCCTTTACCCGCTGAAATTCATCTTTTGAGCGGGATTTTCCACTCATGCCCCGCCTCAGTACGTCCGCTTCTGCCAAACTCAGTCCAGCAAAGTAGTGGGCTACTTTGATCACATCTTCCTGATAGACCATAATGCCATAGGTTTCCGGCATGATGTCCCACATGACAGGGTGCGCCTGCTTTCTCCGCTCTTCGCTGATGTGTCGGAGAATATATTCCCGCATCATTCCCGAGCGGGCTACTCCTGGGCGGATAATAGAGCTGGCAGCTACTAGTTCCAGGTAAGTATCCGCTTTCATCTTGGCTAAAAGCATGCGCATGGCGGGCGACTCCACATAGAAAGCTCCTATGGTATGCCCGGTTTTCAGGTGTTCCTTGATTTTCGGATCCTTTTTAAACTTCTCCACCTGCCTGATATCCACTTTAATTCCCTGATTTTGGTAAATAATCTCCAAGGCAGACTTGATATGACCCAAGCCCCTTTGGCTCAGAATATCAAACTTGTGCAGTCCAATATCCTCGGCAATGTGCATATCGATATGTGCGAGTGGAAAGCCCTTAGGAGGCATGTCTGTGGCGGTGTAGTAATGGATGGGTTTGTGAGAAATCAGAATCCCGCAGGCATGAATAGTCAGATGGGAGGGCATGTCATGCAGAACTTTGGAATACTTGATGATCAACCTGCCAAACTGATCCGCCTCATAGCCGGGTTTGTCTGCATGGTGGATTAGTGATTCGATGTCAGTTTTTGGAAGTCCAAAGACTTTTCCCAATTCCCTCAACATGGAATTGTACTGAAAGGTACTGTAGGAGCCCAGAAGCGCCACATGCTCGTGCTTGCCCTGATTGTATTTGCGAAAGATGTAATCGGTGACTTCATCCCGGTCTGTCCAACTGAAATCAATGTCAAAGTCGGGAGGATTTTCCCGGTAGAGATTGATAAAGCGCTCAAAGTACAGGTCCAATTCAATAGGGTCCACATCCGTGATGCCTAAGCAATAAGCCACGATGCTGTTGGCTCCTGATCCACGACCCACATGATAGAAGTTGCGCTGCTGCGCAAAAGTGATAATATCGTAATTGATCAGGAAATAGGATACAAAGCCCTTTTGCTGTATGAGTTCCAGTTCCTTTTCTATCCGCTGACTGATCTGTGGTCCGAGTTCAGGGTAGCGTCGGATAGCACCTTTGAAAGTTTCTTGTCGCAGAAAATCAAAGTCCTCCCAGTCCGAGCCTAGAATATCCCGTTTGTTTTTGACAGCCTGAAAGTAAAAGGAGAACTGGCATTGTTCGAGCAGTTTCTGAGCGTTGACTAGCAGATAGCTGTGATTTTCACAACGTGAGATGAGATCGGCATAAGAATAAAACTGATCACTGGGATCCGCTTGCTCCTCTTGGGAGAGTTTGCTAAGCAGGGTATTCAGATCCATGCTGCGCAAAAGGCGGTGTGCGTTAAACTCCAGTTTGGAGCTGAAGGTCGCCGGCTGGAGCAGTACCAGTTTTTCTTTTTTGCGGTACCAGGGAGAGGTGAGGAGTTTGTTGAGCTGCCCGGGGTGCACGCCGATGAATTCATTTTCCCTCAGGGGAAAAGCCTTCTCAGAAAACGGATAGATGATAAAGCTATGCTCAAATTCGGGAGCTCTGGACTTGAATTCCCGCTTGTGTATCAAGTGCTCGGAAAGATGCTCGTTCAGTTCAAAAAAGCCTTCCTGATTTCGCGCTAGGCCAATGTATTGTTGCTGAACTCCGTTGCGGAAGTCGATTCCTACGACAGGATGAATTCCTGACTGTTGGGCTGCCCGGATAAAAGGGAATATACCAGCGGTACAATTGATGTCTGTCAGTGCCAGGGCATCAAGCTTTTTGCCCTTCGCCTCAGCGATCAGCGCTTCCACAGACATCGTCCCGTATTTGAAGCTGAAGTGAGAATGGCAGTTAAGGAACATTTTTGATTCGAGAATTAGTGTGATAACCTTTGAGGTCTTTAAGACCTCGAAGGTTTGTGAATGGGACTCTGGAAACCTTTGAAGTTTTAATACCTCGAAGGTTTGTGAATGGGGCTCTAGCAACCTTTGAAGTTTTTAAAACCCCTAAAGCTTTGGATAAACTTCATGAGAATGCTTAGCGAAATGTGCTCGCAGTCCAGCGTCTCCAGACGGTGGATTTGTAGCAATATTGCTACTGGAGAAGCAGCATAACGGACACTTTTTATAAGCTGATTCCAGTGAGCTAAATGTTAATATTATTAACATTTATATGTTTATAATGTAAACAAAAAGTATTCTTCCTGTCAAGTATTTTGATAGGTTTTGAAAGAAAATGTCAGAAAAGTAAATTTTGGATTTAGCCTATTTTGATCCCGTACTTCTCCAATAATCCGGGAAGGCCATCCAGGTCGAATCGTGCTCCTTTGATTTTATTGATTTCAGGATCAAGACGGAGATTCTGGGTGTTTCGGAAATCAACTTTCTCCAAGACAGTCTGATCAAATACTGTCCCGGATAAGTCAGAGCCTTGAAAATTTGCCTCAGTCAGATTGCATTGGCTGAAGTCAACCTCAGTCAGTTTACAATTTTGAAAAACTGATTTCTTGAGCTGAAGATTGAAAAAGTTGCTGTAATCCAGCTGACAGTTTTGGAAATCGAATTCCAATAAAAATGGGTTGGCTGTATTGAAATGCACGCCCAGCACTTTACAGTTTTCAAATTTGACCTGCTGAAAGGCTACTTTGAATACCTTGGTATTGCTCCAATCACAGGATTTGAAAACACAATTCTCAAAAGTACTTCCATGAAAGTTGAAATTGGAGAAATTGCAGTTCTCGAAGCTGCAAGAATCATATTCACCAATTTCAAACTCAGATTGATTTAGGTTTTTAAACTTTTGATCGGAAAAGTAAGCCATGATTAATTCCGGATTAAAGGCCTGCCAAATCCCATTTTGCAATGGTGTCTTGAATCAATCTCAGCACTTTATCATTGACTTTCCGGAAGTATTCGTCAGCTTGCTTTTGATCAAAATTAGGATATCCTTGACCTTCCTGATATAGTCCAATCGAAGAGGGGAATGGAACCGCAGACCAGGCTTTATTTTGAGGATAAGCGGTAGCCTGGTTGGGATTGTATCGTTCTTTGTGAACTAGACTTGGATCAATCGCCTGAATATAGGCTGTCTCATTCAAACCTGCATGACCGCCATCTTCCTTAAAAACTTCCATTGTCACGTCCGAAGCATAGGTCCACCAATTGATTACCAAAGTTCGAACCCCCAATTCATTGGAAACTTTTTCGGCTACCTCTTGAAGAACAGCAGTCTGACCTCCACCATGACCATTGAGAATAATGATGTTTTTAAAACCATTTCTGGCCAGTCCTTTCAAAATATCCCGGATAAAAGGGGCATAGGCTTCTTCCGAGATCTGGAATGCACCGGGATAATTGGCCATGGAACCTGTGATTCCATAATTTAGCGTAGGAGCGATGAGCGCATTTAGTTTGTCTGCCAAGTCTTTGGCCATGGCAAAGGGAGCGGTATTATCAGCTCCGTTATTGATAACGCCATGAGGTTCTAAAGTGCCAGTAGGTAGGAGGACTGTGTTGATTTTTTCAGGAACAAACTCTGCAAATTCCATCCAATTAATCCTATCCATTTCTCTGGAGCTAGGACTTTGTGCATAAGCAAATAAGGTGCAGCTGGAAATGGCGAGCAGAGTTATGATTAGTTTTTTCATTAGTAATTGCTATTTCAGGAGGTTAATTGGTTTGAAGGGGTTTCTCTTTTGATTTTTTCAAAACTCAAAATGATTTCAGTTCCTTTTCCTACCTCACTTTTAATCTCGAAAATTCCTTGATTTTTATCCATAAACTGTTTCACCAACTGAAGTCCCAAACCTGTACCCTTCTCCTTAAGAGTTCCGTCTGTTGATTTTACTCGTACTTGCTGGGATTGAATTTCAGCTAATTTTTCGGCATCGATTCCTATACCGAAGTCCTTTATGTGGAGTTTTTGATAAGTTTCCTCTTCATCTGACAGCCAAACTTTGATTTGACTATTAGGTTCCGAAAACTTGATTGCATTATGAAGACAGTTTTGAAAAATTATACTGATCTGCTGAGGGTCCACCAAAACCGTTTCCGGACTTTTCAAGCCTGAAGAATCAATTTGAATATTCTTACTACTGGTTTGGTATTCCATATGTCCTATTTGATCTTGAAGCATAGGAGCCAACTGAGTCTCTACTCGATGTGTGCTGTGTAAGCTATGATAAAGATGAGGGCAGGCCCCTCGGTGAGGGTTGTTTAGGAACACTCACCAAACCACTTCTATGATGCATCTGCGGTAACAATGATGTGTGAAGCGATAGAAGAAAAGGCTGTTTAAATGGTCAGGTAAGGATAGAAGAGATGAGCGAAAGCGAACCTTCCGATGAAGTGACGAAAAGACCAGTCGTTGTCAAAATCCGGTTTATATCGAGAGGCCGGAGATAAGTATAGAAGGTGCCTAATTTACTGTCTATACGGCAACCGTCATAAAGGGGGCATGACTTCTATTCAGGCTTTATTGTGGAATCGCAGGAAGCCTATATGCTATGCCAAAAGGAAAACACAAGCAGGCAATACCTGTGAGTTGATTACTGATGAGTATATAGGTGACGGATGAAGTCGTAGTAGTGATGAAACTCCTGTAATGGGAGCGGAGCGAAGGGCTTCAATTATGCAGTTTTAATTTAAGAACAACTTAACTAGTTAAGGATGATTTTTAAAGAACAGACAAAGTCGGTACCAATTACCAAAGAGATGGTTTGGGAATCCTACAAGAAGGTAAAAAGTAATGGAGGTAGTGCAGGGATTGACCAGCAGAGCCTGTCGGAATTTGACAGGGTACGTTCCAAAGAACTGTACAAACTCTGGAACAGACTGGCTTCTGGAAGTTACTTTGCACCAGCGATAAAGCGGGTAACAATACCCAAGGCAGGGGGTAAGACCCGTCCTTTGGGAATTCCCACTGTAAGCGACAGGATTGCCCAACAGGTAGTAAAGACGTACCTAGAACCAAGGCTGGAATCAGTATTTGTGGACAATTCCTACGGATACCGCCCGAACAAAAATGCGCACACAGCAATCCAAAGCGTACAACAGAATGTACGTCGATACAGCTGGGTTATAGATTTGGATATACAGGAGTTCTTCGAAAATGTGAACCATGAGCTTTTGTTGAAAGCTTTGGAAAGACACGTTTCAGAGAAATGGGTATTGCTGTACATCAAAAGGTGGCTGGAAGCACCAGTCATACTTGAGGATGGTGCGGTCAAAGTATCCACGGGAAAAGGTACTCCTCAGGGAGGGGTAATCAGCCCGCTTCTTGCCAATCTTTACATGCATTATTGTGTTGATAAATGGCTGGAGAAATTCCATCCATCCGTAATCATGGTTCGGTATGCTGATGACCTTATTATCCATTGCAGTAGCTATCAGGAAGCTGTCAGAACACTTACAGATTTGAAGGATCGTTTAGAAAAATGCGGCTTGAGAGCCCATCCCGAAAAGACGAAAATTGTTTACTGTAAGAAGGAAGGCAGAAATCTGAATGATTACCCTGTACAGTTTGACTTTCTGGGCTTTAGTTTTCAGCCCATGAGAAACAGATTAAGAAATGGGGGAAGCTTTCTGCAATTTGATTGTAAGATGAGCCGAAAGTCCAAAGTGCGCATCAACGGAGAACTCCGAAAGCTCAATTTCCATAACAAAACCCAAAGGGGTATTCAGGATCTGGCCATATTGCTAAATCCAAAGATACGAGGGTGGGTTCAATACTATGGGAAGATAAGCCGAAGAAGTCTAAAACCGGTGTTCTATTATCTGCACCATCGATTGATCAGGTGGATTCTGAACAAGTACAAGAGCTTTAAAGGAAGCAAGGTCAAAGCAGTGAAATGGCTTAGACAAGTTACGGTCTCTTATCCAAACCTGTTCTACCATTGGGAACTGGGATACAAGTTAGTCTAACTTGATAGACTATAAACCGACTGCATAATAAGAGCCGTATGAATCGAGAGGTTCACGTACGGTTCTGTGAGAGGTTTAGGGGTGGAATTCCCCTTTACCTACTCGACTAGTCAAAATACCATCCAATTGAGCATGTGACCAGCGAAGAAGTTTGCTAAGCATTTCGTCTGTTTCAGTTACTTGTCGAATCAGCATTTTTCTTACTTTTTGTGATTCTGATTCGCTTAAGAAACCTTTCTCTTCAATTTCCAAAAGCTGCTTTACAGAATTGATAGGAGATTTTAAATCATGGGAGAGGATTGAAAAGAGTTTGTTTTTCTCCTCATTGACGGCTTCCAATTTTTGATTTTGATTTTCTATTTCAGATTGCTTGGCTTCTAACTGGGAATTGATCTCTTCTTTCTGTTGCAGGAGTCTTGCATATAATAGAAATCCAATAATTGTTACAATTAGAGAAATGATCAAAGTTATGGTCAATTTCCTGTTGAATGCCGCCTCTTGTTCGGCAATCTCTTTTTCTCTCAGTAAACTCAAATTGTCGGCAGCTGTAAGCTGTAATTGTAAGTAACTGATTTCGGAGTTTTTATTTTCACTGTATAGACTATCCGAATAGGCTTTATTGAGTTTAGTGTATCTCAAAGCATTTCCGTAGTCGCCTAGATTTTCATAGGCTTTTGCTATTACCTTGGTAGCCCTTTCTTTGTCCCAAAATGCCTTGGCTTTTTCAGCAAGTTGCTCTGCAATAAGTCCATATTGCAAGGCTTTACTGGGGTTTTCTCGAACCAGGTAGATTTCTGCCATTCCGGTATTCGCAAATGTTTTCTCCCAAGTAGTAACCTCAGGTTTGATATTCAATACCCTTGTATAGAACTCTTCTGCTTTTGTCAGATTATTTAATTCAAAATTTAACTTGGCAAAGCGGTTTAAAGCCATTGCATACAATGGTTTTTCTTTGAATTTTTCCAACAAGTTTAATGCAGTTGTCAAGGATTCATCAGCTTTTTGGTATTGCTTTAGCTCCATCTCCGCTATGCTTTTATTGAAATTGCTCTTACCTAGACCATAATCATCCGCCAATTCCCGGTTTAGTGGAATACATCGTTCCCAGATTTCAATGGCTCTGGCATAATCGTGCTGACTCAGGTAGATAAGTCCGCGTCCATTTAAAGCATAGGCCAATTCTTTTTTGTCGGGGTATCTGTTGAAAATATCATTTGCTTTAGAAAAATTTCGCATGGACTCTGCATAATTTCCCCTGACATAATGTAATGATCCCAGCATATTGGCGACTCGACCCATGTCTTTCTCATTCTGAGACTCTAAAGCTAAAGTTTCGGCTTGCTGAAGAAACATCTTTGCACTGTCCCAGTCCACATATAGGTATCTATCGCCTTGAGCAAGCAATGAGTCTATTCCCTTATTATCCTGCGCAAAGCATAAAAAGGAGTTTACTGAAAAAAATAAAACTGATACGAATCTAAAATAGGGTATCATGACTTGGTTCAAATAAGGGCTCAATGAATCATTGAATTTAAATCAAGCTTTGCAAATTAAAAATCTAAATGAATATGAATTCTTTTTAAACAAGTTTCAGTTAGAAGATGCAAGTTATTTTTTCATCCTTCAATCCAATTGTCTATCACTCTTCGTATCTATATTCAAGAATTCGAAAAATCACAAAACTCGGATTCTAATCAAAATGAAATTAAAGGGAATATTAGCTCCTAGTAAAAACATAATTTTTTGAATAGTTGAGTTGGGTAAAATGTCGCTCCGAAAGGGGCGGCATTTTTGTTTTAAAAAAAGCAGGCAATCAATTAAAGCCTGCTTTTTTATCAAATTAGTCCAAACATTTAACAGTAGGATTCCACTTCACGAATATTCCCTCCGGATTATTTTTCCAAACCCAAACATGAAGCTGGTAATTTCTGAATGGAAGAGGAGCAGGTGGAAATGCTTCTTCAAATTCTTGATTTCCAAAATATGGGATATCATCATTTTCCAAGTCCCATAAATCAGCTACAACTACAAACTCTACTCCGACAAGCCGCATTCTTCCATTGGATTGTTTTTCGTACAACAAAGCTTCAGGTTGAGTAGGGTCGTAAATTCCATCTACCAGATCTTCATTAACAAAATGGTATCCCATTCCTCCTAAAGGTATGGAAACACAATGGTCATCAGCTTCATATCCGTCATCGAAAGCTCTTTCTACCAACTGATATTTAGCTGTGGCCGCTCTTAAGTTTGCTAACATACGAAGTGTCATCGGGTCCATTCGAAGATTTTCCAAAGGGTTGGGAAAAGGACTTTCTTCCAAATATTCAAGCTGGGGATCATTCATCGGATCCACAGTTTCTATGTCATTTGGAATGCAGGAGCTTATTAGAAAAATCAGCAATAAGCATAGGGGGATCATTAAGGAATTATTTCCTTTTAAAGATTTCATAAGTGTTAGGTTTTGTTGGGAAGTAAAGAATAGATAAAAAACTCCTTGACGGAGACCGAGAGCATCCCTCAATGGGAGGTTTCAAGGTTGATAAATAAAATTAAGTAATTGAATATAAGGATATTAAATGGATTATTCTAATTTAAGGTTAGACTAAATCTCCACCGATTGAACTATCCAAAGAAATTTTAAAAAGGCTGAAAGGCTGTAATCTGGGTTGATTTAAAAGTTCAGGATGCTCAAACTCCTTAATGAATTCCATTCCTATTTTACGCATCACTTGAAGGGAGGCTTGATTGGCAGTAGTGGCATAAGAATATATTTCTATTAAGCCTAATTGCTGAGCATAGACAATGCAGGCAAGTGCTCCTTCGGAAGCAAGTCCTTGGTTCCAGTATTTTTTCGCAAGTCGCCAACCTATATCAATACAGGGAGTGAAACTTGCTTCAAAATCCTTCCTTCCCAAACCTATGGTTCCGGCCAATTCACCACTTGCCAAAAAGTCTACCGCGAAATAACAAAACCCCTCTTTTTGAAATGTTTGATTCATCTTTTGAATGCGCTTTTGGCTTTCTTCCAAAGTGAATGGTTTTTCGAAAAAATGCATGATTTCGGGATCAGAATCGATTTGAAAAATCGCGTCCAAGTCGGATTCAAACCAAGTTCGAAAACCTAATCTTTCACTTTGGAAAATGTATTTCTTCATGGATTTAATTCACTGAGCAAAGAATTAATATCAAGTCTTCTGGTGTACATAGTCAGCTCTCCGGATTCATCTTTGGGCCAAAGTTCCCGTGGTCTATCCCAATAAAGCTCTACGCCATTTTCATCAGGATCATCCAGATACAATGCTTCAGAAACCCCGTGATCTGCAGCTCCTGTCAAGGGGTAGGAATGATCTGCCAGCCTTTTGAAAAGAAGGGCTAGGTCTTTTCGGGTGGGCAAAAGGATTGCCGTATGAAACAAGCCAGGTGAATTTCTTGGGGCAGGGGGAGAGTTCTTACTTTGCCAGGTATTCAAACCTATGTGATGATGATATCCTCCCGCTGAGATAAAAGCTGCATCCTTTCCATATCTCATCATTAATTCAAAGCCTAATAGCCCACAATAAAAGTCAATCGAACGCTCAAGATCACTCACTTTCAAGTGAACATGGCCAATGCTAGTTGCAGATGGGATTTTATAGTTATCCATTTTACCAATTAGGCTTAATTCCGGGTGCAAAAGGAAAACTCAGGCTTTTGTAATATTCCAAGTCTCCTTCAGGTTGTTCAATTTCAGAAGGAAAAGGTCTATTTGCAAATGTCTGAAAATAAAGAAGACAGGCATTTCTCCACCATTCAGCCTCTTCGACTTGAACCTTCAATAGCTGATTAACATGATCAAATCGTTCCTCATCAATGACATTCTCCAATGATTGCCAAGTCTCTAGAAAACTTCTGGAGCTTTTGACTCCCTGATCATAATGTAGAGCTATTTCGGTCCAGAGTGTATTTCCGGATTTCAACTCAAAATCCCAAGGGAGATGGTGAAACCACAGCAGGTATTTCTCAGGAATTTTCTTTGGATCAGACCAGACTTTTGCGATTTCAGGAGCGTACTGATTTAAGGCATTACTCCCTGAGGAAGTTCTATCAAAACCTATCCCATCTGATCCCGCACGATGATAATAAAGGGAAGTCCAGTCAGCTCTTCCACCCTCGACCCAAGGGCCAGGACCATAGTGATGACTTCTTCCCATGATATGATGCAGGCCCAAAGGAGTCATGTAATTGACAGCGGCCTCATGAGAATTAATCATAATTCCTTGAATCTTTTCAATTCCACTCAGCTTAGGCCCAAAGGTTAATTCTGACCATTCTTTTGCTATTTTTTCAGAACTCAAATAGGGATCCCAGGCTAATCTTCCGAAGGCATACCAGTTGGACTGCCCGAAAAGATGCCCTGTCCAGTTTCTATCAGTTCCAATATTCGATACTCCAGCCATCAGGGTTAATTTTTGGTCTGTATCCGATCCGTCTATGATTTTTGCGACAGTCGATGATGACTTTGGTCTGTAGGTTTTAGATTTCAATACCTCCTCCCAAAAAGTACCCAAATAGACCAATTGAGTGGCCTGTCCCAAATACTCTTGGGTGATCTGAAATTCCATCCCGAGATTGGTATTTTTTACAGCTCCGAATAAAGGATGGAATGGCTCCCGAGGTTGGAAGTCAATTGCCCCATTTTTTACCTGAATGATCACATTTTCCTTAAATTTTCCATCCAGAGGTTCAAATTCCAAATTTGCCTGCTTGTGCCGATCCTCATCAATTTCGTGTGAGTATACAAATGCTCTCCAAATGACCAATCCTTTATATGGAGCGAGAGCATCTGCCAACATATTGGCTCCTTCTGCATGATTTCTTCCGTATTCATGAGGACCGGGCTGTCCTTCTGAATTAGCCTTAACTACAAAGCCACCAAAATCTGGTATAGCTTTATAAATCATCCCTACTTTTTCCTTCCAAAATGATGCAACTTCCGGATTTAAAGGGTCTGCTGTTTCTAATCCACCAAGCTCGATAGGGGCAGAAAATCGGGCAGTTAGATAGACCTTAATCCCATAAGGGCGAAAAATATCTGCCAAGACCTTCACTTTTTCTATGAAGTCTGGTCTTAAAATCCAAGCATTTGCATTCACATTGGTGAGCGAAACTGCATTTATTCCGATACTGGCATTTGCCCGGGCGTAATCTATGTACCGAGGATCCACGTAGCCTGGAAGCTTATGCCAATCCCAAATGGAAAAACCAGCATATCCACGTTCTACTGTTCGATCCAAATTATCCCAATGATTCAGCATTCTGATTTTCACCTTGGGACTATCTGATAATTCTGCCTTAAAATCTATCTGTTCTCTTTGGATTTCCTGGAGTAGTCTAAAAACGCCGTACAAGACACCTATTGGTTTGTTTCCAATAATGCTAAAGTAGGTCTTACCTTGAAATTCGATTGGACCCATCCAGTAACCTTCATCTCCTAAATTTTTGATTTCCATTTGTTGGTCTAAGCCTATGACCTGAGCAAGTTCTTCTCTGGTACCCAGCCACATTTTAGCCGCATTGATCCGGTCAGTTGCATAGATTGGCGATTGCCCGATCATTTTCGGAACAGCCTTTTCCAACTCAAATTGGATCGCGTTGTATGTTGGGTTTTTTCCAAAAAAGTAGATTCCACTGAATAATGATTCGGCTTCGGATCGAATAGTGGGAGTCTTGATGGAACTGTAGTCCAACCACAAATCATAGCCGTCCTTGGCCTGAACGGATTGGATGCAGAAGAAAAAAAGAAAAGCGTATAATAGGTTTTTCATAGGTTTATTGGTTGACGATTGAAGTTCTCGAAAAATCAAACTTTTTCCTATAGCTTTTTGATGGATGTAAGGATTCTTTAGAATGCACGACATTTTTTGTCAAAATCAATATTTCACTTCTTCAATTTCATCAAGCTTTCCTATCTTCAAACTCACTTTTTTCCGAGCTATGTCAGACAAACCTTTTATCATCTACAAATCTTCAGCAGGATCTGGGAAGACCTATACGCTTACACTAGAGTATCTCAAGTTGGCACTAAGGCAGCCTCAAACGGCCTTTAAACAGATTTTGGCAGTGACTTTTACCAATAAGGCCACGCAGGAGATGAAGGAGAGGATTTTGGATGTGCTGTCAAGATTGTCTCAGCAGGTGGATGAGGCGGAGTTTATGGATCAGGAATTAATGAAATTTCTGCAAGTGGATGCTGAAGGTTTGAAGCATAAGGCGAAGGCTACACTGACAGCTATTTTGCACGATTACAGTCATTTTTCAGTCAGCACGATTGATAGTTTTTTTCAAAAAGTAGTTCGTGCATTTGCCCGTGAGATTGATCTCAATGCGAAGTTTGAGGTAGAATTAGATCAGGATGGAGTTCTCGAGAGGGTAGTAGATAGAGTTGTCATGCAGGTGATGGATGATGAATTCCTACATAAATGGTTGGTTGATTACGCCACTGAGCAGATACAGAATGGGAAAACCTGGGATATTCGGAGAAATATTCAGGGCTTGGGGAAACAGATTTTTCAGGAGAATTTCAAACAACATGCAGGCGAAATCAAGTCCTTTTTGAGTGAGAAAGAAAATGTCGATCAACTCCAAAAACTGGTTAAGAGTCGAAGAGATGGTCTTATCAAAATTGGTAAAGATTTAAAACAGCAAGCCAATGAAATAAGAATCGCTAATGGCTTGGAGTGGACAGATTTTAGTGGTAGTTCCAATTCTTTTGCAAAGAAGTTTGATCAACTCGGTGATAGAAACAAGGTCGTTCCAGATATCACAAAGACAATGGTGGAGGCCATTGATAATCCTGAAAGATGGTATGCTAAATCAAGTAAAAAAATCAATGAAATTGAAAGTGCTTTTCAGTCAGGTCTAAATGATATTCTGCGGCAATTTGAACCCTTGCTTTTCCAATGGAATACCATCAGCGCTATTTCTAGAAATATTTACGTTTATGGAGTTTTTAGGAATCTGTTGGATGATTTATCCCTGATCAAATCCGAAGAAAACATGCTTTTGATTTCGGATGCCAATGAGTTTCTCAAAGAAATCACCTATGAAAATGACGCCCCATTTATCTATGAAAAAGTAGGGAATCAATACCAACATTTTCTGATAGATGAGTTTCAAGACACTTCGGGTTTTCAGTGGGCTAGTTTCAAGCCTCTACTCGAAAACTCTATTTCTTTTGGTTATCGAAATCTTTTGGTAGGGGACGTTAAGCAGTCTATTTATCGTTGGCGTGGAGGAGAAATGAAACTCCTCCTTGAAAGAGTGGAAGAGGAGATAGGTGCTCATTTGATTAAAACAGAGAATTTGGATACCAATTATAGGAGCTTGCCTCGTATCATTGAATTTAACAATGCATTGTTTGAAACGCTCCCAACTTCTTTTGAGCGGGTGCTTTCTAACACTTATGGGGTGGATGATCCAAGTATATTGTCCAAAGCCTATGCCGATGTAAAGCAAAAAGTATCCTCGAAAAAAAAGCAATCTAATTTCCAAGGGATGGTGCGGATGGAATTTTTGGAAGAGGATAAGGAGCTGGAAGAGGATGGTAAATTTGATAAACAGGTCCTTGAAAAAATTCCGGAGCAGGTCAGGAAACTCCAGGATTTGGGCTATCAGTTGAAGGATATCGCTTTTTTGGTTAGAACCAAGTCAGAAGGTGAGCTGATAGCGGATTGCCTCATGCTAGAACCTGCCAGCGATCAATACCGATACGATGTGCTTTCGGATGAATCCATGTATTTGCATAAGGCAGCCTCAGTCAAAGCCCTGATCGCTGCACTTTCATACTTGTATCAACCCGATGATGAGGTGCAGTTTAAGACCATGTGGTACTATAGAGCTGTACTTTTAGATCAGAAAGTTGATCATAACCTTTTTTCCTTGGATCAGATTGATGAAGATTTTGCTAAAGAGATTAAATTATTTAAAGCGCAGGAACAGGCATTGTTGCAGCTTCCTTTGTTGGAAATGACCGAGGAGTTGATTCGCATACTTCGAATTCAAGAGACGGGATTGGAGAAGGCCTATATTTCTGGATTTCGGGAAGCGGTCTTTGATTTTATATCTAAAAATCGCTCAGATCTGGGAGCGTTTTTGGATTGGTGGCAAGACAATAAGCAAAAGCGCACGGTAAAGATCCCTGAAGGACATGATGCCATGCGAATTTTGACTATTCATAAGTCTAAAGGGCTCCAATTCAAAGTAGTTTTAATGCCATTTTTGAAATGGACCATTTTTGATACCACCAAAGACAATATCGTTTGGTCTCCCTTTAAAGATGCCGAAACGGGAATTCAGGCTGTTATTCCACTGAAGCTGCAGAGTAGCCTAGCCCAGTCTTTATTCGCTGAAACCTATGGTGAAGAGGCAATATTGGCCTATTTGGATAGCTTGAATATGATCTACGTGGCTCTCACTCGTGCAGAGGAGATCTTCTGGTCCCTATCTCCTTATAAAGGTTCTTTTAATTCTCAAAATTACCTAGAGCTCCATTTACAACAGATTTTAGAAGGCGGAATTCAAAATCTGGGAACCTTAGAGAAAGAGTCAAAGATCTTTCAATGGGGTGATTGGCCAGAATCCAATATTCCTGATCAAACGGTATTTCAAATGCCACCCTTGCGCTGGACTTATAAGAAATGGCAAGAATTATTGGAGGTCAAACAATATGCTGTAGATTTTTCCGCTGAAGGTATGGAGCAGCGGAAAAAGCGAAATTTTGGATTGCTTGTTCATGAAATTTTAGAGAAATCCAATACCCTAGCTCAGGCTAAATTAGAGCTGGAAAGTCTATATTTTGAAGGGAGGTTGAGTTCTGAAGAAAAAGAAGAAGTTCTTTCTCAGCTTCAGGCCTTGTTCGAAAATCCACTCTTTGCTTCTTGGTTTGATCCCGCTCAGATTTCATTGAATGAGCAGGGCATTCTATTGCCTGGAGGTAAACAGAAAAGACCTGATCGTATTCTCCTCCACCAAAGGGAAGCAGTGGTAGTAGATTTTAAAACGGGAGAAGAACGGGACAGCTATGGCAAGCAGGTCAAGGAATATATGGAACTCGTGAAATCACTTACCGCAAAGCCATGCAAGGGTTATTTATACTATTTAGAAACTGGAAAAATCGAAGAAGTACATGCATAATTTTTTAAGAAATACTGCTGAAAAAATCCTGAAGGAATCAGAATCTTTAAGAGAGGTAGTTGTGGTTTTACCTAACAGAAGAGCGGGATTGTTTTTTACGCAGCATATGGGAACCTTGATTGATCAGCCCACCTGGATGCCTGAAGTAAAGACGATTGAGGACGTGTTTTATGGATTTGCGGGAAAACGTCCGGCAGATGATTTAACACTGATTTTTGAATTGTACCGGGTTTACGGAGATTTGCACCCTGAGCCCGAGTCATTTGATCGCTTTTTCTTTTGGGGCGAAATGATCCTGAAAGATTTCAATGATGTGGATCAGTTTATGGCCGATCCGGATAAACTCTATCACCATTTGGCCGAAATCAAAGAGTTGGAGTCGGATTTAAGTTTTTTGACCGAAAATCAAATCGAGTTGATCCGACAATTTTGGAATTCCTTTATCAGCCAAGACAAGAAGCACCAGGAAAAATTTCTGAAATTTTGGCAAGTACTTAAACCGCTTTACCGTGCCTTTCAAGCTTCCCTCGAGGTATCTGGATTGGCTTATTCGGGTAAGCTGTACAGACAGGTGGCCATGGGCCTAAGTGAAATCCAAAAGCCTGATAAAAAGTATATCTTTTTGGGCTTTAATGCTTTTACCAAAACGGAAGAACTCCTGATTAAACATTTTATCAAGGAGTTTGGCGCAGAAATCCATTGGGATGTTGATGCTTATTACACGCTTGATGGCAATCAAGAAGCTGGACTATTTTTCCGTGAGTACAGGAAAGATCCCATTTTGGGTCCCACCTTTCCCAAGGAGCTTCCGGATTTGATTCAAAGTAAGGATTCGAAAATTAAAACCTATGCCACCCCTCTAAAAGTGAATCAGGCAAATTTGGTAGGTTCATTATTGGAACAAATTCCGGATCAGGAAGCGCTGGAAGAGACAGTCGTGATTTTACCGGATGAGCAATTACTCTTTCCGGTTCTACATTCTCTACCTGAGCGCATCAATCAGGTCAACGTGACCATGGGGTATCCGGTTAAAAATGCTCCTGTCTATGCTTTTTTAGAGGCTGTTTTAGAAATGCAGCGATTCATAAAAATAGAAAATGGAGAGCCTTTCTTCTATCATCAACCTATAAAGAACTTGCTTTCGTCCACTTATTTGAAAAGTGTAAATGAGGGCTTTTGCAAAGGAGTGTTGGGAGAGATTCAGGCCATGAACAAGGTGTATATTTCCAGGACAGAACTTGGAAAGGGAGGTAAGCTTTTTGAATTAATTTTCCAAAAGCTGGAGGCTGACCAATTATTCCCTTACCTGAGCACACTGATGCAGGAATTGGCCGAATTGCTTAAAGACGACATGCTTCAGCGCAACTACCTTTTCCAATGTTTCAAGCAATTGACCCGATTGCGGGAAACCTTCGAAAAAGAGGAACAGTTTTCGGTTGATCGGGAGTTTTTTATCCGCTTGTTCCGACAGGTATTTCAGGAAGTCAAATTGCCTTTTGAGGGAGAGCCACTTCGTGGACTGCAGATCATGGGGGTATTGGAATCCCGTAACCTGGACTTCCGTCGGGTTATCATTTGTAACATGAATGAAGACAGTTTCCCACCATCGGCCGGTCTGAATTCCATGATTCCATTTTCTATCCGAAGGGCTTTTGGATTGCCTGTTCAGGAACAAAATGACGCGATTTATGCCTATACTTTCTATAGACTACTGCATGCTGCAGAAGAGGTTCATATGATTTACACGACTGCTGCAGATCAGGGTAAGGCAGGAGAAAAGAGCCGATACCTGCAGCAGATGGAGGTTGAACTTAATCAAGACCTTTCTGAGGAAGTTATTTATGTTCCCATAGACCAAAAATCGACCGACGCAATCCGGATTGAAAAGACGCCTTCCATTCTTCAGACCTTGGAACGGTATTTAGTAGGATCGGATGGACACTCGGAAACTGCCTTTTCTCCTTCTGCTTTAAATGTCTATTTGGATTGCAGACTTAAATTTTACTTGCAATACATTGCTGGAATCAAAGAAAAAGAGGAAGTGAGCGAGGAGATTGATGCCGGTGTGTTTGGAAATTTGGCTCATTACAGTTTGGAGAACTTATATTCAGGTTTTATCCAACGAAAAAAACGAACTCAAATCGAAGAAGGGGATTTCGTTGAATTACGAAAAAACTGGATTTTTCCAGCAGTTGAAAAAGCCATTCGCGATTTTTATCATCTCGAAGACGAGGCAGAAACCAAACTCAATGGTCAATTGGCCATTGCTCGGGATGTGATTCAGGGCTATGTGGATCAGGTCTTAGCATATGATGCAAGCACAGCACCTTTTCGTTTAATCTCATTAGAAAAAGAAAAAAAGTACCAAACTACGCTGCAGATCAAAACTTTGAATGGTGCTCGTCGTGTGGCTTTGAGAGGAATCATTGACCGGGTAGATGAACTTAATGGGGTGATCCGCTTGATAGACTACAAATCTGGTGGAGATCAGAAAACCTTTCCTGATCTTGATGCGCTTTTTGACCGTAGCTTAGAGAAAAGGAACAAAGCGGCCATGCAAACACTGTTTTATGGATTAATCTATCAAGGAACCCATCCTGAAAATACTGCTCCATTGAAGCCTGCAATTTTCAATTTAAAAGAGGTGTTCAATGATAATTTTGATCCCTATTTGTACCAAAAAGAAGGTCGAAAAACCGGAATAGAAGTCCTGGATTACAAAGACTACGATCCGGATTTTCAAACCAAATTAAAAGAACTGCTCGAGGAATTATACAATCCAGAAATCCCCTTTGATCAAACAGAGGTTTTGAAAAAATGTGAGTATTGTCCGTATAAGGAGATTTGTGGGAGGTGATTGAAGTATCGAGTACAAAGATTTAAGTATTTAAGCAGAGGGTATAAATTGATGTTCCTTCTGGGTGTAGAAGAAGATTGATTCGGACAAGACGTAGTTTGAAACTATTCCCCAACGATGATTTGGCTACACTCAAAAGGAGCTACTATTTGATGACTTGTTAGTGGCAGGCTTTTGTAATTTCTTTAATAATATGATTTAGCTTAAGAAACTCCTCTTCTTTCTCAAACAAGTAATTGAATTCTATCGCAATACCATTTTCATCAGCAATTTTGATCCTATTCGCTCCAAACTTTCTTAGAATTTTTAGAAGGTTTGCTTTGTTATTGTCTTTATATTGATTTTTGAATAATCCTAATCGCTTTATATTAACTACTTCTTTAAAGTCGAATTTACTAATGTTAACGTCTTCTAGTCTAATTTTAGTTTTATGAAGGTTATAACCTTGATTATTTTTGTTTAATAATCCTTCTAAAACAATTTTTGGAGATTCGGTATTCAACACTATAAAATACTTTGTCTTGATTCCATAGAAATAGTTATCATTAGACACTTCTATTTCCAAATTATTCTTGGAAGCAAAAGTTCTCCAAATATTATCTACTTCTTTACAATTCATGTTATCGGGTTGTTTTTGCTTGCACCTATTATTGATTTAACCCTCTAGTCCTAAGGGATAAATACCCCTTTTGTATAGTTTATCTTTATTAAGCTCGATAGTTCAGCAAGGACTCCAATAGTGAAATTCAATCAACTTTCCTTCCCGAAAAAGAAAGAAAAACCCATCATCGGCATCAGTAAATCGGCCCTTAATACTAAATAATAGCTCATCATCTTTTCCGGAAATTTCGATGGGTCCAGCTTTTTTTTCCATAAAAAACTCAACTTCCTGAAGGGTGCTTTTTCCACTGAATTCAATTTCCTCAAAATACGTCCACTTCATTTCACCTGCCGCATCGAAAAGAACCAATTCTGAAATATAACCTTCCTCAGTATTCCCTATCCAAGTGACGTGATCATAGGTTAGCTGATGATAGCTTTTTCCCTGCTCCTGATTGGAATGGAAACCACATTCGTAGTTAGTTTCCGTGCTCTTTGTTGGTCCGTACTTTTCAAAAATCCCCTTCAGTCCCTGTTGCCGAAATGCCAATCCATCGACATAAATATATTCTGGCAAGAAGGTCTTTTCCTTTGGTGCGAAAAGAAGGGCCAAAGGCATTAAAATTGAAAAAATAGCCTTGATCATCAATCTTCAACTTCCACGATCACCTCGATTTCAACAGCAATGTCATTCGGAAGGGCTGCTACACCTACTGCCGAACGGGCATGTTTTCCTTTTTCTCCAAAGACTTCAACCATCAGATCAGAAAAACCATTGATAACGGCTGGATGTCCGGTAAAGTCTGGTGCCGAATTCACCATACCCAGCACCTTTACAAACTGCTTGATTTTGCTTAAGTCTCCTCCTGTTGCTGCCTTGAGTACGGCGATGATCTCAATCCCGGTCTCCCTAGCAGCCCGATAGCCTTCCTCAGGACTCAAATCTGCTCCTACTTTTCCATAAATATCAGGTCCATTTCCCGCCAAAAAGATCAAATTACCTACTTGCTTCCATTTTACATAATTGGCCATTGGAGCACTAATCTCAGGAAGCTCAATTCCCAATTCTTTTAATTTTTCTTCTGGGCTTTGTGCATTGCTAAAATTCGAAAAGCAAAAGAGGATAAAAACGAGGGTAAGTAATTTTTTCATTGGATTTTTGATTGAACCAACCTAATCTAGCAGAATAATTCATAACTACCTATTTAACCTATCTGTAATTGTGGAAGCTATTCAAATTATTCCTTTCGAAAATTCACTTCGTACTCATTTTGAAATCATTAATAAGGCTTGGGTTGAAGAGTTGTTTGCTATAGAGCCATTTGATAAAGAACAATTGGAACAGCCGGAAAAAACGATTTTGGAAAAAGGAGGCGCCATAATTTTCGCCAAAAAAGGAGAGGAAATCGTAGGTACTGTTGGACTTTCCAAAATTGATGATCAAACTTATGAGTTGATAAAAATGGGAGTTTCCAAGAATGCCCAGGGAATGGGAATTGGGAAGAAGCTTGGAATTGCCATTCTGGAAAAAGCCAAAGAAATGGGTGCTAGCAAAGTGGTTTTATACACCCATACCAAGCTTCAGGCAGCATTAAAAATTTACCAGAACTTAGGGTTTCAAGAAGTGCCAGTTCGGGATGGGAAATATTGCAGATGTGACTTGATGATGGAAGTGCAGCTTTAATGAGCTGATTTGCTGATTTTTATCAGTTTTTTCACTGACCTTTTTCAAAGGAATTTGTCCTGATTTTCATGAACTTGTGGGTAAATCAAAAATCTAGAAGCCATGAAAACTATAGCTGTTCCATTTGATTTTTCCTCTTATTCTCTTGCAGCCCTCAAGACTGCACAGAAAATAAGCGCAAAAACCAATGCCAATATTTTAGTGATTACGGTCATTCCTTCTGAAGTCGACTTTGAAAAACTTTCTGAAGAAGCCAAGAAGAAATACTCTGAGCTAACTGAGCAAAAACAAGAAGCTGAATTAGTTTTACCTGAATACGTTCGTGAAATAGCTCCGGCAAAATCCCAGATTGATTATCAAGTAAAAGTAGGTGTTCCTTGGGAAATGATATTAAGGACTATTAAAGAGGAAAATGTTGAGCTTCTGGTGATGGGAGCTTATGGAAAAGGTTATTCTGAGGGGAAATTTATAGGCTCTACCTTGCAAAAAGTATTGAGAAATTCTCCTTGTCCTGTTTTGGCTGTGAAGGAAGCCTTGGATGGAAATGATCTAAGGAAAATTGCTTTTTGTTCCAATTTCCATCTTAAATCAAGAGAAAGCTTTTCAATCATTAAATCCCTCCTTAAAGCATTCAAGTGTAGTGTTCATTTGCTTTATGTGAATACTCCCGATCACTTTACTTCTTCCGAGGAAGTCAAAAAAGGAATGGATATGTTTCAAAAAGGAAATGAGGAAATTGTTTTCCATCAGCATATTCACAATGCAAAAGAAGTGGAAAATGGAATTATCAACTTCACTTCTGAAAATGGTATCAAATGGATAGCAATTGAAACAGGCCACCATGAGAAAAGTCTTTCTTATCAAGTAGGAACTACAGAAACGGTCTTATTTAAAGGCAATTTGGGCGTTTTGAGTATCAAGCAGTAGCCTGTTTTGGTTGATCTAGATTAGATGATTCAGTTTTTGGGTGTTGCCAATGCAAGACGGCAACACCCAAACTGTAAAGACTTCTACAATATTCATTTCCAACATTGCTTAAGGTAGAAAAAGGAATATCTGTCTGATGGCTTTTTGCTTCTTTGTATAAGTCTTCCATAAAAATTTGATCTTGATATTGAAGTTGCTGTAGCCATTGAGGTACTTCTCTGTTTTCTTTTTCTTCCAGCCTCAGTTGTTCTATTTGTTCAAATAACACTTTTGCATGATCCTGGATTTTAAGCAGGAATTTTTTCGGGAGGTTTCTTTCAGCTGATTCTAACTCTTTAATGTTTTGGGTGATGCCCTTCATAGCTTTAGCTGAATATACCATGGACCTAAGTGATTCCATGAGCGAACTTAGATGTCTTGCCTCAACTTCAGAGATTGGTTCGCTTTGAATCTTTATATGATACTCTGTAATTTCGTCTTCGATTTCTTTGATTTCGTTGTAGACATGGATTAATTCAAATGAGCGGCCCAATACTTTTTGCCAAATACTTTCATGTTCTCCTGCTTTTGCCTCGATTCCCAGGGTCTCCTTGATAAAAAATTTGGTGCGGTCGAAAACCGAGTCTAGCTCTTTCTCTACAGCTTTTATGGCTGCTTCCGGAACAGAAGTGTCTACATTGTGAATAAATGAGGTTAAGCTTATTTTCTTGGTTTTAAAACGTTGATTAATCCAAGATCTCAAAAAACCCAAAAAAGGAAAGAAAATGATAATCCCCGCTAGGTTCATCAACGTGTTGAATACAACCAATAAGATCAAATGATCTCCTCCAATTCTACTGTTTTCTAAGACGGTGATGAAATAGGGGATAAATGGAAAAATCAGTATCCCAGTACAGAAATTAAATATGAAATGGACTGAAGCCAGCCTTTTTTTATCGGGAGTTCCACCAATTGCTCCCAGAATAACAGTGATGGTTGTTCCAATATTGGCTCCCACTGTTGCAGCTGCCGCTTGATCTAAAGTGATTACATCTGAATTTAATGCACTGAGTAAAATTACCAGTGTAGCTGAGCTGGATTGAATCAAAGCAGTAAGAACAATGCCTAGCCCCAAAAAGAATATCAGTCTTACCTCTGCAAATTGACTCAATTCCATTTTTTGAGCCAGCAATTCAATGGATGTTTTCATTAAATCAATCCCAAAAAATAAAAACCCGAAACCTAATAGAAGGAGGCCAAAATTCTTGATGTAAACTCTTTTATTAAAGAATTGAAAGAATAAAGCTCCAATTCCTATAAAAGGGAGTGAGAAAGAGGAAATGCTGATTTTAAATCCTAAAGTGGCAACTATCCATGCGGTAACTGTAGTCCCTAGGTTAGCTCCTAGTATTACTCCAATGGAGTTTTGAAGGCTGATGAGACCTGCTCCTAAAAATGCTAACACCATCAAAGTAACTAAAGAGCTACTCTGTAAAATTGAAGTAATAAAGGTTCCAGTAAGGATGCCTTTCCAGCTTTTGTTGGTAAATTTTTGGAGTAGGGCCCTAAAGGATTTACCAGCAAGCTCTTTGAGACCATTTTCCATTTGGTGCATTCCCAAAAGGAAGATTCCCAATCCTGCTATAAATTCCCAATAGTTAAGATTTTCCATAGAAAGAGATCACCTCGTTTGGAGGAAATCATTTACGGAAATTAATGGAAATATGAGGAATGAAAAATGATAAAAAGCAGGTTTACCAGAATCTGAATCTCTTTTCGTTAACTCTGTTTCTGAAAATCCAGTTGTCAAAAATATCTCTGGAGAAGTGGATTTCCAGCCCAACATTGACAGTCATATAGCCGTCATATCGATGAGTTAAGCCTGATCCCCGCCGTATTCTACCTCCATTGCGAAGGATTTTATCTACATCCGGCATACCATTATCATCCAAAAACCCCGGATTTCTAATAGCCAGCCTCAATCGATCGGGATTTCTTCCCGTTACATAATCATCAACTAAGTCTAGGTAAAATTCACTGACATTGTAGGCTGAAATATCATCCATGTAATCAGTCAAAGTGAATCTGTAATTACCCTCGAAAGTCAAATCCATGTAGACATTAAGTTTGTACTTGAATCCCAATCCCATAGGAAAAACCATGATGTATCGCTCGTAGGGGTTGTTTTCAAGTTGGAGCGGTCTTAAATCTACCCACTGCCCGTCTAATTGAGCTTCAGGATTATTAGTAGACATCCCTATCCCGAAGAATATATAGGGATTCCATAGAGGTCTATGGATGTTGGGAACTTTTACTGGGTGCCAATAGTATTCTACAATACCAGTTACTTCCCAGTTTTGTGCTCTGAAATGCAGGTTTCTTGGAGTACGAAATGCTCTGGGATCTGAAGGAGGGTCTTGCCCCGACATTTTATAATAAGAAAAATCCCCTCTTGCTCGTAAATGTGTACCGAATGTATAATGAAAAGAAATATTAGCATTCCAATCCGGCTGAACCCCTTCATTATATTTCCAAAAGGAATATAATTCTCCAAAATACTGGGTAGGACCAATACTGGCAGAAAAAGACCATGGCTCCTCAAAACGATAGCGATAGAAGCTTTGGGAGATAGACTCAAAGCTGATAAATAAAAATAATATTAGAAGTAACTTTCTCATCTTTAGGCCATTTGTAAGCCTACTCCTCAGGTAATTTATCGAAAAATAGCCTAATTTTTTAAATTTTCAAATCCTGATTTTAGATGCAAGTCTCTTTGAGGGAATGGAATTTCAATTCCTTCTTCACCAAACCTCTTAAATACTTCATAATAAAGTTGGCTTTTGAGCACATTGGGTCTGTTGATATATTCTGAGGTCCACACTCTTAAAGTAAAATTGATGGAGTTATCCCCATAATCAGAGAAGAGTACATCTGTTTCAGGTGTGTTAAGTACTCCCGGATTTTTCTTAGCTACATCCAATAAAATTTCTTTGACCCGTTGTGGATTTTCTTTGTAAGAAACCCCAACAGGAAAATTAAACCTAACCATTCTATCTGAGTGGGACCAGTTAATTACTTGACTATCAATAAACTGACTGTTTGGTACAATGATGGTGATATTATCGTTGGTGACAATCATTGTGGAGCGAGCAGAAATTTTAATTACGTCACCAGTCACATCTCCAACTTCAATTCTATCCCCGACTTTGATGGGTTGCTCGAATAGAATAATCAAACCACTTATAAAGTTGTTGGTCACATTTTGCAAACCAAAACCAATACCAACACCAATTGCTCCGGCCAAGACCCCGAATGCACTGAGGTCAATTCCGTTTGTTTGTAAAATTGAAAAAATACCTGCCAAAATCAGGAGGTATTTGACCATGGTTCCAATGGATTGCCTGGTTCCGGTAGTGATTTCGTAACGCTTTAAAATTTTATTGACTAAAAGCCTTCGAATCCATTCCGATATCACAAAAAGAGCTATAAATGAAAAAATCAGCGTAAGAAGTAGGCCTATCGTTAGCTTGGACTCCCCTAAATTGACTAAACTGACATTTAAAATTTCCTCAAGCCAATCTATAAAATTAGAGACAGGAGCTGCTTTTGTATTATTTGCTTCACTTTGCATAGAAAATCGCTGTATTTTTCGAAATTCGTCGATTAATCATCAGAATTGAATACCCAATCTAAAGTAATTTTAGCTGGATTAAAAAATCCATATTTTATTTTGTTTATAGGTTGGAAATTTTCCCCTTCTGAAATTATCGATTGATTTTAGTTAATTTTGTGACATGAGTAAACACAGAGAAGAACTCGAGCACCGATTAAAACTCCGAAATATTAAGCTTTCCGATTTCGATGATATCCGTGATATCATGGTATCGATATACAAAGATAAAGGCATGGCCTGGACCCGTCAGGAATTGAAGAACCAGTTGAAGGTTTTTCCTGAAGGTCAGATTTGTATTGAAGATAATGGAAAGGTAGTCGCTGCTGCTCTCAGTATAATTGTTGATTATTCTCAATTTGGAGATAACCATACTTACGATCAAATCACCGGATTCGGCAAATTCGATACACATGATGATGAGGGTGATACGCTCTATGGAACGGATGTATTCGTGCATCAAGAATATCGTGGAATGCGATTGGGTCGTCGACTCTATGATGCCCGTAAAGAGCTTTGCGAAAACCTGAATCTCCGCTCTATCATTGCAGGGGGAAGAATTCCAGGGTATGCCAACTATGCCGATGAAATGACTCCTCGAAAGTACATCGATTTGGTCAAGAATAAAGAGATTTTCGATTCCGTTCTTTCATTCCAACTCGCCAATGAGTTCCACGTGAGGAAGGTGATTACAAAATATCTTCCGGAAGATATTGATTCCAGAGCTTATGCTACTTTGTTGGAATGGATCAATATTTATTATGAAAAAGATGAAAAGCTAATTGGTAATAAAAAATCCATTGTTCGTCTAGGTTTGGTTCAGTGGAAAATGAGAAGATTTTCCAATGTGGATGATCTGATGCAGCAGGTTGAATTTTTCGTCGATACTGTTTCTGGATATAAATCGGATTTTTGCTTACTTCCTGAATTCTTCAATGCTCCGCTATTGGCTGAGTTTAATGATATGGATGCCTCAGAAGCAATCCGAAATCTGGCAGACTACACAGAAGAGATTGTAAGTAGAATGAGTGATTTGGCGGTTTCTTACAACGTGAACATCATTGCTGGATCCATGCCGGAATATGATGGCAAGAAACTTCGAAATGTAAGTTACCTGTGTAGGAGAGATGGAACGCATGCCAAGCAATACAAACTTCACATCACACCAGATGAGGCAGCATATTGGGGGCTTCAGGGCGGAAATGGAATCAATGTTTTTGATACGGATGCAGGAAGGGTTGGAATTCTAATTTGTTATGACGTGGAATTTCCTGAATTAGGGAGAATCCTTGCAGAACAAAACATGGATATTTTATTTGTTCCTTTCTGGACGGATACAAAAAATGCTTTCCTACGGGTAAATACCTGCGCAAGATCGAGAGCAATTGAAAATGAATGCTATGTAGCAATCACAGGGTCTGTGGGTAACCTTCCAAAAGTGGAAAACATGGATATCCAATACTCACAGGCTGCTATATATTCCCCTTCAGATTTCTCTTTTCCACATGATTCTATCGTAGCCCAAGCATCAGAAAATGCAGAAACTACAATTGTCGCGGATGTGGACTTAGACCTTTTGACTAAGCAAAGAAAAGCTGGAAGCGTGAGAAACTTAGAACAAAGAAGACTAGACCTATACTCTATACAATGGAAACAGAAGAAATAATCAATCAACTCTTTTCCGGGATTTCAGAGGAGGTTTTGCAAAAAGCATCCGCTATCAAATTACTGATTACTGATGTAGATGGTGTGCTGACCGACGGTGGGATCATCTATGATGACTTAGGCACGGAGTATAAGAAATACAATGTCAAAGATGGCTTGATTGTTCAGCATTTGAGAAAAAACCGCATTATGGTGGGTGCAATTACAGGTCGCTCATCCAAGGTAGTGGAGAATAGATGCGAGGAATTGCGTTTTGATTTTCATTATCACGGGGTAAAGGATAAATGGAAAAAACTAAGCGAAATCCTGGAAACGCTTGAAATAGCACTGCATGAGGTCGCCTATATTGGAGATGACCTGATTGATCTGCCTATTTTAAGTAAAGTTGGATTTTCAGTGGCTCCAGCAGATGCAATGGCATATGTCAAACCTCAAGTGAATTATGTCACCCTTGCTGCTGGAGGCAAAGGTGTTTTCAGAGAAGTAGCAGACCTAATATTACATTCCAAAGGCAAATTGATTCCTTTGATAGAAAATCATATTGTAAAAGCAAAAGAAGATGAATAGAACCACAAGCACCATGAAAATCAGAGAGGGAATTGTTTTAGGTTCCGATAAACCTGTTCTTTTCTCTGGCCCTTGTGCCGTGGAGAGCTATGATATTTGTCTGGAAATTGGCACGAAGGTGAAGGCTTGGGCTGAGGAAAATGGTTTTCACTATGTTTTCAAAGCCTCATTTGACAAAGCAAATAGAACCTCTTCCAATTCTTTCCGAAGCATAGGAATGGATAAATCTTTGGAGGTTTTGCAGCGGGTAGGTCAAGCTTTGGATGTGCCCTTGGTAACAGATATTCATGAAAGTTATCAGGCAGCTGAAGTGGCAGAAGTAGTGGACGTGCTTCAGATTCCGGCTTTCTTATGTAGGCAAACAGATTTACTTTTGGCTGCAGCAGAGACCGGAAAGGCTGTAAAAATTAAAAGAGGTCAGTTTATGGCTCCTGAAGACATGCAGTATGCAGTCAAGAAAGTAAGATCTGTCGGAAATGAAAATGTCTGTTTGACCGAGCGTGGGTTCTCATTGGGATATCATAATCTGGTTGTAGATATGAGAGGTCTTCCGATCATGCGACAATTTGCTCCTGTGGTATTTGATATCACCCATTCAGTTCAACAGCCTGGAGGCCAAGGCGGAAGCAGCGGAGGTCAAAGAGAGTTTGCTCCGGTTTTAGCGAGAGCAGCGGCCGCAACTGGAATAGACGGCTTCTTTATTGAAACCCACCCAGAACCAGCAAAGGCATTGAGTGACGGACCAAATTTGATTCCTTTAGCCAAAATGGGAGATTTTTTGGCTATGTTGAAAGAGTCTTGGGCTTTGGGAAGAAAATACCAGGATTTTAATGTCGAAGAATAATTCAAAATTTATGAAAGCTAATAGCCACTATATAAACCGCTTCTTTTTGATTGCGGTTTTTTTATTCTCAGGAGTTTGCTCGGCTTTTGCCAGTCAAAAGGAGGTTGCTGATAAGATTAGGTTTATCCTGGAGACCGATCAACCCCAAAGAAAATTGGAAGTGAGAGGCTTGCCATTATTGACATCCAGTGAAATTCATACTTTTTACGGAGCGAGAGAGTTTAACCCAGTTTGGTCTTTCAATGGGGAATTGACCGAATTTGCTTATGAGATGCGCTATGAGATCATCCAGTCAAAATATGATGGGCTAAACCCTGAAGAGTATAATTTGAAATTAATTCAGACCTATTTTGAAGCTTTTGAAAGTAATAAAAAGAAGAAAAATGCGAATGATTTCAGTGATTTGGCTGATTTTGATTTGCTTTTGACTGATGCGTTTTTCAAGCTGGTTACTCATTTGGAAGTTGGAAAAGTTGACCCATCATCCTTGAAAAGTAACTGGGGAATTGAGCCTATTCAAAAGCAATTAGACTATATAGAATTACTGCATACTGCTCTTATGAGAAAGGAAATTCGGCCAGTGATCCAGTCTGTTTATCCTAAATTTGAAATCTATCGAAAGGGCAGAGAAGTAGTCAGAAATCTCGAATCCATCGCGAAAAATGATTCTTTGGATTGGAAACCAGTCAAAGAAAACAAATCAATTAAAGTAGGTGAGACAAATTCTGCTATTCCCGCTATACGAGATAGATTGATTTTTTGGGGATATTTTTCCGGAACTGCTGTTGCTGATAAATCGTCAAAACTCTATGACTCTCTTCTTTTTGAAGTTGTAAAAAGATATCAGGCAGATAATGGGCTTGAAGCAGACGGTATCTTGGGTAGATTGACTTTAGAGTCCCTCAATCAATCTCCAAAAAGTTTGATCGATAAAGCTTCAGTAAACCTGGAAAGGCTGAGGTGGCTTCCGGACACCATTCAAAATTCCACCTACATTTTGGTCAATATTGCCAATTTTGAATTGGACTTTATTGATAATAGGGACACGCTTTTTTCTGAAAAAGTTATTGTTGGCCAGCCTTATCATCAGTCTCCAGTCTTTTTGGCTCAGATGAGTTATATTGTTTTCAGTCCATATTGGAATATTCCTTATTCCATTATGCGGAATGAAACCCTTCCTGCCATTCGAAAAAACCCTTCTTATTTAACTAGAAATAATATGGAGGTGATTACCCGATCAGGGAAATATGTAGATCCTTCTACTGTAGATTTTAGCAGCAAGTCCTTTCCATACTTGATTAGGCAAAAGCCAGGACAAAATAATTCGCTGGGACTGGTTAAGTTTATGTTTCCGAACAAGTACAGCGTTTATATTCATGATACTCCCACGAGAAACTTATTTGAAAAGGAAGAGCGAGCGCTCTCGCATGGTTGTATCAGGTTGAAAAATCCCACCCAACTAGCACAATTACTATTAAAAAATAATCAAGATTGGGATTCACAAAAAATTGAAAAAGCTATGAATCAGCCTAGAGAACAAATTGTAAACCTGGACAAAAAGATACCCGTTATCTTGGTTTACCTTACTTTCTGGGCGGACTCAAATGGAAAGGGTCATTTCAGATCAGATATCTATCAGCGTGACGCTGAGATTTTAGCGGCCCTAAGATCTTTTTAAGGTTGAGCTAGTTCGGAATTTTCTAAGTAGTCAGGAGCTTTGCCGAACACGAACATTAATGATCCTTCTTTTATAATGTCTATTGCTTCTTTGCTGATATCAGGGGGGAGTGCTGGACAGCCTAAGCTTCTTCCTAATCGTCCTGTAGCCTTCGCAAATTCCTCTTTTGCATAATCTGCGCCATGGATAACTATAGCTCTCTTTCGTGCTTGATCATTGATTCCCTTTTCCAGTCCATCGATTCTCAAAGAATAACCATGCTTCCCAAAATAAGTCTCCGCTGTTTTAAAAAATCCCAAGCTGCTCTTATAAGATTCGGGTTTATTGGAAAAAGATTCAGCCATCAATTGACCGGAATTTCTTCCATGTGATACAACTGTGTTGATTAAGATTTCTGATTTTTCCATATCGATTACCCAAAGTCTTTTCTCGGTAGATGGGAGGCTGAAATCGATAATTGTCAATACAGGATTTTCCAAATTATGCTCCAACTTTTCCCACCCATTCATAGCAAGCTCAAAAATTTCTTTAGAAGGAACCAAAGGTGCATCATCAACAATCAGTTGATAAAGTTTTTCACTTTCAGATATTTTAGAGAGGTTGGGAGTAGGAGTAGTGTGGATGATATTTGCTGTTAAAGCAAAGCTTATTAGCGTGTGAATTATGGTAGGTAGGGTCATAATTTTTCCTTCTTTACAAAAGCCAAGCCAAATATTTAACTAGGATATTATTTGATTATCAAGGACTTGGCTAATCTGGGTGATAAGCGAACGTCCACTTTAAGGAACTAAAATAAAGTGGACTTTTGTTCCTTTTACGGTGAAAATTTCTATTTATTACCTCTGAATTTGATAAATGGTTAATTTTGCCGACTGCAAAAAATAAATGGTTGAACAGCAGGAGCTTGAAATTTCTGTTTAAAGAATTTAAATAAAAATTAAACAAAAATAATTGAACTGCTGTTCAGAGAAGTAATGAAAGTAACCGTATTCCGCAAAGAGCACTTCAACGCCGCGCACAGGCTTAACAATCCTGCCTGGTCACCTGAAAAAAACCAAGCTGTTTTTGGTAAATGCAATAATCCCAATTACCACGGACACAATTATGATTTGATAGTAAAACTCAGGGGAGAAGTTGATCCTGATACAGGATACGTTTATGACATGAAAGTGCTTAGCGATCTTATCAAAAAGCACGTATTAAATAAATTTGACCACAAAAACCTAAACTTGGATACCGATGAATTCAAAAATCTCAACCCTTCCGCTGAAAATATTGCAGTGGTTATTTGGAATATTTTGAGGGAAAAAATTGATCGGAAATTCGAATTAACGATTCGACTTTATGAAACAGAAAGAAACTTTGTTGAATACGATGGGAATTAATCTGTCCCGGGCTTCATTTGAGGAAATCGGTGAAGAGCATGTTGGAACTTCTTTAGAAACTCCTTTGAGAGAGGATGCTTTCGAAATGGATGATGATTTAAAAGTGGAATTGATTGAAAAGCACTTCCGTGAAATCATGAACATTTTGGGATTAGACCTCACAGATGATAGTTTGAAAGGTACTCCTCATCGGGTGGCCAAGATGTATGTGAAGGAGGTTTTCGCAGGTTTGAATCCAAAGAATAAGCCAGCTGCAAAACTTTTTGAGAACAAGTATAAATACAATGAAATGTTGGTTGAAAAAGATATCACGTTTCATTCTCATTGCGAACATCATTTCGTTCCGATCTATGGTAAGGCTCATGTGGCTTACATTTCTAATGGAAACGTGATCGGTCTTTCCAAAATCAATAGAATAGTACAGTATTTTGCTAAAAGGCCTCAGGTTCAAGAAAGATTGACCATGCAAATTGGTAATGAGTTGAAAGAAGTTTTAGGCACTGAAGACGTAGCTATTATCATGGATGCATATCATATGTGTGTCAGCTCGAGAGGTGTTAATGATACCAACAGCTCAACCGTTACTTCCTTTTATTCAGGCAAGTTTGAACGAGACGAACAGGCTAGAAATGAATTTCTGAAGTATATCAGTTTAGAAAAGTAAAATATACCCTACTAAACCAACTTTAAAAACCGGGCAAAAGCTCGGTTTTTTTTGTTTTTCACAAAACAAATTCCTTCATCAAATGCTTTTATACATGAAACCAAACAAGTTATGCAAGGAAAAAATATTGTTATCATCGGAGGAAACTCAGGAATTGGAAAAGCTATTTCGGAATCATTAAAATCAAAAGGTGCAAATCTCTATTTGTACTCCAAAAGTGGTGATGGAACTACTGAATTGGACATCACCGAAGATTTTGACCAGTTACCAGATTCACCTGATGTTATTGATGGTTTGGTTTATTGTCCAGGCACTATAAATCTGAAGCCTTTTCATAGAATTTGCATAAGTGATTTCCAAAAAGAATTAGACATTAATTTTTTGGGAGCAGTTAAAGTTTTGCAAGCTTCTATGAAGGCTTTGAAAAAGTCTGATTCGCCTTCAGTTGTAATGTTTAGTACGGTTGCAGTTCAGACTGGTATGGGTTTTCATGCCAGTATTGCAGCAGCAAAAGGTGCTGTAGAAGGGCTGACAAGATCATTGGCGGCTGAATGGGCACCTTCAAAGATTCGAGTAAACGCCATAGCTCCCTCTTTGACAGACACCCCATTGGCAAATGCATTGTTGTCATCTGATGATAAAAAAGAAGCAAGTAATAAAAGACATCCTATCGGAAGATACGGTACTCCGGAAGACATTGCTAATGCTGCAGTATTTTTGCTGTCTGAGGAAAGTTCCTGGATGACTGGTCAGATAGTGCATTTGGACGGAGGAATGTCCAATCTTAAATAAACTTTAAACAATTTCAATAGAATTTTGTCATTACTTAGGGTACGGTCCCGAGAAGAACGAGCTGTGAATATGAAGACTCCACCTGAATCATTCCTATTGTTTAAGGAAGAATTGAGGAAAGCCCAACTCGAAAAAGAAAGGCTAAAGAAAGACTATGAGAATAAGCTTGCAGAAGTTAATCAAGAGCTTGCGAGGCTGAAAGAGCAAATTAAGTCTCAGCAGGACATGATGCGGACTACTCTCGAATATGCCTCAAACCTAGAAGTTCGCTTGGAGCAATTCAAAGACGAAGTCAATCAATCTGAAACCAAGCGTAAAAATACAGTCTATTAATCCCTCACCATCTTGCCATGAACGACACCTTATATCCATCAGAAACGCGAGATTTTGAACTGGCTTTTGAAGAAAAGTATGCACGCGTTTTAATTAATCCTGACAAAGGAATTGTGATTTGTGAATTACTTGCAGACTATATCCCCATTGAAGATTTCAAGGAAACATTCAATCAAATAGGTGGGATAGTCAAAGCAGGTAAGTACGAAAAATTCATTTTCGACAAGAGATCTCTGAGAGCCTTCCATCAACCTACAATGGAATGGTATTTCATTCATTGGAAGAAAGATATGTTAGCATATGGTGTGAAAACCCATCGTAAAATCCTTCCAGATGAAAAGTGGTTTGAAAAAATGGTTCAAATAGCAAAGAATCAGATTTTGGAAACCTATCCGGATAATATTATTGATCAATTGGATATCAAATATTGTGATACCATTGAAGAGGCAATTAAAAAATGATCAAGCATTTCAGCAAAGAGGATATTCTGGAATCTGACTCATTTTTCAGAAGAAATCTGATTAATTGCCTATCAGGATACAAAAGCCTAAACCTAATTGGTACAAAGAGTAATACAGGAATCAATAATTTGGCTCCTTTTTCTCAGGTTTTTCATATAGGTGCATCTCCTCCATTGGTGGGCATTCTCTTTAGGCCTCATACTGTTCAGAGAGATACGCTGGAAAATATTCTGGAAACAGAGGTTTTTACTCTCAATCATGTTACCCCAGAATTTTACAAAGAAGCTCACTGGACCTCAGCTAGATGGGAGGGTTCTGAATTTGAAAAAACTGGCCTTGAAGAGGAATATTTGGAGCAATTCTATGCCCCTTTTGTTAAAAAGAGTCCTCTCAAATTGGGCTGTTCATTAGTTGAGACACAAACATTAAAAATTAATGAAACTGTTTTGCTGATAGCTTCTATAGATCACATATACGTGGAAGAAAAAGGGCTAAGGCAAGATGGATCTCTTGATCTAAATATTTTGGAATCTGTCACAGTTTCAGGTTTGGATGAGTATCATGTCGGTGAAAAGCTGAGTAGACTCAGTTACGCCAAACCTGATAAACTTCCACAAGAAATTTAAATCCTCGAAAGAGGATTTTCTTTTTTATGAGTATTTGATAGTTTTGGAAAAAGACTTTTTATGAAATATTTCTTTACTACTCTTATCGCAGTTTTAGTTTTATACTCCTGCAGTCAAAAAAAATCCGAGGAAATCTCAGGTTCTTATGTCCCAGAATTAGTATTGGTAGACAGTATGCGCATAGATCGCTTGGTCGTTCCAACTTTGCTGGATTATTCTGATGATGCTCAGAAATTTTTGTTTTTCGATTTTAAAAGCAATGAATTTATCCTAACAGACAATTCTGGTAATATTCTCAAGGTTGCTAATCGAGCTCAAGATGGGCCTGATAGTTACAAATCCGGATATTTTGAAGCCTCAAGATTTATTTCTAATGATAAAATTTTAGTAAAAACTTTCTCAGGAAATTTTATTTACAATCTTGAATTTGAATTAATTGAGCAGCATCCAACACAAATTCACATTTTATCAAGGTTGATGGGAGATACTCCCAGTCTTATTTCAAGAGATGGAATGGTATTTATGTTTGGGTTTAGGGAAAGTGAGCAAGATCAATTTTTAAAAAATGGTCTAGTGGAAATGGATACTTATGATTTTCTTAAGGTTAGTACTGCAGATGGAAATCAGCTTCATTCTTCTAAAGTCCCGAAATCATTAAACTATATTCAAGATAAAGGTGAATATCTTAGTTATGAACCAAATGCTTATTTGAAAAATGATCAAATTTTCTTGCAGTTCACATTAACGCCAAAATTATATAAGTATTCTTTTCCTGAATTGAATCTTTTGGATTCTATAAATTTAAATCCTGGTGAAAATTTTAAAATTACAAAGCCGACAATCCCCAATCAAAACTTCGATGTATTTTTCGAGGATCTTCGAGGTTCTAGGTATCAGAATTTTACCTTTTCTAATGATTATTTAATAACATGGTATTTGAAAGGAGCACCGGATGAAGAAGTGGATGCTTTAGATAGGAGAGTAGTTGGGGATGAAAAGTATATGAGCGTAGAAGAAAAATATAAAACGCCTGTATACCAGATTTTTAAAGATGATAAAAAGCTTTGGGAGGGGGAGTGGCCAATTAAACTTCAGGCAAAAAAAGAGTTACTCTATTCAGTTAATGCCAAACCCGGTGAAGACCCGAATGCTGAAGAAAGAGATTTTCAGACTTTTTACTTTTATGAGTTGAAATAAACAATATTGGGGTTCTATGGCTTAAATTAATCGATGACCCCTGTTCCATTGAATTTGCTAGAACTTACAGAATTCGGTTTGTATTGCCCTCCCGCCCAAGTATTTATTGATCCTTGGAGGCCTGTTGGTAAAGCGCTCATTACCCATGCGCATTCAGACCACTCCCGTTGGGGAATGAAGGCTTACCTAGCTCATCATCACTCTGCGGAAGTGATGAAATTGAGGTTAGGTGAGGATATTAACCTTCAAACCCTCGAATACGGTGATGAACTTTTAATTAACGGAGTCAAAGTTTCTTTTCATCCTGCCGGACATATTCCCGGATCGGCTCAAATTAGATTGGAACACAAAGGCCGTGTAGCTGTAGTCAGTGGTGATTACAAAGTGGAAGATGATGGTCTATCAGCTGCTTTTGAGCCTGTTAAGTGCCATGAATTTGTATCAGAGTGCACGTTCGGGCTCCCGATTTATAAGTGGGAAAGTCAAAAAGAGATTTTCAATCAAATCAATTCTTGGTGGAAAGAAAATGCAGCCGAAGGCCGAAATTCAGTGCTATTTGCTTATTCCTTAGGAAAGGCACAAAGAATATTGCAAAACTTGAATCCTGATATTGGTGATGTTTTCGTTCATGGAGCAGTCTGGAACACCAACCAAGCTTTATTGGCAAATGGCATTTCCCTTTGGGATGTCCCAAAAGTCACTCAAGAAATTCCAAAAAGTAAATACAAAGGGGCTTTGATTATAGCGCCACCATCGGCCATGGGAACTCCCTGGATGCGAAAATTTTCCCCCTATAGGACAGGGATTTGTTCAGGCTGGATGGCAATTAGAGGCACCAGAAGGAGGAGAGCAGCCGACAGGGGATTTGTTTTATCAGATCATGCTGATTGGGAGGGATTGATACAGGCAATTACTGCTACTGAAGCTGAGAAAGTCTATCTGACTCATGGTTCCACTGCCGTTTTTGGCAAATACCTTCAGGAAGAAAAGGGGATAGATGCAGTTGAGTTAAAAACCTTATTTGGTGAGGAAGAGGATACGCAGTAATTATTATTCTATAAATAGCTGATAATTAGTTTGTTTATGAATTTTACTGGAATATTGTTTAAAACTATCACCAAATTTTCTTTGCCGTATTTCAGCAAACCGACCATCCTGCTTACCTTTGCGCATGGCAGAACAAATTTTGATCCTCGATTTCGGTTCTCAGTACACCCAACTCATCGCCCGAAGAGTTCGAGAACTGAATGTTTATTGTGAAATTCACCCTTTTAATAATGTTCCTGAGATCAATGATGATATCAAAGGGATCATTTTATCCGGGTCTCCTTGCAGCGTAAGAGATGAAGGAGCTCCTGATTTGGATTTGGATAGCTTGAGAGGCAAGCTTCCGATCTTGGGAGTTTGTTATGGATCCCAGCTTTTAGCGCATAAATATGGGGGCGAGGTGCTTCCTTCCACGATTCGTGAGTACGGAAGAGCTAATCTTGATCATATTGACCTGCACCATGATCTTCTGAAAGAAATGACTCATGGTTCTACTGTTTGGATGTCTCATGGAGATACCATCAAAAAATTACCGGAAGGATTTAAAGTTATTGCCAGTACTTCTTCTGTGGAAGTCGCTGCATTTAAGATTGAAGGAGAAAAAACCTACGGGATACAGTTCCACCCTGAAGTAACACACTCTACGGAAGGAAAAAATCTTCTAAGAAACTTCGTGGTTTCTATTTGCGGATGTGCTCAGGATTGGACCTCTGATGTGTTTATTGATGCGACTATTGAAGATTTGAAATCTAAAATCGGATCAGATAAAGTAGTGATGGGCTTATCCGGTGGGGTGGATTCATCAGTTGCTGCAACTTTAATTCACAGAGCAATTGGGGATCAACTTACCTGCGTATTTGTGGACAATGGATTGCTTCGAAAGAATGAATTCGAAGAAGTACTAGAATCCTACAAAGACATGGGTTTGAATGTGATAGGTGTAGATTCCAAGCAAAGGTTTTATGATGCCTTAGCTGGATTAACAGATCCTGAAGCCAAAAGAAAAGCAATCGGAAGAGTCTTCATTGAAGTATTTGACGATGAGGCTCACAAAATTGACGGAGTTAAATGGCTGGGTCAAGGTACGATCTACCCAGACGTGATTGAGTCAGTATCCGTCAAAGGTCCTTCTGCCACCATTAAATCTCACCACAATGTAGGAGGGCTTCCAGACTTCATGAAGCTATCCGTTGTCGAGCCTTTGAATACCTTATTCAAAGATGAGGTAAGAGAAGTGGGAAGAGCTTTGGAGATTCCCGAAACCATTATTGGAAGACATCCTTTCCCTGGTCCGGGTCTAGCTATTCGGATTTTGGGAGATATCACTGCCGAAAAGGTAAAAACCCTGCAAGAGGTTGATCATATTTTTATTCAAGGCTTGAAAAATCATGGCTTATATGATCAAGTTTGGCAAGCTGGTGCAATACTTCTTCCTATTCAATCTGTAGGGGTGATGGGAGATGAGCGTACCTACGAAAGAGTGGTTGCCTTGAGAGCAGTAGGTTCCGTAGATGGAATGACTGCAGATTGGATTCATTTACCGTATGAGTTTTTGGGAAAAATGTCCAACGAAATCATCAACCGTGTAAAAGGTGTAAATAGAGTAGTCTATGATATTTCTTCCAAGCCACCAGCAACAATCGAGTGGGAATAATTTCAAAAAATCAATAAATGTTAAAACCCGAGGCTTTGTCTTCGGGTTTTGCTTTTATAATCTATTATGGTCCAAACTTTGGGTTTGGAAATAATGGCTTAAATTTGTCTATTCAGTTTGATTCATACCCTTGATTCATGAGAAAATCCTTCCTTTTCCTAGCAGTTTTTTTCATTAGTATTTTGGCTTGGTCTCAAAATTTGCCTGAGAATTATAGACGAGCCCAAGTTCAATTAAATTCCGGGTCCTATTGGGAGGCCATGAATTCTTTTAAGGAATATGTTTCTGTTGAAAAATATGGGAATCTAGCCAATTACGCAGCATTTCACGGAGCTCAGGCTGCTTTGGGTGCCAATCAGCCTAATCAAGCCATAGATTTTCTTGAGCCTCTTACCTCTCGAAATTGGGATAAAGGCGAGGAGGCTAAATACCTTTTAGCAACAGCATACTTTCAAAATAGTCAGGCACTGCAGGGACTGAAGGAAGTTAGCCAGCTTCAAGATGAAGAGATCAAAAGAAAATCGCAGAATTTAATTTATGAATTTCTAATTAAGCAAAGCCCTGATTTCTTGATTAGAAATTTGAGAGAGTTTCAGGAATTATCCGGCTACACAGCAGCTTTAAGTTCTGTTTTGAATAGCAAATCGGTACTTTCTTCAGAAGAAAGAGCACTGTATTATGAGCTTCAGGGAATAGGAGAATTAAGTGGTTCCTCTAAAATCAAAGATGAGGTTTTGGATATTGTAGTAATTCTTCCTTTTACTGATGGCAGGTCTGGAGAAATTTCTCCATCATCATTTACCTATGAATTATTTGAAGGGATTCGGTTTGGTGTAAATCAACTTAAAAGAGAAGGGAAAAGGGTGAATTTGATTTCCTTTGATTCTAAGCGAGATTTAAACCACTTGCAGAATATACTGAAAGAACCTGCTGTAAAACGTGCCGATGTAATAGTTGGACCTATTTACTTGGAGGAATCTGATTTAGTGAGCGCATTTGCGGAAAATGCCAAGATTCCTTTTATCCACCCTCTTTCCAATTTGGGAGAAAGATTTCAGGATAAGCAATATAGCTATTTATTCAGACCATCTGCTGAGAATATAGTAGATGGAATTGTTCAAAATCTGAAATCTCAAAGGTGGGGTAAAAGAGTGGCCATTGGGTACAGCATTAGCTCAAGGGATGAAAAAATGAATGCCTTTCTGAAGGAAAAATTGACAAAAGAAGGGTTTAGAATAGTGGATTCCCAACCTTTGAATCCCAGAAATGCAGCTAGTTTTCTTGCTGATTTAGGAGTAAGGCCTGGAAGAGATAGTGCCAATTTGAAGGTAGATCAGGTGATAATGCTGAGCGATGATCCTGCCATAGCCCAGTCTACACTTTCCTTGATAGAATCAGTAACAACATCTTTACCGATTTTGGTAATGGATTCCTGGCTTGGTTTCAATTTTGCGAATTTTGAGATGTTGGAGGATCAGAATTTCTACTTTATTTCCAACAATTCTCCAGCTTTGGATAAAGAGGCAATGATAGCGTTTAAAACGGATTTTTATAACAAAAATTTAGTCTTCCCTTCCATGAATGCTGTTTTGGGGAAGGAGCTAATATTTTGGCTTTCCTCCAACTTAAGCCCAAGCTTTGGGTTTGATCTTAGAAGGAGCTTGAATCAACAGCAGTTTCAACAAGGAAACATAACTTGGGGATTTAATTTTCTGAACAGCAATTCAAATAATTATGTACCTGTATTCGGTTTTGAATACGGTGAATTGAAACCTTTAACAAATCAATGAATATTTCTGAAAGCAAGCGGCTTTTTGCCCATGCCCAAAATTTTATTCCAGGTGGAGTAAACTCACCAGTCCGTGCATTTCGTGCAGTGGGGGGTGACCCTATTTTCATCAAAAGAGCCGATGGGGCATTTATCTTTGATGAAGATGACAACAAATATATAGAGTTGATTAATAGCTGGGGGCCAATGATTATTGGCCACAATCATGCTCTGATTAGAGAGGCCGTGATTAAGGCTATGGAAAATGGAACCTCATTCGGGGCTCCTACCGCTAGAGAAATAGAAATTGCCGAATTGATTATCAGCATGGTTCCTTCGGTAGAGAAAGTGAGGATGGTTAATTCGGGAACTGAAGCAACCATGTCTGCGATTCGTCTAGCTAGAGGATATACTGGTCGGGATAAGATTGTCAAAATGGAAGGGCATTATCATGGACACGGAGATTCATTTTTGATTTCTGCTGGTTCAGGTGCTATTACCATGGGAAATCCCGATTCACCAGGGGTTACCAAAGGAACAGCAAAAGACACCTTGCTTGCCCCTTATAATTCTTTGGATGCAATTGAGAAATTGGTGGCTGCAAATAAAGGAGAAATTGCGGCATTGATTTTAGAACCTGTTCCAGGTAATATGGGTTTGGCTACTCCTATGCCAGGCTATTTGGAAGGTTTGAGAGAGATTTGTACCCGTGAGGGAATCGTTTTGATTTTTGACGAGGTCATGACAGGGTTTAGATTAGCTCCCGGTGGTGCGCAAGAACTATATGGAGTAACTCCTGACATGACTACTCTGGGAAAAATTATCGGCGGTGGCATGCCGGTAGGTGCCTATGGTGGCAAGAAAGAAATCATGGAGCATGTTTCTCCAGCAGGACCGGTTTATCAAGCAGGTACATTATCAGGAAACCCCATAGCCATGGCCGCAGGCTTGGCAATGCTGAGGCATTTAAATGCACATCATGGGATTTACGGAACTCTAAATGAAATCGGAAGAAAAATTTCTGAGGGAATAAAGAAGATTAATATTGAATTAGGCTACTCTTACACGGTTAATCATTTAGGCAGTATGTATTCCTTATTCTTTTCTGATGAGCCTGTGATTGATTTTGAATCTGCAAAGAAGTCAAATACAGCGCTTTTTGGTAAGTACTTCCAAGCTATGCTGAAAAGAGGAGTTTACTTAGCTCCTTCTCAGTTTGAGAGCTTATTTCTATCCACTGCATTGACAGATGATTTGATTCAAAAAATTCTGGATGCTCATAGAGAAAGTATGTTGGAAATCCATTCATAAGTGAAAGGCCGTTAATTCGGCCTTTTTTTATGCCCACTCATAAATTGGCTGACCTGTTTGTGAAAATTTCAGGAAAGCTTTCGGGTAAATCCCTTAACTTCTTCCCCAAGAAATTTTATTTACCACCAACCCAAAAATCCATGAAGCTAAAATCATTTCTTCTGGCATGCATATTCATTTCACCTTTTTTGTCTGGCTATGGACAAAAGGTAGATGAAGCCTACAATGCTAAAATCAGGGAGTATACTACTGACACAAGATTTTTGCCCACCTCTGTTTTAGACGTTATAGATCATCCAAGTATTCCATCTCCCTCAAAGCATTTTGGAGAAATAATAGGAGCTCCAGGTGTCATGCATAGAACATCTGACATTTATCAGTATTACCAATTATTGGCGGAAAAATCAGATCATTTATCCATACAGCAGGTAGAAACTACTGAAGAAGGAAGACCGATTTATCTGGTGGTGATCGGGAATAACGAAAGTATGAATGGTCTGGATACTTATAAAGAATACCTTGATCAATTAGCGGATCCTAGAAAAATCTCAGCTGACCAAGCTGAAGATATTTTTCAAAAAGCGAAGCCTGTCTATTATTTGAATGGTGGAATGCACTCTACAGAAATGGGTTCACCGGAAATGCTCATGGAGCTTGCTTATCGTTTGATTACAAGTGAAGACAGAACTGTCAAGCAAATTCGGGATAATGTGATTGTTTTAATTAACCCTGTCTCTGAGCCGGACGGTAGAGATAAGTTGGTGGATTGGTATTATAGATTTACCAAAGCCAGAACTGAGTGGGATGACGGGTTTCCAAGATCAGCTCCTTATTGGGGGAAATATGTGTTCCACGATAATAATAGAGATGGGCTACAGGTTTCCCAGGCTATCACAAAAGGGATATTTTCCATCTTTTACGAGTGGCATCCTACGGTCATGCTGGATCTTCATGAGTCTGTGCCTTTACTTTATATTTCAACAGGTACAGGTCCTTATAATGAACAAGTTGATCCTGTGACTATAGGAGAGTGGCAAGTTATGGCTAACCATGATATTACCACTTTGGCTGCTCAAGGCATGCCTGGAGCTTTTACATGGGCGTTTTATGATGGTTGGTGGCCAGGATATGGGATTTGGGTAGCTAATAACCATAATTCCAATGGACGCTTTTATGAGACTTTCGGAAATGCCGGGGCTAATACCTACCTAAGAGATTTATCCAAATCCCGATATGCAGGGGACCCTGCCACCACTAGAGAATGGTATAGACCTGATCCTCCAACAGAAAAAGTGTATTGGTCTGCGAGAAACAATATCAATTACATGCAGGCAGGAGTATTAGCTTCTCTAACCTACGCTGCCCAAAACGGAGAGCAGTTATTGCGGAATTTTTATCAAAAAGGGGTGAATTCTATCCGAAGAGGGAAGACCAAAGGTCCAAGAGCTTATGTGATCCCAAAGGAACAACGAGATCCAGCCATGGCAGCTTATTTGGTCAATCAATTGAGAGCTCAGGCAATAGAAGTTCATCAGGCAGAAAATGAAGACTATGTCATTCTTTTGGATCAGCCTTATAGAAATTTAGCAGTTACGCTTCTTTCAGAACAAAATTATCCAAAAGATGCAAAGTTTCCTCCCTATGATGACATTGCTTGGACTTTGAGTTACTTGTACGGGGTAAAAGTTGATGCAAAAGATTCGATTGATTTTGATGTGTCTTCTTTAAAAATGCTGGAAAATAATGCTGTTTACAAAGGAGAAGTTAAAAGTTCCGGCTCCACGTATTACATTTCCTATAAGGCCCAAAATAATGTCTTACCGGCACTTTACTGGATCAAGCAGAAAAAGAGTGGCGCGGATATTCAAGTATTGAAATCTGAGTTTGCCCTCGAATCAGACACTTTAAAATCTGGGTCTATTATGATCAAGGGAATAAGTTCTTCCGATTCTGAAGAGTTAACCAAAAAATTTGCTTTGGATTTAATAAGAAGCAATTCAGCCCCGAAGCAGTCTGATCTGCAAAAAGTAAGCTTGCCAAGAGTTGCTATTTATCATACTTGGTTTAATACGCAAGACGAAGGCTGGTCCCGGTTTACCTTTGAGCAAAGAGAAATTCCTTACACTTCTATTGATAAAGATGATCTCAAAGCAGGAAACCTAAATTCACGGTTCGATGTAATCCTAATCCCAAGAGCTAGGGGAGAAGCTGCGGATTTTATCCATGGAATAGACAGCAGGTTTGGCCCTATGCCTTATACCAAGACTGCAGATTTTCCTTCTCATGGATATCCAGATCAAACCAATGATATGACTGGAGGACCTGGATTTGTAGGAATTGATCAATTGAAAAAATTCATTGAAAATGGTGGAGTTGTAATCAGTATTGATAATTCTACCAGAATGATAGCTGAAACTGGAATCACAAGGGATTTAGAGTCTTATACTGCCTCAGGTTTATTTCATCCAGGTTCGGTGGTCACTGTGAAAGCAAAGAATACATCTAGCCCTATTTTATATGGGTATCCAGAAACGTTTTCGATTTTCAAGGGAAATGGCCCACTTTACCAAGTTGACTTAGCAAAAAGGGATTTGATGGTTCTACAATATGGAACCAAACCTCTAAAAGATGAAGAACCTTACACTGGGTCAATAATGGGGATGGAAAATCCCAACAAAAACCTTGAAAAGAAAGCAGATGAAGGAAAACAGGCTCCGTATGTAAGATCTGGCATGGTACGAAATGAGCAAACTATCATTGGTCATGGAGGAATATTCAATTTGCCGGTTGGTAAAGGCAGAGTAGTGGCATTTACTTTTGACCCCTTGCATCGTTTTCTGAATCACCATGATGCTCCTTTGGTTTGGAATACCTTAATCAATTGGAATCATTTGGGGCAGTAAGGAACAATTTGTCCTTTTATTAGATTTTAAAAGGAAGTCAGGGATCGACGAATTTTAGCAAATTAGAGGCTTGTTTTAGCTTTTGATTTGGGGTTTTGAATGACTCTTGGCTTTAATATTAATTAAAAAACAAAACTCAATACATTAATTATGTCAGTGAAAGTTTACGGAATCAAGAATTGTAATACGATGAAAAAAACCTTTGACTACCTGGATTCAAAGGGAGTTGAATATGAGTTTATCGATTACAAAAAGCAAAAACCCTCTTCTGATCTCTTAAACAAATTTTTAGAAAAGACTGAATTGGACCAATTGGTCAATAAGAAAGGAATGACTTACCGTAAAATGGACGAGCAGCAAAGGAAAGACTTAGAACAAAAAGAAACTGCCGTTCCTATTTTGGCTGAAAATTCCAGTATGATTAAAAGACCGATAATTCTGTATCCTGATACAAGTCTAACTTTGGGTTTTGATGAGAAGTTGATTTCAGAGAAACTATAAAAAAAATGCCTGGTAGAATGGACTACCAGGCTTTTTTCTTATATCCAGATTATTTTTCCACTGGAAAATAATCCGGTAAATTTTCAAGTATGTCTTTAGTCATAGCATCTAAGGTGAAATCTGGTTGCCAGCCCCAATCCTCCCTTGCTTTGCTGTCATCTATACTGTCGGGCCATGAATCTGCAATCTGCTGCCTAAAGTCAGGTTGGTACTCTATTTCAAATTCAGGGAGGTGTTTTTTGATACTTTCGAAGATTTCCTTTGGAGTGAAACTCATTCCAGCCAAATTGTAACTGGATCTAACTTCTATAGCCTCTTTTGGAGCATCCATCAAATCCAAGGTCGCCTTAATAGCATCAGGCATATACATCATTGGAAGGTTGGAATCCTCTCTAAGAAAACAATTGAATTTTTCCCCTGCCAAAGCCTTATGATAAATATCTACTGCATAATCAGTAGTTCCACCCCCTGGAAGAGATTTGTAACCGATCAATCCTGGATATCTTAAGCTTCTGACATCTACTCCATATTTTTGGAAGTAGTATTCACACCATCTCTCTCCGGCTTGCTTACTGATTCCATAAACCGTGTTGGGCTCTTTGACACAATATTGTGGCGTATTGAGTTTCGGGGTATTTGGACCAAATACAGCAATGGAGGAAGGCCAATAGATTTTATCCAATTTGGTTTCTTTTCCTAGTTCTAAAACAGAAAGTAAGCTTTCCATATTTAGATGCCAAGCGAAATGAGGATTCTTCTCTCCAGTCGCAGAAAGTACAGCTGCTAAATGGTAAATCTGACTTACATTTTCTTCTTTTACCAAATCAGAAAGAGCTTCTTTGTTCAAAACATCCAGCACTTCAAATCTGCAGTAATCAAAAGAATCTCTTGCAGAATCCCTCAAATCTGTTGCGATTACATGCTCTCCTCCAACTCTATCCGCTAATGCTTTGGTAAGTTCTGAACCCAGTTGTCCAGCAGCACCAATGATTAAGATTTTTTCCATTTTCAGGTGTTTAAAAAAGCCCTCATCCTTCCGAGGCTTTTTGTTTATATTTGGGTTTGCTTGCGCAAAAGTAAGAAAAATCAGAGGGTCAAACAGAATTTTTGACCAATGGGAATCGAAAATTATCAGTAAATAAAATTTTAAAATGTACGTTCAATTTAAACCCAAATTACAAGAGGAATTAAAATCCATAGAAGAAGCAGGATTGTTTAAGAGAGAAAGGGTAATTACTTCTCCTCAAGCTGCTGAGATTACAATATTCGGAGGAAAAAAGGTATTAAACTTTTGTGCGAATAATTACCTGGGACTATCCTCTCATCCTAAAGTGATTGAGGCTGCTAAAAAAGCAATTGATACACACGGTTTTGGTATGTCTTCTGTTCGTTTTATTTGCGGTACTCAGGATATTCATAAAGAACTTGAGAGAAAAATCTCTGAATTTCTGGGCACTGAAGATACAATCCTTTACGCTGCTGCCTTTGACGCAAACGGCGGGGTGTTTGAGCCATTATTAGGCCCTGAGGACGCTATCATATCCGATGCCTTGAATCATGCTTCAATCATTGATGGCGTTCGTCTGTGTAAAGCTATGCGCTATAGATATGAGCATAACAATATGGAGGATTTGGAAGCACAGCTGAAAGATGCTGTTGCTAAAGGAGCCAAACAAAAAATCATTGTGACTGATGGAGTGTTCTCCATGGATGGAACCATTGCTCAACTTGATAAAATTGTAGCATTGGCAGAAAAATATGAGGCTTTGGTGATGTCAGATGAATGTCATTCAACAGGCTTCATGGGTAAAACTGGTAGGGGAGTTCACGAGCTTTGCAATGTAATGGGTAAGATGGATATCATTACCGGCACATTGGGTAAAGCTCTTGGTGGTGCTTCAGGTGGTTTTACATCTGGAAGAAAAGAAATCATTGAATTGTTGAGACAGCGCTCAAGACCGTATTTGTTTTCTAACACTTTAGCTCCTTCTATTACAGGTGCCTCAATTGCTGTCTTGGACTTGCTATCAGAGACAACTGAATTACGGGATAAACTAGAAGAAAATACCCAGTATTTCAGAGCAAAGATGACCGAGGCTGGATTCGATATCAAGCCGGGTACTCATCCTATTGTACCTGTGATGCTGTATGATGCGGTGTTATCCCAAAAAATGGCAGAAAAGCTATTAGAAAGAGGGATTTATGTGATTGGATTTTATTATCCTGTAGTCCCTAAAGGGCAAGCTAGAATTCGTGTTCAAATCTCAGCCGGACATGATCGCGAACATTTAGATCAAGCAATCAATGCTTTCATTGAAGTAGGAAAAGATTTAAAAGTTATTTAAAAATAATCTGATTATCGGCAATCTTGTCACTAACCGTATTTTCTTTGCTTAACGTGTTGGAAGACCGATGACCGAAGAATCGGGATTCTGATTATTTGGCCTAATTCTAAGCCATATTCTTCTTCTTACTGATAAGAAAGCAGATATTGACATAAAAAAAGCCGAACATTCAGTTCGGCTTTTTTTATGATTTACTGGTCATAGCCAGTTTTCTTTTCTTTTTCATTTCGTAGTCTTCCAGGTTTTCAAACCTAGAGTCTACATCTAAGCTGTTGAGGTAATCGTTCAGGGTTTCCCTTACCTCTTGGAAAGACATATTATGCAAAACTTTACCATTTTTTGCCATTGAAATCTGGCCAGTTTCTTCTGAGACAATGAGAATCACTGCATCAGTTGCCTCCGACATCCCTATACCTGCCCGGTGTCTTAAACCAAACTGGGCAGGTACTTCGCGTTCTGTTACAGGCAAAATACAACGAGCTGCTTTTATTTTCCCGTTATGAATAATCACAGCTCCATCATGGAGTGGGCTGTATTTATTGAAAATCGAAACCAATAACCTTTTAGAAAGCTCTGCATCCAGAATATCTCCACTTTCAGCGTAAAATTTCAGTTCTGTGCTTTTTGAAATAACCATTAATGCGCCGGTGTTGGAACCCGCCAAAGTTTTGGACGCATCAATTATAGGACTGATATTGAAGGAGGAATTGTCCTTTTTTCTCCAAAAGAATAAAATGTCTTTCCAGACATTATCGTCTGATAATAAGGAAGATCTTCCAATCAAAAGGAGGAACTTTCTGATTTCAGGCGCAAAAATGATAATTGCCGCGATAACACCTACTCCCATAAATTGGCCAAGAATAGAGGAAAGTAATTCCATTCTAAGGGCACGCACTAATAGGTAAACAAGGTAAATTGAGAGGAAGCCCAAGAAAATCTTGATCGCAACACTCCCTTTCAGCAATTTGTAGACTTGATACAATAGAAAAGATACCAACGCAATATCGACCATATTGACGATGGATATTTCTAAGAATCCTATTTTAAAAAGTAAGGTCAAGGGTATAATTGTTTATATAATTTTAGGGTTTCATTTGCTTCTTTAACGTCATGAACTCTCAGGATGTTAGCACCTTTCAAAAGCGCTACCATATTTAAGGCAGTTGTTCCATTGAGGGCTTCCGAAGAATCACAATCCAAGGTTTTATAAATCATGGATTTCCTAGAAAGTCCTGCTAAAATAGGAAGTCCCAAGGCCTTCAAATAATCTAAGTTTCTTAAAAGAAAATAATTTTGATCTAGGTTTTTTGCAAAGCCAAAGCCCGGATCAATAATTACATCTTTGATGCCAAACTTTCTTATAACATCCAGTTTTTCCGCGAAATAGTTCAATATTTCAACAAGAATGTCAGAATAGTTCGTTTTTGTCTGCATTGTCGCCGGATTTCCCCTCATATGCATCATGATATAGGGAATTTTTAGCTTTGCGACTGTTTCAAACATTTCTTTATCCAACTCCCCTCCACTGATATCATTCACAATATGAGCACCCGATTCTATTGCCTCTTTGACAACTCTTGATCGAAAAGAATCTATGGAGATAAGCACTTCCGGAAACTCTTTATTAATCCAAATTATAGGTTGGATCACTCTATTCAATTCTTCTTCTACACTAACTTCCGAAGCACCCGGGCGGCTACTATATCCACCGATATCTAAAATGCTTGCCCCTTGCCGAATCATTTCTTCGGCCTTCTTCAAAATAATGTCCTTTTCCGCCTTTACTCGACTTTTATCAAAAAAAGAATCAGGAGTACTGTTTAAAATACCCATAATTTGTGGCTTTTCCCAATGAATAAGCCTTCCCTTAATTTGAAGTGTATATTTTTGAGGAAATAATTTATCTTCGATCGAAGAAGTCACGCTGTTGGCAGGTAACATTAAATTAGAATAAATTGGAAAACAAAACGAGTAACGAATATACGCAAGTAATTGCCCGTTGTAAAGAACTATTCCGCAAGAAAACCATCGATTATGGGACCGCTTGGAGGATATTAAGACTTTCTTCAATTACAGATCAAATTTTTATCAAAGCCCAGCGAATCCGTTCTATTCAGGAAAAAGGAAATCAGAAAGTTGAGGATCCTATTGTAGACGAATTTGTGGGTATCATCAATTATTGCCTGATCGCATTATTACAAATTAGTTTTGAAAAAGATGAAAGGATGGAAATCCCATTTGATGACATAGAGCCTGTGTACGATAAATGGGTCAGTCAAACCAAAGGACTTTTGGAAAACAAGAACCATGACTATGGAGAAGCATGGAGAGATATGCGGGTGAGCTCAATGACAGATATTATTTTGATGAAACTTTACAGAGTAAAGCAAATAGAAGACAATGAAGGCCAAACCTTGGTGTCTGAAGGAATAGAAGCGAATTACCAGGATATGATTAATTACTCAGTGTTTTGTTTAATAAAATTGAATTACCATGCTTAATAAAGGAATATTGTGGGTTTTGAGACTTTTGGTAGGAGGTCTATTTATTTTCTCTGGTCTAATCAAAGTGAATGATCCTGTCGGAACTGCTATTAAGCTGGAAGAGTATTTTGACGTTTTTTCTAATGACATTGCTGGATTTTTCATCTATTTCAAGCCATTCGCCTTATATATAGGCGTTGTTTTGGTTGTGCTCGAGGTAGTTTTGGGAGTGATGCTCATTTTGGGTGTAAAGAGTAAATTGACTGCCTGGGCATTAGCGGCTATGATTCTCTTTTTTACATTTTTAACTTTTTTCTCAGCCTATTTCAACAAAGTAACTGATTGCGGATGTTTTGGTGATGCAATAAAGTTGACTCCATGGGAGTCTTTCTATAAGGATGTGATCCTAATGATTTTGATCGGAGGGATTTTATTATTGAGAAATCACCTTCCAACTCATGCGCCGGGATGGGCTAAAAAATCTGTCATAGCAGTGGCAGTTTTATCTTTGATTTTATCAATCACAGCGATTAGAAATCTGCCTTTTATTGATTTTAGAGCATATAAAATTGGGGTCAATATCCCCAAAAGTATGCAGCCATCCTCTCCATTGCAATATTCATATGTCATGAAGAAAGATGGGCAAACAGTGTCTTTAGACCAATATCCAACAGAGGAGGGATATGAGTTTGTGGAAATGGTATTAAAAAATCCCGAAGCCCTTCCAAAGATTTCTGATTTCGCGGTTTGGAATGAAAACGGAGATTATTCTGAAGAAATTTTTACAGGAAATAAATTGTTGATTTTAATTAGCAATCGAGCTAAGATGAGTTCTTCAAATTTGGATGAAATTGATGCTTTGGTGAAGGACTTAAAGAGTTCTCCTATCCAAGTGGTTTTGGTTGCAGCGGCATCTCAAGAAGAGATCGATCAGTTGTTAGTAGACCAAGGTTGGGATATCCTTGCTTTGCAGGCTGATGCTACTGTAGTAAAGACAATAGTAAGGTCAAACCCAGGCATCATGTTACTTAAAGAAGGAACCGTTATCGGTAAGTTTCATCATAACAATACTCCTGATGCTTCAGAGGTTTTAGATTTGTATATTCAATGAACGAAAATTTAAAAGTAGTTTTGGTAGGGCTTCCAGGTTCAGGCAAAAGTACTTTTGGAAGACAATTAGCTCAGTCCTTGAATTTTCCCTTTTATGATTTGGATGCTATGATCGAGCAAAAAAATCAAATGAAAATCCCAGACATTTTTTCCAGAATGGGAGAGGGGAAGTTTAGAGAAATGGAATCTGAAATGTTGGCTCAGGCATTAAGTTATGATAGGTCATTTGTCCTAGCCTCGGGAGGAGGTTGCCCTTGCTTTAATGACAACATGGATTTGATTAATTCACAAGCAATTTCTGTGTACTTAGATGTACCTCTAAATGATATTTCTGATCGCTTGGAGGGAGCTAGAATTCAAAATAGACCCATGTTCCAAGGCATGGAAGGAGGTGAGATTATCCTTAAATTAAAAAACCTTCTGGCAGAAAGAGAAGAGTATTACAATATGGCAAAAATAAAGCTCAGCGGATCTGATTTCTCCACTGAGCTTTTAATATCTGAGCTAATTCACCAGCTTAGAAAGTAATTCCTAAAGTCAGAACCCCTGAGAAAATACTATTATTCAACTCAGTGAATGGTCCAATATTATTTCCCTGCTGATCAAGTACTTGGTAAGAGTTATATAAAGCGTTCGATCTTCTGTTTACCACAGCAAAATCGATCGTGAAATTATTTAATCTGGCTCCAAATCCTCCACTATATTGTTGCATACTTCTATCGAAGTTAGAGTTGCTATATGGATCTCCAAAGTGTGCAAAGCCTGCTCTTATTCTAAAAATATCCAATCTTGCTTCTCCACCAAGTCGGAAATTTAATGTGCTGGTATAGAAATCTCTGATAGCTTGGTTATCCGGACCTTCATTAAAATCATTGGAATTTAATCTTGCAGCGCTAAAGTCTACATAATCCACATCTGCTGAAATAAATCCATTTTTCCCTAAAAAGAAAGTCGCTCCGGCTCCAACTTTTAATGGTGAGTTTAGCCCGTAAGAACTCAGTATGAAATCTGTAGCAGCCTCCTCTCTTCGTAAGGTTATATCTTCTGGAGCGTAGTAGAAGTTATCAAACTCAGCTATAATTCTGGCATCATATTCTTCATTTAGGGAGTACCAAGTTGGACTTTGGAAGTTGAAACCAAGATTCAATTGGTCAATTGGCTTATAGATTAAACCTAAATTTAAATTCACTCCTGTCCCGTTGATAAATAAATTTTCTCTGAGAGAAGTATTGAACAATGGGCCTTCCGCAAACTCTTCATTATAAACTTTTCTAGAGGCAAAATTTAATGATCGAATTCCCAAGGATCCTCCCACAAATAGCTTATGGTTAAAGTTTGCTCCATAAGAAAAGGTTATTTGACTTGCATTTCCTTCTTGAGTGATGTTTTCATCTTGAAAAGCTCCGATTTCAAACCCAATTACCGGATCATATTCACCTGGAATTGCATTTCCATTGGAATCCAATAATGGATTGATCAAATAAGTATTATATGCCAGTCCTGTTAAGCCCATTCCTGGGATTTGAGACTCCGGAACTCCGATTGCATTTTGTAGATAGAAATCTATGATGGAAGTAGAACCAATTTCATCTGAGAAAAAGCCATATTCCGTATTAAAATTAGCGATCCTTTGGATACTGATACCAAATGAACCTCCCTTGAATGCACCTCTATTTAAGGGGCCTTTAGGGTTGGCGAAAACGACTGAAAGATTGGGGATAGAAAAATTACTGGTATTATACTGTCTAGGCTGTCCCAAGTATTGGGTATCTACTCTCCAGTCCGAGTAACCAAATGTGATACTGGCCTCAGATGTTCTAAAGAAGCCGAGTCCAGCCGGATTTCCAGCAATATTCGAAACGTCACCTCCTAAGGACCATTGAGTTCCTCCTATACCAATCATTCTTGCTGAACCAGCTGGTACATTTTGGCTAAATCTTAATGCATCCTCAAAATATCCACTTTGACCATAAGATAGTGTAGACAAAAAGAGAGTGAATGCTATGAAAATAGAAGATTGAACTTTCATTAAATAAATTGTTGATTTCTTAGATATAACGGGAAAAATGTACTTTTTGGTTAGAATTTGGCAAAAAAAAGGGGGGAATTAATTCCCCCTTCCTCCTCTAGATCCTGATGAGGAGCTGCTTCCGCCGCCCCCTCCTCGGGATCCACCAGAACTCATTCCTCCTCCGCCGGAAGAACTTCTACTTGGTACGCTTACGCTACCTCCGGAAGAACCTCTGCTAGGAGTATAAACACTTCTTGAATTTGTACCGCTTGAACCTCTGTTGTATGAAGGACTAGCACTTCTACTTGGTACCGCGCTTCTATTATAAGAAGGACTAGATGATCTACCATAGGATGGACTTGAAGAAGGTCTTCTATAATTATCCATGCTACTTCTGGAATTTGTATTTCCGTAAGATCTCATTGTTGGTCTTGCTGAAGGCATTGCACTTCTTGTTCTAATCGAAGACGATCTGTCTAAAGCAGGTGAACTTGCAGACCGGGCCCCAACTCTTGAAGTTGAAACTCTTGATCTACCTGAGTTGTAATAGTCATTTTGACTTGAGCTGAAATCACGAGAAGTAGATCTTGCTCTATCTGAACCTACTAGGCCTCGATTTTGATTCAATACGTTTCTTCTGGCCTCGGCTCTTGCTGTACTTGGTAAAGCTGCTGAACTAGCTCTATCAAAACCTGCACCTGCTAAGCCGGCACCACGTGTTGGTCTAGCTCCTCTAACAACTCCTCTGTTGCTAAATTCACTTCCTGGAAGGACGTAAATTGGATTACCCGCATATACTGGAATGCCCCAGCCTGGATAACCTCCCCATGCATAACCTGGGAATCCCCATCCTCCAAATCTAGGTCCAAAACCTGGTCCCCAGAAAGGATCATAGAAGCCCATTCCGAAAGGTCTTCCAAAAGGTCCATAAAATGGATTACCCCAGCCAAAACCTAAATTTACATTAAAGCCTGGTCTGAATCCCCATCCTGGACCCCAGAAAGGGTCGAAGAATCCGAATCCCCAAGGATTGAAGCCATACATCAATCCCATATTGAAGTTGATGGAAGGATTGCTGAATGGACTGGTATTAGCACCACCCACTCTATAATTATTGTATGCGTCGATATTTCCTGAATTTTGTTGCCCTTCAAATTCATCAAAATAAACTACCTCATCGCCAGTTTCTACTGATTCTGATTGGTATCTTGAAAGGTAATCAGGGTTAACGTTTCTGCTAGAAAAACTTTCATCAGGTACATTGCTCAAAGCATCAAACTCCTGAAAAGTCTCAGGCCTGTTGTTTTGAACCGCATACTGACTTACAAGTTTTGCGTCAGAAGCCATAAAGTACAAGTTATCCGTCTCGCCTCTAGATGCCATCTGAGATGTACTGCAAGAAGCCAGGATAAATGTCCCTATGACTGCTGGAGTTAATATTTTTGAAAATTTCTTCATACTAGAAGTTGGATTGTTACTATGTTATACGGCGTACCGAGTGAAGGGTTATACTTTTTAAGTTATATTTGCCCCGCTCAATTTAGCAAAAATATAGACATTTCATATCCAAATCAACAAGTATGAGTAAAGGATTACCAAAGCGTAGCGAGGATTATTCCCAATGGTACAACGAGTTAGTGAAGCGTGCCGACCTAGCCGAAAATTCAGCAGTAAGAGGTTGCATGGTTATCAAACCCTATGGATACTCTATTTGGGAAAAAATGCAGGCCGAGCTAGATCGAATGTTCAAAGAAACTGGCCATACCAATGCATACTTCCCTTTATTTATTCCTAAATCATTTTTGAGCAAAGAAGCTTCACACGTGGAAGGCTTTGCCAAAGAATGCGCGGTAGTCACTCATTACAGATTGAAAAATGCAGAAGATGGTTCTGGGGTTATTGTTGATCCAGAGGCAAAATTGGAGGAAGAACTGATTGTAAGACCTACTTCTGAAACAGTTATTTGGAGCACTTATAAAAATTGGATTCAATCCTATCGTGATTTACCGCTTTTAGTTAATCAATGGGCAAATGTGGTAAGATGGGAGATGAGAACTAGGCTTTTCCTCCGTACCGCTGAGTTTTTATGGCAGGAAGGGCATACCGCTCATGCTACCAAAGAAGAGGCGATGGATGAAACTGTTCAGATGATGAATGTTTACGCTCAGTTTGCTGAAGAATTCATGGCCTTACCGGTCGTAAAAGGCAGAAAAACTGAGAATGAAAGATTTGCCGGAGCTGATGAGACCTTCTGTATTGAAGCAATGATGCAGGACGGCAAGGCGCTGCAAGCTGGAACTTCCCACTTTCTAGGCCAAAATTTCGCAAAGGCATTTGATGTAAAATTTGCAACCAAAGAAGGAGGGCTTGACTTTGTTTGGGGAACTTCTTGGGGAGTAAGTACACGTCTGATGGGTGCCCTAATCATGGCTCATTCAGATGATAACGGATTGGTTTTGCCTCCAAAATTGGCTCCAATTCAGGTTGTCATTGTTCCTATTTACAGAGCGGAAGAAGAGTTGAATGCTATTTCCGAAAAGGCGAATGAAATCATGGCTGCTTTAAGAAAAGTTGGTGTCTCTGTCAAATTTGATAATAGGGATACACACAAGCCAGGATGGAAATTTGCAGAGTATGAATTGAAGGGAGTACCATTGAGAATAGCGATAGGCCCAAGAGATCTCGAAAATGGAACAATAGAATTGGCCAGAAGAGATACTTTAACAAAGTCTACTTTTGATCTTTCATCTGAACCTATCGAGATAATGATTCCTAAATTATTGGATGAGATTCAGGATAGTATTTACCAAAAGGCTTTAAGCTTTAGAAAAGAAAAAACTACTGAGGTCAACTCTTGGGATGAGTTTCAAGAAGTGTTAAATAATAAAGCAGGATTTGTATCTGCTCATTGGGATGGAACTTCTGAAACCGAGGATAAGATCAAGGAGTTGACAAAGGCAACGATTCGTTGTATTCCTTTGGATCAGAAAGAGGAAGAAGGCAAATGCATTCTCACTGGTAAGCCATCTCAAGGCAGAGTCTTATTTGCTAAAGCTTATTAAACTTCACCCGGATTTAATTCCGGGTTTTTTTTTGCAAAATGTTAAGGGTTCAATTGTTTCTAGTATTTTAGGAATCTAATCTCTTAATCAATGAGTGTTGTCATTTTAGCTAGTCTTTTGGGAATAGGATTAATATTGCTGCTAGCAGAAGTATTATTCATTCCTGGAACCACTGTAGTAGGGATATTGGGATTAATAATCAGTTTGGCTGGAGTCATTTATGCATTTAGTATTTATTCTCCAGAAACTGCTTGGTGGATCACCGGCATTGCCGCAATTTTGAATTTGGCGGCAATGATTTATGGGTTTCGATCAGGGGTTTGGGATAAGTTTTCCCTCAAGTCCGCAATAAAAGGAGGCACTTTCGACGGAAGGACTTTAGGATTGGAAGCCGGCATGAAGGGAAAGGCAATTTCAGATATCAAGCCGATCGGAAAAGCGTCCTTTGAGGACTCTATATATGAAGTAAAGTCCGAGTCAGGTTTTATACCAGTTGAGTCTGATATTACCATTATCAAGGTTGAAAACAATAAAATAATAGTCAAATAATATGGATCCATCTAGTTCAATTTTCATTTTGATTGCCGCATTTGCAGGCATCATTTTACTTTTCATCTTTTTATACTTTGTGCCGGTTAATCTTTGGATTACTGCTCAATTTGCCAATGTTAGAGTAGGCATTGGGGAGCTTATCGGAATGAGAATTAGAAAGGTGCCACCAAGCATCATTGTGAACTCAATGATTACAGCCACTAAGGCTGGATTGGATTTAACCACCAATGATCTGGAAACCCACTATTTGGCGGGTGGTAATGTGCCTAATGTTATTAGAGCCTTGATCTCTGCTGATAAGGCCAATATTAACCTGACCTTTAAGCAGGCAACGGCCATTGATTTGGCTGGTAGAGATGTGTTTGAAGCTGTTCAGATCTCTGTAAATCCAAAAGTAATCAATACGCCTAATGTAGCCGCTGTGGCCGCTGATGGGATTCAACTGATTGCAAAAGCAAGGGTTACTGTAAGGGCAAACATCGCTCAATTGGTTGGTGGAGCAGGAGAGGACACCATTTTGGCAAGAGTAGGAGAAGGGATTGTGACCTCAATCGGTTCTGCTGATACACATAAAAGCGTATTGGAAAACCCTGATAAAATCTCCAAACTAGTATTACAAAGGGGGTTGGATGCGGGAACAGCATTTGAAATCCTATCCATTGATATTGCTGATATCGATGTGGGGACGAACATTGGAGCAAAATTACAAATAGATCAGGCTTCTGCAGATTTGAAAGTGGCTGAAGCTAAAGCTGAAGAAAGAAGAGCTATGGCCGTTGCTTTGGAACAAGAAATGAAAGCTAAAAATGTAGAAATGAGGGCTAAAGTTATTGAAGCAGAAGCAGAGGTTCCTAAAGCTTTGGCTGAGGCATTCAGATCAGGAAAACTGGGAGTGATGGATTATTATAGAATGGAGAATATCAAGTCAGATACTTCTATGAGAGAGTCTATTGCAAAATCGGATGATGATTCTAAAGATTCTGGAAAATCCAGAGGAGATAAAAAATAAGAAAGGGGCTTAATTGCCCCTTTTTCTTTTTCTTCCCTGCGTTTCAGGTTCTACAACCAAGATTGGCTGGTAACTTCCCCTAACCAAAATTTGCCTGTTTGCATTATCAAAAAGGATTTCCTCATAATCAAAGGGTAAGAGCGTTTCTCCTTTTTCATCTATTAGCCCGCTCTTATTATTTTTTCTGGCTATGACCCAATTGGCTCTTTCCCTTTTTAAATATTCATAATCAGGGGAAAGAACTTGCTTTCCATTTGGGTCCAGCAGGCCAACCTTTTGATCATTTTCTACCAAGAAATAGCCATTATCGATTCTGCAAATTTTGCTGAAACCTCCAGGAGTTAATTGATTGCCTTCTTTGGAAAAAAGGTAGAATCGATTTTCTTTTTTACCTACACCAAAACCACCTTGAAAGGCTTTTATTTCTTCCCATTCTGGGTTAAGAATAACTTTTCCATAATTGTCAATGGCACCCCAATAAAGACCGGACTTAATAGCAGCTATTTGCTCGGAATAATTAAGCGAAAGATCGTATGTCGGTTTGATCAGCCATTTTCCTTCTCTATTTACATAGCCATATTGCCCCTTTTTTCTGGCAGGGAAATAACCTTCGGATCCATTTTCTATTTTCTCCAAGCTATCTGTCGGATTAACCAACCACCCTTTTATTCCAAGTAAGCCAAGCTTTCCGTCTCTGAATCTGACATTATACAGATCTTGATCGATTCTTATTACCTCTGTCATTCCTACAGCATCCAGAAGAATTCCATCTCCCTCCATCACTCTTCGGAGTTTTCCATGAATATATTCAAGCATCAATCCGTCCTGATAAGTGATTTTGTGGTAAGAATTATACCTGATATTTGCTTGGACCAAATCGCCTTCAATGAGTACATATTGCCCCTCATCAAAGCCATAATAGAAATTGCCTTTGGTATGCTGTAATTCATCAATTACCGGATCTAGGACTAGATTTCCTTCAACATTCACCAAGCCATAGCCGTCCTTGGTCTTTGCCAAAATATATTCCCCATCGTTGTCCTCTAACTTCTCAAATGGCCGATCTGGATTAGAAGAAAGCGGAAGAAAGTAGGAGTTTCCTTTTCGGGAAATGATTTGTCCAACGTTTGAAATTCTTGCTTCATCAAGTTCCCCCAAGTAATTTGTTGTCCCTTTTCCTCTTTGATATACCCAATACTCGTTTCCTTTTCGAGCTAACAAAAAGTTGTAATAAGTTTGAATTTCATCAAACTCCAAATTGAGGACTTTTTGACCGTACTCATGATAAGCACCAATGCCCTTTTCTCCTTTCATAAGAATCCAGGGTTCCAAAAATTGATAAATCTCTTTTCCTTCTAATTGGACTGCTGGTTTATAATCATTGGACAGTAAGAATAGTCCATTTTCATTTTTTCCAATCTTTACCGCATCGCTCAATATGGCGATGGACTGATAGACCAATCTGCTTTTCAGCTGGAGATCATAATCGTAAACTTCCCATGTCTGGGCTTTTGTAGAGAAATGAATCAATACAGTGCATAATAAAAGTAGGAAAGTAGAGCGTAAAGTTTTGGTCATAAGACGACTTGCAATTGAGTGGATACAAAAAGACCAAAAGAGGAAAGTCCCTTTTGGTCGTTTAATGGTATGAATTATTTTTAATTTTCAGTCTTTTCCTGATTCAAATCGAATAGATCTGAAATGAATTCTATCATTTCCTCAGCCTCATCTCTTTTACAGGCTGCTCTCAATTGAACCACTGGAACCTTGAGGACTTTTTGCATCATGCTCTTGGTAATCTTGTCGATTACTGCAAATTCCTCATCGGAAGCATTTTTCATAAATCTAGCCAGTTCTTCTTGCCTGATTTGCTCTAGAGACTGCTTCAATTTATTGATGGTAGGGGATACAAGCATCTCCTTTTTCCAGCTGGAAAATTCCTCAATTGTTTCTTCGATGATTTCTTCAACTCTTGGAATGGCAGCAAGACGCTTATCCAATGCCTCTGTAGCTTTACTTCGAATGTTGTCTACATTATATAGTATAACTCCAGGGATATCTTCAACTGTAGTTTCAATAGATCTAGGAACCGAAAGGTCAACCAGTAATTTGTAGGATTGAATTTCAAAATCACTGATCAATTTCTTGGTGATAAAGGGTTCTGAGCGCTGAATGGAGCTAACAATAACATCAGCTTCTTTCATTGCATCCAAACAATCATCAAAAGGAACTACTTCAAAGCCTAATTCAGCAGCAATTGCTTCTGCTTTAGATTGAGTTCTATTGGTGATTTTGACTTTGGCATCAGGGAGGTAGACCATATTTTTAGCCACATCCTCTCCAATTTCACCTACACCAATCAATAAAACCCTAGGCTGATAAGTATTTGATGTTAAACTCTCAATCAGTTCGATAGCAGCATAAGACAAAGAAGCAGCACCGTCTCGGAAGGAAGTTTCCTGTACAATCCTTTTATTGGTAAAAAATACCGTGTGCATTAATCGATGAAGAAATGGACCTGCCATGTCTAAATCGGCTGCTGCCTGATAAGCTCTTTTTACCTGATTTGATATTTGAATATCTCCAACAACTTGGGCTTCTAGACCCATGGAGACTCTGAATAAATGATTGATTGCAGACTTGTCATCATTGAAAATCTCAAAATAATCGAAATAATCAACGACATCAGTCATTCCTTTTTCCAAACCAATTAGCTTGATGATCTCCGTGCTAAGATCCAAATCATGGCTGTAATAGACCTCTGTCCGATTACATGTAGATAGGATCAAAGCATCTCCTAGGCTGAAAAATTCTTTCAGCTTGATTAAGATACTGTGGATAGCTTGATCATCTAATGCTATCAGTTCCCTGATTTGAACAGGGGCGGTTTTGTGTGATAAACTTAAAGCTCTAAATTTTATCTGCATAGCATCAGTCTTGGGTGCAAATTTAAGAGACAAATCAGCTTCAAAGGATTTTTTCTTATAATCCTTAATCAATTTAGAATTCGTCTAAATTAAATTTAACCTTTCAAAGTTCGGTAATTTTTGAATGTTAGTCCAATATTCTTAACTTATACGTTATTGAAGAAATCTATTGATATTTTTTTATGATTAAGAAGTTTTTTTATTTCCTCAAACTCTATCTCGGCCTTAGCAACAAAGAGTCCAAAGGTTTGGTGCTGTTTGTTCCGTTTTTATTCTTAATAATCTGTCTTCCTTTTTTCATACAAAAGGTTCAGGGAAGAAAATCAGAGATAAAACAGTCTAGAATAGATTATTTAATTGACTCTTTATTGATAAGTGGTTTTGAGCCAGCTACTTCTCCTTTACCTATTTTCAACCCTTTAGATACGGGAAAAGTTATTTTTCCGGCCTCAGTTCAAAAAATATTATTCTCAGAGGCTGATTCTATCACATTGCAGATAGTTCCGGGCATAGGGCCAGCAATGGCATCAAGGGTTATTAAATTTCGTGAGAACTTAGGTGGATTGGTTCATAAGGATCAATTAAAGGAAGTATTTGGAATGAAAGAAGAGGTAGCTGACCAAATCTGGAATTATTTTGACTTTGATCGACCTAGTCTAAGGAAAATCCCAATCAACCAGGCTGACATTAATACGCTAGCGAAACATCCATATATAGGTTACGGGGAGGCTAAGGTGATTTTTGCTTTCCGAAATCAACATGGGCCATTTTCAAGCGCGGATGATCTCTTAAAAATTAAAATATTCAAGGAAGATTGGGTGAATAAATTGTCTCCTTATCTCTCATTTTCAGATTAATTTTTAAGAATTCCTGCCATCTTTGGGATATGAAATCCGAAGAAGGAAAACTTCAATTACCGATTTTAAATTTACCCGACATTCAGTCGAAGATTTCTGAAAGAGAACAAAAATTCTGGATTTTCGACAGTTTAAGAAAAAAGGAATTGGTCCTGACTCCGGAAGAATGGGTTAGACAACATTGGATTTCCTATTTGATTTCAAATTTGAATTACCCTAAGGGCTTGCTAACCTTGGAGAAAGGCCTAAAATACAATCAGCTCCAAAAGAGAACTGACTTAGTGGTTTGGAATACAGAAGGAAAGCCCTATCTATTAATTGAGTGCAAAGCTCCTCAAGTACCCATCAACCAAAAGACTGTAGAACAAGCCTGCCTTTATCATCACCAACTTCAGACTGAATATCTAATTTTGAGTAATGGTTTGGTTCATATATCTCTCCGGTGGTTATATGAAGAAAAGAAATTTGTTCAGCTTAAAAAGTTTCCGGAAGCCCCGAAATAGTTGCTTATTTTATGATATTAGTCAGTCTTTTTTTATCTTGAATAATTGAAACATATATAAAGACCCAGCATGTCTAATCAACCTCATAATACGCCTTGTGAACTCTGTGCCAGTCGCAAATATTCCTTAATGTCGGACTTGTCACATGCGCAGGTTTGCTCAATTTCAGATCATAAAAATTTGATTTCTCATCGGAAAGGTCAAATTCTGTATTATGAAGGCACCAAACCACTAGGAATATTTTGTATCAATTCTGGAGTAGTAAAAGTTTATAAAACAGCCTCAAATGGGAAAGAACAAATTGTCCACTTAGGAAAAGAGGGCGACTTTTTAGGTTATGCCGCCCTGCTGGGTGAAGAAAACTACACCAATTCAGCTATGATCGTTGAGGATGCTAAGATTTGCTTTATCCCAAAAGAGGCATTTTTAAATACTTTATTAGGCAATACTCAATTTTTTAAAAGAGTGACAAAGGAATTGAGTCATGAATTGGGAGTGATGGAAGAAAAACTTACTGATGCAACGCAAAAAAGTATTAGGGAAAGATTAGCTTTTGTCTTGATTCATCTTGCGAGTTCATACGGTATTGAAGGGGGAGATAGTCAGAAAATTGATTTGATTTTAACTCGAGAAGAAATTGCTGGAATCGTTGGTACAGCTACGGAATCCGTAATCCGTCTGCTTTCTGAATTCAAGAAAGATGGCCTGATAGAGTTTGAGGGTAAAAAAATAATCATAAAGGATAAAAGAGGTTTGGCGAGACTTTCGGATTTCTATGCCTAATCAGAACCATATTGTATTTTTTGAAGTTTTGTGTGTATGAAAGCACCAAAACCCGGCATTTTCTCCTTAATTATTGGTTTGATTCTATTTTCGATTATCCCTTTCAAAGAGGCACTTCCTCAGTCTTTTGCATATAAGACCTTGTTGAGTACGCTCTATGAAAAAGATTTCCCTGTGCTCTACCCAGAAGAAATCGATGATCTATCTTCTTATCAAGTTCTTGATACCCGTGAAAAAGAAGAGTACCAAGTCAGTCATTTAAAAGATGCGATTTGGGTTGGGTATGATCAATTTCCAACCTTTAATTTAGATCGTTTAGATAAGTCAAAACCGGTGCTAGTGTATTGCACAGTGGGAGCAAGATCTCAAAGTGTTGGGAAAAAGCTGGTAGAAAATGGCTATGAAGTTTACAACCTCTATGGAGGTATTATTCATTGGGCCAATGAAGAGTATCCATTGTACAAGGGCGAAAAAAGAACAGATAAAGTTCATACCTATACACGTGCCTGGGGCATTTGGCTCAACAAGGGCGTGAAAGTCTATGAATGAAATGTCAGACTCAGGACAATACGTTAATTTGCTCAATCTTACTTTTGCTTAACCTCGTAAATGATTCCAAACAGACACATTATGAACATTATCAAAACAGTGATCATGGTATTTTTAACCATGACTATTTTAAGCTGTAAAAACTCCAGCATAGGAATGGCAGGTACGACTCCACCAAGTCATGAACTTTGGGATCAGTTGCTAAAAAAACACGTGAAGCCAAACGGCTTGGTAGATTATAAAGGTTTCATCAAGGACAAACCTCAATTGGAGAAGTATTTAAATTCACTTTCAAACAATGCTCCTGACAGAAAGGCTTGGAGTAAAAATGAACAGCTTGCTTACTGGATTAATGCATACAATGCTTTTACAGTAAAATTAATCGTAGACAATTATCCTGTTGAGAGTATCCGTGATTTAGGACCTAAGTTGAAAATTCCTTTGATTAAGGATGTTTGGCACTATAAGTTCTTCAGCATTGGAGGTCAAGAGTCCAGTTTGGATGAGATAGAACATGGAATTCTTAGAAAAGAATTCAATGAACCAAGAATACATTTTGCTATCAATTGTGCATCTATTTCCTGTCCACCTTTGAAAAATGAGGCTTATGTTGCTTCTAAAATTGATCAGCAACTGGATCAGTCTGCGAGGGAATTTATTAATAATCCCAAGTACAATAAAATCTCAAAAGATGAGGTTCAGATTTCATCAATTTTCTCTTGGTTCAAAGGTGATTTTACCAAGAAAGGTAGCTTGATTGATTATCTTAACAAATACAGTAAAGTAAAAATCTCTTCCAACGCTAAAGTCAATCATCTAGATTATAACTGGAGTTTGAACGAGTAGAATTTACAACCAACCACCAACCTTTCACCCAGTAATGTCTCAAACCCGGCACATAGTTATCATTGGAAATGGAATATCAGGGATAACCTGTGCCCGACATTTGAGGAAGCTGGATAGTGATGTCAAAATCACTGTTATCTCAGGAGAAAGTAAGTATTTCTTTTCTCGAACAGCCCTAATGTACGTTTACATGGGGCATATGAAGTTTGAACATACACAGCCCTATGAAAATTGGTTTTGGGAGAAAAACAGGATCGATTTGAAAGAAGGGTGGGTCAAGCAAATCGACTTTAATTCGAAGGTTCTTCTGTTTACCAATGGTGACTCTATATCTTTTGATCAATTGGTGATAGCGACGGGTTCTAAGCCAAATAAGTTTGGTTGGCCTGGTCAGGATCTTGCCAATGTTCAAGGTCTTTATTCCAAGCAAGATTTGGAGTTAATGGAAAAAACCACTGAGTCGGGGGTTTCTCATGCAGTTATTGTAGGAGGGGGCTTGATAGGTATTGAAATGGCTGAAATGCTCTCCTACAAGAAAATCAGTGTCACTTTTCTAGTTAGAGAAGCTGGCTTTTGGAATAATGTCCTACCTAAAGAAGAATCGGAACTTGTAGGCAGACATATAAAAGAACATCACTTTGATTTGAGACTCAATGCTGAGTTAGATGAAATAATTGGCGATCAAAACGGAAAAGTTAAAGGAGTAAAAACCAAAGATGGTGAGTTGATAGATTGTCAGTTTGTAGGATTGACGGCTGGAGTTTCACCGAATATTGATTTTCTTAAAAATTCTGACTTGGATTTAAAAAGAGGAGTTTTGGTAGATCAATATTTCAGAACCAACTTGCCTGATGTATTTGCCATAGGTGATTGTGCAGAGTTTAGGGAAGTGCCCGGGAAAGACCGCAAAAATATTGAACAGGTTTGGTATACGGGAAGAATGCATGGAGAGACGCTAGCTCATAATTTGATTAAAAAGCCTGTACAGTATAATCCTGGAGTTTGGTTTAATTCAGCAAAATTTTTAGATATAGAATACCAGACATACGGAACTGTTCCAGCTGATTGGGAAAAAGATAATGCGATCAATTTCTATTGGGAGCACAGTTCAGGTAAAGTGGCATTTAGAATGCTGATGGATCAGGAAAAGAAAATTCTTGGAGTTAATAATTTTGGGTTTAGGCTTAAGCATGAGTTTTTTGATAAAGCAATTAGCCAAGGTTGGACTGGAGAAAAAGTGATTGCTCATTTATCAAAAGCTAATTTTGATCCGGAATTTTATGCTCCCTACATCAACGAAATCCAAAAGGTCTACAAAGACCAATTTGGTGGAGAATTTACTCCTTCCAAAAAATCTTTTATTCAAAAACTACTAGGAGCAAGATTATGAAATTAATACAAAAATTAGGCTTGGCTTTGTTTCTAGGAGGATTGTTAGCTTTTACTATCATCCCCTTTTTGGGCAGTTATCAACTTTCTGAGGAGATAGTTTTATCTCAAACCAAAGAGATCCATCAGGAGTCAATGAATGAAATATTGAATCCCCTCTATGGAAAAACCTATCAGACGAATTTCACATTTATTTCTGAGGTTAATGGTAAAATTGATGACTACAATCAAGAGCGCAAGGATAATCAGCAATGGGATCAGGTAATATGGGATGATTACACGTTTCCTTTGACAAAAGCATCTGTGCAAAGTCCAGTCAAGTCCCAACCTTTGCTTTTTTTGTTTCTGTCAATTGGCTTGGTGGTCTTGGGAGGCTTATTATATAATATTCCCAAACATCGAGGAGAGCCTGAAGGAATAAAGAACAATGGAATTTTTCACTCTAAAATGAAAAATAGAGGTTGGTTGGGTATGATTACCGGAACCTATCTCATCTTATTCTATATCATTCTATACTGGTTTCCTGCATATATGGTAAATGCTGTCTGGATGGTTAATCCCCTAAGCTTTTTACTATCCGGAAATCCTGCTAGCCAATGGTTTTTGTATGGATTTATTTACACACTTGCCATTTTGGTGATGGGTATCCGAATGTTTAGAAAATACAGAGGCAACAAATACCAACAGCTTAGAACAGCTTCGGTTATGTTTTTTCAGACTGCTTTTGCTTTTCTAATCCCCGAGATATTGGTATTGCTTAACCAGCCCTACTATGATTTCAAGAATATTTGGCCATTAGATTATGATTTTTTTTATGATTATCAGATAAGCACATTCCTTTCCAATGGAGGGGTAGGTATGTTTATGTTGATATGGGGTATTCTGTTAATAATCATCGCCGTTCCTCTTTTTACCTATTTCTATGGAAAAAGATGGTATTGCTCTTGGGTTTGTGGATGCGGTGGTTTGGCCGAAACTGTTGGAGACCCTTACAGACAGCTTTCCGACAAAAGCTTAAAAGCTTGGAATATTGAAAGATACCTGATCCATGGGGTTTTGGTTTTGGCGGTGGTGATGACTTTGGTTACAATAGCTAACTATTTTTCATCTTTCAGCTTTTTGGGAAATGTCACCAACCAGCTACATTCGTTTTATGGATTTGCAATTGGTTCCGCATTTGCGGGAGTGGTTGGAACAGGCTTCTATCCATTTATGGGAAATAGAGTCTGGTGCAGGTTTGGATGCCCTTTGGCTGCCTATTTAGGTATGGTTCAAAGGTTCAAGTCTAGATTTAGAATTACGACCAATGGTGGTCAGTGTATATCATGTGGCAACTGTTCAACCTATTGCGAAATGGGAATTGACGTCAGATGGTATGCTCAAAGAGGACAGAATATTGTGCGCTCTTCTTGTGTAGGTTGTGGGGTTTGTTCTGCGGTTTGTCCAAGAGGAGTATTAAAACTAGAAAATGGTCCTGAAGAGGGACGAATTAACGAAAATCCGATTTTGATCGGTAACGATTCCATTAAAGTCAATGCCTGAGATCTTAGCATTCATTCTTCTGGGGATATATCTCTTGGGAATGGTATTCATATTTATTTATAGTTTGGCCCAAGGGCATCTATTGCTTTTTTTCTTTAAGGAGAAAAGAAATCCTCAGCCCACACCCTCCAATCCTTCCGAGTTGCCACAAATCACCGTTCAGCTTCCTCTTTTCAATGAAATGTACGTGGCTGAAAGGTTAATCGAAGCTGTGTCAAAACTGAATTATCCCTTGGATAAATTAGAAATTCAGATCTTGGATGACAGTACTGACCAAACCAAAGAACTGATTCAGGAGAAATTGAAGGAGTATCCCACAATTAACTTTCAATACATTCACCGAACTGATAGAAAAGGCTTTAAAGCTGGGGCTTTAAAGGAGGGGCTGGAAGTAGCCAAAGGTGAATTTATTGCCATTTTTGATTCGGATTTCATTCCTGATCCTAATTTTCTGCTACAAACCATTCCTTGGTTTTCAGATTCAAAAGTAGGAATGGTTCAGAGTCGTTGGACTCATTTAAACCAGCATTATTCATTGTTAACCCGCCTACAGGCTTTTGCACTGGATGCTCATTTTTTAATTGAACAAATGGGTAGAAACCGTCAGGGTGCATTTATTAATTTTAATGGTACGGGAGGTATTTGGAGAAAGGAAACTATACTTGATGCGGGGAATTGGCATGACGATACCCTTACTGAGGACCTAGACCTGAGTTATAGAGCTCAAAGAAAAGGTTGGAAATTTATCTACAGGCCTGAAGTGGAATCACCTGCAGAACTCCCTCCCATTATGTCAGCTATTAAATCCCAGCAGTTCCGATGGACCAAGGGTGGGGCAGAATGTGCGGCTAAACACGGGGCTGCAGTTCTAAAGACAAATTTGCCAGCACATGTGAAAATTCATGCAATGGCTCATTTATTTAACAGTACCATATTTTTGGCTATACTGATTGTCAGCCTGAGCAGTATTGGGGTTTGGTGGTTAGTAGATCAGCAAATTTTAGGTCCAGGTTGGATTCAATTAGCAAGCTTTTCTTTGGTGGGCTTTGCCATCATATCCCTGATCTATTTGGTTTCCTATTTCTATAGAAAGCAACATTTTTTCAAAAGTTTATTCGAGGCTATTTTTCTATTACCCTTATTCTTATCTGTCTCCATGGGAATGGCATTACATAATACCCAAGCGGTCATGGAAGGCTTAACTGGAAAGAAATCACCCTTTATCAGGACACCAAAATTCAATTTGGAAGGAGGAAAATTCAGTCTTCGCAGTAATCAATACATCAATTTACGGATGCCGATTACGACTTGGTTGGAAGGTGCCTTGGCTCTCGTTTTCATTGGAATGGTTGTACTTGGAGTATTTCAACAAAACTACCTCTTCCTACCTTTCCATCTGATGCTAGCTGTGGGTTATTCCCTAGTTTTCATCAGTTCCTTTAAATCTTATGCCCTAGGGCGATAATTCATGTTTCCAAATCACCTAATTGACGTCATCATTCCTGCATTTAATGAGGAAAAATCTATTGCCAAGGTTATACAAGATATTCCCAGATGGGTTAGAAATATTGTTGTTGCCAATAATAACTCAACAGATCAGACTGGGTATGTAGCGGAGCAGGCGGGAGCAGTAGTCGTCTTTGAAGGACAAAAGGGCTACGGAAAAGCTTGTTTAACAGCCATGGATTGGATTCGATCTCAGGAAGTTCAGCCTGATATTGTGGTCTTTTTGGACGGAGACTATTCAGATTATCCGGAAGAGATGACAGGTTTAATCCAGCCTATTATCAATCAAAAAGCAGATATGGTAATTGGCTCTAGAGCACAAGGGGAGCGGGAATCCGGGTCCATGACATTCCCTCAGGTCTTTGGTAATTGGCTTGCCACAACCATGATGAAATACATTCAAGGTGCTAAATTTTCTGATTTAGGCCCTTTTAGAGCTATTGTATGGCAAAAGCTGATGGACATCAATATGGTCGACCAAGATTATGGTTGGACTATAGAGATGCAGATCAAAGCCCATAAAGCAGGTCTAAGGTATACTGAAGTTCCGGTAAGGTATAGAAAAAGAATAGGGGTGTCCAAAGTCAGCGGTACCGTTAAAGGAGTTTTTGGTGCTGGCTATAAGATTATCTATACGATTTTTAAGTATTGGTAATTTTGGCAATCTTAGAGAAGTTTTTAAATCTTCATACTTATGAGAAATTCCCGAAACATATTACTGATATTTTTGCTGGCATTTTCGATTTACGCCTGCGGCCCCAAAGGTAGGGATGGAGTAGAAGAAGAGCAGTTTGCAGGCTATTGGTATCAGGGTCAAGCCGAAATCAATGTTTTTGATTTGGAGCAGGTTAGGTACGGGGAATCTAGAAATGGTACTGCCGTATTAATTTTTGTGACGGAAGATTTTTCCAAAAGGAAACAGGTGAAGCTAGATGATCCCTCCGGAGCAGGAAGGGATGCCAAAAAGGTTATGAAACTCAACATGACGAGAGAGTTTGTAACAGGAGTTTACCCTTATAATACCATGCTGTCAGTTTTTACACCGATCTATGAGGAGCTAAATTCCTATAAAATCGTCTCCTCGGTCACAGAATGGTGTGGTCAGGCATTTACTCAGATGAATTGGAAAAATAGTGCCTACAAGGTGCAATTGTTTTCATATTTTGAATCGGAAGGAGATCAGGAGCTGAAAATCGATGCCAAGGCAGAGGATGAGTTATTTAATTTGATTCGCTTGAATCCTGATTTGATTGCTGAAGGAGATGCCAGATTAATTCCCGGATTGACTTTTCAAAGGTTTTCTCATGTAGAATTAAAAGACTACAGAGCTGATATCAGCAAAAATGACCTAGGTGAAAACAGCTCTGAGTTGATCGTGGATTATCCGCAACTCAGAAGAACCCTAAAAATTCAATACAAGAAGTTTTTTCCATACGAAATCTTAGCCTGGGAGGAAATCCAAACCAAAAGCAATGGTGATCAGGAAGTGACTAAAGCTACTCGAAGAAGTCTCAATATGCTGGATTATTGGAATAAAAATGAAAAATTATTTGAGCCTCTGAGAAACGATTTAGGAATTGAAAAGTAATAAGCATAAGGCGTTATTATTAATTTTTGGCGCTTTTCTAGTCATTGGTGTTTATGCCTTAGGGTACTCTATTTCTAGAGAGAATTTCCCATATCTCTTTGCTGCATTTTCCCTTTCTTTTTTGGGGATGTATGGAATATATAAGCTTCAAAAATATCAGGAAATATGGTTGTGTATATTTCTTTTCGGATTTTTGCTAAGGTTAATATTGTCTCACTCAATACCTTTATTATCAGATGATTATGCTAGATTTCTTTGGGATGGTGAAATAGTCAGATTAGAGGGGAATCCCTATGACAAAACTCCTCAGAAATTGGTAGAAGATTCAGCTAACGAGCTCGAATTTTTTGAGCGCCTTTATCCTTATTTGAATTCTCCGAATTATTATTCAGTTTATCCGCCTTCCAATCAATTGTTGTTTGGATTGGCTGCAGAAGCCAGTGGGGAAAACACGCTTTTCGGAATAATTTCACTCAGATCTTTCTTATTACTTGGTGAGCTTTTGGTCTTTTTCGGCTTACTCAAGCTATTCCGAAGGTTTGATGTGCCATTGAGAAACCTGGTTTTATATTGGCTCAATCCTTTAGTGATTCTAGAAGTCATAGGCAACCTTCATTTTGAAGGGATAGTTCTGATATTCCTTTTAGGTTCATTGATCGCATATTCAAAAAACAAGAAATTTCTAGCTGGCACTTCTTGGGGATTGGCTATAGGAGTGAAACTTCTGCCTTTTGTCTTTCTACCTTCCTGGTTGTTTTTTAGAAAAATTAAATTCAGCCCGTTTTTTTGGATTGGAACTCTATTGGCCTTTTGTATTTCATTTATTGGATTAGTTTGGGATGATGCCTGGATTAATTTTTTACAAAGTATCAGATTATACCAGGGAAAGTTTGAATTCAATGCTTCAATTTATTACCTGCTCCGAGAGGTGGGCTTTTGGATCAAAGGCTATAATACAATCGAGACTTTAGGTAAAGTTCTAAGCTTGACCTTTGTGATTTGGGTCTGGTTTATTTCTTGGAAAAAAGCGCCCAAGTCACTTTTTAAGCTGGCAGATTTATGGGTATTGATCTATCTGAGTTACTTATTGCTTCAACCAGTTATACATCCTTGGTACTTAATTCCAGGATTAGGATTGAGTTTGATGACTGGGAAAAAGTCCTTTTTGGTATGGAGCTTTGCAGTGATTTTTTCCTATCATGCATATGGAAACCCTAATTTTGAAGAAAGCAGCTTTTACTTGGTGCTAGAATATGCTTTATTGCTGATAGCTTTGGTTTGGGATTATCGCCCTCAAATCTTCTCTACTCTCAATAAACTTTCAAAAAATGAATCTTAATAAAAGATATGTCCTCTTTTTAATTGTATCGGCCGCATTAGTTTCTTGTACTCTCTCGGAGGAAAAGCAGGCAAAAGATATTCTTGAAAAGTCGGTTGAAGCACATGGGGGATGGAATGCTTGGGATAAAGTAGAAACTATCCGATTCAGAAAGTGGACCAGATTATTACTCGAAGATGGAACTGTTGAGAGTGAAACTGATCAGTTTTTAAGCTTTAGATTACAACCTTCTTTTGAAGGAACTATCCGCTGGGAGAAAGATTCTGTGGAACATTTAGCTCATTTTGACGGAGAGTCCATGCATTACTCTATTGCTGGAAACCCTGTACTAAACCCGGATTTTTTAGCTTCCAAGAAGAAGGATTTTGATGCTGCTTTTTATGTCATAGCCCAGCCGTGGAAATTATTGGAGGATGAAGGGGCTAAACTTACCTATGTTGGTAAAAGAGAAATTTTTTCAAAATCAGTAGAAGTAGTTAAAGTTGATTATGGTCCCGGGAAAGATATTTGGTGGTATTTTTTTGATGCTGATAGCTATATGATGGTAGGAAATGAAGTTCAGCTTTCCGATCACAGAAGCCGGATCGAAAACTTGAATTATTCTTATGCTGATCCGTTTATATTTTACGGAGAAAGAAAAAGCTTTAGAGTAAACGAAGCAGGCGATAACACCTTTTTAAGGGCCGAGTATAGCTATAGTGATTTTGAAATTGAAAATGTTAAATAACAGAAAATGAAATATTTAATAATATTTGTTTTAAGTATTACATTAACATCATGTAACTCAAAAACGGAAGCTGAAAAAATTGTGGATTTGGCAATTGAGGCACACGGAGGGAATAACTATCCCAATTCTTTGATTGAGTTTGACTTTAGAAACATTCATTATACAATCTATAAAACAGAGAGCTCGTTTGAGTATATCAGGGAGTTTGAGGATTCCACCGGAATGGTGAAAGATGTACTCAATAATGAGGGTTTTACACGAACCGTCAATTCTGTAAAGATCGATACTTTAACAGAGGAAAGGGTAGGAGCATTTTCAAGATCTGTGAATTCTGTGGCATATTTTGCTTTTTTACCTTATGGCTTAAATGATCCTGCAGTAATCAAGAAATATGTTGGAAAAACAGAGTTGAATGGAGAATCTTACCACGTAATCAAAGTTACTTTTCAGAAAGAAGGAGGAGGAGAAGACTTCGATGATCAGTTTTTATATTGGATAGGGGAAGAGGACTACTTGATGGATTATTTAGCATACAGCTATCATACTGATGGAGGTGGAGTGCGTATGAGAGAAGTGAGCAATGCTGTTGAGAAAGGTGGAATAAGGTTTCAGAATTATTTAAATTTTAAACCAGAGGATAAAAATACTCCTGTCGACAGCATGCAAGTCCTTTATGAAAAAGGTAAATTAGAATTACTTTCTGAAATCAATCTGGAAAACATTCAGGTTCGGGAGTTAAAAAAATAAATTTTATGAATCCTAAATCCCTTACTTTTTCAAATAGCGACGGCATCAATCTTTCGGCTCATTTATATATGCCTTTAGATAGAGAGCCTAAATTTTATGCAATTTTTGCCCACTGTTTTACCTGTTCCAAAAACTTCTCTGCCGTCAGTAGAATATCCAAATCACTTTCTCAAGAAGGAGTAGCGGTTTTTAGCTTTGATTTTACCGGATTAGGAAGGAGTGAGGGAGATTTTGAAGATAGTACATTCAGTTCTAATATCTCAGATTTACTGGATGCAGCTGCTTTTTTAAAGGAGAATTACGAGGCTCCAAAAATGCTAATTGGTCATTCCTTAGGGGGTGCAGCAGTATTATATGCCTCTCCTCATTTGGAAGAGGTAAGTGCTGTTGTGACCTTGGGAGCACCAGCTGATCCATTACACGTAAAGCATCTTTTTCAAAATAGTATTGAGGAAATAGAAGAGTCAGGAAAAGCCAAAGTTTTCATAGGAGGTCGTCCTTTTCAAATTAGCAGTGAGTTTGTCAAAGACCTTGAGAAGAAACCTATAGACAGCTTTCTAAAAAAATTAAAGAAGTCATTATTGATCCTTCACTCACCGCAAGATGAGATTGTTGAGATCAAAAATGCTCAGATGATTTATGAAGCTGCTTTTCATCCTAAATCATTTGTCTCTTTGGACGGGGCAGACCATTTGGTGTCCAAAACTGAAGATGCTGCTTACATCGGTCAGGTGATTGCTTCCTGGAGTAATCGTTATATTGAATCCAAGCAAGCAGTAGAGAATGACACCAAAGGTAATCCTGTGATGGTTCGCCTAAGTAAAAATCAAGGCTATACTACGGATGTTAAAACACCTTTTCATCATTTGATCGCAGATGAGCCAAAAGATGTGGGTGGCAATAATCTAGGACCTACCCCCTATGATTTATTGATGGCGTCATTAGGGACATGTACTGCAATGACCTTGAAAATGTATGCAGAGCGAAAAAAGTGGAACCTGGATGAGGTGAGAGTTTACTTAGATCATCAAAAAGTCCACAAAGAGGATAGTGAAAATCCTGATGAACCATCAGCCAAGGTATCTCAATTTACCCGGGTGATAGAATTAGAAGGAGATTTGAATCAGGAGGAACGGCAAAGATTGCTCGAAATAGCGAATCGATGCCCAGTCCACAGAACTTTAGAAGAAGATATCGTCATCCATACCGTACTCAGCAAGTGAAAAATCTCCCCATGAAATACCTCTTAAGTTCGGTTGCTTTAGTCTTCATATCTTCCTTTTTCTGGTTTTTTTCCTTCGATTCTAACCTTCCTGTATGGAAAGAAAAGTACAATGGCGTCTGTTGGGTAGGTAGTAGAAATCCACTACAAGGGGGAGAATTTCAGGAATTAGCCGCCAATGGTATCAATGCAATTTCCCAAACTCCATTTGGTTGGCAGTCGGAAATCAATAATCCCGAAATCAGGTGGCAGGTTGAAAATGATAGGCAATGGTGGGGAGAATCTGGTAGAGGAATCTCAGCTACTCTGGACTCTTCGCAGAAGTTCAATATCCACAATATGCTCAAGCCGCATCTTTGGGCTCGTGGAAGTTGGCCGGGTGAGATCGAAATGACTAATGAAGCTGATTGGAAAATTTGGTTTGAAAATTATGAAAACTTCATAGTCGACTATGCCCGCCTTGCTGAAAAAGAGGGGATTCCAATGCTTTGTATAGGAACTGAATTGGAAAAAACCTCCCAAAGGGAAGCAGAATGGAGGAAAATTATTCAAGCAGTAAAAAAAGTCTATTCCGGTCAATTGACTTATGCTGCCAATTTCACTGAATATCAGAAAGTGAATTTTTGGGATGAATTGGATTTTATTGGAATCCAAGCCTACTTTCCTTTATCTGATAAAAAGACTCCCAATCTTAAAGATTTGAAAAGATCTTGGGAAAATCACATTCAAGAAATTGAAAAGCTGGTTAGAAAAACTGGAAAACCTGTTTTATTCACGGAGATAGGATATTGTAATACAGTAGATGCGGCAAAAGAGCCTTGGGTTTGGCCGAATGAACGAAAAGAGATAGCCTTGTCAGAAAAAATTCAGGCTATTTGCTATCAGTCGTTTTTTGAAACGGCCTATCAAAAAGACTGGTTAGCAGGAGTATATTTTTGGAAATGGTATCCTGAAGGAAAAAGGCGGGATCCTGACTTTACTCCTCAAGGACTTAAAGCCGAGAAGGTGATGCAACAATATTTTCTTGTTGACTGAATTCATTTCCTACTGTGACTTTTGTCATTTTTTTCATGTAATGGATAAGCTAGCTTTAATAAGCTTAATAAGCAGTCCATTTCTAACCAAACTTCAAGAGTCATGAAAAAGAACATGGGTACCACAGATAGAGCAATTCGATTGACGATCGCCGCCATTCTTGTCGCTCTCTACTTCTCAAATTTTATATCCGGAATCATTGGAATTGTGGCAATTGTGATTGCTGCTATTTTCACTTTAACAACCCTAGTTGGTTTTTGCCCACTATATACATTGGTGGGAATCAACACCTGCCCAAGAGCAGAAAGTAAATGATAATGCGTAATAGTTTGGCGAAAAGCTAGAAGTCATGCTTCTAGCTTTTTTCTTTTGGGAATTTTTAGATGAACTTTTTTGAAAATTTTAGTAAATAGTAGTTTCAAAATCAATAAAATCAAAAAATGAAGAATAATCCCAGAAGAGAGTTTTTGAAATCTACAGGTCTTTTTGGATTAGGCTTGGTTGGTGCAGGGTCAGCTCTGGCACAGGAGTCTAAAATTTTACCCTTTGAAGCTCAATATGGAAAGCAAAGAAATCAGGCTTTCAATATGTCTGGTTACACAGCTCCCAAAATTGACACTGTGAGGGTGGGTATCGTGGGCTTAGGCATGCGCGGCCCTGGAGCTGTGGATAGGCTTAGTAAAATTCAGGGAGTTGAGATAAAAGCCCTTTGCGATCTTTTACCTGATCGCGTTGAAAAAGCGAAGGAAATGCTGAAGGGAACACCGCATCAGCCTATTTCCTACTCTGGAAATGTCTATTCCTGGAAGGAAATGTGCGATCGAGAAGATTTAGATTTGATTTACATTGCTACACCATGGGAGTGGCATACACCTATGGCAGTTTATGCCATGGAAGCTGGAAAACATGCGGCCGTTGAAGTTCCCGCTGCGAGAACTTTGGATGAATGTTGGCAGTTGGTAGAAACTTCTGAGAGAACAAAGAAGCATTGCATGCAATTGGAAAACTGCTGTTATGATTTCTTTGAATTGATGACTTTAAAAATGGCTCGGGAAGGATTTTTCGGAGAGGTGGTCCATGTGGAAGGTGCCTATATTCATGATTTGCTTTGGTTGAACTTTGACAAAGACAAAGGCTACCAGAATATGTGGAGACTGCGGGAAAATTACAGAGATGGAAATCTTTATCCTACCCATGGTCTAGGTCCAGTTTGCCAGATTCTTAATATCAATCGTGGAGATCAAATGGATTATTTAACTTCATTGAGTTCTAATGATTTCCAGATGAAAAAGAAAGCTGAAGAGTTAGCTCAAGAGGATCTTTTCTGGGCTGAATTTGCATCTAAAAATTACCGAGGGAATATGAACACAACCATGGTAAAGACGAAGCATGGTAAATCAATCATGATTCAGCACGATGTAACCTCACCAAGACCTTACAGCAGATTACATGTGGTGAGTGGTACAGAAGGATATGCACAAAAGTACCCTCAACCTAGAGTTTCCAAAGGACATGCATGGATGAAGGAGGAAGAGATGAAAGAATTGGAGAAAAAATACACTCCTGAGATTGTTCAGAAAGTGGGTGAGTTAGCGAAAAAAGTAGGGGGCCACGGAGGCATGGACTTTATGATGGATTGGAGATTAATTGATTGTTTGAGAAATGGATTGCCATTGGATCAAGATGTATACGACGCTGCACTTTGGAGCTGTATCAGTCCATTAAGTGAGTGGTCTGTGGCCAATAGATCCAATTCCATTGATGTTCCAGATTTTACGGGTGGAAGTTGGAAAACCAATGAGCCAGTTAAAATAACTTTAGAAGGAGGGGGAAATACCCAAGTGCGGGTTTAAGTTTCCACATGACCTTGAGTACGGAGATGGTTGACAAAATACATGTTCATCATCCCCTTATTTTTTACATCTATTTCACCTCTAAATTCACATGCATAGGTACTTTTGATCTCATTGAAAAAGTCCTCGGAGACATTGATTTTGCCAGTTTCAGAGTTACTCTCCATTCTCGAGGCGATATTGACAGTATCGCCCCAAATGTCATAGGCAAACTTTTTATGCCCAACTACACCAGCTACAACAGGACCCAAATGAATACCTATGCGGATCTGAAATACAGGTTTGTTATGCAATCTACTTTTTTCATTGTATTGATCAGTGAATTTTAAAATATCCCTTGCAGCTTTTAATATGCGCAGTGCATGGTCCTCGCTTGGGATAGGAATACCTCCTGCTGCCATGTATGCATCTCCTATGGTTTTGATTTTTTCCAATCCGTATTCATCCATAATCTCATCAAAACGAGTGAAGAATACTTGGAGATTTTGAACCAATTCATCCGGACTCAACCTTTGAGCTATTCTTGTGAAGTCTTTGATATCCACAAACATAACTGAGACTTTTTCATAAAGTCTTGCAGAGGCTTTTCCTGTTTTAATCAGTTCTGTTGCTATTTCCTTTGGAAGAATATTGAGCAAAAGGGCATCACTTTTTTGTTTCTCTTCTTCTAATTCCCTTGTTCTCTCCTGAACCAACTTTTCCATATTCTCATAGAGCAAAGCATTCTCAATGATTCCCCCGATTTGAGCAGCCATTAACCTCATCAATGAGATTTGATTTTTCGAGAAAGCATTTTTTGTCAGAGAATGAGTTAGGTAAATAATACCTGAAATCTTGGACTGATTGATAAAAGGAATACACAGAATTGATTTTAGCCTTTTGGACTTTACAATTTCATCGGAATCAAAGGGTTTGGTTGTAAATGCATCTTCAATCAAGAGAGGTTCTTTGCTCGCTTTAGCATAATTGATTATTGCCGGACTGACTGCTTCAGTTTCATCCAGATCCTGTTTAGGAAAATGGGTGTGAAGTTGGTGGTTTGCCATGGTTGACACCTCCAAAATCCACTTTCCATCCCGATTGATAAGAAAATGTCCTTCCTGTGCTCCGGTATTTTCCATGGCATAGGTAATTAGCTTTTCCAGGAGAGCTTCCAATTTGATTTCACTCACCAATGCCTCCATGGTCTTCACCAGGGTTTGAGTGTCAATTTGACCAATTTCTGTGGAAGAGCTTGAAAATTCGTAGCGACTGGCTTTAGAAGATGCGGAGTCATCCTCTTCATGAAGAAGGAAAATGGACTTTGAAATACATCCAATTCTTTTTGCTTCAGCAGCTGCCTGATTACTCCAATATTCAGACTTAGGATTCTTTTCTTTTTTGAAAAATTGACTGATTAACTCAGCAAATAGGATGTAATATCGAGTATGCTTTAATTCCTTTAAATTTTCTGCACTAATCTCTAGCTTTTCATGATCTAGCTGCTTGGTTTCATAATACTCTAAGCTTGCCTCAAAAATATTCAAGTAGGGAGTATAGCAGACCGGATTAAGTTTGGAAAGGGATTTTAAGTCATCAATGGTTTCCTGAATCATTGCCTTTAAATCTGAATCACGGAAGCTGGAACTTCCAATCTGAAACATCAGAAATACTGCATTTAGGCCACTGTTTATATTGTAATAATGGATAAAAAATGAGGTGGGCTGGTCTTTGCTATGGCTTGGCAATTTGTCAAAGTAATCGAATGCCTCACCATACTTTCCAAAGAACATCAAGGTAGAACCTATGTAACCATAATAAGACATCAGAAAAATATGATTGGTCTCCTTTAAGGCGATTTTATAGTTGTCTTCTAACTTTCTTGGCAATTCTTTCAGTGCCTCGTTGATATTTTTACTATCTTCTAAATAAACTGCCAGACATTTTTCAATAATTTGAGTGATTGCCGCCTGATTAGCAAAGTTGTACTGAATGGCAAACTTTTCTGTTTCCAAGGCTTCTTTATGCTGGGCTTCGTAATCATCACCGACATGAAACTTCAGTGCTGTTCCGAAAAATAAATTCCAGCAGGCATACTCCATATTTCCATATTCCAGCCCCTTCAAATATCCCTCATAGGTTAAAGGAACGCTGTCTACGATGTTCTTTTTGATATGGGAAGTAAATGAGACATACATCATATTGATGGTTGCCGCGTACTTCATTCTTTCCGGACGGGTAAGGAGTTCCATGGAGTTTTTTACCACCTCATATCCGTCTGATGGCTTTTTAAGGGCAGTTGTCAAGATCAATCCGTAGGAGGCTATTCCAATTACCGATTCAGGCCCCATTCCTTTTTTCAAAGTGAGCTGAATCATTTGGAATATTAAAAGCGGATAAGTTGAAATATTGACAAAAAAGTAGGAAGATAGGGATGCCAATAAGAGCTTGAAAGTAGCAAGCGCCAATGGATCTGTAGCCTCTGGAATGTCTTTGATTTTACTCAGCTTCTTCCTTGGGAGTAATAATTGGATTTTGATGGCATGGAATATAACCTGGATTTTAGATGCTTTATCCGGGATGTGAATTCCAACTTCTTTCAGTGCAACTTGGGCAACCTCAACAGCTTTTTTGGGTAAATTGGCAAAACCCAAGCATCTTACAATCACTTCATTGACCAATACTCGCTTGACTTGGTCATCCGCTATGTGAAATGCTAATTTTTCAAATTTTGCCTGCTTCACTGGGTCCCTTAGAAGATATGAGTACTCGAGTGCGCCTAGGTAGAGTTCAAATTTCTCCTCATTACCCAGCTTATCATCCAATAACTCAATTCCTTTCTCGGTAAAGCTTAAAGCTCCTTCAAATGAGGCTGATTGTGCAGATTTTCTTCCCGAATCCAATAAGAGCCAGCCGATTTGTTCCTTGTTTTTGGCTTTCAATACCTCCTTGTACCCAATGGCAAAATGAAGCCCTATCTCAATAGGTTTCTGGGCAATTTCTGATTGAGAAAGTTTATTTAAATAAATCTGACCAACTTCAAAATGAAATTTACTTTCTTCAGTTTCCTCTAATAATGCATAGACAGCTTGCTGAATTCTTGCATGTGCAAAGCGAAAACGTATGTCTTTATTGGTTTCTCCATAGTATTCTGGAATATACTTATAATCATTCCCAACAGGAATCAATGAGCCTTCCTGAATTAATGGCCATAAATATTGGTGAATCTGGGTCATATGCTGCCCGGTGATCAGGGATAACTGAAAAAGAGAAAACTCCATCCCAAAAACTGAAGCGACTTTTATAACTTGAAGCGCTTCCTCTGGTAATTCTCGAATTCTTAAAAGCAATAAATCGACAATATCTTCACTGAGGTTCTGGGCATTGATTGTTCTTATATCCCAAGTCCATTTATTACTGTCATAGTCAAATTCTAAGAGCTTTTTGATATATAGCGATTCTAAAAATTTATTCAATGAAAAGGGATTCCCCTTGGTTTTAGAATAGATCAACTCCGCAAGACTGGCTACTTCCAATGACTCCAATTTTAGCGTGTCGGATATGAGCGCACCCACATGATTCAAGCTCAATGGAGCCAAATGCAGCTCTTTGATAATTAGATAGTCCTCATCAAGATTATTGGACTTGATGGATTTGATGGCTTGGGTGAATGGATGGAACTCATTGGTTTCATTGTCCCGATAAGCCACTAAAATCATCACATGGGAAAGGCTATAATTATTGAATAAACTTTTCAACAATTCTATAGAAGCATCATTGGCCCATTGGTAATCATCTAAGAATAATACCAGAGGGGTATCTTCTGAAGCTAAACTTTGCAAAAAAGCATTTATCGTGAATTGTATCCTTTGTTGGTTTTCATAACCAGTCAGGTTTACCAATTGAGGTTGAGGGGGAAGAATATGCTTCAGATTGGGAGCCATTTCCAAAATGATTTGTCCCAAACCTTTCAAATCTTTATTGAGTTTTTTTGCCCAATGAGCTTGCACCTCTGTGGTTTCTACCAAAAGCCACTCAGCAAATTGCCTAAAGGCTTTCACAAAGGCTAAATAGGGGGTTTGCCTATCCAATACATCAAATGCCCCTGATAAGAAAAGTCCATTTTTTACGGAACTCTCTTTGTATAATTCCTGTGAAAGAACGCTTTTTCCTACTCCACTAAAGCCTCCAATCGTCATCAAAACTTTCTTTCCCTCACAAGCAAGTTTAAAATGCTTGGAAAGTTCCTTGATTTCTTTTTCTCTCCCGTATAGCTTCTGAGAAATATGAAGTTTAGAGGCAATATCAGTGAGACCCGGCTCGAATTCAGGTATTTTTCCTGAAGCCTTCCAATTTTCTAATGCGAAATTTAAATCTGCCAATAAACCAGGGATGGACTGATACCTTTCTTCTGCATTTTTTTCCAAAAGCTTGAGTACTATTTTGTCCAAAGCCTCTGGTATGTCCTTATTTATTTGACTAGGCGGTACAGGATTGATTGCAAGGTGACAATGAATCATAGCCAAAAGGTCCGAGCCCACGAAAGGAGGCTGGGAGGTAAGCATTTCATAAAAAGTAGCACCCAAAGCATAGTAATCACTCCTTTGGTCCAATTTCCTATTCATTCTCCCTGTTTGCTCTGGAGATATGTACTCTATCGTACCGGAAATTGTAGATAATGGCTCGTATTGTAATTCTATATTTTCAATAGAGGACCCAAATTCATAATCAATTAACTGACACGCAGAAAGGTCTTCAGCTACAATGATATTTTTTGGATTAAGATCATTGTGAAGTGCTCCTTTGGAATGTAAATCCTGAACTTCATGACATAGTTTGATTGCCAATTCCAGAAAGCTTTTTGTGTCAAGTGATCCTTTTTCGAGTGCTTCTTTTAAGGTGCTTCCCGGGATGAATTCTCTTACCATCACCACTCGGCCATTGTAAAGAATTACCTGAGAATTGACTTCATTATGACTGGATCTACCGGAAATCATCGCCTCATTATGAAGTCTGCCCAAATCGCCGGTTAGATCTTCTTTTAGCAAGATGGTGTCACCAGATTCACTTTGACCTGTAAAAAGTTTACTCCTATGGCTTTCATAGTGCAGTTTTAACTTCTGTATTTGAGGGATTTCTTTCACTTTTTATTCAAAATGTGGATAGATGTTTTTTTCGAAAAAGTCTTCCAGAAATTTAGTATCGGCTTTGATTTTTATGCCTTCGATTACTTCTCCATAATCCTCCCTAACCGGGATTTTATAGCTTTGATCTGTGGTATCTGCCTCAGGCATCCAAGAAGTATGAAGGGTAAAACCAAATTTCACTTCTTCATTTTTCATTTTGCAAATCGGACCCTTTGAGATTGAAGTGGCATCAAAAACCCAAAATTCACTGCTATAAGTCCAGCCCCCTTCGGGAATTTCAGTTCCTACCTGAACCGGGCAAAATAAATAGCCATCTAATTCTTCTGGAATACTTGGGTCAGGAGTTTTGCGGGGAATAAAATGAACCCCTCTTATATAAGTTTTTTTGGCACATTGATAATAATCTTCAGTCTCCATGGTTTCGAGATTTACTCGAGTAATACTGAATGGCAATTCTCTCTTAGTTGCCTCTTTGATGTCATCCAGAGAAAGATCCCGATGCGGATAATCCTTGTACAGGTTATAAACAAATTTGGTGAGCAAGTTTGAGTCAGTACCATCACTGACATACCAAAACTGTTTAATGGTCGGTACTACCTTGTCTGCAGAAAGAATATCTCTATAGGTATAAAGCACGATAGTCCAGGTATTTGGGCCTATCACATCTTCTTTCCACTTTCCAGGTTCTTCTAATACTTTGCTTTTTTCCTCTAACACCTCCAGTGAATTGCTATCAATTCTCCACTTTCCCAGTCTACTAATATCCATACTGCCTACTGCGAATAGTGAGTAGTAATTAGGATCGACAGGCTTGTTGTCCAAAGCTCTTTTATCGAAAGTTCTAACCCATTCAGCGATACAAGTTGCAGCATTATGAACTCCGTAAAGAGTGATAACTCCATCTGGATTTGCATAATCGCAGCTGTAATGGATAGTTTCCAAAGGAATCGGCTCTTTCAGTCTATAAGCAGTCAGTTTTTCTTTGGAAGGATCCATATCTTTCCTTTTGACAAGGTAGACAGTGGTAAAGGCTTCCATTTTTACAGTGCTTAAACGTCTTATCAACCTTTCTATCACCTTGCTTTCCGGGAATGGATTATCAAAAAGTAGGTCCATCGCAAACTTAAAAGAGCAATCTGTTAGAATGATAAAATCCTCGGTGATTCCCAATTGATGCATGCATTCATAAATGGCCAGTTTATCCCCAGTCTGGTCTTCAAGTTCCCAGCGCTTCATAGGACCGTTGCCATCCCATGCAAGTAAAAACATGAATACATCTCCTTTTGGCTCATCATTGTCATGAGGTTTTCCATCGACGTGATGATTTAGGTTGGTGAAAAAACCTTTCACTTCTTCATTCACATGATCGTGGTCGGGATGATCAACCAGTTTATGCGCCAGAGCTTCTAACTTATCTTTAAAAGACTCTTTATTATGCCTTAAATGATGAATAGTTTGCTCCATGTGAGTAAAGGAACCTTTATCTCTGGAGTAATTGACGGTGTAAACCTCCTTGGTAAGCGGATCAAATACGGGGTGCGCTGAGGTTTGGGCAATTCCAAAAGGCCAAGGAACCATGGGGGGCTCCGCGGTCATCCATTCAGTGCTTTTGCCCATTGGGGTAATAATTTCCAGACTTTTGGGATCCAGTAAATAGGGCCTTCCAACATCATAGGTGGCCATCAAACTTCCCTGTTTCTGCCCATTGAATTTGACAGGCTGAGTAGCTGTGTTCAGTTCGTTTCTAGAGCCGAAAACCATACTCATTCTAGTGATTCCCATATTATGGAAACCCATCAATCCATGATGTTTAGTCCCTTGTTTTGTTGCTTCATCTGCATAAAAACAAGGTGTTTTCATCAATTTGGTCTTAACCTCTGGGCTTGATTGGTTCAGATTGACCTGAATAACCATACCGTCTCCATTCATTATAGGTGAACCAAATTCGGGATTATTCTTTCCTTCTTCTGTTTTTTCCGGGAAAGGAAGGCCTTCGGAGTTAACTGTTCCTACAGGAAGTGAAACATGAAAAACCCCAAAAATATTCGCTGGAAGTTTCCCTTCAATTATCTTTAATTCACCAGTGATTTCTTTCCTTGAAGCTTTCAATAAGGGTTCACCTTGAATCGCCTTTATTTCAGAATTTTTCTTAAAAAAATTCAAAATGGCATTCCATGTCTTTTTCAAAATCATTAAATAATCAGGCTAGGTAAAAGTAAATTAATCATTATAATCTACTTTTTTTTAGCTTCTTAGCGAAAAATTAAATGAAAATAGTTTGATTTTCTTGACAGAATAGGTAGTTCGTCCAAGTTGAAAATCTCAAAAAATTACAATAACTGTCAATTCTGAATCGATTTGATTGATTTTAGCGTAAGGCCTTAGTTACCAGCTCTTTGATTTTAGTACGGTCATTTTGATAATCAGCTAGGTCAATTAGCTCAATTTTTCGAAAATCAATGGGATGGCTCTCACTTTGAAGAGCTATATAACCAGCTTTTAGAGGGGTTCCATCGAGTTTAATCAAACTATCTACGGGACTTACGTTCCCTCCTCCAATCTGAGGTTTGTAATAGGAAATAACGGTGTCTTTTTCGACCAGATGATGAATTTCTTCATCGCCCAAAACTATCAAATAGGCCTGAACCCATTGATCTCCATGATATGTTTTTGAAGTGGAATTGATACAATGAGGAGTGAATAAAGTATCTGCCATAACCACATGGGTTCCCGGAGTACATAGATTACAAGTGCTTCTTTCATCACTGCCATTCCCACCCAAAAATTGTGCTTCGATGGATATTGGAAAATCCTGATCTGTTAAAATAGTACTCGGATCTTGAGAATGTAGCATGGCTCCACTGTTTCTATAAGCCCAATTTTCACCTTCCGGAGCTTGATCCCCAACAAATCTATATTCTACCTTAAGTAGGTAATATGAGAAAGGTTTTTTGAAAAAAATATGCCCATATCTTCTTTGAAAGGCATCATATGTGTCATATCGAACTTGAAGCAGTCCATCATTTACCCGAAAGGTCTCTCCGAAATTATCATCCAATTCGTACCCCCTGATTTTTACATGCCAATCCTCTAAATTCTCTCCATTGAAAAGGGAAGTCCAGATTATATCTTCTTCACTTTTTTCACTGCTCTGGCAAGAGAACAAAATGATTGAAAAAGCAAATGCTAGGTATTGAAGTCTCATTTTTATTTAAATCTAAAGGTGGCGATTATTGGATAGTGATCTGAAAAGGGTTTGTTTAAAACCTCATATGAGATCAGTTCCAGTTTCTCAGGATTATACCAAATGTAATCTATTCTCCCTGTATAGGATTCGGATGAATAAGTTGCTTGAGTGTTTTTTGCCACTTGACCTGCATCAAGCCAATTTTCTGGGATGCTGCGATATTCTTCTGAATCAGGCTTAAAATTTAAATCTCCCATCCATAAGATTGCATCCTGTCGACCTTGAACAAAGTTCAAAATTGAAGCTACCTGTGCTAATCGATTCTCAGGATATTCATGACAAAGGTGAGTTCCCCCGACTAGCCAGGTATTCTGATCAATGTTTAATCTTGCCCATGCCACCGATCTGGGTTCGCCACCCTTGGGAGTTGGAAGTAATTGGGTTTCGAAATCTGCACCTCTTTTTACTAAAATACCTTCACCATATCCTCCATCTGAATAATCCATCGCCTTTGCAAAATAGCCCTGCATGCCCGTTTGCTTGGCCAGTTCTTTGACCAAATCGATTTTTTGCCCATAGATGGTGGTTAGTCTATTCGTCATGCTATCTACTTCCTGAAGAGCAACTATGTCAGGATTTAATTCATGAATCAGCTTGGCCAAGCCATCTAGATTGGGTTTCCCAGTTTGGTAAGGATTTTCTCCATGGTAGATATTATAGGTCATTACTTTTATTTCCTGTGGATATCCCTGAAGGTTCATAACACCGCAAAAAAGAATAAATAAAAGAAAATGAGGAAGTTTCATTGATTGAATATTAGTGCTTTGAATCGTGGATGAAATCAAGATAAGTCTTTAATATAAGCTAAGTAGTACATAATCGAATAACTCCTTATATTTCTCTTAATTTTTAGTAAATGAAAAAAGCTGTACTCTTCTTCGTCATTTTCATTGTTGGTATCGGTTTGGCCTTCTTTGGCCTTGATTTTTGGTTGGCCAAGAAAATCGATAAACTGATTAATGAGAATCCGGAAAGGCAATATGACCTGCTTTTTGAAAATGTTGATGTCAATATTCTGAGAGGCAGAGTAGAGTTGAAGCATATTTTGTTGGACCCTTTAGAGGAGGGATTGCCAGTTGAAATCACTGGTTCTGTAGAACAAATAATATTCTCCTCACTCAGTATTTGGGATTTGATTTTTAACAATGCCGTGGATATAAGTGAAATTAAGCTGATCAATCCCTCTTTTAGACTGATTAAAATTGACTCACTTTCCAATTTGCAGGATAATTCAAAAGCCTTTCAGGATCTTTTTGGGGATTTAATATCCAGAGGGATTGTCAGGGATTTCGTCTTAGAGGGAGGCAAGGCAGAATTATTGATTCAGGAAGACAGCCTGAGATCCTTTGGGTTTTTTACAGATTTATTTATTCATGCTAAAGGTTTGAAAACAGATAAAAGAATTGTGACTCATGTGGTTCCTTTTGAGTTGAATCAGATTCAAACAGGGCTGAAGAATTTATTTTTACAAATGAACTCCAAGCAGTCAATAAAGATTGGAGCCATTGATTTTGATTTTTTGAATGAAAGCTTATCCTTTCAAAATGTTGCAATGCGGTATGATCAGGAGATAGAAAAAATTTCTTTTGAAAAAACATATCAAAAAGACTTGATAGAATTTGAACTGAAGGAGTTGAATTTTGTGGGTTTAGATGCAGAGAGTGATTTGTATGGGAACTGGTCTATCATTGCAGATAAAATGATTTTGGACTCCTTGATTTTCACAGATGTTAGGAATAAGAATAAACCTAGAGAGAAAGAGATCAAAAAGCCGATGTTTGCAGGGATGCTTTCAGGTATTCCTATTCCTCTTCAAATTGATACCCTTCAAATTCGAAATAGTCAATTGACCTATATTGAAATCCCCGAAGGTCATTCAAAAGGACCAAAGATTTCATTTGAGAAATTCCATGCAGATATATATGGGGTAATTAGCATAGATTCACTTCGAAGGTCCAAGGAAATGACTATGGAGGTGAAAACAGAATTTTTAGGACAAACTCCCATACAGGCAAATTTTACTGTTCCATACAATCAGGAGCTTTTCAAAATGAATCTCAACTTAGGAGCCATGGACTTAACTATTTTAAATCCCATCATTGAGCCAATGGCGGCATTGAGAGTGGAATCAGGAAAGCTCCACAAGTTGAGCTTACAAATGGATTCTTGGGAGGTAGCATCAAACAATCAGATGGTTTTTGATTATGAAGGACTTAAGCTAGAAGTGCTAAAAGACGGTACTTCCAAACAAAAAAACTCTTTGCTCAGTGTCATAGGAAACATTGCAATAAGGTCTGAGAACCTTCCCGAAAAAAAGAATTATCGAATCGCTAATTATCAAACCAAAAGGAATGTATACCGCAGCCCTTTCAACTTTATTTGGGAAAGCACCAAAGGAGGTCTACAGGAAATAACCCCCGGGGGACTCACCAAATTGCTGACAGGAAGAAAAGATTCTAAAGAAAAACAGGGAAAAAATTAGAAAAAATAAAGCTTTTTGCTTTCTGTCACATTTTGTCAGAGAGGAATACTAGGACTTTTATAAATTTAGGCATGAATCAAGAGTCCAATGAAAAGCTGGAACTGGCAGCGAAGTTTGTTAACAGTACAGCAGCCCCCATTTTTTTAACAGGAAAGGCAGGAACTGGAAAGACAACTTTCCTCAGAGATCTTGCCGTCAAAACCCATAAAAATTATGTAGTCGTAGCACCCACAGGGATTGCGGCCTTACATGCTAAAGGTGTGACCATACATTCCCAGTTTTTACTTCCTCTAGGAAGTTTCTTACCTGTCAAAGAACCTGAAGGGAATTACACGGATCAATATGGATTCTATACTCAACATACCTTGGGGAGAAGACACCCATTGAATAAAATCAGAAAATCTGTTTTGAGGTCTATTGATCTACTGGTAATCGATGAAGTCAGTATGCTGAGAGCAGACATTCTGGATGCTATCGATTATAGAATGAAAAGTGTCAAGGGGAATTTTAATCAGCCCTTTGGAGGTGTCCAGGTCTTGTTGATAGGGGATTTATATCAATTGCCTCCCATTGTAAAGGATCATGAGATGGCAATTTTGGGAAGATTTTATTCCAGCATGCATTTTTTTGAGGCCAAAGCTCTTAATCAATCTGGCTTGGTTTATCTGGAACTGGATAAGATTTTTCGCCAGAGAGATGAGGTTTTTATCAACTTACTGAATCATCTCAGAGATAATCAGCTAGACGCAGAAGATGTCAGATTATTGAATAAGCACTTTCGAACTCAGGAGGAAATCAAGGAAGAAAAGGATTGTATTACCATCACTACCCATAATTACAAGGCAGATCAGATTAATCAGAATGAGCTCAATTCACTTTCTGGGCCTTCTTTTTTTTACCGAGCTGATATAGAAGATGATTTCCCGGAATCCTTGTTTCCCTTGCCAGAAAAACTCGAATTGCGAGAAGGAGCTCAAATTATGTTTGTCAAAAATGACAGCTCAGGCTTTTCCTCCTATTTCAATGGAAAGTTGGCAACCGTTACAGAACTCAGCGATAATTCCATTACTGTGATTATGGCCGATGAAACCGAGGAATATACTCTGAGAAAGGAGGTTTGGGAGAACAAGAAATATCTTGTGAATCCTCAAACAAAAGAGCTTGAAGAGGAAGTCGTAGGAACATTCTCCCAGTTTCCAATCAAACTGGCTTGGGCAGTAACAGTGCATAAAAGTCAAGGCCTTACGTTCGACAAGGCAATCATTGATGTAGGAAACGCCTTTGCTCCAGGTCAGGTATATGTGGCTCTTAGCCGCCTGAGAAGCTTGGATGGATTGATCCTCAGAAGCAGAATTCAAAGCGGCTTGATTTATTCGGATCAGCAGGTGGTTAATTTCTCCCAAGGAGCCAAAACCCATCAAAAACTGGATGAGGCCTTGGAAGTTCATCAGCGAAATTACCTCCAGCAACTTTTGGAAAACACCTTTCAGCTAAGGCCTATTTATAAAGAGATCAATGATCATCTATCCGGTCAGGAAGGAAAGATGGAGTTCGCATTAGAGCAAATGCAACAATGTCTGCCTTCTATTCGGCAATTGATTCAATTGGAATTGGAAAATACCGAGAAGTTCTCTAGACAGCTCGTCTATTTGTTGTTTGAAAAAGACCAAGACAAATTAAGGGAAAGGTTAGAAAAAGGAGTAGCTTATTACAAAGGTCTCTTTTTGGATATTCTAGAGAAGCTTGCACTTCAGTTGGTGTTGGTTTCGAATTTTTCTAAAACAATGGCATATCAAGAAGAAGTGGAAGCTATAGAGGAGATGTTTATTCGAAAATATCTGGAAATCAATAAGATAAAAAGGATAGTTCAGGCTGTTTTAGAAAATGATATTCCTGGCAGGATGGATGATATCGAAGATAAGTTCAAAGGCTTGAGAAGACAGTTTTATGAGAAAGCAAAGGACTTGGCCTCTGATAAATTGAAAGACATCAAGTCAAAAACCGGAAAGGTAAAAAAGGGAACTGCACAGCCTAAAAGACAAAAAGGAGATTCTCAGGAGCTTACTTTTCAGCTTTTTGAATCAGGAAAGGGAATAGCAGCAATCGCATTGGAGAGAGGGTTAGCAGAGTCTACTATTAAGGGTCACTTGGCTGATGGGATTGTTTTAGGAAGAATTGAATTGGAAGATTGCCTTCCCGGTGAAACTATCATTGAGATTCTTGCCAGCATGGAAAAATTCAAAAGCATGAAAGAGCTAAGGGAGCATTTCTCAGGGAAATATGATTACGGAACCTTAAAGATGGTCATTGCAGGAAACAAGACTGTATAAAAAAGGGAAGCCATTTGACTTCCCATTTTCAATCTTAATCCTTCTTGCTGTAATATCGATCATGAAATTGATAGCGTGCTTCAACATTCGATTTCTCTTCTTTAGAAGTCACGTCAATAATAAGATAAGGAGGATTAGAAATATTGCCTCCCATTGAAGACCATTGAGCTAAACCTTCGCCATTCGGATTTCCAGTTTTGATAAAGTTGGCGAAATAGCTTTGCATTTGATTGGATACTTTATAATCCTCGGCAGTCCAAGCATATTCTTTGACCAGGGGGAGATTACCCATTGCATATTCTATTTCGCAAGCATGTGGTGCTCCAAGAGCCTTTGGGGCTTCCTGGCCATTTCTTTCCATAGTTCCTCCCGCCAATCCTGGCATTAAGTTTTGATCTTTTAGAGGAGGTCTTAGCTTGCTGTATAAATACCGATAAACCGGCTGATTTGAATTTTTAGCATGTAAATCCAGCCATTTCCATGTACTGTAAGAAATAAACCTATCTGCTGCAAGGTTGGTTGCTGCCCATTCGACTTCTGCAGGAGTATTATGGGGATGAAGTTTCAATACCTCTTCCCATTCTTGAGGATAGGTTTCTTTCACCTTTTCAATAAAAGCTTCTTTGGTAAAAGGCTTGCCCTGCATAAAGGCCATACCTGGAATTTCAGCAGAATTCCAACCTGCCAATAAAGGAACTTGCGCCTGTTCACCAGCTTCGAAAATTTCAGGGAGTGTTTTAGGAAGGAAGTATCCATCGATTGTCACAGGAAATCCAAATCTTTTGGATTCCAAAAACATCTCATACAATTCGCGGGTGGAAAGGGATCTAAGCTCTTTTAGTGAGCTTACTCCCGCCTTATCGGCAAATTCTTTTCCATTAGCTTCTGCTTGCGTTAATGGCATTGGAGCCAGCGTAGGATGAATTCCTGCGCCACTTTCTCCAATTGCACTTGCGATCAGATTTTTTGAAAGGGGAGAGGCCATCTGATAGCTTACTGAGATAGAACCAGCCGATTCTCCTGTAATTGTCACTTTTTTGGGATCTCCACCGAATGAAGCTATATTATTTTGAACCCATTGTAAGGCCATGTTTTGATCCATCAAACCGTAATTGCCAGAACCTTTGTAGGATGTCTCTGCACTCAATTCAGGGTGAGCAAAGAACCCAAATATTCCCAACCTGTAGTTGACTGTAACAACGACAATTCCTTTTTGAGCCATGCTCTCTCCATCATATCTTGGCTCAGATCCGTCTCCGGCAGAAAATCCTCCTCCGTAGAAATACACCAAAACAGGAAGATTTTTACTATCCCTTTTCGCTGGAGTCCAAACATTTAGATACAAACAATCTTCGCTGATTCCATCAGAGCGAAAATTCATATCGCCAAAAATGGGAGCTTGAACAGCTCTAGGACCAAATTTTTTAGTCTCCCTAATTCCAGCCCAAGCTTTGGCAGGTTGAGGAGCTTTCCATCTGAGGTCTCCGATAGGGGCTTGCGCAAATGGAATACCTAAGTACTTTTGTATTCCTGTCTTGGTATCATACATTCCTTCAATAACTCCTGTTTCAATTTTCGTTTGAACATCAAATGAATTGGAGGTTTGTGCTTTGGCACTGAATGAATGGACTTGGATGGATACCATAATCAAAAAGAAGGCTAATTGAGTTTTCATAGCATTGATTATTGTTTCATTATGAAACAATAGTACTTGCTATTTGGCTTAATTCCTATTTATTTGAATAAATTTTGTAAAGCATGGCTAGTCCGAACCTAAATCAGTATCTGCCCCATATCGCCTACGACTCTGTGGTATTTGGTTTTTCAGGGGAGAAACTTAAAATTCTCATCATGGAATATCACAACACAGGCTGGTTTGCTTTGCCTGGTGGTTTTGTGAAAATAGATGAACCTTTGGATGAAGCGGTTAAGCGAGGACTGAAGGAGAGAACAGGACTTGATGAAATTTATTTGGAGCAATTTCACACTTTTGGTTCTTTAGAGCGGGTTCAGCCAGAAGTGATGAAAAAGATTCTTGAGGCTCAGAATGGAGATATTCCAGATAATCATTGGTTGTTGGATCGCTTTATTTCAGTCTCTTATTATGCTTTGATAGACTACGAAAAAGTAGAGCCTAAGCCTGATGCCTTATCAGATTCTATTGGATGGTATGGAATAGACGAAATTCCAGATCTAATTTTTGACCATAGCTTTATTGTTCAAAAAGCCTTAGAACATCTAAGGGCACATCTTGATCAAAAGCTGTTATCAGTAAACCTACTTCCTACACGCTTTACCATGAAAGAGCTTCAGAATGTTTATGAGGCTATTTTGGGAGAAAAATTGAATAGAGCTAATTTTCAACGAAAAATGCTAAGCTTAGATATTTTGGAAAGGCACGAAAAGCTCTTCTCAGGAGGCTCTCATAAAGCTCCATATCTATACAGCATTAAAGGAAAGAGCAATTCTTAACCAACCTTATTGTAAAGGCTGGGTAAGAACGCTAAGAATTGTTGTGATTCCTTCTCTATAATTCCCCAGTCTGATATTTTCATTTGGGCTGTGCTGATTATTATCTGCATTTACTGTGGGGATGGTCACTGCCGGTATTCCCAATGCATCTACGAAAGGTGAAATTGGAATACTGCCACCAGAAATTCTGATTTGAATTGGCTCCTCTCCGAAAGCTCTCACCATCGCTTTTCTTAACCATGCTCCAGCCTCTGAATTCATAGGGGTTCTAAATGCTTGGTATGAAATGGTATAATTCATTCTCAGCAATTTGGGATACATCATCCTTTCCTCATCTGTAGGTTCATCGCTGATGATATGAAATCCTTGTTTTTTGATGTGATCTTGAATTAAGGCAAAAAGCCTTTCGGGATCGGATTCTGGAACCAAACGCATATCTAATTCAGCCATCGCTGTGGCAGGTACTATAGTTCTGGCTTCAGGGCCTACCCAAGCAGATTGCATCCCTCTGATATTTAAGGATGGATATTGGATGCTTTCTTGATAGCTTTGGCCTACCTGGTCAGTTCTTCCTAGACCCAAACGTTTCTTGATAGCCGCCTCATCATCAGGGACAGCTTCAAGTATGGCCTTTTCCTCAGAACTAAGATTAATTCCATCGTAAAATCCAGGAATAGTGACTCTTCCATTTTCATCTTTCATACTTGCCAATAGCTGCGCAAGAAGAAAGCCGGGATTGGGTGCATAATTCCCATAATGTCCTGAATGCTGTGGTACTTTTGGACCATAAGTGGTAAGAGTCATTTCAGAGATTCCTCTTGCTCCATAGCTTAATGTTGGCAGGTTCGAGGTATGTCTTGGTCCATCCATAATCAGCATCAAATCTGCACTCAGTTTATCTTTGTACTGCTTAACAGCACCTGGTAGTCTTGGAGAGCCTTGTTCTTCCTCAAAATCCAAAATAACCTTCACATTGTAATTGGGTGAGATTCCATTTTTAGATAGAGCATCCCAACCTGTCAAAAACATGGCAAAAGGTCCTTTATCATCTGAAGTGGATCTTGCAAATATTCTCCAATCAGGATCGTATTCATCTAATAGTTTCGCCATAGGGATGATTTCCCATGCCCCTTTGTCATTTTGAACCTTAAGTTCAGGAACGTAAGGGTCTTTTTGATGCCATTTACTTCTATCCACAGCCTGCCCATCTATGTGGAAATAAAAAAGCACAGTTTGAGTTGCCCCGGGTTGATTCTTTTGAGCCAATAAAAGCGGAATTCCTCCTGTATCTAATCTTTCTGAGCTCCAAGCTCTTTCACCAAACTGTCTTTCGCACCATAGAATATTGACTTCTATTTGCTCAGGATAAACCGCATCGTTAGGCATAGCCACTATTTCATTTAAGAGCTTGACGCCTGATTGCCAATTGTCAGATGTCATTTGCTCTAGCTCACTTTGAGATGGAACTTGGGCAATGATTTTTGAGCTCAAGAATAAAAACAGGATGAATATTGTATTTTTCATAGATAGAAGCTTTGCTGGAAATTAGATAAAACTATGGGTAGGAACAAGTGGAAAAATTGCCAATGGTTATTGGAAATACTGTAAAACAGTTATCGAGATTCAAACATGCTAAGCTTTTCCTTGTTCTTTTTAAAATTACAAAAGCTTAAAATGAGATTTATATCAGCTCTCTGTTTTCTAATGATGGTTTTTTCTCCTGCTTTTTGCCAGGAAAGTTCATCCTATACATACCAATCACCAAGTAGGGATGGTTCGGGTAAAATTTACATGGGTCGTGAAATTTCCCTGATTATGGGTTTTCAGGGAAAAGCCTGGCTAGAAAGAAACAGTAGAGAGCAGGAAGAAAGTGTTTCTTTAGCTATCAAAAATCTTCCGGTAACAGAGGAAAGTGTGGTTGCGGATATTGGAGCGGGTTCGGGCTATTATACTTTTCGTATCGCTCCAAAAGTACCAAAGGGTAAAGTATACGCGGTTGAAATTCAAGATCCAGCCATAGACTATCTCAAGTCAAAAAGTAAAGAACTAGGCTATAGTAATGTGGAGGCAATAAAGGGAAGTGCCACCTCACCTAATCTTCCGGCTAATTCAGTGGATTTAGTGATTATGGTAGATGTTTATCATGAATTAGAGTACCCTAAGGAGATGCTGCAATCAATTCGAAAATCTTTAAAGCCCGATGGGAAACTATTACTGATTGAGTATAGGGGAGAAGATGCTTGGATTCCAATAAAACCTTTACATAAAATGACGGTAGATCAAGCAAAGAAAGAATTGGAGGCTAATGGGTTTAAATTCATTGAAAACGGGAAATTCATGAAAATCCAACACTTCCTGATATTTGGGAAAGAGGATTAGTGATTTTTGAAATTCTAATTTTTCAACTTGACTAAAGGATAATTCAACCCATTTACTTCATTTCTAACCACTATATATTTATCTAGGCTTTTGAATAGTTCGGTCAAGTTTCTAAATCCATAAGACCTAGGGTCAAAGCTTGGGTCTATTTTTCTGAGGGAAGCACCGATTTTAGCAATGTGAATTTCTTCTTCTTCATCTGATGAAATTTCAAAAGCACGATCAATAAGATGCATATCCAAATTGGATGAGAATTTCTTTTTTCTTGAATCTTCCTGATTCGAATTAGGCTTTTTGGTTTGTTCTGATGTTTTTGAATCTCTGTTGCTTGTATCCTTTTCATCTTCCACTTCATCGCCCAGATTTTCTGCAAAAGTGAAAATCTCACATGACTGTACAAAAGCCTGTGGAGTAAGTCTACGACCTATTCCCATGACAAACATGCCTTCTTCCCGAATTCTTTTTGCAAGTCCAGTATAGTCTGAATCGGATGATACAATACAGAAGCCATCTACCGAATTGCTATGCAAAATATCCATCGCATCGATGATCAAAGAGCTATCTGTAGAGTTCTTTCCTGTGGTGTATGCGAACTTTTGAATAGGACTAAAGGAATGTAGGTTGATGACCTCTTTCCATGAATTCATTTGGGGAGTAGTCCAATCACCATAAATTCTCCGAATGGTTGCTTTCCCGTATTTAGATACTTCTTCCAAAATTTCTTTGATCAATTTGGCTGAGGCGTTATCTCCATCTACGAGGACTGCAAGATTTGATTTGGTATCTCTCATTAAAAATGTGTTAGAGTTTTATTTAAACAAGTAATTCTAAGTTATATAAGACTGTTTTTACCCAGGTAGTTCCATAACTAGTAATGAAAAAGGGCGAATCTCGCCCTTTCTCTGATCTGGTTTATGGAGTTTATTTGAGTTTTTCCTTGAAAAAGGCGATGGTTCTGTCCCAAGCCAACTGAGCAGCTGCCTCATCATATCTAGGAGTGGTATTATTATGAAATCCATGGTTGACACCCGGATACATATGCATGGTATATTCAACATTATTGGCTTTGAGGGCTTTTTCATACTCTTCCCATCCAGCATTGACACGCTCGTCCAGTTCGGCATAATGAACTAGTAATGGTGCCTTGATCTGAGCTGCTTCTTCGGCCGATGGCTGTCCTCCATAAAAAGGAACTGCCGCACCGAGATCAGGAATTTTCACGGCCATCATATTAGAAATCCAACCGCCAAAACAGAATCCAACTACCCCAACATTTCCATCACAATCCGGATGGTTTTTCAGGTAATGATAGGCTGCGATAAAATCCTCCAGCATACTATCCCGATCTCTTTTTCGCTGCATTTCTCTGCCTTCATCGTCATTGCCTGGATATCCGCCTAGAGGCCATAAAGCATCGGGTGCTATGGAAATAAAACCAGCCACAGCGCATCTCCTTCCAACATCCTCAATGTAAGGGTTTAAGCCTCGATTTTCGTGAACGACTACAATTCCCGGAAATTTTCCCGAACCTGATGGCTTGGAAAGCAATCCTCTGATTTCTCCTCCACCTTTTGGTGAATTGTAAAGCACATAATCAGAACTCTGCATGCGTTCATCATCTGGCTGAACTGTTGCAGTGGTAATGTAATCAGGCATCATGGTGCTCATCAAAGTAGCCAACGTAATCCCACCTACTGCATAAGCAGAAAGCTTTTCCATGAAAGTCCTTCTATCCAGTTTATTGTGTGCGTAATAGTCGTAAAGGTCAAAAACTTCCTGAGGTATATCCTCTTTCTTTAATTTATCCATGATTCCAATTTTGGGTGTAGCATTAAGTTGCGAAAAAAGGAAATAGAATCCATGAAAAAGTTGAATCACTCATCAAAGCGAGGGATAAGTGGCAAAATCAATCAGTACTTCTAAATTTCAATTGTAGCCCCATGAGGAAATTTCTCAGAATCTGATCCTTGCAAACTCGGTATTGATGTTGGTCTGGTTTTCTGAAAAAGGCGCTCAATTCATGTTTGCTGATCCGAAATTTCCTTAACTCAAAGACATCCAGCATATCCTGATCTTTCATGCTTAAGGCTATCTTCAGTTTCCTTAATATCATGTTATTATTCAGGGATTTCTCGGCTGCAGGAGTTTCACCATCCTTTTGTCCTCTTTTCAAAACAATAAATCCATTTAGAAAATGAGCCAACTCTTTGTCATATATCTGTTTATATTCAGGATCATCTTCTTTTTTAAGCCAGTTGCTGACTTCCTCTCTGGTACTTTCCAGTCCTCCTTTTTTGAAAAGATCAATCATTTCAAAATCATTGAAATCGAAGGTGAATCGAAGGGTTCTCAGAATATCATTATTACTCATAAATCGCTGCTTGTTTCAAATCACTAAGATACTTACAAAAATTAGATGAGGTCTTTTAAAGTGAATTTGCTTTCCAATTGGTTTTTTCCCAAAAAATCAACGGATCTTTGAGACAGCAACTATCAAAAAAAGAGTGACTCAAGTTCTATTTATAACTCCTCCTTTTACCCAGCTGAATACTCCCTATCCCGCCACGGCTTACCTCAAAGGATATTTGAAAACCTTGGGATATGAATCCAAGCAAATGGATTTAGGTATTGAACTGATCTGGAAAATTTTTTCAGTGGAGGGCTTAGGACAGATTTTTCATCAAATTGAAGAAAGCCAGATTGAACTGTCTGAAAATTCTGCTAGAATCCTGAGGCTTAAGAAGAAGTATTTGCAAACCATAGATTCGGTTATTGCATTTCTTCAGGATAAAAATCCGACTTTGGCATACACTGTCGTTGAGGGTGATTTTCTTCCTGAGGCTTCCCGGTTTGAGCAAATGGATGATATGGAGTGGGCTTTTGGCACTTTAGGGATTCGGGATAAAGCAAGATATCTTTCCACCTTATACTTGGAAGATATAGGAGACCTGATCACTGAGGCGATAGACCCAAATTTTGGATTTAGCAGATATGCAGAAAGATTAGGCTTGAGTGCGAGAGAATTTGACGAGATGGATGAGGCACTCAGGCAACCCAGTGGACTATTGGATGAATGGATGTGTCAAATTTTAGATGCCAAAATCAAAGATATTAACCCTAAATCAATTGCCTTTTCTGTTCCTTTTCCGGGGAATTTATATGGAGCTTTAAAATGCGGCCAATTTATAAAAAAGGCTTATCCTGATATCAAAGTATGGATGGGAGGGGGGTACCCCAATACAGAGCTAAGATCTTTGAAAGACCCGAGGGTATTTGATTATGTTGACTTTATCACTTTGGATGATGGAGAGGCTCCTGTCAAGTTGTTATTGGAATATTTGGATGGCAAAAGGCCAGTTGATGAATTGAAAAGAACATTTATTCGGCAGAGTGGTTCAGTGAGATTTATTAATAATTTTGCTGTAAAAGATATTCCACAGCAAGAAACTGGAACTCCGGATTACAGTGACTTGCACCTGAGAGAATATCTCTCAGTGATCGAAGTGGCTAATCCCATGCATAGGCTTTGGTCGGACGGAAGGTGGAATAAGTTGACTTTGGCGCATGGTTGCTATTGGGGTAAATGCACATTTTGTGATATTTCTTTGGATTATATCCAACGCTACGAACCCATCAATGCCTCCATTCTTTGTGATAGGATAGAGGAGATCATTGCTCAGACTGGTCAGAATGGATTCCATTTTGTAGATGAAGCTGCACCTCCAGCTTTGATGAGGGATCTCGCTATTGAAATTTTGCGAAGAGGCCTATCGGTAGTTTGGTGGACCAATATCCGCTTCGAAAGCAGCTTTACCGCTGATCTTTGCAAGCTCTTGCGGGCGTCAGGATGCATAGCAGTATCAGGCGGATTGGAAGTTGCTTCGGATAGGCTATTAGAGCTTATAAAAAAAGGCGTGACAGTTGGGCAAGTGGCAAGAGTTTGCAATCATTTCACCCATTCAGGGATTATGGTTCATGCCTATTTGATGTATGGATTTCCTACTCAAACTGCCCAGGAAACCATTGATTCTCTGGAAATGGTTCGACAACTGTTTGAAAGTGGGGTATTGCAGTCCGGATTTTGGCACCGATTCGCCATGACTGCTCACAGTCCTGTTGGCTTGGCGCCAGATTTATTTAAAGTGAAAAATGCTGTTTCAGGACTTGGTCGTTTTGCTAATAATGAGTTACAGCATGAGGATCCGACGGGAGCAGATCATGATCTTTTTGGAGAGGGATTGAGGAAATCACTCTTCAATTACATGCATGGATTAGGATTTGACGTTCCGCTTCATCAGTGGTTTGATCATCAAGTACCTTCAAGCAGTATTCCAAATAGATATATAGAAAAAGAGCTTCAGGAAGAGGAGTTTCTTTTGAAAGATCAGCAAAGAATAATTTGGATAGGAGAGCAGCCTGAATTAGTGCCTTCAGAAGAAGAAGGTTTTGCTGAACTCATTTTTTCAGGTAAGAAAGAGGATTTTGCCTTGGAGTTACCAGAGGAGTTTGCGGAATGGGTTTACTCTTTTTTGGAGAATGTCGGTTATCAAAATCAGCTTCAAAGGCTGAAATCTATCAAGGAGGATTATGAAGAAAAATTGGGAGATTTTTCCGAATTGGCCGAATCTGAAGTTTGGCAAATATTAAGGGAAAATGGACTTTTGATCTTTTGATATCTAATTATAGGTTGAGAGTTTCGGAGAATTTAATTTGGTTTTCTGCCGAGAAAAATTGTTAAATTGACTCAATATTTAGCCAACATGGAAGAAGAGATTTACCAAAATGTAAAAACTGAGAAAACATCTCGTGAGAGGCAGACCTTTTACAGAGTTACTTTTAATAATAATTCTCAACTTTTGAAAATAGCTGATAACAAGGCAAATATTATCATCAGTATCAATGCATTGGTGATTTCATCTATGGTAGCCCTGGTCGGATACGGATCAGTTTCCAATCAAATAGACATGTCCAATTTGGTGATGTTAATCCCTTTGGTAGTTTTTATCCTTACATCATTGACATCTACTATCTTAGCTGTTCAGGCAGCAAAACCAAAGATAGTTGGCAAATCAAACCAATCTGTTGAAAAGCGATCAGTCATCTTTTTTGGCTCCGTCTCTGAATTTACCAAAGATGAATACTTGAGAGAGCTTAATGAAACTTTGAAATCCAAGGACGAAATTCAGGATCAAATGTCCACTTCCTTATACTACCAAAGCATGGTGCTCAATCATAAATACAAATTGTTGAGACATGCTTATCAGGCATTTATTTTAGGATTAGTAATCGGAGTTATTGCCTTATTGCTACAGATATTTTGATTAATCTACCCTGTTGAATTCGATAGAATTACCTAGCTGCAAGTTATAGCTGATGTACTTCCCTTTTTCATCCTCTTTAATCTCTATTTTCTCTCCGCTATTTCCTAACTCAACATTTTTCCAGTTAGAAGGGAGATAGGTCTTAAGTGTAAGTGGAATACTGTAGATAGCGGGGTCTAGTTCTGATTTTAGTGAAATTTGAATCTTTTTGTCCGATTCAATACTAGTACTGATTTCACTATTCATTCTTGCTCTCAAAAACTTGGTGACATCCCTAAATGTGGCGATCCATAATTGATTTTCATTTGCCTTCATGTAGGAAAAATATTCCACTAGTTCATTTCTTGTTTTAGGTTCCCAACCTAAGTTTTCAACACCATGAAAAACTAAAACCAACCATGTATTATCGTGCTTCATAACTGTATCTATCCAAGATTTCATTTCACCAATTCCAATTTTGCTTACGGGGCCTCTTTGCCATTGCACATATTCTTTATTTGATTCGCCAGGAGTCATTTTGCTTCCTCGGTTAATTTCCTCCAACCAATCTTCAGGCATTCTATTTCTCAAAGAAGGATAAATCTTATGAGCGTATTCCATGACCCGTTCATTCTCTGTTCCATAAGGCCCCTCCGCACTAAAGATTGATTCTTCTCCTATAAATTGGAGAAGATCAGCTTTACTCTGCTCCAACTCATACAGCATGTTTATTTCGTCAAGAACTGCTAACCTGGGGTGTGTGACAGTGTGTGAAGCTATCTCATGTCCCTGTGCGGCATAAGATTTATACTGATCCCAAGTGGTAGTATCTTCCACATTGTTATGAAATACTACGTCATTGGTGTTTTTCATTTTGCCTTCCCGTATTTTTTGGTAGCCTTCATCCAGTAGAAGATATGCTTCTTTTACTTTTCCTTGCTCGAATAGAGAACCAACTCTAGCATGATAATCCTCCGCCTCAGAGGTGCCTGTAAATGCAATTAGAGAGGCTCGCTCAAAGAAGTTAGTTGAATCAGTGGGGATATTGGCGGTTTCTTTAATTATTTCTTTGGGGTCTCTTCCTATGAATTTTCCCTTACCGGATCCATCTACTTTTCCTGTAATGATGTAAAATGTGGCAGGAAGCCCCAAACTATCCATGATAGGTTTGGCGATGGTAAATTGATTGATAATCCCATCATCGTAAGTGACTGAAATTGCTCCTGATTTATCATCAGGCCATTTTGTGATCTCTGTAGTTACAGTGACGTTGTTTTGACAAGCAAATAGGCCAAAGGCAAATAGAAAGAATATTCCGTAGCGCATGGTTTGATAGGGGTGATGTTTCGAAGTCTAATATCCTCAAAATGATATCAAAGGTCCAACCGCTGATCAAAAAGAAAAAGAGGCTGTCTCATAAATAAATCTAATGTCAGTCTGAGCGGAGTCGAAGGCATTTCCTATCGTTGTGGCCTACATTTCGACTTCGCTCAATGTGACAAAATGCACTTTTGAGACAGCCTCTTAGATTTAATAAGTGTATTTGACATAAACTCTCCGATTAATCTTCTGACTATCCGGAGCCAGTTTTATTTGGGATTGCTCGCTGGCTTGATCTGCCATGATTCTAAACATAGGACCTGGGCTAGGAGGAGAGTCCACACTTACATGGTAAACAGAAATATTTCTTATCCCTAAAGTTTCTGCAATAAGGAGAGCCCTGGATTGTGCATTTCTCAAAGCATCGGTCAATAAGGAATTCTCGAGTGATTTTTGAGCAGTTTCTGATACCTGAAAGCTTAAATTAAAACTCATATCTCCTGATTCTTGGATAGCCTCTGCTATTTTTTGCAAGTCTTCATTTTTACTTCCGGTGACAATCCTGAGTGTCTGTCTGGCAACATAACCACTGTCTCTGGAAACCCCACTTCGGTAAATTCTATTAATATCTACAGAGTAATTGTCTGCAATTAATTTATAGTCCTTAATCTTGGCTTTTTTGAGAAGGTCCGCTAAGCGTTGAGTTTTGTTATTGAGGATTTTGGTGGCATCACTAACTTTCATGCCTTTTTCTTCAAGCATAATATTAAAAACTGCCTCGTCAGGGGAAATAAGTCTTTCTGCAAATCCTTCAACCTCAATCAAAGGAACTTGCTGAATTTGTTGGGCGAATACTTGAAAGCCAAAAATGGCAGCAAGTAAGGTTAATGCTATCTTTTTCATAATATTTTCATGTGTTTATAATTTGATTTTTAAAGGTCACATGGAATCTCGCATATTTCCCTCTAACCATGGGGTCATTCCAGTGTGTTTCGGCTCCGATATGCTCGATTTCATTTAAGTAAAAATGGCTTAGTACAATAATTACTTCCAAAACGCGGTCCAAAATTCATATGCTACAGGAATTGCTCATTTAAAAGAAGTGTTTTGACAAATTTTAAGAAAGCCCTGATTTAATCATATTTCAATTTAGTTGAATTCTTTTAAGTCTAAGACTATTTAATACTACTGATACGGAACTGAAGGCCATCGCCGCTCCAGCAATCATTGGGTCTAATAAAAAACCATTGATGGGATAAAGTAATCCTGCGGCGATAGGTATTCCAATGAGATTATAAATAAAAGCCCAAAATAAATTCTGTCTAATTCCCATTACAGTCAGATGCGAAAGTTTAAAGGCCTGAGAGATTTTTTCCAAATCTGATGTAATCAACGTCATCTTGGCTACATCCATAGCAATATCTGAACCATGGCCCATAGCAATGCTGATATCCGCCTGGGCAAGAGCTTCCGAGTCGTTGATACCATCACCAACCATCGCAACCACCTTTCCCTGAGCCTGCAGATTTTTAACATATTCAGATTTATCAGATGGAAGTACCTCCGCGCGGATATTTGTGATAGAAAGTTCATTCCCAACAGCTTCGGCTGTTTGTAGGTTATCGCCCGTTAGCATGTGAACTTCTATCCCTGATTTTTGGAGTTGATGGATTGCGGATTTTGAACTGGCTTTGATTTGATCTTTTATTCCAATGATGGCCAAAACTTGATTGGAATTCGCAAAATAAACCACAGTTTGAGCTTGATCTTTCCAAGAATTAGCTTCTGATTTCAAATCGCCATCCAAAACAATATTATTGTTTTCTATCAAGCGCTGGTTTCCGACATAATAGGTTTCTCCATTATGAATAGCTTTTATTCCGAGCCCAGTAATACTTTCAAACTGAGCGATTTTAGTACCCTGAATTTCTTGGGTTTTTAAATAGTTGACAATAGACCCCGCAAGTGGGTGCTCAGATTGAGATTCAATAGCGAAGAGCAATGATAAATTTTCCTCTGTGACATCCTCTGAACGAAGCCATTTGATATCGGTAACGCTAGGTTTTCCTTCTGTAATTGTCCCAGTTTTATCCAATACCAAGGTGTTAACCCGATGTCCAATTTCAAGACTTTCTGCATCTCGGATAAGAATATTGTTCTCTGCTCCTTTACCCATCCCAACCATGATGGCTGTAGGAGTGGCCAATCCTAAAGCACACGGACAAGCTATGACCAGAACAGCAATAGAAGTTAATAAAGCATGGGTAAAGGCTTCATCACCTCCAACTAGCATCCATATGGTAAATGTTAGCATGGAGATCGCAATGACTGTTGGGACAAACACTCCTGCAATTTTATCTACCAGCTTTTGAATAGGTGCTTTACTTCCCTGAGCTTCCTGTACCCTTTTGATGATTTGGGCTAAGAGAGTGTCAGAGCCTACTTTTTCAGCAATAAACTGGAAGCTTCCTTTTTGATTGATGGTTCCTGCAAAGATTTTATCGCCCGTTTTTTTGGAAATCGGAATGGGTTCTCCACTGATCATACTTTCATCAATGTAGGACTCACCAGATGTTAATTGCCCATCTACGGGTACTTTTTCGCCAGGTTTAACCAATAAAATATCTCCCTCCTGCATCTCTTCTATGCCTAGTTCTACCTCGTTTCCATCTTTAACAAGGTGAACTGTTTTGGGTTGGAGACCCATAAGTTTTTTCAAAGCGGAAGATGTACTGGATTTGGCTTTCTCCTCTAGCATTTTTCCAAACGAAATAAAGGTGATAATCACCACTGCTGCCTCATAGTAAACATGGGCTTCCAAGCCTCTTGAAGTCCAGAATTGAGGATAAATAGTATTGAAAAATGAAAAAAGGAAAGCTATACCGGTACTTAATGCGACAAGCGTATCCATATTAGCCTTGCGATGCTTTGCCTGCTTATAGGCATTGATAAAAAATGTCTGGCCAAAGTAAAATAGAACTGGTACAGAAAGAGCCATGCTAATCCATTTTCCTGGTTCCCAGGACATAAAAAACATACCCAAAATGAAGACAGGAATACTCAGGATGGCGGATCCTATGGTTTGTCTTTTGGCCTTCTGGTATTTTTTATCCTGTTCCTCGTCTACGGATTTCTGGAGATTTTCAGAATCCAAAATTAATCCATAACCGACTGCTAAAAGCGCTTCATGCAATCCCTGAGGGCTGACTTCATCTGAATACTTTACTTGGACCGTGTTTGTGGCAAAATTTACCAAAGCTGATTGTACACCTTCAGTATGTGAAAGGATAGTTTCAACACTGGAAGCACATCCCGCACAGGTCATGCCCGTAACTGGGAAGGTTGATTGATGAATTACCGTATTTTTCATGCTTCAAATGTCAGATAATAGTTAAAAAAACAGCTTACAAAATTTTGGCAGTTTTTATCAAAATTTTGACCTAGTTGCCTTTTCTAGTTAAATGCTATCCAAGGAAACCCTCGAGATTTTCCTGGAATTTTTAAATTCACTGGGTGTCATGCCTGTCTCCTTTTTAAATTGGGCAGAAAGGTATGAGGAACTACTATAATCCAACTGATAGGCAATTTCAGAGAGATTCAGTTCTTCATAGGAAAGAAGTTCTTTCACTTTTTCAATTTTCTGTTTTGAAATATATTTTTCTATGGTAATTCCTTCTACTGAGGAGAAAAGCCTACTCAGATAACTGTAATCATGTTGTAATCCGCTGGAAATTAATTGAGAGAAATTTACTTTTCTTTCTCCCTCTGCCTGATGAATTTCTTTGATGATTATAGCTTTGATTTTAGAAATTAGGATGGATTTGGGTTCCTCCAATAATTCAAAACCTAATCCTGACAAATCACCAGCTAGCTGATTTTTTGACGATGTTGAGATTTCTGAATCTAAAGTGACAGTTCCTAACTGAATGCTACTGAATGGGATATTATGCTCTTGCAACAGACTTTTAACTGCCTCAATGCACCTGTGGCAAACCATGTTTTTAATTCTTAATTCCATTTTATCTAGAATTCTTGATCCTTTAACAATCAGGAAGCTGTTAATAATTCCAGAATGAGGTAGAAAAGGGAAGGGCAAAGTAAACAGCCTAAGCCTGTATAGAAGGTGGCTGAAACTGCTCCATAAGGAACAAGTTTAGGATCTGTTGCTGCTAGACCTGCAGTCACTCCACTTGAAGTCCCCATTACTCCTCCATATGCTATAGCCGCAGTAGGGTTATCAAGCCCGATTCTTTTGGCAAAAATGGGAGTCAAAACAGTGACAGCGATAGTTTTTACAACTCCCGTTGCAATGCTCAGGGCAATTACTTCGGAACTGGCTCCCAAGGCTCCTCCCGTGACTGGTCCAACAATATAGGTACATGCCCCGGCACCAATTGTACATAAACTGACAGCATCTCGGTATCCAAAGGTCCAGGCAATGAGTACTCCTGCAATAAAAAATACCAATGTACCGGTGATAAGAGATGCAAGGCCAATCCAACCGCTCTTTTTGATTAGAAAGAAACTGGCACCCATGACTGTAGCAACGATAGTAAAGTCTCTAAACATTGAGCCTCCCAGAAAACCAACTCCTTTAAAAAGCTCTAGGTCAGCAAGACCCTTGTTTCCATTTGTAATCAAACCTCCCAAATATCCTAAGCCCAATCCAGCAAAAATTGCTATTGCAGAGCCAGGTATTCTACGCTTGAAAATTGCTCGACTTAACCAATCCGAAATAAAATAAAGGAGCCCAATCAGTAAAAATGCTAAAATCAGCCCATTTTGATCGATTACTTTAAATAGTTCCTGCATCGGTTCTAGGCTTGAAGTTTTCAATCAAAAGCTTGAATGCAAAAAAGGCTAGAATCACTGGAATTACTCCAGCTAAAATGGCCAATATTCCTGATGATAAGGCTGATTTCACGTTGAGGCTAGCTGCCATGGCAATTACCACAGGTATATATAGCTTTCCCCAGAAATTAATACCAAAGGTCATTTCTGAATCCAGAAGATTTCTTTTTGTTAACCATTCTTTGCAGAGTAATAAAATAATCATGGCAAAGCCGACTCCCCCTACATTTGCATCTATACCCAAAATAGAACCCAATATTTCTCCTGCCCACTGGCCCATCAAAAATGAAAATGCGAGTATGGCTAATCCGTAAATCATATCAGAAGAGTTTTTTAAGTTCGTTTTTGGTCACTTTACCCATGGCATTTCTTGGTAAATCTTCGAGCTGTATATAGTTTCTTGGGATTTTATAAGCGGGTAGTCGTTCTTTGAGCCAGGATATTAGTTCTTCTTTTTGAATAGCCTCTGAGCAAACAATTCCAGCTACTACCAACTCCCCCCACTCCTCATCCGGAATACCTATTACTCCACAATCTTTGATTAGAGGATGTTTACGAAGCACTTCCTCTATTTCCAGAGCTGATATTTTATAACCACCGGATTTGATAATATCCACGGAATCTCTCCCCAGTAATTTATAATATCCATCTTCGATGGTAGCTATATCTCCGGTCTTGAACCAACCATCTGAGGTAAAGGCTTTATTTGTTGCTTCTGGTTTCCTCCAGTATTCTTTAAAAACGCAGGGGCTTTTTACCTGTATTTCTCCCGAGTCGCCTAGGTCTATCTCTTTATTGTTTTCATCCACAATCCTTATTTGAACCTCCGGTAGCGGGAAGCCAACATGACCGGCTCTTCTTTCTCCCAGGTAAGGATTACTTAGGGCCATTCCGATTTCAGTCATTCCGTAACGTTCCAGCAAATAATGCCCCGATAGGCTTTTCCATTTTTCCATAACTGAGACAGGTAGAGCGGCTGATCCTGAAACCATCAGACGGAAACCCTTCATTTTCTCCTTCAATTCTTTTTGATCCGATTCTGAGAATGATTCAATTGCTTGAATGAGTTTGAAATACACTGTAGGTACAGCCATGAAAACATTAATTCTTGTCTGAATAAATGCTTTCAAGACCTCTTCTACTGAAAATGGATGAATAAACTGAATACAGGCACCTGACCACATGCAGCAACCTAAAACATTGATGATTCCATGTACATGGTGAAGTGGTAAAATCCCCAGAGTATAATCGTTTTGACTCCAATGCCAAGCCTTTACCAATGTTGAAATTTGTGCTTCAATATTAGCATGAGTAGTTAGCACGCCTTTAGGAAGACTGGTGGTGCCGGAAGTGTACAGGATCATAGCACCTCGTGTCAAGGAGATTTCAGGGAGATTTGTGCTATGGGATTTATTTTCGGTTAAAGACTCAATATTTAAACTTCGAATGTTTCCTTTTTCTACAATCGGAGTTAAGATTTCCTGATATTCATTTCCAAAAAGCAAAATTTCTGCTTCTGTATCATCCATTACATACTGCAAGGAGGGAAGAGGGTAGCTGATGCAAAGCGGAACAGCAATACCACCAGCCATCCATATAGCCCATTGGGTTTTGACATAATCAAACCCAGGTGAAACCATAAATGCCACGCGTGTCTGATTCAAATCAGGTTGTCCTTGAAGTAGGATGCCGGCTAAATTTTGGGCCTCTGTCAATAACTCTTGGTAATTATAAGAGCCTTTAGCGTCAATGATGGCGATGTTGCTGCTAAATCTCTCAGCGTTTTGGAATAGGGTGAGCATTTGAGAAAATTCTTTTTTCCAATATAGGAAGTACTTTACTGATGAAAGAAACTTTAAACACCCTAAACTTCCGCCATTGGAAAAATCAGGCATAAAAAAAGCTCCGATTAATACCGGAGCTTCAATTAATAAGTGCTGATGTTATTTTTTAACAGCAGGTTTCGGACCTTCTTGCTTGCTTACTTTATCACCGTCCTTCAGTTCTTTGCTCACCACGAAATATGGACCTGAAATGACTTGATCTCCTTCCTGTAAACCTTCCAATACCTCAATGTTTTGGAAATCAGAAATACCAGTCTTGATTGTCTTCATTTTCGCCTCTCCATCTTGCATCACAAATACCAATTCACGCATTTTGGTAGAACCGTCCGCCAAAGTATCCAATTGATCTTCTCTTGTGGTAACTGCAGAAAGCGGAAGAGATAACACGTTTTCTTTTTGATTGGTGATGATCTCCACAGCGGCTGTCATCCCTGGTCTAAACGGATATTTGTTTCCAGCTGCGACCAAATCAGCATAAGAACTATTGAGAATTCTGATTTTCACTTCGAATTCCGTAACTGCATCTGCTGAAGGTTTGGTATTCGCTGTGTTTGCAATGCTAGTTACTATTCCTTTGAATTTTTTTCCTGAGAAAGAATAGGCATCTACTTCAATAATGGTCGTATCACCCTTGCTCAATCGAACAATATCATTCTCATTTACATCTACCCTTACTTCCATTCTGGAAAGGTCAGCTATGGTTAGCATTTCAGTACCCGCCATTTGCTGTGTTCCAACAACACGCTCACCTTTTTCTACCAAAAGATTGGATACAATTCCGCTAACCGGGGAATAAACGTTGGTTAATCGTAAATTTTCAGCCGCTTCGTTTACAGTAGCTTGAGAACTTTTCACAACAAATTCTGCAGCCACTACGCTTTGCTTTGCTGCTTCTAAGTCTTTTTGTGCTGTGATGTAATTCGCCTGAGCCTGCTCAAATTCGGAGTCTGAGATAGCCTTTTGCTCATAAAGTTTCTTTTGTCTGTTGTATTCCAGTTCACTTCTGGTGTACTGAGCTTCTGCTCTCTGAAGACTTGCTTTAGCCTGTGCCAAATTGGCTAATTGCTGGTTCAAGTTTGCACGGCTTCTATCTAGTGCTGAAACAAAATTATCAGGTCTGATTTTCACTAGAAGTTTACCGATTTCTACAGAATCACCTTCAGCGACATTAAGTTCTATAATTTCACCGGCAACATCCGGGCTAAGGTTTACTTCAATTTCCGGCTGGATTTCTCCGGAGGCACTTACCTTCTCAATGATGGAATTTTTTCCAACTGAAGCTACTTCTACATTGGTGACTTTTTCCCCACCAATCCATCCTGCCGCACGGCCGATGATTGCAAAAACGATGATAACACCTACTATTCCAAGTAGGTAGTAAAGGAGTTTATTTGATTTTTTATTAGCCATGGCTTAGTTAAGGTTGATAGGGTTTCCTAGATAGAAATCAAGGACTTTTACTCTGAAAATATAGGTGTATTTAGCGTTCAATAAATCGGCCTGAGCATTGAAGTAATTGGCTTGAGCCACTTGAAAATCAACTGAATTAATAGCGCCTAGATCAAATCTTTGCTGTGCTATTCTAAATGATTCCTCCAAGCTTTTCACTCTAGTCACAGAAGCAGAGTAGGATTGCTGAGCAGCCAAAGCTGAAGTGTATGCTGATTCAATATCCTGTCTCAATTGATTTTTAACTTCTATTTCAGTTACTTCAGCAAGTTGCCTCTGTACTCTTGCTCGCTGAAGAGATGCTTTATTGCTTAATTGAGAAAAGATGGGAATGTTCAATTGCAAATTCACAGACTGAGAAAGGTTGTTTTCTATCTGAGTGGTGAATGCATCGAGTTCTCTCCCAGGGATTCCTCTGTCCACATAGTTAGAGAAAACATTGGCTCCAATGCCTAAGGTTGGTAAAAAAGCTCCTCTTGCTGCTTTTACTCCATATTCTGCACTTTCAATATTTTTCTCAGCTGCTTTTAATTCTGGCATAATTGCTAAGGCACTTTCATAAATCTGAGAAGGATTTTCAGTTGCCATTAGAGATTCGTTGATTTCGAATTTAGGTTCAATTACCTCGAATTCATCCGTGAAAGGAATTTGCATCGCTTGGGCCAGATTTAACTTTGCTATCCTAAGCGAATTTTTTGCATTGATTACTTCCAGTTCATTAGTAGCATTTTGAGCTTGTAAATCCAATTGATCTGAAAGGGGAAGAGAACCAGCCTCTACCAAACGAGTGGTTCTTGCCAGCTGATCCTTTGTTGTTTTCAATTGATTTTCAGCAATATTCACTTGCTCTCGGTTGAAGACAACATTCACAAACAAATTGATCACATTCAGGGTGATATCATTTTTGGTTGCTTCAATATTGTACAAACCCGCCTCGATGTCAGCTTGTGCCTGATTGATTGAGCTGTTGATTCTTCCTCCAGCAAAAATACTGACATTGGAGTTGGCGAATAAGTTGATGTTACCGATCCTTTGGGTTTCAAAGAGGTTTGTAACCGGGTTGATGGATCTACCCCATCTATATCCTGAGCTAGCGCCTGTCTGGAATGAAGGATATCTACTTCCTTTGTTTTGAAGAAGGGTAGCTTCATTGCTGAGTTGGTTCAGTTCTGATCTTTTGAGGGAGAGGTTGTTCTCTAAAGCAATTTGAACAGCTGTTTCCAGATCATAGGCTCCGGAGACATCTTGGCTCATTGCAGAAAAATAACAACCAATAACCCAAATAATACTAAGTATAAACTTTTTCATGTGGTGAGTTAAAGGTCAATATCTGGTATGTAAATTAATTCTTTTATCCAGGGGAGTGATTTCAGGTATTCAATAGTGATTGGGTTGATTCCGGAATCCATTTCAATTACATGGCAGGCCAGGTCGTTTTTGCCTTTTCTCGACACCGACATAGTAGCAATATTGGCTTTTTCCTGAGCTATAACCGAAGAGATGAAAGCAATAGCTCCTGATACATCTTGCGCTTTGATGATCAATGTGTGCATCTGAGCAGAGAAATTGGCAACAAAACCATCCACCTCAGCAATATTAATCACGCCTCCTCCTAAACTTTCTCCAACTACTTCTACTTTCTTTTCTCCTTTAGTTAAAAGGAGTTTAATCGTATTAGGATGATGCACAGATGAATTACCGATCGATTTAAACTGGTATTTAAAATCTATTTCCTCTGCAATTTTTAAGGCATCTTTTATTCTCTCATCATCGGTTTTAAAGTCCATTAGTCCTCCAATGATGGCTCTATCACTGCCATGGCCTTCATAGGTTCTGGCAAATGAATTATAAAATACAACTTGTGCTTGATCTGGCTTGGAGCCAAGAACTCTAATAGCAGCTCTTGCTATCCTTACAACTCCTGCCGTGTGCGATGAAGATGGGCCAATCATTACAGGTCCTATCATATCAAAAATGCTACTTTTTCCAGCCATTGCCCGAAATATCCAATTTTGGTGCTAAAGTCAAATCTATTTGTAACTATCGCCTAAAATTGCCAATTAATGGCCATTTTAGAGGCATATTATTTCTCAATTCTTAAAATTTAACTCCATTCTAAATAGACAGTTTAGAATAATGTCCGATTACGTACAAGGCTATGAGCGATTTTGAAACAGTTCTTTATAAATCTTCCGATTCTGAGACATGGCTATCCGATCCCATGGGAAGGATTCCCAATCGAGCCATGTATTTTGGAGATGGTCTTTTTGAAACAATGGTCTATGATGGAGAGCAAATCAGGTTTTGGGATTACCATTGCGAAAGGCTTTCATCCGGCTTGACTTTACTAGGATTTGAAGATTTTAAAATTCCGGCAACAGAAATTACACATTTAGCGGATTTTTACGGAAGTGGAAAACCGCTTAGAATAAGGTGGACTGTTTATCGAGAGGGATTGGGAAAATATAGCCCTGAGAGTAATTTAGTGTCCCAGGTACTTCACTTTCAGTCTTTTCATGCAGCACCGAAGTTGAAGGAAATTGCCGGTTTTTCTGATAGTATATTTCTGGTCGGAAATGCTTTTTCCTCACTTAAAACAATTTCAGCGCTTCCCTATGTCCTTGCCAATCAAGAAAAGGTGAAAAAGGGCCTGGATGAATTGATTTTAATGGATAATACTGGAAATATTTCTGAAGGTAGTACATCCAATATTTTTTGGATGAAGGATGGAAGGATTTTCACGCCATCTCTATCGACGGGTTGTATTGATGGTGTGGGAAGGAGAGTTTTAATTGAAAAATTAGCTCAAATGGGATTTGAAGTAAATGAGGGAGAGTTTGGACAGACTGACTTATTGAATGCTGATTTGGTTTGGGTCAGCAATGTCACGGGTATCAGTATGATCCATCAAATTGAAAATCAAAAATTTGATCCAAATCTTCCTGATTTTCTGGAAAACATTTTATGATTCTTGCTTAAAATGAAAGAATAAAATGAAGACCTTTCTTCTAAAATCTTATATTTATCGCTTTAATCAAACCAAACACCTTTTTGTATTAAAGGAATTAACCATAAAACCCAACCTATTTAAATTATGCTCTTAGAACCCTTAGACCTGGCGGTATTTATAGGATACTGTCTATTGATTATCGGAATGGGGCTTTTTGTTTCTCAAGAAAAAAAAGGTCACGTAAAAAACTCCTCTGATTACTTTCTTGCTTCTAAAGCACTCCCTTGGTGGGCAGTTGGAGCTTCTTTGATTGCTTCCAATATTTCCGCGGAACAATTTATAGGGATGTCTGGATCAGGCTTTGCCCTTGGTCTTGCCATTTCTACTTATGAGTGGATGGCAGCAGCGACTCTCTTAGTCGTAGCGATATTCTTTTTGCCAGTTTATATCAAGAAAGGTATTTACACCATGCCAGGATTCTTGCTGGATAGATATGATACCAGAGTGCGTACTACCATGGCCATTTTCTGGCTTTTATTGTATGTTTTTGTCAATCTTACCTCAGTTTTATATCTAGGCGCACTAAGCTTAAATACCATTCTGAATGTTCCTTTGGTTTATGGAATTATAGGTCTGGCTTTGTTTGCGATGATTTACTCCATTTACGGAGGATTAAAAGCAGTTGCTTGGACAGATGTAGTGCAAGTGGTATTCTTGATTGTGGGTGGCTTGGCTACTACCTATATCGCGCTTCAAATGGTAGGCGGAGGAGATGCTTGGGAAGGCATTGGCTTATTAAGAAAAGAGGTTCCTGGACATTTTTCTATGATTTTATCGAAAGGTGAAATGATGATTCCTGATGGTCAGGGCGGAACAAGAGATGCTTATCTTGACCTTCCGGGAATTTCAGTCTTGGTTGGCGGTATGTGGATTACCAATTTAAGTTACTGGGGTTTTAACCAATACATTACCCAAAGAGCATTGGCCGCAAAAAGTTTGGATGAAGCTCAAAAGGGGATGATTTTCGCAGGTTTCTTGAAATTATTGATGCCATTGATCGTGGTGATCCCTGGAATTGCAGCCTTGGTAATTGTCAATAATGGTCTGGATGCGACATTCATAGAATCCATGAAAGATCCTGGTACTGGCTTGATCAAATCAGATAGAGCTTACCCTACTTTATTACAATTACTCCCAGTGGGTCTAAAGGGCTTGGCCTTTGCTGCTTTGACTGCTGCAATTGTGTCATCATTGGCATCTATGGCTAATAGTACCTCTACTATTTTCACCATGGATATCTACAAGAAGTACTTTGGTCAAAATGCATCTGAGTCCAAGCAGGTTTCTGTAGGAAGGATTACGGCAGGAGTAGCATTTTTTATTGCTGCATTGGTAGCTCCAGCATTGGGTCAATTGGATCAGGCATTCCAGTTCATTCAGGAATATACCGGATTTATCAGTCCGGGAGTTTTCGCTATTTTCTTCTTCGGAGTTTTCTGGAAAAAAACTACTTCCAATGCAGCTTTAGTGGGCGCAGGATTAAGTATCCCACTATCCATAGTTTTGAAAGTAGTGTTCCCTGCTTTACCGTTCATTGATAGAATGGGTGTGGTATTCTTGATACTTGCTGCCTTGATGATTATTATCAGTTTGGTAGAAGGAAAAGGAAAAGATCATCCAAACAGCATTGAAATCAATAAGGCATTGTTCAAGACAAGCCCAGGTTTCAAGATTGGGGCATTCATCATTTCTGGAATCATTGCCGCTCTTTACATAGTATTCTGGTAAGAGATGAGAAAATTATTATTAGGACTTGATTTAGGCAGTTCTTCTGTTAAAGCGTCTCTTTTGGATGCCGATACAGGGAAATCTTTAATATCAAAGGCCTTCCCGAGCCAGGAAATGCCCATTGATTCACCTGAATCAGGTTGGGCAGAACAAGACCCTGAAATGTGGTGGAAATATGTGGTGCAGGCTAGCAACTTTGTAATTAAGGAGGCTCAAGTCAAAAAAGGTGAGCTTCAAGGAATTGGAATTGCCTATCAAATGCATGGATTGGTTTTGGTTGATAAAGACCAGAACGTCCTACGATCCTCCATTATCTGGTGTGATAGCCGAGCTGTTTCAATTGGAGAAAAAGCTTTTCAAACAATAGGGGAGGAATATTGCCTTTCTAATTTGCTTAATTCTCCGGGTAATTTTACTGCATCCAAGTTACGCTGGGTAATAGAAAACCAACCCGAGTTGGCAGCAAAAATTCACAAAATGATGTTGCCTGGTGATTTTATCGCCATGAAGCTGACTGGGGAAATTCTAACTTCTGAAACAGGTCTTTCTGAAGGGATTTTCTGGGATTTCAAGAAAAATGGAATAAGTGAACAGGTACTCAAAAACTACCAAATCGCTGAGTCATGGATTCCAGAGGTGGTTCCTTCTTATTCATTGCAAGGGAAGGTGAATTCCAAGGCCTCCCAACTCACAGGAATTGAAGAAGGTGTTCCTGTTTCTTACCGTGCGGGTGACCAACCTAATAATGCATTCTCATTGCAGGTTCTAAAGCCCGGTGAGTTGGCTACTACAGCAGGGACTTCCGGTACCGTATACGGGGTATGCGATACACCCTTATATGACCCAAAATCACGGGTAAATACTTTCGTCCATGTGAATCATACAGAGAAAAAGCCTTCATACGGCGTTCTTTTATGTGTCAATGGAACTGGTATTTTAAATAGCTGGGTGAAAAAGGCTATGGGAGCTTCCAAAATAGATTATGAAGAGATGAATCAATTTGCCCATTCTGCTGGAATTGGGGCTGGTGGATTGACTTTTATCCCTTTCGGAAATGGAGCTGAAAGAATTCTACAGAATCAGCAACTGGGAGCACATCTGCTTGGTCTTGATTTACTGAAACACGATAAAAGGCACTTAATGAGAGCAGCCCAAGAGGGCATAGTTTCAGCTTTGACTTTTGGATTTAGAATCATGAAAGATATGGGACTGAACCTTAAGACAGTCAAAGCTGGTAAAGCAAACATGTTCTTAAGCCCTGTATTTAGGCAAGCTTTTATTCACATGAATCAGGTCAGCTTGGAGCTGTATGATACCGATGGGGCTCAGGGAGCTGCTAGAGGAGCTGGAATAGGAGCTGGTGTTTATGGATCTGAAACCGAAGCTTTTCAAGGACTGCAACTACTTGAGACTTTCGAGCCTAATGAGAATTTTATAGAACCATATGAGGAAGTTTATTCCCGTTGGAATAAGTGCCTGGAGGGAATCCAAAAAATGGCCTTATAATTACTGAAGACAAACCTAAATAAACCTATTATGACGAAAACCTATTTTAAAGGGATTGACAAAATTTCCTACGAAGGAAAAGAAAGCGACAACCCATTGGCCTTCCGTTATTATGACCCTAATCGAATGATTGGTGGAAAAACGATGAAGGAACATTTCAAATTTGCTATAGCTTATTGGCATTCCTTCTGCGGAACAGGTGGAGATCCATTTGGTCCTGGAACAATAAGCCATCCTTGGGATGCGAACCCTGATCCAATCCAAAGAGCAAAAGATAAAATGGATGCTGCCTTTGAATTTATCACCAAAATTGGAGCTCCTTATTATTGTTTTCATGATATCGATCTGATTGATGAAGGAAACTCTTTGGCAGAATATGAAAAACGCATGGAGATCATTTCTGACTATGCACTTCAAAAGCAAAAAGAAACAGGGGTAAAATTACTATGGGGTACGGCTAATGTATTTAGCAATCCTCGCTACATGAATGGAGCCTCGACTAATCCAAATTTTGATGTAGTGGCATGGGCAGGAACCCAAGTGAAAAATGCGATTGATGCTACCATTAAGTTAGGTGGTGAAAATTATGTTTTCTGGGGAGGACGAGAAGGATATATGTCTTTGTTGAATACTGACATGAAAAGGGAAACTGAGCACTTAGCTCAATTTCTTGGTATGGCTAGAGATTATGCAAGAAAAAATGGTTTCAAAGGGACTTTCTTTATAGAGCCCAAGCCGATGGAGCCAACTAAGCATCAATATGATTACGATTCAGCAACTGTTATCGGCTTCCTGAGGCATTTTGGCTTGGACAAAGATTTCAAGTTAAACATCGAAGTAAACCATGCTACCTTGGCTGGACATACTTTTCAGCATGAATTGCAAGTAGCAGCTGATGCTGGTATGCTTGGAAGTATAGACGCCAATCGAGGAGATTATCAAAACGGTTGGGATACTGATCAATTTGCCTTGAATCTGCAGGAATTGACTGAGGCCATGTTAGTATTGTTGACTTCAGGAGGTCTTCAAGGCGGAGGAGTGAATTTTGATGCTAAAATCCGTAGGAACTCGACGGATATGGATGATTTATTCCTTGCACATATTGGAAGCATGGATGCTTTTGCCAGAAGTATGATGATTGCACAGGACATCCTGGAAAAATCAGATTACCTAGAAAGAAGAGCTCAGAGATATTCCAGCTTCGATTCAGGCAAAGGGAAAGATTTTGAGCAAGGTAAATTAGGCCTAGAAGATTTACGAAACTATGCTGCTCAAGTAGGAGAGCCGACCCAAATCAGTGGTAAGCAGGAATACTATGAGAATTTATTGAATCGTTTTATTTAAATTAAAGAGGCAATCGCCTCTTTTTTTATGACCAGACTATGAGAAATATACTTGCATTACTTCTTATTACCTTTCTGTTTTCCTGTACAGATAAATTTGAATCTGTAGTAACGCTTCCCTCTGTTCTAAGCGATGGAATGGTTTTGCAAAGAGACAAACCTGTTACCATTTGGGGAAAAGGAATCCCAGGAGAAAAAGTACGAGTAAGTATTGCCGGGTCAATTTCCAGTGGAAAAGTATTGCCTGATAGTACCTGGAAAGTGAGTATACCTGCCAATGTAGCTGGAGGTCCACACATCATGCAAGTAAATCAGCAACAAGTCAAAGATGTGTATTTCGGGGACGTTTGGCTTGCCGGGGGACAGTCCAATATGGAGTGGCCTTTAAAGTCTGGGGTGATAGGTGCCAAAGAGGAATATGAATCAGGAGGAATTCCTTTGATTCGTTTTTTTAAAGTTGAAAAATCTTACGCAGCTATTCCGAGATCAACAATCCCACCAGCTGAATGGCGAAAGGCAGATAGTTCTAATTTGATGGATTTTTCAGCCATAGCCTGGTTTTTTGCGAAAAAAAATCACCTGGAAATGGGAGTTCCGGTTGGAATTATAGAGTCCAATTGGGGAGGAACTCCTGCAGAAGGATGGACTAAAGCAGAGATTTTGGCTGAAATGCAGAATATGTCCTTTTCTGAGGAAGCATTGGATATGCAAGAAAATCAGGAGAAATGGGAGAGGGAATTTCAGGCAAATGAAAATCGGAGAGAAATGAGGGATATGATGGTTCATCATCCAGATTCTACGTCGGCAAAGGATGCATCATCTGTTTCATACAACGATTCAAACTGGAAGAGAATTAATCTTCCAGCAGATAATCCTCTTTCAGATATTGCATGGTTGAGAAAATCATTCAATCTGACTAAGGTTTCTGATCTGGAACTTATTTTACCTGCAATTGATCAAATGGCTTTCATTTACATCAACGGCAAACTGGTTCATCATAAAGACTGGGGCTCAGTAATGCCAGATGTTAAAGTTCCGGCTGATCTTTTATTCACAGGAAAAAACGTGATCACAATTAGAGTCATCAATACCTGGAACAATCAACCAAGAATTGGAGAAAAAGGTATGATGTATCTCCTTCAGGATGGTAGAAAAATAAACCTAGAAGGAACTTGGGCATATTCCAATGATGTGGTCGAACCTAAACTTCCAGAGGTAAAGTGGTATAACTGGAAGCCAGGAGCCATGTACAATGCTATGATTCACCCCTTGGTGAATTATACTTTAAGAGGGATTATTTGGTATCAGGGTGAAAGTAATGCTGGTAGAGCAGGAGAATACCAAGTTCTGTTTTCTTCTTTGATTTCAAGTTGGAGAACAGCTTGGAATTCTAAGGAGCTTCCATTTCTCTTTGTTCAGTTAGCGAATTTCATGGAAAGAAAGGAAATGCAACCAGAAAGCAACTGGGCAGCATTGAGAGAAGCTCAGCGAAAATCTTTAGAACTTCCGAAAACCGGAATGGCTGTAACAATTGATATCGGAGAAGAAGATGATATTCACCCCCGAAATAAAAAAGATGTCGGGGAAAGGCTTTGGCTACAAGCAAAAAGGATTGTTTTCAATGAACAAGTGGTGGCTTCGGGGCCTGAGATTAAATCCATTGCCAAAGATGGAGCGCATTTAACTTTGACCTATGAGTCCACCGGTGAAGGCCTGACTCTAGTGAAAGATGGAGATGTATTAGGCTTTATCATCAAAGACCAAAATGGCAAGTGGCATCAGGTTAAGGGACAAATTGAGGGGAAAAATCAAGTGAAAATTCCATTGGAAAGTGGAATAGAACCTATGGAACTACGTTATGCATGGGCTGATAACCCTGAAGTGAACTTAATCAACTCAGAAGGACTTCCTGCGATCCCATTCCAGAAAATAATGGCTAAGAAAGAGGAGTAACCCTATTTTTCTTTCACTTCTTGAACTTGCTGCATTTGATTGACTAATTCCGCATATTCTGGACGTGAAGGTATTTTAACCACGTTTTCCAAAAAATCAATGCTTTCAAATAGGACTCCTTCCCAATCTTTGGAGGTAATGGAGCTGGCTATTACATGGTCTCCTGCCTGAGGGAATGCCACTTCTCTCTTTAGGGACTCAGGAGTGGATACCTGTTGATACATCTCGAGCATTTTGGGAACAGAAACCACAAAATCCTGCTCTTCTGCACTTTTATAATAATAGCCTAAAAATAAAGGCTGATTTATCTTTTTGAACGTGTTTTCATTCATCATGCTGTATAATAATACAGCTAAACTTTCATAAGCGTGGATATGGTAATCTTCAGACCAAAAAGCAGCTTTATCACCTTTTCTTTCCTGATGAATAACACTGTTTTCCATCATGGTTTTTTCCATTAGAAACTTTGACCAAGGCTTGAAAAGAGGCTCTAGCCTACCTCCATTATCCCTCACAGCTGGGGAGTAAAGCATGATGGCTTTAATATCTTCTTGCTGACTAGCTAGGAGTAGCGTCAATGCTCCTCCCATGGAAGTGCCAATTACAATTACTTCATCTCCCAAGCTTTTTCCGATTTGATAAGCTTCACCTGCAGCATCAGCCAGTTTTTGAGCACTTAAGTACTCCATACCGTTCTCTCGTCTGATTCCATGCTCAGGTAATCGGGTTACAAAAAGGTTGGCCCCAAAATGGTCTGCTAAAAATCTATGCACAGGATCACCTTCCATAGGACTGGCTCCAAACCCGTGAATATACACGATAGAGTAGGGTGTTTTTCTTTTATTGGCGCTGTCAGCCCAAATGATGTATGCCTCATTTCCAGCTTTCAATCCTTTTACAGTATCCTCTCTTTGTTGAATATATTCAGAAAGCTCATTGACGCGAGTAGGAACTTCAGGGAATTGGATTAGTAATTCCTGCTCTTCCACTTTTGGGCCCAGCATATAGACTATGGCAATAAGCATTGCAGAGGCAAAAAGCCCAAGGAATATTTTACGAAGCATATCTCTAGTTCAGTTTCAAAATTGGAGAGCTCGAATTTACGACGATTTGGCTACCATTTTTCAGAAATAAAAAAGTCCGTGTTTTCAGTTGTGAGTTATTGGAGATGTTACCCTTAAAACTAAGCCCAATCAACCTGTCGAATTTTCTAAAATCTCTGATCTCCGACAATCGAATACCTTCGAAATTTTCAAATAGATAAGAAATATCAGAACCAGCCTGAAGTTCGCCATAGGACTCTGTCAGTGTGATGGCGATGTTGGAGATATTTCTAAAATCATAGATCGGCAAGCAACTTAAGGCAAATGCTCTTCCAAGCTGAGAACTACCTGTAGAGTTCTCGGATAATAATTCAGGTTCTAATTCCAGTACCACTTGGAAGTCTTTTGAATTAACGGTATCTGTTGATTTGGAGTAGGTATTATTTATATAGGGTAGGTACAGCACTTTGAGATCTATTGCATTAGCTGCCAGCGGTGGTGGACATGATTCGTATAAATCAGGTAATTGCTCTTGAACACAGGAAGACCCCACCAAAAAAGCTAAGTATCCAAAACACAGAATCAAAGTGCTATTGATAGATTTTGAGGTAAATAGTGTTTTCATAGCAAGTGATAAGATGCTTTTAAAGAAAATAAATCATTTTTATTTGAATGTCAGAATCCTAGATTGAAGCATTCATTATATATACTTAAATATCTGAAAATGAGTTTTATAAAACATGAAATAAATATACTCAGAATGAAGTCGGGATAAAAACACTCTTTTGCTGAAGTAACAGAAATTAAATTTCTGGAAATTTTGATGTATCGATTTACTAATATTGCCGTATAAGCAAAAAAGCACAATCATGAAAAGAGCCCTTTTATTTTTCCTGTTCCTCCTAGTATTCAATTTTGTCAGCGCACAGGAACCTGTTCCTTCCCGTTCTGTTTATGTGGAAATCGGTGGGCCGGGACTTCCATATAGCTTCAATTATGATTTTCGATTTGATAAAGAAAGAATAGATTCCTGGGGAATGAGAGTTGGGATGGGAGGTTATAAAACTTCTGATAACGATTCTTTTTTCTCCATACCATTGATGGTCAATAGGCTTTATGGAAAGGGTCCTCATTATTTTGAGTTAGGATTCGGTGCCACTTTTTTTGCCTTTGATACCTATGACAATTCTTATTGCATCGATGGTTTTTTCAATCAAAACGGAGAATATATATGTAGACAAACCTCTTCTAATTATTACAGCTTTATTTTAGAAGTGGACGGGTCTCCTAGTGTAATGGGTACGATGAATTTTGGTTATAGAAAAGTCCCTGTGGATGGAGGTTTTACTTGGAAGGTCAATATCAACCCAATATTTAACAACAATGGTTTTTGGCCACTCTTTGCAGGAATAGGGATTGGTTATTCATTTTAAAAGATTATGAAAAAATTTGTAGTAGTATTTTTATTTCTTTCCCTGATTGGACATTCTGCTTCCTACGCCCAACAAACAGAGAGAGAGCAAGGCAGAGGAGTTTATTTTGAGCTTTTTGGTAGCGGCCTTACCTATTCTATCAATTATGATCAAAGATTTGAAAAGCGATTTGATGGATTGGGCTTCAAAGCGGGTCTTTCCTACATTGGAGTAGATGGCACCTCTGTGGCAACTTTTCCCTTAGGATTAATTTACCTGCTTGGGAAGAATGGAAAATACTTTGAAATGGGTTTAGGTGGGACTTACTTGGCGGGAGCCGATAGATCAAATACCTTTTTCTCAGGAGATAGCAGAACGACAGGAGATGGATTTGTGGGGAATTTGATTCTAGGCTATAGAAGTGAACCTCAAGATGGAGGATTTTTGTTCAGGGCCTCTGTCACGCCAATGTTTGGATCAGGGTTTTTCTGGCCCTTTTATGCTGGTTTCAGTTTTGGTTATGCTTTCTAAATTTCAAAACCATAATCTCTCTCAACCTTACAAATTCTAGTTTTATAGCATTGATACCATTTGAGTTTGCCTAAAGTTTGAGCCTCTTGGTGATCTAGATTTTGCTTCCAGATTTTGATGGATTCCAAATCCTTCCAATAACTAACTGTGATCCCTACTTCATTTCTTGCGCTTTCGTGCCCAAGATATCCTGCTTGCTGACTGGCTAAGTTTACCATCAATTTTGACATTTCTGCATAGCCAGCTGTTTCATTGGTTAAAATCGAAGAAAAAATCACTGCATAATAGGGGGGAGTTGGAGTCTGAGCTAGCATCTGTATTTATTTTTCGTATTCCATATAGTTTTTAGTTTTTTGGAAAACCTCGTTCCCAAAAGTTTGACTTACCAAATGCAAGGCCAAATCAATCCCTGCAGAAATTCCAGCCGCTGTAAAAAGCCGATCCCCTGATTGAACAAATCTGCTTTTTCGAATAGGAATAGAGGTAGGGCTTAACTTTAAAATATCATCATAAACCTCATGATGTGTACAGAATTGCTGTTGATTCAGTAAGCCAAGTTTGGCAGGTATCCTCGCACCAGAACAAACAGTCATAGTCCACCTTGAAGACTGGATAAGTCTATTTAGCTGATTTAGGGAATTTTGTTTTTCGATCACCCTTTTGCTTCCGTCTCCACCAGGGATTACTAAAAAATCTAATTGCTCAACTGAATCAAATGATTTAGCTGGTTTCACTGTCAGATTGCCAATGGTTGTTAGGCTGTTTAAGGAATCTCCTATAGTAAATACCTCGAGTTTTTCTTTACCGATAATTTCACTCGCTACTGAAAAAACCTCAAATGGTCCTGCGAAATCAAGAACTTCTACATCCGGAAAGATGTAAACACCTAAGCTTAATTTTTGTCCTGATTGGGCCATATCTGATGAATTTGAACTAGTAGAATTTTGGAAAATGAAATGAAGTTAATCCTGATTATTTGTTCTGATTAATTTTTGAGAGTTTCCTCCTTTGATTTGAATCAAATAATTATTTCTGCTTAATCAAATTATAAAAACCCATCGTAATTTTGTATGCAAGACGAGTAATTATTTTCCATAGGCAAAATATTATTTCGTTTACTGTATTCTATTTATCGTAAAGATAAGATCTCATAGGGTTAGTTGATTAAGAGTACAAACCAAATAGGGCTCCTTCCCTGAAAAAGGAATAGTGATTTTTGTTTATCACCAAGAGCCCCGGCCTAAAACCGGGGCTTGTTTTTTACTTATCCAAGCTTTCCAACACCATTTTAACCAGCTCCGCCTTGTCTTCATTAGGTATCCATCTGGCTACGATGAGTAGATCATTTTCAGGGTCCACATAGATCATGTTGGTTCCTGCTCCAATATGTAAAAAGGCAGATTTTGGAGCTGCAGGAACTTGTTTCAAGTCTTCATTTAAAAAGTAATTCATGAAACCATAGGAAGGATTGGCCGGAGTAGGGGTCTTTGATTTTTTGATCCATTCAGGAGCTATCAATTGTTTTCCATTCCAAGAACCATTTCTAAGAGTTAAATAGCCAAACCTTGCCTGATCCCAAGCGGAAAGCATCATTCCTCCTCCCCAATGAGATCCACCACTGACTGATTGAATAATCTGACCATCAATGATTACAAAGGAGTTTTCATAGCCTGTCCAGCGCCAAGTATCACTGGCGCCTATCGGATCCATGATTTTTTCTTTCAAGACAGTTGGAAGTGGTTTTCTCCATATATTCAAAAGTGCTAATGCCAATACATTTACTCTTGTATCATTGTATTCATACACAGATCCAGGCGCATTTTGCGGCCTTGCTCTTTTTTTGGCTACTCCTTCACTAGGTCTATCTGCCCAATCAGGCTTACCCCATAAGCTTCCTTCCCAATCTGAAGTTTGTCTCAATAAATGATCCCAAGTAATGGTTCTGTTATGTTCTGTGTCAAAAAGCTCAAAAACATCCTCTTCAAAAAAATGATCAGACTTATTAACCATCAATTTCGCGGGTTCATAGGGGTAAATCGGGGCCATGTAAGGATAGACCAGATCATTTTCGTCTGCGATTAAGCCTTCTTGGACAGCTAATCCAGCGGTGGTAGATAAAAAGCTTTTGGCGACCGAAAATGTCAAGTCGACTCTATTAGGTTCACCCCATTGACCGACTACATATCCTTTGTAAATAATGAGACCTGTAGCAGGACCTCTGGTTTTCATTGGACCCACAGGATAGCCGAATGGTTCGCGCCCAAAACCAGATTCATAATGTGCTATTTTTAAATTTGGATTTGCATCGCTTTCATGAGTTTTGGCAAATTGAATTGCCTGAGCAATTTTGTCCGAATTCATACCCAATTCGGAAGGAGATTTTTGCTCCCATGTGCCCTTATTTGGGAAATAAACCTGGGCAATGGATAGTTCTGAAAATAAACAAAGGATCAGGGCAGTAATGTAGAATTTTGTCATGATTGGATGATTTATTGCGATTTTACCAAAAAAAGAAAGTAAAGCCTCACCGTTGATGTATTTGAGGAATATGGTATCAAAATTAGATCATATCAAACTCTTTCTTTTTTCCTTGGTTAAATTTCTGAACTTTATAAGCAAGTAGATTAGAATACACATTGTTTTACCCAGCAAAAAAATGAAAGAGGAAAAAATTTACATCATTGGTGCAGGAATATCAGGATTGATTGCCGCTTTGGAATTAGAGAAAGCAGGATTTTCTCCTGTAATATTGGAATCAAGCGATCAAGTTGGAGGTAGAGTTAAAACTGATGTGGTAGATGGATTCCTTTTGGACCATGGGTTTCAGGTATTGAATACTGCTTATCCCGAGGCCAAGAAATATCTGGATTTTCAAGCCCTTCATTTGAAGACTTTTGATCCAGGAGCAGTAATTCTTAATTCGAAAGAGTCCTATATCATTTCAGACCCAATGAGAAATCCATTGAAAATTATGGGGATGGTATTTTCTAAGGTTGGGACCTTTTTGGATAAAGTGAAAATGTTTGCTTTGACTCAGGAATTGAAGAAAAAGACCAATGAGGAAATTTTTAACACTCCAAGTTTACCCACCCTTCAGTATTTGAAAGCATATGGGTTTTCTGATCAAATAATTACCAATTTCTTCATTCCTTTTTTCAGAGGAGTTTTTCTTGAAAAACAATTAAATACCTCCTCCAGAATGTTTGAGTTCGTGTTTAAAATGTTTTCCCTTGGTCATGCTGCCGTTCCTGAAAAAGGAATGGGTGAAATACCTAAACTCTTGCGGAAACAGCTTAGCACAACTCAAATCTATTTTAATACTGCTGTTAAGGAAGTACAGGGAAATGCAATCCATTTAGAAAACGGTGAAACCTTATTAGCAGATAGAATCATCATAGCTGTTCAACCTGATAAAGTGATGAAGCAGCTTCAGGGGCAGTTTGCTGCTCCTAGAAAAGTGATAAATATGTATTTCTCGCTACAAAAATCTTTCTTGGCAAGACCTATGATAGGTTTATTAAATGAGGGGAAGTATGTGAATAATATTGTGTTTATGGATGATGTTTCAGATGCATACTGTAGTTCTGATAGATCATTATTGTCGGTGACTGTTTTAGAATCTGAATTAGAAGAAAAAGAGCTAGTAAAAGCTGTTCAAAGTGAGTTGGAGGTCGTTTCTGGGATCAAGTCAGAATATTTTAAGTTGATAAAAACTTATCAAATAAATTATGCTTTGCCAGTCTTGGATGATTTGAAATATACAATTCCATTTACTGAATGTAAGATTACTGATCATGTCTTTTTAGCAGGTGACTACTTATTAAATGGTTCAATAAATGCAGCTATGACTTCGGGAAGAATCGCCTCTGAGGCTGTTGTACATTCTTATATGCCAACTCATTAAGTATACTTTGGATCATACTTTTTTCGGTTTTTATATATATTATATATTTCTTTCCGTAACTTTTGAGAGTTTAAATCACCACCCCCAATGAACTCTAAAGACCTCAAACTTGAAAAGGATACCATTCGACGGCATATATTGCTGATTGGTATCCTTTTTTTATTCTCGAATTATACATTAGCTCAAAGCTTGGTGAAAAGCCAAATGGATCAGTTGGACTCCATCGTCAGGCCTGCTTCCAATTCAGTTGGATTTTCAGTCGTAAAAGATAGCGACCTGGCCAATTTTAAATCCTCCCTTGAAAGTCAATTGAAATCTATTGAGGATGAATTGGCCCAGATTTCCAAAAAGAATGATTCCCTTCAGTATTTGGTGGATTTGGGAAAAACAGAGTCTTCTAATGAGACTCAAACGGAACAAAAACCTGTGTTTGCATCATCCAGCGATTCGGACCTACCAATTCCCCTTCCTATTTTTTATGCGATTATAGTAGTATTAATCATTTATGCAGGATATTTAAGCCTCCGTTTTTTTTCAAATCAAAGCATCCTAAGGACTAATGAAGAAAGGATTATTAATATTGAAAAAGAATTTGAGGCGCATAAAAGAAGGGCTGTAGAAAGGGAGAGAAAACTCAAAAGAGAATTGATAGATGCCAGAAGGGATCAGGGAATTGAACCGGAGGAGGACGAAGAATAGGTTGGCTTAAAAGTATTGCTATAGGTTAAATTCCTTTCCTTAATCAGGAGTATCACCAACTACATATTGTAATCCATTAAGGAAAAACTCCAAAAGATCCGGATTCTCAAAACTCTGGGCATTATGAGAGGCTGCTGAATACATTACTCTTCCTTTTCCTTCCGACTTGATCCAAGCCACATAGGTTTTTCCAGCAGTAAGTTCCTGGTTTTTTCTTTGATCTTTGATTTCAGAATTATTGAAAAATAGCAAAGGTTCGAAGGCTAATTCTGAATAGGCATTTTTGTAAAAATAAGGTTCATCCACATGAACAAATCCATTAGCAGGAAAATGCTTTACAAGAGGATGCTCAGCATCTTCTAATTGAATATGGATAGTTTGCTGAGGAGGATGGTAGTCAAAACTAGCGCCCACCAATTTGCTAAAATCCATAGAGTTATTTTGAGTAGTTACTGCTCCGTGTAATAGGAATAAGCCGCCTCCATTTTTGACATAATCGATTAGATTTTGCTCTAACTCCATAGCCTTGCTCATGAGAGAAACGGAATCCTTATTCTGCTCAATATTCAATTGGTCCCAAAATAAGTTTCTGTGTTCTGGTTTTGAACAGGTATTATTCATCACCACAGCATCATATTGGGCTAAATTCTCTTTCTCAAATTGGTGGATATCTATACTTTCTACAACCTCAAAGGCACCACTTTTCTTACTGATAATTTTGATCATTTCTGTGGTATGGGGAATTACCCAATGCTGAAAGCCAGTGTAAAGAGAAAAAACCAATATTTTTTTCTTTTCTGAAAAGGGAAAATTAGTTTTCGAGGGAGCAAGTTTTTCTATTTTCTGAAGCCATTCTTCGGTAAGTGCTACTTCTTTCAAATCCTGACTTAGGGCATTAAGTGTAGCAAAAGCAGCAAGCGAAAAAGTCAAAATAAATTTTTTCATGGGGGTTGGAGAGTAAGAAGTCAAATTAAATAATATTCATGATCAGAGCCAGCTATTTAATGGTGAACGGGTGTTTTTTGTAAACAGTCTAGTCATTTTATGAACACCTAATTGCTTTTGGGGGTTATATACCTGAATAGAATTTTTATGAACATTGAAACGGAAACTTTTGAAGAGAAAAAACTAACTGTTGCCATCGCTGGGGCAGGAGGCTATATCGGTCGATGGTTTATTCACCAGTTCAAAGATAAATACAACATTATAGGCCTTAGCAGAAGAAAGGTCAAGCATAATCCCAATCCTGAAGTAACATGGAGACAGGTAGAACTCTATTCCATCACCTCTACAGTGGATGCTCTAAAAGACGTGGATGTGGCGATTTACCTCGTCCATTCTATGAACGCTTCCACCCGGCTAAATCAAGGGAGCTTTGAGGATACGGACCTATTATTGGCGGATAATTTTAGCAGAGCTGCCAATATTAATCATGTTAAGCAAATCATTTATCTGGGAGGTTTATTGCCTGATGAGCCTGAAGAAAAACTGTCTCGTCACCTTCGAAGTAGATTGGAAGTAGAGCAAACTTTAGGTTCCAGAAAGGCAAAACTAACTGCTTTGAGGGCTTCTATTATTGTAGGACCTGGTGGATCTAGCTTCGACATGATCAAGAATCTCGTAGACAGACTTCCTGTGATGATGTGTCCCAAATGGACTGAGTCTGAAACTCAACCCATTTCTTTGAGAGATACTTTAGATATCATGGATACTTGCATTGGGAATCCAAATGTTTATGGGAAAGCTATAGAAATTGGCAGCCCTCAAGTGATGACTTATAGAAGTATGTTGGAAAGAACAGCTGAGGTCATGGGGAAAAAACGCTTGGTCTTTTCAGTTCCTGTTTTTTCCTTAGGCCTAAGTAAATTTTGGGTTGGTCTTTTTGGTGATAGCCCTCCACAATTGGTTTCGCCTTTAGTGGAAAGCTTGATTCATACGCTTACAGTTTCTCCAAATTTGGCATTTAAAGAGAAAAAAATTGATTATCTCAGCTATGAAGAGTCTGTCAGCATAGCATTGAACTCCAAGGAAAAACCGATTTTACCCAAATTCTATAAGAAGAAAGGTGTTAAGAATACGGTAAGAAGTATTCAACGAATGGCGAATAAAAATGGCCACACAGCCACCTGGGTAGGAAATCGATATAATATTTGGTTGCCCAGTTTTTTTAAGTTTTTGATTAATGGAAAGACGACAGAAAGAGGGGATGTGGGCTTTCATTTGCTTTGGGGGAAAAAGCCCATGCTGCAATTGACCATGATTCCTGATAGAAGTGATCAAGAAAGGCAATTATTTTACATAACAGGAGGATGGCTTGTAAAACGCTTTGATTATGGATGGCTGGAGTTTAGAGGAGTTTTAGGAGGGAGGTATATTATCACAGCTATTCATGAGTTTGTTCCCAGGTTGCCTTGGTTCATTTATGTTAATACCCAAGCAAGATTTCACCTATGGGTTATGAATCGATTTAAAAAATATTTAGAAAGAAAAGAGGATTAGCACGTCTTTATCCCTCTTAAATTACGTAAGAAAAATAAGGCTCAGAAATCGCTCTCTTAATCAGTATCAGATTTTAGCGCAAATTGTCAAAAACGATTGTAGAGATATCAATATTTTGATTTTCCAACGACCTCAAATAAATCAACACAAATGAAATCAGTGAATTTTAAAAATGGAGATTCCATTCCTCTTCTTGGACTGGGAACTTGGAAAAGTAAACCGGGAGAAGTTAGGAAGGCAGTTTTTTGGGCAATCGAGGCTGGGTACAGGCAAATAGATTGTGCGGCCATCTATGGCAATGAAAAAGAGGTTGGACAAGGTTTAGCAGATGCTTTCGCTGCAGGTTTGGTTAAAAGATCTGATTTGTTTATCACCTCCAAATTGTGGAATGATAGTCATCGCTTCGAAGATGTTGGACCTGCCTTGGATAAAACGCTCAGCGATTTGCATTTGGATTACCTGGATCTTTATTTGATTCATTGGCCCATAGCATTTAAACATGGAGTAAGTTTTGCCTCCCACAGAGAAGAATTTTACACCTATCAAGATGTTCCATTGACCCAAACTTGGGAAGCTATGCAGGAACAGAAAAAACTAGGTAAGACCAAGCATATAGGGGTTTCAAATTTTAATCAGAAAAAACTAACTGAGTTGATGAGCATGGATGGACAAAAACCTGAAATGAATCAGGTAGAAATGCATCCTTTTTTACCCCAAATTGAATTGGTAGAATTCTGTAAATCCAATGGAATTCTTATGACTGCTTACTCGCCTTTAGGCTCACCAGACTCCAGAGGTGAAAAACATCAAAATGATCCTGTTTTGCTTAGCAATCCAACTGTAAAAGAAATTGCGCAAAGACATAAGATATCGGAAGGACAGGTTTTGATTGCCTGGTCAATACAAAGGGATGTAGTGGTGATACCTAAGTCGGTCAATCAAGGGAGAATTCAGGAAAACTTTCAAGCCTCTCAGGTAGAGCTGACGAAGCAAGATGTAATGGAATTGAATGAAATAGGGGTTTCCCATCGTTTTGTAGATGGCTCATTCTTTACAGGTCCTCAGAGTCCATACAAGCTGACTGACCTTTGGGATTAAAAAAATAAGTCCCGCAAACGCTTTGCGGGACATTTTTAATCTTCTACTTCTAATTCTTCGAGTATATCAGCGAGTTCATCAAAATCTTTCAGGCCTGGTTTTATTTCTTCTCCGCCTTCCAGAGAGATACCAAATAAGCCCAGATCGTCTACCAGTTTTTTTACATTGAATGCTGAAATACCTGAACCTAAGATCACGTGAATTGATTTCGCTAGGATTGATATGGTAGTCAATTCATCTTTACTCAGTTTTTCGTGATCCGCTTTTAGTAATAAATAAACCCCTTCACTCTGAAGTTTTTCGGCAACTTGGCTTTCAATATGAGCTAATTCAGCAACATCTGCCTGAAAAATGAGATTTTTCCCAGTGTCTTTCAATTTGAGTAAAGTATCCAGCCGCTGATGTTGAATCCAAGTTATGTTCGGATACTTTTCGAGTTTCAATTGGATAATATCTGCTTCCTCTGTTTCAAATTCAGCAGCAAACTCCAAACCAGAAACCCAACCCGTAATTTCTTCATACTGAGTTGGATTAAGAAATTTCTGTGAACTCTCTTCCAAATTGAAACCCAATACATCCACATACATCCCAGCACAGTAACGGGCATCACTGAGGTTGGTAACTCCATCTATTTTTACAAAAGTACTTAGCGCCATTTTTTTGAATTATTCCGCTAAGGTAAAAACAAAGGTCATTTTGACCATAGAGTTCAGCATCTAAAAGAGGATATTTGACTTATTCCTTCTATTTTTAGGTTGATGAAAATAATATCTACAAAAGCAATCTTTAGCTTTTTGATTCTATTGAGTTTCTTTTCCTGTGAAAGGGAGTTAGAAGAACCCATACAAACTGTGGGTTTGGATTACATCTCCTTAAGAATAGGAAGTCAATGGGAATACGAGGTTTCTCAAACCATTTATTTTGGAGAAAATGACTCCGAAGACTCAAACTTTTTTTACAGAGACAGAATTCGAACTGTCTTTGTCAATGACGCGAAAGAGCAGGTTTTTATAATTCAAAGAAACAAATCCGAAGACAGATCAAATTGGGTGAAGGAAAAGGATTATACGCTTTTGGTGAGAGAGGGGAATATTGTTCGAACCATAGACAATCAACCTATAGTTATTTTGATTGAATCAATTCGTGATGGAGCCACATGGGATGGCAATAAATATAGAAGTCAAAATTCCGACGAGTTTGTGGCCAAAAGAGTAGGGGACACTTCTTCAGAAATATTTCAAATCGAGCAAGAGGATTCTGATGATCAAATTACATTCAGAGATATTCGCTATGAAAGCTATGAAAAAGGGATTGGAATGGTGGAGTTGTACTATGAAGTATTAACTTATTGTTCTAGAAATGATTGTTTGGGTGAACAATTAATTGACTCCGGGAGTAAGATTCATATGAAATTATTGAATTATGAGAGCGAGTAAGCTATTGGTTTTAACCTTTATTTATTTTTTGGCAGTTGGGTCTATTTGGGCGCAGGATAGATATGCTGTTTTTTATAAGTATAAACCTCAAAATGGATTAAGCTTAGACAAGCCTCAGGATTTTCTGACTTCGAAAGCCATACAGAGAAGAGCAAGAGAAGGAGTACAGGCAGATAGCACTGATCTACCAGTGGCGCAGAAATATGTAGACGCTGTATTTGAAAAGTCAAATTATATTCTTTATCAAAGTAAGTGGCTGAATGCTTCGATTATAGTGGCTGATGAAGCTGGAGTGGCTGAGATAGCTTCCTTCCCTTTTGTAGATAAAGTCACGCTCATTGGCAGGGGATTTCTCCCCAATCCCAATGCTAGGGTAGGCAGAAGACTTTTCGCATCATCTACCGCAAAAGCTTGTAAATCGGACAATAAATCTGAAAGAGTTTTGGAAAGCATGGAATCCCCCTCCGATTTCCAGAATAAACTTTTGGGAATTGATGAAATGCACAAATTGGGTTTCAAAGGAGCGGGCATTACCATAGCTGTCTTTGATGCTGGTTTTCCCGGTGCAAATACCGCTTCTTCATTAAGTCATTTATTCCAAAAAAATCAGATTGTTGCAACACGTGACTTTGTTAGACCTTGGAATAACAATGTTTATGGCGATAATCAGCACGGAACAAACGTATTGTCTTTGATAGCATCCAATGAGGATGGGAAAATAATAGCAGGAGCTCCTGATGCCAGCTATATCTTGGCTATGACAGAGGAGGTAGCGACTGAATATTGGGTAGAGGAATACAATTGGCTCAGAGCAGCCGAATTTGCAGATTCTTTGGGTGTGGATATCATCAATAGTTCTGTTGGATACTGGGACTTTGATGATACTTCTATGAACTATACCATCAACGACTTGGATGGAAATACCACCACTATCACCAAAGCAGCCAATATTGCAGCATCTAAAGGTATTTTGGTAATAAATAGTGTAGGGAATTATGGTTCTAGAGTTTCCTCTTTAGTAGCTCCTGCCGATTCTCCCAATATCCTAGCTATAGGGTCAGTAAATCAGGACCTTTCTGTTTCAGGCTTCAGTTCGAGAGGCCCCACAGGCGATGGCAGGATCAAACCTGATTTGGCAGCTTACGGTAATGGTACAGCTTTAATCAGGTCCAATGGGAATGTAGGTTTTGCGAACGGAACCTCTTTTTCAGCTCCACAAGTTGCAGCATTAGCAGCTGGCTTATGGCAGGCTAAACCAGAATGGACCAGAGCGGAGTTGATAGATAATCTTCTGAGAAGCGCAAGTCAATTTGAAAAGCCGGATAATCTTCTAGGTTATGGAATTCCTAACTTCTTCAAGGCTTATTATGGAGAAATCCTGAGTGTCGAGGAAAATGAGGAAGCTATTTTATGGAAGGTTTATCCTAACCCAATTGAGGAAAATGAGTTGAGCATTTATTTTGGAATCGGTAATGAAGCTTCATTTGAACTAATTGATTTTAGCGGAAAATCAGTTTTTAAATCCACTATCCTACGAGGATCAAATCAAAATCCTTATTGGGTTAATCTGGAAGGAATCAAACCAGGACTTTACCTAATTAGACTCCAAGAGGGTAAATTGATTAAGCAAACTAAGTTATATAGATATTAAAAAGGACAGGTTGATCGAAACAGTCCTTAAAAGAATTATGAAACCAAAAATTGCACCCTCCATCCTTGCAGCAGACTTCGCAAACTTACAGCGCGATGTAGAGATGCTTAACGAATCCGATGCAGATTATATTCATGTGGATATCATGGATGGATTATTTGTTCCCAATATATCTTTTGGCATTCCGGTTACCGAAGCTATTCACCGACATGCAAGAAAGCCTTTGGATGTGCATTTGATGATCATGGATCCGGATAATTATCTGGAGGCATTTAAAAATGCAGGAGCTTCTATCATCAGTGTGCACTATGAGGCTTGTAAGCATTTGAATAGATCGCTGCAGGCAATCCGTCAATTAGGAATTAAGGCTGGTGTTGCGATTAATCCTCATACGCCTGTAGAGCTTTTGAGCGACAGTTTAGAAATGCTGGATTTGGTTTGTATCATGTCTGTTAATCCCGGCTTTGGAGGGCAAAAATTTATAGAAAATACCTATTCCAAGGTTTCTCGTTTGAAGGAGATGATTGATACGAAAGGTTGCGAGACTTTAATAGAAATTGATGGCGGGGTAAACCTTGATAATGCTCCCAAATTGATGGAGGCAGGAGCCGATGTTTTAGTAGCGGGTAGTTTTGTATTTAATTCTTCGAATCCCAAGGAGATAATTTCAGAATTAAAAAATATTTAGACATATAACTTAGGTTGATTACCATTTATCCTAAAAAACCTTAATTCTGGCGATTTTTACTTGATTTTTTGACTTTAAGGTATTTCTTTGAAAGCTTATCGTAAACTAAACTCACTAATGATTATGAAAAAAGTATTGCTATTTGGGTCTTTCTTTATGTGTCTAGCATTGTCCACATTTGCACAAGAAGCTGCGAATGAACCAGTAACAGATGAGGATCTAACCCAGTATGCAACGGTGGAAGTGATGACTTCATTGTACGTTGAGGATAAAACCGATGAATTGAGAAATATGATTCTTAATAATGAGGTGATTGATGGAGGAGCTCGATATAATGAGATCAAAGCTGCATGGGGAGATGATGCTAAAATGGCGGAAGCAAATGTGACAGATGAAGAGAAGGCAGCTTACCAAGCAATTTTGGATTTCCAAAACTCCTTGCAACAAAGCGTAGTTGACTACAAAACAAATTTAATCACTGACAGTGATGTAATCAGTGTATCTGTTTACAATAAAGTTTTGGCTGCGATTAAAGGTGATCCATCTGTGAAGGAAAAACTGGACTCAATGATTTTAACGATCAAAGAGGAAAAAGATGCTGAAAGAGCAGCCGCAAAAGAAGACGGAGAAAATTAATAGATCAATAAAAACACTGAAAGCCTCCAAATTTTGGAGGCTTTTTTTTTACTTTCACACTTTGAACAAATTTTGAGCGTTCTCTTCGTATGAAAAAATCCTGTTTTCTTCTATCTGCTATCTTGTTATTTTCTTTTTGTGACCTTCAAGCCCAAGACGAAGATATTTTTGGTATTAGTAGAAAGGCCAAAAATCCTAAAAGTGAGTCCTCTGTCGGAAATTTGAGCAGGAATATCTTAGAAATGTTTGCAGTGGAGATTTCAGGGGGAGCTGCTTATCATCAATTTGGAACCAGCTTTTTCTCAGAAAGTCCTAGTCTATATCCACTAACACAGTTTCAAAATTTTGAAGAGCCACTGGATATTTCTGAAGAGAATCCTTTGGTAATGAGAGGAAATGATTGGACAGCTCCATTATTCAATGCAGGACTGAGAATTAATGTTTTTAACATTATTACCATAGGAGGGGGCTATGGTCAGGAATGGGGAAATCTTTCTCCAATGCGAGGTGGAGATTTCGAATTTGAATTCGAAGGAGCCTCTTATCAAGTCAGCAAATTGTACGGAACAGTTGGATTGGTTCTTTGGGACGCCAATAAAAGAGCGAAGTTTTTGCAATGGCAGTATAGAAAATATGCCGGTGCTAACATTTATATGCAGTCCGAATTGAAACAAAGAGTAAGGCAATTGTATCCTTGGAGAGTCATATTGGAGGGCGAATTTGGACAGTTAACACTAAAAAAAGCCTTTGATCCTTCTTTGAATGCCAATGGAAATTATACCCCCCGCTTGGCCGTTGCTAACGAACCATACTATGGAATCGGTCTGCGATTAGAGCGTGATTTTTCTGAATATACCAAATTGTTTATCAAAGGAGGAGCTGAATTTAGGAAGTTTACCTTCGCCTCCTCTGACTATTCTGAGTTGCAAAACATTGACCAACAGGTATATGTGATGCAGTTAGGGTTTTCTGTGCGTTTCCCTGGAACAAAAAGATGTAAAGTTCAGGGTTGTGGTGTAGTAATGAAACACATGCACAATGGAATAGAATATAGAGGCAGTTCGATTTTTAATCTACAGAACAGAAAAATAGGCCAATGGTATTAAGCTCGTTTTTCCTTGCCTAGAGTTCACATTCTCTTTTCAAAAGCTTAGGCTTTTTACTATCTTGCAGGCTTAATATACCCTGTGAATAGCATACTATGGCTCAAGGAGAAAACGAGAACATTATACCCATTAACATTGAAGAGGAAATGCGCGGAGCCTACATCGATTATTCGATGTCGGTTATTGTTTCAAGAGCGCTTCCAGATGTCCGAGACGGACTCAAACCAGTTCATAGAAGAATCCTTTACGGGATGCAGGAATTGGGAGTATTACACAACAAACCTTATAAAAAGTCTGCCAGAATTGTCGGTGAGGTACTAGGTAAGTATCACCCACATGGTGACTCAGCAGTTTATGATACCATGGTTCGTATGGCCCAGCCTTGGTCTTTGCGATATCAGTTGGTAGATGGACAAGGTAACTTTGGTTCCATCGATGGAGATAATCCTGCAGCGATGCGTTATACCGAGGCAAGGTTGAAAAGAATCGCCGAGGAACTTCTGGTAGATATCAATAAGGAAACTGTTGATTTTCAGTTCAATTTTGATGACTCTCTAAAAGAGCCGATTGTTCTTCCTGCTAAGGTTCCTGCCCTATTACTTAATGGAGCTTCCGGAATTGCAGTAGGTATGGCTACTAATATGGCACCTCATAATTTGACAGAGGTGATCAACGGCATCGTAGCCTATATTGATAATAGAGATATTACCGTAGCAGAACTGATGGAGCATATTGTAGCTCCTGATTTCCCAACCGGTGGTATTATATATGGTTACAATGGAGTTAAGGCTGCCTTCGAAACAGGTAGAGGTCGAATTGTAGTTCGCGGAAAAGCGAATGTAGAGACCAAAGAAGGTGGCAACAAAGAAATGATTGTCATCACCGAAATTCCATATATGGTGAATAAGGCGAGCATGGTAGAAAAAACCGCTGCCTTAATCAACGAAAAGAAAATTGATGGAATTTCTGCCATTCGCGATGAATCTGATAGATCAGGTATGCGAATCGTATATGAACTGAAAAGGGATGCTATGGCAAATGTTGTTTTAAACAACTTATACAAGCAAACCCAGCTTCAGACTTCATTCTCAGTAAACAACGTGGCCCTTGTTAAAGGAAGACCACAGACCCTGAACTTGAAGGATCTAATCGTACACTATGTAAGCCATAGGCATGAAGTAGTAGTAAGAAGAACTGAGTATGAGCTAAGAGAAGCAGAAAAAAGAGCTCATATTTTGGAGGGTTACTTGATCGCTTTGGATCACTTAGATGAAGTAATTGCTTTAATTAGAAATTCAGCCGATCCGGAAACTGCTAGAAACGGTTTGATGGAAAGGTTTGAATTAAGTGAGATTCAAGCCAGAGCGATTTTGGATATGAGATTGCAGCGTTTGACAGGAATGGAGCGCGACAAAATCATCCAAGAATACAAGGAAATTATGGCTTTGATAGAGGAATTGAAAGAGATTCTTGCTAACGAAGACAAAAGGATGGAGATTATTAAGACGGAACTTCAGGAAATGAAGGATCGTTATGGAGATGATCGCCGAACTGAAATTGAGCATAACGCGGAAGATTTCAGCTATGAAGACATGATCCCAAATGAGGAAGTAATTATTACTGTTTCTCATCAAGGATATGTTAAAAGAACAGCCCTTACAGAATATAAAACCCAGGGTAGAGGTGGAGTTGGTTCTCGAGGTGTAAGCACCAAAGAGGATGATTTCACTGAATACTTGTTTACCGCGTCTACCCACAATTACTTATTGATATTTACCGATAAAGGGAAGTTATTCTGGTTGAAAACTTATGCCATACCTGAGGGTGGAAAAACATCTAAAGGTAGACCAATCCAGAACCTGATAAATATTCAGCAAGACGATAAGATTAGGGCGATTATTCAAGTAGACGACTTGAATGATGAAGATTATGTGAATAATCACTTCTTGGTAATGGTCACTAAACAAGGTGTCATTAAAAAGACTACTCTTGAACAATATAGCAGACCAAGGTCTAATGGTATTATAGCTCTTAATATCAGAGAGGATGATCAATTGGTCAATGTAGATATGACTAATGGAGATCAACACATTGTGATTGCAGCGAAGTCAGGACGAGCTATTCACTTCCACGAATCAGCTGTAAGACCGATGGGAAGAACTGCCACGGGTGTTAAAGCCATAACCTTAAATAATCTTAACGACTATGTGGTTGGCATGGTATGTGCATCCGAAGAAAATGCAACTCTGTTGGTAGTTTCTGAGAAAGGATATGGAAAACGTTCTAACCTTGACGAATATAGAATTACCAATCGTGGGGGTAAAGGTGTCAAAGCCATGAACACTACCGAGAAGACCGGTTCACTGGTAGCGATCAAAGAGGTAGTCGACACAGATGATTTAATGATTATTAATAAGTCCGGAATTATTATCAGGATTTCAGTGGATAATCTAAGAGTCATGGGTAGAGCCACCCAAGGAGTACGATTAATAAAAGTTGGGGAAAATGATGAAATTTCTTCTGTTGAAAAAATCTCGAAAGAAGAAGATGTAGAAGAAATAGATTCTTCCCAAATTGCAGAAAATTCTTCTGAGAATTCAGAAGATAAAGATGAATAACCAAACAATTTATAACGCTAAATAAATGAAGAAGCTAATTCTATCAATGGTTTTGGTCGGCGCAACGACTTTGGCCTTTGGACAAAAGAAAGTGGTACGCTCAGCAGAGAAAAACTTTAAAAACGGTGATTTAGCCACCGCTCTTTCTGAAGTGAATACTGCTCTGCAAGACCCTGAAACTGGTGCTGATCCTGAAACACATTTGTTGAAAGCAAAGATCCAATTGAAAATGTTCGGATCTGACTCTTCCAATACAATGGAAACTTTAGAAAAAGGTCAGGCCGCTTATGAGACTTTCCAGCAAACCCTTGAAAAAGCTGGTGCGTCATCAAAAACAGGTGAGGCAGTTTTGGAAGATGATATTCCTGGTGTACCTGAAAACTTGAGACCATACTCTATTAACACGTTAAAAAACACCTCATTTGATAAAGCCATTAATCAATACAATGAGGATGACTTTGAAATGGCCTATGAGTTTTTCAATCTGGCAGGAATGGTAGACAAAACTGATACTACTATTCATTACAATGCTGGTTTCTTGGCAAATGATCTAGGTAGATTTGAAGATGCTAAAAAACACTTTAGCTATTTGCTTGAGATCCCTGAATACAATAAGCTAAATGCTTATTACTTCATGGTGCAAATTTTAAGTACTGAGGAGAAAAACCCAGAAGCCGCTTATGATATTGTAATGGCTGCTAGAGAAGATTATCCTTCAGATAAAATCTTGGCTGAGTACGAAATTCAGTTGTTGCTTCAATTGAATAAAATGGATGAAGCAATGGCTCAAATCAAAGAGGCACTAGCTAATGATCCGGAAAACACTTCCATCTTGTTGAGATCTGGTTACTTGAAAGAGCAATCTGGTGATATTGACGGTGCTTTGGCTGATTATAAAAAGTCTGTTCAGGTTGATCCTGATTTCTATGAAGGAAACTATTATGCAGGAGCTCTTCTATTGGAGAAATCTAGAGAAATTCTTGCTGAGCTAAACTCACTTTCTGATGCTGAGTGGGAGAAGAGATCTGAGGCAATGGGTAAAGAAGCAAACCAGTATTATTCAGATGCAATTCCTTACTTTGAGAAGTCTTTGCAATTGAGACCTGATGATACAGATATCATGGGTATTCTATACCAGATTCACACTCGTTTGAAAAACACAGCTGAAGCTGAAAAATACAATAAGAAATTGATCGAATTGTTAGGTCCAAATTGGATGGAAAGATAATCTCGATTAAATATTGAAATAAAAGGATCACATTTTTGTGATCCTTTTTTATTTGTTTGGAATAAAATTTACTTTTTGAAACAAGAGTTCAGGTCTTCATCGTATAAATGGACTTAAAATTGCACTCGAAATCCCTTATGAATTCAATTATTTCTTTGCGGCTTTTTTTGGTTTTAGGAATAATGGTTTTTTCTCTTCCATCATTGGGACAACAGAAGTATCAGAAAATTCTGGAATTGTCCTATGAAAATGGACCTATGATCAGTAATGGGAAAGATTGGGCTGATGAAATTAGAGACCTTGTATCCTATCGTGGAGCTGATATTAGATTAGGCTGGAGAAAAACCTCCAATAATTTTTATAATAAATTATATCGTTACCCGACTTTTGGAATTGGTTTTTCTACGGCTCTTCCTTATTATCCTGAAATCGGCAGACCCCAAGGAGTTTATGGTTTTGGAGAGTTTCCATTTTCAAATAAAAACCTAGACAAAAAACTTTACTTGGCCTACTTCGCTCAATTGGGGTTGGGTTTTAATCTTAATCCTTATGATTCTTTGGATAATCCATTGAACCAATATATAGGCTCAGAGCTCAATGCCTATATTCATTTTGGTTTTAAAGCAAACTATAGGCTCAATCAGGACTTTGAACTGTTTTCAACAATAGGATTGAAGCATTATTCTAATGGTGCTACCAAGCGCCCTAATGCCGGAATTAATCTGGCTCCAATTGCTTTTGGAGTACGATATAATATTGATAAAATCAGCCCCGAACCACTTAGATCAATCGATTATCCAGAACTTGAAAAGCGGGGATATTGGAATTTTGCTCTGTATTTAGGCTCAAAAAATTATGAGGTTGGAGACCCTTCTTATTTCAGAGGTGGATTTGGTGTCAATTACTTGTGGGATGCATCCTATAAGTACAGGATTGGACTTGGTTTAGATTATTTTATAGCCCCGGGATTCGAATCGAGATATCCAGGCAGGGAGGGTACCTTTTCTAATCAATCTTCCTTGGCAATCGTAGGTTCATGGGAATGGAAACTGAATGATAGGCTGTATATGCCAATAGGTTTGGGAGCTTATCTCCACTACAATTCTGAAAATCAGGAAAGTTGGTTTTATGAAAGAATAGGTGTTAGATATAAAATCAATGAGCATTTATTCGGGGGATTACAGATTAAAGCTCATAAAGCCAAAGCTGATTTCTTTGAATTTACTATCGGTTACACAATCCCCGGAAAAATACAAAAGGTAGTTGGTAATTGAACTTTTCCACTAATCACAAAAAATTTTTATTTCCGTCCAGCAAAAGGTAGTTTGTGAAAGTTTTCGCGAAAACTTCCTATGCTAAACCCAAAACTAACACACTGCTTGCTTGCCTTTATGGCAAGTCTTATTTCTTACCAATTACAATCTCAATCTCTTCCCTCTTCAGAGCTTTATCATGAGCTTTTAAAAATTGAAGAGACCAAGAGAGTACTCTATGTAGCAGCACACCCTGACGATGAAAACACCCGGCTAATATCCTATTTAGCTAATGAGGAGATGGCTCAAGTTGCTTATTTGAGCCTTACGCGTGGAGATGGTGGCCAGAATTTGATAGGACCAGAGTTGGGGATTGGGTTGGGACAAATTCGAACTCAGGAGCTACTCAAGGCTAGAGAAACAGACGGGGGAAGGCAATTTTTCACCCGGGCCAAAGACTTTGGCTATAGTAAAAATCCAGACGAAACCCTGACTAACTGGGAAAAGGAGCAAATACTAGCCGATGTTGTATGGGTCATTCGCAAATTCCGACCGGATATTATCATCACAAGATTCAATACCATTCCTGGGGTAACACACGGGCATCATACCACATCTGCTATTTTAGCAGAGGAGGCCTTTGATTTAGCAGGGGACCCAAAGGCCTTTCCAGAGCAGTTAAAGCATGTGGAAGTTTGGCAACCGAAACGGATTTTTTGGAATGCTTATAACTTCCGTGGAGAATTTGTAGAAGAGGAGGGGCAAATATATCACGCATTTCCTACTGGAAATTTCAATCCTCTTTTGGGACAGACATATAGTCAAATTGCGGCTGATAGCAGGACCATGCATAAATCTCAGGGCTTCGGCTCCACAGCTGGAATTGGAGAAGCTTTGGATCATATTCAATTTACCAAAGGGGAGGGATTTACTGACTCACCTTTTGATGGGGTGAAATCAAGGTGGAATGAATTGTCTAACTCAAAAGAAGTTCAAGATCTTTTGAAGAAGACTATCAAAGATTTTGACTTTATAAATCCTGAATCAAATCTTCAAAATCTATTAGCCCTAAGGAGAACTTTTGCTACTCAAAAAAGTAAAGCCACCTGGTTTCTTGAAAAGAAAGAAGCACTGGATCGACTGATTCTGCAAGTGTTGGGTATAGATTTCGAATTCAATACAAATAAAGAAACCGGTTTTCCAGGTTCAGAAGTACAGGGCTTTTTCATTTTTAATAATCCTTCCAAAAGTGCTGTGGAAAATCTTGAATTTGAGGTTTTCAATTCCATCTTAAAAGGCGAAAAAGACCAAATCTCCAATAATCAGCCTGTAGAAATCGATGTGAATTTTAAGATTCCAGATAATGCTTCCTTTTCTCAACCTTATTGGCTAAAAGACTACAAGGAAGGAGACGCGATGTATACCGTCAAGGATCAGACCCTTATTGGTAAGCCTTTCAATGATATTCAGATAGGTGGAAATGTGAACTTTACTTTAGGAGGAGAGCAATTTTCTTTCCCCGTTCAGCTATTTCATAAATTCAATGATCAGGTGGATGGAGAGGTGAAGCAACCTTTCACCATAATTCCCAAAATAGATCTTAGCCTTTCCAAAGAAGCAGTTTTTCAGTTGCCAACTTCTAACCCAACTTTGGAGGTCACAGTAAATTTCAAAGATCAAATTGCAGATGGAAAGCTGAATTTTAAAGGTTTAGAGCCAAATCAATATCAAATATTGGAGGTAACAGATAATCCTGTTTTGAAGCAGAGAATTTACAAGGTTGGTTTTCTCCCGAATGGAAAGGGGAAAAAGATGATCACCGCTCAATATATCACCTCAGATGGAGCAGTATTCGATCAAATCACCCATCATATACGATACAAGCACATTCCGAATTTGACCTACTTTACTACTGCAGAGGTTGCCTTAATTCAGGAAGATTGGAAAGTTTCAGGTAATGTTTTGGGATATATTCCCGGTGCGGGAGACGATGTGCCACAGGTGCTTGAAGCTTTAGGTTATCAAGTAAAAATGATTGGGCCTGCTGATTATACAGTAGAAAAATTAGCTGAATTCAAAACCATTATTGTCGGTATCAGAGCTTACAATACAAATCTAGATTTGGCCTCCAATCAGCAAGCTTTAATGGGGTATGTCCGTTCTGGTGGCAACTTGATCGTGCAGTATAATACTTCATCTCCTTTACTTACCAATCAATTGGGGCCTTATCCTTTTACCATAACAAGGGATAGAGTTTCTGTGGAAGGGGCGGAAGTATTGGCAGATTATCAACACCCACTACTAATAGGGCCAAATCCAATCACTGCAAGTGACTTTGAAGGTTGGATTCAGGAAAGAGGCTTGTATTTTGCTGGAAGGCTTTCAGAGGAGTACAGCACACCTTTGGTGATGAATGATCCTGGGGAAGACCCAAAAACAGGTTCATTGATTTATGCAAAGTATGGTAAGGGAACCTATGTGTATACCGGGCTTTCCTTCTTTAGAGAATTACCGGCAGCCGTTCCCGGTGCAATTAAATTATTCATTAATCTGATCGAACAATAATTTGGAAGAGCGAGATATCAAATGGAGAAACCTGTATATTGGCTTAATGCTTAGTTTAGGCGGATTGATCGTGCTATTTTTCTTGCTAATGAAATCCTTCTCATGAGTTTAATTGATTGGATTGTACTCTTTGGAACCTTGGGTTCCATTGCCGCTTATGGTATTAACATGACCAGAGGCAAAAAGAATCTAGATTCTTACCTGAGAGGGGGTAATACTATGAACTGGTGGACCATAGGGCTTTCCATTATGGCGACTCAGGCTTCTGCTATTACTTTTCTCAGCACACCAGGGCAGGCTTATGAAAGTGGAATGGGCTTTATCCAGTTCTATTTCGGCTTGCCATTGGCTATGATCATTATCTCAGTTTTTTTTATTCCTATTTATTACAAACTGAAAGTCTACACTGCTTATGAGTTTCTGGAAAATCGTTTCGATTTAAAAACCAGAACACTCGCAGCCTTATTATTTATTGTGCAAAGGGGGCTAGCGGCAGGAATTACCATCTATGCGCCGGCGATCATTCTTTCTACCTTATTAGGCTGGAACCTAACCTGGACTGTAATTTTCATTGGGGTTGTTGTCATTATTTACACCGTTTCAGGAGGAACTAAGGCAGTGTCCATTACGCAAAAGCAACAAATGGCAGTAATGATGGGAGGGATGATTTTGGCAGGAATTATAGTGATACAGCTGATACCTGTTTCATTAACCGAGGCGCTGCATGTGGCTGGGAAAATGGAGAAACTAAATATTGTCACCTTTGAATTTGATCCATCTGATCGATATAATGTCTGGTCAGGAATGACTGCAGCGGTATTTTTGTTTTTATCTTATTTCGGAGCAGATCAAAGTCAGGTTCAGAGATATTTATCCGGTCAGTCCCTCTCCCAAAGCCGAATGGGATTAATAATGAATGGATTTTTAAAGATTCCCATGCAATTCATTATTCTTTTCATCGGAGTAATGGTCTTCGTTTTTTATCAATTCTATCAGCCTCCGGTCATATTCAATCAAGTTCAAACAGAAAAGTTGGAGGATAGTCCTTACTCTGAGGAATATCAGATTTTGAAAGACAATTACACTCGAAATTTTGAAACGAGTAAATCCAGCTATATGGAAATGCTGGCAGCGATTGAAAAAGAAGATGAGGCCAAAGAAAGAGAGTTGCAGCAACAACTTCAAACACTCAAGGTAGAGCAAAATCAAATCAGGGATGATGTAAAGGAGTTAATTGTCAAAAATGATCCTGTTGCTGAAACTAGGGATACGGATTATGTATTCATGCGCTTTGTCATGGATCATTTACCAAAAGGAATCATTGGATTACTCTTTGCGGTAATATTTTCAGCGGCTATGTCATCCAGTGCTTCAGAGTTGAACTCATTGGGATCTACAACTACCATAGATCTCTACAAGCGTTCCATGAAAAAGGACGGAACGGACAATCATTACGTCTTTTCTTCTAAATTTTTCACCGCATTTTGGGGGGCAGGGGCTATATTATTCGCCATATACGCTTCCCTTTTTGAAAATCTAATTCAAGCTGTGAATTTGTTGGGTTCCTTGTTTTATGGAACAATCCTTGGAATATTCTTAGTAGGATTTCTGATGAAGTGGGTGAAAGGTCAAGCTGTTTTTATTTCAGCATTAATGTCTCAAGCCTTGATATTATTGATTCATTTCAGAAATGGTGTAGGCCTTTTTGGAATTGAATGGGAAATAGGGTTTCTCTGGTACAATGCCATAGGGTGTTTGTCTGTAATGCTATTCAGTACAATTATCCAGTTTCTGAAAAAATAAAGAGGCTGTCTCATAAATAGCTTTAGTGTCAGCCTGAGCGCCTGCCTGTCGCAGACAGGGAGTTGAAGGCCATTTCTATCTTTTTGGCCTACATATCGATCCCGTTCAATTGTCGGGACGATCAGTGTGACAATTTGCGCTTTTGAGACAGCCTCTCTAAGAAATCTTATCGTGAAGAATATTAATCCAAACTTTTGATCAATCGCTCGTTGAGCCCTACATAATCTGGGTTTTTGGCTTCTTCAGCCATCTTCATTGACTCTTTTGCTGAGGTTTTAGCCGCTTCTTTTTTGCCTAATTTCGCTTCAATTTTAGCTTTAAGATGCATGGTCCAATATTTTGGATCTGAGGATACAGATTCAGAAATCCACTCATACGCTTGGTCCAGATCTTTATTATTTGTGAAGTAATAGCTAGATGCAGCATAAAGTAGGCTTGGATCTTTGGTTTTAGTATCGATTACATTTTCCTTGATTTGCGCCATCACAATAGGATCCACCTCTGTTGTGATTCTAAAATCCACTCTGGTATTTTCCCATTTCATAGAAAGGTCAGCTCCATTGTCAGTCATGTTATTGAAGCTGATTTCAAAAGTTTCGTACTTTCTGCTTAGTTTATTGGGGGTAACATCAAACCTAAGAATATCATCCTCTGGGCTATATCCAATTGCTCCCCAAAGCTGAGTGTTTTTGGATAGAACTACTGTCCATTTATTTTTCCCCGGAATGCTGTATAAAGCATATTTACCTTTTGGAATGCTATTGCCTTGAATATTCACTTCTGTTGAAAACTCAACAGTAGTTGCCGAATTGGCACCAGTTCTCCATACCTGTCCAAAGGGAACCAATTCCCCGAAAATCTTTCTTCCTTTTGTGCTCGGTCTGGAATAATCTACAGTGACATCTGTTAAACCAACTTTTTGAGAAATTTTGGCTGAAGGTGATGCCTGAGGCATTTGAATTTGCTGTGCGAACCCAAAACTGAAGGAAAATAGGGTAAATAATAAAATTGGAATAATTGACTTTCTCATTGATATAAATTTAGTTTAAATACGTTTTGTTAAGCTTCAAGAACTTATCAATTTATGTGCCTTTAAATACCATTGCGGTATATTGGAATGAATTTTTTATTGCCTTTGTTTTAAGCTATAACTGTCTATTAAGGCTTAAAATTCTAGGAAGTTCAAAAATAATTTCTTTTTTGATCAGTGGGCCTATGATTCTTTGCAGTTATTCGAAAGGAGTAAAGGAATTTAGAAATTTGCATTATGAATTTAGCAATCATTTGTCCCGGGAAGAATCCAGAACCATGGATTGAAGCATTAAAATCTTACAAGGAGGATTTAGATATTCAGGTTTATCCAGAAATTACTGAACCTGAGAAAGTTGAAGCAGTTCTTGTTTGGCAGCATCCCAAAGGGATTTTATCTGATTTTCCGAATCTGAAGCTAGTTAGTTCTATGGGAGCTGGCGTTGATCATATTTTAACTGATCCCAGTATTCCGGCTCACCTTCCCATTGTTCGAATCGTAGATGATAGACTCACTTGGTCTATGACCAATTATGTGGTGATGGGAGTGTTGAACTACCATAGACAAATCACCCGATATCAAAAGGATCAAAAGCGTAAAGTTTGGGATATGAGTAATCCTGAGATTCCTGTGAAAGTTGGTGTCATGGGAGTAGGGGCTTTAGGCTATGATGTTTTGGAAAAGTTAGATTTTATGGGCTTTGAAGTCGCTGGTCTTGGTTTTACTGCCAAAGAGAATTTCAAGTTCCCATATTATACCAAAGAGCAACTGAATGAATTTTTGCAGGAAATAAATGTGGTCGTTTGTTTGTTGCCATTGACCAAGGATACTGAGAATATACTTGATATGGAATTTTTCAAATCCTGTCAAAAAGGGACTTATTTGATCAATGTGGCGAGAGGAAAACATTTGGTAGAAGAGGATTTAATCAATGCTATAAATGAAGGATATATCTCAGGTGCCTTGCTTGATGTTTACAGAAAAGAGCCCTTACCAAAAAATCATCTATTTTGGGATCAAGAAAAAATCACCATTACTCCTCATATTGCTAGTGTTACTAACCCAAAAGCTGCCGTTCCTCAAATTTTAGAAAACTTTAGTAGAGTTAAGAATAACCATGAACTATTAAATCCCGTAGACCGTGAAAAAGGATATTAAACTGCACGAATGAATAAAACACATACTATACTTTGTCCGACTGATTTTTCTGAGTGTTCTCTGAATGCAATTGAATATGCTGCTAGGATAGGAGAAAAGTATAATTCAAGGCTAATTCTGTTTCATGTAGCCAATACGGAAGATTATCTTAAGCTATCTCCTATGGACATCAACGCTGTTTATCAGATGGATTTTTTAAAAGATAAACTTAAAAGCTTGCATAAAGCGATAGAACGGGAGAGTTTGCCAAATGGATTGGAATCCTGTGAGTGGAAAATAGTAGATGGAAAAATTGTGGAAGAATCCCTGTCTTTGGCAAAAGAAGTCAAGGCGGATATTATTGTTGTGGGAACCGAAGGAATGAATGAGTTAAGGAAAAATATTATCGGTTCTAGAGCGAGTAAAATAGTAGAGCAATCCGAAATAGATGTTTTGGTAGTCCCAAGAAAAGTATTTTTCAAGAGACCTAAAAAATTGATTTTTGCCACCAATTATTTGGAAGAAGATAAATTGGCCGTGCAAAAAATCATAGATCTTGCCAGGTACTATGATGCCGAGGTGGATATAGTTCATGCGAGTCAGGGTAAACGTGCCACGGATAAATCTCTTCATCAAATTATGACAGATGAACTTAGACCCTTTATCAAGTATGATAAGGTCAACTATGTGTTGAAAAGCTTCCGCGACGATCTGGCTTTGGGTTTGGAAAATTACCTGCAAACCTCCAAAGGGGATATGCTGATAACTCTCAGTGAAAAGAAGGATTTTTTCGATAGGGTATTTACCAGGAGTCTTTCAAAAAAAATGGCTTATTTCATCAATAAGCCACTTTGGGTAATCAAAGGTTTTTGATTTATTGAAAAGGTTTTTTCAGGAAAGTAATAAACTCTTTCCTGGCCTTTTCATCCACAATTACTGATTTTAAAGTTTTGAAAAAATAGGATAAAGTCAGCTTTTCTTCCTCTTTGGCAATGGGCTGAATAGGCTTCTTTTCTTCAGTTCCAATCTTCGGAAGTGCGTCTTCTTGATCTTGGTTTGGTTTGTATCCTACCAATTCATCCGCTTTTTCAAAACTCTTTTTTGAATGTGACTGATAGCCGAGTTTTTCTTCCACCAATCCTTTATTGTTATAAGCTACTGCATCCTCAGGATCCAGTTCAATTGCTTTTTCATAATCCTCAATAGCTCCCTTCAAATCACCGATTCTGTCTTTGAAAAAAGCCCTGCTGCTATATCTATAGGGATTGGATGGGTCTAAGTTAGCTGCCTTATCAAATTCAGTTAAGGCTTCTTCATTTCTTTTGAGCAGGTGAAGAACAACAGCTCTATCAGAAATGAAATTGGTATTGTAGGGTTCCAGGGCTACGATTTTATCAAAATCAGCCAAGGCATTTTCTGTTTGACCTAGCCTGGATAGTATTCTCCCTCTATATAAAAGCAATTCTGTGGAAGAGTCATCCTTTTCTATCAGGAAGTTAAAAACCTCTAGCGCTTCCTGAAACTTACCTTCTTTATATAAACTGATACCTGTTTCGAAATTCATATTCAATCGTTTTATTTAATACAAAATTAATCCCTGAATAGTTTTGCCAAATAAACTTCCTTTGGTTTTTGTTCCCATTCGGACTGTCCTGTTATCTTTAAAGCCGAATCAGTTGAGTCTATGCCACAGAATCCAGTTAATGTTCTTAAAGATCTGCAAGGAGGGAAATTTGCTCCTATTTATTTTTTAGATGGAGAAGAGCCTTTTTACGTGGATTTGATTACCAGTTTTATTGAGAAAAACGCCATTGCTGAGCACGAGAAAAGCTTCAATCAAATTGTGCTTTATGGAAAAGATTCCAATATGGGATTGATTCTCAACAATGCCCGAAAGTTTCCTATGATGGCTGAAAGGCAAGTAGTCATTGTCAAGGAATTTCAGAGTTTACCAGATCTAGGCAAAGAGGATTCAGTAAAGCTTTTGCAGGGTTATCTTCAAAATCCTTTGCCCAGCACCATTTTAGTTCTGGCGCATAAGCATAAAAAATTGGATGGTAGATCTGCGCTATACAGAGACTTAGATAAAAAAGCAGTCTATGTAAGATCTGATAAAGTACAGGATTATAAACTTCCGGCTTGGATAGATGCTTATTTCAAAGATATGGGGCATAGCATTGAACCCAAAGCTTGTCAATTATTAGCAGACTCCATTGGAAATAATCTGGAGGTATTGACCAATGAGGTAGGTAAAATGTTGATCAATTTTCAGGGAGCCACTCAGGTAACTGTAGATCATATCTCCAAGTACATTGGCATCAATAAGGATTACAACAATTTTGAATTACTAAAAGCGATTGGTTTTCGGGATGTGGGAAAAGCTAATAAAATCATTCACTACTTTTCTCAGAATCCAAAAGCACATCCGGTAATTCCACTTTTCTCCCTGATTTACAATTACTTTACCAGGATAGCGCTGATTCATCAATCCAAGGTATATTCAGATTCCCAGGTAGCCAGTGTAATCGGAGTTCCTCCCTTTGTTGCAAAGGAATACGTGATCGCAGCCAGAAACTATAAATTGGGCAAGGTAATTGAGGTGTTCAGATACATCAAAGAGGCTGATCTTCGTTTTAAAGGAGTTGACTCCGGGAGTTTGAGCGAATCAGAAAACCTCCGCGAGCTTGTGTATAAGATTTTACACTGAACCCCTTATTCCATTTATGAAATACCACCTGGTGCTTCTAGCAAGCCTGGGTCTGTGTTTGAAAGTCCAAGCTCAATCCGGTTTGTACCAAACCAGTCCCCAGCGATCTATCGATGAGCAAGTCGAGTTGTTTGATAAGCAGCTTTTTTCTGCCGCTCTTTTGGATAATCTGCAAATCCAAAACTTACCATTAAGTTCCGAACAAAGTAGAAGTGGACAACTTCATGCAGCCATGTCTGCTTTGCAGTTGGAGGCTCCCAATGGACCCGGCTTAATGAAAACCTATATACTGGAAAATGGAAATCATCCATCTGTAGCTACTGCGGGCTTATATATGGGGGATCATTTTTTCTATAAAAGAAATTATAGGGAAGCTCTAGAAGGATATAGCTTAGTCAAAAGCGAAAAATTAGATGCGGAAGCTAGGGCAGATGTATTATTTAAGCAGGGTTATGCATACTTCCAATTGAATGAATACTCCAAGGCAGCTCCTTTTTTTGATCAAGCAAAGACTTTAAACCAACCGGTAAGTTTTGATGCCTATTATTACTCAGGATATATCGCCCTGAAAAACGGGAATTCACAGAAAGCTATCGCAGATCTTCAAGCGGCTTCTAAGTCTCAGTTTTATGCCAATAAAGTTCCTTATCTATTGGCGGCCATGTATTATGAGCAGAAAAATTTTGATGAATTGATTTCTTACGCAGAACCCAAATTAGCATCAGTTTCTAATCTGGAAAGGAAAGAAATGATTCACTTGTATTTGGCAGAGGCTTATTTTGCAAAAAAACAGTTTAACAAGGCAGCTGAGAATTATGATGCTTTCGTCAATGCCAGAAAAGGAGAATTGACTCGTGAGCAGGTATATAAAGGAGGGATAGCTCAATTTGAAATCAAAAATTATCAGCGTGCAGCTGATTACTTAAAAGTCTCTGCTTCTTCTAATGATGAATTGGGCCAAGCTTCAAGCTACTATTTAGGACATTCTTATCTCAAATTGGATAATTTCCAATTTGCCAGCACTTCTTTCAAGGCTGCTTCAACTTCCACATTCAACAAGAATATTCAGGAGGAAGCTATTTTCAATTATGCCAAGGTCAATTTGCAAAAAGGGAGCTTTCAGGCTGGAATTTCAGGCTTGGATGAATACTTGGAAACTTATCCTCGAGGCAAATTTAAAGGCGAAGCTGAAACCCTATTATCAGAAGCTTTGATTAACACCAATGACTATCTGCGTGCAATAGAGCAGATGGACAAAATCAACAACAAGTCACCAAGAATAAGAGAAGCCTATCAAAAAGTAGCCTTTTATCAGGCAATGGTATATTACAGGGATCAGCGATTCCCAGCCGCTATTTCTTATCTCAACAAATCTTTGGAGTATCCCATTGACAAGGATTTGATTTTGGAATCACATTTTTGGAAAGGTGAGATTTATGCTGCTTCCGGTGATTTGAATGCTGCTATTAAATCCTATGAGACAGCGATCAATTTAGGTCGTACCACTTCAAGTTCCTACATCAATAAAAGTCTTTATGGATTAGGTTATGCCTATTTCAATAGCCAAAAATATGCTCAGGCCGAACAACAGTTTAAGACCTACACAGATAGACTCAGAAATAGGAATGATAAGGAGAATTATGGTGATGCTTTATTGAGATTAGGCGATTGCTATTATGTTCAAAAGCGATTCAGAGAATCTGAGCAAACATTTCAGTTGGCAATTACAGAAAGAAATGAAGGGATAGATTATGCCTATTTCAGATTAGCCGTTGTACAAAATTTCCAATCAAACAATAATGCAGCATTGGCCAATCTGGAAAGGTTGATTTCAAACTATCCGAACTCGCTCTATTTAGAAGACGCACTTTTCCAACGAGGTCAGATTTTCATGGAGGAAACTCGCTACTCCGAAGCTGCCAATGCATTTACTGAATTGATCAACAAAAGACCAAACAGTCCTTTTGTTCCTTATGCCTTGGAGGGTAGAGCTGTAGCCAATTTCTCTATGAGAAATTATGATAACACGATCAGGGATTATAGAGCAATTCTAGATCAGCATCCAAATTCGCAATCATCAGAAACGGCACTGAAAGGATTGCAGGAAACTTTGGCTTTGCAAGGAAGATCCGGCGAGTTTTCGGATTATTTAGAAAATTACAAGAGGTCCAATCCGGATGGTGGATCAGTGCAGTCTTTAGAGTTTGAAGCTGCTAAAAGCTTGTATTTTGAAAAAAGCTATTCACAGGCTACCAGATCCTTTGAAAACTATCTGAGATCCTACCCCCAGTCTGCACAGCGTTCCGACGCATTATATTTCTTGGGAGATTCCTATTTGCAGTTGGGAGATAAAGAAAAAGCATTGGTTTCATTCAGAGCTTTGGAAAAAGAGCCTGCTTCTCCACAAAGATTGAAGGCTATTCAGAAAATTGGTAGCATAGAACTTTCCAAAGGAAATTATGAGCAGGCGATTCCTTATTTGGAGACTTCCTCTCAGAATGCAAGAACCAAAATAGAAGAAGCGGAAGCTTTGGAGGGCTTAGTGTTGGCTTATTTCCAAACACAAAAGCATAATCAAGTGATAAGCACTGCTGAGAGGCTGGAAAAACTGGATGGGATCCTACCTCAGGCTAAACCTAAAGCCCTGCTCTTCAAAGCAAAATCCCAATTAGCATTAGGTCGAAGAGATGCAGCCGAAATCAGTTTGGCAATTCTGGTGGATGGATTTAAAACTGTGCAAGGTGCAGAAGGCTTATTCCTTTTGGCAGATTCTTACAGAGCAAAAGGTCAAATTGAGCAATCTAACAATGCCATTTTTGATCTGTCAGGACCTTTTGTGGATTTTGACTACTGGTATGGAAGGATGTTTATCCTGCTTGCCGAAAATTATATTCAATCAGGAGAAAGCTTCCAAGCGAAAGCAACACTAGAATCTATTGTAGAAAACACTCCAAATGCTGAGATTAAATCAATGGCTCAAGCTAAACTTCAAAACCTTAAATAATCATGAAAAAGCTTTGCATACCTTTCTGTTTAGCGCTGGTATTTGGTGCAGGTGCTGAAGTTAAAGCTCAGATTCAATCTCGTGGAGAAGTTCAGGATCAGGAGTTTGTCATCCGTAAAGACAGAGTTTTGACTTTGCCCACTCAGCCTAGAATTTTTGAGAAACTTCCTGTTTTGCCTCAGCCCAAAGGTCTGAGTGATTTTAATTACCAGGTGAATTTCTACGAATTAAATCTGCCTCCGGTAAAACTGGAAGCTGAGCCCGTTCAAAAAAATTATAGACAGGAGAGAATAGATTTATATCCGGGCTTTCTGAAGGCGGGTTATGGTAATTTTGCAAGTCCCTTGTTGGAAGCCAGATTTATGGCTACAGAGGTTTATGATTGGAATTACGCCATAGATTTGAGACATCAAAGCTTTGGAAAGGGTCCGGTTTTGGCTGAAGAGTCCAAAGAGTCTCATTCTACTTTGGGAGGTTCGGCTAGTTATTTCATGGATCAGGTTGAACTATTTGGAGGACTTCGTTGGGCACAGGATTCCTATTCCTTTTATGGAGTGGATAGTGCTTTTTATAATAATCCCAATTTGGAGTTCATGGGCTTTGATGGAAATGTCCTGAACACGGTCAAAATTGAAGCCGGAATTCGGGATATTGAAAAGACCGGACCGGTTTCATATGAAGGTAAAATCAATTTCAGAAACTTCAAGGACAGTTATTTTGTCAATGAAAATGAATTTGGTTTGAATGCTAAAGGTAAGTTTCGACCTAGTGATGACTGGACAGGTAATCTAGGTTTCGAATACTTCTTTACAAACACAGAAGATGAATTATACCAGGGGAATAGGACGTATTTCGCCATCAGGCCGCAAGTAGCTTATCAATATGAAGCTTTCAATTTTTCCGCGGGACTGAATATTATTTCTGAAAATGATAGTATACCGGGGAAATCAAGTGATTTTAGGATTTTTCCAAATTTAAAAGCCAGCTATCAGTTTGCTGAAGAGTTTGGTTTTTTTGGAGAGTTTAGTGGTGATGTTCAGCGAAATACCTACTACAGTTTTGTCATGCAAAATCCATTTTTGGGTCCTTCCGAGCAACTCCTTAATACGGTTAATAATTACAAATTAGCAGGGGGAATAGAAGGACAATTCCAGGGGAATTTTCATTACAAGGCAGGAATTGATATCAGCCGGTTTAATCAATATCATTTCTTCGTGAATTCTGGTGCAGATACCTCTCGCTTTGAAATAGTTTACGATGATAAGGTCAGTGTATTCAATATCAATGCTGAATTAGGTCTCAAATTATCTTCCATTTACAGCCTCAATTCGAGGCTGGATATATTCCAATACGACCTCAATCAACAGCAAGAAGCCTGGCACCGACCAACTTGGCAATTGGGAATCAACAACCAAGTTACTCCATTTAAGCAATTGCTAATTCAGGCTAATGTCAATGTAATGGGTGGTTTGAAGGGGAGAGGATATTTGTCTCCTTCAGACGCTGCAGCGATGCTTCCTTATCCTGTGGTCAAGCTAAAGACAATTGCAGACCTCCAGTTAAAAGCAGATTTTAAAATCACAGAAAAAATCGGTGTATTTGCTGAAGGCAACAATCTATTAAATGCTCAAAACACCCGTTGGTTAAACTATCCAGTGAGGGGAGTGCAATTAATTGGTGGAGCTTGGCTGAAATTCTAAAAATTGGTTTGCCTTTCCGGGCAAATAACTTAGTTTCGTAGCTACCTTTTTATAAAATGGCAGAAAAGAACTCTGAACAACGTATGTGGTTTGATCCGAAAGATTATGGACTTCCTTATGTGGAAGTTAAACCCTTGCATAATCCAAAGAGTGAGGCTACCAAAAATTTAGATTCTGAATCCAAAGAAAAAAAAGTAGAACAGGTGATCCCTGTAGCCAAGCCTGAAGAAAAAGAGAAGACCAAAGTAGCTACAGAAAAGCCTGAACAAGTCTTGCCGGTAAATGAAAAAGCGAAGGTTAGTGATAAGGTAGAAGCTGAAAAACCAGCTGAGCCAAAAATTATAGCCAAAAAGCCAGAGCCAGTAAGTCCGAAACCGACCCCAAAAAAATCTAATTCTTGGGTTGTATATGCTGCCATCATTGGCTTGCTATTGGTCTCGACCATTGTTTGGCAGTTGATGAAAGAGGAGAAAGCAGACTCTCCTACAGAACAAGCATCTCAGAGTTCCATGACCCCAACAGAGAGTCCTGCGAATACTACCGAAGAAATAAATAATACATCAAAAGAAGAAAATCAAGTAACTGAAAATCAGGATTCTATTTCAAATTCTAATGCTCTTTCCTCATCACCTCAAGAAAGTACTGAAACTGGTACAACTATTGATCGTAAAGAGGAGAGTTCTTTGATTCGAATTGAAGCAAGAGAGGCAAGACCCCGATATTTTATCGTAGTGGGTAGTTTGCCAAACGAGCGACTAGCAATTCAGGAGTCTGACCAGTACAGAGATCGCACGAGGGAGCTTTATTTAATAGCCCCTTATGATGAGGTCTCTAATTATCGATTGGCCATAGGGAAATATAGTTCCTTTAGTCAAGCGAGTGCTGAGTTGGATAAAATCAAAGAAAACTACACCGAAGCATTATGGATTTTGAAATATTAATATGATTCTTCTTCAAACCCTCTCAACAGATTCATTTTCTGCAGCTGACAGTCTTGGAATGGATGCAGCTGGACAAAACATCGGACTACTTGACCTCCTGATTAAAGGTGGTTACATGATGATTCCGCTTTATTTACTCTTCATCTTAGCAATTTTCATTTTTATTGAAAGGCTAATGACCTTGAAGAAAGCTACTGCAACATCTTCCCATTTATTGGACCAAGTGAAAGTTTTGGTTTCCAGTGGTCAAATAGAAAAAGCAAAAATTCTCTGTGCTGGTGAAAAAACACCAGTGGCTAACATGATCGCTAAAGGTATTGAGCGAATCGGATCTCCATTGAAAAACATTGAAGTTTCTATTGAGAATGTAGGTAAAATCGAAATCTACAAGCTTGAGAAAAATCTCAATCTATTGGCAACTGTTTCAGGTGCTGCTCCTATGATAGGTTTCTTGGGTACAGTGGCAGGTATGATTCAGGCATTTATAGCAATTGCCCAAGAGGAAGGAATGGTTTCTCCTAAATTGCTTTCCGAAGGGATATATGAGGCCATGATCACTACAGCAGCAGGACTGGTTGTGGGTATTTTGGCTTATTTAGGATACAACTACCTGGTTACTCAGGTTTCTAAGTTGGTACACAGCATGGAATATTCTTCCATAGAGTTTATCGAATTACTTCAAGAGAAATAAGATGGGACTCCAGTCAAAAAATAAAGTAGAAACTGCTTTCAGCATGTCATCTATGACAGATATTATCTTTCTGTTGTTGATATTCTTTATGTTGACATCCTCATTCATTACGCCATCAGGTCTTCCTGTAAATTTACCTTCCAGTGAAACATCTGATATTGCTCTTCAGGAGGTCACAGTATCGGTAACCAAAGACCTGCGTTATGCAGTAAATGATAGAGTAGTAGCACGAGATCAGATTAAGGCAGAATTGACCAATTTGTTGGCAAATAAAAAAGGACAAGTCGTATTACATATTGATAAAGAAGTACCTGTGGAGTATTTGGTGGAAATTGGCGGTATAGCTGCTGGTTTGGAAGCCAATGTTTCTATCGCTACAAAACCTTATTAAAATGGAATTTTGGGATGCAGATAAAGTAGAAAATCAAAATAAAAGGAGATCAGGTTTGATCACCCTTTTGATCAACATCCTATTGTTGATTGCTTTTTACTTTATTGTAGTCTGGAAGCAACCTATTCCACCTTTACCTACTTTTGGATTGGAGTTAAACCTAGGATTTACTCCTACAGGTTCTGGCGATAGAAATTCAGCAAATGCCCCTTCCGAAACGGTAACTCCTGTTACTGAGGCCGCTGCTCCTGGAGAAATTGCGCCACAAGTAACTCAGCCGGCTACACCCGCTCCAAGTACTAAGACTGAAACAGCAAAACCCAAAGCAACATCTAAGCCAGCTGCAAATGAAGCAGTAACCACTAAGCCTTCTCCCATCAAGGGTGAGAAAAAAGCCGTGGAGACTACCAAAAAACCAGAGCCTGCCAAAACTGAACCGGCAAAGACAGTGACGACCCCTGCAGAATCTAAGGCAGAAGAAACTGTTCAGAAAGCGCCTGAACAACCAAAAATTGACCAGAGAGCGATTTTTGGTGCGGGAGGCACAAAAGGTAAGGGAACAACTCCTGCCTCTGGAGGTGCACAAGGAAGCTCAAATGAAAAGGGTGACGAAGGTGATCCTAAAGGTACTGTAGACGGTAGAGCGATAATGGGCCAAGGTTCCGGACAAGGTACCAATTCAGGTGCGGGCTACAGCTTGGATCTTGCTGGATGGGATTTTGCTTCCAGACCTAATATCAATGACCGGGTAAGTACAAGAAACGGCAGGATAGTTTTTAAAATCACAGTGGATGACTCAGGTCGTGTGGTTCAAGCAGTACCGTTGGAGTATAATGTATCCAATGATGTATTGGCTTATTACAGACAGGTAGTCAATCAGATTTCCTTCAAAAAACAGGGAGGAGCTGTTGCCGATTTCTCCACTGGAAAAATTACTTTCATTATCAAGGTAGATTAATTATGACCTATCAGGAAACGCTGGATTACCTGTATCAGGCACTTCCTATGTTTCAAAGGGTAGGTGCTGCTGCTTTCAAAAAAGACCTGAGTAATACTATTGCCCTTTGTGAGCACTTAGGCAATCCTCAGCATCAATTCAAATCAATCCATATAGCTGGAACGAATGGAAAGGGAAGTTCTTCTCATTCTATAGCAGCAATTTTGCAAAAGGCTGGTTACAAGACCGGATTGTATACCTCACCACATTTAAAATCCTTTACCGAACGAATAAAGATCGACGGAGAAGAAATTCCGGAAATCTCTGTGATTGATTTCGTTGAACAGAATAAAGCTTTTTTAGAGGATTTAAGGCCCAGTTTTTTTGAAATGACTGTGGGTATGGCTTTTTGGTACTTTGCCAAGCAGCAGGTAGATATAGCCGTAATTGAAGTGGGTATGGGCGGACGACTGGATAGCACCAATGTGATCAACCCTGAGATTTCACTTATCACCAATATAGGCTGGGATCATATGCAATTTTTGGGAGACACCTTGCCTCAAATCGCCGGAGAAAAGGCAGGCATTATTAAGCCTCATACGCCGGTAGTAATTAGTCAAACTCAAGAGGAGACCACTTCGACATTTAAAGAAAACGCAGCTAAGCAGAAAGCACCTCTTTATTTTGCTGATCAAATCTGGAAGATTGAAAAGAATGGAGAAGAGGCGGGGAAAGCGATTTATCAGGCTAGTTCCGACAAAGCAACCTTTTCATTTAAATTTGAGCTATTAGGGAATTATCAAAAATGGAATTTGCCTGGAATTTTTGAGACTGTATATCAACTGAAATTGAAGGGTTGGAATATAGAGTCTCAGGCAATCATTGAAGGTTTGGATAGTGTTGTTGCCAGTACTGGTTTGAAAGGAAGGTGGCAAACCTTGTATGAAAAGCCTTTGACAATCTGTGATACAGGGCATAATGAGCCGGGTATGATAGAGATTGTTACTCAGATTGAGACTTATTCTTATGAGCAATTATGGATGATTCTGGGAATGGTGCAGGATAAAGATGTAACCAAAATTCTCAGGCTCTTACCTCAATCTGCAAATTTTATTTTTTGCGAAGCGAATATTCCCCGTGCTATGAAGGCCAGTGAGTTGGCTGAAAAAGCGGAAAGTATAGGGATTAAGGGCCAAATAATGGCTGATGTAAATGATGCAATTCAATTTGCTAGAAAAAAAGCAGGACCAAATGACTTGATATTTGTAGGAGGCAGTACTTTTGTGGTCGCTGAAATCGAAGAGCTGTAATAATGAGTAGAAAAAAACTGGTTCGTTTTAAGGAAAACGAATTAAATCCGAATGTAGTCCAGGCTGGCAAAGCAATTTTTGAAGAAATCAAAGGTAATTGGAATGAAAAGCAGTTTAAAAATCCTAACCCTCTTGTGGTTGAATTAGCCTGTGGCCGTGGAGAGTTTACTGTGGGTTTAGCCAGAGTTTTTCCTAATCAAAACTTTATTGGGGTCGACATCAAGGGAAGTAGGATTTGGAAGGGTAGTTCTACTGCTACAGCAGAAGGAATTGAGAATGTGGCCTTTTTGAGGACTCAGATTCAGCAGTTGGATCAGTTTTTTTCAGAAGAAGAAATATCAGAACTATGGATCACTTTCCCAGATCCATTTCCAAGAGATGGAGATGAAAAAAGGCGATTAACTTCTCCCAAATTTTTGGATATGTATAAGTCCTTGGTGAAAAGAGACGGAATTATTCATTTTAAAACGGATAATACTGGCCTTTTTGATTACTCATTGGAGCTGGTTCAGTCCAGAGAAGACATAGAAATTCTAGGATTTACTCATGATTTTTATCAAAGTGAATGGAAGGATGATCACTTTGGAATCCAAACCCGATATGAAAAGATGTTTTCCGAAAAGGGTGAAAAGATCAAGTATTTGAAATTCCATTTCAGGAATTAATCAAACTTCAATTTGACCTTTTCTAGGTAAAACGTTCCTAATACCTTTTCCAAAAGCAAATCTCTATCTACTGGTTTGGTGAGATATTCGTCCATTCCTACAGATATTGCTTTTGCTTTGCTTCTTTCTGTAGTATCGGCAGTAACTGCTATAATCGGGATATTTTGATGATGTGAACCTGCCTGGCCTGCTCTTATGGCCTGAGTAGCTTCATATCCGTCCATTTCAGGCATTTGAAGATCCATCAAAATCAAGTCAAATTGCCTAGCCTGCATTTTATCCAGCGCTTCCAGTCCATGATTTGCAAAATCATAACTGATTCCTTCCCACTTTTTGAGGATAGATTTGATTACTAGCTGATTGACAGGGTTATCCTCAACGACTAATATTCTTTTTTCCTTAAGTAAATTATTTTTCTCCGCTAAAATTAGCTCATTGGTCTCCTTTGCTGCTTTATCAAATTCTAATTTGATAATGACCTCTGTGCCTTTATTCACTTCACTTTGAATTTGAATCTTGCCATGGTGTAATTCGACCAAAGCTTTAACAATGCAAAGCCCTAAACCAAAGCCACCAAATTTTCTTTTATCATCAATTTGCTCCTGAATAAATGATTCATATATCCTGTCAAGCTTCGCCTTTTTTATGCCTGCGCCTGTGTCTTTGATGGAAAAGGTCAGTAGATGTTTGTCTTTTTTATCTTCATAATCAAGCACTTCCAGTTTTATCGAACCTTCATTGGTGAACTTGACAGCATTATTCAAAACATTCCCAAGAATCTGACGGAATCTAGTTGCATCTCCAATTGCGCGTTCAGGCAATATTGCTTTTTCTTCATAAGCAAACTGAAGGCCTTTATCCCTAGCTTGTTGGTAAGTGATGGCTTTCAATTCATTGATTACTTTATGAACACTAAAAGGTCTGCTTTCTAGATTCAGCTCATTTTTTTCAATCTTAGAATAATCAAGAATATCGTCAATGGAGGAGAGAAGGGAGAGCGATGAGTATTTGATGACTTCCAGATTCTCCTTGACCTTTTCATCTGGCAAATCCCTCATGATGGATTCTGATAGTCCTAAAATCGCATTGAGAGGAGTTCTCAATTCATGACTCATATTAGAAAGGAAGTAAGACTTTATTTGGTTGCTCTCCTCTGATTGCTGCAAGGCCTCTTCTTGAGCTTTTTCTTTCTCTGATCTCAGTAGACTGATTCGGTTTGCCATGGAGAGTGACAAGAAAATGATTTCAAGTCCAGTTCCGATTTTAGAAGCGTTTTCTGTGATAAAGGTATTGGGTATTACACTGAAATTATTCAATATAAAAAGAATAAAGCCTAGGGTAAGGAAGAATATACCGATGGTGAAAAATGCGTCTATCTTTTTTCCTTTGATGTACCCAATAATTATGGAAGAAATTACTAATAGCAATAAAATTAGAGCTAAGCCATTTGCCGCTGGATAGTATAGTTGCCACCAGGCATCCACGAATATCACAAAAACAAACAAAGCGATTATTCCAATAATTAATCCTGAAAAAATCTTATTTAAAGCTTTACTGATTTCTTCAATTTGGATATAAACCTGAGTATATCTTCCAAATGCTAAAGTTGAAAAAACTGCAGCGATTAGAATGCTTTTATCTGCTAAAAAACCAGGCGATTGAAAGATGTATTGGTAGAGGTAACCATCTAAGCCTAAGTGTAATAATGCTACAGAGAATACATAAGTGATATAGAGTAAAAAACTTTTCTCTTTGATACCAAAATAGAAAAATAGATAGGTGATTCCTGTTAATAATAAGATGCCATAGAAAATCCCATAGATCAACTGATCGAAATAGGAGCTGCTGATTAATGAACTCGGGGAGTTTAATTCCAAAGGGAGATTGATGACTTCTCCATCACTTTGATAGTTGATGAAAAAATCAGCACTTTTCCCGGCTTCAAGCTTGAGCGGAAAAATGGTCTTTCTATGATCAAATGCCCGATCTTCCCATCTGACTAGATCTCCATTCGTCAGTTTTTGATTGATCAGCCCTTCTTGAACTTGATATAATACTACTGAATCCGTGATGGGTCTTCCAGTTTCAAAGAAAAATACTTTATCCTCTTCGCTATCATTTGTCAAACTGAATTTGACCCAATAATTAGAAGTGGTAAAACCAAGATTTGAATTTCTATTTGGTATATCATTGAATGGTAAAATCTCTTCATTAGAGAGTATACTTTGTATGGTATATATAGAGTCCTTGGCATCGAAAAGCTTAGAGTCACGGAATACAGAAAATGGGTATTCCCTAATTTGTGAAACATTTACTTGTGCGTAGGTCAATCGCGGCAAAAATAGGATAAGACCTAGAATGATGATCTTAACTATTTTATTTTTCATAGGAATCTAAAATTAAGGTGTCAAGATTACGACAGATATACGAGATTCCTTTCGAATTCAGATTATTGAACTTGAAATTATCAAAAATGTAATCCTTAATAATTTAATTAAATGATAAGTACTACTTCTAGTTACCTATTCATTTATATAAATAATTTCCGATGATATATAAATAGAACCGATCAAATAAAAATATAACCAAATCCTTAAATCACGAAATTTGGATCTTTATAAGACGGATTGGGATATTTATAGAATCCTTCCCCTGTTTTCTCACCCAGTTTCCCTTGATCGATATAAGTTTTATGGTGTGCTGCGAATGCTTTAGATGCTGAATCTTCTCTGGATTTGGTCACATGCCAAGCTGTATCCAATCCAATACTATCCAAAATCCCAAAAGGCCCCATTGGCATGTGGAAATTGACCATCCAAGATTTGTCGATATCCTCTACAGAGGCTACTTCTCCCGTTAATAGCTTACCGGCTGCACCTATCAAGGCTAATAGCATGGTATTAAAAATGTACCCAGGATTTTCTTTTTTCACTAAAACTGGAACTTGATTCAAACTTTTTCCAAATTTCTCCAACAAAGGAATCAGACTTGGGTCAGTTCCGGGATGAGGCATGATGTCTACAACCCGAGAGTAGAAGACGTCATGAAAGTGTAAAGCACAAAATTTTGAAGGCTTACCCGAGATATCGGCAAACATGGAAGGAAGCAAATAGGATGTATTCGTAGTAAGGATGGTTTTTTCAGGTGCTAATTCACCAAACTGCTTCCATACCTTCTTTTTCAATTCAATGTCTTCTGTGACGCTTTCATTGATTAGATCTGCATCTTTTACAGCCTTTTCTGGATCTAAAGTAAAGTAGACCCTAGAAAGAATTTTTTCCTGATTTTCCTTCAGATAAGCTCCTTTATCGAGTTGTGCCAATATCTTTTTCATTGTTTCAAATGAAAAATCAAGTGCTTTATCTGTAATGTCAAAAATCGAAACCTGATACCCTGAAATAGCTGCCTGTAATGCTACTCGGGATCCTAAAGTTCCTGCTCCAAGAATACAAACGTTTTGGATTTCCATATTAAATAGTTTCTGTGATGATACTGTTTTTAGCTTTCTTTCCTGCGGCTTTTACTACTTCAATCAAAACTGCAAATCGAGGGTCAGCAGCCTGTCCTAACTTATATCTTTTATAAATCTGCTGTGCAATTACTCCTACCTTAAAGAGCCCAAAAACGTAATAAAAAAGGATATTGCTCAGATCAAGTCCGCTGTGTAAATCATAATAGGAGATAACTTCCTTTCTCGTGAAGTTTCCGGGAAGATGAGTCAGGTTAAACATCTTGAGGATTTCAGGATCATCTGATTCTGCCCAATAAGCCAAACTTGTCCCCAAGTCCATCAATGGATCTCCTACAGTTGCCATTTCCCAATCCAAAAGAGCCTTGATTTCAGTGATATTATTCTGGTCTAAGACCAGATTATCATACTTAAAATCATTGTGGATGAAGCCGACATTTTCTTGATCGGGGATATTTAATTTCAACCATTCTGAGGTTTTTTCCATTTCTGGAATCACCTCTGTCGCTGCGCGGGAATAACGGTCCGCCCAACCCAAAACTTGCCTATTGACATATCCTTCCGGCTTTCCGAGATTAATAAGACCAGATCGATTCAGCTCCAAATGATGAAGCTCTAAAAGGGTATCTAAGGTGTGTTTGGATAGATTTTGGAAATCAGACTCAGTGATTTGAACTCCTTGGGGAATTTTATTTCTCAAGACAATACCCTCCACAAATTCCATCATGAAGAATGGCGATCCTAAAACCGTCTCATCTTCAAAAAGTAAAACTGGTTTGGGACTTTTAGAGTATCCTGCTCGTTGTAATGCTTCCAATACATTGCTTTCCCTGACCATGTCATGGGCACTACTGATTTGATAACCAAAGGGTGGTCGTCTCAGTGCATAGCGATGGGTGGGGGTTTGTACCAGGAAAGTGAGATTCGAAAAACCTCCAGATAGAGCTTTGATTTCTATGGTGGAAGGATCCCAATCGAACTTTTCATGCAACAAGTCCTTGAGTTTATCAAATTCTAGCTCTTTCATTTGCGCTGGTAGTTTTTCAAAATACTTCTTGCCAGAGAGGATTTATGCACCTCATCCGGTCCATCGTAAATTCTGGCTCCTCTTTCATGTCGGTACCAAAAAGAAAGTAGCGTATCATCGGTGACACCCAATGCTCCATGTACCTGAATAGCTCGGTCTATTACTTTCATCAATACATCGGCTACAAAAAATTTGATAGTAGAAATCTCCTCCTTGGCAGCTTTGGCTCCTTGCTCTTTCATTTTTCGGGCAGTATCCAGCACCATCAATCTGCTCGCATTGATTTCAGCTCTACTTTCCGCTATCCAATTTTGAATGGTTTGCTTTTCTGCAAGACTTTTGCCCGGTGACAGCTCTCTATCAACTGCTCTCTGACACATCATAGAAAATACGCGTTCACAAATGCCTATCCATCTCATGCAATGATGAATTCTGCCAGGCCCCAATCTTTCCTGCGCAAGCACAAAACCTTGGCCTTCCTCCCCAATCAAATGAGTTGCATGAACTTTGCAATCTGTGAATTTTACTTCGGCATGGGAAAAATAATCTTCTCCAGTTTCTCCCATAATAGGGATGTTTCGTACTAATTGATAACCAGGATTATCTAAAGGAACGATCACCATACTTGCCTTTTGGTAAGGTGAATTTGCTTCCGGATTGGTTACAGCCATGACTATCGTAAATGATGCCCCATCCGCAGCCGTGGTAAACCATTTGTGACCATTGATGATATAATGATCTCCTTCTCTTTTAGCTACTGTGCTTAGATTGACAGGATTACTGCCTGCATTTTCCGGCTCTGTCATCGCAAAGCAACTTCTGATTTCTCCTTTTTGTAAAGGTTTTAAAAACTTTTCCTTCTGGAAATCAGAGCCAAATAAATGCAACAGCTCCATGTTCCCTATATCCGGAGCATTGCAATTAAAAACGTAATGTCCTAGCGGGCTTTGACCCAGAATTTCTGACACATGGGCAAATTCCAAAAGACTCAACCCTAAGCCTCCTTCTTTTTCAGATAGATGAGGCGCAAATAAGCCGAGCTTTTTTGCCTTTTCTCTCAAGGCATTTAATTGAGGTAGGTAAGACTTAAAAGGTCCTTGGACAACTTTCAAATCAATAGGAAATAGCTCTTGCTTTACAAAGTCCCGGTATTGATTTAAAATGCCAGCAAGATCGGTTTTGGGTTTATTTTTCGAATCAATCATACATTAAATAGTAAATCCTCCATCAGCCGTAAAAACTCCTCCTGTTGTGTAGGATGAAGCCGAGGAAGCTAAAAACAAGGCCATTGCTCCGATTTCTTCACTGGTACCGGCTCGCTTGATTGCGAGCTGTTTCATCACCACGGACATGATTTTATCATTAGTCCAAAGCGCCTCTGAAAACTTCGTTTGGATTAATCCTGGGCAAATGGCATTTACTCTGATTTTGGCATCTCCCCATTCCTTTGCATATACTTTAGTTAGCGAGATTAAGGCAGATTTGCTGACAGAATAAATACCTAATCCGTGTTCTGGCGAAATGCCTCCAATAGAGCTGATGTTGATTACTGATGCTTGTGCTGATTTTCGGAGATGTGGAAAACAAAGCCTTGTAAGCTCAAAAGGAGCTTTGACGTTCACATCCATGATTTTATCAAATGCTTCCAGGCTCGTTTCATGCACTGGGCCAAAGACTGGATTGGAAGCAGCGTTATTGACCAGAATATCAATTTGACCATATTTCTCCACTGTTTTTTCCACCAATTGAGGAAGCTCTTCCATATTCCCCACATTACAGGCTATTCCAGTAGCCTCATAGCCACGTGATTTAAGATGATTGGCCATTTCATCCAATGCTTCTTGCTTTCTACTGCTAATGACCACTTTTGCACCTGCTGCTGCAAATATTTCGGCAATTGCCAATCCAATCCCTTTGGATGCTCCAGTTATCAGAGCTACTTTGTTGTCTAATGAAAAAACGCTTGATAAATCCATTGAAAGTTTATTTTTTATCTCTTGTTCAAGATAGAAAAAAATCAAGCGGTAGGTAAGTCTATGTACTAATATATTTCTAGTTTTATTTTGCTTAAATTGGCAAGTAGCTCTTTTAAAATCGAAACAATGTCAGCTAACTATTTATTATTTAAAAGCAAATAGCTGTGAAACTGAATTTATAGATTGGTTTCGATGATAGGCATTACTACCAAAAAATAAATATTTTAAATGGATATCCGCTTTCTTACCAGTATTGAAAAAATACGGCTTATTGTCTGCTGAAAGGATCAGAATCCGGAAGCTTCGCCTGCCTGCCGCGGCTGGGTCTTCCCTGTCTGCCGGTAGGCAGAGGTCATCGGTCGCCTGTACTGAGCGAAGTCGAAGTATCCAACCAGCCAAGCAATGAAAATAAGGCACCTGGCATGATTGCGGATAATCAGAACATTTTAAGACTATTCATATCAACTAAAACTCCATGAAAGAAGTAATTTTTGAAAAAACCGGTCTTCCATCAGAAGTCCTTGAACTGAAAGAATCTCCAATGCCTCAGCCTAAAGAAGGCCAAGTGTTGATTAAAGTCACTGCCAGGAATATCAACCCATCGGATATCATGTTTATCAGAGGGATGTATGGAATCGCTCCGGTATTACCAAGCAGTGCTGGATTTGAAGCAGCAGGAGTAGTAGAAAAAGGAGATGCCGGAGGAATTTTGAAAGAAGGTACCAGAGTAATGTTTTCCGCAATCGGTACTTGGAAAGAATATGTTTGTGTTCCTGCTTCTCTAGCGATCCCAATTCCAGAGGGTATGCCAGATGAGGTGGCCTGTCAGGCTTTTGTTAATCCTATGACGGCTTATGGAATGCTGGAGAAATCAGGCCTGAAAGAAGGTGACTGGTTGCTGATCACAGCAGGAGCTTCTGCATTCGGGAAGTTTGCGCTTCAGATGGCCAAGGAAAGAGGAATCAAGGTGGCTGCCACTGTAAGACATGATGACCAAATCGAGTATTTGGAAAAAATGGGTGCAGATTTAGTGATCAATTCTGAAAAAGAAAAGATACAAAAAGTATTGCCGGAAAAAACCGATGGCGGTGTCCATGTGGTATTCGATGCGGTAGGAGGGACCTTGGGAGCTAAAGCACTAGCTTCACTTCGCCCTAAAGGGAAAATGATGGTTTTTGGGGCATTGAGTTTGGAAAATATGCCTGTTAACAGCGGTTTGATGATTTTCAATAACCTTCAAATTGAGGCATTTTGGTTGAGTACTTGGATGGATGAAACTGATCCAAAGACTAGAGGTCAGGCCTTTTTGAAAGTTTTTGGCTTTTTGATGAAAGATGATTCCAAAATTGATATCGCAGGAAAATTCCCTTTGGCAGCATTCAAAGAGGCTCTGAATTCCTACGAAATGCCCGGTAGAAACGGAAAAATTCTCTTAGTGAGTTAATTTCTCGCAAATCATTCTTTATAAAAAAAGGGAATGGCCATCTTTGTACTTTGAAAACTAAAACAAAAAGACAGAACGTAATGAATTGGGACAAGCTGGATAAAGAGCTAACCGAAATTGTTGAAAAAAGAAATCAACTCGCGCAGATGGATTATAATCATGAGGATTACGATGATCTTGAAGAGGAGATCCATGACTTGGAGGATGATTTCAATGAGGATTATGAGACAGTTTTAGAAAAAGAATTAGAGAAAATTTACTCCGTGTTGAAATCGGATACTGATATTCTTCTTCCTACGGCTTATATCGCTAATAAATACAAGCCCTTATTACCGGATGCCAATGGTATAATCAGTTATGAAGTAGGAGGTCAAGAAGGTGTTCCAATTGAATCGGATCAATTTGACAGGCAGGATGTAAGGATTGTGCTAGTTCCTAATCCAGCTAGGTTCGTGATGCTGATCAATGGAAGGCAATTGAAGGATCTTTGGAGAAGCCGTTAAAATAATCTGATTATCCGCAATCTTGCCTATTACCATATTTTCTTTGCTTGACCGATTGGAAGACCGATGACCGATGACCGAAGCTTCCGGATTCTGATCCTCTGGGCTAATATTAGGCCAAATAAATCTTATTACTGGTAAGAAAGCGGATGTTCATAGAAAATTAAAATGCTGTCTAAAAAGTGCAATTTGTCACATTGAAAGTCCAGTCAATCGTACAGGGTCGTAATGTAGGTCAAAACGATAGAAATGACCTTAGATTCAGCTGCTTTTTAAAACAAATTAAAATCCGAAATTTTACTTATTTCGGATTTTTTTTATTGTGGAAAGTAGGTTTAGATAACTAAAAATCCTGCTTCTTCAATTAATCATTTTCTTTTTTCTCTTTGTTCTTTTGCCTTGAAGCAAAAGAACCAATCCCGACAGCTGTACGGGACAAGACAGGGCAAAAACGAAAGTTTTTGAGCCAGAAAGAGCGCTAGGAAGCTCCAACCCTGCCGTTGGCAGGCAGGCGCACGAGGCCGGACGCTGGCCCGCTGCTGCGTCAGCCCACCGCGCCCTCACTATAAAGTTTTTTCTAAAAGGAATGGTTTTCTGTTGCAAAAGAATAATTGACGAATCTTTTTTGGATGATCCTGTCATATCATTTTTTTGTTTGTCCGAAGAATGTTTAGGACTCAGGCTGACATTAGAGCTATTAATGAGACAGCCTCTTATTTTTTATCTAAACCCTAATTTTTCCCTCACTTGGTTGAGTAACTTTTCCCCTACCTGCCTGGCCTTTTCTTCGCCAGCTGCCAGCTTTTCTTCAATTTCTTTAGGGTTTGACATGTAAAAGTCAAAGGCCTTTCTTTCCTCAGCATACTTGGTCAGGATCAATTCAAAAAATTCCTTTTTGGCATGTCCGTAGCCATAGTTTCCCCCCTGATATTTTGCTCTCATTTCTTGAGTCTGGGTTTCTGAAGCTATAAGGCTATATAACTTGTATACATTACAGGTATCGGGATCCTTAGGCTCTTCCAAAGGGGTACTGTCAGTGACAATCGTATTGACCACCTTTTTCAACTGCTTTTCAGGAAGGAAAATGTCGATGTAGTTATTGTAAGATTTGGACATTTTCTGTCCATCCGTTCCAGGGATAGTTTTTACTGATTCTGAAATTCTTGCCTCAGGAATGGTCAAAAGATCTTCTCCAATAATCCTGTTGAATGTAGAAGCAATATCTCGGGTCATCTCAAGATGCTGCATTTGATCTTTCCCAACGGGCACCAAATCGGCAGAATACAATAATATATCCGCTGCCATCAAAACAGGATAGGTAAAGAGACCGGCATTTACATCAGCCAATCGCTCCGATTTATCCTTGAAGCTATGTGCATTGGCAAGCATAGGGAAAGGAGTAAAGCAGTTCAAGTACCAAGTGAGTTCTGCCACTTCAGGCCTTCTTGATTGTCTGTAGAAAACTGTCTTTGAAATATCCAGGCCAAAAGCTAACCAAGCGGCGGCCACTGCCAAAGTATTCTGCTTGCGGAGCTCGCTGTCCTTGGAACTGGTTAAAGAATGAAAATCTGCAATAAAAATGTATGATTCTTCCTGGTTTTCCTTCGCTAGTTGGATTGCAGGAACGATTGCCCCAAGAATATTTCCCAAATGGGGTCTTCCACTACTTTGTATTCCTGTCAGTACTCTTGCCATTGGTCTAATTTTGGCGCAAAATAAGTAAAACAGCCTACAATTCGGTTGGATTTATACGTTATTTGTTGGTATGAATACGAATATAAAAACCCTTTTCAGCTGCCTGATTTTCATTTTTGGGTCACAAATTGGTAAGGCTCAGACACCTAAATTAATTTGGGAGATCAATAAAATTGATTTGGGTACTATTCTGGAAGAGCAAGGTCCTGTGACTGCAGAGTTTAAATTCACTCATACCCAGGATTCGATTTTTGTAATTGAAAAAGTATATACCGATTGTGGATGTACCACCGTCGACTTTACTCAGGATAGTTTGAAAGTAGGGGAAAAGGGTTCTGTGATTGTTTCTTTGGATCCCAGTTCTGCAGCAGGCTTTTTCTCCAGAATGATTGTAGTAAAAGGCAATCTTGCCGGAACTTCGGACACACTTTTTATTGAGGGAACAGCTATCCCGTATCCTCAGAATCCCGAACTTGAATATCCCAAAAAACAACAAGGAGTAGGCTTTAGACTCGATAAAGTCAATATGGGGGATGTTTTTACAAACGAGCCAAAAATCAAAGAGATTGAGTTTTATAACTTTTCCAAAAAAACGCTGAATAGCAAACAGTTTCAGTATAAAGGCCCGGAGCATATTCAGCTTTCTATGGAATATGATTCTGTGAGGTCCAATGAAAGGGGTATTTTGAAACTGGCCTATTATGGTGACAAGAAAAATGATTTAGGTTTTTTTGAAGATCAATTTCAGTTTTCCTTCAGAGATGGAGAGGAAATCAGCTTGGAAATTATTGCCAATATATTCGAATACTTCCCTCCATTCTCCAGAGAGGAGCTAGGCAGTGTAGCTAATTTATCCATTAGCCCTGTGGAAATTGATCTGAAAGAAATTCCTGCTAATGAAATTTTGAACAAAACAGTGAGCCTCACAAACAAGGGAAAAGAAATTTTGGAAATAAGAAAGGTACAGGGTAATTGTAATTGCTTAACTTTAAGTTTACCAAAAACTCAGATTAATCCCGGGGAGACCGTTGAATTACAAATTACCTTTGATCCTAAAGGACGAAAAGGAATAGATCAAAGGAATATTTACATTTTCAGCAATGATCCCTTAAACCCTGTTCAATCATTGATACTTAAATCGAGGGTTAAATAGGAGAGATTCTGAGTGGGTTTTTAATTAAATTCTGCGCTATGAAACCGCTTAGATTTTTATTTTTCCTGGCTTTCTTAATCTTTTCAGGCTCTTTTGTCAGAGTTGCAGAACCTACATTCCGTGTAAAACCCTACTTGCAGGTTTTCCAGGATGGAAAAGTTCAGATATCCTGGTTTACCAGTTCCAATACGGCCTCTGAATTCAAGGTTTTTGATAATCAGGGAACCCTGATTTTGAGTCAAACAATCAACGGGGAAGAGGTACCGGAAATTTTTTACACCAGCCAAGAATTAAACCAAAGTATCGATGGCTTGGATAAGGGAAGTTGGCTTTATCAGGCTCAGGTATTTAGGTTTAGAGTTCAGCTAACCAACCTCAAGACAAATCATACCTATCGTTACCAAGTTATTCGTAACGGAGCCGTATTTGAGTCAAATTTTACCACAGCGCCAGATAAAAGTAATTGGGAAAATATTCGATTTATAGCATTATCCGATAGCGAAACAGAGCCACTGGGTAGAGTCAATAGAAGAGCGTGGTTTCCAAGAGACTTGAGTTATAGACCTTCCGCAAATTCCAGTAAATGGAAGGATAAGTTTGGAGTAACTGTAGAACAGGGAATACCCATCCTTAACTATGCCTTAACTGAAAAAGAAGGCTATGCCCAAAATCTGAAAATCATCAATTCCAGAAACCCAAACTTCATTGTGATGCCGGGTGACTTGGTTCAGGGAGGAGGATACCAGCCAGCTTGGGATGAATTTTGGAGACATAATGCAGGGGATTTTGATCAGGGTTTGAGTAAATATCCCATCATTCCGGCTTTGGGTAATTGGGAAAATTTTGGTGGAATCAGTGGGGGATATGGGAATAATGAAAATGGTCAGTTTGCTCCAGTGGTGGGAAGAAAACGCTTTCATGCCTATTTTGAAACACCTTCATCTGATCCCTTACAAAAGCATAGACAGAGCTATTACAGAGTTGATTATGGTCCCATAACAATTTTAACGCTAGATTCCTCCAATGGTACACCTGATCAAAGCCGCAGTGATTTTCCTGAGAATTCCAGACTGAAAAACCAGGAATATACTGTGGATGGAACAGATACCCAAGAAAACTTTACAGCTGCACAATATGCAGCAGCAGGAGGAACGGATTTGAGTGGTTTTGGTCCGGGTTCGGATCAGTATGCTTGGTTAGAGGCAAATCTGAAAAGCGCAAAAGAAGCCGGCCAGTTGATTTTTGTGCAATTTCATCATATTCCTTTTAGTTCGGGTGAGCATGGTGTTCCTATGAATCATGAATTGGCTACCGGTCAGGGAGGAACTCCCCTAAGAGTATTGCATCCACTTTTTGAAGCCAATGGAGTAATAGCCGTTTTGGCTGGACATGATGAGCTATTTGAGAGAAGCCTGGTAGATTTGGACGGGGATGGAAAAGGTGTCTTGTACTATGATGTAGGAGTTGCGGGTGATGGAATGCGGGGAGAAAAGCGAAACTGGCTCAGAAATCCGCTAGAGCTACTCAATTATAATCCTTATAAAAAATGGACAGCTGATCAGAATGAACCCGAGCAATGGGACACTTCCGGATCTACTCCTCTTTTAAAAGATGGGGGGAAACACTACGGACATTTGGAAGTCAATCTGAAAAAGATCCAAGACGGAGGAAAGACATTCGCCCAGATTGACTTTGATCCTGTTTATGCATTTCCTGTGCTGAATAGCAATTATGACCTTGAAAAGGTAGAGCGAAGAGTCTATGGGGATTCTTTTAGAGTGATGGTTGAACTTTCCCAAACCAGCGAAGTGATTGCTCCTCAATTCAAGGAGAAAATTACTGTTGAGTTAAATGAGAACGGAATTGCAAATACCAAAGCCCAGGACTATTTCAACAACACCATTCAAGCTAATTGGACAATTACCTTTTCTAGAGATATCAACTTTTCCTGTGCCGATTTGGCTGGGAGCGAGGTGGAAATCCAAGTAAAGGATGATAAAGGAAATACCTGGACCAAAGTGGTGCTTGTCACCATGCTGGATAAAATTCCGCCAAAATTGGTTGGTAAAACACCGACCCAAAAATTGGATTTGATTTTGGGCAAACTGGAATTAAAACCAGAAGACTTCCTAGCCTCGGCTTTCGATAATTGTGGTGAGATCAGATACGAATTAAGCAAGCAGAACTTTACCTGTGAGGATATTGGAAAGAAGCATGTGGTGAAAATTTTCGGCATTGACTCATCAGGGAATCAGTCTTTTATTGAGGTGGAATTCGAACTTCAATCTTTCCAGTCTAAGGAATTGTCTATTAGTCCTGCTTCAGGAACTCAAATTCCTTTTGGCCAGCAAAAGTTGGTGACTTTGGGCAATGAATTTGATTACGAGGTCTTGGGGTGGTACTACAATGAGGAGGTGATAGCAAATCAATTTGGAAAAAGTATAGAAGTATCTAAGCCAGGTCAGTATTTCGCCAAAGTAAAACCCTTGCCTAATGGATGCCCTGTTTTCAGTAAGAAAACAAGTCTAACTCAGGGCGATGATCCATTTGCAGGGATTAAAAAAGAAATCATCCTGATTTTAAATCCCAATGGAATTGCAGAGCTAGGCCCTAAATCCCTATTTGATAATTGGAATGCTGAACTTGAAAAATACACTTACATTTTTTCAAAAAATCGGTTCACCTGTGAAAACATAGGGACGAATGAAGTCAAATTGGAGATCAAATCAGGAAATGATCTAGTTGCTGAGTATACGATCATCGTTCTTGTCAAAGATACGCTAGCTCCGGTTTTAACAGTCAAGGAATCATTCCAATTGGAGATTAAACTGGAAACAGGAAAAGGGGTATTGCAAGCATCTGATTTAGTCATTGAAGCTAGAGATATATGCTCCATCAGTTCTTTGACCTTAAGTAGATCGGAGTTTGGTTGCGAGGATATTGGGAAAACCATTCCAGTGAAAGTAACTGCAAAAGATCCTTCCGGCAATATCAAAGAAGCTACCACTCAGGTGAAGGTAGTGGGAGTAGAAACCGCTAGACCAAAGGTGGTGGGAAATCAAGCACTTTGTGCAGGAGCAACTGGTGTTTTGGAGATTGAAAGTACACAGGATTTTGAGGTGGTAAAGTGGTTTAGAAACGGTCAGGAAATAGTCGGCGAGAAAGGTAAAAAGCTTGAAATCAAAGAAGGAGGGAAGTATCAAGCAGTAATTCGATATATCGGTGCTTGTCTATCGGAAAGTTTGCCTTTAGAGGTGAGCCTAAAAGAAAATCCTGGTGGTGAGATTAAAGTGGATGGAGATATCCTGAGAACTCCGGAGGGAATGGCTTCCTATCAATGGTTTAAGGATGGGGAAAAAATTGCTGGCGCTACCCAAAGAGAGCTGAAAGTTACTGCGATGGGTACTTATAAAGTTCAGGTTACCAATGAGGCAGGTTGCACAGCGATGTTGAAAGAAGTTGTCATGACGATAGCAGGCTTGCCTTTAGGGAAGTTGTTAGTGCAAAACCTGAAAGTTTATCCCAATCCAGCTAAGAACCATGTAAAATTGATGGCAGAAGGTGAATGGGAGCTAGACTCCAAGACTGTTTCTATTTTCGATCTTTCAGGAAAAAATGTAAGTCAGCAAATTATTCTAGTAAGCGCTAATTTGAGTGAAATTAGCTTAGATGTAAGCCTACTGCCTTCAGGCACTTATACGATTATGGTTTTCAGTATTGATCAAAAAGTTTTGATAGGTAAATTGATCAAGTTGGATTGAAAAAAATAAGGCTGTCTGTGAGCAGAGAGATTTTGTTAAGCTGCTTTTCCGTCTAATTTTCCTCAATTCCTGACCCAAAAAATTAAAAAATGAGGCTGTCTCATAAATAGTTTTCACATTTAGAGATATTCGATTTTGCGCAATAGAGGCCGATTTTTGATTTTCGGCCTCTATTTTTTTGACCGGGGTTCACATGAGTTGTTTTTTAGGGTCATGGATGGATACTGTGCTCCACTTGCTTTTGTCTTTGTTTTGGGATGAAAAAATGGACATTTAAGGCTGTTCATCCCGCCTTTTTGGCCAGGTTGTGGGCAATGGCCAGAAGGCCTGTTTCAACGGCCACTTTTGCGCTACCGCGGAGCATGAAACGGCTTCTGCCCTTGTTGTATTTGAAGTGTCCGAAGACCGGTTCGACATCGATGGCCCGTTGCTTTCTTTTCTGAATACCTCGCTCTGAGGTTAGCCGTTCCTTTGCTTTGGCTTTCTGTTGCTGGAGTCTTGTGTTGACCTTGATGACTTTGTTTCCCTCCCCGGGATGGCAAGCTGCGGAGAGTGGACAGCCGGAACAGTTTTTAGCCTGATAGTGGCGATAGTGTTGAACGAATCCGGTTGATGTTTTACCGGGCTTTTCCCGCTCTTTTCCATGGGCTGTCCCATGGGGCAGATGTAGCGGTCGTTTTGCGGGTCGTAATGGAGGTTGTCGAGTAGTCCGTAGACTTTCTTTGCTTTGGATTCCTGTTGAAGTTCTTTGTGGAAATAGTTGTACTTGACGAAGGCTTCGATCTGGTTTTCCTCCAGGAAGCAGTAGTTTTCCTCACTGCCGTATCCCGCATCGGCTGTGTAGCTGGATGGATAGAAACCGTAGAGCTGACAGTATTTTTCCAGATGAGGTTTGAGGGTCAGCGTATCGGTGGGATTGGGATGCAGGGTAGTTGACCACAAACTGTCCGTGGGTACTGAGCTGAAGGTTGTAGGCGGGCTTGAGCTGTCCGTTTTTCATGTGGTCTTCCTTCATCCGCATGAAGGTGGCATCGGATCGGTTTTGGAGTAGCTGTTGCGTCCTGCCAGGATCTGTTCTTTTTGGTCATATTCTTCCAGTTTGGCCGGCCAGTGCTTTTTGGCGTAGTTTAGTTTCTGCTTCACTTTTTTGTCCACAGGCTTGTCCTGCAGGGCCCGGTTGATCTTGTCCACGGTCTGAGACACTTTCTCCGGACTGGGGTTGATAAAGTCGGGCTCTTCGGCTCCCAGCTCCCGGGCGGCTACCGAACCTGCGTATTCCCAGAGTTCCTGGAGCTGTTTGCTGATCCGCTCCTTGTTCTTTTTGATCGCCTTACCCCAGACAAACGTGTAACGGTTGGCATTGGCCTCTATCTTGGTACCGTCGGTATAGACCTCCTTGATATCCAGAAGGCCTTCTTGATGAAGCAGCAGTACCACTTTGGAGAATATATCGCCGATCACCGGCTTGAGCCGTTCGGAACGAAAGCGGTTGATCGTGTGGTGGTCGGGACGCTGCATCCCCGAAAGCCACATGTACACGATGTTTTCCCGGGTAGCCTTCTCCAGCTTACGGGACGAAAAGCAATTTTCAAGATAGCCATAAACCAAAATCTTCAGCAGCATCCGGGGATGGTAGCTGCTGGCACCGTTTTGCCAATAATAGGCATACACCGAGGAAAGATCGATCTGATCCATCACCGAATTAACGGTTCGGGCTGGATGATGGGCTGGAATTAATTCTTCCAAACTCGGAGGAAGAAGCATCAGCTGGTTGGGAGAATAGTCTTTAAAGACTATATTCGTGTCTTGTTTTTGCACACCTCAAAATACCTATTTTGAGTTAAACAAGAAAGGCTAGCCGAGAAATCAGCTAGCCTATTAAACTATCTACTTTTGAGACAGCCTCATAGAATTTTAGTTTGAAATGTTTTTCTTTGAGAAGAGCCAAGGGGAAAAGGAGGTTTTTTGGAGTCAAGACCCTTGGATAAATTGATAAAAGTCACTTCGCATTGAGGATATTTACTAGTTGTCCACAATTTGAAAAAAGAAAGTAATGCCTAAAAGAGTCTCAAAAGATATAATCGAACACACTGACGATGATGGAAAGCTTGTCTATAAGATTGACAAGAAAAAAAAGACTATTCATTACTTCGTTAAAAAGGATCCTAAAAGAACAAGCTTTGAATTTTCAGAAATATTTTTTGACGGTTTCGATAAACTTCCCACGGGCTTTTATTCTAATGGCTTCGGTATAACGTCAGGTGGATACTTATTGAGAGACAAGCTATACAATAAGTTTGGCGAAGACTTCACTTTGCAAATTTCATCCAAATCAGAATCGAAAATTCTAAAGCGTGGTAAGAACCATTTGGTTATTCTCAATATTGATGACCTGCAAACTTTTCAAAATCGAATTCGAGAAATCAAAAAGGATAAGAATGAAGAAAACCAAATTGCCGCAGATTTTTACATGAATAGATTCTTCTCAAAGCATTTTGAAGAAACCGAAGAGATTGATGAAAGTCTTTATCAAGAAAATCAGATTGCAGGAATTCTCCGAAAAGTAGATTTATTAGAAAACCTTTCAAAAGAAGATGCTGAAGCTCTTGTCAAGTTTTACCCCGATTTCCTCGAAGTGGCAGGAAGCAAACTAAAGGGTAAAAAGAAATTAATTCAGATTTCAAAAAACAAGACTGAAACTGAAATAATCTACCTCGAATCGATTATCACAGAATTTGAAAAGAAACTAAGTCAAAATCTCGTTGAGCATAAATGGCAAGAATTTCTTAGAGAGTATATTTTGTTATTTAATACCAACTACTCCACATTCATTGAAAAAGCCAGTATCAGTTTAGCGGGAAAATATCCTGACTTTATGCTTATTGACGTTTACAACTTCTTGGATATTTATGAAATTAAAAAACCGACCACCAATCTATTAAAGCATGATGCAAGTAGGGATAATTATTATTGGGACACAGAATTATCAAAAGCTATTTCCCAAGTAGAAAATTACATTGATGAAATCAGTAAAAATTCTCTCAGCTTTAGAGACCTGATAAAAAAGAAGAAAGGAATAGATATTCGAGTAATCAAGCCAAGAGCTTTCATTATTGCAGGACATAGCAATCAACTTGATAATGTTACCAAGGAAGAGAATTTTAGATTATTAAATACTTCACTAAAAAACATTGAAGTAATTCTTTATGATGACTTATTGTCCAGCTTAAAGAATTTCTTAAATCGACTGAAAGAAAAATAAAAACTGTGGCCAACGCTTATTGCGGGTGAACGGCTGCCAGCAAGGGTTTCGCTTCGTAGCCAGTTTTGGTTTCGGCAGACAGGAAAGTGCTTCGAAATCGCTACAAGCCATATCCAAACCGTTCTTTCCCCCCTCAGCCATAGAAAAGCTAAAAAATGAATAAAAAAGACCTTTCAGAAAGAGATATCTGTACCAAGTTTATCACACCAGCTTTGGAAAAAGCAGGGTGGGATAAGACTACTCAACTTTTAGAGGAAGTGTCTTTTACGGCTGGTAAAATCTATGTGAGAGGGAAACTTACTGCCAGAGGGACAAGAAAGCGGGCTGATTATATTCTTTATTATAAGCCAAATATTCCAATTGCGATTGTTGAAGCGAAAGACAACAGGCATTCAGTCAGAGCAGGAATGCAACAGGCATTGGACTATGCTCAAATTTTAGACATCCCCTGTGTTTTTAGCAGTAATGGTGATGGATTTATATTTCATGATCGAACAGCAACAGATGATAATCTTGAAACAGAGTTAGGAATAGATAGCTTTCCATCGCCTGAGGAACTTTGGCAGAAATACAAGAAGTACAAGGGTATTGAATCTTCTGAGGCTGAAAAAGTAGTCGCCCAGGATTATTACTTTGATGGAAGTGGAAGGAATCCAAGATACTATCAACAGATTGCGGTAAATAGAACAGTAGAAGCAATTGCTAAGGGTCAAGACAGGATACTTTTGGTAATGGCTACGGGTACAGGTAAAACCTACACGGCCTTTCAAATCATTCATAGACTTTGGAAAAGCGGGGCTAAAAAGAGAATTCTGTTTTTAGCAGATCGAAATGCACTGATTGACCAAACAAGGAGAGGAGATTTTAAACATTTCAAGGATAAAATGACGGTAGTCAAGCACCGAATGATTGATAAGTCCTATGAAGTGTATTTGGCGCTTTATCAAGGGCTTTCCGGTGCCGATGAGGAATCAAATGCGTATAAGCAATTCTCTCCCGAATTCTTCGACCTAATTGTAATAGACGAGTGCCACAGGGGAAGTGCAAAGGAAGACAGTGCATGGCGGGAAATATTGACCTATTTCAAAAAGGCAACTCATATCGGTCTGACTGCGACTCCAAAAGAAACGAGTGAAGTTTCTAACAGTGAATATTTTGGTGAGCCTCTTTATACCTATTCGCTAAAACAGGGGATTGATGATGGTTTTTTAGCTCCATACCGAGTGGTCAGAGTTAATTTAAATGTCGATGCGGAAGGATGGAGACCCGAGAGGGGGAAAAAAGACAAAGATGGCAATGAAGTAGAAGACCGCATTTACAATAGAAAAGACTTTGACAGGAATTTGGTCATTGAAGAAAGAACCCAAGCAGTTGCAAGAAAACTGACAGAGTTTTTGAAAGGGTATGACAGATTTGCCAAGACGATTGTTTTTTGCACCGATATCGATCACGCTGAGAGAATGCGCTCTGCTTTGTCCAATCTAAATGCAGATTTAGTGGCTAAAAATCACAAATATGTGATGCAGATTACTGGAGATAATGACGAAGGAAAACGGGAGTTAGATAATTTCATCAATCCTGAAGAAATCTATCCTGTAATAGCTACTACTTCCGAATTAATGACTACTGGAGTAGATGCCCAGACTTGTAAAGTCATTGTTTTGGATGCTGAAATCAAGTCTATGACCAAGTTCAAGCAGATTGTTGGCAGAGGTACCCGAATTAATGAGGAGTTTGGTAAAATGTATTTTACTATTCTCGACTTTCGAAATGTTACTGATCTCTTTGCCGATAAAGAATTTGATGGAGATCCGATCCGGGTGAAGCCTGTCTCTGAAAATACTGACCTAGTGGGAATAGTAGATGAAGAAGAAGAAATGGGCTTACCTATCGTTGATGAGGAAACTGGAGAGGAAATTCGTTTAGAGCCCGAAATTAGATACCCGACCCCTCAATCTCCTGCCCGTAAGGTGTTTGAAAAACGGGAGAAGGTATATGTCAATGGGGTAGATGTCTCTGTATTGATTAGCAGGGAGATGTATTTTGATAACGAGGGAAAGCCCATTACTACAAGCCTAAAGGATCATACCAAAGAACTCATCAAGGGCAAGTATGAATCATTGGAAGATTTTTTAACTCGATGGAATAGTACCGCCAAGAAAGAAGTAATCATCAAAGAACTGGAAGACCAAGGAGTGATGGTCGATGCTTTACGTGATGCTGTAAACAGAGAGGTCGATTTGTTTGATCTGATTTGTCATGTAGCATTTGAGCAACCACCGCTACACGGAAAGAAAGAGCCAACAATGTTAAAAAGCGTGATTACTTCACCAAATACGGCGAGCAGGCAAGAAGGGTATTGGAAGCACTCTTAGACAAGTATTCCGATGAAGGCATCACTAATTTGGAAAGCATGGATATCCTTCGGGTCAAACCTCTTGATCAGTTTGGTGGCCCTTTGGAGATCATAGGTCAGTTTGGAGGAAAGAAGCAATACCTCCAGGCCTTAAAAGAATTAGAACAGGAACTTTATAAAACGGGAGCATAATTTTGTACCAATGAGTATTCTTTTCTAATGGAGAAAGGGTACCGAGCCTTAATTCCTTTTTTAATTTTAAAAGAGATACAGTTTTGAAAAAAGAAAAGTTTAATTTCAGATGAATGGAAAATATTTTTGAAAAAAAACATCAGGTTGAAGAAGCATATGCCAATTTCTTAAAGAATCCGAAAGTGAAACAGTTTGAGATTCTAGCTGAAAATACCAATATTTTTGAAGTTTTAAGGGCTCAGAAATTTGAGATTCGCCACTCAAACTTCCTTGCATGGCTTCTTGATCCAAAGGGGAATCATGGCCTAGGAGATCAAGTTCTTAAAGCTTTTTTAATTGATTTAGCTATTGATAGTAAAAGCGGTGACTTTACAGTTTTCGGTATAAGAGATTTGAGTTTTGAAAAGGTCCAAATTCACCGGGAATGGTTCAATATTGATATTCTTATCCAATTTCCTGACTTGGTAATAGCTATTGAGAACAAAATTGGCAGTAAGGAGCATGGGAGCCAATTGAAAAATTACAAAGAAATTGTTCAAAAACGCTTTCATTCCCAGACCAAAAAGGTGTTTGTGTATTTAAACCCAAGCGGAGAAAAATCAAAAGGTGAAAATTATATCGATTACTCATATGTCGCTCTTATAAAGTACTTAGAAGAATTTCTTAAACTTAATCAATCAATACTTCCTAAAACGAGAGTTTATATAGAAGACTATATTTCAAATATGAGAAACAACATTATGGAAGATGGAGAAAAAGCACAATTAGCAAATCAAATCTACCGTGAACATCGAGATCTATTCGAGTTCGTAATTCAAAATAAAGAGGACCAAATCTATGAAATAAGAACCTACCTAGAGGAAAAATTTCATGAAAAAGGATGGATAAAGGGGAGCTCGACTAAGCCGATTCTTCGCTTCCTAACTCCTGAATTAGATAAAATTATACCAAAAAATGTAGCTAGAGGCTGGGAATATGGAGAAGCTTTTTTATTTGAGGTGTACTTTTATGCAAGGCAGCATAAAATAATTACTTATGCTGTCTTGAGCCCTAGTAATGAAAAGATTAGGAAACCTCTTTTTGATATTTTAAAGAGTAAGGGAGTGAATATAAAACCTACATCTGATTGGAATACATTCTTTAGTAAATCATTGGATACGCAAAAATTTTCATCGTTTACAAAGGATGGTGATGTAGAGGAGATTGGAGATAAAGTAATTAGTAACCTAGACGAACTCATACAAAAGGTGGAACCAATTTTTCTTGATAAAAAAGATCAAATAATTAAGTTAAAAGTAACTACCGATATAAATGCATAACCTCAAAGGAATCCTAGACTCCATCCGCAAAATCATGTGGCAAGACACCGGATTGAACGGTGATGCCCAACGAATCGAACAATTGGGATGGATGCTCTTTTTAAAAATCTTCTCCGATAAGGACAAAGAACTGGAAATCATCAAGGATGATTACGAAAGCCCTATCCCAGCAGAATTTCACTGGGATGCTTGGGCAGGGGATGATGAGGGAATTACAGGCGATGAACTGCAGCAGTTCGTGGACCAGAAACTTTTCCCTACACTCAAAAACCTGAAAGTGGGGATGAGTGATGATTTGGCAAACCAACGGGCCTTGATCGTACGGGAAGTCTTCGAAGGCAATAACAACTACATGAAAAGTGGTATCAACATCCGCAAAGTGTTGAACAAGCTCAATGAGATCGACTTCAATATTGCCAAAGATCGCCATGCTTTTGGGGAGCTTTATGAAACTATTCTGAAGGAGCTGCAAAGCGCAGGAAAAAGCGGGGAGTTTTACACGCCAAGGGCGATCACTGAATTCATCTGCGAAATGATGAACCCACAGCTGGGTGAAAAGATATTGGATCCAAGTTGTGGAACGGGGGGGTACCTGACGGCTGCTATTGAGCATTTGAAAAAACAAGCCAATAGCGTAGAAGAGCGGGAGAGTATTGCGAAAAATATTGTGGGTTGGGAATATAAACCTCTGCCGTATTTGTTGGCTACCACCAACCTGATTTTACATGACATGGAGGTGCCCAACATTACCTTCCGTGATAGTTTGGATCAGCCACTAAGCAATTACACGGAAAAGAATCGGGTGAACGTCATTTTGGCGAATCCACCTTTTGGTGGCATTGTCGCCAATAACAATGAGAATAACTTCCCTCAAAATTTCCGAACCAAAGAGAGTGCGGACCTCTTTTTGGTGCTGATGGTGCATTTACTGAAAAATGGCGGACGAGCAGGTATTGTATTGCCGGATGGTTCGCTGACGGGGGATGGGGTAAAGCAACGAGTGCGTGAAAAGCTTTTGACCGATTGTAATCTTCATACCATTATCCGTTTGCCGAATTCCGTTTTTCAACCCTATGCCACAGTAGCCACCAACCTACTGTTTTTTACCAAAGGAGAACCTACGAAAGAAGTGTGGTACTATGAACACCGACTACCGGAAGGACAAAAGGCTTATAGCAAGACGAGGCCTCTTCAAATCAATGAGTTTGAGCCTGTCAAAGCTTGGTGGAATGACCGTAAGGAAAGCGAACTGAGCTGGAAAGTGGATATCCAAACCATCATTGATCGTAATTATGATTTGGACATTAAAAACCCAACCAAGCAGGAAGAGGAAATCATCCATAGCAGTGCAGAATTGATGGAAATGCTAGTCCAAAGTTTTAGCAAAAGCCATGATTTATTGAACCAAATAAAAGAGTCAGTAAATGGGTAGAGGACGAAAAGCAATGGTCAGCAATTTAAACGATTGGAAAAGTGTTTTTTATAACTCAGTTGGAAGCTATGTCCAAATAATAAATACTGAATTATCCAAAACGATTGAGGCTGAACCATTATCAAACCATATTAGAATTGCAGGTGGATTCGCTTTTAAAAGTTCAAATTATATCTCTGAGGGAATCCCTGTGATAAGGATTTCAGATTTCAATGACGAGAAAATAATATTGGACAATGTCAAGTATTATAAAGAATCTGACGATCTGAAAAAATATGAACTAAGTACTGGAGATATAGTAATCGCCTTAACAGGCGGCACAATTGCCAAATTAGGCATTGTACAAGAAGGCATAGGTAAATTATATCTGAATCAGCGTGTTTGGATTTGCTACAAAAAACTGGACAATATTTTTAAGCCTGTTTTGGATTTGATTTAATTCCGCCTGCCGCGGGGCTACTCAACTAATCAGGGTGATTTTGGAAAAAAATCTCCCTGATTAGTTCGAGTTCAATTCTCTTTATGCGACCAAGTTTTTTGATTTTGTGCCGAACTGCTCAGGAGTGAGGTAATTCAGGTAAGAATGTTTTCTTTTTTTGTTGTACCAGATTTCGATAAATTCAAAGATTTCGACTTGAGCCTGCCCGATGTTTTGTATAGGAAGCTGATAAATCAGTTCTGATTTCATGATTTTGAAAAAGCTTTCCGCTACTGCGTTGTCCCAGCAGTTTCCTTTTCGACTCATGCTTTGGATAATCTGGTTCTTTCGCAGTAATCTTCTGAACTCTTCACAGGCATATTGAACTCCACGGTCGGAATGGAATATAAGCTCGTTTGGATTTAAGGGCCTTATACCCACTGCCATTCGGAGCGCTGCTATCACGGTTGGATAGGCCTCCAGTGTCTTGCTCATCGACCACCCAATGATTTTCCTGTCAAATAGATCCATGATTACCGTCAGATAAAGCCAGCCTTGTTGAGTTCTTACATAAGTAATATCCGACACCCATTTTTGCCCAGGCTGTGTAGCAGTAAAGTCCCTGTTCAGCAGGTTCATTGAAGGAGTGAATGCGTGATTGGATTCGGTGGTGCATACTTTGAACTTCTTGCTGATAACGCTTCGGATTCCCATCGATTTCATCAGCCTTGCTACTCTGGGTCTGGAGACAATAATCCCTCGGTCCTTGAGTTCTAAGGCGAGCTTTGGACTCCCCAGTCTCCATTTGGCTTGCTCAGCGATTTCCTGGATGGTTTGTCTCAATACGCCGTTTTCCAAGGCTCTTTTGGAAGGTTTCCTAGTAAGCCATTCGTAGTAGCTACTTCTACAAACACCCAAAACCTGACACATCTTCTCAACAGCAAATTCCCCTTGGTGCTCGCTCATGAACCTGAATATTTGTTGTCGCTCTTGGAGAAGATGCATACGGCCTTTTTTAAAATATCCCGTTCAATCTGTGCTTCTTTCAATGCTTTCTTCAATTCGGCTATTTCCCGTTGTTCGGGACTCAGAATCGGTTTGCCGTTTCCTGCAAAGCTTTGATCACCATTGGATTTATACTCTCTGCTCCATCGACGAACCATATCTCCCGGAATGTCAAGTTCTCTGGCGATTTCATACGATGATTTACCACTCTTGTGAAGCTCGACAACCATTTTCTTAAATTCCTTGTCATAGCTTCTTCTTGTTCCTCTTTTCATTGACTCTAAGTTAAGGGGCTTAACTGACTGTCCAATCAAATGTAGCAGCTCCAGTTGGTAAATTTGAGGTTTTAAACCCTGATGAATTTGAAGTTGAATACGTTTACTGGATTGCTCGCAGTGTTCAATCGATTATTAAGGATTTAGCATGGGGAGCTGCGATACCGAATGTAAGTCCTAAGGACATTGAAAAGCTTGAATTCCCCATACCAGACAGAAGCACACAAAAAGGTATTATTTCCTTTCTGAATGATTTGAAGAATAATTCATTAGAAGAAAAGAACTATTTCTCTCCTGAGATAGAAGAAAAAATAATTTCAGCTCATCAAAATCAAGTGTATGGTGGTTCACTCTCCTCCGAACTCACCCATCAACTCGATTTAGTCAAGCAACTCCGTCAGGCCTTTTTGCGGGAGGCAATGCAAGGGAAGTTGGTGCCACAATCCCGAAAGCTTTCGGGACCAAATGACGAACCTGCTTCAGTACTTCTCGAAAAAATCAAAGCTGAAAAAGAACGCTTGATTAAGGAGAAGAAAATCAAGAAGCAAAAACCTTTGCCACCCATCACCCAAGACGAAATTCCTTTTGATATTCCGGAAAATTGGGTGTGGTGTAGGTTGGGGCAGGTCACTCAATCAATGACAAATGGAATATACAAGGAAGATAAGTTTTACAGCGATGATGGAATTGGGTGTTTTAGAATGTATAACATCAATGATGGCAAAATCAATTTTGTTAAACTTAAAAGAATGATATTGACTGATGAAGAGATAGAAAGATATCTCCTTACTCAAAATGATCTATTATTAAATCGTGTAAACAGTATTGAATTGCTCGGGAAGTCAGGGCTTCTGCCTTATCTAGATGAGCCTTTTGTTTTTGAAAGTAAAAATATTCGAGTCATTCTTTTCGAGAAATCAATTACTGCACCATATGTTAACTATTTGTTTCTAACTTCTCTAATAAAAGATCAAATTCTTAAATCTTTTAAAAAGGTTACAGGACAGGCCTCAATTAGCCAAGAAAAATTAAATCCCTTATTAATTCCCTTTCCCCCACTCTCCGAACAGCAACGCATAGTCGCCAAGTTGGATGAGTTGATGGCTTCTTGTGATGAGTTGGAGGCAAGCATCAAAGAAAGTCAGCAGCAGAATGAGATGCTTTTGCAACAGGTGTTGAGGGAGGCGTTGGAGCCTAATACTGCCAATGTGGCATAAAAAAAATGAATGGCAAGTAAATTGAACTATATTTTTTGCTTCAGGGTATCTTGAATTTCTTTTCAAGAAGGCCTGTTGGTGAAAGGTTTAAGTTAACACATTCCTTGTATATCATCAAAACTGATACCAAGGTTGTCAGGTATTCTGACAGGTTGTCAACTGATACTCCTACCGATATAAATAGGAGTAACAGAATTAAGTTGGTAATTAAGGTGACTGACTTCATACTCTTTCGTTTGTTCAATTTTCCCTCTAACCCTTACAATGGTAAGGATTTAATACCTCGAATGTAAATTCGGGTCAGGTTGTTGTAGGTGGAAACGCTGAGTTGCGATCTGGAGTGTGGCATAGAAATATGATCCGCCATGGGATGGAGATAGGGCCCCAGTGAGGTGAAATTCCTCTGTGGATTGGGGGACGTGTCAAAATACACGGTATCGGCTTTCCGATATGTCCATGGCCTAGTCTCCCATTGAAAATGCTTATGAAAACAATTTTTACCGAAGAATTGTGGAATTCTTATGTTGAGAAGATTGAAAATGACTTTAATCTAAAAACCTATCCACAATTCGATCCGTACTTTAACTTTCCAAAAGACAAAAAACGTCTTTACGATTTACTTTCTGATCCATTAATGAAGCGCATGAAAAATCATGACTTCACACCGTTGGTCAAAATTCTCCAAAAAACGCCTCGTTATAAATGGCAAGAAGATAAAACTCTTACTGCTGGAGGAAAATATGACTTAGAGACTAAAATCCGCCCCATCTCTTTTGCTTCTCATTTCGATACCTACGTTTATGGATTTTATTCTTTTGTTCTTAACAAGGCTTATCAAGATTATATCCATAAAAAAGGATTTCAAGAAGTTGTTTTAGCATACAGAAGTGACTTGGATGGTAAATGCAATATTCAGTTTGCAAAGGAGGCGTTTGACCAAGTCAAATCAGCTTACAGAGAAAATGGTGAATGCTCTGCAATCGCTCTCGACATTAAAGGATATTTTGATCATATCGATCATTCAATCCTAAAAAAGATGTGGTGCAAGGTTATCGATGAAGACGATTTACCACTTGACCAGTATAAAGTTTTCCGATCTCTTACGAAGTACAGCTACGTCAACTATGCTAGCTTCCTTAAGCACTTTAATATCAACCTGAAGAAAATTGAAAAAGAACAGCGTAAGAAATATAAAGGCAGAAAGAGAATTCCTAAAGGATATCAGTCTCTACTAGACCTAGTCCCGGATGATATTAATGGGTCAACTTTCCAAGATAAGATGAAGCTATTACGTAAGAGAAAATTAATTACAATAAATAGTCAAGTCGATAAAGACACGAAAAAACGAGTTCTTAAAAATAGTGGAATCCCACAGGGCACAGCAATGAGTGCTGTATTGTCTAATATATATCTGGCTGAATTTGACCGTGAAATATTCGAAAAAGGTCTAAAGGAAGATTTTGTTTATCGCAGATATTGCGATGACCTTCTTATCATTTGCAAACCTTACCAAGTTAATCAGCTAAAAGATTATCTAATGGGTCTGATCAATAGGGAATACAAATTGACCATCCAGAACCGTAAAACCGAAGTGGTTGATTTTAAACTATCTCGAAGCGGCCAGACAAGGTCGTACAAGCGCGAGTTTGTTGAGGCAACTCAAACATTTGACCCTCTATCAAATACCAACTCTAATTTCAAAAATCTACAATATTTAGGGTTTGAATTCAATGGCAAGAGTATATACATAAGACCTGGAAGTCTTTCTCGCTATTTCAGAAAGATGAAGGCCAGGATAGTTAAATCCGTTTCAATGGCTTACAGTGAATACTCAAAATCAGATACCATTTTCAAACAGCAAATATTCAGTCGCTACTCACACCTTGGGAAAAGGAACTTTTTATCTTATGCAAACAATGCTTCAAAAAAATATTACACTAACTCAGCAGGTGAAAGAAAAGAAGGAATGGACTCACCAAGTATTAAAAGGCAGATTGCTTCGCATATGAGGATATTAAAACAAGAGATTGAAAAATCCAGTGAGCAAAGAGCAAAGAAAAAAGGTGTAAAGAATATATTAGTTTAGCTAATACAAATTTGTATTCAAGTTCGAAACTCGGACAAGAAAATTCACTGCCCAAAGCTTGAAAAAGAACTTAAGCTTTCCCGCAAAGTGTTTTTCTTCAAAAAATACTCTCTCTATCAAAAGTCCCAAGTCCCCATCCCAAATTTCAGGACGGGGTTTCAGAATATTTTCAAAACCCTTATTTAAAAGCCGGAATCCCGGTTATCTCATTTCCTAAAATCAGCAAATGAATATCATGAGTTCCCTCATAAGTAATCACAGATTCTAGGTTCATCATATGTCTCATGATTGGGTATTCTCCGGTAATGCCCATACCTCCGTGGATTTGTCTCGCTTCACGGGCGATATGTAGAGCCATATCTACATTGTTTCTTTTTGCCATGGAAATATGCACGGTTTTAGCCTTGCCTTCATTCATCATTTTTCCCACTTTCCAGGCCAATAATTGAGCTTTGGTGATTTCAGTTAGCATTTCTGCCAATTTCTTCTGAACTAACTGGAAGCTTGCGATAGGCTTATCGAATTGGATACGCTCGGCAGCGTATTTTCTGGCAGACTCATAACAGTCCATAGCAGCTCCGATTGCGCCCCAAGCAATTCCGAAGCGGGCCGAATCCAAACACATCAAAGGTGCTCCCAAACCAGATTTATTAGGAAGAAGATTTTCCTTAGGTACTTTCACATTATCAAAAACCAATTCACCGGTACAGGAGGCTCTTAAAGACCACTTGTTATGTGTCTCCGGAGTAGAAAATCCTTCCATGCCTCTTTCTACTATCAATCCATGAATTCGGCCTTCCTCATTTTTAGCCCAGACTACAGCGATATCCGCTTTCGGAGAATTGGAAATCCACATTTTTGCCCCATTGAGCAAGTAGTGATCTCCCATATCTTTAAAATTGGTTGTCATGCCGGATGGGTTAGAACCATGGTCTGGTTCAGTCAAACCGAAGCAGCCTAGCATTTCTCCTGATGCCAGTTTAGGAAGGAACTTCTTACGCTGTTCCTCAGAACCAAACTTGTAAATCGGATACATGACCAAAGAACCCTGGACAGAGGCTGTAGATCTCATGCCAGAATCGCCTCGCTCAATTTCTTGCATAATGAGACCATAGGCAATATAGTCCAGCCCGCCGCCTCCGTATTCCTCTGGAATTTGAGGACCAAAAGCACCCACATCACCAAACTTCTTCACTATTTCATAAGGAAAATGAGCTTTTTGAGCCCAGTCCTCTATGTATGGAGAAATTTCTTTTTTCACGAAATCTCGAATGGAACCTCTAATCAATTTATGCTCTTCCGTGAGCAAATCGTCCAAATCGAGAAAATCTACCCCCTCAAACGTATCCTGCTTTTGTGACTTATGGATTTCTACTGCCTCCATGGTATTTTGGTTTATTAAAATGAATCTCTGATTTTTGTCGGGAAGAATAAGTGTTCCCGCCTTTCGAAGTAAATAGATAAGCACCTAAAAAACTATCATTTTTCCCAAAAAATCCCCATGCACGAATCCGAATTTGACCCGAAGATATTAGACAAAATCAAGCAGCTGGAAGAGAAGTTTAAAGCCTCCGGTCAGGATATGCTTTCCTATCTGGAAGGGCTGCTTTATGCTGATTATTTGACCTATTGGGAATACATCAATTTGGATGTGCTTTTATCCTTACAGCAGCCCAAAACCAGCTTCAAGGATGAGAAAATTTTTATCATTTATCATCAGATTACAGAGCTCTACTTCAAACTGATCATATCTGAAATGGAGCAAATTGCCGATGAAAAAGAATTGACTGAGGAATTCTTTCAATCCAGATTAGAAAGGATACTGATGTATTTTGATCATTTGATCAGCTCTTTTGCTATGATGTGGAAAGGGATGGAAAAGGAGCAGTTTTTGAAGTTTAGAATGTCTCTTTTGCCTTCTTCAGGTTTTCAAAGTGCCCAGTATAGAGAGATTGAATTGATGGCCACTGATGCCTTTCAATTGATTACTTTATCCAAAAGATCTCAATTTGATTATCATTCTCCTGCGGATGATTTGTTCGAACACCTGTATTGGCAGCAAGGGGCAATAGAATTGGCCAGTGGGAAAAAGACCTTAACGCTCAAAAACTTTGAGCAGAAATACGGGAAGAAATTAAAAGAACTAATCGAAGGCTATAGAAGAAAAAATTTATGGCATAAGTACATGGAAATAGATAATCCTTCTGATGAGTTGACGGGTTTAATGAAAAAGTTTGATCTAAAGGCAAATGTATTTTGGCCCTTGGCTCATTATAAATCAGCAGTAAGGTATTTACAAAAAGACCCTGTGGATATAGCTGCCACCGGTGGTACCAACTGGCAAAAATACCTTCCTCCACGCTTCCAGAAGGTTATTTTTTACCCGGAGCTGTGGACAGCACAAGAAATGGAAGAGTGGGGGAAAGGCTGGGTTGTTAAAGAGATTTTTGGAGAGGAAAAGGAATCTTAAGGGTAGTTTTTGTGAGTTTTGGAAGAAATCAGAAAATTGAAATTTTTGTGGATATTTCTGTTTTTTTATAAGCAGAACAGCGAAAAAGAGTGCTGAAGTGCCAGTCCGCCGTGGTGGACACGATTTATTAATAGCCCTGCCTGCGGTGGCCATAGCCGTCAGTTTAGCAAGCTAAAACCTTGTGGGTGAGTTTATTTATGAACAAAGCGTAGATCCCCATTGGGATCTTTCTTCCTTTTGCTCATATTTGTATAATGTTTTTTTAGTTTAAAAAGGCGGTTGGAATCACGGTCTACCGCCTTTTTTCTTCTTCTAATATACGGATTTTTGAGGGTTAAAAGATAGAAAATCAATGGTTTATACTGAAAAAAGACCAGTTTCTAAAAGAGAAATTTCTCTTAAATTTCAACCCCAAATCCATCAATTCATTCGCCAAAGAAACCGGCTATTCGATCAGGAAATCGAAGCTCGATGGTTTCGGTTTCCTGTTGAGCCTCATGTTTTCTTATCAACGGGGGAAAGATTTCAGTCTCCTAGATATGGCTTCCTTTCTATTTCAGGAATTCGGGATCAACATCACCAAGCAGTCGCTTCATGACCGGTTTACTTCACCCGCTGTCGACTTTCTGAAAAAGTGTCTTGACTGTCTTTTGACTCAAAAGATCAGCTATAGTGGCGAAAAGCAGGCACTCAAAACTCATTTCAACCGGATTCGGATTAAGGACTCCACCAAATTTGCCCTCCCAGATTCTTTTTCTGCAAAGTACAAAGGGTACGGAGGGGCGCTTCATCACTCTTCTTCGATGATCAGTGTCCAATATGAATATGATTTTCTCAGTGGGCAGAGTCTTGATCTCAGGCTTACTTCCGGGGTGATGAATGATCAGTCTGACTCAGCCGATTTTACCCATGATATTCAGGAAAATGATCTTTTTCTCAGAGACATGGGCTATTGTACCCTGGGATTTCTCTCCAAGATTCACTCAGCCAAAGCCTACTTTATCAATCGATTGACACCACAGGTTAATATTTATTCAGAAAGGGACTCAAAAGATCCAGTGGAGATCAACTCCTACCTCAAGAAGCTCAAAAAAAATAAGTTGGAATATCTGGAAATGTCTGTTTTTCTGGGGAAAAAAGAAAGAGTTCCTGTTCGGATTGTGGTTTCGCTTGCCGATGAGACTACCTACGAGAAAAGACTCCGAAAAACCTCAAAACAGGCAAAATCTACGGGAAACAAGGTTTCGGACAAGTTTAAAGCAAGGGCAAGGTTGAATATGATGATTACTAATGTTCCCGCTGAGATACTGAAAGGAAAAGACATCAGGAAAGTATATTCCTTACGTTGGCAAATCGAGCTGATCTTCAAAACCTGGAAATCGCTGGTCACCATTGACGAGTTTAATACCAAAAAAATCCATCGGTTTGAATGCCAACTTTATGGAAAGTTGATCTGGACTATTCTTAATCTAAATATTTTCAATTGGTTACAAAATCAGGTATTACAAAAGAACAAGGTGTTATGCAGTGTTTGGAAATACTTCAGGCTGATCCAAACATATCAAATCATCTAATCAATGCTTTGAAAAACCATAAAGAGTTGATAACCTTACTTGATCAACTCAAAGAATTTGCTCCTAAAATTTTATACCTAGAAAAGAAAAAAGGAAAACTAGCCTTAAATGATATACTTAAAACCTTAAACTGACGGCTATGGCCATAGGCAGGCAGGCCTGGGTAAGGAGGAACGACGCAACCCAAGGCTTAGAAAATACAATATCATACCAGCGCTGGCCCATGTTTTTTGACAGGAAATGAAGATTTGATGCCAGCAAGAGGACCGAAAAGCTGAATTGTAATGAGAAGAAATTTTTTTCGGATTATAAATCCTGCGATAATGGTTCGGGATTACATCCAGATAGTTATCTGGACCCAAACAGTGAAATTTTTTAAATCAAAGACTTTAGCACTTTTTGTCAAGGTTATTTTTAAAGAAATTATAGTTTTTTTGAAAAAAACTCCTAATTGTTTGTTTGTTTGTTTGTTTGTTTGTTTGTATAATTGATTAGTTGATTGATTTTCAAACACTTAAACTACTCAATTATGAAAAAGTTAGATTTCTTAACAAGTTTAGCAGCAGTGCTAATGTTTGTGGCATTTTCCTTATTCTCTTTGCCAAAGTCAAGTGACGCTCAGGGAGGAAGTAAGCAATGGATTAGTACTACCTGTCAAGTTGAGGGTGGAGGTTCTTGGCATTGTAATGATTGTACTTTTGGTGAAAATACCTGTAATGACAATACCTGTTTGCAGTGTAGGAACCCAAGTATGGGCGAATAGCTCTGATTCACATTTTAAAAATTGCTCAAGCCTATTGCGATGGCTTGAGCTTAATTTATTTTATCTTATGATTAGTAAAATTTTAAAAATTTTAATTGTTTTTTCTATAGCCTCATGTGTTAGTAAAAGTGATAAAGATTACATCGAAAATCCTACAATCATCGATTTTAACAATGTTGAAAAAACAGATGAACTGATATCAATTAAAGCATTGTTGAAAAATGTTGAGTATCTAAAGTTAAATACCCCTGATACTGTTCAAATAACAATCGCTCAAAAAATTTTGGAATTTCAAGATAAAATTTTAATTCATGATAAGAAGAAAAAGGTGGTTTTTGCTTTTGATCAAACAGGGAATTATTTAGGAATGGTAGGAAACAAAGGTCAAGGTCCTGGCGAATTTTTAGAGGTTACAGATGTTGCAGTGAGTGATGATTTAATTTTTATCTATTCAAGAGGAGATTTTAAGGTTTTTATTTTTGATGATAATTTAAGTTTTTTAAAAGATTTCACAACCAAAAAATGGGGGACACAAATAAGTATTCTTTCTTCTGGTAATTTGGCACTATATTCATTTTTAATTGAAGGTGATGATGAATACAATATAGATATTTATGATTTAGAAGGAAATCTCTTAGGAAAAAGGATGTTTGTCGATAGAAGTGGGGACTATCAGGCAATGGATTTTTCAGGTTTCCTTGATAATAATTATTTTTCATACCCTTTATCATCAAAAATATATAGGATATCAGAAGATCATTCCAAGGACTCGTTAGTATTCGAAGTATTATTTCCAAATCAGTTTCCTGAAAAGGATTTTGTAAATTATACCCAATATCGTAGAAATTCCAGAAATCAAACCGATAGTAATATATTGACAAAATATCAGATAGGTTCAAATCAGGAATTTATATGTTACTATGGATTTCGGGAAGGTGAATTAAATGGATATACCTTAGGTGTAAGATTATCTAGCGGTCAAACCTTTGGCCATTTAAATCTAATTCATGGATCTTTAGACAAAGAAGAAATGGATGTTTATGTGAAATTATTTTTTATAGGACCTTACAATATCCCTCATTTTTCAAAAGTAAGTAGAACTTATTTAATTGCATCTAACATTGAATCCATTGGGTTTTATTATAATGATATTCAGGAATCATTACCAGGCCTTAGAGTTTCTGATCCAGAATTATATAATGTATTATTAGGTAGCGATCCAGAGGAAACGATATTAATGAGATTTAAATTACAAGATCAGCTATGAAAAAGTTTTTTGTTTATTCATTACTTTTTATTTCTATTTTGTTATTGTCTTATGCGATTTATTATCGTTTTTTTAATGAAAAAACGTATGATCCGCTTGAAGGGGTTGAACTTACAACAGTTTCAATTTCTAAACGAAATATTAACCTTGGCGAAGTAGGAAAAAGAGAGGATGCTGTTGGAGAATTTATTGTAAAAAACACGGGTAGTAATGACTTGATTATTACAAATGTTGAGGTTTCCTGCACCTGTAGTTCAGCTGTATTATTGGAAAATAAAATTTCTCCAAATGATTCCATTTCCATTAAAGTTCGCTATGCTAAGAAACTCCCGAGTTACTTTTATTCGGATGTTTTAGTACATGGCAATTTTCCAGGGTCACCTGAGATTTTAAGTTTTGAGGGAATTTACAATGGTAATGATATTGAGACGCCAAATTAATTAAAATACACTTCATTTCTTGTAGTTTTCCAAAACAAACCGCTTCGAATTACTAAAACAAAAATTCTCCACGGCTTTCTCTACATCCTCACCGGATTTGAGATGGGCGAGGTGTTTTTGTCCGCTCTTCTTTCGGGCCTGCTCGATTTCGAAAATCAAATTGTTGCTGAATAGACCAAACTCCAAAACGGTAGGGTAGTAGTCTACCGGGTCGATCAAGCCTTCGAAGTCGGTTCCGATGGTCAGGCATTTCCAGAACAGTGGTTTTTCCTCATCGCTCAGGTTGGGATTGGCATAAGCACTTTTGATGATGGCCTCGATATTTTCCCAAATAAGCTGAATGCCGTTTCGTTTGGGATTGTTTTTCAGATAATGCTTGGTAATTCCCAGAATCCGCTGATCGAAGGAAATCCCAAACATCCCTCTGGTTCGGACAATCCATTCGATATCCTCATCACACATATTGATGTTCCAAGCATTGAATTTCCCGCTTTCATCCGTGTAATCGTCCACCTCGCAGTTTTCCAATTCGATATGCCTATCCAGGGTGGAAATCTCATACTATGCCAAATTCCATTTTTTCTCCATGGTGGGAGAGCGATTATCCATATTAAGAAATTGATAATTTCTATTTTGGGTAATTTTTATCCAGATTATTTTGGTCATTTTTAAGCTTTTCAATCAAAATATAGATCCATGTTTAATAGACGAGATTTCATCAAAGGACTTGGCTTAAGTTCTTTGGGTTGGTTTGGCTTTCAGTCCTCCTCCTTGGCAAAGGAAGTTTTAGATGCTCCTTATTCTGATGAATTGCGATTATTTAATCCGATTAGGATTAAAGGAAAGATTACATCCAATGGGAAAGGCATTCCCAATGTGGGAGTTTCTGATGGTAGGGTTATTTCAAAATCAAATTCGAATGGAGAGTTTGAATTGATTTCCGGATCTGATAGGGAATTTGTTTTTGTGATACTTCCATCCGGATATACCATAGAAAAGCAGGCAAATGGCTCAGCCAGTTTTTTCCAGAAAATTGATACTAGATATGCTGAGCAGAACTTTAACTTTGAATTAAAGCCGCTTCGTAATTCCGATGGTAATCATCACTTTTTGTTATTGTCTGATACCCAGATTCAGAATGAGTATGAAGCCAACCAGTTATTGACTGTTTCAATTCCTGATGTGCAAAAAACCATTCAAAATATCAACGATCCCAATATTTTTGGGATTGGCTGTGGAGATTTGGTCTTTGACCGATTGGAACTTTTCAAAGAATATAATCAAGGAATAGCCGCTACCGGGATTCCTTTCTTTCAGGTGATTGGGAATCATGACATGAACTTTGGGGTACGATCAGACGAAGGAACCGCCAAGACTTTCAAGGGTCACTTTGGGCCTACTTATTATTCTTGGAATCGGGGAGAGGTGCATTATGTGGTTTTGGATGATGTGTTCTATCTGGGAGTGGGTACCAAATACATCGGCTATATTCCGGAGGAGCAATTGGCTTGGTTGGAGCAGGATTTGGCTTTGGTCGAAAAAGGGAAAACAGTGGTAGTTTCCTTGCATATTCCTACCTACACAGGAGCTGTGCAACGCTATCCTGACCGGGATACCCTTGGAGGTACGGTTAGTAATCGGGAGCATCTGTATCGATTGCTGGAGGGTTATAATGCTCACATTTTATCAGGACATACCCATTTTAATGATAATATGATCATGGGACAAGTCTATGAGCATTGTCATGGGACCGTTTGCGGAGCTTGGTGGTCCGGACCCATTTGTTACGATGGCACCCCAAATGGATATGCTATATATGAAGCTAGAGGAAGTGAATTAAAGTGGACTTACAAGGGCACAGGTTTAGGCTTAGATGAGCAGTTTAGAGTTTATGGAAAAAGCTATCATCCAGATTTTCCTGAATATCACACAGTGAATTGCTGGAATTATGATCCAAACTGGGAGATTTCATGGTATGAAAATGGAATCAAAGTTGGTGCTCCCCAGAAAATTATGGCTGTGGATCCTTGGAGCATAGAATTACATGCTGGTCCTAATTTGCCTGCCAGAAGAGAGTGGGTAGAGCCTCAGTTGAATGACCATATGTTTTTCTTTAAGCCTAATTCTATCGATAACTTGGTAGTTGAGGCAAAAGACAGGTTTGGTAATGTATATTCTAAAAAAGTATGATCTCTCACTAAAGCTAAAAAGCCTCATTTTAAAATAAATGAGGCTTTTTTTTAGAACCCTGAAGCTGCATCATCCCCTCTAGGATCTGCACCACCTTCCAATTTTCCATTAGGTAGCTTTAAAATAGCATCTACCTTTCCGATAATAGGATTATTGTTTTCCAGGATGATATAGCCTTTTGACTTTAAGTTTGAGATCAAAGTGGTATCAAAAGAATTTGGCTCAAAGCTGACCAAATCGGGAAGCCATTGATGATGAAATCTCGGTGATTCCACGGCTTCCTGCATACTCATTTCAAACTCATAGACATTCAAAATTGTCTGAACCACAGATGTTATAATAGTTGATCCTCCTGGAGTCCCTACCACCATCCATAATTCACCCGCCTTTTCTACAATGGTTGGAGTCATGGAGCTCAGCATGCGTTTTCCCGGAGCAATGCTATTGGCTTCTGCACCGATCAACCCAAACATATTGGGCTCTCCAGCTTTGGAGCTGAAATCATCCATTTCATTGTTCATAAAGAAACCCAACTCATCGATATACACCTTGCTTCCATAAGCTCCATTCAAGGTTGTCGTTACGGAGATAGCATTGCCTTCTTGGTCTACAATGGAATAATGGGTGGTTTCCATGCTCTCGGCAAAGGCTATTTTTCCTTCAGAAATATCCTCTGATTTAGTTGCCTGATCCAATGAGAAATCAGCCATTCTTGATTGGAGATAATTGTCATCTAATAGTTCATCCACGGGAATTTCTACAAAATCAGGATCGCCCAGGTAGTAGTTTCTGTCCGCATAGGCTCTTCTTTCTGCTTCCACCAGTACTTGGATGTATTCAGGTGAATGATGCCCCATAGTATGGAGATCGAAAGGCTCCACCATTTTGAAGATCTGCCCGATGGTAATACCACCGGAACTCGGCGGCGACATTGAAATAATCTTCAGATCTTTATAATTGAAAATGATTGGATCTCTCCATGCAGCCTCATAGGAAGCCAAATCTTCCTCGGTAATGATCCCTCCTAAATTCTGCATGTGTTTGACAAGAATTTGAGCTGTTTCACCTTTGTAGAATTCATCCTTTCCATTCAAGGCTATTCTCTTCAAGGTTTGTGCTAAAACCGGAATTTTTAAAGTGTCACCTGCATTGATTTCTTGTGCAAAGAATGTTTCAGGCCCATTGACTTCGATGAAGGTATCTCTTAATCTATCAAAGCGTTCCGCTTGTCTTTGGGTTACCACAAATCCTTTTTCAGCAAGTTCAATCACAGGTTGGAGAACCTCAGCGGGGCTTAATTTCCCATACTTCTCTTGAGCTGTGAAGATGCCTGAGATCGTTCCGGGAACTCCCGAGGCTAAGGCCCCTTGGGTACTTAAGCCAGGAATAATATTTCCTTCTTCATCCAAATACATGTCCCTGTCGGCAGCTAGGGGAGCTTTTTCCCGATAATCGATGGATCCAGTGCTTCCGTCAGCCATTCTAAATACCGCAAATCCTCCTCCACCTAGATTACCTGCAAAAGGATAGGTCACAGCCAGCGCCATTTCAGTTGCCATCATGGCGTCAAATGCATTGCCACCTTTTTGAAGGATTGCAATTCCAATATCTGAGGCCTCTTTTCTTGCTGATACGATCATGGCTTGATCAGCTATCAAACCTTGTATTTTTTCAGCCTCAGGTTGTTTCTCGGAACAAGAAAACAACAAAAAAGCTATTGCATAAACTTGCAATAGCTTGATCGATTTAAAACTCTTAATCATTGAGTAGGGTGTTATTGAATAATTTAAGAATTCTCTTGTATTCGTCTGTCCAGGAGCTAGGCTCCACAAATCCATGATCCTCGACAGGGTAAATAGCCATTTCCCAATTGTCTTTTCCTAATTCTATGAGTCTCTGGGATAATCTAACTACATCTTGGAAGTGAACATTCACATCTACCATTCCATGAGCCATCAAAAGGTTCCCTTTCAAACCTTCAGCAAAATAGATAGGAGAGGATCTTCTATAAGCTATTGGATCTTCTTCAGGAGTATTGAGAATATTGGAAGTATATCCGTGATTGTAATGTGCCCAATCGGTTACTGAGCGAAGGGCAGCTCCGGATTTAAATACCTCTGGAGCCGTAAATAGTGCCATGAGCGTGATAAAACCTCCATAGCTTCCTCCGTAAATTCCAATCCTATCAGCATCTACCCCATACTTTTCTACCAAATGCTTGGCGCCGTCAACTTGGTCGGACAAGTCCTTTCCTCCCATATGTCTATAAATGCCCGTTCTCCAATCTCTTCCATATCCAGAAGAAGCTCTATAGTCTATGTCCAAAACGGTGTAACCCAAATCTGTCAATAGATTATGGAACATATATTCCCTGAAATAACTGCTCCACCATTTGTGTACATTTTGAAGATATCCAGCTCCATGTACAAAGATGACAGCAGCTCCATTTTTCTTTGAGGCTTCTGGTTGGTAAATTCTCGCAGGTACCATGGCTCCATCTTCAGCCTGGAATCTAATAATTTCCGGGTCTCTCCAGTTATAAGCTTTGAATTCCTCACTCTGCCCGTTGGTAATTTGAACAGGTTTGGCTCCGGGTTTTAAGTCCTGTATGTAAAGCTCCTCGGGTCGGTTGCTATAAGAATGAATAATTGCCATTTTACTCTGATCCGGAGATAGACTTACCTCATTATTTCCAGTCATGGAAGTGAGTTGAACCTTTTTTCCTCCCATCAGAGGCATTTGGTAAAAATGTCTTTCTCCAGGATCTACCTCTGAACTAGTAAAGAACCAGCTTTTTTTATCTCTGGAAATGAATGGATCAAATACCTCGTAAGCACCTGAAGTCAAAGTCTTTTTATTTCCATTTTCTACATTTAAGAGATATAGGTGAGAATATCCGCTTTCTTCAGATTGAAAATAAATATGCTTGCTATCTGGGAGCCAACCTAAGGTTCCTCCTGAAAAAGTCCAGCCAATTCCAGGTCCTGCAATCCAAGCCTCATCTCTTTGCCTGTCCAAATTTTTTAATTCACCTGTTTGAAGGTTTACCTCAGCAATCCATCTATCCTTATTGTCAAAAGATCGGGCTTGAACGATTGCTCTTTTTCCGTCAGGAGAAAATATGGGCCCAAAAAGAGATAATTTTCTATTTGTGCTGTCCCACTTTTTGTCTGGGTAGTCTTTGGTGTAATCAGGAAGGTCCTGAAGACCAGGAAGCTTAGAATAATCTATGAAATAAACGCTGTCTCTTTTCAGATCATAAATTCCGATTTCCGACGTGGTAGGATCGGTACCTACTTTTGGTCTTGCATTTAGGTCTTCTGTATAACCTGAGGCAGCGACATAGTCAGGTACCTTCGTGTTTTTGTTGCTGGATGAATTATAATAGGTGAAGCTTGCAAAGTTGCCATCAGGTGAAAGTTGGAGGTTAGCCGGACTTTTTCCCTCGGTGTAATAGACAAATTTTTCCTCCGCCTGTTCTCTGGTAGCCTCTCTGTAGGCTGCACGTTTTTTCTCCGCCTCCTGCCTTTCTTTGACCACTTGAAGAAGTTCTAAATTTTCAGTTTCCACAAATCCTTTAACCTGCTCTGCTTGGGCAGCATTAGATTTTTTGGAAGGTTTAGAACCGGAGGATATTTGAGTAACCTTTTTAACAACTCCGGTACTGAGATTAAGCGTGAAAATATTTTGATCAGAGACAAATGAGATCAAATTTTCATCCGCCAAGAAAGTTGGGTTTGAAACTCTTGAGTGCCAATTTAACAGAACCTTTTTTTGGCCTGTTTTCATATTTTCCAAAGATATCTGGTCTGATGCACTCAAATAAACTCTCTGAGAATAATCAGTATTCCAATTGGCCTGATCTCTCCTCATAGCACTCTCTTCTTTCCAGTTCACTTTCTGGATTTGTTTCGGAGAGCTTACTTGAATCTTGTAAGTGGAATCAGCAGGATTTTTTTCTGGATTGTATTGAAAATAAATAATTTGACTATCATCACTCCATCTTGCTCTACTTGGGAAAGTACCCATCCATTGAGGATCCCGCATGATGTATTCCACGCTTAATTGAGATTGGGCAAAAAGGGGAGAGGATAGGCATATAAATGCCAGGATAAGTAGACAATTACGAACCATGCTTGTTAAATATTAATCAAGAGTTTTGACGAATTTTTTCAATTCATCCTCAATGGTTAAAAGGTGATTTTGAAGTTTTGCATTCAGAGGAAGTGAGTTGGGTATATCCGCCTCAATTTCTTCCAGCAATTTCCTAGTCTTGATAGCTCCAATATAGCTCATGCTAGGCTTTGCTTTATGACATCTTTTTTTGATGATTTCAAATTCCTTTTTTTCGTAAAAATCCCCTAACTCCTTAAGGTCATGGACGTTGGTTTCCAGAATAATTTGGATCATATCCCTGATCATATCCGGATCATCATCTCCAAAATATTGGTAGATGCTTTGTTCACTGATTAGCTGATACATGAGCGATTTGACTAGTCAAAATAAAAATGATTGTTTGGTACCTATCCTTAAAATTAAAAACATTTTTCAATATCAGGGATTTCTTAATCAAAGATTCCATAAATCAGTTATAAAGATGTGTGTTTACTGGTTAAACATTAATTTTGAACCAGAATAAGGAAGTACTGTTATGAAAAAGAACAAGAAAGTCTTTTTGATAGTCTTTGTGATATTCATGCTAATCATGCTTTGGATTGGTTATGATATTTCTCAGAGAACTACTTTCCCTGGCTCAAAAGGGAATCTAAAAGAACGTATTACAACAGGAGAAGAATAAAAAGTCAATGACTGGAAAGAAGATAGATGTAGATAAGTTGGATCTGGAACGCATGAAGGATAAGACGACCGAGGAACCCGGAACTCTTCCCTATGCTCATCACTCGGGCAGTGCTCTGATCAAACCTGAAGATAAGGGTAAAATTACCGGCAGAGCCGTGGCTGCTATGCAAAGCCAAACGGATATGCAGATGGCTCAAATCTATGAGCAGATGCAGCTTTTGGCCGATCAGGCAAAAAAGATTAAAGCCCGGGTAGAGGTTTCTGAACGGATTTATCAAGCATCCATTGCATTCGAACCTTTAATTAACCATACCTACTTTCTTTACCAGAAAGAGGATGGTTCTGATTTTTTGAGCATGATAGCCCCTGAAGAATGGGGGAGAAAGAAAGACTTTGCTGCTTTTGTGGCTGAAGTAAAATTACTGGCAGACCATACTTGGGAAGTTGTCAGAGAGAATATATAGTCATGCAACAAGTACTTTTAAGCAATCTCCTCTCCATCTTAAAAGAAGGAGAAGTAGATTTTGATGATCGTTTTCAATTGGAGTTCAATCCCTCATTTCTGGATTCTAAAGGACAAGCTTGGCTTCATGAAATCTATGATGACTTAGGTGGAAAAGGAAAGCATCCACTTTTGGAAAAGGCAAATTTTGATATGAAAATCAACAGGGTCTTATTCCTCTTTGATTCACCCATTCACTTTAACAGATATAGATTAATAAGCTTAAGATCAGATTTTTATAGTGAAATGTCTTTCCCTTTTTCGGAAGCCTACAAGAGACTTTGCAGAACTTATGAAAAGGAATGTCAGAAAGCCGGTTTGCAGGAAAGAATTTGGAATGGTCCACCTGTTGCGGGGACTTGGTTTGGACAGGCTTCCGAGCCGGGAGACTATTCCGGTGTAGGTGCTTCAGGCTGGAAATTAACAGCGTTCAATGATGCGCAAATCGACCTTCAGTCCAGAATTCATGGTTATAAGTTGATTCGCATAGCTCCTTACGAAACCATCATGACTGGAGGCAGCCTGAAGCGTTTGGATCAAATGCTGGTTAACCCAAATGAGGATCAGAGAAAAGTAATCTGTAACTGGTTTTTGAGGAAATTGGAGTAAAAGAGCTGTTTAAAAAATAGAGTTTTTTACATTGAGCATCCTGACAATTGTACGAGATCGAAATGTTGTCCAAAACAATAAAAATGTCCTTTGACTCCTTGCCAGCGTCAGACAGGCTCTACCAGTGATGGGTTGAATCTTATTCCTAAAATTCAATTATTTCGAAATTAGATTTTTTGTTATGGAAAGTTTGTTTTACCTAGATTAAGCGCTTGCTGCTTCAATTAAGCATTTTCTTTTTTCTCTTTGTTCTTTTGCCTTGAAGCAAAAGAACCAATCCCGACAGCCGTACGGGACAAGACAGGGCAAAAACGAAAGTTTTTGAGCCAGAAAGTGCGTAAGGAAGCTCCAGCCCTGTCTCGCCGCCAGGCAGGCGCACTAGACCGGACGCTGGCCCGCTGCTGCGTCAGCCCACCGCGCCCTCACTAATTATGTTTTTTCTAAAAGAAATGGAATTCAATTTCGAAAGGATAACACACGAATCCATTTTGGATTAACCTGTCATATCATTTTTTTGAATGCTTAGAATATTTAAGAATCAGGCTGATACTTGAGCAAGTAAGAAGAAAATATGGCTTAATATTAGCCCAAAGGATCAGAATTCCGAAGCTTCGGTCTTTGGTCTTCGGTCTTCCAATCGATAGAGCAAAGAGGAAATAGCAACTGGCATAACTACGGTTAATCAGATCAGATTATTTTTTAAGCAAACAATCCAAAGATTTCTCTATGAACCTTATCTACAATAAAAGAGAAATCCTCAGGCCTTTCTACAAAGTCCAGTTCATTGACATCAATAATCAATAACTTCCCTTCTTTATAATTCGATATCCAGTCTTCGTAATGGGAATTTAGATTTTTGAGATAATCAATCCTCATGGCCGTTTCATAGGATCTACCTCTTTTTTCTATTTGTCCAACTAATTTGGGGATATCAGCTTTGAGATAAATCAGCAAATCAGGAGCCTTTACATGAGAAATCATGCTATCAAAAAGACTTCGGTAATTGTAATAATCCCTTTCACTCAATAGCTTGCTTTTATACAAGTTGGCCGCAAAGATGTAAGCATCCTCGTAGATTGTTCTATCTTGGATAGTAGGGGTTTTACTTTCCTGAATAGTTTTAATTTGATTGAATCTAGAATTCAAAAAATAAACCTGAAGGTGGAAAGCCCACCTTTTCATGTCTTCATAAAAGTCAGGCAAGTAAGGATTATCATCTACCGCTTCAAATTCAGCTTTCCAACCATAATGCTTGGCTAACTTTTCTGTAAGCGTAGTTTTCCCGCTACCGATATTTCCGGATACTGCTAAGTGCATGATTTGCTAATGCTTATTTAATGAATCTTGGAGCTACTTTAATATCCTTGCTTCCCGGAGTATACTGATAAAAACCTTCACCGGTTTTTACTCCTTTGTAACCTGCCTCTACCATGTTTACTAACAAAGGACAAGGAGCATACTTAGGATTGCCAAAACCATCGTGCAATACCTTTAGAATAGATAAGCAAACATCCAGACCAATAAAGTCAGCCAATTGAAGAGGACCCATAGGGTGCGCCATGCCTAATTTCATGACCGTGTCGATCTCTTCCACACCCGCAACTCCTTCGAATAAAGTGATGATAGCCTCATTGATCATTGGCATCAATATTCTGTTGGCAACAAATCCTGGATAATCATTTACCTCAACTGGAACCTTCCCTAAATTTTTGGATAGGTCCATGATCTTTTCCGTAACCTCATCAGAAGTTGCATATCCTCTGATTACCTCTACAAGCTTCATGACAGGAACGGGGTTCATGAAGTGCATTCCAATCACCTGTTCAGGTCTTTGGGTAACCGCTGCAATTTTGGTGATAGAAATGGAGGAGGTATTGGTTGCCAGAATCGCACTTTTAGGTGCAAACTCATCCATTTGTCTGAAAATATCGAGCTTGATATTCATATTTTCAGTTGCCGCCTCAACGATCAAATCTGCATCTTTAACTCCTTCTTTGAGTTCGGTAAATTTCTTGATTCTCCCTAGAGCTTCAGTTTTTTGATCTTCAGATAGAAGGCCTTTGCTCACCTGTCTGTCCATGTTTTTGGAAATAGTAGCCAGAGCCTTGTCCAAAAATTCTTCTTTAATGTCTACTAAGGACACATGATATCCAGTTTGGGCAAAAACGTGTGCAATACCATTTCCCATGGTTCCAGATCCTATGACAGTGATATTTTTCATAATGAGGCGATTAAAATTTAAAAACAGTTCTATTTGGGTTTTTTTGACTTTGCCTTCAAGCAAAGGGATTCAAAACTACTTCCAACAGCTAGGAAATCCAATTTTTAAACATGCGTTTCCTGACTTTGTTTGTCACAAAATTTCAAAATCCTTTTAGATTAATAGCTACCTTTGAACTATGAAAGAACTTGGCTTAGTCAGCAAATTACCCATCAATAGATTTACAGATTTTGGAGCATACCTTCAGTTAGAGTCCGGTGAAGAGGTCTTGTTACCCCAAGGTTATTTGAAAGGGGAGGAGCGTGAAAATGATGAGCTTGAGGTTTTTGTATATACTGACAGTGAAGATAGACCAGTTGCTGTAACCACTCGGCCTATTGCACTTTTAGATGAATGGGGTGTCATGGAAGCTAAGGAAGTCACCTCATTTGGAGCTTTTATGGATTGGGGTTTGCCGAAAGATCTTTTGGTGCCTAATGCTGAGATGGGTAAAAACATGGAGCCTGGGAAAAAGTACTTGGTCAAGGTCTGTGTGGATTACAGAACCAATAGGCTGATAGGAAGTACCAAGCATAAAGATTTTATCTACCCTGCACCAAAGGACTATGAGCCGGGAATTCAGGTTGAGGGTTTGATATTCGATAAAACTGACCTTGGATATAAAGTCTTATTAGAAGACCGATACGAAGGCTTGGTCTATGCAAATGAAGTATTTCAACCTTTGGAAATAGGAGAGCAGCGAACGCTCTATGTGAAGAAAAGGAGAGATGATGGTAAAATTGATTTGCAATTGTTGCCTACTGGTCGAGAAAAATACGAGGAAGGTGCGGAACGAATTCTGAAAATATTGGAAGAAAAGAAGTTTCTTCCCCTTCATGATAAATCAGATCCTGAGGAAATAAAAAAAGTGCTTTCTATGAGTAAAAAGCACTTTAAGCAATGTATAGGGCAGTTGTATAAGGCCAGAGAAATAAAAATTCTGGAGGATGGGATTGCATTAGCTGATTAATCCAATTTCAAAATATCACTGGGAGTTCGGCAGAGAATCGCTTTATTTCTGAAAAGGGCAATCGGTGATTTGATCAAATAGGGATATTTGACCAAGATTTTGAGCCAGTCTTCATCATCCCAGTTTTTACCTGCGATGTATTTCTGGTAATCAGGATGGGCTCGATTGAGCAGGTCCTTGGCACGCAGTCCAAGTTTCAATAATATGCTATCCCATTGAGTTGCAGTGATTCTTTGTTTCACCACATCGATCTCGTTGACAAATTTTGCTAGAGATTTTGCGTAGGCTTTGGTTTGCTTATCAATTGGTTGACCTGCGCTGTGATAGAATAAAAGTTCTGATGGATGTGTTTTCATAGTCATTGGGGTTTAGTATCTTATTAAGATACAAAAAATACGTAATAAATTGAAAATAAGATAGATGTGACTGCATCAAAAGATTCATTGAATTTAGAATTATTTAACATTGAGAGTAAATCTGAATTCCCAACTCATAAAAAGCTGAAGGAAAGGCTGCGAAAAGTAAAGCCTAAAAAGCTAGATGAAGACTTTGAAAATCTACACGATAAAGTGTTCGAAGATCTGGATTGCCTCGAATGTGCAAATTGCTGTAAGACAACAAGTCCCATTTTTTTGCAAACAGACATAGATCGATTGGCCAAAGTTTTTCGCCAAAAAAGCAGTGAATTTATAGACGAATATCTTCACCGTGATGAAGAGGGAGATTATGTCTTGAACTCTTCGCCTTGTCCTTTTTTAAACTCGGATAATAAGTGTTTAGTCTATGAGGACAGACCTAAAGCCTGCAGGGAGTATCCTCACACGAATCGGAAGAATATTCACGGAATTTTGGGTTTAACTTTAAAAAATACGCTAGTTTGTCCTGCAGTTTTCAAAATTTTCCAGCAGATTGGCAAAGAATATAGGAAGTAAAGCAATTTTTTGGCTTTTTTGAGAATCAAACCTATGAAGAACAAAATGAATAATTCGGAGACACACTTTTTAGGAGTGGACGTGGGCGGGACCCACCTTAAAATCGGACTTGTAGACAAAAACGGAAACATCCTCGATTTTCAAAAAGAGGATACTACGCCATTCAGAGACCATGCCGAAGGTTTTGGTCAAGCATTTATCTCCGGGTTAGACAAGTATTTCAAAAAATATCCTCAGGTTGAGAAAGTAGGCATAGGACTACCTGGGTTGATCAGTAAGGATAGAACAACACCGCTGGAAATCCCTGCTATTCCAAGTCTGAATAATTTCAATCTGAAAAACGGATTGGAGAAAGCTTACCCTGATAAAGAGTTCTTCTTAGAAAATGATGCCGCTGCTGCAGCAATCGGGGAGTTTTATTACGGAAAAGACGATCCATCAGATAATTTCCTCTTCATTACTATGGGTACTGGAATTGGAAGTGCTATGGTTTTGGATGGTGAGGTTTTCAAAGGTTCTAGAGGTAATGCCCTTGAAATGGGTCACATGCTATCAAGCGGTAGTGCCAGATTGGAAACACTGATCGGTAGAAAAGGCATTTTATCCATTCTTGATAGAATGATAGCTGCTTACCCTGAAAAAGCTGGAAGATTGAAAGGTGCTGAACTGGGAACCCATTTATTGGTCGACACCGCTAAGGAAGGAAATGAAGTTTCCCTGATGGTTTTTCAGGAAGTGGGTATTATCCTGGGCGAAGCTATCGTATCGACTGTTCGAATTTTGGACGTTACAGAGGTGTATTTTGGGGGTGGTATTTCTGCTGGATTGGAGTTTATGATGCCTTCTATGGAAAGAACTATTCGTCAATACCTGACTAATTACTATAATAAGGATTTGAGGCTGAAAAAAGCCACCTTAGAAAATAATGCCGGCACATTAGGTGCTGCCGCCTTGTGTTTTATGGGTTCAGGGTTGTAATAGTCACTTCAGAAACCTTAGATATTGCATTCATTCGAAAAAGAACCTTCAGAGGTTCTTTTTCTATTTCTACCCCTTCACATGCATTGCTTGGCTCTAGAAAATAAAAGAAGAAGCTTTGGCTTTTATCAACCAATTCTACCCGGTCCGGCCTACCAAAAGTTTTGATGATTTCTTGATTATTAGCTCCTAAAAAGCTGTTTTTGATTTTTTCCAATTCATCCAAATCTTGGATTCGAAGACCACTGCATCCATATCTGTCATTTTTCCAATTCTCAATATTGATGTTGCCGGTATCCAGAGGACCTGAACAAGCAGCAATAAATAGTAGAAATACGAAAATGAAAGAAATTGAATATTTCATTGGGCATTAATTAATTTGAAGCAAAGGTATAGCGCAATCTTAAATCAGGACTATGTTTTCAATAAAACTATTTGAATCAATTTCGAGTACTATTGAAAATTTCCGGATTTGTTTTTTGCCTTAATCAGCTTATGCTCACGGTTTTTTGAAATTAATGACAAATATTGTCATAGCATGAAACCCATATTGGCACATTCTGTTTGAGCAAATCCTTTATATTAGCACATCTAATTACCCGTGAATTATGTACTACCGTTTTGGGAAAGCCTTTTACTACATCAGCATCATTTTCTTTCTCTTTTTTCTTCTTTACTTCTACTCAGCATTGACCGATCAGGTCACTTATCAAACAGATGGAGAAGGAGGGATTTCTACTATTGGAAAAGGAAACTTTTTCTATGGGATGATTGCGACATTTGTGGCTTTGAATGCTTTGGTGCTCGTTCCGCCAAAAATGTTGGAGACCAAATCGTATAGAAAACTCCACAAGCTTTTTCCGATAGGAGATAATTATAGAGATTATTTATTGACTTGGTTTTACTCCTTTGGAGGCATTATCAATCTGAGTCTTGCGACTATTGTATTTTACATCCATGCCACCAATAATCAGGAGGAGATCGCAGCAGATGAATTTGGCTTTTTCTTTTATTTGATTCCTGGGCTTTTGGTGCTTTGGATCATTGCACTCTTTTTGCTTTTCGTAGGAAAAGCCAAACAGCTACAGAAAAGAGATTAAGGATAAGACTATGGCAGAAACAGTTAAATATACCGAAGACAGTATTAAATCTCTGGATTGGAGAGAACACATCCGCCTCAGGCCGGGGATGTATATTGGTAAACTCGGAGATGGAAGTGCCCAGGATGACGGGATTTATGTTTTGGTCAAAGAGGTTTTGGATAACTCCATCGATGAACACATGATGGGTTATGGACGAAGCATAGAAGTAAAAATATCTGAACACCGAGTTGAAATAAGGGATTATGGTCGTGGTATTCCTTTGGGGAAAGTGATAGACTGTGTTTCCAAAATCAATACTGGTGGAAAGTATGATTCAGGTGCTTTTCAAAAATCAGTAGGACTAAATGGAGTCGGTACAAAAGCTGTAAACGCTTTGTCAGACTATTTTAAAGTTCAATCCTATCGTGATGGGGAAACCAAAATAGCTGAATTTGAGAAAGGGGTATTGAAGGAAGATAGACCGATTGAGAAATCTTCTGATAGAAATGGAACCAAGGTGATTTTCACCCCTGATGCCAGCATATTCAAGAATTACCACTTTATCCCGGAATATCTTGAAAATCAAATCTGGAATTATGCTTACCTGAATGCAGGTTTGACCATTAATTTCAATGGAAAAAAGTTTTTCTCAGACAGAGGACTTTATGATTTGTTGTCCAATAAAGTTGATGAGGAAAGTTCAAGGTATCCTATCATCCATTTGAAAGGAAATGATATAGAAGTAGCGATCACTCATTCCAATCAATATGGAGAGGAATATTATTCATTTGTCAATGGACAGTATACCACCCAGGGAGGAACTCACTTGGCAGCTTTTAGAGAGGCTATTGTTAAGACAGTTCGGGAATTTTATAAAAAAGATTATGACTCTTCAGATATCCGCCAAAGTGTGGTAGCAGCCATTGCGGTAAGGGTTCAGGAGCCCGTTTTTGAATCCCAAACAAAGACCAAATTGGGTTCTCAATCAGTTGGTCCAGAAGGTCCAACCTTACGAACCTTCGTCAATGACTTTATCAAGACTGAACTGGATAATTATCTTCATAAAAACCCTGCAGTAGCAGACGCTTTGTTGAAGAGAATCTTGCAGTCTGAGAGAGAAAGGAAGGAGATTTCCGGAATCAAGAAGCTGGCAAATGAAAGAGCGAAAAAGGCTAACCTTCACAATAAAAAATTAAGAGACTGCCGTGTGCATTATGATGATGCGAAGGCCAATGAAGACTTGAAGAATAATACCATGCTCTTCATCACAGAGGGGGATTCAGCTTCTGGGTCGATAACCAAATCTAGGGATGTGCAAACTCAGGCAGTTTTTTCCTTGAGGGGTAAACCGCTCAACTGCTTTGGAATGACGAAAAAGGTGGTGTATGAAAATGAGGAATTTAACCTGCTACAGCACGCCTTGAATATAGAAGATGGTATTGAAAATTTGAGATATAGAAAAATTGTCATAGCTACCGATGCCGATGTGGATGGAATGCATATCCGACTTTTAATCATGACGTATTTCCTGCAGTTTTTCCCTGATTTGGTGAAAAATGGGCACTTATTTATTCTTGACACCCCTCTTTTCAGGGTAAGGAATAAGAAGGAAACGATCTATTGCTATTCAGATGAGGAAAGGCAACGTGCGATCCATAAGCTAGGAAATAAGCCGGAAATTACCCGATTCAAAGGATTGGGAGAGATTTCACCAGAAGAGTTTGGGAATTTCATTGGAGAGGATATCCGGTTGGAGCCTATCATCTTGAACAAGGAAACGAAAATCTCTGATCTTTTGAATTTCTACATGGGTAAAAACACACCTGATAGACAAAACTTCATCATCGATAATTTGAAGATCGAGAAGGATCTGGCTTTGGATGACCCAAGAAATCAAACAGAGGAAGAAGAGGCGGCATAAAAGCCTAATAGAAATATCAATTAATATTTCTGAAGAAAGTTAAACCTGAAGACTAGTCAGAATGACTTCTGATCTTTATAAATAGTGGATTAATTAAATGAGCGAGGAAACAAATAGACCTGAAGAAAAAGACGAAAGCTTACACGATTCGGTGCCTGTTACTGGAATGTATAAGGATTGGTTTTTGGATTATGCTTCTTATGTAATCCTAGAGCGGGCCGTCCCAGCAATTGAAGATGGATTGAAGCCAGTTCAGCGTCGTATCCTTCATGCCATGAAGGAAATGGACGATGGGCGATTCAATAAAGTAGCCAACATCATTGGACAGTCCATGCAATACCACCCACACGGTGATGCTTCTATCGGAGATGCTATCGTCAATTTGGGGCAAAAAGATCTTCTCATTGAAACCCAGGGAAACTGGGGTGATATTCGTACAGGTGACAGAGCTGCGGCTGCAAGATACATAGAGGCTAGGCTTTCCAAATTTGCCCTTGAGGTAGTATTCAATCCTCAAACCACTGAGTGGCAATTATCTTATGACGGTCGAAAAAGAGAACCTGTTACCCTTCCGGTTAAGTTTCCATTACTGCTTGCGCAGGGTGTTGAAGGAATTGCTGTAGGTCTTTCCACTAAAATTCTTCCTCATAATTTTCTTGAGTTGATAGATGGCTCAATTGAAATTCTAAAAGGCAATAAAACCAATGTTCTTCCGGACTTCATCACTGGAGGATTGGCAGACTTCAGTGAATATAATGAGGGCCTTAGAGGAGGAAAAATCAAAGTTCGAGCTAAAATAGAAGAAGAGGATTCTAAAACTCTTTTAATCAAGGAGATACCTTACGGTACAACTACTGATTCTCTGATTGATTCTATTTTAAAAGCCAATGATAAAGGGAAAATCAAAATCAAAAAAGTGGTGGACAACACTGCTAAAGATGTTGAGATTCAGGTTCATTTGGCTCCCGGAGTTTCGCCCGATGTAACGATTGATGCGCTCTATGCCTTTACTGATTGTGAGGTTTCTATTTCTCCTAATGCTTGTGTAATCATTGAAGATAAACCGGTCTTTCTAACGGTTAACCAGATTCTTGAATACAACACCAAGCAAACTAAAGCACTTTTAAAGCGGGAGCTGGAGATCAGGAAAGGAGAGTTGATGGAAAAACTCTTATTTTCTTCTTTGGAAAAGATATTTATCGAAAACAGGATCTACAGGGATATTGAAGAATGTACTACCTGGGATGCTGTTTTGGAAGCAATTGATAAAGGCCTAGATCCATACAAACCTGATTTTTATAGGGAGATTGTGCAGGATGATCTGATTCGTCTTACAGAGATTAAGATTAAGCGTATTTCGAAATTTGATGCATTTAAGGCAGATGAATTGATGAAAAGGCTTCAGGATGAATTGAAGGAAGTAAATCATAACCTAAGGCACCTGACAGACTATGCCATCAAGTATTATGAAAATCTAAAAGATAAATACGGAAAAGGCAGAGAAAGAAAAACTGAAATCAGAGCCTTTGATACCATCCAAGCCAGCGTAGTAGCAGCGAATAATGCCAAATTGTACGTGAACCGAAAAGATGGTTTTGTGGGCATGGGATTGAAAAAAGAAGAGTTTGTCTGTGACTGTTCCGATCTGGATGATATCATCGTAATTCGTAGAGATGGAGTGATGATGGTTTCCAAGATTCAGGAGAAGAACTTCATGGGGAAAGACATTCTCCATGTAGGAATCTATAGAAAAACTGATGAGCGCTTGACTTTCAATATGATCTATTTGGACGGTGCATCTGGTAGAGCCATGGTTAAAAGGTTCCAGCCTGGAGGTGTAACGAGAGATAAAGAATATGATCTGACAAAAGGGACGAAAGGATCAAAATCGCTTTATCTCACGGCTAATCCGAATGGGGAAGCTGAAATTGTAACAGTTTATTTGACCCAAGGTGCCAAAGCCAGAGTCAAAGTATTCGATTTTGATTTTGCCACGATAGAGATCAAGGGGAGAGGAGCAGGAGGAAATATTCTGACCAAATACCCAGTTAGAAAAATCCAACTGAAAATGGAAGGTGTTTCCACTTTGGGAGGCTTGGATATTTATTACGATCCTATAGTCGGAAGACTGAATACAGATCAACGGGGTAATTTAATCGGTAATTTCCTGGGTGAAGATAGAATATTGGTTTGCTATAAGTCGGGGGATTATGAATTAACCAATTTTGAACTGACCAATCGATACGAACCCAATGAGGTGGTGTTGATTGAAAAGTTTGAACCGGAAAAGATCCTTTCTGCAGTGTATTTTGATGGAGGGAGTAAGACCTTCTATGTGAAAAGATTCCAGGTGGAAACTACTACACTCAATAAAAAATTCAACTTTATTACTGATCATAAATCATCCTATCTCAAGCTTGTATCTACCAATAAGCAACCTCAGGTCTCTGCTACCTTGGTAAAAGGTAAGAATGAAGAGTCGGTAGAGTTTGATTTGGATATGCTAATCGATGTCAAAGGCTGGAAAGCCATTGGTAACAAGTTAAGTTCTCATGATATCAAGGACTTGCAGTTGATTGAAGTTAAAAAGGAATCCAAAAAGCAAGAGGCGGACAGTTCTGAGGAAGAAGTTGAAACGGATGATGAACTTGAAGTGGGAAGCACCATAGATTTGAGTCCCAAAAAGGATGACGAAGAACAATTGGGACTGTTTTAAACAGTCCCTTTTTATTTGAAAATGGAAGAAAAAGAGCTTTACAAGAAGGAATTAGGGCTGTTATCCTATCTGGGACAGTACATTACAGATCATAAAAAGAAGGTAATGGAAACTGTATTAGCTCAAAGAACCCGATTTTTCACGGTCGTTTTAGAGGATATTTACAAGCCTCATAATGCCAGTGCAGTATTAAGAACTTGCGATTGCTTCGGTATTCAGGATGTTCATATCATTGAAAAAACCAATCAATACAAAGTCAATCCCTATGTCACCCGTGGTGCATCTGATTGGGTAGATATTCATAAATATTTTTCCAATGAAGGAAATGCAGTCAAGGACTGTTTCTCAGCTCTCAAGAAAAATGGTTATCAAATATTGGCCACAAGCCCCAACCCCGGATCCATTTCTGTCTATGATTTGCCTGCTAACCAGAAAATCGCATTAGTTTTTGGCAATGAGCATGAAGGCGTAAGTGAAGAAGTGAAACAGCAAGCAGATGGCTTGGTTCATATTCCTATGTTGGGATTTACAGAGAGTTTTAATATTTCAGTCTCCGCTTCAATTTTTCTTTATGAATTGACAAAGCAAATCAAGGATTTAACAATCGAGGGCTTCCATTTATCAGAAGATGAAAAACATGCTTTAAGGCTTAAATGGTATAAGCAGATTGTAAAGAGGTCAGATCTACATGAAAAAATGTACTGGGAAACTCTGAATTCCTAAGTTAATTCTTCTTGAAAATAGAATTGATTTTTTCTCCAAAAGAACTGGTATTTTGCTGATTTTTTGCTCTTTGTCTTTGTCTCTGACGCTTTTTCTGGTCCTTACTTTTGACTAAGACCATTCTCGCTGATATCCCAGCTTGTCCTCTGAAAAACTCCTCTCTTCCTGCCACATTAATATTGGGCTTATAATCAAAAGAAAAAACCGTATTCAAAAAGGTCATTTCAAAACCCAAGATAAAATCTACACCGACTGTTGAATTGCCATAGGTATGCACTATCTCTTTGTTCACTGCATCTTTCATAAAGCTCTCTTCGCTTCCGAAAGCTAAGCCACCTCCATAATAGTAATTCAATCGCTTGGAGATGATAGGTCTATGAATTTCATATAAAATATGAGCCGTTGTGTTTCTTGAAAAGTCCGACTGAAGAATAGCCTCAATGGTATTTCTTTTACTGATTCTTTGTTGAAAAGAAAGTCCTACTGTTCTGCCCAAATCATTATTTCCAAGGCGTAGACCCAATGAATTCCCATAATGCTGGGCTTGAAGAGAATTGATGGTGCCAAAAAAAATCAGGAATAATAAATAAGTATATTTCATAGATCAGTTCTTTGAACTTTCCCTTGTTCAAGAACTATTCCAAGAATTGTTAAAAAAAAAGAGGCTGTCTCAAAAGTGCAATATGTCACATTGAGCGTCCCGACAATTGTGCGGGATCGAAATGTAGGCCACAACGATAGAAAAGGACTTCGACTCCCTACCTGCGACAGGAAGGCGCTACCAAAGAAAGTTTAAATTAAATTCCGAAATAAGAGAAATTTCGGAATTTAATTCTTTGTTATGGAAAGTAAGCTTTAGCTAACTTAAAATCCTTTTGCTTCTATTAAGGATTTTCTTTTTTCTCTTCGTTCTTTTGCCTTGAAGCAAAAGAACCAAAAATTCAAGACGCAGCAAAGCTCCAACCGCACTTGGCCGGACGCTGGCCCGCTGCTGCGTCAGCCCACCGCGCCCTCACTAAATAAGTTCTTCTAAAAGGAAAGGTTTTCAATTGTGAAATAACAACACATAAATCCATTTTGGAAGACCATGTCATGTCCTTTTTTATATGTTCGAAGAATATTTAAGACTCAGGCTGACACTAAAGCTATTAATGAGACAGCCTCTTGAATTTACGCTTCGCTGATCACTATTTTTTCAATCTTATCTCCTGCTCGGATAGCATCTATGACTTCAAGTCCTTCTACTACTTTTCCAAAGCAAGTATGGTTTCTGTCCAAGTGAGCTGTATTATCTCTGCTATGGCAAATGAAAAACTGGGAGCCTCCAGTATTTCTTCCGGCATGTGCCATTGAAAGTACACCTCTATCATGGTATTGGTTACCTCCGTCTAATTCGCAATTGATTTTATAGCCTGGTCCACCGGCACCATTTCCGATTGGACATCCTCCTTGAATCACAAAGTTTGGAATCACTCTATGAAAAGTAAGTCCATCATAGAATCCTTTTTGCGATAATTCAACGAAGTTATTTACTGTGTTGGGAGCATCTTTCTCATAAAACTCCACCTTCATTGTTCCCTTTTCAGTGATAATTTCAGCTGTCTTCATGTTGTGTCTTTTGATCTGAATTTTTCGAGGGGTAAAAATAGTCTTTCCCTAGAATAATCAGTCAATTATTTATTTGGATAATTAAATTTTGGATGGTGATCAAGAAAAAAAGCCCATACAATTATGTATGGGCTTTGGTTATAGAGGGTTTATTTTGATTAAATTTTTGGTGCTCCAGCCAGAATATCCTCAGAGGCGTAAGATTCAAACTGCTTGAAGTTTTGAACAAATGATTTTGCCAAGTCTGATGCTTGCTTATCATAATCTGCCGGATTGTTCCAGGTGCTTCTTGGGTTTAATACTTCACTAGGAACATTAGGACAAGATTGAGGAACCTCAAAACCAAAAACTGCATGAGGTTTAAAATCAACAGACTCTAAGCCACCTTCCAAAGCCGCAGTGATCATGGCTCTAGTGTAAGCTAACTTCATTCTAGAACCGACACCGTAAGGTCCGCCAGTCCAGCCTGTGTTGATCAGCCAAACATTGGTCTCATACTTTTCCATTTTCTCTCCAAATAGAGAAGCATATGCTGTTGGGTGTAATGGAAGAAATGCTGCACCAAAACATGCGGAAAACGTCAATTTAGGCTCTGTGACTCCCATTTCTGTACCTGCTACTTTAGCAGTATAGCCAGAAATAAAGTGATACATGGCTTGACTCTTGTTCAGTTTAGAAATCGGAGGGATTACTCCAAATGCATCTGCTGTAAGGAAAAATATATTTTTTGGGATTCCCGCAGTAGAAGGCTCTAAAGCGTTTGGTATATAATGGATAGGGTAGGCTGTCCTCGTATTTTCAGTTACACTTTTATCTGCGTAATTCACGATTCGTGTTCCCGGATTAAATCTGGTGTTTTCCACGATGGAACCAAATCGAATGGCATCCCAGATTTCAGGCTCTTTTTCTCTGCTTAGGTCAATGACTTTAGCATAACAGCCACCTTCGAAATTGAACACACCATTTTCTGTCCATCCGTGCTCATCGTCTCCGATCAACCCTCTTTTTGGATCAGCAGATAAGGTGGTTTTACCCGTACCTGAAAGACCAAAGAAAATAGCTGTGTCACCTTTCTCGCCAACATTGGCTGAACAGTGCATAGAAAGCACATTCTTTTCGTGAGGAAGTATAAAATTCAAAACAGAGAAGATGCCTTTCTTCATTTCTCCAGCATATCCCGTACCTCCGATCAAAATCATTCGCTTTGACATATTTAATATGGCAAAGTTTGGATTTTTAGTACCGTCCATTTCAGGGTCTGCCTGGAATCCCGGAGCGCAGATAATGGTAAAATCATGCTCAAAGTCTTCCAACTCCTCTTGAGTAGGTCTCAAGAACATGTTGTGGCAAAAGAGGTTATGCCATGCCCAAGTATTGATAACTCGAATATTCAATCTATGCTGAGGATCAGCTCCAGCAAAAGCATCTCTAACAAAAAGATCTTTGTCAGAAAGGAAAGCTTTCATTTTCTCCAATAATCGATCAAATTTTTCTTCATCGAATGGAATGTTGATGTCTCCCCACCAAACAGCATCTTCTGTTTGAGCATCTTTGACAACGTAACGATCCTTAGGAGATCTACCGGTGAATTTACCGGTGTCTGCCATCAAGGCTCCTGTAGAGGTGAGATATCCTTCCTTTCGAGCCAATGCCTGTTCCACCAATTCGGCTTGTGGAAGATTAAAGTGAACTTTTCCGCTTGTCTGCAAGTCGAGAAAATTCAAAGGAGAGGTCTGGGTGTCCAGAGCTAAATCCTGCATAAAATTTTGGGTTTACAAACTGAAAATTGTCTTCCCAAAATTAGGAAAAAGGTCTTAATTCAAAATGAAAAATCTTTAAAATTTCGCTTTTCAATCGATTACGAAGAAAAAACAGATAATTATTTGGCAGTCTTGAATTTTCATATATTGAACTGCTCACAAATCCTCCAGATTTACATATTTTAAAATGAAAATTGCGTGTATTTAAATCATTCCATTTTGAAGAACCTGCCAAATTCTTTTATCATTGTAAAATTTATCAACCTAAATCACTGACTTAATTGGAAACTCCAAACAATCCTGAATTTGAAGGGCCAACTATTTTTGGCCACCCGAAGGGTCTGATGACCTTGTTTTTCACAGAAATGTGGGAGCGCTTCAGTTACTACGGAATGAGAGCATTGCTCATTCTTTTTATGACCACCGCTATTGCTGATGGAGGTCTTGGTTTTGATGATAAAACCTCCGGTGCTATTTATGGACTCTATACCATGGGTGTTTATTTATTGGCTTTACCGGGAGGTTGGTTAGCAGACCGTCTTTTTGGTTTGAAAAAATCTGTTTGGTACGGTGGTATTATTATCGCCATGGGTCACTTTATGATGGCTTTGCCCGGGATTTTTGGATCTGGTGCTTATGAAGGAAAAACAGAGCTTTCTGCCTTAGATACTAATTCATTTTTTCTAGGACTTATATTAATTGTACTTGGAACAGGTTTATTAAAGCCTAATATCTCATCTATCGTAGGTCAATTATACCCTGCTGGAAGCTCAAAAAGGGATGCAGGTTTCTCTATTTTCTACATGGGAATCAACTTGGGAGCTCTTATCGCACCTATAGCTTGTAGTACTCTTGCTGAATATGATTGGCACTTAGGATTTGGTTTGGCTGGATTAGGGATGGTTTTTGGCTTAATTCAGTATAAAATTACTGGTGCTTCTTTGGAAGGATATGGTGAAGCTCCAGTTGTGGCTGAAGAGACTGAAAAAGTTCAGCAGAAAAAGTTGCGCTCTTTGGTAACCTGGATTGGATTAGCTTTAGCAGTTTTTGTGGCTGTTTTGTTTACTGGACTTATTCCTATTGATGTATCTGCTATCGCAGGAGCTTCAGGAACCATCATCGCATTGGTTGCTTTTGGATATCTAGGCTATGTAATCCTTTTTGGTGGATTGGATAAAGGGGATAAAAATAAGGTTGGAGTAATCGCCATTTTGTTTTTGTTCTCTGCTATGTTCTGGTCAGGTTTTGAGCAGGCAGGTTCTACGCTCAACTTATTTGCGGAAAGATTTACAGACCGGTCAGTTTTAGGCTTTGAAATACCTACCGGTTATTTCCAATCTATCAACTCCATGTTTATCATCATTTTTGCTCCGATTTTCGGAGGAATGTGGGTATGGTTGGGTCGCAAAAATTTGGAGCCTAGCTCTCCATTGAAATTTACATTTGGTCTCCTTCTTTTAGGTTTGGGCTTCTTTGTGATGTATTTCGCAGCTAAAATTGCTGCTTCCGGTGATTTGGCAGCTCCTACCTGGTTAATCATGACTTATATGCTTCACACATTTGGTGAGTTAAGTTTGTCACCTGTAGGATTGAGTTTGGTTACCAAGCTGGCTCCAAAAGGCTATGCAGGACAAATGATGGGTATTTGGTTCTTATCTGTTTCTCTTGGAAACTTGTTTGCCGGCCTGATAGCAGGTGAAGCGAGTGGGGGAACTGAAGAGGCTTTGGCTCAGATGCCTGACCAATATATGTTGATCGTTTACACCGTTATTGGTTCAGCATTATTGCTCTTCCTACTGAAACCAATTATAAAACGAATGATGGGCAATGTCCATTAAATGAAGGGAGGCTGTCTCAAAAGTGCAAATGTCACATTGAGTGTCCCGACAATTGTACGGGATCGAAATGTAGGCCAAAACGAAAGAAATGGCCTTCGACTCCCTGTCTGACGCCACAAATGACAGTTTAAATTAAATTCCGGAATTTCACTTATTTCGGAATTTAATTTTTTATTCTTTAATGTTAGTTTTAACTAAACTAAGGACATCCTACTTCAATTTAGCATTTTGCTTTTTTCTCTTTGTTCTTTTGGCTTGAACCAAAAGAACCAATCCCGACAGCTGTACGGGACAAGACGCAGCAAAGCTCCAACCGCACTTGGCCGGACGCTGGCCCGCTGCTGCGTCAGCCCACCGCGCCCTCACTAAATAAGTTCTTCTAAAAGGAAAGGGTTTCAATTGTGAAATAACAACAGACAAATCCATTTTGGATGACCCTGTCATATCCTTTTTTATATGTTCGATGAATATTTAAGACTCAGGCTGACACTAGGGCTATTAATGAGACAGCCTTTTTTAGAATAAACTTGTCTGAACAGTAGTTGGCTTACTCGCCTGAATGGTTCCTTTGAGCATCTCTTGCATTAGTTTGATAAAGCCAGGCTCCCAGTTTTCAGGATTAATTTTAACTTCCTTGGCTTCATATTCAATAGGGCCTCGCATTTTCTCAAATCCAATCATCATGCTCCAGATGGTATAGAAAGTGATTTCGGGCTGTAATTCCGGTCTGATACTTCCATCTTTAATCCCATGACTGACCATTGCGATTCCTAGCTTGGCAGGTTCATGATGAATTTCTAAGAGTTTTTGGAAGTGAACGCTTTCTAAGATCAAGGCATTGATAGATTCCCTCTCTTTTTCTGAGTTATATTTTTTCATCAGATCCAAAAAGTTGATCACAGAATCATAAAGGATCTGATTGTTTTTCGCAAAATTTGATATCCTGATTATCAAATCAGAAAGCATAGCCAAGCCTGATTTCCCCCGGCTTCGGTTGGACCATTCATCGCGGAATTCATCCTTCAACTGGTCAAATGCCTTTTTGGTCAATGCCATGAAAAGGTCTTCTTTATTTTTGAAATAAAAGTAACTGAGGCCTTTACTTATTCCTGCTTTTTTTGCTACATCTTCCATTCGTGTTGCTTGAAATCCCTTGCTGGTGAAGAGTGCAATCGCTGAATCTAAAATGAGCTTTTCTTTATTTTTTTCGCCTGCCATACCTGTTGCTTGTCTGTTTAAAAAACATATCAAAGATATTAAACCTTGGTCAAAAACAGGAATTAAACTTGGGTCAATATTTAGGTTAAAGACATAAAAAAAAGCCCTAAATTTTAAAATTTAAGGCTTTTTACTTGATCCTCATAGGATTAAACAATCTCTACGATGAAGTAATTTTTCTTTCCTTTTTGCACTAGTAAATACTTTCCTTGTAGCAATTCAAAATTTATGGATGCGTTAGGATCAGCAACCTTTTCCTTATTGATACTTAAGCCACCTCCCTGAATCATTTTTCTTGCTTCTCCTTTGGAACCGAAAATCACTCCCTGAGAAATTTCTCCAAATAAATCTAAAATAGAAGTAAGTGCTGTGTATTCAGCATTCTCAATTTTTACTTGAGGTACTCCATCAAATACTTGTAAAAAGGTTCGCTCGTCCAAAGCTGCCAAGTCTTCTGTTGAAGATTTTCCGAAAAGGATCTCAGATGCTTTTACAGCCATCTCATAATCTTCCTGGCTATGTACCATGATGGTTACTTGCTTGGCTATTTCTTTCTGCAAGGTTCTCAAATGGGGTGCCTGAGCATGCTCTGCTTCCAATGCCTCTATGGTCTCCCTGTCTAATGTGGTAAATATTCGGATATATTTAGATGCATCTTCATCCGACACATTCAACCAAAACTGGTAAAACGCGTAAGGAGAGGTTTTTTCTGGATCAAGCCACACGGAACCTCCTTCAGTTTTCCCGAATTTGCTTCCATCAGCTTTAGTAATCAAAGGAACAGTCAAGGCATAGGCGCTACCGCCACCCATTCTTCTAATGAGTTCAGTTCCGGTTACTATATTTCCCCATTGATCTGAACCCCCAAGCTGAACAGTACAATTTTTATTTTTCCAAAGGTGGTAAAAATCGTAACCTTGAATCAGCTGGTATGAAAACTCGGTAAAAGAAAGCCCATTTCCATCTTCAAGTCTTCTTTTTACGGAGTCCTTGGACATCATGTAGTTAACGGTAATGTGCTTTCCTACATCTCTGATAAAATCCAAAAAGGAAAACTGAGACATCCAATCATAGTTGTTGACTAACTCAGCCTTGTTGTCAGCATTGGTTTTGAAATCCAAAAACTTAGACAATTGATTTTGGATGCAGGATACATTATGATCTAATGTCTGTTTGTCCAAAAGGTTTCTTTCTGCTGATTTAAAAGATGGATCTCCAATCATTCCAGTTGCCCCGCCTACCAAAGCAAAAGGCTTGTGACCCGCTCTCTGGAAATGCAATAGCGTCATTACTCCCACCAAATGGCCAATATGAAGAGAGTCTGCTGTCGGGTCAAAACCCAGATATGCCGAAGCTGTACCTTTGTTTAAGTGTTCTTCGATTTCGGGTGTCATATCTTGGAGCATTCCTCTCCAGCGCAATTCTTCTATAAATGGATTCATGGAATTATTAAAATTTAAGCCGCAAATATAGCCTTGTCCATCGAAGGATGGAAGAAAAGTATAAAAGGATTGCTAGATGCATCCATTCTTCCTTGAAAAGACACCAACGGTGAAGTTTTGAAGCTAAGTTTTTTAATTTTCATTACTTTCACAATCGAAATTAAAAGCTATGAGATATTTATATAGTATTCTAACTCTGACATTATTCACTCTGATCAGTTCAGGAATCAATGCCCAAGAGAATCCTTCTTGGATGAGATACCCTGCAATTTCTCCCGATGGAAGCACTATTGTGTTCACCTACAAAGGAGATTTGTATACTGTCTCTTCTCAAGGTGGAGAAGCTAAGCAAATCACCTTTCACGAAGCTCATGACTATCAACCAGTCTGGAGCAAGGATGGAAGCAGGATTGCTTTTGCATCTGACCGGTATGGAAATTTTGACATCTTTATCATGGATGCTGCCGGAGGCCCGGCAACAAGGTTGACATATCATTCCAATGATGAGCAACCTTTTGATTTTTCAGCAGATGGAAAGTTTGTCCTATTCGGAGCAACCCGAATGGATATTGCTTCTCATAGACAATATCCTACGGGATCACAGCCTGAATTATATAAGGTTCCGGTAAATGGTGGCAGAGTAGACCAAGTTTGGACTATTCCAGCAGAATATATAAAGACCAGTAAAGATGGATCTAAGATAGTCTATCATGACAAAAAAGGAGGGGAGAATGAATGGAGAAAACATCATGAGTCTGGAATAGCTAGGGATCTTTGGATTTATGATGCAAGTTCTAATTCGCATCAGATGCTCACCACATTCTATGGGGAAGACAGAAACCCGGTTTTTTCACCCGATGAAAAAGAGTTGTATTATCTAAGCGAGCAAAATGGAAGTTTCAACGTGTTTTCCATGGCTTTAGATAATCCTTCGCAGACTACTGCCTTAACTAGCTTGACAAATTTTCCAGTTCGCTTCTTAAGTATTTCCAACAATGGATTGATGAGTTTTGGATATGATGGAGAGCTGTATACATTAAGAAAAGGTGAAAATCCTAAAAAAGTAGCCGTTAGTCTGAAAACGCAGGCAATCTCCAATCCTGATAACTTTATTTCTATTAATGGTGGAGTTAGCGAAATGAGTATTTCTCCTGATGGAAAAGAAATCGCCTTCGTAGCCAGGGGAGAAGTTTTTGTTACATCTGTCGATGGATCACTCACAAAAAGAATCACCAATACTCCTGAACAAGAAAGATTTGTGGAATTTGCTCCTGACGGGAAATCCATCGTATATGCCAGTGAAAGAGATGGTAAATGGCAGATTTTCCAAAGTACGAAAGCAAGAGAAGAAGAACCTTTCTTTTTTGCTTCAACCTTGCTGAATGAAAAGTTATTGCTGGAGATAAATGATGATGCCTATCTTCCAAAATTGTCTCCCGATGGGAAAAAGCTCGCTTATGTAGAGGGAAGAAGAACCTTGAAAGTAGTGGATTTATCCAGTAAAGTGGCAGTTACTTTAATGACTCCTGATCAGCTCTTTCATATGAGAGATGGAGATCAATATTTTGTATGGAGTCCTGATAGTAACTATTTATTAGCTACCTACAGACCTACCATGGTCAACTCTGAAGTGGTTTTATTGGATATCACTGGCAAGCAACCCATGAAAAAGATCACCCAAAGTGGCTATAGTGACGATAGAGCTACCTGGGTAAATGAGGGGAAACAAATGCTTTGGATGTCTAATAGAGATGGTCTAAGAAGCTATGCCACATCAGGAAGAAGTGAAGAAGATGTGTATATGCTCTTCTTCGATAAAGCAGCTTGGGACAAATTCAACTTGAGTAAAGAGGAATTTGACTTGATGAAGGAAATAGAAAAGTCCAAAAAGAAAGATGATTCCAAAGAGGAAAAAAAGGATGAGAAAAAAGAAGTTGCTCCTCTTAAATTTGACTGGGATGGATTGGAAGAAAGAAAGGCCAAACTGACCATTCACTCTTCTATGTTGGGGGACGCTGTACTTAGTAAAGATGGGGAGAAACTATTCTATTTGGCCAGTTTTGAAAAAGGACAAAACCTCTGGAGCACTAATTTAAGGACTAAAGAAACCAAGCAGGAGCTTGCTTTGAATGCCGGGTATGGTAGGTTGATGTGGGACAAGGATCAAAAAAATCTTTATTTATTGAGTGATGGAAGTATTTCCAAAATCAACACTGAGTCAATGAAGAAAGAGGGCATTAAGATCAGTGGCGAGATGAGTTATGATAAGGATGCAGAATTAGCCCATTTATTTGATCATGTTTGGTTAAGGACAAAGGGTATTTTTTATACTCCGGATATGCATGGTGTAGACTGGGAAAAAGCCAAAGTAGATTACCAAAAATACCTGCCACATATTGGTAATAATTATGAGTTTGCTGAAATGCTCTCTGAGATGATCGGGGAGTTAAATGTTTCTCATGCTGGAGCAAGATACAACAGATCTATTCCAATGGCTGATCAAACAGCTGCTTTGGGGATATTCTGGGACTATAAGCATCAGGGAAATGGAGTAAAAATAACAGAAGTGATCTCCGGAGGCCCATTGGATAAAGCAGAATTTACTGTAAAGCAGGGTATGATTATCCAAAAGATCGATGGTGAAGTAATTAGTCCAGAAGTGGATTTTGCTAAACTTTTGAACAGGAAAGTGGACAAGTTTACTTTGCTTGAACTAACCGATACCAGTGGCGGAAATGTTCAGCAAATCACTGTAAAACCAATTTCCTTGGGGGAAGAAAACAGACTTCTTTATAAAAGATGGGTGAAACAGAATCAGGAAGAGGTTACAAAATTAAGTGATGGTAAATTGGGTTATGTGCATATTCCGGGGATGAGTGACGGACCTTATCGAAATGTTTATGAGGACATGATGGGTAAGTATCATGATACAGAAGCAGTTATCGTAGATACTCGTTTCAACGGTGGTGGAGACTTGGTTGCTGATTTGGCTATGTTCTTTACTGGTGAAAAATTCCTGACTTATGCCACTGCTGATAAAGTGGTGGGTTATGAGCCAACTGCTAGGTGGACTAAACCAACTTTAGCAATGTTCAATGAAGCCAATTATTCAGATGGACATTGTTTTGCTTGTGGATATACAGATTTGAATATTGGTAAAACAGTGGGCATGCCTACTCCGGGTACTTGCTCTTTTGCAGGTTGGGAAGGTTTGCCAAATGGAGTGAGATGGGGAGCTGTTCCTATTTCTGCCAAAAATAAAGCAGGAGAGTGGCTGGAGAATAATGAAACAAAGCCACAGTTTGAAGTGAAAAATATGCCAGGTAAAATTGATCAGGGCATTGATCAGCAGCTGGAAAAGGCAATTGAAGAACTTCTGAAAGAGGTGAGATAAAAAAAGCCGGGCAATTTGCCCGGCTTTTTCTTTTATCTGATGCTTATCCGTTAAACGTTTCTATTTATTGATAATTCTTGTTGTTCAAAGACTCATCATTCTTAAAGAACTGAGTCATTTTTGCAAATGAACTATCAAAATATCCCTCTAGCATTTTCTTGATGATGAATGTTCTGTACTCATCTTTAGATACGATTGGGAAATACTCATGGCTTTTGCCATAAGACTTGTGACTCACAAAGCCTTTTCTTTCTAGAATCCTAACGATAGTGGAAACTGTGTTGTAGGCTGGCTTTGGTTCTGGCATCGGTACAAGGATGTCTTTGACAAACCCTCTTTCGATGTCCCAGAGGATTTGCATGATCTCCTCTTCTGCTCTGGTTAATGGTTTCATAAGGTGTTAAGTTTTAATTCCTTAGAAAATTATTGGTTTAGTTTCGAAAATCCAAGAAAAGTACAAAAATAAGTTTGCCTATTTAGTTAAAAAAAATCTCAAGTAGCTGAAAACTAGGGAAATAAAAAAGGAGCAAATTTTGCTCCTTTTTGATTATGCTGTTCTTAATTTAATTATACCCGATGCGTGTAATAGTTTTACAATGGGATAGGTCGGATCAAATTCGTACCATTTCACTGCAAAGTTGGGACGGTTTGGAAGCTTATGATGATTATTTTGGAAAAGCTCTCCGAGCATTAAAACATCCAACAATAACGAATTTTTTGATTTATCATTATTGTCAAAATTAGCATATCCGTATTTGTGGCCGCTCCAGTTAACAATAGCACCATGAACAGGACCCATCAAGAAATGGATTGGAAGTAAGAAGTACATCCACCAGTGAGTTCCAGGCAATTCAAATACAGTAATTGCCAATACGTAGATTGCTACATATAATAATCCCCAAGCTACTCGGACTCCCATGCTGTCTGCAAATTTGTCAAATTTGTTCCAATCAGGAATATCTTTAGAAAAACGCTCCTCAGGCTTCAGTTTAAAGCTGAAATAATCATTGTAAATGTTTTTCGTTTTCCACATCATAGTGAAAAGGTTCTCTGTATGATGTGGGGAATGAGGGTCTTTCGGAGTATCGCTATATGCGTGATGCATTCTGTGAAGGATAGCGTATGCTCTAGGGGATAAATACGAACTTCCTTGCCATATCCAGGTGAAAACATAGAAAAATCTCTCCCAGTATTTATTCATGACAAACATTTGATGAGCTGCATAGCGGTGCAGAAAGAAGCTCTGGCAGAATAATGAAAAGTACCAGTGCAGAAGAAAGAAGATAATGATAATCACTCGTTATTGGTTTATTGAATTTGTACAAATATAAGAGGCAGTAGCCCAATAGTAAAGCTTCTAGGAGATCAACCTCGATCTAATTTTCATGATTTAAATCAATTTTTGCTTAATTTGGTGAAAACAACTTTTCATTATGTCTCAGCAATCACAAGCAACTTCGATTCTTGTCAAAATTCTATTAGGTGGCATTGCAGTATTAATAGCAGCTTTTTTTCTTCCGGGAATCTCCATTGATGGATGGATTACTGGCTTTTTGCTCGCTGCTCTGTTGATTTTAATCAACCTGACTGTAAAGCCTTTGATGATCTTACTTACTTTACCTTTAACCATCATCACCTTTGGTTTGTTCCTCTTGGTGATTAATGCTTTAGTAATATTATTAGCAGATGCGATAATTCCCGGTTTTGAAGTAAACGGATTTTGGTGGGCTTTATTATTTGCAATTGTCTTGAGCTTGATCAACTCGTTGTTTGGAAATAATTTGAATTTAGATCGTTGAGGTACTTTGATCATTAACCCTTCGATAAACTTTCAAAACTCCGTTTTTATCTGGGCTCTTTATTTCCTGTTTGGAAGGATGAATCATGGCTTTTAGTATGAATTTTTCAGAAGGTTCATTATAAGCAGGTGCTTCGTCAATCCATTTGATAGTCTCAAAGTCTATGTTTGCCGAAGGAATGCAGAATTTATCATTAGCATCCTGAATCATATACATTTCCTCGTTTGGGTCTATGCCAGTTATTTTTTTTTGATCCGAAATACCTACTACAATGATACCTCCTTTTGTATTGGCCAAAGCAGAGATTGTGCGGGCGATTTTCTCCTTGGAACTCACTTTCTGCTTGAAATCCAATGAGATACCTTCTTCTGATTTTAAAACTTTTTTGATGAATTCTTCATCAAACTTTTCTATATTATGTTTATTCATTTACAATTTGTGACGTATATTACTTGCTATATTCAACTTGAAGATTATCTTTCCCAACTGAAACTTAAGACTAATAATTTTTAATCTATGTCAACTATGAATCCTGGCTTTGATCCAAAAGAAATTTCCAAGCTCAAGCAGGAATTGAAAGCCTCTGGCAAATCATTTCAATTAATTCCTGAGGAGGAAAACTCTGATGAATTTGTAAATTTTTACTTCATTGGAATGTTTGAAGGTAAAGAAGTTATATACGATGCTGCCTTATATACGTTGAGGTTACACCATGCGAGTGAGGTTTATGAGCTTGCAGAACATGAAGCCGCTAAGAAATTCCCGAATTTCAGTGGAATTAGGTACGAAGAAGATGAAAATGGCAATCTTATGCCATTGTCTAGTGAAGAAGAGGAAATCGGTTGGTTTATCACTGAGATGATCATGGAAATCGAAGAGGAGGAGTCTGTGAAAGTTCAAGAATTCATAGACATCGATACAAATCACGATTATGGAATCGGTTTAGATGCAGCTTTGAATGTGGAATATATTGATGAGAAAGTAATAGCTAAATTCATCAAGGAATTTAATGATGATACAATTCAACTCGATGAAACCATGTATGCTTTTCAATCTGAAGAAGAAGACGTTTAAATTTTAATTTGGAACAAAAAATTGGAGCGCTTGTTAAAATACAAGCGTTTTTTTTTATGCTTAAAATTGCCTGGTCTTCCGAATATGCTCATCCTTTGCCTCCGGGACATAGATTTCCAATGGAGAAATATGAGCTTTTGCCTCAGCAACTGATGTATGAGGGCACAGTTTCTGAAAGAAATTTCTTTGCTCCAGATGCAATAGATGAAAGTCTTATTGTACAAGTCCATGATGCTCAATACTGGGAAAAACTCAAAAATTTAGCCTTAAGCAGGTCAGAAGAACGAGTTACAGGTTTTCCTTTGAGCAAAGAATTGGTGGATAGGGAAACCATCATTGCTGGTGGATCGGTTAGAGCTGCTTTGTTTGCACTTGAATACGGTATTTCCCTAAATATCGCCGGTGGCACTCATCATGCGTTTACGGATAGAGGAGAAGGTTTTTGCTTGTTAAATGATATAGCTTTGGCAAGTCGATATCTTCAGAATGAAGGACTTGCCAAAAATATTCTAGTCATAGATTTGGATGTGCATCAGGGCAATGGTACAGCTCAAATTTTCAAAGATGATCCATCCGTATTTACATTCAGCATGCATGGAGCCAAAAACTATCCACATCGAAAAGAAAAGTCTGACCTGGATATAGAATTGCCGGATGGAACTGGAGATGAGGAATATTTAACTCAGCTAGATCTGGCCTTAGAAAACATACTGAAGAAGTTTCATCCTGACTTCATCATGTATCAATGTGGTGTCGATGTGTTGGAAACAGACAAACTTGGACGTCTAGGCATGAGCATAGAAGGTGTTAAAATGCGTGACAAGAAAGTGCTGAACCTTGCAAAAGAGTTGAAGCTTCCAATTATGTGTTCGATGGGAGGAGGCTATAGTGAAAAAATCAGCCATATCATTGAGGCGCATGCTCAGGTTTACAGGCTAGCTCAGGACATATTTTTTTAAATACTCCTAAAAAAAGCTTTTTCAAAAAGGTCAGACCTTGGAAAATCAATACTTTCTTTATATTTGCGCCCTTGTCAACAATAAAATATACAAAGTGAAAAAAGGATTTAAATTCATAGGAGTACTTGGTTTTGCAACAGTGCTTTTTTACGCTTGTCAACCAAAAACTACAGAAAACACAACTGCAACAGCTTCAGGAGAGGCTGCTTCAATTTCTGATTTGAGTATTGCATATGTGTATACTGACAGTGTGATCAATCAATACGAGTTCTTCAAAAAGAAATCCGAAGAAATCACAGAAAAAGGAAAGAAGTTTGAAGGAGATCTTCAAAGCAGAGCTAGAGGTTTTGAGCAGGAGGTAGCTAATTTCCAGCAAACTGGTGGAAATATGACTCCTAACCAGCAAAGAGCAAAGCAGGAAGAGTTGGTAAAGAAAGAGCAAAACTTGATGACTTACAGAGATAATCTGATGCAAGAGCTTTCTGCCGATGAGTCTAATCTATATAGCGATGTTTATGACAAAGTTCAGAAATATCTAAAGAGCTATGCAGAGGAAAATAACATTGATTTGATCTTGAGCTACACTAGAGGTGGAGCAGTATGGTATGGAAAAGATGCTTTGGATGTAACCAAAGCCGTGATTGAAGGTCTGAATAAAGAGTACAATACTACTCCTGCTGATTCAGCTAAATAAGTATTTACTTACTGATATATAGAAACCCGGCTTAAGGTCGGGTTTTTTTGTACCCTATTTTTAGGTATTTTTGACGCCTAATTGATAAATCCAAGTAATGAAAATCACAGAATTTCTAAAGCACCACTACAGACATTTTAATGCAGCTGCCTTGATTGATGCGGCCGAAGGATATAAGACTCATTTGGAAGAAGGGGGGAAGATGATGGTCACCCTAGCAGGAGCCATGTCTACCGCTGAATTGGGTATTTCCTTGGCAGAAATGATCCGTCAAGATAAAGTCCAAATCATTACATGTACAGGTGCGAACCTGGAAGAGGACGTTTTTAATCTGGTTGCTCACGATTATTACGAGAGAATCCCAAATTACAGGGAATTATCTCCTGCACAAGAGCAAGATCTTTTGGAGAGACACATGAACAGGGTTACGGATACTTGTATTCCTGAGATGGAAGCCATGAGAAGAATTGAAAATGTGATTTTGGAAGAGTGGATGAAAGCCGACCAGGCCGGTGAAGCATATTTTCCTCATGAATTTTTCTACAAAATATTGCTATCTGGTAAGTTGGATGACTCTTTCCAAATTGATCCTAAGAACAGCTGGTTATTAGAAGCTGCCAAAAAGAACCTGCCTATCATAGTGCCAGGATGGGAAGATTCAACCTTGGGAAATATGTTTGCAGGTCATGTGATCTCTGGAGATGTAAAGAATGTACATACTGTAAGAAGCGGTATAGAATATATGATGTTCCTAGCTGAATGGTATACCCAGAATGCTACCGAAGAAAGTAAAGTCGGATTTTTCCAAATTGGCGGGGGAATTGCAGGAGACTTCCCAATCTGCGTGGTTCCGATGCTGCATCAGGACTTGCAACGTGATAATGTGCCTCTTTGGGGTTATTTCTGCCAGATCTCTGATTCTACTACTTCTTATGGATCATATTCTGGAGCAGTTCCTAATGAGAAGATTACCTGGGGTAAACTTGGTTTGGAAACTCCGAAATTTATCATTGAATCTGATGCAACAATTGTGGCCCCGCTGGTATTTGCCATCGTTTTGGGTCAATAATTATGAATAAGTTCAAGTCATTTTATGTGAAAGCAGGCAGTCTAGTATTGCTTGCTTTTTCTTTTTCCTCAGGTCTTTCTGCTCAAGCTATCCGAAGTTTGTCAGGAGCAAATAGTCCACAGGATGATCAGAATCCTGTTTGGATTGGAAATAATACGCTGCTCTTTACCAGAGCATTTCACCCAGACAATAAAGGTGGAATTACTGATCCCGGTGATATATGGATGAGTAAAAAAGATGAAAATGGGGAATGGTCAGAGGCTATTCACAGACCTGATCTCAGTACACCTGGCTATGATTTTCCCTTGGGTTTAGAGGATCTTCTGACTTTACTAGTATATCACAGAGATACTGAAAGGAATGGGGTTTATCAGTACTCCAAGTTTGGAACTGACTGGAATTTTCTGAGAAAAGTCAATGTGGAAGGAATTTCAGAAATGGAAGGAAACCTGACCGGTAGAGTTTCCAAAGGAGGAACTTTAATTTTTATTTCAGGGAAAAGAGCAGACAGCAGAGGAAATGAAGATATTTACCTAATACAAAAGGTTGGTACGATAGATTGGTCAAAGCCGGTTCATCTCGGAAATGTGATCAATACTCCAGGTCAGGAAATAAGTCCATTCTATAATCCTGACAGCAAGCTCCTTTATTTTTCATCAAACATGCAGGAAGGAGCACAGGGGAAAGATATTTTTATCTCCAAATCTTTGGACGGATCCCTTTCCAATTGGAGCCAGCCTAAAAGATGGGAACAAATCAGTTCTCCGGGATCTGAGGCTTCCATCACCTTTATTTCTGATGATGAAATAGTATGGACGAGTACACAAAACAGTGATGGATTTGCGGATCTTTTGACTTTCCAAAACCCAGAAAAATTAATTATTCCAGAGAATTTTGAGTCTCCGAGTGCGATTGTATTGAATCAAACAGAAGCTGAAGAAAAGGTAGAGATACAGGAGATTGTTCCTATTTATCCTTCAAGTTCCGTAGGATTTCCGGAAGTAAAAGTTCAGGAAAAATCTGTACCCGTGGATGAGCCCAATCTTTCTTGGTTGGTCATAGATGAAAATTCAAAATCCAGAATTTTGGATTATTCCTTATTCTCAAAAAAAGGTGCAGAATGGGGAATAGAAAACGGCCCATTAAAATTGAATGAATTAAAGAAGTCTGGAGTAACTGAGCTTCGATTCCAGGCAGCAAAATATTTCCCCGTTGCAATTCCTGTGGATCGGATTTTAAGTGGAGAACCAAATGTGATTTTGCTGAGAAAAGCGGCTCCCGGCAGTACCTTTACTTTGGAAAAAGTTGCTTTCAAAAGAGGCACAGCTGAACTAGAAGGAGTAGAAACGCTGGAGTTTTTGAATGAGATTGCAGAGTTTTTAATAGAAAACCCTGATCTGACAATCCGAATTAGTGGACATACTGATAATGCCGGTGATCCTGGATTAAATAAAGCCCTTTCCTTAGAACGAGCAGCAGCTGTGAGGGATTATTTGGTTGAGAAAGGTATTGAGTTTGAAAAATTAAGAATTGCAGGATGGGGTGGAACTCGCCCTGTGGCTTCCAATGCAACTGAAGCAGGAAGAGCAAAAAATAGAAGAGTAGAATTAACAGTAGAAAATTAGAAAAGGGGATATTCTTTAAAATAAAAAAGAGCGCTGGGCTTATTTAAAGTCAGCGCTCTTTTATTATAAATAAATGCTTCTAAAGTGTGTAATCCCCTCGATATTCCCGCTTTACAAATTGATTTGCTGGATCAAAATTGGTGATTTTCATATTTGGTCCATCCCAAACCAATTTGATTCCTCTGCCTGGGTAATCGAATTGATTGTCATTTCCTCCAGGTCTTGGTACTCTGTAGTCATAGGACCTAATTGCAAGATTTCCCATCAAAACAGATTCAGTCAATGGCCCTGCCACACTGAAAGGAGAACTCAATTGTTGATATTCTTTTGAGCCATAACCTCCGATACAAGCTTCTACCCAGTTTCTGTAATGCCCCCTGTCTCCATCCGGTACTCGGTACAATGTTTCAGGAACATTGATGTCTTTGGTTTTGGAAGTAGGTAATAGTTGTGGGTTGACCCCATATGTGGAGCACATCATTTTTCCTTTTGTTCCCTCGATAATTACTCCGTTGCCTCCGTCTCCCATTTGTTCGTTAGGCTCCAATTCCTCAGGTCTCGTTGGTTGAATACCTCCATCCATCCAGTGAAACTCTAGATCTTCTTTTCCAGGTCTGTCAAACCTTAATGTGATATGGGAAGAAGGAGGGCAGCTGTCTGGGAAGTATCCTCTTTGAAATTCACCTACGTAGACTGATCCTACTGAGCATTCTGCGGATTTAGGGTAGCCTAATCCTAAAACTCTAAATGGTGGCTCCATAATATGGCATGCCATATCTCCTAATGCACCTGTTCCATAATCCCACCAACCTCTCCAATTAAATGGAACCAGATTTCCTACATAATCTTTGTAAGGAGCTGTCCCAAGCCATAAATCCCAATCCAGATCGCTTGGAGGTGTCATGGGTTCATTGGGCCATGGAATACCTTGTGGCCAAACAGGCCTATTGGTCCAGGAGTAAACTTTTGTAGCTTCTCCAATCAACCCTGCATTATACCATTCTACCATTTTTCTGACACCGTCCCCAGAAGATCCCTGGTTTCCCATCTGGGTTACCACTTTGTACTTTTCTGCAGCCTGAGTCAACATTCTTGCCTCATAGATGTCATGAGACAGAGGTTTTTGAACGTAAACATGTTTTCCCATTTTCATGGCCATCATCGCCTGCACGGCATGCATATGATCCGGAGTAGACACTGTGACCGCGTCAATGTTTTTTTCCTCCTTTTCCAACATGACTCTGAAGTCTTTGTAATAAGGAGCTTTTGGATGTTGATCTCTTGCTCTTTGGGCTCTGGTATCGTCTACATCACATAAGGCAACTATCTCAGCCTTTTCACTTCTATATACTCCACTAACATCATTGTAGCCCATTCCTCCAACTCCAATTCCTGCTACTCTGAGTTTGTCACTAGGTGCCACAAAGCCCGGTCCGCCTAAAACATGTCTTGGTACAATATAGAATCCCGCCAAGGCTAAAGTTGAGCCTTTGAGGAATTCTCTTCTTGAATTAGTTTTTATCTCTTTTTTGTCTTTCATGGTTACTTGGGAAAATCAATAAAAGGTATGCTTATGTTCTTTATTTCAAGTGTAGTCTATTACTGATTGAGGAGGATAACTTTCAATGATCCAGAAAGCTCAAATCCATTTATATGATTTCAATTTAAAAAAATCATGGGGATACTGATTTTAATTTTTGAATAATGGAAAGGATTTGATGCAAAAGGCGCATTCATTCCCATATTCATCTTTTTCAAATAAATTTGATAAAAGGAAATGGATAAAAAAAATTTTTATTTAAGTTTACTCAAACCCAATCAATAATCATGAAAAAATTCAAACTGGCTTTCGCGATGTCAATCGTGCTGTTAGTGACTGCCTGCCAAAATCAAAAGGAATCATTAGATGCTGTGGGTATCATGCCCTTACCAGCGAGTGTGGTTCCTGCCTCGGGAAGCTTTCAGGTGAATGAATCGACTTCTATACAAATATCTGGTGCTGGAGAAGAACTTTCTTTCATCGCAGATTATTTAGCTCAGAAACTCCGTAATGCTACGGGTTTTGCGATCCCAGTATCTGGTGATGCTGGCTCTATTGTTTTGGACCTCAAATCAAATTCTGGAGATGAATCCTATGAATTGGAGATAGGAGAAGAAAAAATAGTCATATCCTCGAATGGAGCTTCAGGAATATTTTATGGTGTTCAAACCCTTCTACAAGCCTTTCCAGCTGAGTTATTAGCTCCTAATCCGAGCAATCAAACCTGGGAAGTACCTGCAGGGAAAATTGTAGACAAACCAGAGTATGCCTATAGAGGGTCTATGCTGGATGTTTCCAGACATTTTATGGGTGTTGAGGAAGTGAAGCACTATATAGATCTGATGGCCGAGCTAAAGTTAAACTATCTGCATTTACACTTAACCGATGATCAGGGTTGGAGAATTGAAATCAAATCCTGGCCTAAACTGACAGAAATAGGCGGAAGTACTCAAGTTGGAGGTGGAGAAGGTGGATATTATACACAGGAAGATTATGTGGATATAGTAAAGTATGCCTCTCAGAGGTTTATTACTATTGTCCCTGAAGTGGATATGCCTGGGCATACCAATGCTATTTTAGCTTCCTATGGTGAGTTGAATTCCGGGATCAATTTACCGGATGGTGATACAGAGACTGTTACCAAATCTGTCGAAAGAGCTGAGGGGGATTTAAAAAAGTCCAATATTATTAGAGAACCGGCTGAGCTATATACGGGAATTGAAGTAGGATTCAGCACTTTGGATACTGATCTGGAATTAACTTATCAATTGATTGATGACGTAGTAAGGGAGCTTTCAGCAATCACTCCAGGGCCTTATTTTCATATTGGCGGGGATGAGTCCCATGTAACCAAAAAAGATGATTATATCTATTTCATAGAGCGTGTTCAGGAGATAGTAAAGAGTCATGGTAAAACCAGCATTGGCTGGGACGAAATTGCCACCACTACTTTATTACCGGGGAATGTTGCACAATTTTGGGCTATGGCGGATAATGCTAAACTGGCTCAAGAGCAAGGAAATCAGGTATTAATGTCCCCTGCAAAAAAGGCTTACTTGGATATGCAGTATGATTCCACCACTAGAATAGGATTGCATTGGGCTGCCTATATTGAACTGGATTCTGCTTATCTATGGGATCCAGCCAATTACACTGAAGGAATCAGCAAGAAGGACATTTTAGGAGTCGAAGCGCCTTTATGGACTGAAACCGTGGTCAATAGAGATGATTTAGAATACCTGGTTTTCCCGAGACTGGCAGCAATTGCTGAGGTAGCTTGGACTCCAACGGAAAAAAGAAATTGGGAAAGCTTTAAAAAGCGAATTGCTATTCAAGGAAAAAGATGGGAATTGAGAGATATTAATTTCTATAAATCACCCAAAGTGGAGTGGTAGAAAAAACTAAAATTTGAGCCCAAGTTGAAATTATCAGCTTGGGTTTTTTACTTTTAGGAATAGTTCGAAAATCTAGGATTTTGAGGAAAATCGGCCTAATATGGTCCTTTTAAAATAAATTAGAAATGACAGAGTCATCTGTCTGATAAACAAAAAGATAAGAATGGGAGACATTATTATTTCCTTTGCAAATTGGATATGGGGTACGCCCATGTTGCTTTTATTGATGGGTGGCGGTATGATTTTGTTGTTTCACTCCGGCTTTGTTCCATTTCGGAAAATCGGACATGCCATCAGCCTTCTTAGAGGAAAATATGACGATGATCTGGCTCCAGGGCAGATTACCTCATTTCAAGCTCTTTCAGCCGCAATAGCCGCTACAGTAGGATTGGGGAATATCAGTGGCGTGGCAATAGCAATCAATATGGGAGGCCCAGGCGCCATTTTTTGGATGTGGGTTTCCGCATTCGTGGGAATGGCAACCAAATTTTATAGCTGTAGCCTTGCCATCATGTTTAGAGGAAAAGACACTGCCGGTGTGGTTCAAGGTGGTCCTATGTACGTGATAGAAGAGGGCATGGGGAAAAAATGGAAATTTCTCTCCATCATATTTTCAGTTGCCGGTGTAATAGGTCTTTTAGCAATTTTTCAGGCCAATCAATTATCTGCTGTATTCAGAGCTGTGATGCTTGAACCATCAGGAGTTCCTACAGGAGAAACGACAAGGTGGATAATCGGTATTTCTATGATGTTGCTTGTATCTATCGTAATTCTGGGAGGGATACAACGAATTGCTGTCGTGGCATCCAAGCTGGTTCCTTTTATGGTAGCCCTTTACTTTACAACGGTCTTGATTATTGTTGCAAAATATATTGGTGATGTTCCTGAAATGTTGGTTAGAATCGTAACCGATGCATTTACTGGAGAGGCGGCAGCAGGTGGTGCTGTTGGAGCAGTAATTATAACAGGAGCCAGAAGAGCTGCCTTTTCCAATGAAGCAGGTATTGGTACAGCCCCTATGGTTCACGGAGCATCCAAAAATAGAGAGCCTATTAGAGAAGGATTGATAGCGATGTTAGGTCCATTTATCGATACGATCGTGGTTTGTACTCTAACTGCTTTGGTTATTATGTTGACAGGTGTTTGGCAAAGTACAGAAGCTGATGGAGTAAGACTTACCTTGAATGCTTTTGAAACGGCCCTACCTGGAATCGGAAAATACCTACTAATGACTGCCGTTCTAATTTTCGCACTTTCCACCATGTTCACCTATTCTTATTATGGACATAAGTGTTTCAATTATCTTTTCGGGGCCAAAAAAGCTGACTTTTACAATTATTTCTATTTGATCACGATTGTAATGGGAGCTGTAGCTTCCTTAGAAGTTGTGGTGAGTTTGGTAGATGGAATGTATGCGATCATGGCAATTCCAACGATGATTTCCACCATATATCTGGCACCGAAAGTTAAAGCAGCTGCAAAAGATTATTTCGAAAGAATGAAAGCTGAAAAATGAAAGTCTTGATTGCCCCGAATGCTTTTAAAGGTACCTTAAGCGCTGAAGAGGCCGGGGCAATCATAGCTTCATTTTGCATTGATAAGTATGCTGGAGTTCACACACAAGTTGTTCCTATAGCTGATGGAGGAGATGGAACCTGTAATCTTCTCAGTAAATTTTTAAACCTAAAGCAGGTAAATGCCTGGACTTTAGATCCAATTGGGAGACCAACGATAGGTTTTTTTAGCCTCGATGAAATCTCAAAAAAAGCATATCTGGATGTTTCAACAGCCTCTGGAATTGCATTAATAGCTGACAGTCAAAAAAATCCTTGGATAGCTTCTACTTTTGGAACAGGGCTGTTGATTAAAAAAGCTATAGGGATGGGATCCAAGGAGATTATTCTTGGCTTAGGAGGGAGTGCTACAGTAGACTTGGGCTTGGGGATTCTTCAAGCTTTGGGATTTGTCTTTCTGGATCAAAATGGAAGAGAGATTCTACCATTCACTGATCGTGTGCAACAGGCAATCAGTCATATTCAAAGCCCAGTTCCCTTACCTAATATCCGCTTTACTTGCTTGTGTGATGTACGAAATCAATTTTTCGGGAATCATGGAGCTATTCCGGTTTTTGGCCCTCAGAAGGGTTTGAAATCTAAAGAATTGACTGCCTTTGAAACTTCCTCAGAAAAGAATGTTGCTCTATTATTTAAGAAAGCCAAAAAGGAGTTTGTAGATAAATCAGGATTTGGAGCGGCTGGAGGGATTGCTTTGGGCTTATCAGCGTTTTTTAATACAGATATTGAATTTGGTTCCCCCTATTTTTTTGAAAGAATAGGATTAGAAGATCTTATCAAAGAAAGTGATTGGGTGATTACGGGAGAGGGGAGATATGATGCTCAGTCGGAAGAGGGAAAGGCTTGTTTCGAACTTTTGAAACTTTGTTGGAAGCATGGTAAAAAATCAGTTTTAATCAGTTCCGGGGAGGAGGGGAAAAAAGCAGGGTTCGACCATTTTGTTAAGCTCGAAGATCTAGATTTTTTGTCCCAAAGTTTGAAAAATGATGCTGAGACAGCGCTATTAAAAAGTTTATCTCTTCAATTAGATCTACAATAAAAAAGGAGGCTAAGCCTCCCTTTTAAATGTATAAATCTTGTGTGATTAATCCTTCTTGCTTTTTGAGAAAGTACTTCTGGCATCAATTGCGGAAAGACCTGCACCTAGTCCTATTAGAATGCAAACGATTAAAATGAACAACTGTGCTCCTGAGGCAATTGGTGAAGTGAATATATCAAGTAGAATCATAATTTTATTGGTATATAATGATGGCCCGAAGATACTTTCAAAGAAGGAAAATACCAACATAAAGGCACCACAATTATGGTTTAGTCTAAATCGTCTTCGAAATCATCTTCGAAGTCCTCGTCGAATTCATCGTCTTCGTCGAAGTCCATGATGTTATCATCTACAAATTCATTTTCCTCATCGAGATCGTATTCGTCCTCGAAATCAGAATCGAAATCATCTTCGTCTTCGATATCATCGAAGTCATCGAAATCGTCGTCAAATTCCTCCATAGTTGTTTGTTAAAGGGCACTTAGTTTAGATTGCGCGAATTAAAATAAAATTTTATTTAGCTCAATGCATGCGAGATGAATTTTTTTTCATTTTGCTCTAAATCGAAAACAGGAGTTTGCTTTTCCCATCTTTCCCTTAATACTTGAGCCCAAGTTTCTAAGTAAAGGATGACATCATTTTTTTTGTTTTGGGAAAGATTGTTTCTGACCTCAAATGGAAGTTGGGATAAAACTTCCGGAGCTGATAATCTTTCTAAATGACCCAAATCATCTAAAGTCAACCCATAATTCAGCATATTTTCTATAATCAAATCAATAGGATAACCAGAGGTAGGACAAAACTCCAGAATCTGGTCATTCCAATCTCCTGATCTTTCCATAGCAAATCGATGTATTTCGGCTTTTGACAAACTTGTCAATTCCTGAGCAAGATTCCCACAGTTGCAGGCACCCATGTGACCCCACTGATAGGCTGCTCCATTCTTCAACTTCTTCGCGGTTCTCTCTATAGCTGCTATTAGTTCGGCTTTAATCTCTTTCATGTGTTTAGAATTTGTTTTTCGAAGGTCACTACCTGTCCCGAAAATCGGGATGGAATCCCTGCCTACGGCAGGCAGGTCGCACATTTTCCCCGATACTTCGGGGGCATCTCAGTGAGTGTCGTTCTCGTCGAGCTCGATTTCATCTGTTTATAGTTTGTTTTTTACAGATCAGATGGAATGCCCACAATAATTATCCTGCTTTGTGATATTTTTCCTTATGGGCATTTCATAAGGTTTAATTTACATAAAATTAAACTTATGAGAAGTTGAAAAGTTGGAGAAAAGGCAAAAAAAAATGACCCTGTGGGTCAGTTGAAGATGCTTTTGATGTATTTCTTAATAAGTGGCTTTGATAAATAATCTTTGACCACTTGATACTTGCTAGCTTTGTTGATATCTCTTTCATCAACCGAGCTGCTGAGGATATAAATTTCAGCTTCATTTTTTTGACTATCGAAATTATCGAGGAAATCCCAGCCTGTCATTTCAGGCATATTCAGATCTAAAAACAGATAATTTGGTCGGATTTGATAGATTTCATTGAGAGCAGTTTTGGCACTTTGATATTTAAAAAATTGACAGGGCTGCTTGACATTCTTAGAAATCAGCTTTTCAGTCACAAATGTGCTGATAGGGTCGTCGTCTATTAATACTATCGTTAACATCAAAATGCAAATATTTGCGCCTGAACTACATTAAAGCTATTACAAAAGTAATATACTTTTCAATCTTCGCAAATATATTGCCAAATAAATAAGACTGGTTTATATACTTTTTTTTGGATGAAATTTTTCTTTTCCAAGTAAAAGGTCAAAAAACAGTTTGAAATCAGAAATCAAGCTATAACCGGGATATTGAAAAGTAGCAGGTTTATTTTTTTCAAAGAAAAAATGTCCCACCCATGCAAAACCGTATCCTACAAATGGGATAGCTATGAGCCACAAATAATTTCCTGTCAAGATTGCGCTAAACAAAATCACAAATAGCAAGGCTGTACCAATGAAATGAAGGATCCTACAAGTTGGGTTTTGATGCTCTGAGAGGTAAAAAGGATAAAATTCATTCAAGGATTGATAGCGCTTTTCCATTTTATTTAGAGTTGATTAGTACGTCAGTTATAAATCTCTCAAGAATCTTGTCTGTAGTTTTCAGCACTTTTCTTTCCTTGAATTTAGCACTTTGAACCTCTGTAACACCAGTAAGGGTCATCAAAAACTTATCTTTTTTCGGATCAATAAAATCTACGATCACTTGAAGAAGCTCATAGCTACTGGATCTTACAGGTGTATTGAAAGAGGAGTAAGGATTGAAAGTCCAAGGATCCCAAACTCTATATCCCCAGAATGGCATAGGATAATTGAAATTATTGATTTCCCTCATTCTTTGGTCCTCGTTTGATGTGTATCGAATGACTAAATCAGGCTTAGTCCTGTCATATACCATGCCTTGAGCCTCTAGCGCCTCTCTCAAATGGTCCTGAACTTTCTCATCCAATAATTGCGCACTGAATCCTCGCATATTCACCTCTTGATTGATAATGACAAAGGATTTGTAGTTTGATACAGGAGCAATTTCTGTGTTCTCTTTGAAAATATCTATTGAACTACATGAGCATAGCCCAATGGCTAAAATGCAGACAAGGTGTACGGATATTTTAGATAAACTCATGAATATTTCTTTTTAGCTCAAAACGACTAAGCTGCTTAAAAGTTGAATATGTATAATATTTGACAAATTTTGGAAGGTTTCTGTTCCAATTTTGTTCCTACCTCACCTTAAGTAGTATTTTTGAGCAAATTATTAATTATGAGTAAACCCGATTTTGACGATATTTTTATGGAGTTGGCAGTAAACCTAGCCAAACGCTCTCATTGCATCAAAAAACACGTAGGCGCAGTTTTGACAAAGGACACCAGAATTATCTCCATCGGGTATAATGGTCCTCCTGCTGGTACGCACAACTGTGATGTTGAATTTCCAGAAAATGGTTGTGCGAGAGATAGCAAGGGGAGTTGTTCGCTAGCATTGCATGCGGAGCAAAATGCCATTCTTTATGCTGTAAAAAATAACACTTCAGTAGAAGGCTCTACATTGTATGTGACTTTAGCACCTTGCTTGCCCTGTGCCCGGATTATTTTCTCCATGGGGATCTCCAAAGTTGTGTACCTATTTTCCTATGCTGAATACAAAGGAATTGGGGTAGATGAAGGAGTTGAATTTTTGAAGAAATTTGGCGTTAGCGTAGAGCGTTATCAAAAAGAACTGGAGGTTCAGGATAGCCTGATTTAGAGGAAATTTACCTCCGGGTGTAATTCCACTCCAAACTTTTCCCGAACAGAAGCACGTATTTCCTGTGAAAGTTCAGCAATTGCTTTTCCGTCTCCATTGCCATGATTGACGAGTACTAAGGCTTGCTTGTCATGAACACCTATATTACCTACTCTTTTTCCTTTCCAGCCAGCTTTTTCTATCAACCATCCGGCTGCTAATTTCATACCCTCAGAAACTGGGTAGGCCGGGATTTCAGGGAATTCGCTTTTCAGTTTTTCAAAGAATTCCAAATCTATTGTAGGGTTTTTGAAAAATGAGCCAGCGTTTCCAATTTTTTCAGGGTCCGGTAGCTTGGATTGACGGATTGCAATTACGGCATCTGAAATGGCTTTTATGCTGAGGTCTCTGACTCCTTTTTCTGCTAAAACATCTCTAATAATGCCATATTCAGTATGAAATACAGGTTTTTTGGAAAGCTTGAATGTGACATAGCAAATGACATAAACATCCTTCAATTTATGCTTGAAAACGCTTTCTCTGTATCCAAATTCACATTGCTCGGCATCAAAAATTTCTACTTCTCCGGTAGTTCTATTGAGAGCCTTAAGGCTATGAAATACGTCTTTGAGTTCCACGCCATAAGCACCTATATTTTGCATGGGAGAAGCTCCAACTGTTCCGGGAATTAGCGACAGGTTTTCAATTCCAGCCCAGTCATTCTGAATAGTGTACAGAACCCATTCATGCCAGTTTTCTCCAGCTCCAACTTCAACCAAAACATGATCCTCAGTCTCCTTTAGTAACTCAATTCCTTTGATTTCAATTTTGATAATCAAGGCCTCCAGATCCTCAGTCAATAAAATATTGCTGCCTCCACCAAGAAATATGGTTCCAAGCTCATTTCTTTTTGCATAAGCCAATGCTTCTTTCAAATCTGAAATAGAGGTAACGATGACAAAAAATCTAGCTTTTTTATCAATACCAAAGGTGTTGTAGGGCTGAAGGGAAATGTTTTCTTGTATCTTCATAGCGGAATCAAAGATGCGAAATAAAGAAGTTTTGTTTGGAATAGAAATTTATTATTCCTTTCCCTTACTATGAAAGAGTTTCAGATCAACGGTGTCAAGATCAGACAAGGTCAGGCAGTGAATATTGAATTGCCAATTGCAAAATTACCCACACATACATTAATTGATTTACCGATTTTCATCAGGTCTGCCAAAGAGGAGGGACCCGTAGTATTGGTTAGTGGGGGAGTTCATGGGGATGAAATCAATGGAATAATTACAGCCAAACGGATTTTGGAAGAGATAGACAATGGGTTGGAGTTACTGAGGGGTACGCTGATTATCATTCCTCTAGTAAACATCTATGGTTTTCTTTCAAATAGTAGAACCTTTCCAGATGGACGAGATTTAAATAGGAGTTTTCCCGGTAGCAAAAAGGGCTCTTTAGCTGGGAGAATAGCCTACATTCTTAATGAGCAAATTATTCCCCACATAGATTATGGAATTGATTTTCATACCGGTGGAAGAATGCTGACCAATCACCCCCAAATTAGGGTCGATTTTCAGGATAAAAAGGCGATTGAATTAGCCATGGCTTTCGGGACCCATTTTGTGGTTAATTCTAAGTTGATTGAGAAATCATTCCGAAAAGCTGCTTTTAAAGCCAAAAAGCATCTTCTGGTTTTTGAAGGCGGAGAATCCATGAGGATAGATGAATTGTCTACTGACGAAGGAGTTGCCGGAATCAAGCGTATGTTATTTCATTTGGACATGTTGGAAAGTGGTCCTGAAAAGAAGGAAACCGTTATTTTACAAAGTAGTGACTGGATAAGAGCACGATCTTCAGGGATTTTCAACTCCTCTGTTCGCTTGGGTGATGAGGTTAAAAAAGGTCAGGTTGTCGCTAGGATTTCAGATCCTTATGGACATATCAAAATCCCCATCAAAGCTCCCTCCAATGGATATGTGATAGGTATCAATAATCTTCCGGTAATTAATGTAGGAGAAGCACTGATTCATTTGGGGAAAGCCTAAGTATTTTTTTATATTAGAAAAACCAATAACTACCCGTTTTTAATGAGACTTTTAGACGATTACAGGAGGATTCGAACCCACTCGATTTACCTTTGCTCCGACTTGATTACTGAGGATTTTAGCCTGCAAGCGTCGGAAGAAGTAAGTCCGCCTAAGTGGCATTTGGCACATACTTCCTGGTTTTTTGAGCAATTTATTTTAATTAAATACGCTGAAAAATATAGGGTTAAACATCCTCATTTCAACTTTCTATTTAATTCTTACTACAATGCAATGGGGCAAAGAACTGCCAGAAATCAGCGTGGCTTGATCACGAGACCATCAGTAGAAGAGGTGAAAGAATACAGGAAATATGTGGATCAAGCCATGGAAGGATTGATTAGAAAAGATAATCCTGAGATTAATGAATTGATTATTCTTGGATTGAATCATGAGCAGCAGCATCAGGAGCTTTTGCTGACTGATTTGAAATACAGCTTTTGGTTTAATCCTTTGGATCCTATCGTCATGGATATTGATGAATATCCACATGAAGAAAAGACTAAGTGGATTGAGATGGATGAAGGAATTTACCAAATAGGTTACGAGGGTGATTCCTTTTGTTTTGACAATGAATTAGGCAGACATAAAGTTTATCTACATCCTTATGCTATCTCATCTGCATTGGTGACTAATGGAGAATATTTGGAGTTTATAAAATCTGGAGCTTATTCTGAGCCAAGATATTGGCATGATGAAGGTTGGGCTTGGGTGAAAGAAAATAATATTGAAGCCCCCTTATATTGGGAAAAACAAAATAATACATGGACCTATTATACTTTAAACGGGAGGAAGTTTCTGGATCCCAAAGCAAGTCTATCTCATGTAAGCTTTTATGAGGCATCAGCTTTTGCCAGTTGGAAAGGCATGCGTTTACCTACTGAATTTGAATGGGAAGCTGCTCAGGAAAAATTCAATTGGGGAAATAGATGGGAGTGGACCAACTCTGCCTACTTGCCTTATCCGGGATTTATCATAGCGCCAGGGGCATTAGGAGAGTATAATGGTAAATTTATGGTTAATCAAATGGTTTTAAAAGGTGCATCCGTGGCTACACCTGAAGGGCATTCAAGACCGACATATAGAAACTTTTTTCATCCTAAATACAGATGGCAGTTTATGGGCATTCGCCTAGCCAAATCACTTTAAAGCTTATGAATGAAATTAAAAATGCATCTGAAACTTTTCTTCAGGATGTAATCAATGGGTTAACACAAAATCCAAAATCTCTGTCCTCCAAATACTTTTATGATGCAGCAGGAGATAAGCTCTTTCAAAAAATCATGGGGCTTTCGGAATACTATTTGACCAGGAAAGAATTTGAAATCTTTGAAAATCAGCATGCTGCCATATTTGGAAAGATCTTGAGATACTCCCAGGATTTCAACTTGGTAGAACTAGGGGCCGGAGATGGAATGAAAACCAAAATCCTGCTTAGATATCTACGATCTAAGCCGGAAATCAACTTTACGTATTTCCCTGTTGATATTTCCGGTTCAGTTTTACAGGAATTAAAGGATAATTTGGAAAGAGAATTACCCGAAATAGATGTTCATCCCATTCAAAATACCTACAGAAATGCTATGAAGGAAAGAGTTTGGGAAAATGGAAAGCCTACGCTAATCTTTTTTTTGGGGTCTAATATTGGCAATTTCTCTTTGAATGAATCCAAAGATGTCCTTCTTCATGTAGCACAAGGTACCCAAACGCATGATTGGCTATTATTGGGAGTGGATCTAAAGAAAGATCCATCCATCATTTTGCAGGCTTACAATGATAAACAGGGCGTTACTAGAGATTTTAACCTCAATTTATTAAAAAGAATCAATAGAGAGTTGGATGCCAATTTTGATTTGGAGCAATTTACACATTGGCCGATGTATGATCCACTTACAGGGGAATGCAGAAGTTATTTGATTTCCCAAAAAGAACAATTGGTAACTATTGGTGCTGCCAATAAACTCATTCGATTTGAGGCTTTTGAACCTATTTTCACTGAAATAAGCAGAAAATTCAGTGAGTCCGAAATCAGTCAATTGGCTTCAGAATGTGGATTTAAAGTCGTGGACTTTTTTACTGATTCTGAAAATTACTTCACGGATGTCCTGTGGCAAAGGATATAAAAAAGAGGTTGTCTAAAAAGTGCAATTTGTCACATTGAGCGAAGTCGAAATGTAGGCCACAACGATAGGAATGGCCTTCGACTCCCTGCCTGCGACAGGCAGGCGCTCAGGCTGACATTAGAACTATTTATGAGACAGTCTCTTTTTTCTAATCAATGGCTTATTAAGAAAAATAGCGCTTTAATCCTTCCAGTTTATCTTCTAACTGAGACTCTACCTTTCGGTAATCTGAAGTGGATGCCAGTGGTGCATGAACAGAGAAGTAATATTTGATTTTGGGCTCAGTCCCTGAAGGCCTAGCTGATATCTTACTTCCATCTTCCAGGTAAAACTGCATTACATTGGAGGAATCCATGTCCAACTTTTCGGTCTTACCGGATTTGACATGTTTGATTATGCCTTCTTTTACATCGATGATTTTTTCTACGGACACTCCATTCATTTCCTTTGGAGGATTGAGTCTGAAATCCATCATCAAAGCCTGGATTTGTTCCGCTCCATCTTTTCCCTTTTTGGTTACAGAAATCAAGGCTTCTTTATAGAATTCGAATTGCTGGTAAACTTCTGCTAATACATCAAATACTGATTTTCCTTGAGTTTTGTAATAGGCAATCGCTTCAGCAACCATCGCGCAGGCACTTACTCCATCTTTATCTCTCACGAAGTCTCCTACCAAATAGCCATAGGACTCTTCCCCACCACCAACGAAGGTTTCTTTTCCTTCCAACTCACGGATAATAGCTGCAATATTTTTAAAACCTGTTAAAACATTAAAGCATTTCACACCGAAGCCCTCTGCTAAGCGATTGATTAGCTCTGTGGTTACAATGGTATTCACCATAAATTGATTTCCATCCAGCTTTCCAGCATCTTTCCATTTGCTGAGGAGATAGTAGGTAAGTAGAGTACCGGTTTGATTACCATTGAGCAATTCAAACTCGCCTTTTTCATTAGGTACTACAGCCGCATATCTATCTCCGTCTGGATCACATGCCAAAATCAGATCAGCATTGACCTTCTTTCCTAACTCCACAGACAATGTCAAAGCTTCAGCTTCCTCAGGGTTAGGATAGATTACAGTTGGGAAAGTCCCATCTGGCTCAGCTTGCTCTTTGACTATATTTACATTCGAGAACCCAAAGGTTTTTAGGGCTGCTGGCACCATTTTTCCTGAAGCCCCATGAATAGGAGAAAACACGATAGATAAATCCTTCTGAGCTTGAATCGCCTTTGGAGATAAACTCAATCCTTTGACTTTATCCAGATAAATTTGATCAAAACCCTCTTCTATGTATTCAAATAGATCATCATTCTTATCCCAGTTTACCAAATCAAAAGAGGTGATTTTCTGAACTTCCTTGATGATATTTTTATCATGGGGTGCTACGACTTGTGCTCCATCTTCCCAATATGCCTTATAGCCATTGTACTCCTTTGGATTATGGGAAGCTGTAATCATCACGCCACTTTTGCATGAAAAATGCCTCACAGCGAAAGAAAGCATTGGGGTCGGTCGCATTTCCCGGAAGTAATACACCTTGATGCCGTTGGCTGTTAAAACATCGGCAGTGGTTTTAGCGAAAAGAGTATTATTGATCCTGCTGTCATGGGTGATCGCAACAGCTATATCTTCATTGGGAAAGCATTTTATTAAATAATTGGCCAAGCCTTGGGTAGCCATCCCAACGGTGTAGACATTCATTCGGTTGGTTCCAACTCCCATTAACCCCCGAAGTCCCCCTGTACCAAACTCTAGGTCTTGGTAAAAGGAATCAATAAGTTCAGTTGGATTCTCTGTCTGAAGCTTTTTAATAGCATCTTTTGATTTCTGGTCTATGTTACCATCGAGCCATGCCTGTGCCCGCACTAAGATTGAAGGGTCTATAGAAGTCATTTTTTTTAAAAATTATAGCTTGATTCTAAGATATGGAAAATGTGAAAAAATGCCATTTAATTTTTGAAATTGATCGAAACATAGCCTGTCTATAAGAATGAAAAACGCCTCCTAATTTTTAAATGGATAGATAAAGTTTAATTTAGAGTCTGAAATAGCTTCACCCAAATGAATTACTTAATGGCAAAAGCCTCAAAACTTTATTTCGTTTTATTTTTAATCATGTTTGCTTCTTTTACTGCAAAGGATTTAAAAGAAGAGGAAACTATTGTTGTTAGGGAATCTACAGTGGATCTTCAGATTCGTGTAGGAGAAAAAATATTTGTCTTCGGAAAAGCGAATGGGAATTTGGAAAAAGTCAAGGTGGGTATGAATGTGCTCACATTTGTTCAAGTTCCAAAAATCGAAGGAGTCAGTAGTACCTATCAGAATTTTACCTGGAAGAGAAATTCCAACGGTAGTATACAAATCCAATCTAATTATAAACCAGGACCTGTTACTTTAACTTGGACTATATTTTCCAATGGTCAATTGAAAATGGAAGCCAATGGATATATAGACCAAACTCAAGATCTTATCGGGCTTAGTTTTGATTACCAAGTTTCTCAATTGAAAGAGGTAAGTTGGCTAAATTCGAAAAATTTGAGCGGAAGCTTTTTTCTAGAAAATGAGGCTAATGATGCTGCTATGGACGGTAAAAATATTTTGGAACTTCCTGAATTCCATAAAGTTAAATTGAATTTCGAATATGTTGGGGTGGAGATAAAATCGGAAAACCCAAGTATTGAACTCAATATGGGGCCGGTTTCTAAAGATGATCTAATGGGTTGGCAATCTGATATTAGCTTTCTGTCGATAGGTAAAAGAGAGCTGGCAAAAGAAAATATTTTGAGTGCTCCAGGTAAAGATTCTGAAAATTTAAAAACAAATACAGACAGAAAAATTGGACCTATGATACTATGGTTTGATTTTCATTAAACAATCCACTTATGCGCTCTAGTCTTTTTTTGATTTTATTGTTTAGTTGTACATATGCCTTTGGGCAGGCTAATTTTTTAAAGACTCCCTGGACGGATCAAGTTAGCTCGGATGCGCCTTTACAGGATTACCCAAGGCCTCAGTTAGTTCGTTCAGAGTGGCAGAATCTGAATGGACCCTGGGATTACAGCATTCTTCCAAAAGGCAGTTTGCCAGAGATTGGATTTGCTGGAAAAATCATCGTGCCTTTTCCTGTAGAATCTTACTTGTCTGGAGTTCAGCAACCCGTTGGTCCGGATAATGAAATTTGGTATCAAAAAGACTTCGAATTGGCTCTTAAATCTAATAAGAAAAGAATATTGCTGCATTTTGGAGCTGTTGACTGGGAGTCAGAAGTTTGGGTGAATGGGAAATCGCTTGGTATACATAGAGGAGGGTTTGACTCATTTTCCTATGATATCACCGATCATTTAGAGCCAGGAAAAAAACAGCAAATCAGAGTTAGAGTGTGGGATCCAAGTGATTCCGGTCCACAGCCAAGAGGAAAGCAAGTTAAAAACCCAAGAGGAATTTGGTATACACCGGTCACTGGAATTTGGCAAACCGTATGGTTAGAGTCAGTTCCTAAATCTTATATCTCTGAGACTTTCTCTGTTTCCAATTTTGAGCAAAAAACTCAAGTTTTTCATACTAGCGTAATTGAATCTAAACCCGGGCAGAAGGTTGAAATTCAATTGACCAATCAAGGCGTGCTAATTGCCTCTGGATCTAATTTTGTTGGTGAGCCTATTCAACTAAAATTGGAAAATCCAATTCCATGGTCTCCTCAGCAACCACATTTGTATGATGTTAAAATTAAATTACTTGATGGGAGCAAGGTCATTGATGAAGTCAGTTCATATGCCGCTTTTAGAGAGGTCAAAATGGCTAAAGCTCGAGACGGGCATCAGCGAATTTTTTTAAATGGAGAACCTTTATTTCAATATGGACCTTTAGACCAAGGCTGGTGGCCGGATGGATTGTATACTGCGCCAACCGATGAAGCTTTAGCTTTTGATATAGAAAAAACCAAGGAAATGGGCTTCAACATGATTAGAAAGCATGTGAAGGTAGAGCCTGCCAGATGGTATTACCATGCAGACAAATTAGGAATGCTAGTTTGGCAAGATATGCCTTCTGGAGACATGGGGAATAAATGGGAGATAAGACCTGGAGTGATTCGAGAAGGTACTTCCAAAGAAAGAAATGGAGAGTCTGAGTCAATTTTTAAGACTGAGTGGACTGAAATCATTCAAGAATTCAAATTCTTCCCTTCCATTGTTGTTTGGGTTCCTTTCAATGAAGCATGGGGCCAGTTTAAAACTGCTGAAATCGTGGATTTAACCAGAAAATTGGATCTAACCCGCTTGATAAATTCTGCCAGTGGGGGAAATTTTGAATGGGAGAATCCTAAGGAAGCCGACCTAGTGGGAGATATTTTAGATTTACATAATTATCCCGACCCTGTTATGCCAGATCCAACTTTATTTGGAGAGAAAAACATCTTGGTTCTTGGGGAATTTGGAGGATTAGGATTGCCGCTTGATGGTCATACTTGGCAAAATCGGGATAATTGGGGCTATCAGAGTTTTTCGGATCAAGCAGAGCTTTTTGCCAGGTACAGTCTTTTGATGGAGGATCTTAAAGAATTTATTCCTAAAGGATTAGCTGCGGCTATTTATACCCAAACTACAGACGTTGAAGTAGAAGTAAATGGATTAATGACCTATGATAGACAGGTATTCAAATTTGACCTGAATGCTCTAAAGAAATTACACAGTGAACTGTATCGATAAAAAAAGGGGCTGTCTCAAAAGTGCAATTTGTCACATTGAGCGAAGTCGAAATGTAGGACATGACGATAGAAATGGCCTTCGACTCCGCTACCAATGACAGATTAAATTAAATTCCGAAATTTCACTTATTTCGAAATTTAATTCTTTGTCATGGAAATTAAGCTTTAGCTAACTTAAAGTCCTACTGCTTCTACTAAGCATTTTCTTTTTTCTCTTCGTTCTTTTGCCTTGAAGCAAAAGAACCAAAAATTCAAGACGCAGCAAAGCTTCAACCGCACTAGGCCGGACGCTGGCCCGCTGCTGCGTCAGCCCACCGCGCCCTAACTAAAAAAAATTTTTCTAAAAGGGATGGATATCATTTGCGAAAGGACGACAGGCGAATCCATTTTAGATGAACCTGTCATCCCCTTTTTTGTATGTTCGAAGAATATTTAAGACTCAGGCTGACACTAGAGCTATTTATGAGACAGCCTCTTTATTTTTATTAAAGATTTCCTCTTAGTTCTTGCTCTCGTTCAATTGCTTCAAACAAAGCTTTGAAATTACCTTTTCCGAAAGAAGTTGCTCCTTTTCTTTGGATAATTTCTATGAAAAGAGTCGGTCTGTCCTGAAGTGGTTTGGTAAAGATTTGAAGTAAATAGCCTTCATCGTCTCTGTCAACCAAAATATTGAGTTTTTTCAATGGTTTGATATCTTCATCAATAGCACCAACTCTATCCAAGAGATCATCGTAGTAGGTTGCCGGAACCTCCAAGAATTCAACTCCTCTTTTTCTCAATTCACCTACTGTATGAATGATATCCTCTGTAGCAATAGCCATATGCTGTACTCCTGGGCCATTGTAGAAATCCAGATACTCTTCGATTTGGGACTTTTTCTTTCCCTCGGCAGGTTCGTTGATTGGAAACTTGATATAGCCATTTCCATTGGAAACCACTTTCGACATCAAAGCTGAATACTCTGTAGAAATGTCTTTATCATCAAATGTAACCAAGAGTTTAAAGCCCATTACATTTTCATAGAATTCTACCCAATGGTTCATTTCTCCCAATTCCACGTTTCCCACACAGTGGTCAATATGAAGTAGGCCTATGGATTCAGATTGATAGGTGCTTTTCCTCGGGATAAAGCCTGGCATGAAGATGCCTTTGTAATTTTTTCGTTCTACGAAAGTGTGAACAGTATCCCCATAAGTTTTAATTGAAGCTACTTTTACCTCCCCGTGCTCGTCTGTAAAAGTTCTAGGCTCATCAGCGGAAACAGCGCCTCTGGAGGTAGTTTCCTGCCATGCTTTCTCTGCATCATCCACCCACAAGGCTAATACTTTAACTCCATCACCATGCTTTTTGATGTGCTCAGCTATGTAATGGTCAGATTTTAGAGGAGAAGTCAAAACCAATCTGATTTTTCCCTGCTTCAATACATAGGAAGCTCTATCTCTGTAGCCAGTTTCCGGACCGGAATAAGCTATTAATTCGAAGCCAAAAGCATATTGATAAAATAAAGCAGCTTGCTTGGCATTGCCTACATATAATTCGACATAATCAGTCCCATTTATGGGCAAGAAGTCTTCACTCATGATAAGTTATGTTTGGGTTTTACAAAGAGTTGCTCAAAGTTAATGATTCCTCCAAATACTATTTGGTATCATTTCAACTTATTCTTGTGGGTTCTTGTTCCATAAGAGACTTATCCAGGCCATGATCAGAAAGGAAAGGGCCCAGCTTCCCAAAGGGCTCTCTAATGCAAGAATAAGAAGCAAAAGGTAATAAATAGGGGCTAAGAAGAAACCGATCAAAAACTTAAACGTGGATTCAAAAACCCGATCTTCTATTTTGGGACTGATAGAAAGCCAAATCCAATAGAGTGGAAAATGGAATACTTTCATCAGTTTATTTTTGATAGGAGAGGGCCTATCTACCGACTCAATGATATTCCCTTTACCCAAAAACTCACTTACTGCCTTTTTGGAAGTGACATCAACTTCTGCATCAAGAATCTTTTGTAGATTCTCATCATATCCTTCGTCAGGTATTTCTACCACCATGGATTGGAGAGTTTCTTGCACTTTTTTGGTAAGTAAGCCTGATTTGGAAGGAGGCATATCCACAGGTATCGGCTTTCCAAAATCGATTATGACCAAACTTCCAGATTTTTTATGGGCACTAAACTCTAATGCAACAGGCAAAATCAATGGCTCTAATTGAGGGTATTTTTCCTTGAGTCCAAAAGCCATGCGGGTAAAGCCCTTACTCAAAGTTCTGACATTTCGCACAATGCTATGGCTACCTTCGGCGAAGATCACCACAGTCCCATTTTTTTTCAAAACTTCAAATGTGGCCTCAAAAGTTTGTTGATTTTGTTGGATAGTAGAAAATCCATCTCTGACTCGATATACAGGAAGCATCCTGATATAGTGAAGGATTTTGGATACCATGGGATTTTTAAACACTGCAGCCCTAGTCAAAAACCAAGGCTTCAAATTGGTATGGGTGGCTAATAATAGGGGGTCTATGAGCGCGTTTTGATGATTAGCAACCAGGATTACAGGGTGGTTTTTAGGAATATTCTCCTTACCCGAAACCTTGATTTTATTGAAGTATAGGCGTAAAGCGATTTTAACCAATAGCCTCAAAACGGCATTAAAAAGATCTTTCATTTTCTAGATTTCCATAAACTGGCAACAAGCATTCCTGAAATCAAATGCCAAATTCCCCATAAGGCCGTGATGATAGCCATTCCTCCAAGGCCTTCAAAGTACGTAAAAATTAAAACTAGCCCCAAGCCGGAATTTTGAATTCCTGTTTCGATGGTTAGTGTTTTGACATCGGGCAAAGGAAGTTTTCCCAATTTTGCTGTAAGGAATCCTGTAGTCAAGGCAAGCAAATTATGAGCAAAAACCCAAAGGAAGATGATTGAAATATATTGAAGGAATATTTCAAAATTACCCGCAAAAGCCAAAACTATAAAAGCTCCAAATATCACAATACTTAAAGGCTTGAGAATTTTTTCTGCTTTTCTAGCAAACTCAGGGAAGTAGCTTCGGGTTAGAATCCCTAATACCAGTGGGAGACCTAGAATCAATGAAATGGTGATGAAAACATCAGTGACATCCAAGCTAATTGCTTTTAAAAGAGTAGAGGTTGGTTCGTAAAAACCTGCCCATAGCGAAAAATTCAGAGGGGTGATCAGAATTGAGGCTAGTGTTGAAAAACCAGTCAAACTAACAGATAATGCTGTATTTCCCTTTGCCAAACTGCTTAGAAAATTAGACACATTTCCACCGGGACAGGCTGCAACTAGAAACATACCCAAGGCCACACTTGGAGGAGGTTGAATGGCTAGTATAAGAAGCCATGTCATGAAAGGAAGTAGAAGAAATTGAGAAAGAAGTCCTAGGAAAAATGGCTTGGGATTCTTCATTAGATATTTGAAGTCCTCAAACCTTAAATCCAAGGCTACTCCATACATAATCAAGGCTAAAGCAAGATTTAAGGCGAGTAAATCCTTGGGAGAAAAATTTAAACGGATGGCGTCAAGAATCTCGGGTGAATTCATTAGCCCTAAAATTCATCCAATCTCGAGAAAAAGCAAACAATTATTTTGAAAGGGACTTATGCTTGGTGATTATTCTTCCTTTACAAATTCATGTTTTTTCAAAAAATCCATAAAGAGGCTTACTGACATGGGTTTTTGAATGTAATCTTTTACGACAGGGTAAGAAAAGGCTTTTTCCTTGTCAGAACGGTCTATGGAGCTGGTGATAATGGATATGTAAAACTGATTTTTGATACTCTCCGGTAGTGCTGAAAATTCATCCAAAAAATCCCACCCGTCCATGACAGGCATATTTATATCCAGTAATATCAAAGTAGGTTTTTCGCTTTGGTCGATTTCATTTTGAGAAACCCGCTTCTGAATTTCTTGCATAGCGGTCTGGCCGTTTTCAAATTGAGTGATTTCTCTGTCAAACTTGAGATTAGCTAAGATCCTCTTTCCGAGCATTCTAACGATCGCATCATCGTCTACAAATATGATTTCGTTTAATTGAAACATCCTAACATTTGAATAATACTTCGAATGTATTGCATTATTTTCATTAAATGTATTCAAAAACGTGAGAAAATCTTTCTTTTTTGATGACTTACAAAAAAATCTGTATCAACTGATGCTTAGTGTACGTATCAGGAAATATCAAAACAATTTTAATTTTAGATTTATGAAACATGTAACCATGATCTTCCTTTTAGGAATGATATTTTTCTCTTGTCAAAAAGATGAATTGCCAGTTTTGGTTTGCGGTGTTGAGGACCCAGTTGAAGACTTAGACTGGTTGAATGAGCAAATACGTGAGTTAGAGGGTTCAGATTTTGGAGCATTCCAATACTTCACACAAGCAAAATCGGGTAATCAAGATATTTTTATTTTAAAGAATTGCTGCTCAAACTGCAATTCTGTTTTCCCAATTTATGATTGCCAGGGAAATGAACTGGGTAGTGTAGGTGATAGTAGATTTCCAATGAGTGCAATTTCCGATGAAAAGGTAATTTGGAAATCTTCAAACTCACTCTGTAATGTTTAGATTAATTTGAATTATTCATAGAGATAAGCTAAGAATCCCTGGTTTTTAAATGGCTTTAGATCAGATGTTTATATTATTATTTTCTGGTTTAAAAAAATATTTTTCTTGGTTTGGAATGGGGCATGAAAAAGCATCAAATTATTTGCTTTCATTTGCGATTTGAATAGACAATTGCCCCATCCTTTCATGAAAAAAAACCTTCTTACTTATTCGATTATTGGGGCAATGGTGCTCGGAATGATCGTTGGATTTTCAATTTTCAAAAGTGAAGATCCTGAATTAATCAGTGCCTATAGTGGTAATATCAAACTGCTAGCCACCATCTTCATCCGTCTGGTTCAGATGATTATTGCCCCTTTAGTTTTCTGTACCCTAGTAGTGGGCATAGCTAAGTTAGGAAATGTCAGGACAGTCAGTAGAATAGGAGGTAAGGCGATGATTTGGTTCTTTTCTGCCTCATTAGTTTCATTATTAATTGGCTTAGTGATGGTCAATTTTTATGAGCCAGGGATGGGAATGAATCTAAGTTCTGAAGATGCTGCTGGAGTAGCTGATGTGACAGCAAAGACAAAGCAGTTTTCCCTTTTAAATTTTGTGGAGCATATAGTTCCCAAAAGTGTTTTTGAAGCCATGGCTACCAATGAGATTCTTCAATTGGTTGTGTTTTCCATATTCTTTGGAATTGCTTTGGCCGGTTTAGGTCCTACAGCTTTGCCTTTGATCAATGCTTTGGAAATAGTAGCTCATGTAGTTTTAAAAATGGTTGGCTATGTGATGATGACCGCTCCGTTAGGCGTGTTTGGAGCTATTTCTGCCGTGATCGCCACCAGAGGCTTGGATATATTATTGACCTATGCCAAGTATTTCGGGGCATTTATTGCCGGTATCTTGGTTCTATGGATGGTCTTGCTCTTGGTAGGCTATTTGGTTATTGGAAAAAGATTACCAGACTTAATACGAGGACTATTTGGTTCTATGGTGATTGCTTTCAGTACAACCAGTTCAGAGGCAGTTTTTCCAAAGCTAACTGAAGATTTAAAAAAGTTTGGATGCAATGACAGAATCGTGTCTTTCACTTTGCCATTGGGGTATTCTTTCAATCTGGATGGAAGTATGATGTATATGACTTTCGCCAGTATTTTTATTGCTCAGGTTTATGGAATCGAATTGGATTTGGGTACTCAACTCACTATGTTGTTGGTGCTTATGCTGAGCAGTAAAGGCGTAGCTGGTGTCCCTAGAGCGAGCTTGGTGGTAGTGGCGGCTACCTGCGGAATGTTTGGAATTCCTGTAGAGGGAATTGCTTTAATATTGCCAATAGATCACTTCTGTGATATGTTCCGGAGTGCGACAAATGTACTGGGAAATGGATTAGCTACTGCAGCTGTCAGTAAGTGGGAAGGTGAACTTCAAACAGTTGAGGAAAAAGTTTTGATTTAAAAGTTGAGGTTGAAATTTGACCTAATAATCGGTGATTAGTAAAATGAAAAGGCGCAGTGCTCAGCTGCGCCTTTATTTATTTAAATTTTAATCAACTCTGAAGGATACTTTACAGATTACTCCGTAAGAAATGACTTTGCCATCTTTTACATGAACCTTGGTGTCTTTCAGCCATACAGAATCAATATTCCGGACTGTTTTAGAAACCTCTGCAACAGCATTTTCTATTGCAGATTCAATTCCTTTTTCTGATGAAGCTATTACTTCAATTACTTTCACTAGTGCCATGTTATTAGGGTTTAATGTTGAAAATTATGCTATCAACCAATCTTAAATATCAATAGATCAGTTTTTTATAGTATCTATAATTTACCAATAAATACATGGGTAAAAAAGTCTTCGAGGCTTTTATCCTCAAAATCCGAATTCAAAAAAAAGCCTGGTCTAATTGGGACCAGGCTTAATGTATTTTGAATCAAATTACTTTTTCATCAATCGAATCATTTTAGTCTCCTGACCATGATTCAAATGAAGATAATAGAATCCTTTTTTCAATTGTTTAGATCCAATGATCAGCTGGAGCTTACCAGAATTGAAGCTTGAAGTTCCGCTTTGAACTAACTCACCTTTTTCATCAAATAGGATATAAGCAACTTCAATATCCAAGTTGGAATCCAAAGTAATGTTTACTTCATCTTCTAATGGGTTTGGATAAGCCTTTTGAACCTTCGCATTTCTGAAACTAGCCTCTTTGCTAATAGATTCAGAATTGCTTTCACAAGGAATCAAACCGCAATCTCCAAGAGTTGCTCCTTTTCTCAAGAAGGCCGGAACTGCCTCAGGTGCCACACAAATGGTTTGAGTTTTTCCAGAATTGCCATTGGAAGTGCAAACCAATACTTTATCATCCTTGGATCCGCATCTCACATCGACCACGCAAACAGTGACTTCGTCTTGAAAGATATTCCCTGCATCATCTCTCACAGTAAGTGTGTAAGTAGTGGTTTCGGATGGTGAAACAGTTATTTCTTGTCCCGTTTGACCATTACTCCAAGAATAGGTGTAATTGCCACTGCCACCACTTGCATCGGCGGCTTTTAGTGTGGTAGAAGCTAAAGGTTCATATCCCAAATAAACAATTGCTCCCTCTCCTGCATCTGAGCTAATGCCTTCACCTGCAATAAACCTGACAGATACAGGTAAATGGTCGGAAGTGGTATTGGCATAATTAGCAACAAGATTGAAAGGAATAAACAACTGCTCAGATCCCTCTAAATAATTGTCATAAAGCTCATTGGAAATTGTGATGTGATCAATGACATTATCATTAAAGATAAAGGATCTCAAACCTGCTTCGCTCAAGGAAAGGGTTACCCCGTTGAAATCAGGATCGCTGATAATAACTTCATAGGTGCTAGGACCTCCGCCAATGGAAATGTCCAAATCATCATTGTAATCCCCTAATAGGATGATATTGGCATCTGAATAGTAGGCATCTAAAGTATCCTTCAATGCAAGGTTATCAAATCGTTTTCTGGCCAAATCATCTCTGCTTGAACCGGATTTCGCGTGAATGTTGATAAAGTTGATTCGCTCTTTGACTCCGTTTATATCTGCAACAGCTTCCACCAACCAAGGCAATCTGCCACTTGACCAGAATGAAGATGGAGTTCCTGTTGGATATTCATCCAATAGGTTATTCAATCCCAATCTAGCTTCATCATAAATCTGTTCGAATAGAACTTTAGAAGACTGGATTTCTAATACAGCCGTATTATAGATTAAACATAGCTTTTGTGGTGGGAAAGTAGGATCGGGAGCCTCAAAAGATCTTGAGAATCTATCCGAACATATGACTTCGTATCCTGGTAGCTGTGAAACCACGAAAGCCAATAAATCTTCATCTGAAACTTCTTGTACTGCGATTACATCCGGCAAAGTAGCTTGAAGCACTTTTATAGCATTTTCTGCTTGCAAGCTTACATTGCTTGGACCAAAGTTCGCGATGGTGGCACCAAAGAACTCCATATTCCAAGTCATCACATCTAAGGTCTCTGCATTTGGAATATCAGAGCCGGCTGCTTCGTATGGGCTTGTACCCGGTAAGTCCTCTATAAATCTAGGAAGTAATTGGAGACTTCCTCTGAAGCTTCCTAACACTCCCGTGATGGTTTGTGCCTCAGCTGGTATCACTCTTCCAACCAAACTGCTGACATCTCCATCGATTCTCAATTCAAGACTTCCGCTACCATCTGTGATGGTATAATTACTTTCTGGGAAAAAGAGACCTTTGGAAATAGCAAAGGCAGCATTTGGAATGCTAATCAATTGTCCTTCTACTCCTGAATTAATCTGGCTGATGGAAAGTGCTGCAGGCACAACTTCATTTCCAGAACTTATAAGTTCTAATTCAGAAATATTGACAATTTGAATTTGTTGGTTGAAGGCTCCAATAGATCCTAAAATCCTGATTTCGTCTCCTATTTGATAATTGCCAAGACCATGAACTTGGGAGTCAAAAACCGGGATTCCACCAGTAGCATCTTGTATGAATGCAGGTCCACCTAATTGATCACTAACAGTCAATACGCCTTGTACTAATACTTCTGAACCAATTCCTTTATTTCTTGCCTCTGCTATGGAAATTAAAACTGGTTCTGGGTCTACGATTACACCTCCAAAACTCTGTCCAGTATTGACTTGATTATAGGTATTGGTAATTGAGGTGGAAGACCATGTAAAGTCTGTGTATTTGGTTCCAGTACCTTGTAGCTGTAAAGAAGTACCAACAGGAGTAGATGAAATTTGAACGACGCCTATATCCTCGCTTAGTAAGCCATCTGCTGGACCACCAACTGCTGTGAAAACTCCCTCATAACTTAAAAACTGAATCACTTCATTAGAAGGATTCACCAAAGCGAATCCATCAGGAGCACCATTTTGCAATCCATTGATAGCAAAAAATTTAGTCCCAAAGCCATTGTCCTGGTCAGGAAGCACTCCAGTAAGATTCACAGTGCCATAAACAGCTCCACCATTTCCATTATAAAGAATCAATTTATACCCTTCTAGGTCTAGACCAGCTGAGCCCGCTACTTCAATGCCTTCATCCACATCGCTACCTACATTGTCATAGTGTAATTCATTTACAAACAGCACAACTTCTGAAGAAAAGGTCTGATTTGTATTGATTGAACCAAATGTTTCAGCGCTTTCGGTTTGCCAGGTAAAATCTGTGTAAGTACTGCCTGTACCCCCTAATTGTAAAGAAAATCCTATTGGGGTAGAGGAGGTTTCTTCAACTCCAATATTGGTGCTGGTTAGGCCGTCAGCAGGACCACCAACAGCGAGGAAAGTTCCTTCATAACTAAGGAACTGAACAACAACTCCGTTATTAACTAAGGCAACTCCATCTGGAGCTCCATTTTGAATTCCATTGGTAGGATAAGTTAGGGTTACAAACCCAAAGCCATTTCCAGAATCAGCGATTGTACCTGAAAGAGCTCGGGTATTGTAGGATGCACCATTTGCCCCATTGTATAAAACCAATGACCATCCTGTCAAGTCAGTACCAGCAGGTCCAGCTATTTCTATAGCCTCACCTACATCTGTTCCCACATTATCATAATGAATTTCGTTGATAAAAACTTCTTGAGCCTGCAGTCGGAAGCCCGTAAAAAGCAGTAGAAAAATCCCCGCTAATCGTAGTAAATTTTTTTGCATAGAATGAATTTTAAAATTGTCTTTAAAGATGAGTTTTAATTCCAAAAAACTGTAATTATTCAAGGTTATTATTTTGTTATTCTTTGATAAAATGAAGGGAATAACAATTTTAGAAAAAGGATTATGGCTTTCTTCTAAATCACTACTTTAAAATCTAAAATTCTGTTTTAAAAAATAGTTTGAAAAATAATGCTAAATAGCTTTTTATGAGTTTGTTACGCATTTAAATGTATTCCAAATCCCTTATTTTTTTTCTAAATTTTCAGAGCCTGATTTTAATAATACTTTCATGGAATTTAATGCGATTTACATTGTAGATCCAGACACTGCTTTTCATTCAGCCATTCAAAAATTCACAGATAAAATCGGTGTCAATACCCCTATTTTTTACTTCACCAATGGAGATGATTTTTTAAACGAAAATCCAAAATCAAACTATAATCCAAGAAGCAACAGGGAAAATTTAATACTTCTCGACTTAAATGCTCAAAATGGACTAGGTTGGGAATTCTTGAAAAAGTTTGATGGGCTTGATTACCAGTTTAAGTCCTCTTTTCAAATCGTTGCACTCTCGGAAGAACTCAGCCTTTCTGAAAGAAATCAAGCATTGGCTTATCAATCTGTTTCCTTTTACTTTCACAAGCCATTTACTTACCGGGGTTTTATTACTATGGTGGAAACCATCGTCAATGATCTTCCTTCCTCGATTTAATGAATAGTGATAGTGTAGCTTTTTTGGGTTTTCTTTTTTGATTCTAGCAGAATGATTCCTTCTTTATGGATCAATTTTCCATCCGAATCAATTGAATCAGCAATACCCAACCATGGTTCTATGCACACATATGGAGCTTTGGACTTTGCCCATATTCCCAAATAGTCAAAATCCTGAAAGCTCATACTCAGAACTGGACCGTTTTTTTCTGAAACCAAGCTAACTTCCCTTGACTTTAGATTTTTAAATATCAAAGCATCCTTATCAAACAGGTTTGCGTGCAATTTTAACTTATCAGTAGCCTTCAACATAGGAAGCGGCTCTTTGCCAATCAGACCATTTTCCAGCACTGGCCAGGTGGAATCGGTCTCTTTCTCTTCAAATTTTACGAAATAATCCTCGTACACCTCCCCTTGATGAATCGGACAATTGAATGCAGGATGTCCTCCTAATGAAAAATACATGGTTTCAGAGCCATGATTCGTTACCTCGTGTAGGACCTCCAAAGTTCTTCCTTTAAGGGAAAAGATTATTTTTAATTCAAATTTAAATGGATATGCAAGAAGAGTTTCTTCATCCCATTGCATTGAAAATGTAAGTGATTCAGCAGTTTGATCAAATAAAACCGGTTTGCTCGAATTTCTTACTATTCCGTGTTTTGGAATCTTGTAGAATTTCCCATCATATTCAGTTTTTCCATCTTTTAATGCGCCTATAATTGGAAAAAGAATAGGAGCCTGACCATTCCAAAAACTTGGATCTCCTTGCCATAGGTGTTCTATTGCAGTTGACTTGGAAATAATGGAGGTTAGCTCCATGCCAATTGCGTTGACTTTAACAGCTAATTCTGAATTTTCTATTCGATAAATCATATTAGATAAACAATTTATTTATTATCTGATTTTCGGCAATCTTGCTATTTAACATATTTTCTTTATTTGAGCGATTTGAAGACCGATGACCGAAGACCCAGCCACGGCCTTTAGGTTTGCAAAGTAGAATTATTTGAGAAAATCAGAGCTAATATCTTTACGATTATTAAGTGACTCAGATATTGAATAAATTGAAAAAGAATGGGGTGAACTTTCGCCACGGCTAGGCTAGCGACCTCTTGCCAGTATCAGTCCCCATTCTTAGTTGAGTTGCCAGTAACCAGTTAGAATTTTAGGCTTTAGGCCTGTTAAAGGTTTTAGTTTCCGCAACTCTCATTTGTTAAACTTCAATGTCTAAATTATGAAATTCAAATCAATTATTGGAGTCGATGTAAGTAAATCTACACTTGATGCTTATCTGAAGATCAACCAATGCCACGCAGTCTTTGAAAATAATGAGAAAGGTTACCAGGAGCTGGTGGAATGGGTAATGGAAAACTCTGGGTTAATACTCGCAGAAGAACTGCTTTTCGGATTTGAATCCACTGGGATTTATTCTTCAGAACTTGCTTTGTTTCTTGAAAAGCACTCCCTACCATTTTATATCATCTCAGGACTTGAATTAAAGCGATCCTTGGGAATAAGAAGAGGTAAGTCAGACAAGGCAGACTCTAAAGACATAGCTGAATATCTTTATGAAAAGCAGGAGAAGATTATCCCCACTGTTCTTCCCAAAAAGGTCATCCAGGATCTCAAAAAGCTGTTTAATTACAGAGAGCGACTTGTAAAAGACAGAGCAGCTTACATCACCCGTATCAAAGAATATGAAGCTGTAGTTTCAGAAATCAAATTAAAAGTCTATCAAAAATCCAATACCGAAGTGATCGCTTGTTTGGATAAGCAGATCCAAACCGTGGAGAAAGAAATAGACAAACTTTTACGCAAAGATGAACTGTTAATGAACCAATATAAGCTGATTAACTCTATCAAGGGCATAGGCCCACAGACAGCTGTTGCACTTATCGTCTTAACAGAAGGGTTTACCCTATTCGATAGCTGGAGAAAGTTTGCCAGTTATGCAGGAACAGCACCGTTTCCCAACCAGTCAGGTACATCCTATCGAGGGAGAACCAAAATCAGTCCGCTGGCGAATAAGAGAATTAAAACACTGCTGACATTATGTGCAGGCACAGCCATCCAATACAGCACTGAGATGAAGACCTATTACAAGAGAAGAACCGGTGAAGGGAAAAGCAAAATGAGCACACTTAACATCATCCGAAACAAACTTCTCGCAAGGGCTTTTGCCGTTGTCAATCGAAATTCCAGCTATGTAGACATATTAAAATATGCCGCATGAAAAAAAACTGAAAATCTTCTTGCTTAAACCTTAGAATACTGACAGGCGAAGCTTTCGGATTCTGATCCTTTCAGCAGACAATAAGCCCTATTTTTGTCAATACTGGTAATAAAGCGGGGATCCATTTAATTTGTTTTATAGAGGTCAGATAGAATGCCCAAGATAATCATCCCCCTCCCGATCCGCCGCGGCGGATCGGGACAAGTTGTTTGAGATTTTTCCTCAGGGGCATTTCATCTGTTTATAATTTGTTATTCAGTGGTCAGATGGAATCTCGCACCACTTAATAATCATGCCTGAGTGTGAGGTTTTTCCACATGCTCGATTTCATCTGTCATTTTTTCTGTTGAAAAGATAAATAGGAATCCCTAGTAAAACCCCAATTCCACCCCAAATCAAGGCCTCTTTTCCTGAACCCAATAAAATCCAAATCCCAAAACCCAAACCAATAAAGGAAAGACTGATATTTCTAAATGAAGGCTTAAAACCTAATTCTGATTTTATTGAAAATTTCAAAAAGGAGAATGCTGCTGCAATGTAAAAGAGTAGGGAAGTAGCCGAAGTCAATAATACCATAAAAGAATATAAGTCTCCGAAGCCCTTGTTGGAGTTGAATAAAAGCAGAACTGAAATAACTGAACTTGAGAGAATTATTCCTGTACTGGGTGAGCCATGTTTGTTGACAAATGCCAGGGATTTCGGTAATAATCCATCCCTTGCCATGGAGTTAGAAATTTGACCCTGAACCAAAATCCAAACGTTCAGAGCACCTAATGTGGATATACATGCTCCAATGGCTATAAAAAATCCTGTGTTTGTTCCAAATAGTTGGTTCGCAGCATCTGTGAAGGGGGCAGTGCTTTGAGCTACTTCGGAGGGAGGAAGAATTCCAAATAGAGAAATAGAACTGAACAAGTACAGAAAAACGACCAATCCAACTCCTATGAGTGTGCCCTTTGAAATATTTTTCTCTGGGTTTTTAATATTCTCAGCCGGTATAGTGGCAGCCTCTATTCCCATAAAGGCAAAAAAACAAAGTACAGAGGCCGTGGTGATGGCCTGAATAGAAGAAACCTCAGAAATATTTAATGGAATAAAGTGATTGATGTCAAATACAAAAAGACCCCCAATAGCAATTATCAGGATAGGAATAATTTTAAGTAGGGTAGTGACAACTTGAAGATTCCCCGATCCTCGGATACTCAAGCTATTTAAGATAGTTAAGCCCCAAATAACCAATAAAGCAATTGAGGTGGTAAACCAAGGTTGACCTTGAAGCTTTGGAAAAAAAACAGAAAAATAACCAGCAAAGGATAAGGATATGGCAGAATTGGTACTCCAAACCGATAGCCAAAAACCCCAAGCGACTAGGAAGGCCGGGAATTTCCCAAAGGCTCTTTTAGTGTAGGCATAAGAGCCGCCTTGTTCGGGTATGACTTTACTGAGTTTCCCCATCATGGCTGCCAAGGAAGTAGCCCCAATTGCAGCGATAACCCAACCTAATAAGCTAATCCCGCCAAATTGGGCTAAAGCAGCTGGAAGCGTGAAGATTCCTGAACCTATCATACCCCCGGCCACCAAAGAAATTACTGTAATTAATCCTAGTTGACGTTGGGGAGAAGTTTTTTTCAAAAGAAAAAATGAATTGAATGGAATTAAGTAATTTGGCTAGTAATCAAGATACTAAGAAATATTGAAACCTTTTTACATAGACCCAGATATCACGAAGGCCGAAACTCTGCCTTCCAGTTTTTACACTTCGCAGGAGGTATATGATGCTTTGATTGAAAAGGTCTTCGCTAAAACTTGGCAATTCATTGGAGATCAAAGTTTGGTGGGTTTAGATTCCCAAGTTTATCCTTTTAAGTTTTTAGAGTTTGGATTAGAGGAGCCTATGCTGCTGAGTAATGATCAAGGAGATATTAACTGTCTTTCAAATGTTTGTACGCATCGAGGGAATATCCTCTGCCATCAAGGAGGAAACACAAAAAATATTACCTGTGCCTACCATGGAAGAAGATTTAATCTCAAGGGAGAATTTCAGCATATGCCCCAATTCAAGGAGGCAGAAGATTTTCCTAGGAAAGAAGATCATCTTTACTCATTTCCTATCAAGAAGTGGGGACCTTGGCTTTTTACAGCATTAGAGCGCGGGATGGATTTTCAAGCTGTCTTAGATGTGATGGATAAAAAGGTAGGTTTTCTCCCTTTGGATGAATTTAAACTAGATACAAGCAGAAATAAGGATTACCTGGTCAATGCTCACTGGGCACTTTATTGTGACAATTACTTAGAAGGTTTTCATATTCCATTTGTTCACAGTGGTTTGAATGAAGTCTTGGATTATGGCAAGTATGAAACTGAAATACATGGCTTGCTCAATTTGCAGATAGGGCATTCCTCAGGAGGAGATCATGTATTTGATTTACCGGAAAATCATGAAGACTACGGCAAACAAATCAGTGCTTATTACTTCTGGATATTCCCCAACATGATGTTTAATTTTTATCCATGGGGCTGTTCTATCAACGTTGTCAAACCCATTGCTCTCAATAGAACCAAAGTCAGTTTTATTACCTACGTTTGGGATGAAAGCAAATTAGATACTGGAGCGGGGGCTTCCTTGGATAAAGTAGAAAGGGAAGATGAGTTTGTGGTTGAAGGAGTCTTTAAAGGGATGCATTCCAGAATCTATCAGACTGGAAGATTTTCTCCTAAAATGGAATCAGGAGTTCATCATTTTCATGGCTTGTTAGCAGAGTTTTTAAGAGGGTAGGAGATGAAATAACCCTAAAAAGTGTGGCATTTGAAATTTGATAAAAGTTTTTTGATAATCTTAAAAATTCCGGACTAAGTAATTAACTGATATTTGTATCCTCTTTCTTACCAGAATTGAATAAAATAAGGCTTATTGTCTGTTAAAAGGATCAGAATCCGGATGCTTCGCCTGCCAGCCGTGGCTGGGTCTTCGGTCATCGGTCTTCCAACCAATCAAGCAAAGAAAATAAGGCAACTGGGATGATTGCGAATAATCAGATTAACTAATTTCAGCAATACTTACTTCAACTCCTCCAGTAGCAAAATTTGGAATATCCTGAACTGCTGCTTGACCTTCTTCTGAACTCATAGCTGATTGAAGATCCTCCATGGATGCAAAATACAATTCAGCCATTCTATAGTTGGTTGCTTTTTTGCCATCTGGAGTGCCTATAAACTTGCAAGTCTCAAGTCTTTCACAAGATATTTTTCTAGCAAGGTGCATATGAGTCTCCATGTAATACTTTTCAAAATCTTCAGTATTCTTTGGATGTCCGTATACTACCACTAGCTTAATCATCAGTTACTCTCTTTGATTTGGTAGAAGGTACGAAAAAATAACCTAGTATCAAATAAAAAAATGAATTTAAAATATTGATAATCTGAAACTTAATATGGTTTATTCAAATCAAAAATTGAATTTTATAGTAGTTTGAATTCGGGTTTTTGAAACACTTTATTAATCCGAAAATGACCTTTCGCTTATTATTTTTCTGCTCTTTGTTGAAGTACAAATTTTGAGAACCGGTCCATTGCAACTCGTAAATCGGCATGTTTAAAACTGGAGATCACCAAACGGTATAAGCCTTTTTGTTTGTGGCCAAAACCATTACTAGGAGTCAATAAAATTTTGGTCTCTTCATAGACTTTAAGCCATAATTCATTTTCGGCTTGTTCTGTTTTTGCCTTCAAAAATTCTGATAAATCCATCCAGACAAAAAGGCTTCCGTATGAAGGGCTATACCTCAATTCTAACTTTTGCAGAGTCCCCCTAACGATTTTATAGGATTGATTCAGTGCTTTTTGATAGGTTTCAATATAGTTTTTCATGAAAGCTTGATCATTCAAAACTTCTTCGAGCAACCACTGGGTATGATTAGAAACCCCATGTGAAAGACCCACGTTTCTGTAAGCTTGAATGAAATCTTCATTATAGGTGTGAACTACACCGATACGAAATCCTGAGATCCCTAAATCTTTGGAAAAAGAATACCAATGATGTAGGTATGGGCTTTTTTTCTGGTTCATCAGGTTGCCGAAAGAATAAAACTTCAATTGCTTTCCATAATCCGCCGAAACTACCGGGTCTTCAGTGTCGATCAAGGAAAGCCCGTATATCTCATTCACTATTAAATGAATGTGATTGGCTATGCACCAATCGGCAACTTCTTCCTGCTGTTCTTTAGAATAAATCCCTCCTGTAGGATTATCAGGGCTTGTCAAAATGAGCATCCTAAACCTGCTGCCACTTTCCTCAATTTCCTTTTTAGCTTTTTCTAATTGAGAAATCTGCAATGGAATCCCATCTTTTAATTCTCCAATATCAGAGTGAGTCTGGAGATCGTAACGCTTGACACCGGGGAAAACTCCAATATCTCCCGTGTAAACTGGGTAGCTCGGGGCTGGAATTACTGCGGTATCTCCAGGATCAGCTAATAAAAAGGCTGTCATTTCAATCACAGAAGTGGCCCCAACCGAAAGCCCCAGTGTTTCAGGGTCCACAGTATGATTCATCAGAAAGTCAGAATAATAGCCAGCAATCGCCTCTCTAAAACTCAGTACACCGGCAGGATCTCCATAACTCGTAACCCAATCAGGGATTTCTTTTTTGCTGGAAATTTCCTGCATTTTCTCTTTGAGTATTTCCCAACAAAGCTGATTTTCTGCTACATTCATTGGAAAAGTACCCGAAGGATTGTCCTTGTCATGGTAGATATTATCCATGGCATCCAAATAGACTTCTAGGTCAATCCGCATGGGATTTTCAGATGCAGCTTTTCCCTTTTGAGAAAGGGAATTTGAATTGCTCATTATTGAGGGGTTTTGCTGAGGATTTTTTTAACTAATGGACCGATACTCAATCCTTGTATGATAATGGAGAAAACTACTATCACATAAGTGACAGTCAGAAACAGCTCCCGTTCCATGATTGGTTCTAAAGATAAGGCCAAAGCAATGGAAATCCCACCTCTGATTCCTCCCCAGGTCATCAAAAGACCTGTCTTAGGAATAAAATCCAGTTTTTTCCTGAATAATATGATAGGACCAGAAAGTGCCAGATAACGAGAGGCCAAAGCAATTGGAATGGCTAAAACCCCTAGTAAAATATATTCTGCATTAATGGTGATGATCAATAATTCAAGTCCGATTAAAACAAATAAAATGGCATTTAAGAAAACATCGATCAACTCCCAGAATTTGTCTACATAATTCTGAGTTACAGATGACCAAGCAGTTTCGGGCGATTTATTTCCAATCAAAATCCCGGCGACTACAACGGCAAGAGGACCTGAAAAATGTAGATAGGAGGCCAATGCATATAAGCCCATTACCAATGCCAAAGTGAGTAAAACCTCGGTTTCATAATGATCTATGCTTTTCATCAGTTTGAACGCAAGCCAGCCCAAAACCAAACCTAAAGCCAAGCCCCCAAATACCTCCTCAAAGAAAAGTAAACCAACTTCCTCAGCCTCAACAGATGCTATTCCTCTTTGGGCTATAGATAATAGAACCAAAAACACCACGACTCCAACTCCATCATTGAAAAGGGATTCTCCTACAATTTTGATTTCAAGTTTTTTGGGAGCATTCGCCTCTTTGAGGATACCCAATACTGCGATGGGATCAGTAGGAGAGATCAATGCCCCGAAAAGTAGGCAATAGATGTAGGCAATCGGATGACCGGTTAATTCAGCCAAGAAATAAAAAAGCGTTCCGATCAAAAAGGTGGAAAGCAAGACCCCAAAAGTTGCGAAAAGCATAATAGGCCCTCTTTGCTTAGCTAGCTCATCCAATTTGGTATGCAAAGCTCCGGCAAAGAGTAAGAAGCTCAGCATGATTTCGAGCAGTACTGTTTTAAAATCTATGGATTGAATCAAGCTTTTGGACTGCTCTAAAACAGCACTTTCAAAATAGCCTAGAATTAAGATCACCAAGGTGAAAAGCATGGCTATGATCATCAAACCGATGGTAAAAGGTAGCTTTAAGAATTTGGTATTGATGTAAGCAAAAAGTGCAGAAAGTATGGTCAGAATAGTAATGATGGTAAATATTTCCATAGAATTTTAAAGAGTGTTGTTTGAAAATTCTGATTATCCCTAATTGAATCACCTGCCAAATTATCATTGATTTTGGGCAAGATGCTTCGATTTTTGCCTTTAGGCTATGGAGTCGTTTTGCATTGGTGACCGATGATGGAAGTTAGAAACCAATTATTGTAAACTTCAGGGATCGTATTGATTTTTAGTAGACATAAAAGCGGATATAAATAGTTTTAATCATGATTAAAAACAGAGCTATCAATCAAAATCTATGATGAATGCTAAATTCAATAGGAGAGAGCGTTAATTTCTATTGACATTTCCCAGCCCTTTAATTTCCTCCTTGATTACAGTAGGATTACCGGTATAGGTCACGGAACCCATTCCCTGAGCATCAATGGATAATTCACCTTCACAGTGAACTTCCACATTGCCCATTCCTCTTGATTGTAAATCCATCGTTTGGGTGATCAAGTTAGATGCCTCGAGATTTCCCATTCCTTCAAATTTGATTTTAGCATAGGTCGCAGTTCCTGATAAGTCCACATTTCCCATCATATTAAATTGCGCATCCAAACTTTCTGCTTGAATTTCCATTTCCACATTTCCAACTCCATCTCCCCGTATCATCAATTGACCAACTTCAAAGGTGTTTTTTGTTTCTATATTCCCTACACCATCAAAAACTAGCCTTTGTAAATCTGCTATAGTTAAATGGATTTCCGGAGTTTTATTTTTGAAGAACTCAGATCCATCAGGATCAAAATCAATAATTAATTCAGAACCGTTTTCTGATATTTTTAAATACTCCATGGCTTTCTCGAAGCCTTTGATCTCCATGGATTCGAGGTCTCCCTGGCTTAGGTAAAGGTTGATTGCGCCTTCTAGTTTGATTTGATTGATCCCGCTAATGTCTCGGGTATCTGTCATCATGGAACCCCAATCTTTTTCAGATCCAGATCCGCAGGCAAAACCTACCCAAATCATCAAAATGTAAATAATGTTTAGCTTCTTCATAGTGTGTTAATATTGGATGTTTGAATTTATAAAATATATGCTTCGAAGTGTCAGATCAGTGGAAGGTTATTTTAATTCCAAACTCAAAAGTCTTTTTTCTTTTTCTATAAAAATTGATATCCAATGATTTATAATTTATATTTTAATAGCAATCCTTAACCCATTAGCGCTGTGTTTCTATCAAAAAAATGTTTAGGCCTCTGTTTTTCATTCTGCCTCCTGCTTTCTGGAGCTTTTGCTCAGTCTCATACTTCTGATGTTCTGGCATTTCAGGAAAAGTTGAATAAAAGCTATGCTGATCCAGACAAATCACCTTTGAGTAAAGAAAAGCTGCAAGAGTTTGAAGGTTTGCCTTTCTTTCCAATTGATGAAAACTATCGAGTGGTGGCTACTTTCCAAAAATTACCAAAAGTCGACTTACATACTTTTAAAACAAGTGACAATCGCCTCAGAGATTACGAGAAATATGGCATAGCAACCTTCACTTTGGACGGCCAAGAAATGCAGCTGACACTTTTTAAAAGTATCAGTAAAGTCATTACCCCCGGTTATGAAAATAGTCTTTTTCTTCCTTTTACTGATCTAACAAATGGAAAAGAGACCTATGGAGGTGGGAGATACATGGATGTTGAGATTCCGGAAGGAGATAGTATTGTTCTCGATTTTAACAAATCATATAATCCCTACTGTGCCTATAGTACCAATTATTCCTGTCCAATTCCCCCCAAAGAGAATGACTTACCGGTTTATATAAAAGCAGGAATTAAACATTTCTAGGTTGACAAGTACACTTTTCCAATCATTAGATGATTAGGTGGGATCGAGTGATTCCTTCTCAGAAATAGCTTAATTGTTATCATTATTATTCAACCCTTATCCTCTCATGAAGCTTTATATTAAATACATGGTAAGTCTGAGATGCAAGATGTTGGTGAAGGATGAGCTTCAGAAGTTGGGTGTAAAAAATATGATTGTGGAGCTGGGAGTAGTGGAAATCTTAGAAAAATTCAGCGAGAAACAAAGAGCTAAGTTTGAAAAGAATCTCAAAAAAGCCGGTTTGGAGTTATTGGATGATAAAAAAAGCATTCTCATTGAGAAAATAAAAAATGTGGTGATCGAGATGATTCACTATTTGGATGAGTTGCCCAAAGTGAATTATTCAGACTATATCAGCGAAAAATTAGATCTCAATTATACTTATTTGGCCTCAATTTTTTCAGAGGTTAACGGGATCACCTTGCAGCAATTTATCATTCTTCATAAAATCGAACGAGTGAAGGAATTATTGATTTATGATGAATTGAATCTAACTGAAATCGCCTACAAGTTGCATTATAGTAGCGTTGCGCATTTATCCAATCAATTTAAGCGCATCACCGGCCTTACGCCCACTTTTTATAAAGGCCTGAAAAATAAGAGAAAGCAAAACTTAGAAAATCTTTAAAAATCCTGCAGAGACTTTTTGAAGTCCTAAACATTGGATTTATGTAACTATCTGTCAGATAGGTGTAACACATTAGGATAATAATTAAGCGAACTTTAGAATATGAGATAAATAGGCATAAACTGCCCATTTCTCTAGAGTCTAACCTAACACATCATGTCTAAAGACAAAAAGCGAAGCGAAAAATCAGGTGCCAAGGCTCCTCAAAAAACTTTAAAGGAAAAACGAGAAGCTAAATCCATCAAGAAAAAGGAAAAGAAAAATATGGACTAACGGAAACCTAATAACTCAAAGTCATGAATGATTCTGAATTAATAAAATCACTTCCTCAAAATATAGGAAGCGCAATAGAATATTGCCATGGCTCCATAGTCAATAAAATAATTCTAAAGCAAAACACAGGAAATGTCACTTTATCCTCTTTCGACATTGGAAATGTGCAGGTCTATTATTTCCCTTTTGATCATCTGATTCAGGTGATCGAAGGAAATGCATCAGTCTGCATAGATAAAAAATGGAGTACAGTCGAAGAAGGTCAAATCATAATATCTCCTGCTCATGTAAAACATTTGGTGAAGGCGAATCAACGATTTAAGATGCTTTCTACCATTATCAAAAGTGGATATGAGGACGTCAGGATATAATAACGTAAAAAAATAGAATCATGGAAAATGATAATAACACGAAGTATAAAGCAGGAGATAAGGTCTACACCAAGGTTAATCCAACAGTTCCTTTAATTGTAAGAAGGTTTTATAAAGAGATTTATTACTGTACGTACGCTGAAGATCCTGAGAAAAAAGAATTGGCTCTTTTTGAGCGTGAAATTATATAAATGGAAACTTATTAAATCTATTATGAGAATCATCAGAAGTTGGAGAGAACAAAAAGCAATGCTCAAGCAGCGTTTTACTTTTTTGCTTGATGCGGATTTTGAGTATCCGGAAGGACAGAGAGAAAAAATGATGAAAAAGCTTTCTGTCAAATTGAACAAAACAAGAGAAGAATTGGAGCTGCTTTTCGCTGAACTCCAAACTTACTAACCAACCGCTTTGAATTGGTCTATGCTATAAAATCCTAGATCAACTGAGGCGCTAATCAATGAAACAATGAAACATGTAAAATTTGAAAAAAGAAACGACGCTGAATTTTCAAAAACCTTAAATAAAAGAGTAAACGATTATTTCAGCAGCTCAAATCATAACAGATTTGGAGGGAAAGGAATGGTTATCAAAACTGTCTTTATGCTATCGCTATTCTTCATACCCTTAGTAATTCTGAGTACGGGAATAGTCACTAGCGTAGGACTAGTCTTTGCACTATATATCTGTAGTGGACTGGGTATGGCAGGGGTAGGCATGGGAGTTATGCATGATGCAATCCATGGATCTTATTGTAAAAATCCAACTGTCAATAGATGGGTGGGCTATACCATGAATTTGATTGGTGCCAATGCAAACGTCTGGAAAATTCAGCACAATGTTTTGCACCACACGTATACAAATATTGATCACGAGGATGATGATATCAATGCTCCGTTTTTCCTGAGGTTTTCTCCAAATGCCAAACGCTATTGGATTCATCGTTTCCAACACCTTTACATCTGGTTTTTCTATGGACTTTCTTCCTTTTCATGGATCACCTTGAAGGATTACGTTAAAGCTACGAGGTATAGAAAAATGGGATTCTTTTCCAAAAAAGGGGAGTATTCCAAGTTGTTGATGAAAATTACAGCATGGAAACTCCTTTATTACTCTTATGCTCTGATTTTACCTCTAATAATGATTCAGCTCCCTGTTTGGATCATTGTCGCTGCTTTCTTGAGCATGCACTTTGTAACAGGGATTGTCATAAGTGTGGTTTTTCAGACGGCTCATATTCTTTCCAGTACCTCATTTCCTCAAGCTAATGAAAAGGGGATCATTGAAAGTGAATGGATCAAACACCAAATGGCAACTACGAGTGATTATGCTCCTAAAAGCAAAGTTTTTTCTTGGCTGATAGGTGGCTTGAACTTCCAAGTAGAGCACCATTTATTTCCAAATATTTGTCATGTTCATTATAACAAGCTAGCCAAAATAGTCTCCCAAACAGCCAAAGAGTTTAAAATACCTTATTTGGTCAGAGGGACATTTTTTTCAGCTCTATGGGACCATATCCTGATGCTTCGTCAATTAGGAAGAGCCAATTAATCAGAGCGGGATCAATTCCCGCTCTTTTTTGAATATTATTCAAATCCAGAAAATGTGCCTTGTTTTTAAATAGTACTTCCTGCCAAAGAATTTTTTTATATTCAGGAAGATAAATCACTACTATGAAAAAACTTATTTCCATTTGCTTACTTGTTTTGACAAATATTTTTTCTCTTCAGGCGCAAACCAACTACTATTTCCAATCAGAGTTTTCTAAGGCAGAATTTGCCAAAAGAAGATCCCAGATCTTTGATCAAATTGGGAATAAGGCAATCGCAGTAATTCAGGGAGCCAGTGGAATTCCTGGATTTAGTGTTTTCCGCCAATCCAATAGCTTTTATTACCTCACCGGAATAGAAACTCCCAGGGCCTATTTATTGCTCAATGGAAGGAATAAAAGAGCAACGCTTTATCTCCCTCATAGAGATGAAGCTATGGAAAACAATCAAGGAAAAGTATTGTCAGCGGAAGATGCTGAACTGGTTAAAGAATTGACCGGGGTAGAGCAGGTAAAAGGCATAGAATTCTTATCGGCAGATTTAGTAGGGTCTGGATTGATCAAGCCTCCCGCACCGGTTCTGTTTACGGAATTTAGCCCGGCTGAAATCGGTAATGACAGTAGAGATGAGATACTTTTTGGCCTTGCAAGAAATGCCTCAGATCCATGGGACGGATCTTCCACCAGAGAAGCCAGATTTATCCAAACATTGAACAGCCGATTCCCACAATTTGAAATTAAAGACCTGACACCGATTTTGGATCAGATGCGCTTGATCAAAAGTGAAGAGGAAATTGCTGTCATCCGAAAAGCAACTCAAATTGCAGGATTGGGAATCATAGAAGCCATGAAGTCTACACAACCCGAAGTTTATGAATATCAATTGGATGCTGTGGCAAAATATATTTTTTACTTATACGGATCTCAGGGGGATGCCTATCCAGCTATCATCGGAGGTGGAACCAATGCCTATATGGGACATTATTTTCATAAAAAAGATATGCTTCAGGATGGTGATTTGGTCTTGATGGATTATGCTCCGGATTATAGGTATTATACCAGCGATGTAACCCGGATTTGGCCTGTGAATGGCAAGTTCACTGAAGAGCAAAAGCAATTATACAATTTTATTGTAGCCTATAGAGATGCTTTATTCAGATACATCAAACCCGGAGTGACTTCTGATGAAGTATTGGATAAAGCAGCGGCAGAAATGAAAGAATATTTGAAAGATAAAAGCTTTGTAAAGGAAAGTCATAGAAAAGCTGTTGAGGATGGTTTGAAGTTTAGAGGACACTTCCAGCATCCAGTAGGGATGGCGGTACATGATGTAGGAGTAGTAAGGGGAGTTCCTTTGAAAGAGGGGATGGTATTTACCATAGATCCCATGATATGGCTTCATGATGAGCGCCTTTATATTCGGATAGAGGATGTGGCTCTTGTGACCAAAGATGGGGTAGAAAATCTCAGCGACTTTGTGCCTTCCAAATTGGAAGATGTTGAGGCTACGATTCAGAAAAAAGGATTGATGGATTTTAGGCCTCCAGTTGATCTATCAAACATGAAATAAACACTGCTATTAAAAGGACCAGCCTAAGCCCAGATAAAGGGTTTCTGGAAAGGCCACTCCAGTTCTCAGCATAAATCCTTTTCCGGGTTTTTGCAGTCGGTATCCAATATTAAAGGCTACTGGAAGCATATCCTCTGCATTGTTCAGATTAAAATTAGGACCTGCGCTGATTTCTAAATGGTTGGCGTTTTTTCCTGTCAAAAATCCATATTGCAAATACAGGTAACTTCCAGAATCCACCCAACCTCCGTATGTCCCAAGGCCTACCTTCGCAAAGGTCGCTGTTATTCCTTTGTCCAAAGACTGAGTGAGGATTCGCTCATAATTAGACGTTGCAGTGGCCACAATTCCTGCAAAGCCTAAACTGCCTGAAAGTCCATTTTTTCTAAATGAAGGACTTGAATTTTCTTGTGCTAATGCTGTATTGAGGGTCAGTACCAAGCAAAAAAGCAGGCACACTTTGGGCGAAGTTTTCATTTCAGGCTGGGTGAGTAATTCCTCTCTAGAAAGATTGAGGAATATAGGTATAAATTATTGATTTTCAGATCATAATATTGAAGTTGATTTTCCTTTGATTGATGTGTTCTATTTAAAATTTTTATGGTCCAATGAGAAAACCATTAATTTCCGTGATTGCAGGATGAATGGGTTATATTAGCCTTTTGAAAAAATGAAGAAAAATCAATTGTAAGCCATATGAATCTAAGCCATACTGTAAAAGCCTTTCATGAATTAAGTGTAACCGAACTGTATGATCTTTTACGCTTGAGAAGCGAGGTGTTTGTGGTAGAACAAAACTGTGTTTTCCTTGACTTGGATAATAAAGATCAAAAATGCTATCACTTGCTTCTATATCAAGAGAATGAATTGGTGGCTTATACTAGGATAGTTCCTGCAGGATTATCCTATCAAGAAGTAGCCATAGGCCGTGTTGTCTCTTCACCTGCACACAGAGGAAAAGGATTGGGAAGAAAGGTGATGGTGCTTTCTATAGAGTACTGCTATCAACTTTTTGGGCCATGCAATATCAGACTAGGTGCTCAGACTTATGCCTTAGGATTTTATGAGTCTTTAGGATTCCAGGCAGAAGGAGATACCTACGATGAAGATGGGATCGAACATATAGAGATGGTGCGAAAAGCGAAAGTTTGATCCTGTCTATAAAATTGAATTGATATTTAACTCTTCAAAGATTACTTTACCCTTCGTAAGTCGAAAATCGTAAATCTGAATTTCGCTACTATAGTTTTTCCGCAAAGTCCTTGAAAACCTGTTTATGTCGCTCCAGGTCAATATTGTGAGAAACAGATGCTCTGACAATATAATCCTTATCTCCTTCTTTGGTGGTTCCTTGAGTGGATGTAGCAGGAACAGTCCAATAGCAACCCTTTAATTGTCCATAACTCACGCAAAACTTACTCTCATCAGGGATTTCAGTAATCATTTTATTGATCAGCTTTAAGTTTAGGGCCCTTTTGTATGCTTCTCTTTCTTCCTCTGTTTTTCCTTTTGTAGGCAAATCCAGAGAAAAAACAGAAGGAGTAAATCCTCTTTCAGCTAATTCCTCAGATACAAAATTGATTTTGGCGCTTGGCAGTTGGCCTTGTATAAAGTTGACAAATTCTCTTGTATTCACATAGGCATCCTGAATTCGCTGGTTCATGGATGGGAGTTGTCTGGCCAAAATCTCATATTGCTGGGCTGTGGCTTCATTATCACACAGAGCGAGGTGAAGTGCTATTTTATCCATCAAGTTCTCTGCCTTTAAATTGGCTACACAGTAACCAGCGGTACATTCACCGCCACTTGGGAATTTGGATCCACTGGCGTAAGAAATAGCCGGGACTACTGAGAGTGTTTCCCCCTCAGGCAAGAATTGTACATTGGGGCAAAATGTCTGATCAAGGATAAAAACAGGTTCAATAGCCGTTTCCCCATTTTTGGTTTGACGGCTGGCACTGAGTACTTCCTTTAATCTTTGTAAGTCCGGAACTTCAACACGAGGGTTGGTAGGAATTTCGGCGATGATGTAAGGAACAGCATCCTTTTGAGCTAATTCACCTAAAATTCTTTCCAGGCTTTGGTTCATGTCATTTCCGGCATCTACCGGTAAATCCACGATTTCTACCTGATCTAAACAAGCGGCAACCCTTCTTGCCTGATCATTGGTGCCACCATAGCAGTTAGGTGGAACAATAAACTTAATTTCCTTTCCAGGATGCTTCTCCATGGCATCATGGACCAATCCCATCATGATGGCATATTGGATAGATAAGCCGCTGGATGCTACTAAGGGCTTACTATCTGTGCCTGTAATATTAGCGATGCTTTCCAAAACCGAATCCTTGATTTTTGGATCTCGGGTAGGGGATGTAAGTGAGCTTGAATTACCGGCTAAATATTCCAAAGCGGTAAAGCAATTGGCAGGAGTCATGGCGATTGTTTCCCGTCTTCGCACATGTTGTATTTCAGAAATGTAGGAAGTATTTTTTGCTCCAATAATCTGAATTACACTTCCCAAATCCCCATGAATGCTGACGGCAAAATCAATGGAAAATGAAAGTTTAGGTTGGTCAAATGAGTTTGCTGATGAAATAAAAATCCTACTGCCTTTATAATCTGGAAGAGACTCATTGGAGCTTGCCTTTAAGAGTTCAAACTCATATCCATAAACTTCCCGAATGAGTTCAGCTCCGAAGAAATCTGAAATATCTTCTGAGTAAACGATTTGAGTTTTTTTATGGAGAAAAAGGTTTTTTCTAAGCACAGCTAATATGGGAGCTGTTTTAGAAGAAAAGCTGATTACCTGATCAAAAGGCAAGTTATTTAATTCAGCAATTGCCCATTCCAGGACACTGGATAGGGGATGCCCCAAGCGAATATAATCGTAAGCCGTTGGCAGTTGCTTAAGTCCTTCCGAATTGATTTTTCCAGATTCAACAAGGTTTTTGAAATGCTCTAAAAATTGGGTTTTTGCGAGACTTTCTTCATAAATATCCAACCGATGCGTGGTTAAGTTAAGCCAATCGGCAGGCATATTTTTTAAAATTACTTGTAAGTTTTGTTGGATTTGGGCTCTATTCATTGGGTATTTTCAATTGGGCTGCAATATAGCCTTAAAAGATATTTTTAAACTCTAGAATTATCCTGTTTCAGATTTAGAGCATATAACAAGTAGAAATAGTAGGAGTTCCTGAATTAAGGGAAAGATATTTTTTAAGATAAAAGAAGATATGCCTTCGGCGAGATAGGGACCAAATCCCCCTTTGGAATTCTGTATTGATTAGGGAGGATAAGTATCATAAAAGGGGGAAGGGGGGATTTTAATCGAATACAGTAGAAATAATTAGAAATACGCCTTCGGCGAAATACTATTAAACAGATATGCTTTGCAAGATAGGCTCTCCTCCGTCGAACCAGATATGCCTTCAACGAGATACGGATCAAATCCCCCTTTGGAATTCTGTATTGATTAGGGAGGATAAGTATCATAAAAGGGGGCAAGGGGGATTTTAATCGAAATACAGTTGAAATAAATAGAAATACGCCTTCAGCGAAATATTCAGAAGATACTCTTTAAGATATTATCAAGACATGCCTTCGGCGAGATAGACTCTCCTCCGTCGAGCCAGATATGCCTTCGGCGAGATAGGGACCAAATTCCCCTTTGGAATTCTGTATTGATTAGGGAGGATAAGTATCATAAAAGAGGGCAAGGGGGATTTTAATCGAAATACAGTAGAAATAAAATAGAAATACGCCTTCGGCGAAATACTATTCAACAGATATGCTTCGCAAGATAGACTCTCCTCCGTCGAGCCAGATATGCCTTCAGCGAAATAAACCTTAAATAGTACCCGCATCAAAAATTCCAGAGGAGCATGAATTTTAGCCCCGTCGTGGTGGATGAAAATATATCATCATATCACACCTTACAATCGGCCGTCCCTATGGGACTATTTCACTCTGGTCATATAAACTGCACTTTTCCAGAGATTAAAATCTCTGGCTAGGTAATCGTACGTCGCTATGCGACTTTCTAGTAATCTACCTTCAAAGAGCTCCGAAGGAGCGTAATTTTTTAGCCAGGGGTTTTAACCCCTGGTCTAAGAGTCAAATCTATTTCCCCAGCGCTGGCCCGAGAACTACGTTTGAAAACGTTATCTAAATGCCAGCAAGACGGGTAGATATTAAAATTAGAAATAACTAGAAATATGCCTTCGGTGTGAAAAGGAGTAATTGTGTAATTGGTTAATTGAATAATCGAAGCTTAAAGCTTTTGGATATTATTGATGGGTTTATTAGTTCAATCGTTCATAGTTCAATGTTCACCCTGCTCCGTTTGATCCCTAAACCAGAAGCCTGAAGGGCTTAAACTTATTAATAGCCCCGAGTGCAACTCGGGGTATAAATGGTAACGATTTCTCCCCAGCGCTGGCCCGAGAACTACGTTTGAGCACGCTATCTAAATGCCAGCAAGACAGGGAAGAGGCTTGTTATTGTCGGATTGAAAATCCTACGATAGGTGCTCGAGATTACAAATCTCGAGCAGCGAATCTCGACCAGCCGATTCAAAAGCTCCAAAGGAGCGTAATTTCTTAGCCCCGCCTGGAAGTCGGGGTATAAATGTTAACGAGAATCACCCCAGCGCTGGCCCAATAGCTCTATTTAGAAACGATAACCCAATGCCAGCAAGATGTCCGAGAATTACAAATTAAGTCAAGATAAACCTCAGGACTCCATAAATTTCTGATTCTCCACAAATGCCACCAATTGAGCTGAATTTTTCAACCCTAACTTTTGAATCAAATTCCTCCTATGGGTATTGACTGTCAAATCACTCAAAAAAAGCTTCTCGGCAATTTCCGCTGATGTCAAACCCTCCGCTATTAAATATGCAATCTCTTTCTCCCGCTTACTGAGAATATTTAGTTTAGAATAAGTTTCTGAAACCTGGGTATTTTCTCCTGTGGACTCAGGAAAAGTTGGGATCCCCTCGATAGCATTATTCAAAGCCTGAATCAATGCCTTTTTACTGATCGATTTCGGCAAATATCCTATAGCTCCTTCCATTCTGCATTTATCCACGATGTTGGGATTACTTTCCATAGTAAGCAGGATTATTTTACTGGAAACAGATACTTTTTTCAATTCCCTGATAGAAGCTATACCGTCAGAATCAGGTAAAAAATAATCCAATAAAATAATGTCAGGCTGGATTCTTTTAACCTCCTCCAAACCCTTTTTAAAAGACTGTGCATGCGCGAGTTCCTGAATAAACGACTCTGTACCAATCAAAGAATAAACTCCTTGCGCAAATAGCAAGTGATCGTCTATATGCACAATTTTAATTTCACTGAAGTTAAGCATGTAGCGGTATGATTATGATATGGCTTGTTCCGCTTGCGCTGGATTCCAATTCCATTTTCCCTTTAAGATAAGCAACTCTTTCTTGAATATTTTTTAGGCCAATTCCCTTTAGACTAAGATCAGGATCAATTCCTTTTCCATCATCTTCTGCAATGAGTTCTAGTTCACCCTCCCTCTCTGAAATACTAATCAGCGCTTTTTTTGCTTCCGAATGCTTAACCATATTTTGAAGTAGCTCATTGATAATTCGATAGAGTATCAATTCCGTGGATTTCCCCAAATCTGTACTTACTTGATAATAGAAATGGATTTTCAGTGGGTATTTTTTCTCCAAGAGCTCAATCTGCACTTTCAATACATTTTCCAAACCATTCTCTTCCAGATAGTGAGGAGTTAAATTGTGGCTAAGCGAGCGGGCTTCCTGTATGCTTTGCTCTATCATTTGCCTCAATTCATTTAAAGATTGCTTAGAATAATTTTCTTCTATTGTCTCAGTTTTGATATAAAGGCTTGCCAGCATTCCGCCTATGCTATCATGAAGATCCCGGCCCAATCGCTTACGCTCATCTTCCTGAACTTGTATCAAATGTTCAGCAGTCTGTTTCTCCCTTTCCAAAATCTCAATGGAGAGCTTTTCTTTTTCCTTTTTGAAAAGTGAGGCTCTTTTGGCGAAAGCTGCGGTAATTACTCCCGTTTCACCCATCAACGCAAAAGCACTTCCGTAATCCACCAAATAATGAGGCAAACCCATGGGTAATATTTTTTGATTGAGTTGCAGTACAATCCCAAACAGAGCCAAAATAGCTATACCGAGCAGGTAATATCCAGCAAGAGGCACCTTGGCTTTCCATTGGAGAAAAGGATATAATAGAATCAAAATGCTGGTAAGTAAGGAAACAAGCAGCGTAATCTGGAGAAAAAGTGATTTGCTTGAAACACCATCCATTATTCCAAAAGGTAAAAGCAAGGACAAAGCCATCAAAGCTTGGAAAATTGAAGTAACCCAAATCCACTTTGCTGTTTTTTTTCCAGTAACAGTGGGAGGAAAGAAGTTGACCACCAAGAGCAAAATCAGCACATTGGTCATCAAATTGAAAAAAGGTCTGGCAATTCCAGTCCAGGTAGTCTGAGTAGGCCAGAGAAATTGAAATGTCAAGCCCCAGTGGGTGGCCAACCAAAGAGAAATAGCCAAAACATAGGCCGCATATATTGCTCCACTCCAAGACTTCAGTTCTGCAGCAAAGAAAACTGCGAAAATGAAAATGATACACATCCAGCCCAGGATTCCCCCTATGATCAAAGTATCATTGGTCTTTTTTTGATAAAAAGTCTGGAAATCCAGAATCTCAGGCTCTATGTGAAATGTTTCCCCAGATTTATCCATCTGCAAAAGGACTTGAAGCTTGCCATTCGCAGGAATAGTAAATGGGATAATTAAATCCCTGTCAAGGAATGGCCTTTTTTCGAAAGGATATAAGTCCCCCAGATCCATTGATGAGGAATTAGCTCCATTTTCAAAAACCTGGATACGGTTGATATGAGGATTGTTGGAAACGAATAATAATGACTGTAAACTATCCGCATCATTTACTACAGTAAATCCCAGCCACCACTGACTTTTGGTAATACCCTGATTAAACAAACTTTTATTCTGCTTTAAAGTGTCAAACCTTTCCCAAGCCTCTGAAGGAGTGTAATTCTGATCTGGAAAGACTCCAAAGTTCAATTGGTCCTCCTTTTCATTGCAGGAAAGCAAATTGATCAAAAGAATAGAGCCAAGAATGGAACGGAAGTTCCACCGGTGGTACCAGATGAATACAAAGAAGCTATTCTTTAAACACTTACCCATTTAGAGGATAAACTAGAGTGAATGTGTAGGGTGATGGGTGAATTCGGAAGCAAGATAAAGATTGAACTGAATTCAAAACAATCCTCTATAAAAATACCAATTTTTAGGTATAGGAAGGCTTCATATTTAGGCTGAAACTTGTGAAATAAATAGAAAGACCGAGGAGGAGTATTTTCAAATTGATCAGGTAAATATGAAATGCCCATGAGGAAAAATCTCATAAAGGAGAATGATTATCCGGGGCATTCCATCTGGCCTTTTTAAAAACAAAATATTTACAGATGAAACATGTGCAGAGCTTATTTAGAATAATACTCATATTGATGGTTTTCTGTATGATACCTAGCTGTGATTTGATTGAGGGTTTGAAAGGTGATAGCCTTGACTCATATTATATATCCAGCATAGGTTCTTTAAGTACTCCAGAATTATCAGGTACCTTAAAAAATGGCGATAAAACTGATTCCAATTTGAGAATATATGGATTCAATGCCAGTGAATCAAAAGTGAATTTAATACTGGGAAACAATATCATGGTAAATCTCACATTCTCCATTCCTGCTAAAAAAGGGACTTTTACCATAGTTCCAGATACCTTTAGCAATGATGAAGTAGATATTTATGCAGATGGTTTTTCTTCAAAGTTCAAATCAGGTACTGCCACAGTAATTGAGTTTTCCAAAGACATAAAAGATGAAACCAGAGGAAAAATTTCCTTCAGACTTCAAGGAAATGGAGAATTTGGTGGATCTGACCCTAGATTTCCGCCTACCCCGATCAGTTTTGATTTCAGAGTAAGTTTTGATAATAGGGATGATCCTCCTTATACCCCACCAGTTTCCAGTGATGACTCTGGGGGATCAGGAGGAGGTTCTGGAGGCTCCGGCGGCTCCGGTGGTGGCTCAGGAGGATCTGGTGGTTCTTCAGTGTCTTATTGTACAACTACCTACCAAGGGCCAACAGGAGCGCCTCAGCGAGATGGATTTTGTCAGGCGGCTTGGCTGTACTTATGTAAAAATGGATTAAGTCCTGATTCAAGAGAAGTGAAAGAGTATTGCCGATTGTATGCTCAAATGAATCAGATAACTACACCTATGCAAAACTGTCCTTACTGCAGATAGATATCAATCGGAGGGGATTTTACATATTAGTTTAGGGGTGATTTTTGGAACTTTTTGATTGATTTATTTTTCGAATGACCTTTCGATTTGGCTTGTGGGATCCACAGGCCATTTTTTTTTATACACAAAACTTAAATTATCAAAGAAGCAAATCCCCCTTTGGACCTTTATACAAATTTCGGAGAAGTGAGAAAAATTAAAAGGGGGCAAGGAGGATTTTAAATGAAATACAATAGAAATAAAATAGAAATAGGCCTTCGGCGAAATACAATTCAACAGATATGCTTCGCAAGATAGACTCTCCTCCGTCGAGCCAGATATGCCTTCGGCGAGATACGGATCAAATCCCCCTTTGGAATTCTGTATTGATTAGGGAGGATAAGTATCATAAAAGGGGGCAGGGGGGATTTTAATCGAAATACAGTAGAAATAAAATAGAAATACGCCTTCAGCGAAATACTATTCAACAGATATGCTTCGCAAGATAGACTCTCCTCTGTCGAGCCAGATATGCCTTCGGCGAAATAAACCTTAAATAGTACCCGCATCAAAAATTCCAGAGGAGCATGAATTTTAGCCCCGTCGTGGTGGATGAAAATATATCATCATATCACACCTTACAATCGGCCGTCCCTATGGGACTATTTCACTCTGGTCATATTAACTGCACTTTTCCAGAGATTAAAATCTCTGGCTAGGTAATCGTACGTCGCTATGCGACTTTCTAGTAAGCTACCTTCAAAGAGCTCCGAAGGAGCGTAATTTTTTAGCCAGGGGTTTTAACCCCTGGTCTAAGAGTCAAATCTATTTCCCCAGCGCTGGCCCGAGAACTACGTTTGAAAACGTTATCTAAATGCCAGCAAGACGGGTAGATATTAAAATTAGAAATAACTAGAAATATGCCTTCGGTGTGAAAAGGAGTAATTGTGTAATTGGTTAATTGAGTAATCGAAGCTCAAAGCTTTTGGATATTATTGATGGATTTATTAGTTCAATCGTTCATGGTTCAATGTTCACCCTGCTCCGTTTTGGCACCTCAACCAGAAGCCTGAAGGGCTTAAACTCTTAAATAACCCCGTGTGAGATGGCTGAGGAACTAAGCCAACGAAACTCGGGTCAAAGGAGACCATTTCGCCCCCAGCGCTGGCGCACAATCTCCGTTTGAAAACGATATCTCACTGCCAGCAAGACAGGGAAGGGGCTTGGTATTGTCGGATTGAAAATCCTACGATAGGTGCTCGAGATTACAAATTCATTTTCGACCTCCCCCAGCCCCTCCTGAAGGAGGGGAGCGGACACGAAATCAAAAGCCTGAAGGGCTTAAACTCATTAATAGCTACGCCTAAGGCGCACAGGCCCGAGTGCAACTCGGGGTAATAATCGGATAGTTGGACCCCCAGCGCTGGCGCACAATCTCCGTTTGAAAACGATATCTCACTACCAGCAAGACAGGGAAGGGGCTTGGTATTGTCGGATTGAAAATCCTATGATAGGTGCTCGGAATTGCAAATTCATTTTCGACCTCCCCCAGCCCCTCCTGAAGGAGGGGAGCGGACACGAAATCAAAAGCCTGAAGGGCTTAAACTCATTAATAGCCCCGAGTGCAACTCGGGGTAATAATCGGATAATTGCATTCCCAGCGCTGGCGCACAATCTACGTTTGGAAACGACATCATAGTGCCAGCAAGATAGAGAAGGAGCTTGGTATTGTCGGATTGAAAATCCTACGATAGCTGCTCGAGATTACAAATTCATTTTCGACCTCCCCCAGCCCCTCCTGAAGGAGGGGAGCGGACACGAAATCAAAAGCCTGAAGGGCTTAAACTCATTAATAGCCCCGAGTGCAACTCGGGGTAATAATCGGATAATTGCATTCCCAGCGCTGGCGCACAATCACCGTTTGAAAACGATATCTCACTGCCAGCAAGACAGGGAAGGGGCTTAGTATTGTCGGATTGAAAATCCTACGATAGCTGCTCGGAATTGCAAATCTCGAGCAGCCGAAACCCAATAACCTTCTGATAATCAATTATAAATTATCATTTACCGCATATTTTTTTTTATATTCTAATTGAATCAACTCATAAAACCCAAAATAAACGCACATGGATAAGCTAGAAAAACTGGATATGATGGATAAAATCCTTCGGGAATTTGAGGACTTAAGAAATTCCCAAACTTCCGTACTAAAGAAAATATCCAAGATAGAAGCCGACAATATCAACTTGGGAGTAAAACTGCTAGAAGAGAAACTTACCGCTATTTTCTTTGCGGTAGATACCAACTTAAACCTTGTATCTGAACTCGAAGAACAGTTCCAGGAATACCGGGATAAGTTCTACAAAGACAATAATATCGCTGCAATGCAGGCGGAACGAAGCAAGGAATAGATAGTCTTTTCAGTATTCAAAATTAAACTAGTCTTTGCTAACACAATTCTTGCTATAGCCTAAATTCATTGAAATAACTTCTCGCCAATCAGCAGGATTTTTTTTCTCCCGCAGATCACCGCAGAAAAATTCGCATATGCTCACAGATTTAGGTTCCATGGAAATCAAAATCTGCATCAATCAGAGAAAATCAGTTAGACTAAATCTCATATCCCTTTTGAATCTCATGTAAGAAGCTGGAAATTTCCCGCTTATCCATTACTTCTTCATCTGACCACTCAAAACTCTCAAATTCATGCCACTCATGATCAATTTCAGGATCATAGGAATGATTTTGAAGTTTGGGTAAATCCCAATCCTGAGGTACAAAATATTCACTATAAATCAATTTCTTCTTTAATTTTTCACTGGCTTCCCGAGGGCTGAGAGAGTTGGAATTTGCAAAAATCACCCAGCCAAATTGCTTGTAATTGGCCCCGTCCCGATACCGATAGTTGAGTTTTAGATTCAAAGGTCGCTTACCCTCTTTGAATGGCAGCTGCTCTAAAAACTCATCCAAATCTTCCTCTGAATCAAAAGAACAAAGCGGTTCTTTCCCCAATTCAAAAAACCGGATTAAGTCCACCAAACTTTCAAAAACCCTGAACTGCGTTCCTTCATAATTATACACATACACCTGCTTACTTTTCTCAAATCGGACCAAGTTCAAAATAGCTATGGTTTTGGAGGGTGTAAGGTATTCGGTGGTGATGGGAATGAGTTGGTTCATGGTCAAAATTAATTTAACAAGCCCAGAACCATAGAAACTAAAAAATTTCAAATGGCAACTTATGTCGGTAAAAAAGATGACTATCTGATTTAAAGTTCTGGCAGAAGCGAGTTACTTCATTTAACTTCCACATTCAAGCTTTAAATAAGAGGTATGCCCTATTGAAAAGAAGGGGAGATGATTGAGAAATGACTAGATTTGGTAATGGGAGAAAAGATGTATAAACGTCCAAAGGTTGCTGTTCCTGCTTTTTCAGAAGCTAATGGATTTTATACTACCAAGGAGCGCTCCTTCAACATGTCTCAAATCAGGTCCAAGGGCACTAAACCCGAGAAATTGATTAAAAAGGCCTTATGGGATGCAGGAGTGCGTTATAAAACACCTGAAAAGCCATTATATGGAAAACCAGATATTAGCATAAAGAAATATAAACTCGTCATTTTTGTGGACGGGTCCTTTTGGCATGGCTATGATTGGAAAAATCGTAAACATGCCATCAAAACCAACAAAGAATTCTGGATAGCCAAAATAGAAAGGAATATGGAAAGAGACCAAGAAGTCAATGCCTATTACCAATCCAAGGGCTGGACGGTTTTAAGGTTTTGGGATTTGGAGGTGAAGGAGAATTTAGGGATTTGTGTAAAGGCAGTCTTAGATTCAATTCCCTAATTCATCTGAGATTTTCACCACTGGGCTTCGGTAGAAATAATTATGTCATTATTTAACTCTGAAAGCATCAATGTACCTTCAAAATTTACATTATTAGCTCCTTTTTTCTTCGCTTTTCTAAGCTCTTTAATCAAATCTTTAATTTTTAGTGTTCTCATTTTTTTGTGGTTTTGGAGGTCAGGTATTTTATTAATAAATCAGCACCAATTTGATAGATATCAGCTTGTTGTCTATCACAAACTTGAAAGGCTTGTTCCATTAAATTATTTCTTATTGCAGCCTCTTCATCTGTGTAAGTTTGACGCTTGGTTTCCAGATTTATGTAGTTTTCAAAACCCTCGTCGGGATGAAAATTCAATCTTTCTTCATGAATAAGATGATGGAAGGAAATTTCTACATTGTTTACGCTTATCAAAGCACTAAGCATATTGGGTTTTTAACCTTGTAGCTAATTCGTCTCTAATATCCTCTATCAATTCAAATTGCTCATTGCAGAGTAAACCGCCCTTAATTTCACGGATGGGGAGCTTGTAGCATTTTGCAAAATGACTGATAGATTGAATAGCTGATTCAGAATAGGAAGTAGAACCAGAAAGAAGCCTTGCATTCTTAAACACCAGATTCTCTCCTCTGTATTCATTGATGAAAAGTTCTTCCTCATAGTATTTTTGAAGGATTGGAAGCTGTTCTTCCGTGCCGAGAGAAATATAGAGCGCCTGGCTAACTGGGTCAATGTCCTGATAATTCTGATTGATCCATTCCATCAGTTTAATGGCGGATAGGACTGCTGATTCCGCATCGGGATGCCATTCCGGCCAGTCTAATGATTCGAAATCGTATCTTCCGACTATTCCCTTGAGCTGGCTCAAGCAAAGGAAATAAGGCTCTTGCGGATTTTCGGCTGGCTGTGCCATGATGGAGACTAAGAGTTCTTCGTCAAAGCCCAGAAACTCGATGTATTCGTTTTCTTGGTCGATTTCGGCCAAGACCCAATTTTGGGGTAGAGTAGAAGGGAGGTAATTGCTGTACATGGTTTTTTTGTTAATATCGTTGTCAAATCGAACGATAATAAGATACAAAAAAATCAAAATGTTTACAATAGTAAACAAAAATAAATAATGGATATCAAGGAAAAATTTGGGCAGCGGATAAGATTGGTCAGAAAGGAAAAGGGACTTTCCCAGGAGGAACTGGCAGAAAAGTCAGGACTCAACAGACCCTACATCTCCGCCATCGAGCAGGGAAAACGGAATGTGTCTTTGGAGGTGATGGAGAAGTTGGCGGTGGCGTTGGAAACTGAAATTAATTTATTACTACTTTGAGTAAAACTGCCCGGTTTTAAGATCATAGGTTTATTTTCAAATTATTATGCAACCTTTTCCATAAAAGAATCCAGAAATTCCTGAGAAACACCCTGTATTTTTCTTCTTTGGCATAGAGAATAAAGTTCTTCAACTGCAGAGTAAGGGAAGAACTTAACTTCAAGCTCCTTGAATTGTGGTTTATTTGCTTCTTGAACCACTTTTTTACGGTCATCATCAGAAGCTACAATTACATACCGTGTAGGAAAAGGAGGGAAGTGATTCTTAAAATTAAGCATTCGGGTTAACCCACTAGTTACTCCTGTCGAATGTTCCACTTCCATCACAGCGGGCATCAATTTGCCGTTTTTAAACCAAATACAATCAATCAATAAAGCGGCTTTTATGGCATCTGAATGAGACTTGATCAAAACCTCCTCCTCAAGGCGGTTGATTACACCGTCATATTCTCCCAACCGCTTATTCTGATACATCAAACCTTTATCATTTTGGGCAATCCAAGTACGGAAGCCCAACTGTTGTCCTATGAAGTATAATGCAATCTGAATTTGAGCATGTCTGCGCTGTATTTCGATATCCAGATTTGTGCTCTCTTTAGACTGGGGAAGCACTAAAGAATCATAATACACCTCCATGGATGGAATTTCCGAAATCACAATATCGGTTTCGGCTAAGATGGCTTTACCGTTTTCATGGGGTGAATCTGGCTTCCAAAGAAGATGCTTGTGTCCCTCCTTTATTTTTGTCCTAGAATTGATGCTCTCTATCCTTCCTGGATAGCAATAATAAAATTGGGGAGTATGTGCCAGTAAAGTCTCCAAAACAGAGCGGGTATTATAGCTGGCCCCAAGCGTCCGGTCCGCATTGATTGGTTGATTTGCTTGAATGGCATTGGCAAGCCTCCATAGCATTTGTGAAGAAATAGTAACCTGTTTCTTGCTGTCAATGGTTTCCCCTTTACTCGGGTTCCATCTGCGAATCCTAATTGGCCCTTCAGGAAGCTCTACATGATCAATTTTTATAAGGCTCTTGTTCTTCGGATTCAAGTACTGATAGCTGTTTTGCTTTGGCAACTGATTTATAAATGCTGCCAAATTCTGAGCGGTCAATTTCTCCATCTAGGTATATTTTATAAGTTGGATCTATACTTCCTAAAAAATTTAAAATCGTAAGGGCAAGTCCTTTTGCGGCCAGAAAGGGAACTCCATTTCCGATAGCTTTAAATGAATTACTGAGCGTGATATGGTCTGGAATCACAAAATCCTTAGGGAGCGATTGTAAAGAAAGTGCTTCGGCAACTGATATTCTTCTGGGCAAATAGGGATGAAGGTGTACTTCGTTGTTGCCATAAGCTGCAGTAGGAGAGTATCGCCATCGGTGAAGCCTTTTGTAGGACTTTTTCTTGTCATCCCCTTCGGCTATCGTCAGAAATTTTGCCAGACCCGCCCGCGGCTGAAAGTACTTGTTTCTATTGGGATGAGCTTCCACTTCATTTTTCTCAAACCAGTGCTTGACGGTGAGTTCTTTCAATACACCGTAAGGCGAGGGCTTGAATTCATTTTCAACAAAGGGCTCTGTCTTGGGCCAGTCCAAATCAAATATAGTGTTGGCATCGAATTTACGGGCAAAATCCCAATCGAAGTTCCAAAGAAATTGAGTCTGATTATGCTCGTAAGACTTTCTATTTAAAAAATCTCGGTGAAATCCAACCAGAATGATTCTGTCCCGGTCTTGCGGTGCCCCATATTCAATGGCATTAATCAGGCGTTCCGTGAGGAAGTACCCACTATTCTGGAGCTTATCCTTGAGTGATTCATAAAACTGCCGGTGCTTTTTGGTTCTCCAAAGTCCTTTGACGTTTTCAAAGAGAAAAAAATCTGGCTGTGTTTTACAGATAAGCTGGATATAAGTCCCAGAAAGTTTTCCGTTTTCTCCTTCTTTGCCTTTGTTTTTTCCGCCAACCGAGAAATCAGGACAAGGGGGACCTCCAATAAATCCGGTGACATCAAATTTTTCTTTGGCAGCCTCAAGACTTTCTGAAAATTTTAAAAGTCGTGAATCCTCCAGAAAGTCAGAAATATCCCTAACATGATGCCCTAAGATCGGTGAGGGGATATTCATTTTTTCCCTGCTTGCCCGATAGATTTCCATAAAGGGAGCATGAAATTCATTTACAAATACCGTTTCAAATCCCGGGGTAGTCTCAAATCCAAGATCTAAAAATCCTGCTCCTGCAAAAAATGAAAATAACCCTATTTTTTTAGCGCCTTTCTTTTCCATAATACCTTATAAAATTAGCATTTTTCTACCAAGACCAAAATGGTAGAATTCTATTTACCCACAACAAAATCAATTTAATCCCTTCAACAGATCATTTAAACTTCGGCATACTTCTTTAAACTCCTGAACTTGAACTTGTAACTCAGGAATGGAAAATATCTCGACATTTCGGATTATTCCCTTTTTGGAAGCGAAGAACTTATGTCGAATAAATTCTTCTTCTTCGGCACTATTTCGTAAAATGATGGAATGGGCTAAAGCATTTCTCAGCTCCCTGAATGAATCGACTTCATCCATTAGAGCGGCGATCTGCTTGGCTTCTTCCAACCCTGACTCCAACAGCTTTACTTTATAAACTGTGATTTTTTGGCCAGTTTTGCTATTGGCAAGATACTCAAGTTTTTCCTGGGTTATTCCGATTTTTAGAAAGAGGTTATCCAGCAAAAATTCCGCATTGGAAAAGCTGAGAATTACTTCTCCAATCAAACATTCTATTCCGGTCATTTGAATTATTGGTGGGTATTGGTAAAAGTGAAGATTTAAATTCTTCCGAAGATTCTAACCTGCCTAGACCAAAAGTGACAAAAAATGTCGGAGGTTAATAAAAAAATTATTATTCAAGTACGAAAGGATAGTTTTTTAGTCTATTGAATAAAAACTTTGCCTAATTGGTTTGGGTAGTGGGCCACTCCCATTGTTGTCCGAAATCTGGACTGCGAATCTAAATACTTTCGGGTTTTTGTCATATGTCGGTTAAATTTCAGTTACATGAATACCCAGATCAAGTTTTTCGATTTCAATTCGTAGTTTCATTTGGGGAAGAACCAGAAATTGCTCTCAGAGTAAAACTTAATTTATAATGGAGCAAGTAAAGGGAAGATTATTGGGGTTAAAATATGATTGAGAATTTTCTTCAATTTTAAAAACAGATTCAATTTTTCTGATTTTTTCATTGTGTCTTCTTGAAATTATCCCAAGATTCATTAGTTTAGTTGAGCAATGAACCAAATTTCCTACAGGCAAAAGACCAACAGTATTAGGCACGAGATTGTCTATAAAGCTAACCAGCGGCATTGGTTATTTGCTTTCGTTTTATCAATATCAAATCTCCTACAATAATTATGTTTAATGAATGAGTATTTTAGATCGATATTGGATGGTAAAATTAAGAAGGCTCTTAAAGATGCTGAGCTAGCAATTGAAATTAAGCATCCATATCTGACTGGAAGATTAAGAGAGATCTGTTTACATCAGCTAATTGAACCCATGCTAAATGGGAATTATTCTGTAGGAAGTGGGAAAATCATCGATCTACATGGTAACATTTCCGGCGAAATAGATTTGTGTGTCTACAGCAAAAATTTGCATCCTCCAATATTCTTTTCTCAGTTTGAGAAAACAGGTTTGTTTCCAATTGAATCAGTGTTGGAGACGATTGAAGTTAAATCAGATTTTAACCTTAGAAATATAAGAGATGCTTATGCCAAATTTCTGCATTTAGATAGTGAGCTGATCTACACCGCTGCATTTCATGAAGGTGACAAAATCCTTAGCAGCTACTTTGTAAAATCTCACTACAATCTGTTTTTTTTCGGCTACAAAGCAAAGGCATATTCTCCTGAAAAGATTTTGGAAATTTATAGCAAAGTTGATCCTGGTTGTTTTGATTCGCCTTTAGTTGGGAATATTTGCATTGCAGGTAAGGGGTGGTTTTGCAACACACGTCAAGGGTGGATGCACAAATCGTTTGATAAAGATACAGGCATTAATGAGGAAATGATTGGATTTCTCTCTACTCTAACAAATGGATTGCCTGATATGGAGAAGAGCAGAGGATATCCAAGAATTGGATATTACCTTACTAATCCTATTCATTATGATAAGCTTATCGGTGATAAGTTTGTAAACAAGCCGTGGGGGGACATGGAGCTTGTTTTTGTGAATTCTGATCCACCTATTACTCCTAACTAAATCAAAAAGGTTAATTTAATTCTTACTTTTCTTAAACCTCTAAAAATAAGACATTGCCATGCCCCAAGATTGGTCTGAAAAAGAAGTAGAACTAACAATTGCTGATTACTTTCAAATGCTTAATGATGAGCTTCTTGGTAGATCCTATAATAAGAGTTTTCGTCGGAAAGAATTACTTAAGCTGTTGAACAATAGGACAGAAAGCTCAATCGAGTTTAAACACCAGAATATAAGTGCTGCCTTAGCAAGCTTTGGTCTTCCATTTATAAGAGGCTATAAACCAAGATGGAATTATCAGAAAGTATTATTGGAAAAGAAGATTTCTGAATTCCTTAAAATAAACTTCAAGGACTTTGAACAAGGTTTCAAGCTCTTTGCTGAAACGGTTCCAGAGATGGTCAAATCCAAAATCAGTTTTGATGCAATGGTGGTGGCACCACCAAAGATTGAAGAGGTGGCAGAACCAAGAGAAATTTATAAAAGACGACAGATAAAAATCAATTACCTTCAACGCGAGCAGGAGAATCAGGAGTTGGGCAAGAGGGGAGAATCGCTGGTCTTACAGTATGAGAAGTGGAAATTGAATGAAATCGGTTTTTATAACTTGTCTGAAAAAGTAGAATTGGTTTCCGGTTATGATGACGGAGCTGGTTTTGATATTCTGTCCAAAAATCCAAATGGCACCGACAAATACATCGAAGTAAAAACTACGAAACTGGCCAAAGAAACTCCTATCTATTTCTCCTCGAATGAATATCGGTTTTCAATAGAGAATGAAGCGAATTACCATCTTTACCGGGTGTTTGATTTGGGGAAATCGCCAAGGTTTTTTACAGTAAAGGGAGGATTCGATAGTTTTTGTAGAAAAGAGCCAGTGCAGTATAGAGGGTGGTTTTAAATGCCGGGAGTATTTTCTTTTTTTATTGTAAATTCACGCTTAAGTTGATTAACTATATTGATGCGAAATCTATTCCAACACGCATTGCGTGTGCGAAGGAGTTATTTGCCATTCTTTGAGCATAATTTTCTTTAATAGTCGAATGATATACAAGTGTGTATTCTCTTAGTAAACCATCGCTCCCTTTCAATTTGTTTTCCATAATTTCTGAATTCTGAATATTAATTACTACCGGCCGAGGCATCCACCTAATCCCTAAAACCTCGTTTTCTTCTTTAATATAAGAGCAGAACACATTGTCCCCCTCAGTTATTAGCTTATTTAAATCGTCTTTACTGCCACTAATGAAAAAAAAGTTATTCTTAATATTATCTTTAGGGTTAAGGCAGTCGCAATGTGCGGTAACACATAGGAAGAAACGGCCGTCTTTTTTTTCATTCTGGTCTACAGTATAGAATATGTCTCCGAAGCTGAGCTTTGAACCTGGGTATTTCTTTATATGTAGAATGTTATAATAAACATTTAGTTTCTTAATTTCTTGCAGTATTTTAGCGTTGTCTTGATTAAAATGACTAATATCCGCCTCGTTATGTTTTTCTTGTCGGTATGAATCCCAAAACTCTCGATTGACGCTTTTCAGTCTTCCTTGTTTATGGTCAAAATAGGAGACCGTATGACTTTTTATTATATTCATAAGGAAGTCAATGAAGCCTTCTTTCTTTTCCAGTTGATGAAAGAGTATTTCGTCTTTAATCATGTCAGCATCCTTGCCAACAAAACCAGAGCTTTCTCTTAGGAGTCCTCTTACTTCAAGACTGATAAGTGTGAGTAAATTACCGGCTACTTTTTGAACTGCATTCGTGAAAAAATCGAAGACATCCCTTGGTTTAGGATCATTCTTATTTGTAACCTGTATAATTGTGTGGTTTACCACAATAAACTTGTCGGCGATATAGTCTGTTTTAACTTCCGTTTCAAATTCAACTTCGCCAAAGTCCTCATTACGTACATAATATCCAAGAACGTCACAGGCTTTATTGATATCTATATTTATCTTTTTTAATCCTTTGATGAAATATCTATAATTATCTCCAAGTTCTTGTTGAAGTTTCGATCTTAATTCAGTAAGATATTTTTGTTTTTCCTCTCCAGCTGTTAAGGCTAATTGAAAGAAGTCGTTATCATAGGTTTTGAAAAGTCTCATTATGTCACTACCTAACACTGTTTCTAAATCTCCCATTAACTCTCCACACGCTTCAAAGCTGTTTTTATTAAAAGCATTATCAAAGTATGATTTTATAGAATAGAGAATTTCTTCAAGATTTTTTGTTTCGGTATAGATAGATACAAAATGCAAATTATCCATTTGCACCGCTTTTTCTAAAATCTTCAAAGTATCTGGTTGCTTAATTTCTTCGGTATCATCTAATTGCCAGTCTAGGATTAGTAAATCTCTATTTTTAAAGATGTAATCAATATCAATATTCCAATCTTTATCCTTTCTATATTGATAGAAATCTATTGTCTTTTTTGCGCTTCTGAATGAATCAAAAAGGCCCTTTGATACATTGTAGTATTTTTCGTTTCTCGTTGTCTTTTCCGAAAAAGGTTCAACTATCTTATCATCAATGTATACGGATGACAAAATAGAGTTTTGGATTATGGTGGTTGGTGTCACTGGTTCGATAGCACTCATTGTTAGATAGGTTTTATAATAAAGCAAGCGCCATTTAGGTGATTATATTTAGGGTCATTAGTTGCCTCTATATCATAACCAATTCCATTCAAGCTTTGCTTGGCGAGATATAAGCCAATTCCTCTTCCTTTCGGCCGATCCGAATAGAAAAGTTTAAAAATGTCTTTTAAATTGTAATCATCAATCGGTTCTCCAGAATTCATGATTAACAACTTCTCTTTTTCTGCATCTATTTTTATTTCTTTGTTTTCAGCTCGCCGTAACCAATAAATTGCATTGTTAATAATGTTAATCAGGACAGGTTTAAAGATTGATTCATACGAAATGGTTGACCACTTTTTTCCAGATTCTGAAATTGTTAATGATATGCTGTTTTCATTAATTCGGGATCCAAAAAAATCTTCAGCGTATTCCTTTAATTCTAAACCTGTTATCTCTTTCCTAATTCGTCCAGTAGTTCGGTATAGCGGTTGAAGGAGTTTGTAGTTGTCTTGTAGGTGCTCAAAGGCAGTGGATAGGTTTCTGTATACACGCTCAGGTTCATGTCCATCATTTAAATGGGGAGCCATTTTTTTAATACCTTCTGCCATCTGTGCATAAAGTGTATTAAATTGATGATCTATTATTTCTACTGCAATTCCTAATTGAGCAAGCTCATAAGTTTTATTCCACTCTTCCTTCATTTCTACGAATTTTTCTTTATAGTACCCTACAAGATTATCTTCGTTGACATCGAAGCTCAGCCGATTGAGATGTTCGAGATAGGGGTCTATTCTTTTTTGGATTCGTTCTTGAGAATCTTTAAAAATATTTTCCAAGATTTTCATACTACGTGTTATCTCAATAGCATCAGTTCGATTTGGAATAATAGCTTCGAACTTTTCATTGAAGTCATTCAAAAAAACAAGTTTTTCTGAGTTAAACTCTTCTCTGATTTTTTCAAATGCTTGATTTAATTGAGTATCGTAGTCCTGGTAATATCTAGATAAAGTATTCTGATAGTAAGTAGATTTATCCTCGAATTCCTTAAATAGTTCGTGAATTTTAAGTTTATCACGAATAGGAAATAAAACTTCTTCAGACTTGTCTAGTTGTTTTAATGTAAGAGCAAATGATTTACTATATTCTCTAAATTTTTTATTTTGAAGTTCTGTTGGTTTGAAACGTGCGGGTTTATTGATTTTATAGTTATAAATTTTAACCTTACATTCCTCAATTTTTTCTATTAATCCCTGAATTTCTTCATAAATTATATTCGTCTGCGATGATTTCTTACTTAATTCTTCGAGAAGGCTATTGTACTTATTCTTTAGCTCCTCAAGTTGCTTAGGCTTTTCCTTTAGCTCATTTGCAAAACTTTTTCGCGCTTCTTTATCTCTTTCTTGTTCTTGATGTTCTGCTTCAGCTCTTTCCTTTAGATCGTCTTGCTGATCTCGTTTATAATCATATTCCGCTTTAGTGGCAAAGTACTTTTTCGCCAAGTCTTTGAAAAAAGCTATTAAATCCGTTTTAAAATCTCTGAACGCCTGATTATTTATAAATCCTTCTCTACTAGATTTGTCTTTTAACTTACCATTGTCTTTTCTGGTGATTTCTAGATAACCAAACATTCTTCTCTTTGTGAAGAAATATGTACCAGCTCCTTTACTTCGGCGCTCTTCAAATTCTAAAAAATCTGTATCTGGTCGTCCGTAAGGTAAAACTCTGAATCCATCTCTATAAATAAATAAACCGCTGTAAAGTTCTAGCTTATCTTCAAATGCTCGCTTTAGTTCTGGGTTCAGCATACTTTCTTCTGCGATTGAATTGATATAGCCAATTTTGACATTAAATGGTCCGTAAGAGCTTTTTCCTATTTTCTTTTGCGGTTTGAAATTATGCGGGATAGTTTTTTTGTATATCCTAACTGTTCCTGAGAATTCCCCATGGTCGTCGAACTGCCCATCTATAAGATGGTCGCATAATTCAAAATCATCAGGAGTAAAAAAGGATCGATATGTCAATAAATCATATCTCTCCCTATTTTCGTCTTCATAGATCCAAAAATGTGTTTTATGTTCTGGTTCATTTGTTTTGAATAAGTTAAATAATCCCAGTAGTGTAGCGACTGTGTGTGCGAATGAGATATCGTCATTATTATCATCTTTCTTTATAAAGTTCTTCAACTCCACAAGTTGCTGATCTGGCTGAAAAATTATAAACCTTGTTGCATGAGATTGGGCGGGATTGATAAGTAAATCTGAGATCCAATCTTCTAGAATAAAATTTGGTACATTGAGTTGGTTACACTCTTTAATAATTTCTTCTTTAAGTTTTTTTTGATCCTCCCATGGGTCTTTTTGCCCTATTTTAATTTTAGGGAAATTTGTTAAAAACTCCTCCTTTAAATCTTGAAAAACTTTAAAAAACGAATCAATAGAATCAACTGAACGAACCGGTATGTTAATGTCTGATAAAAATAAATTATAATTATCTAGAATCCTCCAATCAAAAAATACAACCTCAAGAGGTTTTCCTCGCTTTTTAGTAAGCATCAACATCTGCGGGCCCAAATATGCAACTGCTAACCTTCCGATACCTTTTTCTCCCATCTTAACCCTAGACGGTTTATTCAAAGTTTCTGGGCCAATTGAATCTTCAATACCACGTGATTTAGAATCTGTTCCCAATACGAACCATCTTTCCACAATGTCGTTATTGTCCATGCCTTTGCCATCATCAGAGAGCACAAAAACTGGATCTGGATATCCATAATAATTTGGCATATATAAGGCTGATTCCAAATTATCACCGTAAGCGTCATATCCATTCTTCCAAAGTTCAGATATGGCAGTAGGAAGATCAGCAATCTGTCCTTTACCCAATAAATCTACGGCTCGTGCTTTTGTTCTAAACTGCATTATTATGTTTTTGAATTATAGCCTCCCCAATTGCTTTAGCATATTTCGGTGGAACGGCATTCCCTATCATTCGGGCGATATTGGCGATACTAGTTCCTTTGAATTTGTATGTAAGTGGAAACGATTGTAAAGTAGCACCTTCTCTGATTGATAAGGCTCTATCCTCAAAAGGATGGACAAATCTTCCATTAGAAATGCTTGAAAATTTAGTGGTAATAGTTGGGGCTGGTCTGTCCCACCATAGTCGTCCAAATGTATCTTTGAATGATTCATCTTTGCCGACGAAGCACCTTAGCTGTAATTCAGGATCGTCTGCGAAATCAAGCCTGTTTCCTCCGTCTTTTCTGATTTTCTTTAACCTTTTTCTGTTTATCTCGGAAATCGCTGGAACAGTATGTAAAAAGTCGGTTTCATCTCGGTGACCGGCTTCAATCATAGGGAACCCATTTCCGACTCCTAAGACATCTTTCACCAATTTCTTTGGACCATGTTCTTTTAAAGGTTTGATTTCATCTTGGCAAACTCGTGAGGCAATTAAGGTGAATCTTCTTCTGCTTTGTGGGACTCCATAATCATTTACATTATGAACCTTGAAATGGGGTTCGCCATAACCGTTTTCGCTTAACCAGCCAATAAATTCATTTAAGCCACTTTCCTCCTTTCTTCTCAAAACACCGGGCACGTTTTCGACAACCACGTATCCAGGTCTGAAATATTTCACAAACCGTGAAAATTCAATCAACAAATTTTTTGACTTGGCCGATTTCGTTTTATCGGTATTGATTATGCTCCAAAACTGACATGGACTGCAACCAATCAGGATCAGGTCATCATCATTTTTTTGGAGTGAAAGCTTGGTTTCAAGGTCTGTTTCCTTCAGTTCAAATATATCTGCAAGAATAAATTGGGCACCTTGAATGTTGGCTTCATAGGTTTCACGGCAGTTTTCATCAAAATCAATCCCTGCAAGTATTTGTATACCAGATTGTTGTATTCCGTAGCTCATGCCACCTCCGGAACAGAAGAAATCAACAGCTTTTAAATTTTTCATTTTACAAAAATAATCCTAAATCTAAGTTGTAATTTCTTTTTTACAAGTTTGGATTTTGTAATGCTTGACCCATTTAGACGCCAATAGTCAAAAAGATATCACCTCGGTTTTTACTTAAAAATCTAATTTAAGTATTAAGGACATTCTGGTAAACTGAGCAGGTTGTTTGGTTCTTCACCATCGTTTCGGGTTTTTAGATACTTCCTTCCAGATTTGCTGGTAGAAATAATCACATCAACTCTTTGTCCACCTTTGTTCACATAAAAGGAATATTCCCCATTTTCAATTGAACGAATAGCGCTATCCAAACTTAGTTTCCAACGCTCAGTAGGAGAGTTTCTGCCTCCTATGTGGGTAATCCTTTCTTGTGGGTTTTGTCTGTCATTTTTGTTAATGCAGAGAATTTCATGAGAACTTGCCATCAATATATTGTTTAGTTTAAAATCATTTTTTCATTCCACCTACATCCAAAGTGTTTTTCTAAAATTGATCAAAATTACTTGACAGGGCTATTTATCCCCCTTTATTCTCTTCACTTCCTCCGCCAAATCCATCACAGTTCTAGTCAATGCCTCAATTTGAGCTGTCTTCTTCTGGTCATCCTGAAGATATTTTTCCAACAATTGGAAAAGTTGATCTACCGAACCGTTGTTGATTTGAGGTTTGAAATGTTGAGTGGAAGAATTGTCTTTGAAGGTATTATTATTTTGGATGTAGTAAACAGTCTTTTCATCATTGAAATTTTTGATAAACTCTGGAGTTACTCCCAATTTTTCAGCAATGATTTTCAGAGTGTCATCTTCTACCTCTTCAGAATTTTCCAGCTTAGACATTTGCTGCTGACTCCATCCACATAATTCAGCAAGGGCAAGTTGCTTCATGCCAACTATCTCGCGCACCCGCTGAAGATTGTATCCTATATGGATCTGTTTTCTGTCTTTTAATCCGTCACTCATAAAGTAAATATAAAATTTCTGTTTGTGGTTAAATACCACGGACGATGGTTTTTTACCTAAAATGATTTTTTCACATTTGGATATGAGGTAGTTATACACTGAATACTTAGCTCCTCACCTAAATCAAATTCAATCTACACTTTCTATGAATTAATTAGAAATGAAAGAAGTTTTAAATTTTTCAAAATCTGTCAATCTGTGTCAAACACATAGCGATTGGATAGCCGGTATTTGGCAAAAGCCATTGACATTTGAAAGCTTTAAATCCTTCATATTCCAATATACTGAATTTGAAAAGTTATTTGCATTGAAACCCAAAAATCCGATTTGACCGGAATTAAAACTTAACGTACCCTTTTTTCTCGCTGACAGCTCCGGCATCACGGACATCCCACTCAGAGTCAGCGGGCGACGATGAGATCAGTATCAGGTAGCTAGAATCAAGAATCAAGATAATTCTACTAAACTACCTGGCTGATGCTTGGCTGAATTCAATGGATAACCCAGCCCATGTATTTTGCAGCCCTTTCGGGCATGGTGGAAATTTTATTTCTATGTGCAGGTTTAATAATCCTGTTATCATTGGTTCCGATTTTTGTTCCCTTAGTTAACTGAGCTGAGTTAGGACGAAACATCGGACACCTAGCATCGGTCATCGGACAATTAACAACTTCCGTCCTATGAAAAATCATTCTTCTAAAACCAGCGGTGAGCCAATCTCTGCCTCCCTCAAAATGCTCTTCAAAAACCTAATCAAGAACCCAACTTGAACCTATTTTTATTCTCTCTGATTGCTTCCCAAGGGGTTTGTATTACCCAAGGGGACTACCACCGATGATCAGGGAGTGACGTTATCCGTGATTGGTATAGTTATATCGTGGAATTGTCATGGAAATACAGTAGAAATATCCTAGAAATATAGCCAGCAAGCTGGCTGAAATAGACTCCTACTTCGAAGCTATTATTTCGCGAACGAAGAGAGCGTATTTCACAGAGTGTATTTCGCTGAAAGCATATTTCTAAAACCATCGAGCCTACTTAATAATGGCTCTTCGGACCACGAAAAAGATTCCTATTCCGGTAAATTTAGATAAGCCTTCCGCTGCAGAGGATTTTCGCTTATCACATGTAATCAATTTCTAATCAAGACCGACTGACCCGGATAAGGATCTGGACTCAGGATGGGAGAGGTCTGTCCCCGTCATTGCCTGTACGCCTTAGGCGGGCGAGGAGGCAAACGAAAACCTTGTCTTTACAGGGATCTAAAAGCCGACGAAGCAATCTCATAGATGAGAGCTGTAACTCCAATGATGAGACTGCCGCGTCGCCCTTTGGGGCTCCTCCCGCACTATCGGGCAGGCGCAGTGACGGCCAAGACATCGGGCATCGGGCATCGGTCATCTAACAATTAATGAGCATGAAAAAAATTCTATTCACATGCTTCCTGGCATTGCTATGCCTTGTCGGAAGTGAATTCACCTGTTGGAGTCAAGTTGTTGATTCACCCCCGGGGAATGGTCTTGTTGATGCCAGTTCCCTTCACCCCGGGCGGGAGGAGTACAGCACTCCCGCCCAAAAGGGGGAAGAGAACTATACCCTCATCTATGGGGAAATCATCAATCCGGATTCGCTGGGTCCATTGTCCCTGAAAATTACGCCATACTACATTTCTCCAAGAACGACCTTCCTCCAAGAGGAACTTCTGCTGGATCCAATAAATGGCGAATTCTATGATGGGGTTGTCAACCCGAGAACAAGAAAGTTTGACACGCGGATTTCACTTTCCGACCGACCTGGGTACCTTTCCCTTTTCTTGGGCAACCGCCCGCTCCTGGAAGACTATCTGGTCTTGCCCGGTGATAGCATCAAACTGAAGCTGGACCTCAGTAAAAATGCCATAATCTTTGCAGGCAAAAACCAAGACTTCTATGAAGCCCAATTTGCCCTGAAACGCCTGGACCAACGGAGGGAATTTGATTCCCCCAGACAACTCATCATCCCGGAAACCAGCAGTTTGCTCACCCGGCCCGGAAGCCGGGAGAAGATCGACTATTTCAGAGGGAAATTCGGAGCCGAACTCCTGATCCTTAAACCCGGTAAAGAAAGCCTCCATTACCTGATTGCTCAAGCCGACCAAGCTGAGGACATCCTGAAACCCAAACTAGAAATACTGGACTTCTATCAGCCCAAACTGAGCCCTAAGAACTGGGACCTCCTCCGTGCCGAAGTTTATGGCAACTTCTACTACAGTATCCTGTCCACCTTCCGAAAATTCCACTATCCCTATGTGGAGAATAAATTCAGTGCGAAGGACCGAGAACGCTATAGACAGCGCTTGACTGAACTGCTGACCCGGGTGGGGAATCTGGAATTTGATTCCCAATCCAAGCTGATTTCTGCCGCTTTTCTGGATTTGGAACTGGAAAGATTGATACTGAATGCCCTTTGGAAAAACAGATCCTTTCTCGAGCTGGTACAGGAAAACCATTCCGGGGAACTGGCAGACCGCCTGCAGGCAGCTTACCTGTCCAATTACCTCGCCTCCCATACCGGACAGGAAGAGATCCTCCTCAACTACCTCTCAAAAACCGAATCCAGTCCATGGAAGGACCGGATCGAAAACCTCAAACGGGCAACCATCCCCGGCGAACCCATCGAGGACGCCCAGCTCATCAGTATGTCGGGGGATACCCTAAACGTTTCCGATCTGCCTAATCAGCCGACCCTGGTCTATTTCTATTTCAGCACCTGCGCACACAGTGCCAGCTACTTTAAAAACTATCTGTTCCCACTCTATCAGGAGCTAGAGGCTGAGGGGATCAAACTGATAGCCATATCAGTAGATGAGGATTCCGATCTGTGGAAAGAACGGATCTTCAAGTACTCGGATCCTTCCATCCCCAATTTCAATCTCAGGGGACTTTCCAAAGAACGATGGAAGGAGCTCTATGAAATTACCTCCTTTCCCCGGGTAATGTTGCTGGACAGAGATTCAAGGATTCTCTCCTTTGACATCAAACCCTTGGGGGAAACGCAGAAGGAACTCCTTCAGGAATTCCGGAAAAAATTTAACGATGAATTATCCACTAAAACCAATACCAGTTTATGAAATCTAGCCTTACCCACACACTGACTCTCCTGGTGGCTTTGTTCCTGATTTTTGGCAGGACCATGGCCCAGGAAAAAGGACGAGAAATCCGGGGAAACACCCTGGATGCCAAGGATCTATCCCCTTTACCGGGAGTCAATCTGATTCTAAAAGGAACTACGGTCGGGACCGTATCGGATGATGAGGGGAAATTTACGCTCCCTATTCCTAATGGGGAAGCCATCCTCTTGGTCAGCTACATTGGCTATCAGAGCCGGGAAATTCTCCTTGGGGAAAAACAAACAACTTTGAATATCCTGCTGGAAAGTTTGGACTTAAACCTGCAGGAAGTCACGGTGGTTTCCACGGGCTTTCAGGAGCTCCCGCTTTCCCGATCTACCGGTTCCTTTGTGGGATTAAATCAGGATCTGGTGGACCGGAGAGTCTCGACCAACCTGATCGACCGATTGGAAGACCTGACTCCCGGTTTGATCTTTAATAGAGATATAAGTGGCCGGGAATCGGGAGAAAGTATTTCCATTCGGGGAACGGCTACCTTGATATCTTCGGCTGAGCCCCTGATAGTGGTCGATAATCTGGCCTATGACGGACCCCTTTCCAGTATCAATCCAAATGATGTAGCCAGTATTACCGTTTTGAAGGATGCAGCAGCTGCTTCGATTTGGGGAGCTAGAGCAGGGAATGGGGTGATTGTGATAACCACCAAAAAGGGTTCGTTCAATAAGCCCATACAGGTCAATTTCACTTCCAACCTGACTACCTTCCAGCGAGCCGATCCTTTCTACGATCCTAAAATGTCCATCAATTCCTGATCGACAAACAATCCGAGTTGTATGAAAACGGAGCTTTTGGCAGTCTGATCAGAAACCGAAGAAATCCCGTAATTCCTCCACTTGCCGAAACCCTCTACGCCTTTGAGCAGGGACAGATTTCAGCCCAGGAGCGAGATGCCGCCCTTGAGCAGTTCCGCAATGCGGATATCAGAAAAGACATCGACCAATACCTGACCCGTCCTGCCAGCCAGCAACAGCATGCACTCAATGTGAGTGGGGGAGGAACTAATCACAATTATCAGGTGAGTATAGGTTATGACAAAAACCTGAGTTCGGAAATAGCCTCCGATTTTTCAAGATTGACCCTTTCTACCCAGCAAAGCTGGAAACTGGCCAAAGATAAATTTAGGATTCAGACCGGGGCCTATTGGGTACAAAGCGATTCCTATAATGGCATGCCTCAGGTTGCAGGGCTCTTCCCATATGAAAGACTGCTTGACGGTGAAGGTAATCCACAGGAAGTTTACAGAGATTACAGCATTCGTTTTAAAAATTCTGTCAAAGACATACTTCCCTTGTCCTGGGCCTATGTCCCCATGGAAGAGATAGGAAAAAGTAGCACTGTCAACAGATCCCAAGACCTCCGACTCTTTGCTACGGCAAATTATCAACTAACAAAAGGACTGGAATGGTCAACCAATTACCAATATTGGACTAATAGGAATCAAAACACGACCCATAACTCCCCCGATTCCTATGCAGCCCGCCATTTGATCAATTCTTTTGCCCAGCCGGTGGGAAATGGGGAATTGGAATTGCCTATCCCGCTGGGCGGAACCCTGGATCAGCGGATTTCGGATTCCTATAGTCATACCCTCCGGACCCAGGTCAATTACCAAAAAAACTGGACGAATCACCGTCTGAACGTATTTGGAGGAGGAGAACTGAAGGATTTTCAGTCTGAATTGTATGGCAATACCTCTTATGGATATATCGCAGAAAATGGTTCCTCGCTTCCGGTTGATTACCTCACACGTTTTGTCAACCAGGGCTCCAGCCTTTCCAGAAATATTCCATTTACAGAGGAATTCGGAGGAAGGGTCAACCGTTTTGTGTCAGGTTTTGCCAACCTGGGGTATTCCTATAAGGATAAATATTTGATCAATGGCAGTTTTCGAAGGGATGCATCCAATCTTTTTGGTGTAAATACCAATCAGAAGTCGGTTCCGCTTTGGTCAGCAGGGATGGGTTGGATCCTATCGGAAGAAAATTTTATGGCGTCAAGCCAATGGGTGGATTTTGCCAAACTTCGACTCAGTTATGGTTTTAACGGAAATACCAATCCCAATGCGACGGCAGTTTCTACTGCCAGGAGGTTTGTGGCCGCCCAAAACCTGATTACACGCCTGCCATTTTTGGGAGTGGAAACACCACCCAACCCTGAGCTTCGATGGGAGCGGATCAAAATTATCAATGCAGGATTGGATTTTGAATTCCTTGCTTCGAGGTTTCGGGATCGGTAGAATACTACCAGAAAAAGGGACTGGACCTTTTGGGAAATATCCCCATTTTTATTTCCTCGGGGTTTACTTCGGCTACTCTCAATTATGCTTCAACCCTGACCAAAGGCTGGGATCTGGTTTTGAATACAGTCAACAGTAAGGGGGCCTTTCAATGGGAAACCAATTTCTTTCACAGCATTTTAAAAGATCAGGTGATTGAGGTGGAAAATTTACCGACTGCCAATCAGCTGATCAATTATACACCCGCATTGCCTACTCCAGCCGTAGGAAGACCATTGTTTTCAATTTACAGTTTTGAATTTGCGGGTTTGGACCCCAATGACGGAGCTCCCCTGGGAATTTTAGACGGAGAGCCAAGTCGGGAGTATGCGGCTATTTATGCCGAAGCAACCCCTGAAAATATCCAATTTCACGGGGCTGGCAGGCCAACTCATTTTGGTTCTTTCAGAAATACCCTGGGCTATAAAGGATTCAGTCTATCGGCCAATATTACCTACCGTTTGGGCTACTTTGTCAAAAGAGCAGGAGTGGATTACGTGGACATTAACCGGGGAGGCTTTGGTCACGCGGATTATGAGAGAAGATGGAAGCAGCCAGGGGACGAGCGTACCACAAAAGTTCCTGCAGACCCGGGAACAGTCAACCCTTTGATGAACGGATTTTATCTCAGCAGTGGGGCTTTGGTGGAAAAAGGAGATCACATCCGCTTTCAGGATATCCGGTTGGCTTATTCCTGGAATGCACAAAAATCCTCTTTATTGGGCTTGAATGGTCTGGAAACTTATCTCTATATCAATAATCTTGGAATACTTTGGAAAGCCAGCAAAGTTCTTCCGGATCCTGATTTTCAAACAGTTCAAAATTTAAGATCTATTGCTGTGGGGATGAGGGCCTCCTTCTGATAGCATGCCCTGGGGTAAAAGGGAAATAGATAAAGCTTTTCTCTTTCATCTCCCCGGTTTATGGTTTAGCCACCCCCGGGCTTTTTCTCAAACTTGGTCATAATACATATTTACTCATGATATCGAGCACGACGAGAACGACACATACTTAGGTGCCCCGATGTATCGGGGAAACTGTGCGACCTGCCTGACGCAGGCAGGGATTACAAGTGACCTTTAAAAAACAAATAATAAACAGATGAAAAAATTACATATCTTATTCGTTGGATTCCTGATCCTGGGGATTCAATCCTGTTCGGAATTTTTGGACAGCAAACCCAATCGAAATTTGGTGATTCCTGAGAGCCTGGATGATTTTCAACAAATGTTGGATGCCGAGCAAAGAGGGCTCAATACCTACCATATTAATGGACTGTTCAGCTCCGATGATATCTACTTTAGCGAAGGTTTATTAAATCTTCTCAGTTTTAGTCAATCAGCCCACTATTTCTGGGAACCTGAACCCTTTCTTCCTGATGAATGGGAGCCGGGATTTGCCTTTTCCTACCGAAAGGTACTCTATGCCAATCTGGTACTGGAGGGGCTTGAAAAGTATCAGCCTTCCAATGAAGTTGAACGAAAGCGGATTCAGGAACTGGGGGCTGCTGCAAGATTCTTTCGGGCCTTGGGACATTATGAGGTATTGATGCATTTTGCTCCTCCTTTTGACCCCAGCCAGAATGAACAGCAGGGGATTCCCATCCGCTTGACTTCTGACATCAATGTAAAAAACAGAAGATCTACAATGCGGGAATGTTTTGAACAGATCATCAGGGATTTGGAATATGGCTTAGCCTATTTACCGGCTAAGGCTGAAATTCCTACCCGTCCCTCACTTTGGGCCAATAATGCATTTCTGGGAAGAGTCTATTTGAGTATGCTGGATTATGAAAATGCCTATACCTATTCCAAAGCGGCTTTAACCATTGATAATTCACTGATGGATTTCAAGAACTTAGGTTCTTCTCTTCCTTACTCTTTTGAAATCTTTAATAAAGAAGTAATTTTTTATCAAAAACATCTTACCGCCCGCCATACGACCAACGGGGGTAGTTATGTGAATCCAGATCTGATCAAACTTTATGAAGATGGGGATTTAAGAAAAACTTTATTCTTTAGCCAGTCTTCCGGTTCGGGACTGTTTAATTTTAAAGGAAACTATACCGGGGATTTCTATCATTTTGGTGGAATCGCAGTAGATGAGGTGGTCCTGAATTTGGCAGAGAGCGCGGTTAGAATTGGAAAGCAGTCTGAGGCCCTCTTACAGTTGAATTATTTGTTGGAACATCGTTTTGATAATGATTTTGAACCTATCGCTGATGTGTCGGAAAGCAATTTGCTCAAAAAAATAATCGAGGAAAGGAGAAAGGAGCTGGTTTTTAGAGGTAACCGTTGGTTGGACTTAAAAAGATTCAATCTTTATCCCGATCTCAGGGTGACTTTGGAACGGAAATTTAACCAAAGAAAAGAGACTTTGCCTCCCAATGATCCCCGATATGCCTTTTTGATTCCTCCCGCAGAGATTAACTTGAATCCTATGCAACAAAATTCCAGATAAAAGGAGGGAGGAACTCTCCACCGGAAAGTTCCTCCCTGAATTTTAAGGGTGAGCTAACGGAAGCGATCCGTTTTTGATAAACTCACCTTGTTCTACCTGAGAAGAAGTAACCATAGGTTCCTCAAATGAACAGGTTTGTTGAACGGACTGATTACACTCATAGGTATTGGGACCAGGAGTGATGTCAGTAAGATCATACCAGATCTCGGTACCTGGTGCTGGATCTTCTGCATAGCGAACTTCCGGATTATGGGCGAAATTCATCGCCATGGCTAAAGTTGCCCCCAGCACCAAAGCCAGTGCAGGAAGCAGTTTTGAAAGTTTATTCATTGTTGTGGACCCTTTTTTAACGCATCAAAAAGGGACAAACCGTTTTGGTTGTTTGCCTACTCTAACAAGGGTTTTCGGCATCTCCCTGGAGGAGGTTCACCGGTATTGGCTTGTCTCTCACCCAAACCATCGAGAGAAATGAACTTCCGTATTTTAACTATATTTATCTCACTTTTTGCAGCCTTACTTGCAGGTTTTCAGGCTGCCGGGCCAGTTTCCACAGCTGGCCCTCTTTTTCCTCTAACCTTTGAGGTTTTCCAAACCTCGAAGGTTTTGGGAATTGGAAAAGAAACTTAAAAAAGAAAATTGAAAATCACCTAAGCCATTTGGCGCATTTGAAAAATAGTTGGGCCAAAATGTGCCATTTGGCGTGTTTTTAACAAAAAAAATGATTTGAGTCTAGGTAAATCCTCCAAGGGTTTCCAATCCCTTGGAGGATTATTGGTCCGGGAGGTTTTTTTAATAATCATCCAATTTGGATTTCGTCTTTATCTTGCTGGCATGTAGATTTCGTTTCCAAACAAGGTAAAAGGGCCAGCGCTGGGGGAGGGTTGTGTTTTCCGTACCAGGGGTTAAAACCCCTGGCTATTGAAAAGTTAAAGCCTTGCAGGCTTTGAGTACCATCGAGCTTTAAGTTAAGAGTTAAGTCGCTTAGCGACGATTGGTCTCCTAGCCAGAGATTTCAATCTCTGGAAATTAAGAAGGTTATGAATTTTTAGATGTAGTCCCATAGGGACGGCCGATATAAATGGTTATTTGAAAGGACAATCCTAAATGGGAAATTAATCTTATCTTCTTGTAGGCGTATTTCTACCTTCTTCCATACCTACGGCATGGAGAGGATATCTTAAATCCTTTTTCTACCGAGCTAAAATCCCTATGGGATTGGGTATACTCACAATGTTTTTCGGATGTCTTGCTGGCATGGTGATACCGTATCCAGACAAAGCCCATGCGCCAGCGCTGGGGGACGGTTGTGTCGTTCTTACCAGGGGTTAAAACCCCTGGCTATTGAAAAGTTAAAGCCTTGCAGGCTTTGAGTACCATCGAGCTTTAAGTTAAGAGTTAAGTCGCTTAGCGACGATTGGTCTCCTAGCCAGAGATTTCAATCTCTGGAATTCAGATAAGGTGTTGAATTGTTGACGAAGTCCCATAGGGACGGCCGATATAAATGGTTATTTGAAAGAACAATCCTAAATGGGAAATTAATCTTATCTTCTTGTAGGCGTATTTCTACCTTCTTCCATACCTACGGCATGGAGAGGATATCTTAAATCCTTTTTCTACCGAGCTAAAATCCCTACGGGATTGGGTATACTCACAATGTTTTTCGGATGTCTTGCTGGCATGGAGATACCGTATCCAGACAAAGCCCATGCGCCAGCGCTGGGGGACGGTTGTGTCGTTCGTACCAGGGGTTAAAACCCCTGGCTATTGAAAAGTTAAAGCCTTGCAGGCTTTGAGCACCATCGAGCTTTAAGTTAAGAGTTAAGTCGCTTAGCGACGATTGGTCTCCTAGCCAGAGATTTTAATCTCTGGAAATTAAGAAGGTTATGAATTTTTAGATGTAGTCCCATAGGGACGGCCGATATAAATGGTTATTTGAAAGGACAATCCTAAATGGGAAATTAATCTTATCTTCTTGTAGGCGTATTTCTACCTTCTTCCATACCTACGGCATGGAGAGGATATCTTAAATCCTTTTTCTACCGAGCTAAAATCCCTACGGGATTGGGTATACTCACAATGTTTTTCGGATGTCTTGCTGGCATGGAGATACCGTATCCAGACAAAGCCCATGCGCCAGCGCTGGGGGACGGTTGTGTCGTTCGTACCAGGGGTTAAAACCCCTGGCTAAAAAATCTCCGCTCCTTTGGAGCTTTTGATCCGAGTTCGATTGATAGTTTATCTTGCCAAAGGCATATCTTCTCTTATCTTAAAAAATATCTTATCGATAATCCAGAGTTAAGGAATATTTCGCCGCAGGCGTATTTCTATCTGTTTCCATTTTATTTCTCGAATGTCTTGCTGGCATTGAGTCATCGTTTCCAAACGGAGATTAAGGGCCAGCGCTGGGGAAGGGTGGTTCATTTTGGAATCCAGGGGTTAAAACCCCTGGCTATTGAAAAGTTAAAGCCTTGCAGGCTTTGAGTACCATCGAGCTTTAAGTTAAGAGTTAAGTCGCTTAGCGACGATTGGTCTCCTAGCCAGAGATTTCAATCTCTGGAAATTAAGAAGGTTATGAATTTTTAGATGTAGTCCCATAGGGACGGCCGATATAAATGGTTATTTGAAAGGACAATCCTAAATGGGAAATTAATCTTATCTTCTTGTAGGCGTATTTCTACCTTCTTCCATACCTACGGCATGGAGAGGATATCTTAAATCCTTTTTCTACCGAGCTAAAATCCCTATGGGATTGGGTATACTCACAATGTTTTTCGGATGTCTTGCTGGCATGGTGATACCGTATCCAGACAAAGCCCATGCGCCAGCGCTGGGGGACGGTTGTGTCGTTCGTACCAGGGGTTAAAACCCCTGGCTAAAAAATCTCCGCTCCTTCGGAGCTTTTGATTCGAGTTCGATGGATAGTTTATCTTGCTAAAGGCATATCTTCTCTTATCTTAAAAAATATCTTATCGATAACCTCAAGTTTAGGAATATTTCGCCGCAGGCGTATTTCTTTTATTTCTAATGTATTTCTCTTCCTGTCTTGCTGGCATTGAGTCATCATTTCAAAACGGAGATTGTGCGCCAGCGCTGGGAGATAATTTACCTTCCTTACCTCGGGTTGCACCCGAGGCTATTGAAAAGTTAAAGCCTTTCAGGCTTTGAGTACCATCGAGCTTTAAATTAAGAGTTAAGTCGCGTAGCGACGGTTGGTCTCCTAGCCAGAGATTTCAATCTCTGGAATTCAGATAAGGTGTTGAATTGTTGACGAAGTCCCATAGGGACGGCCGATTTTAATGCTGAATTGAAAGCTCTGTTCCTCCGCCTCCTTACTCGGGCCTGCGCGCCTCTGGCGTGGCTATTGAATAGTTCAAGCCTTTCAGGCTTTGAAGAGATTAAATTTTTGATCTTAATGTCTTAAATCAGAAGGATCCAATCCCCTTTCTCTTAAAGGGGGTAAGGAGGATTTTTCAATTTAACTCGTCCTAAAATAAGTTTACGGATTCGTGTCCGTCCCCCTCCTCTAGGAGGGGCTGGGGGAGGTTAACATGGGTTAAAAACCCTCCAAAGGATAGTAAGAAAAATGAAGGAGGTATTTTTCAATGATTTTTTCAAATTAGAAAACCTTTGGAAGGTTCGTGTCCGCTCACCTCCTTTAGTAGGGGCTGGCAGAGGTAGAAACCCACAATGCGGATATTTTTAAGGAATCAAGCAATACCAATATTCGTAAGGGCGCGGTGGGCTGTCGCAGCCGCGAGGAGCGCGTTGGCTAGTGCGGTTGAAGCTTAGCTGCGACAAGGCTTTTTGGTTCTTTTTTGCCTAAAAAAGAACAAAGAGAATAATTGATCCAATTTGAATTTCATCTTTGTGACTCGTCCTAAAATAAGTTTACGGATTCGTGTCCGCCCCCCTCCTCTAGGAGGGGCTGGGGGAGGTCATGAGAGAAATTATTTGAAAAACTGTGCTAATCTTAAGGCTTAATTTTTCCCAAATAGACAGAATCCGAAACATAGGTTTTCTTTTGTTGCAATTGTTCTTGACTAAAGGCCAGATAAACATGCCAAGAACCTTTCGTAGTTGGTGTAAGAGGAAGAAAATCTTCTCCTCTATCTCTTCTTTCTCCTAAATGATTCCAAATTCGGATATCTTCTTCCAGATTAATGGCAATTAAGAGTGCTTGGTCAGACGGTTTCGCAGATCCTGACCATGAGTTATCTGTCCAAGTAAATTGAACCCCATTCTTGTACCAATGAGCAGCCGCATTTAATGGACCGCTAAGCGAACCTGCACTCAGCTTAAGTAAACTAGGGTCTATTATTTTGGAATCACCATCTGATTTAAAAGAATTTTTTGCCATATAGGCAACAGCTGCATGATAGGGTTGTCTAGCTCCTTGCTTCATTTCCTGATAACTAAATCGAAGCAAGGGAACCAACTTCCGTAAAAACTGGTGAGTTTGTTTCATGACAGACTGAGATAAGCGCTTTCTTCTTGAGGTTCGTTTTTTTACTGATTTACTTTGTTTTCCAGGTTTTTGTCTGACATAGGTATTTCCACCAGATTGATAAAATACCAGCCCACCAATTTTACCACTGATTCCCTTAAGCATAGGGTTTTCTACTTTTCCCATATTTCTAAAAGTTAAGAGGTAGAATTTTAGCAATAATTTTTAAATTATCCTAAATATACAGTTTGAAAAAATCGTATTTTGATTAGTTTATATCTATTAAAATATTGATTGGTTATTGTTTTGAAATAGATATTATATTGGTCAAACATTGGTTAAGGTGATGCTTTTAAAAACCTTTCTATTTTAGGTTGATTTAATTTTAATACAGATTCCTCCCTTAATTGCTATAAGTTTTCTTTCTTTTTGAAAAACCCTGACTAATTCAAATTTATCCTAAAATAAACTGGTAGGTTAAATTTTTAGCATTAACCACTGGGTAAAAGTCCTTATAAATAAAAATAATTCTCTAAATGAATAGAACGCACATTCCTATTTAATTGCCAAATACTCTGTTGATTTTCAAAATTAACGGGCAATTAGGCCATTCTTAGGCAGGTACAAATTATTTTCTGAAATTGAGGTTTTTTTAAATTGATTTACTGCTTGAAATTGGGCTTTAGCTAAATTCTTAATAAATCAAGCCAACTCCCTCAAATCCACCGGCACTACTCGACTCACGCCCGCCTCAATCATCGTGATTCCATAGATAATATCCGTACTGGCCATGGTGCGCTTGTTGTGGGTCACAATGATAAACTGGGACTCTCCGCTGAATTGCTGGATAATTTGATTGAACTTATCAATATTGGCATCGTCCAAAGGTGCATCCACCTCATCAAAAATACAGAAGGGCGCTGGTTTGAGCAGATAGATGGAGAAGAGTAGGGAAGTGGCTGTCAAGGTCTTTTCTCCCCCAGATAGCTGATTGATAGTCAAGGGTCGCTTGCCCTTAGGCTTGGCCATAATCTCAATGCTGGACTCCAAAGGATTGTCCGGATCGGTCAGCTTTAAGTCGCAATCATCCTGCTCTGTAAAGAGGGAACGGAAGACCTTGATAAAGTTCTCCTTGATCTTATCAAATGCCTCCAAAAAGGTCTCCTTGGCCACATCATCGATTTCTTGAATGGTGGTCAATAAGGATTCCTTAGCCTTCACCAAGTCATCTTTTTGCGTAATGATAAAGTCATGACGCTCCTTGATCTCATCGTAGGCCTCCATGGCCATTGGGTTGATAGGGCCGATTTTCTCCAACTTCTCTTTATGCTTCTGAACCAAGCTTCTCAAGTCTTCTTCGGAGAAGTCTGCAAATTCTTCATCCAACTCTGGATTTTCCTCCATCAGCTGATCCAGATCCAACTCGAATTCCACACTCAGACGCTCTTTCATGGAGGTCATTTTCAGCTTGATCTCATTGATGCTATTCTGTAATTCATGCAACAATTGATCATGACTTTCCTTGGCTTTCTGTAGACTGCGGATTTTCTGATCTGTTTCATCAATCAAGCCCCGACTACCGTAATAATCCTTTTCCGCTTCAGTAACCCCAGCTTCTATTCCTTCTTTTTCTGAATACAATTCAATCAATTCATCATCCTTGATCTCATTGTTTTCCAATAGACCTTTGATTTCTGAATCCAAAGAGGCCAATTCAGCTTGGGACTTTTCTATACGCTCCTTGGAACTCTCATAAGCATTTTGCTTGAACTCAATCTCCTGCTCCAGGCTATTCACTCGGTTTAGCTGCTGATGATAGAGGATATTTTCCTGGTTGAAAGCCTGAGATTTTTCGGAAAGCAAAGAAGATTCTTTCTCCAAGTCCTCCGTCAGCATTTCCAGATCCTGAGCCGCAGATTCATATTCACCTCTCTGCTCTAATAAATCCGGTTGGATAGTGGATAGACTTTCCTCCAGTTCAGCAATTCTATCTAGGATATCCTCTCGCTTGTTGGCATTGGAAGAAAGTAATTCTGCCAGTTGTTCTTTTTTGGTTCGAACCGAGACATAAGACTGATTGATCTCATTGATCGCTGCCTGCTTTTCCTCCAATTGCTTTTTGTAGGAAATCTCCTTCAGCTTCATCAAGTCAGAAAGCTTTTGATCCAGATTGGATCGGGTAGCAGAAACTTTCTTATTGAGTTCTTTGATCTCCTTGTCTAGCTTTTCCAGGTTCTTGGCTCTACCGATTCTTTTTCCTTCGAAAAGGCCTACAGAACCACCGGAAAGGGAGAATTTACGTTTGGTGTATTTGCCGCTTTCGGAGATAAACACAGCCTCGGTGTCCTGAGGAAAATCCTTGTAATCTCCCTGCACGATGTAGACATTGTCCAGAATGAAGTTGATCAAACGACTGTATTTGACATCAAATTCTATGATTTCGGTGGCAGCGATGGCATTCGTGAACAACTTGCTTTGGCTGGATTTGAAGCGCTCAAAATGCTCCAAAACAAAGAAATTGGCTTTTCCACGGGAAGCATCAGAAAGCAATTGGATCGCTGCAATTGCCTGTGCTTCGGTGTCCACCACATAGTAGTTCATGTATCCCTCCAGGTAATTCTCTATGGTAACCCGGTATTTTTCATCCGTAGTCAAGAGATCGGAGAGGAGGGGTATATCTTTTCCCCAAGAACTGTTCTTTTTAAGAAATTTGATAGCCTCTGGAAAACCTTCCAGATTCTCTACCAAGGATTTGGTGAGGTTATATTCGTTTTGCTTGGAGTCTAATTTTCTGGATGAGGTGGTCAATTCCTCGCGGATCATCTCAATGACCCGATTGGATTCCTCGATCTTCTGGTCCAGGTCTTCCTGCTTGTTTTTCAAGCTGGTGAATTCCGCTGTTGCCTGATCCAGCTCTTCTTTCAAGTCTACTATTTTGGCTTCAAAATCCACCAAAGAAGCTTCCTGGTGGGAATCATCTGAGGAAGTTCTCTCAAGTTCCTGCTTTAAAGTAGATAATTGAATTTGCTTGATTTCTAGGTCTTTGCTGAGTTGGTAAACTCTTTCCTTCAATCCTTCAAATGCCTGTTGCTGAGATTTCTGTTGCAATTGTTTTTCAGCCTGAATCTCCTTTTGGGATTCGTAGGCAGCTCTGAGTTCAGAGACAACAGCTTCTTTTTCGGCCAGCATTTTTCCCGCAGATTCCATTTCCTGTTGAAGGGATCGGATGGAGAAGCCTGCTCTATCATTGGATTTTCTATCAGCATCTATTTGCTCCCGTAATTTTTGGGATCTGTCTTCCAAAAAGCGGAGACGCTCATTTTTGATTTTCTTTTCAGACTCAAAAGAGCGGATCTTATTGACATGCTCATTGAGTGTCTTTTGACGAGAAGCCAAGAGTTTTTCCTTAGAAATCAAATCTGCTTTCAACTGGCTTAACATAGCCTCTTGGTCTGCGATTTGAGTTTGGAAGGAAAGTTTGCGGTCAGATTCCGCCTGAATTTTCTGATTCGTTTCAATCAAAGACTTAGAGTACTTCTCTATACTTTTTTTAGCCAGATTGATGGAAGCAGACTTGTATTCAGCTTTGATTTCAAAGTATTTAGCTGCCTGTTTTGCCTGCTTTTCTAAGGATTTGAGGTTTTTCTCAATCTCATAAAGCAAATCTTCCACCCTTGCTAGGTCAGCATCTGTGTCTTCTAGTTTGCGAAGTGTTTCTTTCTTTCGGGTTTTGAACTTGGAGATTCCGGCAGCTTCTTCGAAGAGTTCGCGTCGAGAGTTGTTTTTATCATTGAGCAACTCATCAATCATTTTCAGCTCGATGATGGCATAGGAATTCGAGTTGATTCCTGTGTCCATGAAGAGATTCGTAATGTCCTTCAATCGACAGGTAACCCCATTGATCTGATATTCACTTTCCCCGGAGCGATAATAGCGACGGGTGATGGTGACATGGGTATATTCAGTAGGGAGGAGGTTTTTGGTGTTTTCAAAAGTGAGGGACACTTCAGCCAAGTTGGAAGGCTTTCGGTTTTTGGTGCCATTGAAAATCACATTTTCCATTTTATCCGAGCGGAGCATTCGGGTTTTTTGTTCACCCAAGACCCAGCGGATGGCATCGACTACATTGGATTTTCCGCAACCATTAGGCCCCACGACACCGGTAATACCTTTGTCAAAATTGATGACCATTCGGTCGCCAAAACTCTTAAAGCCCTTGATCTCCAGTTTACTAAGTAGCATGTGATTTTATCCTCTTTCTAAAAGCAAGTAAAATAGTATCATTTGAAGGAATTGGCAAAAATTAAAAGACTTTAGAGGAAATAAATGGTGTGAGAAATATAGTTGAAATAGATAGAAATGTGCCTAAGGGGAGATAGAATAGAAATACAGTGGAAATAAAATGAAATATGCCTGCGGCGAAATAATATTCAACAGATATGCTTTGCAAGATAGTCTCTCCTCCGTTGAGCCAGATATGCCTTCGGCGAGATATACCATAAATAGAACCTATATCAAAAGCTCTGAAGGAGCGTAATTTATTAGCCCCGCCTGAGTCGGGCAGGCCCGAGTGCAACTCGGGGTAATAATCGGATAATTGCATCCCCAGCGCTGGCGCACAATTTCAATTGTGACATAAAAACCGAATGCCAGCAAGATGAAAACGATTTTTTTGTAGGGAGATTTTCGAGATAAAATTGAAATAAATAGAAATACGCCTGCGGCGAAATACAATTCGACAGATATGCTTCGCAAGATAGGCTCTCCTCCGTCGAGCCAGATATGCCTTCGGCAAGATAAACCATAAATAGAACCTATATCAAAAGCTCTGAAGGAGCGTAATTTATTAGCGCCGCCACGGCCTTTAGGTTTGCAAAGTAGAATTATTTGAGAAAATCAGAGCTAATATCTTAACGATTATTAAGTGACTCAGATATTGAATAAATTAAAAAAGAATGGGGTGAACTTTCGCCACGGCTAGGCTAGCGACCTCTTGCCTGTATCAGTCCCCATTCTTAGTTGAGTTGCCAGTAACCAGTTAGAATTTTAGGCTTTAGGCCTGTTAAAGGTTTTAGTTTCCGCAACTCTCATTTGTTAAACTTCAATGTCTAAATTATGAAATTCAAATCAATTATTGGAGTCGATGTAAGTAAATCTACACTTGATGCCTATCTGAAGATCAACCAATGCCACGCAGTCTTTGAAAATAATGAGAAAGGTTACCAGGAGCTGGTGGAATGGGTAATGGAAAACTCTGGGTTAATACTCGCAGAAGAACTGCTTTTCGGATTTGAATCCACTGGGATTTATTCTTCAGAACTTGCTTTGTTTCTTGAAAAGCACTCCCTACCATTTTATATCATCTCAGGACTTGAATTAAAGCGATCCTTGGGAATAAGAAGAGGTAAGTCAGACAAGGCAGACTCTAAAGACATAGCTGAATATCTTTATGAAAAGCAGGAGAAGATTATCCCCACTGTTCTTCCCAAAAAGGTCATCCAGGATCTCAAAAAGCTGTTTAATTACAGAGAGCGACTTGTAAAAGACAGAGCAGCTTACATCACCCGTATCAAAGAATATGAAGCTGTAGTTTCAGAAATCAAATTAAAAGTCTATCAAAAATCCAATACCGAAGTGATCGCTTGTTTGGATAAGCAGATCCAAACCGTGGAGAAAGAAATAGACAAACTTTTACGCAAAGATGAACTGTTAATGAACCAATATAAGCTGATTAACTCTATCAAGGGCATAGGCCCACAGACAGCTGTTGCACTTATCGTCTTAACAGAAGGGTTTACCCTATTCGATAGCTGGAGAAAGTTTGCCAGTTATGCAGGAACAGCACCGTTTCCCAACCAGTCAGGTACATCCTATCGAGGGAGAACCAAAACCAGTCCGCTGGCGAATAAGAGAATTAAAACACTGCTGACATTATGTGCAGGCACAGCCATCCAATACAGCACTGAGATGAAGACCTATTACAAGAGAAGAACCGGTGAAGGGAAAAGCAAAATGAGCACACTTAATATTATCAGAAATAAACTTATTGCAAGGGCTTTTGCTGTTGTCAACCGAAATTCCAGCTATGTAGACATACTAAAATATGCCGCATGAAAAAAAACTGAAAATCTTCTTGCTTAAACCTTAGAATACGGACAGGCAGGGGTTTTAACCCCTGGTCCAAGAGTCAAATCTATTTCCCAGCGCTGGCTCGAGATCTCGCTGAGACACAGCACCCCAAAGCCTACCCAAATCCCAGAGGGATTTTAGCTCGGTAGCAAATTGGAATCGAATTCATCACCATGCCGTAGGTATGGAAGGCCTACATTAAATTTTATCATTCCAATCTAAATTTTAGACCTACTCTCAACAATCCACCCAAATTCTATTATCTTCAAGCTATGGACTTGGGAAATATCCTTTACATTTTGGCCGTTTTGGCTTATTTCATTTACACTGCTACGCGGAAAAAGAAATCTGAGGAAGGTGTAGACCCTTCTGATACTCCAACCAATCAACCCGAGCAAGGAACTAGTTTCGAGGACCTACTCCGTGAAATCCGGGATCAACAGAAAAAACCAAGAACGCAGGAAGCTCCCAAACCCATCAAAAAAGAACCTGCCCCTGTTCAAATGCCGGAGACAGTAGAGGAGTTGCCATGGAAGACCAAATACAAGTCCTTGGAGGAGCAGGATGATGAAATTCAGTATTACGAAGGAGCATTCAATAAAACCAAATCGGATCTTAGCAAGACTTCGAAAGGGGTTCCAGAAATCCCATCAGTGGTAGAAAGAGAAGAATCCAGAAAGTCTATTAGGTCCAACCCTTATGCTAGGCTTCTGAAAAACTCCTCTTCCATGAAAGATGCCATCGTCCTAAAGGAGATTCTTGATAGAAAGCACTTTTAATCTTTTCTCAAACATTTTTAATCCACAATTGCTTTTTATCTCGTTAGTAAAAATGTAACGACATAGAAAGGAAATGAAAAAAATTGAAACAAAATCAGGAAACCTGAGCTCCTCAAGAAGAGAGTTCTTAGAGAAATCAGGATCAATAGCTGTAATGTCCATTTTCGGACTTGGATTTTTCACTGCATGCTCGAGTTCTGAGGACATGGACCCTCAACAACCCCCTCAAAACCCACCTACATCAGGAGGAGGATCAAATGGTATCACCATTTCTGGTAATACTGTTAGAATTGACCTGGATGTTCAGACTGGATTGAAAACAGCAGGCGGCTGGTTGTTGGTAGTTGATGCTCAAACTTTAATCGTTAATGTTGGTGGATCTTACAGCGCGATGACTTCAGTTTGTACGCACTCAGGTTGTGATAGAAACTGGACATTTGGAAGCAATAAATTCACTTGTACCTGTCATGGTTCTGAGTTTGATACCAACGGAAATGTCTTAAAAGGACCTGCCAATCAGGCTTTGAGATCATTTTCAACAAGTATCAACAACAATATTTTAACCATTACTAAGTAATGAGAAATCTGATAATTGCATTTTTATTTTTTTTACCTTCTCTCGCTTTCAGTCAGAGTTTTAAAACTGAAAGTGGAGAGGCTATATTCCTTTCTAAAGCTCCATTAAATGAGTTTACAGGAGAATCTGAAAAGCTCAAAGGGCTGATTGATCTGGAGAAAAATTTGGTGGACTTTTATTTGGATTTAAATACTTTAAAAACTGGAATAGGCCTACGAGATAGGCATATGAGGGAAAACTACCTGGAAACGGATAAATTTCCCTTTGCAGAGTTTACTGGAAAAATGAAATCTATCCCTGCTCTGAATACCGGTACAACATACCCAGTGGCTGTGGTTGGTAAGTTTAAAATCCATGGGATAGAAAGAAACGTGGAAATTACCGGAAATCTCCAGAAGACCTCTAGTGGAAACCTAGAGTTGAAAGCCAAATTTGATATCCTTCTGGGAGATTACGAGATTCCGCTCCCTAAATTGGTTTTTTATGAACTGGCAGAGAAGCAAGAAGTTAGCATAAACGCCACTCTCAAACCCAAAAAATGATGAAAAAAATAGCATTTATTGCCTTTTTAATGATTTCCTTTTCTTCTTTCGCACAGTTGGAGCGAAAACTTGAAAATGAAAATCAACCGGTTGATCTAATTTTTCATGCTCCCCGCCACATCAATATATTAACTGTGGAGCCATTGGATAAAAAATCCATGCACTTTGCGATTATGCACACCTTTGGCACATTGAACGGTGGAATTGAGAACCTTTTTGGTTTGGACAATGGAGCAAATATTCAATTTAGCTTTGAGTTTGCCTTGACCGACAAATTATCAGCAGGTATTTCCCGTAGCAGTAGAGACAAGGTCTATAATTTGTATGGGCGTTATTTGCTCCTTGAGCAAACTCAAAATGACAAAATGCCTTTCAGTTTAAGTTTGGCTGGTGGAGCAGGTGTCAATACTTCCCGTTATGATTTCCTTCCTGAGCCTGCGCCTAATTTCTCTGAGCGTAGCAGTTATTTTGGACAGGTAATGTTGGCTAGAAAGTTTTCTGAAAAAATATCCCTACAGCTTACACCGATGATGGCTTATTTTGTAGATCCGAGATCTGTTTATCAGATTGAAGGAGATCAGAATTTTTATCTTGCCCTTGGCTTGAGCGGAAAATTCAAGGTGACAGACCGATCTTCTTTAACTCTGCAATACATTCCAAATCTTAATTCAGATTTAAGAAGTAATGTAGGTATAGGCTGGGATGTGGAAGCAGGCGGACACGTATTCCAAATGTATTTCGTGACCTCTCAGGCTTTAAATGAGCAATATTTATTGGCAGGTGGCAATGGCGTACCGGGAGAGGAGTTTAGATTAGGATTTAATGTGAACCGGATTTTTGCGATCGGCCAAAAGAAAAGAAAGTATTAATCCTTTCTTGTATAGGTTCTGGTTTCAATAAGTCCCTCGGTTTTGCTTGATTCCAAGGAATAATTGATAGGTATGGCATTTTCAAAATTACTCACATCCACCTCCTCTTTAGGATAGGCATGTTGGTAATATTGATAGAGAAAAAGTCTGATTTTTTCTGGCTTTAAAGCGATGATAGAGTCAGCTTTTTCAATCGGAATCAACTTTTCCATTTCTTCAGAATCTCCTTCCAAAAGTATTTTTTTACTGAAATCCAGAAAGTTATTTATCAGGATAGGTGATTCTGCTGTTTCCTCTACTTCTGAATCCAGTTGATTTAGAAGACTTTGATATTGCTTGATTTGATGCTGATAGTAAAAGGAATAAATGGCAGGGAAAAGCAATAAAATCGCTATTCCAATCAGGCGGAAATTTTTATACTGAATCCACAAACAAATACCCAAAGCCAATTGGAAAAATGCCATTTTCCAATCCGAAGTAATTGCGGAATAAGTCAAGCCTAATAGGAGTAAATTAGCGAGCAATTGCTTCCATTTGAAGGAATTGATCCAAGTATCCCACCCTTTTGCGATAAAAAAGGAAAGAAAGGGTATTAGAATAATCAGATGTCTAGGATTGAGGTAAATAGGGTTATAAAATTCCAGCGTAGAGCTCATAAACCAAAATCCAAGAATCAGGCAAATGAAAGCAAGGGTGAACTCAGGATGAGACCTTTCTTTCCATAATTTCCAAAATCCAGGAATAGCAAGAACTATCCAAGGCCAATAAGCCCGTTCAATGAATGTTAGAAAAGGAGAATATGTGATCCTTTTGATTATGCTGGAAATTCCCTTGTCGGCATAGGTGAATTCGGATACATAATGTCCTGCATTGATAGAGGTAACTCTGTAGAAAGGATCTCCAAATTTAGCCCAGAAATACCCCAGATAGAGCAGGGCTGCTGTAATCCCACATGCTACCAAGGTAATATAAAATGACTTCTGGACAGGCTTTGAATTAAAGTCAAAAAGAAATAAAAGGATAGGAAAAGGAGCCAGAAAAACGATGGTTTCTTTCGTGATGAAGCCCATGAACAAAGCGAAAACCATGGTAATACCAGAGATAAAGGGTTTTTCGAAGCGCAAGCTTGCAGCTGCTACAAATAAAGTGCACCAAAGAACCAAAAGGCTGTCCGGGTAGATTTTTGTTAGAAAATGCAAGAAATAGACATGCGTTAAAAACCAGAGTGTGAGGATGAGTCTTTCATTTTTTGAGGAAAAAAATTGCAGGAGCAAATAATAGGTAGCCCAGTAGCTTAAGAAAGATACCAAAGAGATCCAATGTATATCCCAGTCAAATAAAAGGCTGAAAAAACCGGCAGGTACAAAAGCTCCCCAGCGACTGGAAAAGTGATAGGAGCCCACTTCCATGGTTCCATTCCAAAACTCTTTTCCTGCAAGGATATAATAGACATCATCACTGAATGTGATTCCATCGTAGCCAAAGAGCCAGAATAGAAAAAGCATAAGACTTCCAATAGAACTGATTTGCCATTTGGAAGGATATACATTGGCTAAAAAAGATTTCATGATAGAATCAAAATTAGGAAAAATATGTACTTGAAAGGTAGACTATTATTTTTTGATTTTGGATTAAGAGAAAGATTTAGAGGAAATACAATTGAAATAAATGGAAATACGCCTGCGGTAAGAAAAGGAGTAATTGTGTAATTGGTTAATTGAGTAATTGAAGCCCAAAGCTTTTGGATATTATTGATCGGTTTTATTAGTTCAAATGTTCAAGGTTCAAGGTTCAAATAGCCCTTAGTCAAATTTTAGGGTTAGTACCATTTTGATTTCAACTATCAGGAGGTTGAGATTTGACTAATGAAATCCTACTTTCAAAAGCTCCAAAGGAGCGTGATTTTTTAGCCCCGCCACGGCGGACAGGCAGGGGTTTTAACCACTGGTCCAAGAGTCTTAGACCCTGAAGGGGTCGAAATTTATAATAGCCCCGAGTGCAACTCGGGGTTTAAAATGTAGTTTCATTTCCCCAGCGCTGGCCCGAGATCTCCATTTGGAAACGACTACATCGTGCCAGCAAGATATGATGGAAATAAAGTTGAAATAATTAGAAATACTCCTTCGGCGAAATAAATAGAAAAGGCCGATTAGATCAGAAGATATTCTTCAAGATTTTATCGAGATATGCCTGCGACGAGATATTTATCCCGTAGGGATTTAAGCTAGGTAGAATAAAGATTTAATGAACCCTCTCCGTGCCGGAGGTATGGAACTTTCTCTCTCCCCACCTTAAATACCCCTAATTCATTCTTTGACAAATTGTGTCATAAATCCAAAATTATCCAAGGAATACTCTAATTTTGATAACCTAATTTTGGAATCAATGGCTCAAGCAGGAAAAGTAGAACAGCAAAAAATCCTTCGTGTATTTAAGTTAATCAACCTCTTGCAGGGGAATATTGGGAAACCTGTGCACAGATTGGCTGAACTTCTGGAAACAGATGAGAGAACCATTTACCGCTATTTCAAATTATTGGAGGCTTTGGGTTTCGAGGTCATCAAAGAGTTTAGCAAATACAAACTCAAAGAACCAGCGGGGCAGGATGCAACTTTACATTACGGAAGTTTTTCTCCTGAAGAGAGCCAATGGCTTAAAAGCCTTATAGAGTCACAGGGGAAGAAAAACCTCTTGAAAGACTCCGTGCTTCAAAAGCTTCAGTTAAAGTCTGAGCTGAAACAGGGAACGGCAGAACTGTTTAAAGCCAATTTAGGTCGCTTGGTAGATGAAATTGGAAAAGCAATTCAAGACAGAAAGCAGATTTGGCTGAGAGAATACTATTCCTTGAGTTCTGATACAACGAGTGATAGATTAGTCGAACCAGTGGCTTTTTCCAGTAATTATGAATCTATTCATGCCCTGGAAGTGGAAAGCAAAGCCATGAAAATTTTTAAAATTGAGCGAATAGGAGAAGTGCTCATCACAAACGATTCATGGAAGTTTAGTGCTAAACATGAATTGCCTGAGGAATCCTTATTTGGGTTTACCGGTAAAAAGCAATTCAAAGTCAGACTAAAAATGAGTAAGAAGGCTTATCAACTCATGATGGAGGAGCATCCTAATGCAAGGCCTTTTATGAATATCAGAAATAGAAATCAATACTATTTTGAAGGCGAAGTTCCTCAACTCCCAGGTATTGCAAGATTTATTCTTGGGCTCCCAGGTGAGATCAAAGTAGAAGTAGGAGAGGAGTTAAAAACTTACTTACAAGATCAATTAGAAAAAGCAGTGTATTAAAAATCCCGGCCAAAATAATGGCCGGGATTTAATTTTACAGACTTGCTGAGATTCGATCGATTTTTTCTGCTAAGCTCAAAATGGCAGCAGCATATCTTTCATCCCATTCTTCTAATTTTTCTGTTCGCTCAATTGCTACTTCGTATTGAATTCCCGGAAGAATCCAAGAAGCATAGCCTGAGAAAGGATCATTGCAAACATATAGAGACTTATACCAATCCCCATAATACATACCCTGTGGATCTATCCAGCTTTTTTCCAAGCCAATTAATTCCTGATTGATACTTTTAATTTTTGATGCAGACAAATTCCCTTTATTCAACGCTGCGTTTAATTTGGTCTGATAGGCTGTAGAGCTACTTTCCAACTTATTCAGTGCAGCATTGACTAGATTAAATTCCTTGAAATCTGGAGCTATTCCCTGAACGTTTTTCACAGCTTGCGCAAAATGTCCTTTTAAATCCTGAGCATAGCGAGGGACATCGTAAGGAATTACTTCACCATTAGCCATCCTCAATGCTACCAAGCCAAATAGTTGAGCAACAGCTCCACCCATTTTGAAGGAAGGATCTACAAACTTGCTGTAGTAGTGAAAGTTATCATAGTTGCTATGATAGGCACTTATACCTCCTGCACCGCCACTTAAGCTAGGTACACCCACATGCATGTAAAATGCGATATGATCTGAACCTCCTCCTAAATTTCCAATCCCAGGTTCCTTTTTATCACCAGCCCAAACTTGAAATACCGTTTTTGCAGAATCCGGATACATCACTTCTTTAGATGCATCGATAATTAGTTTTTTGAGGGTTGGGGCAGCTGAAGCTCCAAAGTTTCTTCCTGAAACTCCTCCATCGAAATTCATATAAGTTACCGCCTTTGCTCCTAATTCATCTCTAAAGTGTTCTACCCATTCTGTAGATCCAATTACACCTTGTTCCTCTGCATCCCAATGGCCGATCATGATTGAGCGGGCAGGTCTTTCGCCGTTTTTCACCAACTCTCCCAGAGCTTCCGCCAAAGTAAGCAGCATGGCTGTTCCTGAATTAGGATCTGTGGCACCGAAGCTCCAAGCATCAAAATGGGAGCCTAGTATAATCCATTCGTCTGGATATTTGGCTCCTTCAAAAGTTCCAATCACATTATTTGCCCGGATAAAATTGATGGGCTGATCTACCATCACACGGACCTTCAGGTCAGAGCCACCTTCAATTTTATAGTCAAAAGGCAAACCACCTTGCCATTCTTTAGGAACTGCCTGACCAGTCATTCTAGAAAGGATTTCCTTTGCTGCACCATATCCAATAGGAGTGACAGGAATTTTATGCAATGCGACATCTTTAGGGTCCAGGCGATCTACTTTTACTGGTCCATCCAAAGGCAATGCGGGTTCATAAGGAGTCAATGGATCTCCTGTCCAATCCAATGTTAGCATAGAGCCTCTTTGAATGGTTGTTTCATTGTAATAGGGCCCATCAGGATACACATCGCCTTTGGTAAATCCATTGTCCTTAGGGTCAGTATAAACCACCAAACCAATAGCTCCAGCTTGTTCTGCAAACTTGGCTTTTTATCCTCTAAAATTCCCTCCATACCTAGCTATGGCAACTTTTCCAGTCAGGTCAATCCCCATTTCTTTCAGTTTCTGAAAATCTTCCCGAGTACCATAATTGACATAAACCACCTCTGCAGTCACATCACCGCTTCCAGAAAAGGCATTGAAGCCTAAATGTAGTCTTGGGTCTGAAGAAAAAGGATCTTCTTCGAGAACAGCTTCCTGTTGCGAAAGCTTCATCTGAACAGGGGATACTATCTCTAAATGAGATTCCCCCGGGTCATTAGGAAGATATACATCATAGGGGTAAAGCTTCACACTCATACCCGCATCCTCCATAATTTTAGCCATGTATTGCTGTACGAGTTCGTTTTCAGGAGTACCCGCGATATGTGGGTTTTTGGTTAATTCCTGAAGATGAACTTTGAAACGATCATAGTTGACCGATTTCAGATATGCAGCTTCAACAGATTTTTGCTTGGCTTGACTTTTTGTAAAGAAGCCATCTTGAGCCTGAAGCGAGATGCTGACGCTCAAAGCTCCAAAGAGGAGTAAGGTTGTTTTATTTAAGTTCATATTACTTGCTGGTCAATAATTCAGAAACAGAGATTACCCCGTCTGATTGTTGGTTAATAATTCTTTTTGTTCTTAAGTAACGATTGAGTTCGTACTCATCATAATTTGGGCTATTTGGATCAAAGCTGGAGATTCTCACTCTTCCTCTAGAATGAATAAACTCATTATTTCCAATCCACATTCCTACATGCACTACGCGTTCTTTCTTTTCTTCAGTAGCTTTTTCACCAAAAAATAAGAGGTCTCCCACTTCCAAATTATTCCAATTCTTATCAGTATCCACTTCTAAACCTTCGTTTACCTGCTGTGAGGCATCTCTTGGGATTACCTTTCCATTGAGGTAAAAAATGGTTTTGGTAAAGCCACTACAATCCACTCCTTTAATGGAAGTTCCTCCCCACAAATAGGGAATTCCCATCATAGACTTGGCAGTGCTAACCAAGTTGGTTGGGCTGGTTTCTCTAGACGCTATCCATTGTTCCCATGGCATTACTTCTGAAGCCTGAACCCATCCCTTTCGCCCATCTGGGAGAATAACTTCCAGCCATTCTGATTGCACTTCTTCGACTGCCAAAATATTTCCGGCTACCAAATCAGAAACCATCATTGATTGAGACGGGTCTTGCCAAACATGTCCAGATAAAGGGGTAAAAACTACCTTGGATTGTATAAACCAATTTGCTAATTCATCTTCAGTCATTAACTGGATTCCAGCCTGATCTACCCAGGATAAATAACCATCAGGAGTTTGCACCAAATACCAAGAGTCATCCTTTTTCAAAACTCGTAAAGGTGTGCCCAAAAGTGCTTGAGTAGCCAATTCTGCAGAATGCTTGGGCTGACTTCGGATGTTGGCAACAGAGATAGTAACCAATGCTCGGGTCTTATCTCCAAGTTCTGCCGAAGGTAGACGCATTACTTGATCCCTCACTTCTATTCCCTGTGATTCCAAGGATGCTAAAATTTGATTTAAGGCCTCAATCTGATCTGTTTCACCGCTAAGCGTTCCATTTTCATACTGAAGATCCCAGATTGCCACTCTCTTATCGGGCGCGACTTCTTTGCGCATTTCTTCAATTTGATTGAGAACTTGGTCTTTTTGATTGGAAGTATTGCAGGCTTGGAAGCCAATAATTAATAAAAAAGAGACTAAAATATTTACCTTCTTCATAGGGTTAGATTTGTAAAAGAAAACCACAAGCTATCCTTTGAGGAAAGGATTCACTTGTGGTTTAAAATTAAAGGTTCCTGATTAGTTTTTCTTCAATGCAGGAGATCTTTCCAAAAACTCTTGATACAATCTGATATGTCTATTGCTCAAAGGAATTCTATATCCGTTGATAAAGACATGCATGATTTGAGCTCTTGTTTCAAACGGATCTTCAGTGGATACGATTAGGTTAGCAACCTTTCCAACTTCCACAGAACCCAATTGATCAGCCAAGCCGAATATTTCAGCAGGATTGATAGTCACCGCTTTCCATGCTTCTTCCTTACCTAAACCATAAGCTGCGGCAAAAGCAGCGTGGAAAGGCAGATTTCTTACATTTTCAGAATCATTGGTTCTCAGAGCAACTTTTACTCCTGCTTTAGCCATTTTTCCTGCATTGGCATAAGCTGCATCATAGCGATCTGACTGACGGGTAGGTAGATCCTGAACAGGTCCTGTCAAAACTGGGATCCCAGCTTTGGCAATTTCATCGGCAACTCTCCATCCTTCATCAACACCAGAGAAAATTACCTTCGCTTTTTTATCAGCTACCCACTTGATGGCATTTTGAATATCTGCAGCGGCATTAACTTCAATCATTAGAGGAAGTTCACCAGCAACAACTTTTGCCAATTGGGCAATTTCAGGATAATACTCCAGAGTAGCACCCTTGGAAGTCAGTTCATGGTAGTTCTTAGCTTTTTCCCACAACTCATTTGCTTCCTTTTGAGCTTTCTCATTGTCTTTTTTGATATCCTCGTCTGATCTGCGATCAAATCTTCCCCTTCTTGCAGAACTAGGGAAGTTCATGACCACAGCCTTAAAACCAGCATACATTTGATCTGGAGTATAACCCACCAAATTGATCAAAGCGGCAGTTCCCGGAAATAAACCTCCCTGAGGAACAGACAATACCGTAGTGACTCCAGAAACTCGAGTAACAGGTACCGCTTCAGAGTTTGGATTCACTGCTGTCAAAGCTTGCATATTGGGAGTAAAATTACCTATCTCCTGATAGTCTACAGTTTCAGCCACTGAGTTGACTTCCACCAAACCCAGAGTAGTACCGCTATCGATCATCCCTGGATAGATCACCATTCCTCTGCAATCAATTATTTCTGCATCAGCAGCTTGGATTGAGCTACCAATCTGGGCGATTTTTCCATTCTCTATCAATACTGAGGTATTGGAAAGAACCCCCTTTGTGATCGTATGAACCGTTGCATTTTGCAACAAGAATTTGCCTGAACGAGGCTTTACGAATTCCCCATCAATCTGAGCCAGAGCCATAAAAGGCGTCAAGGCAATCAGGAAGGCGAAAAAGGTTTTATATATACTTTGCATAAATCTTTCTTTTCGGGGTGATTAATGATTGTGTAAGGAGAATAGTGCATTGGCAGTTTCGAACAAATGCTCAGTATCCTGCATACATCTATGGTTTTCCTCAGTCAGCATGATTGGTTCCACCATTTCTGTTGCACTAACCTGCTGTCTTTGATCATCCTTATCTTCTTTGATATCGAAGTATTTCACACCATCTACAAAGGTCATTTGTGGTACAGCGTAAGAGGATAGGGGGTGACCTTCAAAGATCACTATATCAGCCTGCTTGCCCTCTTCCAATGAACCGACCTTATCATCTATTCCCAGTTGTTTGGCTGGGTTGATAGTGATCATAGCCAAGGCCTCATCATCTGTCATGCCACCATATCTTTGAGTTTTTGCAGCCTCGTGGTACAGGTGTCTGATCAATTCAGCAGAATCGGAATTGATTGAGGTGATAGCTCCATTTTTCTGAAGAATTGCAGCATTGAAAGCAGTAGAATAATACACCTCAAATTTGTAAGCCCACCAGTCGGCAAAAACTGAAGCACCCATGGTGTATTCTGCAATTTCAGGAGCTACTTTGAAGCCTTCGTTGGTATGTTGGAATACTAATTTTTTGATCCCAAAATCCCTTGCAACGTTGATAAGCATGTAAATTTCATCCGCACGGTAAGAGTGGCAGTGGATGATAATTTTGCCATCCAAAATATCTACCAAGGTTTGAAGGCGCTCATCATACTCAGGAGCAACCATGGTATTTCCTTTTTGAGATTTTGCTGCATTGTAATCAGCCCATCTTTTTTTGTATTGCAAGGCCTCACTGAATCCGTTTCTTAGGATAGCTTCTACACCCATTCTACTTCTAGGCTGTATGCCATTACCTCTACCATGAACTCGGGTGGGGTTTTCTCCCAATGCAAATTTGATAGTTCTAGGAGCGTCCTCCATGATGATATCAGCAGGATTCGAAGAACCCCATCTATGCTTTAAAGTGGCATTTTGTCCGCCTACTACGTTGGCAGATCCGTGCATGGCGTGAGAAACTGTCACACCCCCAGCCAATGCTCTGTAGATTCCGATTTCATAAGGATTGACCACATCTTTCATTCTGACTTCCGCCACGATAGGTGCAGTAGCCTCATTGACCACATCCAATGCCACGTGAGAGTGCGCATCGATGATTCCAGGCATCACATATTTTCCACTAGCATCAATGGTTTGAACTCCACTTGGAGCACTGATATTTTGGTCTATTCTTCGGATGATACCATCCTGAACCAAAACGTCTGTATTTTCCAAAGTTCCTTTTGTCACGGTGATTACCGTGGCATTCTTAATTAGAATGCTGCCTTTGGGCGTTTGAGCAATCGCGAACTGCATACTCAGCCCTACCAAAGCAGCAAGAATATAGCTTAATTTTTTCATGGCTTACTTGTTAGCGATTAAGGTTGGATTGAGAGTAGCTGAAATCGGGAAAGATCCAAAATCTGTAATATTCATAGATCCATCCATTGAATTACCGGAAACATCTCCAGACACACTCACAGTAAGATTCATCCCTCCGGCATTCACATCAAATGAAAAGCTTAGAGTTGAGCCGCTCAATGAAATGTCTTTTAATGGAGAAGTAGCTTGACCGGAACCAGAAGGATCTTGGTAAGTGATAGTTCCAGAATAAGAGCTTCCGTCCTTACTGATGACAAATTTGCCACCTGATGATCCAGCTGGAGTTTGAGAATTGTAATCCCAAGTACCTACAATAGATATTGAGCCGTTGCCGTTGCCATTAGCTCCGTTCTTCTTTTTCTCTTTGATTTCGTAGTCAAAGATATTTCCATCAACCACTACGTGTTTGATTTGGCTCTCTTCCTGAAAAATTGGACCGGTGCTAATCACCAGATTCGCCATTTTCCCTGTTTCGATAGAACCCGCAAATCGTGATACACCCAAGATGGATGCTGGGTTTGTTGTAAGGGCAGCTAAGGCGGCTTTCTCACTTAAACCTGCTTCAATCATGGTTCTTAGAGATTTCATCAAATCATTAGTCTTAGCACCAGAAGTGGTGAAAGCAAAGGCTACCCCTGCTTTTTCCAACTTAGCCGCTTGAGCAATTGCCTTGTCATAGGCCTCCTTAACTCGGGCATATTGGGCTTTTACACTTTCATTTGCATCATCTTTTTGAGCTTTGATGGCTTTGTCATCCGGAACGCTCAATTGAATCAAAACTCTGGTGCCGCTGGACTTGATCAGGTCAATAACATTGTCATATTCCTTCAGTCCTGATAGGATTAATTGAAAGCCTAATTCTTTTTGGAGACTTAGGGCTCTTCTTACTTCCAGATCATTCTCAACATTAAAGATCACCGGTATTTTTCCATCTATTACGTCCATCATTCCCATGTAAGTAGGAGTCAATTCCGGACGGGAAATACCAGTATTAGAAGCAAATGTTGCTTGTCTTTCTTTGGTCAGTTGTGTGTTTTTATACACATCTCTGAACTTAGCCATCACGCCTACTGTAGTGCCAGGATACATACCTCTGGCTCCATTGAGGCTCGCATTTAATGCAACATTTTCCTTAATCAAGTTGGTAGAATTTTTCTCTCCCAAAACCACTAGTGCTGTCTTGCCGGAAAGCATTCCGCCGTCAGGAATAATTTGAGTCAGAGTGAAACCCATTTTTCTCAAGTCATCCACTTGACTTGAACTGATATCAAATTGATCTATTGCTGATTTCCAAGGGGTGATACCTGCGATTTCATCAGGCGGATTAGAAGAAACAAAGTTGTCCGGTCTTTTCGGAGGCTCTTGCTTAATAATACCCGCATTGCTAGCTCCATCGATGAATCCTGGATAAATAAATAATGAATCGCCAGCAATGATTTTTGCTTCAGCAGGAAGGGTCAAATTATTGCCGACACCTTTAATAACTCCGTCCTTGATCAAAACTGTCGCTTTGCTGCCTTCACTGGAAGGATTGGCAAAGACCGTGGCATTGGTTATGGCATAAGTTGAGGTGATTGGTTTTTTACCACTTGGATCACTTTGGCCAAAAGTAGTTTGTAAACCAAAGAATCCTCCCATCATTATACTCATAACACTTGCCTTCAGAAGTGTTTTTCTCATATTGATTTGGTTGATTAGTTTTAATAAGCAAGCTAATAAAAGCTCATAGGGAATCCATCGAGAATTATTTTTAGGATATTTATTTTTGATCAGTGGCGATCCTTGGTGCTTAAAATGCGAATTTCACCCTGTAATCTGCAAAGCAAAAAAATCCAATTTCTTTGAATGGTCTTTCCTTGTGTGTTATTTCACATAAGCTGTTATATTTAGGTAATAGATCGCCCAACTATGAAAAAAATCCTGATTATTGAGGATGACTTATTAATATCGAGTTTAGTACAATTCAGACTAAAAAAAGATGGATATGAGACCATATTGGTCAAAGATGGTAATGAAGGAATTCATGCTATTGATACCATAGATCCGGATTTGATTATTACTGATGTGATGATGCCATTTCGAAGTGGTATAGAAATCATCCATCATGCAAAAAAGACTAAGCCAGAAATTCCAATTATTGTGTTAAGCTCCTTGGGCGAGGAGGAAGAGGTTGTGCTTGAGGCATTTAATTTAGGTGTAGTAGACTTTATACCTAAACCATTTAACCCCAACGAATTAGCAATTCGAGTCCGAAGAGTTTTAACCTAAGTCTATGAAGAGAAAACTTCTACCAGTCATCTTCTTTTTTGCTTCATTTTCTCTTTCCTTTGGTCAAGAGGGTTTACTTCCTTTTCAGGATTCCGCGGCTTTAATTCAGGAACTGAAGCTTCAGGAAGACATTCCTTCTTTTACCTATAGATTTTTCATTCCAAAGGCCAATATAAACTCAAAAATCACAGCTGACTCCTCCTTTTTATGGGTTGAGACTGATACTGCTTTTATCTCAAAATCATTCAAAAATGGCACTCTTATAGATTCGCTTTATGGGCAATTACAGGGGAATTCTGCCAATCTTCTATTTTTTGTATACGAGGAAAAAACAAATGTAGAAGGGCTACAGAGTTATCTGGAAACTATGTATGCTACTGGAGACTTTGTATTGGCTGAAGACAAAGAGCAACCCGAAAACGACATCATGTTATTGGCTTCATCCAATAATTATCAACCTTTAGACGCCTATAAAAATCGTCTGCTTGGGGATTTCAAATTATTGGCTGTAACCCTGATTATCCTATTTTTCATATTTACTGCGGCAAGCATGATCATTTTCATGTTGATATTCAAAACCCAAAGAAATCAGCGAGAAGAGAATATTAAGAATTACGAAAATGAGATTATTGGCCCACTAACCAATCTTCTTTTTGAAAAAGATTTGGATGAAATCAGCCAAATGAGTGATCAGGAGATTTCTGAAATTTTTCCAAGATCACTTTTCAAAAAGCGCTTATTCAAGCAGGTACTGATAGAAAGGATCATAGGTCTTAATAAAAAAATGAAGGGTGAGTTTAAAGATAAATTAAAGACCCTTTATAAACGGCTTGGCCTGGTTGACCTGACTAAAGCCAATTTAAAAGATTCTCGTTGGGATATAATCGCTTCAGGTTTAGTCCAGGTCAATGAAATGGATTTGAGTGAATTGATTAATGAAGTTAAAAGCTTTACCAATTCCAAAAATTTCCATGTGCGTTCTTTGGCTGGGGCAACCCTCCTCAACCTTTCTGAAAAAGTCGATTTGAGTTTTTTGAAAGATCAGGATTATCCTCTTTCTGATTGGCAACAGATGAATTACCTCCGCATCATCAAGTTTGTGGGGTCTTCCAAATTTCTGAATATTCCAATCCTTTTTAAATCTAAAAATCCATCCGTGAGAGAATTTGCCATCAAAATGGTAAGAATGCTGGGTAGAGTAGATTTGATAGCTGAATTGCATATGATTAATGAGGCTTCTACGGAAGAGGAAAAAATTGAATTGATTAAAACTTATGACGCGTTAGGAGCCCATATGGAAGTGGAGTTTATCAATAACTGTATGTTATCCAATAATCCGGATTTGAAGAAAATCGCGGTGAAAGCTGCGGGAAATTTAGGGAATTCCTATTCAGAGGTCATTCTGATGGACATTCTTCTTCAAAATATTGATTTCAGACTTCGTAGAGCATGCCTAACGAGTTTGAATAAATTGAATGCTCAAACTTTCGAAAAGTTTGTAGCAACTCAGCCTTTACCGGAAAACAAAGCACTTAAAGCCCAAATTCAAGACCCTCTGTTAAGCAATGTATAATTTTCTGTTCTATTTTCTGATTGAACTTATAGGGCTCTTTTACTTGATCCTCAGTTTCTCTGTGATCGTGATTTATTTCATCATTATGATATTGAGTGCTCTAGAGATGAGGGATTACAGACGAAAAAATAGATTTGCGGATTACGAAGACATCATCACTTCTCCAATCGCTCCGGGGGTAAGCATACTTGCCCCAGCTTACAATGAGGGCTCTAACATTGTTCAAAATGTCAAAAGTCTTCTCTCCCTTCATTATGGGAAATTTGAGGTAATTATCATCAACGATGGCTCCAAAGATGACACCTTGACCAAGCTTTTGGATGCTTTTGAGTTGCAAAAAGTTTCTTACGCCTATAATCCAGAGATTATTACCCAAGAAGTGAAGGGAGTCTATAAATCTCAGAATAAATCATACAGAAGACTGACTGTAATTGACAAGGAAAATGGGGGCAAAGCCGATGCGCTTAATGCAGGAATCAATATTTCTCAGATGGAAATATTGGCCTGTATTGATGTGGATTGTATTCTAGCCAATGATTCTCTCACTAGAATGGTTCGCCCATTTATGGAGGAAACCAACCGTAAGGTAATCGCAGTAGGAGGAGCAATCGGAATTGCAAATAACTGTGATGTACAGGATGGAACAGTGACCAAATATAGGGTGCCACAAAGTACCTTGGGTCAATTTCAGGTCATAGAATACTGTCGGGCATTTTTGATGGGAAGAATGGCCTGGACCAGAATAAATGGGCTCATGCTTATATCAGGGGCTTTCGGATTTTTTAGACGAGACTTGGTTTTGAATGTGGGTGGATATTTCCCGAAAACAGTGGGAGAAGATATGGAGCTGGTTGTGAGGATGAGAAGATATATGGAAGAAAAAAAGATTCCATATAAAGTCTCTTTTATACCAGATCCCCTTTGTTGGACAGAAGTTCCAGAAGATGTTGAGGTTTTGGGAAGGCAGAGAAACCGTTGGATGAGGGGAACCATTGAGACCCTGCAGCTTCACAGAAAGATCGGCTTGAATCCGAAGTTTGGAATACTTGGTACTATATCATATCCTTTCTGGTCCGTCTTTGAGAAGATGGCACCGATAGTCGAAATTTTTGGCCTGATTTACACTTTGATTCTTTTAATCATCGGTGATTTTTCTGCGATATACTTTGTGGCCTTATTGTTTATGATTTATCTCCTTTCTCTTTTGGTTTCTTCTTTTAGTATCCTCTACGAACAGGTTTCTTATAACAATTACAAAAATAAAAATGACCTCAAAAAGTTAATTTGGATCATTTTGATAGAGCCATTATACATTCATCCCAAGGTGCTTTTATGGGGACTGAAAGGTCATCTTGACTTTATCATCGGAAAAGGTGGATGGGGACAGATGATCCGAACTGGATTTAAAACTGCTGAAGAAAGAAAAACAATAGAAGCCCAAGCTGAGAAAAGCCTATGAAAAATCTAACCCTGATATTTCTAATTCTGATGGGATCTTATGGTTTCAGCCTTGCCCAAGATAATTTTGATCCGGATCAGCTTTTTTATGAAGCTAGAACTCTAATCCTTGACGGAAAATATCAGGAAGGGCGATCTATTGCTTTTAGGGCTTTGAACAAATATCCCGAATATGCGGATATTCTGATACTTGTGGGAAGAAGCTATGCATGGGAAGGGAAAAATGATTCCGCTAGTATTTATTTAGAAAGAGCGATCGTTGCATCTCCAAAATATGCTGATGCTTATGTAGCCTATTTGGATAATTTGTCTTGGGCCGAGCAATACCAAAAAGCAGATGAAATTTTGCAAAGAGCAAAACAGAATTTTGAAGAAAAGCTTCCTGATCCCATTAGATACCGTGAGTCTAGATTATTGTATTACCAAGAAAATTATGATGAGGCCTATACAATTGCACAAAACCTTTTTGATCAGGGATTCAAGCAGGAAGGCCTGTTAGGTTATATTCAAAACTTACAAAGACTGAGAAGAAATTCAGCTTTAGGTGTGACCTACGATTACGATACTTTTCAAGGTGAAATTAGCCCTTGGCACACTTGGTCAGTTTATGGAAGAACCATGACCAAGCTGACTGGATCTCTAATTGCCAGAGTTACTCAAAGTTCACGATTTGATGGATTTGGAACCTTATATGAGTTGGATGCATATCCTTCACTTGGTAAAAGTTCCTATGCTTATTTAAACATTGGGGGATCAAGCGCCTCCTTCTTTCCTAAATTAAGAATGGGTGCATCCATTTATTTCAACTTGCCCAAAGCTTGGGAAATCGATGGTGGATACCGTTATCTGGGTTTTTCGGAAGTCACCCATATTTTGACAGGTTCACTTGGGAAATATGTTGGGAGTTGGTGGTTGAACTTCAGGGTCAACGTGGTTCCATCTGCTAATAACGGTACCAGTACATCGGGTAATTTTCAGGCAAGGTACTATTTCAAAACCGCAGAAGATTTCTTCTCACTACAGCTAAGTACTGGAGTTTCTCCTGATGAAGAAAGCAGAGATCAGTCTCAGCTATTGAACTCTTACCGTGCAAGACTTGGCTATCAGCAATTAGTCAGTCCTAGGTTTATGATTTTTGGATTTACCGGATATAGCAGGGATGAATTAGCTGCAGATCGATTTAGAAATAATATTAACATTTCCATAGGTACTGAATATAGATTCTAAAATGGGACAGGAATTAAAACTCTTTTTTCTTCGCCTTTGGCCATTCTTTTTGATCTTGGTTGTGATTCCGGGAATAAGCTTTGGTGTCTGGTGGATAGAATCAAAAAAAGACCTTTCTGTTTTAGTAATTGACAAAACAGTCCCTAATTCGACTTTCAGAGAGCACAAAGGCCTGTTCTGGGCCTTGGAATATGATAAGTACATCAAAAAGGATGGCTTTTATTACGATGAAAAAAAAGACTATTTAGGTTTTTTCCCTTCCGAATTTCAAGAGGATATAGGAGAAGTAAAAGACTTGATTCAGCCTACCAAGCTTGATTTAGAAAAGCTGGTTCAGGATCATGAGTTGTTTTATTATGCGGATACATATGGTGTGTATGAAAATAATTTTTTTGCCAGTCAAAGAAGAAGCAACGAAAGAAGTAAAAAAATCTATGGCGGTCTGAGTCAGGCAGATATAGATTTATTGACTTTAGCAAAGGAAAATGAAAAAACCATTGTAGCTGAATATAACACCATGGCTTCTCCAACACTAAGATCAATTCGATCTCAATTTGAACGTTTGATGGGTTTGAAATGGACGGGTTGGATTGGGAGATACTTTGATGAATTGGATGTCAATAAAAATGGAGATCTACCTCAATGGTTGATTAGTAATTATAGAAAGCAAAATGACAATCAATGGCCTTTTGCTGGCCCAGGGATGGTTTTTGTCAATGAACTTGGAGAAATAGAAATCTTTGTGGCAAATGAAGACTTCACTAATACAACCCCATTGATTCGAACTCAAAAAGTAAACAAGCATGGATTCAGTCTGCCCGAGGTAGTTCCATATCCTGATTGGTTTGATGTAGTGTTAATTGAAAGAGATTATCAGGTAATTTCTTATTTCGACATAGGGGCAACCAATCAAGGTCTAGAACGATTGAGAGAAATGGGCCTTCCTAGATTTTTTCCTGCGGCTGTATTTAAACCTAATGGGAAAGGAGAGATCTATTATATGTCCGGTGATTTCTCAGATATGCAGGGTGATTTAGGCGCTGCTAGATTTAAAGGGCTGCCATTTTTCTATAGAGGGCTTTATGTAGCTTCTGATTACAGAGATAGACAGAGCTTTTTCTGGAATTACTACCTCCCTTTAACTAGGCAGATTTTACAACGAACCCACCAAAAACAGAATTAATTGCTAGCCAAATTAGGCGGTGGCAAGAGTTTTCTGGTCTGGATCATGTAGTTGTTCTTGTTTTTGAAATCCTCAAACTCTCCAATCATTTGCGTTAAATCATCGGGAGAATTAATCGGATCAATGTTTAACTGATCAGAGATCTTAAATAATTGACCATCAGAAAGGAATAACTCGCCGTGGATATATTCCATCAACTGATTTTTGTTTCTCATCAATGGCATAGCAATACGGGATTGAAAATTCCTTGCAGTATCTAAAACCTGACCCTGCCAAGTGACTTGTTCAGGCAATTCTATTCCAACTTGAGCTTCTAAAAAGGCTAAAATACTGGGCGTTATTTCATAGTGACTTGTAACCCCTTTGAAGTAATCTGTTCGCTCCAAAAGAGGAGAGTAAATAATCAAGGGAACATGAAATCTATCTAGTCGAGAAGACATGGGTATTTCAGGTAGACGGTGATCTCCAGTGATTATAAATATGGTGTTAGAAAACTCAGGTCTTTTCTTGTATTCATTGATAAACTCTTTTACGGCATCATCTGCATACAAAACTGTCATGTATATATCCTCATAAGCCAAATAAGAGTCAAATTCCGAAGGATTCAGATTGAGATAATCTCTCAGATGAGTTCTGAGCTTCTCTCTATAGAATGGTCTTTCCGGAACGATATAGGGGTCATGAGAAGTTTGAGTTTGAAATATTCTGACCTGAGGCTTGGTCACCGTCTCGGGTAATTTTTCCAGCCCATTTCTGAAAAGTTCTTTGTCAGCATATCCCCAAGAGAAATTCCCGGAAGAAGGAGCTCTGGAATATTTAGGATCAAATAACTTTTCATCAACAAACTGAACAGGCCGCTGATAGTCGATAAAATCCCCAACGTGATCGAAGTTTTTGTCTGCACCGATAAAGTATCTTATCTCATAGTCATTATCTCTTAAAACGCTTAAAAGAGTTTCATGATAGGGGAATTCATCATACAATTCCAAAAATCCTTTTGCTCCGAAAGGCAAACCACCAAATACTCCAGGTTGCAAACCGAATGTTCTACCTGTGGAAGAGAGAGCATTTAACCATACCAAACTATGTTGCTCAAGTGAATCTAAAAATGGAGTAAAACTGCCTAGATATGCATCTCTTCCCGAGTAGGCTTTCCCAAAACTTTCCAGAAAAATAAAGACCAAATCAGGGGCTTTTTCCAGAGAATCAAAATAGGGGCTTAGTACATCAGGGTATTCTGCTTTATGCAGAAAAGGGTAGGAGTCACTGGTAAATTCCTTTTTGACAATCAAATCATCTTTTCCGGATCTTAAATAGAAGTCAAAATAATACTCTCCTCCATACATCCAGTAATCAAATGATTGCTCAGCCAGAAATTGACTTTTATTCAGTTTAATATTTTGTTCTACCTCAGTGGATGAGGCTTCTTTAGCTAAATCAAAGGTGATAAAGGAAAAGACTCCAATTCCAAGGATAGCGGAGAATATGGCATAAGTTTTAAGTGAAAAATAAAAGAATCGAGTTCCGTAATGGAAAAGTGCTATTAGGGCTAAAAAAATAACGATTCCTCCAAACACGGAAATAAAATTCAGTTGTCCTGATGCCTGTACGGTAAGAATTAAATCATTCCAGTTATAAGCAAAAAGATCTTTGCCTAGGGGGAGTAATGTTTTAATGAAGTAAAATATCAATGCTACTTGAACAATTACGACAATTGTCAATGCAATTTGAAGGAGAATTTTAGCCAGATTTCCTGAAAGCAATGAAAGCAAAACATAAAGCGTGAAAAAAATTCCCAAGAGATAAAGACTCCAGGCTATATCCGATAAAAAACTACCGACTATGACATCGGTTGGAGTCAGATTTAAAACGTGATTTTGAAATACCAAATACAGCTCTAAGGCTCTCAGTATTGTCATTAAAACAATGAAAACCAGTGCCATGCCCCAGAAATTCTTGAGGATTTGGCGTAATCTATAAGGTAACGTGGATCTAATGGATGCCTTTTGGGACATAATAAAAACTATAATTAATCAGGATGTCGGGGAAAATATAGGGTAAAATCGGGTATCTTCAAGGTCTCAAATCACTATTATGAGTAAATCTAATCTTCTTATAGAGTTATATTCTAATTTAAGCACCACTGGAGCGCTTACTTTTAGCTCAAAAGCTTTGGTCAATAAAATGATTTCCCAAGCAGATCTAACCGAGTCCAAATTAATTGTAGAAATGGGAGGAGGAGATGGAAGTATTACCCAGGGTATCTTCAACCGCATGCGTCCTGATGCTGAGCTTTTGGTTTTCGAAATCAACCCATCTTTTTGCGAAGCTATGAAAAAGCAGTTTCCACAGGAAAATATCAGAATCATCAACGATTCTGCCGGAAACTTGGATAAGTATTTAGATGGAAGAAAAGTTGATTTTATCTTTTCATCCTTGCCATTTTCTTTTCTTTCTAAGGAGGTAACGGATGAAATTTTAAGCCAGTCTAAAAATGCTTTAAGCCAAGGCGGTGCTTTTATTCAAATTTGTTATTCCTATTTATTAAAGAAGCTGTTTCAGAAATATTTCGGAAAGGTACAAGCCAGCTTTACTATCAAAAATCTCCCTCCAGCTTTTGTGATGGTCTGTCAATGAGATGGACCTACCTTTAATCCAATATTAAAGTTGTAGGGTTATTCAACTTTACCAATTCACCGATCTTTCTCATGGATATTTTAAAAGTAGCCATTTTGGAAATGAGTAGAATTCGGGCAGATAAAAGTTTTTGTCCTTCTGAAGTGGTACGTGCCATGTATCCAGAATCATGGAGGCATTTTCTCACAGATGTAAGAGAAAAGGCTTGGGAAATGTATTTGGAAGGAGAAATAAACTTAAGTCAGAAAGGGAAAAGTTTAGATAAGCATCAAAAACCAAGAGGACCTTTAAGAATTTCGAAACCAATTTCGGAGGGAGGCTGTTGACCTGTAAACTTTGATATTATGAACGAACTTCAACTTCCGAAAACCACAGTTTCCATACCAGATGGCCTTTCCTTGATTACTCTAGGAGCAGGATGTTTCTGGTGTACTGAAGCAGTCTTTCAAAGACTGGAAGGAGTAGAGCAAGTGGTTTCCGGGTATTCTGGGGGATTCGTGGAAAATCCAACTTATAGAGAAATCTGTTCTGCGACGACAGGTCATGCAGAGGTAATTCAGGTTTATTTTGATCCTAAAAAAATTAGTTTGGAGCTGATTTTAGAAGTTTTTTGGGCAACCCATGATCCAACCACATTGAATAGACAAGGAGCCGATGTAGGTCCTCAATATCGTTCCGCTATATTCTTCCACAATGAGGAGCAAGGAAGAATTGCGTCAGACTTGAAGGCTAAACTCAACCAAGAGCAAGTTTTTGATAATCCTATTGTGACAGAAGTAACAGCTTTTACAAATTTTTATAAGGCCGAAAATTATCATCAGGACTACTACAACCAAAATGGTTATCAGCCTTATTGTCAGTTCGTTGTAAAACCTAAAGTAGACAAATTGAAAAAATTCTTTTCGGATCATTTAAAGAGCTAATCACTCATTAGAAAGATCAGATTTTAAATACTATTCAGATTTCAGCTCAGAAAAGCGTATTTTTGCTGAATTTAACCTAAATAAAACGAATGAAGAGAACCAGAGCACAGGAATCCAGAGCAGCTATTGAGCGACTTTACATCACCATGAGACATCTTTTTACCAGAGGCAGCTATAAGCCAATGGGAGTTTCGGGTGAAAGCTTGGTACAATCACTAATGGTGCTGAGTCCAGAAATTTATGGAACAATCACAGATTCGGAAAAAGTAGAACTAGACGGACTCCTTTATGTGATGGAGAGACTTCCCAGGGGAATCGAAGAATGTAGACTGGTTCGATTGATCAGTAGAGAAGGTTTAGAAACATCTCATCTAAGTCCAATAGTGCCTCCCAAAAGAAAGAGAAACTGCTACCGCTTGGATGAACAAGTGATGTATGTAGAGATGACGAGAGGTCGCTCTGATATCTACGATATTCTAACTCACTTAACCTTTTTATATATAGAATCCAATAAGATCTATAATAACAGCACTGATCCAAAAGGGAAAATTTCCTTGAACTGGACCATGTTGGAAGATGTGGTAAAAAAAGAATCAGCAGGAGAGGATTTTGACAGAGAGGCAGCTGCGGCTTATTTGAGCCATTTGATAGGTAGAACTTTCGAAGAAACAGTTGCCGCAGTTGATAAATTTGAAAGAAGCTCAAATTCCAATAGCCTTTTCTCTATCGTTTACCATATGGGTAAATTGGCTTTGGAAGAAGCTAAGCACAATCATGATCGAGAGATATCTTTCTCAGCAACTTTGAGAGAGCGAATTGGACACCACGTTTATGGCGAGCTTTGGGCCAAAAAAATCAAAATGACCTTAGATGAATTGGACTTGCTTAAGCGTCCAATCCATGTCATTTCAGCCAATTTACACTCTGTTTTGAATACCATTTATGCCCCTCAGAAACTAGGTTCAAAGACCTATGAGGACATAGAAAAAGTGGTCATGGACATCTCTGTGAATGCAAAAGGGAATCATGGCAAGGCTATTTATGATTATGCATCAAAGCATGGTTTTGTAGATATTCCGGATGAATCCGGAACTAATATTGGCGCACAAATTATAGATACTGCTCTGCTTGAAAAGGCTGAAATTATTCCTGGAATAGCCTTGCCAAAAGAAAAGGAAAAGAGGCCTGTATTTGTAGTGATGGATTATGCCTTTGGTGAGCAAGCTTATGAATGTTTTGATGAGCTATTGAAGCCTTATAAAAAGGGAGATAAGGAATTGCCACTTAATATCGTCTCTACCTCTATCATGGGTAAAGCAGGGATATTATATGGAGGTAAAGGTGACCTGATGATTCCTGATGCTCACGTTTTCGAGGGAACTGCCGATAATTATCCTTTCAAAAATGAGTTGAAAAAGTCAGACTTTGAAGGATTTGGACTTGGTGTTTACAGTGGAAGTATGGTAACTGTATTGGGCACTTCCTTGCAGAACAAGGATATCCTGAAATACTTTATGGAATCTTCCTGGAATGCTGTTGGGCTGGAAATGGAAGGAGCACATTATCAGAAAGCTATTCAATCTGCTTCTAAAATCAGAAAAAGCATCAAATCCAATGTAAAAGTTCTTTATGCTTATTATGCTTCTGATAATCCTTTGGAAACAGGTAGTACTTTAGCTTCTGGTGCATTGGGTATGGAAGGAGTAAGGCCCACTTACTTGATTACTTATAAGATATTGGAAAAGCTGTTTTCTTAATTGACGTAAATAATAAAAATGATTATCCGGAATCTTACCACTGGCAAAATCTCCTTTGTTCATTGGGAGGGAAGACGGATGACCGAAGACCGAAGCTTCCGAATACTGATCCATTGAGCTAATAATAGGCCGTTTTTTTCTTTGCTGTCAATAAAGCGGATACACACATAATAAATCCATTAAAAAAGGCTGATTAAATTTAATCAGCCTATTTTTTATTGTTAATCTTTTTCAACTCTTGTGGAGTGCAACATATCCAGTCTCCAACCATCTTTGGTTTTTACAGCTGTTGCACTTTCCAGCCATCTTATTTCTCTGACAATTTCCCCATTCAATGAAATTGTTGCGAAATTATGATAAGCAATCCAAGCTCTATTTCCTTCAATTTTGGTTTCAATGAACTCAAACCTGTTGACTCGGCTAGGAGGGTTTGGGTTTTGTTTGGCTCTGTCGAAATAATTTAAAATGGTTGGGATATCCCATAATTCCCCCTGCTCCAACAGTATAAAATCATCTGTATAGTAGTCCTTTAATTTTTCAGAATGAAAGGAAGAAAAAAGATCATCAAAAGAGTTTTGAATTAAATCTTGAATCTGTTTTTCTTCATTCTGAGTTTGAGAAAAAGCAGAAAGGCATATCAAACTCAGGAAAAGAGTAGAAAGAATTAATTTTTTCATAGTCAAAGAGAGTTTAGTATAAAAATGCAGCTGTCTCAAAATGCACTGAGATACTACGTAATAAATCAGGACTATTTGAGACAGCATAGAGGTATTATTGTAAGTTTGAATTAATAGGAGGAGGGCCATCTGGAACGAAGCCTTTGTAGACATAGTCGCCTTTTTTCTCCTTAAATTCAGCTTTTACGGACTCTACTAATTCAGGGTTTTGGAATAAATCTACCATTGTCATCGATAGTGCCTTAGCAGCATAAGCCATTCCCTTATGGCCAATGGACATTCCTCCGGAAGCTACAACCGCCCATGAATGCCATGGAGTCCCATTCGGAGCAGTAGTTGCAGAAAGACGGATAGTAGGAACTACCCAGCTAACATCACCCACATCTGTGCTTCCTCCCATGCTATGTTCTGCAGTTTCTTCCATGGGTTCGATTTTGGAGACCAAACCGATTTGAGGCTTTCCAGTAGCCTCTTGGATCTTTTTTGCGAAGTTTTGCTCCTCTTCGGTATAGCTTATAGAGCCTAGGCTCTCAAGATTTTTCTGAAGTGCTGCTGAGCCGGTTCTATTAACTAAAACCTCATGCACCCCTGAAATTAAATTGACCTTATAATCTACATTAGCCAAAATAGCAGCTCCTTCAGCCATTTCTTCCACACGCTTCCATACAGGCACTAATCCTTCTCTACTGCTGTCTCTTACTCTTACCCAAATTCTGCTATAATCAGGAACAACATTTACAACCTGGCCAGCATCTTGAATATGGTAATGGATTCTAACAGTAGGTTTGATATGCTCACGATAATAATTAATTCCGGAAGTGTATAGTTCTAGAGCATCACTGGCACTTCTTCCATTCCAAGGATCGGCAGAAGCGTGTGCAGCCTGACCAAAAAATTCCACTTGAAAATCAACTAGAGCCAGTCCTTTCTGAACAGCAGCTTTTGTTTCAGCAGCAGGATGCCAATCCATCACTACATCTACATCCTTAAAAAGTCCTGCTCTCACCATCCACAATTTCCCAAAGAACTTTTCTTCAGCAGGAGTACCATAAAATCTGACTGTACCCTTAATTTTTCCCTGATCTATCAAGTCTTTAATGGAAGCTGCTGCTCCTAAGGATGCTACTCCAAATAGATTGTGTCCACAACCATGACCAGGAGCTCCTTCATTCAAAGGGCTTTTATAAGGAACCTTGTTTTGAGATAAACCGGGTAAAGCATCAAATTCACCTAATATGCCGATCACCGGAGATCCAGAACCATACTCAGCCACAAATGCCGTAGGAATTTCAGCAACACCTCTTGTCACTCTGAACCCTAGTTCTTCTGCATAATCAGCCAAAGCTTTGGCTGATTGAGTTTCTCTAAAAGCGATTTCTTCAAAGGACCAAATCCTATCGCTTAGGTCGGTCAGTGCATCAAATCTTTTGTCTACAGAGGCTTTAACTTCTTCCTTTAATGGGTTGGTTTTCACCTTCTTTTGAGCAAAAGAAATATTGCTCAAGCTTAAAGTGAATATAGCAGTTGTAATTGCTAGGTAATTGTATCTCATCTATTTATCTATTTAATTTTTTGATGTGTTTCTACTAAAATACCTCCCGTCATTCGGAGGGACAGTCCCTCGCATCTTTTAATGAAGTATTTCTAATTATTTCTACTGAATTTTCTATAGTTCCATACCTACGGCATGGAGATGGGTTTGTGCTCATTTTTGCTACCTAGCTAAAATCCCTACGGGATTGGATATTCCCACAATGTTTATCGAATATCTTGCTGGCACGGTGATACCGGTTCTTATTGGAAATTCTGCGCCAGCGCTAGAGGATAATTTACCTACCTTACCTCGGGTTTCACCCGAGCCTGTGCGCCTCTGGTGTGGCTATTGAGGGGTTTAAGCCCTTCAGGCTTTTCATTAAGGAGGCAAAACGGAACAGATTGAACATTGAACCATGAACTATTGAACCTATAAATTCATCAATAATATCCAAGAGCCTTGGGCTTCGATTACTCAATTAACCAATTATACAATTACTCCTTTTCTTGCTCAAGGCATATTTTTAGTTATTTCAATTGTATTTCTTTTAAAATCCCCCTTGCCCCCTTTTAATTTTTCTCACTTTTTTGAAATTTATATAAAGGTCCAAAGGGGGAATTGATCCGTATCTCGCCGAAGGCATTTCTTAATTGTAATATTTAAAATCTACCAAGCTATTCCATAATCATCTCCATAATTGGAGCTTCCTCCCCAGAAACTGCCATGCTTCCAGTCAAACCAAATGGCATTGATAGGTCCTGAAGTTCTTGGCCAGAAATCCATGATATAGCCTTTTTTCATTAATTCTGCTCTTATCCAGGTAGGTGTATCATCTCTCAATGACATGGCGCCCGGTTTAATCTCATGAGCCCCGAAAGAGCTTTGCATTTGGTAAGAATTGATATTCGCAGCCTCTGCAGCTTCCTGCACATCCATGTCAAATTCTACAATGTTTAGGAAGTATTGTAGCAGGTTTTGGTCTTGAGAGTCTCCGCCTTGAACAGCAAATGATAAAAATGGCTTTCCATCTTTTAAAGCTAGGCTTGGAGTAAGAGTAACCCTTGGTCTTTTTCCTGGTTCAGGTAAATTATAAGGATTTAATTTTTCGTCCAATACAAAGCTTTGCATACGCTGAGAAAGTCCAACGCCTGTATTCCCTGCAATCACGGCAGGAACCCATCCACCACTTGGAGTTACAGAAACTACCCAACCTTCTGCATCTGCTGCTTGAATAGAAGTGGTGCCACTTTGAAATTCCTGTAAAAATGGATCATTTGGACCCTGAATTGGCATTCCTGGATTATTGATTGCCATTGAATTATCGGAATTATTCAAAAGGCTTTTAAACGGATTACTCCCTCCCTGAAAAGGGTAAGGATCACCAGCCTTGATCGTTGGATCGTTTTTATCTTTGATAAGCTTGGCTCTTTCTTTGGCATATTCTTTTGAAAGAAGGCCTTTGATTGGACTTCTAGGCTCGAATGCTGGGTCTGAATAATAAAAGTCCCTATCAGCAAAAGCCAAATTCATCGCTTGGTAAATCGTATGGATATATTCGGAAGAATTATAGCCCATTGATTTCAAGTCAAAGTTTTCGAGGATATTTAAACTTTGTAATAAAGCTGGACCCTGAGTCCATTCTTGAAGTTTATAGACGTCTATACCTTTGTAATTCACAGACAAAGGCTCCTCAATTTTCACTTTCCAATTAGCTAAATCTTCTTCTGTGAACAAGCCGCCTTGCTCTCGAGTACCTCTTACAATTTCTTTTCCAATATCTCCCCTGTAGAATCTATCATTAGCCGCATAAATAGCTTCTTTTCTTGATTTCCCATTTGCCAAAGCCTCTTTTTCGGCATTCACCAATTTCTGTAATGTTTGGAAAAGATCTTCCTGTACAAATATTTCACCCGCTTCAGGTCCTTCTTTATCTTCTCCTAAGTGAGGTAAAAATATCTTTTTGGAATAAGGCCATTGCTTGATCCGCTCTTTTCCGCTTTCAATGCTATTGGCTGTTTGTGCCTCTATAGGATATCCTTTTGCGAGTTGCATGGCAGGCTTTAAAACCTGCTCCAAACTCATGCTTCCATATTCAGCCAACATGGTCATCAAACCTCCAGGTGTGCCAGGAGTAGTTGCTGCTAACGGGCCATAAGCAGGTGGGTAATCCATTCCTTTAGATTTGTAAAAATCTACTGTTGCTCCTGTGGGAGCCACTCCCATTGCATTGATAGCGATTACTTTCTTCAAACCTGGATGGTAGATTAAAGCCTGAGTTTCTCCACCCCAAGAAAGCACATCCCACATGGTAGCTGTAGCAGCAAGCATAGCACAGGCAGCATCTACAGCATTTCCTCCTTGCTGAAAGATGGTGGCACCTGCAGTGGCTGCCAATGGTTTACCAGTGATGGCCATCCAGTTTTTACCATGTAAAACAGGCTTGTTGGTTGGAGTTTGGCCTGGAGCTAAACCCGGAAGACTTTGTCCCATAACTGCTATTGGAAATAGAGCAAGGACAATCAGTATCAGTTTTTTCATATGATTATTATTTTTTTTAAAGGCCATATAGAATCCCTGCCTGCGGCAGGCAGGTCGGACAGTTTTTAATCAATCCAATAAGTGTCGATCTCGTGGAGTTGGACCTTATTGGGTTAAGGATTTTTTTCATCCAAATCGTCCAGAAGCTGGCTCATAATTGGCCTGAATCCAGGAAATTGGGAATTGTATTGGGTGAATAGTTTGAAAATAGCATTTGGGTCTTTGATATTTAGGCTATTATCCTCAGCAAATTCTTCCATTTCCTCAGCATCCTCACCAAAAATCAGGAAAAATTTCTTTCTGTTCTTAGGTACTTCAATCACATTTTTACCCTCGAGATAATAGTAAATGTTTCTTTTGATGATCTGATCATTTCGCTGACCCACCATCAAGGCTGTATTATAATTGGATTCTTTGAAAATTGCCATAGTTCTTCGCATGAGTGGTAATTCTCCATCTACTAAAACTTCAAAAAAGCCCGAAATTGGACTTCCTTCATCTCTGAAATCCATCCCATTGACAAAGTATCTTGGAACTCTATGGGTAGAATCCACCCAAACAATATTCTGAATTCTTAATCCGGGCATGACGGATACGAGATTATTTTCCGGCTCCATCAATTCAAACATATTCGAGACAATATTATATCGTACCCGAAACCCTTCCAGCATTTGCTGATCTCTGTAGAGTAGGATGGAGGCTGAATTCCATTTGGGATCTAAATAATTGTTCCCTTCCAATTTTTTTGGTTCAGGTGCTATTCCATACACCATATTGCCACCAATGAAATTAGGCCGTTCATTGATAAGCCTCAGAATATTGTCGGATCTGATTGTTTTCTGAAGTGCGGCTCCGCTTCCTTCCGCTCCAAAACGAACCAAAAACAAATCACCGAGATCTGTATCTTTTTGAAGGTTAACTACTCTCTCCAAGCGATTATATCCTTCAAGGTTGAGAGATAGGGTATACTTATCTTCAGGTAAATCTTTGAATTCAAAATTACCACCGGCTACACTTACCCTGCCATAAGCAGTTCCTCTAAGAGTAACACTCACTCCATCGAGATAATTATTGGATTCTGAATCCAAAACTCTTCCGGACAGTGTAAAATTTTGAGCACTTGCCCAAAAAATGCTCACTAAAAATAAGATTGATGTTATAAATAGTTTTGGGAATAATTTCATTGTAATAGTTACATATAGTGGGAATATGAAATATAGGTAAATCATAGGTCCTGATCAACAGTTCAAAAAGTATGGCTTGAATTTTAGGACTACAGGCTATAATCTTTTGTAAATTGGCATACCTAGGGAATTAGAGTTATATTTGAAAAGGCTCTGCCTGAAGTTTTTAATCATTAAATAATCCCAAATTGGATTTCTCATCATTTAATTTCGAATCTTCTTTACAAGAAGGATTGGATGCAATGGGTTTTGATCAACCCACACCTATACAAGAAAAAGCAATTCCTGTCATTATAGAAGGTAAAGATTTAATCGCCTGTGCTCAAACAGGAACTGGTAAGACAGCTGCTTTTATTCTGCCTGTACTGAACAAAATAAGTAAGTCTGGCTCCAATAATTTAAACACCCTGATTTTAGCACCTACCCGGGAGCTAGCCATTCAAATAGACCAACAAATACAAGGCTTTGCCTATTTCTTGGGAATAAGTTCTATCCCAGTATATGGCGGCGGAGATGGCTTGGTTTGGGAGCAGCAAAAAAAGGCTTTAGAAACAGGAGCGGAAATTGTGGTTGCTACCCCTGGAAGACTCATCGCGCTATTGGCAGGAGGAAAAATTGATCTCAGCTCTTTGGAACACCTGATTTTGGATGAAGCTGACAGGATGATGGATATGGGTTTTTCAGATGATATTTTGAAAATCGTGAATTATCTGCCTAAAAACAGACAAACAATCCTGTTTTCAGCTACTATGCCTCCAAAAATCAGAAGCTTCAGCATGAAGATTTTGAATAAACCTGAGGAGATTTCAATTGCTATTGGAAAAACAGCCGCTGGAGTTACTCAGTCCATGTATTCTGTATATGATACCCAAAAAGAAGACTTAGTATCCCATATATTGTCTCAAAAAAACTATGAAGCAGTAATCATTTTTGCCTCAACAAAGGATAAGGTCAAAGCTCTGTATAAAGCATTAAAGAGAAAGTTTGATGTAGAAGCCTTTCACTCTGATTTGGAGCAGCTTGAGCGCGAAAAGATCATGTCTGCCTTTAAAAACAGAGCTGTAAAAATCTTAGTCGGAACGGATATCATTTCTAGAGGAATTGATGTGGTAGGTATTGAGTTGGTGATCAATTATGATACCCCAAGTGATCCGGAAGATTACGTACACAGAGTGGGTAGAACTGCTAGGGCGGATATGGAAGGAGAGGCCATCACTTTCGTAAATCCTAAGGACCAATACAAGTTTGTCAGGATCGAAAACCTGATTGGTATGGAAGTAACTCAAGTGCCGCTTCCAGAGGGATTTGAAAAAGGACCAGATTATAATCGAGAGCCAAAGAAAAAATCTGGAGATTCTTTTAAATCAAAAAATAAGAAGTCAGGATTCTCAAAGAAAAAAGGAGGTTTTAAGGCTACACCTCATAAAAAGAGAGAGAATTTTGATTCCTCTGCACCCAAATCAGCAGATATCCCTCAAGAGAAGAAAAGTACATCTAAAAAGCCAGGAAAATTTGGGCCAAGGAGAAACGTGATTGATGACGCAGGCTAAGAATTAGGCTTGCTAAGTAATATTTTCAGTCAATAGCTATTCATATGATCAAGGAATTAATTGAATTATTTGAGAGAGATTTAAAAAGATTAGAGAAAGAGTTAGAGGCTTTTAAGAAGGAAGAAAATCTTTGGAAAACTCAGGGAGGAATTAGTAATACCGCAGGAAATCTGATCCTTCATTTAAATGGAAATTTGCGAACCTTCATTTGTAAAGAAATAGGAGGATTCGATTACACCCGGGATAGAGATTTTGAGTTTGCAGGAAAAGGTGTTTCCAGAGAAAAAATGAGAGCTGAGATTGAATTGGTTTCTAAGCAATTAGTAGCAAGTCTAGAGGGTTTAAATGAAGAAACCTTAAATCAACCTTATCCCGAGGAAAAATTTGGGTACTCAATGACATACAACTTTTTCTTGATGCACCTTTATGGTCATTTTAATTATCATTTGGGTCAGATCAACTATTTAAGGAGAATTTTGGAAGGATAATTTGAATCCAAAATAAGCTTGTTAATAAATAATCTGAATATCCGCAATCATACCAGTTGCCTTATTTTCCTTGCTTGACAGGTTGGAAGACCGATGACCGAAGACCGAAGCTTTTGGGTTTTGATCCTTTCAGCAGACAATAAGCCATATTTTTGTCAATACTGGTAAGAAAGCGGATACGCATAATAAATAAAAACACCCTGCTGAATAGCAAGGCGTTTTTAATTAAATTTAAATCTACTTTCAGATTTTTAGTATAGCATCCTGAAGCGAATCGTTCCCGGAATTGTTTTAAGTGCTTCAATCGCGTCGGGAGAATAGGCCTTGTCAATATCAGTGATTACGTAGCCTATTTTTTCATTTGTCTTCAAATATTGACCGACGATATTGATCTCAAAGTTTGCCAAAATCTGATTGATTTTCGCCAATACTCCCGGCTCATTTTGGTGAATATGGATCAATCTATGAGCATCTTTCAGGAATGGTAATTGGATGTTAGGGAAATTAACTGAGTTGAAAGTATTCCCTGTATTGATATACTCCATGATTTTACCAGGAACAAATCGAGCGATATTTTCCTGAGCCTCCAAGGTACTTCCTCCTATGTGAGGAGTTAGAATAGTATTTGGTAGCCCGATCAATTCAGAAACAAAGGGCTCACTATTGTTTTTGGGTTCTTCTGGGAAAACGTCAACTGCACAGCCTCCCAAATGGCCACTTTCCATAGCCTCTTTCAGCGCTTCAATTTCTACAACATGACCTCTACTCAAATTGACCAAAATTGCACCCTTTTTCATCTTTTGGATTCTCTTTTTGTCCAAGAGGCAATTGTTGTCTTTTCGACCGTCCACATGGAGAGAAACAATATCACAGGTTTCCAAAAGCTGGTCTAAAGAGTCTAGTTTTGTTGCATTTCCAAGTGCTAGTTTTTCAATTACATCATAATAGAAAACATTCATCCCCATGTTTTCTGCCAAAACTGAAAGTTGGGCACCAATATTTCCGTAGCCTACGATTCCTAACTTTTTACCCCTGATTTCAAAGCTTCCGCTAGCAGACTTATCCCACTTACCCTGATGCATATTGACTGATTTATCAAAAAATCCACGCATCAAGAAAATGATTTCTGCGATAGCCATTTCTACTACAGAACGGGTATTACTAAAAGGCGCATTGAAAACTGCAATTCCCTTTTCCTGACAGGTTTCCAGATCAATTTGGTTAGTCCCTATACAAAAAGCTCCAATGGCAATCAGACGATTGGCATTTTCCAAAACCTTTTTGGTCACATTAGTCTTAGACCTGATTCCAAGAATGGATACATTTTGAATTTTCTCACAAAGTTCTTCTTCGCTCATTGCTGAGCTTACGACTTCAACCTGATATCCTTCTTCTTTTAATAACTCGACTCCGATCGGATGAACGTTTTCAAGCAGCAATACCTTGATTCTGCTTTTGGGATAAGAAAACTTGGTATTGAGTTTATTGATGTACAAAATTTCATCCAAACTAGGGGCAACGTGATCTGCCTGAGAAGCTACTTTAGGACGATGCACATTCTCTGTGAAAGCATAGAATTTATTCGCCAAACCAGAAGCTTTGATTTCATAGTCGGTATACCCATCGCCTATCACATAGATATCGCCCTCCAAATTGATCTTTTTGATAGTTTCTGCCTTGCCGTTGTTTTTGGATAGGGGATTATCTCTATTAAAGTCTACGATCTTTCCAGACTCATCGTAGACGAATTCATTGGCAAATACATTTTCCTTTTTGATACCATAATCAGCTACGATCGGAATTATGAAATCCTTGAATCCATTGGAAATTATGAATATGTCATCTGCATTTTCCTGTAAAAACTCTTTATTCCTTTCGAAGGATTTGGATACTTTCTTTTTCAAAGCATCAATCAAGTCTGAAATCTGAGCTTTGTTGGCTTTGAGAATATCCAATCTTAGCTCCAAACTTTCGCGGAAAGTCACCGAGCCCTCCATCCCTTTATCTGTAATGTCCTTGATGGCCTGAAGCTTTTCTTTTGCATTTGGATCGCCACTGAGGGAGATTTCGCCCAAAATATCCAAGGCTTCTACCTGAGTAAAGGTACTGTCAAAATCGATGATGAATTTTTTGGTTTGAGACATGTGCAGGGTCTTATTGAGAATTCTCTGTAAAATTAGCGTATTGTTAAAAAAATTGAAGTTTTATTAGAGATTTTGTTTCAAATACTTTTGAAAGCAGAATTTTCCGCAATCGATTGTGTGGTTTTAAACAAAATAGAGGCTGATTTCTTTGAATCAAAACAAGCATATTAAATTTTTATACTGCGCTCTTTCATTCTATTTTTACATTAAAATATTCAGCTATGCATAAGTCAACTATCTACTCACTTTTAATCGGACTATGTTTTATCAGTCTTTCATGCTCTAATTCCAAAGATCCGTACGCTAACCTTCCTCAGCATGAAATGGGAAAAGTCGTTGGCGAGGTCGAGTCGGTACCCGGGAAATTTGGAGAAAATATGGACGGAAACTTCCAGCTTACTCAATTAAGCTCCATGATGGAAGAAGTAGAGAAGACTGGATCTTACGAAGGAGTTATTCAAGGCCAAATCAAAGAAGTATGTACCAATAAAGGCTGCTGGTTTTCCATGGATTTACCTAATGGAGAAAGCATGAGAGTTACATTTAAGGATTATGGATTCTTTTTGCCTACTAACAGTCAAGGCTATCCTATAATCATAAAAGGCGTGGCCAATATGGTGGAAACCGATGTGGAAACCTTAAGGCATTTTGCTGAAGATCAAGGCAAATCAGAAGAAGAAATAGCAAAAATTACAGAGCCGAAAAGAGAAATCACCTTTGAGGCAAGTTCGGCAATCATTCAGGAGAAAGCGTAAATGGCAATAGCGTTAGATAATCTTCGAGTAGGAAGAAGGTATGTGTTGGTCAATCAAGGGGAAGTTAGAAAACTCGAGATTATGGCTAGGCTTCATGGAGATAACTTTAAGGTGAAAGATCTGGAAACCTTAGAGTATTATACCATTGAAGAGCTTTTGCAATGGGGCAAAGGAAAAGATTATGATTTGGACGAAATCAGGTAAATGTAAAACCCCAGATCAAATTCATTTATAAAAATTAAACGCCTCCTTCACAATCAAGTGAGGAGGCGTTTTCAGTTTTATGACCAGAATCTTAATCGATTCAAATTTTTTGTGCTTGAATGAAAAAGAGCTTTGAGAAAAAAGTTAATTATTAATGCATGGACCTGAACCCGGGCTCATAAATGATTCTCACAAAACTTCCCAATCCTCTATTGGGATTATCGATAGGAATGGCGCTGACAATGCCTACCATTAAATTTTCGGCCAAACCAACCCTCATTTGAGGCCTCAATACGGTATGAAGGTTTCCATCATTCAGCACCTTGTTAATTTCTACACCTATGAAGTTTCTCGTTCCTGAAATCATGTAATGGAAATTAGAATTGATTTCATATTCAACATGAGATCTGCCACCAAACTCTTTTTCGATGCGGGGTCCGGTATAAACCAAGGTATGATAATTAGTGCCCCATCTTTTTGCCGCGATTAGAAAGGGATTGAAAATGTTTCCTTTGAAGGTGCCCTCATTTTCCCATCTATCAAATCCTCTCATTTCAAATTCATGGATGTAACCCAAGGCCATGGAGATATTTTGTTTTTCCTTGACTAAGAAAGTCCATTGCGTTGCTAGCTTGATCGACTCCAGTCTATTTTCGGGCTGACTATTTGGGTTTTCCAAATTTCTAAAGGAATAAAAGGAAAATGGAAGTTCGACCTCGAAACCTAAACGGTCAATAGGCGCCCATTCGTATTCCACTAAGGCATGGAATTCATCAAAATCTCTTCTGTCATCCATTCCAAAGCCTATGTTCCATTCCTTTTCCCCCTTTCTTGCACCCAAGTCACGGATCAAGTCAATGTAAAGTGGCTCAGCATGGAGAATCTTTGGCTTTTTATGAGAAATATCGGGCTGTTCTACCTCCCGGATAAAGACTGAATCTAGGTATTGTCTTTCTAATTTGGTACTGTCAGTTTCTGTTTGGCCGTATGCATGCCATGTCAGGCAGACTGCCATAGCCGCTGCAAATATTTTTTTCATTATGATTCCTGTTTAATTTGAGTTTGAAAACTGCCTTAATTAATCAGGATCTATCAGGAGGGGGAGGGGTAAGGGAAAGTAGAGGAGGAAGTGTCTTTTTAACCAAAGACCAATCTTTTTTCTCCAACAAAAATAATTCTGGTTTCAGAGTAAGTTCTGGAATCAAACACTGATAAACCTTTAATTTTTTCAGTGATTTGTCTTCTTGATTGGTTCCATTATCAGGGATAACATCTCCATCACCATCTAATATGTATTCGAAAATCACTTCGGATATATTATCAATAGGATCATCTAAGTACATTTTAGCATGACCTTCTACGCCTCCTTCATAAAAATTTGCGGAGAGATTGATAAAATTGATAAGGAGAATGTAGGAAAAAACCCTTACCCAAGTTGCATACTTATTAGTTGATCGAACTGACAATTTGATATTCTTTTTCCATCTGCAAAATTAACGAACTTATTTAGCCTAGGTTGTTAATTTTCATAAAAAGAAGAATGTGCTGGAAGTCACTGACAACTTTTGAATAATTAGTACCTTCGTATTAAATACAAAATGGATATCCGCTTTCTTATCAGTATTGACAAAAATACGGCTTATTTTCTGCTGAGAGGATCAAAATCCGGAAGCTTCGCTTGCCAGCCGTGGCTGGGTCATCGGTCATCAGTCTTCCAGCCAATTAAGCAAAGAAAATAAGGCAACTGGCATGATTGCGGATAATCAGAAAATATAAATAATGATGTCAAAAAGTCTAGCAGGCGCAATTGTAGAAGCCAAATGCCCACGTTGCAGGAAAGGAAATATCTTTTCTGTTTCAATCTTTAGTTTCAATAAATTGACTGATATCAAGCATTCCTGCGAAGTATGTAATGCCAGTTTTCAGCCAGAACCGAGATTTTACGATGGAGCCATGTACATCAGTTATGCCTTTTCCGTGGCACTGGTGATAGCAGTTTTTGTGGCGATTAATGTGTTGGTAGACGTTCCCAAGCTATGGATGTATTTGACAACCATAGTGGTGATCAACTTGGTTTTGCTCCCGGCTATGCTCCGATATTCTAAAGTTCTGTACTTATATGCAGTCGGGAAACTTAAATATAAGGAAGGCTATTAAAGATATTTTTTCGGGGAGAAACTGACCAAAGTTAATCCTATACTTACCAAACTTAAAAAGAAAAGTGCTGGAAGACCACCGATCACTGAAAGGATTCTGACTCCGTCAATGCCTGAAAAGTTGATCATTATCCAGGCTGTTGCGCCTATTAAAATTCCCCAAAAGATTTTTATCGAACTGGGAACATGAAAATCATCTTCCGCTCCGCCTCGCATACTTAAACTGGCCAAGGCTTCAGTGCTGGAGTCAGCAGCAGTGACATAGGAAATAAACATGGCGATCAAAAATATTCCTGCAAAAAGGGGATAGTATCCAATTTCTTCAAAAACTAAGTAGATGATGGATTCAGGCCCCCTTTCTACAAAAGAATCTAGAAATTTATCAGGGGATATTAAAGCCAAATCGAGGGTACTTCCTCCAAAAATCCCCATCCAAATCAAACAAAATAGGGCTGGGAAAAACCAGGAAACCAAGAGGAATTCCCGCACTGTTCTTCCTATAGCAATTTTCCCTAAGAATAATGCTGTAATAGGTGCCCAAGCCATCCAAATCGCAAAATTGAAGGTAGACCAATCATAAGTCCACTGCTTTTTTTTCCCGGAGATTTGAAGGCTGAGATCAAGAAAGTTTGAGAAATATTGTTGGAAACCCAACATGATGTTCTTTAGAAATTCCCCATTAGTTAAGATCAAAAAGAGGCTTATAAAAATTAGGAAAAAACCCAAGTTGAAGAGAGATAAGTTTTTTATCCCTTTTTCTATGCCTGATTTGGCAGAAATCACAAATGTGAAGACTATTAGCAAAGTCACTACAGAGGAGGATAAAGAGAAACTCACATTAGGGAAAATATTTTGGATCCCGCCTGAAAGACTCAAGATCCCTGCTCCCAGAGATGCCGCCATCCCTGCCACCAAAGCAAAGAGACTGATCATATCTACTAATGATTCTGAAAGTTTTGATTTTTTTGTTCCCAAAGTAGGTTTAAGCATCAGCCCCAATCGAAACTTATTCTTCTTTTGATGATACATCAATCCAAAAAGCAAAGCAGGAACAGCATAGATAGCATAAGGAGTGAAGCCCCAGTGAAAAAAGAGAGCACCCAGCGCAAATGATTTGGCAGCCTCAGATTGTTGTTCGATTGGAAAGAACTCAGGAGGGAAGAGGAAATGAGAAAGTGGTTCTGCACTTCCCCAAAATAGAATTCCTACTGCTATGGTGGTACAAAGGACAATTGCAAACCAAGAAACAGTGTGTAATCGAGGTTTAGCATTTTCGCCTCCTATTCGGTATTTTCCCAAAGGTGAAAAGAATACCCATCCAATTAATAGAGTCATTAAGAAAGAAAGCCAACTAAATCCCAGTGAAAAATTAATAAGTATCCAGTTTTGGATTTCCCTCATCTTTAGATCAAAAACTCCAGGGTATAAAATGGAGAGAACTACTGCAAAAATGAGCAGAATTACGGGTGGCCAAAAAACCGATTTTCTTACTGGAAGCTCGGGAGGAAACTGCATTCAAATGATCAATTAAAAAGATTTCAAATCAATTTATAGGATTGTAAGTTATGAATATACATTTAACTGATTATCCGCATTCATGCCTGTTTCCTTATTTTCTTTGATTGGCTGGTTGGAAGACCGATGACCGAAGACCGAAGCTTCCGTGACCTTGCCTGATTTTGGTTGTCACAATTCCGTCTTGTGAACTGTTAATTTGTTTATATTTTGAGGTACTCTTTTTCTTGGTTGTTCAGGATTTCTGGGCTTCAATTTCAAGGTATATGCCATTGAAGGTTGAGTTTGCAACATTGATTTATATTGGAGGGGAGAAAGTCCATTGAGTACTTTCTTTCTTCTTTTCTTGTTGTGGTCAGCGACTGCTTTTTTCTGACATTTTCTCAATTCTTCAAGTTTCTTTGGCTTCCAGTAATTCAAGTATCCACTATTTATCAGATCGTTTGTTTTCTCTGCATAGGGGTTCTCGTAAGAGTACATGCACATACTTTGAAGAATTCCGTGTCGATTACACAACTTCTTGTATACCTCGCTCTCATACTGCTTGCCTCCATCGCTATGATGAATCATCCCTTTGAGTTTTACTCCATTGCCCACGGCTCTGCTGATTGCTTTTCGCATCACTGCTCTATAATTAAGTGCATGATTGGAATCATAAGCTCCATAGCCTACGATTTCTTGGTTGTACACATCGGTGATATAGATCGTGTAAAGCTTAGTGTCTCCGTATAGATAATGGGCCATATCTGCCTGCCAGACTTGATTTACTCCATTCACATCTTTCTGAACCAGCAGGTTAGAAAACTCCCGGGTACCTGATTGTGTGGCTCTCCCATAACGTTTGGGATATTTGACACGGTAACCCAACTCCATAAATAACGCTATACTTTTGTCCCTTCCTATGGGCAATTGATCACCAAACTCTTCATACATACTCCGGCAGCCTTGGCTGGGACAAGTTTTACGGACTTTACGCAGGTTCAATTCTGCCAGCCGAATGACCTCATCTTCAATTTCTGGCTTACCAGCGGCAACTTTATAATAGGACTGACGGCTGTAACCCAATATCTTACAGGCTGAGCTGATCTCAAAAGAATACGGATAGATCATTTTTTCTGAGACTTTGATGCTGGATCGCCAAAACTTTTTTTTAAATCCACACGAAATTCATCTGATGCCTGCTCTACTATGATCCGGTACAGATCTGCCTCCAATGATTTACGTCCCAAAGCAGCTTCCAGCTCCTTGATCCTACCTTTTAATACCTGAACCCTGTTGTCCTGACTGTCTTTTTCCATAACCATTCTTGTCCCCTTCTTCAAGGTAGTCGAATATTTGTAAAGCCAAGTATATACAGTCTGTTTTCCGCCTATTCCGTACTCACGAACAGCCTGGAGAACTGTTAACTCTTTCCGTTCTATCTGACCTACAATCTGCCTACGCAAATCCTCACTGAAAATCCGCTGAGCTTTAAGTTGAAATCTTTTTGTCATCTTATTTGGTTTATCGTCCCAACAAAATGTGTCAACTTTTTTCAGGCATTGTCACCGGATTCTGATCCTTTTAGCAGACAATAAGCCGTATTTTGTTGTTGCTTGTAAGAAAGCGGATATCCATATACTTTTAATCCCAATCGCACTACTATGATACAAGTCTTGAAGCGTTATTCCCTTTTTGTCCTATCGGGCTTTTACATATTTGCGGGCATCAATCATTTCCTAAATCCTGAATTTTACCTCCCATTAATTCCTGATTATTTTTCAAATGCTGAATTCATCAATGTTATGGCAGGCCTAGCTGAAATTATTCTTGGAATAGGTCTTCTGATCAAAAAGGTAAGGAGGTTAGCTATTATTGGGATCGTTTTAATGCTATTGGCCTTTATTCCATCCCATGTTTATTTTATTCAAAAGGGATCTTGCATTGATGGTGGGCTTTGTGTTTCAAACTGGATTGGATGGATAAGACTGGTGATCATTCACCCTATTCTAATCGCTTGGCCTTTATGGTACTGGAAACAATCCTAATTATTTGTTATTATTACTAACAAAAATCGAAGCTATACTAAACCTTTTTCAAAACTGTCCGTTTCATGGGTTTAAATCAGACCAATTATGGAGGCTATTCTCAGTAAAATCAAAGTAGAAGTCAATCCTAATTTGTATCAAAAAGAGCCATTTAGCTCTGATTTGGGCACATCCATTGTTAAGGAAGGCTCCAAACTGATACAGGAATTGGGCATGGAAAATTTTACTTTTAAAAAACTATCCATACAAATCGGAAGTACAGAAGCAGCGATTTATCGGTATTTTGACAATAAACATAAACTTCTGCTTTACCTTACAGCTTGGTATTGGGGTTGGATGGAGCATAATTTAGTGTATAGCACGGCGAACCTTAAGGATCCGGCAGAGAGACTATCAATGGCTATTCGTTTGCTTTCAGAAGGTCCTGTCTTTACCAAAAATGAATATTTGAATCCCTCTATTCTTAGGGATATAGTAGTAAATGAGTCTCTGAAGGGTTTTTTAACAAAAGAAGTAGACGTAGAAAATGAAATTGGAATCTTTGCCCAGGTTTACAAGTTTGGTGAAAGAATAGCCAATATAATTCAGGAAATTAACCCTTCCTATAAATACCCGAAAACCTTGGTTTACACTGTTTTGGAGTCAAGTTTATTGCAGTCTTTTAATTCCCAGCATCTCCCTGGAATGACAGAAAATGGTTTGGGGGCTGCTTCACGTTTTCAATTCTTTCATCAACTGGTCGTAAATACGATTCAAAATGGCAACTAATAGCGATATCACACCACTTAAACGCTTTTTCAGATTACTGAAAGAAGAAAAAAGTCAGGTATATTCGATTTACTTCTATGCCGTATTAAATGGTTTAATTACACTTACCTTACCTCTTGGTATTCAGGCGATTTTGAACTTTATTCTAGGGGGCAGAATATCAACATCCTGGATAATTTTGGTTCTGATTGTGGCAGCAGGTGTTGCATTTGGTGGATTTCTTCAGATTTCTCAGCTCCAAATTATGGAGAAATTGCAACAGAGAATATTCACCAAATCGGGATTGAGCATTGCTTACAGATTGCCAAGGGTAAAGGCAGAAATTCTTCATGGACAATACGGACCTGAATTAGTCAATAGATTTTTTGATACAGTCAACTTGCAAAAAGGGCTTTCGAAAATTCTGATCGATTTCTCCACTGCTTTGCTTCAGGTAATATTTGGTTTGTTGTTGTTGTCAGTTTACCACCCAACTTTCATTCTCTTTGGTATTGCTCTGTTCGTGATTTTAGGATTGATTTTCTACATCACAGGACCAAGAGGTATGGAAACTGCCATGAAAGAGTCTTCCTACAAATACGAAACAGCTTACTGGCTGGAAGAAATAGGAAGAACTATGAATACCTTCAAATTGGTGGGGAATACCCGTTTGCCAATTTTAAGGGCTGATAAACTCCTGCAGTTTTATGTGGATTTCAGATCCAAGCACTTTGCCGTTTTGATCTTCCAATACAAGATCATGATTGCATTTAAGGTATTAATTGTATCCAGTTTATTGGTTGCAGGAAGTTTACTTTTAATAAACGATCAAATCAGTATCGGTCAGTTTGTAGCTGCTGAGGTAATCATTGTATTGGTGGTTAACTCTGTAGAAAAGTTGATTCTTTCTCTTGAAACTGTTTATGACACATTGGTGGCTACAGAAAAACTTGGTCATGTAATGGATTTAGAGCTTGAGAATACTAGAGGTACAGAAAAAGTAATCGTATCTAATCCAAAAGGCTTGAAGTTTGGAATGGAAAACGTGGTTTTTCATCCCCAGGATTCAGATCATCCTATTCTTAGAGGAATTTCTTTGACTATAGAACCCGGTAAAAAAGTTGCCGTAACTGGAAAGAGTGGCAGTGGAAAAAGTGCCTTTTTGGCTTTACTTTCTGGATTGTATGAAGAATACGAAGGTAAAGTCATGGTCAATGATTTATCCATTGATATGATTCAATTGGAAAAATACAGATCCATGGTTGGGGATGTTTTGGAAATGGAGCAGATTTTCCACGGGACCATTCGGGAAAACATTATCGTTGGAAGAGAATATGATGATAAGCAACTTGAATCTGTATTAGAATTGGTGGATTTGAAAGAGTACGTGTACCAATTGCCGAACGATTTAGAAACCAAGTTGCAACCTGAAGGAAAAGGGCTTTCAAAGCGTATAATTCAAAGTATTTTGGTGGCTAGAGCATTGATTGGCAAGCCAAAAGCGATCATTATGGAGAACGCACTTCTTCACTTATATGAGGATGTAAAAAATCGAATCTTGGATTATTTGATTAAGGGAGATTGGACCTTGATTTTGGTAACCAAAGATGAGGAAGCCATTAAGCGAGTAGATGAAATTATTGTTATGGATCAGGGTAAAAATGTCTTCCAGGGAAATCATGAGGGCTACTTATCATTCACTTCAAATTCTAATTAAGTCATGCTGAATATTTCAAATATTAGAATCAAGGAATCTATTCCTTTCAGTGGGGCCAAAAGTTTGGTGATGACTCTGCCTGTCAAAGAAAGTCAGAAGAGAGTCAGGATTTTGACAGTGATCATGTTAGTTTTCTTTGGGATGTTATTCCTTCCCTGGACTCAAAACATTAGATCTAAGGGATATGTGACAGCTTTAAGGCCTGATCAAAGACCTCAAACCATTCATTCTGTCATTGCTGGTAGGATTGAAAAGTGGTATGTAAGTGAAGGCGCCTTTGTTTCAAAAGGAGATACAATATTAAGGATATCAGAAATCAAAGATGAGTATTTTGATTCCTTGTTATTGCCTAGAACACAGCAGCAGGTTAATGCTAAAACTTTCGCAGCTAGATCATATGGTGAAAAAGTAGAAGCTTTGAAGGCTCAAATCCAGGCTTTGGAGAGAAATAACATACTCAAAATTCAACAGGCTGAGAATAAGCTCAGAATGGCTGAATTGAAAGTGGAATCTGACAGCATCAAGTTCTATCAGGCTTCTGTAAACTTTGATATTGGAAAGCAGCAGCTTGCACGTTATGAAACTCTATATATAGAAGGTTTGACATCTTTGACAGACTTGGAATCGAGAAGACTCCGTTTTCAGGATGTAAATGCTAAATTAATTGCTGCTGAAAACGACTATTTATCCAGTCAAAATGAGCTTCTTTCCGCTCAAATTGAGTTGGGTGCGATTGACAATGAATTTAAAGATAAATTAGCGAAGGCAAGGTCTGAGATGTATACGGCCATGTCCTCTCAGTTTGATACGGAGGCTACAGTTTCCAAACTGGAAAACACCTATTCGAATTATGAAGCTAGGACTGGCTTTAGATATATTCTGGCGCCACAGGATGGATACTTAGCGAGAGCAATCCAGGTAGGTTTAGGTGAGACCATCAAAGAAGGTGATCCAATTCTCAACATCGTACCGGCTGAAGCTGCTTTGGCAGTAGAAATGTATGTGCAACCTGTAGATCTTCCATTGATTAAGGTTGGAAATAAGGTACGATTCATATTCGATGGATGGCCTGCAATTGTATTCTCTGGTTGGCCTCAGATTTCCAATGGTACATTCGGCGGGGTTGTAGTAGCAATAGACCAATTTGCAGGAAATAATAATCAATATCGTGTTTTAGTAATTGAAGATCCAGAAGAAGAAGCTTGGCCAGAGATGCTAAGAATCGGTTCTGGAGCTGATGGAATCGCTCTTCTTAACGATGTGCCGGTATGGTATGAAATCTGGCGTCAGTTGAATGGATTCCCAGCTGATTATTACACGCAGGAACAAAAAGATGCATTAGCCAAGGAAAAGAAATGAGATATTTCTTCATCGTTTTAGGTCTTTTTCTATCCTCTTTGACTTATGGTCAAGCAGCTGATACCCTGAGAGCGGAAACCTTCATTTCTTGGTTGCAGGCATATCATCCCATGGCTAGGCAGGCTGAAATCCAGCTGGAATTCGGGGATATGGAATTGAGAACAGCTAGGGGAGCTTTTGATCCATTGGTTTATGGAGATCTTGACAGCAAACAGTACAAAGAGACCAATTATTATGACAAGAGGGAAGCAGGAGTAATTATTCCCACTTGGGCTGGAATTGAGTTGAACGGTACATTTGAACAGAATAATGGACAGTTTCTGAATGAGGAGAGAACTGTTCCTTCCGGAGGGCTATTTGCCGCAGGCGCTGCGGTTAATTTGGGCCAAGGATTGATTTTGGATGAAAGAAGGGCAAGTTTGAGACAGGCTCAGATTTATCAGCAGTCTACAGAAGTTGAGCGGGCAAGAATGCTCAACGAACTCTATGTAAGAGGATATGAGGCTTATTGGAACTGGGCATTAACTTATGCCAATCAAGAAGCCTTGGAAGAAGCAGTGAGACTGACACAATTCCGATTTGAGGGAATAGTAAGTTCTTATAAGCAGGGTGACGTAGCCGCTATTGATACGGTAGAAGCCTATTCACAATTGCTAAACAGGCAGTATAGACTACAAAATGCCAGAAATGAGTATTTCGCAGCTACTCAATTCTTAAGTGCATTTCTTTGGAGTGAGGATGGATTTCCCATGGTTTTGGATGAGCAAACTATTCCTGAAAATCTGGAAATTGATTTGTCTTTAGTCCTAAACCCTGAGGAATTAAGAACTTTTATTACGAATCATCCAGAACTTCAACTGGTAGATTACGAATTGGCGGGATTGGAAATAGACAGAAAACTCAAGGCGCAATCACTCTTGCCAGTGGTTAAGCTAAAGTACAATTTCTTGGTTGAGACTTTAGACGGATTTCAGGAAGCACCGTTTTTTGAGAACAATTACAAATTTGGGCTTTCAGTTTATACTCCATTGCTTTGGAGAAAAGCTCGAGGTTCTTTAGGGTTAGCAAAAGCTAAAATTGACTTCAAGCAAAACTCCAGAGACATCAAAGCATTGGAACTTAGAACTAAACTAGAGGCAGAGATTAACAACTTTTCTGCTTTGAGTACACAGGTTCAGGTCTTTTCAGAAAATGTATTCAGTCTTCAAAGATTATTGGATGCCGAAATCCGGAAGTTTGACATGGGAGAGAGTAGTTTGTTCTTGGTCAATGCCCGTGAGGTTTCGGTCTTTGACTCGAGACTGACTTTGAACCAATTAATTGCAAAAAGGAAAGTTGCCGTAGCCAAGGCAAGGTTTGCTGCGGGTATAGGGTTTGAATAATTAAAAAGGATTATGCCAGCTTATATTATTGTTGAAGTAGATATTACCGATCCGGCTCAGTATGAGGAGTACAAGAAATTAACTCCTGCCACTGTTGAAAAATACGGAGGAAAATTTGTGCTTCGAGGACAACCGGTTGAAGCGCTCGAAGGCGAATGGACTCACGACAGATTGGTGATGTTAAAGTTCCCGGATGGGAAAAGTGCAAAAGCCTGGTACAATTCTAAGGAATATCAAGAAGCAAAGGAAATTCGATCAAAAGCAGGCTCTGCCAAATTTTTTCTTATCGAATCTGAATAATTGGCATTTTTATTGGTATGTAATACAAATAAATGGATTTGAGTTATCTAATCGCCTTAAATCCATTGAAAATATTTGTTTCACATAACCATAAAGTTCAATCATCTTTAAAAATTATTCAAATGAAAAAGAATTACTTCTTTGCTAAGAGTTTTTTAATTCTAGCAGCATCGTCCTTAATCGTAACGTCCTGTATGACAGATACAGAGGGTCCTTTAGAAGAATCATTACTAACTGAAAAAGCTCTGGAAGTTACTGATTCAGAAGGTGGTGAGAATTTGAAAAAAGGAGGGTTTGTTGAGTATAAAGACTCTTTTACAAATCAAATTTTAAGTCTTGGAGAGGTAGATGGTGAGTTTGTTTTAGTAGACCCAAGGACTTTTGAGGGGACTATCTTTTTACCAGGAACCGGAAAGGGAAAAGCCAGAACTATGGGAAATGTGCATTCATTTATCAACCAAGTTGCAACTGGACCAACAACATCAATCGGCGCACCAGTTATGCAATTTCATGCTGATGCTTTAGCTAAATTTGGAATTGTTGACCTTCCTAACAATGTTCATACTGTGACAATAAATGATGCTGGCCATGCTTTATTTTTCGAAAGTAAAACTAATGTAGCTAATTCAATGGCACCAGATAGAGTTGAGTTTGAAGCAGAATTAACCATAGTTGGGGGAACTAAAAAATATGAAAATGCAACTGGTACGGGAAATGTAACAGGCTTTTATAATCCAAATAACGGGCAAGGTGAATCCACAGTAACAGCTTTGATTAAATTGAATTAAATATCATCACGATGATGTAAAAGGCGGCCTCGGTCGCCTTTTTTTATGCCCTGAAATGGATTCCGCTATTTTTTATATTGAAGAAGGGGGACTTTCGGTCGCTATTTTCTAATTTGGAAGACATACCAACCAATTCTCTTTTTCATGAATAAAATAATCACTCTGGGAGAAGTGATGCTGCGGTTATCTCCGGCAGATAATAGAAGATTTGCTCAGGCTAATTCTTTTCAAATAGATTTTGGAGGCTCAGAAGCAAATGTCGGGGCAGCTTTAGCTTACTGGGGAGAACATGTTTCCCATGTGACAGCCTTTCCAGATGATGAATTGGGTAAAAGGGCTGTATCCGAATTACGAAAAAGTGGCTTGGATACCAGTTTAATAAGCTTTTTGCCCGGAAGATTGGGCTTGTATTATTTGGAAAATGGGAGTTTACAAAGAAGCTCAAAAATCATCTATGATCGATTCGGTTCAAGTTTTTCGAAATATGATGGAAGCGATAAGAACTGGGAGAAAGAATTAGAAGGAGTTACTTGGGTTCATTGGTCAGGTATCAGTCCTGCTATTTCACAAGAAGCTGCGGATTTAACTTACAGAATTCTGAAAATAGCCAGAAGCAAAAATATTGAAGTATCGGGGGATATTAATTATAGAAGTAATCTCTGGCAATATGGGAAAATGGCGCATGAAGTAATGCCTGAGTTAATTGAGCTTTCTTCAGTTTTGATAGCAGGAACCAGAGATTTTAATCAATGCTTAAACAAGGACTTTAATGATTTTAGTGAGGCTAAAGCCTATGCTTTTGAAAAATACCCTCAGTTGAAGTTCATCGCCAAAACCAATAGAAAAACTCATTCAGCCAGCCACAATTCTTTAGATGCAGAACTTCACAGTAAGGAGCAGGTTTGGAATTCGAAAAATTATGAGGTGAATCCCATATTAGACCGGGTAGGTACAGGTGATGCATTTGCTGCCGGATTAATTCTTGGCCTCAGAAAAAATGATCCCAAATGGGCAATAGAATTTGGAATGGCTGCAGGAGTCCTGAAACATGCGGTGCATGGAGACTTATTATTATCTTCCATAGAAGAAGTTCAGGAGGTCGCCGACGGCACATCAGGAAAAATCAAAAGATGATATGAGAAACACTGAAAGCCCATTTATCAAACAAATAAATCAGGCAGGACTAATGCCCATTTTTTACCATTCCAGTGAGGAGGTTTGCTTAAGTATTTTGAAGGTTGCTTATGATTCAGGAATCAGGGTCATTGAATTAGTCAATAGGGGTTCGGAAGCAACAAAAATATTTCCTAGCCTTAGGAAATTGGCAAATCAATTACCGGGACTAAGCCTAGGGATAGGAACAATTTATCATCCCTATGAAGCTGAAGAATTTTTAGAAATGGGTGCTGAATTTATTGTCGCTCCGGTAATGAATCCTCGACTTGGGGAGTACTGTAGCCGAAACGATGTGCCTTGGGTTCCTGGGTGTGGAACAGTTACTGAGATTTGGCAAGCTCAAGAACTGGGAGCAGAGTTGGTGAAAATCTATCCGGCAAACTTGCTCACTCCAGAATTTGTCCCTTCTGTGCATGCGGTCTTACCAAAAATTGAAATTATCCCAACCGGCGGAATTGAACCTACATTGGAAAGTATCAAGCCTTGGTTTGATGCAGGTGTACTCTGTGTGGGAATGGGCTCTCAATTAATTCGAAAAGACTGGGTTCAATCCGGCAATTATGAGCAGCTAGGCAAAGCTTTTAAGCAGGCGGTTAATTTGGTCGAACAAATCAAGTCATAGAATAACATGGGCTTTGATTTTATTTTTTTGCAATAAATTGGGTTTCCCAATTTAAGATTGACAATCATCAAAAATCAAGATTAATCCTTCCTTTAGGATTACTTCGTATTTTATTTCCTAATTTGGATTTTCTTAGGCTTTATCACCTTCAGAAAATTTTATTTAGCCTTAATCTCCCTTGAGTTTAAAACTTTTTAAGGTTTCTAAACTTAAGGTAATGTGTTTTATCCCTAACGAGTAAATTGAAATGAGTCTTTACAATTCAGCAATTATCATATTTCAAAAAAATGCCCAAAAAGGAAGAGTAAAAACCCGACTTGCGGCAACTATTGGAGATGAAGAAGCTTTAAAAGTATACCGCCTTCTTACAGAATATACCCATCAGGTATGCCTTGAATTAGATTGTCCAAAGTTTCTTTATTTTTCAGATTTTATCACAGATTCAGAGAGCAGGGATCATTACGAACTGAGAGTTCAAGATGGAAAAGATCTCGGAGAAAGAATGAAAAATGCCTTTGAAGCGTTATTTGAAGCTGGATACGAAAAAATATTAATCTTAGGAACTGATTGTGCTGAATTGGATGCGACAATTTTGAAAAAAGCATTCAAAGATCTCAAAAATGAGGAGGTCGTAATTGGACCGGCTAGAGATGGTGGGTACTATTTATTAGGCATGTCAAAATTTGTTCCTGAACTTTTTGAAGATATGCCTTGGAGTACCAAAGATGTGGCTCCAGAAACTATGAAAAGGTTGAATGAACTTTCTATCCCTTTTACAACGCTACCTACACTATCTGATGTGGACAACGAAGCGGATTGGGAACGTGTTAAAGGAAAGTTTGTATTTCAGGGGTAATTGATCAAGAACATGTGTACCAAGCGTCTAGATGCAATGATCAGGTCTATTTTCTTCCTTTTATTATTGCAAATATTTCTTTTTACCAATTCCTATAGTCAATCTGTCCAGGAAAAGCGTCAGTTTGAAATCAAAGTGGCAGGAATTAAAATCGGTGATTTGGAAGCTCAACAAGTCAAAGAAAATTTAAACACGAATTATAGCCTTAAGAGTAGTGTGAGCTTTTGGTTTTTCGGGAAGTTATTCGTGGACTTTTTAATCAATGCAAAATATGGAGAAGACAGATTGTTGAATTCAATTGCAGACCTTAAATCTAATAGGGGTGAGTTTTTATCTACAATTATCTGGAAAAAGAATTTCTATGAAGTAGATGCAAATACTTATAAATTCGAAAACACAGATCCTGTCAAGGAATCAATTGACCTTTCTGTCAGCAAGCTCTATTTCAAAAAACCCAAGCACAATCAATTATTAATATCTGAAACATATGGCTTGGTTAGTCTAGTCAAAGAAGTTGAACCGAATGTGTTCGAAATAGAAATAGATGGCAACAGAAATCAATTTCATTACAAGGGTGATGAATTGGATAAAGTAATTATCCAAAACCCCATAAAAAACTATGTAATCCAGAGAGTGTATTGAGCGAAGAGAATTCTTGTATGTTTTTATCCATCATCATCCCAATTTACAACGAAGAAAAAAATCTAAAGGAATGCTTCCTTTGTTGATTCAAAATTCTCCCAAATCGGATAGAGAAATCCTGGTAGTAGATGCAGCAAGTACCGATCAAAGTAAAGAGGTATGTCATCAACTGGGAGTAAAATATATTCTGGCTTCAGAAGCCTCTAGAGCAGCTCAAATGAACAAAGGGGCTGCTGAAGCTAAGGGTTCGGTATTGTATTTTGTGCATGCGGATTCTAGACCAAAAGAAAGTTTTTTTGAGGATATTTCTTTAGCTATTTCCGGTGGAAAAAAAGCGGGTTGTTATCGCTATAAGTTTGATTCAGATAGTTGGATGCTAAAAATCAATGGTTGGTTTACCCGATTCAATGGCCTGTTTGCAGGGGGTGGGGATCAAACCTTATTTATAGAGAAAAGCTTCTTTGAAGAATTGAAAGGTTTTGATGAAGAATATTGCATTATGGAAGATTTCGATTTGGTCAAGAGAATCAAGGCAGTTTCAGATTTTCATATTATTCCCAAATCAATTATGGTTTCAGCCAGGAAATACGACGAAAACAGCTGGCTAAGGGTTCAAATAGCCAATTTGGTTGCATTTGCATACTTCCTGATGAAATATCCGCCGTCTAAAATTAAATCTGCTTATTTCCAATTATTAAAACATCGATAGGAGCTCTTATGACAGGTTATTCAATCAATGGAATTCAGCAAGTAGGTATTGGCGTAGAAAATGCAACCGAGGCCTGGAAATGGTACAGAAAAGCATTTGGCATGAACGTGCCTATCTTTGAGGATAAGGCAGAAGCCAAGTTGATGACTCGCTATACTAGTGGGAAGGTGCATAGTAGACATGCCATTTTAGCCATGAATATGCAAGGGGGAGGCGGTTTCGAAATTTGGCAATACGAATCCAAAAAACCACAAAAAGCAGACTTTGATCTTGATTTTAGAAACCTTGGAATTTTGGCTGTTAAAATTCGATGTAGACAAATTGAAGGCTGCTTTAATCATCTGAAGAAAATAGGAGCTCAAATATTGACTGAGCCTTGTAAAGATCCTCTGGGAGTTTCACACTTTTTCATCAAAGATCCATTCGGAAACACATTCGAGCTAAGAGAAAATTCTTCCTGGTTTAGTCAGTCGGAAGCCTTAACTGGAGGTGTTTGTGGCGTAACTATTGGCACCAGCTCCATTGATCAGTCACTTTCATTGTACCAAAACCTTTTACAGCATCCTCATCAACTTTTGGATCAAACTGAAAAATGGGAAGACCTACCAACCCAGAAGTTAGATTCTGCTTCATTTAGACGGGTTTTTCTTCAGAATAATCAAAGTCCTACTGGAGCATTTGGCAAACTTCTCTGTCAAAATCAGATTGAATTGCTCGAATATCAAGGGGATAAAGGAGTTCCAGTATTTGAAAATCGAGATTGGGGAGACCTGGGCTTTATCCATGTTTGCTTTGATGTGAATCAAATGGATGAACTCAAATCCAAAAGTCAGGATATGAATTTGGCCTTTACAGTGGATAGCCAGAATAATTTTGACATGGGAGAGGCCGCAGGAAGGTTTTCATATTTAGAAGACCTTGACGGTACTTTGATTGAATTTGTGGAGACTTACCGTGTACCTATTTTTAAAAAACTGGGACTTTATTTCAAACTCAAGGAAAATCAAAAGCCTTTACCAAATATTATGGTAAAGGCCTTAGGATTGAATAGGGTCAAAGATTAGTGAATATTCACTGAAATTCTTTTGGCGAGTTCAACTAGCCTATTGGCATAACCTGCTTCGTTGTCATACCAGCCTACTATCTTCACCAAGTTGCCTTTAGAAGAAGTAAGCGCTGCATCTAAAATGCAGGAGTATGGATTGCCAATAATATCCATGGAGACGATGGGATCTTTCTCCACCTGAATGATTCCTTTTAAGTTACCTTGGGCAGCCTTCTCAAATGCAGAATTAATCTCTTCAACGGATGCCTCTTTTTCCAAAGAAATTATCAAATCCGTCAAAGAACCGTCAGGAACTGGAACTCTCATGGCAGATGCTTCGATTTTTCCGTCCAAAGCAGGCATGACACGGTCCAAAGCCTTTCCTGCATTGGTGGTGGTAGGAATGATGCTATATGCAGCAGCGCGGGCTCTCCTGAGGTCTCTATGAGGTGCATCATGGAGGTTTTGATCATTGGTATAGGAGTGAACAGTGGATGCATAGCCTTTCACTATTCCAAAGTTCTCTTCCAAGACCTGGACCATCGGAGCAAGGCAATTTGTGGTACAAGATGCGTTGGAAATGATTTTCTCTTCTCCTGTAAGAATAGAATCATTCACACCCAGTACCACCATTTTAATACCCGGATCCTGAGAAGGTGCTGAAATAATGACTTTCTTAGCACCTGCATGAAGATGCTTTTCAGCATTTTCTCTGTCGGTAAATCTACCTGTGCTTTCTATAACCACATCAATATCCAATTCCTTCCAGGGAAGTTTGTCAGGAGATGATTGGCTGAGTAATTTGATTTTTTGATCACCAACATTCAGGATGGATTGATTGACCGATATCTCTAAATCCAACTTTCCATGTATGGAGTCATATTTCAGCAAATGAGCGATGGCTTTATCATCTGCCAAGTCATTGATTGCTATTAATTCAAAGTCGGGATTTTCTATTAAAAGTTTTGCAGTATACCTTCCTATTCTTCCAAAGCCATTGATGGCAATTCTCGTCTTGGGTTTATATGACATGAGTCTATTTATTGAATCGTAAAATTAGAAAAAGGATTACAGGGATTGAAATGAAATTTTAATTGCTTTGGTTCAGGTTTTTAGGTGAAATACAGAAGAAATTTTTGTGGGCACTTTGCTATTCTAAAACCAAGCCTCTATATTTGCACAACATTTCAGGAAAGGACGTTTTCTGAATCTTTTAATGGTCCGTTCGTCTAGGGGTTAGGACGCATCCCTTTCACGGATGAAACACGGGTTCGATTCCCGTACGGACTACTATATTGCTGATTATCAAGTGACTAGCTTGATTTGAGAATTTAAGATTTTCATTCATAATCAGTGCAACTTCTTGATAATTTTTCAACCCCAAATGGTCCGTTCGTCTAGGGGTTAGGACGCATCCCTTTCACGGATGAAACACGGGTTCGATTCCCGTACGGACTACCAAAGTAACTCGTTTACTGAGTTTAAAAGCATTTTTGTTTTATGGTTGTTAGTGGTTAAAGTGAACAAAATCCCGACTTCTGGTCGGGATTTTTGTTTTACAGCATTTTTGATCAACGGAAAATACTCCCTTAATCATTTTGATTATTTTGCATTTGTCAAACCTATTATTTGTCAATATGCATCAATCCCAAAACCTATTTTCCAATTTGATAGCTTTGCTTCTAATTGGAACTGTCACCTTATCCTCCTGTAAAAAAGAAGAGCCGGTTGATTTAAGGATCAAAACTTTTACCCTAGAGCAACTCAGTCCTCAAGCTGAAGCGGCAAGAGCTCAAATTAATCCTGTTCTCAAAGATGGTCTCAAGCTCTCTATTTGGGGAGTTGATTCCTTGGTATATGACCCAATTTCAATTCATATCAATGATCAGGGGGAATTATTTTATTCCAGAACAAACCGACAGAAAAATTCTGAATTTGATATTAGAGGTCATCAGGATTGGGAAATCAGATCCATTGCCTTGCAGAATATTGAAGACAAAAGAGCATTTCTAAGAGCTGAATTATCTCCAGAAAGAAGTGAGTTCAACACTTGGTTAGAAGATTTGAATGGTGACGGTTCCCATGATTGGAGAGACATGACTGTGGAAAAGGAGCATATCTATAAATTAAAAGATACTGATGGAGATGGGCTTGCAGATTTTTCACAATTGATCTTAGAGGATTTCAACGATGAGGTGACTGATGTAGCCGGAGCTGTGATGATGGGCGAAGATGCGCTCTATGTTGGTGTGGGACCTGATATGTGGAGATTGGTTGACAAAAATGGAGATGGTATCATGGACGATAAAACCTCCATTTCACATGGCTATGGGATTCATATTGGATTTGGAGCTCATGGGATGTCAGGATTGGAAATGGGGCCTGATGGCCGTGTTTACTGGGGAATTGGAGACATTGGTTTTAATGGAAAAGGACCAGATGGCCAGGAATGGAAATATCCGAATAGAGGAGTTATAGCTAGGGCTAATCCAGATGGCTCTGATTTTGAAATTTTTGCCATGGGTGTCAGAAATACCCATGAATTTGTTTTCGATGCGCATAATAATTTGATTTCCGTTGACAACGATGGAGATCATCCTGGAGAAAAAGAAAGATTGGTTTACCTAACTAATGGCTCCGATACTGGCTGGAGAATCAACTGGCAATTCGGAAAGTACCGGGATCCTGATAACAATGGCTATAAGGTGTGGATGGACGAGCGCTATTTTGTACCACGTTGGGAATCTCAGGCGGCCTTTATTACTCCACCTATTGCCAATTATGTATCCGGGCCAACAGGTATGGTTTTCAACCCAGGTTCTGGTTTAGGCCCCAAATGGAAGGATCATTTCTTTGTAGTTGAATTTGTAGGAAATGCTGCCAATTCTGGTATTCATGCGTTCACTTTGGAACCTAAGGGAGCGAGTTTTGAACTGAAGTCAACGGAAAGAATTTTGTCTGGAGTATTACCTACTGGGATGGATTTTGGTCCTGAAGGAGCATTGTATTTTGCTGATTGGGTTGATGGATGGGGCACCAAAAACTACGGAAGAATCTGGAAATTGGAGGATGAAGAGGCTATTAACTGGGAGCTACAAAAAGATACTGAAAAGGAGCTTAAGGCCGATTTCAAGAAATTAAAGGAATCTGAATTACAAAGCAGACTGTTTCACCAAGATTTGAGAGTTCGAAGAAAGTCTCAATTCGAATTAGCCAAAAGAGGAGAGAAGGGTGCAAAGGTTTTTGAGACAGTTCTGAAAGATCAATCGAACCAATATGCCAGAATCCACGCGATAGTAGGCTTGAGTCAATTAGCAAGAATGGAGTCAATGGACTATGCGAATGCGATTGTTCCATTTTTAAAAGACAAAGATCCTGAAATCAAAGCCCAATCAGCTAAATGGTTAGGAGATATTCGCTATAAAAAAGCAAGCAAGGAATTAATTGCCAACCTAAAGGATTCTAATGCAAGAGCTCAGTTTTTTGCGGCAGAGGCATTGGGAAGAGCCGCCGAAAAAAGTGCTACTGAACCATTAATTCATCTTTTGGAACAAAATAGTGATGAAGATGCCTACCTCAGACATGCTGCAAGTTTGGCATTAGCCAGAATAGGTGAAGAAGCTAAAATCACTGCCTTATCCAATCATCCCTCGGCAGCTGTTAGAATGGGAGCTGTTTTGGCTTTAAGAAGATTAGAAAGCCCTGGTTTAGCTAATTTCTTACAAGACTCGGAGGAGTTAATCGTAACTGAAGCTGCGAGGGCGATTCACGATGATTTTTCAGTAACGGAAGCTATGCCAGCTTTAGCAGCACTTTTGAATCAAACTCCATTTACGAACGAGCCATTGGTTAGAAGAATTATTAGTGCAAATCAGCGAATTGGCGGAGAAGAACAGTTAAATCATGTACTGTCCTATGTTTCCAGGAGCAATGTGCCAGAATCCCTCAAATTGGAGGCTATAGCTGCAGTTGGAACTTGGGTTAAACCATCTCTTGTAGATAGAGTGGATGGAAGATTCCGTGGAGAGGTTAAAAGAGAAGGTTCTTTATTTCGTGAAAAAAGTAAGGATGTATTGATCGCTGGCTTATCAAGTTCTCAGATGGAAGTTAGGAAGGAAGCTGCCAAAGCCATTGGTAAGTTAGGAATTCAAGAGGCATCGGAAGCCCTCTTAGCCAAATTAAAAACTGACCCTTATGAATCAGTGAAAATAGAAGCACTCACAGCCTTAGAAAGAATGAAGGCTACTGAATTAGCTCAAGCTATTACTTTGGCCATGAAAGACAGCAATCAAGGGGTCAGAGTTGCAGGCTTGGGCTTACTTTCCCAAACGTCAATTCCAGCTGAGCAAAAGGTTAGCCTCTTGATGGATATTATTGATAAAAGAACAAGTCCGGAAAAGCAAAGGGCTTTATTAACTCTAGGAAGCATGGAAAACAGCGCTTCGTTTAAGGAATGGAATTCCATTTTGGCTTCCTTCTCTAAAGGTGATTTACCAAGTAGCACTTGGATTGAATTAGAAGAAGCTATCGATGCAACATCATCCAATGAATTGAAATCTCAGTTTAACAAAATGCTGGAGCAAAAGACCGGAGGAGAGTCATGGAAACTCTATGCTGGAGCCTTGGCAGAAGGAAATGTACGGGCCGGGAGATCTATTTTCTTTCAAAACCAGACTGCGCAATGTATTCGTTGCCATGCGTATGATGACATGGGTGGAAACGCTGGTCCTAAGTTAAATGGAGTGGCCAATAAATTAAGTCGAGAGGAATTATTGATTGCGCTAGTAGAGCCTAGTAAAAGAATAGCTCCTGGTTTTGGTTTTATTACATTGGAATTAAAAAATGGAGAAAGCATAACTGGCACTTATTTGGGAGAGAGTCAAGCTGGAGTAACTATTAAAGTTGGATCCAACCCTGAAAAAACCTATTCGGAAGCAGAGATTCAAAGCAAAAAATTAGCATCGTCAAGTATGCCAAATCAAGGAGAACTTCTCAGCAAGAGAGAAATCAGGGATTTGGTGAGTTTCTTAAGTACTTTGAATAAGGAAGAAGAGTAGGTTAGAAGTCTGAATGCTGAAGTGTGAAAGCTGAAAAGTGTGTACATCCCTAAATAACGTTGACCGTTTGGTTCAACATTCATTTATAAATTCCATCGGGCATATATGAGCCAGAGGTTCTTCTCTTGGGCAAACTACTTGGGGGCTCGATGCCCCCGAGTAGTTTTTCTTTCCTTCGGTATAAACATTCACCGTCGGTCTTTCTTGGGCAGGTAAATCTAGTATTTTTTGGTAGAATCCCATCGGTGTATACTTCATATCAAAGGCTCTGTGCAATCTTTTTGTATTATAGTTGTTGACCGCTTTTTTCACTTTTCTCTTTAGCTCATTTATATCTTTGATCTTCCATCTTTTGAGGTATTCATTTTTGATGATTCCATTGATGCGTTCTGCGTAGGCGTTCTCCCATGCGACTTTCCCCATGCTAATGTGGATACAGTTTGTTTTCAGTAATCGGGTATATTCCCCGCTACTGTATTGGGATCCTCTGTCTGAATGGTGAATCAGTCCCCAAGGCAGAAAGTCCAAGAGTTTCAGTGCCATTGTCAATGCTTCTAAGTTGCCTTTGGTCCTCATATGGTCATTGACCGAATAACCGACCAGTAATCGGGTGTAGACGTCTATGATAAACACCAGATAATAGTGTTCCCCATTTAGGTGAAAATAGGTAATATCGCTCTGGATCACCTGAAAGGGGCGGGTAACAGATATTCCTTCAATCAGATTGGGATAGTGGCAGCTCCCGCTGTAAGTGGTTCTATGATAGTTTCTTACACGCTTCACTCCATAGCCCAGTCCCAAGAAAATCTCACAGAACTGATCCCTGCCCATCCAATTCGGATTCAGGGTATAATACATCTTTTCCACCCCACATCCCGGATGTTCCTCCTTCAGCTGATCGGCCAAAATTACCAGCTCGGCAAGCTCCCTGTCAAAGCGATCCTGCCTCAGTTTGGCCTGCTGAACTGCTTGCTTGCTGACCCCAACAGTCCGATAGAGTTCATTGAGAGAATAGCTCATCACTTTCCTGTTGGTTTGGAACCACCAGAGAGTGGGGTATTGGAGTTTTTTTTGATATCGATTGAATAGGTTTCCTTGGCCAGGTCAATCATCTTTTCTAAATAGTCAATCATGATCTGTTTCTGTCCAACAGTTCGTTCGAGCTCCTTGACCTTTTCTTCGAGTTCCTTTAACCGATGTGTCTGGCTGTCTTTCATCTCAACGATTCTGATATTTTTTTCATTGTAAGTGGAATACTTGTAAATCCAACGATAAATAAGAGCATTACAAACTCCGTAATGCTTTTGCATTTGAGGAACAGACATGACTCCTTTTTCGAAGTCGTCTACCAATTTACGTTTAAATTCTTCAGAAAATTTTCGATGTGAATTGATCCTTTTTCCCGTTTTTAGCATCTTCATTCTGATTTAAAAACGGTCAACCTATTTCAGGGAATGACAAAGGGCGTAGCGACGATTTGAACTGCTAGTTTGACTTAATTAAAATCTAAAGGAGGAAAGTTATTGGAGGTGAAAGGAGTAGGGGAATGATAAAATCTGGCTTTCTATTCCTGTATGTTTTGATTCAGTTTGAATTATAGATAAATCTAGAAAAATAAGAAAAGCCACTTTTTTGAAGTGGCTTTTCGATTTTAGGTTGGTGGTTGATTGTATTTTTCTACATCGGTATGAAATTATCTTGGCAGGTCATTACCAATAAAGTTATTTGGATTGGCTTTCGGGATATTTGACCCCCATTTTGCATTAATCGCCTCAATAAAATGATTAGCCACAAATGCGTGTGCTCTTGCATTTGGATGTACACCATCCAAAGAGAAACCACCTGAAGGAGGAACAACTGATGCAGTCAATGCTACACCTCCAGAAGAAACCTGACCTTGAAGAACCTTATTAAGTAAATCATTTACATCAACAAGAACCAATCTTTCATTATTCCCCTGTACAGCAGCAGTAATAATTGAATTGAAGGCAGTAATTTTTTGATTGATTTCTGCCTGTTCCTGAGGAGTCAAAACATATTGGTCTTCTACAGGAAAACTTATTCCCCTTAAAAGAGCTGGGTTTCCTCCTACACTCTGACCTAACACTTGCGCTAATGGTAATGTAGCTCTATCAGACGATTTACTCATTCTTAATGAAGGTAATCCCAAGGCACTTAAGTTTGTCAATGATTCGTCTGACATTACAAACGCATTTTGTCCAGCTTTAAATTGAACTCTTCTCAATTGTTCTTCTTCAGCTGTAATTAATCCTGCATTTTTTGCAACTGCCAAGCCACCATTATATTGTGCATAACCTGCATTTGCTTGATCAGCTTGAGCTTGCGATAACGGCAAAGCATTCCATGGCACTAAAGTGAAATAAGGCAAAACTGCTAGGCTAGGCACATTGGCAACAGCTCCTTTTGCTTGTGGATTTGCTTGAAGTAGTGCCCCTAATGCAGCTGATAAGCGCTGTTGAAAATCTGAGTTAGAAGTTAAAATTGCTGGGTTTGAAGCACCTCCAGTAGCATACCCTAACACATCGTTACTTCCTAACCAAAATGTAAAGAAAGTACCACCATTTGCTAGAGCAGCAGAAGCATCACCTATAACTGTAGAGGTTCCAGGATTAGAAGCAAATCGTTCATAAAGTCTATTATATGCTGGGTTTTGAGGAGAAGCAGGACCTCCTGTTTGTGGAATAAGGGCTGTCAGTAGAGTTATTCCTGGTACTCCAAAATTATTCAAATTAGATTTATTCCCTGTGAAATTAGAAGGAAGATCTCCTTGACCGATTGGAGCGGGACTGGCTGCTCCTGTTTGAGGATTAACCCTTAAAATGAGTCTTCCAAGAGGACCTTGAGGCCCCATTTGAAAGAAGCCATTCTCTGAATTAATGGAAGGAACGTTAAATTCTCCGCCTCCTACAGTCTTTGCCTGCTCGGCAAATATTACTGCAAATGAATTTGCTTGACCCCTATTATACAAAGCACCATCCATGTAACCTGCTGTCAAAGAGTTTCCAACAGATATTATTTTAGAGAAATCTGCCGATCCTGCAGTAGGTTCATTTAACTGTGGTTCAGGAAAATCATAAGTACAGGCTGCAAGGGCGCCAAATACTAGTAAGAATATTGATTTATTAATATATTTCATGTTAGCAAATTATCAGTTCAATAATTCATCAAATGTGATTGAAACGTAGTAAATCGCTCCAATAGTTGGACCTCCAAAATTTTGGAAATAACGATTATTGAAAAGATTCGAACCGCCGATTTTGATAATGGATTTCAAATCTTTCACTTTATAGCTGATTTGTCCGTCAAATGTGTGAATTTCAGGTACATTTCCTTGCGCAAAGGTCGACTCCCATCTGAAACTACTTTGATATCTGTAAGTTATTCCAAAACCAATCTTATCTGTTACCTTTCTGTTAGCGAAAGTGATATTGGTTTTATGTTCAGGAGTATTAAAATCATTTAGGAAATCATCACTGATATCGGATATCAATCTATTAAAGTTATAATTGCCTCCCAAAGTAAAGTTTTTAGGTAAGTTGTAAGTCAACCCTAAAGCAGCTCCATGAGCTCTAACTTCTTGGCCTACGATATTAGTGTAGGTCTGGAATGTGTTTTCTTGTCCAGGAGTAGTAATAGGTGTTAGAAGAGTAGGTGCATTGATCGCATTTAATGCTCCTTGGTCTGTATCTGGCATTGCACCAGGGAATACAGGACCTGGAGCTTTTCTAACAGCAGTTTGAGAAATAAAGTCATTGTAGATGTTGTAGTAATAAGCAAAATCTACAAGTAATTTATTATTACTTAACAAACTCTTGTAACCTATTTCTATTGACTGTACACGCTCAGGTCTCAATTCTGGAATCAAATCTGGGGTAGCTCTTTCTAACAATCCGGTTGCTCTAGGGTCTACTGGAGATAAACCTGATCCCACGGCAGCAACATACTTATTTACAGAATTCAAGGTATATGCATTCTCATAGATATTGTATTTCTCTCTATAAAAAGGCAAACCCCCTATTAATCTAGCAGAAACTACATTCAAATCAATATGTTGTCCTTGCGTGGTAGGGTTACGGAATCCAGTTTGATAAGATAGTCTGAAATTATTGTTTCCTTGCGAAAATACACCTGATATTCTTGGACTAAGCTGTCCTTGGAAGTTTTCATTTTTATCATATCGCAAGGAACCAGTTAGTTTCAATTTATCCTGAATTACCTTTTTAGATGCTTGAGCAAAAGCTCCAACTTCTTGAATTGTGATATCATTTCCTTCAACATCTGCGAAAATGGTGCCGTTAGATCTCAAATCATAAACTCTGTAAGAGCCGCCAACCTGCAAATCCATAAATTCAATTTCATTATTGAAATTATATTGACCTTCTACCATATTCATCCTAGACTGGTCATTGAATAGAGAGCCATTAGGGATTACATTACCTCTAACACCTGTTTTTGCTGCTTCAAATTCGGGAGTACCGGGCATGAACCTTCCTTGATCAGCTGCACCTCTCGCAAACTGATGAGCAATAGCCTGTTGTGCTGAAGTACCTAGTTGCCCAGGTGTTACTCCCTGTCCGAATAAACTTTGTAAGTATGCACCAGCATATTGGCCAAACCAATCCGTATTTGACTTCCAGATCCCATTGATAGCGACACCAGTTAAATCAGCAATATAGGAATCACCAGAGTTTTCTATGGTGGTATATGCTCTCAAGAAATAATTAGCTCCCTTCAATTCTAGTTTATGCTGAATAATGGAGAAATTAGCTAAAGAATATCGCTGTGCTCCAGTATACACTGAGGTGCCTGCTCCATAGTTCATTGTGTATGAAAGCTCAGAACGATCATTGATCCTGTAGTGTAAAGCTCCGTTTAGTTTTAGGTTTTTAGCATTATAGTCAACCAAAAACCGCTCATCATAACCAGTTCTTGATACAATTTGATCTGGCAAAGAGTTAACACCTGCTCCAAATGCTTGCTGTAAGGCTCCAACATTTCTTAAAAGTCCGATATTATTGGATACCTCATCTCCGAAAACATGTACTCTATTTGATCCAGGATTAAAGCTAAGGTCGCCTTGATTTGCTTCTCCTAAGTCAGTCTGATCAGTACCATACCAGTCGAGAGCTTGCATGTAAGAAGCATTTAATTTAAAAGCAAACTTATTATTAAAAGCCTTCGCGTATCTAATTGATCCTTCGTACATAGGCTGAGGACTCGTTGGCTCTCCAGCTCTTCCTCCAAAATGATTCACACCTTGCTTATAAAAAGCACTTAATCCTTGATACTCAAATGGGCTTTTGCTATTAACTAACAAAATACCATTAAAAGCATTAGGACCATAAAGTGCTGATGCTGCTCCAGGAATAAATTCGACACTCTCCACGTCAAGCTCTGAAGGACCATTTAAATTTCCAATTGGAAAATTTAAGGCAGGAGCTTGAGTGTCCATTCCATCAGTCAACTGAACAAACCTTGTATTACCTGTCGAATTAAAACCACGGGCATTGATGATTTGGAAATTAATAGAAGAACTAGTTACATCAACACCCTTTAGGTTTCCTATTGCTTTATAATATGTATCAGAGGGAGTATCTCTTACAGCCAAGATGTCCATTTTTTCTATAGAAACCGGGGACTGTAAAATATTTTCCTCAACTCTTGACGCAGAAACAACAACCTCTTGACCAAGCATAGTCTGTTCTGATAATGCAACTTTAAGGTTAGAAGTATTTGCATTAGTGATTTCCATTTCCATTGAAACATATCCCACCATGGAGAATATTAAGGTAAAAGGTGGAGCTTGATTGACGTTCAGGGAAAATTTTCCTGATAGATCAGTAATGGTTCCGATTACCTTTCCTTTAACTAGGATGTTTACACCTACCAAAGTTTCATTAGTATCTGCATCAGTTACAGTACCCGAAATTGTGGTTTGTGCAAACACTGTCCCTAGGCCTAGGGAAACTAATAAAGCCAAGGTTGCAAAGGCTCCGTAGATTTTGCGTGTAAAATTGCTCATAGGCTATTTTGGTGTTTAAGTGAATAGTATACACAGAGATGGGTGAGTCTGCATATTTTGTCGAAAATTAAGGTAAAAACTGAATAAACAATGGGTTCAATTAAAAAATCATTTTCCGCCATAAATGGAAAATATATACCTCCTATGGAAACTCAGACTCTATTTATGAAAATCCTGAAAAATAAGATTCTTTTAATTATTAAAATTTAAGTCAAAGCATATAAATATTAAAAATTCCTAAAAAAAAATATAGGACATGTGGTAGTAAAAAAAAAAGCCTGATCAAATCAGGCTATCATTTTTTTTAGCTGCTCTTGGCATTTTCTTCATTCACATGCTTCACCAGCCTATCGCATAATTCTTTCATTTCTTCAGACATATATTCGTCTCCTGTACTGGTCAGAATGGTTTGGGCCATTCCTCTTATGATATCAATATAAAATCGCTTCATCTCAGCTACGGACATTTCCTCCGTCCAAAGATCAATTCGGAGTGTACTGTGATTCAAATTATCCCAAACATTCAAACTGATACTCTTGGTAGACTCTGCACCTTCCCCTTCTTTATCAGAAGCATCCCAGATTATATCTTTTGGAATGTTAGAATCGTCTAAATTGATTTGAAATTTAATATCTGACTTTTTCATTTTTTAAGATTTTGAAGGAAACCATAGCTATCGAACTCAGGTTCCCAGAACTTCATATTTTTAGAAAACCATTTCTGGTATTTCGCCTTCCACAATTAATTTACCTTCTGTTTTTTCCTGAATTTCTTCCACGCTCACACCGGGAGCTCTTTCCTTAAGAACAAAGCCACCCTTTGGGCTAACTTCTAATACAGCTAAATCTGTGACTATTTTTTTCACGCACTTGATACCTGTGATTGGAAGAGAACACTCTTTCAATAATTTAGAAGCGCCATCTCTGGAGCAGTGCTGCATTGCAACAATGATATTTTCAGCAGAAGCAACCAGATCCATTGCGCCCCCCATTCCTTTAACCATTTTTCCAGGAATTTTCCAATTGGCGATATCTCCGTTTTCTGAAACTTCCATAGCTCCCAATATTGTCAGATGCACATGACCACCTCTTATCATCGCGAAAGACTCTGCAGAATTGAAAAGCACAGATCCTTTTACCATGGTAATGGTTTGCTTACCGGCGTTAATTAAATCAGGGTCAATTTTATCTTCAGTAGGGAAGGGGCCTATTCCTAAAAGACCATTTTCGGATTGCAGCACAACCTCCAATTCATCAGGAATATAGTTTGCCACAAGGGTTGGAATGCCTATACCTAGATTGATATACTGTCCGTTTTTTACCTCTTTGGCTATTCTTTGGGCTATCTGTTCTTTGCTTAGCATGATTTCAATGGGTTTATATCAAGATTTGGCCTGAGATACTGTGCGCTGCTCTATTCTTTTCTCATAGTTCTTACCTTCAAAAATCCGCTGCACATAAATTCCCGGTGTGTGGATTTCATTTGGATTCAATTCACCCGCCGGAACTAATTCTTCTACCTCTGCTATACAGATTTTTCCTGCCGCTGCCATCATAGGGTTGAAGTTTCTGGCGGTTCCTTTGAAAATCAAATTACCGGCAGTATCTCCTTTCCAAGCTTTTACCAAAGAAAAATCAGCCCGAAGCCATCTTTCCATTAAATATAGTTTCCCATCAAATTCTCTGATTTCTTTTCCTTCGGCTACCTCTGTTCCAACTCCTGCCGGAGTAAAAAAGGCGGGAATGCCAGCTCCACCAGCACGAACTCTCTCTGCTATAGTACCTTGAGGAATCAAATCTACTTCCAGCTCTCCGCTCAATAATTGTCGCTCAAACTCTGCATTTTCACCCACATAACTGGAAATCATCTTCTTGACCATTTTCTTCTTCAAAAGAAGTCCAATACCAAAGTCATCAACCCCAGCATTATTGGAGACTATCGTCAAGTCTTTAATGTCTCTTTCTAATAAGGCTGAAATGCAATTCTCAGGTATTCCACTCAATCCAAAGCCTCCCATCATCAGGAAAGCTCCGCTGGGAATATCGGCAACTGCCTCTTTAGCGTCTTTTACGGTTTTATTGATCATTATATTGGGTTTATAGTATTGATTTTGCCTGCTGCTGATCTTTGAGCAGCTGCTCTTTTAATGCATCTAAGTTCTCAAATTTTTGCTCCTCTCTCAAATAGGCCTTTAGATAGATGGTCAGCTGTTTATCATACAGGTCTCCCTGAAAATCAAAAAGGTGAGCCTCAACTGTTTTTTTGTTTCCATCCACTGTTGGTCTATTACCGATGTTCAGCATAGATTTATAAATACTTCCGTTGACAGAAGTCTCTACTGCATAAACGCCATCTTTTGGAATGAGTTTATAATCATTTGGGATATGAATATTGGCAGTGGGAAATCCGATGGATCTTCCAATCTGCTGGCCCTTTATCACCAAGCCATTTAATTCATAAGACCGGCCCAAATAGGAATTGGCGGTTTCTATGTCTCCTGACTCTAGTGCCTTTCTGATTTTGGTGCTGGAAACTCCAATTTCATCCACATCTTGCCTGGAGATCTCTTCTAGCTCGAAGCCAAATTCAGCGCTGTTTTGTTTCAAATACTCAAAGGAGCCCTCTCTATTTTTACCAAATCTATGATCATAGCCAATTACCAGCTTTCTGGTTTGAATTTTTTCTACCAATACTTGATCAATAAATTCTCTGGAACTCAGCTGGGAAAACTCTTTGGTAAAAGGTATAGTCACCAAATGGTCTATGCCAAATTGTCTTAGAAGTTTTGCCTTTTCTTCAAATGTACTCAGTAGTCTCAATTTGTGCTCCTGAGGATAAAGGACTAATCTAGGATGAGGCCAAAAAGTGATCATCACCGTTTCTCCTCCAATGGAGCGGGCAATTTCCCGTATTCTTTGTAATATTTTCTGATGCCCTAAATGCACCCCGTCAAAAGTGCCACTGGTCACAACCGGATTAGTAACCGGTAAAAATTCATTTAGACCTTCATAAATTTTCATTCGCTTTCCGGGCTTTGATTTCTTCTATTAAAGGTAAAAGCTCTTTTGCTTGCGAAAGTTTCAAATCACCAATACGGGTTCTGCAAAGTGAACTCATATAAGCACCGACTTCCAAAATTTCGCCAAGATCTCTAGCTAAGCTTCGGATATAGGTTCCTTTTGAGCAAGAAATTCTAAACTTAACTTTCCGATCCTGATAGCTTAAAATTTCAAATTCCCGAACTTCCACTGGTCTAGGTTCCATTTTAACTTCCAAACCTTTTCGGGCCGACTCGTACACCCGTTTTCCATCAACTTTGATAGCTGAATGCATAGGAGGGATTTGGAGTATATTACCTGTCAACTCAGCTGCAGCTCTTTTTACGTCTTCTAATTTTATTTCAGAAGCATCAGCCACAAATTCAACAGGCTTTTCCAGATCAAAGGATTCTGTGGTTTCCCCTAATATAAAGGTGCCTTCGTATTCCTTTTCTTGCCCCATGAAGCCTTCTATTTGCTTAGTCATTTTCCCAGCACAAACAATCAATAAGCCTGTAGCTAGAGGGTCTAATGTTCCGGCATGTCCCACTTTCTTAATTTTCAGTGCATTTCGCACTTTTTTCACCACATCAAAGGAGGTCCATTCGAGCGGCTTATTGATTAAGAAAACTTCGCCGTAGGGTACTTCTTGCATAAGTTATACTGAATATAAATTCAGCTGTTTTTCTCGGTTTTGGCCAAAATGGCATAAAATTGAAAAATAAAACCAGCTAAGGTAATGATTGGTCCAACGGTTAAACCTAGAACACCATTACCATGAGGCTCTGGATCCAAACCGATTAAAATAAAACCCAAAGCGATCATCCCGATCCCAATGAACATCAGTTTGTAATTCTTTTTCGAAAAAGGAAAAGATGCTTTGCTCATATCAATATAATTCGTCTAAAGTCATATTTAAATACTTATTTACTGCCCGCAAGGTACTTAATACAGAAAGAATTCCGCCTACTACTATCAATATTCCAAATAGGATCAACATCAATTCCTGATTTTGTAGTAAGGCAAACCCCTCAATGGCTGATTTAGCATAGGTGATTAAGGCAAAAAGGATCAAGGAGGCAAAAGCACCTGCAAGCATTCCAAATATCCATGATCTTAGTAGGAATGGTTTTCTAATAAACCCTCTAGTAGCTCCTACCAACTGCATAGATCGAATCAAAAATCGCTGTGAGAAAAGTGCCAACCTGATTGTATTATTAATCAACATGATCACAGTGATCACCAAGATCAAGATAAAAGCTCCCATCACGATGCTAACTTTCAAGAGGTTTTTATTGATAGAATCCACCAAATCAGTCATATAGGAAACTTCGAAGACACCTGAAACGCCCTCTAACTCTTTACTGATTTCATTGATTTGTTCGCTCGTCTGAAACTCCTCGGCAATGGAAAGCACAAAACTATCTCTCAATGGATTATCCTCGAGAAATTTGGTAAAATCTTCACCGGTACTTTCAATAAAAGCTGCTGCCGCCTCTTCATCAGAAATAAATCTCAAACCAAGTGTATCTGCCTTTCTCAAAATAAAAGGCCTGCTGGACAGATTTTTTCGAATAGCTGAAATTTCATCATCATTCAGATTTTTATCCAAAAAGACCTGAATCTCCACATTTTCGCGGATCATGCTGGAAAGAGATTTGGCTTGGATGAGGATCGCGCCAAATAAACCAACTATAAATAAGGAAAGGGTAGTGCTAAAAAGTACACTTCCAAATTTGAAATGCCCTAAGGTTTTTTTCTTTCTTGGATAATTTGCCATGGAGTTTTTATAATTCACATCAAAGCTAACCATCCCCAAGGATTTTGCCAATTTGTTTTAAGAAAGCAATGGAATCACTTTTTCTGAGGTAATTCCATAAACTTTAGCTTCTTTTCCCGGCTTGATCAAAGCCAATCCTGTGAAGCTTCCAAAAGCAGGCAAAATCAACTGATTGTTTTCCAAATAAAAGCAGGACAATCTGAGGGATTGCCTCCCCATTCCTCGGAGCCTAATCCCGGGATGAATATGCCCACAAAGATTCAAATATCCTTCGGAAAAATCCTCTAAAGGTTCATGACTTAAAATTAAATTTTCTAAAAATACAGGTTGTTTGTGAATGGCTATGGGACAATTTTTATAAAAAGATGGGGGAAGAATATCATGATTCCCCTGAACCAAATGAAAGTTAATGGCTGGATAAGTTTCCAAAAAGTCCATTAATATGTCCCATTGGCCATTCCAGTCGCTGTGAAATAGATCCCCCAAAAAATAAACAGAAGAGGGAGAGAACTCATCAAATAGAAGACTTAGAGTTTCTAAATCAACCTTGTGTATTGGCTCAGGAATAGGAATACCTGACTTTCTGAAATGAGCGGCTTTTCCAAAATGTACGTCAGAAATAAAAAAAGTTCTTGTATTTTGATGGTATACAACCTTTTCTTTCATCAAAAATAATGTTGTACCATTATGATCTAATCTTACCTGTCTCAAATCCTTTTCTCCCATTTTCAATTAACAGTTCAAATCTAAATCGATTAAAATTTTAAAAACAGAGTTTTTATGAAATCACGACAATTAGCTTCTTTATTATTCACTTTTTTTTTAATTGCTTCCTTTTCTTCATTCGGACAAAGTAGAGATGAAATCCTGGGCACTTGGTATAATACTGAGAAAACAGCCAAAGTAGATATCATGGAAAAAGATGGTTCATTTTTAGGAAAAATATCTTGGCTAAAAGAGCCTATAAAAAATGGTCAGCCTGCAAAGGATGTGGAAAATGATGATAAAAAACTCCAGCAAAGGCCTTTGATGGGCTTAACAATCTTGGAAGGTTTATCTTACGAGGACGGAATTTGGAAGGGAGGAAAGATTTATGACCCAAAATCAGGGAATACCTATTCTTGCGAAATCAGGATGAAATCAAAAGATGTTTTAGAGGTGAAAGGATACATGGGCTTTTCTTGGATTGATAGAACCGTGGAGTGGACTAGACTAAAAGAATTAAATCAAAAGAAGTAGAGTCGAGGATCCCTCGACTCCTCGTTCAATATAAAGTCGCAATTTCTGTCAGGTTGAGCGGAATCGAAGCCCTACTTAGCAATATTCCTGAGAATTATCCTTTGGTCTAGCTATCAATGACAGATTCTGATTCCTGTCAGGCTGAGCGGAGTCGAAGCCTAATTTTTCTCCAAGTAGAAAGACTGAAGCAAATAACTCAATTGATCAAACTCAATCAAAAAAGCATCATGGCCGGCTGTTGATTGAATTTCCTTATAGGTCCCGCGTTTAACATGTTTGGAGATAAACTGGGATTCTTCCGGTAAAAACAGCAAATCACTATTTACCCCAACAGTCAAAACCCTTGCTTCGATTTTTTGCAAAGCGGATTCCAAACCTCCTCTGCCTCTCCCCAAGTCTTGACTATCCATACTCTTGGAAAGAACCCAATAGGACAAAGCGTTAAATCTTTTAGCTAGTTTTTGACCTTGATAGCGGAGGTAAGAAGAGGCTTTAAAGTGATCTAGTCTGTGATCATTATCCAATTGCTTTTTCTGCAAATCAGAGGGATGCCTATAACTCAGCATTGCAATCGCACGAGCCGTTTCCAGACCTTTGAGACCTGCAAATTCACTTTTTTCTCCCCAGGTACAGTCTGATTCTATAGCCATTCTTTGAGTTTCATTAAATCCGATCACCCAAGGAGAAGATTTGGCTGTAGAAGCCAAAACTACTAAGTTTTCAAGCTTATTTCCTAAAGAATAAGCCCATTCCAAAGCTACCTGTCCTCCCAAGGAACCACCGATTAAGGTGTGAATTTTTTCAAGCTTGAGATGACTTCTAAGCCTTTCCAGAGAATTAGCTAAATCTCTTGGAGTAATGTGAGGAAACTCATAATAATAGGGTTCTCTGCTTTGTGGGTTGATGCTTAAGGGATTGGTTGAACCGTAATTTGAACCCAATAAGTTGGCGCAGATTATGAAATGGTCTGAAGGATCAAAGAATTTATCTTCCCCGATAAGCCCACTCCACCAATCAGTCACATTGGAGTCTCCTGTTAATGCATGAACCACCCAGACTACATTAGATTTGTCTGAATTCAAATTGCCGTAGGTTGTGTAAGCAAGCTCAAACTCCGAAAGATATTCCCCTGACTCTAAAGCCAGGGGTTTGGTAGACTGAAATAATTCCAAAGACATGGTAATCGATGCGTATTGACTAGTAAGGTTCATTTTTTAATTAAATCGAATCAAAGGCTTGTTGAAGGTCCGACTTGATATCTTCGATGTGCTCTATTCCCAATGAGATTCTCAACAGGGTAGGAGTAACTCCCGCAGCTTTTTGTTCCTCCTCAGAAAGTTGCTGATGCGTAGTGGCTGAAGGTTGGATTATTAAGGTCTTTGCATCACCTACATTCGCTAGGTGAGAGATCAATTTCAGAGAATTGATTACAGCAGATGTCTGCTCTTTATTTCCTTTAATTTCAAAGCTCAAAACACCTCCATAGCCATTTTTCAGATATTTCTTTGCTAGCTGATGATAGGGAGAAGATTCAAGACCGGGGTAATTTACTTTCTGAACTTTTGGGTGAGATTCAAGCCATTTTGCCAATGCTAGAGCATTATCTACAGTTCTTTGTACTCTCAGGGAAAGTGTCTCCAAACCTTGTAATAACAAGAATGAATTAAATGGGCTTAATGCCGGTCCGAAATCCCGGAGGCCTTCTACTCTTGCCCTAATGGCAAATGCTATATTGGGAAGTCCCAGTGGATTATTTTCTCCAAATACTTCCCAGAAATTCAATCCATGATAACCTTCTGATGGCTCGGAGAATTGAGGAAACTTGCCATTCCCCCAGTTATAGTTGCCAGCATCCACAATGATTCCTCCAATGGAGGTTCCATGCCCACCAATCCATTTGGTAGCAGAGGAAGTAACCACATTGGCGCCGTGAGCAATTGGATTAAATAAATAACCTCCAGCTCCGAAAGTATTATCTACTATTAGAGGGATATCATGTTTTTTGGCAACTGCCGCGATTGCATCAAAATCAGGAATATTAAATTCAGGATTACCAATTGTTTCCAAGTAAATTGCCTTGGTCTTTTGATCTATTAGTTTTTCAAAAGCCTCAGGGTTATCTCCTTTTGCAAATCTTGCTTCTATCCCAATTCTTTTGAAAGCAACTTTAAATTGATTGTAAGTTCCACCATATAAGAAAGAAGTCGAAACGAAGTTTTCACCTGCCTGCAGAATATTATTCAATGCAAGAAATTGTGCTGCCTGGCCTGATGCAGTAGCTACAGCTGCAACACCACCTTCCAGAGCTGCCAATCTTTTTTCAAAAACATCGGTGGTAGGATTCATAATCCTGGTGTAGATGTTTCCAAATTCTTTCAACCCAAATAGATTGGCTCCATGCTCTGCGGAATTGAAGGTGTATGAGGTGGTTTGATAAATAGGGACGGCCCTTGCATTCGTTGAAGGGTCAGGTTCTTGTCCAGCATGAAGCTGAAGGGTCTCAAATCTGTAAGTAGACATAAGTAATAGGGTTTAAAGGGTTTTAAATAAAAACTGTAATCCAGGATTAGGCAAAGCAGAATCCTTAAAGCATAAATGCTCTGAAAGAAAAAAGGGAAGTAACCTGAAGTAGGGGGGAATATCCTTTAATCATATTGCAGAGAATTTATAGTTCCAATTGAGACCTTCTCAATCGGCAGGAATTGGCACCTTTCCGACGTTACGGAAGGTTGCCAGAGGGTCATAGAGCCTGTCTCTTACCTCTTCTTTATAAATCCTAGCACCTTAAAAAGTGAAAGGATGATGCAAATAAAAATGAAGAATCTCAGAATTCAAAGAGATTCCTCAATTCGAATCAAATTAATGTAAGTGTTTCAATTGATCTTGATTGTAACGGAAAATAGGATTAATGTTTTCAAAATCAGGTTTAATATTGATTAACTCCTTCACCAATCCATCCTTTAACCCATAGGCCCAACCATGAATCTCAGGTGCCTTCCTTTCCATCCATGCTCTTTGTACGATGGAGGTTTTAATCAAATCTTGGCATTGTTCGATTACATTGTATTCAACCAACTTATTTACTTTTTCACTATGGTCCTCAATGGAATCAAGTTCTTCTTGATTATTGAAATAGACTTCCTTTATATTTCTCAACCACTTATTGATCAATCCAAGGTGAAAATTTGAAATTGCCGCTTCCACACCTCCGCATCCATAATGTCCGCATACAATGATGTGTTCCACCTGAAGGACCTCAACGGCATATTGAAGAACTGAAAGCAAATTTAGATCAGTGTGCACTACCATATTGGCAATATTTCTATGCACGAAAATTTCTCCAGGGTCTGTTCCCGTGATTTCATTGGCAGGAACTCGGCTGTCAGAGCATCCAATCCATAGGAACTTGGGCCTTTGCTGAGTAGCATTTCTTGAAAAGTATTCATGATCCAACTCTGTCTTTTCTTCGGACCAAGCTTTATTTTGTAATAAGAGTTTCTCGTACTGGTTCATGATTCTTTCAATTTATAATTAAATCCTTCAATGGTAATGGTGATATTTTTATCAGTAGAAGTCTCAATGAAATCATTTAAAACCTCCTGTATATCATGATCTATAAATCTGGCCCTTGTAGCATTTAAGACGACATCACTTCCATTTGGAATTTCAGCCAAATGCCTCATCAAAGGGGCTTTATTCAGAAATGAAACGTCCTTTTGCAGCTTAACCAAATACATTCCATCCAATTCAGTCACTGAAACTGACTTTTGATAATTGGTTCGAATAACGAAAAAGATTCCAAATATCATCCCAATCCCGATGCCTATTAGCAAATCGGTAAAGAGGATGGCACTGATGGTGACCATAAATGGAATAAACTGATTCATGCCTTTTTCATACTCGTGAACAAAGACTGATGGCTTTGCCAGTTTATATCCAACAAAGAAAAGTACAGCAGCCAAACAGCTTAAGGGTATCAAATTAAGTAATTCGGCGATACCAATGACTAATACTAGCAAAAGTATCCCATGGCAAATGGCAGAAAGCTTTGTTTTAGCCCCTGAGGTAATATTGGCAGTAGTACGTACAATCACAGCTGTCACAGGAAGACCACCTATTAATCCTGAAAGGGTATTACCTGCACCTTGTGCAACAAGCTCTCGGGAAGAAGGGGAAAGCCTTTTTTGTGGGTCCATTTTATCACCTGCCTCCAAGCTTAAAAGAGTTTCTATACTAGCGATCACAGCTACTGTTACTGCTATAAGCCAGAAATCAAGTGAGCCTATCATTCCAAAATCAGGAAAGGTGACCAAACTACTCAAATCTGAAAGTTGATCTACATCCGGTATAGATACTAAGTGCTCTTCATCTAATTTCCATGATGGCCTAATTATTCCATATAACTGATTGATTAAAATCCCTGCTATTACAGCCCACAAGGCTCCAGGTACTAAACCGAAAATTTTATGGTTTTTGATCTTAGGCTTCTCAAAAAAGATAATTAGTCCCAAAGCAACTAGAACAATTGGAATCGCTCCGGGACTGAAATATTGTATGGCATACCAGATTTCTGAAAATGTATTTTGCTCATCCATTTGACGAAAAGCAAGATCTCCCATTAAATCTTTGTCCCAGCCTAATGCATGTGGAATTTGCTTTAGGATCAAAATTAAGCCAATAGCGGTTAGCATTCCTTTGATTACTGAGTGGGGAAAATAATATCCTAAAACTCCAGCCTTTAAAAATCCCAAAATCAGCTGGATTAACCCTGCCATTACTACTGCTGCAAGAAAAAGTTCGAAGGTACCCAAAGATGAAATTGCATCTAAAACGATCACAGTCAATCCTGCTGCGGGACCACTGACACTGACATGAGATCCAGACAATGAACCCACCACAATACCTCCAATAATTCCGGCAATCAAACCAGACATAGGGGGGGCTCCACTGGCTACAGCTATACCTAAACATAAGGGTAATGCAACCAGAAAGACGACCAAACTGGCTTTTAAATCAGCGGAAAGGGTGGAACCAAAATAATTGGTTTTCATGGTGATGGGTTTGTCTAAAGTTTATAAATTTTCTTTATAACAAAAATAAATTTTACTAAAAAAAGAAAAACCCTAACAAATATTCTGTCACACTACGACAAAAGTTTCTTGTATGCTTCGTCTATTTTTTCAAAGTTAAATTGTGCTACTGCTTTTTCATTTTTCTCTTGAATCTCGGTCAGATTCAAATTCCCGATACTCCCTTCATGAACATGATTTAGTGAGTTTTGATCAGGGCTAAAATCTCCTTTTTCTATATCCAAGCCTACTTTTTTATAAGCATCTCTGAAAGGCATTCCTTTCAACACTAAATCATTGACTACCTCTACAGAAAACAAATGCTTATAGAATTCATCTTTCAAAATTCCTGATTGAACTTTAATGGACTTCAGCATGAAGGTAGTCATTTCCAGACAGGATTGAAGTGAAGCTATTGCAGGAAAAATCTCCTCTTTTAATAGCTGTAAATCCCGATGATAACCGGTGGTAGAGTTGGTCAGTAGGAGGGAAACAGTATTGGGAACGGCCTGAATTTGATTGGTTTTAGCGCGAATGAGTTCAAAAACATCCGGGTTCTTTTTATGGGGCATGATACTGGATCCTGTTGTCAAATCATCCGGAAAGGAAATAAAACCAAAATGCTGATTCATAAAAATACACACATCATCAGCCATGCGGTTTAAAGTTCCTGCCATACCTGCCATAGCAAAGGCTAAGGTTCTTTCAGTTTTTCCGCGACTGTTTTGAGCATTGATCACATTGTGATGAAGGTCCGCAAATCCCAATAGCTCTGAAGTCATAGTTCGGTCTAAGGGAAAACTCGAACCATAACCTGCTGCAGAGCCTAAAGGGTTTTTATTGCACAGATCAAATGCTGCTTTCATCAAACTCAAGTCCTCACTGATACCTTCAGCAAATGAACTAAACCATAAACCAAAGCTGGAAGGCATAGCCAGTTGCGTATGAGTGTAGCCAGGCATTAAATCGGATTGATGCTTTTTAGAAAGGGAAAGTAAAAGCTCAGATAATTCAGCGCTCGCCTCGACCAAATCCCGGATAGCAGCCCTATAGTATAGTTTCAAATCCACCAAAACCTGATCGTTTCGGCTTCTCCCTGAATGTAGCTTTTTTCCTACATCACCATAGCGCTCAGTCAATAAAAATTCTACCTGAGAATGAACATCTTCAACTCCGGCTTCAATTTTGAATTTACCTTTCTCGATCTCAAAATATATTTCTTTAAGTCCCTGCTGAAGCGTGGTATTTTCTTCCTCAGTCAAAAGTCCAATTTTCTGGAGCATAGCAGCGTGTGCCATAGATCCCAAAACATCAAAAGGAGCGAGGATACTATCAAATTCAGGATCTCTTCCAATGGTAAAGGATTCTACTTCTTTTTTGCTTCCAGTGGCTTTTTGCCAAATTTTCATGTGCTTATGGTTTGATGTATTTGTCAATCAATTTTAAATAAATTTCCAATTATGCCCATACGATTAAGGATTGGAAAGATGTTTCAATGATTAGTTCAGTTTGACAAATTGGATGTTTTTAATTCTGCGTATTTTTCTAAAATCAGGATATAATCCAAGATTCCCTTTTCAATCTCTTGTATGTAAATAAATTCATCAGCGGTGTGAGATCTAGCAGAATCCCCAGGTCCAATTTTGATGGAAGGATAGGGGATTAAGGCCTGATCTGAAAGCGTTGGGCTGCCGTAGGTGTCCATACCTAGTTTGATTCCAACTGTCAGTATGGGATGTTTTTGAGGAACCTTAGAGCTTTGAAGTCGGAGAGATCTAGGCTTGAGTTCTGCATTGAGATTCTCCTTTAATTCTTCCAATGCCTCTTCTAAAGTATAAGCATCAGTAACTCTCACATCGAGTGTATATTCGCAAGTATCGGGGACAACATTATGCTGTGTACCGGAATGAATGATAGTTGCTGAGACTTTAGACTTACCAAGAAATTTGGAAGTTCTTTTGAACCTGAAGTCCCTGATTTTCTGCAAATCATTGACCGCTAAATAAATAGCATTGATACCTTCTTCTCTTGCTGCATGTCCTGATTTCCCTTTCACAGTTGCATCAATTACCATCAGGCCCTTTTCGGCAATTGCCATTTTCATCAATGTTGGTTCACCGACTATAGCCAATTCAGCTTCTGGTAAGATAGGGACTAGAGATTCTATTCCATTTTTACCTGAAATCTCTTCTTCTGCAGATGCTATCAATAGAATATTAAATGGCATCTCTTTTCCCACAAAATGAAGAAAGCAGGCAATTATGCTTACTAAAGGCCCTCCCGCATCATTTGATCCTAAGCCAAAAAGTTTACCATCTTCAATAATGGGAGAAAATGGATCCTTGGTATATCCTGCGTTTGGTCTAACAGTATCGTGGTGGGAATTAAGCCAAATAGTGGGTTTATCAGGATCAAACCCATTGGCATAAGCCATTATGTTGTTATACTTTCTTTCAAATTCTATTTCCTTTTTGATGAAAAAGCGGCTAAGCAATGTAGCAGTATCTTCCTCTTGCTTGCTATAGGAAGGTGTAGCTATTAAATCTTTTAGCAACTGAATGCAATCCTGAACGATGCTATCCTGAATTTCCATTAAAAAAGATCGTATTTATGGCTTTCTATGATTGTTCCTGAAAGTTTGCCTTTAGTGGAAAGCAATAAATTCTCCGCCTTTCCAATCCAAACATGATGTACTCCTTTATGAAGTGCTGCAAAGGCATTGTCCAGTTTGGGAATCATTCCGGAATGGATGACATTTTCTTGCTTGAGTTCAGCATATATGTCTTCATTGATTCTGGGGATAATTGATGATTCGTTCTTCTCGTCAATCAAAACACCGCTTTTGTTAAAGCAAAAATAAAGCTTGACCTCATGGTCTTTTGCAAGACTGGTTGCCAAAGCGGAAGCTATGCTATCAGCATTGGTATTGAGCAATTGCCCTTTCCGATCATGGGTAATTGCATTCAGCACAGGAACTAGACCTCCATTCAATAGGTGCTTTATCAAATCTGTATCAACTTCTTCAATATCACCTACATATCCATAATCAATTCCTTTAACAGGTCTCTTTTTGGAACGGATAATATTGCCATCTGCTCCACTCATTCCAATGCCATTGACATGTCGAGCCTGAAGTTTTGCTACAATATTTTTATTGATGAGTCCGGCATAAACCATCGTGACCACATCGAGTGTATCCTTGTCTGTAATCCTTCTTCCATCCACCATTTCAGGCATCACACCCAGAGACTCTCCGAACCTAGAAGCCATAATTCCTCCACCATGAACCAGGATTTTATGGCCAGGAAATTTGGCAAACTGCCCCAAAAACTCATCGAGCTTTTCCGGAAAATCGATTACATTTCCACCGATTTTTATTACACTGATTTTCATAGGTTTGAGTATATACTATCCTAATATATGGCTTATCACTGATTGAGCAGCATAAATTCTATTTTCTGCCTGCTTTTGAACCAAAGATCTTTTGCCATCCAAAATCTCATCAGAAAGTTCCAAGTTCCGTCTTACTGGCAAACAATGCATCACCTTGGCATCAGGTGCATTTCTCAAATGCTTTTCCGTTAGCATCCATTTAGGATCTGTGGAAAGGATTTTCCCATAATCATTGAAGGAAGACCAGTTTTTAACGTACACAAAGTCTGCATTTTCCAATGCTTTGGCCTGATCATGCTCAATTTTCGCTCCTTTAGTAAAAACTGGGTCAAGTTCGTATCCCTCAGGATGGGTGATAGTTAAATCATGGCCCATACCCAAAGTCCATTCAGCAAAACTATTTGCTACCGCATGAGGAATAGCTTTAATATGGGGCGCCCAGGTTAATACAACCTTTGGCTTTTTTATATTTTTTAAATTTTCCTGAATAGTGATCTGATCTGCTAAACTCTGTAAAGGATGCCTAATCGCTGACTCCAGACTGATAACAGGCTTACCTGAATATTTCACAAACTGCCCAAAGGCGAAGTCATTGATATCTTCTTCTCTATTGGTCAAGGTAGGAAAAGCCCTGATTGCCAATATATCAAAATAGGAACCCAAGACTCCTGCAGCATCTTTGATATGCTCGACAGTACCTTTATTCATGATAGCACCTTCCTTCATTTCCAATGCCCAGCCTTCCTTATCCATATTTAGGACTATGGGTTCCATTCCGAGGTTTTGGGCTGCCAGTTGAGTTGATACTCGAGTTCTTAAAGAAGGATTCAAAAAAATACATCCGATCCTTTTTCCAGTTCCTTTAGAAATATCTTTTCTGGGATCAGCTTTGTAGGATAAGGCTGATTCAATCAGTTTGGATCCCAGTTCTTTGGATTCAAATTTGGTGAAGTGATTTAATGCAGAATTCATTGAAAAAGGTTAATTACTTAGGATTTCTTTAATTGCGACTATAAACGAATTTAACTGATTCCATTCAATGGACAAGGGTGGTAGAAGACGAATAGTCTGTTTATTTGCAGCAGAACCAGTAAAAATTTTGTATTTAGATACTAATTCAGAACGAACAGGTCCTGCATCTCTATCCAAATCAATTCCAATCATCAAGCCTTTTCCCCTGACTTCCTGAATCTGTGGGATGGCTTTTAGCTCTTCTATCAATTTGTCACCTAGCTCCAAGGCTTTGTTTTGCAATCCCTCTTTTTCAATAACTTCCAAAACAGCTAATCCAGCAGCACAGGCTAAATGATTCCCTCCAAAAGTGGTTCCTAGCAAGCCATAACTGGATTTGAATTCAGGGGAAATAAGCAAGCCTCCAATAGGAAATCCATTTCCCATTCCCTTAGCCATGGTAATCAAATCAGGCATCAATCCCTCTACCCACTGATGAGCGAAAAAACGACCAGTTCTACTAAACCCAGATTGTACTTCATCCAAAATCAGCTTAGCCCCATAAGCTTTGCAAAGCTTATCCAATCCCTTCAAAAAGGATGAAGAAGGTACTTGAATTCCACCAACGCCCTGAATGCCTTCGATGATTATTCCAGCGATGGATTCTGATTTTAAAAGCTCCTCAGTAGCATCCAAATCCCCAAAAGGAAGAATATGGAAATCGGATCTTTCATTACTGGGAGCAATAATTTTTGGATTATCTGTCAAAGCCACCGCTCCGGAGGTTCTGCCATGGAATGAGCCAGAATAAGCAATAAAACCTGATTTTCCAGTTGCAAAGGAGGCCATTTTGATTGCGTTTTCATTCGCTTCAGCTCCCGAGTTGCACAAGAATAATTGGTACTGGTGCAAGCAAGACAATTCTCCCAACTTAGCTGCATAAGCTTTTTGAATAGGGATCTGAATAGAGTTTGAATAAAATGCAATCTGATTCAATTGATCCTGAATCCTCTTCACATAATGCGGATGGGTATGTCCAATGGAAATTACAGCATGACCACCATACAAATCCAAATATTGATTTCCTTCATCATCCCAAAGTTTTGACCCCTCTGCCTTAGCAATAGTCACTGGAATTAGGGGATATACATCAAATAGATTCATTCTGTTTTTGATTGATTAAAGAGCTTCGAGTAATCTAAGCTTTGTTGGGTCTTTACTTTTAGAAGGCAATGGATTTTAAATTCAGCCCGGTTTTTTCATCCATTCCAAAAGCTAGATTGAAATTTTGAACTGCCTGGCCGGATGCTCCTTTCAACAAATTATCTATGGCGGAATAGATTACCAATTGCCCTTCTTGTTTTTGAACATGAAGAATACATTTATTAGTATTTACGGCCTGCTTCAAATCAATATCTTGCTCCGAAACGAAAGTAAAAGCTGCATCCTGATAAAATTCCTGATAGGCCTTTACCGCCTCATCCTGAGTTCCCTCAAATGGAAAGTAAGCCGTAATCCAGATTCCTCTGGAGAAATTACCTCGATATGGTACAAACAGTATCTCAGAATCATAGGATAAATTAACCTGATTGAAAGTCTGCTTGATCTCTTTCAAATGCTGATGATTGAAGAGCTTATATACAGACATATTGCCTGTTCTATAACTGAAATGAGATGTTTCTGCCAGCTTTTTTCCCGCTCCGGTACTTCCAGTAATTCCTGATAGATGTAAGGTTTCTTTTACCCAACCTTTTGAAATAGCCGGAAGTAAAGCCAATTGAATGCCTGTTGCAAAACAACCAGGATTAGCAATTCTTTTTGAGGATTGAATTTGATTTTTGTTTACCTCAGGAAGTCCATATATAAACCCATTAGACTCATCTCTAAAGTCAGTGGATAAGTCTATGATTACTGTTTGATCAGAAAAGGAATGATTTTCTAAAAAGCCCTTCGTTTCACCATGCGGAAGCCCCAGGAATACAGCTTCTATTCCTTCTGTTTGAACTTGATCTGTAAATACCAAATCACAATCTCCAATAAGATCAGGATGAACAGAAATTACAGGCAGACCTTTTTGACTATTAGAATGCACATAGACCAATTCACACTGAGGATGATGGACCAGTAATCTCAGGAGCTCTCCACCAGTATATCCTGCTGCACCAATAATGGCTGTTTTGATTTTAGTCATTGCCAGAATTTACTTGATGGAAAATAGCTGTTTGATTGCCCAATATTCTGGTAAAACCTTTCACATCCTCACCGGTATAGCCTTTGTTCATTTCTCCGTAGCTACCGAACTTATTGGACATCAAGTCGTGGACTGAATGTATACCCAATAGTGTAAAACGGTAAGGCTGCAACAATACTCTGACATCACCACTCACAAACTCTTGGGTACTTTGCATAAATGCTTCCAAGTTTCTCATGATAGGATCTAAATAATGACCTTCATGCAGGTGGTTTCCATAAAATTCAGCCTGCTGATTTTTCCAGAAAAGTTGCCATTTGGTCAAAGTATGCTTTTCCAAAAGTTGATGAGCCTTAATAATGATTAAAGGCGCTGCTGCTTCAAAGCCAACCCTTCCTTTAATCCCAATAATCGTGTCACCAACATGAATATCACGTCCAATTCCGAATGGGGCTGCCAAGGCCTGAACCTTCTGAATAGCGTCTACGGGATTTTCAAATTGCTCTCCATTGACTCCCTTAAGCTCACCTTGAACGAAAGTCAATTTTATTTCTTTTGCTTCTTTTTCAGTCGCTTGTGTAGGCCAAGCTTCTTCCGGTAAATATTCGGATGAAGTCAATGTCTCTTTTCCACCTACAGAAGTTCCCCAAATACCCTTATTGATAGAATAAGCAGCTTTTTCAAAGTTCATAGAAACTCCGTGCTTCTTCAAGTATTCAATTTCTTCCTGGCGCGAAAGTTTCAGATCACGAATAGGGGTGATGATTTCAATATCAGGAACAATCGTCTGAAAAATCATGTCAAATCTTACTTGATCATTTCCGGCACCTGTGGATCCATGTGCAACAGCTTTAGCTCCGATTGATTTGGCATATTCAGCCAATGATTTTGCCTGCAAAATTCTCTCAGCAGATACAGATAGGGGATAGGTCTGGTTTTTTAATACATTCCCAAATACCAGATACTTGATAACCTCTTGATAATAAGTATCAACTACTTCTAATATTTTAAATGAAGCGATGCCCAGACTTTTTGCCCTGCTTTCAATTGTCTGAAGCTCTTCAGGGGAAAAGCCTCCAGTATTTACCAAAACCGCATGAACTTCATAGCCTAAATCCTTGGATAGATGTAAGGCACAGAATGTGGTATCAAGGCCTCCGCTATAAGCTAAAACAACTTTTTTCATAAGATAAGGGGTTCCAAATAGGTTTGAGATGATTAAAGGAAAATGCTTGTTGCTGCGTTTTTGGTTTTATTCAGCTTGAGCATCACATATTTTTTTAATCTGACCCAGCGGTCAAATAATTTGATTTTCTTTTTAAAATCTTGTCTTAAAGCCAATTCTGCCATTTGATTTTTCTTGGCATGTGGATCATAAAGCATGGCTGTACAAAGACAGTTTTGTCTGTTTTTAGCCATCAAAATCTCATAATTGATACAGCTCTGACACCCCTTCCAGAATTCATTATCATCTGTCAGGTCAGAATAAGAAACAGGGATATAGCCCAACTCAGAATTGATTTTCATTACAGCAGCTCCTGTAGTCAATCCGAAAATTTTGGAATCGGGATATTTCAAACGGCTTAATTTGAAAATCTCCTGCTTGATTTTTCTGGCTAGCCCATATTTTCTGAATTCAGGAGAAACTATAAGCCCTGAATTGGCCACATACTTTCCATGTCCCCAAGCTTCAATATAACAAAAGCCCGCCCAAACTCCGTCTGAAGTTAGAGCAATGATTGCTTTCCCTTCATCCATCTTGGTTTCTATATAGGCTGGACTTCTTTTCGCTATTCCTGTTCCACGAGCTTTGGCTGAATTAGCCATCTCGTCAGTGATCACCTCAGAATAGATTTTGTGAGAAGGGTCTGCAACAAGGATTTTAAATGAAATTTCTTCCATGGCTTTAGGCATGAATTGAAAATCCGATAGGCCGGATTGGTTTTAATAAATGATTAAGAGGGAAAATTTGCCGGGGTAGTTTTCCGCGTAGGAAAACCAGAAATACTACAGGGTCAAACCCTGAAAAAGAACCTGTGCCTCCTTGATGGAGAAAAAAGTAAATTCGCAGCAAGACACAACGTTAGTGGTAACGTGTGATTGGTTCTTGGCGCTATTTTTACAGTGTTAATCATTTGAATAGGGTCGCAAAGTTGAATGCTTTGAAAAGGAATTGCAAGAAAATTTTTCAAAAATTTAAAATTTCTTGAACTTCTTTAAAAATGACATAGGCAAACAAGCCTTTCTTCCCTCTTATCCTAAATTACCAAATATTATTTGGCATTTATTCTAAGTATTTCCTGATAAAGTTTTGATAGCCAGTACAAATTGATCCAACTCTTTTTCGGAAGTATACACATTCGGAGAAATTCTGCATCCTTTTACTCCGGCACCATCTATTGCAACTGTAAATATTTGAAAATCCTCAATCAGACGTTTAGCCAAATCAGCGGGCTTCATGCTTTCAATTCCTACATTAGCGATAGCACAGGACCTTTGGATTGCTTGAGGTGTATTGACTTGAACATTGGGGAGATCTCTGACCTGATCCGACCAATAGCGCTGAGTATATCTCAAGCGGTCCTCCTTTCTTTTACTACCTATTTTATTATGGAACTCAATCGCATTAATCACAGCCAAGTCAGTTGCTACTGGATGGGTTCCTGTATGGTTTAAATTGAGGATTCCTTCTCTATCCAATTCGTAAGGTGCCAATAAAGGCTTTATTTTACTGGATTTCCCCTTTTTAACATAAAGAAGCCCAGCACCTAGAGGCACACTTAGCCATTTGTGAAGGCTACTTCCGTAGTAATCACAATCTAGCTCATTCATATTAAACTGGAAATGCCCAACAGCATGAGCTCCATCCACCATCACTTCCACGCCATGCGAATGAGCCATATCACATATTTTTTTAATAGGAAGAATATGGCCGGTGATATTCACTATATGAGGTACCATCATCAATTTGGTGGCAGGAGTAATGGCTTGCTCATACACTGCCACGACCTCTTCATCTGTCTCCGGGTGCATGGGTATATCTATTTTTTTGATCTTGACACCGTGTCTCCTTGATGCTAATTCAAACATATTCAGCATACTCCCATAATCCTGATTGGACATGATGGCCTCATCTCCGGAATTCCATGGATAACCAGAAATAATCAAGTCCAGAGATTCGGTAGTGTTTCTGGTAATTACAACTTCCTCAGGAGATGCACCTACCAATTCAGCCAGCATGGCAGCGCTTTTGGCTTTATTTTCCCATTGAACAGTCCTCATATAGTGAGAGCCCTGATAATTAACTTCCCGAATATGAGCTATATACTTTTCCAGAGTTTCCTCCGGTAAAAAACAATAGTACCCATTTTCCAAATTGATATAATCTGGTTTGAGTTTATATCCAGCTCTGATCTGTTCCCACAAAGAGTCAGACTCAAAGTCAATTTCGGTAAACCCCTGTTTTTGGGCTTTTGCAGAAAATATGGAGCCGGAAGAAATCCCTAAAAAGGCCAAGGATTTTAGAAATGCGCGTTTGTTCATAGGGTATGTCTTAAAGGATATAGCTGATAATCCAGATAAAAAGAAGGAGTAGGGCAACCCAAGTGATCCAAGGAGATCTTTTTGGAAATTCAAACTGACAGATGGGACAAACTTTTGCCTTCTCATCTATTTCCATGGCACAGGAGGGGCATTCTTTCTTTTTCAAAATGGCTAGCGAACTCTTTTGATTCAAATTTGATTTCTACCAGTAATTAAGTCAAAATCTATGAAAATTGAAATCTGGTCGGACATCGTTTGTCCTTTCTGCTATATTGGTAAAAGAAAATTGGAAAGAGCTTTGAGCAAATTTCCACATCAAAACTTCATTGAAATAGAATGGAAAAGCTTCCAATTGAATCCTGATGAGAAAACTAACCCTTCCATCTCCACTATCGAGAATTTGGCGAAAAACAAAGGTTGGTCAATGACTCAAGCTAATGAAGCTGTTTCTTATGTTAAAAACATGGCTGCTCAAGAGGGTTTAGTCTTTAATTATGACAAGACAGTGGTTGCCAATACTAAAAATGGACATCGTTTGATTCACTTAGCTCAGCAGCAGGGAAAAGGAGACCAAATGAAGGAGCGATTACTGCAAGCTTACTTTACTGATGGTCTCAATATAGACGATGCAAATACGTTGGCTGCTTTGGGAAAAGAAGTAGGACTCGATGAAAAAACTATTCTGGAAATGCTATCTAGCAATCAACTGTTTGAAGATGTAGAAAAAGACATCTATGAATCTAGATTGATAGGAGTAAGCGGGGTTCCTTTCTTTGTTTTTGACAGGAAGTTTGGAATCTCCGGTGCGCAACCTGATGAGGTATTTGATCAAACTTTAGAAAAGGCCTGGTCAGAATACTCCAAAGAAAACAATCCTATTATCATGAATTCAGCTGATTCGGGAGATAGCTGCGATATGGAAGGTAATTGTTAAAAAAAATTAGCCGTTTCATCAATCGTGAAATAGTATTGATGAAACGGCTTTATTATCTCTACCAAACTCCCTGGGTTTTCATACGAAGGGTGTAAACAGCATCCATGGCAGTAATAAATAGCGTTTTTCTGTCCAATGAGCCAAAAACTACATTTGCGGTCCATTTTGCAGGTACTGGGATATGGGCGATTTTCTCTCCTTTTCTGTCAAAAACAGTGACTCCATCGCCTGTCAGGTATAAATTTCCTCGGCTATCTATAGTCATCCCATCAGAACCCATTTCGCAGAAAAGTTCTTTATTGGTTAAATAACCGTCTTCCCGAATCTCATATTTATAGGTTTTTTTATCCCCAATATCTGCTACATAGAGGTATTTGCCATCTGGAGAACCTACGATCCCGTTTGGTTTCACGAGGTCCTCTGCAACCCGAAATAACTCCGCTCTATCTTCGGATAAGAAATAAACGTGCTCGCCATCCTGTTCCATTTCCTTTCCTCTAATTCCTTCCCAATAGGGTCTTACGTACAAAGGGTCTGTGAAGAACAAACCTCCTTTTGGTCTAATCCACAGATCATTGGGTCCATTTAATTTTTTTCCTTTAAAAGCTGAAATTAAAATCTGCACATCTCCATCAGAGTCAATAGACCAAAGTTGATTGTCTTCATCAGCACAAGTCAGAAGGTTTCCATCAAGCATGAAATACATTCCATTTGATCTTCCCGCTTCATCTTTAAAAAGTGAAACTTCATTCGAAATTGCATTCCATTTGTAGATTTTATTATTGGGCTGATCAGTGAAGAATACGTCTCCAAATCGATTAACTGCAGGGCCTTCCGTAAATGAAAAACCGTCTTGTACTTTCACCAATTCGGCTCCTTTTTCTACGATTCCTCTTTTGTCTTCTATTTGAGCTTGCACTTGGATGATACTTAGAGAATAGGCTAAAGCTGAGCCCAACAGCATTTTTTTGGTCAAATTCATAATTGAATATTATTTTCTTTCCATAGCCACGACAATGACGTCTAGATCTTTGCTGTAAGCCAGTCTTGAAATATTTTGATGTGTTTCGGTTTGAATGGTACCCAGAAGAGACCAATTCTTTTCATTCCACTTGCGAATGTAAAGAGAATTTCCTCTTCCCATCAACAAGGTTTTTTTATCCAGCCAAATGAAATCCTGAGATCCTGCAAGGCTTAATCCTAAATCACCTTTTTCTTGGGATTCCAAATCCATATACTTTAACTCAAAGGCCTCTCCATCAGGTTGCTTAGCAGAGATATCTCTGGATAAATAAGTCATTTGAGATGTTTTGGGCCTTTTTTTAATGGATCTTCCTACATTTTCATCTATTTCCAACAAATCATTTCGGCCCTTGGCATAGATCAATTGATTGGGATTTCCCAATACAAACATGGCAGCCTTATTATCATACCAATCGTAATAGCCTACTGGTTCAATATCATCATAAAGCAATTCGGGTTCTCCAAAATTGGTTGGATACAACCATATTCTTTGCTTTCTATCTGGCTCAGTTACCACCGCTGCAATATATTGACCACAATCTGTAATCGAGGGTGAAAATTCACTTCTGTCAGCAGTCTTTGTCAGATTAGTAAATTTTCCATTTTCAAAATTATAAACGATGATATCATGATTTCCTTTATCGTCAGCTGCTGAAAAAACCAATTGATACTCATTGATAAATGAGGGCTGATTATCATATTCTTTTCGGTCAGTTATTGCCTTTTCGGATCCGCTGATTAGGTGAATCTTATTTCCTTTCCCTTTGGTGCTGATTTGCCACAAGTCGAAAGAGGTTTGGGCAAATAGAGAAGAGCAGGTGACTAGGAGAATTAATGCGGTAGGGTAAATTTTTTTATTCATTGATTTTACTTTCTCAGCCAACCAAATTACAAAATGAAGGTTAGAATGCTGTGGATAAATTAAAGCTTTATACAAATTCCAATTTTCAAGCGCTGAGAGGTCAGGGTGACCTATTAGCTGATGAAGCAGTGAAAAGTCTCGTGGCCAAACCTGAATGGATTGAAATTATTAACTCATGGGAAGAAATTCCTGAAGAAATTCCAGAGATTTTCGACTCTTCTGTTCAAAAATATTTCAATTTCTTCAATTCCTCAACGGACCACTACGATCTGGAAGTATTAAAAAAAGGCCAATTATTTTTTGAGAAAAAAGGGGATAGTTATTTAGGAATGCTGGGTTTTTATTCCTTGCCCTATTGTTATGCTTTTGCAGATGGAGCCGAAGTGCTGGTGAGATCTAATCGGATTGTCAATCAGATAGGAGAGAGGTTGGGCGAAACTGCTGTTTTCCTTATGGATATCTTCGCCCCGGGGGCGTTTTACGAGGATAAGAAGGCGATTTTAACTTGTGCTAAGGTCAGATTGATTCATGCATTTAGCAGATATTTTGTCGAGGCTTATGCAAAAGACTGGGATCCAAAATTTGGGAAGCCAGTTAATCAGGAAGATATGCTGGGTACTAATTTAGCCTTCTCCTATATTGTGTTGAGAGGGTTGATCAAAATGGGCAGAAGAATAGACAGGGAAGAAAGTGAAGCCATACTAGCCTACTGGAAGTGGATTGGTTATTTAATCGGCCTAGAGACTAAAAATTGGCCAAATACAGCAAGAGAGGCAATAGAAGTGGATCGACTGATAAGAAAAAGACAATTGAGGGCTTCTACTGCAGGCCAGCAGTTAATTCAGGCTTTGATTACTTATTACAAGAAATCTATTCCAGAACCATTATTAACTGAAAGAGTCGAAGATATTTTATATTTCTTTTTGGGAAAAGAAGCCTCAGATGCCTTGGGGATAGTACCAAAAAATCAATTGGAAGGAGGGATACTGGGCTTAATCTTCCAATATTCCGGATGGAAATCCTATGGAGGAAAAAAGAGCTATGCTTCCATTCGAAGAATGATGGAGCAACAGCAGAAAGAACAGTTTGGAAAGGTGATGAAAATCCAATTACCTGCGCGAAACCGTTCATAAACGAACACTTTTTTGTACGAATATCAGGCATGAAAAGAGAGTAATAGCCCTTTATAGGCTTTTTGAGCAGGATTTGTCTACTGGCACCTTTTTCGTACTTTACCGATCATGAAAGAAATCAGCAAACGGTTCAGCAGACTACCTCTTGAGCTTTTCTTTTGGATTGGAAGTATCATCGCAATTTTGATGATAGATCCTTCTTCGGCTAATCACTTCAGCCTTTGTCCTTTAGAAAATTTAGGAATCACTTGGTGTCCCGGATGTGGTCTAGGAAGAGCAATGAATCTTCTCGCGCGGGGAGAGTTTGAAGCCTCTTGGTCCATGCATCCACTAGCCATGTTGGCTTACGTGGTGATTCTTTCTAGAATTTGGAATTTGATTAAAAACCTAAAAACAACACACAATTATGGCTAATGTATTGAGACATCTTCCTGAATTGGAAGGTATGGAACTTGGATATATCCAGGGCTTGATGAAGAATATGGATGAAGATCAGGCTTCTCTATTTGCACAAGTTTACAGAGCAAGAAGAAAAGACTCCCAAATGATTCTAATCCTTACGCTACTTGGATTCTTTGGATTTGCCGGATTACACCGTTTTATATTGGGTCAAATTGGATTGGGTATACTCTATATCTTGACAGTAGGACTTTGTTTCATCGGTACTATTGTGGATTTGGTAAACTATAAAAGTTTGGCTTATGAGTATAATGTAAAAATGGCTCATGAAACTTTGGCCATGCTATCCAATTCTTATCCGAATATCATAGAGGAAAAATAATTAAACTTGATTACCACTTAACACCAACCTGAGAGCCTTGACGAAAGTCAGGGCTTTTTTTTACCAATTTTCATCAGAATTCATATCCTCATCATCGGAATTCAGCTCCCAAGAAATGCTGGAATTCGGATTTTTAAGCAGGTGAAAGGCTGACAAAATTTTTCCAGCCTCTTGTAATTCCTCGAAAGAGGCCTGCTGAAAATGAATGGGAATTTGATATAAATTACTGTCTTTAGAATTAAAGGGTGGGGCAACATCAGAATTAAAAAAATAAGGCCAAAGTGTCTTAGCACAGGAAATACCCCAGCGATCTATAGCAAATTCAGCCTGGTAAGAATTTAACCTCTCATTTATTTCTTCAAAAAATCGATTGGCTTCACCTAATCTGATTCTCGAACCAGCTCTAGATTTACCTTTGGTTTTCAAATACTTGATTTGAGACTTTCCTTGTTTTTGTCGAACCATGTAAGCTCTAAAAACCTTATGATCAAACAATTCTCCATGATGAAAAAGTCCAGTCACCGCTTGTCCCGCCCTAATTGCTACCAGAGCAGCCCGAAAATCATCATATCGCTTTAAGCGCACTCCATCCCATTTCTGATCCCAAGGCAGAAAAACTTTAGCTTCCCAAGAATCTTCTCCATCAAGGATAAGTTGGTGTTTTTCTGAATTATAGGATTTCTGCCAACCTCTAGCCTCTGCCAATCCCAACAGCTGTTCAAACTGAGAAAAAGTAAGTATTTCGGAATTGGGTATTTTCATGTGTTTATAATTTGTTTTTCGAAGGTTACATGGAATCTCGCAAAGGATATAATCATACCAGTGTGTATCGGCTCCGACATGCTCGATTTCATCTCTGTTATTGGTATTTCAGGAGTTTTAGATGGAGCGATTCAGCAGACTAAAGCATACGTAATAATAAATGGAATAAACCAATTGACTTCTCCTGATTAAATCATGTGATCCCCTTGGCAATTCGAGTATATTTGCAAAATAAAGGAAAAAGAATGGATCAGGATATAGAAAGACTTTTTGAAAAAATGTGTGACCCCAATGAGTCCGAGGCATATTTGTTTGCAGATAAATTGGGACTGAAGGCAGATGAAGAAGCTAAAAATAGGCTGATAGAAATGATTAAAGGCGATAATTGGGAAGTTGCTTATCTAGCCTGCAGAGCATTATCTAAAACCCATTGGCAAGAAGAAGCATTGGATGCCATTTTCGAAGTGATTTTTGATAAAAAGAATAAAAACCTTCAAGGAGCTTTTGTACAAATTTTAGAAGAGTATAACCTATCCGAACGATTTGTAGATGTATTCAGAGTTTATCTTTTTGGCAATTTCAAAGCATCTACTTTAGCCAAGGACCTTTTGGATCAGGTAGAGTTTGAGATTACTCCTCGAACGATACGTAAAGCTGAAAAACACTGGAACCACTACTTACATAATCCTGAGGATGAGGGAAGTGTAGCAATAAAAAAATCAGAAGTAGAACCTATGTTACTGGAAATGAGGGAATTATTTTCATAATAATTTGCAACTTTTCTTATTTTCCGGAGTTCTTTACTATATGCTGAATATAGATATTAAAGAAAGGCATCAGGAATTTTTTCTTGACTTTGGGTTTGAATTCAATCCCAATTATTCCACCTATGAGAAATCATTTCCCCTGGGTAAGCAGGCAATTTTTGTCCATTTTACAGAGTATCCAGATACCAATTATTTGGAATACAATTTAGGGGTAAGAATAGATACTGTTGAAGAATTGATCCACCGATTTTTACCTAGTCTCAGTGATTATTCTTCAAGGTCCTTAACCCTTATCCAAACTCCCAACAAAATTGATCCAAGCATCCCAAATCGGTTTGCTATTACCAGTGATTTTGAAATGGAAGAAGCTTTAATCAAAGCGGAGAAGTTTTTTATCAAAAACGGTTTCAAATGGCTGGATAAAATGAGCCATCCTTTGACTTTAGAAAACGCTTTTGTAGCCAAAGAAAATTATACATTTAAGAGTCAGAACTTTATCTATAATGCCTTTAGAGCTACAGCTTTGGCGAAATTATACAAGCCTGAGGATTATCTAATTGTGAGAGAAAACTTTTTAAATATGGTAGAAAAGCAACAAGTTACACCTTTCACTATTGCTTCTTATCTACAATTTCTCAGTCACCTTGATCAAGAAGTTTAGAACTTCCTTTTCACACCTCGAACAGCCTCTGCTTTGATGGGATCTTCTGGCCATTCATGTTTGGGATATCTTCTTTTCAATTCCTTTTTCACTTCGAAATATCCATTGCTCCAGAAGCTTTTTAAATCCTGGGTAAGCTGAACAGGTTTATATCCCGGAGACAATAACTCTATCAACAAAGGGATTTTTCCCTGATTGATTTTTGGTGTTTCCAGCATACCAAAAATTTCCTGAAGCCTGACTGAAAGGAGAGGAGCCTCATCGGGTGATCTGTATTGAATTTGGATCTTACTACCGGAGGGAACTTCCAACTTTTCGGGAACTAACTTTTCCAATTCTCCCTGGAGTTCGTAGTCTAAACTATGAATCAACAATTGTTTGAGATTGATTTTTTTCAAATCCTCATTTTTTTGAATATCATTCAAATAAGGGCTTAACCATTCCTCAGCTGATTCACAAAGGCCATCAACTGTCCAATTGGGCCATTTTTCATCTTGATTCCATTTTCTCAAAGCATTCACTCTATGGATCAATTGCAACGTTTCTTCATCAAAATTCAAAAGTAAATCACCGTCTTCACGAATAGCTTCTAAAATTGCTTCTTTGACCTTTGTACGATCATAATTTTTTAAAGGTCTGGAGCCTAAAATAATGGCTCCAATTCTATGTTCTGCCTGAGCTATCAAACCACCGTTTTTTCTATCCCAGCGCAAAACCTCCTTGGTTTTTACCAAAGGCACCAAGTCACGTGGATTTAATGGAGCTGCAAGCCATATTTTCCCCATACCTTCTCTAGCATCTATATCTGCCACAGCTATCCAAGACTCATGGGCTAAATCATCTCTATGGCCTATTTGAGCTATTTTACCATTGGCTAACTGAAACTGAGCATTATTTCCCGGTCTTGCTGATGCAATGCGCTCTGGGTAAGCGAAGGCCAAAAGAATTCCTGTTTGCCAAGGATCTACAGCACCATTTTCCGCTTCAACCTGAAACATCCGTCTGTATTGAGCTGCTACCTTCTCTATTTTCTTGATCCTCGGTATACTATGACCTCTACTTCTAAACCTTCTTAGGGCCTCAATTCTTAAATTCAAGTCAACTCCAGCCTCTGGTCCTAATGGATCCCGCTCTTCCAAAACTGCAGCTATGTCTGTTCCAAAACCCAACAAGTTCTGTTTTTTTGCATAGAGCAATAAATGCGCGATTCTAGGATGGCATGGCAGCTGATGAATTTCTTTTCCATGAGAGGTGAGTTGACCATGGTCTAATGCTTCCAAAGATTCCAAAGTCTTCTCTGCTAAGCTTAGATTTCCAGCCGGAGGAGGTGTAAGCCAGGTCATATCCCTGATTTCATCCTTTCCCCAAACTTTCATATCCAAAACTAAACCTGTCAAATCCGCCTCCATCAGTTCAGGAGTTCTAAATTCCTGTAATTGATTTTGCGTCGCTATAGACCAAAGCCTATAGGCCGTACCTGCTGTTAACCTTCCAGCACGTCCGCTTCTCTGATCCGCAGAATCAGCACTAATTCTGTGTAAAACCAACTTAGAAAGACCTGAACGAGGATCAAATCTATTGGATTTAGCATACCCAGAATCCACAACCACCTTGACACCCTCTATGGTTAGGGATGTCTCTGCAATATCTGTAGATAGGACAATTTTCCTTTTACCGCCCGCATGAGGCTGAATAGCTCTATTTTGCTCTGTTGGACTTAGCTGCCCATAGAGTGGTAAAATAAGGTCCTGCGGCAAGGCTTTTCTTAAAAGTGATTCTGCTTTTTTGATATCCCCCTGACCGGGTAAAAATACCAAGAAATCTCCCTCATGCTTCTTGGTCAATGGGATGATAGCTCTCGCTGTATCTTCCCCAATTGAATATTCATCAACAGGATTTAAATAATGAATATCTACTGGATATTGCCTACCAGAACTTTGGATTACTTTCGAATTCAACAAAGAAGAAAGCTCTTCTGAGTTGATGGTAGCTGACATCAATAGGATTTTTAAATCAGGTCTTAGTACTTCCTGAACTTCTCGGCATAAAGCCAAAGCAACCTCAGAATGCAGATTTCTTTCATGAAATTCATCAAAAATCACCAGTCCAACATCTTTCAATTCATTATCAGAATGCATCATTCTAGTTAGAATGCCTTCTGTAATCACCTCTAATTTAGTCCGATCACTTACCTGAGATTCAAAGCGAATTCTATAGCCTATTGTCTTTCCCACTTCTTCTCCAAGCATGGAGGCCATTCTCGTCGCGATACTTTTGGTAGCCAATCTTCTGGGCTCCAGCATCACTATTTTTTTTCCTTTAAGCCAATTTTCCTGAAGTAATGCCAAAGGCAAGAGTGTGCTTTTCCCTGCCCCTGGAGGAGCTTGAACGATCAAGGAATTATTGGATTGAAAATGGCTTTTTACATTGGGGATTATATCCGCAACTGGAAGCTGAAAGGAATAAAGATCAAAATCTGACATGAGTTTGCAAAAATAAAAAGGCCATCAAGATATTTCCTGATGGCCTCCAAAAACTTTAAAATCTAATTACATACTAGGAGCAAGCTTTGCTTCAGCTTTTCCATATTCCCACATAATGCTTAGCTTATTATCGGCAACTTCGTATTTCAAACGCTCCTGAAGAGAGGAAGATTGCTGAGAGGCAACTTTTACTCTCAACTGATCCTGGGAGGAATCGTAATCGAAAGCACCCCATTGCTTAGCTACTTTATTGAAGATGAAAGTGGATTCATATTCTCCAGGAATGATGAAGAAACTATAGGTTCCAGCTGGTAACTTTTGACCCTCTACCAAAATATCCTTAGTAGTGGTAATGGTAGTGGCTTCATTAGCACCAGCACGCCAAACTTGACCCAAAGGCACTAAATCACCCCAGATCATTCTGCCTTTAACAGCAGGAGAGGAGTAATTCACAGTAATTTTAGCATCACCAACAGAGCCCTCTGCGGTCATAGCTGGGCTGGCTTTTTCTTGGGCTTGGGCTGCAAAAGCAAATCCAGCAAATACTGCCAAAGCAAAAATCTTTCTCTTTAAATTCATGGTTTTCAGTTTTTTTGAATTGGATAATTTACAGAAAATTCAGAAATATTTCAGATTCTATTTTCCCAACTCTGTTAAAGCATGCTAAATCTTTACCCAAGCTTGCTTTTTATTACTCTCAATGATTCTTTCTCCGATAATTAATTCTCTTAAACCATCTGAAAAGGTTGGAAAGCTTGGGCTATCAGGCTGTTTTCCAGTTCTTACAGCTGCATAAACTTCTTTAAACATCTGCTTAGAAGTATCTGGGAACCCTTCATTATGTCCGCCAGGGAAACTAATCAATCCGGCAGCTTCTGGAGTAAATAAAGCTGGATCTTTCATCAAATGCTGATTAGCACTTTCTCTTTTTCCAATCCACAATTCATTCGGTCTTTCTGAATTGAATTCAAAATTCGACTTGGAGCCTGCGATTTCAATATTCAATCTGTTTTTTCTACCCGCATTGACTTGAGAAACAGTAATTGACCCTTTACTTCCATTGTCAAAACGAAGCATCACAGTGGCGTGGTCTTCTGTATTGATTGGAACCTCCTCGTAATCATCCATACTTAGCATTTTACCTGAGTATGTTTCGATCGCTTTAAGAGGCTTCAAACGGGTTTTGTGAACAGTAGAAAAATCTGCCATAACTTCCGTGATTTTCAAACCAGTCACATATTCTGTGATATCCAATAAGTGAGACCCGATATCGGCAATAGCTCTGGAATCACCGGATTTATCAGGTTCTAATCTCCAATTATAATCTGTTTGTAAAAAGAGCCAATCCTGAAGGTAAGAGCCCATAACTGCATAAACCTCACCCAAGTCGCCACTTTCTCTCATGGTTTTCATTTGTCTTACCACAGGATAATAACGGAGATTGAAATGCACTGCGTTAACCAACCCTTTGCTTTTAGCCAAAGACACTAACTCCTCTGCTTCATCTATTTTTACTGCTAAAGGCTTTTCGCAAATGACATGCTTTCCTGCCTCTAAAACTGCTTTTGCTTGCGCATAATGCAGAAAGTTTGGAGTACAAATATGAACAACATCGATTTCAGATACTTTAAGCATGTCCTCGAAGGTATAAGCATTGGGTATACCTAAAAGTCTGGCCTTTTCTTCAGCCAATTCTTGATTGACTTCTACTAAGCCAGTGACCATTACATTAGGAATTCTTCGAAGTGCTTCCAGGTGAGCCGGTCCAATAAATCCGGTACCCACGATGGCTGCTTTAATCGTTTGAGACATAGGTTATGTAGGTTTTATGTGTTTGAATAAAGTTTCAAATTAGGAAAAATGAATCAATTTCACTCATGACTTTTGATCACAAATTCAAGTCTTAAGAAAGCCCTAAAAGACTATGATCAAGAATGTATTAAAAAATACTAGCCTTTCTTTCCTGAAAATCAGAGAGATCTACCAAGTCAGGATTGATCCACCAAGGATAAAGTTCGGGTTGACTTTCTTCTTTAATTTCTATCATAGAACCGATTTTAGGCACCCTGATTTTCAATCCTAATTCCTGAGATTTGGCCAAAACACGCTCCACGGGGTCTGTCCAAGAATGCATAGCTAAGCTAAAGGCTCCCCAGTGAATGGGCATAAACTCTTTTGCTTTCAGATCCAGAGCAGCCAATGCCGTTTCTTCAGGCATCATATGGATTTCCTTCCAATTTTCATTGTATTGCCCGCATTCCAACATAGCAAAATCAAATGGCCCAAAACGATTTCCAATCTCTTGAAAATGTGGACCATACCCACCATCTCCGCTAAAAAATAGCTTTTCTTCTTTACCAATAATCACCCATGATCCCCAAAGTGTACTAAAGCGATTATTCAATCCACGGCCAGAAAAATGCCTGCTGGGAGTAAAAATCAAAGATATATCCTGAACCTTGAAGTCTTCCCACCAATCCAACTCAGTTATCCTAGCTTTCTCAATTCCCCAAGCTTCCAAATGAGCTCCCACGCCTAAAGGGACTGCAAACTGCTTTGTTTTTCCAGCTAATTTCTTGACTGACCCATAATCTAAATGATCATAATGATCATGAGAGAAAAGAATCATATCAATCACCGGCAACTCTTCAATTTCTATAGGAAGCTCTTTGAAAAATCTGGGGTTTCCCAACTAAGGATGGGGAGAGGGAACTTCCCCAAGCATGGGATCTAACAAGATATTTTTGCCGTCTATTTGAAGTAAAAATGCAGAATGGCCAAACCAAAATAGCCTTGTGGATGAACTATTGAGTAGTTCAAGAGAATCAATTTTTACTATCGGGATATCGAAATCCGGTTTTCTGCCTGGATCATTTTTGAAGAACTCAGGAAGTAGCTTGATGGCTTTCGCTAAATCCATTCCCATTTCAGTTGCTTGAAGGTTATGAAACTTGCCATCTGAATAATGATCCAATTTTTCAAATTCGCGAAGTTGCTCTGGTGAAGGCTTACCTCCAAACTGAGGGCTAAAACTGATAAAAAGAAAACCGAAAAGGAGAGGTGCCAAAAAAAGGATAAGTACGAAGAGTAATATTTTTTTTAGCACAGGAAAATGGATTTTAGGTTTTGTTTGAGCCAGAACTTGAAAATTATTTTATTAACCAAAAAAGGAGAAAAAAGGTCCGAGTACTTTGATTTTTTTATCATTTATTTCAATTAGGCCTCATTATTTGCCGATCAGACAATTAGGAAGTCAGATTTCCATAAATGGCATTTATCAAGGGATGATTTTTTGTAACTTATGAGCAAATAAAAGAAACATGGCAACTTTCAACTTAAAAGTAAACGGTAAAAATCATCAGGTGGATGTGGAAGATGATACCCCTTTATTGTGGGTTTTGCGAGATCACCTGGGATTAGTCGGAACCAAATTTTCTTGTGGTGTAGCTCAATGTGGGGCATGTACTGTTCACATAAATGGCAATTCCACTTTCTCCTGTGTCACACCTATTTCCAGTGTAGGCAATTCAGAAGTTATCACCATCGAAGGTCTTTCGGAAGATGGAGATCATCCTGTTCAAAAAGCATGGGAAGAAGTCGATGTAGCCCAATGTGGCTATTGTCAGGCTGGACAGATAATGCAAGCTGCAGCATTTCTGAAAAGCAACCCCAATCCTTCAATGGATGAAATTGACAATGCGATGAATAGAAACATCTGTCGCTGTGGCACCTATCACAAAATTCGAGAAGCAGTAGCATTAGCCGCTAAAACCAAATAATCATGAGCACAGTAACAAGAGCGAGCAGAAGAGATTTTCTGAAGATTGCCGGAACCACGGCAGGTGGATTATTTATTGGTTTCAACTGGTTCAGTTGCGATTCCCCGAAAGTAGAGGTATTGAGTACTGAGGAAATTTTATCTCAGGCTAAAAACTTCAATAGTTATTTATCCATCTCTCCAACTGGCGATGTGGTGATCTATTCTCCTAATCCTGAATTGGGGCAAAACATCAAGACTTCTTTTCCAATGGTCGTAGCCGAAGAATTGGATGCTGATTGGGAAAAAGTCAGAGTAATTCAGGCCAATTTGGATACAGAAAAATATGATCGTCAATTGACTGGTGGTTCAGGGGCTATGCCACACAGCTGGGAGAGATTACGTACAGCAGGGGCAACAGCCAAATATGTATTAGTAGCTGCTGCTGCGAAAACATGGAATGTTCCAGCAGAGGAAATTACAGTAGAAAAAGGCATCATTTCACACAAAGGAAGTGGGAAAAGTGCACACTTTGGAGAGTTCGTGACAGAAGCTGCCACCATGACTGCTCCTGAGCAAGTGACTTTCAAAGACAAAAAAGATTTTAAAATCATCGGGACTCCGGTGAAAAATGTGGATGCCAAGGAGATGTATACCGGGCAGCCATTATACGGATTAGATTTTTACAGGGAAGGAATGCTTCATGCCATGATTCAAAGAGCACCTTTTGGAATGAAAATCAAATCTGTCGACGATGCTGCAGCAAGAGCAGTGACTGGAGTTCAGGAGGTGGTAACTTTTGGAAATTCAGTCGCTGTGGTAGGTTCATCAACTTGGCCATTGATGAAAGCTAAAAAGCTGCTTCGAATTGAATATGAGCCAGAAGGCAAGGTAGAAAGTTCAGCAGACCACGATAGAATTTTCAAAGAGTTATTGGCTTCTGGAAAAGCGGAAGTTCGAAGAAAAGACGGTAACGTAGACGCAGCTTTTAAAAATGCCGCTAAAGTAGTGAGCGCTGAATATCAATGTCCTTTCTTGGCGCATTCTCCTATGGAACCAGAAAACTTCTTTGCCCATGTAAAAGGAGATAAATGCGAATTAATTGGTCCTACCCAAACTCCAGATAGAGCTAGACAGTCGGCTGCTCAAATCTTGGGAATTCCAGCTGAAAATATCACAGTGGAAATCACACGTCTGGGAGGAGGATTTGGAAGAAGACTTCGCGCCGACTATGTAGAGGAAGCGGTGGAAGTATCCAGAGCTATGAATGCACCAGTCAAGGTAACTTGGAGTAGAGAAGATGAACTCACAGGAGGCGCTTATAGACCGGCTGTAAGATACAGATTTGAAGCGGCCTTGGACGAATCGGGAAATATGATTGCATATAAACTCCGTGGAGTAGGGATGAATGCTGGTAATACAACCCGGGAGCATAATTTTCCTTCAGGAGCTGTGGACAATGTCTTGATCGAATCAGTGAATTATGAATCAAGTATCACAACCAATGCCTGGAGAGCTCCAATTACGAACTTCCTCGCTTATGCAGAGCAGAGTTTTTTGGATGAGGTAGCATTGGAAGCGGGCAAAGATCCTGTTCAGTTTAGATTGGATTTGCTTCAAAGGGCAAAAACCAATCCGGTGGGAGAGCTAGGCTATGATGTAGATCGAATGATTGGAGTTGTTCAAGCCGCCAAGGAAAAATCCAATTGGGGTAAAAATCCAAACGTGAAACAGGGATTCTCTGTGTACTTCTCTCATAGATCTTATGTTGCTCAAGTAGCTGATATCGCTATGGAAGGAGGTACTCCGACACTTAAGAAAATAACTGCGGTTACAGATTGTGGAATGGTTATCAATCCAATTGGAGCAAACCATCAGGTAAGAGGTGGCATTGTGGATGGAATGGGCCACGCAATGTATGGAAATCTAACTTTCGAAAATGGTGTGCCAAAGCAGAAAAACTATGACACCTATCGCTTAATTCGAATGAAAGAAGTTCCTGAAATTGAAACTCATTTCCTAACAACTGACTTTGATCCTACTGGCTTAGGAGAACCTGCACTACCTCCAACAGGTGGTTCTATTGCAAACGCGATATTTGCTGCGACAGGTAGAAGGTTGAGAAGTCAACCATTTATTGAGCAGAAAGAATTTTCAGATATCAAATTAGATATCCGAAGAGCTTAAGGTAATAAGGTGTTAAATTAAAAAGCCGCCAATGTGAATTGGCGGCTTTTTTTTTTAAATAAATACCGAATTATTGAATAGCTGCTGCTTCAGCTTTTAGCATTTCATGATCATCATTCAGACCAGCATTAATAAATTCCTGAGCTGCCTCTGTTTTCTCCTGGCCATTTTTTAGTAAAACGCCCAAGACTAACATGACACCAATTCGAGTACCCACTTTTTTAGCAGCCGTATTGAATAAAGGTTCAATTTCCTCATAGCTCACTTCTTCAGCTAATTTGAGTATAGATGCTTTAGCATTCGCCAACTTTTCTTCTGGAAGATTGGTTAGCTTTTTACTCAATTGCTGAATCTCGTTCAAAGGACTTCTTTTACCCTGATTCTGCTGAACAGCAGGCTGTTTTGGTTGCTGCGCTGCTGTATTTTGCTTAGCCCAAGAATCTTTTAAGCCTACAGTTTTATTGAAAATCAACTGCCCCTCCTTGGAATCTGTGTCTAAAGTAAAGTAACCCAATCGCTGAAATTGGTATTTATCATCCAAAGTAGCTTGAGCTAAATAGGGCTCCAAATAGGCCTTTTTGATGATATTCAAAGAGTTCGGATTGATAAACTCCATGAAGTTTTTGTCCTCATGTGCATCAGGAGCCTCATCAAGGAACAACCTATCATACTCCCTTACTTCAGCAGTGATAGCATGGGCTATTGAAACCCAATGAAGTGTTCCCTTTACTTTTCTTAAACTTGCTTCAGTACCGCTTCCGGATTTGGAGTCCAAATCCACCGTACAATGAATTTCTGTAATATTTCCAGCATCATCTTTTACCACAGAATCTGCTTTAATGATATAGGCACTTTTTAAACGAACCTCATTACCCAAAGAAAGTCTAAAGAATTTCTTATTCGCTTCTTCTTTGAAATCTTCTCTTTCAATATAAAGTTCTTTGGAAAATGGTACTTCATGAGTTCCTGAATTAGGATCTTCAGGATTATTTTCCATAGAAAGCATTTCTACCTTACCCTCAGGATAATTGGTCAAAACCACTTTCACAGGATCCAAAACCGCCATTACTCTGGTAGCAGTTTTATTCAAGTCTTCCCGGATACAATATTCCAATAAGGAAACGTCAGTGACATTGTCCCGCTTAGAAATACCGGATAAATCAGAGAATTTTCGGATAGACTCCGGAGTGTAGCCTCTTCTTCTTAAACCTGAAATAGTTGGCATACGAGGATCATCCCAACCTGAAACGACTTTCTTCTGTACCAATTCTAATAATTTCCGCTTACTCATCACGGTATAGCTCAAATTTCTTCGGGCAAATTCCCGCTGCTTTGGGCGCAGAAGCGTAGGATCATAGATCTGATCCAGATACCAGTCATAAAGCTCTCTGTGTAGCTTAAACTCTAAGGTACACAATGAATGAGATACCTGCTCAATATAATCCGATTCACCATGAGCCCAATCATACATTGGATAAATGCACCAATCACTTCCTGTACGGTGATGCGGAGCATTGATAATCCTGTAAAGAATAGGATCACGCATATGCATATTCGGAGAGGCCATGTCAATTTTGGCTCGAAGGAGATAAGATCCTGCAGGAAACTCCCCATTCTTCATCTTTTCGAAAAGCTCCAGACTTTCAGCCACAGGTCGATCTCTGAAAGGGCTTGGCTTTCCTGGACTGGTAGGTGTACCTTTTTGCTCTGCAATCTGTTCGGATGACTGTTGATCTACATAGGCTTTGCCTTCTTTGATCAATTGAACAGCCCAATCATACAGCTGCTGAAAATAATCAGAAGAATAGCATTCATTAGCCCATTTGAAGCCAAGCCATGCAATGTCTCGTTTGATTGCATCTACATATTCCTGCTCTTCTTTGGCAGGGTTGGTGTCATCAAAGCGAAGATTTACAGGAGCATTGTACTTTTCTCCCAATCCAAAATTCAAACAGATGGAAGCAGCGTGGCCAATATGCAGATAACCATTCGGCTCCGGAGGAAAGCGAAAACGGAGTTTTTCCTTCGGAAGACCTTTGGCTAAATCCTCTTCTATAATTTGTTCAATAAAATTGAGTGTCTCTGGTGATTCTTTCATAATTGAAAAACTGAATGCCAAAATTACTTCAAATGAAAGGAATTGCAACCTTTCATTTAAAATGAGGCAGATGAATTTGAGAATAATTCAGGTTCTATAGAAAGAGAAAAAAATCAGATCTCATCCATTTCTCTGCTTGGCCAATAAGGCCCTATCAGTTTTAATTTGGAAGATTTTGAATCAAATTCAAAATCAATTTTTAAAGATTCTCTCACTTGTTCATGAATGGCCAGGCAGGCATTAAAATGAACCAAAGAAAAATCTACCTCAAAACTGCCTGAATTAGAACCAGAAAATTGAGGCTCGGTTTTTAAGTTTACATCCTCGGCTACTGCGCCATCTTTTTTGTAGTAATAAGAAAGAAAAATGCCCAAATCTTTTTTTTTGGCTTTCAAGAAAGAACTCAATGAATCGTCTTTTATTTGAGATTTGGGATAGTCAAATGTCCAAGTTTCTTGCATACTGCAATTTAACTATCTAAAATGAATTTTACCGTTTCAGTAACTTAAATCCAATTTCTCTTCCTTGTCCCTGAAACATGGCAAGATTAATCCAAAACCAAGCGAATTGCTCCATCAATTCAAATTTGTCATTTCCACCAATTGAATAGCAAGCTTCAAATCCAGCATCTTTTGCAAGTTGGATTGCGACAGTTTTCCCTTTTTCACTATCTCCTGCGACAAACAAGTCCAATGAATGGGGTCCGTATTTAGGGTTTTGCAAGTTATTGTAGCCAGTGGTATTGAAACATTTGACTACATCTCTTGAGGCAGTATGATCAAGTATTGCAGCTGAGGTTGATTTATATCCAATGGGGCCATTTCCCATAATAATATTCATGGCGTCTATGATAATTTTTCCAGAAGTATCGCCTAAGCTTTGGGCTACTTCAATTGCTGCCTTTGCTGGAGTTGCTATTAAGATCACCTCAGAAATTTTTACAGCTTCAGATACTGAATGAACTGTTGTATTTGGATTTGAGACCAAATTATCTCCCTTAAAATTGGAGCTATCCTGAACACCCAAATGAATTTGATGCCCTGATTTTGCCCATTTAGTGGCTAATGCACCACCAACGTTGCCCGTTCCTATAATTGCTATTTTCATATCCTTACTTTTTTGATTTTAAATTCAACAAATCCACCACCAATTTCGCTGCTGCTTCACCAGAATTTTGCTGTTGGCCTGTAATCAAGTTTCCATCTTGAATGGCATAGGAAGAAAATGGAGAAGAAACTTTAAAAGTTGTTCCTTTCAATTTTCTTGCTTCTTCTTCTATTCGATAAGGCTGAATTTTCATTCCTACTGCCTGATCTGCAAATTCTTCCTCAGCATCTGCAAATCCCGTCCATGTCTTTCCTGTCACAAGGAGCTCACCGTTAGACTTTTTTGCTTCCAATAGGAGAGTAGTAGCATGACAAACAGCGGCACTGGGTTTACCTGATTCAAAAAATGTCACAAATAGCTTTTCCAAGTTGGTATTTCCTCTGAAAGTGTACATGGGACCTTGACCTCCAACGAGAAATATAGCATCAAAATCCGAAGGATTGACAGAACTCAATTTTCTAGTGTTTTTCAGCATTTCATTGAATTCAGGTTTTTGCATATAGCCCAATGAAATCACATCATGTGCGGAATAGCCACTGGAATCATTTGGATTGGAGTAAGCATCCATTTCCAGTTTTCCTCCCTCGGTAGAAGCCAACTCCACTTCATAGCCTGCTTCCTGGAAAACTCGAAGAGGATGTGTCAACTCTGCCGCCCAAAATCCAATTGGCCAACCAGTTTGTTTTGATCTTGTAGGAGAACTGGCAACCATTAATATTTTTCCTTTAAATGGTGCACCATGGAAATGCACGTAGCCTTGTTTTTCTTGAATCTTGCTCATAAAATTTTGGTTTAGCGAACAAGACAAATTTGAAATTAAACAGTACCTTTAACAATATACTTACTTATAGTTATGATATACACTTTTAGGAAAGAAATGGAAAATTGATACGATATGCCTGATTTCTTGTTTGACAAAAAGCTTTATTACAATCCTGTAGAGTTTGCAATGGACAGGATCGGTGGAACTTGGAAAATGCCTATTCTTTGGAGATTAAAAGACCGGGTAATGCGCTATGGAGAACTTAAAAAAGATATTCCGCATATCACTCATAAAATGTTGACCAGTCAATTGAGAGAACTGGAAGCCGAAGGGTTTATTGATAGAAAAGTCTATCCCGTAGTGCCTCCAAAAGTTGAATACTCTATCACTGAGAGGGGTTTAAGTGCTGTACCAATTATTGAAACAATCAGAAATTATGGACTTCAGTTGATGGAGGAGTTCAATGTAAATGAAAACCATTAATTCTTAACCAATGAAATACCCCATTTACTTAGACTATAATGCCACTACTCCTTGCACTGAAGAAGTAATAAAATCCATGCTTCCATTTTTTTCGAATCATTTTGGAAATGCGGCGAGTAAGAGTCATCCCTTTGGCTGGGTTGCCGAGAATGCGGTAGAAGAAGCCCGGGAAAAAATTGCTCAATTGATTGGTGCTAAGTCTAAGGAGATAATTTTTACATCTGGAGCTACAGAGGCCTTAAATTTGGCTATAAAAGGTACTTTCGAAGCTTTTTTACCTGAAAAACAGCATTTTATCACCTGTCAAACAGAGCATAAAGCCGTTTTGGATTGCTTTGAAGAAATTGAAAAAAGGGGAGGAGAGGTGACCTATTTACCCGTAGACGAGATGGGTAAAATAAGCATAGATCAACTAGTCAAAGCCATTCTCCCGACTACCAAAGCGATTTGCCTGATGTGGGCAAATAATGAAACTGGAATTATTCATCCCATAGAGGAAATCGCAAATTTATGTGAGGATAGAAATCTGATTTTGATTACGGATGCAGTGCAGGCAGCAGGTAAGATTCCGGTTTCTACCCAAGGAATTCATTTGATGGCTATTTCTGCCCACAAATTATACGGTCCTAAAGGTATAGGCGCATTGTACGTGCGACACAACCATGAATTACCCAAACCAATGGCTCAAATTCATGGAGGAGGCCATGAAAAAGGAATGAGAAGTGGGACATTGAATGTACCCGGAATAGTGGGATTTGGAAAAGCCGCTGAGCTGAGAATGGAAGAAATGAATGAAGAAGCTAATCGATTGCAAAAGCTTAGAAATCAGTTGCAAGAGGGATTACTAAAAATCTCCGGAACACAATTGAACGGAAGTCAAGATAATCGTTTACCCCATGTTTGCAACATCGCATTTTCAGGTGTAGAAGGAGAGGAGCTATTGAAAAGAGTGAATCAGAAAGTTGCGGTGAGTTCGGGTTCTGCTTGCACATCCATTTCCCCTAAACCTAGTCATGTATTGAAAGCCATGGGATTGGATTCAGATTTAGGAAGAGCTTCAATTCGATTTTCGTTGGGAAGAAAAACTAGCGAAGACGAAATTCTACAAACCATAGATTGGGTAGAAAAAGTAGTAAAGGAATTAAGAGGATAGATCTTATTTGAGATTCTTGATCTTTTTCAAATCATCTTCAGTATCCAAATCAATCGAACCCTCAGGGAAATCAAGCGCTAAAACATCTTCAGAATGATTGAAAATTACCTTTTTGGCACCCTCTGAACCTTTGAGGCTCAGTAATTCATTGAAATAAGATGCATCAAAAAGCGCAGGCACTCCCATGGTTTCAGAGTAAGAACAAGCAATGATTCCTTTACCAGAGCTTTCTTTCTCCTCAATCAATCTATTCAAAAGAACCGCATCAACAAATGGCTGGTCGCATAGCATCAAAATCACTTGATCGGTTTGGCTATTTTCTATCAAAAATTTGAGCCCTGTCTGCATACTGGAAGCCATACCTTCTTCCCAGCTCTTATTGAATACAACATTTACGTTTTTGCTTTCAAAACCAGTTTGGATCAAGTCAGGATTCCAACCCAAAACAACTACCATTGAATCCGCTTGGCATTTTTTAGCTTCTTCTATAGCGTTTTGAATCAGCGTTTTACCTCCCAGCTCCACCAATTGCTTAGGTCTACCTAATCTGGAAGATGAACCTGCGGCCAAAAGAATTATGCCTGTTTTCATAGCCCAGACTCGTGAATGGGACCTTTTTTGTCCCGAAGGAAAATGGGACTCTTTTGATTTAGAACTGCTTTAATTTCTGCCATAATAGAAAGCGCAATTTCTTCAGAAGTTTCAGCTCCGATTTCAAGACCTACAGGGGCATAAATATTCTCCATGTTGACTTGCAATCCTATGGATTCCAATCGCTGTACCAACTTTTCAGTCTTTTTCTTAGGACCAAGAATTCCGATATAGGGAAGGTTTGATTTCAAAAGTTTTTCCAAAATAATCACCTCATATTCAAAATTATGGGTCATTAAAAGAGCAACAGTATTGGAATCAGTACTTATGCTTGGCAGCACTTCTTCTGCAGAACCAACGATAATATTTTGAACCGATGGAAAACGTGCAGATGTAGCCTGATTTTTTCTTCCATCGAAAAGAAATAGCTCCATTCCCAATAATTCAGCCATTTGGGCAACAGGTCGAGTATCATTTCCCGCACCAAAAAGTAATACCCTCGTCACAGGATGTATTTTTTCGAAGAATACGGAAATCTGATCCAACTCTTCGTATTCCCTGATTTGACTCTGATTTTCTTCAAAGCCATTGATTTCATGTTTTATCCTGAGCCATTGCTGAGGATTCAATTTTCCAGAATTGCCGAATTCCTGATTTCCTCTTTTCAAAAAGATGGTACCTATCTGCTCTGATTTAGATCTAGGAATAGAAAATACAGTAAGCAGAAGACTGGATTCACGCTCTTGGATGGCTTCCTTGATTAATTCAACGGGGTTGCTTGGGTTAGAAAATTCCAATGGTTCAATCAATACGTGGATTATTCCATTGCAACCTAGCCCTACACCGAATTTTTGATCATCTTCATCCGTAGTATCATAAGTGACCAACATAGATTTTTGCTGAAAAATTACTGTTTGGGCCTTTCTCAAGGCATCTCCTTCCAAACAGCCCCCACTGATGGCACCTGTTAATTGTCCATCTTGGGTTACGAGCATTCTCGCGCCTGGTCTTCTATAGGCAGATCCATCTACTTTTACCACAGTAGCCAATGCGGCTGAAATGGATTCTTCCTTGCAAACTTCGTAAGCCTGAATAATCTGCTTGAACTCTTTCATGCGCCTAAGTTAACTCAATTGGCTAACTGCATCCTTTCATTTTTCAAACAAAACCATACAGAAAGCAAACAAGATGAAAATAAATAGACAATGAAGAAAGTCAAGGCTCCGGGTAAAATTTGATTGATCCCAAACCAATCACCTGAAGTAAAAATGAAGTAAAAGGCATATATCACTTTCAAAACTTCCCAAACCCAAGCATTGGGATTTCTATCCATTAGTTCGGTGTAGGAGTAAACTGTCAAAAAGACAAAGGCTCCGTAATAAAAGATATCAGGCACTCCAATGCTGGCTAAATTTCCAAACAAATAGCTTAGAAGGAGCAAAAGCACAATTAACTGGGCAAAACTCCAAATCAACATTCCTTTGCTGAGGAATGGGTTGTATTTCTGAAAGTGATAAACGTCTTCAATTTTGTAGACAGGGTATTTTTTTGCAACATCTTTGGGTCTCCAACCCAATGGCATAAACCAAATTTTCAGCTTGTCTTTCCAATCTTGAGCTCTCCAAGCATCCTTGATCAGAAGCCAAAGGTGCATAAAATTGATTTTAATCGGATTCCAGGTTCGAACTGGTCTTGTCACCCCATAAACTGCTGGGATATCATCCTGTTCCTCCTGATAGGTTCCAAATAGCTTGTCCCAAATGATAAAAATTTGTCCATAATTCTTATCCAAATATTCCGGATTGATGGCATGGTGAACCCGGTGATGGGAAGGAGTAACGATGATTTTTTCCAAGAAACCCATTTTGCCAATATGTCTGGTGTGATACCAGAACTGAGCAAAGAGATGTAAGGGAGCTACAATGGCAATTACTTGGGCTGGAACCCCCAATAAAGCAGCCGGAAGCAAGAAAATTCCGAATATTTTGACAATTGAGGAGATACTTTGTCTCAATGCACAGGCCAGATTAAATTCCTCTGAGCTATGGTGAATGATGTGGTTGTTCCAAAATAAATTATACTCATGGGAAATTCTATGCACCCAATAACCTGCAAAATCCAAAGCAATAAAGGCAATTACATATGTCAACCAAGACGCATCGATTTGAAATAATCCAAATTTTCCAGCCATCCATTCATAAGAGATAACTACGATACTTAAACCCAAGACATCTTTGGTCACATTGGTTATTCCCGAGCTGAGACTCGCAATCATATCATTGACAGGAACTGTATCATTTCCTTTCCATACACCCCAAAACTTCTCAAACAGCACCAGCACAAAAAAGGCAGGCATAGCAATTAATAAGATTTTACCGTAGGTTTCCATTTGAGTTTATTATCCGATACTAAACTTAGGAATTATGCTGATTCCATTCAAATTCCATGGATTTGAGCAGCTTTTTTTGATACATATCAACCAAAGAATATCTTTTAAATAGATACCAGAAAAATATTTCTATTTTTCTACTCTCTAAATCCAAGGCATGAATCGATTATACCTATTAATAACCTTATTTTCTTTGGTCTGGTTTCCAACTTTTGCTCAACTAGATAAAGTTGAGATACAGCGCCTTTCCGAAGAAAGTTTACTCCCGTCTTTAAACAAGTTTAATGAATTCCTGAAAATCCCGAATAACGGCCGGTTTCCTGATCAAATTCAAGCAAATCTCAATTGGTGTCAAAAAGAATTGAACAAACTTGGATTTGAAACGCAAGTACTCAGCGCAGGGGGAGTTCCTCATTTATTTGCAAAAGGAAAGTTTGACCCCGCAAAAAAAACTATTCTGGTTTACTTGCAGATTGATGGGCAAGCAGTGGATACCTCAGCATGGAACCAAAAAAGTCCATTTATTCCTGCCTTGAAAAAAGAAGTTGATGGGAAATTGCAGGAAATAGATTGGAGTTCATTGAATGACAGGATCGATTTGGATTGGAAAATTTTTGCCCGGTCGGCTTCAGACTCCAAAGGTCCAGCCATGAGCATTTTGACAGCAATGGAGATTTTTCAGCAAAATCAACTTGAGCCGGCAGTGAACCTGAAGCTGATTCTCGATTTTCAAGAAGAACTCTCATCTCCAGAATTAGCTGGAATAGTGCAGGCTAATCAAGCATTATTTGCAGCCGATGGGATATTGATCATGGACGGTACCCGTCACTTATCCAACCTCCCCAATCTAGCATTTGGTGCAAGAGGAATAGCTACTGCCACTATCAAAGTATTTGGAGCAAAAGAAAATCTGCATTCCGGACAATATGGGAATTTCTCTCCGAACCCGGTTTTTGGCTTATCCAGACTGCTGGCAGCAATGAAAGATGAGTATGGGAAAGTAGCAGTCCCGGGCTTTTATGAAGGAGTCAATTTAAGTGAATCCGACATGCAAGCTATGGCCGAAGTGCCGGAATCTATGGAAGAAATACTGTATGAACTTGGAATAGCTAAAGCAGATCAAGTGGGAGGGAGCTATCAGGAAGCCATGCAGTATCCATCATTAAATATTAGGGGAATCAATGCAGGTTGGGTAGGAAAGGAGGTAAGGACCTTGATACCTTCTGTGGCCATAGCAGAAATTGATATCCGGACAGTCAAAGAGACTCCCGGAGAGAGACAAATAGCACTTTTGCGAAAATTTATCACCGATCAAGGCTATCATATAATAGCTGGAGAGGAGCCAAGCTTGGAAGAGCGAAAGGCTTACTCTAAACTTGCCTCTTTTGATTTTCGCATCGGTTCCCAGCCTTTCAGAACCTCCATGGATTCTGATTTTGCACTATGGTTGGAAGCAGGAATGAAGCATGTTTTTGGATCAGATTATGTCAAAACCAGACAAACGGGTGGTTCCCAACCAATGGCACCCTTCATCAATATTTTAAATGCTCCGGCAGTTTCCGTACGGATTCCAAATCCAGATAACAACATTCACGGACCTAATGAGAATATCAGAATTGGTAACTATCTGGAAGGAATTCAAACTTGTTTAAGTATTCTTTCCCAACCTTTTCAATGAATTCATTTGATGAAATCATATCTCTAGTAATTGTTTTATTAACAGTTACTTTTGTATTGAAAATCAATACATTAAATAATAAAATAATCGAAGAAATTCTCAACTGGTTTCCTGCAATTTTATTTGCTTATGTGATCCCGGCAGGATTTACGCACCTCTTTGGATGGGATTTATCCAGTGTTTATTTACACAGCCTCAGCAGAAACTGGATTATCCCAATCACCCTTTTGGCAGTTATGTCCGCATTACCTTTCAAGCAGTTGGCAGTAGTAGGATTTAGACCTTTGGTTTTATTTTTTGGAGGAAGTCTTTTTATAGCAACATTACCCGTGCTATTGGTTTCAGGTGTGCTTTTAATCGAACCAGGTAATGATGTTATCTTTTTCGAACAGGAATATTGGAAAGGCCTCGTCCCCATAGTTGGAGGCTGGATTGGTGGAAGTACCTCTCAGTTGATTTTAAAAGAGCTCGCCCAAACCCCTGAAAATATCTTTCTCTCAGTTTTGGTATTGGATAATATTTTGGTCAATATCTGGACAATCTTAATGTTTCAGTTTATCAAAAAAGGAGAAGTTCTCAGCAAACTGATAGGAATCAAAGATCCTCTTCCAAGCACCCTAGCTGACCCCAAACTCAATTCTGGAAGGAAAATTAAACCGCTGGTGATCATTCTAATTTTTGCTCTGATCACAGGTATCAGTTACTTTTTAAATCTATCATTCCTCATGCTGGTTATAAGTTTATCAATTTTGGGAATGCTTTTGGGTAACTTGATTACACATTGGAATACCTCATTTTCCCTAAAAATGGGAGGAGTCTGTATTGTTTTGGTCATGGCCATCCTTGGATTGCGATTAGATTTCAGCAACCTAACCTTACCTTGGAGCTTTGTAAGTTTGGTTTTGGTATGGTTGATTTTGCACTTTATTCTCATGCTAGCTCTTTCCAAAGTATTGAGGCTTAATCTTATTTGGGTTCCCATCGCATCCATGGCAAATTTGGGCGGAATTTCTACTGCTCCGGCCGTTACAGCTGCATATAGGAAAGATTTAATGCCTCATGCGGTGCTATTAGCCATTTTGAGTATGGTTACCGGAACAGGGTGGGGGATGCTCACTATTTATTTATTCCAACAATTCTGAAGCAAGCAGCTTATTATTCTGATTAAATTCTAAAAAAGTATATGGACATTCCCAGTTTAGCCACCTTGAAAAAAGACCTTGGCTATCTTTCTGAACAGGAAATTAAAGATCTTTTGATCGAATTAATCAAGTTTAGCAGAGACAATAAGGCCTATTTATTTTTTAAACTCTATGAAAGGGATCAGCCAGGATTATTTGTAGAAATGGTTAAAGAAGACTTGTTAGTTGAATTTGAAAAGGCTAGGGTAGAGCATGGTTATTATGCGAAAAAATCAGCTCAAAGTATTCGAAGAAAAATGAATAAGCTTTTAAAATTATTAAAGTCCAAACCCGATCAGGCTGAGGTCATTCTTTTTTTCTGTGAAAAAATAAAGGAAATGGGATTTTTAAAGCACCGAAACTCTGTGATCAAAAATCTGTATGAGATCCAGAAAGGAAAAGTTGAAAAGTTAGTAAGTGGATTACACGAAGATTTACAATACGATTTTCAATTTCGACTGGAGAAACTATAAAAAAAGTCCGGGCAAATTACCCGGACTTTTTAAAACCAACCATCTACTATTAATTTACATTCACCCCAATATTTCCTTGGGCAACAACTGTTGCAAGTTCTGCCATGGAGAGGTGTACATTGATATATCCGTTAAATTCCAATAGTTGCTCATAAGTAATTGCTGTTTCATCATCTAAAGCAACAATATTGGTCATGCTCATTCCTGTAGTACCATCAACTGGCGTAAAGGTAAATGCAATGCTTCCGCCCATTTCGGCTGTATTATTGTGAATATGAGCTGGATGAGAAGAGCCTGCTATTGTGTTTTCTACATCTAAAATTGCTAGGGTAGTACCATTAGCTCTTTTTCTAAAAGTCGCAGTACCATTAATTCCTACTACATCTTTTTCACCTAATACATAGGTAGTTGACTCTCCGGTTAATTCATTAGATCCTATATCACCTTGAGCAACGATGGTTCCCAATTCACTTGCAGAAAGGTGCACATTGATATATCCATTGAATTCTAAAATATCATCATACCCGATCATAGAATCATCGTCTAGCGTGGCTACGTTGGTCACACTTACACCAGTTGCACCATTGACTGGAGTAAAAGTGAAGGCAATTCCACCACCTTCTAATGCCGTATTAAAGTGAATGTGTGCTGGATGCATTCCGTCTTCAGGAGTGTTCATCAACTCGATCATAGCTAAAGCTTCACCGTTCACACGCTTCTTGAAAGTAGCTGTACCGCTAATTCCATCCACATCTTTTTCTCCTAACTCATAAACTTTTTCTTCTCCAGTAAGCTCATTTTGACCTATATCTCCTTGGGCCACTAATGTTCCTAGGTCTTCAGCTGACAAGTGAATATTCACATATCCATCAAAATCCAATAATTGAGTATAGGTAATAGGAGTACCGTCATCTAGAGTTGAAATATTGGTTGCACTCATTCCTGATGCACCAACAACAGGGTTGAAAGAAACTGCGATTGCACCGCCTTCGGCTGCTGTATTAAAGTGAATGTGTCCTGGGTGCATGCCATCTTCTGGAGTTCCCATCAGCATAATTTCCGCTAATGTTTCACCATTGACTCTTTGACTGAAAGTAGCAGTACCGCTAATTCCATCTACATCTACAGAGCCTAGGGCATAAGTTTTAGACTCACCAGTTAAGGCATTCTCACCAATATCACCTTGAGCGATCAAGGTTGCTAAATCTGAACTTGACAAATGCACATTGATATAACCATCAAAATTGATTAGCTGCTCATAGGTAATAGCGCTACCATCGTCTAGTGAATTTACTGTGACGCTGCTCATTCCGGTTGTACCGTCAACTGTTCCTAAGGTTAATGCAATATCACCACCTTCAGCTGCAGTATTAAAATGAATATGAGCTGGATGCATACCACCAGAAGGTGTGCTTGACAGACGAAGATTAATAGTGGTTGTGTTATCGTCATTTTCAATGAATTCAGCTGTTCCAGAAATCGAAGGATCAGATACTGAGCTTAATTGAAAAGTTGCTGTTTGACCCGTAGGCATTGGCATGGGGTCAATTGGATCGATGTTTTGGTCGCAACTGACCAAAACTGCGGAGAATAATAAGAGTAATCCTCCCAAAATTTGTCTTGTGTAGTACATAATTTTTGAGGTTAGTTAAAATTTAAAATAGCAGGATTGGTTTCCTGAACTTTGATCTACCTTTTTAGCTACGAAGTGCTTTTAGGGTATGGATTGACTAAAATCAAAATTTTCAGGATTTTCTTTCTCTGTGGCTGCTGGGTGGAATTTGGGATATGCATTATTTGTTACATAATTTACATTATGTTAAGTAATAAATTTTGATACCCCGATTCCATTATAATTTTTTAACTTTTGCAAAATTTATCCCTACCCCAGAATTCACTGAATGAAGATCAATCTGTCTACCCTCGGTTTATTTGCAGGACCGCTTTCTTATTTTCTTATTTTATCTTTTGTCCAGTCTCCGGATTTAAATCCTCAAGCTTTAGCCATGCTGGCCTTAGCATCCTGGATGGCAATCTGGTGGATCACTGAAGCTTTGCCAATTGCAGCTACGGCTTTTCTTCCTTTAATATTTATGCCCACATTGGATATTCTTCCTATTGCTGAGGTTTCTTCCAATTACATGCATCCTACGGTGATGTTATATATGGGTGGATTTCTAATGGCTACAGGGATAGAAAAATGGAATCTACACCGCAGGATCGCCCTATCCATTATTAATTTTATTGGCACTGATCTTAGAACTATTGTTTTGGGATTTATTTTAGCTACTGGATTTCTATCCATGTGGATTTCAAATTCAGCCACTTCATTGATGATGTTACCCATTGGATTGGCTGTAGTAAAGCAATTTGAGGATTCATTTGGCTCCGAAAATTTTAGCCTCTCTCAAAAATTGGGGAAAAATATCATGTTGGGAATTGCCTACAGCGCTTCTATCGGAGGTGTGGCAACTCTTATCGGAACTCCTACTAACACGATTTTAGCCGCTGTAGTCTCAGACCTATATGATTATCAAATCGGATTAAATGAATGGATGCTTTTTGGCTTTCCTTTATCCATTTCACTTATTTTCATATGTTGGTGGTATTTAGTAACTTACGCCAATCCTCTCCCAAAAAGGTTTAAGCTAAACGATGCTAAAACCATCGTGTCTGAGCAGCTCCAAAAACTAGGAAAAATCTCCTATGAAGAAATAAATGTATTGGTCGTTTTTTCCTTAGTATGCTTTGCATGGATATCCAGAAGCTTCCTGTTAGATCAACTTATACCCGGTATTGACGACACCATAATTGTACTAACCGGAGTGGTAATTTTATTTCTCCTCCCCGATTCAACTAAAACTAAAAGAATTCTAGACTGGAAAACAGCAGAGCAAATTCCTTGGGGAATTTTAATCCTCTTTGGAGGTGGTTTGGCTTTGGCAGAAGGTTTTAAAGAAACAGGCTTAGCCGAGTGGATCGGTCAAAGATTCACCCTAATTGAAGGTGTGGGATTTTTCTTCCTGCTTTTGGTCATCATAGCATCTGTCAACTTTTTAACAGAGGTTACTTCCAATATGGCAACTGCTTCCATGCTTCTCCCGATTCTCGCTTCTGTAGCGATCAAATTAGACTTACATCCTTTCGGTTTGATGGTTGGCGCTACTCTGGCGGCCAGCTGTGCATTTATGCTCCCTGTTGCCACCCCTCCCAACGCAGTCGTTTTCGGATCTGGTTTTCTACAAATGAAAGATATGGTCAAGGCTGGGTTTTGGCTTAATATTTTATCAATTCTGCTTGTAACGCTTATGGTCTATTTCCTTCTTCCTTTGTTCTGGGATATTAATTTGCTTCAGAACCCATTTGATTAATTAAATAGCCTTTCCATCCCATAAACTAACCTATTCATCCCAACAAATTGACGCTGATTAGCTAACATGGTATTCTTGTATCCATGAAAGCAAGGGAAACAAAAAATTCAATTAGGCAGAAAAACGGGAAATCAGGTTTCTATTTTCTGATGATTGTGGCCTTGCTTTATCACATTTATTCCATTTTGACCCAATTCTAAGACCTATGAAGGTAAAAAGCTTTGATTTCAGGCAAATCGAATGGTGGCTAGTGAGCAGCGCTACCCTAACAGCATTCTTATTTATCCTCTTTGGATACAGACCACAGTTTTATAATGACTCTGGTCAGGAAATTTTCAAGTTTATCAGCAGACTTGTCATTTTGGGAACAATCTACACTGCTTTCCATTTGGTGCAGATGATTTTGATCCCCAAGTTTCAAAATGATAGCAACAAATGGCCCTCAATCTTACTAATGGCTTTAACCGGGGTTTTGACTTTTGTCATCTGCGCTATTTTCAGCTATCAATCAGGATTAGTCAAAACGGGCTTCCCTACTTTTTTGGTTGGAATTTTAGTCCTATTCATCTGCTATCTTCTTGCCGGAAGTCTCTTAAATCAGGCTTTAACTCCGCCAAGAGTCAGAGATTATCAATTGTATAATTATGCTCGTCTGATTGTAGCTTTCTTATTTACCTTTTTCTTCCTAATTCAGCTGGATCCCATTACAGGATTCGGTCCCTCCATTATTTTTGGAGTCTTCATCCCAATTATTTTCATTGCAGGCTTATTTAATTTCTTTTTGGTTTATGGAAAAAGAAGAGAAGGCAAAATTAAAGCATCAAGATGGTATAATTGGGGTTTGTCTGCTATCATACTTTTAATATTTCTTGTCATCTCTTTAGAAGAAAGTCAAGAGGAGATTTTTGTGATTGGTGGATTGGGAACAGTTGCCTTTATTCAATTGATCTTCTTTCCTCTCACAACTTTTCTTTTCAAAAAGTATGACAATTATATAGGCCAGATTACTTCCCTTAACACTAAAATTGATCAGGGACAGGCTAATATTGATTTTCTAAGATCTCAGATTAATCCGCATTTTCTTTTCAATGCTTTGAATACGCTATATGCGAGTTCATTGATAGAAAATGCAGAAAAAACATCAGATGGAATTCAGAAGCTTGGCGATATGATGCGCTTCATGCTGCATGAAAATCAAATGCCTCAAATTCCATTATCTAGAGAAATTACCTATCTCAGAAATTACCTGGATCTACAAATGCTACGATTTGGCGCACAGAAAAACCTGGAAACTGATATTCAAATCAATGAGAATCAATGTTCCGGAAAGATTGCTCCCATGCTGATTATTCCATTTGTAGAAAATGCTTTCAAGCATGGAATAAGTGCCAAAGAAAAATCCTGGATAAAAATAAATCTCAGATGTATTTCCGGTTCTTTACACCTGGATGTGGTCAATAGCGTTCACCCTAAAAGTTCAACTAAAGAATCAAAACAGGAGGAATCAGGCATAGGACTAGAAAATGTTAAAAAGCGATTGGAGTTACTATATCCTCATCAACATCAATTAAATATCGTTTCCAATGACAATGATTTCTTTGTACATTTTTCCATCCAATTAAAGTAAACCTATGCTGCAAGCAGTTGCAATAGACGATGAATCCTATGCGCTGGAAGTAATCAAAGCACATGCTTCAAAAGTGCCTTTTCTAGAAGTCAGTGCATATTTTACCAATGCTATTGAGGGATTGGAATACATTAAATCCAATCCTGTGCAAGTAGTATTTCTGGACATCAATATGCCGGATTTATCGGGAATTGATTTGGCGGAACTTCTACCTTCTGATGTGCAGGTGATTTTCACCACGGCTTATTCGGATTTTGCAGTCAAAGGTTTTGAGTTGAACGCCATGGATTATTTATTGAAGCCATTCTCTTTTCCGCGATTTCTAAAAGCTTGTCAAAAGGCCCAGGAATGGATCTCACTACATGAATCGGATAAAGATTCCCATCTATTCATCAAGACCTCTGAGGGAATCGCCAGAGTGGATTTCGACGAACTTCTGTACTGCGAGTCTCAGGGGAATTATGTCAACTTCCAGCTGGAAAATCATAAAATTGTAAGTCGAATGACTCTTTCTCAAGTAGAGAAAGAGCTTCCCTCCTACTTTTTTCGAACCCACCGTTCTTTTCTAGCCAATCGAAATCTTGTAAATAGAATAGAAAAGCATCAACTTCACCTCAAAGGGCATACTGTGCCTATCAGTTCCAGTTATGCTGATGAAGTGAACGAAATTTTCAAAAACAATCTTTAAAAACTGGTTACAAACTCCTTTCTATATTCTAAAGGAGTTTTTCCTATTTTTTCACGAAACTGCTTATTGAAGTTGGAAAGGGTGAAAAATCCACTTTCATAGCAAATTTGACTAATGTTCAACTGCTCATTTTGCAAAAGCTTACAGGCATGATTAATCCGGATAGAAGACAAGAAATCACTAAAGGATTGATTTGCTCTACTTTTAAAATAGCGACTAAAAGCACTTTCCGATAGATTACAGATATCCGCAACTTCCTTTAAAGCTATTTTTTCATTGAACCTATGCATGACAAACTCATAAACTAATCCCATTCTGTCTTTTTCAGATTCCTTGAAGGTATTAGTGTAGGCTGCATCAGCGATGATTTGGTACTCTTCGGATTGAGCGATTTTTTCCAATATAGTCAAAAGCTGAATGAGTGATTGGACTCCTTCCATTTTAAGAAGCTCCTTCATCATTTGAGTAATCTCTCGATTGGTTTTTCCTTGTACTTCCAATCCTCTCGAGGACTTATAAAGCATGTTTGCAATAGATGAGAATTCATTCAACTCAAATACTGCATTCTGGAGGAAGTGATCCGGGAAATAGATGACAATTCCATGGGTCTCTAACTTACTATCTATTTGAAAATATTCCTGATCATTTCTCCATAGATGAGGCAAATTTGGACCAGTCAAAACCATATCCCCTTCTTTAAATGAGCTCATATGATTACCAATAAAGCGTGTTCCTTTCCCTTTAAGGACTACAAAAAGCTGGTATTCGGAGTGAAAATGCCAATTGACATCGAAAAATGGGGCTTTTAATTCACGGATTAGAAAAGATTTGTCTTCGGGAATTCTAGACTTTTGAACAGGCTTTTTCACTACTTTATGCTATTTATTGAAGGCAAATTAAGAAAACATATCAAAATTCAGTCAGAATTTAAAAGTAAACAGTAAGATTTCCTGCCTAAAAATATGGAATATAGTATCCTGCAATTAAGGTAAACCCAAATCATGAATCAATCACCTAATTACTTTCTCAAGAGTCTATATTTCCTAGGATTTATTCTCCTTTTGACTGCTTGCAATAAACCTAAGAGTTTTCTCTCCATGACCGAGCCCAGAAGGGTTGAAATATTGGTTTTGGGGCATGAAAGTGAGCATCACAATTCCGAGCAACTGATGCTTTATTTAGGAACTCCCCTTTTTCAAAAAGGCATTAATTTGACCTATACCACCAATCCTGAGGATTTGAATGAGGATGTGCTTTACAATTATGATGGACTGATGATTTATGCTAATCATGATTCAATCAGCTCCTCACAGGAAAAAGCATTAAAAAAATACGTTCAAAGTGGAAAAGCTTTGATTCCGGTGCATAGTGCTTCTTGGTCTTTTAGAAATTCTGACTGGTATGTCAAGGCGGTTGGTGGGCAATTCAAATCCCATGGGGCTGAAAGATTCAAGGCTGAAATCGTGGATGCAGCACACCCAATCATGCAGGGAATTTCTGAGTTTGATACTTGGGATGAAACCTATGTGCATTCTCAATTGAACCCAGACATGCATGTTTTGATGGAACGAGTGGAGGGTGATCATAGAGAACCTTATGCTTGGACATTGGAGGAAGGAAAGGGAAGGGTATTTTACACTGCATATGGTCACAATGAAGAAACCTGGCAAAAGGCCGAGTTCCAAAATCTAATCGCCAATGGTATACTGTGGGCGGTGGGCGATAAAGTAAATGAGCTTTTACAGGCTTATGAAATTCCAACTCCTGAATTTCGGGATGCTGAGATTCCAAATTATGAAAGAAGAGATCCAGCCCCAAAATATCAGCTACCGCTTTCTCCTGAGCAAAGCATGAAATTGGTACAGCTACCTGTTGGTTTTGAAATGGAATTATTTGCCAGCGAACCCATGATCATCAATCCTATGGCAATGACCTGGGATGAAAGAGGAAGGCTTTTCGTCATCGAAACCGTGGATTATCCGAATGAGGTTAGAACTGAAGGTGGAAACGACAAAATCAAGATTTTGGAAGATACAGATGGAGATGGAAAGGCAGATAAAGTCACTGTTTTCGCGGATAATTTGAATATTCCCACATCAATTATGGCGGTCAATGGAGGCATTTTAATTTCTATGGCACCTGATTTTCTCTTCTTAAAAGATACAGATGGAGATGATGTGGCGGATGTGAGGGAAATATTGATGACTGGCTGGGGCAAAAGTGATACCCATGCAGGACCTTCCAACCTGAGATATGGATTTGACAATAAAATCTGGGGAGTCTTAGGCTATGCAGGCTTCAATGGAGAAGTAAGTGGCAAAAGACATTCCTTCGGACAAGGTGTGTATAGATTTGAGCCTTCGGGTGATAATCTGGAATATTTGGGAAACACCTCCAATAATACCTGGGGACTTGGTTTCACAGAAGATTTTGAGACATTTATTTCCACTGCCAATGGACAGCATAGCGTATATTTTTCCATGGCCAACAATTATGTCAAAAGGCCTATTTTCCAAGGTTCTGCTAATACGGTTCATGGAATCGACAGCCATTATGATATGCCTCATTTGACACCATTTTTAAGGCAAGTAGATTGGCATGGTGGCTACACCGCTGCTGCTGGACATAATTTTTATACCGCCAGAAGTTTTCCGGAAGAATATTGGAATACGATTGCCTTTGTGGCAGAACCAACTGGAAGGGTCCTTCACCGAGCAAAAATTCAGACTGATGGCTCTGGGTATAAAGAAAAAAATGACTTCAATATTTTGGCGAGCTCTGATGAATGGTTTTCACCAGTTCATGCAGAAGTTGGCCCTGATGGAGCTTTATGGGTTGCTGACTGGTACAACTTTATTATTCAGCATAATCCTACGCCTAGAGGATTTGAAAATGGAGCTGGAAATGCCTACATCAATCCGCTTCGGGACAGTCAACATGGTAGAATTTATATAATCAGTTATAAAGGTGGAAAAGATTCCAAAACTTTTGATCTCAAGGATGCCAGCGGAAAAGAGCTGATTGAGGCCCTAAAAAGTGATAACATGTTTTGGAGATTGACAGCGCAGCGCTTGATCGTGGAAAAGCAGGACAAATCTGTTATTTCTGATTTATATAAGATTATCTCCGACGAAAAAGTAGATCCAGTTGGTTTAAATGCTCCTGCTGTCAATGCATTATGGGCTTTACACGGTCTGGGAGAACTAGATGGAGAAAATGAAGAGGCATTTAAAACTGTCACTGAAGCCCTCTCCCATCCTTCTGCCGCGGTTAGAAAAAATGCACTTCGCGTTTTACCAAATACTCCGGCGTCTTTAGATGCGATTATGAATTCCGGAATTACTCAAGACCCGGATTTGGCTACCAGAAAGCACGCATTTCTGGCAGTTTCAGATATGCCTTTTTCTGAAAAGGCGGCTGCAATGTTAATTCAGGCTGCAGAAAGAGAAGAGAACGGGAAGGACAGCTTTTTACCTCAAGCGATTTTTGCAGCTGTTTTGGCGCACCCAACTGAATTTGCAAAAAGAGATAATTCCACAGCTTTAAGAGCTTCTGGAGATAGTGAACTTTCTTTGGCAGACAGAATTAGTCGTTCACTAGTAGCAGAGCAATACCCACTTGATCAGAGGAACAGTATCTTATTTCCTCCGGACGTAGCTGGAAAAGAAATAGCACTTCGAGTTATAGTGTCTAAAGGACAAAACCCATTGGAAGGTGTTTTGGTGGCTCAAGGAAATAATACCAATGGATATAGCCTGTATTTTTATCAAGATGCCCTTCATTTTGCAGTTGCACAAAATGAAAAACTCAATATTCTCAGCTCTAAGAAAACCCTTCCTGAAACTCAGTTTACCATCGATGCGAGTTTGAAAGAGGACGGCAGTATGACATTAAAAATCGATGGTGAGGAAATAGCCAAAGGAAAGACCAATGGATTATTTAAGGAGTCCTTATCTCCGAACCGAGTGAGAGTTGGTCAGAATGATAGTAGAAATGTGGTTGGAAAATACGAAGGCACTTGGTGGTTTGGCGGTAGACTCAGCAATAAATCTACTCTATCATTGAATAAGCCAGGGACATCCTTGATGGAAGAGGAGAGTTTTGTAGCCAGCCAACAGGCAAATGGAACTTCTATCATTAAACTGGGGGTCATTCCTCATGAAATGAAATTTGACAAAGCCACATTCACTGTAAAAGCTGGTTCGCAGGTGACTATAGACTTTGAGAACCCTGATTTTATGCAGCATAATCTGGTAATAGGCCAGAAAGGATCTATGGAACAGATCGGAAAGGCTGCGGATGAATTGGCTAGGGATCCAAAAGGAGCTGAACAGAATTATGTTCCTAAAATCCCTCAGGTGATAGCAGCCACGCGATTGGTAGACCCCGAAGGAAGAGAATCTCTTGTATTCATAGCTCCAACTGAGCCGGGTGAATATCCATTTATATGCACTGTGCCGGGGCATTGGAGAATAATGAACGGAATTATGAAAGTAGAATAGTATGGCCTTGAATGTAAAATTCGGTGTTAGTACCTGGCTATGGACTTCTCCTTTTAACATGGAAACAGTCTCCCTTTTTCCAAAAATCAAGAATTATGGATACGATGCAGTAGAAATTCCTGTAGAAGATCCTGAATTGGTGGATCTAGCTGCGGTAAAAAAGGCTTTAGAGGATAATGGTTTAAGCGCCATCATTTGTGGAGCTTTTGGACCCAGCAGAGACTTTACTCATGATGATCCTGCCTTCCACGATACTTGTTTTAAGTACATGGATCAATGCTTTGAAATTGCCAGTGAATTGGGAGCAAAGTTTGTGGCCGGTCCTATGTACTCTGCGGTCGGTAAAGCTAGGCTTGTGTCTCCTGAGCAAAAGAAACTCGAATGGGACAGAGCTGTTCAAAACCTCCGGAAAGTCTGTGGCAAAGCTAGAAATCATGGATTAGATATCGCGATTGAAACCTTGAATCGCTTTGAAACTGATTTAATTAATACTGCTGAGGAATTGGCTCAATTAATCCAAGATATCAATGAAAAAGAAGCCAAAGCCTTATTAGATGGATTTCATATTAGCATTGAGGAGCCAGATATTGAAAAGGCCATTCAGAGAGTTGGGGATAAGCTAATTCATGTGCAGGTTTCTGAAAATTACCGAGGTACACCGGGAACTGGACAAACAAATTGGGCCGCCTGGAAAAGAGGTCTGGAGTCTATTAATTACCAAGGAACAATTTCCATTGAAAGCTTTACTCCAAAAGTGAAGGAATTGGCAGGAGCTGTTTGTATTTGGAAGCCTTTGGTTCCTAGCCAAGATGGATTTGCAAAAGAGGGTCTGGAATTCCTAAAAAAATGGGCTTCTGAGTAGAAAAAAGAAATATTTAATCAGGTCTCTAACACTTGAAAACTGAAATAAGAATTTTTAAAAAATAAACCCATGAGTAAAAAACCTATTAACATAGCCATCATAGGACTTGGATTTGGAGCTGAGTTTATACCCATCTATCAGCAACACCCAATGGCGAATATGTATGCCATATGTCAAAGGAATCAGGAAAAAGCTGAGGCCATTGGAAAAGCCTTTGGTATTGAAAAGGTCTATACCGATTATGATGAATTGCTAAAGGATCCTGACATTGATGCAGTACATATCAATACACCTATTCAAAATCATGCAGAACAGTCAATCAAAGCTCTTAAGGCAGGAAAACATGTGGCTTGTACTGTTCCCATGGCGACCACGGTAGAAGAGTGTAGGCAGATCGTTGAATTGACTGAATCGACCGGTTTAACCTATATGATGATGGAAACGGTGGTATACAGCCGTGAGTTTCTATTTGTCAAAGAGCTTTACGAAAAAGGTGAGTTGGGAAAAATCCAGTTTTTAAGAGCCTCTCATCAGCAGGAAATGGCAGGATGGCCGGGATATTGGGAAGGCCTCCCTCCTATGCATTATGCAACTCACTGTGTGGGACCGGTTTTGGCATTACCAAAAGCTCAGGCCGAGTATGTTTCTTGCCTGGGTTCAGGTCGAATCGATGAAAATCTGATCCCAAAATATGGATCTCCATTTGCCATTGAAACCTGCCACATCAAGTTAAAAAACAGTGATCTAGCTGCCGAGGTTACTAGATCACTATTCAATACAGCTAGACAGTATAGAGAAAGTTTCGATGTATATGGTTCAAAAAAGTCCTTTGAATGGACCTTGATTGAGCATGAGGATTCTGTAATTCATACCGGAGAAGTTCCTGAAAAAATTAAAATTCCTGATTACGCACATTTATTACCAGAAGGCATTCAAAAATTTACGACTCATGGAGTTTATGACTCTGATGAGAACCAGCACCTTTCCTTCACCCAAGGATCTGGGCATGGAGGTTCTCATCCCCATTTGGTTCATGAGTTTCTAAGCGCCCTTCAAGAAGATAGAGCTCCCTATCCTGATGCAAGAGAGTCAGCAAATATTACCTGTGTGGGTATTTTGGCTCATGAATCTGCTATGGAAGGGGGAAAAATCAAATATTTACCTGAGTTCACACTCAAAAAGACCTAAACCTAAATAACCTATTGTAAAAAGCTGATCTTTCTAAGGTCAGCTTTTTTTGTGTTAAGGTTTAATAAATAATTGAAGACTCAATCAAAAAACAAGGTTAATATAAAACAAAAAACCACCCATTTCTGAGTGGTTTTTGAGCCCCTTACCGGGATCGCCCCGATAGCTATCGGGGAAGCGACCTACTGATCATTATCTTTATATTTTTCAATTAATCTCTCTGAAATCTCTGGATATTTTTTCAAGTTTTCCAGGTAAACTTTATTCTTTGACTTTTTTAAATGGCTTTCTATCTTGATTGCCTGACTTCTAGACGAACATATAATCAAATGAAAAATTTCCCAATCATCTGCGAATTTGGTTGAGGCATTTGAAAAAAAATGATTGTTATGTTCAATCAGTCGTCTGGGATCAGTCTGAATATCTGGGGAGGCTAAAATTTTATCCATAGATATTGGAAAGTCTGAAGAGGAAGAATTCGACATTTGACACACCTCTGAACTGTGCTCTGAACGCTTTGATTTTTGCATTGAATGATTCAGCCGATGCGTTTGTGCTTCTGTTTTCAAAGAAGTTGAGAATGGTTTCGTAGTGATTTTGGATGGTTCTGGATACGGTGTTGAAGGATTTGAATCCTGCCTGCTCCACTTCGTTGTACCATTGAGCTAGTTTGGTGAAGGCTACTCCCTTGATTTTGCTGGTCTGATAGATTCTGGCCAGAGACCTGGACAGTTTATAAGCTTTTTCTAAATCAGGATAGCGATGGAAAAGTATTTCTGCCCGGTGTGCCTGTGAGGGCGTCCAGGAATCCTCTGCCTTAAAAAGCAAATATCTACTCCTTGCCAAAAGCTGTTTTTCAGTATCTCCGTTTTCGAGCTTGTTAGGAATAAATGGCTTGCCACACTCTTTGCTCAGTTCCATTTCTTTGTTTTCCTGCTCGATGGCCTCCCATCTGTGGGCAATTCTCATTTCCTGTACGGCTTCATGAACAAGTTGCTGGACATGGAAGCGGTCGGTAACCAACAGTGCTTTAGGAAAACTCCTGCGGACAATTCGTTCCATGCTGGCAGCCATGTCCAGGGTAACTTCCTTGACTTTCTTTCGTTTGCCCTCAGGTAATTTTCTCAGCACATCAATTACCCGCTCACTGTCAGTCCCCTTAATCATAGCAACCAACGCTCCCTTTTTGCCTTTGGCGGCTTTATTGGTCAGTACGGTATAGAGCTCTCCCTGAGAAAGGGATGTTTCATCAATGCTGAGGTGGGTGCCCAGATTTTCCGGAAAGAGAATCCAATCCTTGGCATGGAATTTCTGAGACCAAGTCTGAAAGTCACTGAGATGAAAAACATACTGATGTTCAAGGACCTTTCCATTCACATGGAAGTTTTCAGCAAGACTCTTACAACTTACAGGGGACGAGTCCAGTCGTTCCTTTTTAAAAAAAGCGCGAATTCCTGTGTCATTCGCGTGCCGTTAGCTACCAAATTCCAGTCCCTGCTTACATTCTTTCCCGTCTCTTCATTCAACCACTTTCTCCGCTTTATTTTCAGGAAACAAGCTTTACCCCTCAGGGGGAAATCCTGTACGGTAACTTCCTCAAAAAAACCTTTGGAAACCAGCTTTACTCCCTGAAGATGTTCAGGATGAATGTTGAGCTCTTCCAAATAAATATGATAAGCATTGTCCTTAAAGGCTGCCGAGGTAACCTTGAAAAATTCCAAAAGCCCCTGAGGCAAAAGTAAACTGAGGTAATCCTTTTCTTCCAATTGTTTTTTTTAACAAAGAAACTCGATTCACTCAAATCCCCCAAGTTTTAGGACTGATCCGTCGTCTGTCAATATCTTCCGTTTGACCAATATAAAATTTATCGTAGGAAGGAGAATAAATGACGTAAACAAAAAAAATAGATTCTGACAAAATAAAAAAACCACCCATTATTGGGTGGTTTTTGAGCCCCTTGCCGGGATCGAACCAGCGACCTACTGATTACAAGTCAGTTGCTCTACCAGCTGAGCTAAAGAGGCGTTCCTTAATTGTGATGCAAATATAGCCTGATCATCTTTTCACTCCAAACACTCAGGAATTAAAATTTAGCTATATTCTCTATCTCACTTATTCTGAGTGAGATTAATTTAAAACTCCCTTAAAATGGAAAGCTTCTTCTTCAGTTTTTCGATTTCTTCCTCTGCTTTCTGAATCTTCACATCAAACTGATCTTTCAATTTGTCTGCAGTTTTTGAAGCAGCGAAAAACTCCAAGTTATTTTTCCACAAGGTGATATTATTTTCCAAATCAGAAATCTGCTTTCTGATGCCATGCTCTTTCTTATTCAAGGTCTTCACAGCATTTGGATCGGATTGAATTCTATTCAAATTCAATCTGAACAAGAAGTCTTCACGATCGAAGTCATCATCCAGTTTCTCCAAATAAGCATCTACAGCAGCCTTAAATTGCGCCTGAATATCTTTCATATTCTTTCTTGGCACAAAACCAATCTCGTTGAATTTCCCAACAAACTCAGTCAGTTCTTCTTCGCTAGGATTTTCTTTGGATGCTTTGATAATTTCATCACAAACAGCCTGCTTAGCCTTGTAATTCGCTTCGTACTCCTGATTTGCCTGCTTATTGGAATTCCTTCTGTTATCGAAGAAAGTATCACAGGCAGTCTTGAATCGCTTGTATAGATTATCTCTGCTTTTCTCCGGAGTTGGCCCCAACTTCTTCCATTCCTGCTGTAAGGCAATCATAGCATTGGCCGTATTTTGCCAATCTGTAGAATCTTTTAACTCTTCTGCCTTTTGAATTAACTCTTCAGCCTTGGCTTGGTTTGTAGCACGGATTTCATCGAGCTCCTTGAAGAAAAGGTTTTTGTTATGGAAGAATTTCTTGAAAGCAGTCCAAAAGGCTTTGTTGATTTCTCGTCCCGATTCCCTAGGAACAGGGCCGATTTTCTCCCAGCTTTTTTGGATATCAAGAATCTCTTTGGTTTTAGTATTCCAGTCTTTGATTCTTTCAGCTTTGAAATCAGAGAAAGCATTTAACTTTTCGATCAAAGCTTCTTTCTCATTCTGATTCTTTTTGAAAACCTCTTTCTGGCTTTCGTAGAACTCTTTTCTTCTGTCGTAAACAGCATCAGAGGCAGCCTTGAAACGCTTCCAAAGTTCTTCTTGCTCCTCTCTCGGAACAGGTCCTATATGTTTAAACTCTTCGTGTAACTCATTAAGCGCCTTGATAGCCTCTTTTAGATCCGGCATATCTTTCAGGGCTTCAGCCTTCTCACATAGCTCTAGTTTGCTCTCCAGATTTTTCTTTCTGTCCAGCTCTTTCAATTCAAAATAGATACTTCTATTATCATAGAATCTATCCATCAAGGCATTGTAGCTGGCCCAAAGGCTTCTGTTTTGCGCAGCAGGAACAGGTCCTATAGACTTCCATTCCTCCTGAATCGATTTGATAGCATTGATGCTAAGGGTAGTTTCTTCCCCATCCACCAATTCACGAAGTTTATTGAGAATTTCGGTCTTAGCGTCTAGATTTTTCTCTTTCTGCTTTTCGGCTTCTTTTCGAATGGAAGAAACCTGCTTTTTGAATTCGTAATAGTAGGTATTGAAATCTCTCTCCTCATCGGAAGGTCTAAAGTCAAAATCGTCCTCAGTTCCACCTTCAGCTTTAAATTTTTCTAAAGCCTCATCACGCTCCTTATGGGTATATTCGTCGAAAGCAGCTTTGATAGTATTCACCATCTTTTCAAGCTTCAGTGGGCTTGAACTCTCTTTGGTCTTTTCTTTAAGAAGCTTTACTAATTCGGCTTTGGATAAATTTTCTATATCCAAATCCTCATCGTGATGATCCTCCTCTTCCTCCTCATCAGTTTCATCCAATTCAGAAGTGACTGCTGCATCTTCTTCTTTGGCTTCAACTACTTCAGGTTCAGAAGTCTTCTCCTCAGCACTAGACTCGGGAGCCGCTTCTTTGCTTTCTACATCTGAACTCTCTTTTTCAGATGAGTTTTCTACTTTTTTCTCTTTACCCTTGGCTTCCGGAGATTCGGAAGCTGAGGTCACCTTGTCCTTGTCGGACAAATCATTACTTTTCTCAGTCATAAAAACACTACTATTTCAAGGCAATATGGGCAAAAGTAGGGATTTTGCCTAATTTAATCTTGGGTCAGTGGGATAATTTGCAATCAATTTAAACTCCCCTCCCATATTTTTTAAAAGGCTTTTCCAAAGCTCTTCCGAAGAATAATTGAATGCTGTGATATTTAATTCTTCTTTGCAGACTATCCAGGTGTTTTCTGTAAGCTCATCTGTCAGTTGACCAGGTGCCCAACCGGAATATCCCAAAAAGAATCGAATTGATTCTAAATCGAAGGTTCCTGTTTTCAATCTGGACTTCAACTCCTCAAAATCACCTCCCCACCAGAGCTTTTCTCCAATTTGAATACTTTCGCTTAACTGTTTATCACCACAGTAAACAAAATGTAATGTGTTCTGTTCAACCGGACCTCCCACGTAAACTTCTAGGTCCAGAAAATCAAAACCTTCCACAATTTCATTCAACCGAAGAATGGATGGTTTATTGAACACCAATCCAAAGCTCCCTTCAGAATTATGCTCGCATAACAGAACTACCGAACGAGAAAAATTCTCGTCCTGCAAAAAAGGCTCAGAGATTAACAAATCTCCCGCTTGAGGTGTTGGAAGGTTGGATTCACTCATTTCCGCAAAAAGATTATTTCAGGAAAAATATATGCCTAAATTTTATAAATGCAATGCTCATTGTACTTTTATTCTGTTAAAATTTATACCAGTCCCCTCCTATGGATATTTCATCAATACGTAAAGATTACACCCTAAAGTCTCTGGATATCAGCGATATAAATAAAGATCCTTTTAAGCAATTCAAGACTTGGTTAGAAGAAGCTGTTGAATCTCAGGTACTTGAAGTAAATGCCATGACCTTATCCACAGTAGGTTTGGATGGGTATCCAAATGGCCGAGTGGTCCTGCTCAAGGAATTAGATTATGGCTTTGTATTTTTCACTAATTACTCGAGTGAGAAAGGTCAAGAGTTGGCCAATAACCCTAAAGCATCTCTGACATTTTTTTGGGCAGAGCTTGAAAGGCAGGTTAGAGTGACTGGAAAAGTGGAAAAAATCAGCGAAGCTGAATCAGACGAGTATTTCTTTAGCAGGCCCCAGGGATCTCAAATTGGAGCTTGGACATCGCCTCAGAGTAAGAAAATTAGCTCCAGAGAGGTTTTGGATGAAAACCAAGAGGCGGTTGAGGAAAGGTTTAAATCAGAAAAAATGATCCGTCCACCTCACTGGGGAGGATACAGAGTTATACCATCCAAAATTGAATTTTGGCAGGGAAGACCTAGCAGATTACATGATAGAATCTTATTTGAAAGAACTGAAAGTGGAAGTTGGATAATCTCCAGACTTGCTCCCTGATTATTTTAAATCAAATAAATCAGTAGCTCCAATCATCCGTTCTACAGTAAACCCTTCTCCATAAGTGGTCATGATCCTGTGTCCCATTTCTCTAGCACGGGCTTCAATAAATGGCAAAAAATCAGGATTTGAAATAAAGCTTTCAGGCTCCTCACTGTTGGGATCATGAAACTGAGATTGAAAAGCTAAAATGCTTTCCACTTTGGTGTCCCAGTAATCTGTGATATCCACCACAAAGTCAGGCTCTATGTAATTATTTTGAATATAATGATAAACAAACTTGGGTCTCCAAGCTTGCTGCGCCTTTCCGTCTAATTCCGTTTCAATCCTTCTCAATCCACTCATGAAACAGGAATTTGTGGCTAGATCAGAGCCTTTACCATGATCAGGATGCCGATCGGTAACTGCGTTAGCTAAAACTATATCTGGTTGATATTTTCGGATGATCTTGATAAGCTCTAATTGATGCTCCTGGTTATCCTGGAAAAAAATGTCCTTAAAGCCCATATTTTCCCGAGCAGATAATCCTAATATTTCAGCAGCCTTGTTGGCCTCTTCAATTCTCAATTCGGGAGTACCTCTGGTCCCCATCTCTCCTGCTGTAAGGTCAACGATACCTACTTTGTACCCTTTCGCAATATGAGCAGCAATTGTTCCCGAGCAACCTAATTCCGCATCATCCGGATGCGCCGCTATTACCAAAATATCCAGCTTCATCTTATTTATCGCACTCTTAGATTTTGTCCAATTCTTAATATTGACCTAGAAGTGATCCCATTCAATTTAGTCAATGTACTAACTGAAACGCCGTACCTTCTAGCAATTGAGCCTAAAGTATCTCCACTTTTCACCCTGTGATAGGCCCTAGCCCTAGCCTGAGCAACGTGAGAAAATGTATCTGAAGTCAACAAAAATTCTTGGTTAAGAATTCGGTATTCCTTGAAATCATATACATTTTCAGGGTCAAAAGGCTGACCTCTATACCTTAATTCATAATGTAAGTGAGATCCTGTACTTCTACCGGTATTTCCTCCCTTGGCAATTAATTCACCGGCTTTTACTTCTTGACCAACTTCCACTAAATACTTGGATAAATGCCCATAAAGGGTTTCAAGTCCATTTTTATGTCTGATTACTAAATAATAACCATAGCCGTATCGATCATAGGAACGAACTCTAACAATGCCATCGAAAGTACTATATACAGGGTCGCCGGTATTTAGATCTAGGTCAGTCCCGTAATGCCATCTTCTCCATCTATAGCCAAAGGGAGAAGTAATGGGTGTTTGATCCAAAGGCATACTCCAATTGTAACCAAAAAATGGATCATATAATCGGATTTTTACAGAGTCTTGAAAGCTTTTGATATCAAAGTCGTAGATATCGATTTTTTTAGAGTCCCAAGCAGAAAAATATTCGTAAGCAGTTACCCAAATACTGTCAATTTGAATTTGTTCAGACACCTTCACTAATCGGTTGGTAGGTGCCCAGATCATCACATTTTGATCTTCTGCTATGATTGATCGAACCTTACCCAGGTTCACATTATTTTCAAAAATCATGGAATCCGTCACTGTAGAAAGTGTTCTCAGATAAGATTCCTGGTCAAATCCCCTCAACTCAATGTTTTTCCTTTCTTGAGGAACCACAGGAGTTGTGTTAGAATTTCTCTTGATAATCTTAGGAAAAATTTGAGCATTAGACTGGGTAAGTCCAATGCTCAAAAATATTCCGCAAATAAGTATCAGTCTAAGATACCTCATGAATTCATTTAATGATTTTCAGTTTCGGCCAAATACCGCTCTGCATCCAAAGCTGCCATACAGCCAGTTCCCGCTGCTGTGACTGCCTGCCTATAGATATTATCCTGGGCATCTCCGCAAGCGAAAACACCTTCCACATTAGTCCTGGTACTTCCAGGAATGGTCTTGATATATCCAGCATCATCCATATGGATGAATTTTTTGAATACCTCGGTGTTTGGTTGATGACCAATAGCAACAAAGAAGCCAGAAATTTTAATTTCCCTTTTTTCTCCTGTTATATTATCTAAAATTCTTACTCCGGTCACTTCATCCTCACCCAAAATCTCATCTGTTTCAGTATTCCAGAGAATTTCAATTTTAGGATTATTCATTACACGTTTTTGCATGATTTGAGATGCTCTCATCTCTCCTCTTCTCACCAACATGTAAACTTTGCTACAAATGTTAGCCAAATAAGAAGCTTCCTCACAAGCTGTATCTCCTGCTCCTACAATCGCCACTTCCTGACCTCTGAAGAAAAATCCATCACAGACAGCACAGGCAGAAACTCCTTTTCCATTCAATCTATTTTCACTTTCCAGTCCTAACCATTTCGCTGAGGCTCCAGTGGAAATAATCACAGTATCTGCTAGCACTTTTACTTGATCGTCTACTGTCACCACATGGGGCTTGACAGAAAAGTCCACATCTGTCACCATACCATATCGAACTTTAGTTCCAAAACGCTCGGCTTGTTTTCTAAAGTCTTCCATCATTTCAGGACCCATGATTCCATCTGGATAACCTGGATAGTTTTCTACATCAGTAGTGATGGTTAATTGTCCTCCTGGTTGTCCTCCGGTGTATAAAATCGGGTTTAAACCTGCTCTGGAAGCATAAATGGCTGCTGTATAGCCTGCCGGTCCTGATCCAATAATCAGAACTTTGACTCTTTCAATTTCTTGACTCATCAACGAATTGTGTTAAATCGGGTAAATTTTGATATTTCTAGTTTGCCAACAAAACCGGGATAAGTTAAAATTCCCAAAAGTGATTTTATATTATTGGTAATCACTTCAATTTATTTTGAAGTACAAACATCTAAAAATAAAAAAAGGGGCTTGAAACCCCTTTTTATTTTATCCCAGATAAGGCTTCAAGGTCTTACTTCTGGATGTATGTCTCAGCCTTCGAATGGCCTTTTCTTTAATTTGCCTTACACGCTCTCGGGTCAGATTGAATTTTTCACCAATCTCTTCCAAAGTCATTGCATGCTCTCCGTTCAAACCAAAGTACAAGGTAATCACATCAGCTTCTCTTTGAGTAAGCGTAGAGAGTGCTCTTTGAACCTCTTTTCTCAAAGAGTCATTCATCAAGCCATCATCCGGCTTCTCATCTCCGTCATTTTCCAATACGTCCAAAAGGCTGTTTTCTTCACCCTGAACGAAAGGAGCATCCATTGAAACGTGTCTACCAGAAATTTTCATGGTATCCACAACTTCAGATGCAGTCACTTCCAATACTTCAGCAAGCTCTTCAGGAGAAGGCTCTCTTTCGAACTTCTGCTCCAATTCACTGAAAGTTTTGGAGATTTTGTTCAAGGAACCTACCCTGTTCAAAGGAAGTCTTACAATACGGGATTGCTCTGCCAATGCCTGAAGGATAGATTGTCTAATCCACCAAACAGCATAGGAGATAAATTTAAATCCACGTGTTTCATCAAATCTTTGGGCAGCCTTAATCAAACCTAAGTTCCCCTCATTGATCAAATCTCCCAAAGAAAGCCCTTGGTTCTGATATTGCTTGGCTACAGAAACTACGAATCGAAGGTTGGCTTTAGTCAATTTTTCCAGTGCAAGCTGATCGCCTTCCCGGATTCTTTTTGCTAAAACTACCTCTTCGTCTGCTGTTAACAGATCTACCTTACCAATCTCCTGTAGATACTTATCTAAGGATTGGCTTTCTCTGTTGGTAATCTGTTTGCTAATTTTTAGCTGCCTCATTCAGAAATATTATTGGTGTAATTGAATTTAAGATAATGAATTTAATAAATAGAAGCTTAGGACTGAGCTTTTGGTTCCTGTTTTTCAGGTTTTGGTAATAAAACCTTTCTGGATAGCTTAAACTTACCTGTCTTTTTGTCGACATCGATCAGCTTCACCACGATCTCTTCACCTGGTTCAAGCACCCCGTCCATACTTTCAAGACGCTCCCATTTAATCTCGGATATATGAAGTAAACCATCTTTACCCGGCATAAATTCCACAAACGCTCCAAATGGTTGAATATTCTTTACTTTTCCAGTGTAAGTCTCTCCTATTTCTGGCTGAGCAACGATTGCTTTGATTCTGCTCAATGCTGCATTTAAGTTGTCCTGGTTAGCAGAGAATACATTAATCTTACCTTGGTTATCGATTTCTTCGATCACGATAGTAGTGTTTGTATCCTTTTGCATTTCCTGAATCACCTTTCCTCCAGGTCCAATCACAGCGCCAATCAATTCTTTAGGAATCATCATGGTATAAGATCTTGGAGTATGAGGCTTCAAATCAGACTTAGGTGTAGCCAAAGTCTTAGAAATTTCTTCTAAAATGTGTAGCCTTCCCTCTTTTGCCTGGTATAATGCTTCTTTCAAAACACTATAATCCAAACCTTCTACTTTAAGGTCCATCTGACATGCAGTGATTCCTTTTTCAGTACCGGTCACTTTGAAGTCCATATCACCCAAGTGATCCTCATCTCCGAGAATATCAGATAAAATGGAATAATTTCCAGTTTTGGCATCAGAGATCATTCCCATTGCTATACCTGTTACTGGAGCTTTGATTTGAATACCTGCATCCATCAAGGCAAGCGAACCTGCACAAACTGTAGCCATGGATGATGATCCATTTGACTCAAGAATGTCTGATACGATTCTGATGGTGTAAGGGTTCTCATTTTCAGGAGGTAACACTTTCTTCAAGGCTCTCATCGCCAAGTTACCGTGACCTACTTCTCTTCTACCTGGACCTCTGTTTGGTTTCACCTCACCGGTAGAGAAACCTGGGAAGTTGTAATGCAAAAAGAATTTGTTGAATCCTGAAAGCACAGCTCCATCCACCATTTGCTCGTCCATCTTGGTACCGAGCGTACAGGTAGTTACTGATTGAGTTTCCCCTCTGGTAAATACAGCTGAACCATGAGCAGATGGCAAATAATCAACGACTGACCAAATAGGTCTGATCTCATTGAGTTTTCTTCCATCCAACCTTTTCTTTTCATTTAAAGTAAGGTTTCTCGCTGCTTCCTTATGGATTTTATGGAAATACGGCCCGATCAGAGAGGCTTCAAACTCATGCTCTTCACCTAAACTTTCTACGAACTCGTCTTTAATAGCTTTGATCAATTCAGATCTCTCTGATTTGTTAGCAATTTGCTTGCTTACAGAATTGTATAATTTATCATACAATTCAGCTTTCATTTTGTCATACAAAGCAGGATCAGACTTCTCATGAGAGTACTCACGCTTCTCTTCTTTTCCTACCAGTTTGGTAAGCTCCATCTGAGCTTCACAATGTCTTTTGATTTCTTCATGGGCAAATTGCATAGCCTCTACCATCTCGTCTTCTGAGATTTCGTTGGCTTCGCCTTCCACCATCAAGATGTAATCCAATGATCCGGCTACTATAAATTCCAAGCTAGCTTTCTCTAATTCAACTGGCTTAGGGTTGATGATCAATTTTCCATCCACTTTAGCAACTCTTACCTCAGAAATAGGTCCGTTGAAAGGAATATCTGAAACAGCTAAAGCTGCGGAAGCTGCTAAACCTGCCAATGCATCCGGCAATACTTCTTCGTCAGAGGACATCAAAGTAATAGCTACTTGAGTATCTGCATGATAATCGTCTGGAAAAATTGGTCTGATAGCTCTATCGACAATTCTTGAGATCAATATCTCATAGTCAGAAAGTCTACCCTCTCTTTTCAAAAATCCTCCCGGGATTTTTCCGGAAGCAGCAAATTTTTCTTGGTAATCAACAGAAAGCGGTAAAAAGTCTACACCTTCTAAAGCTTCTTTCTTTGAAACAACTGTAGCCAATAACATGGCTTTTCCCATCCGCACAACAACAGAACCGTCTGCCTGCTTGGCAAGAGCTCCTGTTTCAATAGTAATTTCTCTACCATCCTGAAGGGTGATGGTCTTAGTGATTAAGTTTGGTAACATAAATTATGATTAGTAATACTTCTTTCGTTTTAAAAATAAACGCATCCAGCTAAAAAAGAAAAAAGTAAGGTTCTCAGTTTAGAGAACCTTACTAAAGGGTTATTTTCTGATTCCTAACTCGGCGATGATCGCTCTGTATCGCTCGATGTCTTTTTTCATGAGGTAGTCAAGTAAGCTTCTTCTCTTACCTACCAACTTCAACAAACCTAATCTTGAGGAGTGATCCTTCTTATTTGACTTCAAATGCTCAGTCAAATGCTTGATTCTGTGAGTGAAGAGGGCAATCTGTGATTCAGGAGATCCTGTATCAGTAGCAGATTTTAACCTTCCATGATTCTTAAACAACTCTTGTTTTGTCTCTGATGTTAAATACATGTTTAGCTAAATTAATTAAAACAGCTACAAAGGTAAGGCTATTATTCTAAAAATAAAATATCAAGAATGAACAGTTCTCTTTTCTTTGAAGCGTTTTCTTACTCCTTTCCACCATTCTATGTAAAAGTCCGGTTCAAATAATCTGGCATCTTTTCTTGCCTGCTTCAAAAAGAACAATCCGAAAGGAAGTAGCATCAGACAGGAAAACCATGTTCCCAGGAAAGGATCAGTAACGCCTTCCTTCGCCCATTTTTCTCCCGTGATGGTCAGCATGTAATAGACTATAAAGAAAATGATTGAAACCAAGACCGGCATCCCTAGGCCTCCTTTTTTGATAATGGCACCCAGCGGAGCACCTATCAAAAACATCACAAAACATGCAAAAGCTTGAGTATATTTTTGATACCAAGCTATCTCATATCTCCTAAACTCCTTCTGATGATTTTCAATCTGAATTTTTTTGATGTTAAAATTATTTTTCAGGCTTCTAGCATTATTTAATGCCATAGTAAGAGCATTTGACTGATAGCCTTTTTTGAAAACCACTGAGTCGATTTTAGCCTTTTCTTCCTCTGACAAAGGATCTGTTCTTCGTATCTTCTTTGGCTGCTCCTGAATATCTTCTTGAGGGTTCTCAACCAATTCCTCAGCATCTAACTCGATATTTTCTAGATTTCTCCTCTGAATTTTTCTGTTGGAAACTTTAGCCTGAAAAAGTGAATCTGATTTGGATATGGAGCTTGAGTTTCTAACTGAAAGAGTTTTTGAGCTATCCGGTTTGAACTCTAACCTAGACTCAGGTTTGGTAGCCAAAATAGTACTGGTATCAGGTTTATTTTTCAGGTTTTCTAAGGAATCAGCCAATTCTCTGTTTTTTCTTGCCTTCTGCACCCTCAGAGAATCATCCTCCGCTTTTCTTTCCATGATGTTATCCAGTGGATCTAAATTACGATCTCGGGTAAAGAATGGATATATACTAGAAGCTGTTCTGTAGTTTTGAAATTGCTCGTCATTAACCAAGGTGGAGATGGAATCTAATCCTACCTTTATTTCCGAAATGTTTTTGATTGCTCTATTAGTAGACCAAAGATCCTCAGGTGTTCTACTCAACTGAAAAGCGTCCATATCGAAAATGATGACGTTTTCATCAAAAGTGGTTCGATTGAATTCCACCGGTTTTTCTGAAATCCCACGAGTTGCTCTTGCCTCTTTATAATTGGTACCTTTATATAAGGTGAGTCTCATGTAATTTTCGTTAAAAAATTTTTCCATGCGACCGGAATCTGCAATGGTCACATCCAAATTCCCCAAGGCATCATTGTGATTGTAGATAATGATATCTTTCAAGTCATTGTCTCCAATTTTTTGATTGACTTTAATACTATAACCTGGGATACCTGCATAAAAAATCCCTTCTCTAATATCAAGAGCAGGAGACTTCATCCGAATGTCATAAAGTAAGCTGAAGGTTTTCAAATTGACTTTGGGTACCAAGAAATTATTGGATAAGAAGGCAGCAATTACCAAAAAGACGGTAAATATGGCTATCGGCCTTAAAGCCCGAATAAGTGAAATACCAGAACTCTTGATAGCTGTCAGTTCAAAGTGTTCCCCTAAGTTCCCGAAAGTCATCAAACTTGAAAGCAATACTGCCAATGGCAAGGCCATCGGAGAAATAGACACGACGAAATAGCCGATCAATTCGGCATAAATCCAAAAGCCCAGCCCTTTGCCGAAAATTTCATCGAAATATTTCAGCATGTTGACGATTAATAGGATAAAGTCAACAACAACAAAAGTCAATAAAAATGGGCCTATGAAAGACCCAAGTATAAGTTTGTCTATTTTTTTCATGACACCTCTTCTACCCTGCTTCTAAACGAAACATAGATATGGATGTTCAAAGTTGCTAAAATCATTGAAATTAACCTCCAATTATCTCTTTCAATTTGGAAATTAAGCCATCCCAGATAGCCACCAGTTCATCTTCTTCGTAGCTATCCGAATAATCAATAACTTTTAAGAAAAGAGATTGTGTCAATTCATTTTCTTCCAATTTGAACTCTATATAGGCATGATCACTTTCATATGGATCTTTGGGATCGAAAAACTCAAATTTTACATGAGAATTGATGCGCAAGGAAGCAACTCGGGCATAATGCTCCTCATTGTCAAAGTCAAAGATGAAAACTTTGTCTTCATTGATCCGAACTCCCTCTGCAAACCATTCCTCCAAGCCACTTGCGGTACTCAAATATTGGAAAACAATTTTCCTTGACGCATTGATTTGATAATCAGCAACAAACTTATTTTTAACCATGATTTCTAAATTTTCTTAGATGAAAATTTCATTTTTTACAGAACGTCAACTTGCATTTAACAGTACAAGACCTCATATTTGCATTCCCATTCGCGAGGGAGGTTTACCGGATGAAAATAAAGATTTTCAGCCTTGAAATATTGAATTTCGACTGTGTCTTAATATAGGCATTAATTACAATATTCAATATCTAAAAATTATTAAAAGAAATTCTGGCGAGGTAGCTCAGTTGGTTAGAGCGCAGGATTCATAACCCTGAGGTCACGGGTTCAACTCCCGTCCTCGCTACAAAGGTCTCTGATTTTTCAGGGGCCTTTTTTATTTTTAGGATATGGATGAATTTGTATTCTACATACTTTTCTCTCCTTCAACTGGTAAAACCTACACCGGAATGACCTCTGATTTAATCACCAGGTTCAATTTTCACAATTTTAAATCAACAGAAGGTTTTACAACTAGATATAGGCCATGAATGGTTGTATATGTCGAGTTTTTCGACTCTAAAAAAGATGCTTTAAAAAGAGAAAAAGAACTTAAATCTGGAAAAGGAAGAGAGTGGGTGAAAAATTATGTTCTTCCCAATTTTCATTGATTACGCAGGATTCATATCTGCTACGCCTAAGGCGCACAGGCGCGGCGGACACGGGCCTGCCTGTCGCAGACAGGTTCAACTCCCGAAATATTGAAATAGTGATTAAAAAAATTCTGGCGAGGTAGCTCAGTTGGTTAGAGCGCAGGATTCATATCCGCCTTGGCGGACACGGGCCTGCCTGTCGTAGACAGGTGCAACTCCCGAAATATTGAAATAGTGATTAAAAAAAATTCTGGCGAGGTAGCTCAGTTGGTTAGAGCGCAGGATTTATATCCGCTACGCCTAAGGCGCACAGGCGCGGCGGAAACGGGCCTGCCTGTCGCAGACAGGTTCAACTCCTCCCGAATCCTTTCGGGACTACAAAGGTCTCTGGTTTTTCAGAGGCCTTTTTTATTTTTAGTATATGGATGAATTTGTAGTCTACATACTCTTCTAGCCTTCAACTGGTAAAACCTACACTGGAATGACCTCGGATTTAATCACTAGGTTCAATTTTCACAATTTTAAATCAACAAAAGGTTTTACAACTAGATATAGGCTATGGATGGTTGTATTTGTAGAGTTTTTCGACTCTAAAAAAGATGCTTTAAAAAGAGAAAAAGAACTTAAATCTGGAAAAGGAAGAGATTGGGTGAAAAATTATGTTCTTCCCAATTTTCATTGATTGCGCAGGATTCATATCCAAGTTTGATTTAAAGAGATTACCAGTCTTTGATATACTTTAACCTAAATGCTTATTAAACAAAAAAAGCCCTCCCAAAAAGGGAAGGCTTTCCGCAAAATAAGGTCAGCAAACCTTATTTTACTCTTTCAACTACAGCTTTGAATGCCTCTGGGTGGTTCATAGCCAAATCAGCCAATACCTTACGGTTCAACTCGATTTCAGCTTTCTTCAACATACCCATAAATTGAGAATAGGAAATACCGTGCTCTCTTGCACCGGCATTGATACGCTGGATCCATAAAGCTCTGAATTCTCTCTTCTTCGCTTTTCTGTCTCTGTACGCATACTGAAGACCCTTCTCGTACTTGTTTTTTGCTACAGTCCACACGTTTTTACCTCTTCCGAAGTAACCTCTTGTGGCTTTAAGCACTTTTTTTCTTCTTGCTCTGGACGCTACCGCGTTTACTGATCTAGGCATAGTTTTTTGTTTTTTGACACTTGGTGTTCCATTTTAATGGAATCTTTTAAACCAAAGCATCTGGTGAATAAATAAACCTTAATTAATTAGACAGGCTGATCAGATTCTCAACATGTCTTTTACTCTACCTTCATCGGAAGTGTGAACCAAACCAGTTTTGGTCAATTCTCTCTTTCTTTTGGTAGCTTTCTTAGTTAGGATGTGGCTTTTGTAAGCGTGCTTCCTTTTGATTTTTCCTGTTCCGGTTAAAGCGAATCGCTTTTTAGCGGAAGATTTGGTTTTTACTTTTGGCATTTTGCTGTTTGTATTTAGTTGAAATTATTTCTTCGATTGTTTCGGTGCAATGAAGATGTTCATTCGCTTTCCTTCCAATTTTGGAAGCTGCTCAACTGCTCCATAATCTTCAAGAGCCTGCGCAAACTTCAGCAATAACATCTCACCTCTTTCCTTAAATACAATGCTTCGTCCAACAAAGTGCACATAAGCTTTCACTTTGGCACCTTCTTTTAGGAAGTTGATCGCGTGCTTCAACTTAAAGTTGAAATCGTGATCATCTGTATTAGGTCCGAACCGAATTTCTTTTAAAACAACTTTCGCTGCATTAGCTTTAATCTCCTTTTGTTTTTTCTTCTGCTCGTACTTGAATTTGGCATAATCCAAAATCTTACATACGGGCGGATTTACATTTGGGGAAATCTCAACCAGGTCCAAATCATTTTCCTCGGCAAGTTTAATAGCCTTGTCTAAGGGTAATACAGCATTACCTCCTTCTACGAAATCCCCTACTAATCTTACTTCTCGGGCTCTGATTTTTTGGTTTACCTTATATGGTTCTTCTCTTCGACCTCTGTTTGGTTGTCTGTCTCTCAAGTTAGCTTTTGTTGTTTTTGTGAAATTGACTGCAAATATCGGAATTATTTCCTTTTCAAAAAAGCAGAATAAAATTTTACCTAATTAATCCTTGCTTAGAGATTCTGAAATAATCCCCTGAAAATACTTTATAAACTCCTCCGGAGAGTAGTTACCTAGATCTCCTTCCCCGTGCTTTCGCACAGAAAGTTTTCTGTTTTCCTGCTCTTTTTCTCCTACTATCAGCATGAAAGGTACTTTTTTAACCTCAGAATCACGGATTTTCCTACCAATCTTTTCATCTCGGTTGTCAATTGACCCACTGATCCCATTTTCATCCAAAATAGCTTTTATTTCCTCAGCATACTCAATATACTTCTCAGAAATTGGCAAAATATTAATTTGCTCAGGAGATAACCATAATGGAAAGTTACCCGCACAATGCTCAATCAATACTGCGACAAACCGCTCTAAGGACCCAAAAGGTGCTCTGTGAATCATCACTGGTCTATGCTTGGCATTATCCGAGCCGATATATTCCAACTGGAATCTGTCAGGGAGCTGATAATCAACCTGTATAGTTCCCAATTGCCACTTTCTGCCCAAGGCATCCTTGACCATAAAGTCCAACTTAGGCCCATAGAATGCTGCTTCCCCTAATTCGGTAACAGTATCTAATCCTTTTTCTGCAGCTGCTTCGATGATTGCCGCTTCAGCTTTTTCCCAAGCCTCAGTTGAACCGATGTATTTTTCTGGTTTTTCAGGATCTCTCAATGAAATCTGTGCTGTATAATTTTCAAAACCCAAAGCTTTGAATACATACAATACCAAGTCAATTACTTTGATAAATTCTTCTTTCACCTGATCTGGGCGACAGAAAATATGCGCATCGTCTTGCGTAAATCCCCTTACACGGGTTAAGCCATGCAATTCACCGCTTTGCTCGTAGCGATAAACCGTCCCAAATTCAGCATAGCGAATGGGTAAATCTTTGTAGGATCTTGGTTTATGCTTGTAAATCTCACAGTGGTGAGGGCAGTTCATAGGTTTCAATAAAAACTCCTCTCCTTCATGGGGAGTGGCAATTGGCTGAAAAGAATCCTTGCCATACTTTTCATAATGCCCTGAAGTCTCATATAAAACCTTATGCCCAATATGAGGAGTAGTCACCTGCTGATAGCCTGACTTATCCTGAGCTTTCTTCATGAAAGCAACTAATCTTTCTCTCAACAAAGTTCCCTTAGGCAACCACAAAGGCAGGCCCATCCCCACTTTTTCAGAGAAAGTAAATAGTTCTAATTCTCTTCCGATCTTTCTATGGTCCCGCTTTTTGGCCTCTTCCAGCATGACCAAGTACTCCTGTAATTCCTTGGCTTTTGGGAAAGTAACACCATAAATACGGGTCAGCATCTTACGCTTCTCATCCCCTCTCCAGTAAGCTCCGGCTATGTTGGTAAGCTTGACAGCTTTAATAAATCCGGTATTGGGGATATGAGGACCACGGCAAAGATCTGTGAAGTTTCCCTGCTCATAAAATGTGATTGTACCATCTTCCAGACCTTCCAATAGGTCTAATTTATATTCATCTCCTTTTTGTTGATAAAAGGAAATAGCATCTTTTTTAGAAATGTCCTTTCGGATATACTCATTCTTTTCCCGAGCCAATTCGATCATTTTTTGTTCGATCTTCTCTAGCTCTGAGCCATCCAAGGTATGGTCTCCAAAGTCTACATCATAGTAGAAACCCGTTTCAATGGGAGGTCCGATACCAAATTTGATTCCGGGATATAAAGCTTCCAAAGCTTCAGCAAGTAAGTGAGCTGAGGAATGCCAAAAGGTATTTTTACCTTCATTGTCATTCCAGGTCAATAACTGAACGTCTGAATCTGCTTGGATAGGTCGGGTAGCATCCCAAACTTGGCCATTGACTTTTGCGGCAAGAACATTCCGGGCCAAACCCTCGCTTATACTGGAAGCAATCTGTAGTCCGGTAGTTCCTTTTTCGTACTCCCTCACTGATCCATCTGGGAGGGTAATTTTAATTTGTTGTGACATAAAATAAGTAAGCCTTTACAAACAGGCGATTGATTAAGCTGCAAATATGCGAAGAGTGAAACTTAAAGGAAAAATTTAATCCATCTAATGATAAATAAATTAAAGAATAATCTGCGCACTTACTTTCACCACAAAAGGCCTAGCCTCTGGGGCATCTAAATAGGTCATGCGGTGAAAAAAGTCCAACCTGAAGAATTTAAAGATGTTCTCGATCCAACTATCTAGCTCACAAGATAAATCTAGAAGACTAAAAACTTTTACCAAAACTTACTCCTGCCCAATAAGGATTAAAAGACCAATTTCCTCCTGTTCTTGGCGGTAAGTCAATAATTGGTGTATAACCCACTCTAAAAAAGAATCCCCCTTCCGGCTTTTGGTACCTGTATCCGACTCTAAGAGGAATGAAGGCGTTAATAACCACTTTATTGATTGTTTCAAATGTTTCCGAGTCAAAATCAAAGCTTGTGTTTAAATAAGAAGTGAATCCCATACCCAATTCCAGATGATGATTTGACTTGCCAACCAATGCAGATATCTCCAATGGCAAAGCAGGGAGCCAACTAGTCTTCGAGTCTATATTTCTATTAGGCCACATAGAAAAACCAGCACTGGCATTCAATTTTAGCTTCCCTTTTTGATGAAAAATCTTGCTGTAGTTGATTGCATATCTTCCAGAACTTCCGCCAACTTCAAGGTAAACAGCATTTTTTGCAGTATAGGTTTCGGATTTGGTTTGAGCTTTTGCACAAATGGAAATAGAAAGGGTAAGGACTAAAACTGTAACAAAAATTTTTTCAAAAGAATTATTCATTCCATGGAATTTAAAAATGATACAAACTTAGAATGCCATCCAGTTTAGAAAGAATTTAGATTGCAATAAGTCGTCAAAACTAATAGTTTTTTTTTTAAAAAGAAGATTTATCACAAAATAATCTGCGCACTTACTTTCACCACAAAAGGCCTAGCCTCTGGCGCATCCAAATAGGTCATGCGATGGAAAAAGTCAACCCGGAAGAATTTAAAGATATTTTCAATTCCATATCCTAACTCCAAATAAGGCTTAGTAGGATCTAATCTTCCAAAACTTTCTAAAGGATTTCCTGCAGGATCTAAGCTCGGAACATTCAATACATTTTCATTTCTAACTGATCCAAAAAGTAAATTTCCATTGGCTACTGCTCTCCATTTTAGTTTTTTCATCAATGGAATTCTGTTCAATAAAAATCCCTCAAAAGAATGTCTATATCTTAAGCTGACATATTGATCTGAGGCAAACTCATTGAAATTCATGGTATTGAAAGCAGCTGTAGTGTAAAAAAGCGTTTCGTTGCCTAAGTGGTTTTTCAATATCGGATAAGGAACTTCTCCAAAGACTTTGCCTGCATCCACTTCATATCTGGAAACCCCAAAAAGTCCCATGTTTAGCCTTTGGTACAGATAAAAACTCAACTTATGATAATCTATGTCTCCACCTAGCCACTGAAGACCTTTTGCATAGTTCACTTCAAAAATTGGCCATTTAGAAGGTCCAAATGAAACCCGCTCATTGTCATTGATAATGATTATTTCGTCCCTTCCATAGCGAAGTCCAACTCTAGCTTCTGTAGTCTCAAACCTACTTCTTAACTCTCTATTCTGCTGCTCCAAAAAGTAAAAGTTAAACAATGGATCAAACGCTGCAATCTGAAGACCCCCTTTCAGCAAAAAGCCTTTGAAAAATTCCCGCTGGAAATTTAGCTGCTGTGTTGTGCTGATAAAAGGCCTCCTCAATGTCCCAAATCTACTGGCAGCTAAGAAAATACTATTTCCAGCTAAGGACTCCATTTCCAAACCCACTTGATCGATTTCTTTCGTGGATTTGAATTGAAGGGTAGTCCAATGTTGCCTATCCAATATCCGGGTTACAAATGCTGAATATTTAAAGCGTTCATCTTTAAACCCATACGCTAAGTAGGCTTGAATCAACCATTTATTGCTGAATGAATAATTGGTCCGCATCCCAAAGCCAGCCCGAAATCCTTCTACATTATTATAATTTCCAAATTCAGTCCAAGGGCCCAAATCCACTTTTCCTACTGGAAGAAACCCAGTTGCAAAAAACTTTAAACCTTCTGAATAAAATCGAATAATGGGGATCTTCTTCAGTGTATCCACCATCTGAAGAATGGCTATTTCCTCCGAACTCAAAGGGTCTACCCTATTTTTTTTCCAAAAATCTTCTCCGGCATTCCCGAAATCAGGTCTCAATTCAACAGCATTGTTGAAAAAGGAAGTGGGTAAAGGTTCTTGGAGAATAACTGAATCCGTAGCCGTGTAAAACTTTGCAAGAAGCCCGGCGGTATTGGGGCTTACTTGCCCAATTTTTATTTGAATTCTACTTTTAGATGGAATCAAGGGACCTTTGGAAGTAGGCTCTAATTCCTGCTGAATCTTGATTCTTTCAATAAAATTTAGGTTCGCGGACTTGGGAACAGTCAAATCAACTTGCTTAAGCGCATAGGTCTCCTTATTGATCCAGATGGTGCCACTAAAAGCCAAGTCTTGCTCTCTTCTGGGATAAACTTGCAACCTATAGCAGCTATCTTTTCCCACTAAGACCGAATCTAGCAAATCATAATCATAGAAAACTTTCCACCCATCAGCTATGGGTGAAATGAACTCTTTATCCAGAATGTTCAACCAATTTTTATAGAAGTTATATTCCTGAAAGACAGAGCCTGTAATTTGAGAAGTAGTAGAGCCATCCGTGATACCGACTCCGGTGACTTTGGACTTTTCGACGATCTCTTTCTTCAGTTCAGGATTATTTCGATAATAAAATTTGGAAATGGTCTCAGAGAAAAAAACAGGCAGGATTTTTTCTCCCTCATCGTTGGTCAATTGCCGTATGCTGTCCAAAACAGCAGTTACTTTCTGGACTGTTTTTCTCTGGGTAAACCTGTCCGAAACCTGATCAATATCAATCTCTATTTTTGTATAGTTCTTGGTTTCGTATGCCTCAAGACTTCTTTTATCAAATACTTTTCTTTTATCAACCGCCCTTCTGATGATCTCAAACGCCGGATTTTCACCAGCCTCAAATACAAAAGCTTCCAATTCAAAGTCAGATGGTCTGAGTTGGAAATTAATGGTTTGATTAGCTGAAGATCCAATTTTTTTGGTTTGGGTGATATATCCCAAATAGCTTACCCGAACGCTATCTGCCTTTCCCGAAAAGCTCAATTCATAATTTCCTTCGAAATCAGTATTCATTCCCTTTCCTGTTCCCAGTACCAAAACTGAAGCAAATGGAATAGGATCACCTGTTTCTGCATCAGTCACTTTGCCCTTGATTGACACTTGGGCGTAAGAAAAACTCAGGGAAAAGAATAAAAATGTGAGAGAAAACAGTCGCTTCATTTAGAAATTCCGCATGGAAATATTAGCACAGTTGCAAATATAATTTCATTCCGCTGGCTTAAAGTCCAATCTGAGATAAAATTTCCGAATTGAATAAAGACTAGGCCAGCATCATTCAATTTTGATTCCTGATCTAATATATTTGGGCTTTCAAAGAATAATCTATGGTTTACGATATTGCGATTGTCGGAGGTGGAATTGTCGGATTGGCTACAGGGCTTAAACTTATCAAATCAAAGCCTGAGCTGAAAATCGTTATTCTCGAAAAAGAAGAGCAGCTAGCAAAGCATCAAACCGGAAATAATTCCGGAGTAATTCACTCTGGACTCTACTATAAACCAGGATCTTTAAAAGCCATCAACTGTATCAACGGATACCATGAATTGGTGAGCTTTTGCCAGGAGGAAAAAATTCCTTATGAAATAACCGGAAAAGTGGTTGTCGCTACCCGGGAGGAGCAAAAGCCTTTATTGGAAAATCTTTGGAAAAGAGGTTTAGAAAATGGCTTGACCGGTACACGCAAAATCAGTTTGGATGAATTGAAAGAATACGAACCACATTGTGCCGGAGTGGCGGCTATTCATGTCCCGCAAACCGGAATAGTAGATTATTACCAAGTTGCCCTAGCTTATGGAAGAAAATTCATGCAGCTCGGCGGAAGTATTTTATTGAAACATAAAGTATTGAAAATAAGCACTTCAAATAACATCAATACAATTGAAACTTCAATAAAAACCATAGAATCTAAGTTGGTCATCAACTGTGCAGGCTTATATTCAGATAAGATTGCCAGAATGAATAGCGATGAGGCAGATGATGTAAAAATCATTCCTTTCAGAGGCGAATATTACAAGCTTAAAAAAGAAAAGGAATATCTGGTCAAGAACTTAATTTATCCCGTTCCAGATCCTAACTTCCCATTTTTAGGGGTGCATTTTACAAGAATGATGAAAGGCGGCGTGGAAGCAGGTCCCAATGCAGTTTTGGCTTTTAAAAGAGAGGGCTATAAAAAGTCTCAAATTAATTTTTCAGAATTAGCGGAAACTTTAGCTTGGCCTGGATTCCAAAAAGTTGCTGCAAAATATTGGAAAACCGGTTTTGGAGAATTATACCGCTCATTTTCCAAAGCTGCCTTCACGAAAGCACTACAGGAATTGATTCCTGAAATTCAGGAATCAGATTTGGTAGATGGCGGAGCAGGTGTGAGAGCTCAAGCTTGTGATCGAAGCGGTGGATTGTTGGATGATTTCGCTATCAGAGAGAGTGCAACAGTCATCAATGTATTAAATGCTCCATCTCCAGCTGCCACCAGTTCCCTATCCATTGGAGGTACTGTGGCCACTATGGCTCTCAAGCGCTTTGAATAATCAAACCTGAGTGTTGACAGTATCAGGGAAATATCTATTGGCTAGCTTTATCATTTCATCACCTTTGACCAAGTCATGAACACTCAGTTCAGAAGTATGATAGTGCCCTGAAGCTCCCAATAATTCCATTACAGCGTGAACTGTGTTTTTATGGAAATTGTAAACGCGCTCAGCTTTATCTGGAACCACCAAACCTTTTACCAAACCTCTCCTTTGAGTTGCCACTCCAGTTGGGCAATCGTTGGTATTACACCTTAAAGCTTGAATACAACCCAAGCTAAACATAAAACCTCTGGCTGAATTACATATATCGGCTCCCAAAGCAATATTTTTTAAAATCGAAAAAGCACTTAATGCTTTTCCTGATGCAATTATGGTAATCTTATCTCTGAGATTGAATTTTTCCAATGCAGCTCTCACAAAGATCAAAGCTGGCTCCAGCGGTAAACCTACACTGTCTGAAAATTCTAAAGGAGCAGCACCAGTTCCTCCTTCTGCTCCATCTATTGTGATAAAATCAGGTAAACATTCCTGACTGATCATCTCCTTGCAGATTTCTATAAATTCTTCTGTGCGACCAATGCAAAGTTTAATTCCGACCGGTTTACCGCCTGATAACTCTCTCAATTGTTGTACAAAAGCTATCATTCCTTTAGGACCGGAAAATGCCTTGTGAGATGGAGGGGATAATACAGTTGTACCCGGTTCAAGTCCTCTGATTTTAGCAATTTCAGGAGTGTTTTTAATGCCTGGCAATACACCTCCATGCCCGGGTTTTGCGCCTTGGGATATTTTCAACTCTATTAATTTCACTTCAGGTAACTGAGCTTTTTCTTTAAAGCTTTCAGGGTCAAAATTTCCATCCTTATCCCTGCATCCAAAGTAACCAGTTCCTATTTGCCAGCATAAATCTCCTCCTGACAAATGATAACTGGAAATCCCTCCTTCTCCCGTATTATGATAGAAATTACCTTTTTGAGCTCCTAGATTTAAAGCTTTGATAGCGTTGGAACTAAGAGAGCCAAAACTCATTGCTGAAATATTAAAAATCGAAGCTGAATATGGTTGAGCGCAAGAATGAGTACCGATCGTGACGCGAAGATCTTCCTCTTTGGGACTTACCGCGTATATACTGTGTCTTAAAGCTATATAGTCTTCTCCATGAATATCTTTTTGAGTTCCAAATGGATGTGTGTCATTGACTCCTTTGGCTCTTCTATAAGCCAAGGCTCTTAAATTTCTAGAAAATGGTCTTCCATCGGTATTGCTTTCAATGAAATATTGCTGGATTTCGGGGCTGATTGATTCTAAAATGTATCTAAAATGTCCGACAACGGGGAAATTCCGAAGGATCGCATGTTTCTTTTGAATAGAATCATAAATACCCAATGCAGTCAAAGAGCCCAAAACAATCAGGAAAAAATATCCGAAGCTAAATTCCCGAAGTTCAGAGAACCACATAAGAAATAAAGTGAGGAGAAAAATGAGGAGAATAGATAAAAAGAAAAGCTTCCGCATTCCAAAGGTGGGTTTGATGGAATACTAATATAGTAAAGCTAAATCAGTTTCCTTTAAGCGAGCAAAAATTCTAAAAATCGATATTCTGCCCAAGTAAATTCGTCGCCTTTTAGGGTAAATCCTGTGTGCCCACCCCTCTTAGGCATTTCTAAAATAATCTCTTTCTTCTTCCTTGCTAACTCTATCGGGTAACAAGCCTGACCCAACAAAGGATCATTGAGAGCATTGATAATCAATGTAGGAATATGAATATCCTGCATCCAATTATCAGCACTGACTGATTGATAAAAGTCTTCTGCATTTTTAAACCCATGCAATTTGGCCGTAAAATGGGTGTCAAAGGTGTCAAAGTCTTTGACTTTACCCAAGAGCTCCAAGTCGATCAATTCCGGATACTGGGTTGCCTTAAGCATCATCTTTTTTTTGAGTTTACCCAAAAACCGATTTTTGTAAAAACTATTAGAAGGGTATTTTAAAGTGGCTGCACTTGATGGCAAATTACAGGGCGTGGAATATACCGCAGCTTTTACAATTTCTGATGGGATATGTTTACCTTTTTCGCCTAGGTATTTTAAGGTTTGAGCCCCTCCCATACTGATTCCACAGAGATATATTTCCTTATAATTTTCTGTATTTCTAGTATGTTCGATTACCGTATCCAAATCATAGCTCGCTCCATGATGATAAAGGATAGGTTGCAGATTCATTTCTCCACCACAGCTTCTATTGTTCCAGGCTAGAACATCCACATGATGTTGATTAAATAATTTTGCCAAACCCATTGCATAATGCCTATAGGAATCTCCTTCCAAGCCATGAGAAATAATCAAAAGCTTATCACTTCCAACCTTCGACCAATCAAGATTTAAAAAATCATCATCAGGAGTATGAATCTTTTCTCTTTCATAGGTTAGCTCTTTGATTTTTCGAAATAAACTCGGGACTATAGTTTCGAAATGACCATTGATTAAATAACTGGGACCCTGGTAGGAAGAGGAATCAATAATTGGCATATCCTAAAAATGGAGAATGGGATTGAATTTTAAATACAGCAGAGTGTTGAAACCCTCTGAACAGAAATCAATTTCAAAAAAAATACTTTTTGATCAATTATTTAAGAGTTTGGCTGTTTCTTCGATAGCTGTATCCAGTTTTTCCTGAAGTAAATGGAAATGTCCTCCGAATGCCTGATTAAAGCCCTCGGATTCTAAAATATCTTTTCCTTCTTGCAGGATAATTGATAAATCTTCAAACTCAAACATACCTAAGGTAGGTTTGACCTTATGTCTGATTTGTTGGATTTTAACTTCGTCTTTTTCATGAAAACCTTCAGCATATTTGGTTTTCAACTCAAGGAGTCCTGCATGGATAGCAGTGGTTAATTCCATTCTAAATTCCTCATCACCTTCGGCCATTTCTAGGATCCGTTGGTTCAGTTCAGGATAAGCTAAACTCATATCGCGCTATTGATAATAGTTTTTCCTGCCAGAAAACCCGTCGACCATGCAGCCTGAAAATTAAAACCTCCAGTAATACCGTCCACGTTAAGTACTTCTCCAGCAAAGTATAAATTTGGGTGAAACTTACTTGCCATTGTTTCAGGATCCACCTCATTCAATTGAACACCTCCTGCAGTTACGAATTCTTCCTTGAAAGTGGTTTTACCTTTGACAGACAAAATATAGCAAAAAAGATGCTGAACCAATTTATTAATTTGCTTTTTGCCCAAGTTTCCGTAGATCTGTTCCTCTTCAATAAGGGATTTTTCAAGAATATGCTCCCATAATCTGCCTGGAATGTCAAAAAGTGGGTAATTTTTAACTTTTCTGGATGAATGCGCTTGGATATAATTTCTTATCTGATTTTGATAATCCTCTTCACCAAAATCCTGATTCCAGTTAATTATCGCTTTTGCCTGATATTCTTTTTCATGAAGCCAAGCTGCTCCAAAGGCTGAAAGCTTTAAAACTGCCGGACCACTCACTCCCCAATGAGTGATCAAAACCGGACCTTGATAGGAAAGTTTGGTACCCTCCAACCTCACATAGGCATTCGGTAATGATAAACCCATTAATTCACGAATGGATTCTTGTGGAGTATTGAAAGTGAAAAGGGAAGGTATAGGTGATGCAATAGTGTGCTTAAGACCCTTTAAAAATTGATAACCTTCAGTTTTAGGATGACCTCCACTACAAATTACCACTTTATCAAATTGCCGGGAGCCGGAATCAAAATGAAGAGTCCAGGTATTCCCATTGGCCTCCATACGCTTTAGATTCATTCCAGTTTCGATTCGAATATTTTTCGCTTTGGCTTCTTTCAGTAAAGCTTCAATTATAGAAGAAGATTGATCACTAACAGGAAAAACCCTACCATCTGATTCAATTTTTAACTGAACACCTCGGGACTCAAACCACTGAAAAGTATCTTCCTGCTTGAAATGCCTAAAAACCTTTTTTAAGAACTTTTCTCCTCTTGGGTAATTCTTTACCAACTTGGCTATTTCCATAGGACGGTGAGTGACATTGCATCTTCCTCCACCGGATATTTTTACTTTGGAAAGTAGCTTTGGAGTTTTCTCAAAAATGAATACTTCATTGTGAGGTGAAGCAGCATGAATCGCAGCAAAGAACCCGGCTGCCCCTCCCCCAATAATTGCAGTTTTCACTTTAATTTATTGATTTGTAGAAAGTTAAATACTTTATCTTTTACGGGTAAATGAACCTAAAATACCACGCGTCAATTCTCGGAAAATAGTTCTTCCCAATTGCCTAACCATGGTATTTTTACTCAACTCCTCGATTAGAGATTCGTCTTCTTTGGTACGACTTGCTGTTTTGGATCTTGAAGATGGACCAGGCAAAACAGCTTTTTCCTGTTCTTTTTCAATTTGGTTCATCTTCTTTTCCAGCAACTCAAATGCACTTTCTCTGTCTATATCTTCATTGTATTTTGAGGTCAAAGAAGATTTATTAACCAAATCATCTATTTCTGAATTGGTTAAAATGTCCATTCTTGAAATTGGCGCTCTGACAAGGGTATGAGCCAAAGGTGTAGGAATACCTTTTTCATTCAAAGCAGTAATTAAGGCTTCTCCTATCCCCATGGAGGTCAATACTTTGGAAGTATCATAAAACGGAGAGTCAGGGTAATTTTCAGCAGTTTTAGTGATGGCTTTCCTGTCCTTTGCTGTAAAGGCTCTTAAAGCATGCTGGACCTTTAAACCTAATTGTCCTAGGACAGAATCTGGAACGTCTGTAGGGGTTTGCGTACAAAAATACACCCCAACACCTTTTGAACGAATCAACTTGATAATTGCTTCAATCTTCTCTAAAAGATCTTTGGAAGCAGTAGAAAAAACTAAGTGTGCTTCGTCTATAAACAAACAAAGCTTAGGTTGATCAGCATCTCCTTGCTCTGGAAAGGTTTCATAAATCTCAGAAAGAATGCTGAGCATGAAGGTAGAAAAGAGTTTGGGCGTAGATTGGATATCAGTCAATCGAATCACAGAAATGACACCTTTTCCATTTTTAGTTCTTACGAAGTCTTCCACGTCAAAGGATTTCTCTCCGAAAAACCTTTCAGCACCCTGTTGCTCAAGTTCTATAATCTTTCGCATGATGGTATTCACCGATGCTGAGGATACACTTCCAAATTCCTTTGTGATAGCTTCTTTGCCCTCATTAACGATAAACTGAAGCACCCTTTTCAGATCTTTCAAATCTACCAACGGAAGATGATGTGTATCACAATATCTAAATACCAAAGAGATAACTCCTCCCTGCGTATCATTCAAATCCAAAATTTGAGAAATCAGGATGGGACCAAATTCAGAAACTGTAGCCTTTAATTTGACACCTTTCTCCTTAGAGATAGACATTAATTCTACGGGTAAGCCCATCGGCTCATAGTCTACCCCTATTTTTTGAGATCTTTTTAAGATGAAGTCTGAAGCTTCTCCAGGTTGAGCCAAGCCAGATAAATCTCCCTTCAAATCCATCAAAACCGATGGAACACCTTTTAATGAGAGCTGTTCTGCAATTACCTGAAGAGTTTTGGTTTTACCTGTTCCTGTGGCACCTGCTATCAAGCCGTGTCTGTTCATGGTTTTAAGAGGCACCTTGATTTGGGCTCCTGAAACTGCCTCTCCATTTAGGATACCAGTTCCCATGATGATATAGTCTTTTTTATAAACCTGACCTTCAGCCAGATGGGAGATAAACTTTTCTTCTTGACTCATCTTCTTTACTGATTTGAATGACAAACTACAAAAAAAACCTTGATGCAGGTCGCAAAAAGGTTTTTTTGAAATTAGATAAAAGGGAAACTTAATGAGTTACAACAGGATCCAATGCTTTTGCTTGGGCTACAAAATCCTCTACTCTGGATAATGCAGGAATAGCTCTTGTGAGTTTCTTTTCAGCATTGGTTTTTACCAAAGCAGCATGAAGATTTTCTGCATTACGATTTCTTAATTCTTTTACAGTATCAACTCCGGCTGCTTTGAGTAATTCTGCAAATTGACTGGCAATGCCATTGATTCTGAAAAGATCTGCCATATTGACCCAATCCAAAATTTTTCCTTCATCTATACCCGAAGCATCTGCAATTTTCTTTCTTCCAGATTTAGAAGCTCCATGTTGTAGCAAGCCTTCTACTGTTTTTACTCCAGCTTTTGCTAGTTTTTCCTTGAATACAGGTCCGATACCTTCAATAGCATCAATTGATTTTGCCATGTTATTAGTGTTTAGGTTAAAATGTTTCTTGACTCTAGCTTTTTAATCAGGTGATTAAACAAAACTATTATCCTAAAATAAAGACAATTTTTATCTTCCAAAATCCATTTTAAAGAATGTTTTAAAAAAACTCCATTTACAAACATTAACTTTCGTCTTCAAAAGCAAGTTTGTAACCTTGAAATTAAAATTGATTCAACCCGTGTTTTCAAAATATCTGCCACTATTCATCGGTATTTTCTTCCTAATTTCTTTTGCCTCTATAGCTCAGGGAGTTCCCAATCTTGGTCAGACTGACCGTTGGATGAAAGGTGCCCTAGCTGCCATGGAAAGACAGGATTATACCACTGCCAATTCCATATTCAGAAACCTGATCGACTCAGGATTACCCTTACCGGAAGAAATGCCCTATTATTTTGCAGAGACACTTTATCAGTTAGGTCAATATGATAATAGCTCCAACTTTTTGAATAAATATTTAGAAATTAATGGTTTCAGGGGAGCTAATTATCAAGGAGCACAAGAATTACAGAAAAAGCTGGAAGGGCCGCTCAAAGATATCATTCAATGTCAGCTCTGTGATAGAAAGGGCTATAGACTTGAACCCTGTTCAAACTGTGGAGGAAAGCAGAAATTAGAACAAAGTTGTACCTATTGTCGAGGCAAAGGTATTGTAGGATGCAGTAAGTGTGCAGCTACTGGAATGATTACAAAAAGGAATATTTTCAATATAGTTGAATACTTCGAATGCGACCGATGCGGAGGTGATGGAAGGTTGACTTGTCCCAACTGTCAAGGAAGCCTCAAAGAAATCAGTGAATGTAAAGTATGTGGAGGCACAGGAAGTTTGTCTACTGAACTCATTTGCAATCATCAAAAAATCGAGCATAAACATTAAAAAAAATCCCGCACGAAGCGGGATTTTTTAATTACAGTACTTTTCTAAAGCTTCTTTAGCTCCTGGATATTCCAAGCCATTTGCTAGCTGAAAATCTTCACAGCCTCCTCTTTTTTTATTGGTAGCTACTTTAAGCATTCCTCTATTAAAATAAGCCTGTGCAAAATCTTTGTCAAGCTTAATCGCATTATTATAGGCCTTCATCGCGTCTAGGGTATTTCCCAACTGATGAAGAGCTCTACCCTTCATAAAAGAAGCTGCTGCAGGAGCTCCTGAGATTTCTTCTGCCCTATTTGCAAAAAGCAAGGACTTAGAATACTCTTTGTTGAGATAATGGATATTGGCAATGCTTAAAAGAATCTGAAAGTTGTTAGGATCGATTTGCATCGCTTTTTCAAAATCATTCAATGCAGAATCATATTGGCCCTGCTCTTCAAATGCCCTTCCCCTGTTATAAAGGGAAGTAACATCATTAGGATTAAATTTCAGGGTTTCTGAATATTCGCCTACAGCTTCTTCATATTTACCCTTGTTGAAATAAGCATCCCCTTTGTTTTGCTTTGAATTAGAACAAGCCAGAAATGTTGCACTTAATAGTACAACACACCCGGCTCGGAGTAACATTTTCATAATAGTTGGTTTAGACTGCTACGTTATTTTCTCTCAATGCATCATTCAGTGAGGTTTTCAAATCCGTAGAAGCTTTTCTTTGACCGATGATCAATGCACAAGGAACTTGGAAAGTACCAGCACTGAATTCTTTGCTGATTGATCCTGGAATAACCACCGAACGAGGTGGAACATAACCTTTATATTCTTTAGGCTCAGAACCCGTCACATCAATGATTTTTGAGCTGGCTGTCAAAGTCACACCGGCACCGATTACCGCTTCTTTTCCTATTCTCACTCCTTCTACGATGATCGCTCTAGAGCCAACAAAAGCTCCATCCTCTACAATTACCGGAGCTGCCTGAACAGGTTCTAGCACACCTCCGATACCTACACCGCCACTTAAATGAACATTTTTGCCGATTTGAGCACAAGAACCGACAGTTGCCCAGGTATCAACCATCGTGCCACTGTCCACAAAGGCACCGATATTAACATAACTTGGCATCATGACCACTCCGCTTGCTAGATGTGCACCATATCGAGCTACAGCATGAGGAACTACACGAACACCTTGCTTGGCATAATTGGTCTTAAGCGCCATTTTATCATGAAATTCAAAAGGCCCAACTTCAATAGTTTGCATTTTCTGAATTGGAAAATACAGGATTACTGCCTTCTTCACCCAGTCATTTACCTTCCATGAACCATCTTCCTGTGGTTCAGCTACACGAATTTGACCCGCGTCCAAATCGGCGATGATAGTTTTGATGGCGATTTCGGTATCTTTTTCCTTAAGATATTCTCTTTTTTCCCAAGCTCTTTCGATGATTTCTCTGAGTTCCATTAAATTGTTTAGTTTCGTTTATGCATGTTGAATCGGCCTATAAGACTCCTGTACTGATCGCTTCAAGCTTAAAACCTATACAGGATACAAGAGCTTTTGCGAAGCTTGGCCTTTCGCTGCGTGAAACAAATAAATACAGGCTAAACTTCATAGGCTTTTCCTCTAAAAGACCTTTAAAATCCAGTGATGTTAGATATTTTTATTCTATCAGCGATATAAAATCTTTTTGGCAGAGAGCCTTTTTGCCGATCCGATTTCTATACCTAACCATCAAAACAAGGCCAAAAGTTCTCATTTGTTGTACTTGGGAATATTTATTGCCCGCTACACTCCTCAAATTTTTCCTGAGATATAGCTTGATTTATGATGTTCAGGAAAATTATCTAGCCAATCAAAATCTTCCTAATTCAAGAAGTTCTTTGGCTAAAAGCCTCTCAAAAACAGTCATTTTTTTATCAGAAAGATTGGCCTCCGTCGATTATTATCTCTTGGCTGAATCTTGCTATGCTATAGAAATGCCGAAAAAGAAACCAGCGCTAATACTCCCTAATTTATTTCAGGGAAAGATCAGAAAAACAAAGCCATTTAAGGTCGATGAAAAACCAGAGATCCATCTCTTAGTTACTGGTACCCTTAGCCCTGCATTTGGTACCTTAGACGCCTTAAAATGGGTTGATATACTTATCCAAGACTTCCCACAAATTAAGCTTCATGTTATCGGGCATTGCACAATTGAGAAATTCGGGGAAGAGCTGACTGATTTTGTTATAAACAAATCCTACATCAATCTTGAAATTTCCAGGCAACCTATAGCTCATGAGCAAATCATTGAAGCTATGGAACTGGCCGACTTTGTACTCTTACCTTATAAACAAAGCCCTGAAATAGCTCCCAAAATGCCGACTAAACTGTATGAATGTGCCGGTTTAGGGAAAGCAGTTTTACATAGTCCTAATCCCAATTGGGAGAACTTTTTGTCTCAATTTGGAGGAGGTAAATCAATTGACTTTTTAGACTTATTAAATGCTAGATCTTCTTTCAAGGTAGCATTATCCAATTATTACTTTCAAGGAGAAATCCCATCAGAAATCCATTGGGATACGGTTAAGCCTGATTTCCAGAGATTAATCCAATCTCTCTCTTAGTACAATTCCCTACCCCGGGGATAAGTGGAAAACTTATCCACCAATCAACTCCTTTTTACACTCGATTTTCATAAATGGAAACTCATTTCCAAAGTACCCTATTGAGGTTATTTTATGAAATGTATATTTTTAAAATATTGATATAAAGCATTTTAACCCATTTTTTAGATAGTATTAATTTATATTTTAGCCTAGACTAAAATCCAAATCACAATAAAAATGAGCTTATCCACAGGCGATTTAGACGGTTTCAAATTATATTTTAGCTATATCTAAAAATATTTTTATCTTTGTCTTATTAAATTCCAGACGATGAACTTGACCACAGCTGAAGAGAATTATTTAAAAGCCATTTACCATCTCTCCGATGGTGGAAAAAAATCTGTATCAACCAATGATGTTGCTGGTGAAATGAATACCAAGCCGGCCTCTGTCTCTGATATGCTCCGTAAGCTTGGAGAGAAAGAAGTGATTGAGTACCGAAAATATTACGGGGTCAATATTACCGATGAAGGAAAAAAGAGAGCCTTACAAACTATCCGGAAACACAGACTGTGGGAAGTTTTTTTGGTTGAGAAACTCAACTTTGCTTGGGATGAAGTTCATGAGGTCGCAGAAGAACTTGAACACATACAGTCTCCCCTACTGATCCAAAGGCTGGATGCATTTCTTAATTATCCGAAATTTGATCCTCACGGTGATCCAATACCGGATGAATTTGGGGATGTCAGAGCAAGACCTAGAATTCCATTGAATGAAATGGAGCTCAATCAATCCGGTCAAATCGTGGCGGTGAAAGATAGTTCTGCTGCTTTCTTGAGATATCTTGATAAGGTTGGCGCTTACATCGGGGCTAGAATCAAAGTCCTGGACAAGGTTGAGTTTGATGGTTCTTTGGAAATATTGGTAGATCAAAAGAAAAATATCTTTATGTCCAAGGATGTGGCTGGTAACATATTGGTCCTTCAGTCATGATCAGATTTTATTCGATTCTAATTTGTGTTCTTTTACTTTCATCTTGCAAGTTTCGTGAAAGTGAGGAAAATGGATTACCGGTGATTGTAACCACCACTTCCATTTTAGCAGATGGGATTAAAAATCTTGTTGGGAAAAATGCTCAGGTAATCGCTTTAATGCCTGCCGGAGTTGACCCACATTTGTATAAAGCCTCAGTGAGAGACTTGGATCTTTTGCAGGATGCAGATTTAGTCATTTACCATGGATTGTATTTGGAAGGTAAAATGACGGAGATATTTGAGAAACTAGCCTTCAGCAAAAACTTGATCAATGTCTCAGAAAAGGTTCCAGATGAATTATTGATTAGATCAGGGCCTGAAGCTCATAGTGTAGATCCACATATTTGGTTCGATGTTTCCCTTTGGAAAATGGCTATGCAATTCGCTTCTGAAGAAATTATCGTATGGAAACCGGAATGGAAAAGCACCATTGAATCAAATTCAAAACAGTATTTTCAGGAATTAGATCAGCTACATCAAGAAGTCATAGATAAAGCCCAACTCTTGAATCAGAGTCAGCAAGCATTAATTACAGCACATGATGCATTTGCCTATTTCGGAAAAGCTTATTCAATTGAAGTAAAAGGTTTGCAGGGACTATCCACCTTAAGTGAACCGGGTCTTAGAGATCTAACTGGACTCATTCAATTTATTGTAGAAAGAAATATCAAAGCAGTATTTGCAGAGCAAACCATTTCTCCAAAGGCTATTAAAGCCGTAGTGGCGGGATGTGAAAATGCAGGCCATCCTATCCAATTAGCTGGACCATTATACACTGACAGTCTGGATGGTCCTGAAACTCCGGCCGGAACTTACATAGGTATGTTCCGCTCCAATATTGAAACCATATTCAAAAGCCTATTGCCATGATCCAACAAGTAGAAAACCCCATTTTGGAAATTCATGATCTCACGGTGAGTTATGATCAATCGCCTGTATTATGGAACGTGGATTTAAGCTTGCCTGAAGGAAAGTTGATTGGAATCTTAGGGCCTAATGGAGCTGGTAAATCAACCTTGATCAAGGCTATCATGGGTTTGGTTCAGGCAAGTGGAGGCTATGTTAAAATTTTCAATAAGGAATTGGAGCAAGTAAGAAACCAGATCAGTTATGTTCCCCAACGGGAATCTGTAGATTGGAATTTCCCGGCTTCTGTTTTGGATGTAGTGCTAATGGGTACCTATGGGAAATTGGGTCTATTCAATAGGCCTGGAAAAAAAGAAAAAGAGCTTGCTCATAATTGCTTGGAAAAGGTTGGAATGAGTGCCTTTGCCTCTCGTCAAATTTCCGAACTATCAGGCGGACAACAGCAAAGAGTCTTTATTGCAAGAGCTTTAGCACAGGAAGCGGATTTGTATTTGATGGATGAGCCTTTTGCAGGAGTGGATATGGCGACTGAAACAGCCATTTTCCAATTACTGCAGGAAATGAGCAAGGAAGGAAAAACAATCGTGGTGGTGCATCATGATATACATTCGGCAATGAGTTACTTCGAATGGATCATCATGCTCAACCTACACTTAGTAGCCTCAGGCCCGAAGCAAGAGGTAGTTAGTGAGGAACTTCTCAGAAAAACATATGGAGGAAAGTTAAATCTCCTAACCAAAGTAACTGACCTCATTCGTAAGAAAGAATTCAATCCACTTAAAAACTGATATGGAGGATTTTCTCTATTTCTTTTCATTCCAAGACTCTTCCATCCTATTTATAGTGATGGGGATTACCTTATTGGGTATAGGGTCTGCCTATGTGGGTACTTTCAGTTTTTTGGATAACAAGGCCCTTCTGGGGGATGCCATCTCTCATGCAGTATTGCCAGGTATTTGTTTAGGTTTCATTTTAGCAGGTGAAAAAAATCCTTTTTACATAGTTGGAGGAGCCATTTTCTCCGGAGCACTTGCTACATTTTTGAGTTCATGGCTAAAAGAAAACACCAAACTGAGCGAGGATTCGATCATAGCTGTAATCCTATCTGTTTTTTTCGGTTTTGGAATTGTGCTTTTGACCATGATCCAAAAGACTGGAAATCCGGAAATGGCCGGATTAAATCAGTTTATTTTCGGTAACGCCATTGGAATATTGGAAGAAGACCTTTGGGTTTATGGCTCACTTTCTCTGTTGATTATTCTAACGCTCAGTTTACTGCTAAAAGAATTCAGTCTTCTGGTTTTCAATGCTGAATATGGAAAAGCAATCGGCTTTCCAATGAAGGGAATTCGTGTTGTCTTCAACATTTTAATGATCCTTTCAGTGGTCATCGGCATTCAGGCGATTGGAGTTGTCTTAATGGCAGCCTTATTGATCACCCCTGGAGCAGCAGCTAGGTTTTGGACTGATAGGCTCGGAACGCTTTTGATTTTGGCGGCTCTCTTCGCAATCATATCCGGAATAGTCGGAACCTATATTTCTTTTATCATCCCCCAAATGCCAACCGGTCCTTGGGTTGTGGTCAGCTTATCAACCCTGGCTTTGATTTCTTTTCTTTTCGCTCCAAAAAAGGGAGTTCTATTCCGTTTTATTTCCCGTCAATCTTATTTAAAAAAGACGCATAAGGAACATGTGCTTAAGAGTCTTTATAAGGCAATGGAGGAGCAAAAATCCGGGCTTCAAATCCAAGAACTTCTTTCAATGTTTCCAGTACATAAAACTGAAACTTTGAAATCAATTAAAACTCTAAATAAAACCAATCAAATAACTGTTAAAGAAGGTTTTATAGAATTAAATGAAAGCGGAAAGAAAGAAGCAAAAAGGATTGTAAGACTACATAGATTATGGGAATTGTATTTGAACGAATACATGAATATCGCCCCTGATCACGTACATGATTCTGCTGAAAAATTAGAACATTTGATCACTCCTGAATTAGAGGAGCTTTTAGATAACAGATTGAATTATCCTAAGCTAGATCCTCATCAGGAAAATATCCCAAGAGACCATGATGACCATTGATACCAATGCTTTTCTGATCATTTTCACAGCATCTCTGATTGCCATTTCATGTGGACTTTTGGGAGTATTTATGATGCTTCGCAAAATGTCTATGACGGGAGATGCTATTTCACATGCAGTATTGCCTGGAATTGTCATTGGCTTTTTTATTTCTGGTACGCAAAGGGGCATAGAAGTCATTATAGGTGCAGGTTTGTTGGGGATATTAGCTACCCTCATCATTGATTGGTTGAGAAAAAAAGCCAAAGTTCAATTGGACGCTTCAATTGGTATCACCTTCACCTTATTATTCGCTATAGGAATAATTCTAATCAATATGCTTGCCTACAAGGTAGATTTGGATCAGGAATGTGTGCTTTATGGTGAAATCGCCTATTTGCCAATTGATCTGTGGATTACCAAATCAGGTTTTAGTATGGGACCTAGAATTACATGGCTCGCTATCTTAAACCTACTGCTGGTAATCACTTTCATCTGGCTTTTATTCAAAGAGTTAAAGCTTACAAGTTTTGATGAAAGCTTCGGGATCGTTTTAGGAATTCCTGCAGGTGCCATCAATTTAGCTTTAATGTCCATGGTTTCGTATACAACAGTTAGCAGCTTTGAGGCAGTTGGTGCGATTTTGGTAGTAGCTTTACTTGTAGTGCCTCCAGCCACTGCTTTCCTTTGGACCAAGCAAATCAAGTCATTGATCAAATTGACGATAGGTATTGGAATCGGAATTTCAGTGATCGGATATTACCTCGCCTTTTGGTTGGATTCTTCGATTGCTGGTATGATGGTTAGCGTTGCAGGTTTCGTTTTCTTGACTTCAGCAATTTTAACAAGCAAAAAGTCTAAATTTAAATTCGGAACTCAATCTAAGGAGGAGGCGTTTAGTTCCTGAATTGCAGCTTATGAAAAAATTATTTCTTCTTTTCTTCCTTTTCACTTTCACTCATTTGGTTTTTGCCCAGCAAGAAATCCAGTGGATGAAATTTGAGGATGCCATCGCGGCCAATGAGAAAAACCCCAAGATGCTACTGGTAGATGTCTACACAGATTGGTGTGGCTGGTGCAAGAAAATGGATAAGGAAACCTTTACAGACCCTAAAGTGGTAGAATATATCAACGCGAAATTTTATGCCGTAAAATTAAATGCCGAGGATACGAAGAGGACCTTTACTTTTGGAGGCAGAGAATTCAATGAAGCAGAAATGGCTGCAGCGATGAGGGTTCGCTCCTATCCTAATTTTGTGATAATAGAACCGACTTTACAAAATATAGCCCAACTTCCAGGTTATAGACAGCCGGAACAATTTTTAGCGGGCCTGAATGAATTAATAGAAAAAGCCTTTAGACCTAAACCATGAGCTTTTCACTCTCCGAGCGAAATGACACTATTATTGCTTTGGCCACATCTCAGGGTGTCGGTGCCATTGCAGTTATCCGACTTTCAGGACCAGATTCTATCAGATTAGTGAATGAGGTTTTTCAGGGAAAAAATCTTGAAAAGCAAGAATCACATACCATCCATTTTGGAACAATCCGTGATGGTGACAAGATCATAGATGAAGTTCTCGTATCGCTTTTTATAGCTCCCAAATCATTTACTAAGGAAAATGTGGTTGAAATATCAACTCACGGTTCCTCCTATATCATCAATCAGGTAATCCGCCTTTTCATGAAAAAAGGTGTTCGCCCGGCAAAGCCTGGAGAATTCACTCAAAGAGCTTTTCTGAATGGGCAATTTGACTTGGCTCAAGCAGAAGCCGTTGCGGATTTGATACACTCTGACTCTGAAGCTTCCCATCAGGCTGCATTGAATCAAATGAGAGGTGGATTTTCTTCTGAGATTCAGGAATTGAGATCCAAACTCATTCACTTTGCTTCTATGATTGAGTTGGAGCTTGATTTTACCGAGGAAGACGTAGAATTTGCCAGCAGAGATGACTTGAGAGACTTAGTAGAGAAGTTATTGAGAGTGGTAGAAGAGCTAATTCTCAGCTTTGACCTCGGGAATGTTATCAAAAACGGGGTTCCAACCGTCATAGCAGGAAAACCTAATGCAGGAAAGTCTACCCTACTTAATGCCTTGCTCAATGAGGAAAAAGCAATTGTATCAGATATTGCCGGAACTACTAGGGATTTTATCGAAGATGAAATAAATATTGGCGGGGTAATCTTTCGATTCATAGATACAGCTGGCTTAAGAGAAACCACAGACACGATTGAAGCAATTGGTGTAAGCCGAACTCAGGAGAAAATGAAAACGGCTTCTATGATTTTATACCTTTTTGATTTGGGTGATACAGACTTAGTAGAGATCAATCGGGATGTCAATAAGCTGGAAAATCTGGGAGTTCCTTTCGTGAAAGTAGCCAATAAGGTAGATAAGGCTAATAATCAATTGATCAGTGAATTAAAAGAAAAGCATCCGGACAGCATTTTTATCTCAGCGGGTCAAAAAGAAAATTTAGAAGGCCTTAAGGCTAAAATTTTGGAGTTGGTCAATTTGGATAAATTCAAAACCGGAAATACCGTGGTGACCAATATTCGGCATTATGATTCATTGACTAAAACCAGGGAATCGCTGTTAGATGTTCTAAGAGGCTTGGATCAGGAAGTGACCAATGACTTTTTGGCAATGGACATCAGGAGGTCCCTGCATTATCTTGGAGAAATCACCGGTGAGATCACAACCGATGATTTATTGGCGAATATCTTCTCCAAATTCTGTATCGGTAAATAAATTTTAAAAGATGATTTATGGCGAACCTGCCTGTCGGACAGACAGGTATCTTTTCCAAATTTTGTATCGGTAAATAAATTATCTTAGACACCAATAGGCATACATTTTTTTCAAAAATAATTACCCTTGCATTTTTAGTCAAAAATTATGCATCTTGTAAGTAGTTTTTTCAAGATGATAGTTGAATGCCTGAACAAATACTTAAACCCAAGCAATCTCTTAATAAGGCCTTTTTAAAAGTAAAACCCAATCGATCTGCGATTGAGAGTTTTAAAACTAACCTTCTTCAATTGGTCGACCGAATCAATGAATCCGAATCAGAAGAGTTTCATAAGAACTTGGTCATTGATTTCTTAAAGAAAACCTATTACGATCCTTCCCACTACATCAATACCAAAGGGCGAAATGACCTAGTTATCCACACAGGAGAAAAAGCTAAATCGAGTGTTGGTGTAATCATCGAAACAAAAAAACCGACGAATAAATCGGAAATGTTGAGCAGAGAAAATATCAACAGTAAAGCACTTCAGGAGCTGGTTTTATATTACCTCAGAGAACGGATCACTCAAAAAAATCTTGAAGTCAAACATCTTTTGGTAACAAATATTCATGAATGGTTTATTTTCGATGCGCAGATTTTTGATAGACATTTTGCTCAAAACAAAGGGTTAGTCAAGCAATTTGAGGATTTTGAATCAGGAAGACTCGCTGAAATCAAAACCGACTTTTTTTATAAAAACATCGCTGAACCGGCTATTGAAAAAGTAAAGGATCAAATTACCTTCACCCATTTTGATATCCGAGATTATAACAAGCCACTGCGCAATCAGGACAAAAAAGATGACTCGAAATTAATCGCATTATTTAAGCTGCTTTCTCCGGAACACTTGCTTAAACTACCTTTTGCTAATGACAGCAACAGTCTAGACAAGCGCTTCTATTCAGAATTGCTACATATCATTGGACTTACAGAAACGAAGCAAGGAGGCAAAAAACTGATCGAGCGAAGTGCAAAGGGAAAGCGTAACTCAGGCAGTATCCTAGAGGATGCCATCATTCAATTAGATTCCCTCGATAAAATTAGTCAGCTGGATAAGCCTAGTCACTATGGTAATTCCTTAGAAGAACGCTTATTCAATGTAGGCTTGGAATTAAGCATCACTTGGATCAATCGGATTCTTTTTCTGAAACTATTAGAAGCCCAACTCATCAGCTACAATAAGGGAGATAAATCCTTTGCTTTCCTTAATAAAAAGAATATCCATGATTGGGATGATCTCAATTCGCTTTTCTTTCAGGTTCTTGCTAAAAAAACTGAAGATAGAAATGAAGATGTGAAGGAAATTTTTGCCAAGGTCCCCTACCTGAATTCTTCCCTATTCGAACCAACTTTTTTGGAGCAAAAGACCATCATGGTCAATTTTCTAAAGAATGAAAAAACCATTCCGGTGATTTCATCTACAGTTCTGAAGGATGTTCATGGAAAAAAGCTGAATGGCGAACTCACGACTTTGGAATACTTATTCCGCTTTCTGGATGCTTATGATTTTGCCAGTGAAGGTTCAGAAGAAATTCAGGAGGATAATAAAACCCTGATCAATGCTTCTGTTTTAGGCTTGATATTCGAGAAAATCAATGGTTATAAAGACGGATCTTTCTTTACTCCTGGCTTTATCACCATGTATATGTGCCGGGAAACGATCCGAAAGGCAGTCATTCAGAAGTTTAAGGAAGCCAAGGGATGGGAAGTGGAAAATCTGGAGCAACTCTATGACAAAATCGACGATAGAAATGAGGCAAACGAACTCGTCAACTCTCTAAAAATATGTGATCCTGCAGTAGGATCCGGTCACTTTTTGGTTTCAGCACTCAATGAAATCATTGCGGTCAAAAATGACCTTAAAATCTTGCAGGATAGATCTGGCAAAAGACTTAAAGAATATCAGGTAGAAGTAGTCAATGATGAACTGATCGTCACCGATGAAGATGGAGAACTTTTTGAATACCACCCCAACAACAAAGAATCCCAGCGAATTCAGGAAACACTATTTCACGAAAAGCAGACAATAATTGAGAACTGTCTTTTTGGGGTAGATATCAATCCCAACTCGGTTAAAATCTGCCGACTACGACTTTGGATTGAATTGTTAAAAAGTGCCTATTATAAAGATCCAATTACCCTAACTGGCAATAGCTCTCCTGTCTGTTATGCTGATTCTGATGAAGTGCGTGATGAATACAGAGACCTTCGAGGTTCTGAAAACCTCAAAGGACAGCGGGAACTGGAAACTTTACCCAATATCGATATCAATATCAAATGCGGAAATTCATTGGTTTCAAGATTTGGATTAGAGGAAGATCTCAGTCAGGCATTGAAGAAAAGTAAATTTTCTATCGATGCATATCGAATCGCAGTGGATCGCTATCGAAATGCAGAGAGCAAGGAAGAGAAGCGGGAGATGGAAAACCTGATCAATGCGATCAAATCCGATTTCCGATCTGAAATAGCCAATAACGATCCTAAGGTTAAGCGGAAAGCCAAACTGGGCGGTGAACTCTATAACCTGACCATGCAGACAGGGCTTTTCGAAGAGTCAGCCAAAGAGAAAAAAGCTCGCCTCGCTAAAATCGATAAAGTCAGCAAGGAACTGGAAAAACTGGAAACAGAAATCGAAGAAATCAAAGCCAACCAGATTTTTGAAAATGCTTTTGAATGGCGATTTGAATTTCCTGAAGTACTAAATGTTGAAGGGGATTTTGTGGGTTTTGATGTGGTAATCGGGAATCCGCCTTATATCCGGCAGGAAGAATTTTCTAGCCTTAAACCGTATTTGCAGGGAAGATATCAAACTTATGCGGGGACAGCAGATCTCTATGTCTATTTTGTGGAATTGAGCATGAACTTGCTCAAGGACACAGGCAATTTTGTCTTTATCATTCCTAATAAATGGATGCGGGCTGGTTACGGTAAAGCCATGCGAAACTATGTCAAAGGCTTTTCAATTCAGGAAATTTTGGATTTTGGTGATTTACAGGTTTTTGAAGAAGCGACTACTTACCCACTTATAATTGGACTTGAAAAAAACATTCCTATTGACAAGTTTACCGCTGTAAATCTGGAAACATTGGATTTTCCCCTAGGAATGGAAAGTTACCTAGCTGAAAACAGAATAGAAGTTTTAGAGGAAGGGCTTGCTGATGACGGATGGACACTGACAGATAGTAAGGCTCAAAAACTTATATCGAAACTTAAATCACAGGGAGTACCGCTTTCTGAGTATGTAGATGGAAAGATTTTTCGAGGAGTACTTACAGGCCTAAATGAAGCCTTTGTGATAGATCAAGAAACCAAAGACCGTCTGATGGCGGAGGATCCCAAAAGTGAAGAAATCATTAAGCCATTCTTGGCGGGAAGGGATATCAAGCGGTATCAGCAGCCGAAAAGTGATAAGTTTTTGATTTTCACGAGACGTGGAATTGAAATTGAAAACTATCCTGCCATCCTCTCCTATCTCGAAGGCTTCCGCAAAAGCTTGGAGCCCAAACCAAAAGATTTCAAGGGAACCAACTGGCCAGGCCGAAAACCCGGAAGCTACAAATGGTATGAAATTCAGGATGCTGTGGATTACTATGAAGAGTTTGAGAAGGAGAAGATCATTTATCCAAATATTTGTAAACGTCCAGAATTTGCATTTGATGATTCATCAAAATATACGAATCAGAAATGCTTTATTATTTCCCACTTTGATTTTGGCTTCTTAGGAATCTTAAATAGCAAAATTACCTATTTCTTGTTTGAACAGATCCTGCCAAAATTGAGAGGAGGCTTTTTGGAGCCTAGTTATTTGTACTTCAAAGATTTCCCCATACTTAAAGATGAAACTGGAAGAATAGATTTACTAGTAGAACAAATCCTTGAAGCAAAAAAGCAAAATCCAACATCTGACACCTCGACTCTCGAAGCTGAAATTGACCAATTGGTTTATGAGCTTTATGGGTTGAGTGAGGATGAGATTGGGATAGTGGAAGGGAGGAAAGTATGACGTTACAGGAAATTCACGATAGATTCTCAGATTATATTTTTAAAGTAGAAAAAGAGGGTCATGTTATGGTAACAAACCATGACTACACTTTATTTGAAGAAAATCAATTTGGTAAAAAGGAATTTAAATTCAAAGTTGCAACTGCATTCAATATATTTAAATTATACAAACAAGTAGCTATAATATTTAATGATTTTGGCGAAAGAGAACTTTTTCAAATACCAGAGATATTAACAAGGTATTTGAATAAAGAAGAATATAAAAATATGATAATAGAAGTAAAAGACCCAATTGATCCTTCAAGATCATATAGTGGAAAAAACTTGCTTTTTACTGGACGGATATACATAGAATGTAATAGAATAACATCTAAACGTGAAATATTATACAAACATATTGACAACTTAAATTTCACTTATAACAATACTCCCTTATATTTTTCAATTAGAACTACTGAAGATTATGAAAAAATGGATAAAACAAGTTTAAAGAACATATTTCTTTGTCATGATTTCAATGATAAAGAAATTGTTTCAAAAGTAAACGCAGAATTATCGAGAAGGATGTTCAATGTTTGGTTTGATAAATTTTCCATTAAACCTGGTGATTCGATATATGAAAAAATATCAGAAGGTTTAAATCAATGCGATAACGGATTACTTTTTATAAGTAAATCATTTCTGAAAAACGAAGGCTGGGTCAGATTCGAGCTTCAATCACTTGTTAACAAACAAGTTTACGAAAAAAAGAAAGTAATTATTCCAATTTGGTTAGATATAGACTTGGATGATTTAAAAGAATACCCTTGGCTTAGAGATAAACTTGCTATTAAATATTCTGAAAATGTAAAAGAATTTGTAATGGAAATTGAAAAAGGATTAATATAGAAATCATGAAAAAATTTAAAAATAAACAAACTCAAGACAAATTCTTAAAATGGATTAAAAATTATCCAGAAAGTTATCATGGTTTTGATATGGATCGATTTTATGACTTTGTTTTATCTTTAAAACTAAATGGAGAATGGATTACTGAAGATGAACTTCATTCTGCTTTCAAAGAGGAAAAGAAATGGGAAGAAGATTTTAGAAATAAAATAGTTAGTGATTATTACCACAAGCTACTCGATTTAGGAAACTTTATTGATTTCATTATAGAAAAAAACTTAATTAAGAAAAGTCTATAAAATTATTTAATGAAAGCCAACGAACTCCAAATAGTCAAATTTTTAAAATCTCCTGATGTACAATTTGTTATTCCCATCTACCAAAGGAATTACGATTGGACCATTACGGAATGTCGGGAATTGCTCAAAGATATAATCCAGGTTGCCGATGAAGGTCGGGTCTCACACTTTATCGGTAGCATCGTCTTTATCCATGACGGCGTTTACAGTACAAGCAATGAAGTAAAAGAATTGGTGATCATCGATGGGCAACAGCGATTGACTACTATCAATATATTGATTGCAGCTCTATATCGCTTTGCCAAAGAGAATCTGCCATCCCAAGAATCGGAGCGACTTTACAATATGTTTTTGGTCAATCAATATGTCCAAAAAGAAGCTTACAAGCTTAAACTGAAACAAACAGATCGAAATGCGATTGCTTTCAAAGCCATTCTACTTGGTAATGAAAAGTCAATCACTGAGTACACCAATGTCAAAGAGAATTATACCTTTTTCCGATCTGAGATTAACGCCGAAACTTTCCCAGTCATTCTAGAGGGGTTGAACCGATTGATATTTGTGGAAATTTCACTGGAAAGAGGCAAAGACGATCCACAGCGGATCTTTGAAAGCTTGAACTCTACAGGGCTAGATCTTTCTCAGTCTGATCTGATTCGAAATTTCATTTTGATGGATCTTCCTCCTGCTGATCAAGACAAAATCTTTGAAACCATTTGGAGCCCGATTGAGGAAAACGCTAAGGACCTCTCTAAAAGAACCTCTTTGGTTTCCGATTTTATTCGAGATTACCTGACGCTGCGAAACAAGAAAATTCCAAATAAGAACAAGGTTTATCAAGAATTCAAGATTCTCTTTCAGGAGAAGGATGAAGCGGGTTTTAATCAGGAATTGGAGGATATCAAGTCACTTTCTTTTCACTACAAAAAACTTGTCAATCCCACAACAGTCAAAGATAAACAGGTTCGGAAAGAACTGGAATATATCAATCGACTGGAAATCAACGTGGCCTACCCTTTCCTTCTGCAGGTATTTGAAGATTTGGAAAATGGATTAATCGAAACCTCAGATTTGGTTTCGATACTTAAACTAATACAAAGCTTTGCCTGGAGAAGATTTATTGTAGGCTTACCAACCAATTCCCTGAATAAAGTCTTTATGACTTTGTATTCTGAAATCGACACCGAAGAATATGTGGAGTCAATTGAAAAGGCGTTGATGAAAAAAGGAGGAAACTCCAAATTCCCGACCAACGAGGAAATCAGGTTAGCTTTGAAGGATAAGGATCTCTACAATATCCAACCTAAAAACCGATCCTACTTTTTTGAATTGCTGGAAAACCATAATAACAAAGAATATGTCGATACCTCGAATGAGGCAATTACCATAGAGCATATTTTTCCAAAAACGCCTACGGAAGAATGGAAAAAACAACTTTCCAGAGAACAGTTTTCTGAATTCAAAGACAAGTATTTGAATACCATTGCCAACCTTACGCTTTCCGGAAATAACGGAGCACTTAGCAACCGATCCTTTCTTGAAAAGAAAACTATGAATCAAGATGGCAACGAGCAAGGATATATCCACAGCAGACTTTGGCTAAACTCTTACCTTCAAAAAATCGAAGAATGGACGATTCCACACCTCGAGGAGCGGTTTGAAATTATTTACGATCGGTTTCTTAAAATCTGGAAGCTCCCGGAAGTTTTGGTCTTTGAGGAACAAGATGATAAGGAACTGAATATTTTTGACGCAGAAAAGCCTACTTTCAAAAAGCTGGAATATTTCATTTTTGAGAATAATAAAGTCGAGGAAGAAGCAATCGCACAGATGTACTTTTATGTTTTGCGCGCTCTTTTCAGAAAAAATTCTGAAGTAATGGTCAGTGGACAAACCATTTTGAAAATCAGCAGAAATCAATCTGATTTCAGAGAGGCGAAAGAACTGGAAAATGGTTGGTATTTCGAATCAAACATTGACAGCAATTCCAAATTCAGTATTCTTAAAAAACTGCTCTCGCTTTATGAAATGGAGGAAGAGTTGATAATAAAGTACCAAACTGGTCCAGTTAACAATGGTGAACCAAGTAAAGCCAATTTACATCGTAAGTTTTGGCAACAGCTTTTACCACTTCTCCAGGAGAAAAAGATTTTTGAAAACATAAGTTCATCAAAAGATCAATGGCTAAGCTGCGGAACTGGAATCCCTGGACTACAATACACTTTAGCAAATACACGAACTTGCTGCCGAATTGAATTAGGAATAGTAACATCGAGTAAGGATTTGAATAAATCTTATTTCAAGAAACTCTTTTCTAACAAAGAAGCTATTGAGAATGCATTTGGTAACACAATCGAATGGCAGGAGCTAGTAGATAAAAAGATGTGCAGAATAAAAGCTGAGCTAGAATGTGTTGATTTTAACAGCCAAGACGACTGGAACACTAGGAATGAATATTTTGTAGAAATACTGCCCAATTTCAAAAATGCTTTTGATCCATTTTTGAAGGAACTGAAATAAGAATGCCCCGCATGCTCCCAATCTCCTTAATCATCCTCGGCGGAATTTTATTGATTTCCGGAATTGTACTTTTGGTTAAATCAAAGTCAATAAAGAACGAGTCGCTGACTCAAGCCATTGCCGCGGTGAAAGCAGACGGTATTTTGACTCCAAAGGAAGAAAAGTTAATTCTTGAGATCGCTAAAATTGAAGGAAAAGATGGAAATGCTACTATCGCTAAGATCCGTAGAGATTTGGAAGAATCGGAAGAGGATTCTGAGACGGAATTAATTGATGTCAACCAAAAAGCAGGATTGGATTTCGAGAAGTTTGTGGTTCAGAAGTTTGACAAGAAATATTTCAAAATCCGAAATTGGGCAGGTGACAAGTTTGTGGACGGCCGATATGCTGATACCACCACTCAGCCAGATATCCAACTATCGCTGATTCTTCGTGGTCAGTCCTACCCTCTTGCTGTAGAATGCAAATGGAGATCTGAACCCAATGGTAACTTCATCCGGTTTGCCAAAGATGGACAATTGGAGCGATATAAAGCATTTGCCCAACAAGAAAACTACCCGGTTTTTATTGCTTTGGGAATAGGCGGTAAGCCATCCAGTCCAGCGGAATTGTATATTTTACCCATTCAAGAGCTGAAAAAGCCTATTCTACACAAGGCAGGATTAGGAAAGTATCGGAAAAAAATTGATTCTGATTTCTTTTTTGACCAAGAGTCAAATAATTTGAGATAGGTAAACTTTGGATTTGGAAGAGTATATAAATCAAAATAATGAACTAAAATGTAAACCTGTAGGTTGACACTATGAAGATTGTTAGTATATTTGAGCGTTCAAAGGACTGTCTTTATGCTGTAAAGTATGATGAGAGTGAGTTGGACGCATTAGAATTACTTCAAAGGTTCTGGGATGATCCAGAAGAATTACGAAAGTTTTTCAAAAAATTTCAGAAGGATTATGAAAACTATTATGGGAAAGCAAAAATCAGTTCCATCGTTGAGAAAGCAATTGAGGATGCAGACACATTATTTGAAACCTTATTCGAATTGGCTGAAGATGAATCAGGAAAACATCTGAGCGAATTTTTTAAACCTTTACACAATAAAGAAGCTGGAAAATCTTACGAACTACAACTGCTAAAAGCTTATGGAACGCTCAGTAATTCATTTTTGCGCGTTTACGCTATACGGTATGGCACATCTTATGTAATTACAGGTGGGGCAATCAAGTTGACTGATCAGATGAAGGATCGGAAGCACACGAAAGTTGAGCTGTATAAACTCAATTTGGTAAGAGATTATCTCAAAGAGAATGGTGAAGATGGGGAGTTCGTTTACTTAGACATTTAAGACAATGAGCATTACGGAAGAGAAAATAAAAAAATTAGCATCAGAAAATCCAACTTCCAATTGGAAGGAAAAAGTTGCCTTTAGAAAAGAAAACAAGGCTTGGCTCAAAAAGTCCTCAAGAATAGCTTTGCGAGTTTTGGATGCTTTGGATGAAAAGCGCTGGAACCAAACTGACTTGGCAAAAGAACTAGGGGTAACTCGACAGCAGGTAAGCAAATTGGTAAAGGGACAGAATGATTTCAAGCTTTCAACCATAACTCAGTTAGAAAAAGCATTGGGAATTCAGTTACAAGCAATCTTGGCTGATGGTGAATTTGTAATGTCAGAAGAAATGATTCAGGAAAGAGTGAATCAAGGTGTTACTGATTATCATAGAAAATGGATGATGACTCAGCAATATTTTGCATTAAAAAATCAAAAATCAGATCCTCAAACTGTGATGGCTGTTGAGTCTACCACCGAGGATGAATATGCTTTAGCAGGATGAAAGCAAAATTTTCACCATTACAATTATTGGATTTCAAGCTTTTGGAATCACATTATGAATTTATCATTCCTAAGGATGATGAGTTAGATCCCAAAGAGTTATTTGGTGCTTACCATGTCGAAATAGATTTTGATATGAGCCCAATAGATGAAAATGGAGAAGTTCAGCTGGTTACCTTGATAGAGGTTAATTTAGGAGGAGAAAGTATAGATGCTGGCTATAAGATTATGGTAGAAGGTGGCGGAACATTCAAACTCAATGAAACAGAAGAAATTGCTGAAGGCTTAAAAAACAACCTCTTGAAGTTTTCGACTTTGAATATGATGATCAATAACCTTCGTAATATCATCTATCAAATAACAAATCTCGGCCCTATGGGCGGGTATCTCCTACCTCCGATTGACATCACTAAACTGCTAAATGATAAGGCTGAAGAACAGGAGTCAGAATAAACCTTTTTTAATTAAAAATTAAATTTCTTAAAAACTGTCAAGAAATTCTTGACAGTTCAGTCAATTGGCCATCGAAATTTACCCAATTTGAAAAAGCTCAAGCAAAGAAAATATGGTAAGTGTCAAGTTTGCGGATATTCAGATTATATTTTTATCAATTAGATACACTTTCTATATCGGAAAGTAAGTCATCCACGTAAAATCACATTTACTCACCTTTTTTGGTCGTGTATTTCAAAATACAATATTTGGACTTAGTATTCTGAAATATGCTTTGTGCATTGTAAATCGATTTTTTTCGAAATAAAATTTTGATAATCCTTTTCAATATCCTAGTTTTCAATGTTTTATGTGAGTTTTTGGAAGAAGATAATTCTTCCTTTCACCCACGGTTTCTTTCATAAAACTGACAAACTCTATGAAAATTGGAATACTAGGCGGCACCTCGCTAGCCAAAACTTTAGGAAAAAAATACATTGAAGCAGGTATCAATGTTGTATTTGGAGTCCGCTCCGATTTTGAGGTTGAAGATGAGGAATGGAAGGTCCTCAATAAATTCCATCACAGAATTTGCCCTTATGAATCAGCTATTATACAGGCAGAAATCATTTTGATCTGCTCTGAAAACGGATACCTTCCAGAAATTTGGTGTGCATTAAAAAATTCAGATACTGAGGATAAAATCATCATTGATTGTACAAATGCCTCCTTTATCAAGAAACTCTCCAATTCTCATACATCTCTTTTAAAGAAAGCAGCTCCCAAGGCTCACTTATTCAAAGCCTTTAACAATCTTGGCGTGGAGTACCCTTTAAATGATGAAATGGGAATAGTCAAAGAAACCTATTACTGTGGAGATGATGTTCCGGAAAAAATCAGAGTTAAAAGACTGATAGAACTCATTGGTTTTAAAGCAATTGATGCAGGAAAAATGTCCAATGCATTTCTTTTGGAAGCCTTTTATCACCTATCCAAAGAAATCACCTGGAATAAAAATGAAAGAAATAACTACCATTTTAAACTAGTCTCCTTTTAGATGTCACCTATTTACTAAAATCTTCTATTTTCCGATTTTTCTAATATTTAAGGCAATTAGCGACACGCTTTTTGCCTTAAATTTTATAGTTTCGAATCAACATCTTTAAAAACCCAATTTTGATAAACCCCTTTGGTGGTTTTGCTTACCGAATGAAAAAATTCAACAAGAAAATCCTCGTAATCGATATAGGTGGTTCCAATGTGAAAATTCTAGCAACGGGACAGCCTGAACGTATCAAAATTCCATCTGGAGCAGAGTTTACTCCTGAACAAATGATTCCCTTAGTCAGAGAACATGCCGCAAATTGGAAATATGATGTAATAACGATAGGTTTTCCCGGAGTAGTAAAGCATAATAAAATTGTCAATGAACCTGTAAATATGGGTTCGGGTTGGGCTGGTTTTGACTTTCAAGAGGCTTTCGGCTGTCCATTGAAAATAATCAATGACGCAGCAATGCAAGCATTGGGAAGTTTCGAAGGAAAGAAACTCCTCTTCTTGGGCCTTGGAACGGGACTCGGCACGGCTATGGTTTTAAACAAAACTATCATCCCTATCGAAGGCGGCCATTTGCCTTATAAAAAGACCACTTTTGAAAGTTATATAGGCAAGCCATATCTCTTCAAGAATGGACAAAAAAGATGGGAAAAACACGTTCACAAGGCTGTTGAAATCTTCTCAGATGCCTTCCAACCAGAGGACATTGTATTGGGGGGAGGAAATTCCAAGCTTCTCAATGAAGTCCCTGAAGGTTGTCGCCTAGGAACTAACCAAAATGCCTTTAAGGGAGGCTTTAGAATCTGGGAGGAAGATTTCTTTATTTAATATTTCGAAGAGGCTGTCTCATTATTAGCTCTAGTGTCTGCCTGAGTCTTAAATATTCTTCGAACATACAAAAAAGATGATGACAGGTTCGTCCAAAATGGATTCGTTTCTCGTCCTTTCGCAAATGATATCTATTCCTTTTAGAAAAAATTTTTTTAGTTAGGGCGCGGTGGGCTGACGCAGCAGCGGGCCAGCGTCCGGCCAAGTGCGGTTGGAGCTTTGCTGCGTCTTGAATTTTTGGTTCTTTTGCTTCAAGGCAAAAGAACGATGAGAAAAAAGAAAATGCATAATAGAAGAAAAAGGATTTTAAGTTAGCTAAAGCTTACTTTCCATAACAAAGGATTAAATTCCGAAATAAGTGAAATTTCGGAATTTAATTTTAACTGTCATTGGGAGCAGAGTCGAAGACCGTATTTACCGTTGTGGCCTACATTTCGATCCCGTTCAATTGTCGGGACTCTCAATTTGACAATTTGCACTTTTGAGACAGCCTCTTCTTTATTTTTCTAATTCCTCCAGCTCCTTGGCTTTTCTTTTCTCTAATCGCTTAAAATAACCCCGCAACAGAAAGTTATGCTTCAGAGCTTCCATATTCTGGTTAAAGCTTTCAGTGCTACTTTCTATATTTTGAATTGTATTCAATAGAGATTCCCTTACCAAGGTATCATTCAACAAAGCTCCAGCAGCTCCTTTTCCTTCTTGAATTTCATTCAAAATAGTTCTTGCCTCCAAAAGTACCCTTTCGGCTTCTTCCCCGGTTTTTAATATTTGATCGATTGATTTTGAAAAATTTGCGCTTAAAACTGTATCAGTGAACACTTGATCGACTAGGCCCTCGCCTTCTTCTAATGTTCTCAGTAGCCTGTTTCCTGCTTGGGCCATCTCAGTGGCTTTTCTACCAGCTAAGCGGAATTCATCTACTGCCAAATTGATATTTTCCACCAACATTGTATCCCTCAACAGGCTCCAAATAGCCTGACTTTTATTCAATTTGTTAGTAATATCCGCAAGATTGACAAGGGTCTTTTGAAGGTAATCTCCACTCATATCAAGCTTTTTAAGCATATCTTCAGTGCCTACCTGTTCCATGGCAAAAAGTACATCTCCTTCTTCAATTGGGCCTGCTTCCCCATCTTGTGGAACAATGTGCAGAATTTTATTCCCCATCAATCCATCGGTAGAAATGATGGTAGCCGCATTTTTCTTAATGTGCTCCTGCATTTTTCTTTTAATCAAAAGGCTAACTTCTATGGTTGAATCGTTAGCCATATCGATTGATTTGACTGTGCCTACATCCATACCCTGAAACCTCACATTATTTCCAGGAACTAAGCCATTGACATTTTCCACCACTGTCAACAAGGTGATTGAAGTGCCGAAAATATTTTGGTTTTTGCCTATCATATAGAGCGCAAAAACCAAGAATAGCACTCCTGCAATGACTAGCGCGCCTAATTTGGTGTGTTCTATTTTCTTTTTTCTTTTCATAATCAGTCAAAGAATTCCTTGATCTTTGGATCTTCGGATTTCCTTAAATTTTCGTAAGTATCCTCTGCGTACCTTGTTCCCTCGATGAGCATAATTACTCGATTGGAAGTCATTTTGATACAATTCAAATCATGAGAAATGATCAGGGCCGCAGATTTATATTTTTTCTGAACACTCAGCATCAAATTACTGATTTCACGAGAAGTAATCGGGTCTAGCCCGGTTGTAGGTTCATCGTACATAATTACCTTGGGTCTGAGAATTAAAGCCCTAGCCAGAGCAATTCGCTTTCTCATTCCACCTGAAAGTTCGGCTGGCATCATATCTATGGTATGAGATAACCCAACATCTTCCAATGCCTCTTTTACAGCAGCATCAGCACCTTTTTTTCTTTCTTCTTTACTCCAATGTCTCCTTAGAGGAAATTCCAGGTTTTCCCTGATTGTCATGGAATCATACAATGCATTGCTTTGGAAAAGAAATCCTACCTCAGCCCGAAGACTGTCTAATTCATCCGAATTTAACAGCTGAATATCCTTTCCTAGCACTATCATTTCCCCTGAATCAACTTCCATGAGGCTGATGATGCACTTAATTAAAACTGACTTTCCGGAACCTGATTTTCCAAGAATTGCGAGATTTTCTCCGGCGTTGATAGCCATGTTGAAATTGCGGAGAACATGACTATCACCGAATGATTTATTGAGATCTTTTATTTGAATCACTGGTTCCATCTTGTTAACTGAATTAAGTAAGTCCCAACAAATCAGTGACTTGAACAGCAATCAAATCCAAAACAAATACAACCAAAGAAGCTACAATCACTGCAGTTGTAGCAGATTGGCCTACCCCTTCGGTTCCCTTTTTAGAATTATATCCTTTGTAACAGCCTATGATTCCAATGGCAAATCCAAAGAAAAAGGTCTTGATCAAGGATGGAATTAGATCCCCAAAACTCAAAGCTTCGAAGGCCTGATGCCAAAATAAATTCCAGCTTATATGTCCTCTAATGTTAACCCCAAGATATCCTCCACAAAGCCCAATGGCTATTCCAACACTGGAAAGAATAGGTACCATCACTGTGGAAGCAAGTACTCTGGTTACCACGAGATATTTAAAGGGATTTGTCCCGGAAACTTCCATGGCATCAATCTGCTCCGTAACTCGCATGGAACCCAGTTCAGCGCCCATTCCAGAGCCAATTTTCCCAGCGCAAATCAAGGCCGTAATGACAGGTGAAATTTCGCGAACAAGAGATACAGAGACCATGGAAGGTAAAAGAGTTTCAGCTCCAAACTCTACCAAAGTAGGCCTAGATTGAATCGTGAGCACCAAACCCATGATAAACGCGGTAATTCCAACCAGGGTCAATGTTTTATAACCAACCCAAAAACATTGGTTTATAAACTCCTCCCATTCTTGTTTGGGCTTGGTTACAGTTTGAAAAAAGCGTGCCGTGAACTGGGCAATTTCACCCACTTCCCTAAAAAATGCATTATCAATTTGCTTCAGTAGTTTCACAGTTCCCACCTTCAGTCCTTCTCCAATTTGGCGAAAATCTGACTAAGATCAATACAATGATCTCAAGTGAAAGCATGATCTTTATCATATTTGCAAATAAAACCCTAAACACGGAAGTCTCTGATTTTGAGAGTTTATTGAGCAAGAAAATCTATTGAACTCAATTCAATAACCGTCTCAGGTATTGCCCGTAGCCGCTTTTTCCCAATTTATCAGCAGCTTTTAAAAGCTCTTCTTTGCCGATAAACCCTTGTCTATAGGCAATCTCTTCAATACATCCGATTTTTAATCCCTGACGTTCTTCAATAACTTCCACAAATTGCGCAGCTTGAAGTAGAGATTGATGGGTCCCTGTATCCAACCAGGCCGTTCCCCTATTCAAGATGGCTACTTGAAGAGCTCCCATTTTGAGGTATTCATTATTGATATCAGTGATCTCCAACTCCCCTCTTGGGCTAGGTTTGATGTTTTTGGCAATTTCAACCACTTTGTTATCATAAAAGTATAGGCCAGGTACCGCAAATTTCGATTTAGGCTTTGCTGGTTTTTCTTCTATACTGATGGCTTTGTTATTTTCATCAAATTCCACCACTCCATATCTTTCCGGATCATTGACATGATAGGCAAAAACAACACCTCCATCAGGATTGGTATTTTCCTGTAAAGTTTTATGCAAGCCCGAGCCATAAAATATATTATCCCCCAGAATCAAGGCCACTTTTTCATTTCCAATAAACACCTCACCAATGATAAATGCCTGCGCTAATCCATCTGGAGAAGGCTGAACTGCATATTCAAATCGGCAACCTACCTGAGAACCATCACCCAATAATTTTTGGAAAGCCTCGGAATCATCAGGAGTGGTGATAATTAAGATTTCCCGGATACCGGCCATCATCAGAACTGACAAAGGATAGTAGATCATGGGTTTATCATAAACAGGCATCAGCTGCTTACTCACAGAGATTGTCAAAGGATAAAGTCGAGTTCCTGACCCACCGGCCAAAATAATTCCTTTCATAGCTACAAATTATTTTCAAATAGGTTGAAATCAAGCTTTTGGAAAAAGAGCACTTCAATTTGATTTTCCTCGAAACAGATTTCAGTTTATGAATTATGACAAATAAAAAACCTTCTGATCAAGAAGGATTATTGGAAATACAAACTAGATTGAGGCATAAAGCTACAATTAGCTGTTCTGATAATAAAATTATCAATGAAAATCCTGCTGATTTCTTTAGGTACTCGAGGCGATATTGAACCATTTCTCGCTTTAGCTGAGGTTTTCTCGAAAAGAAATATCGAGGTTACCTGCCTTTTTCCAGAGCAGTTCAAATCAGAGGTTCAAGAACTTGGTTATAAATTTTTAGCATTTGATCGAAGGTTTCTTGAACTAATCGAAAGCCCAACTGGCAAAGACTTAATGGGCGGTGGAAAATCTGCTTGGTCTCAGCTAAAAAACTACTTTAAGCTTGCCAAAGAATCCATCTCGCTCCAAAAAACATTATTGAATCAACAGAAAACCAGTCTAGCCCAAGTAGCTCCAGATCTGGTTTTTTTCCATCCCAAAGCACTCTATTATTATCTCATAGCGCGCTTAGAACCCAAAAAATATATCTTGGTCTCTCCTATTCCATGTATTGTTCATCCCTCAGATGAATATCCTCATATGGGTTTGGCAAAATGGAATATCCCTAAACGATTTATCCGAATATCATACAATTGGGTCAATCAAGCCAGGTATTTTGTCATGAAGCTCACCATGAAAAACGAGCTGAAAGAATTGGGATTATCAAAATTGACTACGGGTCAGCTTCGTGAATTTGAGCTCAAGGAGCTAAAAACATTTTATGCTTTATCTCCAACCTTATTTCCAAGACCCGTTGATTGGTCAGATTCTGCTCAGATAGTTGGGTATTTCAAAAGAAATCAAGAATCCGTTTATCAAGCAGATTCAAGGTTGTTGGCATGGCTAGCAAAATACCCAAAACCTGTTTTTCTGACATTTGGCTCAATGACCAACCCTAAACCTGAATTTTTTACTCAACAATTTATAGAAGCTCTTGTCAAACTTAAAATTCCAGCAATCATCAATTGTTCATGGGGAGGTTTGACCGAGCTTACAGGTACACCGGATTCCATATTTTTTGTCAACCATATCCCTTATGATTGGATCTTCCCAAAAATGTATGGGGTTATTCATCATGGTGGATCAGGCACTACCCACCAATCCGCCATCAATGCTTGTGTTCAATTGATCATTCCGCACATCATGGATCAATTTTTTTGGAACAAGGTCATTCAAAGCAAAGGATTAGGGCCTTTAGGAATCTCAATTCATCAATTTTCTCAACAAAAACTGGAAGAAAAGCTTTTGGATTTCTACCAAAATCAAGTTTACAAGTTGAATGCTAAGCATGTTGCTGAAAAAATGAAAAACGAGGCAAATGAGAATAATTTGATAGATTTGGCATTTCCAAAATGACTTTTCTAAATGAAAATCCATCCCTTAATCCCGAGTATTCTCTTGGCAGTAAGTATACAATCTTGCGACTTCAGTTCTCCCATTACATTTGAGCCTTCCAGCTTGTCACAATATGAGCCTGAATATCATTTTATTCCCCCATCTGGATGGATGAATGATCCCAATGGTATGGTATATCAAAATGGTACCTATCATCTATTTTATCAATATTATCCAGATAGTACTGTTTGGGGTCCTATGCACTGGGGACATGCGACTTCAGCTGATCTCCTCTCTTGGAAGGACGAGGGAATAGCTCTCTATCCTGATAGTTTGGGGTATATTTTCTCAGGTAGCGCGGTGTTGGACGAATCAAATAGCTCAGGATTTGGAACTGAGTCAAATCCTCCCTTAGTAGCAATCTTTACCTACCATGATATGGAAAAAGAAAAAGCGGGGGAATTAGAATATCAATCTCAAGGGATTGCCTACTCTTTGGACAATGGGAAAACTTGGACTAAATATGAAGGAAATCCTGTGCTTCCTAATCAGGGAATTAAGGATTTTAGAGACCCAAAAGTTAGTAGAATTCAAGATTCAGCAGGCAATTGGAAGTGGTTGATGACTTTGGCTGTATTGGACAGAATCCAATTTTTTGAGTCAAGTGATTTGAAATCCTGGACGCTTTTAAGCGAATTTGGTCAGAGCCTAGGAGCACATGGAGGAGTTTGGGAATGCCCGGATTTAATCCCCATGAAAACCCCCTCAGGTCAAGAAAAGTACGTGCTTTTGGTGAGTATCAATCCTGGCGGACCACAACAGGGTTCTGCAACTCAATATTTCATCGGAGATTTCAAAAATGGAGAATTCATTCCAGATGATGAATTGATTCGTTGGCTGGATTATGGGCCTGACAATTATGCGGGGGTTACCTGGTCAAATATTCCTTCAGAAAGGAAAGATCCTCTATTTATAGGTTGGATGAGTAATTGGCTATATGCTCAGGTCGTTCCAACAGAAAAATGGAGATCCTCTATGACTATCCCACGAGAGTTGAATTTATTTCAGGTTGGAGACAAACTTTTGGTTCAATCACAACCGGCAAAAGAATTAGAGTCCTTGAGGAAAAAATCTTACTCTATTTCCTCCTCGGAATCTGCCCTCCCTTCAGTAGCAACAGAGATAACAGCTGAGATCGAAAATCCTGAATCATTCAGCCTAACCTTAAGCAATGAATTAGGAGAAAAAGTAGTGATAAACCAAGAAATGGGGTTGATTAATATAGACCGCAGTAATTCAGGAAAAGTGAATTTCCATCCGGATTTTGCAAAGACTTTTTCGGCGCCAATGAGTTGGGAAGCCAAGTCAATTAGGATTTTTATAGATGCGCATTCTATTGAGCTATTTATCAATAATGGGGAAATTGCAATGACTACCTTGGTATTACCTAACTCTCCTTGGAAAAATGTGGAAGGCATCCAAGGGTTGGAAAATGTTAAAATATATGATTTGAAAAAATAAGTTGGCTTAGCTATTGCAGATGCGATATTTATTGTTGAACATTTGCGAAGTATTCTAAGATATATGAACAAAAGGCTTGCAGCGTCTATGATTTTCCTGAGTTGGATTTTCGGGCTGTTAGCCTTTTTTCAGTTCCAACCAGTACAAGCTGAATCCTCTCATTCAAAGCAAGAGATTTATGCTTATCCCCTTTCGGATTCCAATTTCGATAACTCTTTAGCTCAATCAGTTCAAGTTGAAGTGCCTAGCTTCAAAGTTGACTGGAAGCTTTATGGAAAATTGAATGCTTCAGGAGTCCATATTCAAGTCAAATCCCTGCTTTCTTCTCCGTCCGAGAAAGGACTTCCAGAAAAAAGCAGCCCCCTATTTGACGTCAAAAAAACCTTTCTGCATTTTTTCTACACTTGGTAGTAGATTCTGAATAATCGCCCTTTTTACAAATTCAGAATTTACAAAACCAAAAAAATCATGATCGACATAGATCCAGTGACACTTATTGTGTCCGCAATTTGCATGGGTGCATTTATAGCTCCTCTTGCCTACCAAAATTTTAAAGTGAAGTCATCAGAAAGTCTTCTTCAAAAGAGCTTTCTTGAGATGGCTCAGCAAAACGGAATCCAGCCTGAAATTCAGGAAAGATGGAGAAATCATTACCAATTAGGCTTGGACCCTAAATCCAAAAAACTCATTTATCATAGATACGGCGCCTATCCAAGCCAAAGTATCATTGACTTATCCGGGATTTCAAAAGTCACCTTGGATGAAAAAAACCACATGGTTCAGGTGAAAAAGGAAAAGCGGGTTATCATCGATTACCTAGCACTTCAATTTCACTATAAGGATCCAAATCATCCAACAAAATCCTTGGAAATCTACGATGGGGAGTTGTTTTCAGACTTAGCTGGCGAAAGAGTATTAGCTGGTAACTGGAAAACCCTATTGGAAAAAACAATTCATTCATAATTCAATTCGGGAGGGGGATTCCCCTCCTTATTTTACGATTAATGGCTAAAGCAATTGATTCTTGGGGGTCCAGAACCGGACTGATACTTGCCATGGCAGGAAATGCAGTAGGTTTGGGTAATTTCCTGCGATTTCCCGTTCAGGCAGTACAAAATGGAGGCGGTGCCTTTATTATTCCTTACTTGGTTTGTTTTTTCCTGATGGGTATTCCACTCCTTTTCGTGGAATGGTCTATAGGAAGATTTGGGGGAAAATCCGGTAATCACAGTACACCCTACATCTTGGACTCCATGAGTTCCAAACCAATATGGAAGTACATTGGAGTATTTGGAATCTTCACTAATATCGCTGTTGTAGCCTATTACACCTACATAGAATCCTGGACCTTTATGTATGTAATCCATACAGTTATTGGTTCATTTACTGATTTGACCAAAGAACAAATCAATGATTTCTTTCTGCTGTATGTCAATTTGGAAGGTTCTGATTTCGGAATTCCCCTGCTCCCACTGTGGATTTACCTTTTAGTATTGGGAATCAACGTGTATATTCTTTCAACTGGTTTGGGTGGGATTGAAAAGGTGGCAAAGATAGGAATGCCTCTTTTGATTGCATTTGGAGCTATACTAGCATTTAAAGGTTGGACCATGGGAAGTAACTATGCAAGTGATGCCTTTCCTGATGCAAATGCATGGGATGGAATCAATTTCTTGTGGACACCTCAATACGGCAGCCTTTTGGATCCAAAGGTTTGGATGGCAGCAGCTGGTCAGATATTCTTCACATTATCGGTCGGAATGGGGTCCATTCAGTGCTACGCTTCTTACCTGAAAGCAAATGAAGATATCGCTCTTAACTCGGTTACTGCTGGGTTTACCAATGAATTTGTCGAAGTAGTTTTAGGAAGTGCTATCGTAATTCCTATTGCAGCAGGTTTCTTAGGTTTGGATTGGGTTTTGGAAAATGCAGGCTTTGGCATGGCATTTCAAACTATGCCTTACTTATTTCAGCAATGGGGTGAATTATTTGGAGTTTTAGCTGGGCTTTGTTGGTTTGGCTTATTGTTCTTTGCAGGAATTACCTCTTCCCTAGCCATGGGTACACCTTGGATGGGCTTTATGCAAGATGAGTTTGGATGGAGTAAGGTAAAAGGAGCTTTATCTTTTGGAATCATGGTCATGATAATGGGAATTCCTACCGTACTATTTTATAAATATGGTTATTTCGACGAATTCGATTACTGGGCCGGAACAGTCAGTTTGGTAGTATTTGCCTTACTGGAAACCATTTTGTTTGTATGGGTCTTTGGAATGGATAAGGGATGGAAAGAACTAACCACAGGTGCGGATATCAAAATTCCGACTGTCTACAAGTTTATCATGAAGTTTATTACTCCTGCTTTACTTTTGATTGTGTTTGTAGGGGCCTTATTTACACCGGAAAACAATGATTGGTCTACCGCACTTCAAAATCTTTTTTCAGGAAATTCATGGAATCTTGATCCTAGCTCAATTATCAGTAAGCTCTCTCATGAAAACTTGGATATAGAATTACAAGCCCATCCTGAAAACCTGGAAAAGATTGAAAAAATCAAGCTGTTTTCAAATACAGCGAGAATTCAGTTGGTTCTTTTATTCTTAACAATCATTGGATTTGTCTATGTTTCTCACCGTAAAAGATTAAAAAAATGAATCCTGAAGCTCTAATTCTAGCCATTCTGACCCAGGGAAGTATTCTTTTTGTGACAGGATTTTGCTTTTATCTGATACTAAAAAAACCTAATAGTAAATAAGTCAAATTCAAAATTTACTTTGGTTGCTAGCTGAATTTTCAGTTCTTTTTGGTAATATGATATTCGTATTACCAAATTGATTTTTCCATGTCTGAGAAGCAACTCAAAAAGGAATATTCCAATGGAGAGGTAACCATCACTTGGGAGCCCCATAAATGTATCCATTCTGCCAACTGTGTGAATGGCTTACCTTCAGTTTTTGACAATACCAAAAAACCCTGGATAGATCCCGAAGGATCTAGTACAGAAAAAATTGTGGAACAAGTTCAAAAGTGTCCCTCGGGTGCTCTGGGTTACTATTTTGAAAATGAATCTTCCAAAGGAAATGTGGAAGTAGACAAAGAGCAAATTGTCGAAGTCATGAGAGACGGTCCACTGATGGTGTATGGAAATATGACCGTCAAAATGGCGGATGGAACCACCAAAAAACAACATAAAGTCTCGGCTTTTTGCAGGTGTGGCGGAAGTCAGAATAAACCATTTTGTGACGGAACGCATAAGAAAATTGATTTCAAAGGCTGAGGAAATCCATGCGAAAGGTATTAATTATTTTTGCTCATCCTAAATTTGAACACTCAGATATTAACTTTCAGTTAATCAATGCAGTAAAGGATCTTGAAAATGTTACAATCAGGGATTTGTACGAGTTATATCCTGACTTTAACATCAACATTCAAGAAGAGCAAGAAATACTGTTTGAAAATGAAGTGGTAATCTTCCAACACCCTTTTTATTGGTATTCCTGCCCTCCCTTGTTGAAGCAATGGATTGACCTTGTATTAGAGTTTGGATGGGCTTATGGACCAGGTGGTGTTTATTTGAAAAATAAATATTTACTGAACGCCATCACATCCGGAGGATCTCAGGAAGTGTATAGTCATGAGGGTAGAAACAGGTTTACGCTAGAGGAGTTTTTGAGACCATTTGAGCAAACTGCCTATTTATGTTGGATGCGATATTTGCCCCCTTTCCACATAGGAGGTACACATCAAATCCAAGTCGATGAATTGCAGAGGAAGGCAAGAGCCTATAGAGAGCTTGTGCTACAATTAAGAGATGAGAAAGAAATAAGCATTCCTTATTTACAAAAAACCTAGGCTATGAATGGATTTTTGATCAATGCTATCATTTTTATCGTAGCTGCCATAATCTGCGTTCCTATTGCTAAAAGATTGGGAATGGGCTCAGTCTTGGGCTATCTGATCGCAGGGATTTTAATTGGCCCCTACTTATTGGGCTTTATTGAAGATGGAAATCAAGGTCAGGACATCATGCATACCACCGAGTTTGGGGTAGTGATGATGCTATTTTTGATTGGGTTAGAGTTGGAACCCAAAAACCTATGGAAAATGAAAGACCTGATTCTAAAAGTCGGTCTTTCACAAGTATTAATCACTGCGGCCCTAATTTTTGGAATCTCGATCCTGATTGGCGTCAATTGGCGTGTTGGTTTGGCAGTTGGACTTTCTATGGCACTTTCATCCACTGCTATTGTTTTGCAGTCTTTGAAAGAAAAACATCAAATGGACAGTAATTCTGGGAGGATGTCTTTTGGTGTTTTGCTCATGCAAGACATTGCAGTTATCCCAATTTTAGCCGTATTGCCCTTATTGGTAGTGGCAGGAGCCGAAAAGAGCGCAGACTCGGGGCATGGAGGATTCTTGGAACATCAACCGGGCTGGGTTCAAACCTTGATGATTTTTGCCGCTATAGGTTTAGTGATTCTGATGGGAAGATATGGCTTTGGCCCTATTCTAAACTGGGTATCCAAAACCAAGCTTCGGGAATTATTTACAGCATCTGCATTGCTCATTGTTGTGGGAATTGCATTTTTGATGGAGTTAGTAGGGCTTTCTCCTGCACTCGGAACATTCCTGGCAGGTGTAATCTTAGCCAATTCACCTTATAAACATGCATTAGAATCTGATTTAGACCCTTTTAAAGGATTACTATTGGGATTATTCTTTATGGCTGTGGGAGCAACTATCAATTTTGAATTGATTTCAAGTAATGCCTCAGTCATTATTTCCTTGACTTTGGGTGTGATGCTGTTGAAAGCTTTAGTGCTTTTGGTCATTGGAAAAGTGAGAGGTTTGAGTATTCCTGAAAATCTCAGCTTTGCGTTTGGATTGGCTCAAGTTTCCGAGTTTTCTTTCGTAACCTATGCATTTGCCTTGCAATTGGGGATTTTTGCAGCTTCTACATCTGATTTTTTGATAGCGGTTACAGCATTGACCATGACCCTGACGCCCATTGTGATGTTAGTGATTGATAAATTAATCATTCCTAAGCTTCGGGAAAAAGAAAGTAAAAATGAACGGGAAGCCGATACCTTCTCTGAAAAAAATAAGGTCATCCTTGTAGGATTTGCTCATTTCGGATCAACACTCGGAAGATTTCTTAGGGCAAATGGCATAGAAGCCACTGTTTTGGATTTTAATCCTGATCAAGTGGACTTGTTGAGAAAAATGGGCTTTAAGGTATTTTATGGAGATGCTACAAGACTAGATCTTCTTCATTCAGCAGGTGCAGAAGAAGCGCAAATTCTGATTTCAGCGATTAATTCCAGTGAAACCAACAGGAAGTTGGTGGAGCTTTGTCAGGAACATTTTCCTCATTTGGAAGTCATGATTCGGGCTAAAAACAGAAATGATGCTTATGAAATGATGGAAATGGGCGTTGAACATATCTATAGAGAGCATTTGGATACTTCCATTCGAATGGGTGAAGATGTCTTAAAAAAGCTAGGGTTTAGAGCTCATACCATACATCGCTTGGCAAGCCAATTCCGAAAATACGATGAAGATGCCTTGAAAGTATTATTCCAGTATAAAAATGACCGGGAAGAATACATATCCAAAGTAAAAAAGCAAATCGAGCAACAGGAACTTTTATTATCAGGCGAATTGAGCAAAAAATTCTCCTTGAATGATCAGGCCTGGGATAGCGAACCGATGAAAAATAGATGATAAAAATAAATTAAATCATTTTCTAGATTAAAGTTACTAATTAATTGATTTTTAATCTTTTATAAATATATAACGATCGAATCATAGTATTTATCTATCGTCTGATAAGGAAGCATTTTTTTTTGTCCTTTTCTTAAAAAAATTTAAAGCTTTGAATTTAAAGTAAACTATTTCTAGTCGAAATTGATTTATTACAATGATCTAATAATAAGATTATTGAGTTTTCACCGTTCGAAGTAGCATATGAATAAGTTGCTACGTCATGTGTGAAAATCGCCTGACGATCATTTCTTAGATTTTTCAGATCTACATATAAGAACTAATGAACCAACAATTTAAAATTCTAAAAAAAGCTGCGGAGGTATTTCATTCTTATGGCATCAGTCTCCATGGCCCTAGAAAGAATGATCATTTCATTCAAAAGCTAAACATGGACCCCATTTTTATTAATGGGTTGATTTTTGAATTGGAATATCAGCTTCAAGTTTACATTCAGGAAGAAAAACTGAGAACTGCATGTACTCCTAAAGAATTGATTCGGCTATTTTTGGAAATACCACAAGAAAACTAAAAGGCTTCGGCCTGTTTTTTTATTTCAATTTATACTAAATCCACTTTTTAATCGTGAATAAATCAGCCCTGATAAGTATTCTGATTCATGCCTAAATATTTTCTTCTCTCCTGTTGCTTTTACCTTTCCTTGATTTCTACTTTCGCTCAAAGCTGGTCCTCAGCAGATTACTCAAAATTTGATTGGAAATCATTTTACAAACTATCAACCGCTCATCAAGAGCTAAATCTTTCCGATATAGATTACCCTTTATTACATGCAGCTATTTTTTATGTGAGCAATGAATTTAGGGAGAGAAATCGCTTGAAGCCTTTTATTTACTCAGATAGAATAGAAAGACTTTCTGCCGATCATGCAGCGGATATGGTGAAGTATAATTTCTATGGCCATTTTAGTAAAATAAGAAATAAGCGGACATTGAGGGACAGATTTCAGATTGTTGGATTAAATCCATCAGGAATTGCAGAGAATATCAGTAGCACGGCTGCTATCCAATATGAATATGGAAGAAAAGTAAATCGGCCACAAAGTCCCGGAATCTTCACATATATGTCCAACAAAAGAGAAGTAATTCCCAATCATACTTACCTGAGTTATGCCAAAGCTATTCTGCAACTTTGGATGGACTCTCCCGGACATCGAGCTAATATTTTAAATCCAGGATTTATATACATGGCAGCAGGATCAGCGGTTTATCCCGAAAGGAGTTTTTACAATATGCCTTACTTCATGAACGTGCAATGCTTTAGCGGGCGCTAGGCATAGATACGCCAAATGTCGTATGGCGTTTATATTAGGAAAGAATGAGCTTTGAATACACATTTAAACTTTCAAGCTATGAAATTCAAAGCCTTATCTTTTATCATCCTAGTAGCAGGATTATCGTTTTTTTCTTCCTGCGACGGAGACTCAGAAAATCCATTAGAACAACAGCAAAGCAATCCTGTACCTCAACCGGGTGATGCGGACGGAGTAATGGCAGCTATCAAAGCAAAATCCAATACCCCTTCAGGCACTCCCTCTGTTCCTGGTATGCCTGATATTTTATTGGATGTTGCATCCGCTAACTTTTACAGTACTTCGGGAGGCAGCTCTTTGGTGAATGTTGGCGAGGTCATGTTGAACGATTTCAAACTTCAAAATATCAGCGGAAATACTTATATCAATAATTTCACAGATATCACTTTGGGAATAAATTCAGGCCAAGCCAATGGCTGGAAAGTGGCTGGAGCAAATGGTTTTGATGGCTTTACTCACACGACCGCCAAGGTAATGCCGGGGGTGGTAAAGTTTGCGAGTAATCAAAGCGAAACAATTAGTATCTCTAGCTCAGTCACACTTTCCATCCAATCAGTTCCTTCAGGAGTTGACAACATACTTTGGGTGATTTCAGATGGCAGTAAGGTTGTTACCAAAGAAAGCAGGGCTACTTCAATTACCTTTTCCACTTCAGAATTATCAGGCATGAAAACCACCGGCCAAGGAATCATTCAAGTAGCTGCTTATAATAGTGAAAGCAGAACCATAGGAGGTAAAAAAATCTACTTCATCAACGAAACTGTTGACAGCAAGTTTGTTACCTTAAATTAAGTACTCAAAAGACCTGTCGGGGCAATAAGTCCCGGCAGGTCTTTAAACAGCCACTTTTTTCCAATTCCCCTTTTTAAATAAAAACCATGAAACCACAGCATGGAAGGAATGCGCGAATGCAATGGCAATAAAAATCCCCAAATATTCTAATCCCATCGGGAAAGCCAAGAACCAGGCTAAGGGAATTTCCAAAAACCAGAGCACTCCAATATTGATATATGCGGGAGTTTTGGTGTCACCAGCTCCATTGAAAGCTTGAGTTAATACCATCCCAACTGCAAAAAACACATAACCCAGAACAATCACCCATAAGCCTTGTGCTGCTATGCTTTGAACTTCCGGTATATCCGTAAAAAGGCCTGCCAGTTCCTTTGAAAAAATTAAATAGATTCCAGTCACTGAGGCCATAAATATTACGCAATATCGAGTTGTCAACCATACTGCTTGTTCAGCTCTTCCAATTTCTTTGGCACCTAAATTTTGACCTACTAAAGTAGCTGCTGCTCCGGAAAGTCCCCATGCAGGTAAGATGGTAAAAATCAATACTCTCATGGCTATGGTATACCCTGCCAAGGCCGTTGACCCAAATTCAGCATTCATCCTGGTCAAAGCCAACCAAGATACTGAGTCAATCAAAAATTGACCCATCCCTCCTGCTGCGATATCCAGAATTTTTCGAATAGTCTTCCATTTGATTTTAATATTTCTGGAAAGAATGTGTAGCCTGTGTTTCCCGTTGAAGAGGTGATATAATTGGTAAAGCACGCCAAAACTTCTTCCCATAGTGGTCGCTATTGCAGCTCCTTCAAGTCCTAACCCATCCCATGAACCAATTCCAAAAATAAATAAGGGATCCAGGATGATATTAAAACCATTGGCAATCCACAAAGATCTCATGGCATGGTGAGCTTGTCCAGCACCACGAAAAGCTCCATTGATCAAGAATAAAAGCATGATGGCACTATTTCCGATAAAAATTATTCGGGCATAATTGGCTCCAGTCCGAATGACTTCTTCTTCAGCTCCCATGAGCATCAGTACTTCTTTGGCAAAGATCCAGCCCAGAATCCCCAAAATCAAAGAAATCATGACTCCAACAACCAGTAATTGAAACGCTGCGTCCCCTGCTTTTTCATACTCCTTCTCTCCAAATCTCCGTGAAATAAGTGCTGTGGCAGCCATGCTGATTCCAAACCCAACAGCATAAACCAAAACGATAACAGACTCAGTCAATCCAACTGTTGCAATGGCACTTTCACCGAGTTTGGCCACAAAAAAGATATCCACTACCGCAAACAAGGACTCCATCATCATTTCCAATATCATCGGAATAGCTAGAACCATTATTGCGGTTTTGAGAGGCAAAACGGTAAAATCTTGCTCTTTACCCAAAATTGCGTCTTTGATCAACTGAAAATTCATGGAAATTTGCCTCGAGAAATTGAAAGAAAAGCAAAAATAGAGGATTCAATTCAAAGCAGATTCATGTTAGGACATCTTCAATTGAATTTTCAAAAATTTAGACTTCACTTCTTTATGGAGAAAACAAAGTATTTTTGTTTGAAAATGAACTGAACATTCAATGCATCAGTTTATTTGTCACTTGTAATCGAATGGACCTTGAATCCATTAATTGATGCAGCTATGAATAAAAAACCAAGAGTAGTCGTCGGCTTATCCGGAGGTGTGGATAGTTCAGTGGCGGCCTACCTGCTGCTAGAGCAGGGTTATGAAGTCATCGGCATGTTTATGAAAAACTGGCACGATGAATCAGTCACCATCTCCAATGAATGTCCTTGGATGGAAGATTCCACAGACGCAATGCTTGTTGCTGAAAAGTTAGGAATCCCATTTCAAGCCATTGACCTCAGCGAAGAATATCGGGAAAGAATTGTGGATTACATGTTTGCCGAATACGAAGCAGGCCGAACTCCCAATCCGGACATCCTTTGTAACCGAGAGATCAAGTTTGACATTTTCTTAAAAGCAGCTCAAAAACTGAAAGCAGACTTCGTTGCTACTGGACATTATTGTCAAAAAGGAAGTGTTGAAGTTGATGGAAAACCTGTTTATCAACTATTGGCAGGTGCAGATCCCAATAAAGATCAAAGTTATTTTCTTTGTCAGCTTTCTCAGGAGCAGTTAGCAAAGGCATTATTCCCGATAGGACATCTTCAAAAGTCAGAAGTTAGGGCCATCGCTAAAAATTTGGATCTTATCACAGCCGAAAAGAAAGACTCTCAAGGCTTATGCTTTATCGGTAAAGTGAGACTTCCTGAATTTCTTCAGCAACAATTGAAACCCAAAAAAGGAAAAATCATTCAAATCCCTGATAATCTAGCGGTATTCAATCGTTTAAAAATTCCTGCAGGAGTAACATTGGAGGATTTAGATACTGATGAATTGGATGCTTTAGCCCTTCCTGTTCACTATCAGGCTAACCAGGGAAAAGTCTTGGGAGAGCATAATGGAGCTCATTATTTCACTGTTGGGCAAAGAAAAGGCTTGCAAGTAGGCGGAACCGGCAAACCCTTATTTGTAATCGCCACAGATACTAAAGAGAATAATATCTATACAGGATTAGGCGATGATCATCCAGGATTATTGAGAAATGCACTTTTCGTTAAAGAAAAGGATATTCACTGGATTAGGGAAGATCTTGTATTGACCCCGGGTCAATCAGCAAAATATCAAGCAAGGATCAGGTACAGACAGCCTTTGACAGAAGCAACCTTGATAAGAAGAGAGAAAGGACTTTATGTCATTTTTGATCAAGCTCAGAAAGGGATAGCTTCAGGACAATTTGTTGCCTGGTACAATGCGGATGAATGTATTGGTTCAGGTACAATTTTCTAACTTCACGGCCGGTTTTATAGCCGGTTTTTTTTATGCATTTAGAAATAATTTTAGAGGACGATGACATCATCGCAATCAATAAACTATCTGGGCTTTTGGTTCATAGAACGGCATTAGCCGCGTCCGAGAAAAAAGAATTTGCAGTACAAATCTTAAGAGATCAAATCGGTCAAAGAGTTTATCCGGCCCATAGACTGGACCGACCTACCAGCGGCATCTTATTATTTTCAAAAAAAGAAGAAGTATTGCCTTTGCTAAAAAAGCAATTTGAAAATAAGACAGTTCATAAATCTTACCTCGCTATAGTTAGAGGTATTCCGGCTGAAAAGACTTTTACGGTTGATCAAGGCTTGAAAAACGAAAGATCAGGCAAGATTCAGGATGCTGTAACCCATTTTCAAGTCTTAGATAGCTCGGAAATTCCTTATGACACTACTGGACGATATCCAACCAGTAGATATTCTTTACTTTTAGCCAAACCAGAAACAGGTAGAACCCATCAGATACGAAGGCACCTAGCCCATAAAAGGCATTATATTTTAGGAGATAAAAAGCATGGAAACAATAAACAAAACAGCTTTTTTGAAAAGCAGTTTGGGCTTCAAAATTTATTGCTTCATGCACACAAGCTTGAGTTCAATCACCCAATCAGCAATGAAAAAATTACTCTGAAAGCTGAAATACCTGTACACTTTCGAACTATTTTGAAAGATTTGAATCTGAGTGATCAAGTATTGTAGCATTCTCAGATATCTTTTCTCCGATTTCCCTTATTTTGGAAGAATAAAATTACACCCTATGAATAAAAAACTCTTGGGATTTGGTTTAGCATTACTGCTGGCCAATCCTCTTTTTTCCCAAAAAGTAGCTATTGAAAAAGCATTTAATAATCAATCTGCATTAGAGGATTTCAGGTATTTAGCTTCAGATGAGTTAATGGGGCGAGATCCTGTAAGGCCGGAGATTGAACTTGCCTATAACTACATTGCTTCAGAACTTAAAAAAGCAGGAGCAAAAATGATCCCTGGGGCTAATGGCTATTTCCAGAATATTCCATTTAGAATGTCTTCTCCTCCAAGTACCGGACAGATCAAATTGGGCAAGAATACATTTGAACAAGGTAAAGATTTATTGGTCCTAGACGGGAAGTCCATTTCTGGATCCTATGAATTGGTTGATGTCGGTTTTGGTCTTGAAGAGGATTTTCAAGGAAAAGATTTAAAAGGAAAAATAGCAGTTTCCAATGTTGGCGCGCCTGATAGATTAGGTCCTGCTGATTTATTCGCCTTGGGTAGAGAAAAAACTGCCAGAGCTCAAGAAAGTGGTGCAATTGCCTTAATTGAGAGATTTAATGTACCGAGCGTACCATGGCAACTGGTTTCCAATTTCCTAAATAGACCAACTCTGGGAGTAGATCAAGGCGAAAGCTCTGAGCTCACCTATATCTGGATAAAAGACATGGACAATGGAGTTCGTTCAGCTATGGCAGATCAGAGCATCTCTAAAGCTGACTTGATGATATCTGGTAAAACCAATAAAAATATTGACGGGAAAAATGTTGTAGCTTGGATTGAAGGTACAGATCCTCAATTAAAAAATGAATATGTATTGCTTTCCGCACATTATGACCATGTGGGTGTAGGAAGACCTGATGCTGAAGGTGATTCAATTTATAATGGAGCAAGAGACAATGCTGTTGGAACCGTAGCAGTAATGAATGCCGCAAGATTCTTTGCAAAAAATCCTCCAAAACGGTCCATTCTCCTAGCCCTTTGGACAGCTGAGGAAAAAGGCCTGCTCGGTTCTGCTTATTTTGCAGAAAATCCATTAATCCCACTTAATCAGGTGATTTTCAATCTGAATATTGACAACGGAGGTTATAATGATACTTCAGTCATCACTGTAATTGGTCTAGGGAGAACTACAGGAGATGATCAAATTTCAAAAGCAGTCAGTGAATTTGGATTAAAAGCAATACCTGATCCTGCTCCAGAGCAAGGACTTTATGACCGTTCCGATAATGTGAACTTTGCCAGAAAGGGTATCCCCGCTCCTACCTTCTCTTTGGGTTTTCAAGCCTTTGATGATGAAATTCAAAAGTACTATCACAAGCCTGGAGATCATGTGGAGAATTTTGATTTGGATTATGCCATCAAGTATTGGAAGTCCTACATTTTGGCGGCACAGCTAATTGCCAATGATTCTTCTAAGCCAGTTTGGGTGGCTGGTGATAAATATGAAAAAGCGGGAAAAGACTTATATGGAAATTGATCCTTTAATTATTCAATCTGATTATCCGCAATCATACCAATTGCCTTATTTTCTTTGCTTGACCGTTTGGAAGACCGATGACCGAAGACCGAAGCTTCCGGATTCTGATCCTTATAGCAGACAATAAGCCGTATTTTTGTCAATACTGGTAAGAAAGCGGATATCCATATTATTCAATATTTTAATTAAAATTTAATTCTAAAAAAAAGCCCGAATTCAAGTTGAATTCGGGCTTTTTTTGTCCTCGTACAAAGGAGTCTTTTTAGTTTTAAAATAACATGCCCGCGATTGTGGCAGTCATCAAACAGGCAAGTGAAGCTGCCATTAAGGATTTCAACCCTAACCGGCTTAAATTTCCTTGCTGGTTTGGAGCAATGATAGAAATACCTCCCAATTGAATGGCTATTGAACTAAAGTTGGAAAAGCCACAAAGGGCATAAGTAGCAATGACAATTGATTTAGAGGAAAGAGAACCCATTTCCTTCATTTCTGAGAGAGAAAGATAAGCCACGAATTCATTGATCACTGTTTTTTGTCCAAGCAAACTTCCCACCTGCAAGGTATCAGACCATTCCACACCTATCACCCAAGCAAAAACCCGGAAGATCTGGCCAAAGATATATTCCAGAGAAAACCCTTGAAACTGTCCACCAGTTGAGCTTGCCACGAAGGAATTCAGACCTGTATATTCTCCAAGTAATCCAGTCAGTAAATAGTTGACTGCTGCAATCACGGCAATAAAAGCCAATAGCATGGCACCTACATTCAGAGCGAGTTTTAATCCCTCCGATGCTCCAATAGACATGGCATCTATCAAATTGACTCCCATACTTTCCTCATTCACTTCCAATTTATCTTGAACCAACTCCTTTTCTGTTTCAGGAATAAAGATCTTGGATAACACTATGGCTGCAGGCGCATTCATGATACTTGCTCCTAAAAGATAAGCAGCAAACTTACTTTGCTCTTCTAAGCTATCTCCTCCTAAGAAGGCTACATAACCTGCCAAAACCCCTCCGGCAATAGTTGCCATACCTCCTGTCATCAAGCACATTAGCTCAGATTTACTCATATGAGGAATAAAAGGTCTGACTAGTAATGGAGCCTCTGTTTGTCCCAGGAAAATATTTCCGGCAGCTGACAGACTCTCGGGACCCGAAAGCCTCATAGTGCGGGCCATCACCCAAGCAATGCCGAATACAATTTTTTGGAGAATTCCTAAATAATAAAGCCCTGCTGATACAGTAGAAAAGAATATGATGGTAGGAAGTACTTTGAATGCAAAAATAAACCCGAAGCTATCTCCTGCTAGATCACCGAAAATGAATCTTGCCCCATCTTCCGAGAAACTAAGAAACTTTACGAAACCTTCCGAAAGCAAGGCAAAGCCACTAGCAACGATTGGTACTTTGGTAATCAAAAAACCAAAAATCAACTGCAGGATGATACCTATACCGACTAACCTCCAGTCTATTTTCTTCTTATTATTTGAAAAAATAAAGGCCACCAATACAATGACCAATAGTCCGAAGACTCCTCTGATGTAATCCATGCGATCTAATTATCAAATCAAGGGCTAAAAATAGGTAAGTCAGAGGCAAGAAAAAAGTCCTGATTTCTCAGGACTTTCAATTTGCTTAATTTCTTTTATTTATTTCATCCCTGATTCTGGCTGCTTTTTCATAATCTTCATTATTAATAGCTTTTTCTAGCATCTGATTCAACTTATCCAAACTAAAATCCTTCAACGAAGGCTCTTTTTTGGAGGTGAATTTTTGGGTTGGTTTTTTTTGCGGAGAACTGCTTTCCTTTTCCTCAACTTCAAAATGCTCCACTGCGCCTTCAGACATGGCCTTTTCACTACAGTAAATAGGGCTTCCAAATCGAATAGCAATAGCAATGGCATCTGATGGTCGGGCATCAATTTCGGCGTCTATCAAGTCACTTTTACACTGAATTTTGGCATAAAATACGCCTTCCTTCATGTCTGTTATGACTATTCTATCAATGTCAAAATTAAAACCATGAGCAAAAGACTTGAAAAGATCATGAGTCATTGGCCTGTTGGGAATGATTTTTTCAATTTCCAAGGCTATGGCCTGAGCTTCAAACATACCAATCACGATAGGAAGCCTTCTTATACCACCTACCTCTCCCAAGACCAGGGTAAAGGAGCCTGATTGGGAATGATTGGACGAAAGGCCCAAAATCTCAAGTTCTATGAGTTTCTCCACAAAAATTTAAAGTTCTGCTTTAAGTGCTTCGTTTAATTTAGGAACGACCTCAAATGCATCTCCAACTATCCCATAATCCGCAGCTTTAAAGAAAGGAGCTTCTGGATCTTTATTGATAACTACAATACACTTGGAGGAATTTACTCCTGCAAGATGTTGAATCGCTCCTGAAATTCCTATTGCAACGTATAAAGAAGGTGCAACTTTTACTCCTGTTTGCCCTACGTGCTCATGGTGAGGTCTCCAACCAATATCAGAAACTGGCTTAGAACATCCTGTAGCAGCACCAAGCGTTTTAGCTAAATCTTCAATCATACCCCAGTTTTCAGGACCTTTCATTCCTCTTCCACCGGAAACTACGATGTCAGCTTCAGGAAGTAATACCTCACCTGTAGCTCTTTCAGTAGCAGTAATCTTGGAACCAAAATCAGAATCCGGAATATTCACTTCCAAAGATTCAACAGCCGCATCTGCTCCATCAATTTTAAGGTCAATGGCATTTTTCTTAATAGCTAAAATTTTGTTTGCAGTAGTTAAGCTAGTTTCAGCAAATGCCTTACCTGTATAAATACTTCTTTTAACTATATAACCGGAATCTGTATTTGGCAATTCTACTACATTAGAAACTAATCCTGCATTGACCTTAATGGCCAATCTGGCAGCAACAGCGTCTCCTAATGATGATTTCGCCAAAACCACGGTTTTAGACCCTGTTTTCTCAAATGCCTGGGCCACAGCAGTAGCATGAGCCTGAATCACCCCTGCATCCAATCTGCTATCCGATGCATGAAGTACTTTGGTTGCACCTGCTTTCCCCACTGAAGCCAATTCAGCCTGATCGACTGAACCTAATGCCACAGCGATTACTTCCCCTTCTCCTGTTTTAGCAGCTAAGGCACTTGCAAATGAAACAGCCTCAAGACTAGTTTTTTTGATTTTACCTTCTGCCTGCTCTATATATACTAATACTGACATAATTTACTGATTTAATGTAAGTTAAAAATAATTACTTAAAGTACCTTGGCATCGTTTTTCAACAATTTCACCAACTCGGCTACATTGTCTTTGTCAACCAATTTTACAGCACCTTTAGCAGGTGGTAATTGATACTTTTGAGTTTCGGCCTGAGTTTCTTCAGTCACTGGATCCACCACATTCAATGGTTTTGTTCTCGCTGACATGATTCCTCTCATATTAGGGATTTTCCATTCTGCAATTGGCTCCTGACATCCTGCAATGAGTGGCAATTGAGCTTCAAGCATTTCTTTCCCACCCTCAATTTCTCTAGCCATTTTTACAGTGGTTCCTTCCACATCTAATTTCATGACAGGAGAGAAAGAAGGCATTCCCAAAAGCTCTCCTACCATACCGTGAACCATTCCACCATTGAAATCGATTGATTCTCTACCCATCAAAATCAGGTCATATCCACCTTCTTTTGCATAATGAGCGATTTGTTTGGCTACAAAAAAGGAGTCTTTTGGATTTGAATTGACACGAATGGCATCATCGGCACCAATTGCCAAAGCCTTTCTCAAAGTTGGCTCAGTTTCAGCCTCCCCTACATTCAAAACTGTTAACTTACCTCCGGTTTGATCTCTTAATTCAACCGCTCGCGCTAAAGCATAGTCATCATAGGGTCCGATGATGAACTGAACTCCTGTGGTGTCAAACTTGGTATTATCGGCAGTAAACTGAATCTTGGAAGTCGTATCCGGCACATGAGTGATACAAACAAGAATCTTCATTGGTTTAGGATTAGATTATTTTAGATTTATTTGCCGTGAAAATAACAGTCAGACCTTAATTAAAAAAACAATTCATGCCCTATTTAGACAGGAAAAGCCTTTTAAAACAATATATTTCCGAAGAACCTAAAAATCCCTTCAATTGGTATGCATTGGCCTTGGAGCTACAACAAAATGAGCCAGAAGAAGCAAAATTGATTTTTGAAAAATTATTGCAGGAATTTCCTGACTATTTACCTACCTATTACCAGGCAGCTTTTCTTTTCGATTCCCTTGGTTTGCTAGATCAGGCTAAAAAAACTTTTGAAGAAGGCATAAACTTGGCGACACGCCAACAAGATCAAAAGGCAATCAAAGAGCTGAAAAATGCTTACCAAAATTTCTTGTTCGAAAATGATTTGGATGAGGAGATTTAAAAAAATTGATGCAGGGAAAGATTGTTTAAAGTTTAGAAAAACATACCAAGACTGACTAAAATCATATTTCCAAATTTGTATTAATAACTTATCAATCAGATATTTATACAAAGCAATCTGATGGTGCAATGGCTGTTTCTCATGAAAAAATATACGACTACTTTTTTCCCCTCTTGAAAGAGTCAGGAAAAAAATATCGAAAGACAAGTCTGGTCAAAGCCAAATTAGCCGAACCAGGTCAAGAAGTAATTACAAGGACTTCAGATGGAGTTGAAATTAAATGCAAAGCAACCAAAGGAGATTTATTGATTGAAAATCAAACAAGCACCGGAGAAGTTTACTTGATGAAAGGGGATAAATTTGAGAAGCGTTATCAAATGAAACAAGCCCTAGATAAGGGCTGGGCTGTATACCAGTCCAACTTTCCAATACAGGCTATCCAACTTGAAACCAGGCATTTAACTGATTTAGGGATAGATTCTGAATTTGAATTTGAAACTCCATGGCAAAACACCATGAAGGCCCTCAGAGGTGATTTCATAGTTCTCTCCAGTGATGATTCAGGCTTTTATAGAATTGCTCAAAAAGAGTTCTTGGAGACCTACAAGGCGGTTTAGGGCTTTAACACAATTTTTCCCATTTGCTTACCAGCCTTCATTCGATCAAAAGCTTCGACTGCTTTTTCAAAAGAGAAAACTTGGTCTACAATTGGTTCAATGGATTTTTCATTTACAAATGCCAACATTTGCTCAAAATCCTGATCTGAACCCATGGTACTACCCATGATTTTCAGTTGATTCCAAAAAATCCTTCTGGCTTCCAGTTTTCCGGGATTTCCTAAAGTCGCACCATAAAAAACTATTCTCCCTCCAGGATTAGCCACTTTAATCAGATCATTCAAACTATCACCGGCGGCACCATCAACGATCAAATCAAATCCACCAGCCTGTTCTAAGGCCTGATCAGTCCAGTTTTCATTTTTGTAATTGAAACCTGCCTTTACGCCTAAACCCAAAGCTTTTTGAATCTTATCTTCACTGCTACTACTCACATACACCTCTGCTTGAAGACCTATTGCAAACTGTGCCGCAAATTGTGCTACGCCTCCTCCAAATCCGGTAATCAACACTTTTTCACCTGCTTGGCAGTTTCCTTGATAAGTCAATGCCCTAAAGGCTGTTAATCCTGCCAAAGGCAAGGCCGCAGCTGATTCAAAAGACAAGTGAGAAGGCTTTGAATGCACTCTATCTGCTGGTACAAGCAATTCTTCGGCAAGTGTTCCATTTCCGGGCATTCCCAAGATTTGAAAGTCTTTGGATTGAACTTTTTGATTTTGACCCCAATTCAAAGCTGGATTAATGATCACCTCCTGCCCCACTTCAAGGCCCGAAACTCCAGCTCCCAATTCCGAAATAACTCCGGCTCCATCAGAACCCAAGACTACTCCGTTTTTTAAATTAGGATAAAGTCCTTGTCTGCACCATTCATCCCGATGATTCAAAGCAGCTGCCTTAATCTGGATTTTTACCTCTCCTGGTCTAGGACTTAGGGAGTTCAGACTTTTTAATTCAATTTTATCCTCTAATTCTCTAATGAGTACAATTCCTTTCATTATTAAAAATCAGTGGGTTTAGAATCCTTATTCAGCAAATCGTCAATATCATCATTTGCTTTACTCTGAAGCTTGATGGTTCTACCCGAATCAAATTCTCCCGCACCTGTTGATTGAGAAGAGAATTTATTACCATACATCGGTTCTGCCGGCATTTGCCCAGGATCAAAATTTCCAAAATTCTCTAAGTCTGTGAACTTGGTGTATTTGCCAATGAATCTGAGTTTCACTGTATCCAAAGAACCATTTCTATGCTTGGCAATAATTACCTCACCTACCCCTTGGGTTGACATTCCTTCATCTTCAGTGATGCCATAATATTCCGGTCGGTAAAGGAACATTACCATATCTGCATCCTGCTCGATAGCTCCAGATTCCCTCAAATCTGATAATTGTGGTCGTTTATCTCCACCACGTGTTTCTACCGCTCTAGACAACTGGGAAAGTGCAATTACAGGAATAGCGAGCTCTTTAGCAATCTTCTTCAAGGCTCGGGAAATACTCGCAATCTCCTGTTCACGGTTTCCGCCATTTCCGCCTCCTTTGGAGTCACCTGACATCAATTGCAAGTAATCAATTACAATCATTTGAATGTCATGTTGTGCTTTCAGCTTTCGGCATTTTGCTCTTAATTCCAAGATGGAAAGAGCCGGAGTGTCGTCTACAAATAAGGGAGCTTTTGAGAGCTTGGCTGTTTTGTGAACCAACTGAGCCCATTCATGCTCAGCCAATGATCCTTTTTTGATTTTTTCGGAGTCCAATTCAGCTTCTGAAGCTATCAGACGATTTACCAATTGAACAGATGACATTTCCAGAGAGAAGATGGCTACTGGACGACTATGGTCTACTGCGGCATTTCTTAGAACAGATAGAACGAAAGCTGTTTTACCCATTGCTGGACGAGCCGCGATAATTACCAAATCAGATTTTTGCCATCCTGAAGTAACCCTGTCCAATGCTGTAAACCCGGAAGGAACCCCCGTCAAACCATCCTTTTGATGTTTCTTAGACTCCATTTCAGCGATTGCTTCCCGCATGATGGACTTCATATCCGAATAGTTTTTTCGGATATTTTTCTCTGAAATTTCGAAAAGAGATTGCTCCATTTTATCCAGCAATTCAAAGACGTCGGTGGTATCTTCGAAAGCATCTTTTTGGATCTCTGAAGCTATACTGATCAATTCACGCTTGATAGCCTGCTCAGTGATAATCCTCGCATGGTATTCAATATTGGCCGCTGAGGCTACTTTTGAGGTTAATTCTGTCACATAAAAAGCACCTCCTGCTATTTCCAGGGCCCCATTCTTTCTCAATTGAGACGTGACAGTCAATAAGTCGATTGGCTGAGAATCGGTGAATAGGTCCAAAATCGCCTGAAAAATAACCTTATGAGCATCCTTGTAAAAAGATTCAACTTTCAGGATGTCAATCACATTGGTTAAGGCATCCTTTTCCAACATCAAGGCTCCCAAAACAGCTTCTTCCAAATCCACAGCCTGAGGAGGTACTTTTCCCAGGTTATTTGGATTATCGAAACTTGGCTTTTTTCGGGTGATTCTAGGGTTATTCGGCTTTTCGGTCATAGAACAAATGTATTCGCTTTAGTTCAAGAGTTTTGAACAAGTTTTCCAATACTTATCAACAAAAATCAATCCGATTGAATATCAGCGCTCTTTAAAATGAACACCATTTCTATATCCCCGGAACATACTGCAGAGCAAGGCCCAGGAAAAATGCCAAAGCATTTCGGAAAGTGGGATATTAAAGATTCGGAAACCTAAAATAGGTTCATTCAGCATCCCATAAGTATCCCAGAAATGAGGGAATAATAATTTGAAATTGATCAAATAAATCAAAAATGAAATCCCCAAAGTGGCAAAAGCTGAAATGATGGATATCCTTATCAAATCTGGTCTTTGAGTCCAAATATAGACAGACAGACAAAAGAAGGTCAAGAAGGTTACATAGCCTGAATGAATTCCAAGTCCAATGCTGAAAAAGGTTAGACTGGAGCAACCTAGAATAAAAAGGATAAACAAGTCCCGGTTTTTGGGAGGGCTAAATTTTTCCGTATCTACTTCTCTATTGGTAAAGGCTGAATGTATATAACCTCCAACTCCAAATAGGGCAAAGCCAATGATGAAGTCTTCTATGCTCGCTATCCCTTCACCCATGAGAGTTGGAGGTCTCCAATAATCCCTGAAATACCAAACTTCAGCGATCACACCCATGATTCCGCCGATAAATCCAACTTGAACCATCCCTCTTTTCCAGGGACTTTTCCAATAAACGAAAGCCCATGCAAGCATATACAGCAATGACATTGACAAATAGGCAAATCGGTCCTCGAGCATTTTCACAATCTTATTGAGGCGCGAAATTAACCAAAAACTTAATAGCTCAAAAAAATCAAGGATGCATTAACTTTATAAAGCTTTTCCTTTCAAAATCCTTTAAGTTTGAATTTTTAACACTAAACCAACAGCATGAAGAACTATCATTTTATAGCCATTGGAGGAGCTGTAATGCACAATTTGGCTTTAGCTCTAGTAAAGAAGGGATACCAAGTAACGGGTTCGGATGATGAAATTTATGAGCCTTCCAAAAGCAGATTAGCAAAGGCCGGGATATTACCCCAAGAATATGGTTGGTTCCCTGAAAAAATTCATTCTGGACTGGATGGAATCATTCTTGGAATGCATGCCAGAATAGATAACCCTGAATTGGTTAAGGCGAAAGAATTGGGCATTCCAGTTTTTTCTTTCCCTGAGTTTATATACAATCAAAGCAAAGATAAAAAACGGGTAGTGATTGCAGGGTCTCACGGCAAAACCTCTATCACTTCCATCATCCTGCATGTACTCAAAGATCAGGGAGTAGAATTTGATTATTTGGTCGGTGCACAAATTGAGGGTTTCGACCTAATGGTTCAACTCTCTGATGCTCCAATCATCATCATTGAAGGCGATGAATATCTTACCTCACCATTGGATAGAAGGCCAAAGTTTTTCCATTACAAGCATGATATCGCATTGCTTTCTGGTATTGCTTGGGATCATTTCAATGTCTTCCCAGATTTTGAAGAATATAAAGACCAGTTTAAACAGCTCATTTATCTCACTCCGGCAGATGGTGAATTGATCTATTGTATTGCTGATCCATTGGTCAATGAAGCAGTAGAAAGCAGTTCAATTCTGGGAAAGAAAACCCCATACGCTGCGCATCCAGCTAAAATTGAGCTGGGAAAAACCTATTTAGAGACCCTGGGAGGACCTGTTCCTGTTAAGATTTTCGGTGAGCACAATCTTCAAAATCTCCATGGTGCTAAAAAGGTATGCGAGTCATTAGGAATCAGTGAGCTGCAGTTTTATCAATCCATTCCTCTCTTCAAAGGAGCAGCCAAAAGAATGGAATTGGTCAAAGAGAAAGAAGACAGAGCCATGTACAGAGATTTTGCTCATGCTCCATCCAAATTAAAAGCAACTGCCAGCGCAGTAAAAAATCAATTTCCTGAAAGAAGATTGATTGCAGTTCAGGAATTACACACCTATTCTTCTTTAAATCAGGACTTTTTACCGAATTATGCTCATACAATGGACACAGCTGATGAGGCAATTATCTATTTAAATCCACATGCGGTAGCCCTCAAAAAGCTGAAGTTGATGGATGAAGAAACCCTGAGAAATGGATTTAAAAGGCAGGATTTACGATTATTTACCGATAGTCAGGAGTTAAAATCGTACCTTTTGAGTCTTGATTATAAGAATACCAACCTGCTTTTGATGAGTTCGGGAAATTATGACAACATGGACTTGGAAGGAATCAAGGCAAAATTTGATTAAAATGAATTTAAACTTAAAAAACTCAATTGCTTTTTTTGATCTGGAAGCTACGGGAACCAATGTAGGAACCGATCGTATCGTTGAAATCTCAATTGTTAAAGTACACCCCAACGGTGGCCAGGATATTTACACTAAAATCGTCAATCCAGGAATTCCAATTCCTTTGGAATCTTCTCTCATTCATGGGATTTATGACAAAGATGTCAAAGGGGAACCTTCTTTTAAGGAATTAGCCAAAGACATACATCAGTTTATAGGACATTCAGACTTAGCCGGCTTTAACGTTCTAAAGTATGACATTCCTTTGTTAGTGGAAGAGTTTCTGAGAGCAGGTATAGATTTCGATTTGGATAAAAGAAATCTCTTGGATGCGCAGAAGATTTTTCACCTGATGGAAAAGCGTAATCTGACTGCTGCTTATAAATTCTATTGTGGAAGAAAGCTGGAAAATGCGCATAGCGCTGAGGCAGATACACTTGCTACCCTGGACGTATTCCGAGCGCAAGTAGAAAGATATGCCGGTGAGGAAGTAGAAGACTTGCAAGGAAATAAGCTGGGTGTCTTTGAAAATGACATGAAAAAAATTCACGACTTAGTGAATGAAAAAATGGTAGATCTTGCCGGAAGGTTTATTTTTAATTCGGAAGGAGTTGAAATATTCAATTTCGGAAAGCACAAAGGCAAAACAATTGAGCAAGTGCTAAAAGAAGAACCTGGCTATTATGATTGGATGATGCGAGGAGATTTTCCATTAGATACCAAGCGAAAACTTACTCAGGTGAAATTGAGGGGTTTTGGTGCAAAATAAGTTTCAAAAAAAGGTAGTGAGTTCCAAAGATGAAAACTCACTACCTTTTTTTATCTATTTATTATAGTACTCTAAGGCTTTAGGCATATTCGCGTTTAATCGCTCTATCCTTCTATCTGGTCCAGGGTGAGTTGATAGAAATTCTGGTGGAGCTTCTCCTCCGGCAGCTGCCATTCTTTCCCAGAATACCGGTGCCTCTCTTGGATCATATCCCGCCATTGCCATGAATATCAAGCCCAATTCATCTGCTTCCAATTCATGTTTTCTGGAGAATTTCAACATTCCCAACTGACTTCCTATACCTACAGATTGTAGAAAAATCTGTTGCATCAAAGTAGGATTCTGTCCCATAGCTGCTGAAAAGACACTCAAACCTAAATTGGCAACCATTGCATTGGACATACGCTCTCGCGCATGAGAAGCAACAGCATGTGCCACTTCATGGCCCATTACTACGGCAATTCCTAATTCGTCTTGAGTTATAGGTAAAATCCCTGTGTAGTAAGCTACTTTTCCTCCAGGCATACACCAAGCATTTACTTGATCAGATTCGATCAGATTGAATTCCCATTCAAAATCATTAACCAATTCTTGATATCCCTCTTGAATCAAAAAGGCCTCTACAGCTTTTGCGACTCTATTTCCAACTTTCACGATCAACTGACCATCTTTGGTATTTGTAAGGAGCTTGCTCTCTTTTTTTACTTGTTCATATTGTTCATTAACCAAAGGCATAATTTCTTCATGAGAAACCGCAGCCAATTGCCTTCTGCCCGTAATTGGTACTTTGGCACAGGAGTAGACAAAGAACCCTAAAAGAAAAATGACTAGTAGTTTTTTCATAAGTATTAGTTTAAGCTTTACAATAAAATTCAAAAAGGATACCAAGGTTTAAATCAATGGTAAAAATTAGTACTTTAAGTGAAAATTTACATCATGGAAACTGTGAGTACTGCTGCTAATCTACACAAAGAGGCTTTGGAATACCAAAGAAAAATGACCAACCCTATCATCTTTTGGTTTGCAATGTTGGTCAAACTCCCTTCAGCTGTTTTTTGGAGATTAAAAATCAAGACATTGACAGTTGAAAAATGTGAAGTTACTATTCCTTTTTTCTGGAGAAGTCAGAATCCTTTTCGATCCATTTATTTTGCAGCCTTGGCTGGAGCAGCTGAACTAAGTACAGGTGCATTATGTCAATTAGCCCTTGCTGGGAAAGGTAAATTCAGCATGCTGGTAGTAGATTTTAGAGCTGAATACAGTAAAAAAGCAGATACCAAGATCACTTTTACATGTGATCAAGGATTAGAGTTGTTTGATTTAATTGAAAAAATGGGCGTAGGTGAAACCGATCAACTTACCATGATCTCCAAAGGTAAAAACCAAAATGGGGATGAGGTTGCCAGGTTTTATGTCACTTGGTCTTTCAAGCGAAAAGCCTAATAAGAAAGCATAGACTCCACCTCAAAAAATTCAAAAAGGCTTCTTTGCACCCGATCTTTGGACCAGTCTAAAAATTCATGGGCTTGATGAAACTGGTTGAATTTGATAATCATTTGATCCCATGAAGCCGAATCCAAATTATATTTGATTTTCAATTCCTGCTTAATTGAATCAGATTCAATAATCTCATAATACCCTGCCCTTCTGGCATGCCATATTTTTTTTTGCTCATATTCCCTTGCCAACCGCGCCTTTTTGGTAAAATATGAAATTGGTCCACTGATGGTAATTCCACCATTTGGATCATCGCTTTTTGTTCCCACGAGAACCTCTCCTTTTCTAGAAGGCAATTCCTCTTCATTTTCATCTCTTAATACCAACCTTCCATCTTTGAAGCGATAAGAATATGGCTTCTCCTTTACTTCAAAAGTCGGAAGAAAACGGGCTTTATCCTGTAACTCAATCAAGAAATAACGCTCAGCTGAAAGCACCTTTTTTTGACTGATAAATCCGGGAAAACTTATCAATATGGAATCACCCGGAAATGCCTTCACTGAAAAGTAACCTCTTGAATTTGAAAGTGAGTTATGATCTTTACCCATAACCTCTACTTTCACGCCCTCTAAATAGGCCTTATCATTGCTGTCCAGGATATTACCTGAATAGGTGATTTGTGCGCTTACCGAAAAGCTTAGCAACAGAAAGAAAAGAAGGGATAAAATTCTCACCTTGAAAAGTAAATAGGCGCTATCGATTTCTGAAAAATTGAGGGTTAAAAGTCCTTAATCCTTACTTAATTTCCAGTAACATGTCTGTTCCCAAAAATTCCGGGGTTTCCGTTCTGTACCAGGATCTGTTGGTTGGGATTTTCAAACCATCGTATTCAGTAAGTCTTTCCAAATAAATGATTTCTCCTTTTTTTGTTGCCTCATCCTTATAGAACTTATACGCTTCCATGGCATAATTTTGAGGGTCTAGGTAGAAATACCAAACGTCCTTTTCATAAGGAACCCTCACTACCAGATAAGATTTACCATTCGATTCTTCTTGCGTAACCTTATCATCGATTTGTGTTCCAGGGTCTTGCAATTTCATAGGTAATCCCCACAAATAAGTATAATAATTTCTCATACGGAAAGCTCTTTCAGCTTCAATCTGTCCTTCAAATACCTGAATTGAATCATTCCAAACCAAATAATGAAGCCCTTCTATTCGGTAAACCATTTTGGATAAGTTATTCTCGAAGGATACTTCATAAAACCTGGAGTCTCTTCCTACAGGAAGGCTATCCTGAATCACTAAAGTGCCCTTAAAATTTTTCCATTGATCCTTAGGATCATGAAACTCAATACTTTTCTTAATCAATTCATTTCCAGTTAATTCCAAATCACTCTTTGTATTACAAGAAGAAATAGAAATGATAAATATGAAGGAGAATAAAAACCGCATGACCTTTTTTTTACTAATCTACTTATTTTGGTGAGATGAATCAGCTTTTGACCAGAATAGCACCAACTCCAAGTGGGTATTTGCATTTAGGAAATGCCTATTCTTTTTTAGTCACGAAGGCAATTGCTGAGAAATTTGGAGCAAAAATCCTCTTGAGAATTGATGACTTGGATAGAGATCGATTCAGAGAAGAATACGTTCAGGATATTTTTGATTGCTTGGACTTTTTGGAAATCAATATTGATCAAGGGCCTAGGAACTTGCAAGATTTTCATCAAGAATGGTCACAAATTCACCGATTTGGGCTTTATGAGCAAGCATTGGAAAATTTGAGAGTGGACAAAAAAGTCTTTGCCTGCACTTGTTCCAGAAAGAAAATCAGCCAATTAGATTCCTCCGGTTATTATTTGGGACATTGCCTGGATCGAAAGATACCTTTACAAAGACCTGAAGTAGCCTGGCGACTAGATACCTTAGACGCTGATCTGATCAAATTAAAAGACATTCACGAGCGCATGCATTTCGAGGTGATTCCAGAAGATGTAGCCTTCTTTGTTGTTAGAAAAAAAGACCGACTTCCCTCCTATCAATTAACTTCTTTAATTGATGACATCCATTTTGGAGTTACTCTGATTGTTAGGGGAAAAGACTTGTATTCGTCCAGTATCGCTCAAACCTATTTAGCAGAGCAATTGAATCTATCCGCTTTTCAAGAGAGTCGATTTTTTCATCATGAGTTAATGAAAGGACCCAAAAAGAAAAAGCTTTCTAAAACCGATGGAGCTACATCTATTAAACAGCTTAGAGAGGATGGAAAGTCACTCAATCAGGTAATAGAAATAATTGGAGACTATCTGGGCAAACCTTTTCAAAATTACGATGACATCAAAAAAACAATCTCCTAAACGTCATCAACATCCAGGAGATTGAATTCTTAGAAGCCAAAATAAAGACTTTAGGATATTCCGATTAGATCAATCATGTAAGTAATATTTCTTTGATGAAGCGAGGGCAATGCACCTGAACTCATGGATGGAAACTTACACTTTTTCGATTTTCACTTATCCTTCAGCCTCTTTTCAATTATTTGTATTTAGCAGGCATATTCGGTGCTACCATAGATTTTTGAATGAATTGGCGGATATCTTCATTGGAAGTAGCCAAATCCTCAGCTCTCAAGTACATCATATGTCCAGATCTATAGCCTTTAAAAGAGAGTCTATCTGACATCTTGCCATTAGGGTCTATATGCCAAAGGCTATATTTTGCATTAAAGAAATCGGTTCCCCCATCAAAATATCCGGATTGAACCATCACGTGCAAATAAGGATTTTGACGCATTGCCTGGCCTAGATCATAGCCTGTATTTTCATTAGATCTGTCCCAAGGATGAACAGGCCCGAAAAGATTATAAGTAAGGTCTGACTTGAAACCCAATACGTTTCTTGCATAAATATTAAATGCAGGTGCAAAAGCATGATTCCAGCTAGTCAAGGCAGGATCAAAATCGTAGCGATCACCCGCTTCCATTCTGTCAAAACCTTTATATCTACTATCTAATCTACCGACAGTCATTCCTTCATCTCTCAATAGTTCTTTCCAGAAGAAGCTGGTTGGAACCATCAAATTATGGTCAAGAATTACTTCTTTGCTCAAACCTGAATAACGAGACATTTGTGTGGCAATTGCATCTCTTTCTTGTGCAGATAGACTACCTCCTTTCACCATAGCTGGAAGTACTTTTTCGATGGTATACTTTTCTACTTCCGGCAAAATCTCATCTAAATCTTTGCTCTGAAGTTCAGCAGGAAGCTGACCATGATACCAAGCGGTTGCTGCATAATAAGGAAGATAGTTAGCCATTTTCACCGGCCCTCCTCTGTCAATCCCCATATCAGTAGGTGAAACCAGAATCACTCCATTGAAATACATCCAATGAGCATTTTGTAATTGAGAAACCAAGCCAGCTACACGAGTAGTTCCATAGCTCTCTCCTATCAAATACTTGGGAGAGGCCCATCTGTTTTGTCTAGTCACAAACGTATTTACCCAATCAGCTAAATACTTGATGTCAGAGTTGATTCCAAAAAAGGTAGATCTTGGAGTCTCAGAGTTCAAAATTCGGGAATATCCTGTATTAACCGGGTCTACATAGACTATGTCGGCTACATCCAAGATCGAATGAGGATTGGATCTTGTACCATAAGGTTGCACTGGATAACCCTCATCATCAATATTCAATAATACAGGCCCTGTATAAGCCAAATGCATCCAGATTGACGCTGAGCCAGGACCACCATTAAACGAGATCACCAAAGGGCGGGTCGCTTTGTTGGTGATATCAGTTCGCTCGTAATAGGTGTAAAATAAGGAAGCTATAGGCTCTCCATTATCGTCCCATACAGGCTGAGTACCCGCAGTGGATTTATATGGCACCCTTTTTCCTTTGATGGTGACTTCATGTGTTTTTTCTACAGAGGTTTCAACAGGCAGTTTGCGTGTCTCCTGAGCCATCGTCAGGGAATAGCAAAGCATCAATGCCAATGAAAGGTATATTTTTCTCATGAGTTTAGTGATTTAGAAAGAAAGCTAAGGGGAATGATAAAATAAAGCAGGGCCTTTTACACCAGTGGACTCATCTTTTACTTTCACTAACCAATTTTGCGATGACCACTGCGGGATATAAAATCCCTACTGTGCTCAAAAACACAGAAAGCATTTTAGACATGATGTTTACTGGGTAAAGGTCTCCAAAGCCGACAGTGGTGAGAGAAACTAAACTGAAATAAATGTACTGAGCATAATCATCATCTAAGCCTTTCAAGTCCAGCTCTCCCGAAATACTGTTTCCTAAAGTCAAATGGATAATTTCAAAAACAAAAGCCCCTAGTAAGGCTACACACAAATACACATTAATTGCACCAATGACTCTATAAACATTAATCTCCCTATCCCTAAATAAGAGCCTGAGGTTCAGAAATATAAATATGGACATATTCAGTATACCTACAATTCTTTCTGTCAGGTAAAATTGAACTGGTAGGTCCGAAAATCTGAGAATCCTGAGCGTTAATTGAGTGAAGAATAATAAGGCTGTAAAAATTATTAAGAAGCGCTGCGTAGAAGACCAAATTCCTGTAAAAAACAAGAAAAGAAAAACCAAGTTCACAAAGATCATCTCCACATGACCATATTCTATTAATATGGGGAGAATGAAAATGGTAAACAGTAGAATCAGCAAAAGCAAGCCAAAACTACCGTCAGTCAACCAATATTCGGTAAAATTGGTAAATACTCTTTTTAGAGTTCTTTTTTTGAAATCTTTGACTTCCTGAAAACTTTCCTCCATTACACTTCAATAAATCCCTGAAGAACAGCAACTGCTTTTCCCCGTAATATCACTCGATCATCGTGTTTTTCCAAAAATAATTTCCCGCCTCTTTTACTAGCCTGATATGCTTTCAACTGCATCTTACCAGTTTTTTGATACCAAAAATCCATCAATCCGCAGTGTGCAAAGCCAGTTACAGGATCCTCAGGTACTCCCACGTTGGGTCCAAAAAACCTGGAAACAATGTCAAAGTCTCCATTCCCTGCGGCGGTAATGATAAAGCCTTCCTCGCTGTGAGCTGCAATCTCCATAAAATCAGGCTTGAGTCTTTTTACAGCCTCTGCTGACTCCAGTTCAAAAATCCAGTTCTTTCTCAATTGTGCAGCCGATATGATCTTTTCTCCGAATAGTTCACTTTTAAAATGTGGATGCAGATCTTCAAAAGTGGGGATCAAAGGGAAATTCATTTCCAATCCATCCTCATTTCCTATTACTCTCAATTCACCACTTAAGGTGTGAAAATGAATCGTTTCTCCTGCCTGGGCCCAACCTTTTTGAAGCATCCAAAATGAAGATGCCAATGTAGCGTGCCCACAAAGATCAATTTCCAAAGTAGGAGTAAACCAGCGTAGGGAAAAATGATTGGGATTCTCAGTTTTTTGCACGAAGGCAGTTTCACTCAGATTCATCTCCATCGCTATGGACTGCATCAACTCTTTTTCTAATGGTTCATCCAGCAAGCATACACCCGCTGGATTGCCTGAAAAAGCTTTTTCAGTAAATGCGTCTACAACAGCTATCTCTAATCTCATCAGTATCTTTCTTTTAGAATATTCAAATGGTGAATGAAATGTCCAGGAATAATCCAAAACAGGGCTCTCGGAGTGATGGTGTTTCCATTGGCTTCCCCTTTAAAATCCAAAACATCTTCACGAAGTGTTTGGATTAAGGTCATCAAGGCTTTTCTCTGAGCTTCAAAGTCTTTGATTAGTAAGTCAGACTGAACCGAACCAAAGCGGGCATTCAAAACATACGGATCCTGATCAAAGCCAGGTAAAGCCGATTTTTCACCTCTCGCAAAACACAATGCACGGAAAGTCATAATTCTTTCTGTATCTATCACATGACCCAAGACTTCCTTGGGTGACCATTTTCCACTTTGGTAAGGATGGTCAGACCAATTTTCAGGTTTGGATGCAAATAAGCTTTTCAAGTCTTCAATTTGGCTTTCCACCAACTCGCAAAAAGGAGTTTCCGGAACCAAGTCCATATAGGTAGAATAATAAGCAGGGTATTCGCCTTTGTTGGGAAGTAAGAAGGTGTTCATGTAAAATTATACTGTTATTTTAAAGTCTGAGGGTAAATTTAGGCTTAAGCAATTAATCAACCTTACCATGCGTAAAATTTTATACACCCTACTGTTGGGGATTTTTTCCCAGCAGATCATTGCACAAACATTAATCATCCGAAATCCTGAAATAGACCAAATGGTTCAGGAAATTTCTTCGGATACTTTGGAATCCTATGTGAGAAAACTGGCTTCATTTAATTCTAGACATACATTAAATACCGATGCTGTAAATGGAATGCCTGCTGCTCAGAACTGGGTACTTTCTAAATTTAATCAATTTGCCAAAAACTCATCAGGTAGAATGAGTGCAGAAATCGAGCGTTTTACAATTCCTGCTGATGGAAGAAGAATAGAAAAGGACTCCCCTGCTGCTAATGTGGTGGCTACAATAAAAGGCACAGATCCAAACGATAACAGGATATTTATCATCTCCGCCCATATGGATTCACGAAATAAAAATGTGATGGATCCCGATAATCAGGCTCCTGGAGCCAATGATGATGGAAGCGGTACTGCGGCTGTGATTGAATTGGCAAGAATCATGGCTTCACATTCTTTTCCTACCACCATCAAATTTGTGGCATTTACAGGGGAAGAGCAAGGTCTTAAGGGTGCAACCTACATGTCGGATAAAGCCAAAGAAGAAGGTTGGAATATCTCTGCAGTACTCAATAATGATATTGTAGGGAATAGTGAATCATCCGGAACATTGATCAAAGACAATCTCAAAATGAGAGTTTTTTCAGAAACTATTCCGGTGGCTGAAACTGAAAGAGAAGCTTCCATCAGAAGATATACTGGTTCGGATAATGACTCTGACTCCAGACTTCTAGCAAGATATATCAAGGAGCTTGGTGAAAGATATGTGGACCAATTTGAAGTTAAATTGATTTACAGAGCCGATAGATTCTTAAGAGGTGGAGATCAGACAGCTTTTGCCAGAAACGGTTTTACCGCTGTTAGAATGTCGGAAATGAATGAAAACTTCTACTATCAGCATGAAAATGTCCGTGTTGAAGATGGTATACAATATGGTGATTTGCCTGAGTTTATGGATTTTGAATATTTAAGAAAGGTTTCAGGAGTTAATTTAGCGTCCTTAGCAACCTTGGCCCATTCAGCCGGAAAACCAGAAAATGTGAGAATTGATGTGAGAGGATTGAGTAACCATTCCATCTTGGTTTGGGAAGCTCCGAAAGTTGGTAAAGTTAAGGGTTATTATGTCTTGATGCGTGAAACCTCCTCCCCCGTTTGGGAAAAGAAATTTTTCACCACAGATACCAACCTAACATTACCATACTCCAAGGATAATTATTTCTTCGCTGTTCAGTCTGTTTCCGAAAAAGGTGCTGAAGGGTTACCCGTATTTCCTTCTCCTTTGACCAGATAGAGGGAAAATTTAAATGCGATATAAAACCTATTTAATTAAATCAATTCTAAATTTCTTGTACAAAAAGCAATTTTGGAACCTTGGTACCTAGAAATGGTTAATTTGGTATAAATAACATCGCTATGAAATGCCCATGATAATATCTTCTAGCTCAGGTGGATGATAAAACATGGCATTCCATCTGACCTCTAAAAAACAAATTATAAACAGATGAAACAAAAGGAAATAGTCACATTGCAGCGTTCCTTGCTGCACGACACAGAAGCATTACTGAACAAGCAGATTGAGATGGAGGGTAAATCCTCTGCCTACTATCTATCAATGGCATCTTGGTGTCATATGATGGGTTACGAGAATGCTGCAAAGTATCTTTATACCCATGCTGATGAAGAAAGATTGCACATGATGAAAATCTTTCAATATGTGAATGAGGCAGGAGGACATGCTATCCAACCCGAGATTACTGGAATCAGAAATCATTTCAATTCCTTGAGAGAAATCTTCGAATTGATTTTGGAACATGAAATCAAAGTGACCAAATCTATCAATTCGATTGTAGATCATGCCTTTTCTGCTAAAGACTTCGCCACTTTCAGCTTTATGCAATGGTACGTAACTGAGCAAAGAGAAGAAGAAACCATGTCCAGAAGAGCATTAGAGCTATTCGATATTATTGGAGAGGAAGGAATTGGTTTGTGGACCATTGATCAAGAACTGGGAAAACTTCACGCAGCAGCGCATGCGGGTGAGTAATTAATCACTGATAAAAAGATAAAAGCGACCCAATGGTCGCTTTTTTTTTATTAAGCAAGGCATATTTAAAAGCCATATTTAATTTTAAATAAATACATAAGACTAATAAACCCCTAGTAAAACATTGTTTCTTCGCTTTTTAAGCCAATATTTTTAATAAAATTCATTTTTTTAGAAGGTTCAAAATATAGCTCTAGTAAAAACAAATAATCTTAAATATCAACTTTAGAACCATTTGCATTTTTTGCCAAAATAGCCAGTCATTGTACTTAATTTCTGTTTCACGAAGGACTAAATGAGAGATAATTTTCATAAAAAAAATTATGAATACTTATCTCAAAGCTCCCAAAGCAATATCCATAGGCCCATGCCTTATCATTGGATTTTTGATTGTCTTTTCAATTTCAGGTATTGGTTTCTTGTTATCGGAAAACCAATTTTTAAGCAATAGTCTCTTATTTTCTTCAGGTTGGTTTTTCTGGACTTTTTTTGAATACTCAGTTCACAGATTCTTTATGCACGAATTGATTGTTCCGCAAGCAAAAAAGGATATCATCAATCACCGCTATCATCATAGAAATCCTCAGGATATCAAAATCAATCTAAAGCACAGACTTTTCATACTCCTAATTATTTCAATAGTAGCATTTTTCGCTTTTCAAATAGGTGGATTTATGATGAATCTACTGGGATTCCTAGTTGGACTATCTAATTACACTTTTCTGCACTACCTACTACACAGGCCAATTGGAGGTGTACTATTACCTAGAGTTCAAAGAAATCACATACTCCACCATTCTATTCGTCCAAATCACGGCTTTAGTTTTAGTACTGTCCTATGGGATTGGCTCTTCAACACTTTACCTCCCAAATCTGACATAGTCACAAAAAAAATGATGGAATTCTACTTCCAAGATTTACAAACCATAAAACAAAACCCATAATCCTATGAAAACTCTAAATCAAATCTCAAAAAAATTATTTGCAGCTGTCAGCTTGCCACTAATTTCAATCTCATGTGTACCTGTATTTTCCGATCTTCAGAGTGCAAGAACTTTAGGAAAAGGACAAGTAGAAGCGACTCCGTATTACACCATAACAGGATTAAATAATGAAGATAAAGGAGCTTCTCATTTTGGTGGAAATATCGGAGTGGGTCTAAGTGATAAAATAGATATCAGAGCGAAATATGAATCAAATTGGTTGAATGAAGAAGAAAATACCGCCGTCACAATTTTGGGAATCGGCCCTAAATTTTCCCTAATCCCTGATAGATTGGCATTTTTCCTTCCAGCAGGTGCCATGCTTCAAGAAGGTGAACTGGATTTTTGGCAAATTCATCCAACAGTTTTTTTCACTCAACCTATTGTAAAGGATCGTTTAGAATTTACCGTTGCGCCCAAATATCTGTTAAACATTTGCGAGGACTGTTCTGGAAATTTTGCCACAAACTTTGGTTTGTCAGCTAGTAAAGATTTCAAAAAATATGCTTGGCGGGCAGAGTATGGTAGAATCATTAGTAATGGTTCAGTTGGACAGTTCTCTTTAGGGTTTTCATTCTTTTTAATCCCAAAAAACCAAATTCCATGATGTACAGATAATCCTCCATTTTTCAATAAATGGAGGATCTTTTTTAAAAAGCTCTTTGCAGAATATTATTTTATTTTTAGCTAAATTCATAAAATCTAAATAATCTATCATGATTATTTAAAAAGATTATTTCAATGAATGATCCAAATCAACCTAATTTCACTCAAGTTTTATTTTTTCAAAACTTGAAGAACTCAATCCCCTCCTATTCCTCTTTGGTGGATGAAGTGGCGGAAGTTCTAAATGTCAGCATTGATAGTGCTTACAGAAGAATTAGAGGTGAAAAACTGCTGGACTTTGAAGAGATATACTTACTGTGTAAAAAATACAATGTCTCTATTGATAAACTGATCAGCTCTCAATCCAATACAATCGTATTCCAGGGTAAGCAAAATAATTTTGGAGAAGAAAATTTCCATTCCTGGATGGTAGATGTGTTGGCGCAATTAGAGATGGTGAATTCATTCAAAGAAAAGCATATTTACTTTTTACTTAAGGATATGCCTCCTTGGTACCATTACTATCATTCCGAATTGGCTTCATTCAAGTTTTTCTTCTGGCAAAAGTCCATCCTTTTTAATGAGAATTTTAAAAATCAACAGTTTTCTCTGGATCGAATTGATAACACGGAATATTCTGATTTGACTCAGAGAATACTAAAAACATATAATAAAATCCCTACTACTGAAATATGGAATTTAGAGGGAATTAATACTACTTTAAGACAGATAGATTTGTATCATGATATGGGAGTAATTCCCTCTTCAAAGGACACTTTGAAGCTTTATCAGTGCGTGCTTGAAGTAATAGATCATTTATCTAAAATGGCAGAATATGGGAAGAAATTCCTGCCAGGACAGCTACCCAGTTCTGAGAATTCTGATTACAACTTTTTAGTCAATGAATTTGTATTAGGCGACAATACGTTTTTTGTCCAACTCGACGATATAAAAATTACCTATCTGAATTACAGCGTTATATTTTTTATTGGAACTTCTGATCCATTATTTAATGAAGGTATGTTCAGAAACCTTGAAAACCTGATTAAAAAATCCACTCAAATAAGCCAAGTTGGGGAAAAGGAAAGGCACCAATTTTTCAATAAACTCCGAAAAAAAGTCACAAATAGAATGGATCAATTAAATGTCAAGTGAAAATAAAAATCATTTGTTTTACCACTTGCTTAATTCTCATTATTTTACACGTCCAATCAAACACACGATTATATTCTTTTCAATCATTTGAATGAATGTACTCCAAGAAGCTTTACTTTATCAAAGCAATACGATTTGGAGTTGATATCTATTTGAAATAGGCCTTCTTCTACTTTCACAATCCTCGGAATAATTGCTGCTTTAAAAGTGGATTAAAATTCAAGTTTTTGAAAAAGTGATAATTAAAAAGAAATTCAATTCTCTAGAATTATGAAGATTTATAAAGCACTATCTAGTGTTTTCCTAATTAAACTCATTCTTTTAAGTAATTCTTGCTCGACGAGAAATACTGAAATAAGCGGTATAGATCAAGAAACAATCTTAAACCAATCTGTAGCACCCGAAAACACACCAGATGGAATGGTTTGGGTTCCTGGCGGAAAATTCACCATGGGTACCAATGATGCAGATGCTTATGATGCTGAAAAACCAGCAGTTCAAATCGAAGTACAAAGTTTTTGGATGGATGAGCACGAAGTCACTAATCAGGAATTTCAGAAGTTTACAAATGAAACTGGCTACCTAACTGTAGCCGAAAGACCAATTGATTGGGAGGAGCTGAAAAAGCAACTTCCCCCAGGAACCCCAAAACCGGATGACTCTGTCTTAGTGCCCGGTTCAATGGTTTTCACCCCTCCTCCCTTTCCTGTACCGCTTCAAGATATTTCCCTTTGGTGGAGCTGGGTCAATGGAGCCAACTGGCAACATCCGGAAGGGCCAGATAGCAATCTTGAAGGCAGAGAAAATCATCCTGTAGTTCATATCGCATATGAAGATGCAGTAGCTTTTGCTGAATGGGCTGGAAAAAGACTACCTACAGAAGTGGAATGGGAATTTGCGGCTAGAGGAGGAATCAATGGGAAGCGATTCGCTTGGGGTGATGAATTAATGCCCAATGGGCAATATTTAGCCAATACATTCCAAGGAAGCTTCCCCAATGAAAATTTAGGAAAGGACGGTTTCATAGGCACTTCACCTGTAAAATCCTTTGCTCCAAATGGCTTTGGCCTTTACGATATGATCGGGAATGTGTGGGAACTAACCAGTGACTGGTATGATGCACTCAAGTTTGCCAGAATTGCAGGAAAAGCACCCAAACTAGATGCCGGAATGAACCCGTGTTATAATCCAGACAATCCCTTTGCACAAGAAAGAGTGATTAAAGGGGGCTCTTTTTTATGTGCAGAAAATTATTGTGTCAACTACAGGCCCTCAGCAAGACAAGGTCAGGCTTTTGATTCAGGCACATCCAATGTTGGATTTAGATTGGTCAAAGATGTGGATACTAAAACTCTTAGTATGAATTAAACTTACATTCCAAAAATTAATAAAAGCTCCTTATTTTAGAGGAGCTTTCTTTTTTATGAAAAAACTATCCATAAGCCTGATTTTAACGGTTTTGTTCGCATCCCAAGCCTTTGCTCAATTAAAACCTGGTTTTGAAGCTGAAGAATACTTGCAAATTCTGGGTGTTTTTACCCATGGGCTACCAGACAGCACGAAAGTAGGTATACCTTCCCCAAAGGATTTTGAAAAATTATATGATTCACCCGTGGTAGGACTCGAAAACAAATGGAGTCTTTGGATCCAAGAGTCTGAGAAAATTGCTGTAATAGCTATTAGAGGAACAGTTCAGAGTCCTACGAGTTGGCTGGCAAACTTCTACGCTGCAATGATCCCTGCATCTGGATCCATGAAAATACGAGATGATTACACCTTCAAATATGATTTTGCGAAAAATCCCAAAGCCGCGGTTCATGTAGGTTGGACTTTTGCAACTGCAGCTTTGTCCGAAACAATGACACCCAAAATAGATTCACTGATTGCCAATGGATATCAAGACTTTATAATAGCAGGCCATTCTCAAGGTGGTGCCATAGCATATTTGGTTAGCGCAATGCTCAATGTTAAAAACCAATCAGGGAGTTGGCCCTCAAAAATTAGAGTTAAAACTTACTGCTCTGCCGCCCCTAAACCGGGTAATTTATACTTCGCCTATGATTATGAGTACATGAATCAAGGCGGTTGGGCCTTTAATGTTGTCAATGCTTCAGACTGGGTGCCTGAAGTTCCTTTTTCAGTCCAGACAGTTGATGATTTCAACAGCACAAATCCCTTCTCCGATGTTTCAGGAATCATCAAGGCCCAGAAATTTCCAAGAAACCTAATTTTCAAGAAGGTTTACAAGAAACTGGATAAGCCAACCAAAAAATCCACGAAAAATTTCCAAAAATTTCTTGGGAAGTATGCAGGAAAGCAGGTATTGAAACTATTCCCTGATTATGAATCTCCCGCTTTTTTCCCAAGCAATCACTTCGTGCGAGTAGGTAATTTCATTGTGCTTTTACCTGATGAGGAGTACAAAATTAAGTACCCTGATGAAGAAGGGAGAATTTTTAAACATCATATGTTTAACCCATATTATTTTCTTTTCAAAAAACAGTATTTGGATTAAGGATTCGGATATCCCCTTAAGATTCTTTGAATGTATTTGCCAACAATGTCAAATTCCAAATTGACAAAATCCCCTATTTCTAATTGATGGAAATTTGTGTGCTCGTAGGTATAAGGGATAATTGCAACTGAAAATCTTCCTGGTCCTGAATTAAAGCATGTCAGACTAGTTCCATTGATAGTGATGGATCCTTTTTCAACAGTCACATTGCCCGTTGCAGGGTCAAATTCTAAATCAAAAACCCAAGAACCATCTTGATCTTTGATATTTTTCACTACTCCGGTTTGATCCACATGACCTTGAACTATATGCCCATCAAACCTTCCATTAGCCGGCATACATCTTTCTAAATTCACCTTTTTACCCACCTTCCAAGCAGCTAGATTGGTTTTTTGAATAGTTTCATCAATCGCCGTTACCCTGTAAGCTTTGGGGTCTGTTCTTACTACAGTTAAACATACCCCATCATGAGCGACCGATTGATCAATTTTTAATTCAGAACAAATTTCTGACTCTAAGTCAAAATGAACATTTGAACCTTCTTTGGTAATATTTTGAATGACTCCGAATGATTCGATGATTCCTGTAAACATATATTTTCTTTGAACTGGCTTTCAGTGAATAAGCAATTTTTGCCTCTTGAGGTTTCAAATTAAGCCAAAATATCCTTTAACTTCGACTGAAACTCCATATTCAATGCCACTGCTTAAATTAGAAGATACTTACCTCCACAAAGGAAAAAGAAAAGCACTTGTAGCTGAACTCAAAAAGAAAGGAATACAAAGTCAACGTGTTTTGGAAGCAATCAACACCTTACCTAGGCATTTTTTCTTTGACTCTGCCTTGATATCTCATGCCTATGAAGACAAAGCTTTTCCAATTGGTGAAGGTCAAACAATCTCACAACCTTATACAGTAGCCTTTCAAACAGAACTGTTGGATATTCAGCAAGGCGATAAAGTTTTAGAAATAGGTACTGGTTCGGGTTACCAAGCAAGCATCCTGCATCTTTTAGGGGCAGAAGTTTATACTATTGAGTATCAAAAAAAGCTTTTTGAGGGCACCCAGAAATTTTTGAAAAGACTTGGAATAGAAATGAACCTGTTTTATGGAGATGGTACAGGAGGTCTTCCTCAATTCGCCCCTTACGATAAGATTATCGTGACTGCTGGAGCACCGGTAGTACCTGAAGCTCTAACCCAACAATTGAAGGTTGGAGGAGTTTTAGTCATTCCTGTTGGGGATAGAAGTAAACAAGCTATGGTAAAAATCACCAAGAAGGCAGGAGGAAAATTAGAAAGGGAAGAATTTGATTACTTCGCTTTTGTACCCTTATTGGGAAAAGATGGATGGAAATAGAATTACGGAGTTTTTCAGAATAATATTTTGAAAATATAATTTCATATCATGCTTTAAAAAATTTAATTTTTATTTTTGTTGAAATTAAAGATTATGGCTAAGAAAAAATTTGCAAGGGAATCAGCTACCATTATGACAGAAATGGTGCTACCTAATGACACAAATACACTGAATAATCTCATGGGGGGAAGACTGATGCATTGGATGGATGTGGTTGCAGCCATCGCTGCTCAGAAGCATTCCAACCGAATTGTAGTCACAGCTTCAGCTGATAGCATTTCATTCAAGCAGCCCATTAAACTTGGCAATGTGGTCACATTGGAATCCAAAGTAACCCGGGCTTTCAATTCCTCAATGGAGGTTTATATTGAAGTGACTGCCGAAGATATCCCAGCTAGCACAAAAATAACTACGCATAGAGCTTTCTTTACATTTGTTGCGGTAGACCAAAACGGGAAACCCATAGAAGTGCCTGAGGTAGTACCTGAGACAGCAGAAGAAGAGGAACTTTTCGAAGGAGCATTGAGGAGAAGACAATTGAGATTGGTATTGGCAAAAAGAATGAAACCTGAAGATGCAGTGGAGTTGAAATCCATATTCAATCTAGACATAACAAAATAATGATCAGGGAAGGCACAAAGTCTTCCCTTTTTTTGGCTTAAGGGGATTTTTTGAGCAATTTTCAGACATGGAAAATTTATCACTGGGTGAATTAAAATACATACTTCAAGAACCGATTTATCTTTTCGAGGAAGATCAATCTGAATTGAAAAATCAGGTTTCAGAGAATAAATCAGAGCTTGTCAAGAAAAATGAGGTATCCCCTACTCCTCATGAAGAACCAATCAAATCTGATGAATTAAAGCCTGAGACTGAAGAGATTGAAATAGAACCTATTAAAGTTCGTGGCAAGTTTGAAAAAGGGATTCTGATTTTACATGAGGAGGCAGCGCTCAGTGATGCTGTGATGGATATGCTTGTGAAAATGATACAGGCAGTAGGGCATAGTATGAGCGAAGTTGGATTAGTAAGTTCAGAAGAACTTCATGGAAAAAGTCTAGAAGAATTTCAGGCTATCAATGCGCATATTGTGCTAAAGTTTGGCAAAATCAAATACCCAATCAATGCGCTTCCAATCCACGACTATCAAATTCACACAGAGGAGGAAACAGAGTATTTGTTCGCAGACTCTCTCACAGCCATTTCAGAAGATAAAAATTTAAAAGTTAAGACCTGGAATGCTTTGAAACTTCTCTTTAATATTTCCAAATGAAAAAATTAACTCCAGAGCAAAGCCTGTGGGCCAAACGATTTAAATGGATCAGTTTGATTGAAGGAATATCTTTTTTGGTGCTCTTATTTATTGCTATGCCATTGAAATACATGATGGATATGCCTCAGGCCGTAACAGTCGTAGGCTGGATTCATGGACTTCTTTTCATTATTTATATCTACACCGTTTTCCCTACAGCTTCAAAGCTAAAATGGAATTTCAGCCGAACTCTATTTGCCTTGATAGCTTCTGTATTACCATTTGGCCCATTTATATTTGACAGAAATCTGAAGAAAAGCCAACAAGTTGATTTTTGAAATGGCATTGATCAGCAAGAAGAAAAAAGTATACAAAATCAGCTCCGAGTTGAGGAGCTACCTCTTGGAATATTCAAGAGAGGTGGATATTCCTATTCATTATCATGAGCTATTGAGATATACTGATTCGATTGCTTTATACGATTCAAAGGAACAGGACACATTTTGGGAGACAGTATTTTATGATCAATCAGATCGAGAAGAGATCCATTTAAATGTCAAAAAGATCTATGCTATCCTGAAAGCCGGAGGAGATATGTCTGTGATGGATCACCTGTATGTAGACAGAATTGATCTCTGTATCTATGGAAACACGCAGCCATTTCGGGTAAGGATAGTGAATCGGATCAATGATAATTTTGACTATTTCTATATCAAAAATGCAGACGCCTCCAGAGTATATGGATTGGAACTAGAGCATTTACTTTCTCCCAATAGAATCAGTTACCTTGTTCATCAAAACACCTTAATTGAAGAACATATAGCAGGTATTCCAGGGGATAAATTTATGCGTCTGCATATGGCAGATCCACATCTGAACCCTATTCGACTCGCCAAAGAGTTCGTCAAATTCAATGAACGTTGCTTTGTAAGACTTTTAGGAGATATGCACTCCTCTAATTTTGTCATTGATGTCACACCTGATTTCGAAGAGACGCATTATAGAATCAGAGCGATTGATTTCGATCAGCAAACCTATGAAGGTAAAAAGTCCATCTATTTGCCTCAATATTTCAAGGAAAACAATGTCTTAATTCAATTGGGAATGAAATACATCACTCCTGAATCCATGAGACAGTATCAACGAGAAGAAAGAGCCTTGATCGCCACAAGATTGAAGTCTTCCTATCATGAAATCGAAGGAATTTTAAACGCTATGGAAAAGGATCATATTGCTCCTTTGCAGAATGTGGATAGCCTTAGAAAAGAATTGGCAAGACATTATAAGAACCAAAAGTTCATGTCTTGCCAAAATATGGGACAAATACTTAAAGTAAGTCTAGAGCAGTTACTCAAATAGCATTACCACTTTTTCAATTGCTCATAAACCAAGTGCAAGGGAAATCCCATTACATTGAAGTAAGACCCTTCAATACTTGCTACTCCTATAAATCCAATCCATTCCTGGATTCCATAAGCTCCCGCTTTGTCGAAAGGCTTATATTCTCGGATATAATGCCAAATCTCTTCTTCTTCCAAAAATCGAAAGGTAACTTTTGTTTCATCTTCAAGAGTAATCCTCTTGTTTTTATCCTTGATTGTAACAGCTGTCATCACAGTATGCGTAGCACCGGATAAACTTTTGATCATGTCGAAAGCCTGTTGTTCTGAATTGGGTTTGCCTAGAACATGGCCCTTTTCGATGACAACAGTATCAGAAGTGATGAGGATTTCATTTTCTTTAAGTTCCTCAGGATAAGATTCTGATTTCAACCTAGAGAGATAAGCCGCCACGTATTCCGCAGGAATATCTGCAGGGATGGTCTCATCCACAGGGTTGACTTTAATCTCAAATTCCAACTCTAACCCTTTAAGAAGCTCTTGTCTTCTCGGAGAGTTAGATGCTAAGATGAGCTTTTTGTCCTTCAGTTTTTTCAAAAAAGGCGTCATATTCATAGTCAAATTCGTCTTGATCAATACTCGCAAAAATCAATCCTCCGAGAGCTTTAGGATAAAAATAAGTAGATTTCTGCGGCATCATTTCTCCGGATTTACAAACCTCCAATACTTGCTCCATCTCTAATTCTCTGGTAATTAGAGCGAAGGTTGCTTTTCCGGATCTTACTTCTCTGATACAACGCGCAAAATTTCTTTCGTAGGCAATTTTGGGTGATTTTCTTTGTTCTTCTGAAGGGATTCCTAAAATCTGGTTAAACAGGACTTCGTGCAAAGCTACTAGGTCCAAGTTTTTCAAAGCAGGCGCTAAGTTCAAATTTAAATTTTCAAACTTCTCTTCCTTTAACTCCAAAAAGTAGGACTCCTCTCCTATGACCAAACCATAAGTATGGGATTTATGAAAAGCATAATTACCTAATTCATCCGGATCTGGGAATTTTTTGACTAGAAACCAATCCTCCAACTTATTCATTAATGTGGATTGTTCGATTTCCATATCATAAAAAAGCCGATGAGTGGGAAGAATTTTCAGATCATTTGCTAATGCATTGGTTAAATACATCAAATGATAATCATGAGCCTTCCACTTCTTATCCTGAAATTCACCATTCATCGAATTGCGATAAGAAATAGCTCCTTCTAAGCGATGGTGGCCATCTGCTAATATGATTTGCTTTTTTTGAATCAGATTCAAAAACTTTTGAATGACTTCTGCATCGTGGATTACAGCTAAAACTTCCCTTACTCCCTGATAATCTTCCAATTCATACAATGGGGACTCAATAGCTGCATCCATGTATTTCTCCAATTGGAATTCCTCGTCCTCATACAATCCATGAGTGGGACTTGCCTGGATTTTAGATGCCTTCAAAAGATCTACTCTATCATTTACTGCAGAGACTATCGTGTTCTCATGCCTTAGAATTTGTTTTTCATCCCAATTATAGGCTTTAATCTGAGCTATAAACCCTTTTCTACATCGCTCATCATGCTCTCCCGGGAGCCTGAAATATTGATAATAGACATAAATTCCGGGAAGCATGTCCTGTGAGATAATCCCCTCCTTTTTCCATTCTAGAACAGTATTCTTCACTCTTTCTATAGGCTCGGGACCTTTCGGTACAGAAAGGTGTATACTATTTAAAGGATTTTGGTAAAGTTGTTCTCTCTGCTTTTCAGAAACCACATCAAAAAGTGGGGCAGTAAGTTCTTCCAACTTGGAGCTAAACTTCTCAGCATACCTCCAAGCTCTTAATGGTAGTATTTCAGCCATATTATTTTAATCTATTCCTCCACATGCTAGTTGATTGGGAAGGGTTAGACTCGGTAGTTTTGTTTGTTGATTTTGATTTTTGAGCATTGAAAAATTCGACTGCCAAAGCAGCCAACATTTCTTCTTCTACAGGAGAGAGCTTCTGATCCAAAACTTCAGGAGTAAAGTACCTTTCCACGAATTTGGTATCGAAATTTCCACTGACGAAGGCCTCATGCTCTAAAGCAAAACGACAAAAATCCAATGTGGTTTGAATTCCAGTGATCTCATAATCCTTAATTGCCCTCAACATTCTGTCTATTGCAGCCTCTCTAGATTCTGCATACGTGATTAGTTTGGCAATCATTGGATCATAATAAATTGGAATATCCATACCTTCTTCAAACCCATCATCCACACGAATTCCAGGTCCTTGAGGTCTTCTATAGGTAATTAATTTTCCAATATCCGGTAAAAAGTTGTTTCTCGGATCTTCGGCATAAACACGAACCTCCAGTGAATGTCCGTTGATTTTTAAATCCTCTTGAACAAAGTTCAATTTTTTCCCTTCAGCCACCCAGATTTGCTCTTTTACCAAATCCTTTCCTGTAATCATCTCTGTCACAGGATGCTCTACCTGAAGGCGGGTATTCATCTCAAGGAAATAAAAGTTCAATTTATCGTCCACAATGAATTCCACTGTTCCGGCACCATAATAATTACATGCCTTAGCTACTCCCACAGCTGCCTCTCCCATGGCTTTTCTCATTTCTGGAGTCACTACGGCTGAAGGCGCTTCTTCAATTACTTTTTGGTGTCTTCTCTGAATAGAACACTCTCTTTCAAATAGATAAACAATATTTCCATGCTGATCGCCCAAAATTTGAATTTCTATATGTCGTGGAGAAGTGATGAATTTTTCAATAAATACAGCCCCATCTCCAAAAGCAGATTGTGCCTCAGAAACAGCCCTTTGCATCTGCTCCTCAAATTCCGCTTCAGATTCTACAATCCGCATTCCCTTTCCTCCTCCTCCTGCGCTCGCCTTGATCAGGATTGGATATCCGATTTCTTGAGCCTTCGATTTAGCAGCCGCAATATCTGAAATGGCCTCTTCTGTCCCCGGAACCAATGGAATATCATACTTAGAAACCGCCTGCTTAGCTGCCAATTTACTTCCCATAACCTCAATAGATTCAGGGGAAGGCCCTACAAAAATGATCCCTGCATCACTGACTTTTTGGGAAAAACCCGCATTTTCTGATAAAAACCCATATCCAGGATGAATGGCATCTACTCCTAATTCTTTACATGCTTCAATTATTTTATCTGCCAATAAATAAGACTGATTAGAAGGTGGCGGTCCTAAGCAAATAGCCTCATCAGCAAATTTGACATGGGGGGATAATCTATCGGCTTCTGAATAAACTGCAACGGTTTTAATTCCCATTTCCTTTGCTGAGCGCATAATTCTAAGGGCAATTTCCCCTCTATTGGCTACCAGCAATTTTTTAATACTTGACATGATCTCTAATCTAATTTGGGTATTGTACAAAGTCAAAAGCGAATTAAGGAAATTATTTTGAGGAATGTTAAGAAAGCAGCAGTATGACAAGGGATTTTTGCTTGGTAGGCATTTAAGTTTTATTTTTGGCGGATTTTGAATGAATAAATCATTGCAAAATCTTTATCACTTAAATTCAATAAGCTTTGGATCTATTTGCAAAACTACACACCAATCTGGGCCCGCTGGGCAAACACTCTCAGTTTTCAGATGGCTATTACATGTTCCCTAAATTAGAGGGCGAGATTGCTCCCCGTATGAAATTTCAGGGAAGAGAAGTATTGACTTGGTCTCTGAATAATTATTTGGGTCTGGCCAATCATCTTGAAGTAAGGAAAACTGATGCTGATGCAGCAGCCAAATGGGGTGCAGCATACCCAATGGGAGCTAGAATGATGTCAGGCCAAACCTCACTGCATGAAAAATTAGAGGATGAATTGGCTGAATTCGTAGGCAAAGAGAAAGCCTACTTACTGAATTATGGCTATCAAGGCATCATGTCTGTAATTGATGCTCTATTGGACAGAAAAGATGTTGTCGTATACGACTCGGAATGTCACGCTTGTATTATTGATGCATTGAGAATGCACATGGGAAAAAGATATGTTTTCCCTCATAATGATATTGAAAACTGCGAAAAGCAGTTGGAAAGAGCGACCAAACTTGCCGCTGAAACAGGTGGAGGTATCCTTGTGATTACGGAAGGTGTATTCGGTATGACAGGTGATCAGGGAAAACTCAAAGAAATCTGCGAACTCAAAAAGAAATTTGAATTCCGTTTATTGGTTGACGATGCTCATGGTTTCGGAACTATGGGACAAACCGGTGCCGGAACTCATGAAGAGCAGGGAGTCATCGAAGAGGTAGACCTTTATTTCTCCACATTCGCAAAATCTATGGCATCTATTGGTGCTTTCATTGCAGGAGAAGAAAAAGTAATTCACTATTTGAGGTTCAATATGAGATCTCAAATCTTTGCAAAGTCTTTGCCTATGCTTTTGGTAGAAGGTGCTTTGAAGCGTTTGGAGCTTCTTAAAACCCAACCAGAATTGAAGGCAAATCTTTGGAAAGTAGTCAATGCATTGAGAAGTGGGCTACATGAAAACGGTTTTAGCACAGGAAAATCAAATTCTCCAGTTACCCCAGTGGTCTTGAACGGAACAGTAGGAGAAGCTGCAGCTCTTTCTTATGACCTGAGAGAAAATTATAACATCTTCTGTTCAGTAGTGATTTACCCAGTAGTACCTAAAGGCATGATTATCTTGCGTTTAATCCCTACTGCTGTTCACACTTTGGAAGATGTAAAAGAAACTGTTCAGGCCTTTGCAGCTGTAAAGGACAAGCTTACTAGCGGTCAATACAGAAATTCTGAGATAGCAGTTTCCTTCGGAGAATAAAAAAAAATTCAAAAAAAATGCCCTCAGGATTGAAATAGCAAGTATTTGGGCTATATTGGATTCAAATAAACTTATCATCAACCTAAAAAACACACTTTTACTATGAGCAGATTTAGTGAAGTTAAAGATCTTGTAATGGGCCTTGAGGGCGATTTCGAAAAATTCTACGAGAAAGGTAATCAAGCAGCCGGAACCCGAGTAAGAAAAGGGATGCAAGATTTGAAAAACTTGGCACAGGACATCCGTAAGGAAGTTCAAGACAAGAAAAACGCCGGTTGATCCGTAAAAAATAAAAGGTGGCCCAAAAGCCACCTTTTTTTTAACTGGATTTTCATAAAGTGGAGCCTTAAAACTCCACTTTATTGTTTTCAGGCATTACATCAGCCATTCTTTTACTTGGGTCAATCTCAATTGATTGAATATCCTCCAATTTTCTATCCAACACGATAGTCTTTTCTAAATTGACCCACGGCCAATCCTCTGTATACACTCTTTTTGGCATTCCTTCTTCATTGGCTTTTTCACCTCTCATGATTACCAAAGGCATATAAATTTGCTCCTGCGCACCATCCTTATACGTGACCACTATATCAAGAGGCATTGGCATTAAACCAATTCTTTGGAAAGTTACTGCTGTTTGATCTCCCCTAGCTTCTACAGGACCTATAGCATAGTCAATGGTCTTTGTTGTATAAACAAAATATTCCTTATACCAATCCAATTCGATTCCGCTTTCCTTCTCCATAATTCTGATCAAATCATTGGCATTTGGATGCTTAAATTTCCAAGTATTGAAATATCTCAATAAGCCTCGATCTCTTACTTCCTTACCAATTACATAACCTAATTGCTCCATAAATACCGCACCTTTTGAATAAGCCGCAGAACCATATGCCCTATTGGTATGATAATGGTCTGAATGCGTAGACATGGGCTCTTCCAAGCCTGATTTCGCTAAACTGATGTAGCCACGATAACTTCCTGCATGAACATTCTCTACTCCTTCTCTAAAAATTTCACCCATAGTCAGATTGGTGGCATAACTCGTGAACCCTTCGTCCATCCAAGGATACAAAGATTCATTGCTTGCCAGAACTCCATGATACCAGCTATGAGCCAATTCGTGAACCATCACTCCTACCAAGCTACCTAAGCTTCTTTCTCCGGTGATTAAAGTAGACATGGCATATTCCATTCCACCATCTCCTCCTTGTACCACTGAAAATTGCTTATAAGGATATTGCCCAAAATTCTTGGACATATATTCTATAGCCTTAGGAGTATATTCTTTCAATTTTTCCCAGTTCTCAGAGGTATTCTCTCCTGGAATAAAAAAATGGTGAACTGTTATTCCATTGTCCATTTGAACCTTATCATGCTGGTACTTCGGATCAGCTCCCCACATAAAATCGTGAACCATCGGAGCTTTAAAATGCCAAGTCAAAGTATTCCCTTTTGGCTGGGGCACTTTCACTCCTGCATCTTCATAGCCATGACCAATTTCATTTGGATTCTGCAGGTAACCTGTTCCCCCAATGGTGTAGGTTTTATCAATGGTGATTTTAACATCAAAATCACCCCAGATTCCATAAAACTCACGACCTATGTAAGGATTTGCATGCCAACCTTGTTCATCATAATTGGCCATCTTAGGATACCATTGGGACATGGAGTAGCGAACACCCTCTTCTGAGTCCCTTCCCGATCTCCTGATTTGTACAGGAACTTGACCTTCAAATGCCATTTTAAAGGTAGCCTTGGAATTAGGCAAAATCGGCTGATCCAAATCCACAACCAAGATTGTTTCTTCTTCATTGAATTTTACAGCCTTTCCGTCTTTAGTCAAGGATTTGACATGCAGATAACCGATTTCTTCCGGAGTTAGTAAAGAGATTCTGTCTCCTACTCTTCTATCCGGATCAGCAATGGTACGGGACCTTACATCCATCATGCTTCCTGGTTGGAATGCATTATAATACAAATGATAAAAAACCCTATTTAGGGTATCTGGTGAATTGTTGGTGTATGTGAGAACTTGAGTACCGGTATATCGATTGGTTTTCACATCCATGGATACTTCCATTTGGTAATCCACCGCTTGTTGGAATCTACCTGTTTGTGCAAAAACACCCGTACCCGTAATTAAGCAAAGAAAAAGCCCCGCAAAAGGCTTCATGTACTTAGTGAGCATAGATTTAATTTTTTTTTTCTAAAGAAAATCAAAATGAATAGGCTGGGCAAACCAACTATCAAATTTTACTTAGAAGAGTAAGTTTGATGCTCAAATAGCTATCTACTCCATTGAAATAATTTTCGAAAAAGGTTTGAATCATTTCCTTTAGTTTCAGAAAAAATTACCAATCCAACACCCTTGCGAAATCGAGCTGAAAGACTTAAGTACTTTGGGTATTTATCTCTAAAGGCACGATTCCATGTGAATAGTGAGAAAACAAATTTAAAACACATGAAAAAACTCTACATTTTGATTTTAGTGGCCATGATGGGATTCAACCTTCAGGCCCAACAGGTCAATATGGATTTATTTAAATCCATGAAAACAAGAAATGTGGGACCGGCAGGTATGAGTGGTCGAATTACTGCTATTGATGCAGTTGACGATGATCCCACCATTATTTATGCTGGTTCTGCATCTGGCGGACTTTGGAAATCCACTTCAGGAGGCATCCATTGGGAGCCTATTTTTGATGACCAAAAAGTTCATTCTATCGGAGCTATTTCCATTTACCAAAAAAATCCTTCCGTAATCTGGGTAGGTACAGGGGAAGGAAATCCAAGAAACTCTCTAAACCTAGGTTATGGAGTTTACCGCTCACTTGATGCAGGTAAGACCTGGGAAATGATGGGCTTGGAAAAAACAAGAGCTATCCACAGAATCATCGTTCACCCTGAAGACCCTAATACAGTTTACGTAGGAGCAATAGGCTCTCCGTGGGGAGAACAAGAAGAAAGAGGTGTCTACAGAACTACCGATGGAGGAAAAACCTGGAAAAAAATCTTGTATGTAGATACAAAAACTGGTGTGGGTGAAATGATCATGGATCCAAATAACCCAAACAAGATCTTTGTCAACATGTGGCAACACAGAAGATATCCATGGTTTTTTGAATCTGGAGGAGCATCTAGTGGCTTGTATGTGACTTATGATGGAGGAGACAATTGGACAAAGCTGGGTGATAAAAACGGATTACCAAAAGGAGACTTAGGACGTATGGGACTAGCTATTTCTGCTGCAAATAGTAATAAGGTTTATGCTTTGGTTGAGTCAAAGAAAAATGCACTTTATGTATCTGAAGATGGAGGTTCCAATTTTAGCATGATCAACAGTGGTGATGATATTGGAGATAGACCTTTCTATTATTTTGAAATCCATGCAGATCCTAAGAATGAAAACAGGATTTACACCTTGTATTCAAGGGTTGGAATGAGTGAAGATGGTGGTAAATCTTTTAAGCAAATCTTACAATATGCAGGAGTTCACCCGGACCATCACGCATGGTATATCAACCCAAATGATCCAAAACTTCTTATTGATGGAAATGACGGTGGCTTGAATATTTCTCGTGACGGAGGTAAAACTTGGTATTTCGCAGAAAAGTTACCTGTAGGCCAATTCTATCACGTCAATGTTGATAATGAGCTTCCATATAATATCTATGGAGGCATGCAAGACAATGGCTCTTGGGTAGGCCCAGCCTATATCTGGAGAAGAGATGGAATTAGAAATACATATTGGCAAGAAGTATCATTTGGTGATGGATTTGACGTTGTTCCCCATCCAGCAGATTCCAGATATGGGTATACCATGTCTCAGGGTGGGAATGTGACCCGCTTTGATAAATTGACAGGTCACAACCGATTCATCAAGCCTACACATCCGGATAAAGACGTGTTCTTGAGATTCAACTGGAATGCTGCAATTGCACAAGATCCGCATGATGATAATACCGTATATTACGGTTCGCAGTTTTTACATAAGTCCACTGATAGCGGGGAAACTTGGGAAATTATTTCTCCAGATTTGACAACCAATGATTCAACTAAGCAAAGACAGCAACAAACAGGAGGTTTGACCTTTGATATCACAGGAGCAGAAAATCATACTACGATTATTGCTATAGCTCCGAGTCCAGTTGATCCTAATGTTATTTGGGTGGGTACGGATGACGGCAACTTGCAAGTAACCCAAGATGGTGGAAAAACCTGGAACAATGTGGCTTCTAAGTTAACGGGACTTCCAAAAGCAAGCTGGATTCCTCAAGTTCAAGCTTCTACCTACGAAGCAGGAGAAGTGTGGGTCATTGCTAATAATTATAGAAACAATGACTTTTCAGCTTATGCCTACCATAGCAAAGACTTTGGAAAAACATTTACCAGAATAGCAGATGATTCCAAGGTTTGGGGATATGCCTTATCCATTAAGCAAGATGTAGAGCAGCCTAATCTAGTTTTCCTAGGAACTGAGTATGGATTGTACGTTTCGTTCGATAAGGCAAAAACCTGGAACAAATGGGAACATGGCTATCCGAAAGCTGTCTCTACATACGATATGACCATTCAGGAAAGAGAGGCTGACTTGGTAATAGGCACCTTCGGAAGATCCATGTGGGTCTTGGATGATATTAGACCTTTAAGAATTTTTGCAGCTAATGGAGGAAAAGCTCCGGCAACAAAAATAACCGCTGTTCCAGCTCCTGATGCTTATCAAGTAGAAATTCAACAGCCACATGGTGAGCGATTCCCGGCTGATGGAAAATATGCTGGAGAAAATAGAGAAACAGGAGGAAGACTAAGCTTTATCATCAATGATGACAAAGAAAAGTTGGATACAGTCACTGTGAATATTTATAATCAAGCAGGAGAACAAATCAGAACCTTGAAAACTGCACCTCAAAAAGGGGTAAATAGAGTTAACTGGGGTCTAGACAGAAAATCTACAGCAGAAAATGCCGGAGGAAACCGTGGACGAAGAAATGGATTCTACGAACCTAGCGGTGGAGATGCACTTCCTGGAACTTACAAAGTAGAGTTTGTATATGGTGAGGAAAAAGCTGAAACTTCTATTAATGTGTATGCAGATCCAAGAATCGAGATTCAACTAGCAAACCTAAAAGCCAGAGAAGACTTCACTAAGAAGTTGGAAGCTTTGCAGACAGAAATGAGCACAGCTACCAATCAAATGAGTGAAGCGGAAAAAGCTATCAAGAAGGTGGAAGATATGACCAAGGACCTGGATTCAGAGGAGGCAAAAGAATTGGCAAAAGCAGCCAAGGAAATCAAGAAAAAACTGGAAACAGTTAAAGAGGCCTTTAATGGACCAACCCGAGAAGGTCAGGGAATCGTGAGAAACCTCTACCCTACTACCATGACTATGCAGTTTGCACCTAGAAGGTATGTAGGCTCATCCTACGGAGCGCCGGGAGAAACTGAAGAAAGACTCTACCAACATGCAAAAGAGTCCGCAGAAGAGGCCTTTAAAGTACTTGAAGAGTTTATGAGTGGAGAGTGGAAAGCTTTCGAAGAGAAAGTAAAAAACACTCCTGTAAACCTTTTTGAAGGTGTGAAAGAAAAATAAATTCAAACCTAGAAAAAATGAAAGGCTGGCTATTTTTAGTCAGCCTTTCTTTATTCTAAGAAGCACAAATTTAAGCACAATATTTATATTCAGGTCCTTAAACCTATTAGCCAATATTCATTCATGTTCGCTTCGAATTTTAGCCAAAAAGCCATTCAAGAATTCCAAAATAGATACCAAAAGAAGCCAAGAGTTTTTCGTTCTCCCGGAAGAATCAATTTGATTGGAGAGCATATAGATTACAATAACGGCTGGGTAATGCCAGCGGGGATTGACAAAGAAGTCACCTTTTGTATTTCAAAAAATGAAACTGACACCTTTCGGATTTTCTCATTAAACCAACAAGAGGAGGTTTCTTTTACCCTGTCTACTTACAATTCCATCCCATCAGGCTGGGCGAAATATGTGATTGGAGTTATAGATGAATTGATAAAAGTCGGAAAAAAAATCCCTGCATTTGACGCTACAATAGACGGAAACGTTCCCTTCGGATCGGGACTATCCTCATCTGCGGCTTTGGAATGTGCCACTGCATTTGCAATCAATGAGTATTTTGAATTAAATCTTTCCAGAAAAGAGATTGCGCTAATTTCTCAAGCAGCCGAAAATAATTTTGTGGGGGTCAATTGCGGTATCATGGATCAATTTGCCTCAGTTTTTTCCAGAGAAAACCAAGTAATCAGGCTGGATTGCGACACATTGGAATATGAATATTTTCCCTGTGAACTTGGAGAGTACACCTTGATTCTCGCCAATACATTAGTAAAACACAGCTTGGGTGATTCAGAATATAATACTCGAAGAAGGGAATGTGAAACCGCCCTCGAAGTTTTATCCGATGCTAAAGGAGTTGAAAAAAGCTTTAGAAATTTGACGATTGAAGATCTCGATACCTATTCTTCATTGATCAATGAGACACAAGCTAAAAGAGTCAGCTTTGTACTGGGAGAAATAAACAGAGTTCAGGTAGCGAGTAAGGCACTAAAAAATAAAGATTTTCGTGAGCTGGGTAAATTGCTTTACGAATCACACCAAGGATTGCAACACTTATATGAAGTGAGCTGTGAGGAATTGGATTTTATGGTCAATTTTTCAAAAGGCTTTGAAGGTCTTTTAGGATCTAGGATGATGGGAGGTGGATTTGGAGGATGTACCATCAATCTCATTGAGCGGAAATCTGCCCAATCTTTTCAAAAGGAGCTTACAGAAGCATATTTCAAACAATTTGGCATCGAACCTGAATTCTATCAGGTCAATATTGGAGAAGGAAGCTCAGAAGTGATCCTATAATTAAAATGAAAAATGCCAGATACAGCTAAAATTTCCTGGAAAACCGCCGCGGGCCTAGTGATGGCCAACATGATCGGAACTGGGGTATTCACAAGTCTTGGCTTTCAACTCCTTCAGGTTCAAAATACCTGGTCAATCATTCTTTTGTGGGTAATTGGAGGTATCATGGCCTTAATCGGTGCTTTGATATATGCTGAGTTGGGAACTCATTTTAAGAAAAGTGGAGGTGACTATATTTTTTTATCGGAAACCCTGCATCCTTCCATCGGCTATTTATATGCTTGGGTTTCTTTAACTGTAGGATTTTCTGCTCCTATCGCTATAGCTGCCATGGCAATGAATAACTATTTAAACCCTATCATTCGAGCAGGAATCTATCCAGGATTGGCATTTTTACTTTTTATTCCGCTTACACATATTTTCTCTATCAAGCGCTCTTCACAGTTTCAAAATCTCTTCACCCTAATCAAGATTCTATTTATTCTGGGATTAATTGGAATAGGTTTAAGTCTTTCAAATCAAATTTCCACATCTGCTTTGGATTTCTCAGGAACTTGGAAAAATGAGGTGTTTCTGCCTGGATTTGCAGTTTCTCTGGTTTATGTATTTTATGCCTACACAGGCTGGAATTCAGCTGCATATATTGTAGAAGAAATAGAAAATCCCGAGAAAAATCTTCCAAAAGCCCTTTTAGCTGCAACAAGCTTGGTATTAGTTCTATATGTTTTAATGCAATTGGTTTTTCTCAAACATGCTAACCAAGAGCAATTGCTGGGTCAAGTTGAAGTGGCTGAGATTTCTTTTAAAAATATCTTTGGTGAATCTGGAGCCATGTGGGTAAGCATCTTAATAGGGATTCAATTAATTGCCACAATATCAGGATATGCTTGGGTTGGACCGAGAGTTACTTATGCCATGGCTAAGGATTTTAAAATCTGGAAGCCTTTATCCAAAACAAACTCAAAAGGAATTCCCGTTAGAGCTATTTTAATCAATACATTTTTCAGTCTAATCCTTTTTTTAAGCGGTTCTTTTGAGCAGGTAATGATCTACGCTGGATTTATTCTACAAATAATGGGAACCATCACAGTTTACTCTTCTTTAAAGGTTTCTAAATCCAAGGGTTTTCGCTCTCCTTTCAAACCCCTTCTTCAGTATTGCTATATCGTCTTTAGTTTGTTTGTTTCAGGATATATTTTCTGGGAGAAACCAAAAGAAAGTCTTGCCGGGTTGATCCTAATTCTAGCAGGTTTAATTCTGTATAAAGTCGATAAAAAAACCGGCACTAGGCCGGTTATAGATCAATGATAATGTTGTTGGTAGTAATCTTGGTAAGCTCCCGAGGTCACATGGTCTAGCCATTCCTCATTGGCCAGGTACCAATCAATGGTGATATCTATTCCCTCATCAAACTGCAAACTTGGCTCCCAACCTAGCTCGTTTTTGATTTTGGATGAGTCAATGGCATACCTCAAATCATGACCAGCTCTATCTTTCACAAATGTGATCAGCTTCTCAGAGGTACCTTCTTCCCTACCTAGCTTTTCATCCATTTTCTTACAAAGCAGACGAACAATATCAATATTTTTCCATTCATTGAATCCGCCAATATTATACGTTTCTCCGGCTTTCCCTTTATGAAAAACTGTATCAATCGCCCTAGCATGATCCTTCACAAACAGCCAATCTCTGACATTTTCCCCTTTTCCATAAACTGGAAGCGGTTTCATATTCTTGATATTGTTGATGCAAAGTGGGATCAGTTTCTCAGGAAAATGATTTGGTCCATAATTGTTAGAACAATTTGAAACAACCGTTTTCATTTTGTAGGTATTTGCATAGGCCCTCACAAAATGATCAGAAGCTGCTTTGGAAGCCGAATAAGGAGATTGAGGATCGTAAGGTGTGGTTTCTACAAAATACCCTCCATCATGCAGTGATCCATAAACTTCATCTGTGGAAACATGGTAAAATAAGTGCTGATCCAATTCGCCTTCCCAGGCTTTTTTAGCAGCATTCAATAGATTAACTGTTCCAAAAACATTGGTTTTGACAAATGCCAAAGGATCAGATATTGACCTGTCTACATGAGATTCTGCTGCAAGATGGATTACATCGGTAATGGCGTGTTTTTCAAATACTTTTTCCAATTCCAAAGCATCTTGAATATCAACCTTCTCAAAGTAATAATTGGAAGCATTTTCTACAGCCTTAAGATTTTCAAGATTCCCGGCATACGTGAGGGCATCCAAATTCACAATTTTATAAGAAGGATATTTCTCTACAAAAAGTTGTACCACATGGGAACCAATAAATCCGGCTCCGCCTGTAATTAAAATTGATTTACTCATTTATAGTTTTTTTATAATAATCTAAGTACCAATCAGTAAATGCCTGAACGCCATCTTCAATTCTTGTATCAGGTTTATATCCGGTATCTCTGATCAAGTCAGAAACTTCTGCGTGTGAAGCAGGAACATCACCAGGCTGCAAAGGTAAAAGTTCCATTTTCGCCTTTTTGCCTAGTCCCTTCTCTATTGCCTTGATGTAATCCATTAACAATACAGGAGAGGAATTACCAATATTATACACTTTATAAGGGGCTCTCCCACTTCCTGGATCTGGGTTTTGAGGGTCAAAATCAGGGTTGGGTCTTGAAGGCCTATCAGCTACTTTAAGAATTCCTTCCACTATATCATCAATATAGGTGAAGTCCCTTTTCATCTCTCCGTGATTAAAGACTTTGATAGGTTCCCCTTTCAAAATTGCCTCAGTAAAAAGAAATAAAGCCATATCTGGTCTACCCCAAGGACCATAAACTGTAAAGAAGCGCAGACCTGTAGTTGGTATTCCAAACAAGTGACTATAGGTATGAGCCATCAATTCGTTGGATTTCTTTGAGGCTGCATACAAAGAGATAGGATGATCTACTGAATCAGAGGTTGAAAAAGGTAATTTTTCATTTGCACCATAAACTGAACTCGAAGATGCATAAACCAAGTGTTTGACTGGATTGTAGCGACTGCACTCCAAAATATTCAGGAAAGCAATGATATTACTTTGAATGTATACTTCTGGGTTAGTTAGGGAATATCTTACACCTGCCTGTGCCGCAAGATGGATTACAACATCAAATTTTTCAGCTATAAAAAGTTGGGATAACTTCTCTTTCTCCGTTAAATCAAGCTGTATAAATGAATATTCTGGATACTTATTAGACTGAAGTACTTTTCCATAGTTAAGCTTTTCCTTTTCAATGCCCATATGCTCCAAACGAGCGTATTTTAGATTGATATCATAGTAGTCATTGATCGAATCCAGGCCTACTACCTGTTCTCCCCTTTCAATCAGTTTTTTTGCAACATGGAATCCAATAAAACCGGCTGTACCGGTTACAAGGTATTTCATAAATAATTTAATGATTTAAAAGAGATCAAATATAGGCCTTTCTTAATGTTTAGCTTCATTTAGAAGCTGATTATACTGAAAAAATATAGTGTTGTGAATCTGACTTCTTTCATAAAAAGTTTTCACCTTTTGATTCAGATTAGTGGCAAAATCCTGCATTTTAACTCTGTTTTCGAATGCAAACTCCAAACAAGAAAGCAATTTTTGTGTATCCTTAACGGGAAATATAAGTCCTGTTTTTTCATTTTCAACTATCTCATTATTGCCAATTATATCCGAACAGATTATTGGAAGTTCCATGGCTCCTGCTTCCAAAAGTACATTGGGAAAACCTTCGCGATGAGACGAATGGACTAAAACATCAGACAATGCCATATAGTGCTCCACATGATCTGTCCAATCGATTTGAATTATATTTGAACTATCTGAAATGGTTTTTATGGTTTCCTCAGAGATCGGACTTAAATGTTGTTCAAAGCTTCCTAATAATACCAGCTTAGATTTAGAATTATGCTTGAATTGTTTGAATGCTTTCACCAACTCTTCAATTCCCTTATCCTTTACCAACCTCCCGACAAAAAGAACTATAAACTCATCTTTAACGACAGTCATTCGAATTATCGCGGCAATCAAATGATTTTCAAGCAAAGATCCTCTGTTAAATTTTTCTAAATCCACACCATTCGAGCTCCCCCTTCCAACTACCATCACTTTATCTTCACTGCACAAATTCTTCGAAATAATCATCTCTTTCAATCCAAATGAATTTGGCCATATATTAGTAGCGAAGCGAAAAGTGAATTTTTCAATTGATTCTAAAAATCTTTTGCGATTTCCTAAAGCTGCCATAAACGGAAAGCCAGCCAATGTATGAACTCTGATTTTCACCCCAGTTATATAAGCAGCCATCATGCCTAATAATCCAGCTTTAGGAGTATGAGTATGTACAATGTCTGGTTTTTCTTTTATGAAAAGGATAATAAGCTTATAAAGACAGTAAAGATCCTGAAATGGAGTAATTTCTCTTGTAAACGGAATTACTTCGTGTCTAACTTCTTCTTTTAATTCAACCTGAGCTTTCTCTTTACCATCAGCACTTACCATCAAGACTTCCCAACCTTGATTTTTCATAAATTTCATTTGTCCCTTGAGTAATAATTTTAATGAAAGAGGGACAGTGGTTATTCGGATAAGCTTAGGCATTTGTTGTTTGGATATTCAACTGAGTCTTTGGGGAAATAAACGGACAATGATCATCTCAATTTTAAAACCAAAAATAGTCATGTTAATGGAATATTCTACCATTTGAGCGGTGGATTCAATTTTTGAGCTTTACTAGCTTTTATTAATCTTGTGAAAAAAGTAATTGATATCATTTTCAGCTTTTTCTTAAGTATCTATTAATAAATAGCGCATTTAATTACCTTTAATGAAGATTATTTGCTAAAAATTAAAAAATTCATGATCACGGATAAAAAAATAGCAATCATAGGTTGTGGGAATTTAGGGACTTCTATCGCCAATGGTCTATTGAACACCCAAGGCTTCGTTGCAAAGAATCTAACTTTGACGAAGAGGTCAATCGGTAGTCTATCTTCCTATTCCAAATTGGGAGTCACTATCCGCACTGACAATATAACTGCTGCTCAGGAGGCTGATTTGGTGATTTTAGGGGTGAAACCCTACAATGTCACTCCTATATTAAATGAAATCAATGAGGTTCTGAACCCCAGAAAACAAATCATTATTTCCTTGGCAACTGGAATTAGCCTTGAGGAAATGTATAAAACGCTGGACTCTCAAACAGTATGTTTCCGTGCTATGCCCAATATTGCAGCAGATATTCAAGAATCGATAACCTGTATTTGTCAAAAAAATGCAAATCCAGAACAAATTGAATTGATTGAAAAGCTCTTTAATTCGATTGGATTTACTCAAACCATCGATGAAAATTTAATGGAAGCAGCTACTGTCTTGGGTGCATGTGGAATTGCTTATGTTTTACGCTTTATGAGAGCTATGATTCAAGGAGGTATTCAAATTGGGTTTGACTCTGTGACTGCCAGTAAAATTGTAAATCAAACTGTAAAGGGTGCTGCCGAATTGATGATACAGAAGAATATGCATCCTGAAGCAGCAATAGATAAAGTGACCACGCCGAAAGGATGTACAATCGTGGGACTGAATGAAATGGAACATCAAGGTTTCAGTTCGGCAATGGTTCGGGGCGTAATCGCCAGCTATGAAAAGATTGAAAAACACTAAAAAATCACGCTTTAAAAAGAAACCGAAGAAAATCTTCGGTTTTTTTTATGTCAATTTTTGTCAAACTGAAATTAATCAAAAAATAACCGAAAAAATAAAAATGCCGTTTGGAGCACACCAGCCATACTTCTTGTATTAAAAAACAATCATTTCTATGAATATTTATATTTATTGAAAAAGAAAGAATTTTTGATGTGTTTTTCTTTTGAATATTTTTATTAGATTTGTCGCGGGTGATAAACAACTTTTGCTATTCCTTTTTAAAAGAACCAATTTTTAAAGGAAGGACTGTTTGGTACTTTTTCCTCCTTCCTTTTATGAAATAGAATTTCTGCTCTGAAAACCTTCGCTAAAACGAAGGTTTTTTTCATAAAAAAACCCTGTCATTTTTGGTGACAGGGTTCTTCATTTTTGGTCAGAAATATTAATCAAAAATCTCTGCAAGCTTATTTTCAAGACTAGGTCCGCGTAAATCTTTAGCGATGATTTTCCCATCAGGATCCAGCATATAAGTAGCTGGAATGGCATTGATTTGATAGGTCTCTGCAGCTTTGGAATTAAAATACTGAAGATCTGAAACATGAGTCCAAGTCAGACCATCGTCTTCAATGGCTTTCAACCAGTCTTCTTTGGTTCTGTCTAAAGAGACTCCAAATACTTCAAAGCCTTTATCTTTATAAAGATTGTACATTCTTACAAGATTAGGATTTTCCTGACGACAAGGCTTACACCAAGCAGCCCAAAAATCAATCAGCACGTACTTCCCTTTCATATCAGAAAGCTTTACCATTTCCCCTTGAGGATTAGGTAATTCAATTTCAGGGGCAGGTTGCCCTACAGATAACTTTCTCATTTCATCCAGTTGCTGTTTTAACTGAAGGATTGATTTCGTGTTAGGGTAGTTTTCATTCAGATCAGAAACCAATTGATCCAAAAATGGAAAATCATTTTTTGGATTTAATAAGCCTACCGCAGCAAGAGAGGCAAAGCTATCTCCCATACTTTCTATAGTCGCTTTTACTTTTTCAGATTGCTGAGCTTCCAATTCCATTGCCTGCTCTTGGATACTTCGGATCGCATCTGAGTTATTACTACTCATGGCTTCATAATAAGCTTCGTTTAGCTTATTCACTTCAGCTTGATAATCATTCATCAGCTTTTCCAGTTTGAGCATCTCCTGAGAGTCTTGAGAACCCTCGATTTTAATTTCCTCTGGTTTGGAGAAATCATAATAAACCTGCACATTTTCATCCAAAAGAGCTAGCCTTACTGAGCGTTGACCATAAAGATTCAATTCATAAAAGGTAGGAGAATCAACAGCCACCTCATATTCAAATTCCCCTTTGGAGTTAACCTCCAAGGTATCTAAAACCTTTGGTCTTGATTCTGTAAACTGAGAAAGAACCACCACTCCTGCCGGAGCATTTTCAACTTTCCCCGAAACAAGGACTTTTCCATCCGTATTAGACTGTCTGCTTCCACAGGAAACCAATATTGTGAAAACAGCCAGAAAACTTAAGCTGAGTATTTTTTTCATATTAATTGTCTAGAATTTTTGTCAATAATTTAGTGGCGACTTTTGGATCTGCCTTTCCTTGAGACTTTTTCATCACCTGTCCCATAAACATCCCCATTAATCCCTTTTTACCTGATTTATACTCCTTTACCTTAGAAGCATTTTCACTGATCACACTTTCGACTATAGGCAACAAAGAATCTTCATCGCTTTCCTGGATCAAATTTAACCGCTGAGCAATTTGAAGAGGACTTTCTTCAGATTGATTAAGCATTTCAGGATAAATTTTTTGCTGAGCAGCTGTGAAGCTAACATGCCCCTCATCAATCATCGCAATCAATTCTCCCAACTTGGAAGCCGGAATCGGAAAATCTGAAATTGAGGCTCCACTTTCATTCAAATAGGACTTAATCGGTCCCATCATCCAGTTGGATGCCGCTTTATAATTAGAAGTGATTTTACAAAGATTATCAAACCATAAGGCAATGGACCTTGATTCTGTCAAGAAACCTGCATCATAATCTGGAAGCCCGTAGTCATTGACAAACCTGGATTGCAGTTCACGAGGAAGCTCTGGCATCTGTTCTTGAATGGAGCTCAACCATTCTTCAGAAATCACCACCGGACTCAAGTCAGGCTCAGGAAAATACCTGTAATCATTTAAATCTTCCTTGGTACGCATGCTGGCAGTAGTACCCGAATTGGCATCAAAAGTTCTTGTTTCAGAGACAATTTCCTTGCCTTCTTCCAACAGCCCGATTATTCTTTCATGCTCGTGCTCAATAGCCCGAAAGACATTTCTGAAAGAATTCATGTTCTTCACTTCAACTTTTTTTCCAAGTTCTTTGGCGCCCTTGAGCATGACAGATACGTTAGCATCGCATCGAAGAGATCCCTCCTCCATGTTTCCATCACATATTTCTAAATATTCAACGAGCTTTTTAATCTCAGTCAAAAAAGCATAAGCCTCTTCCGGGCTATGCATATCCGGTTCAGAAACGATTTCAATTAATGGAGTACCTGCTCTGTTAAAATCCACCAAAGTATCTGTTTCACCTGCCAAGTGAATTGATTTACCGGCGTCCTCTTCCATATGTACCCGATTGAGTCGGATATCTCTTTTGGTTCCGTCTGAAAGCTGAATAGGTACTGTTCCACCCACGCAAATAGGCCCTTTATCTTGGGTAATTTGATAGCCCTTAGGCAAGTCTGGATAGAAATAATTTTTTCGGGAGAAAATATTAAATCGCGTGATTTCAGAATTACAGGCTAACCCCATTTTCACTGCATACTCTACCACCTTTTTATTGATCTTCGGTAATGTGCCTGGATGCCCTAGGGTAATTACAGATATTTGGGTATTAGGAAGATTACCGTATTCAGTAGAATCGGCTGAAAATATTTTACTCACAGTCTGCAATTGGGCATGAACCTCCAGCCCAATTACCAACTGATATTTATTTCTTAAATCTTCGCTAATCATATTTACTTATTCAGCGCTTATAAAAACATTTGCTTTGCCTTGCTAATCACGTCTGGAAGGCCTTCCAGTTTCTTACCACCTGCAGTAGCAAAGAAAGGTTGACCTCCTCCTCCACCCTGAATCTCCTTGGCTAATTCACGGACAATTTGACCCGCATTCAAGTTTTTAGACGAGATCAAATTTTCGTCCAAAATAACAGCTATTTGCGGTTTTCCTTCGATTTCTGCTGCAAGAATTACAAATGCATCAGCTACTTCATTTTTCAATTCATAAGCCAATTTCTTCAAGGAGTCTGCATTCGGAAGGCTAATTTGAGCCAAAAGAATTTTTGCTCCATCCTTTTCTACAAATTGCTTCAAAAGATCAGCTTTAACTCCTGAGGCTTTCTCTTGATATAATTTATCCAGCTCGCTCTTCAATTCAGCTTTTTCCTGCAACAATGATTCCACTGCTTTCTTCAAATCTTTAGGATTCTTTAACAGGTCCTGAAGTTCTTTCAAGAGATTTTCCTGAGCTTTCAGATATTTCTCTGCTTCCAAAGAAGTAATAGCTTCTATCCTTCGAACCCCTGAAGCTACAGATCCCTCTGAAAGAATCTTGAATAGCCCAATTTGTGCTGTGGAAGGAACATGTGTACCACCACAAAGTTCGACTGAGAAGTTTGGATCAAAGGTGATTACTCTCACATAATCCCCATATTTTTCACCAAACAAAGCAGTTGCGCCCATTTGCTTAGCTTCTTCAATAGGGACATTTCTTTTTTCCAAAAGCGGGATATTTTCCCGGATCTTGGAATTGACTATGTCTTCAACCTGAGAGATTTCTTCTTCAGTCATCTTAGCAAAGTGGGAGAAATCAAATCTCAGGACTTGATCATTCACCAAGGAACCTCTTTGCTGTACATGATCTCCTAACACCTGCTTTAGAGCAGACTGCAACAAATGAGTAGCAGTATGATTATTCATGGTTAAGGATCGCTTTCGCTTATCCACCTCAGCTGAAAACCTCAAACTTGGATCCGTTGGCAGTTTTTCAACGAAATGAACAATCAGATCATTTTCCTTTTTGGTGTCTACTACTCTTATTTTTTCCGATTCAGATATCAAGTAGCCGGTATCTCCTACCTGACCGCCACTTTCAGCATAAAATGGAGTTTTGTCCAGCACTAACTGATACTTATCTCCTTTTTTATCCTTTACTACCCTGTATTTGATGATGTGGGAATAAGCCTCAGTAAAATCATAACCTATAAAGTCCACACCTTCATCATCATGCACTGAAACCCAATCTCCGGTCTCGGATTCTGAAGCTGCTCTAGATCGATTTTTTTGTTTTTCCATCTCAGAAGCAAAGCCTTTTTCATCCAGTGAAAAGCCACCTTCTCTTGCAATTAAAGAAGTTAAGTCCAATGGAAAACCATAGGTATCATATAATTCAAAGGCAGTTTTTCCTGAAATCACGGTTTCATTTTGAGCTCTCAAGTCTGCCTTGATTTGATCCAGCATCTTTAAGCCTTTATCCAAGGTTCTCAGAAAAGATGTTTCCTCTTCCTGAATCACTTTTGCAATAAACTCCTGCTGTTGTTTTACCTCTGGAAAAATCTCCCCAAAGTTGGCTGAGATCAATGGGCTCAATTCATATAAAAATGGCTCCTGAAAATCCAAGAAAGTATATCCATACCTCACAGCTCTTCTAAGAATTCTTCTGATCACATAGCCAGCTTTATTATTGGATGGCAATTGCCCATCTGCTATAGTAAAAGAAATTGCTCTTATATGGTCGACGATAACCCTAAATGCAATGTCAGTTTGCTCATCTTGCCCATACTTTTTCCCAGATTTACCTTCCAAAAAAGAAATGAAAGGCATAAACAAATCAGTGTCATAATTGGACGATTTATGCTGTATTGCTCTTACAAGTCGCTCGAAGCCCATTCCAGTATCAACATGCTTGGCAGGCAATTCTTTTAGACTTCCATCAGAAAGTCTGTTGTACTGCATAAACACCAAGTTCCATATTTCAATGACTTGAGGGTGATCATTATTTACCAGATCCTTCCCGGCAACTTGCTTTCTTTCTTCCTCAGAGCGCAAATCAATGTGGATTTCTGAACAAGGACCACAAGGACCTGTATCTCCCATTTCCCAAAAATTATCCTTTTTGGAGCCCATGATGATTCTATCTTCTGGAACAATTTTTTTCCAGAAATCATAGGCCTCTTGATCCATTTGTAAATTGTCATCTTGGTCACCTTCAAAAACAGAAACATATAGTCTGTCTTTTGGTAATTGATACACCTCAGTCAATAATTCCCAAGCCCATTCAATAGCTTCTTTTTTGAAATAATCTCCAAATGACCAATTGCCCAGCATTTCAAACATGGTGTGGTGGTAAGTGTCCACTCCGACTTCTTCCAAGTCGTTGTGCTTTCCACTAACACGAAGACATTTTTGTGAATTGGCTACACGGGCGTATTTAGGTTGCTCATTCCCTAAAAAAGCATCTTTAAATTGATTCATCCCTGCGTTTGTAAACATCAGGGTAGGATCATTTTTAACAACTATTGGAGAAGAAGGAACAAACTGATGCTGTTTAGACTGGAAAAACTCAATGAATGTACTTCGGATTTTTTTTGCTTCCATGAAGTTTAGACTGCGCTTAAGGTGTTGAATATTGGATACAAGTCCGCTAAAATCGGCCTTTTATTTTGGGACACAAAATTAGTACAATTGGCGGGCTATCGCTAAGGGTGCGGACAAATTCTACAATTGTTTCAAAATCGGAGGCTAAAATTCCAAAATCCAACTCAAAAAAATGAAATAAACAGGATACTAGTTTTGTTCAATCCTTCCGAAGTACAAAATCACGAAAGAAATAGTCAAAATCAGTATTTCAATCAATCTCTAATTTTGGTCTCCAATGCTTATTGGATAGCAGTAATTCATGAATTATTCATTTCCAAGCTCAAAAATCTTTTTTACTTTCAGGTAAATTTTAATGCTATCAAACCTCAATGACCTACCTATCAAAAATCACTTCCCCTACTCTGTTGATCGATGAGAAAAAATGCCGGGCAAATATCAAACGAATGGCAGATAAAGCTGCTCGGCATGAAATGAAACTTGCTCCACACTGGAAGACTGCTCAATCTAGAGTTATTGGGACTTGGGCAAAGGATTTTGGAATCAAGGAAATAACAGCTTCCTCAATCAAGATGGCTGCTTATTTATGTGGTCAAGGATGGGAAAATATCCATATAGCTTTTCCTTTTAATCCATTGGAGATAAAAAAGCTGAATGAATTAGCCAAAAATCAAAGCCTTTCTGTTCAATTGGTAAACCCAATCACTACTCAAAAATTAGTAGACCAATTGTCTGAAAAAGTAGGTTTCTTCATAGAAATAGATGCTGGATATGGCAGAACAGGCGTCAAAGTTTCAGATTTTGGCCTGATAGAAGAAATCTTGAGAACAGCTAAGAAGTCCAAAAAGCTATATTTCAAAGGTTTTTATATCCACGCAGGCCATTCCTATTATAAGCCAGACATTCCAGAACTATATGAGCAAACAAGAAATGCATTAGGCATGCTGAAGGCCAAGTATCGATCTGAATATCCCCAACTAGTTACTCGAACAGGAGACACTCCCGGTTGTGCAGTGATGGAAGATTTCGGAGATATCGATGAAATGGGACCTGGAAATTTTGTCTTTTTTGACCTAATGCAGGCCAATCTCGGAGGTTGTTCAAAAGAAGAGATAGCTGTTGCTCTTGCAGTTCCAGTAGTTGATATTAATAAAGAGAGAAAAGAAGTGCTTGTTCATGGTGGTGGGGTTCATTTGGCCAAAGATGTGTTGAAAGAGCCTGATGGCACAAATAATTTCGGCGAAGTGGTCCAACTGGAAGAATCTGGTTGGAAAATTTCTGAACCAAGCGAAAGGTCTTATTTGAAAAGTATTTCTCAGGAGCATGGTATTATTAAGGCTTCAGAAAGCTTTCTTCAAAAGGTGAAAATTGGAGATGTGATAGGAATACTTCCTGTTCATTCCTGTATGACAGCAGATGCTATGGCTTCATATTTGAGTTTGGATGGTCAGACAATAGATCATGCTGAGGGAGTCTGCTAATGCAGTTATTTGATAATCAAATGACCTAAAAAATCAATCAAAACCAATTTTACGATTATGAGTTATCATTATGATTGAATTGTGAATGAAGACTGTTGGGTCAACTTCCTCCTTCCTAATTCCTTAATTCTCTACATGATAGCCTATTAATAAAGGCTAGAAATAAAAATGTATTAATGAGCAGCATTTCACCTCTTTTTGAAGAATTTTCCTCTTCAAAAAACATCCTCAACCTGATTGAAACTGAATTATGCGATGGGATTTTACAACTCACACAAAATTCGGATTGGGAGGAAAAAAGCAATATATCGCTTAAAAATCTTTTAGGCTTTCCTATTGGAAAGAATTATCCCGGTTTTTTTAATCTCGTTCAGCCTTCAGATCTCACGGCATTTTTGGATGCAGTAGGAAAAATTTCTTCTGAAAGAGGAGGGAAAATAAATTTTATACTCCGAGCCAAACATGCAAATGGCAAACGTCTTCATCTCCAACTTATTGGACAGAGATTAAAAGCAGACTCTACGGATTTGTTATTTTTCATCAAAGACCAAACTGCGAAAATTGAGCAGGAGGACTTTACTTTTCAATGCAACTTAGCTTCAAAAATCGGATACTGGAACATTGATTTAGAAACCCAAAAGCCCTATTGGAGCCGAGTAACCAGATTGATACATGAAGTACCTGATGATTTTCAACCTGACCTGGAAACTGCGATAGATTTTTATAAGGATGGGCATAGTAAAGAATTAATCCAACGAGTCATAAAAAATGCTCTTGAAAAGGGAGAACCTTATGATGTCGAACTTATCCTTTTAACATATAATAAAAAAGAAAAGTGGGTTCGGGCCATTGGACTTCCGGAATTTGCCGATGGAAAATGTATTAGGTTATACGGGACTTTTCAAGACATCCACCAACGCAAAATCAATAGACTTAAACTCCAAGCTGAGCAGGCAAAGTTTAAAAACGCTATTGAGGGGACTAATCTTGGAACCTGGGAATGGAATGTTCAAACGGGCGAGGCTGTGTTTAATGAAAGGTGGGCCGAAATCACAGGATACACGCTGGCCGAATTAGCCCCAATTTCTATAGAGACTTGGACAAAATTGGCTCATCCTGAAGACCTTGAAGTTTCCTCTAAAAAGCTTCAAGACTGTTTTGAGAAAAAAACAGATTTTTACGAATGTGAGGCCAGAATGAAGCATAAAGACGGGCATTGGGTTTGGGTGTATGATAGAGGAAAGGTGTTTTCATGGACTGAGGAAGGCAAGCCGTTGATGATGTTTGGAACTCATCAGGATATAACTGAAACCAAAAATGAAATTGAGCAACAAGCCATTTTTATTCAGCAGGCACCGACATCTATTGCGATGTTTGACAAAGAAATGAACTACCTCTCCGCTTCTTCTAAATGGATTAGAGACTATGGACTAACCGGTAAAAAAATCATCGGTAATTCCTTTTTTAAAACTTTCCCGAAATCAAATCAAAACTGGCAGGAAATTTTTGAGGATAGCTTAAAAGGCAATTCCCGAAAAAAAGACGAGGAAAAGTTAGTTTATGAAAACGGGGAAATTCAATGGATCAAATGGGAGTGCAAACCATGGTATAATAAACAGGGGAATATTGGTGGTGCATTGATTTACACCCAGGATATCACGAAAGTCAAAGAAACAGCTGAGCAACTGAAAATTTCCATGTCTGCTTTTCAAAGAAATTTTGAGAATGCGGGGATTGGGATGGCTATAGTGTCTACCGAAGGAAAATGGAAAAATGTCAACGACAGACTTTGCGAAATGATAGGATACAGTCGTGAAGAACTTTTGAAGCTGACCTTTCAGGACATCACCCATCCCGAAGATCTCAATGCAGATTTAGAATTGTTGTATGAAACCATAAGAGGAGAGCGACAAACGTATCAGATTGAAAAAAGATATTTTCATAAAAACGGGGAAGAAATCCATGCACTGCTTTCAGTATCAGCAGTAAGAGATACCGAGGATAAATTACTTTATTTTATTTCTCAGATCATAGATATTACTGATTTAAAGCATGCACAAGCTCAAATAGAAAAGTTATTACAGACCAGTGAAGACCAAAACGAGCGTTTAAAGAATTTTGCCCATATCGTATCTCATAATCTTCGTTCCCACAGTGGTGGAATGGTACAACTTCTGGAGTTTTTAGAAATAGAAAGTCCGGAATATTTTCAAAATGAATTGGTCAAATTGCTCAAACAAGCATCCGACAATCTTAAAGAGACTATTGAACATTTAACCCAAATAGTCAATGTAAACTTACAATCCTCCTATCCAAAAAAAGCGCTCAATTTGTATGATGTGGTGGAAAAAGCCTTACAAAGCCTACAAATGGCAAGTCAAAAGTCAAGCGTGAAACTGATTAATGAAGTAGATCCCGCTTTGAAAGTAATGGCAATTCCTGCATATTTGGATAGTATAGTGCTGAATTTTCTTACCAATGGCATAAAATACCAAGATCCTGAAAAGGATAGTTTCGTAAAAGTCAAAACAATTAACCACTCAGAAAACATAGAAATTCAGTTTGAAGACAATGGTCTGGGGATAGATTTGGAGAGATATTCGAATTCTTTATTTGGAATGTACAAGACTTTTCACAAACATGATGATTCGAGGGGCGTAGGACTTTATATCACTAAAAACCAGATCGAAGCTATGGGTGGAAAAATCGAAGTAGAGAGTAAAGTTACAGTAGGAACAATTTTTAAAGTTTTTTTAAATAAGAATTAAATCATGATTGACCTAGCTTGCTTAATTGAGGATGATCCTATTCATGTCTTCCTAACAGAAAAATTTTTGGGTGCCAGTGGAAAAGTGAAGGAACTCATCCGCTATGCTAATGGAGAGGAAGCATATTTTGCACTCAGAGAAAAGTTCGAGAAAAAAATACCTTTACCTGAATTAATCCTATTGGATCTAAATATGCCTATTTGGGATGGATGGCAATTTTTGGAGGAGTTCACGAAGTTAGCCATTGAAAAAAAGATTTACATTTTCATTCTGACAAGCTCTATTGACAGTCAGGATGAACTTAAAGCTCAAAAGTATGGGATGCAGGATTATTTTAGAATTAAACCAATCACTGCCAATATGGTGACAGAAATATTTGACATGATGGATTAAGAAATCTGTCAATTGATAAAATAAACTACCCCAAGCTTTACAGTCCAAGTACTCCTCTGTCCAAACTGCCTTTGAATCTCAGGATTCAAACCCAATTGATCGAGTAGTTTCCATTGGAGTCCAGTACCCACATTGAATATGTGGAGATTTACAGGTGGATTCTCACTCAACTCAAATACTCTCTTATAATACCCGTATCCTGAAGAAGCGTACCATTGATATTTTTTTTCCGTCAAATAATACCGTGCATCTAAATTTACTCCAGTCGCTTTTCCTGTTGCTGGGAGATATACAGATACACTGGGACTAACAGATAAATAATGAATGGGGAAATATTCACCCGATATATTCATCGCAAAAAACCCAGGTTGAAATCGAAAATCATAGCCCTGGGATATCCTCCACTGCTTTTGATATTGAGCATGAACGCTCATGGATAAAGTAATTGCGATCAGCAATAAGCCAAATTTCTTCATGATTTTTAACCTTAAAATTGGAAGTCTCTGGTCAATGGTTTTCGGTTACCTCTAAAATCAAATGTGTACATAATATTCAAGCGAATAATATGTCTGTTTCGGTAAATACCCAAAGTGGATGTCGGACCATAAGTCCACATATGTCCACCAAAAAACATGAGGTTGTTGTAGGTATAACCAATTGCCGTGTAAAGACGGTTTTCTTCAAAAATATTCAGCTTAGTCTTGCCGGTTTCGAAGAATATCTCATTGGACGGAGCAATAAAAAAGGTCTTATTTTCCATTTTCGGCTTATTCAATGGAACATAAGCAGTGATTTTATAGCGATATCTATTGGTAAAATCATAGTCATCACCTACGTTATTTAAACGCTTGAATCTATGCTCAAATCTAAATTGATGAAGAACCTTTACCCTGCCAACTCCCTGAGTAAGCAACCATTGATGCCAAATTCTAGGTTCTAAGACAGAGGTCTCAAATTCCGGATTTCCAGGTTCAGGTGTGTAATTCCAAACTAAGGTCGGACCGAAAGTAACTTCGAAATTGTCTGTGAATAAATAGGTCATTCCGAAACGGTTATAAACCTGTCCCATTCTACCCACAAAATCACTTCTGTTATCAATACTGCTCCTTCTTCGATAGTGATTTTCTTGATACCACCACCACTTTTCCGATAGCCTCAGTTTAAGGTACAATCCATTCCAGAGTTCAGTTGTGGCGGGTAAACCTTGAGGCTCCGTCACAGGAGGACTTTGAGCTAAAGCCAAACCAAAAGAGGTTACAAAGAATATCAGGATCAGACTTAACTGATGGACCCTATTGATCAATCTTTTCATTTTATTGAAGCCCTAGTGATTGTTCTAATTTTGAAATGGAAGCTCTCTTGTTGATGCTCCTTTCTATGCTTTTGGTGTCTTGATCCACTAAGGCAACCATCTTGGAGGAGAGCGTTTGAATTTTCTGAATCCAAACTGGGAGCTGTTTAGGATTCCTTTCCTGCATCAATTGTCCTTGGTAATATTCCATCAGGCGTTCGTATGCATCGTATAATTTGGGCTTAATTCTTTGATTGTAGCGGCTATAAGTAAATGGATTAAATACCTCTTCTTGATAAAGCTCGTCAACCTGCTGTGAGTAGCTATCCAACTCCAATAATTCAGGGTAATTAGAAATAAGGGTAGAAAGCAAGTCCAGTATGTTTTGACCTATTGCCTTCTTCTTATCAAATTCCTGCTCCTTCGCAAAATCACCCGTCAGCTTTTGTAATGTTTGAGTATATAATTGCTCATAGACTGCTTTGACATATTCATTAGCAAAGTCCTCCTGATATAGATTTCTGGTTGCCTCAGACTTTTGAGCAATTTGCTTTTCCAAGTCAAGGAGTTCAGAATCTTGCCTAATTACAAATAATGATTCATCTACCAAATCTTGCTGTTGATCAATCAATTCTGATATCTGTGTCAACCAGGAGTCTAATCCTCTAAAAAAGCCTTTAGAAAATTCTTCTTTAGAAAAAGACAAGGATCTGTTAACACTTTCTCCGCCATAAGTGAATTTGATTGGGATTTCCTTAGGGAACTTATTTTCCAGAGATTTTTCCAATAATGACACATCATGATATTGAATATCCTTTGTTTCCAGAAGGTTGACCAACTCTTCCAATCCTTTCAGTCTATTTTCGAAATCACTGTGAATTTGATAAGCATAAGCCATAGACTCTGAAGAGTTTTTATTCAACACAAAGGAATCATCATAGAGATAGGTTTGAATATTGGAGATGAGACTTTTATAGCTTCCCGGAATGGTCTCTATCAGCCTCTGCTGAGTGCGGTTAAATTCATACACCATCCTTCTGGTATGCATTGGGTAATCAATCAATTGCCCTGCTGCATTCACATAGGAGGATTCAAACTTTAAAAGTTTACTTAGGAATTCTTTTATGAATTGATTTCCTGCGTTCTGAGATTTAGCCTCTTCTGAGTCACTTAAAAATCCATCTCGGTAATCCAGATTAAAAACCCTATCTGCAACTCTAAATCCAGTATTTTTCCCTTGATCCAATAAATTAAGCTTATCTATGGTTTCAAAATAAACCTTATCCATGATCAGTTGGTCAGTCTTCAAGTCCCTCTTGACCATTCCGATTAAAAAGCCGTTTAAATAATTTCGGACTTCTGAAATGAGCTTCTCCCCTTCTCGGTAGACAATTACCCATTCCCCGTCCATCACACCGTTTTCAAGCAGTTTACCTCTTATAAACTCGGCCCTGCCATTGTTTCTAAACTGAATTTCAAGTTTTTCGGAAAGATCTCCTGTTTTAAAAAGTAATTGATCAGAAAATGCCCTTCTTACCTTTCTTGGGCCGTCTACTGAATATTCCTCATACACCCAATTTCCTGAGGGCACCCCTCCTTCGTAATTAGCCTTTAATTCAATCAGAGTTCCACTTAAATCAGCCACAAGCTCAAGGTCCTTTACATCCCTTATAGTGACTTTATAATCTTCTGTGAGGTAATTCCATTTCTGGGCTTTCTTATTTCTATCATAGGCGCCTTCCACCAGCACCTTTAAGAGCTCATCCTTTTGAGGCAACTTTTTAGATTGGAATTTAAAATCTCCATCTAAAACCACAGAATCTTTATCGAAAGAATAAAATTCAAAGTCAGCTTTTCCCTCGAATCCTCTCCATGAATAAGCACCGCTATAAATCTTTTTTTCCTGTCCCCAAATGTCATTACTGTATAAAAGGGCTAAAACAAGAAAGCATCTTGAAAACTTCATAGGCCAATTGAATCAAGAATATCACCAGAAACTAACTTTTAAAAAACCTCAGCAAACTCAATTAGTTCCTGCTTATTATTTTTTTCGTGTTCCTTTAAAAAAGGGTTATATAATTCCCCCAGTGCATCTAAACTGCAAATTTATTATGGGAGAAGCACTTTTTAAATAATCTTAAATTACTGAATGTGAAAAACTACACCTTTCATGGTTTGATAACCAAAAAAAGGAGAAAATCTACAAAGTGTAGACTTTCTCCTCAATTTATCACTTCTCAACTGGGGAATAGCCCAATGTTTTGAGCATACTTTCCTCAGTTTGATCTTTCGCAAATAATTTATGAACAATGCTACCGGTTTCATCCCTGTCTATCAACACATGCTTGGGAGCCGGAATCAAGCAATGTTGGATTCCTCCATACCCTCCCAAAGATTCCTGATAAGCACCTGTGTGGAAAAAGCCGATGTATTGTTTTTTACCTTGCTCCACTTTAGGCAAGTAGATATTGAATTGGTGAGCTTCGGAGTTGTAATAATCCATGCTATCACAAGTCAAACCTCCCAAAGAAATATTGTGATATTCCTCATCCCAGTTGTTTACAGCTAGCATGATATATTTCTGATTCAAACCCCAGCTATCTGGCAATTGAGTAATGAAAGATCCATCAATCATGTACCAAAGCTCTTTGTCATTTTGGAGTTTTTCATCCAAAATACTGTAAAGAACAGCACCGCTCTCTCCCACTGTGTAACTTCCAAATTCAGTAAAAATATTGGGCTCATCGGTGTGGTTTTTAGCGCACATCCATTTGATATTTTTGACAATTTGATCCGCCATATATTGGTAGTCGTAGTCAAAAAACACGTTTGTTTTGATAGGCCATCCCCCTCCAATATCCATGGTATCCAAGCTTGGAGCTACCTTCTTCAGGTCCACATATTTTTGGATAAAGCGAGTCAACTCAGACCAGTAATAGGCAGTATCCTTAATTCCTGAATTGATAAAGAAATGGAGCATTTTCAAGCTTACTTGAGGATTATCCTTGATTTTTTCCTCATACAAGCTGATAATATCATTATAACGTACTCCCAGTCTAGATGTATAAAATCCAAACTTTGGTTCTTCATCAGCAGCGATACGAATACCCACTTGGAATGGAACTTTCACATGCTCCAAGTAGTAATCAATCTCACTTAAATTATCTAGAATAGGAACACAGTTTTTAAACCCGTCATTTAGCAATTCGGAAATGTATTGCTTGTACAACTCTCTTTTGAACCCATTGCAAATAATAAAGGTATCCTTGGTTATTTTTCCTTCTGCATAAAGACTTCTCACCAAAGGAATATCGAAGGTTGAGGAAGTCTCTATATGGATGTCGTTTTTCAAGGCTTCATTCAATACGAAGCTGAAATGAGAAGATTTTGTACAATAGCAGTAGGTATATTTTCCTTTATAGTTATGCGTTTGAATCGCATTGTTGAAGTAGGTTTTGGCATTCTGAATACTTTCAGAAATTTTGGGCAAATAGGTTAATTTTAAAGGTGTGCCGTAAGTTTGGATGATCTCCATCAAGTTCACACCATTAAAAAATAACTCATTATTTTCAACATGGAATTCTTTGGTTGGAAAGTCAAAAGTCTGTTGGATCAGATCAGTATATCGATTCATTTGCCTAAGTTGAATGTTTTATAATACGCTTACAAAATTGGACAATAAATATGGAATTCAAATTAAAAGCCCATAAATCCCGGAAAAAGCTCTAGGACTTCATCTTTATAAAGGAGTTCAAATTTTCTCTTCACATATATTTAAAACCACCTGTTTAGGCTACTTGTTTTCATCCAAATAAATAATAAAACCATCCTTATTTCCGAAAACCACTTTATCCCTGAATTAAATGGATTAAATCGGGGGTATTAAGTAGCTTTGCCGGCATAAACCCGATAAATTTTTGAGAAAATGAGAAATATCAAACTAGTAGAAGTTCGTTCTGAAATTGCAGCCGGCACCCGGGGTGCAAGTTTGGGAATAGATGCTCTCAAAATCGCTTCTTTGGATAAAAAATCAGATTTTTTTACCCAATTCGAGCCCATTAATGTGGCTGATGCTAATAATTACCTTTGGAAAGGAAATAAGTTCCCTCACGCCAAATACATTGATGGGGTGTATCAGGTCCTCAAAAATGTTTACAGCTCAATAGAATCTCTTCGCCTGGAAAAAAAATTCCCAATTGTATTGGCAGGAGACCACTCTACTGCAGCCGGAACTATCATGGGCATCAAAGCTGCCAATCCTGAGTTAAGATTAGGAGTGGTTTGGATTGATGCTCATGCAGATCTTCATACTCCCTACACCACACCTTCAGGAAACATGCACGGGATGCCTTTGGCCATGGTTTCTCAATTAGACAATAAAGAATGTCAGGTCAATCATCCAGATGATGACACTTTGATGTATTGGGAAAGAATCAAAAAAATCGGTGGCGATCAGCCTAAAATTAACCCAAAAGATATTGTCTTCATCTCGGTAAGAGATACAGAATCCCCGGAGGATTTCCTGATCAAAAAGCATGAAATCCGAAACTTCAAAACCAGTGAGGTCAGAGAAAAAGGCATAAGTCAAATTGCCAACGAAACCTTAGAGATTCTCAAAGATTGCGATCAAATCTACATTTCATTTGATGTGGATAGTTTGGATAGCTCCATTTCTGTAGGCACAGGTACTCCAGTTCCAGACGGTCTAACTGTCGAAGAAGCCATTCAGCTAAACGCAGAATTAATCAAGGACAAAAGAGTGTGTTGCTGGGAAATTGTAGAGGTCAACCCTACACTTGATACGGAAAATACCATGGCAGAAAACGCCTTTGAAGTACTCGAAGTTACCACCAAATCTCTGGTTGAAAACTTTTAAATGAGTTGAACCACTAGGGAAGAAGAGTAAAACTAGTAGGAATAATAAATGGCTAAAATCGATTATGCCAAATCGTCATTTTGATGCCTTTATTTTCAATCTTCAAATCATTAGATGCTCAGTTGATTTCGGATAGCATTTAATTTAAAGTTTGCTGTTTGGCATTTGCTATAGCTTAACATACGTTCTAAAAAAAATCTTTGCGTACCTTCGCGTTCTTTGTTGTAAGGTTAACAAAATCATGAATATTCAAGAAAATATCCTCTCAGGCATACAACAAGCCTTTCAAAATATCTTCAATCACGATCTAACAGTAGATCAACTGAGTTTGGCACCCACCAGAAAGGAATTTGAAGGAACTTACACATTTGTGGTTTTCCCATTTCTGAAAATCAGCCAAACGACTCCTGAAAACACAGCCAACCAAATTGGTGAATATCTTAAGGCAAATGTCAGTGAGGTCGCTGATTTCAATGTGGTCAAAGGATTCCTGAACTTAGTTTTGAATGAAAATTCATGGCTGGATATTTTTCAAAAAATTTATTCCAATCCAAATTTGGGGCAGCTTCCTGCCAATGGGCAGAAAGTAATGGTGGAGTACTCCTCTCCCAACACCAATAAACCACTTCATTTGGGTCATCTCAGAAATAACTTTTTAGGCTTTTCGGTTGCGGAAATCCTCAAAGCAAATGGCTACCAGGTGATCAAAGCCAACTTGGTCAATGATCGGGGAATTCATATTTGTAAGTCCATGGTGGCTTACCTGCATTTTGGAAATGGAGAGAGTCCTGAAACCTCAGGGTTAAAGGGAGATCATTTGGCTGGGAAATACTATGTGCTTTTTGATAAAGAATACAAATCCCAGATCAAAGTTTTGATAGAGCAAGGTCAAAATGAAGAAGAGGCAAAGAAGAACGCCCCAATCTTATTGGAAGCCCAGGAAATGCTTAGAAAGTGGGAAGCTAATGATCCTGATGTCGTTAGTCTTTGGAAGCAAATGAATGCCTGGGTTTATGCAGGGTTCGACGCCACCTACACCAAAATGGGGGTTGACTTTGATAAATTCTACTATGAATCCGACACCTATTTATTAGGGAAAGATATTGTCGAAGAAGGACTAAAAAAGGGTGTGTTCTTCAAAAAAGAAAATGGCTCTGTTTGGGTTGATTTGACTGATGAAGGCTTGGATGAAAAGCTTGTTTTGAGAGGTGACGGAACTTCCGTTTATATTACTCAAGACATGGGTACAGCAGACTTGAAGTACAATGATTTTCAAATAGATAAATCGGTATATGTGGTTGGAAATGAGCAAGATTATCACTTTGATGTATTGTTCAAAATCATGCGTAAACTGGGCAGACCTTATGGGCCAGGGCTTTATCACCTTTCCTACGGGATGGTAGATCTGCCTACAGGTAAAATGAAATCTCGAGAAGGTACAGTAGTGGATGCCGATGACTTGATGCAAGAAATGATTGACACTGCAGAATCTCATACCAAGGAATTAGGGAAAATTGAAGGGTTTACTAGCGAGCAAGCAGCTGAACTGTATGAGATATTGGGACTTGGCGCTTTGAAATATTTTCTATTGAAAGTGGATCCTAAAAAACGAATGCTCTTCAACCCTCAAGAGTCCATCGAATTTCAGGGAAATACTGGCCCATTCATTCAATATTCACATGCAAGAATTGCATCTATTTTAAGAAAAGCAGATCAGCTTGGAGTAAATTATCAAAACCCTGATTTTAGTAGCGTGAGTAAGATTGAAGAATCAGAATCTGCTTTGATATTCTTATTGAATGATTTTGAAAAGAAAATTAAGCAGGCTGGTGAAGATTACGCTCCATCCATTTTGGCCCAATACCTTTTTGATTTGGCCAAGGAGTATAACCGATTTTATGCAGATCTTCCTATTTTTAATGAGGATGACGCAAACATTCTTACGTTTAGAGTAGCCCTTTCTTCGCTAACTGCTCAAACAATCAAAAAAGGAATGAGTTTGCTAGGCATAGCAGTACCGGATCGAATGTAACATGAAAAGCATCTTCTACCTTCTCTTAGCTTTAGTCCTACTTTCCTGTGGGAAAACATTAGAAAGACCTGAGCATTTGAAAGCAGGAATGATGACACTAAACAATACCTCTATGGAAAATTCATTCTATGGTTTTAAACTCAAAAATATTGACGGAAAAGAGGTTGACTTCAGTCAATACAAGGGCAAAAAAGTATTGATTGTCAATGTGGCTTCTAAATGCGGCTATACTCCTCAGTATGAGTCATTGCAGGAATTACACGAAAAATTCGGAGATAAAATCGCAATTCTGGCTTTTCCGGCTAATAATTTTGGTGGACAAGAACCTGGATCTAATGAGGAAATCAAGGAGTTTTGTACAACCAATTATGGAGTCAGTTTCCCTGTTTTTGAAAAAATATCTGTAAAAGGTTTCGATAAACACCCTTTGTACAGATGGCTTTCTGACGAAAAACTAAACGGATGGAATAATCAGGAACCGACATGGAATTTCTGTAAATACTACATCAATGAGCAGGGAGAATTAATGAAGTTTTTTCCATCTTCCGTGAATCCTTTAGATGAAGAAATCATTTCATTGGTAGAAGCATAATCTAGATTGGTGAAAAGAGAAATTAACACAAAAAAAGAAGCCTGGCTGCATGCAGTCAGGCTTCGTACTTTACCCTTAGCGCTTGCGAGCATTTTCGCAGGTTCTTTTATTGCCGCATGGCAAAACTCATTTCGTTGGGAAATACTAGTCTTAGCTTCCTTAACCACCGTATTTCTCCAAATCCTATCTAACCTCTCCAATGATTACGGAGATTCTGTGCATGGCGCAGACTCGATCGACCGTCAAGGACCGGTTAGAGCGGTCCAATCTGGGCTAATCACCCTGCCTGAAATGAAAAAAGCAATGTATCTATTTGGAGCTTTATCATTGATTTCAGGCCTTTCCCTTCTGTATTTGGCCGTTCAGGATTTGCAGATTTTCTTGCTTTTCCTGGGTTTGGGTTTGGCAGCAATTTGGGCGTCCATCACTTATACTTCCGGTAAAAACCCATATGGCTATGCTGGTCTGGGAGATCTTTCAGTATTTATATTTTTTGGCTTATTAGGGGTACTCGGGACGTATTTTCTCCATACCTATAGTAGCAATAATTTAGCTGTATTGATTGCGGTAGCCTTGGGTTTTTTCAGTACAGCAGTTTTGAATATTAATAATATCAGGGATATAGATTCCGATAAGCTTGCGGGTAAAAAATCAATTCCTGTCAGAATCGGGAGAAGCAATGCAGTTAAGTACAATTGGTCTTTGATCATATTAGGGAATCTTGCTCTTCTTTGGTTTGTAATTTATTCCAGTGAATGGTTTTCACTCATCGCACTTTTAGCAAGTATCTTAATGATCAAGGTAGCCCGAGGAGTTCAAGTAGCTCAATCAGCTCAGGAAACTGACCCTTATCTCAAAAAAATGGCAATTAGTACCCTATTTTGGGTAGTTCTTTTTGGGATTGGGCTACTTTTTTAGGAAAAGCTGACAAAAGTCCTTTTATGGTCTCGATTTTATGCTAATTTGGCATAACACAATAACTCTTTTTGACCATGACAAAAGTACTCGTACCCTACGACTTCTCAGAACAAGCCCAATATGCACTGGATTTCACCACTAATCTTGCCTCAAAATTGGACAATATTACTGTGGAAGTGCTTCACGTTCTCGAAATCCCAACCAACACCAGCCTTGGTACAATGGGTGGAGGTGAAATGATGCCTGAAATTGAAAACCAGATTTTCTTCGTGGAATTGACGGAACGAAGGAAAAAACAAATGAAAGAACTGGAAGAGAAATTCAAATCCCAAAAATTTGAATTCAAAACCAAGTTAAAACTTGGAAATGCCTTTCAGGCAATCAGTGAATCCATCAATGAAGAAAAACCAGATCTAGTTGTGATGGGGTCAAAAGGCTCTTCCGGCTTGGAGGAGGTCTTGGTGGGATCGAATACCGAAAAAGTGGTAAGAAATGCCAAATGCCCTGTAGTCACTATCAAATCTCCAGTTGATCCTAAGGATTTGAAAAAAATTGTTTTTGCTAGTGATTTCAGAGAAAATTCAGATGAAGTTGCGGCAAGAATCAAAAGACTGCAAAAATTGTTTGGAGCTGAACTTTACTTGGTCAATGTGAATACACCTGGCAGCTTTGAAACTACCAGAGAATCAATCGCTAGAATCAAGCATTACGTAAAGAAATATGATTTCGAAAACGTCAAAGCTGAGATCTACAACTCTTCATCTGAGGAGTCAGGAATCATTGAGTTTGCCGAAGACATCGATGCGGATTTGATTGCAATGGCAACTCATGGAAGAACAGGTTTCTTGCATTTAATCACCGGAAGCATAGCAGAAGACGTGGTCAATCACGCTAAAAGACCAGTTTGGACATTTCGAGCTGAGTAAAAAAACAAGTAAATTGCCTGCATAAAAGCAGGCTTTTTTATTGAATTATGGGAAGAAAAAACAACGATTGGAAAAAAAGAGACGGAGTAGTATACTCCACAAGCGACAACTTTGATTACAATTATGAAGAAGATGGAGCACAGGAAACGCTCCCTCCTGCTCAACAAAACCTGAAGGTAATGTTGGATAAAAAAGCACGTGGAGGAAAACAGGTTACTCTGATTGAAGGGTTTATTGGAACTGAGGATGATCTAAAGGATTTAGGGAAAATGCTCAAGACCAAATGTGGTGTCGGGGGCTCTGCAAAAGATGGAGAAATCTTAATCCAAGGTGACCACAGAGACAAAGTTGTACAAGTTTTACAAAGTGCCGGATACAAAGCAAAAAGATCCGGTGGCTGATTATTGAATTTAACATCTTATAAAATAACTGAGCAAAAAACTCAGACCTACATATACCTCACTACCTACCTAGCAATAACCCAAATCATGAAAACATCCCTTTCTCCCCTAGTTATCATCCTTCTTCTTTTATCTTTCTGTAGTCCCAAAGAAGAAACGAAAATAGAATTCTGGGTTGACCAGACCGTCAAAAATCGAATTGACTCTACGCTCAATAGCTTTGTGGAGTCTGGAAATGTAGCAGGAATTTCAGCTTTGGTTTATGAAAAAGGCGAGGAAGTCTATTTCAACGCATTTGGGTATGCCGATAGAGAGGCAGGTGTTCCTATGGACAGAAACACCATCGTGAAGATATATTCTATGACCAAGCCTGTCACTGGAGTAGCTTTAATGTCTCTGTATGAAGAAGGAAAATTTCAGTTGGATGATCCGCTTGAAATGTATTTACCGGAATTTTCAGATATGAAGGTTTATCAAGGGGTTGATAAAGATGGAAAAATGATCTTGGTGGATGCGGAAAGACCTATCAGCATCAGGGATATCACCCGTCATACTGCAGGCTTTCCTAATAGAAATGATATCCCAGGTCTAAGTGAGGTCATGGCTGAAAAAGATGCGAGAAGTTTTAATAATACCCTGGCCAGTATGGCTCAAAAAATGGGTAGCACACCTTTATGGTTTCACCCTGGAACCCAATGGGAATACGGTCTATCTGTGGATGTGCAGGCATATTTGGTGGAAAAAATAGCAGGAGTTCCATACAAGGAATATGTTCAACAAACTATTCTGGATCCTCTGGGAATGAATGAAACACAATATTACGTCCCTGAAAATCTCAGAAATAGAGTGGCCGCAATGTATAATCGAACTGGAGAAGGGCAATTGGAACGAGTACCAGATTCTACAGCCCATGAGTTTAATTTTAAACAATGGCCGCTTACTCCAGGAGGGTTTGGATTGACCAGCACATTGGATGACTACATGAAATTTGCTCAGATGCTGGTAAATAACGGAAGCTATAAAGGGGTGCAAATTCTGAAACCAGAGACGATCAAATTGATGAGTACTGACCACTTACCAGATTCAATTACTGAGAAATCTTGGCTTCCAAGCAAAGGAAATGTAGGGTTTGGGATTGATTTTGCAGTAAGAAAAGCACCACCTTCCGATGAAAAGGAAAATAATGGCGTGGTAGGAGAATTCTTTTGGGACGGAGCTGCAAGTACCCTGTTTTGGGTAGATCCTGTCAATGAAATAACCGCAGTCCTATTTGTGCAACTTTTCCCGTATGATGGAATAGGTTTACATAAAAAGTTCAGAGATGCAGTTTATGGGCCATACAAAGCCCCGAATTAATTCAAAAAAACGAAAACTATCTTCAGGTTTGGATGTTTTAATTCCGTGCTTAACTTTGCCATCAGAAATGATCATCCAAACCACATATTGTACTTTTAGAGCAGCAGGCCATATGAGCCATTTGTTGCATCATTTCCATCATTCCTCTTGAGAGGAATTATTTTACACACCCACCCGGTGACGCCGATGACAGGGATTCGGCCTTTCACCAAAATTTATTACAAGCCTTTTATTTCTTAGCGTAACTTGCTACCATGGAAAAAATTATCCGTATTGCCGTTCAAAAAAGCGGTAGACTTTCAGACGATTCATTAAGCCTCATCAAAGAATGTGGCATCAAATTTTACAATGGAACGGGGAAACTCAAGTCCACATCCACCAACTTTCCGATCGAATTCCTCTTTTTAAGAGATGACGATATTCCAGGCTATGTATCCGATGGAGTGGCTGATTTGGGAATCGTCGGGGAAAACGAATTAGTAGAAAAAGACAAAGACGTCACTACCCTAAAAAAATTAGGATTCTCAAAGTGTAGACTTTCCCTGGCCATCCCAAAAGGTCAGGAGTATTCCGGAATAGAATATTTTCAGGGGAAAAATATTGCTACCTCCTACCCGAAAATTCTTGGAGATTACCTTGAATCCAAAAAAATACAGGCATCTATCCATGAAATTTCCGGTTCAGTGGAAATTGCTCCAAGTATAGGTTTGGCAGAAGGAATTTGTGATATCGTCAGTTCAGGTTCCACCTTGATGATGAACGGTCTGAAAGAAGTGGAAGAAATATTCAGATCAGAGGCAGTTTTGATTGCCAATAAAGATTTGGAAGAATCCAAAAAGCAAATCGTAGACAAATTGCTTTTCAGGATGAACGCTGTTCAAAAAGGAAAAAGCAATAAATATGTACTTCTGAATGCTCCAAACGAGTCTTTGGAAAAAATTGTCAGCTTAATCCCAGGTATGAGAAGTCCTACCATTCTTCCTTTAGCTCAAGAAGGCTGGTCATCTGTTCACTCGGTATTGAATGAGGATCAATTTTGGGAAAATATCGAGGAATTACGTGCCGCTGGTGCAGAGGGAATCTTAGTAGTGCCAATTGAAAAAATGGTGATTTAAATTGCTCTTAACGCGAATAACATGAAAATATTGGTCAATCCTGGTCCATCTTCTTGGAAAAAAGAACTTGCCAGACCGGTTTTTAAAACCAAAGAAATCAATAAAATCGTCAAGCCTATCCTAAGAAAGGTAAAACGTAGTGGAGACAAATCTCTCTATAAGTTCGCACATGAATACGATCATGTTGATCTGGATTCTTTATTGGTAGATGATACAGAAATAAAAGCAGCTGCTGCTGCCTTGGCGCCAGAGCTCAGAGAGGCTATACAAACCGCAAAAGCCAATATTGAACGCTTTCATGCGGCCCAATTCAGCCCTGAGTTAGTAGAGGAAGTAATGCCAGGCGTGATTTGTAAAAGAAAAAGCGTACCTATTCAAAAAGTTGGCCTATATATCCCGGGAGGAACAGCCCCCCTTTTTAGTACAGTTCTCATGCTGGGAGTACCTGCTAAATTAGCTGGCTGTAAAGAAATAGTATTGTGTACCCCTCCTAATCGAGAAGGAAAAGTGCATCCAGCTATACTCTTTACCGCCGAACTGATAGGTATTGATAAAATTGTAAAGGTAGGCGGAGCTCAAGCGATTGCTGCCTTAACTTTTGGTACAGAATCAGTACCGGCTGTTGATAAAATATTTGGTCCAGGAAATCAATTTGTTACCGCAGCCAAACAATTGGCTACCAAATACGGAGTTGCCATAGATATGCCTGCCGGCCCTTCTGAAGTATTGGTTTATGCTGACGAATCGGCTATCCCAGCCTTTGTTGCAGCTGATTTACTATCTCAGGCTGAGCACGGCGTAGATTCTCAGGTAGTTTTGGTAACTCATTCCGAGAAGTTTGCCAAAAAAGTCTTGAAGGAAGTTGACTCTCAGTTGCGAGACTTGTCCCGAAAAGATATTGCTAAAAAAGCTCTCAATAATTCGGTTGCAGTAGTCTTAGAAGATCAGGAAAGTGCATTGGCCTTAATTAATGCCTACGCTCCTGAGCATTTGATCATTGCTGTTGAAAATGAAGAAGAAGTAGTTGCAGGAATTATCAATGCAGGATCTGTATTTATTGGGAATTACACACCAGAATCCGCAGGTGATTATGCCAGTGGCACCAACCACACACTGCCTACCTATGGCTATGCCAAAAACTACAGCGGTGTCTCCTTAGATAGTTTTGTGAAAAAAATAACCTATCAAAAGATTACCGAAGAAGGATTAAAAAACCTTGGGCCTACAGTAGAGATTATGGCTGCTAATGAGTTGCTTGATGCTCACAAAAATGCCGTAACTATTCGTCTTAACTATTTGAAAAAGAATAAACTATGAGTTTTGACTTAAACTCACTTTTAAGGCCGCATATTGTAAATTTACAGCCTTACACTTCGGCTCGTGACGAGTATACAGGCAAGGAAGGAGTCTTTTTGGATGCGAATGAAAATCCTTACGGGTCTATAACGGATCAGGATTTCAATCGATATCCAGACCCCTACCAATCTGAACTGAAAGAGAAGATAGCTGCTATTAAAGATGTAAAACCAAGTCAGATTTTCTTGGGAAATGGGTCAGATGAAGCTATTGATTTGCTTTTTAGGGCCTTTTGTAATCCCGGAGTGGACAATGTAATACTTTTGCCCCCTACCTATGGAATGTATGAAGTTAGCGCTTCAATTAATGATGTAGCAGTTAAAAAAGTACCCCTAACGGCTGACTTCCAGTTGCAGACTGATTTGATTTTCGAAGCTATCAATAATAAAACGAAAATAATTTTTGTCTGTAGCCCGAATAATCCAAGTGGTAATAAGGTAAAAAGGTCAGATGTACTGCTGCTTCTTAAGCACTTCAAGGGCTTGGTTGTAGTGGACGAGGCTTATATTGACTTCAATGATGAACCGAGTTTTACCAATCATTTGAAGGATTTCCCGAACCTCCTGGTCATGCAGACATTTTCCAAGGCATGGGGTTTAGCCTCTTTAAGACTTGGAATGGCATTCGCTTCTGAGGAACTCATCAAAATCCTAAACAGAATAAAGCCTCCTTATAATATTTCAGGACTGACTCAGGAAACTGTCCTTGCAGCAATTGATAAGCAGGAGAAGGTAGAATCCATGATCCAAAAAATATTAGATGAAAGGGACTTTCTTGAAAAGCACTTATTGGAAATTGATGCAGTTCAAAAAATCCATCCCTCTCAAGCAAACTTCCTTCTTGTAAAAGTGCCTGCAGCCAATCAGGTGTACGAGCAATTGATCGAAAATAAAATAATTGTGAGGAATCGCGCAAAGGTTCAACTTTGTGAGAATTGCCTACGGATTTCAGTTGGAACCAGGGATGAAAACCAAGCCTTTATCAAGGCCTTGAAAGCCATATTAGATTAATTTACTTATGAAAAAGAAAGTATTGTTTATAGATCGTGATGGAACCATCATCAAGGAGCCACCTACTGATTTTCAGGTAGATAGTTTAGAGAAATTAGAATTTATTCCCAAAGCGATCTCAAACTTAAGAAAAATAGCAGAGGAGACTGATTACGAATTGGTTATGGTGACCAACCAAGATGGATTGGGCACCGATTCATTTCCAGAAAAGGACTTTTGGCCTGCTCAATTTAAAATGTTGAAGACTTTAGAGCAGGAAAATATTTTCTTCAAGGCCATTCATATTGACAAGACATTTGAGCATGAGAATGCTCCAACCCGAAAGCCTCGAACAGGCCTATTAACCGAATATTTTTCTGAGGAATACGATCTGGCTAACTCTTATGTAATTGGGGATCGATTGACTGATGTTCTATTGGCGGAAAACCTAGGAGCTAAAGCTATTTTCATTGGAAAAGAGCAGGAAAAAGCAGCCTTAAGCACGGAAAATTGGGATGAAATCTATGAATTCCTGAAAATGCCATCTAGGTCCGCTGAAGTAAAAAGGAAGACTTCAGAAACAGATATTTTGATTCGCCTGAATTTAGATGGCAGCGGAAAATGCGATATCTCCACTGGCCTTCACTTCTTTGATCACATGCTGGAGCAACTCGGAAAACATGGATCCACGGACTTAGAAATCAAGGTGAAAGGAGATCTTCACATCGATGAACATCATACCATAGAAGATACGGCTTTAGCTTTAGGCGAAGCTTATTTAAAGGCTTTGGGCGATAAAAAAGGCATTTATCGATATGGCTTTCTTTTACCTATGGATGATGCTTTGGCTCAGGTGGCCATTGATTTTGGTGGAAGACCTTGGATAGTTTGGGATGCGGAATTCAAAAGAGAAAAGGTCGGAGACATGCCGACAGAGCTCTTTTATCATTTCTTCAAATCATTTTCAGATACCTCTAAGTGTAATCTGAACATCAAGGTTGAAGGAGATAATGAGCACCATAAAATTGAGGCAATTTTCAAAGGATTGGCCCGAGCTATCAAAATGGCGGTGACAAGAGATCCTAGAAATATCAATCAATTACCAAGTACTAAAGGGGTTTTGTAGGCTTACAAGCTCAACATTCTCAAAGGGTTGAAAAATAATTTTTATTGAATTGTTTTTTAACCCTTTATTTTTTGTTTATTTAGGTATGCTACGAAAAATACATAAACCAACTGTTCTATTTTTGCTCCTGATTCTTTCATCTTGTTCCTCAGATCTTTTTCAGGCAGAGCAGCTGTTTTACAAAAAACAATATGAGGAAGCCATTTCGGAACTGAATAAATATCTTTTCTTGCATATCACTGATATTAAAGCTTTGCATCTAAGAGCCAGGTCCTATGAGGAGTTGGACAAGACAGATGAAGCGATTCAAGACTATGAACGAATAATATCTATCAAACCTGATTATGCTCAAGCTTTTGCAGGAATTGGGAAGATTTTATTTGAACAGGAAAAGTATAAGGATGCAGAATTAGCACTTTTAAAAGCAGCTAAGCTGGATCCGGTTGATTACGAAATCCTTTATTTGGTGGGCAGGGCTCTAATGATGACCGAAGATTACAAAACAGCCAATAAATTCTTTGACAGAGCAAAAGAAATCAATCCAAAGGATGCCAAGCTCTATTTTTATCAAGGAATGGCCCGAGCCTATATAGGTGACCCATTAGGCTGTGCGGCTTCCTTTAATACTTACGTTCAAAAAGAACCGAACAACGCCGTGGCTGTGTACAACAGAGGTTTTGCATACCTCCATTTAGGTTACTTGGAATATGCCCTAGAGGACTTTGAACAAGTTTTAAAGTTTAATCCTAACCACACAGAAGCCCTCGCAAAAAAGGGAATCTGTATGGCTAAAATGGGTAATTCTGATGGATGTATTTATATACAGCAAGCAGCCAGAAAAGGCTCAGATTATGCCCAAAGTAATTTAGATATTTGTTCTTAAAGCAACCTTTCGCTCAAGGCTTGAATGTAATTTGGTATGGCTTGAGGTGTAAGAGCTAAGAATAAATAAGGCTCGATAAGCTCTAACTCCATCAGGTGAAATTTACCTTCTACCATCACACCATCTACTCGGGCGTAAAGTGAATTCGAAGCAAATTCTCTTACAAATGATTTGCCCGATTCCAACATCTCGGGACTCGGCTCTATTACTTGAATTGTTCCCCCGAAATAATGCTGTACACGGAAATCTTCTTTTGCTGGAGTTTTCAAAACAGCATGAGACAATTTTCCATTGAAAAATATCATGGAATACTCTCCCACTTCAGCCACTTCCTTGATAAATGGTTGAACCAAAAAAGACTCATTTTCAAGTAAGTGATCTACTTTTTCACTGTAATTCTCCCAATCTTTCAGGGGAATTTTCAAGGTGTTTTTCGCACCACCACTGATCAATGGTTTAACGACTACAATATCCGAAGACATTGCTTTTTGAATTTCAGTTAATGAAGCTTTACTCCCTTTCTCCAGTAGCTTTCCCGCAATTACCGGAAAGCCTCTTTCTTCGATTTCCAGCAAATAGGCCTTATTACTGTTCCATCGAATGGTATCCAAATCGTTTAAAACAGGAATTCCCAATTCCTTAATTTTTTCAATCCAATTGAGAAATTCAGGATAATAGTCAAAATAGTCCCAAACAGATTTAATCAGTAGGAATGAAAAATCTTCCCAGTTTACACTTGGATCAGACCAGGCAACTATCCGATTGGGAACCCCCAAATCATTTAATATTCCAGACAAAATCTCGTCTTCATTGACGGTATTTGTATCGTAAGCTCCGGTGGAAAAATAACTGACTATAGCAACAGACTGATTCATATCTTATTTTTTGGCAAAAGTAGTCTTTTAGGAAAATTTGTAAATACCATTCTTCAAAAACCGTTAGTAAACCTTACTTTTGATTTTCGGAAAAAATGAAGCACCAAAAATTAGTCATCATCCCCACCTACAATGAAATCGAAAACATTCCTGCAATGATTTCGAAGGTCATGGATTTGGAGGGAGATTTTGAACTTTTAATCATAGACGATCAATCACCTGACGGAACAGCTGAGGCAGTGAAAAGTCTTCAGGCCTCATTTCCAGAAAGACTACATTTGATTGAACGAAAAGGAAAGCTGGGATTAGGCACAGCCTATATCACTGGATTCAAATGGGCTTTGAAAAATGGCTACGACTACATTTTTGAAATGGATGCAGATTTTTCTCACAATCCCAAAGATTTGATTCGACTTTATGAAGCTTGCGCGGTACAAGGATTCGACCTGTGTATAGGTTCTCGATATATCACAGGTGTGAATGTAGTCAACTGGCCAATCGGAAGAGTATTGATGTCTTATTTTGCTTCAGTTTATGTGAAATTCATCACTGGGTTACCTATCAAAGATGCCACTGCAGGCTTTAAATGTTATCATAGGTCCGTTCTAGCAGGAATCAATTTGGATGAAATCAGATTTATTGGTTATGCATTCCAAATTGAAATGAAATTCACTGCCTGGAAGCTAGGATTTAAGATTAAGGAGGTTCCGATCATATTTACTGACAGAACTAAAGGCACTTCAAAAATGAGCTCTGGAATATTCCAGGAAGCCGTTTTTGGAGTAATTTGGATGAAAATCAAAAGTATTTTTTCTCCTTACCGCCTTAATCAAAACGTATTGACTGGATTGGATTTACCCGAGAAATCACAATAACAGGAATCCATAAAACTGCAGCTGTCAAAATAGTAATGCCCAAATTGATGGCTATAAAAACAGGCCAATTCCAGTCAATAGGCACATAACTCATATAATAACTTTCCGCATCTAAAGGAATCAAGTTGAAAGTGGATTGAAGAAAACCTACACCCAAGCCAACCGCATTTCCGATCAGTAGGCCTCTTCCCAAAATGCGAATTCCATTCCAGAAAAATATTCTTCTAATCTGCGCATTTTTAGCACCCAGGGCTTTCAGCAAACCAATCATCTGAGTTCTTTCCATAATGAGAATAAAGAGAATGGCTCCCATATTGAAAACAGCTACAAAACCAATTAAAGTGATAAAGACATATACATTGGTATCCAGTAACTTAAGCCAGTCAAAAATCTCTAGGTACTTATCTTGAGAATTGATCAATTTTAAATCCAAATCCAGGATATTTTCCATCTCAGATACTTGTTGAGAATTGGGTTGCTCTTTAACAAATACTTCCAAACCACCAACCTGCTCAGGCTTCCAGCCATTCAAATTTCTAATCGTCTGAAGCTCACCGATTACAATTTTTTCATCAAAATTTTCCAGAAAAGTCTCATAAATTCCAACTACCTCTACCCTTCTATATCGTGGTGGATCTTGCACAAAATAGAGGATGATTTTATCGCCTACATTTAAAAGCAATCTATTGGCAATCAGACGGCTAAGCATTACTTCATTGGAAGTTCCTTCTTCAGGAATTTTGATAAGCCTTCCAGATACCAAATACTTTTTAAAAGTGAGTGTATCAAAGTCTTGTCCCACTCCTTTCATCAAAATCCCTTCTACTTCCTGATCGCCTTTAATGAGTGCTGCCTTATGAGCAAAGGACTGAATTCTCTCTACGAAGTCCAGATTATGATAATTCTTTGCAAAATCACTTTCCAGTGAAAAAGGAGCCTCCTCAAAAGCATTGCTCATGGTAAAACGTTGTACCTGATAATGGCCTGTAAAGCCATAAACCTTATCAGCGACAGTTTTTTGGAACCCTCCCAAAACCATAAAGGCAAGGATGGAAACAGCCACCCCCAATGCCAAACTTCCCACTGCTATCCCATGAATGGTTGCAGAGAAGCCGCCTGCACGGCGAAAACTGATTCTTTTAGCAATGAAATAGGAAAGGTTCAATGGAGTGATTTAATTTGTCTAAACACAGCGCAAAATAGCATGAAGCACACGAAAAACTTATTTCTCATACTTTTTTTGACAAGTATTTGTTTCCTTTTCCCTTTTTCACCCAACCAATCATTTGGACAGATTTTGATGGGCTCCGAAAGGCCAGACCTATATCTCACTCATCTTCAGGGGAAAAAAGTAGGGATCGTGGCCAATCAGACTTCTATCATGCCTCAATCCTCCAATCAACATATCGTAGATTACCTCTTGAGTCAAAACGTAAATCTAAAGAAGGTTTTTGTCCCTGAACATGGATTTAGAGGTACTGCAGATGCAGGGGAGAAAGTAGACAATAGTGTGGACCAAAAAACAGGGCTCCCAATTATTTCTCTTTATGGAAATAATAAAAAGCCTTCGGCTGATCAAATTAAAGATCTGGATGTAATCATTTTTGATTTGCAGGATGTTGGAGTCAGGTTTTATACCTATATCTCTACTATGCATTACATCATGGAGGCAGCGGCTGAAAATGGTAAAGAAGTTATCATATTTGACAGGCCTAACCCAAATGGAAATTATGTGGCCGGCCCAGTTTTGAAAAAAGGCTTTGAAAGCTTTGTGGGAATGCATCCGATTCCTGTTGTTCATGGGCTTACTGTAGGAGAATTAGCGCAGATGATCAATGGGGAAAAATGGTTGAAAGGTGGATTAACCTGTCAAATCAAGGTCATCCCTATGAATGGTTGGAGCCATTCTAGTATTTACAGTTTACCAGTCAAGCCCTCTCCCAACCTTCCCAACGACCTGTCTGTAAAATTATATCCTAGCACCTGTTTCTTTGAAGGTACAGTGGTCTCATTGGGCCGAGGAACTTATTTTCCATTTCAGGTTTATGGATATCCCGATTCCAAATTCGGAGAATTTACCTTTACGCCAGTGAGTATTGATGGAATGTCCAAAACCCCTCCCCATCAGGATAAGTTATGCTATGGTAGAGACTTGCGAAAAGAATCTTTGGACCATCGATTTACCTTGGAATATCTCGTTGAAGCATACCAAAAGTCTGGAATGAAGGAAAAATTCTTCAATAACTATTTCAATACTTTAGCAGGTACAGATCAAATCAAAAAAATGATTCTAGCCGGCAAATCAGCATCTGAAATAGAGGCCTCATGGCAATCAGAGCTGGAGAGTTTCAACAAACTTAGGCTTAACTACTTACTGTATAAGTGATCCCATAATTTAGAATGTACAAACCAACTTCATGAGTAATAAAAATCTTAGAATAGTATACATGGGCACTCCTGAATTTGCGGTGCCAGCATTGGAAAAATTAGTAGAAGCAGGTTGGAATGTCGTAGGTGTAATTACAGCTCCTGATAAACCTCAAGGACGTGGGCAAAAGCTGGTAGGCTCACCTGTTAAGCAAGCTGCAGAAAAACTTGGCTTGAATATACTACAACCAAAAAATCTCAAAAGTGAGGAGTTTCAGGAAGAACTAAAAAGCTTGAAAGCTGACCTTCAAATTGTGGTGGCTTTTAGAATGTTGCCTGAATCAGTTTGGAGTATGCCCCCCTTAGGCACTTTTAACCTTCATGCCTCATTACTTCCAAATTATCGTGGGGCAGCTCCTATCAACTGGGCCATTATCAACGGAGAAACCGAAACGGGAGTCACTACTTTTTTTCTCAAACACGAGATCGATACCGGGAGCATAATTTATCAAGAAAAGGTCCCAATTCTTCCGGAAGAAAACTTGGGAGATGTGTACGAAAAGTTGATGAATATAGGCTCTGACTTAGTTCTAAAAACTGTCGAAGATATTGCTAAAGATGAAGTGAAAGCTCTACCACAAGATGAAAGTAAAGCCATTCATCATGCTCCGAAAATTTTCAAGGAAACCTGCAAAATAAATTGGGAAAATACGGCGGAAGACATTCACAACCTGGTAAGGGGACTTTCTCCCTACCCTGCAGCTTGGACAGAGTTAGATGGTAAATTTTGCAAAATCTATCAAACGGAGTTGCTGTCCTCTTCAAGTAATTCTGAACCTGGGAAGCTTTATACCGACGGAAAAACTTATTTGAGAATAGGAACTTCAAAAGGACAACTGGGCATACTGGAGCTACAAATTGAAGGAAAAAAACGAATGAAAGTCGAGGACTTTCTAAGAGGATATAAATTTGAATAGGAGTCAATAAGGCTAAAACGTTTTAAATCGGTCAAGTAATCTTTTATGGAATTAATATTAATAGCCGCAATAGGGAAAAATAGAGTTTTGGGCAAAGACAATGAATTGCTTTGGAAACTACCTGCTGATTTTAAAAGGTTCAAAGCCATCACCACCGGCAATTACCTTTTGATGGGACGTAAAACCTTTGAGTCCTTGGGAAAACCATTGCCCAATAGAACGCATCTAGTAATTACCCGTGACCCAAATTACCAAGTACCCGAGGGACATTATCAGTTCACAAGCTTTGAGAAAGCATTTACTTTCTGCAAGAAACTGGATTTAGATAAGCTCTTTGTCATTGGAGGTGGAGAGATTTATACACAGACACTAAAAATGGCTGATAAGATGCTTTTGACTGAAGTAGAAGCCTCACCTGAAGGAGATACTTTTTTCCCTGAATTCGATAAGAGTAACTGGAAGGAAACTTTCAGAGAATTCCATCCGGCAGATGAAAAGCATGCTTATGCTTTTTCCTTTGTAGATTACGAAAAAAAGAGTCACTATGAGTGAAAACAAAGTGATTTGGATAACCGGTGCATCCTCAGGAATCGGCGAGGCCTGCTGTAAAAAATTCAATCAAGAAGGGTATCGAGTTATCCTATCTGCCAGAAATAAAAAAGAGTTGACCAGAGTTCAAAGCTCCCTTAACTACCCGGAAAACAGTCAAATACTTCCTCTAGATCTTGCTGAACTAGGAAATGTGGATGAATTGGTACAAAAGGCAATTGGACTTTTTGGTCATGTTGATGTGCTTTTACATAATGGAGGAATCAGTCAGCGCTCTCTTATTCACGAGACAGCTTTAGATGTAGACCGACGCTTGATGGAAGTAAATTATTTTGGGACCATCACTTTGACCAAAGCCCTTTTACCCCATTTTATCCACCGAAAAAAGGGGCATTTTGGGGTAGTGACTAGTTTGGTAGGGAAATTTGGCACCCCATTTAGATCATCTTACGCCGCCTCTAAACACGCTCTACATGGTTTTTTCGATACATTGAGAGCAGAGCATCATCAGGATCAAATTCAAGTTACCTTGATCTGTCCAGGCTTTATCAAAACCCAGGTTTCTGTCAATGCTTTAACTTCGGATGGAAGTCCCTTAAACTTAATGGATGATGCACAGGCAAACGGAATGAGTCCAGAAGAGTGTGCTAATCAAATTTTTCAAGCTATAACCAAACAAAAACGGGAAGTATTGATTGGAGGAAAAGAAACAATGGGAGTTTACCTGAAAAGGTTCTTCCCTGGTATTTTCGCCAAATTCCTAACAAAAGCCAAAGTCAGATAAGTAAATGAAGCTAGTAAAAGCAGAAATCATAGCCATAGGAGACGAATTGCTATATGGACAAATCATGGACACCAATAGTCACTGGATTTCCCAGCAATTAGACCTAAAAGGTGTAAAGGTGGTAAGAAAAACTACCGTCGGAGATAATAGAGATGATATTTTAAAGGCTTTTTCAGAGGCTGAAAAAAGGGCGGATTTAGTGCTTATTACAGGTGGGCTAGGCCCAACTCAGGATGACTTGACCAAACCCTTATTGGCTGAGTATTTCAATTGCCCTGTAATTGAAGTTCCAGAGGCTGTCACAGCAATTACGGAATTTTTCAAAAGAAGAGGCCGAGAAATGACCCCTTTGAATGTCTTACAGGGACATTTGCCTTCCTGTTGTGAATACGTTCCTAATCCAGTGGGAACTGCGCCGGGCATGTGGTTTGATCAGAATGAAACTTATTGGATGTCCATGCCAGGTGTACCTCATGAGATGAAGAGGCTCATGAATGACTTTGTTTTACCCAAATTACCAAGCCTGTTTGAGCTGCCAGTAATCTATCACAAGGTTATAAAAACCGCCGGTATTGGCGAAAGCTGGTTGGCTGATTTGATAGCTGATTGGGAAAATGCGTTGCCTGAGCATATCAGATTAGCTTACCTTCCTTCGCTGGGACATGTGAAACTGAGGTTAACAGGTTTTGGCAAGGATTTGATTCAAATCCAGAAAGAAGTGGAAAATCAAATCCAGCTAGTATTACCTAAAATTGAAAAGTACGTATACGGGTTTAATGAAGAAACTCTGGAAACTGCTATCGGCAAGCTTTTGAAGAAAGCCGGGAAAACCCTAGCTTTGGCTGAGAGCTGTTCGGGAGGATATATTTCCCATTTGGTAACAAGCATCCCTGGATGTAGTGATTATTTTCAAGGTTCTTTGGTTCCTTATCACAACCAATACAAAATAGATATCCTAGGAGTAAAAGAGGATACTTTAGCGAATTTTGGAGCTGTGAGCGAAGAAACTGTCCATGAAATGGCAAAAGGAATAAGAAGTTTATTTCATGCCGACTTCGGTTTAGCCTCTAGTGGGATAGCCGGACCTGATGGTGGAACAGATGAAAAACCAGTTGGAACTGTTTGGATAGCTTGTGCCGGAGATGGCTTTTCAGAAGCAAAAAAATTACAATTGACCCAAGACAGATTATTAAATATTCAATTAACTGGGGTTGCTGTTTTGAATTTATTAAGAGTTTGTATCTCTCAATACAACAAATAAAATTTTATACTAAAGGTTTGTTTCAAATGTTTTTAAAATTTAATTTTAAAAGTTGAATGTAAACCCAATTAAATACCGAAAATAGTATGGCGAGTGTAGAAATGCTGATGCCTAAAATGGGCGAAAGTATCATAGAAGGCACCATCCTTACCTGGTTAAAAAAAGAAGGCGACCCTATTGAGCAGGATGAATCTGTCCTGGAGGTTGCCACTGATAAGGTGGATACAGAAGTACCTGCAACCCATGCTGGTGTTTTGAAAAAAATATTGGCTAAAGAGGGAGAGGTAATAGCTGTAGGTGCTCCAATTGCCATCATTGAAACTGCCGGTGAAGAAGCCGCCCCAGCTAATGCTTCTAAGCCTAAGGAAGAGGCTAAAGACGAACTAGTAGCCGCTGCTCCGGAGAAAACTGAGACCTTGATCTCAAGCCCAGAGCCAGTAGTAGCGGATGGAGATGATAGATTCTATTCTCCTCTTGTCAAAAGCATTGCAAAAGAGGAAGGAATTGACGCTTCTGAACTATCCAAAATACCTGGTACCGGCAAAGAAGGCCGAGTAACTAAGCAGGACATGTTGGAATATGTAAAAAACAGAAAAGCTGCACCAAGTGCTTCCTCTCCAAGCCCATCCATAGCTGAACCTAAAGTTCAAGTGAGCGTTTCGGCCAATGATGAAATTATCGAGATGGATAGAATGCGCAAGATGATTGCGCAGCGTATGGTGGATTCCAAGAGAATTTCTCCGCACGTAACATCTTTTGTTGAGGCTGATATGACTAACATCGTATTATGGAGGGAGAAAAATAAAGAAGCCTACAAAAAGAAATACGGAGAATCTATTACCTATACTCCATTCTTCATTGAAGCCATCGCCAAAGCAATCAGAGATTTCCCAATGATCAATATCTCCGTGGATGGAGATAGAATTATCAAGAAGAAGGATATCAACGTAGGAATGGCTGTAGCATTACCGTCTGGAAACCTGATTGTTCCAATCATTAAAAATGCGGATCAGTTAAACTTGGTGGGTATTTCCAAAAAAGTAAACGATCTAGCCAATAGAGCAAGAAATAACAAATTGACTGCCGATGACCTTTCGGGAGGCACATATACCGTATCCAATGTTGGCTCATTCGGGAATGTCATGGGTACTCCTATCATTCCTCAGCCTCAAGTTGCGATTATGGCCGTTGGTGCAATCGTCAAAAAACCTGCGGTGGTAGAAACACCTACTGGAGACGTGATTGCCATTCGACATAAAATGTTCTTATCCCATTCCTATGACCATAGAGTTGTTGACGGATCTTTGGGAGGAATGTTTGTCAGAAAAGTAGCAGATTATTTAGAGGAGTTTGATATGAATTCTTCCTTTTAATATTGACCCCGGCTTGAGTCGGGGTTTATTTTTTCCTCTTTTCTATAATTTTTTTATAATAATGTTCCAATCTTTCAGCCAATACAGCTAATCGTATTGGCTTTGTTAGATAATCATCCATCCCAGACTCTATTGCTTTCATTTGGTCTTCATCAAAAACGTTTGCTGAAAGTCCTATAATCACAAGATCCCTTTTCTTAGGGAGCTTTCTAATCTCATCGGTAGCTTCAAGACCATTCATTATAGGCATCTGTACATCCATCAGGACTATATCAAAATCCTGCTCTTTTACTTTTTCCACAGCTTCCTCTCCATTTCTGGCAACCTCGTATTGAAAACCCAATTGATTTAGCATTAACTTCATCAATTGTAGGTTCAAGTCATTATCTTCAGTCAAAAGAATTTTCAGAGGGTGTGTCTCACCCATTTCTTTGACCTCAGCCCAAGACAATTCCTTCTTGTCAATTTTCAGACTATCCTTCTCTACTTTTTTGACCAAAACAGAAAATTCAAATACAGAACCTATACCCTTTTCACTACTGATAACTAAATCTCCTCCTAAGAGCTCTATAAGCTTTTTCGCTATAGCTAGTCCCAAGCCGGTTCCTTGATAGTTTCGGGTTGCAGAGCTGTCTATCTGATAAAATGGTTCGCTTAACTTCTCTAAATGCTCATCGGATATGCCTATTCCAGTATCGATAATTTTACAATTGATAAAATAAGCATCACCGCTTATTTGCTCCAATCCTACGCTGACGTCTACTTTTCCTTTTTCAGGGCTAAACTTGATCGCATTTCCCACAAGATTCAAGAAAATCTGATTGATTTTCACTTTATCTCCCTGTGCTAAAAAGTCCTGTTTGCTAGCTGATTCAAAATTGAATGCTATGTCTTTTTTATTTGCCAGTCCTGAAAGTATCTGTGCCTGATTCTCAAGCTCCTGCATAGGATCAAATACCTCATTGAAAATTTCAACTTTTCCGGCTTCAATTTTAGAGTAGTCCAAAATATCCTTGATTATACCCAAGAGCATATTTCCGGAATTTTTGATGATATCAACATATTGCTGTTGAATTGCATTCAATTTGGTTTGCTCCAAGAGATCTATAATTCCCAATAATCCATTCATCGGGGTTCTGATCTCATGGCTCATATTGGCAAGGAAGTCCGACTTCGCTTTGCTAGCTTGATCCGCAGCATTCATAGCATCCACCAATCCTTTTTCCCAAATCTTCTGAGTAGTAATATCTTTTGAAATAGACATCATTTTCTCAGCATCTAAAGGAAAGAATCTCATTTCAAAATGCTTCTCCCCTTTTGGGCCTTCCCATTTTACATTGATGGTCTGAATGGATCGTTTTTCTCTTGCCTTATAAAAAGCCTCTAAAACCACCCCTGTTTGACCATGTGGCACAAATTCTTGCAGGCTCTTTCCTAAAGTCTGACGGGAGGGTTCTTCCAATTCTTCTTTGTCCTGAACATGGAAATCAATAACTCTACTGTCATTATCATACAGAAAAATATTATCCGGGATATTGCCAATGAGAGTTCTCAACCTATTTTCACTTTCAATCAGCTTAATTCTCGATTGATAAGTATCTGTGATATCTGTACAGATACCCATTCCACCGTTGAACTGACCTGAAGCATCAAAAATCAATTTTTCAAAAACTTTGAGCCTAATCCTTTTTCCATCTGGCATGATAAAATCATACTCAAAGTCAACCAAGTCCCTTTTTTCATCCAATGCCTGAAAAATAATTGCACGGAGATTCTGAACCTCCACATTATTTGATTCAGCTTTGAAAGCAGATCTAAACTCATGAGGTTCCATGCCTAAAATATCCCGAACCTCATCACTGATGCGAGTTATCTGCCCTTTGGCATCATGGAAATAAACAAAACCTTTGAGCTCTTGAAGCAATAAATTCTGTTGATCAAATAACTCGCTGATCTCTTGAATATTAGCTTCTTGAGTTCTCTGAAACTCTAAATTATTCTTTATAGAAACCACAAAAAATCCTACAGTAAAAATCAACAAGGCAACAAAACCCAGAAAAAGGAAAAAATATGTTTGGTAAATACCTGAAGTCAAACTTTCTGCAGGAACGGCAAAGACCATCGCTCCAGATTCACTGGAAAGCACAAAACTAAATGGATATTGAGCAATAATACCGCTTGTCTCCTCATCATTCCTTTGCCAAGAAGCTTCATAAAAGCCCTTCAACCCTAAAGCTAAATCATTCTCTAAATCTGCAATTTTGCTTGCTTGAATCTGAATAGAATTACTGTTTAAAGGGATAAGCCGATCATTATAAATCAAAAATTTACCTCCGCCAGGATTGAGATAATAATTCATCACAAACTCCTTTGCATAGGAGACTAAATCCAGTGAATAAAGAACACGAAAGCCCTTTTTCCCTAAAATCAAATTGGAAAATCTCTTTTCATCAGTCGAGGGGAAACCTTTATCAGACTGTGTTCGAAAAAATTCAGTTCTATCATTTTTATTGAAGACCAAAACCGAATCCATCATATCCACCCAAACTGTATCTACTAATTGGGGGAAAGAATTAAACAATCTTCTAACCGCGTAAGTGAATTCTTCATCATAGTCATCCAACTCGTGATTGGGATCCTCCAGATAGTTGATTAATTCCTTGGACTCTTCTTCGAATCTTCTAATCTCAAGTTCAATACCCCGTGAGGCGAGTTCAGTTTGTTTATTTAAAAATTCCTTTCTGGAATTTAATTGAGCATTAAAAATTGCCATGAAAAAGCTAAATCCCAAGGTGATTACCAAAAGGACTAAAAGTGACCCAATGACTAAGGTTAGCCAAAAATCAATACGGTAAGGCTTATTAGTTTCCATTAGCTTTTGATATTGATTTTAATGGCATACCACTCTATCTCTTTGAAAGCCCTGCAAACTGCATCAGATAGGTAACTTTCCTCTTTGAATTCAAATTGATCTTTAGATTCCAAAAGGAAAGCCTGCCCCATTTTTCGAACTTCTCTACTTTTACTATTGAATAGATTAAAATCAGAAATTCTGAAATTATCCGATTGGATAGTTTCCCGGTATACATGGTTTTTCAATGGAGGCATGCTCAATGCCTCGATAGCAGAAGACTTTCCTGCTACTATGTCCCCTTTTTTGTTTACAATTAGATAGTCCCCATTAGTGTCTTCCAAAAATCTTTGGATCAGATGGTCTACTGTGATATCAATACCCAAAACAGCAAATAATTCATCTTGATCATACACCGGCTTGATTAGTGACAAAATCCATCCTTGCCCAGCCGGATCGATATATGGTTCGGGTATCCATACATATTCCCTACTAGGATTATTTTCTTGATCTGCTTTGTAATAAAAATTAAAGTCCTTGACATTAATATTTGGGTCTACTATTCCCACAGCATCATAAAAGGGATAAACTCTCGAAACTTGATTTTCTGAATTGGAATAGATCTGCGCTATGATATCATAACGCTTATAAATCTTAGAAAAAATTTCATCCAAACCATTGGTAAATTTCACTTCCTGCCTCGCTTTGGCATAATCTTCCGTTGAATTCAAGATGATAATGGAACTGTAATTTTCCTCTTTCACATACAGACCTTCAGAGAATGGCCCATTCATCTTGTACTTATACCCCTCTAAGTCTCTAAGAATTTTGTCTTTGTTCCTGATCAAAGAATCATAAAAAGTTGAGACCGAGTCAATCTCTTTTTCAAGTGCATTTGCGTGGCTTTCAAAGGAAGATACTAATTCCTGTAAACTTGCTTTATCAGCCTTCTTTTTCTTTTCCCGAAGGTCAGAACATGCCGAAAAAAGAAGTAGAATAGAAACTAAAAATAGTATTGGGGCTCTCATGTATCATATGCTTTGCGGGAAATTAAAGATTTTCCAACTGAGCACGAAATGATTTTCCCATTTCATGAAATCTTTCAACTATTTGCTTAAAAAAATCTCCTTCCAGAAAGCTTTCCAAGTCTGCTTCTTCCAAAACATCCATCTCGTTTAACTTGAAAGTCTGCTCCATGGGACCAAACTCAAATTTCAAGATGTACTTATTATTCCAGGAGAAAATACTAATTCGTATTTCCTCCCGGATTAATTCCTTGACTACTCTCATCCTGGTCTCTTTACCTCAGAACTATACGTTAATCTGGACTTTAAAGAAGAAGCAACTGAACAATATTTGTCAACGGATAGCGCAACCACTTTTTCAAACTCCTCCTCTGTTGCATTGGGGGAAATTAAAATGAATTTTAAGTGGATATCGGTATAAAATGCAGGTACTCCGTCATTTCGAATTCCTTCCACTTCCACCGAAAAATCGACTATCTCTCTTCTTTTTTTCTTCATCATCAAAACTGCATCCACAGAAGCACAGCCACCCACTGCCGATAATAGCAAATCCATGGGAGATTGTGCTTTTTTGGTAGGGGCATCGTACATATCGATCTGAACTACATTTCCCTGGGGATTTACAGCTTCGTATTCATAGTCCGCTTTCATTCGGACAGTTACATTTCTTTTTGACATAGCACTTAATCTTTATTCTATTTGAAAGGCTTACCCTTACATGTTTCTTCTATATTGACCACCAACCTCATAAAGCGCTCTCGTAATTTGTCCCAAAGAACAATACTTAGATGCTTCCATTAATCGCTCAAATACATTCTCGTTTTGAATAGCAGCTTTCTTCAAGGACATCAATTGCTCTTCTTCTTTGCCTTCATAAGCTTGATGTAAGCTTTTCAAAGTCTGAATCTGAGCTTCTTTTTCCTCTTGAGTAGCTCGAATCACTTCCCCAGGAGTTACAGTTGGAGAACCTTCACTGGATAGGAATGTATTCACACCAATAATCGGATACTCTCCAGTATGCTTCAGCATTTCATAATGCATGCTCTCTTCCTGAATTTTTCCTCTTTGGTACATGGTCTCCATAGCTCCCAGTACTCCCCCTCTTTCTGTGATTCTATCAAACTCTACGTAAACCGCTTCTTCCACCAAATCAGTCAATTCTTCAATAATGAAAGCGCCCTGCAATGGGTTTTCATTTTTAGCTAATCCTAATTCTTTATTGATGATCAACTGAATCGCCATTGCTCTCCTTACTGATGCTTCAGTTGGAGTTGTAATCGCTTCATCATACGCATTGGTATGTAGGGAATTACAGTTATCATAAATCGCATACAATGCCTGTAGCGTCGTTCTGATATCATTGAAATCAATCTCTTGTGCATGTAGAGACCTTCCAGAGGTCTGAATATGATACTTCAGCATTTGCGAGCGTTCATTCGCCCCATACTTCAGCTTCATCGCTTTGGCCCAGATTCTTCTAGCCACTCGTCCAATTACCGCATACTCCGGATCAATTCCATTGGAAAAGAAGAACGATAGATTTGGGGCAAAATCATTGACATCCATTCCTCTGGAAACATAGTATTCCACATACGTGAACCCATTGGAAAGCGTTAATGCCAATTGCGTGATAGGATTAGCTCCAGCTTCAGCAATATGATATCCAGAAATAGAAACTGAATAAAAGTTTCTGACTTTGTTTTGAATGAAATATTGCTGCACATCACCCATGAGCCTCAGAGAAAACTCCGTGGAGAAAATACAGGTATTTTGTGCCTGATCTTCTTTGAGAATATCTGCCTGAACAGTCCCCCTTACTTTAGAAATGGTATCTGCTTTGATTTTTTCATATACCTCTTTCGGCAAAACCTGATCTCCGGTCACACCCAAAAGCATCAAGCCCAAGCCATCATTGCCTTCAGGAATCTCGGCATTGTAAGTTGGTCTTTTCAGCCCTTTCTTTTGGTAAATGGCATCAATTTTCTGATTGATTTCATCTTCCAAACCATTGGCTTTAATATAAACCTCACATTGCTGATCAATAGCTGCATTCATGAAAAATGCAGTCATGGTAGCTGCGGGGCCATTGATAGTCATCGAGACTGAAGTCAAAGGGTCTACCAGATTAAATCCTGAATAGAGCTTCTTAGCATCATCCAAGCAGCAAACATTTACTCCAGAATTACCAATTTTGCCATAAATATCCGGTCTATAATCAGGATCCTCACCATAAAGAGTCACGGAGTCAAAAGCCGTGGACAATCGCTTGGCCGGCATATCCTTCGAAACATAGTGGAATCGCTTGTTGGTACGCTCAGGCCCACCTTCACCCGCAAACATTCTAGTAGGATCTTCACCTTCTCTTTTGAAAGGGAAAACTCCAGCAGTGTAAGGGAATTTTCCAGGTACGTTTTCTCTAAGTCCCCATTTTAATAACTCACCCCAAGCTTCATACTTAGGAAGTGAAACCTTCGGAATTCTTGAATCCGCAAGTGATTTATGGAAAGTTTTTACCTTGATCTCCTTATCCCTTACTTTGAAAACATAGAAATCCTCCTGATATCTAGCGGCTTCTTCTGGCCACTCTTCCAGCCATTTCTTATTTTTTGGATCTAAATTCAGCTCGACTTGAGTATAGACTTCTTCTAATTCTTTTTTCAATCTGTCTTTGTCCTCTACACCGGATTCTTCAATAGTGTCAATTGATTTCCGAATCGAATAAAGCTTTTGAGCAATCTCTTTTTGCTCTTCTACCCACTTGTCGTAGTTCCTGTTGTTCTCAGTAATCTCGCTTAGATATCGGGTCCTTGCAGGTGGAATAATATAGATCTTTTCAGAACTACCGGATGTCAATTCGGAACTGCTTTCAAAAGACTCAAACTTCTCATTGACTTTGGAAATGATTGCCTTATAAAGCTGATTCATTCCCGGATCGTTGAATTGAGAAGCAATGGTACCGAAAACAGGTAAATCTTCGTCTTTCGCTTCCCATAGATTGTGATTGCGTTTGAATTGCTTTTTCACATCCCGAATAGCATCTAGAGCCCCTCTTTTATCAAACTTGTTCAGTGCAATGATATCTGCAAAATCCAGCATATCGATCTTCTCCAATTGAGATGCGGCACCATATTCCGGAGTCATCACGTAGAGGGATAAATCTGAATGCTCGATAATTTCTGTATCTGACTGACCAATACCTGATGTTTCTAAAATCACCAAGTCAAATCCAGCCGCTTTCACAGTATCTACAGCATCTTGGACATATCGAGATAGAGCTAAGTTTGATTGTCTGGTGGCCAGAGACCTCATAAACACTCTGGGATGATGAATTGCATTCATGCGGATTCTATCTCCCAAAAGAGCTCCTCCAGTTTTTCTTTTGGAAGGGTCTACGGATATGATTGCGAGAGTTTTGTCTTCAAAATCCAAAACAAATCTCCTGACCAATTCATCAACCAAGGAAGATTTTCCAGCCCCTCCAGTTCCTGTAATTCCCAAAACCGGGGTTTTTGACGCCTTGCTTTTTGATCTTACTTCTTCCAACAATTTTTTGGATTGATCAGGGAAGTTTTCAAAAGCAGAGATCAGTCTGGCTACATGATTTTTTTTATCTCTTTCCAGAGCAAATTCTTCCGGCAACTCATCTCCAATTGGAAAGTCGCATTGCTTTACTAAGTCATTGATCATTCCCTGAAGACCCATTGCTCTTCCATCGTCAGGAGCATAGATTCTGGAAATACCATATTCATGCAATTCCTTGATCTCTTCAGGAAGGATTGTTCCACCTCCCCCTCCGAAAAGTTTGATATGCCCCGCTCCTTTTTCATGAAGCAAATCATACATGTATTTAAAAAATTCTACGTGCCCTCCCTGATAGGAAGTAATGGCAATAGCTTGGACATCTTCCTGAATCGCACAATCGACAATCTCCTGAACCGAGCGATTGTGTCCTAAATGAATCACTTCACAACCAGTGGATTGAATGATTCTTCTCATAATATTGATCGCTGCATCATGCCCATCAAAAAGTGAGGCTGCAGTGACAATACGAATGTGATTTTTTGGCTTATAAATCTCCGCTTGGGTAGTCATACTTATGGGTTTATGTACTCTATTTTTTGGGCTTTGAAACGACATTCAAGCCGATCTTTTCAGTCTGCGAATATAACAAATTTAAGGCTGCCTTAGGTTTAAAACATGTGATCAAACAAAATATTATTTGGTAGGCAAACAGATAAATCAAGCGGTTAGCTGACAATTGTCATCTTTTTTTATCATCTTAATTTAAACCTTTGGGGAATAAAAAAATTGAAAATGATCAACTATACCACAGCAGCTGATGCGGTTCAGCTAGTTCAAAGCCATCAACGCGTATTTATTCACGGAAGTGCAGCAACCCCCACCACTCTTTTGTATGCATTGGCAGACAGAAAAAAAGAATTGAAAAATGTCGAAATCGTAGCAATCACTACGCTAGGTCCTATGCCTTTGGTAGAACCCGATTGTAAAGGGAGTTTCTTTATGAATTCTCTTTTCGTTTCAACTAATATCAGAACTGCCGTCAATACAGATCAGGGGGGCTATGTCCCTATTTTCTTGAGTGAAATCGGACACCTTTTTAGGAATAAAATTTTGGAAATTGATGTAGCAATGATTCAGGTTTCAGAGCCTGATGCACACGGGTTTTGTTCGTTGGGAACCTCAGTAGATATTGCCAAACCTGCAGTTGAAACCGCCAAATTGATTATTGCGCAAGTCAATAAGCAAATGCCTCGAACACATGGAGATGGACATATTCATATTTCAAAATTTGATAAAGCTATCTATGTAGACGAACCACTACCTGAAGTAAACTATCTCGGAAAAATTACGGAAAAGGAAATTCAGATTGGCAATCATATAGCTTCTATTATAGAGGACAGATCAACCCTTCAAATGGGCATTGGTGCAATTCCTGATGCAGTTTTAAATAGCCTTCATCATCATAAAGATTTGGGAGTACATACAGAAATGTTTTCCAACGGCATCCTGAACTTGATGAAATCGGGGGCTGTCACCAATGCCTATAAGAAAAAACATCCCGGCAAAGTAGTTTCCGCTTTTACTGCAGGTTCAGCAGAATTATACCGGGAAATCCACGATAACCCTGAATTCTCCTTTCATGAGGCAGCCTATGTTAATGATACTTCTGTAATCAGGAAAAACCCGAAAGTAGTATCGATCAACTCCTGTGTTGAACTTGATTTGACAGGACAAGTCTGTGCCGATTCGATAGGAAGCTATCATTATTCGGGAGTTGGTGGACAGATGGATTTTATGAGAGGAGCTTCACTGTCCGTTGGAGGAAAACCCATTATGGCATTAACAGCCTGCACAAAATCAGGAGAATCAAAAATTGTCCCTTTCCTAAAACCAGGAGCTGGAGTAGTTACGACAAGAGCGCATGTTCAATATGTAGTGACAGAGTTTGGAGTCGTCAATTTGTACGGAAAGAATCTGAGACAGAGATCATACGAATTGATGAGAATCGCTCATCCAGATCATAGAGATAGTCTGGAAAGAGCTATTGTAGAAAGATTTGGTAGCTATATCTATCCATTTCGTTGATTTGGCAATTTCATAAATGGGGTTTTGAATTATGCCGCTTCTACTTAGATTAGCGAATGATAAACCCCATTTCTTTTTATGTCTTCTAATAAATATGTCTTTTTCATTTCCATCACAGCCGCTCTTGGCGGCTTTTTATTTGGATTTGATACAGCTGTAATTTCAGGTGCGGAAAGAGCGATACAAGAAGTATGGCAATTAAGTGACTGGATGCATGGATTAGCCATAGCATCAGCTTTGTATGGAACTGTAATAGGTGCCTTGCTAGGCGGAATACCTGCAGACAAGTTTGGAAGAAAGAAAAGCTTACTCTGGATAGGTATATTTTATTTAGTTTCCGCTGTGGGTTCAGGAATGGCGTGGGACGTCACCTCTTTTACTATTTTTAGATTTATTGGTGGCTTAGGTGTAGGTGCATCCTCTGTAGTTGCACCTATGTATATCTCTGAAATCGCTCCTGCAAAAAACCGGGGACTCTTGGTAGCCCTGTATCAGTTTAATATTGTATTTGGGATTGTAATCGCCTATGTCTCCAATTATCTGATTGGAACTGCTGGCTTGCCAGAAGAGTGGCGATGGATGCTGATTGTTGAAGGAATACCAGCTTTGATATACAGTGCAATGATTTTCAGAATACCTGAAAGTCCAAGATGGCTGATCGCCAAATTTAATGCTCAAAGCCAAGCTAGAACTATTTTAACTCGGACAGATCCTGAAGGCGCCGAAGAGGCAATTAGACTTGCCATTGAAGAAGAAAAGAGGCAAAAGTCCAAAGCAAGCATTTCAACTCTTTTCAATTCAAAATACCTTTCCAGTACTCTTCTAGCGGTTATGATTGCCTTTTTTAATCAGGTATCAGGAATTAATGCCATCATCTACTTTGCTCCCAGAGTATTTGAAATGGCGGGGATTTCCACGGAAAACGCTTTAATATCAACTATAGGAATTGGAATAGTCAACTTGCTGGGCACATTTCTAGGACTTTATTTAATAGATCGGTTGGGAAGAAAAAAGTTAATGTATATAGGTTCCGCAGGTTATATTATCTCATTATCCTTGATGGCATATAACTTTTTGGGGCCTGGAATTCCATCTTTCTGGCTCCCTATTTTTGTTTTCGGATTTATTGTTTCTCACGCAGTAGGACAAGGTTCGGTGATTTGGGTATTCATTTCAGAAATGTTTCCTAATGAACTTAGAGCATATGGCCAATCGCTTGGCTCTTTTACCCACTGGATTTTAGCCGCTGTAATTGCCAATGTCTTTCCTTTCTTTGCCAATGCATTCGGACCAGGCTATATCTTTGCTTTCTTTGCATTGATGATGGTTTGGCAACTCCTTTGGGTGAAATTTAAAATGCCGGAAACCAAAGGAAGAACTCTAGAAGAAATTCAAAAAGATTTACATCAAGACTATGCCTCATAAAGTTTTTATTTTCGGTGAAATGCTATGGGATTGCTTACCTAGCGGTTCGAAAGCAGGTGGTGCCCCATTGAACGTGGCCCTGAATCTTCACCAATTAGGACTGAATTCCAATTTTATCTCCGCAATAGGAAATGATTTAGATGGAGAAAAATTAGTGGAATACATAAAGAGTTATGGGATCTCGGATAAGTTTATTCAAAGAAAAGACGCTTATCAGACCTCAAAAGTCCTGGTTGACAATTCTGATCCTGAAAATATCAAGTATACCATTTTACCCAATGTGGCTTGGGATCATATCTCTATTACAGATGAATTGATTCAGGCTAGCCAGAACTGTGATGCTTTTATTTTTGGAACATTGGGAGTTAGAAGCAATGAAAGTCTCAAAACTCTTCTAGCATTACTCCCGAAGCAAAAATTGAGGATTTTTGATGCCAACTTGAGAAGTCCATTTTACGATTTCGAAGTGATTGAAACTCTCCTTGGGTACACCGAAATTCTAAAAATCAACGAAGATGAATTAGAAATTTTCGCAGATTACTTCAATACAGAAGCAACAGTGGAAAGTCTATGTGAATTTTTGGATCATAATTTTCCCATTGAAATCATCTGCATCACTTTGGGATCCAAGGGCGCTATGATTTATCAAAATGGACAAATCACACAGCACCCTGGGTATAAAATTAAAGTGAAAGACTCCATAGGAGCTGGAGATGCTTTCTTGAGCGGATTTGTCAAAACATACCTAGACGGCAAAAATTCAGAGGAGATTTTGGATTTTGCCTGTAAAATCGGAGCATTTGTAGCAACTCAGGAAGGGGGCACACCCAAGTATCAAGTAAGCGACATTAATCAAATACATTGAAATTTGGCTGTTTTTTGAAATAATTGAGCATTTTTCTTCCTCAGGGATAAAAACCACTTATCCCTTTTTGCAACTTTGTTTCACTTTTTCTGGTATAAAGCTACAAAGCACTTTATTTTTGTGGCGTGAAGAAACTGATACCCTACATTACTGTATTTCTGACAACCCTAATTCTGGCTTTTCCTTCTAAAGCCCAGAACTGCAACCTGTCTATTCGGGGTAAGGTGATTCATTTAGAAAATAACCAACCCATCCCGGGAGCTTACGTGTGGCTGGAAGAAACCAAGCAAGGTGTGGTGACTGATCTAGACGGCAACTTTCTCATAAGAAATCTTTGTCAGGGTGCATTCAATTTGAAAATCCAGTTTTTGGGTCATAAGGAAATTCAGGAAAAAATAGACTTGGCATCCAATTCATTCAATAAAACATTTCGAATGGAAGAAGAGTCCTTCGCTCTTTCTGGGGTTGAAATTCATGGACATAGAGATGCCGTTCAAACGACTACAGCGGTAACTGCTCTATATGGTGAGCAATTATTAGAATCCAGAGGAGAAAACTTAGGAGAAAGCCTCAAAAGAGTTGCTGGTGTCACTACTTTTTCCACGGGAAATAGCATAGCAAAGCCAGTGATTCATGGTCTGCACTCCAATAGAATCATGATTCTGAATAATGGAATCCGACTTGAAGGACAACAATGGGGAGCTGAGCATGCCCCTGAGATTGATCCTTTTTTGGCAGATGAAATTACAGTAATAAAAGGTGCTGAGACAGTTCGCTTTGGGCCGGAGGCTATGGGTGGAGTGATTTTAGTAAGCCCTGCTGAAATCCCTACCAAAAGTGAAAGCAAGACAGATCTATATGTTTTAGGCGCAAGTAATGGTAGAATGGGGAATATTTCTGTTACTCACCAAGATGGATTCAAAAGCATCAAAGGCCTGGGCTACAGAGTTCAAGGATCGGTAAAAAGGGCAGGTAATATTCAAAGTCCGGATTACTATCAGGCAAATACCGGGCTGAATGAAATCAACTTTTCTGGTGCACTTGGATATACTAGTCCAAAATTAGGAGCAGAGATTTATTATAGTTTTTTCAATACCGAATTGGGGATTTTGAGAGATTCCCATACTGGAAATTTGACTGATTTACAGGAAATTATTGCCAATGGAAGGCCTTTTTCCAATGTGGGTTTCACCTATGATATTCTAAATCCAAAGCAAAAAGTTGCCCATCATTTAGGTAAAATCAAGTCTCATTATCATATCAACTCCAACTGGAAAGCAAATCTTCAATATGGTTTTCAGCTCAACCAAAGACAGGAATTTGATAGAAGAAGAGGAGATTTAAATGAACGAGCCAGTTTGGATTTGGAGCTATTCACCAATACTCTTGACTTATTCGTAGACCATACCCACCCAAATGAGTTTAGCGGTACTTGGGGGTTGAATATTATTCAACAGGCAAACAGCAACATTCCAGGAACTGGAGTAACTCCCCTAATTCCGAATTATCAAATGCTTAACATGGGTTTCTATGGAATTGAAAAATATTCCAAAGGACCTTTGGAAATTGAAGGCGGTATTAGGTTTGATTTTAGAGATGTCTCTACAGCACGATTCGTCAATAATGAGCTGGAGGAAGTGGACCTGAACTACAGCAATTTCACAGCTTTTCTAGGTGCTTATTACCAATTATCCCCAAGCCTTACTTTTTCTACCAATTTGGGCTCTGCTTGGAGACCACCGAATATCAACGAGTTATTTTCCCAAGGCTTGCACCATGGGGCAGCTGCTGTGGAAATAGGTGATCAAGAATTAAACTCAGAAAAATCCCTTAAATGGGTAAACTCACTTGAGTTTACTTCCAATAAATCAACCTTTGAATTGACCGCCTACGCTAACAGGATTTCAAATTACATTTACCTCAATCCCACAGGAGATACTTTTGTGAGTTTGAGAGGTACTTTCAATGTTTATGAGTACCTGCAGGCAAATGCGCTGTTTTATGGATTTGATTTTTCTGGAAGCTATGAATTCACCTCCAATTTCAATGCTTACGTCAAAGGTTCCATCATTAGAGCAAAAAATACAGACGAAAACAATTTCTTTCCATTTATTCCTTCGGACAGAATGGATTGGGGACTTTCATATAAGCTAGGTCAGGAAAAAAAGACACACAAATTCACTATCAGTAATCAGTTGGTTGCGCGACAAAATCGAGAGCCTGATTTTGATTTGGCTCCTGCTCCTGATGCTTATGCTCTATTCAACTTTGGATATTTAAGACAATTGCCAATTGGACAAAACAAATTGAATCTTGGGCTACAGGTTCAAAATATCTTCAATACCAGCTATAAAGAGTACATGAACAGATTTCGATACTTCACTGATGATATCGGAAGAAACATCCTTTTGAAAATCAATTACCAATTTTAATTTATATAAACACAATGAAAACTATCCAAAAACTTCCTTTTTACGCACTGATCGTAAGTTTATTCGTATTCACAGCCTGTGAACCTGAAGAGCCGGTTGTAGAGAATGACGGAGAAGTAATCACTGATGTAACTTTAAACTTTACAGAGCTTGATGCTTCTGGTAATCCTGTTGGTACAACAATCAGTTTCACAGCTTCTGACCCAGAAGGAATTGAAGTAGGAGCTTCTCCTGTAGTGCAGACTGTAAGCCTTATGAAAGGTAAAACCTACCGTTTAGACATTGAAGTATTCAATGCTATCGAAAACGAGGATATTACAGAAGAGATTTTAGAGGAAGCTGATGAGCATCAGTTTTATTTCTTGGGATCAGCTTTCGTGGGATCTTCCGCACCACTCACTTATGTCTATGATGATGAGAGCGGAGAACTAATCGGTGTAAGAGGTATCGTTACAGTAGCATCTTCTCCAGGTTTCAACAATGCTCAAATGAGAATTGTCTTGAGACACGATTTGGATAAAAACTATCCAGGAGCTAATAATCCAAACTTTGAAAATTTTGTGATGGCAGGTGGAGAAACCGATTTAGACATCACTTTCCCACTAGTATTAAATTAAAAAAAATTAGGCCTGATGAAAAATTAGGCCTTTTTTTATTCTAATAATCCTTCCCGCAGATCACCATTTGAGACGGATCAAAATTGGAAGCATTCGCAGCTTTTCCAATATTTCCAGCAACCAAAATCGTATTGTAATCAGGTCCATCGGCAGCTAGATGAACTTTGATATGCCCTTCAAATCCTAATAGTTCATTGAACAGTAATCGATTTCCGTTGGTCATTTGCTCCAATACAGTCACTGATTTTAGGGATGCTGCATTTACCGGCTTGAGCATAAATGCTATTGTGGCTTGTGGGGTATTGATATTCCCAAAATGCAGATGAGCCGGGTAACTCACACTTGCATCACCTCTGGAGCCTTCCAGATCAATACTCATCTCCAAATTCCCTCCGATCAATTCCCTGACGGTCGCAGTTCCTGAAAAATCAAAATCTGAGGCTTTGAATAAAGAATATTCAACCTGCTTGCCGGTGTATTTATTTGATTCAAATGAGTCAGTGCAGGATATGAAAATTAACCCGGAAAGTAGCGCAAAAATTAACTTTTTCATGAATAGCTTGTTTTCAAATTGGTAAACGGCAAGAAGTCCATTAAGTTAAGATTTCAATTTAAATACTCTTACTCATTATCCATTTGAATGAAAAACTTTGCAGAGCTAATCACTAAGTTGGATCAAACCAACAAAACCAAAGATAAGCTGGAGGCTTTGCAACATTTTTTTGAAACATCTTCCTCAAAAGATAAAGTCTGGGCAATCGCCCTTTTCACTCATAGAAGACCGAAAAGGCAAGTGAATACCCGACAATTACGAGAGTGGTGTATGGAGATGGCAGAAATTCCAGAATGGCTCTTTGAAGAATCATATCACACAGTAGGAGATTTGGCAGAAACCATTTCTCTCTTGCTACCTCTACCCACTTCCAAGTCGAGCTATCAACTCAGTGATTGGATCAATCAGTTGATAGCTTTAAAGGAAAAATCCGACGAACAAAAGAAAGATTTCATTCTGAATGCATGGAGCGAACTGGACCGAATGGAGCGCTTTGTATTCAATAAAATTATCACAGGAGGATTCAGAATTGGTGTCAGCCAAAATTTAATCACTCAGGCCCTTGCTAATTTTCTAAAACGGGAAAAAGCAGACATTGCCTATGCATTGATGGGAAATTGGGATCCTGAAACTTTAACCTTTGATCAGCTTTTTTACCAAACAGAAGCAGAAAAAGACTTAAGCAAACCTTACCCTTTTTTCTTAGCCCATCCTTTAGAAAAGATACCAGAAGAGCTAGGGCATACAGAAGAATGGCAAGTTGAATGGAAATGGGATGGAATTAGAGGACAATTGATAAGGAGAAACCAAGAAACCTTCATCTGGAGCAGAGGAGAAGAACTTGTCAATGAAAAGTTCCCTGAGCTTATTGACTTAGGAAGTTCCTTGCCTGACGGTTTGGTATTGGATGGAGAGATTTTGGCTTTCGATGAAGGAAAGCCCCTACCCTTTGGTATTTTGCAAACAAGGATTGGAAGAAAATCCATTAGTAAAAAAATACTGAAAGATGCCCCTGTGAGCCTATTGGCATATGATTTATTGGAGTTTGAAGGTGAGGATTTCAGAGACTATCCTTTGAAAAAAAGGAGACAAATTTTGGAAGAAGTCGTCCGGAAGACTAAACATCCAAGATTGGAAATATCCAGTCCACTTCTAGCTGAAAATTGGGATGAATATGCCAAAATCAGAGAAAATTCTAGAGCTAATTTAGCAGAAGGCCTGATGCTGAAACATAAAGATTCTCCCTATGAGACAGGTAGAAAACGGGGGAATTGGTGGAAATGGAAAATCGATCCTTTGACGATTGATGGAGTCATGATTTATGCCCAAAAGGGACACGGAAGGCGGGCTGACTTATACAGTGATTATACCTTTGCGGTTTGGGAAGGAGAAAATCTAGTTCCTTTTGCAAAAGCATACTCTGGACTTACCGATTCCGAAATGCGGGAAGTAGATCAATTTGTCAAAAAAAACACTCGAGAAAGGTTTGGTCCTGTAAGAACAGTGAAAGCAGAACTTGTATTTGAAATTGCATTTGAAGGAATTCAGTCAAGCCCAAGACACAAAAGCGGTATAACCTTGAGATTTCCCCGTATCTTAAGATGGAGAAAAGATAAGCCTAAAGAAGAGGCAAATACACTTCAAGACTTGAAAGATCTTTTAAAACTGTATGGAGGATAAGCGTTTTCAGGTTGCCTTAAATTACTTCAAGTCTAAAGGTTGGACAGCCTTTCCTTTTCAGCTTCATGCTTGGAAAGACTATTTAGATGGAAAATCAGGTCTATTAAATGCCCCAACGGGATCAGGAAAAACTTTTGCTTTATGGTTTCCGGTAATTCTGGAATTTATCCAACAGCATCCCAACGATTGGCAGAACAGCAAAAAAAATGGACTTCAACTTATCTGGGTCACTCCCCTTAGAGCCTTGGCGAAAGACATACAAAAGGCTATGGAAGAGGTTTGCGAGGCTATTGGTTTACCTTGGCAAGTGGCAGTCAGAAATGGAGATACTGATGCCAAAACCAGAGCTGCATTGAAAAGAAGGCCTCCCGAAGTCTTAATCACAACTCCTGAAACACTCCATATATTAATCGCCCAAAAAGATCATCATAAACTCTTTCAAACGGTGCAAACTGTAGTGGTTGATGAATGGCATGAGTTGGTTGGAAATAAGCGAGGGGTTCAGGTTCAGCTTGCTTTAGAGTACATACAGGCAATCTGCCCGAACATTTTCAAAAGATGGGCTATATCTGCTACCATTGGTAATTTGGAGGAAGCTGCCAAAGCGCTTTTAGGAAAAGACCTTCCCATAAATATTGTCAAAGCTGAGGTAATAAAAGAAATCCGACTAGAATCAGTTTTTCCAGATGAAATCGAAAAATATCCTTGGTCTGGACATTTGGGAATTAGGATGCTGGACAAAATAATTCCAATCATAGAATCAGGAAAATCCCTCTTACTTTTTACCAATACACGATCTCAGACGGAAATTTGGTATCAAAAAATTTTGGAAGCCAAACCTGAATGGGCAGGCTGGATCGCCATGCATCATGGCTCTTTGGACATGTCTGTCCGATCTTGGGTAGAAGAAGCTTTGCACGAAGGAAAATTAAAACTAGTGGTCTGCACCTCAAGTTTGGACCTCGGAGTAGATTTTAGACCAGTTGACAAAGTCATCCAAATAGGAAGTCCTAAAGGTGTTGCGCGCTTTATGCAAAGAGCCGGAAGAGCTGGACATCAACCGGGTGTTCCCTCTGAAGTTTATTTCGTCCCTACCAATTCTCTAGAGTTAATTGAAGCAGCAGCTTTAAGGGATGCCATGGAAAATGAAGCCATAGAGTCTCAATTTGCTCCTATCCTACCCTATGATGTCCTCATTCAATTTTTGGTCACACTGGCAGTAGGCGAAGGATTTGCACCGGAAAAAATCTATCCTATCGTTAAACGGACCTACTCTTTTTCCAATTTAAGCAAAGAGGAAATGGACTGGGCTATGGATTTCATCACAAAGGGAGGAAATTCTCTGGGAAGCTATGAGGATTTTCTCAAAGTCAGTCAAGATGAGGATGGGCTATACAAAGTCAAAAACAAACGAATAGCAATGAAACATAGGCTTTCTATGGGAACCATTGTTTCGGAAGCAATGATGAAAGTGAAGTTCAAAAATGGAACCTACTTGGGCACAGTGGAAGAGTACTTCATTTCAAAGATGAAAATTGGGGATAGATTCTTTTTTGCAGGTCGATCATTAGAGCTTCTTCAAATTCGAGACCTAAGTGCCATAGTCAAAGTCAGTGAGAAAAAAACCAATAACGTGGTAAGCTGGATGGGTGCAAGAATGTCACTTTCTTCCATGCTGTCAGATAAAATTCTCCAAATACTTTCAGAGTATAATAATGGCATTCATAAGTCAGAAGAAGTCAAGCAGGTTTTACCAATTTTGGATCTTCAGAGCAAGCTTTCCATTGTACCGGATCAAAGCACCTTCTTGATAGAGTCTCATCAAAGCAAGCAGGGATATCACATTTTTTTCTACCCTTTTGAAGGTAGAATGATGCATGAATTGATGAGTGCTTTGATTGCCTATAGAGTTTCAGCAAGCTATCCAGTCACTTTCAATATGGCGATGAATGATTATGGCTTTGAGCTTCTTTCAGACATGCCAATTCCTATTGAAGAAATTTTGGAAGAAGATGTATTCAGCCTAAAAAATATCAAAGAGGATATTCTCCACTGTGTGAATGAAAGTGAAATGTCCCGGAGAAAATTCAGAGAAATTGCCAGTATTGCAGGATTGGTTTTTCAAGGATACCCCGGGAAACCCACCACATTCAAGCACATTCAGGCCAATTCCAGCTTACTTTTTCAGGTTTTTGAGCAATATGATCCAGACAACCTATTGTTGAAGCAAGCACATGAAGAAGCTATCAATCAGCAGATGGATAGGGATAAGTTGATTAATGCATTAAAAAAGATCAATCGATTGAAGATCGTGGTCAAACACCCAGTTCAATTTACCCCATTCGCTTTTCCTATCATGGTGGATAGATTGAGCAGAACAACCATTTCTTCAGAAAGTCTGGAAGATAGAATTGCCAAAATACAAGCTCAGTTTACTGTTTTTGATTAGTTCGCTCTCCAGAAGAATGGAGTGAATAAGATCAGAATGGTGAATAATTCCAATCTTCCCAGAAGCATGATAAAGGAAAGGAATATTTTAGCGGATCCGCTGAAAAAAGCGAAGTTGTCAACAGGTCCTACTTCTCCAATGGCTGGGCCAACATTACCCAAACAGGTAGCCACGGCACCCAGAGAAGTTGGTAAATCATAGCCCATCAGAGAGAGTACCAATGCCCCAATGACAAAAGTCAAAAGGTAAATCAAAAGGAAGTTCATAATATGGGTAATGATCCTTCCAGTTACCCGGTCACCATTGATCATCAATGGTACGATCGCCCTTGGATGAACCAGCCTTTTAAACTCCAACCAGGAATTTTTAATAAAAGTCAGGTGACGTACGAACTTGATCCCACCGGCTGTTGATCCTGCTGAACCCCCCAAAAACAGAAGCATGAAGAAAATAAAGCTCATTCCCTGTCCGTATTGGGTATAGTCGTCAGTGACATATCCAGTTGTAGTTACCAGAGAGACCACTTGGAAAAGGGATTTTCTAAAAGCCAATTCATAGTCTACCCCTCCTTTTGCGAAAATCGGGTAGAATAATATCACAGATATCCCCAGCAAAGCAAAAGCGTAAGTTTTAAACTCATCGCTTCTTAATACTCTTCTGAATTTACCTATCAATCCAAAATAAATGATGGTAAAGTTGGTTCCGGCCAAAAACATGAAGACAATAGCTACATATTGAATAAAAGCCGAATCATAATAAGCCATTGAGGCATTTTTGGTAGAGAATCCACCCGTAGCCAAGGTCGTCAAGGCATGGTTGATGGCATCATAAAAAGTCATTCCACCGACCCAATAAAGAAGGGTTGCTAATAATGTCAATCCCACGTAGACATACCATAATCTCTTGGCAGTTTCGGAAATCCTAGGATGCACTTTATCAGAAGTTGGCCCCGGTGACTCGGCAACAAAGAGTTCAATCCCACCAATTCCCAAAAGTGGGAAAATTGCAACCGTCAAGACAATAATTCCCAAACCACCAATCCATTGCGTCATACTTCTCCAGAAAAGAAGACCTTTAGGCATTGCCTCTATATCTGTCAAAATACTGGCACCTGTTGTGGTAAGACCCGACATGGTCTCAAATAGAGCATCGTGAAAAGAGGTGATTTCGGCGCTTAAAATAAAGGGCAACATTCCAAACAGCGTCATAAAAACCCAAGAAAGAGCCACAATCAAATAGCCCTCTCTTTTTCGGATATTTTGATCCTGCTTGGAAAAGGAAGAAAAGAAAAATGCGCCAAAAAGGGCTGAAATACACATTGCAACCAAAATTGGCCAAGGGTCTTCTCCAAAATAAATTGACCACCCCGCTGCAGGAAGCATCAAAATCGAGATGAGCACCAAGAGGGCTCCCATGATTTTTGCTATTTCCTTAAAATGAATCATAGATTAATGGAAAAGTTTGTCCAAGGAACCTTTGGCTTGTGGAAGTGCCAATACAATAGCCTTGTCATTTAACTGAAGCTGGAAATCTCCATCAGGAATAAAAACTTCCTCTCCACGGATAACCCCGGCTACGATAGCAGTATCAGGAAAGTGAAGATCTTTCAGGGCATTTTTAGTCAGGCGATTATTTTTGCAGACAGAGTATTGAATAAATTCCGCGTCTACACCATAGATTCCGGATACAGCTTCTACAGTTCCTTTTTTCAAATACCTGGAAATTTCATTGGCCGCAACCAATTTTTTATTGATTAAGGAATCCACCCCAATACTATGTGAAATATGAATATACTCCCTTGTATCCACGTGTGCGATGGTTTTATACACACCGTGATTCTTAGCTGACAAACTGGTAATAATATTCGTCTCTGAAGATTCAGTAAGTGCCAAAAAAGCATCCATCTGCTCTAAACCCTCTTCAATTAAAAGCTCTATATTCTTGTAATCACCATTGATAATCAATGTGTTAGGAAGGTTTTCTGCAAGCCACTTACATCTCTCCTTATCTTTATTGACCAAGGTTACCCTGAAATGATTTTCAAGCTTGAGGGCAGTAGTTAGAGCCATGTCATCGCCTCCGATGATCATGATATTTTTCACCTCTCTTTTCTCCTGACCGATCAATTCCAAAATACTCTCAGTGTGCTTTTTATTAGAAATAAAGAACACGTGATCACTATTTCGGATAATTGTGGATCCTCTTGGAATTATAGTCTTTTGGTCTCTTAAAATCGCAATGATGCGAATATCCTCAAAGATTGGGTTGGTCTTCATATCCATAATCCTTTGATTGACCAAAGGATTAAATTGATCCAAGGTAACCCCAACGATATTTAATTTTCCTCCTCCAAAGTCAAAAACTTCGGTGAAAGAAGAATTTTGAATCATATTGAAAATCTCTCTACTACAGAGCATAGTCGGAGAGATCAGGTTATCGATTCCTAGATTTTGAAAATAATTGACATTTTCAGGATTGAGGTAAGAGTGATTTCTTACCCTGGCCATCACACGCTTGGCTCCTAGCTGTTTTGCAAGAACAGCCGCAACAATATTGGTTTTTTCAGAAGTAGTAACTGCCAATACCATGCTGGCATTGGTCACATTCGCCCTCTGTAAAATCTCAATTGAAGTGGCGTCTCCCAATACGGTTAGGACGTCCAATTTGGATGAAACATAATCCAAGACTTCTCGCTCAGTATCGATTAGCGTGATGTCTTTGTTGTCATAACTTAATTGCTCAGCCAGGTGATAACCCATATCCCCCGCACCGGCAATTACAATGTGCATCCCCATAGAAATTGTTCTGGTGATAAAAACAGGCACAAAAGTAATACCTTTCTTAATGGTTATCAGTATTTAAACCAATTCTTTTGTGCTAATAGGCTAAGGTAACAAAGCAGGTAGTTAAAAATTCATTTTTTTTCAATTTTAACTACTCATCCAAGAGCTTTTCACTCTCTGCACTTGGAAGTTCCTGTACATCTTTCAATTTTCTCTGAATAGCTCTTGTTCTGACTCCCACCAACTTATCTAATTCAGAGTTTGCTTCATTCAGCTTTTTCTGTGTTTTCTCTATCAGCTCGCCGAATTTTCCGAATTCAGTTTTAATTGCTCCCAATATCTGCCAAACCTCAGAGCTCCTTTTTTGAATAGCTAAAGTTCTGAAGCCCATCTGTAAACTATTCAAGATAGCTGAAAGTGTGGTTGGGCCAGTTACCAGTACCTTATATTCCAGTTGAATTGCTTGCGCTAGACCTGGTTCCCGGAGAATTTCCGCATACAAGCTTTCTACGGGAAGAAATAAAATCGCGAAATCTGTGGTGTAGGGAGGATGAATATATTTTATCTGAATATCTGAAGCTGCTTTTTTTACTGCTTTAATCAACTCAGCTCGATTGATATCAATCTCTGTTTTGTTAACTGTATCATAAGCATCCACCAATCTCAAGTAGGATTCTTGTGGGAATTTAGAATCTATTGGTAATAATACCGGATGATCCTGACCAGGCATTTTGACGGCAAATTCCACCCTTTCTCGCGTTCCTTTTCCAACTTCGGCATTGCTTAAGTATTGATCAGGTGCCAATTGATTTTCTAAAATGGCCTGTAATTGATATTCACCCAAAACTCCACGGCTTTTAACATTGCTTAAAACCCGCTTGAGATCTCCTACTCCATTGGCTAGACTTTGCATCTCTCCTAGGCCTTTTTGAACAGCCTGTAGCTGCCTACTGACCATTTCAAAAGATTGACCAAGCCTAGCCTCTAGGGTCTTTTGCAGTTTCTCGTCTACCGTTTCCCGAATCTTTTCCAATCTCAATTCGGTAGATTTCATCAATTCATCCTGTCTTCTATTCAATTCACCAAACTTCTCCCTTTGAACTGAATTAAAATCCTGAACATTTTGCCTAAATAATTCTCCAAAGGTTTTGAGCTCCCCTTTTTGATCCTGAGCATGATTTCTTAGCGAAGTGAAAACCAGCTGAAATTGGGACTGTAAATTCTCTCTACTTTCTTTTCTGGCTAAAGCCAAACCATTATCGAGCTCATTTCTAAGTTCAGAAATTTGGGATTGAAGTAACTCTGAATTAAGATTTTTCCTTTTGTCCAATAGATAAAGAATCAGAAAAATCAGTTGTACAAAAAATATGAGTCCTAAAATAAATTCAATTTGCATAAGTCATCAATTTGGGACCATCAAGATAATCCTTCCTGATCTCGACCCCTAGAAAGGCAAGGTATTTTGCGACAGATTCTGTCGGTATCTCTTCCATGGGCACATGGCCCACTCCTTCGAAAACTATGACTTTACTTCCTGGTATTGCTTTTTCCAAGGAATATGCCTGAGAAATAGGAATCCAAGAATCTCTGTCTCCCCACATTATGAGAGTGGGCATAGTCAACCTATTGAAATCAATAGAGGATTGTTTGGGCCCAGAAAGTCTATCCAAGGTTGCCTGTCTATTCCCATCTCTTAGCATCAATTCAAAATAACGATCTACCGTGCCTGACTTGATTTTTTCCTGATCACCATAGACCTCTCTCATGTTCATTGAAAAGAGAAATTTCGGAGTACATTTTAGAAGCACTTTTGAAAAAAGAGGATTTTCCAACAGTTGAAAAACCCAAGCTCCACCTCCTCTAGCACTAGATTCTGAGGAGGATTCCAAACTCCTTTTTACAGGTTTTGGAGCACCTGAAGAGTCAATTAAATTTAAAGAGAGAACTTGATCCGGCCGAGTGCTTGCAACTTGTAAAGCCACTGCTCCACCCATGGAATTTCCCGCTAGGTGAAAGCGGTTGATAGAAAGCTTCTCAGCCAACCTCAATATAAACTGACCATAATCTTCAATTGAATAACGTTGGAGTTCATCAGGCCCAGTCAAACCATGTCCCGGTAAATCCACCGAAATGGTCATAAAATAAGGGCTCATTTCTCTTTGCCAATCATCCCAAGTATGTAAGGAAGAAAAACTCCCGTGAATCAAAAATACCGGATCTCCTTTTCCCATAAATCTAACATGCAGATTAACCCCATCTACTTCGATAAAATGAGATTCAGGATAGCTATATTTGTTGATGATCTTTTCTTCTGATATATCGTTGCGAAAAAGAAGCAATAGGAAAAACACCAAGGAAAGAAGTATTCCCAGCAAAATTTTAAAGACACGTCGCATCCAGATCATAAGAATTTCTTTAAGCCAAAAGAATAACCATAATTCTAACAAAAAGTCTTCCCAAAAAGCTATTTTGGCAAAAAAAGAAGTCAGTTGAGTCTAAAAAAACTACTTAGCGGCATTGGCCCCGGTCCCATCATCGCAGCGGCATTTATTGGCCCCGGAACGGTCACTGTTTGCACTTTGGCTGGATACAATTTTGGGTTTTCCCTCATCTGGGCAATGGGCCTTTCCGTTTTAGCAACAGTTATTTTACAAGAAATGAGCGGAAGGATAGGCTTAGTATCTGGTAAGGATCTAAGTCAAATCATCAGATCCCAAAAGGGCTCTGCTCTATTCAAAATAGTACAAATCATTCTTGTTCTAACAGCTATAGTTATTGGAAATATCGCCTATGAATCGGGTAATATTACGGGCGCAAATCTTGGTCTTGGAGCATTTTGGAAAGCTCCAATATTCTCTTTTGGTCCATTTTCTCTTGACTCCGGTAACTTTCTTTTAGGATCAATCGCTCTTTTGATACTCTGGTCAGGAAATTCTAAAACCTTAGAAAAGACTTTAATCGCTCTAGTGGTATTGATGTCTTTGGCATTTATCAGCACCGCAATATTAGTAAAACCGGATTGGTCGGAAGTTCTTGCAGGATTCTGGCCATCTTTGAAGAATGAAGAAGTCCCAAGCTTGGTTGCCTTAATCGGAACTACCGTGGTTCCCTACAACCTGTTCCTTTATGCAAGTTTGGCCAAAGCAAAATGGAAAAATCCAAGCGGAATCAAGCTTATGCGAAGGGATATTATTCTATCCGTTTTATTGGGAGGATTGGTTTCTATGGCGATTTTGATAGTAGGCACATTCAATACGAGCGAGTCTATTAATTCGGCTCAGGACGTAGCTTCCGGTTTAGAAACAGTTTTCGGAAAATCAGGCACTTATTTGATGGGATTTGGATTGTTGGCCGCTGGTCTGACTTCTTCGATTACGGCTCCGCTCGCAGGTGCTTTGGTGATTTGCGGAATTATGAATTGGAGTCAGGAAAATAAATCACAAAGTATGAGAGTATCTTTTCTGATAATTGTAGGAGCAGGATTGGTATTTTCGTCATTTGGAATTAGACCTGTGGCATTAATTTCTCTGGCACAAATTGCAAATGGAGTTCTCTTGCCATTAATCAGTGCCTGGCTAATATGGATTGCAAATCAACAAGTTTGGATGAAAGAATATAAAAACTCAAAGTGGATCAATTCACTGGCAATTTTTATATGGATCATTACCTTGATTTTGGGCTTGAAAAGCCTGGATTCTGTATTGGGATTTCAAATATTTTAAAATTTTGAAAGAAAGAAATAAACCTTGCCCATCATTTCAGGTCTAACCAAGCAGCAATGCAAATTAGTGATCAAGAAATTCTGAATCTAATTCAAAACCCTCATAGCAAGGAGATGGGGTTCAGACAATTGATCCAAGTCTACCAAAAAAGGGTATACCATGTCATTAGAAGATTGGTTATCATCCATGAGGATGCCGATGATCTCACCCAAAATACCTTTATCAAAGCTTATCATCATATCCATAAATTCGAGTCGAAATCAGGTTTGTTTACTTGGTTGTATCGAATTGCGACCAATGAAGCCTTGAGTTTTTTGGAGAAGAAAAAGAAACGCTATTTATTTTCGCTGGATGATCATCAAGAAAAAATGGAGTCTTATCTGGATCATTCTTCTGGCTTAAACGGTGATGAGATTCAACTCAAGCTCCAAAAAACATTGCTAAAATTACCTGAAAAGCAGCGTCTTGTTTTTCATTTGAAATACCAAGAAGACCTCAGTTATGATGAAATTTCGGCCATTACAGGTACCAGTGTGGGTGCTTTAAAGGCCAGTTATCATCATGCAGTCAAAAAAATTGAAGAAATTATCAGTAATCAATAAACCTGAAGCACTAAATTAAGTCTAACCAACGATATGTCAGTTATCCCTCCTATTCAGCCATTTAAAGAGCCAAAAGGCTACTTTGAAGACTTGCCTGATCAAATCATGGCACGTGTGCAATCCAAAACTGATTATTCATGGATCAAATGGGCTGCAGTTGCTATTATAGCATTGTCAGTCGGGATTTACACCTTTCTTCCCCAATCCAAAACCGATGAATATCTAGTTTTGGACAATCAAGTCAATCTGTACATTGACGCAAATTACTGGACTGCGGAAGACATTTTATCCATGAGTGATAATCCTGATGAATTATTGGAAGGAATCATCGAGGAGGAATTCCCTGTTGTGGATGAACTGTGGGATACTGAAGATCAAAATTTATATGAATTATGAGAAAAACCCTATGGATAGGCATTTACCTCTTTCTCTTTTCTTTGCAGGCATATGCTCAAAGGCCGGGTCAGCAATTTGACAGACAAAAATTAGAGGATGCCAAAATCGCCTTTATTTCTACAAGATTAGACCTAAGTCCGGAACAAGCCCAAAAATTCTGGCCTTTATACAATCAATATTCAAATCAAAGAGAGGCAAACCTTCGAAAACTTGCAGAGCTAAATCCTCGAAGAGAAGCGAATTCTATTTCAGATTCTCAGGCTAAAGAAATGATTGCCAAAAGATTTGCGATACAAAGGCAAATGATTGATGATGAAGAAAGGTTTGTGAAGGAAGTAGCCTCAGTCATTAGCTATGAACAAATTCTCAAGTTGAATGGAATTTCAAGAGATTTTACCAGAATGCTTTATCAGAGGCAAAGAGGTAGAATCCAACAATAAAAAAACGGCTCCCAAAAATGAGAGCCGTTTGATTTTTACTGTTTCTTAAGCAAATCCCGAATTTCTTCCAAAAGAACTTCGGATTTTGGTGGCGCTGGAGGTGGAGCAGCTTCTTCTTTTTTCTCCTTTTTCTTTTTCATGTTGTTCATGCCTTTGATAGCAAGAAAAATCACGAAAGCGATGATTACGAAATCCACTACGTTTTGGATAAACATCCCGTAGTTTAAAGTAACAGCTGCAACTGCAACTTCTCCGGCGGCATCCATTTCAGCTTCTTTCAGCACTACAGCGAGATCCTTAAAATCTACGCCTCCTAAAAGTAGCCCCAATGGAGGCATGATTATGTCATTCACAAAAGAAGACACAATTTTGCCAAAAGCTCCTCCAATTATTACCGCTACGGCCAAATCGACAACATTGCCCTTGACAGCGAATTCTTTAAATTCTTTTAACATTCCCATAGGTGAAAGGTTGATGGTTGATTAATACTTCCATGAATATTTTAATAAATATTGAATGAAACAATAGCTCATCACATTTTTGTGATTTTTTATACCTAAAAAAATGCATTTAATTTCAAAATCAGGTCCTCCTCAAGCCTTTTTAGTAAACTTGCAGCCTAAATCGAAATTTGATGAAATCACCGAAAGCCCATAAGAAGCCCGAAATTTTAGAAGCGCACGGACACAGAAGGATTGATAATTATTACTGGATGAGAGATCGGGAAAACCCGGAAGTCATTCAATACCTAAAAGATGAAAATGCCTATCTGAAAGAGGTTATGAAAGATACTGAAGAGTTTCAGAAGGATCTTTTTGATGAAATGAAAGGCAGGATTAAGGAAGATGATGAAAGTGTACCCTATTTCAAATCTGGGTTTTATTGGTATGTAAGATATCGTCAAGGAGGTGAATATCCGATTTATTGTAGAAAAAAAGATAGCCTTGAAAATCAGGAAGAAATCATCCTAGATGTCAATGAACTGGCTGAAGGCAAAACCTATTTCCATGTAGCCGGTATCGCAGTCAGTTCTGATCAAAAAATGTTGGCCTTTCCGGTAGATGAGGTTGGAAGAAGGATCTATACCATTCATTTCAAAAATCTTGAAACCGGAGAAATCCTAGCCGAAAAAATCGAACAAATAACAGGAAACATGGCCTGGGCAACAGACCATTACACTTTATTTTATGCCAAACAGGATCCTGATACGCTGAGGTCTAATCAAATATATCGTTATGAACTTGGTACTAAGCCTGAGAACTCTGAGTTAGTTTTTGAAGAATTAGATGAAGAATTTACTTGTCATATTCACAAGTCAAAGTCCCAATACTATCTATTCATTCATTCTGAAAGCACCATTTCTTCGGAAATCAGGTATTTAGAAGCAAAAAATCCAAACGGAAAATGGAACTTGATCCAAAGTAGAGTTCCTCATTTGGAGTATGCAGTCGATCATTATGAAGAGCATTTTTGGATTAGAACCAATCATCAAGCTCAAAACTTTAAAGTGGTCAAAGCTCCAATTTCAAACCCTTCTTTGGAACATTGGGAAGACTTCATTCCCCATCGGGACCAGGTATTAATAGAAGACTTTGATTTATTTGAAAGCTTCTTTGTCTCCCAGGAAAGAAGTAATGGGTTGACCAGAATATTCATCAAACCCTGGGATGGAAGTGCTGGTCATGAACTGGAATTTGAAGAAGAAACCTACACAGCTTGGATAGGAAATAATCCCGAATTCAAAACAGAGATTCTTCGGTTTGGATATAATTCTTTGGTTTCTCCAGCTTCAACTTTTGAATACCACATGGTCACGAGGAAAAGAACCTTATTAAAGCAACAAGAGGTTGTCGGAGGCTATCAGGAGAGTGACTATCAATCCGCTAAGATTTGGGCAAAAGCCGAAGATGGAGTAATGATCCCAATTTCTCTGGTTTACAAGAAGTCTCTATTTAAACCTGATGGAAATAACCCTCTCCTTTTATATGCCTATGGCTCTTATGGTTTTAGCATGGATGCTTATTTTTCAAGCAGCAGATTGAGCTTATTAGATAGAGGCTTTGTCTATGCTATCGCCCATATTAGAGGGGGAGAAGATTTAGGAAGACATTGGTACGAGGATGGGAAATTGCTAAAGAAGAAGAACACATTTCTAGACTTTATTGCCTGCGCCAATCATCTAATCAAAGAAAAATATACCAGCTCAGCCCATCTTTACGCAATGGGAGGAAGTGCAGGAGGACTTTTGATGGGTGCAGTAATCAATATGAGTCCAGAGCTTTTCAATGGAGCAATTGCAGCTGTTCCATTTGTAGATGTGGTGACTACAATGCTGGATGAAACTATTCCATTGACAACAGGTGAATTTAAAGAATGGGGAAATCCGAAAGAGAAAGATTATTATGATTACATGCTTTCGTATTCTCCTTATGATAATGTAGAAACTAAATCCTATCCAAATCTCTTGGTAACTTCAGGCTTGCATGATTCTCAGGTTCAATATTGGGAGCCGACCAAATGGGTAGCAAAACTCAGGGAACTAAAATCAGATCAAAACCTTTTGCTCTTACACACCAATATGGAAGCGGGACATGGAGGAGCTTCCGGGCGATTTAATGCTTTGAAAGAAATCGCCTTGGAATATGCCTTCCTTTTCAAACTGGAAAATATGATTCCTAAGAAAGGTTGATTAGTTCCAAATTATCTTCTGCTTATTGAAAAATAAACCTGAAATCAAACCATCAAAAGCTTAAAAAAAGGATTTTTTCCTAACTTTGGCACCAACCTATTAAACCAGATTTCATGAAAATTGCATTGATTGCCCATGATGGAAAAAAAGCCGACATGGTTCATTTTTTAAGCGGCTTTAAGAATAACCTACAAAGAGTAGATGTTCAGCTTGTTGCAACAGGCACAACTGGGTCGCATATCGAGAAAGCTGGTTTTGAGGTTCAGAAATTATTATCCGGCCCAATTGGAGGTGATGCACAAATTGCCGCTATGGCTGCACAGAAAGAGCTTGACATGGTTGTGTTTTTCAGAGATCCTTTGGACAAACACCCCCATGAGCCGGATGTGCAAATGCTGATGAGAATCTGTGATGTTCACAATATCCCACTAGCTACCAATCCAGCATCTGCCGAATTAATGTTTAAAGCCTTAACTCAAACCTTATAATGGAACCTAAAACTATCCGTAAAATCGGTGTACTTACTTCCGGAGGGGATTCTCCTGGTATGAATGCTGCTATCAGAGCAGCCGTCCGGGCAGGATTTTACTATAATCTGGAAATGTATGGTATCTATCGAGGCTATGAAGGCCTCATCCAAAATGATATCAAAAAATTAGATTCAAAAAACATCGCTCACGTTCTTGAAAGAGGCGGTACATTTCTAAAATCTGCAAGAAGTGAAGAATTTAGAACACCTGAAGGAAGAAAAAAAGCCTATGATAACCTTAAAAGTCATGGCATTGATGCTTTGGTAGTGATTGGTGGTGATGGTTCACTTACAGGAGCCCATTTGTTTTATAAAGAGTTTGGAATTCCTGCCGTAGGTTTACCAGGAACTATCGATAATGACCTATCTGGAACTGATGTCACGATTGGGTTTGATACTGCCTGCAATACTGCCATCGAAGCGATTGATAAAATCAGGGATACCGCTACTTCCCATGACAGACTTTTCTTTGTGGAAGTGATGGGTAGAGATGCAGGTTTTATTGCAATCAATGCGGGAATTGGTTCTGCAGCGGCAGCAATTCTGATCCCTGAAAAGAAAATGCCAATTGAGGATTTGGTAGAAAAACTTAAAATTAGAACTAAAGCAAAAAAATCATCCAACATTGTCATTGTAGCAGAAGGCGGAAAAAGTGGTGGTGCTGCTGAAATAGCTGAAAAGGTAAAGAAACATCTTCCTTATTACGATATCAAAGTAACTATCCTTGGCCATTTGCAGCGAGGCGGAGCTCCAAGTTCTTATGATAGATTATTGGCATCTAAACTAGGAGTAGCTGCTGTAGAGGGTCTATTACAAGGTAAATATGATGTGATGGCAGGGCTAATCAATCATAAAGTTGTATACACTCCTATTAAAAAGGCGATCGTAGATGACAAATCAGTGGATGAAGATGATTTCAGGGTTGCAAAAATCCTTTCTACATAAAAACCAAAAGCTGTTGAAAATTCAACAGCTTTTTTTCTTTCTCTTTCGTATAGAATTTTTTAAGACTAACTTAACCGCTGTACATGAAAGCAATCAACTTACTTATTTTTACGATCTTTTTGACAATCTTGAGTTTTTCAAGTTATGCTCAATCCAAAGATTTTTTACTCTTGAAAAGAGGCAGTAATACCAAAACCCAAATCCGATTTTATATAGGTGAACCGATCACCTACAAAAGTGCGAAGCTAGGATATTACATCACAGATGTGATCAAAGATCTCAATGACAATTATATCTATTTGAGTGAGAATATACTTTCTCCTGATGATATCTTGGAAATTGATATCAGAAGAAAAGATCCCAGAAACTCTACCCTAAGAAACATGAATGCCCTAGTTTTAGGATCAGGTGTAATCTTACTGGGGGTCGAGAGTATAAATTCCATTTACCAAACTGGGGAGTTTTCCATTGATAGGGGCGTCGGAGTGATTGGAGGTATTTTAACTGGAACAGGTTTAGCACTTTTACCTATTCGGTACAAAACATTCAAAAATCAAGGGCGAAATCGAATTCAGATTATCCAAATGAGATTACCGGATTGATTTTGTTTTTACTTAGTAAAAACGGATTTTTTTTCAGACTTTTGCAGCTCAATTTTCAACTTTAAAATCATGACTTCGGACCAACTGAAAGACTTGAAAGCTCGCACCTCGGCTTTAAGGAGGTATCTTTGACTACGATCGGAAGAAAGCAGAAATAGAAGATTTAGAGGCAGTATCTGCCCAGCCTGATTTTTGGAATAATCCGGAAGAGGCTGAAAAAACGATGAAACAAATCCAGGTTAGAAAAGGCTGGACTTCATCATTTGAAGATCTGGAGCAGATTATTCAGGACTTGGAGGTATTGTATGAATTCTATTCAGCTGATGAAGTCAGCGAAGAAGAAATCAAAACTGAATACCAAAAAGCCAAAACAGCTGTAGAAGATCTTGAACTCAAAAAGATGCTCTCCTCAGAGGAAGATCAGCTGAATGCAGTGCTGGAAATCAACCCTGGAGCGGGAGGAACTGAAAGTAATGACTGGGCTTCCATCCTAATGAGAATGTACATCATGTGGGGTGAAAAGAATGGCTACAAGGTAAAAGAGGTAGACGTTCAGCCAGGTGAAGTTGCAGGTATCAAATCTGCCACTTTGGAGTTCGAGGGTCCTTTAGCATATGGATTCCTGAAATCTGAAACAGGTGTTCACCGACTGGTAAGGATATCCCCTTTTGACTCAGGAGGAAGAAGACATACTTCATTTGCCTCAGTTTATGCCTATCCTGAAGTGGATGATAGCATTGAAATCGATATCAACCCTGCCGATATTGAACTCCATACTTCCCGATCCGGAGGTGCAGGTGGTCAAAATGTGAACAAGGTGGAAACCAAAGTCCAATTGACACACAAGCCAACCGGAATTGTTGTGGTATGCCAGGTGGAAAGATCACAGCTTGCCAACCGGGAAAAAGCCATGCAGATGTTGAAATCCAGGCTTTATCAAATGGAGCTGGAAAAACGGAATGCTGAGATCGCGAAGATAGAATCTTCCAAACTTCGGGTAGATTTTGGTTCCCAAATCCGAAACTATGTCCTGCATCCATATAAACTAGTAAAGGACAATCGGACAGGTTTTGAAACCTCTGATACCCAGCATGTATTGGACGGGGGCTTGAATGAATTTATGAAAGCCTTTCTACTCGCTCAAAGCGAAGAAGAAGCAAACAAAGAATAATTACAGGGCCGATTTTATTTTCGGCCCTGTTCCTTTTCAATCCAAACTTCATGAAAATCTTCCCATCCTTTTTCAGTCTGGATTTTTTCCTGCTCTGCCTGAGCTCCTTTTTGTTTTTTTCTTCTTTCAATATGATTATTCCTGAGCTTCCCTCCTACCTAAGTTCATTGGGAGGTGAGGATTACAAAGGTTTGATCATCTCATTATTCACCTTATCTGCTGGTCTTTCCAGACCTTTTTCCGGTAAGCTTGCAGATAAAATCGGAAGAATACCTGTGATGATTTTTGGTGCTTCAGTATGCTTTATTGTGGGCTTATTGTATCCAATTTTAAGTTTTGTCGGCGGGTTTTTATTCCTGCGATTTGCACATGGATTCTCAGCTGGATTTACTCCCACCGGCACTTCTGCCTATGTAGCCGATATTGTTCCTTTCCAAAAACGTGGAGAAGCAATGGGAATTCAATCCCTTTTTGGTTCTTTGGGCATGGCTGCAGGCCCGGCCATAGGTGGTTGGATTGCAAGTATTTGGGAGTTGGAAATTCTTTTCTATGCTTCTGCCTTTACTGCAATCTTTTCCATTCTAATTCTATTAAAGCTGAAAGAAACGCTTCCAAACAAAGAGCCTCTCAAATTGAATTTATTCAAACTTAAAAAAGACGAAATCATAGAAAAGCGGGTATTGATGCCGTCAGCGATACTTTTCTTGTCTGTTTTTTCTTTTGGAGTGGTGCTTACCATAATTCCAGATCTCTCGGAGCATTTAGGAATCAAAAACAAAGGACTTTTCTTTGCTGTATTTACACTCTCCTCTTTAGGGATAAGATTGATAGCTGGAAGAAACTCAGACCGATATGGAAGAATTCCTGTTCTAAGAGTAGCCAGTATTTTTATGATTATGGCAATGATGACAATTGCATTTGCAGAAACGAAAGCCATGCTGATGATTGCGGGGGTATTGTTTGGGTCTGCAGTTGGGATGTATAGTCCTACCACGGCTGCCTGGGTGGTGGATCTTTCCTTGGATGCTTATCGAGGTAGGGCTTTAGCGACCATGTATATATTTTTGGAAGCAGGAATCGGTATTGGAGCGATCGTTTCAGGCTTTTTGTATGCCAATAAGGCAGAAAACTTTCAACTCGTATTCCTCAGCAGTGCGGGCATGGCCTTTTTGGCTTTCTTAGTCTTGGTTAGTATTAGAAAAAGAAAGTATCAAACATAAAAAGAGGCTGTCTCAAGGGTGAATCTTGTCACATTGAGCGTACTTACAATTTTACGGGATCGAAACATCCTTTAAAACAATAGAAATGGCCTTCGACTCCCTGCCTACCGTCCTTTAGGTTTGCAAAGGAGAATTATTTGGGAAAATAAGAGCTAATATCTTTCCGATTATTAAGTGACTCAAATATTGAATAAATTAAAAAAGAATGGGGTGAACTTTCTTGCCGTCTAGGATAGTGACCTAGTGCCTGTATCAGTCCCCATTCTTAATTGAGTTGCCAGTAACCAGTTAGAATTTTAGGCTTTAGGCCTGTTAAAGGTTTTAGTTTCCGCAACTCTCATTTGTTAAACTTCAATGTCTAAATTATGAAATTCAAATCAATTATTGGAGTCGATGTAAGTAAATCTACACTTGATGCCTATCTGAAGATCAACCAATGCCACGCAGTCTTTGAAAATAATGAGAAAGGTTACCAGGAGCTGGTGGAATGGGTAATGGAAAACTCTGGGTTAATACTCGCAGAAGAACTGCTTTTCGGATTTGAATCCACTGGGATTTATTCTTCAGAACTTGCTTTGTTTCTTGAAAAGCACTCCCTACCATTTTATATCATCTCAGGACTTGAATTAAAGCGATCCTTGGGAATAAGAAGAGGTAAGTCAGACAAGGCAGACTCTAAAGACATAGCTGAATATCTTTATGAAAAGCAGGAGAAGATTATCCCCACTGTTCTTCCCAAAAAGGTCATCCAGGATCTCAAAAGCTGTTTAATTACAGAGAGCGACTTGTAAAAGACAGAGCAGCTTACATCACCCGTATCAAAGAATATGAAGCTGTAGTTTCAGAAATCAAATTAAAAGTCTATCAAAAATCCAATACCGAAGTGATCGCTTGTTTGGATAAGCAGATCCAAACCGTGGAGAAAGAAATAGACAAACTTTTACGCAAAGATGAACTGTTAATGAACCAATATAAGCTGATTAACTCTATCAAGGGCATAGGCCCACAGACAGCTGTTGCACTTATCGTCTTAACAGAAGGGTTTACCCTATTCGATAGCTGGAGAAAGTTTGCCAGTTATGCAGGAACAGCACCGTTTCCCAACCAGTCAGGTACTTTTAGAGGAAAGACGAAAACGAGCAAGTTAGCGAACAAGAGAATTAAAACACTGTTGACTTTATGTGCAGGAACTGCCATCCAATACAGCACTGAAATGAAGACCTATTACAAGAGAAGAATCGATGAAGGTAAAAGCAAGATGAGCACCCTTAACATCATCCGAAACAAACTTCTCGCAAGGGCTTTTGCCGTTGTCAATCGAAATTCCAGCTATGTAGACATATTAAAATATGCCGCATGAAAAAAAAACTGAAAATCTTCTTGTTTAAACCTTAGAATACAGGCAGGCGCTACCAATGACAGTTTAAATTAAATTCCGAAATTTCACTTATTTCGGAATTCAATTCTTTGTTATGGAAAGTAAGCTTTAGCTAACTTAAAATCCTTCTGCTTCTATTGAGCATTTTCTTTTTTCTCTTCGTTCTTTTGCCTTGAAGCAAAAGAACCCAAAATTCAAGACGCAGCAAAGCTCCAACCGCACTAGGCCGGACGCTGGCCCGCTGCTGCGTCAGCCCACCGCGCCCTAACTAAAATAGTTTTTTCTAAAAGAAATGGATATCATTTGCGAAAGGACTACAGACGAATCCATTTTGGATGACCCTGCCATATCATTTTTTATATGTTCAAAGAATATTTAAGACTCAGGCTGACATTAATTCGAATTATAAGACAGCATCTTCTCTCATGATCAATCTCAATTCCCCAAATAATTACTCATACGTGGGATGGATAGAATCTTTTTCTGTCTTCCATTATAATAAGTCACTTTTTCACCATCGAAAAACGCTCCTTCTTCCAGCATGATTCTCACATCTTTTTTCCATTCCTCGACATAAACCACGGCATTCAATTCAATGGCATATCCAGTATTGGCATGAAGCGGAAAATCTCCAGCACCTGGAGTATCCCCTTGATTATCCCACATTCCGATGGTTGGTCCGGCTGAATGTCCATAAAATCCCAATGGATGCGTATAAATACTTCCTCTAATTTCCTCTGATTCCATTTTCTGTCTGGATGCCCTAAGAATTTCATTTCCTGTACGGCCAGCTACATAGTTTTCCGTTAGAATATCCTGTAGTCTATTTCCTACTTCGAATGCTTGCTGAAGGAAGACTGGAACTTCTGTTTCCCCTGGCTTAAGGACATAGGCCAATTCCTGAGTGTCAGTATTTAACCTGAGGTAAGTTATTCCAAAGTCAATATGAAGTAAATCTCCCGGCATAATGGTCATCTCAGAGGGCCGAACTGCAAAAGACCTGTTTGCTTCATTGGAAGAAGGGTCAGGACGCTGAATATCTACAGTTGGATGAAACCATGTATCCAACTTCATTTCTTTAATCTTTTCTCTATACCACCATACAACGTCTTCAGTTGTTGTCTTTCCGGGAGTGATCACTTTTTCAGATAATCCTTCCTGGATTATATCATGAGCCAATTGCTGCACATGTCTATAGGTAGACATTTCTTGTTCAGTTCGGGTTTCCAACCATCTTACTGCCAATGTTTGGGCAGATACAACTTTTGATTTCAAAGCATTGGGTAATTGATTGACGAAAGCCTGATGTTCTGAATAAGTCAAGCCATCAGCATGACCATAATCTTTCGCATAATTCAAACCAATTTTTTGAGGGTTCTTACTTGCTACCAAGTTAATTAATGCTTTCCACTGATCTGGCTGCTGTTCAGGATTCCAAGCTCTTTTGAATGCCTTTCCCACATCATATCTGGCAATTGCGTAAGTTTCCACTGGAGAATTTGGCTTAGGCTGATACATAACCAATATAGTTCGTCTTCTAGCGGCCATCCAGGTGGCAGGAAGCATAGTTCGTATAACCGGGTCCTCATTGTACTCTCTGGAGATCACGATCCACATATCCACCCCAGTCTCTGTCATCAATTGAGGCAATAGGGAGTTGATCCTGACATCCAACCAAGAGTCAATCAATTCGGCCTGTTCGCGTTGAGTTAAAACAGCAAGTTTCTGAGAAAAGGTGAACTGACTAAACAAGAAAAGTAATAGGGTAAGGGAATGTATTTTTTTCATCAGTAGAATATTAATTAAGTCCTGAATATAAAGTTTCCTTTATTGATTCAGAAACCCTTTAAAAAAGACTTTTTGATCAAGGGTTAATTCCTTTTTCCAAAATTGCTTTCCTAGATAATTTATGGAATCGGTAAAAAAGAACTATTGCCGTTATACTCAAGCCGATCAGCAAGCCATACCAAATCCCTTTTTCTGCCAGTCCCATTTCGAAAGCAAGAAAATACCCCAATGGGAGACCTAGAACCCAATAGGCAATTAAGGTGATAATTGTGGGAAATTTCACATCCTCCATACCTCGGAGAACACCTAAGCCCGCAACCTGTACACCATCCGATAATTGAAACATTCCAGCTATGATTAACAAAGTAGCTGAAGTAGCTATAACCTCAGGATCATCTATATAGAAAGTAGGCAGGAAGTTTCTGCCAGCAATAAAAATAACTGCCGTAACGGCCATAAAAATCAGCACCATGGCAAACACTACCATACCTGCTTCTCGCATTGCTTTGAAATTATTCTTACCAATCTGATTACTTACACGGATCATCCCAGCAGTGCTTAATCCAGCAGCCATCATGTAACTGATCGAAGCTAAGTTTAAAGCTATTTGATGTCCTGCAAGGGCGTTTACGCCTATCCAACCCATCATAATTGCTGCAGATCCAAAGGCACTAACTTCAAAAATATATTGAAAACCAGTGGGTATCCCTATTTTCAATATTCTGTTGATCATGGGAAAACTCATTTTTGTCAATCCTAGAGTCAACTGAAAATTTTTATACCTAGAAGACTTCATCACATACCAACCTATCATTATCGGCATCAAAATTCTGGAAATCAAGGTAGCCAACCCAGCTCCGATCAAGCCCATTTCCGGAGCTCCCAGTTTACCAAAAATGAGAACCCAGTTTAAAAACACATTGACCAAGTTGCAAAAAATGGTCACGTACATAGCCTGTCTCGTTTGAGAAAGACCCTCGGCAAACTGCTTGAAGGTCTGAAAAATCATAAATGGAAAAAGAGAAGCAGTGATGATAAAAAGGTAAGGTATTGCCTCTTTAACCACAATTTCAGGTTGATTGAGATGGGAAAGCCCTTGTGAGAGACCCAATATAATGATGGTTAAAACCAATGCTGTAGAAAGATTGATCCACAATCCATGCTGAAATAAACGTCCGATACGAATTGATTTCCCTTTACCCTCTGCAATAGAAACCAAAGGGGTAATTCCCATGGATACTCCCATTCCAAACATGAGTAATACGAAAAATATAGAATTCGCCAGGGAGGCAGCAGCCAAAGGTACGGCACCCAATTGCCCCACCATCATACTGTCTGCCACTCCAACCATCACTTGCCCTAATTGACTCAAGACAACTGGATAAGCTAATTTGGAAGTGATTTTAAAATGATCTTTGATTGTCATATCACAAACCCAAAACTCGGGCAGCTTTTAGAATTCCGGCAATACTGATTGCATCAGTAATTTCCCCATTCATAACCATAGTAACGGCTTCCTGAAGTGGAAGCTTTTTGATTTGTAATACTTCAGTCTCTTCGAACTCCGTATCAAGTTGAGTTAAATCTTCAGCCAGATAAACAAAGCCCTCCTCGTCTGTAACTGAATTGGAAGTATGTATTCTGAGAAGCTCAGTCCATTTTTCGGCAACTAAGCCAGTTTCTTCTTTTAATTCGCGCTTGGCAGATTCCAAAAGGTCCTGACCAATAGGACCCCCGCCCATGGGAATTTCCCAGGAATATTCCTTCAAAGTATACCGGTATTGCCCCACCAGCCAAGTGTTACCATTTTTATCTACCGGTATAATACCCATAGCTTTATTTTTAAAATGCACTTTACCGTAGATCCCCTCCTTTCCTGCGGGATTTAAGACATCGTGTTCTTCGAGTCTTATCCAAGGATTGTTGTAAATGGGTTTAATTTTTAGGGTTTTCCAAGGATTATGTTCCATAGCTTCAAAAAAAAAGGGTGGCAATTGCCACCCTAAATTCTATTCTATTCTAATAATTAGGCAGGGATAGGCAATACCTTTGAGTCTTTAAATGTGGACAAAATTACCATGGATTGCATGGAGTCCACTTCTTTAATTTCAGAAACTTTTTCCAACATCAACTTCTGATAAGCAGTGATATCTTTTGCAATGATTTTAAGAATAAAATCACCTGTACCTGTAATGTGGTGACATTCAATTACCTCAGGAATTCCGTTGATTTCCTTCATGAATGCATCGATATTACCTTTGTTGTGACCAATAAGAGATACCAAAACAAATGTACTTACCCCAAGGCCAATTTTTTCTGGGTCTAATTTCGCATGGTAACTTTTAATGATACCAGACTGCTCAAGTTTTTTCACTCGCTCCAAGGTTGGAGCAGGAGAAAGTCCGATATCTTTTGAAAGTTGAGCGTTAGTGATCTTTGCGTTTCCCTGAAGGATTTCTAGAATCCTGCGATCAATTTTATCGAATTTTATTCTTACGCTATTATCCATGATTTCTTGTTTTTACAAAATTTTATGCTGTGCAAATTTATAATAATTAAGGAAAATTTTAAAACTATTATCCGTTTTTATATCGACCTAATTCGAAATTTTCTTTAGGATAGTGGGGATTTTAGCAAAGATTCCTTCTAAAAATCCTCCTTCTCTTGGAAAAATTCAAATTATCTCTTGCAGTAAGTGCTAAAAACGCAAACTTTTTGATTAAAGTTTATTCTTTTTGATAAAATCCCTTGCAGCCTGATGAGCGGGGTGTTTTCGCTTTGCGTATTTCTTTACTTTTTTGAAATATTCTTTTGCAAGTGCTTTGTTTTTCTCTACCAGTGCAATTTTCCCCAACTCTACCAAAGAGTGTAAATAATACCCACTTTCCTGGGATTCTGACTCCTCACCATAAGAAAGAGTTTTGAGATAATATTTTTTGGCTTCCGGTCTATTCTCGATTCTATCATAGTACTGAGCTATATAGAAAGCTGCATAGCGACCACTATTTGATTCATACCCCGTTTGCTTCGCATCAATTCTTCTCAGAATCTCTTCTGACTCTCTCAATGACTCAGTCCACCTTCCAACGGTATATAAATGCCTTGCATAGGATCTATGGAAATATGGGTTGTTTGGGAATTTTTCATTAAGATATTCTGAAATTCTGAGGGCCTCATAAGGTTTCTTTTCTTCAGAAGCATAGAGCCTAAATAAAAAATACATAGCCTCAATTCTGGTGTAAAAGGCATTCTCAGCCACTTGTTCCAGCTGCTTCAAGCCAAGCTGCTTGTTGCCTTTAGGAAATAAGGCTAAAATTGGTTTCAAAAGCGGATAATTTTCCGGAATCCAAACAGAGAAGTAATTAAAAAGAGCATCCCCCAGAAGAAGCTCAGGATTAAACTCTTCCTCTCCTCTGCTTAATTCCATGTATTTCAATGCATTTCTTCCCGCCCAAGCTGCACGCGTCCAGCTTTTTCTTTCTGATAAAAGCCTTCCTTGGAATCCATATCCTGCAGCTAAGAAAAATGCCGCTTCCTTGTTGGTTTTATCTTCGTCATAGAGCTTTTCAGCCTTCTCATTTGCCCGATCAATGTAGGCCAAAAATATCTTATCGTATTTTTCATTGGTCACATCTACTTCTATCCTCCACCAGTAACTCAATGCCATCAAAAAATCAGGTAATGGATGATCAGGGTATTGATAAGCAATTACTTTGAAGTCTCTTTCAGCCACATCAAAATCAAAATTATACATGCTGTTGATTGACTTGGTAATCCTGTATTGTAAACCACGATCCAGCAATAGATAAGGAGAGGCTTTAACAAATAAGCTATCCGAAGGCGCAGATTGAGCCTTCACCATGCTTCCTGCTAAGCAGCAAAAAATGAATGTAAAACTTAAAATAAACTTCTTTAACATAGATTTTTCTCCTTCAGCGCGCAAAATTAGGTCTTATCTCAGACAATCAATTAGATTTAAGCAAACTTAACCTCGAAATATGCCTAAAGAACGCTCTCCATTAGCACAACGTCTTTCTGACTATTTAGATTTTGATAAAAGGCTTTATTTTTTTCTTTTGGTTTTACTCTTTATTCTCATCCGATACCTTTCTAACACCATTATATTGGAAGCAATTCCCGATTCGGAGAATTTAGACGCGAGAGGTGATTTTATGATATTTCATATTTTCAATACGTTGGAATATGTTTGGACACCATTTGCCCTTCTATGGAAGTTTACGGTAATAGCCTTTCTTTTTTGGTTGGGCGCTTTTTTTCTGGGTTATAAAATCCCTTACAAAGAACTCTGGAAATTTGCTTTGGTGACAGAGGGGATATTTTTATTTCCAGAGTTGATAAGGTTCCTGGTTTATATCAACCCGCATTCAGCGAGCACTTACCAGGAAATCCTGGAATACAGGCCCCTTTCCCTCTTATCATTTATCGGTTTTGATAATTTAAATCCAAGGTGGTATTATCCCCTTGGTACTCTCAACTTATTCGAATTAGGATATGGAGTTCTTTGGGTCATGGGATTTCATATGATCAGCAATAGAAGTATCAAAGAATCTATTTTAGCTGTTGTGGTGTCCTATTTTGTTCCTTTGACTATTTGGCTTACCTGGTTTGTAATGGTTTACCGAGATTAATGCCTGCTTTTTTTAGCATCTCCAGAACATCGTTTAGAGCAATATTTGACTTCTTCCCAGTTCTTTTCCCATTTCTTTCTCCAAGAAAAGGGTCTTTGGCAAACCGGACATATTTTGGAAGGTAAATGCTGTTTTTTCATGCCCATCTGTTTGGTAAAGTATGTTGCTCCACTATTCGTTCTGATTCCTTGAGGACCGCTGGATCTTTTTGCGCTGCCCATATTCTCTTTCTGGCCTCTGCTCCTGCTTTTTCGGGATCCACTATTGGAAATAAATAGTCTTTTCCCAAGTGAAAGTCTAAATCTTCCTGCTCTAAAGGACTGATTTTCCATGGTTCATGGACCAAAGCAGATGGAATTTGGCTTAATTCCGGTACCCATTTTTTAATAAACTCCCCTTCAGGATCATGATCTTTGGATTGTTTGATAGGATTATAGATTCTCACTGTATTGATTCCTGTCACTCCCGCCTGCATCTGTAGCTGAGGATAATGTATACCAGGCTCAAAGTCTAAAAACTGTCTCCCCAAATGATCTGAGCCATCTTTCCAATTTTGCCCTAAATGATGGGTAAGAAATGAAACCAGCATAGCTCTCATTCTAAAATTCAAATAACCTGTTTGAATCAAACATCTCATACAGGCATCTATCAATGGAATGCCGGTATTTCCTTCCTTCCAAGCCTGAATAAAGGCTGGATTTTTTTTGTATTCAACTTTTAAAAACCCCCTATTAATAGGTTCAGACTCCATTCGGCATTCCATCTCAAATTTTTGGATAAAATGACAATGCCATCTTAGTCGGGATTGAAAATTGGTGAAGTTTCTAACCTGAAATTTTTCCTTCTTTTTAATTTCCGAAGCCTGAAAAACTTGCCGGATCGATAAGCATCCCCAAGCTAAATAAGGCGAAACTCTTCCACAGCTCCTTCTACTTCTTTCAGGCTTTGAAATATTCCTGCTGTAATTGGAAACTCTATCTTCTACAAAGCTTTTTAGGTATTTGTGCCCAATAGTCTCCCCTCCTTTCTGCATCAATGGATTAGGTTTTTTCCAATCCTCAGGAATATTCAAATTACTTTTTAGAATTTGTTCTATTTCCGTGTTAGAGAGAAATCTTGCTTGATTTAATTTCGGGTCTACTTGTGTGGCTGCCACATAGGAAAACCATTCCTTTCTCCAATTAGCTCTTGATTTTCTACCCCTTCTAACTCCTTGTTGAAGGAACTCATACCAAGGTATATTTCTAGATTGAAGCCAGGATTTTATTTGTAAATCTCTCTGAAAAGTTATCTGAATTCCTGTTTCCTGATGAGAGAATACGGCAGCGATTTCAAACCCTAACTCCAATTGGCTGAAAATTTCATTTACTTCTTGATGAAAAATAGCAACCTCAGTTTGATAAGGTTGAAGCTGCCGATTCAGATCTTCTAGAGATTCCCATACAAACCTCCAATGACGAAGATCACTTTGAGAAGCTTGAATCAAAGAAGGCTCAAAAACATAGGCTAATAGAATGGGATGCCCCAGATTAATGGCAGCATCCAAAGCTGGATGGTCCTTTAATCTTAAATCTCGTTTTAGCCAGACAACAGAAATTTTCTCCACCTTCTAAAAACCTTAATGGACTCAAAGGGTTTGAAGAATATGAAGAAATTACAGAATTTAAGTGAAAGAGATATTGATCGTATCATTGAAATGGCATGGGAGGACAGGACCCCATTCGATGCAATTGAATCCCAATTTGGCGTAAAAGAGGCCGAGGTTATTCAATTAATGAGAAGAGAAATGAAGCGAAGCAGTTTCAAAATGTGGAGAGCCAGAGTTCAAGGCAGAAAAACAAAGCACGCTCAAAAAAGTCCAGAAGATATGGATCGCTTCAAATCAAACTTACAACGATCCATCAGCATGAATAAAATCTCAAAAAAATAAGTGGGTTACCCCACTTATCTAAACCAATTCAAAAGGCCACCTCATAATTCCCCCGCTGAGGTTTTTAAGTTTTTTAAAGCCCATTTCAGCCATTATCTCACATGCTTGGGCGCTTCTGTTTCCACTTCTACAGTACACCAAGTATGTTTTGTCTTTGGGCAGCTCATTTATTTTCAATTTAAAATCCCGAGACATGATGTCCAGATTTTTTGAATTTCTAATTTTCCCTGATTGATTTTCGCCGGAAGTCCTTACATCCAATATTACAGTTGAAGGATTCAACATCAATTCGTGAAATACACCTGAAGGTATATCCTCGTAGTTTTTAGGTTTTGTTTTAAAGAAATCAAACATAGCTTGTTTTTTTCTCAAAATTAGACCTACCCTAGCTCTCCTTCAGTACCAGAAGTCACAGTCCTCTGATAAATGTCCCTAACTTTTAAAACAAATAGTCTTCCCAATAAAAGCCAGGGAAAACCATGCAATACCAAATCTCCCCAATCCATCAATTTCATGCCATCTGCCCCACCTAATACCCACTTGATCTTTCCCCAAACATGTGGTTCAGGGGTAAAAGGTGCCAATCCCAAGACCAAGCACAGCAAAATAATTGTAGCCCAACTATTTAATGGGTTTAAGCTTTTTTGTTTTTCTTTCGAAGCCATGGGTATGTTATTTGTGTCCAAAATGTATGAGGAAACTCCTCCACTTTATCAAAGCCCAATGGTTCATTTTCTCCATCATTGGGGATATATGCTGTTCCAAACAAATAATCCCATAGACTTAGAGAAATCCCGTAATTCACTCCATGGCTTCCTTTAGGAAGATGCTTAGCATGATGCCAGGTATGCATCACGGGATTGTTGAAAATATATTTGAGTGGACCATAGGATATTTTGACATTCGCATGATTTAAATGCCCTATTGCAATAGTGAAAATATGCAAGACAAAGAAATCTGCCAGCCCAAAACCTATCATCGCCAATGGGATATACTGCATTGATTTATAGACAATTGTCTCCATCCAGTGATATCTTAAGTGCGCGGCAAAGCCCATTTGCTCGACTGAGTGGTGAACCTTATGAAACTCCCACAACCATGGAACCCGATGAAGCATTCGGTGTACATTCCATTGAATAAAATCAGCTACTACAAATAAGAGTAAGAACTGACCCCAAACTGGCCAGGAATTGACCTCAATAGCTACCAAATTCGTGATTCCAAAAAGCCCTAAGAAATCATTAAATGCTTCTACAAATACATTGGAAAGGGAATTGTAGAGAATCAATGAAAACAGGAAGAAATTGAAGAACATGTAAAATGCATCCAACCAAAAGTCTTTGCGGAAAAAGGGACGACCTTTTCTCCATGGAAAAATTACTTCGAGCATCCACACTAATAAGGACAAGCCTATCAGCCAATAAAAATAGTTGTGCCAAGATGGATACAATATTTCTGATTGAAGGTAGTTCCAGTACCCATAATAACCATCCAGAAAGATTTTGAAATACTTTTCCAACTTAAATCCCTGCTAATTCTTTCCCAATAATATAAATACCCATGATCAAGACAAACCAGCCAAATCCTTTTTTAAGTGCTTTTTCATTGATTTTCTTTGAAAGTGCACTACCTATGAAAATACCCACCACTGATAGTCCAGAGAAAATCAAGAGCATATTCCAATCGATTGTTTGATTTCCCAAATCACCCAAAAATCCAATTAATGATTTTGCTGCTATAATTAACAAAGAAGTACCGACTGCAAGTTTCATGGGAAGTTTGGCTAATAAGACTAAAGCTGGAATGATCAAAAATCCTCCGCCTGCTCCCACTATTCCCGTAATGACTCCTACCACTGAACCTTCCACCGCTATCAAAGGAATGTTAAACTTAACTTCCCCTTCCTCGCTAACATCCTCTGAGTGATTGTTCTTAATCATGGAATATGAAGCCGCCAGCATAATTATTGCGAAGAAAACCATAATGCCTACACTTTTTGTGATCGCCAATTCTCCTATAGAAAACAGAGGATCAGGAAGCCAGGGCACCAAAAATTTTCGGGTAAGAAATACTGCGATAAATGAAGGTATGGCAAATACAATGGCAGTTTTATAATCAACTAGTCCATGTTTCATATAATTGCCTGCTCCAACTAAAGATGTAGCTCCCACAACAAATAATGAATATGCTGTAGCCAGAACCGGATCTACATTTAAAATATAAACCAGTACAGGAACTGTTAAAATTGATCCTCCTCCACCTATCAAACCCAAGCTTACACCAATAATTATTGCAGCTGCATATCCTAAAAGGACTATCAAATCCATAGTTTTTTTGATTTTAAATAACCTGTACAAAAGTACATGTGTGTGATAGGCTTAAGCAGTGACAAATGTTACATCCAAAATTACATAAATACCAAGGGAGCCCAGCAAGATATTATACCAGTGTAGTTAAATCTGAATTCAGATTGATTTTTATCATAGTATAAGCTGAATCTTAAGGTTAAATTAGAGAAGTTTAATTCAAATCGGCATGAAAATCCTTATTCCTTTAGATTTCTCAGACAACTCGGTGAAGGCTTTAGAATTCGCCAAAGGCTTGTGCAAAAAAGGCGAAAATGAGATCATTCTACTTCATGTGGTAGAAGTCGTCTATGATTTTGCCTCCCAAGCAGCTATAGCTTTGGACAATATGCATAAAGATGCGCGCGAAATGATTTCCAAGCTTAAAAAGAATCATGAGCTTGATTCAATCAATTATCGGTCAATCATTAAGGAAGGAACTGCTTCCATTAGTATTGCTCGGATTGCTGAAGAAGAAGATGTTGATATGATCATAATGGGAACCCATGGTGTCTCAGGAATCAAAAAAGTATTGGTGGGTTCAACAGCTGTAGAGGTAATTAAAGAAGCTAGGACACCTGTATTGTTAATCCCTTCAGAAGGAAAAACCTCTTCAATTACAAAAATTACTTTGGCCTTGGAAATCTCCAATCATGAAGAAGAATATATTCATAAGGTAGTTGGACTTGCAAAAAAATGGGAATTATCTCTTGAAATCCTACATTTTGAGAAAAGTGATGATTTTCGGGAAAAACTAGCCGAAAAGGGCTTACAGGTATTTTTAAAAGAAGAATTTCCAGATTTAAAGTCTACACTAATCACCATTAAAAGCAAAGAATTAATCAAAGGATTAGACCAATATTTTGATGATAAGACTGATTCAATTTTAGCCATGTGCCATCAACATAAAAGCCTTTGGGAGCAAGTTACCGGAAAAAGTAGATCATTGGAAATGGCTTATCATACGCATGTGCCGCTTCTGGTTATGCTTTGATCATTTGGAAATCAATTCTTCGAAATCATCTCGAATATAAATCATATTTCTACCCAATTCTATCCATTTTTTCTTTTCCAATTGTTTTAAAAGTCTGGAAATCACTTCTCGGGAAGTGCCTAATTCTGTGGCAATATCCTGATGGGTAGTTTGAAGCTCATTGGTTTTATATTGTTTCATTTTGGTGACAATATATCGCATCAAACGCTCATCCATTCTTTTAAAAGCTACTGCATCTAATGCTATTAACATTTCCTGAAACCTACTTTGATAAGTGGATGAGACAAAATCCTTCCATTGCTTAAATTCATCAGAAAGCTGTTCATGAACTGTAATTGGAATCCCTATAATGGTTGTAGGCTCTTCCACTACTGCTTTGATCTCACTAGGTTTGGAGGCGGAGCAGCAAGTCAAGGACAAAGCACAAGTCTCCCCTGCATCCAAGTAGTATAAAAACAATTCTTTCCCATCTTCATCCATCCTGGAAACCTTAATGGATCCATTCAAGACAATCGGGACCATTTTGATAAATTTCCCTGGCTCCATCAAAACCTTTCCCGGCTCAAGACGCATGATTTGACCTTTGTCCAAAAGGATTTCTAAAAGCCTTGGATCTGTGAAATTTGGAAGTGCTGATTTGAGTTCTTCTACTGTCATAATTATAAAAAAACGAAACTAGTCTTGACTGAAATGGAAGTTAGTGATAATTGTCACAATGCAGTAATCGTACTTTTAAAATAATACTGAATCAGAAAGGTGATATATCTCATCTTTCCCAGCAAAGGTGATGAAAGTCACTAAAATGCCTTTTGATTTTAAATACCTTTCTATCAGTCAAACAACCGAATCATGAAACATTATCAAATAGTAATCATCGGTGGAGGTACCGCCGGAATTACAGTTGCTGCCCAGTTAAAACGTAAGGATAAAAATCTGGCAATAGCCATCATTGAACCTTCCGAAAAACACTATTACCAGCCAGCTTGGACACTTGTAGGCGCTGGTACTTTTGATTTTAAAGATACCGAAAGAGAGGAGGTCGACTACATCCCCAAAGGAGTGGAATGGATTAAAGACAAGGCCTCAGCCATAGATCCTAAACAGAATAAGGTTTCAACTGAAAAATCAGGGGATGTTTCTTATGATTATTTGGTAGTAGCTCCGGGTTTGGTAATGGCACCGGAATTATTGCCTGGGCTAAGCGAAGCAATGGATAAAAAGGTTGTTTGTAGCAATTACACAGACCCCGAACATACCTGGGAAGTATTAAAGAATTTCAAGGGAGGCAATGCTGTTTTCACCCAACCTACAACACCAATCAAGTGCGGAGGAGCGCCTCAAAAGATTATGTATTTGGCTGAAGAATTTTTTAGAAAAGCTGGAGTCAGAGAAAAAACCAACGTGATTTTTGCTACCCCCGGAACCGTGATATTTGGGGTCCCGGATTTTGCAAAAACACTCAACAAAATCATCAAGGATAGAGATATAATATTCAAGCCCTTTTATGCTCCAGTAAGAATAGATGCTGAAAATCAGGATATTTATTTTAAATACATTAAACCTGATTCTGTCCATTCTTTTGATGAATCAGGTATGAAAATAGGAGAAGAACAGCTTGGTAATAATGAGATCAAAATTCACTTTGATATGCTTCACCTAGCACCACCGCCATAGCCGTCAGTTTAGCAAGCTAAAACCTTGTGGGTGAGTTTATTTATGAACAAAGCGTAGATCCCCATTGGGATCTTTCTTCCTTTTGCTCATATTTGTATAATGTTTTTTTAGTTTAAAAAGGCGGTTGGAATCACGGTCTACCGCCTTTTTTCTTCTTCTAATATACGGATTTTTGAGGGTTAAAAGATAGAAAATCAATGGTTTATACAGAAAAAAGACCAGATTTTAAAAGAAAAATTTCTCCTAAATTTCAACCCCAAATCCATCAATTCATTCGCCAAAGAAACCGGCTATTCGATCAGGAAATCGAAGCTCGATGGTTTCGGTTTCCTGTTGAGCCTCATGTTTTCTTATCAACGGGGGAAAGATTTCAGTCTCCTAGATATGGCTTCCTTTCTATTTCAGGAATTCGGGATTAACATCACCAAGCAGTCGCTTCATGACCGGTTTACTTCACCCGCTGTCGACTTTCTAAAAAAGTGTCTTGACTGTCTTTTGACTCAAAAGATCAGCTATAGTGGCGAAAAGCAGGCACTCAAAACTCATTTCAACCGGATTCGGATTAAGGATTCCACCAAATTTGCCCTCCCAGATTCTTTTTCTGCAAAGTACAAAGGGTACGGAGGGGCGCTTCATCACTCTTCTTCGATGATCAGTGTCCAATATGAATATGATTTTCTCAGTGGGCAGAGTCTTGATCTCAGGCTTACTTCCGGGGTGATGAATGATCAGTCTGACTCAGCCGATTTTACCCATGATATTCAGGAAAATGATCTTTTTCTCAGAGACATGGGCTATTGTACCCTGGGATTTCTTTCCAAGATTCACTCAGCCAAAGCCTACTTTATCAATCGGTTGACACCACAGGTTAATATTTATTCAGAACGGGACTCAAAAGATCCAGTGGAGATCAACTCCTACCTCAAGAAGCTCAAAAAAAATAAGTTGGAATATCTGGAAATGTCTGTTTTTCTGGGGAAAAAAGAAAGAGTTCCTGTTCGGATTGTGGTTTCGCTTGCCGATGAGACTACCTACGAGAAAAGACTCCGAAAAACCTCAAAACAGGCAAAATCTACGGGAAACAAGGTTTCGGACAAATTTAAGGCAAGGGCAAGGTTAAATATCATGATTACCAATGTTCCCGCTGAGATGCTGAAAGGAAAAGACATCAGGAAAGTATATTCCTTACGTTGGCAAATCGAGCTGATCTTCAAAACCTGGAAATCGCTGGTCACCATTGACGAGTTTAATACCAAAAAAATCCATCGGTTTGAATGCCAACTTTATGGAAAGTTGATCTGGATTATTCTTAATCTAAATATTTTCAATTGGTTACAAAATCAGGTATTACAAAAGAACAAGGTGTTATGCAGTGTTTGGAAATACTTCAGGCTGATCCAAAACATATCAAATCATCTAATCAATGCTTTGAAAAACCATAAAGAGTTGATATCCTTACTTGATCAACTCAAAGAATTTGCTCCTAAAATTTTATACCTAGAAAAGAAAAAAGGAAAACTAGCCTTAAATGAGATACTTAAAACCTTAACCTGACGGCTATGAGCACCACCGCAGGCTGCTCCCAAGTTCATTCAAGAAAGTGACATATCCCTTAAAGAAGGGCCTGGAAAAGGATGGGTGGACGTAGACATCCATACCCTACAGCACCTGCGTTTCCCAAATATTTTTGCTTTGGGAGACGTCGCACATCTTCCTACTGCAAAGACCGGTGCTGCAATCAGAAAACAAGCTCCCGTACTAGTGGGAAATTTACTGCAATTGATTCGGGAAAATAAAGTTGGAGAAGAGGCTTATTCTGGATATTCTTCCTGTCCATTGGTCACAGGATATAGTAAAATGGTTTTGGCTGAATTCAAATATGATAATGTAAGAGACAGTGATCCATTAATCTCAAAATTTGTGGATACATCGAAGGAACAGTATAGTATGTGGCTTTTGAAAAAATATGGACTGCCTTTAATGTATTGGAACTTGATGCTGAGAGGAAAAGCCTAAAATCAACCACCAACAAGCCTAAAGCCTATATTTTCTGGATATGGGCTTTTTTATTCCTAACTTTTCATGGATACTTGAGTTTAAAGATCATAGCACCTCTCAAAAAATGAAAAACGCCGGTAAAGTTACTTTACTCACTTTTTTAATTTTCTCCTCATTGGCAATTTTACCTATGAGTTGTACCAATTTCTGTAATGACTCTTGCGGCTGCGGACCGGTTTTTGCCATCAAGGATTTTAGGATTTTATCCTTTGAAACCCTCTCCCTCACCACAGATGGCCAGCAGGTAAGCCCCAGTACCGTGCTTCCATATTCAACCATTACGAAATCATTCCGAATAAAAGAAACACAGACACTTGCATACTTGGAGTCCAATCCCTCCTACTTTACTTTAGGGACGGCAATGGCCTGTAGCCCACCTTTACCAAAATCTGCCGAGAAAATGATTGGAGTTCAGATCATCAATACCAGAGAAGTCATCTTGGGAAACGGTGAAGTCATCAAAGTTGGACAAGACATCAGTAATTACTTTCAAATGAATTATTTTTTCAACAACACAACACGACCTATCAATCAGTTTCTGGAAAACGGTTTAACAGTTTTTCGGGATGATTTATTCAAACTAATTTGGATTAAAGACCCTGGTAAAGAAATCCAACTTGAATTCAGTCTAAGAATTATGATGGAAGGTGGCCTGGAATTTAACTTACCAAATGAAATCCTAAGTATTCGTTCATGACCATCTATCTAAAAACTGGCAAAAATCTTCTCCCTTTTTCTTTAGATTCATTCCAAATAAGTTATTTTTGCAACTCTTTACAAAGGACTCCGACATTTAGTACATGACAGCTGACCAACTACCCGTTTCCAAAAGTGCCGTTATCAAGGATGTTTTAGACTCCCCTTTGAAAATCAACTTAATGGAACTGGGCTTTCTTCCAGGAAAAAAAATCACCTTGCAACACGTTGCTCCTTTGAATGGCCCTATGGCATTCAGACTGGAAGAATCCACTTTAGCACTTCGAAAAGCCGAAGCTGCATTGCTGGATATTCAATTACTATAATCCCACATGCCTGAACAGACTCAATCACCTTTAGTCAAGCCACTCAAGATTGCCATCATAGGAAACCCCAATGTTGGTAAGTCGACCATATTCAACCAACTCACCGGTCTAAGCCAGAAAATAGGTAATTACCCGGGGGTAACTGTGGATAAGAAAATTGGTATGATGAATTACCAAGGGTCAACTTATGAAATTATAGATCTTCCTGGGACTTATTCCCTCTATCCAAACTCCGAAGATGAAATCATAGCCCACAGAGTATTAAATCAGTTGAGTGAAGTTGAGCGACCTGATTATGTGTTGATGGTTATTGATTCTCTTCAGCTATCAAGAGGGATGTTTTTAGCATCGCAGTTGATTGACCTTGGATTGAATCTGGCTTTGGTGCTGAACATGTCAGATTTAGCTGAAAAGCACGATCTGGAAATAAAAGGCTTCGAATTATTCAAAGCTTTAGGAGTACCAATTTTAAACACGGATGCAAGAGGTTCCAAAGGATTGGAGCAAATCCGGGAATTGATCCATCAGAAGAATTTTTCCAAAAAAAGTCAATTCCTTCAGGTAGACGATTTCATAGACTCTTCTCTTCTACAAGACATAAAAGAAAAGTTCGACCTATCCAATGACTATCAGGCTTATCAAATTTTAAGGTTTGGATTGAAAGATAAAGGGCTTCCTCTGGAAAAAAGGCAATGGGTTAAAAATAAGATAGACAGCTTGAATATCAATTTGGAATCAGCCCAACTTGAGGAAACCAAGCTCAGGTATAGAAAAATCACCGGTATAATAGAAAAAGTACTGGTGAAAAAAGAGGATAGAAAAGAGTCCTCAAACACCATAGACAAAATAATTTTACATCCTGTTTTCGGATATCTCGTTTTCGCCTCCATCTTATTGGTCATTTTTCAGGCAATTTTTGCCTGGGCCACAGTTCCGATGGACTTGATAGACGGGGTTTTTGCTGATTTGGGAACTTGGGTGAGTACAGTTTTACCAGAAGGAGTATTGACCAGTCTCTTAGCCGAAGGTATTATCCCAGGTATAGGAGGTATAGTCATTTTTATTCCTCAAATCGCCTTGCTTTTTGGATTTTTAGCCATTCTGGAGGACACAGGGTATATGTCCAGAGTTGTCTTTTTGATGGACAGATGGATGCGCCCCTTTGGTCTTCACGGTAAAAGTATAGTGCCTTTGGTTTCAGGAGTAGCATGTGCTATTCCAGGAGTTATGGCTGCCAGAAATATCGGTAACTGGAAAGAGAAAATCATAACCATCATGGTGACTCCGCTAATGAGTTGCTCAGCAAGGCTGCCGGTATACATCATTCTAATTGGCTTGGTAGTTCCAAATGAGACCGTTTTAGGGTTTATTAATCTTCAAGCTGTCGCCTTATTGTCTCTTTATCTTTTGGGAGTGATTGGTGTTTTATTTACAGCTTTTGGACTTAAAAGCATCCTCAAAACCGATGAAAAGAGCTTTTTGATGGTAGAACTTCCATCTTATCGTACCCCAAGATGGAAAGACGTGATCATTACCATGTACAATAAGTCCAAGACATTTGTGACAGAGGCAGGAAAGGTGATTTTAGCTATTTCAATCATTCTATGGGTATTGGGCACCTATGGCCCTCCTGAAAAAATGGAGGAAATCAGAGCAGAAAGAGACCAAAAAATAGAATTGGCGTCTTCTGAAGTGGAAATAGAAGAAATCAGAGCAGAAGCCTCATCAGACTTATTGGAAAATTCCTTCATAGGAATCATGGGAAGAGCTATTGAGCCAGCTATTCGACCCTTAGGTTATGACTGGAAAATTGGAATAGCATTGATCACATCCTTTGCGGCTAGAGAAGTATTCGTATCCACCATTGCGACTATTTATAGCATAGGGGGTGATCCGGAAGACGATTCCACCATTCGGGAAAAGTTGAATGCTCAAATTAACCCGGTGACGGGCGATAAAGTATTCAACAAAGCCACCGCATTCTCTTTGATGGTATTTTATGTTTTCGCTATGCAGTGTATGAGTACCCTGGCGATTGTGTACAGGGAAACTAAAGGATGGAAATGGCCGTTAATCCAAACAGTATACATGACCGCTTTGGCTTATGTATCAGCATTGATTACTTATCAAATTTTATCCTAAAATGTGGCAAGAAATAATCGTAGGAATCATCGTGTTGGGAGCTGTAGTCTATTTGGGTAGAAGGTTTTTCTATAAACCTAAAACCGAACCGGGCTGTGATAAATGTGCTAAACCTTGATTTGAAGAAAAAAAGGTAGCATTTCCAATTTTTTGATAATTTCACCCTATGGGCAAAGTTGCCAGTCAAAGTATTCAAACCACACTTTTTTCCTACTTAGGTGTAGTCATTGGCTATTTTAATGTCCTTTGGCTATATCCTTATGCTTTAGAAGCTGCTCAGTTAGGTACTTTTCGCACAATTCAAGATCTAGCTTTACTGTTTGTTCCCTTTGCTCAATTAGGATTGGGACATGGAATTACCCGGTATTTCCCCAAATTAAAAGCAGGTCATTCTGCTTTTTTGAGTTTTAGTTTGCTTCTCGCCACTGCAGGCTTTGTTTTAGTGAGTTTCCTATTTTTCGTATTCAAAGAAGAAATTATTGGTTTATTTTCCTCTAATTCTCCCGAGCTGATCAATTATTTATGGATCGTTTTATTGATCACATTTTTGGCTTTGGCCAATTCCATTTTAGATGCCTATAGCAGATCTTTTCTCAAAGTAGCTATTCCTACCTTCTTCCGGGAGGTTTTGCTTAGATTACTGACAGGCCTTTGGGTCATTTGTTTTTTGATGAAATGGATCAATTTTGATTGGATGATGGCAGGGCTCATAGCAGTATATGGGATACCGCTTTTGGGGATTCTGGTTTATTTGTCATGGTTGAAAGTTTTGAAAGTTGATCTGAATTGGAGGTCATTTCCAAAAGGATTCAGAAGCTCATTTTTAAAATTCAGTCTTATAACCTTTCTAGCCACTGCTGCCTCTACCCTCATCATGAAAATTGACAGCATCATGGTCAGTTCTATGGTCAGTTTGGAGGCAAATGCAATTTATACCATTGCATTTAGCATGGCATTGGTCATAGAAATGCCAAGAAGAGCTATTTCTCAAGTTGTGATGCCCGTAGTTGCCGATCATTTTTCAAAAAACAATCTAGTAGAAATTAACCGGCTATATAAGGAAGTTTCCACAAGGCAATTCTACATCTGTATCCTATTATTTCTGGGAATCTGGGCTAATATTGATTCCATCTACCATTTTATCCCCAATAGGGAAATTTATGAAAGCGGGAAATGGATTGTATTCTTTATTGGATTGGGAAAACTTTTTGATGTGGCCTTTTCAATCAATTCTGAGATCTTGGTCTTCTCCAAGTATTACAGGTTTAACCTGATAGCAACTATAGCCATGAGTATCCTGATTATTCTGATGAACTTTTGGTTGATTCCTATTTATGGAATAGAGGGGGCTGCAATCGCTTCAGCATTAGTCATGTTGGCCTTTAATACAGTAAAATTCCTCTTTCTAAAAATCAGATTGGACTTCAACCCTTTTTCATTGGACACGGTAAAAATCATAGGCTTAGGTCTTTTTGCTCTGATTATGACTTCCATTTTACCAATGATGGAAAATCCATTGATCGATATAACAATTAGATCAATCTTGATTCTAGGAATATTTTGGTTAATTGCGGTGAGTGGTTTTTATGGAAAAACTGAACTCAACTGGATAAAGGAAAAAATTAAAAAGTCCGGGTCTTAGAGTGTTACAAACCTCCGTATAGACAAGATTTGAGCTGCCTTTAATCCGCAAACTTCCACTGTTATCCTGCTTTTTTGGGCGAGGCCCCGATTAGTCCGATAACATCGGGATCGAGGTGAGGCCTGTTTTTGGAAAGGGCTTCACTCGGTAATTATGTTAATTGTGAAGTTTGAACATGTCGGCGACCCGGACTTGTGCAAATATACGATATTATGAGAGAGGGGTTAAGTAAATAGAGGATAATTCCAGAAATATTCGGAGAAAACAATATGTCAAATCGATTAAAATGAAATATAATTCTGATTATTGAGGTATTTTTCTTTAAAAATTAGAACCAAATCAAAAATTTAGCGTTCGCAACAAAATATTATACCGTTTCTATATTTAAACATTTCATTTAGCCTTAACTTTGTAATTCCAAAACCCGGAGAACTATGTACTTGATTAAAAAAATGATCGTTTGCCTGGACCAAACTTCTTTGGATAAGACCCTGATTCAATATGCGGCATTTATTGCCAAAGTGAATCAAACCAAGAAGATTTACTTTGTCAATGTGATCAAAAATCTATCTGTACCTAAGGAGGTTTTGGAAGAGTTTCCAAATTTGGTGGAGAGCATGATCAATGAACGACAAGCGGCCATGGAAACGGTTGTCTCTGAAAACTTCCCTGATCAAAAAGGTATCTCCTTAAACTATATTGTAAAAGAGGGTTCTTTATCTAAAAAGGTACTCAAATTAGCTGAGGAAAAATCTGCTGATATGATTATTGTAGGCAGAAAAATTCATCTCCCAGGCACTGGTGTAGTATCTTTGAGGCTGGCAAGACGGGCATCTTGTTCCTTATTAATCGTTCCTGAAAACTCCCAACCTAAAGTTCAAAAAATTCTGGTTCCATCGGATTTTTCTGATTATTCCAAAGATGCGCTAGAAGAAGCGATTATGATCGCTGAAAAACATGGAAATGTGGAAATCGTATGCCAGAATGTATTCTCTATCCCTTCCGGTTATCATTTCACAGGAAAAAGCTACGAAGAGTTTACTCAAATCATGCAGATGCATGCTGAGATAGCTTACAAAAAATTCATTCGAAAAATAAATACCAAAGGAATCAAAATCACTCCTGTCTATACCAAAGACGAGGATGATGATCCCGTTCAGGAAATTGTCAACAAGGCCTTGGAAATCAATGCTGATGGCATCATTATCGGGGCTAAAGGACGAACAGCTGCTACCGCACTTTTTATAGGTAGTATGGCTGAAAGGCTAATTCAATTCAATGACAGCCTTCCTCTTTTAGTCACAAGGCCTAAAGGCAAAAACGCAGGTATTCTTGATTATATTCTGGAAATCTAAGTCTTATAGTGATTTGGCGCTGAAGGTATCGCCTTGGCTCAAATCCCCTGTATCAAATCCTTTTTTGAACCAGCGCATTCTTTGAGCAGATGTGCCATGGGTAAAAGAATCAGGTACTACCCTACCCCCTGCCTGTTTTTGAAGCCTGTCATCTCCAATAGCATTAGCAGCATTCAGTGCTTCTTCCAAATCCCCCCTTTCCATCATCCCGCTGCTCTTTTGGCTGTGATGAGCCCAAACTCCCGCAAGGAAATCCGCCTGAAGCTCCAGTCTGACAGAATATTGATTATACTCTTGATCGCTAATCTGACCTCTCAGGGAATGAACCTCATCAGTAATTCCCATGATTTTTTGGATATGATGTCCTACTTCATGGGCAATAACATAGGCTTGAGCAAAATCTCCCGGCGCATTTAATTTCCTTTCCATATCCTCAAAAAAGCTTAAATCTATATACAGTTTTTCATCAGCCGGACAATAAAAAGGACCTGTTGCCGCGCTGGCATTACCACAAGCCGAAGAAACTGATCCAGTAAAAAGAACTAAAGTGGGTTCCCGATAATTTGAAATCAATTGATTCCATACCTGCTCTGTATCCCCCAATATGACTGCACTGAATTCAGCCAATTCATCTTCCTCAGCAGTTGGCTGGTAATTGGATTCCGTCGTAAATCCTTGCCCTCCACCTTGCAAAAATCCACCTAAAAAGCTTAATGGGTTGGTGCCCGTAATAATGGAAAATGCAATTAATATCCCTACTATAATGAGTCCCGTTTTGGAAAAGAGGATTTTGAGCAATGAACCTATCAATAATGGATTCATTCCTCCTCCAGAAGAACTTCTTCCTCTTCTATCATCGATATTGCTGCTTTTTTTGCGGCCTTGCCATTTCATAGTATTCCTTTTGATGTTAAAGTGCCTTTTATTCTCTTCATGAAAAAGATAAACAAGGCCTAGCATAGAAAATAATTTAAAGAAAGGGAGATTACTTCGCATTCTCCGTGTAAAATTTATTTCCTACATCATTAAAATTAACCAAATTGACCAAAAAGCAATCAATAGCTTTTTAATAAATCAAACCCAAAACCTATGAAAAACACAAAAACCTCCATCCTATGCCTTTCATCGGCATTCTTTTATTTCCTTTTCTTAAGCTGTGAAAGCACTGCACAAGTCGGAGTGGGTGTCAAACCTATTGAAGGAGCAGAACTCATGTTAGATGGTACCAAGTCTATGTTGCTTGAAAAATGGGAGTATTGGGAAGGACCTAGATTTTCTGCTGAGGCACCTATCAAATGGCCTGAAGTTCAAGATCCTGTGACAGGAGGCAAAGCAATCAGTTCCAATGACCCAGCAGGAGCAGGAGGGAAATATGGAGCTGCAGATATCGTTACCAAAAAGAAATACAAGGACTTCAGGGCTCATGTGGAGTTTTTGATAAAAAATGAGGGAGGAAATAGCGGGGTTTATCTTCAGAATCGATACGAAATTCAAATCCTGGATGGAGACTATGGACTTCATGGATTGGCTGCAGTGATCAATGAACATCTCCCAAAAGAACAGGCCTATAATGGTCTTGGGAAATGGAATGCCTATGACATAGTATTCAAAGCAGCTCGCTTTGAAAATGGAATATTAAAAGAAAAAGCCAGGGTCACAGTTTATTTTAATGGTAAAAAAATCCACGAAGATGTGGTAATCCAACAGGTATGGGGCGGTCCAAATTCTGGTCTAGACGGTGGAAATGACGGTGGTAAAGGTATTACAGACAGACCTGGAGGTTTGAAACTTCAGGCTGAAGGACACGATGTCCTTTACAAAAATGTCTGGATTAAGGAATTGGATTTGGATGGAAAGACAACTGATTTCTAATAAAAAAAGGCTGTCTTTTTAGTAGATTGTCAGACTGAGCGCCTGATTAACGTCAGGCAGGTAGTCAACGGCCATTTTATTCTTTCTGGCCCACATTTCGATCCCTAACAATTGTTGGGACGCTCAATGTGACAAACTTCACTTTTGAGACAGCCTCTTTTTCTATCCCAATTTGAATCGAATTGGAAGTCTCATTCTTGTCCTGACAATACTCCCATTCATTTCACCTGGAGACCATTTGCCAGAGCCTTTGACTACTCTCAAGGCTTCCTCATCGCATCCTCCACCAATCCCTCTCATCAACTCAATATCGCTAAGTGAGCCGTCTTTTTCTACAATAAAAGAAACAATGACAGTGCCTTCTATTTCTTTGGATTGGGCCTTTTCAGGATATTTTAAACTATTGATAAGATATTGCGTCCATCCCTGAAATCCACCGGGAGGCTGAGGAGCAACATCTAATTTTTCTATCTGTTCCTCAACTGTTTCGCCAGTTTGAGCTTTCAACTCCACCCCGATTAAAAATAGGAAAAGGGGAATAAATACTAGGGTTAATTTATCGTTTTTCATGATTTTGAATTTTAAAGGAAAAAACTCTCCAATAGCTTGGAGAGCTTTTCAGGTTACTTAACACGATTATTTGCTTAACTCAACTTGAACCGAATTGGTAATCTCATTCGAGTTCTTACTTTCCGACCTCTTTGTTCGCCAGCTTTCCATTCAGGGGAATTTTGAACCACTCTTAGTGCCTCTTCATCCAAACCAGAACCCACTCCTCTCAAAATTTCCACATCCTGAACTGAACCATCAGTATTAATTACAAAAACGACAATTACAGTACCTTCAACTCCCTCTCCCCTTGCGGCTTCCGGGTATTTAAGATTCGCGCTCAAGTAATTATTCCATCCAGACATTCCCCCCGGTGGTTGAGGCTGAGTTTCCACCACGTCAAATATTTCTTCCGCAGCTATGTCAACCATTTTTCCATTCACCATACCTTTAAGTTCGACAGTTCCATCAGCTTTCATAACATCCACTATCTGTTCTGGCTTGAGTGGTTCATCTGATAAGTTTTGCTCGCAGGCGAATACAAAAACCATTAGTGAAAAAAGAGGGAGAACTAACAAAAATCTGCTCTTTTGCAGTTCAGTTGATTTAGTTTTGTTCATCATTACAATGCGTTTTTTTGTTTGAAATTGATTAAAGCTATTCATAAACTGCCAGCCTTGGTCTTTAGCCAAAAGTCTAACAAGCAATCTTGAATAATCGAATTGAGAAAAAGATTTGGTCACCCCTTGGTCAGCCTGAAACTCATGCACTTCCCGAAGAGATTTTTCTAAAGCATAAATGAATGGGTTAAACCAAAAAATAGCCTTGGTAAACTGAATCAGAATCAAGTCCCAAGTGTGTTTTTTTGCCACGTGAATTGACTCATGAAGTAAAATCTGTTTTTGATCTGGATCCTCTGGGTCAAATTTTGGCAATAAAATATAATTGAAGAAAGATGCTGGTTCAAAGCTAGGATGGATGGCTAATTTCATTCCCTGATAATTCCTCTTTTCGACCAACTGTAGCTGAAAAATAGGTTTAGCCAAACCCAAACAGAACTTACCTAATGAAAAAACCAATCCAATGGCATATATCACCAAGATCATATCCTGCCAAGTATAGGTTTCTACTTGCTCAGTAGTATTTCCAAAATCAAAAGTAGGAAGTGTGTATTCCGCAAGAGGTGCCGCCGCTTGAGTCATCTCAAATGACAAAAGGGGCACAAAAAGAACCAGCAGCATCAAAACCAGAAGAGTTACTCTATTCCAGTCAAAGAAGGTCAGTTTTTCTAATACTACCTTATAAAAAACCCATCCGCCTACAAGGCAAATGCTTCCTTCTAAAAGATAATTTAAAACATTATTCATTGTTTATCCTTTTTTTCGTAGTCATCAATCATCTTCTGCAAATCATCAATTTCATCCTTGCTGATTTTTTTCTCTTTCACCATGAAGGATAAGAAATTACCTACAGACCCTTCAAAGAAATGCTTTACCATATGATTGATACTTTTCTTAGAATAGTCTTCCTGGCTGATTGTCGGGATATACATGTGAACTGTCCCGTAAACCTTGTGAGTCAAATACCCCTTTTTCTCCAGTAACCTGATTGTTGAGGCCAAAGTGGTGTAAGGTGGCTTAGGTTCTGGAAATTCGTCCAAAACGTCACGAATGAGACCTTGTCCCATCTTCCATAGTATGCGCATGATGCGCTCTTCCTGTTCTGATAATTCTTTCATGACTTTAATTTAAAATGAATTTTTTAAATAACCTATTAAAAATTAGTAGATCTATTGAAAAATAATTTCTGGCTTACTAAATATAGGTTATTCGCGAATAAAAATGGATTCCGATAATAAAGGCGAAACCAGGAAACATCCCAATACCTCACCCTCTCCCTGAATGACCCGAATATTGGTTTCTGGATTTTGAGGAGGAGGACTGAAGAGTCCACCATCATTAAATAACAAACCTACCAACTGGGTAAAATAATTATAAACATCTCGATTCATACGAAAAAGCTCCAGTCTAACTCTATCTCCAGGCTGAAATGCATAATTTAACTCCAAACCTCTTTCGAAAAAACTTAATCCAAAGGTGTCATCAAATAGTAAATAATCCTCCCTATTGTTTTTCAAGGTATCATTTTCAATGACTCTAATCCGATAATAGTTATCTCTGGTGAATGGAATTTTGCCATAGGCTTTAATATAGTATCCCTCGTCAGAGAATAGTCTTTTCTCTTTGAACTCATAGGTCAAACTATCAATTTTTGGAGCCTCTAACATCAGTCCCGAAGCTTGATAAATATTACCCCCCCATTTGACGGAAAGATTATATCGCTCTCCTACTTTTGCCACCTTTCTCCTATCCTTCGGCCTATAGCTCCTTGTACTGGAATTGTAGACAAATGGGATCAAAACTTCAGTCCCTGGAATACTGATTACCACCTCAGCATCAGAAATCACTATTCTAGTGGATTCATCAAAATAATTCTTAGCAAGGCTAATAGTCACCTCATTATAAAAGTCCTTATCGGTCCATGTACCTTCTATTACGGGGATCTCCCCTTCTATAGTAGCCAAGGGAAGATCCACTTCTTCCTGACAGGAAAAAAACAGCACATTCAACAGAGGAATAAGCAATCGTCTCATCAGAACTGAAAATTATAAGTAATTGAAGGAAGAAATGTAAACAAATAGGTCATGACGATTCCTTGCCGACTTGATTCAATAGGACCATCCCCCGCACTAAATCTAAAATCATCATTGTATATCTGACGGAACTCATAGGCAAAAGGATTCTTTCTTCCATATAGATTGTAAACACTGAAGTTCCAGCTTCCTCTCAATTTTCTCCCTTTATTGGGGTTTTTCCACGTGACTGAGGCATCCATGCGATGATAATCCGGGAATCTATCCTGATTTCTGAATTTGGAAAAAAGTGGTAATTGCTGGTTGTCTACTGGATAAGTTCCGATTGGAAATGTAACTGCCTGTCCTGTGGTATAAACGAAGGTTAAACCAGCAGACCAGGAAGGAGAAAACTCATGATTCAAGACCAAAGTCACATCATGAGGTCTATCAAATCTTGGGTTATACTTTCGGTTTTCACTAATTCCTTCAATCAACCTCCAAGTCCTAGACCAAGTATATGCTAGCCAGCCTGTAGTTTTTCCGGTATTTTTTCGAAGTAAAAACTCCACTCCATAAGCCCAGCCTTTTCCGGTAATTATTTCTGTTTCCACCTGGTCTGTAAACAGAACTTGGGCTCCATTTCTCAAATCAATGATATTTCTCAGGTCTTTATAATAAGATTCAACTGAAAACTCCCATTTGTTATTTTGGAAGTTTTTGAACATTCCTATTGAAATTTGATCAGATCGAATTGGAGGCACATAAGTGCCAGCCAAAATCCATCTATCAATTGGCAATCCTGCAGAACTATTAGAAGCAATCTGCACGTATTGAAAATTTCTGTTGTAGGCGGCTTTCAAGGAAAACTCTTCATTAATCAAATATCTGAAAGCCAACCTTGGCTCCAAGCCTTGATAAAACTTGATGTTTTCGAAGGAATTGAATTGAACAGAATCAATCACTTCCACATCCGGTCCCGGAATACCTCCCGCATATCTATAGTCCACACCTCTACCCAGCTGATTGAAAAAACCCCATCGGAGCCCAGCCTCAGCACTCAATTTTGAAGAGAATTGATGAGACAGTCCAGCGAATAAATTATTCAAAACTCCATTTTTTGGATTGGTATTGATTGGGTCCAGATTACTGTTCGGAAGAGGTTCTAAATTGATGGGTGAAAAATTATAAAACTGGGAATGAAAGCCCCAGTAAGTCTGTGTTTTTGAATTATTATTTAAGGACCAGTTTCCCTTAATTCCTGATTCAGAAAGGTTATTATTCCAAATAAACCCATTATCCGGATCATTGATTTCGATTTTATAATTGTAAAAAGAGTGATAAGCATCTAAGTCAAAAAACAAGTCATCAGAAATATTTCTAGACCATTTCAATGAACTCACCCAATTACTCCAACCCAACCCGAACTCTCTATTTATTCCCAAGAAATCTCTCCCTTGATAGGTAGAGAAAGTGATCTTATCCTTGTCCGAGATTTTAAACGCCAGCTTCCCGCTTAAATCATAAAAATTAAGCCTATTATCTCTTAGATCTGGATCATTAGCCAGTTTCAAAAAAACATCTGCATAGGTTCTTCTCGCCGAAAATACAAAAGAGGATTTTTCGGAAAATAATGGACCATCTATAGTAAACCTGGAAGAAATTGTTCCAATTCCACCCTCTCCATGAATTTGATCATAATTTCCTTCTCTCAAACTAACATCAATTAGAGAAGACAACCTTCCTCCATAGGAAGCGGGCATGTTTCCCTTATATAATTCCACCTGATCTAATGCATCTGGATTAAAGACCGAAAAGAATCCAAAGAAATGGGAAGGATTGTAAACAGGAGCTCCATCCAGTTGTACTAAATTTTGATCGGCAGAGCCTCCTCTAACAAATAAACCAGTAGTGCCCTCCCCTGCAGTTTGAACTCCAGGTAGTAGCTGCAAACTTCTAAGCAAATCGACTTCTCCAAATAAAGCGGGAATATTCTTAATAGTCTCGATAGGAACCCTTGCTTTTCCAGTCTCCAGATTTCTAACATTTTCATCCGGACGCCTTTCCTGAATAATCACTTCCTCAAGAGATAACTCCTCAGGATTCAAAAAAAATCTCTGAAATTTGGATAAATCTTTTTCAGTAAGAACTCTGATTGATTTTTCATAGCCTATAAAAGAGACAATCAATCTGGCTGGAAGTTTAGTGGGCTGGATTTCAAAATTCCCATCTAAATCACTAACTACTCCAGATTTTAAATCATTTTCCCAAAAAATATTTGCTCCCGTCAATGGTGATGAATCTTTCACATCCAAAACCTGTCCACTGATTTTCGTACTTTCCTGAGCACTTAGGATAAACGGAAATAGACTTAAAGCTAAGACTATCAGCAAACAAAAATTGACTTTGGATAAATTCATTGACCAAAAATATTGAACCCATTCAAATTACTTGGATGGATTTGGAATTTAATAATTGTTAATATTTACAAACATTGAATTTATAACCGACCACTTGCATGAAAGTTCCTTTCAAAGTAAGCTTTATTTTATAATTTCAGGCCATGATTTGGGCATATCCTGACATCAAGCTTATTGCACTACTAGCAGGAATTTTTATTCTGCTCTATCTGGTATACTTATCAAGATATTGGGCCATCAATAGAAGGCTGCAAGTTGAAAAGCGAAGACTTTTCACCAAACTGGTTATCCGAACCCTTTATTTTATATTATTTCTAATCGCTTTGGCAGGACCATCCATAGGTACCTCTACCAAAGAAGTCAAAGAAGAAGGAAAGGATATTTTCATTGCAATAGATTTATCCCAATCTATGAATGCAACGGATATTGGACCAAGTCGTTTACAGAGAATCAAGTTTGAGTTGAAAAATTTGATTAAAAGTTTTCCATCTGACAGAATTGGTTTGATAATTTTCTCCTCTGAGGCTTTTATGCAGTGTCCTTTGACATTTGATCAAAGTGTGCTCCAGCTTTATTTAGATGGATTGAATACCGGTTTGGTCCCGAATTCAGGCACGGACCTGACAGGTCCTTTAAAAATGGCCTTGGAAAGATTCAACAATGATGAAAGCATGGAAGTAAAATCCAAGTCCATAGTCTTGATCTCCGACGGAGAGAATTTCGGGGATGATTTGGACGACGTGGGCGACAGACTAAGCGATGCTGGGATCAAGGTTTACTCCTTGGGTATTGGAACAGAAAAAGGAAGCTCTATTCCACGAGGAAATGGAGTAATCATCAATCCTGAGACCGGGAAACCTGCTGAAACGAAATTAGATAGAGGATCATTAAAATACATTGCCTCAGAAACGGGAGGTCAATATTTTGAAATTTCAGATGAAGCCCAGGAGCTGGGTGATCTCACTGCAGCATTGGAGAGGTTAGAAGGAGGAACTGTAGGTACCAGAAAAATAGAAACCTCCTCCAATAAGTATTTCTATTTTCTTTTGGCAGGACTGGTTCTGTCTCTCATTGACATGATTTTACCTATCAAAACAATTAGATTATAATGAGCTGGGGCAAAGTCATCATAGCAATTTTCCTAATAATCCCTGCATCATGGACCCGGGACTCCAGGTTGAATGCTGCGATAGATGTTGCTGCTGAAAGCTATGCCAAAGCAGACTATGAGCAGTCTATTAAAGACCACTTATTTATATTAGAACAGTTTCAGCTCCAATCCTACGCATTGGATTTCAACTTGGGACTCAGCTATCATTATGCAGAAAATCCCGATGAAGCCAGTACTTATTTTGACAAAGCATCCACTAGCCCGAATAAGTTACTCTCATCTTTTGCATACAATCAGGGTGGAGTGATTTTGGGAAATAAGAAGGAATATGAAGTAGCTCTTAATAAATTTAAATCTGCTTTAATTCAAGACCCATTCAATGAGGTAGCAAGGCATAATTACGAATTACTTGCTCGCTGGATGAAAAGAGACGAGGAAAGGAAAAATGAGGAGCAGAATAAGCCCGAGCCATCTGAATTTGCCAAGCGCAAAAAAGCAGAGGCTGATCGCCTTGTTGAACAATTTAGGTTCCAGAATGCGTTACAGGTAATGACTGATGCTCTGCAACAGGATGAGACGGTTGCAGCTTATCAGGACTTTATCAACAGTCTCCAAGAAATAACAGAAATAGAGAAAAAATGAAATACCTATTAAGCATCATTTTCTTGCTTTTCGCTTTGAGCATTCAAGCTCAAACTGCTGGGGATTTCTTTAACCGAGCTGCTAGATCCTATGTCAAAACTGAAAAAGAGGATGCTCTTAAAACAGTTAATCAGGGATTAAGTAAATATCCTGAGGATCAAAAATTAAAAGCTTTGAAAGAAAAGCTGGAGCAAGATCAAGAAAAGGAACAAAATCAAAATCAGCAGCAGCAGAACCAACAAAATCAGGAACAGCAGCAGCAAAATCAGCAAAGTCAAGGGGAAGAAGGCCAACAGCAGGAGTCCAAAGATCAAGGGGAGAAGACAGATCAGGATAAAGCTAAGGAATCTCAGTCCGGAAATCCTACAGACAAGAGCAATGACCCTGCAAGCCAAAATGCCAATGATCAAATGGATGCCAATTTAGCTGACAGACAGAAAGCCATGGAGGAATTCAAGGAAAAGCTTAAGGCTATGAATTTGACCCCAGAGCAAGCTGCTCAGATTTTAGAGAGCATGAATGCAGCTGAATTACGGTATATCCAACAGAATAAAAAGAAACCAACTCAAAGACCTAAAAGGGGAATTCCTGATTGGTAAAGTTTTCTAAACAAGCTTTTAATTAAACCCAAATAAACATGTCTAAAGAAGTATATATTGTTTCAGCAGTTCGTACACCACTCGGAAGTTTTGGAGGAAAGCTTTCAGGACTTACTGCCATTGAGTTAGGGAGCACTGCGATCAAAGGTGCCTTAGAAAAATCCGGTGTCAAAGCGGATGACGTACAGGAGGTTTTCATGGGAAATGTAATATCGGCCAATCTAGGTCAAGCCCCTGCAAGACAAGCTGCAATTGGAGCAGGAATTGGTTACCAAGTCCCTTGTACTACTATTAATAAGGTATGTGCTTCTGGAATGAAAGCAGTAATGTTTGCCGCTCAGTCCATCATGCTTGGAATCAATGATGTCGCCGTTGCCGGTGGAATGGAAAGCATGTCCAATGTTCCATTCTATGTCCCTAAAGCCAGATTTGGATACAAGTATGGAAATGCAGAGTTCGTGGACGGTCTCGTAAAAGACGGTTTATTCGAAGTTTACTACAAATTCCCTATGGGAAATTGCGCAGATAATACTGCCAAAGAGATGAAAATCAGCAGAGAAGAGCAGGATGCTTATGCAATACAGTCTTACCAGAGATCTGCTGATGCTTGGGCAAAAGGATACTTCAAGGACGAAGTAATTCCTGTGGAACTTAAAGGAAGAAAAGGGGAAACAATTCTCATTGATGAGGATGAGGAATATAAAAATGTCATGTTTGATAAAATTCCTTCCCTTCGTCCTGTATTTGATAAAGAAGGAACAGTAACAGCAGCCAATGCTTCCACCATGAATGATGGAGCATCTGCATTAGTATTAGTCAGCAAAGAAAAAGCGGAAGAATTGGGATTAAAGCCTCTGGCGAAAATCAGAGGGTTTGCAGATGCAGCCACTGACCCACTATGGTTTACTACTGCTCCAGCACTTGCGATTCCTAAAGCTATCAAGCATGCAGGTTTGACTGCAGATGATGTGGATTTTTATGAAATCAATGAAGCCTTCTCAGCGGTGGCATTAGCCAATCAAAAACAACTGAATTTGAATCCAGACAAACTGAATGTATTCGGAGGTGCAGTTTCCCTTGGTCACCCACTAGGGGCTTCTGGAGCTAGAATCATCGCTACTTTAAATTCTGTCTTGCATCAAAAATCAGGACAGATAGGAGTTGCCGGTATCTGTAACGGAGGAGGCGGTGCTTCTGCTTTAGTATTAGAAAAAGTCTAAAAAAGCAATTAATTTGATCCTTGGTGAATTATTTTCACCAAGGATTATTTTTATGAAAAAAGCCCTTTCAATTCTACTCTTTCTTTCCTTTTGTTTGATTGCAAAAGCTCAGGATACAATTCGCACTTATTACGATGAGGATCAGGAGCTGTTAAAGGAAATTTATGTCAGGATCAACGGCAAAGCTCAGGGCCAAATCAAAAGATATAGTGAAGATGGACAATTGATCCAAATCGGTTTTTTAAAAGACGACCAAAGACATGGATTATTTGTTGATTTAGATCCGGCTACCGGAGATACAATTCGCATTGTCCCCTTTTTGGAAAATCAAAGAAATGGCTTGAGCAAAAGCTTTTATCCATCAGGACAAGTTCAGCAGGAACTTAATTTCAGTAATAACCAAATTCAGGGAAAGGTTACCACTTATTATCCCGACGGAAGTCTTCAGGACCTGACTGAGTTCAAAAATGACAGGCCAAATGGGTTGAGTGAATCTTTTTATGAAAATGGGGAAATCCAAAGCAGGCGCAATTTCTCCATGGGGCAATTTGATGGCTTGGTAGAGGAGTTTGATGAAAGTGGTCAAAAATTAAGAGTTGCAACCTACTCTAAAGGAGTTTTGGATGGAAAAGAAGAGCAGTATTATGAAAATGGTAAAATTCAGTCTTCTATCGATTACAAAAAAGGCCTCTTAGATGGGGCATATATTTTAAATTTTGAAGATGGAAGCCCTCAAAGACGGGGAACTTACAAAAATGGGATAGCTGAAGGTGATTTGCTGGAATATTTTCCTGATGGAAGTATAAGATCCCAAATAAGCTATAAAAAAGGAATCCCTACCACTCCCCTTTTGGTTTATCATGCAAATGGAAAAATTGCTATCGAAAGAAAGTTTGTTCCTAATTCAGATTTGGTACTTAGTGAGAGCTTTTATTTTCCAAATGGACAGCTTCAGATGAAAAATACCTATCTCAATGGTTTATTGGAGGGAGAAGTTAAAATATTTAGGGAAGATGGGAGTTTAAAAGAAATCAAGAATTTCAAAAAAGATAAACTGGATGGTAAAAGGGAGTTCTATGATGAAAATGGAGAACTTATAAGAGTAGAAATTTACAAAGCAGGTAAAATCGAAGAGAAATAATCCCTAAACCCAAAGTATAAAGGCAAAGCTTTTCCTATTTTTGCCAAAAATCAAAAGCATGAGTCAAGCGATCAAAGAAACCAATTTTCAATTCCCCGGCCAACAGGGCTTTTATAAAGGAAAGGTAAGAGATGTGTATATCTTCGAAAAAGAATTGGTTGTAGTAGCCTCTGACAGGATTTCTGCTTTTGACGTGGTTTTACCCAAACCCATCCCATTCAAGGGACAAGTTCTAAATCAAATTGCAGCGAAATTTCTTGCTGCCACAGCTGATATAGTTCCAAACTGGGTAGCAGCAACCCCTGACCCAAATGTGACCATAGGAAAAAGATGTGAGCCATTTAAGGTTGAAATGGTAATCAGAGGCTATTTATCCGGTCATGCTGCACGTGAATACAAGGCAGGGAAAAGAATGATTTGTGGAGTACCTATGCCTGAGGGCATGAAAGAAAATGATCGCTTTCCAACTCCTATTATCACTCCTACCACCAAAGCTTCAGAAGGTCATGATGAAGATATTTCCAAAGAGGATATTTTGGCAAAAGGAATCGTAAGTACGGAAGACTATGCTGTTTTGGAAAAATATACGCGTGCGCTTTTTCAAAGAGGGCAAGAAATGGCCGCAGAAAAAGGATTGATTCTGGTAGATACGAAATATGAATTCGGGAAATACGGAGATCAAATATTTCTGATCGATGAGATCCACACACCAGACTCATCCAGATACTTCTACGCAGAAGGTTACGAGGAAAATCAAGAAAAAAACTTGCCACAAAAACAGCTTTCCAAAGAATTTGTTAGACAATGGTTGATTGCTAATGGTTTCCAGGGGAAAGAGGGACAGCAAGTGCCTGAAATGACCGATGAAATTGTAGATAGCATCTCGGATCGTTATATTGAACTTTTCGAGAAGATCACCGGTGAAAAGTTTCAGAAAGCAGAGACAAACCAACTTGAAAATAGGATTGAAAAAGCGATAAACGCTTATCTTTCCAAATAAATCTAAATTTATAAGGTCAGTCAATAACAAGAAAATCTAGAAGTGAATTGACAAGATCTCAACCGATTAAATTCGGGATTACCACTTAAATACAATCGTCTAAATATGAAATACAGCATCGATAAAAAAGAACAATATGTGGTTTTCACTCCAATGGAGGAAAAACTGGATTCTATTCTTGCACCAGCCCTAAAATCTGAGCTATTGACAGTTCATGCTGAAGGCTATGAAAACTTGGTTTTGGACATGAGCCAGGTAAAATATGTAGATTCCAGCGGACTAAGTGCTCTTTTAGTTGGAGATCGTGAATTCAACAAAAACGGTGGAATTTTTATCATCTCCGGAGTTCAGGATCACGTGATGAAGCTATTGAAAATCTCCATGCTTGATAAGAAATTGAATCTAGTCAACTCATTGGAGGAAGCCAGTGAGGCTATTTTCATTCATGAAATCGAAAGCGGAGAGGAAGAAGAAGAGGAAGAAGATTGATCAAGGATTTTGAGGTAACGATTCTTGGAAACACCTCCTCTATTCCTGTACATGGTAGGAATCATACATCACAGGTGGTCCAAATTGGTCGGGAGTTAATTTTACTCGACTGCGGAGAAGGCACGCAGTTACAACTGAGAAGGTATAAGGTCAAAACCTCAAAAATCTCACACATATTTATTTCTCATTTGCATGGGGATCATTACCTTGGATTGATTGGATTGCTGTCCAGTTACAATTTATCCAAGCGTCTTGATCCCATTTTTCTTTTTGGCCCCAAAGGTCTGGATGAAATCATAACCACTCATTTCAGGTATAGTAATACTCAGCTTTCCTATCCTCTTCATTTTAAAGAGACTAATCCAGACAAAGGATTCAGTTTATTGACAGATCAAGCTAACTATCAGGTTTACAGCTTTCCACTCAAACATAGACTTCCGACTACAGGCTTTTTGATTCGGGAAAAAGCTGGATTTAGAAATCTGATCAAAGAAAAGCTGCAAAAGGAACATCTTCCCCTGGAAGCTATTCATTCTTTGAGAAAAGGTTTGGACTACATTGGAAGTGATGGGGCCTTTTACTCCGTCAGGGAATACTGTTATCCCCTAGCACCTTTGCGTTCATATGCCTTTTGCTCCGATACAATTTACAATCCCGATATCATCGAGTTTATCAAAGGAGTGAATCTATTATATCATGAATCAACTTTCATGGAGTCAGACGCAGCCAGAGCTGAAAAAACTTTCCACAGTACAGCAAAGCAAGCTGCAGAGATAGCAAAAGCTGCTCAAGTGAAACAGCTCTTATTAGGACACTTTTCTTCCAGATATGTAGACTTGGAACCCATGTTGGAAGAAGCCAAAACAGTATTTGAAAACTCCGTGTTAAGCTTGGAAGGTCAAACCTATACTTTATGAACAAAGCCAATAATTCCCGGAAGACTAACTTGTTTATGATTCTTGGCGGGATATTTCTCACCAATGCTATTCTTGCAGAGATTATTGGAGTTAAAATCTTTTCCGCTGAAAAGACCTTGGGTTTTTCTCCGGTTAATCTCAATATTTTTGGGGAGTATTTATTGGATTTTAATTTGACTGCGGGGGCGGTAATCTGGCCAGTGGTATTTATTACCACGGATATTATCAATGAGTATTTTGGCAAAAAGGGAGTAAAAAAGATCAGCTTTCTGACTGCAGGGTTAATTGCTTATTCATTTTTAGTAATTGGCTTGGTGACCATGCTGACTCCGGCAGATTTCTGGCTGGAAGTAAATGCAACAGATCCGGAGGGAAATGCTTTCAACATCAGTTATGCCTTCAACACCATTTTCAGACAAGGTCTTGGGATTATTGTTGGGTCCCTGACTGCCTTTTTATTGGGACAGCTGATTGATGTTTTTGTCTTCCAGAAGTTAAGGGCGATCACAGGGGCAAAAATGATATGGTTGAGAGCAACTGGATCTACCTTAGTGTCACAATTCATTGACTCTTTCGTGGTTTTGGGAATTGCTTTTTATGTATTTGGAAATTGGGACTTGTCCCAAGTGGCTGCTGTTGGCATTATCAATTACATCTATAAATTCACTGTAGCTGTGATTTTGACACCTCTACTTTACCTAGCCCACGGATTGATTGACAATTATTTGGGAGAAGAACTTTCACAGGAAATGATGAAAGAGGCATCTTCAGACAGGTCCTTTTTATAGTCTGGATAGCACTATGAAGCCAAACTTGCCAAATATTTTACTCCAAAATCATGTTAATTTTTAAGAATATTCTAAAAAGACTGAGAGTCCGTTAGGTTTACAAAATAATTACTATTACTTTTGCACCGTCAATAAGACATAGAACATTTTTCTGAGCCGTGAAATCCTTACTGTCGCTTGTCGTGGGATAATCACAAGGAGTACATGGCAAGAAAAGTAAGGAAACATCATGGAAAACAACACAAAATTCTCAGACCTGGGGATTTCAGCAGAAATCTTACGGGCAGTGGAAGAAATGGGCTATACCCAACCTTCCGAAATCCAAACTCAAGCCATTCCTTTCGTATTAGAAGGTCGTGACGTAATTGGTCAGGCTCAAACTGGTACTGGAAAAACCGCAGCTTTTGCTATTCCTATCATCGATTTGGTTGATCCGGAATACAACAGACCGCAGGCTATTATCCTTTGCCCTACCCGTGAACTTGCTGTTCAGGTTGAAGGCGAAATTCAAAAACTTGCCAAATTTCACAAAAGAATAAACTCTGTAGCCATCTACGGTGGTGAATCTATCGACAAGCAGATTCGCGTACTGAAAAAAGGCGTTCAGATTGTAGTAGGTACTCCAGGTAGAGTTCAAGATCACATCAACAGAGGCACATTGAAGCTGGAAGATGCTGGAATCATCGTTTTGGATGAGGCAGATGAAATGCTAGACATGGGCTTTAGGGATGATATCGAGGCGATCTTGCAGGAGATGCCAGAACAAAGACAGACTGTCTTCTTCTCAGCTACTATGGCTAAGCCTATTATGGACTTAACCAGAAAATATCAAACAGATCCACAAATCATCAAGGTCGCCAAAAAAGAACTGACCGTCGATAGAATCGAGCAGGTTTTTTATGAGGTGAAGCCTTCTTTGAAAATGGAATTGATGACTCGTCTAATGACAGTCAACAACTATGCACTTTCTGTGGTATTCTGTAATACTAAAAGAATGACCGATGAGGTTACTGAGTCTTTGGGTTCAAGAGGAATTCTAGCTGAAGCACTTCACGGAGATCTATCTCAAGCTCAGCGTGACAAAGTAATGGGCAAGTTCAGAAAAGGACTTTGTACTGTATTGGTTGCGACTGACGTAGCAGCAAGAGGTATTGATGTAGACAATGTTGAGGCAGTGTTCAACTTCGATCTTCCACTGGATGAGGAATACTACGTACACAGAATCGGAAGAACCGGTAGAGCTGGAAAATCAGGAACTGCTATCAACTTTGTAACTGGCAGAAGAGATTTCATGAAAATTCGTGACTTGGAGAAATTCACCAAGGCCACAATCGCAAAAATGGATCCTCCTTCAGTTTCTGACTTGATTGAGTTGAAAAAAGCTCAATTGGTGAAGGATGTTTACAGACATTTAAGCAAAGAAGAGGATAATCAAATTTTCGAAGCGACTATTGGCCAATTATTGGCTGAAGGTTTAAGCATGGACCAAATTGCTTTAGGATTACTAAAGATGACCATGGGAGATGCTGTGAAAGAAATGAGAGACCAAGACTTCGCGCTTCCTTCATTCAATGAAAGAAGAAGAGAAGGTGGACGTGACGGAGGTCGTGAAAGAGGAGAAAGAGGCGGAAGATTTGAAAGAGGTGGAAGTGACCGATTCGGACGTGGAGAAAGAGGCGAAGGCAGAAGAGAAAGACGTGAAGGTGGAAGAGACAGCAGAGATGGTGGAAGAAGACCTGAGCGAGTTCGTGATGCCAACATGGCCCGTCTATTCTTAAACCTAGGTAAAAAAGACAGAATCCGTCCTAATGATATCGTGGGAGCAATTGCAGGTGAAGCCGGCATCCCAGGCAGAAGCATTGGAGGAATTGACATATTTGACAACTTCTCTTTTGTGGACGTTCCACAGAAAGATGCTGATCATGTAATCCGCACTATGAAACACAACACTATCAAAGGGAAGTCCGTTAATATGGAAATCTCTAAAGGTTGAGTTTTTAGGTTATAAGGTTAATTGGTTAAAAGCACAATTTCTTCGGGAATTGTGTTTTTTTTGTAGGCAGATATGCAACTCTTTTTTCAACAAAATATAGCCCCTCCTACTATTTATCTGGAGTCTGAAGAATCAAAGCACCTCACCAAGGTTCTGAGAAAAAGAGTCGGTGATCAGGTTTTTGTCACCGATGGTGAAGGGAATTTATTTGAATGTACCATCACGGAGGCCAACCCTAAAAAAACCATTCTGCAGGTACTCCATCAGGAAACAATAGCAGAGGATGAGTTTCATATCCATTTGGTCATAGCGCCAACGAAAAGTCCTGACCGAATGGAATGGATGGTGGAAAAAATCACTGAGCTGGGTTTTCATGAATTGACTCTAATCAAGACGATGAATTCTGAAAGAAGCTTTCTGAAAACTGAAAGGCTGGAGAAAAAAATCATTGCTGCTTGTAAGCAAAGTCTAAAATTTAGGATTCCGAAACTCAACCCTTCCTGCTCTTTGGAGGATTTCTTTGCTGATCATATCCACAAAGACCATGAGAATTTCATTGCATATATAGACGAGGATCATGACAGGCATCTTTTTGATGCAGCCAGTAAAGGAAAGAGTTATTGCATCCTAATTGGACCGGAAGGAGATTTTGACCCTAAAGAAATAAAAAAGGCATTTGAATTCGGCTTCCAACCTGTATCGCTAGGAAAAAGCAGATTGAGAACAGAAACAGCCGGACTTGCAGCTGTCCAAATGCTTCAAATACTGAATCGATAATTTTTTCGTTTGAAAATCAATTAGCTCAAGTTTTACTTGAAGAGAAATCTATATTTTCACTAATTTAGAGTTTAAACCATTTTTGCTGTGCCGTACAAAGAGCGAGAAATAGAAAAGAAATATCATTCCATTGGTGAAGTTGCTCAGATGTTCAAAGTAGCTCCCTCATTGATCCGTTACTGGGAAGGAGAATTTGATATTATCCGCCCTAAAAAGGATAAAAAGGGAAACCGTCGCTACACCAAGGATGACATTCAGAAAATTCGCTACATTTTTCATTTAGTAAAAGAAAAAGGCTACACACTAGATGGTGCTCGTGAGGTTATAGCACAAGGAAAAGACAAAGGCTTCGACAAGGTAGAGGCCGTTCAGAAACTTCAGGAAATCAAAAACTTTTTAATCAATCTGAAAAATGAACTTCAAGGAAAAAACGACACCTGAGGAGTATAGGTATTTTTTAGCCTTATCATTGGCGCCAAAAATAGGACCGGGAGTATTCAAAGCAATTTTGGCTTATGCAGGATCTGCTCAGAATTTTTTCCAAATCCCTAAAGGAAAAGCAGCTAAAATTCCAAAAGTAGGCCCTAAGCTACTTGAATTACGCGAGCAAAAGGACACTTTACTCAGAGCAGCTGATCAACTCATTCAGAATTCTGAGAAGAAAAATATCCGGATTCTTACCCATTTGGATCCTGAGTTCCCACAAAGATTAAAAGCGCAAGAAGATGGACCCGTTGTACTATTCATCAAGGGAAACAGTACCCTGAATTTTGAGAGAACAGTAGGAATAGTCGGCACCAGAAATGCCACCGATTATGGGAAAAGTGTTACTCGAAAAATTATTGAGGATTTAGCTGTATATCAACCTGTTATAATATCTGGTTTAGCTTATGGCATTGATATAGAAGCTCATAGACTGAGCCTCAAAACAGACCTTCCCACCATTGGAGTATTAGGTTCTCCAATCGACCAGATTTATCCCGCTGTGCATAAAAGTACTGCCGAGCAAATGCTGGAAAAGGGAGCTTTGATCAGCGAGTACCCCTCAGGATCCAAAATGGCGCCGGGAAATTTCCCAGCGAGAAACCGGATTATTGCAGGACTCTCCGATGCCCTTATTGTGGTGGAAGCAGCAGAAAAAGGCGGAGCCTTGATCACCGCTGAAATAGCTTACAGCTATGATAAAGAAGTTTTTGCGGTACCGGGCAATTTGCAATCATCCTTCAGCGAAGGATGCAATCAATTAATTAAAAAGATGAAAGCATCCATTTATACAGGTCCGAATGATATTGCTGAAGCCTTATTTTGGACCAAACCAGGGGAGCAAAAAGTCAGCAAACCAAGTTTAGATTTGAGTTCCAGAAATGGTGAGGAGAAACTGATTTTAGAATTATTGCTGGACAAAAAGGAACTGGAAATAGACATGATATCCTATCAAACCGGTATACCTTTGGGATTATTATCATCCAAATTGTTGGAATTGGAATTTGAGGGAATCATTAAATCCTTACCTGGGAAAAAGTATAAAATTCAATACTAATCCTAACTTTTCAACCTTCTAATCAACTTTGGGTAATACCAAAGATAAAACCCGCTGATTGCCAGCAAAATCAATCCTAAAGAAACCAATGTTGAATAGGTCAACTTCGCACCTTCATCTCCTGAAGTATAAAAGTCTATAATACTTCCGTCGTGAACTTTCTCTATCCAATCCGAATGTCGGATGTCTACTGATAATATTTCTCCCGAAAATCCATCGACCTGCACTTCTTTAAAGTGATTTTTGAAAGTCACTTTAGCTATGCCTTTATCTGGCCGAATATCTATTCTGTCTACTTCCTTGGACTCTCCTAGCCTTTCCATTTCTAGCTCGGCAATGGTAATCATCATTGCTGGAGAAATCCACTCTCCCTGATCTAAAAATTCACTTTTCTGTGTTGGAGGTAAAAGGTCTACCTTCTTTTTCCAGGCCAAGAGAATGGAGGTAATTCCAATTATGAAAAAGAAAATAATCAATGGAACACCCATCCATTTATGAAGCACCCTCAGCCATCTCAGGGCTTTGACTTTACTTTGAATTAATGGAGTACTCATTACTTAGGACTGGAAAACATAATTAGCCAACTTCATGGATTCTCCCAACTCGGCTTTATTGAGGTTCAAGGAGTGCCCCTCTCCTTCCAGAGTTTCTATCATGACTTCGGTAGCCATATTTCCAACCAAGTCATCATTTGCCATAGGACAGCCGCCAAATCCCTTTAACGCCCCATCGAATCGCTTGCATCCTCCTGCCAATCCAGCAATTACCTTTTCAGCTATACTTTCTCTTCTACTGTGCAAATGAGCACCGAATTCTATATGGGGAAAGGCTTGAATTTGCACTTCAAATAGATTTTTAATCAATTCATTATCAGCTACTCCTACTGTATCACTTAAAGATATTATTTTGACTTCAAGGTCATCTAGTTTTTGAACAAACTCCGCCACTAATTCCGGAGAATAAGGATCACCGTAGGGATTCCCAAAACCCATACTCAAGTAGACTACCAATTCTTTCCCCTTGGTTTGACAAAGGTTTTGAACGGTTTCTACTGTTTCTAAAGCCTTAGAAATGGATGCATTGGTATTTCGCTGTTGAAAGGTTTCAGAAAGAGAAAGAGGAAATCCCAAGTAATCAATTTCAGGAAAATGAAAGGCATCTTCTGCTCCTCTAACATTTGCTATGATAGCTAAAAGTTTGGATTGGGATTTATGCAGATCCAACAAACTCAATACTTCCGCAGTATCCCTCATTTGGGGTATTGCTTTGGGACTTACAAAACTTCCAAAATCCACTGTATCAAAGCCTACTTCCAATAGCTGGTTGATGTAAGCCGCCTTGATTGCTGTATCCACAAAATCGGGCAGTCCCTGCATGGCATCCCGAGGACATTCGATCAATTTAATCATGCCCGAAGATAGGGAGAAATGAGAAAAAGAGGGAAAATTTGGGAAGAATGGTCAATTCTAACAGTCCTATTGGACACTAAGGAAATTAAAACACCTCCTTTGAAATCTTAATAAATTGTGTTTACTAATCGGGAATTAAAAGATATTATGGCATAACTACTACCAACTATTGTCAAAGATTACACCGAGCGCAAATGCTTCGTTCAAACAAGAAGCAGTATTCCAACTAGACAATCGCCCATTCATACAAAAAAATAATCAGGCGGGATCTTTTTCTACCCTATACCGAATCGCTTCAGCAACGAAGTTGTTCAATGAAGTCTTGGCCTCCATGGCCAATAATGCAGCCTTTTGATGTAATTTAGCCGGTATTCTTACATTGAAACTCCCTTTGAACGGCTTCTCAGGCGATATCCCCTTTTCCTTACAATGAGCCAGATAAGTATCAACCGCCTCTTTAAAATCCTCTTCCAGGTGTTTACCGGTTTCTCCTTCGTAAGAGATCAGACCCTTAATCCCCAACACTTTTCCATAGAGAAGACTATCCTGAGGACTGTATTCAATGCTGCCTGTATAACCTTTATATTCCAGATATTTCATAACTCCAATAGTTCTTTGATCTGTTTCATTTGATATTGCTTCATGATCCCGCTTGGATGTGGTTTATGGAGCATGATAGGAGCCCCACCCTCGTTCTCGAATTTAACCCTAGAACCGGAGGTTTTACCTTTCTTTACTTCACTAAAACCAAAGTATCCAAGGAGTTTCACCATTTCATTATAATGGAAGTCAGATGGCATGCCCAAAAACCTAGCAATCAGTTTTTCCTTCTTAGACATAAACTCAAAGTAACTGTATTCAGTTGCAATTTACAAATTTTTAACTCAACTCTAACTAGTTAAACTCAGGGTTAAATAAGCATTGATTCCTCGAAGGGCCAACAGCTACTACAATAAAAAACTTGGATGAAGCAGAATAAGTTAAGTCTTCAAAAAATTGAAAGCATAACCTGTATTAACTCAACTTAAATCGAATTGGAATTTTCATTTCTGAAGGAACTGGAATCCCATTGATTTTTTTTGGATTCCAGTTTTCTGGATAAATAAGAAGTATCCTCAAGGCTTCTGCAGCCAAGGCTGGATGAACCTGTTCTGGATTTGCAACCTGTGGATTAACAATAGCTCCTTCCTCATCCAAATCAAAGGCTAAAATAACCGTACCTTCAGCCCGTTCAGACCTTGCTTCTACCGGGTATTGCAAGTTCGCTACCAAAAAATTATTCCAGCTTTTCTTTCCTCCTTTTGGTTCAGGGTCTTCAATTAAGGGTTTGTCAATGACCACTCCATCCACACCATAATAGGTTTCTGATAAGATTTCCATCGAGGAACTAATTATTTCACTTTTAAGGCTACCATCTTCATAATAGTTGGTCTCTTTAAACTCGTCCTTCGCGTAATCAATACGCTTATTGAATTTCATTTCTCCATTGGGATAATATCCCAAAATTCGTTCACTGATTTTTTCTCCATTCTCGTCAGTCAAAACTGTAGAATGCTCAACCTTTACTGTATCCAAATTATATGTAAAGCTTTGAATCACCCCGTTTTTTTGGGTAGTGACTTTAATAAATTCAGCTGGATAGGCGTTGAGATCCACTATAGGATACCCAAAACTATTTAGGTATACAACTTCCTGCCCTAAGCAAATTATACATTGGGATAAAAAGAGAAATAAAAATCGAGACATCATAATTGGTTTTCCACTAAAAAAATAAAAGCTATTAGAAATACAAAATCTAATAGCCTTTTTTGTCAGAAATGGTCTTAAAACACCTCCTTCGCAATCTTATAAGTCGCATCTGCCTTACTCATAGTATAAAAGTGGAGACTCGGCACATCCGCTGCTACCAGTTCCTTGCATTGCTGAATGGCCCACTCTATACCCACTTCTTTCACTTCTCCATTGGTCTTGCACTTTTCCAATTCGTCCATCAAAGCATCTGGTAAGTCCAAGAAGAAAGTTCGAGGAAGCATGGTAATCTGGCCTATGGTCGTGATGGGCTTGATTCCCGGAATGATGGGAACTGTTATCCCCGCCGCTCTTACGTCTTCCACAAATTTGAAATACTTCTCATTATCAAAGAACATCTGAGTCACGATGTATTCAGCACCTTTCTCGACTTTTTCTTTCAGATACTTCAAATCAAATTTCATGGAAGGCGCCTCAAAATGCTTTTCAGGATAGCCTGCAACTCCTACACAGAAATCAGTATGGAAACTGGTTTCTGTTTCTTCATGCAAATATTTCCCCTGATTCATTCGGATAATCTGCTCTACCAACTCACTGGCAAAATGATGGCCGTCATTTTCTGGAACAAATCTTCCTTCAGTTTTGGGTGCATCGCCTCTTAAAGCCAATACATTTTCCACCCCGATGAAATTGAGGTCTATCAGTGCATTTTCAGTTTCTTCTCGGGTAAAACCTCCACAGAGCAAGTGAGGAACAGCATCTACCTGAAATCTATTCATAATTGCTGCACAGATTCCAACCGTTCCCGGCCGCTTTTTGGTACTGATCTTTTCCAACAGGCCGTTGGGATGCTTTTTATAAATAAACTCCTCACGATGATAAGTCACATCAACAAAGGGGGGCTTAAAGTCCATCAAAGGAGCGATTCCTTCCAACAATTCTTTCAAACTTTGTCCCTTCAATGGCGGTAAAATCTCAAAAGAAAACAGCGTAGATTTCGCGTTTTTCAGGTGTTCGGTAATCTTCATACAGTCTGATTCACAAGTAATTTAGCAGGCGTATAGGCCAAATTGGGTGATAATAATCTTTCGGCATCTTCTAGGCTGATGCCTTTTCTCTTCGCATAACTCTCCACTTGATCTTGGGCGATTTTTCCTAAGCCGAAATACTTCGCATCTGGATGGGCAAAATAAAACCCTGAAACAGAACTAGTCGGATACATGGCATAACTTGAAGTCAAAGTGATTCCAATGGCTTTTTCCATTTCCAATAGGCTGGCGATAGTTTCCTTTTCAGAATGCTCTGGACAGGCTGGATAGCCGGGTGCAGGTCGGATTCCTGTATATTCTTCTCGGATCAAGGAATCGTTTTCCAAATTCTCCTCAGGCGCATAGCCCCAATAGTTTTTTCGGACTTGCTCATGTAAATACTCGGCTGCTGCTTCTGCCAATCTATCCGCTAAGGCCTTAAACAAAATATCATTGTAATCATCCCCGGCTTTTTGAAATTCTGCCAATTTAGACTCCATTCCCAATCCAGAAGTTACTGCAAAACAACCCATGTAATCCACCTTTTCGGGATGCAGGTAATCAGCTAAAGAACGGTTTGGAACCCCTTTTCCTTTTTTACCTTGCTGTCTCAAAAAGTGAAATTGACCCAGAGTCAAACCTTTCTTTTCAGGACTGAATACAACCGCATCATCTCCTTTTCTCTGAACAGGAAACAGTCCAAAAACACCTTTTGCAGTCAACCATTTTTCATCAATCAACTGATCCAACATTCTTTGGGCATCATTGAAAAGCTTTTTTGCTTCGCTACCCACGACTGGATCTTCAAGAATTTTAGGATACTTCCCGCTTAACATCCATGTACTGAAGAATGGGGTCCAGTCAATATATTTTCGGATTTCATTTAAATCCAAATCATCCAAAATTTGGGTTCCCAAAACCTTCGGTTCAATAGGTTCAAAAGCAGTCCAATCAATTTCCACAGGATTTTCCATAGCCTCTGAATAGGAAATCAATTGTTTGGCGGATTGTTTGGCCTCATGCTCTTCTCTCAATCGCTTGTAAGTTTCCTTGATATCTAGATGATATTGATCCCTAGTCTCCTCAGAAATGGATTCACCCGCAATAGGCACAGACTTACTTGCATCAGTTACATGGATCACCGTTCCGGAATACACAGGATCAATTTTTACAGCAGTATGAATTCTGGAAGTAGTGGCCCCACCTATCAGCAAAGGAATTTTCAATCCCTGGCGCTCCATTTCTGATGCCACATTGACCATTTCATCCAAAGAAGGAGTAATCAATCCACTCAATCCTATAATATCAACTTTATTTTTAATCGCTTCATCAATTATCTTTTGGGCATCTACCATCACTCCCAAATCAATGATTTGATAGCTATTACAAGCCAACACGACTCCTACGATATTTTTACCGATATCATGCACATCCCCTTTAACTGTTGCCAGCAAAATTTTCTTCAGGGAACTGTCCTCTTGACCTTCTTCCGGCAGTGGCATGAATGGCTCAAGATAGGCTACAGCCTTTTTCATCACTCTGGCAGACTTCACCACCTGGGGCAAAAACATCTTGCCTTCCCCAAAAAGATCTCCAACCACATTCATCCCGTCCATTAATGGGCCTTCAATGACTTTCAATGGGTTTTGAAGTAGCTGTCTGGCTTCCTCCGTATCTTCAATAATAAAATCGAGAATACCTTTTACCAAGGCATGCTCAATTCGCTTTGCCACAGGATCAGAACGCCAAGCTTCATTCACTACCTCTTTTTTGCCAGAAGATTTGACAGTGTCTGCAAACTCCAAGAGCCTTTCGGTAGCATCTTCTTTTCTATCAAAAAAGACATCCTCAACCCGCTCCAATAAGTCTTTAGGAATATCATCATAGACTTCCAGCATGGTAGGGTTGACGATACCCATATCCATTCCATGATGAATCGCATGATAAAGAAAAGCTGCATGCATAGCTTCTCTCACTCGGTCATTTCCTCTAAATGAAAAAGATACATTACTAACCCCGCCACTTACTTTTGCTCCGGGCAGATTTTCTTTGATCCATTTGGTAGCAAGGAAGAAGTCTAATGCATTCTTTCTATGCTCTTCCATCCCTGTTGCAACCGGGAATATATTGGGATCAAAAATGATGTCCTGAGGATTAAATCGTACCCTATCCACCAAAATCCTATAACTCCGCTCACAAATCTGAATTCTCCTCTCATAGGTATCCGCCTGACCTTTTTCGTCGAATGCCATTACTACTACCGCGGCTCCAAATTTCTTGATGGTTTTGGCTTGATGGATGAATTCTTCCTCCCCGTTTTTGAGAGATATCGAATTTACAATTCCTTTGCCCTGAACGCACTTCAAACCAGCCAAAATGATACTCCACTTGGAACTGTCAATCATTATAGGAATTCGGCTGATTTCGGGTTCTGAAGCGATTAGGTTCAAAAACTTAACCATTGCCGCTTCTCCATCCAGCATTCCTTCATCCATACAAACGTCCAGAACCTGAGCTCCTCCACGTACCTGATCTAATGCTACCTCCAAGGCCTCATCATAATTCCCATTCAAAATCAAACGGGCAAATTTCTTGGAGCCTGTCACATTGGTTCTTTCTCCAATGTTGACAAAATTCAGGTTGGGTGTAAATACTAAAGGCTCAAGGCCTGATAATTTCAAATAGTCATTCATTGCCTGCTCCTCAATCTTCATTTTCCGCTAATTCCTTTTTTCCGATTTTTCTTGGCTCAAAACCATCCGCTAGTTTTGCCAATTCCCGGATATGGTCTGGGGTGGTTCCGCAGCAACCTCCCAAAATATTCAACATGCCTTCCTGCAAAAACTCTTTGACTTGTGCGGCCATCTCCTGTGCATTTTGATCATACGCACCAAATTCATTAGGCAAGCCCGCATTGGGATAGGCTGATACAAAAAATGGGGCTTTGTTTGCCAAAACTTTCAAATAAGGTCTTAACTCTTTGGCACCTAAAGCGCAGTTTAATCCTACTGAAAGTAGAGGAACATGCGATACGGAAATCAGAAAAGCCTCTGTAGTTTGCCCTGAAAGAGTTCTTCCTGAGGCATCGGTGATAGTTCCAGAGATCATGATAGGAATACCTCCCTCAAGCGGGTCTAATGGTATATTTCTTTCTTCAAACACCTCTTGAATTGCATACAGCGCTGCTTTTGCATTCAAAGTATCGAATATTGTTTCCACTAATAAAATATCTGAACCTCCGTCCAGTAATCCTCTCACTTGCTCGGCATAAGCTTCCGCCAGTTGATCAAAATTTATTGCCCTATATCCCGGATCATTCACGTCCGGAGAAATGGATGCGGTTCTATTGGTGGGGCCCATGGCTCCTGCTACAAATCTTGGTTTTTGAGGATTTTGAGAAGTAAATTCTTCAGCAACTTCTCTGGCTAATTTTGCAGATTGAAAATTGATCTCATATGCTAAATGGGATAAATCATAATCAGCCTGAGCTATACTGGTGCCTGAGAAAGTATTGGTCTCAATGATATCCGCTCCAACCCCAAGATATTCAGCATGAATTGCCTTGATAATATCTGGTCTACTAAGAGAAAGTAAATCATTATTTCCCTTTAGAGATTTTGGGTGGTTTTTGAGACTTTCGGTGCGGAAATCCTCTTCTGTTAACTGGTATCTTTGAATCATGGTACCCATAGCTCCATCAAGGATTAAGATCCTATCTTGAATTGCCTGAAGCAGGGTTTCCGTTCTATTTTGCATCATTCTATTAAGTTTAAAAAGCTAATCGAGCAAAACCACGGAGCAAAGTAAAAATACTTTTCCGCTCATCTTTTTCCGGCATTTCCGGAACGGGAGTTAGCACCTTGATTACAGGTTGCTAAGACGTCGTAGGGCCCTTCCCTCGGTCTTTCTCGATAAGCAACTCAAATGTACTAGCTATTTGGCAATAAAACACCGCTATCGTTGGATTTTTAAAACTTTTCGCCCTCTTTTTTTAAGATTCGGCAAGTGAAAATGCGATTACTCTAAAATTTAAGGTCTTACCCCTATTCCAAAAGTCAAATAAGGGGCTGACATGTAAGAAGCCATATCCAACTCACCTAGTCTATAATTTGCCAATGCAAGTTCATATCCGGCAGATGCGGTAAACACAAGGTCAACCAACTTCCTTTTGGTCATTGGAATTCCATACTCTAAAAACACTTCGGGTTTACCCATCAAACCAGAATTTCTCAAATACCCGTCAAACTTTCTCCGCTCAAATAATTCTGGAAAGTCCGGCTTATTTCTCTGCGCTAAGGTGTATCGTATATTTCCAAAGCCCAATCCGGCCAAAGCTCCAAATCCAAAATTTTTGTATTGAATAACTTTATATCCCAAATTTCCATACACTCTCAAACTGTTGAGAGAATGAGATTGTGTCTCGCTTGCACTACCATTCATGGCTAAGTTATAAACGTCTACTCCATAAAGCATGCGTTCGGATTCACCTTTAATCTTAATCCCCAAATTGGAAGGCCTGCCATCTAAGGGATCATAGCCAGCTTCTTCCAAAACCTCATTAAAAGTATCTGGACTTGTGAAATGAACCCCAGAAATCAGGTGAAGCCCAATTGAGGCATCTTTATAAAAGAAGTTTCTATCTGGAATGGAAATACCTGCTCCTAGTCTAAGAAATGCACCACTTTGAGCATTATCGAAAGACATCCCATTTAGCTCCCATTTTCCTTCAAATGGGCTAAATGCGTATCCTGCTTTCGCAATGATGGAAAGTGCTTCTCTCCTGCCGGGAAGATCAAAGTCGTAGGTCATATGGAAGCCTATTTCTGTTAAAAAGTTCCCATAGTATTTTGATCCTTTTTGGATATCATTTTCACGAATAATAAATCCCTGCTTTGGGTCAGCCAGAAACTCTTCCAAACTGGAAGGCCTTTCGGATGGAAGCATTTGAAAATTCAAATAACCCATACCCAAAGACATGTAGTGTATTAGCTGAAATTTGGATTCCTCGGTAAAAGCATATCCCACATTGAGTAAAACTCTGGAAGTCCGGTACCCCAATTTAAAGCCATCCAAATCACTGTTTGCACCACGATTGTGATAAAGCTCAAGCCCAATCACGAAATCATTTATTCTGCTTTGATAGCCTAATCCTAAGGTTCTATATCTATTTCTCAAGCCTGTTAAACCTCTATCTTCCAGCATTTGGTCAAATTGATTCAATTTGGCTCCACTGGTACCTACCACGGTATACAGTGTGGTTCGCTTGGATAGAAGTTGCTGAGAAAAAGCATAGCCAGAACCAAAGAAGAAAACTATTGCAATGCTTATTCTAAAAAAAAGGGACATGAGTAAGGAAAATTTCGGCTGTAAATAAATAACCCACAGCCTTTAGGCAAAATTAATGCTAAAGATGTCTTAGACCCTTTCTTTGGGACGAAGAAATTTCAACAATTTCTCGTAGAGATTTTCCGGAGTAAATGGTTTGGCCACATAGTCGTTTACACCTACTTCCATTAACTGTTCTTTTACTTCATGTAAAGAGGTAGCGGTCAATGCAAGCATAGGAACTTTACTTTTTACCAGATCTGCCATAGACCTGATTTTCTTGGCAACTGTAAAGCCGTCATAAATTGGCATTTGCAAATCCAATAGAATTAAATCAAAATGTTCCTTCTCAAAAAATTCCAGAGCCTCTTGCCCATCAGAAGCCACAACCACATTTCCGGTATTCCATTTTTTCAAAAATTTCTGGATCAAAATCTGGTTGACCATGTTGTCTTCCGCAACTAGTATAGAAGCCCCCATCAGAGATTTGATTTGAGGCTTATCCTCAGCTGAACCATTGTTCGCCCTCTCTTCAAAAGGCTTCAAGTGAATCACAAATTCAAAGACACTTCCACCACCTAGATTTGGAGAATAGGTAATATCCCCTTGATATAATTCCACCAGGCGTTTTACAATAGCCAATCCCAAGCCTGTGCCTCCATACTTTCTAGTAGTCTCTGAAGAGGCCTGTGTAAATGCTTCGAAAATAGTGGAGACCTTTTCTTCTGGAATTCCAATTCCAGTATCCTCAAATCTAAATTTGACTATGGCTTTTCCTTCTCTATCGATTCCCTCGGATTTGAGAATTATTTTTACACCGCCTTTTTCGGTGAATTTAATCGAATTGGAAACCAAATTATTGACGATTTGACCCAATCGAACAGAGTCTGCTAAGATACTTTTAGGAAGTGCTTCATCAATTTCGGAAATCACATACAGAGATTTTTCTGTAGCCTGAAAACTATGAGAATGCACAATTCGCTGAATGAAATTCTTTAAATCAAAAGGCATCTCCTCCAACTCTATTTTCCCTGAATCAATCTTATTGTAATCCAAAATATCATTGATCAGGGCCATCAGGCTTTCAGCAGAAAACTGTAGTGTTTTAAGGTTTTCTAACTGATCAGGTTTAGGATCATCCTCCAAAAGAAAATGAGCCAAACCAATGACTGCGTTCATTGGTGTCCGGATTTCATGGCTCATCACAGAAAGAAACTGGGATTTTATCAAAGACGCCTGCTCCGCTTTTTCTTTAGCTTTGAGCAATTCTCCCTGAGCCTCTTTAAGTTTGGATATGTCCCTCGCAATACCTGTGTAAAGTCTCTTTCCATCTTTATCCAGAATAACTTTTCCATTGGAATTGAACACTCGGTATTCTCCATTTTTATGGCGCAATTTGAACTCCAAAAATTGGTTTTGGGAGAAGAAATCCTTGGTCTCTTCCAAAAGTACCTGGAAAACATCCAGATCTTCCGGGTCCAAAAATTCAAATACGCTTTTTCCGATAACCTCATCCATCTCATAGCCCATAAATTGCTTGACGTTGGGTGAGATATAATCCACAATAAATGACTCCGATAAGGAAAATATGATCTCAGTTGACTCTTCTACCAAGGTTCTATATTTTTCCTCTGACTGTCTTAAATCTTCTTTGGCTTTATGCTCTTCTGTGATATCCCTAACGATACTTAGTGCATATTCCACTTTGCCATATTCTAATATAGGCCTGATCACTCTGTGATATCTTCTTCCTCTTAAAAAGAATTCAGTCTCGACGATCTCACGTTTTTCATAAACTCTATCCAGTAATTTGGATACCTCCTTAGAATCAGTCAGTGCGATATCAGTTAGGTAATTCCCTTCAAAATCTGATGGACTCAGCCCCCAGTTTTCAAAGTTGGTTCCTTCTGCCAAAATGTATTTTCGGCTTTTATCCAATAGGAAAATATTCGTTCCGGGAATATTGGAAGCCAAGACTCGATATTGTTTTTCTTTTTCTTCTTTGAACTCTTCAAAATTCTTTCTTTCGGTAATATCCTGAAATAGACCCTGATGTAGAATAATATCGCCCACTTCGTTTCTCACGTCTGACGTTTTATCCTCAACCCAGATAAATGTCCCATCAGTTTTTTTGATCCTATATTCCCCAGAAAAGGAAACTACTCCTGACTTACCCCTTGATTTGCTATTGATCTTTTTGATGATTTTGGCGTCATCAGGATGTACAATATTCAAGAATGGAACCCTATTTTCCATCAATTCCTTAGACTGATAGCCAAATTGGTTGATATTTTCCGAGATGTAATAGATTCTGTAGTCATCATTAGGATCCACCTGAAATAATACAGCTGGACTATTCTCTACAATCATGCTGGCTCTCATAGCCAAGCGTTCATTTTCGTATTTCTCAGAAAGGTCCCGGAGGATCAAAGAGTAGCCTATTTTCTCCTTTCCATCTGCATGGATTGCCTGCATAGAAATTTCAAAAGGAGCCTTAGGCTGAACCCCTGTTTCTATAAATAACTCTTGTTTCTTTACATCCCCTATTTCCAGTTTCCTGCCGATTTTTTCAAATCTGCTACCATCTGGAAAATTAAATTTGATGACAGAATCTATGTGTTTATTATAGGCATTCTCCTTCACCATACCACATAATTCCACAGCAGCTTTATTCAGATATATGATCTGATATTCGAGATTAGTGACCAAAATGGGATCATTAACCTGGGCTAGAATCTGAGATTGAAGCCTTAGATACTCCTCACTTGCCCGTTTGTGCGTGATATCGGTACAAAATCCGTTTACTTCAATTCCCTGGGTAAAAAAGTCCTGTTTGGTTTCTATTTCATAGGAAATGTAAACCGGTTTACCATCCTCATTGCGAATAGTAAACTCTCCCGAGGCATGACTTTTTTCCTGAATACTTCTTTTCAGATTTTTGACAAAACCCTCTCTGTAGCTCTTATCAATCCGAAGAATCAAAGAAGAAAATTCAGCTGTTACAGGCTGAATCCCCAAGTCAAAAATTCTTGCTAAACCACCTGAGATATAAAATAGATTTCTTGTAGTACTGTATCTCCAAGAACCGGATTTAGATAGCCTTTCCGTAGTAGCTAGAAGATTCTCGTTTCTTTCGATTCGTCGAGTCATCAAACTACCGATATATGCTCCGGCAAGTATATCTCCCAATTGTCGGAAAATCTGCAACTCCTTCTCAGTAAACTCCAAGTCTTCCTGATCTATTTCAAAATAGATGACACCCAAAATCTTTGAGGCAGATATCATTGGAATCAAAATAAGCCTTGAAGTAGATTCAAAGCCCTCCGACTCTAAGTCAATCAGTTTTACTATGCCTGCCTCCAACCTTTTTTTACGGGAATCAATGATCGCTTTGAAATCAATTTCTGACTCACTTTTCCAGCTGGATAAACTCCAGGTATTAATAATATCAAGCTCTTGGGTTTCCTGATTGAATATGCTGATTACACCACGATGAGCCCTCAAAAAATGACTGAATTTTCTTAAAAACTCCTGAAAGTCTTCTTCCAGATTACTCAACCTTCTATTGATCAAACGGGAGGAAACCTGATTGATCAGGTTTTCTATTTCATATCTTTTCTGAAGAGACCTGTCTGTTTCAATAAAATCAGTGATATCTCTACTCGAAAATAAAACGCCATTGATCTCAGGATGATAAATTAAGTTTTTGGCAAAACTTTCAAGATAGATTCGTTTGCCCTTGGATCTATTAATCCAGAAATCAACTGCAACCTCCTCTGTAGAGTCTAGAACCTCCTCGAAACTCCCTTTTACCAACTCAATGATCCCTTCATCAATGAAGTCACGGAAATTTTTCCCAACTATATAATCTACCGGAAAACCAATCTTTTGGACCACCGAATCGGAAATGAATTTATAATTTCCTTGCTCATCCAAAATGGCAATTAAATCATGACTATGATGAAGAATACTTTGGATATAACTCAGTTCCCCTACTGTCTGCTCATGCTTATCCAAAATTGAATTCTCAACCGCTTTATTACCCAAAAACTTGATGGGATTGGCCTTAACTATCAAAAATCTACTGCTATAACTAGAAGGTAGATTTACAAAAACCCATTCAAACCGCTGGAATTCACCACATTTCTTCTCTAAAGACTTGAAATAAGTGATTTGGGGCAGAATCCCTTCTTTGAAAAATAAAAGTAGTTTTTGTTCTAGCTCCTCGTTTGAAATCCAAGCCTTCCAATCCTCAGGAAGGTTTTTGAAATTTTCAGTTGCGGTATTGTTCCAAAATATGATTTCTTCAGAATCCATCAGAAACAGAGGTTCGTTGATTTCATTGAAGAAATCCGAAATATCAAACTGATGGAATTGACTCATTTAATTAACTACTTACTTGGGTTTATTTACAACTCGGAAAATATTGAAAAAAGATGATCTTAAAAACAAGTTTAGAGAAACAAATTCATTTTATAACTTATCGCAGTTAAATAAATCACCTAAAATCAATTTAAATGATTTATTCAAACTTGCGCCTTAAATTATGCGTGCATTAGATATGTTTCACTTAATTTAAATACAATGATTATCTCAACTACCAACCAACTAGAAGGCTACAAAATCGATGAATATTTAGGCATTGTTTCTGGAGAAACCATCATAGGTGCCAATGTTTTCAAAGACTTCTTTGCCAGTATTACTGATATTGTAGGAGGCAGATCCGGCTCATACGAGCGCGTTCTAAGAGAAGCCAAAGCTACTGCTATGGCAGAAATGGAAATGCAAGCTAGAACCTTCGGAGCGAATGCTATTGTAGGAATTGACTTGGATTACGAAACGATTCGAGATGGAATGCTGATGGTTACTGCCAGCGGTACTGCTGTCAAGACAACCAAACTTTAATCTCAGCCCTGATCTTTCAGGGCTTTTTTCATTTGATCCAATATTTTTTCTGTACTGGTTTTTTTTAAAAAATGATCTTCGACTATCGCAACCGGAGCAGACTTACACATGTCCAAACATTTGGTTTGGATCAGTTTGCAGCAACCTTTCCAAGGATTTTGTTTGCTTGCAATTTTCAGATCCTTCTTGATCAGCTTGGAACCTGCTTTTTTGCAATCTGAACCTGTACATATAAAGACTAACTGTCTACTGTGTTTCATTATCCAATAGAAATGGCCTGCATCATTAAACCGCATAAGTAGGCCCCATAAGTTCCCACAGCATAGCCTAATACCGCCAAAAGAACTCCAACCGGTGCCAAAGAAGCATCAAAGGCCGATGCCACAATCGGCGCAGATGCAGCTCCTCCCACATTTGCCTGAGAACCAACTGCCACGTAGAAAAATGGTGCTTTAATCAACCAAGCAACCAAAAGCATGATTAAAATATGGAAGAACATCCATAAGATACCGATCAGAAACAAAATTGGATTATCCAATACTGCTCCCAAATCCATCTGCATTCCAATGGTTGCCACCAAGACATATAAGAAGGCGCTACCCAATCTTGATGCACCCGCACCTTCCAAGTTTCTTGCTTTAGTAAAAGAAAGTGCAAGACCTGCAGTAGTGGCTATCACCACGATCCAAAAGAACGTTGAGTCCAAGGAGTATTGCTTCAATGCAGGATAATCACTGGAAATAATCGGAGCTATCCAGTCAGCTATCAAATGCGAAACCCCGGTAATCCCAAAACCCACTCCCAGTATGGTCATGGTCTGAGCCAAACTTGGAATCGTCATTATCTTGGATCTAAAATCCGCTATTTTGTCTCGCAACTCATAGATTGCCGTAGAATCAGCTTTAAATAATTTATCGATTTTTTCTGGTTTGGCAGCCCAGTACAGCAAGAAAGCCATCCAAAGATTAGCCACTAAAACATCTACTGCTATCATTTGTGCGAAAAGGCTGGAACTTGCTCCAAATACCTCCAACATGGCAGTTTGATTGGCTCCCCCTCCTATCCATGATCCGGCAATCGTAGCCAAACCTCTCCAGATCGCATCCGGACCAGTGCCACCTAGGAGTTCAGGCTGAATAAAGCCCACTGTCATCAGTGCCAATGGACCTCCCAGCATGATCCCTAATGTACCTGCCAGAAACATCGTCAATGCCTTAGGCCCTAATTTGAGAATACCCTTGATATCAATGCTGATTGTAAATAAAACCAAAGAAGCAGGCAATAAATACCTGGAAGCAACAAAGTACAGGTTGGAATCTTCACCTGAAATAATTCCCAAGGAGTTAAAAACCGCAGGAATAAAATAGCAGAGTAGCACTGCCGGAACAACCTTATAAAATTTTTGAAAAATACGATTTTGGCTTGCTGAGGTGCTGAAAATTACTGCTAGAGTGGCTACTAGTAAGCCAAAAACCACAGCATCATTGATGATCAAAGGAGCTTGTTCTTCCATAGTTTTGCTTAAAGGTTACAACAATACCAACAAATGCTCATATGCCCAAAAATGAGCTTATTTTCCCTTTTCCAAAAGTTCTATAAACTCTCCCAAAATCATGGCAGTAGCACCCCAAACCATTTCTTTCTCTACTTCAAAATAAGGAGTGTCCAGTTTGATTTGATTTCCTATTTCCAAAATGGTTTTTTTCTGGATTTCAGGGGATACGATATCGGCAACTCTTGCTGAAATGATTCTTTGAACTTCCCTTTCCTCAGGAACGAATTCAGGAATATGATCTACATAACCGATTACAGGACTTACTAAAAAATTGCTGGCAGGAATAAATAAATCAGACATTCTTCCCAAAACTTCGACTTTACTGGCATTTACTGCCACTTCCTCCTCAGCTTCCCGAAGGGCTGTAAAAACTTCGTTTTCGTCTCCTTCGTCCATTTTTCCTCCTGGAAAAGCTATCTGCCCACTATGTACTCCAATGTATTCAGGTCTTTTGATCAATGGAAAAAAAGCCTGCTTTTCCTGTGGATAGATTAAAATCAGAACTGCACCTTTTCTGTAATTAGAAGGTAATTTTGGATCAAACCTTCTCATATCCACCGGCTGAGGTGACATCCTCATCTGCGCCTCTTTACCCGGAAGTTGCCTTGAAAGCGAGTTTTTCAGTCTTTGGATGACTTCTTCAAAATCCATTTTAAATCAATTCAACCTTCTTGATTTTCTTATTTAGGTAAGATTCTATCTTATAATCAGAGGTAACTTTTTTCATTCTAAATTGATATACGAGATTTTCATTTGGTCTGATCAACCAAACCAAGGGTCTAAATCCCTCTACTTCCTGAAAAAAGCCCAATACTATAAACTCTTCCTCGCTCAGCCATAAGCCCTCTTCAAATGCTCCGGAAGGCCCCATAAATAGAAGGCGCTCTTTCATTCCATCTGCTTTATACCATACCACCTCAGAGTCAGGATTCAAAAAAGGAGAATCCAATTCATCTTGAGCTTCAATTTTGTAAGAATAGATATCCATTACTCCGTTTCCTCCTGGATGTGGAAATTGATATGGAAATAAAGGGTCGCTAGGAAGGATAGGGTTTTTCTCAGGCATCTCAAAGCCCTCCAACGTATCGGAAAGCATCAATTCAAAATCATCCGCCTCGAACCTTCCTAATTTCTGAGCCCAATGCTCGTACCATTCAGATTTCTGTGCAAAAACTAAGTCAAGTTTGGTGGGAAAATCATCCAACAAATCGGAAGAATCCACTTTCACTTCAGTCTCATTTTTCTCCGAAGTTGATTCACATGCAAAAGCTATCCCGATAAGGCAAATGAAGAAAAGAATTTTTATTGATTTATCCATAAGAAAAAGATGAATGCATGAAGCTAAACCAGGACGATCAAAAAACAAAAAAGGCCGGACTACTAATCCGACCTTTTCCTGCTCTCAAACCTATTAAACCTATTGTAGATATTCAATTCATGAATACTGTCGAAAAGTAGAAAATGTTTTTATATACTCCAAACAATCGATTGCGAAAGATTTTCAAAATTTTATTCTTCTAGTAATTTTCGCCCTAAACGCTTCAAAATCAAGCTTATTTATTTTCATTTTTTTACAGAATTTTTTTGGTAGGATTTTGAGATCAATTAGGAAATTTCAATGCAATCGTGTGCATAAATTCCTGTTGCACTATCTTTTTATAAGAAAAATAAATAGGAATCATTCCACTAGCTTCAGAGGTATTAACTTTTTATATTATTTTCAATCATGCCACACAGAGCCATACCTCTTGCAGAAAAAATTTTTCAAGGATTCGAAAGTTACATTCGCTCCTTCAATACTTACACGGAGCTAGCTCCTCTTTATTTCAAGGAAAGAAACTGGGCAGCCACCCAATTAAATCATAAACAAAGGCTGCGTTTATATAAAGACTTATTATTTCAATTAGTTGAAGAGTTTCGAAAAATGCTCGGTGATGATGCCGATAAAAGGGAAATATGGACATTGATAAGGCAGCATTATCAGGAATCGATTGCTGAAAGACCTGATATAGAACTTGCAGAAACTTTTTTCAATTCAGTCATTAGAAAGGCATTTCCAGGTATGTCCAGCGACGAAGAATTGATGTACCTCATGGAAGGTCATAGTTCCTGTGAGATTTTTTCTACGGCAGAGTTGCTCAATTCCTATCCCAGCTCAATGGGATTGGACTCCATTATTCGAAAAATATTGGATGATTATGATTTTGGAGCTCCTTTGATGGATAAAGAAGCTGATATCCAGTTCCTGATCCAAAGTGTCAAAGAGGTCATTCTTACACGATATAATCCCGGACCTGAAACGACCACGCAGATTCTTAAGTCAGTTTTTTATAGAAATAAGGCGGCATACTTAATCGGCCGAACTTATTTGGGACATAAATGGATGCCTTTTATCATCCCAATTCTTCATGGACCCAAAGGTGTTTTTGTAGACACTCTAATATTTGATCCCAATATTATGAGCTCACTTTTTAGCTTCACCAGATCTTATTTTATGGTGCGGGCAGAAATCCCTTCCCAAGTTGTAGCCTTTCTGAGTTCGGTTATTCCTCATAAAAAAACACATGAGCTATACAATGCGATCGGATTTAACAAACACGGCAAAACACTATTTTACAGGGATTTCTTATTGCACTTGGCACAGTCTAAAGATCAATTTGTAATCGCTCCCGGCATCAAGGGAATGGTCATGACAGTATTTACTCTTCCTTCCTTTAATGTGGTATTCAAACTCATCAAAGATCATTTTGAGCCTCCAAAAAACATGACCAGACAGGAAGTTCGGGAAAAATATAAGTTGGTTTCCTTACATGACCGGGTAGGCAGAATGGCTGACACACATGAATTCGAATACTTTAAAATTCCCTTAGATAGACTAAGCCCTGAACTGCTTCAGGAACTAAAAAACACTACTAATTCCCTTTTAAAGACAGCGGGTAAGCATTTAATTATCAAACACCTATATACTGAAAGAAGAATGACTCCTTTGAACATATATCTGGAAAACTGCAGTACAGAGGAGGGAAATCAAGTGGCAGAGGATTATGGAAGAGCTATTTTACAATTGGCTCAGGCTAATATTTTCCCGGGGGATATGATGACAAAGAATTTTGGGTTAACTAGACAAAAAAGGGTGATATTTTACGATTATGACGAAATCGAGTTTCTAACGGATATGAACTTTAGAGCCAAACCCAAGGCCGAAACTTATGCGCAAATCTATGCTTCTGAACCTTGGTATGATATAGCTAAAAACGATGTGTTTCCGGAAGATTTTAGGCGTTGGATGATTGGAAGAAGTGATTTGAAGGAACATTTTTTAAGCTATCATCAGAATCTTTTTGATCCAGAGCATTGGAAAAAGATTCAACAAAGGATTTTGAAAGGCGAGCTTATACATGCCTTCCCCTATCCAGATGAAATCCGCTTTAGGCCAGAAGAAAAAGTTTAAGTTTCTTCTTAATGGTTCAAAGCTTACTTTTGCAAAGATTGAAAGGCAGCTCGCCTCACCTATGATTTCCCTAGAGACAGACCTAAAAGATAGCAGTATCAAAACCCGTAAACTGATTTTGCACACCCCCGACGATGATGAAAGACCTGTTTATATTTCAGGTAATTTCAACAATTGGGCTACGCAAGATTATCGGTTTAAAATGAAAAAAATCGATGAGGGAAAGTATGAGTTCGAATTTCCTGAGGAGGAGATTTTTCAGGGAGAATTGATTTACAAATTCACCAAAGGAGACTGGTCAGAAGTAGAAATAGATAGATATGGCAATAGAACTCCCAATAGAATATGGAGTGACTCCAAAACCTCACGAATTGAAAAAGTTGCCAAATGGAGAAAAAACTGGCTCCCTTATCGCCCAAGTCAACTTCCACAAATTCATTTGATCTCTGAGGAATTTGAGATCCCCCAATTGAATAAAAAGAGAAAAATCTGGGCATTGCTACCTCACGATTATGAGAGTAGCGATGAACATTATCCGGTTCTTTATCTCCAGGACGCTCAAAACCTTTTCAATGAAAACGCTGAATTTGGAAACTGGCAGATCGACAAAAAACTGGCTGTTATGTCAGATTATGGAATTGGGAAAATCATCATCATCGCAGTAGAACATGCTGAATCAGAAAGAATTCAGGAATACAATGTTGGTAAAACTCTTTTAGGCAAGGGTCAGGGGAAGCAATACATCAGATTTATAACAGATACGCTTAAGCCATTTGTAGATAAAACCTTTAGAACCAAACCTGAAAGAGAGCACACAGGAATTGGTGGAAGCTCTATGGGAGGATTGGTTAGTATCTTTTCAGGCTTGATTTATCCAGAGGTGTTTGGTAAACTCATGGTATTTTCTCCTTCCCTTTGGGTAATTCCCAAAATCAAACTAGGATTCTTAGATTTCTTTGATCCGCAGGAAACCAGACTTTATCTATATGCCGGAGGAGATGAGAGTGAAACCATGGTTGAGCATGTGAGTAAACTCCGAAAAAGGCTTCTTAAAAGAGAGAGCCTACAAGGAAAAATGAAAATCCGGCTATCCATCAATGAGCAGGGGAAACATAATGAAAGCTACTGGAGTGATGAATTCCCCAAAGCGATAGAATGGCTTTTTTTCAGCAATAAAGAAGAATAAGATTTATGAAGATTCAAATTAATACTCAAGTTTCCAGCTCAACCTTTTTAAGAGTAATTCCATTTTTGGAAAAGGAAGAAATCAGCTTTTCTGCATTAAACGGAGTTTCTGTAAATGTGAAAAGCCCTATTTTTTCCGGAAAAAAAGACAGTTTTTATGTCCTGGAAGCGGAAAAGGAAATGGTGCTTCTCGTTGGTTTGGGAAAGGAGCCTGAGTACAAATCCATAGAAAATTCATTCAGAAAAGTGCTTCACAAGCATGATCATCTAATCGATCAAAGTATCCTGCTTGAATTCCCGGAAGGCTTTGATGATAATTATCTTGAACCAGCCTTAGTTGGCTTATTTCTAGGAGACTATCATCTTGATTTTTTCAAAAAAGAGCGTAAAAATAATTTCGAAGAGCTAGAGGTGCATATCAAGTTGGCACATAAAAACGCTGAGAAATTGGTACAACGAGCAGAAAAAATTTCAAAAGCAAAGAAGGAAGCATTTAGGCTCGTAGACTTACCTCCCAATAACCTTACTCCAGAATACTTGGCAGAATGGGCCGTAGAAATGGCGGGGAAATATTCCTTGAAATCAGAAATTATCAGCGGGATAGACGCAAAAGATAAAGGATTGGAAGCTTTTTTGGCTGTGGGAAGAGGCTCTGCTAAGGAACCCAAATTCATTATTCTAGAATATAGGCACCCTGAAGCAAAAACACATTTAGGCTTGGTCGGTAAAGGAGTAACCTTCGATACAGGAGGCCTAAATATCAAAACTCAGGGAATGCATCATATGAAATCAGATATGGGAGGAGCTGCTGCAGTATTAGGGGCAACTCAGGTGATTGCAGATTTGAAAATCCCTATCAATCTCACTACCATTGTTCCGGCAGTGGAAAATGCAGTAGATAAGGATGCCTATTTACCTTCCGAAATTATTGCATCTCATGCAGGATTAAGCATCGAGGTAGTGGATACTGACGCAGAAGGTAGACTGATTTTGGCGGATGGTCTCTCCTATCTCATTGAGACTTACAAACCAGATCAAGTCATTGATATGGCTACCTTAACAGGCAGTGCCGTAGGTACCTTTGGTTATGAGTGTGCTGCACTTTTCTCTAACGATTCCAAGCTCTCTGAATCTCTTCAAAACGCCGGAAAAGGTGTTGGGGAAAAATCCTGGCCACTTCCAATTTGGGAAGAATATGCTAAAGAGATGGACTCCGAAATTGCTGATATCAGAAATTATCATGGAAAGCCAATTGCAGGAGCCATAACAGCTGCAAAGTTTTTGCAAGCCTTCACTCATGAGCATCCTTCTTGGGCTCATTTGGATATTGCTGGGGTGGCTTTTGCGGACACTGATTTTGCAAAAACCAAATCAGGAACTGCCTTTGGTGTGGGATTATTGCTTAAATTCATAGAAAATCAATTGTAATATGAATCAACAAGGCAAAACTTTTCTGTGCATTTCCAACTTTTTCAAAGGCAATGCATTTTTAACAGCATTGAAGAAACAAGGTAATCGAGTTTTCCTAGTTACCTCTGAAAAATTGAAAGACAAACCTTGGGTCTATGAATACATAGATGAGGTTTTTTTCATGCCAGGGCAAGATTTAGATTGGGATTTAAACCTGTTGCTTCAGGGAGTTGGTGGACTAATGAAAAACCATAAAATCGAATCCATCATTGCCTTGGATGATTATGATGTTGAAAAAGCCACTTTCCTGAGGGAAAGTTTGAGAATACCGGGAATGGGACAGACCACCGGAAGATTTTTCAGAGATAAGTTGGCCATGAGAATCAAAGCTCAGGACTCTGGTCTTCGGGTTCCTGCCTTCTCTCCTCTTTTCAATGATGAAGACATCAATTTATTTGCAGATCATATTTCCGCGCCTTGGGTACTCAAACCCAGGTCTGAAGCTTCTGCACATGGAATTATCAAGGTAAATTCGAAAGAAGAACTTTGGCACCATATCAACGAGTTGGGAGATAACCGCTTATACTACCTCGTCGAACAGTTCAAACCGGGAGATGTCTATCATGCCGATGGCTTATTATTAAATGGAAAAAGTCTGTTTTTAACTGTTTCAAAGTATTTGGCGACTCCTATGGAAATCTCCCAAGGAGGTGGAATTTTTCGTTCTGCAAATATCAAATACGGGTCTTCGGATGATAAAGCAATTAAGAAGGCCAATTTGGAAATTATGAAGGCATTTGGGATGAAATCAGGAGCAACGCATACTGAATTTATCAAATGCCATGAAGATGGAGAAATCTACTTTTTGGAAACATCATCCAGAGTTGGCGGGGCTCATTTGGCTGAAATGGTGGAAGCAGCAACAGACATCAATTTATGGGCTGAGTGGGCCAAAATTGAAGACTCTTTAGCCAAAGGCTACAAGTATGAATTGCCAAAAGTAGCTAAAAACTATGCGGGTATTGTACTTACTTTATCCAAGTATGAACATCCTGATTTGAGCAGTTTTGACGATCCCGAGGTATATTTTAGAGTTCCCTTAGAATATCATGCGGGGCTGATAGTTAGATCCAAAAACCAGCAAAAAATCATGGACTTGTTGGACAACTATGCAGAAAGATTTGCAAATGAATTTTCTACCTCAGCGGCTGCTCCAGAGATCAAAAAATTTCATTAAGCCTAGAACTTTTCTTCGATTCCAAGTCCAAAAAGAGCAAAATCATATTTGACTGGATCCATTGGATCAAAGGTTCTCAATTGCTCTGTCAGTTCCAGAGCTGTTAGCCAATCCGTTTGTTTACGTGTGATTAAGCCAAGTTTCCTCGCGACCCTATCTACATGCAGATCACAGGGACAAATCAATTGAGCCGGCTTAATCTGTTCCCAAATTCCAAAATCGACACCCTTCGAATCCTTTCTTACCATCCATCGCAAATACATGGTAATGCGCTTACATGCTGCTTTTCTTGCGGGAGTTGCTATATGTTTGCGGGTTCTAGATGGAGCATCGGGGAGGGAAAAGAAAAACTCATGGAATCGGGATAGAATTGATTCCATAGCATCAATTTCCCCGTTTTGTCCCAGCAAAAAGGCCTGTTCCAAGGAATCGTATTTTTTATAAAACCAAGTCAAAAAGTGGATGAAATAAAGCGTATCCACATCATTAAAGGTTCTATGTTTGAAACTGAGAAATGGCTTCAAGTCATCTTCCTGATGATTCATCAAAAATTCATGGGGAGCATTATCCATTTTCTCAAAAAGCTCCAAGCATTTATTGATGATGGTCTTTCTTTGACCCCAGGCTAATATTGCAGCAAAAAAACCTGAAATTTCTATATCCTGCTTTTTTGAAAAGCGATGCGGGATAGAAATCGGATCGTTGGCTATAAATCCCGGCTGATTGTAGAGTTCGACTTTTTCGTCTAAAAATCCCTTGATATCATTCATTAAAGAGCAACTTTCACCTCTCCGCCTTGAGTTCCGTCAAACCATTTAAAAGAAAGCTCATTTTCTACTTTCTCAGAAACATGCCAGTCAAAGCACTTAATATTTGTAAGCGATCTCAAGGAATCTTCATCTGGATTATACAAGCAAATGTCAAAGTCAGGAAGATCCTTGGATTCAGTGCTATTCCATTTTTCTAAAATAAATCCCTCTTCTATAACTCTGATTTTATTTCCAAAGACAAAATCCGATAAAACCGATGGAACCCCATCCATTCTTCTTAGTCTAAAACCAGAAGGGCCAAACATGATCTGTTTAACCAATTTAGCCTCCAGCATGTCATTGGAATAAGGGAGAACTTCCCATTCACTTTCCTTAATGACTATTTTTTTACCCTCAGGTCTCAACTTGGTCAAGAGTTGGGAAAGTTTGGAAAAGAGCCAAGTAAGGCCAATAAATAGCAAGCCAAAGCTTGCAAGGATTGGATAAGATACCACGAATATCAAATTCCAGATAAATCTAAATACGTGGTGAAAGAAGAGTTGTACTTTGTTCATAATGGGGTACTTGCATGCAAAGGTACCCTGACTAAATAAGAATGACAAACTAGAGCTACAGAGTAATAACTAAAATCTATTCAAAAAAATATGATTTATCTCAGGGGAATTCTCAAGGCTACTCCTGTTGGGCTTAAACTAATGTTTTGAACTATTCCAGGTAAGTCTTTTGCATTCGCACTGTGGAAGCTATACATGATGCCATCAAAGGCCAATAAAAATGCACCTTGTAAAATTACCGACTTCCCAAATCCAATCAATCGCTCATTTGATTTTCTCAGCCCTCTTTCTTTCAAGTATAAGCCTCCTCCCATATAAGCTAAATCTAATGCAGCATTAAAAAGGAGAATTTTTTCAATTCCATTTTGAGCATCCATTGTTTGCCAAAAATCGGTACCTGGACTCTCCTTGGTAGCTTGCCAATAACCCAACCCTGCAATAATCAGATTCACGGAGTTCCAATACAGGTTCATTTGGTGAAAGGCCTTGTTTTCTCCCATGCTTTGGCTTGCTCCTATCCCACCCCAAATCATATTTCCCACAGCCCAAGAGCCTAAAATCAACATCCCTTTTTGATTGTAATCTAATCGGGTCTGATTAAAAGATTCTAATGCAGGAATTTCCTGACTGAGGCTTTCAAAAGCAATAAAAAATAGTGCTAGAAAAAGGAGAGTTCGAAGTGGAGAAATAGCTTTCATATCAAACAAACTTACTGAAAAGCGGATAGTTATGATAATTAAAAAAAAAGCTCCGATAATTCGGAGCTCCAATTAATTTATCAAAACTTCTTAATACATCACCTCAACAGGGAATCTTCCATTCACAGCTTTGAGTTGATCAAATGCAGCTTGTGAAAGTTTAATGACCAACTTGGAGTTATCTCCAGTTTCAGGAAGTGTTCCCACCACTCTGGCAAAAATGGTCACGTCATTTTCTTCATTTTTCACTCGCATGATAGTTCCTACAGGCGCTGTTCTGTGAAGAACCAAATATTTTTTATGACCTCCTGTACCTTCTATCAGTTCAGCTTGGCCTGTTTCTCTAATATTTTTAAATCCACCTGAGTTCGCTCCATCAGGAACAACATGCATTTCTTCAGGGCTACTTACCACCTTCGGCTCACCTACAATCGGCACGTCTGATTGTTTGAGCTCTGCTCTCCCAACTTTCAACACCTGTCCGACAGTTAGATTATTTGAGACCAAACCATTCCAGTTGATAATGTCTTCCACTTTTGCATTGTACTGCCCAGCAATTGAAAACAAGGTCTGTCCGGTTTTAACTTCATGTGAAATCCAGTCTCCAGGAACCAAAACCTGACCTGTTGGTTGGGTTTTCGGCTCAGTCATTGGTCTTGTTTCTTCCTTTCTTGCAGGAGCTTCCTGCTTTACAGGACTCGGCTTTGGCTCCGGCTTTGGAGTAGTTTCTTTTTTTGCAGGAACACTAGCAGTGGTAGGTGCAGGTGTAGTTTCTTTCACTTCAGCTACCGTCTTTTGAGGAGCTGCTTGTGGTTTTTGAATGACCAATGCCTGGCCGACACTTAGATCATTTCCTTTTAAACCATTCCACTCCATGATCTCAGAAACTGTCACATCATATTTTTTGGAAATCGCAAATAGCGTTTCACCTGGAACTACTTTATGCAAGGCTGCACCTGAAGGAACAGTTTCTTTGGATACATAGGGAACTCTGATTTGCTGTCCGATTTTTAAACCCGATTTCAAAGAGGAATTTGCATCTACAATTTCTCCTACCGGGGTTTGATATCTTCTTGAAATTCCGAAAAGAGTCTCCTTAGGCTCAACATTATGGATTATAAAGGTTTTATCACCCACCCTTTCGATTCCTACAGAGTCCATTTCAGTCATAGCGAAGGTTGAAATGGAGATAAAAAGTGCAGGAACTAGGTAGAAAGTGCGTTTATTAATTTGCATATAGAAAGCTGATTTTGATGGGTTGTACTAAAATTCTATCTATATAAACATCAATAATTATGCTAAAAGACTAATTTTCTCGAATAAGAATCCCAGGTTGTGAATCAAACGTCATAAATCAACTGAAAGTCAAGGAATTTTAGAAAAAAAGCCTGATATCTTTCAAAAAATAAGTCCTAAAGGAAATTCATGCGTATCTTTTGTTTCTGATTAACTAACCATGAAAACATTATTCTACTGCCTTTTAATGTCAATTTTCTTTAGCAGCTTCTCAAGCACTAATGCCCAGGAAGCTGAAATAAAGAAAATATTCACTTTTAAAATTGACAGAGATATTGATCCTGCAATGAATAGAAGAGTGAAGCTGGCTTTGGAAGATGCAAAAGAAAAAAATGCAGACTTGATTATCATCGAAATGGACACCTACGGAGGTGCGGTCAATGATGCAGATGATATTCGAACCATGCTTTTGGAATCCGAAATTCCGATTTACACCTTTATCAATAAGGATGCAGCCTCCGCCGGAGCCTTGATTTCGATTGCTACCGATAGTATTTACATGGCACCCGGAGCAAGCATTGGAGCCGCCACTGTGGTCAATGGGGCAGATGGAGCTGCAGCACCTGATAAGTATCAGTCCTACATGCGATCCATGATGAGAAGTACTGCCGAAGCAAAAGGACGAGATCCCAAAATTGCTGAAGGAATGGTAGACGAAAAATTGGAGATTGAAGGTGTATCTGAAGCAGGTTCAGTCATTACACTTTCCGTTTCTGAAGCCATTAAGCTGGGTTTTTGTGAAGGAGAATACCGCTCCATCAACGCCATCCTTGAAGCTCAGGGGCTTCAAGACGCTGAGATTATTGAATATGAAGTTTCTCACACGGAACAAATCATTTCTTTTTTCCTAAATCCTGCAATCAGTGGGATATTGATCTTAATTATTATAGGAGGAATCTATTTCGAACTTCAAACTCCCGGAGTTGGCTTTCCACTTCTCGCATCAATCGTTGCTACCATCCTCTATTTCATCCCTTATTATTTAAATGGACTAGCTGAAAATTGGGAAGTAATTGTATTTGTGGCAGGTGTGATTTTATTGGCAATCGAGCTATTTGTCATCCCAGGTTTTGGAATTTTTGGGGTGCTAGGGATCACTTGTATCCTTGCAGGTTTGGTCTTAGGTATGCTTCCGAATCAGAATTTCGACTTTGAATTTGTACCTGCCTCTCAATTATTCACTGCCTTGCTCACCGTGATCCTTTCGGCAATTGCTGCTGTGAGTTTAATCTTTTGGCTCACTCCCAAGGTGAATAAATGGCAGGCATTTCAAACCATTACTTTGGCCAGTACCCAACAGAGAACAGAGGGGTATACTTCCAGTTTTTACAAAGATGATTTAAAGGGAAAATCAGGTATAGTACATTCCAGACTAAGGCCCAGCGGAAGGGTAGAAATTGACGGAGAGATTTATGATGCCTATTCCAGAGGAGATTTTATAGACCAAGGTGAAAAAGTGATTGTAATATCCACAGAAGGAACATCTTTGAAAGTCAAAAAACTGGAATCCTAATTCCTGGCTTTTGTTAAGTTTGCGAAATGAACCCATTTCAGAGCATATATGAAGCAGTCGGAGAAGAAAAAATAAAACAACTGACCGCTTATTTTTATGAGGAAGTGTCCCAGAACGAAGAGTTGAGAAGACTTTATCCAGAAAAAGATCTGGCTCCAGCAGAAAGGAGACTTTTCTTATTTCTAATGCAGGTATTTGGTGGACCTCAAACCTATTCGGAAGAGCGGGGACATCCTCGGCTTAGAATGAGACATTTTCAGTGGAAAATAGATGGTAAAATGAGGAATCACTGGATGAATGCCATGCTCACAGCTTTGGATAAAATTCAGGTGGAACAGGAAGTCAGAGAGTTGATGATGAATTATTTTATCAAGGTGGCAAATCATATGGTCAATCATGATTAAACTTCTACGGATCATTTATTCAGTCTATGCCGGCTTATTATTCATTGGAAGCTTTTTGGCGATATTCCCTTTCTTTTTGATCTGTATTTGGATTCCTGGATGGCAAAGATTTGGAAGAAAAATCAACCGCTATTGGGCTAAAGTTTATTTCACCTTGATTTTTCTCCCCGTTCACATGGAGAAAAAATGCAAGCTAGAAAAAGGCAAACCTTACCTTTTTTTAGCCAATCACTTCTCTTACCTTGACATTGCCATGATGGGATTTATTCCTGGTGACGTGCAGTTTGTGGGAAAAGCCTCAATTAGGAAAGCTCCTCTTTTCGGCTACTATTTTAAAAAACTCCACATCGCAGTTGACAGGTCAAGACTTAAAAGCCGTGCTGAAACTATGAGAAGGGCAGGTTTAGCACTGGATAATGGAAGCAGTATTGTTCTTTTTCCAGAAGGAGGAATCTATTCCACCCAACCACCACAAATGGTTCCTTTCAAAAATGGGGCGTTTCGGCTAGCTGTGGAGAAACAAATCCCCATCATTCCTGTCACTTTATCTTATAATCATCTAATTTTGCCTGAAGGAAAAGGACTCTTACTCAACTTGAAAAGAGCAAAAATGGTCTTACATGAGGCCATACTTACTTCAGTAGAAGATACAGAAGACAGCTTGAAAGAGAAGTGTTTTGAAGTAATTCAAGCTCAACTCAATCAGGATAATTTAGTGAATAACAAACATGAAGATTGACAAAGAAGCAATCAAAAAAATAGCGCATTTGGCAAGGCTAGAATTCGATGAAGGCAGTGCTGAAAAAATGTCGCAAGATATGAGTCAGATTTTGGACTGGGTGGAAAAGCTCAATGAATTAGATACAGATTCAGTGGAGCCATTGACCACTATGTCATCCGAAGTCAATGACATGCGGGAAGATCAGGTAGGTAAGCATTTAGACCACGAAGCTGGTTTGAAAAATGCCCCAAAAAGAGATTCTGATTATTTCCGCGTTCCAAAGGTTTTAGAATAATGCTGCAAAACTCCACCAACTTACTTTCTAAAAAAGCAATTATCCCGGCCCTCCTTTTGATTATTACGGGAGGGCTTTTTGCTTACTACTATTTTCTTTTCAATCCCATACCTTACAGGAATATCCAAGCCGGGTACTTTTTGGATAGTATTTCTATCCCTTTTGATTGGTCTCAATTTGGACCCGTATCATTTCCTATTTTGGTAGATAATTTCCTGATTTTTCAGGAATTCAAAGATTTGGGCCCCAATATTTTTGTTGCTGAGTCTTTATTCTTTGGTATCTTAATGGGGCTCATTCTTGCCCTGATTTTGACATTAGTCAGCGAATTGAAAAAGTACTTTTTTCTGGCTTTTGGAATAGCCTGGATTGCCATTCTCACTTTTTCCAATCTGAACGGATTGAATATTGGAAGTCCAAGTAGCAACTACCCCCTCATCATTGCCATAGTTGGCACCTTAGTAATTCCTGTTTTTTTTCATATTACTGGAAAGTCTCTTCGATTTGAGTTCAGGTTTCTTCTCAATTTAATTTGCTTGATGGTCACTGGCTATGCGTTGGAAACCTTGAGTCCGATTTCCAGACCCGAGCTTTTTCTAGCAGAACATCTAACCATGCCAGCTATACTTTTATCAATTGCTTGGCTCTTATGGAATGGACACGGAGTGATTTCAGGCATTTATATTTTACTGCTAAAAGCAGGAAGAAATTTATCATTGAAAGTATCCATTCAAATCACTCTAATAACAGCTGTTTACCTACTATTAATGGTAAATATTTTGATGGATTTCACAGGCTTCCCTATGGATTTTCTGCCAAGCTTCAATCCACTGTTTCTTCTATTTCCATTAGGAATATTGGGCTGGTTTACTTTGAAAGAAAGAGTTGAATCAGGTCAGGATTTGGTGGGGTCTGAAAAGACGTTGAAAGGAATGTATCTGATTGGATTTGGACTGGTTTTATGGTTGAGCTGGAAACTCAAAATCTCCGGAAATCAACCCGCGGAAGAGTTTCTCAAACATATTTTCACTTACTCTCAAATCGGTTTCAGCCTATTTTTCTTGGTCTATATTCTTACCAATTTCTATGAGGTAATGAATTCCGGAAAAGCTGCCGAAAAAGTATTATTCAAGCCTCATTCCTTGCCTTATTATCATTTAAGAATTGGAGGTTTGATTGCCATGTTGGTAGCCACTGCTTACTCAGAAGGAATAGTTGGAGTGCAAGCCAATGCTATGAGCAGTAATATTTTGGGTGATTATTATTACGGATCAGGTCAAAAATTAGAGGCTAGTATTATTTATGAAAACTCCTGGTCCAGGTATAGAAATAACCCAAAAGCCAAGAATGCTATAGCACACCTTCTTTTTCAATTAAACCAGCCTACTTTGGCTAAACAACACTTGGAAGAAAGCTTTTCTGAAGCTCCTCAGGTGGATAATATTATCCTTCTGGCAGACAGGCTACATAGAGAAAATAAGATTTTTGAATCTATATTTTATTTAGAACGAGGCCTTCGATTTTTCCCTGAAAATGAATTATTGCTGAATAATTTGGCACTATTGCTCACCAAGGTAAACCGTGCTGAAGAGGCTTTGGCATTATTGGATTCAAGTTCAGTCTCACACCCTGTTTCCCAAAGTAATCTATTGGCTTTGAAAGCCAAAATGGGTCAAATTGAGGGTGAGTCCAAGGCCTTGAATTCATTGGCAGAAAAAATCAATGAAATAGCCAGACAAAACGCTCTGGGAAACTATCCTGAAGAGAAACTTCTAGCGGAAGTAAAGAAGGAAATAGAAAAAGAAAATTCTCCCCTTTTGGTACAGGCTGCTTGGAGAAATATCTTTTCTCAAAAAAACCATATCAACATTGAGTCCGACATTGCAATGCTTGACAGCTTGTGGAAGCAAGAGGAAATGCAGGATTATATAATGCAGCTTCAGGAAACGGCCGTCATCAGAAGCCTTGGATCCGGAAAAATAGCAGATGCAGTCAAAAACCTGAATGGCTTGGCTTTTAGAAATCCCGGTGATGCTGGTTATTTTCTACATTTATCAACCAGCATTTTAGCTCAGCAAATGGACTTTAAAAAAGCTGCCAAAGAATTACTGGCGGCAGAGGAAAAGGGATTTCAGGCTTTTCAGTCTTACCATTGGAGTATTTTGAGCTTTGGTGGATATTATGAAAATGCGGAACTGATTCGAGTAAAATATGGTCTTCAAATGCCGGATTATCTAACTCAGCCAGATGAAGCAACCTTGTTTTACCTCGAGTTAATTCAAAAATTCCACGAAAGCCTGCCAAAAACTTTATACGATGAATGGAAAACTCTTCCTGATTCAGAACTCAAAACTGATTTCGCAATTCGATTGATTGCATTTAAAAGTCATGGAATCGACGCGTCTGATTTGAGGGAATTAGGGAAGCATATTCAAGATAAAAAGGGTATTCAGGAAGATCTGAGTAAATTTTTGGCCAATCCTGATTTGAAGAATAAAGAGTCTGTAGAAGCCCTGCTCAATTGGCTTCAATTGGGAGATGAGTTGACAGGCAACCCCTATTTCAGCCCCTTGATTTGGTCCGCTGTAGCTATCAATCCAGATCCTTTGGCTCAATATGAAATCATCAATGCGGCTACTGAATTCAACCGAGACCCTATTCTCTGGATCAAAAAAGTTCAACTGGCAAGAGCAATAGGTTTGAGCAATTACGCAACAGATGCCCTGGTTGAAATGGCCCAATGGATAGATCCTGCCACTTTAGAAAGACTCCAATTAACCAACTATTAGAAGATAATCTCGTATTTTGACAGAAATGCTGTATTTTTAAAATTCAGCTGAAACCACTAACCCAACTTACCATGAGCAGAGTTATTGAGACCCATAATATCAACCGAACCTACAAAATGGGGGCAGAAATTATTCAAGCCCTTAAATCCGTTTCTATCACAGTGGATAGAGGGGAATATGTAGCTTTTATGGGTCCTTCAGGATCAGGTAAATCTACCTTGATGAATATCATCGGTTGCCTTGATACCCCTACTTCCGGCACATACATTCTCAATAATAAGGATGTCAGTGATATGACTGAGAATGAACTGGCGGAGATCAGAAATAAAGAAATAGGCTTCGTTTTCCAAACTTTTAATCTTCTTCCGAGAGCCAGTTGCCTGGAGAATGTAGCCCTGCCCTTGGTTTATGCAGGTTTTAGCAGAGCCGAGAGAGAAGAAATGGCATTTCAGGCTTTGAGCAATGTGGGACTTGGTGATCGAACCAAGCACAGACCAAATGAACTTTCCGGTGGACAAAGACAAAGAGTTGCGATTGCAAGAGCTTTGGTCAACAATCCATCTATCATATTGGCGGATGAGCCTACCGGAAACCTAGACTCTAAGACTTCCTATGATATCATGGAGCTTTTTCATGAGCTACACTCAAAAGGAAATACCATCATCATGGTAACTCACGAAGACGATATTGCCCACTATGCGCACCGAATTGTCAGATTAAGAGACGGCTTGGTAGAAAGTGATACGGTGAACCCAAATCCAACCCGAGGGGTAGGCGTTCACGCTTAAGTCAAATAAAGTATTATCAAATAGATTCTTATTTTTGTCGGAGATTTGAAGGGCTATTCATGAAAATTTATACCAAAACCGGAGATCAAGGAATTACCTCATTGTTGGGAGGAGTCAGAGTACCAAAATCAGATTTAAGAATCGATGCTTATGGTACCATTGACGAACTCAACTCTTATGTGGGACTTCTCAGAGATCAGGAAGTAAATAATTCCAGATCTGATATTTTGAAAGAAATTCAGGATAGACTCTTTACAATTGGAGCTGATTTAGCCACTGTTCCGGGAAAGGATAAAGTAAAAAAGCCAGATTTGCATGCTGAAGATATCCAAATGCTAGAGCATCAAATGGATAGTATGGAAGCTGATTTGCCTCCTCTTACAGCATTTATCTTACCAGGTGGACACCAATCTGTTTCATTTTGCCACTTAGCAAGGACAGTATGTAGAAGAGCTGAAAGATTGGCAGTTGAACTCGCCTCCTACGAACAAGTGAATGAAATGGTGATCCAATATTTGAATAGACTTTCGGACTACTTCTTTGTTTTGGGAAGAAAAATGGCCCAAGAACTAGATGTAGAGGAAGTAACTTGGAAACCTAGAGTTTAAAAAACTGGGTAAATTTTGCCCATAGTAAAATAAAATTTCAACAAAGGCTTTTTGCCTGAATCCGATTTAGCATGAAAACTTCGCTAGCCATACCGGTACACAAGACAGCATCTTCCAGATTACCGCAAACTGATTTTTCCAATTTGGTTTTTGGAAAAACCATCTCTGATCACATGTTTGTGGCAGATTATAAAAATGGAGAGTGGACTGACTTGAGAATTGAACCTTATGCACCATTACAGCTAAACCCATCCAATGCCGCTCTTCATTATGGGCAGTCCATTTTTGAAGGAATGAAAGCATATAAAAATGAAGAAGGTGAAATTTTGATTTTCCGAGCGGATGCTAACTGGAAAAGAATGAATGAATCGGCTGAAAGGATGTGCATGCCATCCTTGCCTGAAGAGGTCTTTATGGAGGGTATGCTTCAGCTTTTGGATTTGGATAGAGACTGGGTTCCGACAGCCAAAGGAGCCTCCCTTTATATCCGACCATTCATGTTTGCTACGGATGACTACATTGGTGTAAAACCATCTGATACCTATAAATTCATCATTTTTACCTGCCCAGTAGGAAATTATTACTCTAAGCCTGTTTCTGTAAAAGTAGAAACCAAGTTTACGAGAGCAACTGAAGGAGGAACGGGAGCTGCAAAAACAGCTGGAAACTATGCTGCCTCATTATATCCGGCCTTACAGGCACAAAAAGCTGGCTACGATCAACTACTATGGACAGATGGTAAAAGCCATAGTAATATTGAAGAAAGTGGTACTATGAATGTAATGTTTAAAATAAACGGAACGCTCATTACAGCTCCACTTCATACGGGTACAATCCTGAAGGGAATTACAAGAAATTCAGTAGTTCAATTGGCAAATGACTGGAATCAGCCAATCGAAGAACGATTTTTAAGCGTTTCTGAGTTGAAAGAAGCTTTGGAAAATGGAACTTTGGAAGAAGCATTTGGAACGGGAACTGCGGCGACTATTGCTCATATTGCCAAAATCCACATTGATGGAAAAGATTATGTCTTGCCAGAAAAACCAGCAGATGCTTTTTCACACAAAGTTTTAGCCGCATTGGATGGCATTAAATATGGAAGCCAAAAAGATCCACACAATTGGATCATTAAATTATAAAAATAAAGGCCAGTTGACTTAACTGGCCTTTTTTATTCCTACACCCTAGCTCGACTCAGTGGCATAGTCATACATCTCGGACCTCCCAAACCTCGGGATAATTCTGAGGAAGGAATTTCCAATACCTCCACTCCCATATTTCTTAAGGCTCTGTTGGTGTGAATGTTCCTATTATAGGATATCACTCTTCTCGGTCCAATAGCAAAAACATTAGCTCCATCAAACCATTGCTCACGCATAGAATAGTCTGGGTTTCCATCTGCAGTTGCCAAAACCTCTAAATGAGGAATTTCTCTTTCCAAAACCGTTAATAGTGACTCCTTCAGTACTTCGCGTTTGATATGCACCTTGTCATCCTGCACCTCCTTTAAAGTGTAAAGAGATGTTTGAAGGACAGCATTCATAGCATCAGGATAAGTCAGCACCAGGTTTTCATCTAAAACGGTGAAAACTGTGTCCAAATGCATATAATTTCGCTTTTCAGGCAAGTGAACCTCATAAACCCTTTTCACAGATCCCTCTGCCAGAAGAGCTTTGGCTGCATGGTAAATTGCCTTTTCATCGGTCCGCTCAGAGTTCCCTATAGCTACTGCCTCATGGGATAAGACTATGACATCTCCTCCTTCAATACTTGGAGGATTATCATGACCATTGATGGGGTATAATTTATTGACGTGGTCTTTGAACTCCGGGTGGTTTTCAAAAACGGTCCTTAACAAATTTGCTTCTCGCTGTCTACCTTCCATTTTCATCGAAGAAAAAATAATCCCGCCCGGCGTGAGTGCCATAGGATCTCTTTGAAAATACAAATTAGGACAAGGAGTTATCACAAAAGCATAATCCAAAAGTTCTCCCTGATTCAAGTTTGGGATTTTTCTTTTCAATTCATGCACTTTTAAGCCTGCTGTCAAAATCCCTGCACATTCAGCTGTAGAATATCGCTCCAAAATATCCTCAGCCAAATGAACCATGTTGGATCGTCTGAGAGATTCCCTCATCAATCTCAATAATATATCCTCGTCGTATAATACGCGGATCAATAATTCTCTGAGTTGGTAAACCGTAGCTCCGGTTGATTCTTTAATTAAATTGGAAAAAACGTCATGTTCTTTTTGCAAAGCCTCCAAGTAAGGAACATCTTCAAATAGTAAAAAGTCTTTGTTATAGGGAGTTAGCCTATCAATTTCCTTTCCCGGCCTATGCATCAACACTGCCCTGAGAGTTCCAAACTCCGAGTTTAATCTTAAATTCATTTATCAATATTTCATTAAATGACTCACTTTATTAAATTTTATCAATGATATCATCAATTTTAATAAAAAATTCTCAAAATTTTAAGACTTCCTGATTTTATCCTAAAACTTAAAATCCCCTTGATATGGCTTGCTTTTAAAATCTTTTTGGCGTTTTGTCCGTTCTTTCAATCATACAATCAACCATCATCCCATGACCATGAGTCGAACATATAGAAATTTACTGTTTTTTTTAGGATTACTAATCTTCAGTTCTTGTCAATCCACAGCTCAGATAAACAAGGTAATCCAACAAACCTTAGGCACACCCAATAATTCTGAAATTGCAACGGGGCTGAAAGAGGCTTTAGAAAAAGGAACCGGAGTTAGTACAGATCGATTATCTGCCGTTGACGGGTATTTTAAAAATCCTGATGTGAAGATTCTATTTCCTGAAGAGGCCAAAAATGTTGAAAAAACACTTCGATCAATCGGCTTGGGCTCAGTTTGCGATCAAGCTATTGAAAGCTTGAACAAAGCCGCAGAGGAAGCAGCTAAGGAAGCTAAACCCATTTTTACCGCGGCTATTAAGCAGATGACCCTGCAGGATGTCCGGGGAATCTTATTGGGAGAAAATGATGCGGCAACTCAGTATTTCGCGCGAACCACCAGTCAGGAGCTTACTAAGAAATTTTCACCCATAATTAATAGCAGCCTACAAAAAGTAAACGCCACCAACTATTGGTCTGATGTGATGACTCAGTACAACAAGATTCCTTTAGTAAAACCTGTTAATACCGACTTGACTGCTTATGTTACCCAGAAAGCTATAGATGGCTTATTTGTAGAAATCGCCAAAGAAGAATACAAAATCCGGGAATTGGTAACTGAGAGAACTAGTCCTCTACTTCTTAAAGTTTTTAGCTACGCAGAGAGAGAAAAAGAAGCGCGTAAAAAAGATAATCCAGGATTCTAAACAAAGACCCCGGCAATCAGAAATTGACCGGGGTCTTTTATTTATTCAATAATATGGATATCCGCCTTCTTACCTGAATTGACAAAAATATGGCTTATTGTCTGCTGAAAGGATCAGAATCCAGAAGCTTCCGTCTTCGGTCATCGGTCTTCCAACCTGTCAAGCAAGGAAAATAAGTCAGCTGGCATGATTGCGGATAATCAGATTCAATAATTAAGAGAACTACTCTGCCAAATCAATAAAAAGGTTTTCACCTTCTTTTCGAACAGATACCACTCCTTTTTTGCTTAAGCCTTTCATAGCAACATCCCACTTTTTATTACTCAAATCAGTCATACCCTTGATTTCAGGCAATAAAGCAGGCTGATTTCCCTTTACTAATTCAAAAATCATCTTTTCTTCCTCAGTCATTTCCACCTGCTTTTTCTCAGGTCTCATTTGAGGGAAGAATAATACTTCCTGAATAGTAGTCTTATTGGTCAGCAACATGGTCAATCTATCGATTCCAATACCCAATCCCGAAGTAGGTGGCATTCCATATTCCAAAGATCTCAAGAAATCCTCATCCATGGCCATCGCCTCATCATCTCCTCTTTCGGCTAGTTTCAACTGATCTTCAAATCTCTCTCGCTGATCAATTGGATCATTTAATTCCGTGTAGGCATTAGCTATTTCTTTTCCATTCACGAACAATTCAAATCGCTCCACCAAGCCAGGTTCTGTTCTGTGCTTTTTTGCCAAGGGAGTCATTTCAATTGGGTAGTCGGTGATATATGTTGGCTGAACTAAGTGTTCCTCAACTTTTTCTCCGAAAATCTCATCAATCAGTTTGCCTTTGCCCATAGAATCATCTACTTCAATGCCTAGCTCAGTACAAACTTTTCTGAGTTCTTCTTCTCCCATTTTACTTACGTCAATACCAGCATATTCCTTAATCGAATCGTACATTGTCAAACGACGGTAAGGACCTGCAAAATCAATTTCCTTCTCTCCTACTTTGACTTTGGTATCTCCGTGAATCGCTAGGGTAACTTTTTCAAGAAGATCTTCCACCATTTCCATCATCCAGATGTAATCCTTGTAGGCTACATAGATTTCCATGGATGTAAATTCCGGATTGTGAGTTCGGTCCATTCCTTCATTACGGAACATTTTCCCAAACTCATAAACTCCATCAAAGCCACCAACAATCAACCTCTTTAGATATAGTTCATTCGCGATTCTCAAAAACAGAGGCATGTCCAGCGTATTATGATGAGTCTGGAAAGGTCTTGCAGCAGCACCACCATGAACAGCCTGAAGAATAGGAGTTTCTACCTCCAACCATCCGTGATCATCAAAATATCTACGCATGGTAGAAATAATTTTGGATCTGGTGATGAAAGTTTGCTTCACTTCTGGATTGACAGTCAAATCCACATAGCGTTGTCTATAGCGCATTTCAGGATCTGTAAATCCGTCGTAGACATTCCCTTCTTCGTCTCTTTTAACTACAGGTAATGGCTTAACGGATTTAGAAAGAACCTTCAATTCAGTGACATGAAGGGAAATCTCTCCAGTTTGAGTAGTAAAAATATATCCCTTAACTCCTATAAAATCTCCTATACCCAATAGCTTTTTGAATACACTATTGTAAAGTGTTTTATCCTCTCCCGGACAGATATCATCCCTTCTTACATAAATCTGTAACCTTCCAGTAGAATCCTGAATCTCAGCAAATGAAGCTGAGCCCATGATTCTTTTAGTCATCAATCGACCAGCAATTGAGATATCTTTGTAGTCGGTTTTATGATTTTCGTAATTTTTATGAATATCCTCTGAAGTGACATTGATTGGGAAAGCTTCAGCTGGGTAAGGGTTTATCCCTAATTGCATCAGCTCTTCCCTGTCTTTTCTTCGTTCGATTTCCTGTTCACTCAAAAGTTGCATGGTATAGATTTGAGAGTTCTAATTTTTATTTTATTCCTTGACTATTCTTTTTCAGCTTTCTGATTTCAAATTCAGCCTTCTGAATTCAGACTTCACACTTTTAATTTCTCTTTCTTCTTTTCATTTCTCTTTTCACCAGCTCAAACTCTCTGCTGCTTTGTCCAGCTATGGAACTGTTTTCTGCTGCTCTTCGGGTTAGATATGGCATCACTTTTTCTACAGGTCCATAAGGAACATATTTTACCACCCTATATCCCGAGTTAGCCAGATTAAAGGAAATATTATCGCTCATCCCGTAAAGTTGAGAGAAGAAAACTCGGTCTGACTTAGGGTCTATCCCATTGAGGTTCATCAAATCTATCAGTTGAAGGCTACTTTTTTCATTATGGGTAGCACAAACCAGATAAATCCCGTTCTCAACACAATAAGCGATGGCTGCATCATAATCCCTGTCAGTGGCTGCCTTATTAGGTTGAATCGGATCAGGATAACCCATCTCCTCTGCCCTTTCCCGCTCCTTTTCCATATAGGCACCTCTTACAGGTTTGGCACCCAACAAATAACCTTTTTCTTGAGCTACCAAATGGGCTTTTTGCAATCTTGACAAAGAGTCGTGCCTATACATTTGATAGGTGTTATAGACTACACAACGGTCTTGATTGTATTTTTCCATGGCCTCATAGGCCAAATCATCTATAACGTTTTGGAACCAAGATTCCTCTGCATCCACAAGAATCCTTAATCCCAAATCATGAGCAGCTTTGCAAAGTTTATCCACCCTAGCTTTCATCCTATCAAAAGCCGCTTGCTCTTCTTTGCTTAACTTTTCCCCATCCTGGATTTTGATCATGATATGATAATCTCCCAGTCCGGTTACCTTAAATACACCGAAAGGCATGTAATCGGTTTTGGCTGATTCGACCAAAGTCTGATAAATCTCCTCCGTAGTTTTATCAAAGCTGGCTTCATCTCCTTTTCCCTCTACCGAAAGATCGAGAATAGATTCTACCCCGTATTCCGCCAACTTTTTACAGGCTTGAATGGACTCCTTGATAGTTTCTCCTCCACAAAAATGACCAAACATGGTCTTTTTCATGATACCTTTGACCGGAAGTTTGAGTTTAAAGGCCAAATTTGCTAATCCAATACCCAGATCGGAGATCAGATTATTATTGAGGGTTGCGAAAATCAAATACATTTTACGCAATTCAGCATCGCTCTTGGAGGCGAAGGCTACTTCTAGATTCTCGAAAGAAATTTTGGGTTTTACTGGCATATTGCTCAAATAAAGGTGCAAAGATATTAAAAAAACCTCTTCAGCAGATGATTTGTTGGGATATTTGGGCGGAATCTGATACTGAAAAAATCAAAAAATCAGGAAATTAAACCTAGTCGCCCCTACTTGAGTTTTAAAGAACAAAAACCCGAATACTTTGGAAACCCTTTTCAATAAAAATTCCCATTCACAGCCCTTAATTATTGCAGGTCCATGCAGCATAGAAACCCCCGAACAACTGGATAATACTGTTCAGGAATTGGTATCTCAAGGCATCAACTTAATACGCGGAGGTGTATGGAAACCAAGGACAAGACCAGGGAGTTTCGAGGGCTTAGGATCCATTGCCCTTCCTTGGATCCAGGAAATCAAAAATAAATACCCAGTCAAATTTGCGATAGAGGTTGCCTCTGCCCAACATGTTGAGGAAGCCCTGGCTCATGAAATTGATATACTCTGGGTTGGAGCAAGATCCACAGCCAATCCATTTACCGTTCAGGAAATAGCCGAAAGTCTCAAAGGAGTTAATATTCCGGTGATGATTAAAAATCCTGTCAATCCAGATTTAAGCCTTTGGATTGGAGCGGTAGAGCGATTCCAAAAAATTGGGATTCAAGATCTGGCAGTAATACATAGAGGTTTTTCAAATTTTAGGGATCAAATTCACCGTAACTCCCCTCTTTGGCAGATCCCAATTGAATTCAGAACTCATTTCCCTGATTTGATGATGATCAATGATCCAAGTCATATCTCAGGAAAGAGAGACCTAGTTCCCATCATTGCTCAGAAGGCTCTTGATTTAAATTTTGATGGCTTGATCATTGAGTCCCATTGTAATCCAGATCAAGCTTGGTCCGACGCTGCCCAACAATTAACTCCTAAAAACCTGGAATTCATGCTTTCTCAGCTGAAAACCAGAAAGGTGAAATTTGAAGCTGCAGAAATGCTCAATCAATTGGCAGAAATAAGAAGTCAGATTGATCAAGCAGATCATGACCTATTAGAAGCTTTGCACAGAAGAATGCAATTGGTAGAAAAAATAGGTGAATACAAAAAACTCAATAACGTGGCCGTATTGCAGATGGAGCGTTGGAAAGAGATTTTCGATAGCCGACCTAGGTGGGGAGAATCCTTAGGATTGAACCCAGAATTGATTCAGGAGATTTTCGGAATTCTACATCAAGAGTCTATTCGAACTCAAACAGAAATTTTGGATAAAATAGAATCAAAAAATTGAAGCAAGTGACATAATGAAAGGAAGTATTCTTTTATTTGTTGAAAAATTATTTTTCAATATATAATTCCGTTACTATATTCATTAGTGATTAATTATTCTGAATTGATTCTATATTTTTATCTCATTTGAAATAAACGCAAAGAAGAGCCCTTCACTTTACATATTTGATAATCAATTGGTGAAAAAAATATTTTGCAATTAAAATTCCTCCGCTTACATTTACAGCATGTTAATCACAGCAGCGATCTATTTTACTTTCTTTTACTTTTACTTTCGAATGAAAAATCGAATCGGAGCTGTGTATTGTCTAGCCAAAAACTAAAAGAAAATAAATATCACAAAAGCCCGATTCGAAAGAGTCGGGCTTTTTTCATTTAAACGCTCAAGCCGTATGAAACCACACAAACAAATCAAAGATTGGGGATTGGGACTCAGCTCCCCTTTGATCATCGCAGGACCTTGTTCTGCGGAAACGCCAGAGCAGATCGAACAGATCTGCAAGGAGATGAAAGAGGAAAACACTGTTCCTCAATTATTTAGAGCAGGAATCTGGAAGCCTAGAACAAGACCAGGATCATTCGAAGGAGTTGGAGAAGAAGGATTAAAATGGATGGAGATCGTCCGACATCACCTCAATATTCCTATTACAGTGGAAGTTGGAAATGCTGCACATGCTGAACTGGCACTGAAGCATAAAGTAGATGTATTGTGGATTGGAGCTCGTACCACAGTTAATCCATTCGCGGTTCAGGAAATTGCGGAAGCATTGAGAGGCTCGGATGTTCCTGTAATGGTTAAAAACCCAATGAATCCTGATCTAGACCTATGGATGGGCGCTTTGGAAAGAATGCATGCAGTGGGTATTGACAAATTAGCCGCAATTCACAGAGGTTTCTCTGATGCTTATGATAAGCGCTTCAGAAACAAGCCCAATTGGTCAATGCCTATCCACCTTAAGCGCGTTTGGCAAGGAATGGAAGTAATCAATGATCCCTCCCACATTGTCGGAAGAAGAGATGGACTTCTTGAAGTTGCTCAAAGAGCTATGAACTTTGGTTTGGATGGATTGATGATAGAAACTCATCATGACCCTGACAAAGCATGGTCTGATGCCAAGCAGCAGGTTACTCCAAAAGCGCTGAAGCAAATGATTCAATCAATTGACTTCAAAGAGCCTTTGGAAAATATGAAGCCTGACGAAAGGTTGCAGGACTTAAGAAGAGCAGTAGATCATTTAGATGACCAGCTATTGGATATTTTACAAGAAAGATTTGCTGTGATTGATCAGATTGGTACGCATAAAAGAGAGCATCACTTGACAGTATTCCAATCTAACAGATGGAAAGAAGTAATGGAAAGCAGAACTCAAAAAGGAGTGGCTAAGCAGTTGAGCGAAAAATTCATGAAAGAACTGCTTTATTGTATCCACGAAGAATCTGTGAAGAGACAGGAAAAACAACTTCGGGAAGCAGAGCCTCTCAAGAAATAACAAATACGGCTGAGCACCTTAAAGAAAGGGAAGAATCTACCCATCCCTTTCTTAATTTGATGTACCTTTAGGTTTTAAACTTGAGTTTTGTGAATCCAATCATAATTGCGGAACAGCCATCTAAAAGTCTATCTAAGGCACTTTCTTCCCTTTCATTTTCATCTCTATTTATTCTAACAGATGAAAACACCCAAGAATATTGTTTTCCTCTGGTTAAAAATGCCTTGCCGGAATCTTATTTTCATTTCACCTTTCCTGCGGGAGAAAAGCATAAAAACCTAGAAACCTGCGCTGAAATTTGGACAGAAATGACCGAGGCGGGATTGGATAGAAAGGCTCTTGTCTTGAATTTGGGAGGAGGAGTGTTGGGAGATATGGGCGGTTTTTGCGCCAGTATTTACAAAAGGGGCATTCGATTTATCAATTTGCCTACTACCCTACTTTCTCAGGTAGATGCCAGTGTGGGAGGAAAATTAGGGGTTGACTTTGAAGGTCTCAAAAATCATCTGGGTGTCTTTAATGAACCAGAACTTGTTCTTATTTGTCCCCATTTTCTCAAAACACTTCCTTCGAACGAATTAAGGTCAGGCTTTGCAGAAATCATCAAGCATGGACTTATTCGGGATAAAGAATATTTTGAAAATTTAGATTTTAAAAATTGGAAAGAAAATGACTGGAAAAGTCTGATTTCGCATTCCGTGGAAATTAAAAAATCGGTTGTGCAAGAAGACCCCAAGGAAGCCGGCTTAAGGAAGATCCTCAATTTTGGTCATACCATAGGACATGCCTTAGAAACACATTTTCTGGATAGTCCTTACCATTTGTTGCATGGAGAAGCTATAGCCGCAGGAATGATTTGCGAGGCCTGGTTGTCCGTCGAAAAATGTCAAATGTCTTCTGCCGATCTTGAGCAAATCACCCAGAGTCTTTTGGAAGTATATGGAAAAATCAAACTCAATAAATCAGATTTTGAACCCGTATTGAACCTTTGTCTCCAAGACAAAAAAAATGAAGGAAAGGAGATTTTATTTTCCTTACTGGAAAAAATTGGAAGCTGCACCTTTAACGTTCCCGTGAACAAAAGCGAAATAGCAGCTGCCCTAACCTATTATCAAAACCTATAACCTATTTACCTTGCCAACTGACACTATGGAGCTACTAAAACTGAATCAGAAATCAGCTTTTACTCCCACCACTATCCCTCTTCCTTCCTCTAAAAGCGAATCTAATCGGGTTTTGATCATAGATACTTTGACTGAAGGTCAAAATACTATCGAGAACCTGGCAGAAGCGAGAGATACGCAGACTATGATTCGCCTGCTTCAAACCAACCCTCCTGTTTACGATGTATTGGATGCAGGTACCACGATGCGATTTCTGACAGCTTATGCTGCTGTCACCAATCAAAATAAAGTAATGACAGGAACGGCCAGAATGTGTCAAAGACCTATCGGAATTTTGGTTGATGCTTTGAGGGAAATTGGGGCTGAAATTCATTACATGAATGTGGAAGGTTATCCTCCTTTGGCGGTTCATGGACTTTCAGATCAGACAAAATCTGCGGTAAAAATTCGCGGAGATGTGTCCAGTCAGTACATTTCCGCCATGTTGATGATTGCTCCTATATTACCTAAAGGACTGGAAATTGAGTTGGAAGGAAAAGTGGGAAGCCGCACCTATATCGAAATGACTTTGGAATTGATGGCCAAGTTCGGGATCAACTATACCTGGGAAAAAAATACCATTAAAGTTGAAAACCAAGCCTATCAGCCAACCCAATTCATGGTGGAGAGCGATTGGTCTGGGGCAAGTTATTGGTTTAGCCTTTTAGCCTGTTCAGATTCCGGACAACTTTTTTTGAAAGGGTTGAAAGAAAATAGCCTTCAGGGAGATTCTAAAGTTGTGGAAATCATGTCCAAACTCGGCGTGAAAAGCAGCTTCCAAAAGGATGGCGTTTTGTTAGAAAAAATCCCTGTGGAGGGATTGGAAGAGTTTGACTTTACAGATTGCCCTGATTTGGCTCAAACTGTAGCTGTTACCTGCGCAATCATTGGCCAAAATGCGAAATTCACAGGACTGGAAAGTCTTCGTATAAAGGAGACTGATAGAATTTATGCTTTACAGCAAGAATTAGCCAAGTTTAATGCTGAGCTTAAAGAAATTGAGCCTGAAGTATTTCAAGTGATTCCATCTGTGACTATGCCACACGAGGTAAAAATTCACACCTACGATGATCATAGAATGGCGATGGCATTTATGCCTCTTTTGACAAAAACTCAAGTACTAATTGAGGATCCGGATGTGGTAAATAAAAGCTATCCTAGTTTCTGGAAGCACTGCCAGCTTGCCGGAATAGATCTTTCAAACCATGAGTCTTAAAATTGCCATACAGGGAATCCCTGGTTCATTCCATCATCAAGTGGCCTTAAAGGCTTATGGAGATGAAGCTGAAATTCTTCCCTTCAATACTTTTGAAGCAGTGGCAAAATCCATTTCTCAGGGAGAAGCTGATTTTGGAGTGATGGCTATAGAGAATTCCATAGCTGGAGCTATTTTGCCTAATTACGATCTCCTCGATCGGTATGAGCTATTTATAAGTGACGAATTTTACTTGCCTATTGCTCATCAATTGATGGCCTTGCCTGGTCAGCAAATTGACAAGATTAAGGAGGTTCGCTCCCACCCAATGGCTTTATTGCAGTGTAAAACATTTCTTGCCCAACATCCAAATATGAAGCAAGTAGATGATATAGATACAGCAACGGTAGCCAAAAGAATTAGCCAGGAACAGAGTGAGGGCCTAGCCGCAATTGCTTCGGAAATAGCAGCAGAAATCTACGGATTGGAAATACTTGCAAGAGATATACAAACTGTTAAAAGCAATTTCACCCGCTTTATTTTATTGGCAAATAAGATCAATCCTTCAGATGAAGGATCGAACAAAGCCTCTTTCAAAGTAACCATCAAAAATGAGCAAGGAGGCCTCGCCCAATTACTCAGTATGCTGGCTTATAAAGGATTGGACTTAAGTAAAATTCAATCTATTCCAGTCATTGAAAAACCTTGGGAATATTCCTTTTTCATTGATGCAGTTTTTACGAATTATGAAAATTATCGGGATGCGATGATTCTTATCCAAAGGGATTTTGGGGATGTTAAAATTTTTGGAGAATACAGGAGCAGAAAATAATGAAGGGATTTGCAAAGCGCATTGAGGAGGTACAGGAATATTATTTTTCCGCCAAGCTCAAAGAAGTCAATCAAATGATTTCGGATGGGAAACCCATTATCAATTTGGGCATAGGAAGTCCTGATCTGGCTCCAGCCAAAGAAGTAATCCAAGCCCTAAACCATACAGCAGAAAATTCGCAATCTCATGGATATCAAGCTTATCAGGGTATCCCTGAACTTAGGGTGGCCATGGCTGAATTTTATCAAAGGGAGTTTCGGGTAAGATTAAACCCACAGACTGAAATTCTTCCTTTGATGGGTTCAAAGGAAGGTATTATGCATATCAGCATGACTTTCTTAAATCCCGGGGATCAAGTGCTTATTCCAAATCCAGGATATCCTACTTACCGGAGTGTTACCCAATTGTTGGAAGCTGAACCCATATTTTATGAATTGGATGAGTCAGGAAATCCAAATTGGGATCAATTGAATTCTCTTGACTGTAGCAAAGTCAAGTTGATGTGGGTGAATTATCCTCAAATGCCAACCGGAGCCTTGGGAAGTCTGGAACTGTTTGAGAATTTAATTGCCTTTGCAAAGCAAAATCAGCTGATCCTGATTAATGATAATCCCTATTCGCACATTTTGAATCCTCAGCCAATCAGCTTATTGGAAGTATCTGGCGCCAAAGAAGTAGCGATGGAGCTTAACTCTCTGAGTAAAACTTTCAATATGCCGGGATGGAGGGTAGGCATGCTTTGCGGAAAGGAAGAATGGGTGAAAGCTGTCATGAAGGTCAAATCCAACATGGACTCCGGGATGTTTTTAGGAATTCAAAAAGGTGCCATTACAGCTCTTAGGTTGGGAAAAAATTGGTTTCAGGATTTAAATGAGCTATACACAAACCGACGTAAGCTGGTTTGGAAGCTGGCAGACCTACTGGATTTATCTTATTCCAAGTCTAACGGTGGACTCTTTGTCTGGTGCAAAATTCCTGAAGGAAAATCAGGAGATGAATTGGTCGATTATCTATTATACGAGAAAAATATCTTTATCACGCCAGGAAAAATCTTTGGTTCAGGAGGAGAAAATTACGTGAGAATTTCACTCTGTATGCCAGAGTTCAAAATTTTAGAGGCAATCAAACGAATCAAACCTTAAAATCATGAATAAAATACATATTGTAGGATTAGGACTTCTGGGAGGTTCTTTCGGACTTGGGGCCAGAAGAAAATTCCCTGAAATGACCATCACGGGAACAGATATTTCTACCCAAAATCTGAAAGATGCTTTGACTTTGGGAATCATTACTAAGGCCCAAGAAAAGCCTGACCTAGACACTGATATTATTATTCTAGCCACTCCTGCTGATACTTTGGGAGACTTGTTAATTCAAACTTTGGATCAGGTCGGTGAAAATACCTTGGTAATTGACTTAGGTTCTACCAAGTCCAAGCTTTGCCTTCAGTTGGCTGGTCATCCTAAAAGAAAGCAATATTTAGCAGGACACCCCATTGCCGGTACAGAGTATTCAGGACCCAAAGCAGCATTTGCGGATCTATTGGATAGAAAAGTGATGATCCTCTGCGAAATGGAGAAAACAGACCTCCACCTGAAAGAAAAGGCCTATGAGCTTTTTGATGCATTGAATCTCAAACTGAGATTTATGGATCCTGAGGAACATGATCGACACCTGGCCTTTGTTTCTCATTTGTCCCATATTTCCTCATTTATGCTAGGAAAAACTGTCCTTCAAAAAATGGAGGATGAAAAAAACATATTCGATATGGCAGGATCAGGTTTCGCTTCTACAGTTAGACTTGCCAAATCAAGTCCGGCAATGTGGGCTCCTATCCTTACTGAAAACAAGGATAATATTTTAGCATCCTTGGATGGCTATATTTCAAATTTGACAGCAATAAGGGAAAAAATAGCTTCTTCCGATGGAGAGGCCATATACAAAGAATTGGAAGAGATTAACAAAATCCGGGATATTCTGGATTTGGGAAGATAAGCTCTATTCTATCCAATTATCAAACCAGGACAATCTCCTGGTTTTTTTATTGATAAAAGGTATTGGGAGAGCCAATGTGAAATTGTAAATTCAGTCACTAAAATAAACCTATGAAACCTACCCTACTATTGATAATCGGCTTATTCTTTGGCTTAGGAGTACATGCCCAAAGTTCTTGGGAAAATATAGCAGTCCAGGGAGAAGCCATGACTAGGCATGAAAATTCATTTGTAGCATGTAAAGGAAAACTATATGCCCTGGGAGGAAGAGGTGTTCGCTCGGTAGACAAATTTGACCCCAAAACTCAAAAATGGGAAAAATATGCTAATGCTCCCATGGAAATCAGCCACTTTCAGGCGGTGGCTCTGAATGGAGAAATCTGGGTTATCGGGGCATTTACAGGATCTTATCCGCATGAAACTCCAATTCCTACAGCATTGATTTTTAATCCTCAAACAAGAAAGTGGAGAGAAGGCCCCAAATTACCGATGGGAAGGGAAAGGGGATCAGCAGGGGTAGTGGTAAAAGATGGCTTGATTTATATGGCAGGGGGTATTCAAGATGGACACTATGAAGGATTTGTTTCTTGGTTTGACGTACTAAATCCAAAAACAGGAAAATGGGAAGTCCTGCCAGATGCACCTAGGGCCAGAGATCACATCAGTGCTGCTATGGTAGGTGATAAATTGTATTTGGCAGGCGGAAGGACTTCCCATGCCGCTATTGGCAAAGTGTTGGAAACTACCATTGAAGAAGTGGATTACTTTGATTTCAAACAAGGAAAATGGATAAGTAACACCACACAAATCCCAACGCCGAGAGCAGGAAACTCTAACTTGGGAATTGGAAAGTACTTGGTGGTTATGAATGGGGAGAGCGCTGCTCAAGTCCCAGCTCACGCAGAAGTGGAAGTATTAGATACTGAAACTAATCAATGGATCATACTTCCAAGCCTTAATCAGGGTAGACACGGAACTGGAGCCGTAATTTTTAAAGGAAAAATCTACGTGGCAGCTGGCTCTGCAAATCGAGGTGGAGGGCCTGAATTGAATTCTTTAGAGATTTTGGATTGGAAAAAGGCCATTCAAAATTCAATAGAAGGGAACCTTTAGCTTGGAAAAGCTATTTTTGAATGGAAACAAACCAAGTATGAAAACACTAAAATTTAAAACCAATATCAATTGCGGTAACTGCCTTTCCAAAGTTAGTCCTATCCTGAATGCTGAATCTGGAATTGCTGAATGGAATGTTGATTTACAGGATCCCGAAAAAACATTAACCGTCAAAACGGTAGATTTAAATCCTGATGACATCAAAAAAACTGTGCTGAAATCTGGCTTTTTGGCCAACCCAAAGTAAGTTAAAGTACTGAAAATCAGATTTTATTAAGAATCACTTGAACATTTGGTGGATATTTGCGTAGATTTGAGCTGTTGAAAAAATTTATTTCCATAGCGCTCTCATTGATTGTTCTATTCTCCTCTGTGGGAATGGCAAAACCACGCATTTTTGTATGGGAGAGGAAATGGACAGTAAATTCAGCTTAGCCGCTAGTCATTTAGATTGTGGAATGGATAGTCCTAAATCCCACCAATCTCATGATGAAAAATCTCATGTAGATCCAAGCGGATGCTGTGAGAACCTGAGTCAGCATTTACAGCTTGACCAAGAATCATCTTTTAAGAAATCAAATTCACAGGTAAATATCCACTTTGCCTTAGCCTTTATTGAGGTCTTTATATGGAATACCACAGTTTTTCCGCAGGAAGATCAAAGAGTAAATGATTATTACCCCCCTCCTATTGAACAGGATTATCAGATTCTGTTTCAAAGCTTTTTGATATAAAATTCATTCTTGCGGTTCTTCCGCTTAGTGCATGGACCTAATGTCCATTTGTATTTTCAATTCGCACAATTAGAATGAATTATGCTCAATTCCATCATAAAATATTTCCCAGAAAATAAGCTAGTTACCGTGCTTTTGCTTCTCCTAATAATTGCTTGGGGAGTAGCCACAGCGCCTTTCAACTGGAATATCGGTATTCTACCTCGGGACCCGGTTCCTGTAGATGCCATCCCGGACATCGGAGAAAATCAACAAATCGTCTTTACTGAGTGGATGGGTAGATCCCCCCAGGATGTTGAAGATCAAATCACCTATCCACTTACCACATCTTTATTAGGACTTCCCGGAGTTAAGAGTGTACGCTCTAGCTCAGCACTTGGCTTTTCCAGCATCTATATCATCTTTGAAGAAGATATTGAGTTTTACTGGAGCAGGTCCAGAGTATTAGAAAAACTCAATTCATTACCTGCAGGTCTATTACCTGAAGGTGTACAACCTAAGCTGGGTCCTGATGCGACGGCATTGGGACAGGTTTATTGGTACACTTTAGAAGGAAGAGATCCTGAAGGCAATCCTGTAGGAGGCTGGGATCTTCACGAACTCCGAACCATTCAGGATTATTATGTCAGATATGCACTGACATCTGTGGCAGGCGTATCAGAGGTCGCATCGGTTGGAGGTTATATCAAAGAATATCAGGTAGATGTTGACCCAGCCGCTCTTAAAGCTAATGGAGTGAGCCTGATGGATGTGATGGAAGCGATGAGGAAATCCAACTTGGATGTTTCTGCCAATACCATCGAAGTAAATCGGGTGGATTATTTTATCCGGGGTTTAGGATATGTAGAAGAACTTTCTGATTTGGATCAGGCTGTAGTCAAAGTTACCAACAACGTTCCAATCAGGATCCAAGATGTAGCGCGGGTTAATATTGGCCCTCAGCCCAGAAATATGGGCGGAATCTTGGATAAATCCGGAGCTGAAGCTGTAGGGGGAGTTGTTATTGCAAGGTATGGTGACAATCCACTGGAAGTAATTGAGGGAGTAAAAGCAGAAATTGAAAAGCTGTCTGAGGGCCTACCTAGCAAGACATTAGCTGATGGCACGGTATCAAAGGTCACATTGGTTCCATTTTATGACAGAACGGGCCTGATCTATGAAACGCTGGGGACACTCTATGAAGCTATTTCACTTCAAATCCTGATAACCATCATTGTCATTATAGTGATGGTGTATAATCTAAGAGCCTCTTTATTGATTTCAGCATTGCTTCCATTAGCTGTATTGATGTGCTTTATTTTCATGAAGTACTTTGGAGTGGATGCCAATATTGTTGCTTTATCCGGTATTGCTATTGCCATTGGTACCATGGTGGATCTGGGTATCATTCTCAATGAAAATATACTCAGGCATCTGGAGCAGGCACCTGAGGGCAAAAGCAAATTGAAGATCGTTTATGAAGCAACAGCTGAAGTTTCAGGAGCAATTCTGACTGCAGTGAGTACTACGATCATCAGCTTTTTACCGGTCTTCACACTACAGGCTGCAGAAGGAAAGCTTTTTGGACCATTGGCTTACACCAAATCATTCGCATTGGTTGCTGCATTGATTTTCACGCTTTTGATCATGCCGGCATTTTCGCATTGGTTCTTCTCATTCAAAGGCTATAAAGGAAAGTTAAGCAGGTACTTTAATTATGCCTTGGTTTTGCTCGGTCTGGTGATCGCTTGGACTGTTTGGGCATGGGGAGGTTGGGTTCTGGTTGGATATGGACTGGTTCATACCCTTGCTTTTCATTTCCCTGAAAAAATATAACTCAGAAAAAAATTTCTGATTATAGCAGTAACCTTAGTGGCTGTAACAGGACTTTTGACTACAGAGTGGATGCCTTTAGGGGTGAGCAACAGCACTTTTGTCAACTTTCTATTTATAGGTCTCCTTTTACTTCTGGTTTTAGGAGGATTCTCTCTATTCATAAAAGCCTATCCAAGTCTCCTTACCTGGTGTTTAAACAATAAGAAGACATTCTTAATTTTCCCTGCGCTAGTAATCACCACGGCCGCCAGTATTTGGTTGGGATTCAATACGGTTTTTGGATTCATTCCTAAAACATTTGACCAAATTGGATGGAATATTCGCACCAGTTCAGTTTGGTCTGGATTAAGCCATACATTTCCTGGTTTAGGGGAAGAGTTTATGCCCTCTTTGAATGAAGGTTCATTCCTTTTGATGCCAACCACTATGCCTCACTCTGGAGTTCAGGAAAACAAGGAGGTACTCCAAAAACTGGATATGTTAGTAACTGCCATTCCAGAAGTAGAATTAGTAGTTGGAAAAGCGGGTAGAGCCGAAACTGCCATCGACCCTGCTCCTATTTCCATGTTTGAAAATACCATCAATTACAAGAGCGAGTATGCGACAGATATCAATGGAAACAGGATCAGGTATAAGGTCAATAAGGATGGGCATTATGAATTGAAAAACGGACTCTTTCATGATCCAGAGAATTCAGAACCTCATTTAATTAACACCTCACAGTTGATACCAGATTCTGATGGAGAATACTTCAGACAATGGAGAAAAGAAATCAAAAGTCCTGACGATATCTGGGATGAAATTGTAGGGGTAATTAATATTCCTGGAGTCACCTCCTCTCCTAAGCTTCAACCCATTGAAACCCGCCTGGTCATGCTACAAACTGGCATGAGAGTCCCTATGGGAATTAAGGTATATGGTCCTGATTTACAAGCCATTGAAGAGTTTGGATTAAAGTTAGAAAACTATCTCAAAGAGGTTCCTTCTGTCAAAAGTGAAGCGGTATTCGCAGACAGAATTGTCGGTAAGCCTTATTTAGAACTGGACATCAATCGAGAGCAAATTTCCAGATATGGAATGAATGTGGTCGATGTGCAGGACTTTATAGAGACTGCTATTGGCGGAATGAAATTAAGTACTACGGTTGAAGGAAGAGAACGCTTCCCAATACGTGTTCGATATGCCCGCGAATTCCGCGATGATCCTGACGCCATTGCCAATCTTCAAGTTCCGACTCCAATGGGAAATTATATTCCTTTGGGGCAATTGGTGGATATTACCTACAGACCCGGACCGGATATGATACGGGGTGAAAATTCCTTCTTGGTAGGCTATGTCTTATTGGATAAGAAACCGGGTTTTGCTGAAGTGAGTGTAGTAGAAGATGCCCAGCGCTATCTGAAAAGCAAAATTGATTCTGGAGAATTGGTAGTTCCTTCGGGAGTTCGATATCAATTCTCAGGAAGCTATGAAAATCAAATCAGGGCAGAAAAAAGGCTTTCCATTGTGGTTCCTTTGTCCCTCATCATCATATTTCTCATTCTCTATTTCCAATTTAGAGCGGTATCCACCACGCTTTTTGTCTTTACAGGAATTGCAATGGCTTTTTCTGGAGGCTTTTGGATGATATGGTTGTACGGTCAGGATTGGTTTATGGACTTCTCTCTATTGGGAACTAACATGCGGGAATTGTTCCAAATGAAAGTGTACAACTTATCCGTAGCGGTTTGGGTAGGGTTCATTGCCCTGTTTGGAATTGCCACTGATGATGGGGTCGTGGTTGCCTCCTATTTAGATCAAAGCTTTAAAAGCAATACTCCAAAATCAGCCCAAGAGGTAAGAGAAGCAGTATTGGAGGCCGGAAAAAGAAGAGTCCTTCCTTGCTTGATGACGACAGCTACTACCCTTCTTGCTTTGGTACCGGTATTTACATCTACCGGTCGAGGTTCTGATATTATGATTCCTATGGCTATTCCTTCTTTGGGCGGGATGGTATTGGAGTTAACGACCGTATTTATAGTACCCACTCTCTATTGCTGGTGGGCAGAAAGAAAGTTAAAAAACAATCCTACTGTTTTTGCAGAGGATGAAAATCAATAAGGATATGAGAAAGTCAATTATTATAGTACTCATGTCATGCTGCATTACCTTCCCAGCCTGGACACAATCCTTGGATGATTATTTGGTAATAGCGGGAGAAAACAATCCCGAACTCAAAGCTTATTATCAAGAATACTTAGCTGCTATGGAAATTGCGCCTCAGGTTGGTAGCCTCCCAGATCCAGAATTGAGTGTGGGAATATTCCCCTCACCCATGGAGCGTTTTATGGGAAATCAGGTAGCTGATATCAGATTGATGCAAATGTTCCCTTGGTTTGGGATGCTGGCAACTCAAAAGGAAGAAGCTAAATACATGGCTCAGGCCAAATACAGCCTTTTCTTGAACGCCAAAAATCAGCTATTCTATCAAGTTAAAGATTCTTGGTATGAGCTCTATGCTATTCAGGAACAGATTAGAATCAGTCAGGAAAACTTAGAGTATTTAAAGAAATATGAAACGCTGGCACTAAGTAAATTCAGAGCTGCCTCTGCCGGGAATAGTCCCAAAAGCGCCATGCCCCAAAACTCTACTAATACTCAAACTGTAAGCTCCGGTTCTTCCGGGATGGGCTCGATGGGCAACTCCCAACCTATGACTACCTCCAGCCCACAAGCAATGAATTCCGGGATGAGCAATAATGGTATTGGAATGAGCGATGTACTTCGTATTCGAATGCAAATCAGGGAACTGGAAAGTTCAATTGAAACCTTGAAAGATCAATTGACTCCTGTTCAAATTAAATTCAATAAACTATTAAATAGAGAAATCCAGGCTCCGATAGCTATTCCTGAGAAGTTGGATGCAACTGCATTAATATGGGATAAAATGGTGGTTTTAGACAGCATAACTACTCATAATCCCATGCTTCAAATGTATGAATCTGAACTATCAGCCTTGGATCAGCAAGAGAAAATGGCACGTTTAGATGGGAGGCCTATGTTTGGGGCAGGAGTAAATTATATGCCTTTTCAGCCCAGACCTGAAGGAAATATGTTGATGGGTGGAAATGATATGATCATGCCAATGGTGACTATGACCTTGCCTATTTACAGGAAAAAAACTCAATCGAGAATTAAAGAAACAAACTACCTGAAAGAAGCAACGGTATTGAGGAAAGAAAGGGAAAGCAATATGCTAGCAATGGAGTGGTCTATGGCTATCCGTGATCTAGAAGATGCTAATCGAAAAGTCAAACTTTATCAGGAACAAACAGAACTGGCCAATCAAACACTCAATTTAGTATTAACCTCTTTTACCTCTAATGGAAAAGACTTTGAGGAAGTATTGGCTACTCAGCAAATTTTACTCGATTATCAATTGAAAGCCATATTGGCAATTGTACAACAACATAAAAGTTTAGCCTTACTGGAATCCTTGGGAACCGGTAATCTATCTGGCTTAAATGACTAAAACATGAAAAAGCTACTTGAAAATAAATGGATAAAAATAGCAGGGCTTATTCTTTTGGGAGTGGCCTTGGGTTGGTTGGTCAAGCCAAGCGGGGAAACTTCACAGGAAGCTGGGCATGATCATTTAGGAACTCTTACTGACCAATTATGGACATGCTCCATGCATCCCCAGATCAAATTGAACGAGCCAGGAGACTGCCCAATTTGTGGAATGGATTTGATTCCAGTTGCTTCTAATTCCTCCTCTGGAAATTCCAACCCAATAGCATTCGAAATGACTCCTGAGGCTATTGCCATGGCTAATGTAAGCACAACTATAGTGGGAGGAACAGATGCAAAAGGTGACCTTTTTCTTACAGGTAAAATTCAGGCAGATGAAAGAGAAAATGCAGCGATAACTGCAAAGTTTCCTGCAAGGATTGAAAAACTTTATGTCACATTTACAGGAGAGCAGGTTAGAGTTGGGCAAAGGCTGGCAAGTATTTATTCACCTGAACTATTGACCGCACAGCGGGAATTGATCGAGGCTGTAAAAACCAAGGCCTCTTTTCCTGAATTATACCAAGCGGCAAAAGAAAAATTGAAGCTCTGGAAACTGAATGAAGCCCAAATCTCAGAAATAGAAAAGTCAGGTCAAGTCAAAGATAAAATTGATATCCTTGCTGAATTTAGTGGTGTAGTAACCCAAAGAAATATTGCTGTGGGAGACTATGTTTCCACAGGACAAGTTCTATTCAATGTAGTGGATCTATCCAGACTTTGGGTGCTGATGGATGCTTATGAATCAGATCTCCCATTTATCAAGGTTGGAAATGAAGTCAATTTCAATGTTGCAGGTATCCCAGGCGAAAATTTTAAAGCCAAAGTCACATACATAGATCCGATGATCGACCCTAATACAAGGGCTGCTTCAATCAGAGCGGAGGTTTTGAATCGTCAAAGCAATCTTAAACCGGAGATGTTTGTCACAGCTAGAATTCAAAGTACTCAAAAAGGAAGTCAAGCCAAGCTTTCAATTCCCCGTACAGCTGTACTTTGGTCGGGAAAAAGATCAGTTGTTTACCTCAAAGTGCCTAATTCAGAAATTCCAACCTATGAAATGAGAGAAATCACCTTAGGCTCTCGGGTCGGAGATAATTATCAAATAGAATCCGGTTTACAAGCTGGAGAAGAAATCGTCACCAATGGTGTATTTGCCATTGATGCAGCAGCACAGCTTTCTGGAAACTTTAGTATGATGAATCGACCAGAAACCAGGTCTTTAGAAGTTTCTTCGGCCTTTCGAGATCAAATCACTCAAATTGCTGATGCTTACTTTAGAGTAAAAAATGGCTTGGTCTCCGACCAATTGAACCAGAGTCAAAAAGACTTGACTGAGGTAAAAAAAGCAGTCTCTCAAGTAGATATGAAGCTTGTAGAAGGTAAAGCCCATGATTCATGGATGAAAGTCCAGGCCCAGCTGAACGCGGCTGTTGGGACTATGGAAAAGGCCTCATCGATAGATGAAGCAAGGAAAGGCTTTTCCAACCTATCTGAAGCTGTATTGGAAATGACTGAATTATTCGGATTGAATAAAGAGGCTGTATATAAAGACTATTGTCCTATGGCATTTGGGAATCAGGGAGCTTTTTGGCTTTCTGAAAGAAAAGATATTACCAACCCCTACTTTGGAGCTTCCATGCTCACATGTGGCGAGATCAAGCAAACCTACCTAAAAGGTTAAGCGGTTTTGGCCACTGAACAATCGAAAACTACAATTTCAACATCTCATAATCATTAAATTAAAACTCATGACAAAAACAGGTTTATTTTCCCTAGCACTGGCTTTTGCCCTAATTTCTTGTTCTGGCTCGAAAACTGAAGAGTCTCAAGATTCAAGTGAAATGCAGGAAACTGAAGTAAGTCAAACGACTTCAGTATCTAATAATTCTGGAACTTCAGGAATTATTGATGCTTATTTAGCTGTAAAAGATGCACTTGTGGCAGATAATTCGTCAGATGCTGCTGAAAAAAGCAAAGCTCTAACAGAAGGATTAAAAGCTTATGATATTGCTTCTTCTCAGGGAGAAGACTTTGAAGAATTGGAGAGAGTCCAAACTGAGGCTGCTCAATTTGCTTCCAATATTGCATCGGATGATATTGCTGTTCAGAGAGAAAGCTTCCAGGCATTAAGCGTATTGATGAAGGACTTTCTTAAAATTGCAGGTGCAGATAGAACCCTTTACCATCAATATTGCCCTATGTACAAAAACAACACCGGTGGAATGTGGTTAAGTGCCTCCTCAGATATCAAAAACCCGCTTTTTGGTAGTTCAATGCTAAATTGTGGAGCTGTGGAAGATACTTTAACAGTGAACTTATAATTTCAAGAGGCTGTCTCATAAATAACTCTAATGTCAGCCTGAGCGCCTGCCTGACGCAGGCCATAGCCGTCAGTTTAGCAAGCTAAAACCTTGTGGGTGAGTTTATTTATGAACAAAGCGTAGATCCCCATTGGGATCTTTCTTCCTTTTGCTCATATTTGTATAATGTTTTTTTAGTTTAAAAAGGCGGTTGGAATCACGGTCTACCGCCTTTTTTCTTCTTCTAATATACGGATTTTTGAGGGTTAAAAGATAGAAAATCAATGGTTTATACAGAAAAAAGACCAGATTTTAAAAGAAAAATTTCTCCTAAATTTCAACCCCAAATCCATCAATTCATTCGCCAAAGAAACCGGCTATTCGATCAGGAAATCGAAGCTCGATGGTTTCGGTTTCCTGTTGAGCCTCATGTTTTCTTATCAACGGGGGAAAGATTTCAGTCTCCTAGATATGGCTTCCTTTCTATTTCAGGAATTCGGGATTAACATCACCAAGCAGTCGCTTCATGACCTATAAGTTTACTTCACCCGCTGTCGACTTTCTAAAAAGTGTCTTGACTGTCTTTTGACTCAAAAGATCAGCTATAGTGGCGAAAAGCAGGCACTCAAAACTCATTTCAACCGGATTCGGATTAAGGATTCCACCAAATTTGCCCTCCCAGATTCTTTTTCTGCAAAGTACAAAGGGTACGGAGGGCGCTTCATCACTCTTCTTCGATGATCAGTGTCCAATATGAATATGATTTTCTCAGTGGGCAGAGTCTTGATCTCAGGCTTACTTCCGGGGTGATGAATGATCAGTCTGACTCAGCCGATTTTACCCATGATATTCAGGAAAATGATCTTTTTCTCAGAGACATGGGCTATTGTACCCTGGGATTTCTTTCCAAGATTCACTCAGCCAAAGCCTACTTTATCAATCGGTTGACACCACAGGTTAATATTTATTCAGAACGGGACTCAAAAGATCCAGTGGAGATCAACTCCTACCTCAAGAAGCTCAAAAAAAATAAGTTGGAATATCTGGAAATGTCTGTTTTTCTGGGGAAAAAAGAAAGAGTTCCTGTTCGGATTGTGGTTTCGCTTGCCGATGAGACTACCTACGAGAAAAGACTCCGAAAAACCTCAAAACAGGCAAAATCTACGGGAAACAAGGTTTCGGACAAATTTAAGGCAAGGGCAAGGTTAAATATCATGATTACCAATGTTCCCGCTGAGATGCTGAAAGGAAAAGACATCAGGAAAGTATATTCCTTACGTTGGCAAATCGAGCTGATCTTCAAAACCTGGAAATCGCTGGTCACCATTGACGAGTTTAATACCAAAAAAATCCATCGGTTTGAATGCCAACTTTATGGAAAGTTGATCTGGATTATTCTTAATCTAAATATTTTCAATTGGTTACAAAATCAGGTATTACAAAAGAACAAGGTGTTATGCAGTGTTTGGAAATACTTCAGGCTGATCCAAAACATATCAAATCATCTAATCAATGCTTTGAAAAACCATAAAGAGTTGATATCCTTACTTGATCAACTCAAAGAATTTGCTCCTAAAATTTTATACCTAGAAAAGAAAAAAGGAAAACTAGCCTTAAATGAGATACTTAAAACCTTAACCTGACGGCTATGGCCGGCAGGCAGGGAGTCGAAGGCAATTCCTATCAATGTGGCCTACATTTCGATCCCGTACAATTGTCGGGACGCTCAATGTGACAAATTGCACTTTTGAGACAGCCTCTTTTATTTCCTACCCAATATGATCCGATTAATTCTTTTCTCTTTAGCCTGCTTTCTTTATTCATTAGAGGCTTATTCCCAAACCCAAGTTTTGGAACCTTTAAAAGTATCTCAAATCCGAGGTGTCAATGTTTTTGGAAAACCGGTAGATAATCAAACTAGATGTGTGCATTGGCATTCTGAATTGGATGTGATTGCTATCAAGTTTAAGTGTTGCGAGAAGTACTACCCCTGCTTTTCCTGTCATGAAGAAGAGGCCGACCATACTCATCAAGTGTGGCCTAAAAAAGAGTTTGACCAAAAAGCCATCCTATGTGGTGTTTGTGGAACAGAGTTGAGTATCAAAGATTATATGAACTCCAACAATACCTGTCCAAATTGCCAGGCAGCTTTTAACCCTGGATGTAGCAAGCATTATCATTTGTATTTCGAAACACCTGAGAATAAATAGACCATATCTATTTAAATTTCAATATTTTAAACTAACCTGATTAATCTTTTTATGGAACATTCTAACCATCAACATCACCAGGAAAACCACCATGATCATCATGCCCACATGATCAAGGATTTTAAAATTAGGTTTTGGATCTCACTAATTCTAACGATTCCAATTCTTCTTTTTTCAGATATGATTCAAGATTGGTTGAGCTTCAACATCCAATTTGAAGGAAAAGATTATGTAATATTTGGGCTTGCCAGTATTCTTTTTTTTTATGGCGGTTGGCCATTTCTCAAGGGGCTAAAAGAAGAGTTGTCAGATAAAAATCCCGGAATGATGACTTTAATAGCCCTTGCTATTACAGTAGCATATTTTTATAGCTCCGCTGTGGCTTTTGGCTTAGAAGGGATGGGCTTTTTTTGGGAACTGGCCACACTAATTGTCATCATGCTCCTTGGGCATTGGATGGAAATGCGCTCAATTATGGGTGCTTCCAAAGCTTTGGAAAAATTGGCGGATTTAATGCCCAACGAGGCTCATTTGATTGTCGATGGAGAAACAAAAGATATCTCTGCGGGCGAATTAAAAAAGGGGGATTTGATTTTGGTGAAAGCTAATGAAAAGATTCCTGCTGACGGTACCATTGAAGAGGGTGAAAGTCATCTTGATGAAAGTATGTTGACGGGTGAAAGTAAGCCGGTAAAGCGAGAGAAAGGAGACGAGGTCATAGGTGGATCAATCAACGGTAAACAATCTCTCAAAATCAAGATCTCCAAAACTGGTGAAGACTCCTACCTGAATCAGGTAATCAATATGGTCAAGGAGGCGCAGCAAAGTAAATCCAAGACACAAAATTTAGCTAATGTCGCAGCTAAATGGCTGACATTCATATCTATTGGTGCTGGAATTATTACTTTATCAGTTTGGCTTATTTTAGGAAAGGATTTTGACTTTTCCCTAGGCAGGATGGTAACTGTTATGGTCATCGCATGTCCTCATGCTTTGGGATTAGCCATTCCGTTGCTTGTTTCTATTTCCACTTCCCTATCAGCAGAAAAAGGGCTTTTGATTCGAAATCGAACTGCCTTTGAAAATGCAAGAAAAGTAAGTGCTATTGTATTTGATAAAACAGGAACTCTTACTGAGGGGAAATTTGGAGTAACTCGAATTCATATTTCAGGAGAATGGAAAAAAGATCAAATTTTGAAAATTGCTGCCTCTTTGGAATCCAGTTCTGAGCATCCAATCGCTCAAGGAGTCCTAGAAAAAGCTAAAGAGGAAAATATCACATTAAAGGAAGTCTCCAACTTTGAATCCATAACAGGTAAGGGAATTCAAGGAGACATCGATGGTAAAACCTATCAAGTAGTCAGTCCAGGTTATTTGGAAGAAAACTCAATCTCAATACCTCAGGAGACAGATTCTGATGAAGCAGAAACAATTGTTTTTCTCTTAGAAGAAAAGAAACTACTTGGTTTCATCGCATTGGCAGACAGCATTCGTGAAGAAAGTCATCAAGCTATAAAGACCCTAAGAGAAAAGGGAATTAAATTATATATGGCAACCGGTGATAATGAAAAAACTGCAAAAGCGGTAAGTGAACAACTAAAATTAGATGGGTATTACAGCGAAGTGCTTCCGGATGAAAAAGTAAAAGTCATTGAAGAATTACAGAAAAAAGGTGAATTTGTCGCTATGACGGGTGATGGTGTCAATGACGCCCCTGCTTTGGCCAAAGCTAATATAGGAATTGCTGTAGGTTCAGGAACAGACGTCGCTGTAGAGACAGCTGATATTATTTTGGTCAACAGCAATCCTCAAGATATAGCCAAATTAATTCTCTTTGGAAAGGCAACTTATAACAAGATGATTCAAAATCTAGGATGGGCAGTCGGATATAATGCAATTGCCTTACCCCTTGCCACAGGATTTATTCCAGGCTTGATGATTCAACCTGCTGTTGGAGCCGCATTGATGAGTTTAAGTACCATCATTTGCGCAGCGAACGCTCAACTATTACGAAGAAAAATATAACCAAACCCAACATATGAAATGCCCATGAGGAAAAATCTCACACAGGGGGATGATTATACGAGGCATTCCATCTGACCACTGAAAAACAAATTATAATCATATGAAAAACAGAATTCTATTATTCACCCTTTTTGCGGCAATTGCTTGCAGTCCAAAATCCTCCGATTCAAATGGAGAAATGAATCATGAAGACCATGCAAATCATGAAGCTCCGGCCGAGAAAGCTACTCCCTCCAAAAGCCCTAGGACTAGCGCTATGGCAATGATAGATGGCAACCATGTACACATAGATTACTCCTCTCCAAGCGTAAGAGGAAGACAAATATTTGGTGGACTAGTCGCTTACGGAGAAGTGTGGGTCACAGGAGCACATAAAGCCACCTCAATTCAATTCGACAAGCCTGTCAGCATTAATGGCAATGAAATTCCAGCCGGGAAATACGGAATCTTTACCATTCCCGGAGAAAATGAATGGACCATCATTCTAAATGAAAACTGGGATATGCACTTAGCTGATGACTATAGCCAAGAAAAAGACATTTTACGATTTACGGTCACACCCAAAGAGCTCGATCAACCTGTTGAATCTCTGACCTATTTTGTTCAGGAAACAGCTCCTGGCATGGGAGAAATTACGGTTAGCTGGAATACAACCCAAATCAAATTTGATTTCAAAAACAGCTAAATACTAACAAATTTTACTGAAGAGAAAACTCACCTATCACCCACCTATGAGAAAGAACAATCAGTACTTCGCCCGTAAAATCCATAGATTTTTAGGCGTATTTATAGGAATCCAGTTCCTATTGTGGACCATCAGTGGACTTTATTTCAGTTGGACTGATATTGATGAAATTCATGGTGATCATTTTCATCAGGAACATATGATGCATGAATCTCCAAGTAATTTGATCAACCCTTCAAGTCTGGACTCAACTTTACAAATCTCCTCTTTAGAACTTCGATTTGTCAATCATCAACCCTATTATTGGGTCAATGACAATGTCCTTTATCATGCTCAAAATGGCCTTAAAAAAGAGGAAATCACTGAAAAAGAAGCTCGGGAAATAGCTCAGATTTACATCAAAGGTAATCTTCAAATCAAGGAGGCTGAATATCTCACTGAGACAGGTTCACATCATGAATACCGAGGACGTCCTTTGCCTGCCTGGGCAATTCATTTTGAGCACCCTGAAAATTTAACAGCTTACATTGACGCTAAGAGCGGGAACTTTGAAAGAGTAAGACATAGAAGTTGGCGCTGGTTTGATTTCCTATGGATGTTTCATACCATGGATTATGCAGGCAGAGATGATTTCAATAATTTACTCTTAAGAGCATTTTCACTATTTGGTTTAGCTACAGTTTTTTCTGGCTTTACCTTGTTTTTTATGACCAGAAAAAAGAAGAAAAAACGAAGCTTGTTTTAAAACACAAAAGATGCTGTCTCATAAATCAGTTTAATGTCAGCCTGAGCGGAGTCGAAGGCCATTTTTATTGTAATTAAGCACATTTCGACTTCGCTCAATGTGACAAGTTTCACCTTTGAGACAGCATCTTATATTTAATCCAAAATGGTAAATCTTAATCCTAAAAACCCTCGAATTCCCTGATTGGGAGCAAACATATAAGTGGGGTCAAAGGTCAGCGCATTCGGATTATTTGGCGTTGGAATAACCGATCCATCTGATCCGAACTCAACTCCCCTATCAAAAGGGTCAAAGGCTCTGGCAATGCTATTGGCAGGCGGGGTAAAATTTAAGAGATTTTTAACTCCACCATAAACCTCCCATTTTTTGCCAATGGATTTAGTGAGTTGAATATTCTGTATACTCCACCAAGGAGAAAACTCAGGCCTGTCATCCAATTCCCCCAATAAGGGTAGGCGCATTGGACTATAGAGGTTTCCGGTATAGTCAATTTTCAAATCCAGAGGATAAATGGTATAACCAATATTCCATACAGTTGAAAACCTCTCTGATAAAAGCTGCCTTGTGCTGATTCCTTCTTCTGTAAAAGTCACATCCATCAGCGTGGCTCCAACACTTCCTTCCAAGCCACTTGGCATTGCAAAATTAGAATTTAATGAAACTCCCTTCGAAACCGCATGACCATCCAAATTGGCATAGATGATTTGGTTTGGATTGGTTTCGTAATCTGGAATGATCCTATTGGTGAAATAGGTATAGAATAGCGAAGCATCTAAACTGAGAAATGCCCCTTTGCTGCTGTAATATTTCTTGATGGCATTCGCATTGACATTCCAAGAACGTTCTGGCTGCAATTCCTCTTCAAATACCACTTCTCTGGCTCCGGTCAAAGCAGCATGATCTTCCGTAAATACATTAGCTACCCGAAAGCCATTTCCCGCTGATAATCTAAAAACCATCGTCTGATCAGCGGATGAAATTTTATAATTCAGGCGAGGACTGAAAATGGCTCCATGAATGGAATTATAATCTGCTCTTGCCCCTAAGAGTAAACTTTGACTAGTAGTCAATTTGATCTCGTCTTGAACAAATACTCCGGGTAAGTGAATGATTGAAGGTTGATTTAAATCCAACTCTACCGAAGAGGTTGCTGGAGTATTATCATCGTATTTAGTATATCTATAAGCCAAACCGGAGAGCAATTGATGATTTCCTAAATTTTCAGCCCAAGTCAATTGTCCAAAAGCGATGGTTTGATCTGCGATGTAAATGACATCACCGTACACAGAGTTTTGATTATGCCCGTTTGCTGAAAATTGAAAATTCAACTTTTCACTGCCCGGAAGTTCATAATTCCCAAAAACCTCCCAGCGACTGGTGTAAATACTCTCTCCGTAAATTTCATCTCCTCCGCGGTTAGCAGAAGTCCAATTCATCTGGCCACCCCATCTATCCTCATACAAATAGCGAAGCCCTAGATTCAGGGCTTTTTTACTAGCCCTATCCACAGTCATTTTTTGAAAAACCGATATCCGCTTTGCAAGGGTCAAATCCGTCATGCCATCTCCATTATTATCGATGGGATTATCATAATAAAAAGCATTAATTCCTGTCAAAGACTTTACGGACCTTCCCCACTTGGAACGAATACCTAGATCCAAATTATACTCTCCCCATCCAGTGCCAAAAGCATCTATTCCTACTTTGGGTGCTAAGTCAGGATTTTTAGTAATGATATTGATCAAGCCACCAACTGCCTCCGAACCATACAAAGTAGATGCAGGTCCTTTAACCACTTCAATTCGATCGATTAAAGACTGAGGGATTCCTGTCAGACCATAAACAGTTGACAAACCAGAGACAATAGGCATTCCATCAATCAATACCATAGTGTAGGGCCCCTCCAAACCATTAATATGGATGTCCCCTGTATTACAAATGTTACAATTGATTTGAGGTCTTACTCCGTTAATATTCTGTAAGGATTCAAATAAGGATGGGGTTGGATTGGCTTTAAAAAAGCCCTCCTTATAAACCTCCACCGGAACAGGGCTATTTAGCCTAGAGACTTCCTGTAAAGTTCCACTGACTACCACCTCATCCAAACTTGAATCCAAAGATTCCATTTCAACAATCATATCACCCTCGTATGGAATCTCTACCTCAGTGATATATCTTCTAAATCCTAAAAGGGAAACCTCGACTTTTAGCCGCCCTTTCTGTAATCCAAAAATCTGGAAATGCCCATCGGCTTCTGAAACTGCACCTTTCCCAGAATCGGGTAAAAATATAGTGGCAAACTCCACAGCCTTTCCCCCTGAAAGTACCCTACCCTTTAAGCTATGTTGCCCTTGGGCAGTATCATTCAAAAGATAACAAAATGAAAGAGTAAGCAGTAAGCGAGTGATCATAGTTTCTTGTAAATAAATAAGATTAAAGAGCTAACTATTTTAATTAGAATTACAAAATTACAATGTTAGAGTTATCTAACAAATTTATTCTATCAATTTTTTTCACATATTTGAGTACTCAAATTTTAATTATGGCCTCAACCACGGAAGAAAATTATCTCAAAGCCCTTTTTAATCTGTCGAATGAGCAAGGGGAAGTCAATATTTCTGACCTGGCGAACCAACTTCAGGTTAGCATGCCTACTGCCAACTCCATGGTCAAAAATTTGCAAAAGACCGGACTATGTGTTTACGAGAAATACAAACCAGTCATACTGACGTCTAAAGGGAAAAAAGAGGCTGCTTTGATTATCCGAAAGCACCGATTGACAGAAATGTTTCTAGTGACTAAAATGGGCTTTGGATGGGAAGAGGTACATGAAATCGCTGAGCAGGTGGAGCATATTCATGCCCCTAAATTTTTTGAAAGGATGGATGAAATGATGGGATTTCCAACGGTGGATCCTCATGGATCTCCTATTCCAGATAAACAAGGAAGAATTCAAGACTTAAGATTCAAAAACCTTTCAGAAGCTAAAGCGGGACAGGAAGTAATTTTAGCTGCTTTGGCAGATTCCAGCACAGAATTTTTGGAGTATCTCAATAGCCGAAACTTGACTTTGGGAACAGAATTAAAGGTGATTTCAAAGGAAGCTTTTGATCAAAGTATGGTCATCAGTTACGGAGATGTTGAAAAGGAAACTCTCAGTCAAAAAGTATGTGAAAAACTCTTGGTAAAAACCTTTGGGTCAGAAGAATAGAGTTTAATAGTCTTTGGTCCAACCCCTACCGGCTTTTTTCTCGGATCTGGCTTTTTTTTCCTTAATTCTCTTTTCTACTGCTGCTTTGGTGGGTTTGGTTGCTTTCCTGATTTTTCTTTTTTCAAATGCCTTTCTAAGCAAATCGTAAAACTTTTTTACTACCAATTCCTTATTCTGAATCTGAGAGCGTTTTTCTTGACTTTGCAGCTGTAACTTACCCTCTAGATCTATCTTGTTTTTGAATTTTTGAGAAAGTTTTTCTTTTTCTTCCTCAGATAAAACGGTAGAGTTTTGTACATCAAAATACAATTGAACTTTACTTTCAACTTTATTTACATGTTGTCCTCCCGGACCTGAACTTCTGGCTGTCTGAAAGTCCAATTCCTTCAAAAATTCTCCCTCTGCAATTCTTTTTTCAAGTGATTTCATTTTGCCTTTTTAGATACCCGTAATCTCTCTGAACTTCACGCTTTGACGCTGACTTAAGTCAATTTCATGACCTGATTTCAATTTTATCAACAAGGTACTGTTGAAGTAGGGTTCAATTTTCTGAATAAAATCCATATTAAATATGTACTGACGATTTGCCCGAAAGAATAGATCTGTAGGAAGTCTGGATTCCAAATAGCTTAAAGATTTATGTAAAAGTGGCTTTTGGTTTTCATAATGAACCCGCACATAATTCCCCACGCTTTCCAATAAAAATATTTTATATACCGGTACGAAATGACAAGAATCTCCATCCTTGATGAAAATCTTCTTTTCTGGAGAAAGCCTTTCTTCTGTACTCTCCACATCTGATTCTCTGGACAAAAAGCGATTGACAGCTTCTTTTAACCGTATGGGATTAAGGGGTTTCAGTAAATAATCCAAAGCGTTAATTTCAAAAGCTTTGATGGCGTATTGATCATAGGCTGTTACAAAAATGACAGAGTTTACCTCATCCAATTGCTCGAGAAACTGAAAGCCATCCATTCCAGGCATATTGATATCCAAGAAAATCAAGTCCGGTTTTAGTTCATTGCATTGAATAATTGCCTCCTGAACACGATCAGATTTACCGATTATTTCCAATTCCGGAAAAGGTTGAAGTAGTACCTGTAACTCCTTTAGAGCCAAATTTTCATCATCCACAAGGAAAACCCGCTTTTTCATGTTAATTGATTGGTAGATTGATAGTAGCCCGAACTTCATTGGAAGAGTTACTGTCGAGCATGAATTTTGAATTCTCCCCAAAAAGAGATTCTAATCTTTTTTGAACGTTTTGAAGGCCGATTCCCAAGTTGAAAGTATCATTCAACTGCCCTGAGTTTGTCACCTCGACAATTAAATTTTTTCCTCTTTTTTTGCTGGATACATGGATAGCCCCCCCATCAGGAAGCTTCGTAATCCCATGTTTGATCGCGTTTTCAGCTAAGGTTAAAACCATGGCCGGAGGCACTTTCAAATCCAAGGTTTCCTCTTCCAGCTGAATATGAACATCCAATCTTTTTCCAAATCGGATTTGCTCCAGCAAAAGATACTTTTCTACCTCCTTCATTTCATCATTCAAAGCTATTAAAGGAGCTTTCTCATAATTCAGAGAGAATCTCAGCAATTCCGAAAGCTTGATTATCGCATCTCTTGCCTTCTCCTGATCAATTAAAACCAAGGCCTTGATACTATTGAGAGAATTGAATAAAAAATGAGGATTCAATTGATTTTTCAAGAGTTCCAACTCAGAAGTTTTGGCCAAATTCTCCAGCAAAAGCTTTTGCTCGGTCACCTCTTGCGTGTGCTTCATGATATGGAAAAGATAATAGATAATCACCCAACCCATCACGTAGCGTCCCAAATTCATGAGTTGTCCAAAGTAGCTGATAATAAACTGAGAGTTAAGCCCCTCAAAATCAGAACTCATGATTAAAGGGAGATACAATAAAGCCGTCATGATGAATGTAATCCCAAAAACATCCACTAACCCTTTCACCCAGATTCTGGAAAGTTTCTTTTGAAATTGAGATTTAGGGATAAAATAGGTTTTGTAAAAATGAGATACAGTCAATCCTAGAAATGACATGATCAAAAACTGCATCACATATTCCCAAATAAACTCTCCGACAATAAAGAAGGTATAATTGATGGTTTCAATAAAAACAATGGAACTCCAGCCAAGCACCTGTAGAACCCAGTAAAGATGTTTTTCAGATATTTTTCCCTGAAACCCCATTGTTTTGAAATAGCAATTAATTAACTGGTGAAAGCGTATAGCCAGCTTCTTTCAAAAGATTCAAGACTCCTTTTTGACCAGCCAAATGGCCTGCCCCTACTGCAAAAAAGGTAGATTTTTCTCCCATTTTTTTCTCCATTTCCGGGATCCATTTTTCATTTCTTTGATCCAAAAGCACTTCTGAAAAATTACCGGTCATTGAATTTTCCCTGATGGTTTGGTACAACTTATCCAAGTCCTGATCAACATAAGCCTCAACCATAGTCTGAAACTCTTTCATGGACTCATCTGTGGTTACCATTTTCCCAAGCTCTTCCAACTGAACATTCAAAGGAATCTGATCAAAAATTCCTACTTGGAATGCTACATCTTCCAAACCTAGAATTTCTTTTCCTTGCTGCTGAGCCATCTGCGTAAAAAAGAACTCATAACTCTCCATTTGATCACAAGGCAATTGCTTCATCAAGACCATTGAAGTCAATACAAAGGGCTTCAGTATTCCCATTTGTGCCAATCCTGCCCCATAATTTTGAGTTAAAAACTCATCCAAAGCCTTGGATTGTTCCTCTTTCATTTCTCCTTGGATATTTTTCATTCCAGAATTGATAGATACCGCCTGCATCTTTTGCTGCAGTTCTGGATCATCCATATCCAATTCTAAAACCAACTGTTCAGTACCAGTGAAAGCACCCTTAATTTCCTCATTCATCAAAAATTGATCAGGACAAATCATGTGAATGGTACCAAATACATAGGAATCTTTTTCTAATCCATTCCCGCTAATCTTCCAAAGAAGACTTTTCTCTGTTTGTGCTTGCAGCTGAAACACAAAACCTATGCAAAAAAGCAAGGTTAATCTTAAAATGTTACAATAGTTCTTTTTCATGATCTAAATGATTAATAAAACAAATATGAATATTGCCGAGCTTGAAAAAATACTTAATTCCTTCAATGCAGAAATTTAGCGATAAATGCAGTTTTCTTTTTTTATTTTTTTAGGTTATGCTTGCTTTCTTTTCAAAGAAAGGTTTATATTTAATCCTTAGTTTCTTGTTTTTAGGCCTTTAAAGCTCTTCTGTTAAATATTTCAATTGAAATACTCGTATATACGAATCTATTTTGTTAATTTGAAACAATAGCTTCAAACCTAATTTAACCTGCAAACGACCATGAAGAACAGAAGAGACTTTCTTATTAAATCCACTTTAGGAGCCGCTGGCTTAGCCTTAGCTCCTGCTTGGCTACAGGGAGCCCCCTCGATCATCAAAAATTACAATAAACCGGATAGTCAGATTAATGGAGTTCAGATTGGATGCATTACCTATTCATTCCGATCACTTCCTGACCAAAGTGCCGAAGCAACCCTGAAATATATAACAGACTCAGGTTTAAGTGCTGTTGAACTAATGGGAGATCCAGCGGAATCATTTGCAGGTATGCCTTCCCCTACATTTGACAGGATGAAAGCATGGCAATTGGGTGGAAGAGAAAGAAGAGGAGAAACTCTCTCAGACAATGATAAGAATGAATTGGCAGAAATCAGAAAAGCTGCTGAAGCATATTCTCAGGAAGTTGCACAATGGAGAGCGAATGCCTCTATGAAGCCTTTCGAACAATTGAGAAAAATGTACAAAGACGCTGGTGTGAGTATCTATGCTTTCAAACCAAGCGCATTTGGAATGAATAATACGGATGCTGAAATCGCTTATGGAATGAAAGCAGCCAAAGCTCTCGGAGCCAGTCATGTAACCTTAGAGCATCCCTCAAATGATGCCCATACCTTGAAATTGGGTAAAATGGGTGAACAGTTTGGTATGGCAGTTGCCTATCATGGACACGAACAACAAACCTTTGACTTTTGGGATACAGCCTTGGCTCAAAGCCCAAAAAATGCACTGAATTTGGATATGGGACATTATATCGCAGCAGGGCACAAAGATTTACTTCAATTGATTGAAAAACAGCAGAAGAATATCCTCAGCATGCATACCAAAGATCGTCAGAGGCCTGAAAATGGCAAAGGAAACGTGGTATGGGGAAGCGGAGACACTCCTATAGGAGATGTACTCAAACTCATGCAAAAAAATAAATACAAGTTCCCAGCAACTATAGAACTGGAATATCAGGTACCGGAAGGATCTAATCCAGTAGCTGAAGTGCAAAAATGCCTGGAATTTTGTAGAAAGAGCCTGGCCTGATTAGGAAAGGATGCTTAACACGACCGCGGCGGGGAGAAATCTCTGCCGCTTATTTTTTGAATAAATCTCCAAGATTCTTCAGACGGACCAAAGCCTCTTCCAAATCTGAATTTTCTTTGGCAAAACAAAAGCGAATGATCTTGTCATCTTTTTGATATTGATAAAAAGAGGATACAGGAATGCAGGCTACTTTCAATTCCTTGGTCATTTTCTCTGCTAGCTCTCTGTCCCCAATTTTTGAAAGATGTCCATAGCTGGCTGTTTGGAAAAAACTTCCTTGGGTAGCCTGAAACTCTAAGCCTGTTTCTTTCAAGCCAGTTAAGAATAAATCCCTCTTTTCTTGATAAAAACCAGGAATCGACTCATATCGCTCAGGTTTTTCCAGATATTCCGCAAGAGCATATTGTAAAAAAGTAACCGAGCTGAAAGTTACATATTGATGGATTTTCCGAAATTCTTCCGTTAGCTTTTCAGGAGCGATACAGTAGCCCAATTTCCATCCCGTTACATGAAAAGTCTTTCCAAAAGACCCACACACAAAGGATTTTTGTCTCAATTCCTCATGTCCAACTAAAGAAAGATGGGGCCGGCCATCAAATGTGATATGTTCATATACCTCATCACTGACCACATAGATATTCCTTTCTCTGACTAATTCGGCCAATTGATCCAAATCATCTTGAGTCCATGCATATCCGCTTGGATTATGAGGACTATTGATGACAATCAATTTAGTCTTAAAGGTGATGGAGTTTTTCACCCTTTCCCAGTCAACCGAAAAATCACTTGAATTCAATGGAACTCGAATTGGAATACCTCCACTCAATAATATAGCTGGCTCATAACTATCATAGGCGGGCTCCAGTATAATCGCCTCATCACCAGGATGTATCATCGCAGTAATTGAAGAAAAAATTGCTTCGGTCGCCCCTGAAACTATGCTTACTTCTGTTTCAGGATTCACCTTGGCACCATAGCACCTTAGCGTTTTTTCCGCCATTTTTTCCCTTAAAGAAGGAATCCCACTCATGGGTGCATATTGATTATATCCGGCTTTGGTATACTTGGCCACCATATCCAATAATTCAGGATCGGCACCAAAGCCCGGAAAGCCTTGGGATAAATTAATTGCTCCTTCCTCCTGAGCCATTTTAGACATGATTGTAAAAATAGTCGTCCCGATGTGGGGCAATTTTGAGCGCATATTTCTAAAATTTTGACTCTTACAAGTAATCAATTTTAATTTGAAAAAAGGAGAATTTAACCTTATTTCCTTGACCTAGATTCGGAGTGAAAGCTGAAAAAGCTAAATCAATTATTATCTTGATAAGAAAAAGAATGCTCAATTTTGAAAGTCGGCTAGGTAAATTTGATTTCAATCATTGGCACTATCATTTTCCGGTTCCAGATGTAATTGCCGCGCAGATGATGGATAAAAATCACAGAAGAGTGTTGGTCAAAATAAATGGAAGCCAACCTTTTCATATGGCCTTGATGAAAGCAAAAGAATGCTGGTATATCCTTATCAATCAAGAGCTCCGCAAAAAACTTGATTTGGATGAGAACAAAAAGGCAACTATCCAAATGGAGCGGGACTTGAGTGAATATGGACACGAAGTTCCTGAGGAATTTTTGGTATTGATGGATCAGGATGAAGAAGGCAGTGCTTTCTTTAAATCACTTACTCCCGGGAAACAAAGATCACTGATTTACTTGGTGACTAAAGTTAAAAATCCGGAAAGTAGAATGAAAAAATCCCTTGCAATTATGCATCATCTGAAATTAGCCAAAGGGCAATTGGATTTTAAGCAATTAAACGAGTGGATCAAATATTATAATAATCTTTAATTTCATGGCAGAAAAGGCAAAAAACAAGGTATTCATTGCTACAAGCATGGATGGCTTTATTGCGGATAAAAACGGCGGAATAGACTTTTTGGAATCAGTTCCGGAACTCAACACAGTCGATTCAGGCTATGCAGCATTCATGCAAAGCGTGGATGCACTTGTAATGGGAAGGCATACTTTTGAAACAGTATTGGGTTTTGACATTCCTTGGCCATACGAAAAGCCTGTTTATGTCATGAGTACCACGCTCAAACAAATTCCAAAAGAGCTACAAGACAAAGTTTTTCTGGTCCAAGGAAATTTGAAGGATGTCCTTAAGGATATTCATTCGAATGGTCACTTGAGTTTATACATCGATGGGGGTAAAACTATTCAAAGTTTTCTCAAAGAAGACCTAATCGATGAAATAATAATAACCCAAATTCCTGTGATTTTGGGAGAAGGAATCTCATTATTCGGACCTCTTGATCAAATGCTAAAATTCCAATGTATCTCCAGCCAAATTTTCGTAGAAAAAGTACCTCAGCTACATTATATTAGGTCACATGAAAAATAAAAAAGAGGGCCAAAACCCTCTTTTATTGATCAATGCTTTACTTCTTATTCAAACCCATTTTGGCCTTTCTGGTCTGACGATTGGCCTCTTTTTTGGGTCTGCTTGCTCCGAAAGTTCCACGATTGATTTTTCCTCGTCTAGATTTCAAATCTCCTTTTCCCATAATTTTCAGGTTTAAGTTAAAAGATAATCAAAGTTAAAAAACAGCGCTTAGGATGTCAATTTGAGGATAAATGAATCTTTTCCTGTTTTCTTTCTTAATTTAGAATATGGAAAAAGCCAAAATTCAGATCAACTGTGATTTAGGTGAAGGGGTAGAAAATGAAGCCCAAATCATTCCCTTGATTGATGCAGCCAGCATAGCCTGCGGAGGGCATTTTGGGGACCAGAGTACCATTGCCCACACACTTTCTCTCTGTGAAAAATTCGGGAAAGCAGCAGGTGCACATCCCTCCTATCCTGATCTGGAAAATTTCGGCAGGAAATCCATGGATATTTCTGATGAATATCTAATCGATGCCTTAGCCAGTCAATTGGAATTATTCGAATCCGTAAGGCAAAATACCCGACTTGAATTAGATCATATCAAGTTTCATGGAGCTTTGTATAATGATGCAGCCAAAGATTCCAGATTAGCGGAATTACTTTGCCACTTTTTGATCGAAAACCTTCCTGAAACCACCGTCTTTGTTCCACCGGGTTCAGAGATGGAAAAGGCAGCAAAATTGGCTGGATTGGCTATCAAAAGAGAAATTTTCGGCGACCGTACTTATGGGGAAGATCTAAAATTAAGGCCTAGATCAGAGGCAGACTCTCTTTTAACAAAGTATGATTCTGTTGAAAAACACTTAGAACCCATATTGAACTCAGGCAAAATCCAAACGGTCAATGGAACCATGATTTCGGTTCCTGCTGATACCCTTTGTTTTCACGGAGATAACCCCGGATTATTGAATTTTTTACCGAAAATCAGGAAGAAATGGTGGAATTGACTCCTTCAGTTTTTCAAATTGGTCCTCAATACACCGAAATAAAATGGTCCGAACAAGTAAGTGATTCTCTTCTAATTAAAAGATTATCATTGGAAAAATCCCTGCAGAATGAACTGGGAAATGAAATAAATGATTTGAGGGTAGCCTATCAATCAATTGTCGTTAAGTGGAAAAATCAATTTCCTGAAGATCAGTTTCAAAAGCTGATTAAAACTACCTCCGCTCAAACAGCTACTCTTTCAGATACGGTTTGGAAAATTCCCGTATGTTACGGAGGCCAATTTGGAAAAGACCTTCTCAATTTGGCTTCAGAAAAAAAAATGTCAGAGGAGGAAATTGTTCAACTGCATAGTCAGACCAATTATAGGATTTTCTTCTATGGTTTTTTACCTGGGTTTATGTATCTCTCAGGTTTAGACCCCATACTTTCTACTCCCAGAAAATCCATACCAGACCGCAGCATTCTTTCAGGCTCTGTGGCCATTGGAGGAGATCAAACAGGTGTTTATCCCCTGGAATCCCCCGGTGGCTGGCATATCATAGGAAGGAGCCCTATTCCTTTTTTTACTCCCTCTTCTATCCCACCAGTTTGGGGAAAAGCAGGTGACCTGATTCAGTTTACTCCTATTTCTGAATCGGAATATGAGCGGTTAAAGCGAAACCCAAAACTCCCAGAACAGCTATGATCAAGGACATAGCTTATTTGAACCTTATTCAAACAGGCCCAGGGACAAAAATCAGGGATTTAGGAAGAACTGGCTTAGCCCAATTTGGAGTGCCACAATCAGGTCCTGGAGACTTGGAAGCTTTTTTATGGAATAATCATTTACTAAAAAACTCACCTGGAGACGCCCAAATGGAAATCCAACAACCTGGATTGAAATTACAGTTTGAGCAAGCCTGCCAAATTTGTATTTCGGGTGCTTCATCTACCATCAAGCTCAATGGGAAAAATATAGCCTGTAACGGAGTTATAGAGATTCAAGAAGGTGATCTTTTAGAAATAGGAAAATTTCTGCGCGGTTCTTTAATTTATTTGGGAATTCGGGGAGGATTTCAAACCCAAGAGATCTTAGGTTCCAGAACTCAACTAAACGGCATCACAGATGCTGCATCTATTACAAAAGGAGCAAAAATCCCATTTTTCACCAACCTCTCAGACCCGATAAAAACTACTTATTCACATCCTAAATGGGATAATAGCTATTTGGAAAAAGAAGAAATCAGGGTTTACCCTGGTCCGGAGTGGTACTTATTGGATCCCACCGCACAAAAGATGCTTCTATCCAGGGATTTCCATATTTCAAATATGAAAAATACGATGGCAATCCAACTGGAAGAATTGGTCTCCAATCAAATCTCAGATATTCTAACTGCTCCTGTTTATCCAGGGACTATTCAATTGACATCGGGTGGAAAACTATTGGTGCTGCAGCAAGATGCGCAAGTAACAGGAGGCTATCCAAGAGTTTTACAAATTGATGAAAAGGACCTGAGAGTTATAGCTCAAAAGGCTCCGGGTCAAAAAATTCGTTTCCAGCTAGTTTCCGAAGATTAAATTTTGAGCCCACCCAGAAAAAAATCAACATCACTTCTTAATAAATTACTCTTGAAATTTGAGTGATGCCCTCCGACCTGTTAAATTACAGTTTTTACCATTAACCCTAAGACCACATGGATACCCTGTTGAAAGACAAAATTATCGCCCAAGGAATGGATCCTGATACAGTAGCGGAGCAAATTTCAAACTTTAAGGATGGTTTTCCTTATTTGAAAATAACAGGCCCAGCAACTCCTCAGGATGGCATTCAGGTGCTTTCGGATGATCAATTGAAGCATTTTGTAGAAACTTATCCCAAAAAAGCGGCATCTATAGAAGTAGTGAAGTTTGTTCCAGCTTCAGGCGCTGCATCCAGGATGTTTAAAGATCTCTTCTCCTTTTTGGATGGAGATGGTGACTTGAGCAAATCGGCTTTTGTACAGAAGTTCATAGACAAAATCGAAAAATTCGCTTTCTATGATGATTTGAATGCGACATTGAAAGAAAAGAATACTTCGATTGCCGATTGTCTCGATAGAAAGGATTATAAAGAAATAGTAGGTACTCTTTTGGAAGACTCTGGACTAGGTTATGGAAACCTTCCCAAAGGCCTTTTAAAATTTCACCAATACGAATCTGAAGCAAGGACACCTGCCTATGAGCACTTGTTCGAAGGCTCACAGTATGCAGTGGGAAAAGGTAAACTTGTCAAAATTCACTTTACCGTTTCACCGGAACATGAAGAAAAATTCAGAAAAGAAATAGGAAGCATCGTTCCAAAATTGGAGTCCAAAACAGGTCTTAAATACGAGGTAACTTATTCACAGCAGAAAAAATCAACTGACACCATTGCCGTCTCGATGGATAATGAGCCATTCCTTGAAGAAGATGGATCTATTTTGTTTCGTCCAGCCGGACATGGTGCTTTGTTGGAAAATCTAAATGATATTTCTGCTGACTTAATTTTCATCAAAAATATTGACAATGTAGTTCCTGACCGACTTAAACCAGATACAAAAACCTATAAAATGGCCATTGGAGGGCTATTGCTGGAAATTCAGGAGAAAGTTTTTGAAGCTTTAAAAGAATTGAGTCAGGAGATATCGGATGAGTCACTGAAAAAGGCAAAAAATGTCTTTACTGAAGTATTAGGAGCAAAGCTTCCAAATGAGTTTGAAAACCAACCTTTGATGGAAAGAGCCAATTTTCTGAAAGGAAAGCTCAATCGACCGATCCGTGTCTGTGGCATGGTGAAAAATACTGGAGAACCTGGAGGAGGACCTTTTTGGGTGATGGAAAAAGATGGCAGTCAGTCCCTTCAAATCCTCGAAACAGCCCAAATCGATCTTTCTGACCCTGAGTCAAAAAAACATTTTCAGGCTGCTACCCATTTCAATCCGGTAGATTTGGTTTGTGGCACCCGTAATTTCAAAGGAGAAGAATTTGATCTTTTGAAATACAGAGACATGAAAACCGGATTCATTACAGAGAAATCAAAAAGCGGTAGAGAACTCAAGGCTTTGGAATTACCTGGTTTATGGAACGGTGCAATGGCAGGCTGGAATACCTTGTTCGTTGAAGTTCCTTTGATCACTTTCAACCCGGTGAAAACAGTCAATGATCTACTCAGAGATGAACACCAATAAAGGCTGAAGTTTGAAGTTAGAAAGCTGAAAAATTTCAGCTTTCTAACTTTATCTTTCATACTTCCCTTAGTCCCGTTTTCCCTCGTACAAATCGTATTTCAGCAATCTACAGTCGATTGTACCATTCCAAAATTCAATTCTTCGGCTGGCTTTTAGTCCTACTTTTTTGGCCAATTCAAGGTTTCCGGTAAAAATATAACCACGATACCCCGCGCATTTTTGTTTCATGAAATCTCCTATCCTGCGGTAGGTTTGCTCCAATTCCGTCTCCTCTCCCAGCCTTTCTCCATATTCGGGATTAAACATGATCACGCCTCTTGGCTTCTCTGGAATCTCAGTTTCCGCAAAATCACAAACCTGAAAATCAATCATATGATCCACTCCGGCAGTCATGGCATTTTCTTTCGCAAATGAAATAGCTTGTAATGAGATATCAGATGCTATAATCTTGACTTCAGGAACCTCCACTATTTTGGCCTCCAACTTCTTTATTTTAGCTTGATAGGCAGACTCATCATAACCCAGAATTGACATAAAGGCATAATGGGATCTATATAAACCTGGAAATCTTTTTGTAGCCATCAGTGCTGCTTCTATGGCCAAAGTACCTGAACCGCACATGGGATTGATAAAAGGTACTCTCGTATTCCATTCGGTAGCATAAATGGTAGCCGCTGCCAAATCCTCCATCATAGGAGCTTTGCCTGGAATTTTTCTATATCCATGCTTGGCCAGCGTGTCTCCAGAGGTATTAATGTATAAGGTGGCTTGCGTATCCTTCCAGAACATCTGAAAAACGGCCCCGCTAAATTCTGAGCCAGAATCAGGTCTCCTTCCAAATTTTTCTCTGAAACGATCTACAATAGCATCTTTAATTTTCACATTGACAATCAAAGGGGTAGTGACACTTTCATTGTCTGCCACTGAATTAATAGAAAAATAGCCATCCACATCCAGATAATCCTCCCAGGTGATAGCTTTTACTCTGCGATAAATATCATCCGCATGACGCAGATAAAAAGACTTGATTTCGAAGAGTACGTGAGAGGCTGTTCTGAGATGAAGATTCAAATCCATGCAATCTTCCATACTGGCAATAAGTTCTATCCCTGTCCTTTGTACAGATTCAGGAACAAAACCTAACTCTCTTACTTCCTTTTCCAAGTAGGTCACCGATCGGTCCTTGCAAGTAATAAAGACCTTTCTTCTTTCATTAAAATCAAGCATGCACAAAAGTAGGGATTTCAGGCCAAAGGATCTTCGAAGATTTTTGCTAGCTGCTCATGTAAAATCAAAGGTAAAACTCGCAAACGATTGCGTAACTTACATCATGCTCAACTTGTACCTAAGCCTCGAAATTTTCAATTTAGAATGTATAAACAAGACTTTGTATGAATATAAAATCAATTTACATCCTTGCCCTTCTCGGTAGTATTTTCCTTTTTTCATGTTCTTCCGGTGAAAAAGAAAACGCGGATGGATGGAAAAACCTATTTAATGGAGAAGATTTAAGCGGTTGGAAGGCAGTAGCCGGAACAGCCACTTTTGCTGTAGAAAATGGCGAAATCATTGGAACCGCAGTTGCTGGCTCTCCCAATACATTTTTAATCACTGAAGATACATTCGGGGATTTTATTCTGGAGCTAGAGCTTAAGGTAGAGCATGTTTCTTCTAATTCCGGAGTAATGGCCAGAGGACAATTTGATCCCAATGGAAGGGACGGAAAAGGATTGGTTTACGGTTACCAAATTGAGGCTGACCCAACCGAGCGAGCTTGGTCAGCTGGTATATATGATGAAGCCAGAAGAGGCTGGCTATATCCTTTGGAGCTCAATCCTGAAGCAAAATCAGCTTTCAAATTAGGTGAATACAATCAATATAGAATTGAAGTAATTGGAGATGAAATCAAAACCTGGTTGAATGGACAGGAAGTTGCTTATGTCGTAGATGACATGGACAAAATGGGTTTTATTGGTCTTCAGGTTCATAGCATCCAAAAGCCGGAAGATGCAGGTCGAAAAACCTATTTCAGAAATGTAAGGATCAAAACAGAAAACTTAGATCCTCAACCTTTCAATAAAGACATTTTCGTGGTCAATAACCGTTTGAATGAATTGACAGATTATGAAAAAACTCAGGGTTGGAGACTTTTATTTAATGGTCAAAACTCAGAAGGATGGGTTGGAGCCTATAAAGACAGCTTCCCTGATTTCGGTTGGTCTGTTACAGATGGAATATTGACCATTGCAGCCTCAGGTGGCGGAGAATCCACAAATGCTGGAGATATTGTAACCACAGAGGAATTCAGTGCTTTTGACTTAGCTTTTGATTTTAAGTTAACGGAAGGAGCCAATAGCGGTATGAAATATTTTGTCACTTTGAAAGAAGAAAATTCAGGTTCAGCGATTGGCTTGGAATATCAGATTTTGGATGATGAAAGACATCCAGACGCCAAAATGGGAAGAGAAGGTAACAGAACCTTAGCTTCCTTGTATGATTTGATCAAAGCAGAAAAACAGCCTAGATTTTTGAAACCAATCGGAGAATGGAATAAGGGTAGAATAGTCGTGCATCCTGATAATAAAGTGGAACATTATCTAAATGGAATTAAAGTAGTTGAATATGTCAGGGGTTCCCAAGAGTACAAAGACCTAGTGGCAATCAGTAAGTATAAAATCTGGGAAAACTTTGGCGAGGCAGAGCAGGGCCATATCCTTTTGCAGGATCATGGTGATGAAGTCAGCTTTAAAAATATCAAAATAAAAACATTGAACTAAGACCCAATAACCATGAGCAAGCAAAATAGAAGAGAGTTTATCAAAAAAAGTACGGCAGCCACCCTAGGCTTATCGGCTTTAGGAGCTGTGGGCTTTTCAGCCAAATCCTATGGTAGAATCATTGGTGCCAATGAACGATTGAATGTAGCTATAGCAGGTTTGGGAAGGAGATTGGGAGCTTTTTACGAGCCAATCGCTTTAGAATCCAGCAATGTGAATTTGCTTTACCTCTGTGATGTAATGCAAAGCCAAATGACCAAAGCAGCAGGCAATTTTTCCAAGCATATTTCTTATCAGCCCAAATTGGAAGGGAACATCATGAAGGTTTTGGAGGACAAGGACTTGGATGTTTTGATTAATGCTACTCCGGATCATTGGCATGCACCGGGAACTTGGCTTGCAATGGAAAGAGGAAAACACGTATATGTAGAAAAGCCTTGCTCCCATAATCCAAAAGAAGGAGAACTGTTGATCGCTTTACAGAAGAAATACAATAAGGTAGTTCAAATGGGAAATCAGCAACGCTCAGCTCCTGAAAGTAGAGAAATCATTGCCGCCATTCATAATGGAGCAATCGGTAAAGCTTATAAAGCAGTTGCCTTTTACAGTAATCAGCGTGGAAGAGTAGTCAACCCCTCTCCTGCTCCAGTGCCAGAAGGTTTGGATTGGGACATGTTTCAAGGTCCCGCTCCAAGGAGAGCATACACTCATGACACTTGGGATTACAATTGGCACTGGTATGGTTGGGATTATGGCACTGCAGAGACAGGCAATAATGCTACTCATGAATTAGATGTGGCAAGGTGGGCTTTGCAGGTAGATTACCCCTCGCAGGTCATGGTTGATGCTGGAAAGTATCATTTTGTGGATGATGGATGGACTATGTATGATACCATGGAAGCCACCTTTAAATTTGGAAAAGATAAGACCATCACTTGGGATGGGAAGAGCAGGAATGGCTTGAATACTTATGGAGCAGATAGAGGGACAATCATCTACGGTTCTGAAGGAAGTGTATTTGTGAATAGAAATGGCTATAAGCACTTTGACCGAAATGGAAAACTGATTAAGGATAGCCAATCCTCAGGGTCCGAAGGTGGAACGCAACTCGGAGGTGGTGGCGACATGAGTACTACTCACGTAGTCAACTTCTTTAATGCGGTAAGAGGAAAAGAAAAACAAAACTCCAATATAGAAGAAGGTGCCGTAAGTACTCTGCTTTGTCATTTAGCCAATATTGCTTCAAGAACCGGAGAAATATTACAATGTGATCCTAAAAATGGTCATATCACCAACTCCAAAGCAGGGATGGCTTTATGGACACGCCAATACGAAAAAGGTTGGGAACCTCCCAAGCTTTAATTTATATTGATTAACAAAAAAAGGAAGATTGAATTATTTAATTTGGTCTTCCTTTTTTTATTTCCTGAGACGATATTTTAGGTTATTATCTAATTTTATTTTTCAAACTCATTCATATTTTTTTATAATTCTTAGAAAAATACTATTTCACTGATTTATAGCTATTTGCAAACGAAATCGATTCCGTAATCTATACTATTAGACACCTTGCTATGGGTTTTATATATAGGTAAATTATAATCATAAATAAAGTTCTAAAGTATCATTAATACACATTAGAAAAACTCTATTTATAACCATAATCTATCTATCAATTAACAATAAACCCTTATCCAATGCGTCCAAAATTTTACACTTACCTCACGGTAGTGCTTTTTCTTTTGCTTGGTGTATTCCAGGCACAAGCACAAGACCAGCAAGTAAGCGGAACCGTTTCCGACGAAACCGGATATCCCCTTCCCGGGGTGACCATTCTATTGAAAGGAACTACCCGCGGCACAACCTCCGACTTAGATGGAAAGTATTCCATCTCAGCCCCTTCAACCGGGGTTTTAGTATTTTCTTTTATTGGCTATGACCCAAAAGAGGTTACAGTTGGTAATCAGACTACTATTAATGTAAGCCTCAATCCAGATTTATCTGATTTGGAAGAAGTGATTGTGGTAGGATACGGAACAGCCAAGAAAAGTCAACTGACAGGTGCAATTTCTTCAGTTGGAAACAAAGAAATCCAAGAGCTCCCAATCACCGATGCCAGGCAGGCATTACAAGGGAGAGCTGCTGGAGTTGATGTTACACAGCCCGGATCAAAGCCAGGCTCAGCACCTCAGGTTCGTATCAGAGGAAGACGATCATTCAATGCATCCAACGAACCTTTGTATGTAGTAGACGGAATTCCGATTGTAGGTGGATTGGATGACATCAACCCTCAGGACATTACTTCCATGGAAGTTCTGAAAGATGCCTCTGCAACCGCTATCTATGGTTCAAGAGGGGCGAATGGAGTGGTTTTAATCACTACCAAAAGAGGTACAAAAGGTAAAACAGTAGTGTCTTTAGACTCCTATTATGGAATCAATGAAGAATTGGGAAGAATTGAAGTTTTTGATGGACCTGCTTTCGCAGAATACAAAAGAGAGTCCAGAAGAGCTACAGGAAACTATCCTGAAGGTCCGGCCACTCCAGAAGCTGATGCAAATATTTTTGAACCAATAGAATTAGAAAGCTTAGCCATGGGAAGAAGCACCGATTATATCGGAGGTCTACTTCGCACCGGTGCAATCCAAAGTCATCAAATTGGAGTAAGCGGGGGGAGTGATAAAACAACCTTCTTTGTTTCTGCCAACTACTTCAATGACAAGGGAGTAGTAATCAATCAGGATTTCAGCCGCTATACATTTAGGGTGAATATCGATCATCAAATCAATGATAAGTTTAAGATAGGAACCTCCACACTGGTGTCATACAGTGAAAGAAATGGAGAAGACTTCAATCCTTTAGGCGGAGCTCTGCAAGAAAATCCTTTAGGAAAACCTTTTGATGAAGAAGGAAATTTGATCTTTTTACCTACGTCTGATGGCCTGAGAACCAACCCTTTTGCAGAAGTAGTACCAGGGGCACAGGTCGACCTAACCAAAAGGTACAGAATCTTCAACTCAATCTATGCTAATTGGCAAATTGCCGAAGGTTTGACATTCAGATTTGTTTTTGGGCCCGATTTTAACATAGCAAGGTCAGGAAGATTTACGGGATCTCAAACCAATGCAAGACGTGGTGGGGCAGCTACAGGAAGTGTTAATGAGCGTTTTCGATTCAATTACACTCTCGAAAATATCTTGACCTACACTAAAAAATTCAAGCAGGATCATAATATCAACATCACAGCTCTACAGTCCATTCAAAAGGATAATTTTGAGCAGACTACGGTAAGTGTGTTGGGCATACCAGCAGAGTCTCAACTATTCCATCGTTTAGGAGATGCTTCACAAATCACTGGAGCAAACACAAATTTGGTTCAATGGGCTTTGATGTCATTCATGGGAAGAGTTAATTATGATTATAAAAACAAACTCCTTCTAACAGGTACAGTAAGGGCTGACGGTAGCTCAAGATTTGGAGAAAACAATAGGTACGGGGTATTCCCTTCTGTGGCAGTTGGCTGGAATTTATCTGAGGAAGCTTTCTTGAAAAATTCATCATCCGTAGATCAATTGAAACTGAGAGTCTCTTATGGATCGATTGGAAATCAAGCCATCAATCCTTATCAAACGCAAGCACTTCTTGGTCGTACCACTTATGCTTTTGATAATACTCCTGCATTTGGTTATCGTCCAAACTCAATTGGTAACCCGGATTTGAGATGGGAGACATCTACAACATTCAATACTGGGGTTGATTTTGCCCTTTGGAAAGGAAGAGTAATAGGTGCTTTGGAATATTACGTCACCAATACTTCCGATCTTTTGGCACCTCAGCCATTGCCGAATTCAACCGGATTTGGAGGTTTTATTACCAATATTGGAGAAACACAAAATCGGGGAATTGAATTAACACTTTCTACCTTAAATGTTGAAAAAGGAGATTTCACTTGGTCCACAGACCTGATTTTCACAAGAAACCGAGAAGAAATCATTTCACTACCCAACGGAGATGATATCGCTGCAGGTAGATTTATTGGGCGTCCATTGACTGTATTTTACGACTTGAAGAAAGTTGGAATTTGGCAATTGAGCGAAGCTGATGTAGCTAATTCATTTGGCGATGTTCCTGGCGAAATCAAGGTGGAAGATTTCAACGGCGATGGAAGAATCAATGCAGATGACAGACAATTTTTAGGCTCAGCAGTCCCTGATTTCTCAATCGGTATGACTAATCGTTTTGCCTACAAAGGCTTTGATTTCAACTTCTTCATCTTTGGAAGATTTGGTTCCATGATCAGATCAGCCTTCCATGACAATTTCAATACGCTTTTTGGAAGATATAATAACCTAGCCGTGAATTATTGGACTCCTAATAATCCGACTAATGATTATCCAAGGCCAAATCAAAATCAAGAGCGTCCGAAATATAATACCTCCATGTCCTACTTCAGCGGAACTTTCGTGAAGGTTAGAAATATCAATTTTGGATATACTTTCTCTCAAGAGGCAGTTAAAAAAATTGGTTTGCAAAGCCTGCGGGTATATAGCAGTATTCAGCAGCCATTTATATTCTCAGAGTACAGAACAAAGCATAAGGGTATAGATCCAGAGGTTTTCATAGATGGAGAGCAAGGGGTCGAAGGTGGAGTAGTTAATGCTAACATATCCCCTGCTGTTACACAGTTTACTTTTGGAATCAATGCTAAGTTTTAATCAGAAAAATCAATCTCATGAATAAGCAATTAATCAATAATATAAAGTATGGAGCTAAAGCCTGTTTTTTGGCTTTGAGCATCTCCATGGCTATTTCCTGCGATGGATTATTGGAGGAAGATGTCATTTCACAAATCGGGAACAATTACCTCAACACTCCAAAAGGTCTAAATGACGGCATAAATGCAGCCTATAGCACTATGAGGAGCTGGTATGGAACAGAGAGAGGCAATAATTTCAGCATTTTCGGAACTGATATTTATACCAACGGATCAGATGGTAGCTGGAAATTTATGAATACCTATACCAATCAATTTGACTCACAAAATGGACATGTCCGGGAGCTTTGGGATGAATTGTATAGAGGGATAAATACCTGCAATGCTGTGATTGAAAGAGCTGAAAATGTCACCGGAATCTCCTCAGATTTACGTGCTCAAAGAGTTGCTGAAGCTAAATTTATAAGGGCTCATCATTATTTCTTGTTGGTTCAATTATTCGGGCCAGTTGACCTCCAATTATCAGAAACAAAAGTGCCGACCAAGGAAGTAAGCAGAGCTCCGATTTCTGAAGTTTACGCATCCATCATACAGGATCTTCAGGAAGCCATCCCTAATCTGGAAGCTAAAGCCAAATCCAATGATTATGGAAGAGCAACCAGACCTGCTGCAGAGCATTTACTGGGAAGAGTATATATAACCCGTGCAACATCACCTGCAGGCAGCGCAGCAGATTATGCGTCAGCAGAACCTTTATTGAAAAATGTAATTAATAATTACGGATTACGATTATTACCTGATTTTGGAGATGTACATCGCTTTGGAAATGAGATCAACGATGAGGTAATCTGGTCGGTTCAATATACCAGAGACCCTCTTACCAATGGTGGCGGCAATAATGCTCACGTTTTCTTCTTAATGGAATATGATATCCAACCAGGTATGATTCGGGATACTCAAAATGGTAGGCCTTTCAAGCGCTATAAGCCAACTACTTATTGCTTGGAAACTGTATTTGGAGAAAGAGTAAATGACAGTAGATATAAAAAATCATTTGTTGATCATTTTCTTGCCAACAGACCAGGTACATACAATACCACCTTTGACCCGACAAAGCAGAAAGTAACCTTTGCGCAAGGAGACACAACTATTTATCTACCCGGGTTTGAAATGCCTTTGGATGAGCAAGCAAAAACGCCCTACCAGGTTCTTACCCCAAGTAGATATACCGAAAAGCTGTATCCATCTTTAAACAAGCATTTGGACCCCGGAAGAGTTGATAGAACACAATTTCAAGGGGGTAGAGATTACATTGCAATGCGATTGGCTGACACCTATTTGCTTTTAGGTGAGGCTCAGTTCAGACAAGGGAAAATCTCAGAAGCTACAGAAACAATCAATGCGGTGAGAAGAAGAGCTGCGTTTCCTGGAAAAGAAAATCAAATGGAAATATCGCCTTCTGAGATGACTTTTGAATTCTTAACTGAAGAAAGAGCCAGAGAATTGATTGGCGAGCAAACTAGATGGTTAGACTTGAAACGCTGGGGTATTTTGGTAGAAAGAGTTAAGGCATTCAACCCTCAAGGAGCTCCAAATATTCAGGATTTCCATACTCTTAGACCTATACCTCAAAATCAAATAGATCGGGCTGAAGGTGGAGCAAGTGCTTTCCCTCAAAACCCCGGTTATTAAAAATTAGCTGGTTTTCAAACAAAAAACTGCTTCGATTTTCGGAGCAGTTTTTTTATTTCCAGCACACTAAAGCTGACTTATAATTTCTAAACCTTTTATCTCACAAGTGTCGACTCCCTAATCGTAATTTTACTGGGAATGGTAATCACCTGATTCAAAAGATCGGGCTGTCTGGGCTTTGTTAGCTTTTTGATTAAAAGCTTTGCACACTCCTCCCCTATAGTTTCTGCAGGTTGGGTAATGGTCGTCAGAGAAGGATTGAGCAAACCGGCAATGCTCATATTTGAGAAGGAAATAATCTTCAAATCATCCGGAATACTCAAATTCGTTTTCTTGACGGCCTGATAAGTTGCCAAAGCCAATTTTTCAACAGAGGAAAGAATGCCATCTGGTCTGTTTGAGGACAACAACAACTCCCTAATCAACTGAGTATTATCTTCATCACTATGACAGCAATGAAGGCTAAAAGCAGGCTCAGGCTCCATTCCTGACATTTTTAAAGCGTCCACATAGCCCCGATGCCTCTCCTTGGTAATCGAGAGTTCTTTGCTCAGCATCAAAAATGCGATCTTTTTACATCCTTGTTGGATTAAATGCTTGGTTCCCTCAAAAGCACTTTCATAGTCATTGGTAATGAATTTGGTAGTGGGGATTTCTGAACAAATCCTATCAAAAAATAAAATAGGCAAGCCTCTATCATGCAAACGCTTCAAATGAGAAACATCACTTGTTTGGCTGGAAACAGACATAACTATTGCATCAGCTCTGCCATTTTGAAGCAAAGAAAGGATTTTCTTTTCTTTCTCTACATCCTCGTGGGTACTGTAAACCAGCAAATGATAGCCATGCTCAGAAGTAATTTCTTCGATTCCATCGATCACCTGAGAAAAAAAGTAATTAATACGCTCAGGGATAATTACGGCGATGGTTTTACTCTTATTCTCCCTCAAACTTCTGGCAAAAGGATTGGGCTGATAATTCAGTTTTTCCGCCATGCTAATCACCTTTTTTTTGGTAGCTTCCGAAATTTCGTAACTGTCATTTAAAGCTCTGGATACGGTAGATGGCGCCAAATTCAACTCTGCAGCCAATTCCTTGAGACTGATTCCATTATTCATGACTATTTTGGGTTTGTTAGTATAAAAGTCATTGAAAATACGAATCATTTTCGCTCACTTGGTAAAATGGTTCGGAAAATTTCGCAAACGTTTTCGTATTTAAATCTTCAAATGCTCTCGATTCGGGGTAAATTCAAGTTTGAAACGGAATGCTAATTTGATGACCTTTTTCCCATGATTTCAACTGATTCGCAAGTGAATTTTCTATCCGAAGACTTCTTATTGCAAAACTCTTTTGCTAAGACGCTATACCACGATTACGCTAAAAATCTACCCATCATAGATTACCATAACCATCTTTCACCATCAGAGGTCAATTCCAACAGGCAATTTGATAATATGAGCCAAATTTGGCTGGTTGGAGATCACTATAAGTGGAGAGCTATGCGGACCTTGGGCGTCTCTGAGAAATATATTACAGGCAATGCTACTGATTCAGAGAAGTTTAAAAAATGGGCTCAAACCGTTCCTTACACCATGCGTAATCCGCTGTATCATTGGACTCATTTAGAGCTGAAAAGATATTTTGGAATTGAAGAAATATTAAATGAATCCAATGCAGCTGAAGTTTATCTTCATTGCAATGAATTACTTCAAAAGCCGGAATATGCCACACAAGGATTATTGGGGCAAATGAAAGTGGAAGTAATCTGCTCCACAGATGATCCAGTAGATTCACTTCAGGATCATGTAGATTTTAGCAGGACAAAAGCCTCCCTAACCATGTATCCTGCATTCAGGCCGGATAAAGCTTATGCCATAGAAAACCCGGATGCCTATCTATCCTATTTAGAAAAACTGGGAGAAGCAGCAGGAATTAACATTCAGAATTATGAAGATCTTTTGGCTGCTTTGGAAAATAGAATTGGATATTTTCATGAGAGGGGTTGTAGGCTAAGTGACCATGGTTTGGAGCAATTATATTTCTTTGAAAAAGACGAATTCAATCTTCAGGATCTATTTGAGTTAATTCGCTTCAAAAAGAAATTAGAACCCAAAGAAATCCAGTATTTCAAGTTCAAAACCTTGCAGACACTTTGCAAAATGTATCATTCCAAGGGCTGGGTTCAGCAGTTTCATTTGGGAGCTTTGCGAAATACCAATTCCAGAAAGCTGGCTGAATTAGGACCGGATACGGGATTTGATTCCATCGGCGATTTTGATCAAGCCCAAGCATTAGCAGGCTTCTTAAATTCACTTGATAGCAAGGATCAATTAGCTAAAACTGTCCTTTATAATCTCAATCCAAGAGACAATGAAGTATTTGCAACCATGGTTGGAAATTTTAACGATGGAAGCACTAAAGGAAAAATTCAATTTGGCTCAGGTTGGTGGTATTTAGACCAAAAAGACGGGATGGAGGCCCAGATGAATGTATTGTCAAATATGGGGTTGATATCATGCTTTATAGGTATGTTGACCGATTCCAGAAGCTTTTTATCCTTCCCAAGACATGAATATTTCCGAAGAATCCTTTGCAATCTATTTGGAAAAGATGTAGAAAATGGAGAGCTCCCCTGGGATGAGAAATGGCTTGGAAAAATCATTGCTGATATTTGCTACCATAATGCCAAAAATTATTTTGACTTTGATTCAAAAAATATAACAATCTGATAATGAGCAATTCTATTTTCAAACTTTCAGGAAAAATAATTGCCTTCTCTGGCGCAACCGGTGTGCTTGGCGAAGCGATGAGTAGGCACTTAGCAAAAGAAGGTGCTACTATATTAATTCTCGGAAGAAATGAAATAAAAATAAAAGAGCTCATAGCAACGATAGAATCAGAGGGAGGAAAGGCTGAAGGATATCTTTGTGATGTTACCGATGAAGATCAAGTCAAAAAAGCAGCTGATAAAGTTAAAAAATCGGTTGGAAGCATTGATATTTTGATCAATGCAGCGGGTGGAAATATGCCGGGTGCTGTAATCAAGCCTGATCAAAATTTTCTCGATTTAAATGCAGAAGCTTTGAAAAAAGTGATGGATCTCAACTATTTGGGAACAGTGCTACCAACCAAGCATTTTCTTCCTTTGATGCTGTCACAAAATAAAGGAAACATCATCAATATTAGCTCCATGGCTGCGAGTAGGCCTATGACGAGAGTGATGGGTTATGCTTCTGCCAAAGCCGCTATCGATAATATGACCAAGTGGTTGGCTGTAGAACTGGCTAAGAAACATGGTCCTGATTTCAGAGTGAACGCGATTGCACCTGGATTCTTTCTCACTGAGCAAAACCGGACTTTATTAACTGAAAATGACGGATCGCTGACTAGTCGAGGGAATCAGATCATAGAACATACTCCTATGGATAGATTTGGAAAACCAGAAGATCTCTTTGGAGTCTTGCAATGGCTATGTTCAGATGCCTCAACATTCGTCACAGGTACTATCATTCCGGTTGATGGTGGCTTTAGCGCATTTTCCGGTGTGTAATTCCTATGATCTCAATCCAATAAACCCTAAAAGAAAAATCAATGGCACTATTCAAAATGGAACAAACCATGCGATGGTATGGTCCTAATGATCCAGTCAGTTTAAGAGATATTCGTCAAGCAGGTGCTACAGGTATTGTAACTGCCCTTCACCACATCCCAAATGGGGAAATATGGTCAAGAGAAGAGATCCAGCTTCGAAAAAAAACTATTGAAGATGCCGGATTAAACTGGTCTGTTGTAGAATCTGTTCCAGTTCATGAACATATCAAAACCAGATCTGCTAACTTTCAGGAACTGATAGCCAATTACCAACAAACCATCAGAAATCTGGCATCTGAAGGAATTTTTACTGTTTGTTACAATTTCATGCCCATACTAGACTGGACAAGAACGGATCTGGAACGAGAACTTCCAAATGGATCCAAGGCCTTGTTTTATGAAAAGAAGGCGGTTCAGGCATTCGACCTTTTTATTTTGAAAAGACATGCAGCTTTGGAGGAATATACTCCCAAGGAAATTGAGGAAGTGCGAAAGTATTATGAAGTCCTTTCTCCTGAAAAGAAGCAACTAATTATTGATAACATTCTGAAAGGCTTACCTGGTTCTGAAATTGGTTACACCTTGGATGAGTTCAGAGAAATGCTTTCAACTTATGAAGGCATCAATGCACCTAAACTTCAAGAGCATCTTAGGCTTTTTTTGGATGCTTTAGTTCCTGTAGCCGAAGAGGTGGGCGTTTACATGACGATACATCCAGATGATCCTCCTTTCTCGCTGTATGGCTTGCCTAGAGTAGTGTCAACAGCTGCAGATGCAAGAAGAATAATAAGAGACAACCCAAGTCCTCATAACGGATTGTGCTTTTGTACCGGAAGTTATGGAGTAAGACCAGACAATGATTTACCTGCAATGGTTGCAGAATTTGGTGATCATATCAATTTCATCCATCTGAGAAGTACTAAAAGAGATGAGGGAGGGAATTTCTTTGAAGACAATCATTTGGAGGGCGATGTGCCAATGGTTGCCGTAATTGATGAAATACTGAAAATTCAGGAAAAAAGGGGAAAAAGTATTCCTATGCGTCCTGATCATGGACATCAAATGCTGGATGATTTAGGTAAAAAAACGAACCCTGGCTACTCTGCAATTGGAAGATTAAAAGGTTTGGCTGAAATTAGAGGAGTGGAGCAAGCACTTCTTTACAGCAAAACCAAATGACAGAAAAAGAAAAAATGCTCGCCGGCCAACTCTATCAGGCCGGCGATCCTATTTTATCATCAGAGAGGCTAAGAGCAAGAAAGCTATTAAAGGAATTCAATTTTTCAGATCCGGAAGAATCCGAGAAAAGGCAAAATATCTTGAGCCAATTACTGGGCAGCATCGGTGAAAACTGCTGGATCGAGCCCCCTTTTTCCTGTGATTATGGTTATAATATTTCTTTGGGCAACCATGCCTTTTTTAATTTCAATTGTGTGATATTGGATGTTGTCCCTGTTACCATAGGGGATAGAACTTTAGTGGGTCCAAATGTTCAATTTTATCCAGCAACCCATCCTATCGATTCAAAAACCAGAGGAGAGCTTTGGGAATTCGGAAAAGAAATTCATGTCGGGTCAGATGTTTGGATTGCAGGTGGTAGCATTATCTGCCCAGGAGTAAAAATTGGTAATAGGGCAATCATAGGTGCTGGATCTGTTGTGACCAAAGATGTTCCTGATGATGTGATAGTTGCAGGTAATCCCGCCCGAATAATCAAAAAATTATAAGCTAAATTTTATGACTCAATTTTATTCTAAGCGAGACCTTAAGTTTCAACTTTTTGAATTGATAAAAGCTGATGAGTTAAATCAAATCGAATATTTCCAAGACCATAACCGGGAAACCTTTGAAATGATCCTTGAGGCTGCAGATCAAATAGCTCAAAAGTCTTTAAGACCTTTACTTACCGAGATGGATCGCAATGAACCCCAATTGGAAAACGGGAAAATCAAGATTCATCCAGGAATGAAATCCATCATACAACAATTCGGAAGGGATGGTTGGATTAACGCCACATTCAGTTACGAAGAAGGCGGCCAACAATTACCTTGGACTATACATATTGCAGCGGGGTTCATTCTTCAGGCAGCAAATTACTCAGCCTCTGTATTTCCTTTTTTGACTACTGGAGCTGCTAACTTGATACGAACTTTTGGTAGTCAGGAATTAATAGAAAAGTTTACACCAAATCTCTACTCTGGGCTTTGGCAGGGCACCATGGCTTTGACTGAGCCTGATGCAGGAAGTTCCCTCTCAGACCTAAGCACTACTGCGTTTCCGACAGATGAAGCTGGAGTCTATAAAATTAAAGGTCAAAAAATCTACATATCCTGCGGAGATCATGATGCCTGTGAGAATATCATTCATCTCATGCTGGCCAGAATAGATGGCGCACCTGCTGGAACAAAAGGAATATCTCTTTTTGTAGTTCCCCAAAAGCGAATTGATACAGAAGAAAGTAACGATGTATTAACTCAGGGAATTTATCACAAGATGGGTTATAAAGGAGCCCCAATAGCTCATCTGATGATAGGTTCAGAAGATCAGTGTGAAGGATATCTTGTGGGTGAAGCAAATCAGGGCTTGAAGTACATGTTTCAAATGATGAATGAGGCAAGACTTGGAGTAGGTATGAACGGGGTTGCAATTGCTACTGCCGCTTATTATTCCTCTTTGGCCTATGCGAAAGAACGCCCTCAGGGAAGGAGAATTAACAATAAAGATCTCAATCAACCACAAGTTCCCATAATAGAGCATGCAGATGTAAAGCGTATGCTTTTGTTTCAGAAAAGTGTCACTGAGGGTTCTTTGGCACTCTTGCTATACTGCTCCAAACTTGCGGATGAAGTCCAGCGGGAACCAAACTCAGAGAAGAAAAAAGCCAAGGAAGCATTGCTGGACTTATTAACCCCAATTGCAAAAAGCTACCCATCAGAAATGGGTGTTCATAGTACATCTGCAGCTGTTCAGGTTTTAGGTGGGGCTGGCTACACTACGGATTTTCCTGTAGAGCAATATTATCGTGAAGCCCGAATACATCCTATTCATGAAGGAACTACAGGGATTCATGGATTAGATCTTTTAGGAAGAAAGGTCTTGATGTCAGAAGGACTAGCTTGGAAATTACTTCACCAAGAAATATTGAAGAGCCTAAATCAGTCAAGCCTTGACCCTAATTTGAAATCAAGATTTGAAAAATACCATAGGATAGTTTTAGAAACAGCGGAGAAAGTATTGGCAAGGAGTAAAAAAGGCCTAGAATATTATCTTGCCGATGCCACTTTATTCCTAGAAATGTGCGGAATCCTTTGCGTAGCTTGGAAATGGCTAGATCAATCCCATATCGCCCAAAGTCAATTAAATGGTGGATCTCCGGAGAAAGCTTTCTATCAAGGTAAAATAATGGCCTCAGAATATTTTATGGAATATGAGCTAACAAAAATAGAATCCCTTGCAGCAAGGCTTCAATCGGAGAACTACCCTACTCTTGAAATGAAAAATGATTGGTTTTAATCCTTCAAAGTGAGAGCTACTGTTTAAATCGATCTTTATCCATGAATATTGAAAAACATTTGCTTATTTTGGCGAGCAATAAATTTTAACATCATTTAATATTAATGAAAAGAGTTTTAGTAAGTGGTGGTGGCGGATTTTTGGGTAGCCATCTATGCGATAGATTATTAAAGGAAGGTAACGAAGTACTATGTGTGGATAATTTTTTCACGGGAAATAGAAGAAACATTCACCATCTTTTAGACAATAAGAATTTCGAATTATTGAGGCACGATGTGACTCATCCTCTTTATGTGGAAGTGGACGAGATTTATAATCTCGCTTGCCCTGCCTCTCCAATTCATTATCAATTTGACCCTGTTCAAACGACCAAAACCTCCGTGATTGGTGCAATGAACATGTTAGGTTTGGCTAAAAGGCTGAAAATTAAAATCCTTCAGGCAAGTACTTCTGAAGTTTATGGAGATCCAGAAATCCATCCTCAACCTGAATCCTATAGAGGTAATGTAAATACGCTTGGTCCTCGTGCTTGTTATGATGAGGGAAAGAGGTGTGCAGAAACTTTATTCTTTGATTATCACAGACAGCATGGAGTTGCGATCAAAGTGATGAGAATATTCAATACTTATGGTCCAAGAATGCACCCGAATGATGGCCGAGTTGTCAGCAACTTTATTGTTCAGGCATTAAAAAATCAAGATATCACTATCTACGGCGATGGAAAGCAAACTCGTTCTTTCTGTTATGTAGATGATAATATCGAAGGAATGTACAGGTTGATGAACTCCAGAGACGGATTTACTGGTCCGGTTAATATTGGAAACCCCGGAGAATTCACCATGTTGGAGCTAGCCAACTTGGTAATCGAACTGACCAACTCGAAAAGCAAGCTGGTTCATATGCCATTACCACAGGATGATCCAATGCAGAGAAAGCCAGTTATCGATCTTGCAAAGAAAGAATTAGGCTGGGAGCCTACAATTCCACTCCGAGAAGGTTTGGTCAAAACAATTGAATATTTCGAAAGCATTATATAAATCAAAAGCCACCCTCTCGGGTGGCTTTTTTTTCTGAAAGAGAAAAACCAGAAAGTGGCCTATTTAGCTATTTTCAGAACTGGGAGGGCATACTTTTTCTACCCTCATAGAGGTGGTAAAATGGTTTAAATAAGTTAGGCCAAGTAAGAGAGTAAAATTTTTTCTACATGCTCGAAGCAATAACCGTTTGTTCTTGGCCTTTCAGTTCAGTTTTTATTTTATTCCGGGACTTGTAGATCACCAATAAAAGCTCGAACTTTTACTTAAATTTAATTGGGACGGATGTCCACTTGGACACCGAGCCCGCGCAGGCGCTCTAAAGATTTCTTAATCTGCGCCTGCTTTCTTTTTTGCTGATAAACCGTATCGTCAGGCTCAAGGTAGGGCTCTTTATTTTTGAGGATATAATATAGCGCAATCACTATTTTGTGGGCCACTGCAATCAGTGCCTTTTTGGATCCTCTTCGCGCAGCTATTGCTCCGTATTTACGGCTCAAATAGGTATCCTTAGTATGTGATGCGGCCCAAGCAGCTTCAACCAATGCAGTTTTCAGGTATTTGTTCCCATGTGTGATTCGGGTTGACTTTTTCTTGCCTGCACTTTCGTTGTTGCCCGGGGAAACTCCTGCCCAGGATGCCAGGTGTTTGTGATCAGGAAAAACCTCCATGTCAATGCCTGACTCGGCCAGCATATTTATGGCGGTTTCTTTTCCCACTCCGGGAATGGTCTGGAGTAACTCGACTTCCTGTTGAACCTCGACTGCATAAGTCTCAATTCTAGCCTCGATGTCCCCGATCTGTGAGTTGATCGAATCCATGGAATCACGCAGCGTAGATAGCATGAATCGGTGGTGCTCGGTGAGTCTTCCCTGAAGAGAAAGTTTGAGGTCTGCTATTTTTTTGCGCAACGAGCCTTTGGCAAGGTTGGCCAGGTATTCAGCATCCTCCTGTTTCTGGATCAAGGCATCGATGATCAGTGTACCCGTGACTCCAAAGATGTCTGAAGCCACCGAGGCCAGTTTGATATTGGCGTCTTCCAGAATTTTATGCACCCTGTTGCGTTGGGCGACACGCTGTGCAATCAGTTTACGTTTATACCTGCATAGATCCCGCAGCTCTCGTATCCACTCGGCAGGAACAAAACTCCCTTTTAACAGACCGCTCAGCAGCAACTTGGCAATCCATTCACTGTCTTTTTTATCCGTCTTATGACCGGGAACATGCTTGATGTGCCTGGCATTTACCAGAATAATCTTAAAATCCTCTTCCAGTATGTTATAGACAGGTTTCCAATAAACTCCGGTACTTTCCATGGCAATATGAGTAATGGAAAGAGAGTTTAGCCATACTTTAAGCTCCTCAATTTGGGAGGTAAAAGTCCCGAAAGTTCGGGTCTCAGTCGCAACGTCAATACCACTGACAGTAGATACGATCGTCTTTTGGTGTACATCTAGGCCGCAGCCACGGTGAATCACCTGCTCGAATTCAATTTGTGTCGACATAACTGATAAGTAAATCTCAATATTCTACTTATACGAAAAGTCAACTCTTTCATTCCCGTTTGTGAAGCTCTAATTCATGAATGTTTTTATTTGTCTCCGTGCTTTTCTATATGAGCCTCTTTGATTTTTCTCCTCAGAATCTTACCCACATTGGATTTAGGTAGCTCATCAGTAAAATATACTTCTTTTGGAATCTTATAGTTGGTCAAAGATTCGTGGCAATGTGCTATAACAGTCTCAGCCTTCAGACTTTGATCTTTTGCTACTACATAGGCTACCACTTTCTCAGTTGATTTAGGATCCGGCATTCCAATTACCCCGACTTCTAGTACTCCTGGACAGGAAGCTATACAATCTTCAACTTCATTAGGATAGACATTAAACCCAGAAACTAGTATCATTTCCTTCTTTCTATCCACGATTTTGAAGAAGCCATCTTCATCCATAACTCCAATATCTCCTGACTTAAACCAATCTCCATGCATTACATTTGCGGTTTCCTTGGGACGATTCCAATAGCCTTTCATCACTTGAGGTCCTTTAATCAAAATCTCTCCTCTTTCTCCTAATCCCAATGGTTCACCCTCGTCATTGGCAATCATAACTTCCGTATTTGGCAAAGGAATTCCAATTGTCCCAATTCTCTCAGTTCCATCAATAGGATTACATGTAGCTACTGGTGCAGTCTCTGTCAAGCCATACCCCTCTGCTAAAGGAACTCCAGTAACTTTTTTCCACTTTTCGGCAGTAACTTTCTGAACAGCCATCCCTCCTCCTACTGCGATCTTTAATTTGCTGAAGTCAAGATTCAAAAATGCCTCTTGATTGAGAAGTCCATTGAACAAGGTATTTACACCTGTGAAAACCGTGAATTGATGCTTGGATAGGTCTTTGCAAAAGGCCTTCATATCCCTTGGATTGGTGATCAAAAGGTTATGTGCTCCAATTTTTAGCATAGCCAAACAATTCACTGTCAAGGCGAAAATATGATATAATGGCAAAGCAGTAATTACAATTTCCTCTCGCTCTTTCAACTTAGGTTTCATCCAAGCAGAAATCTGCTGCATGTTGGCTACTATATTGCCATGGGTTAACTCTGCACCTTTGGAAACTCCTGTAGTTCCTCCTGTATATTGCAGGAAAGCGGTATCTTGAAGAGAAATCTTTGGTTTTTTGAAGCTATGCTTAGCTCCTTTTGAAAGTGTGGATTTCAAAGAAACAGCATTGGGAATACTGTAAGCAGGAACCATTTTTTTGATATGCTTCACCACCAAGTTCACCAAAGTGCCTTTGAAACCACCCAACATATCCCCTAATTCTGTTATTATGACATGTTTAGCGGGAATTTCATGAAGGATTTTCTCCAAGTTGTAGGCAAAGTTGGCAACGATCACGATTACATCTGCCCCAGAATCATTGAACTGATGCTTCATCTCGGAAGATGTATAAAGCGGATTGGTATTTACTACAACCATTCCAGCCCTCAGGGCACCAAACATCACCACGGGATATTGAAGAATATTAGGCATTTGGATTGCCACGCGGGAACCCTTTTTCAACTTTAATTCCTCAGTCAGGTAAGAAGCAAAATGAGCACTGTATTCATTTACTTGATTGAAAGACATTGTCTTACCCATACATTCATAGGCGACTGCATCTTTGTATTTCTCAACGCTTTCATCGAATAAATCTGCAACACTGGAGTATGCTTCACAATTCACTTCTTTTTCAACAGAGGCAGGGTAATGTTTAAACCACGGAAAATCCTTCATCGATTGGCTAATTTGGGTGTAACGTTATATTTAATTAAAGCCTAATATAATTCTATTTTAAAATTTTTCGGGCAATTAACTCCTTCATAATTTCATTTGTACCTGCATAAATTCGCTGAACTCTGGCATCTGCATAAGCTCGAGCTACTCCATACTCCCACATGTACCCATATCCTCCGTGTAATTGTACACATTCATCCGCCACCTTGCACTGAAGCTCGGTCATATTGTATTTAGCTGCCGATGCCATAGCAGGATCAACTAATTTGGAATTATGCAACTGCACCAAATGGTCACAATAGATTCTTCCCTGTTCTAAAGCTGCTGTCATTTCCGCTAATTTGAACCTGGTATTTTGAAACTCCGAAATACTTTTATTGAAGGCTTTTCTTTGCTTCACATATTCAACTGTGGATGCCAGCATATATTCTCCCAAAGCAACTGCTGCCAAAGCAACTACCAATCGCTCTTGGGCAAGTTCAGTCATCAAATATTTGAACCCTTCTCCCAACTTACCAAGAAGGTTTTCCTTTGGAACTTTCACATCTTCAAAGAATAATTCGCAAGTATCTTGGGCATGAAGGCCAACTTTCTCAAAAGGCTTTCCTTTTGAAAATCCTTTCATATCCTTATCAATCAGAACCAAACTGATGCCTTTTGCACCTTTTGCAGGGTCAGTTTTAACCGCAACAACCACAACATCAGATAGATAACCATTTGTAATGAAAGTTTTACTTCCATTAACCAAAAAATGATCTCCTTTATCCTCAGCTGATGTACGCATTCCCTGTAAATCAGAACCAGCACCGGGCTCAGTCATTGCAACGGCACCGATAAAATCGCCTGAAACCATCTTGGGGATATACTTCTGCTTGGCTTCTTCTGTGCCATAATGCAAAATATAAGGCATCACAATGTCACTGTGAAGGGGATATCCAATCGCAGGTCCTGAGCATCCACTCAATCCTAATTCTTCAATTAAAATCGCATTGTATCGAAAATCCTGTATGTTCATTCCTCCCAAAGACTCGGGAGCCTGTATGCCTAAGAATCCGTTTTCACCAAATTTTTTCCAGGATTCTCGAGAAACCATTTTTTGTTTCTCCCATTCTGCATTGTAGGGGCTAATCTCTCTGGCAATAAAATCTTTTACACTCTGCCGAAAAAGCTCATGCTCTTCGGTAAATAACATTCGTGGTAGTCCAAACATTGGGTTTATATCGTTTTTAATTCCCTCAAAAATAGAAAATTCAGCCGTTTTTGAGGTTAATTCAGGGTTTTCATTTAAGGAAAAATAAACAATTCCTTTTCTGAAAAATTGATTAACAAGACTTATGTTTAAACTTCAACCACAAAGACATCTAGCTTTCCTATGACCGAGTTAAGTATCAACAGCCCCATTTCTGATTTAGAAGTACTGGATTTTTGGAATAAAGGAGAAAAAATTCTCAATGTATTGCCTGCCGGCGACAGTAATATGAACCTGGTTTTAAGAGTACAGACAAATGAAAGGTCTGTCATCCTCAAGCAATCCAAACCTTATGTCAGGAAATTCCCTCAAATCCCTGCTCCCATCGAAAGAATTGATGTAGAATACCAATATCTCAGCAGGATTAATCAGCAGGAAAGTCTGCGTCCCTACTCCCCGGAAGTATTGGCTTATTATCCTGATCAACATATTTTAATTACTGCAGATTTAGGGACAGAAGGAGACTTTTCGAAAATGTATCAAGCTGATTTTTCTTTAAGTCAAAATCATGCAAAATCCATCTTTCAATATCTCAATTTCCTACATCAGGTTGATGGGTTGGGTTTTCCTGAAAATCTAGAAATGAAGAAATTAAATCATGAGCACATTTTCAATTTTCCTTTCTTAGAAGAAAATGGCTTTGACTTAGATAGCGTTCAGCCTGGCTTGCAGGATTTGAGTATGGCTTGGAAAAGGGATACACAGCTGAAATCCAAAATCACTGAATTAGGTAAAAGATATCTTTCTACCGGAAAGACTTTACTTCATGGTGACTTTTATCCAGGTAGCTGGATAGAATCTCAAGGTGATTTAAAAGTCATTGATCCTGAATTTGGTTTTATGGGTGATGCCGAGTTTGATCTAGGCGTGGTCTTGGCACATGGAGATCTCAGTGGAAACTCTGAAATTATTCAGCAAGCTTTCCAGGATCATTATACCCTGCCTTATTCCCAAGCTTTGTTGGATCAATATCATGGGGTTGAAATCTTGAGAAGGTTGATAGGAATAGCCCAGCTTCCAGTAAATTTTGATCTGGAAGCAAAGAAAAAATTATTGGAAAAGGGAAGAAAGCTCATTCTTGGCTAAGTTGCCGTGAAAAACAAAAAAGCTCCAAACATCTGCGTCTGGAGCTTTTTTTCTTCAATTTTTGAATTAGAAATGGAGAATTTTCATTCTTCCTTTAGAGTCTGTTACCTCCAAATAAACTTCTTCAGGACTTAATCCCTGCAATTTGAAATCCTTGGTAAAGCCTTCTGAAACATTGATTCTTTCAGAGTGCAAAATTGCATCAGAATCTTCATGACGAACTTTAACTCGAACTCCAGGTTCGGTCAATCCAAACACAGATAAATTGATGGTCTGATCGTCCACTTTCTTACCGTAAGCTGCCAATGGATACTCATCAATTATTTTTTTGCGCTCAAACGTTTCCACCTTGTAAGTTACTTCCTCATCCTCCGTAGTAATTTTGACCTGATATTCTCCACAAGGCATTTCATTCAAGTCATAAGGAACGATTACTTGCTGGTCCTTTACATTTACTTTTCTTTGGTGGAGCATTTTTCCATCCTCATCAAGGATTGCTACTTTGGCTTTCCCAATACCTTCTTTAAGAAGGACGTTTACTTTTTTAAACTTGGCGCTGGCAGTAGATAAAGCCATCAAGTCTTCATTTGAATTTGAAGCTAGAGTGCTAGTTGCTAAAAGTCCGGCCATTGCGATTGTGAATAAGGTTTTCATAATGTGAGTTGGTTTAGTGTTTCAATGTCTATCCTCTTGCGAAGGACATACCAACTCTGAATAATCCCAGTTTCTCATTAGAACTGAGAAAATACATTTTTCAAAAAATTAACAATTGAACAAAATTAAATTTGGATAACGTGTCAAAAAATTAACAAAAACTGTATAACTACTGGGCAAATCCCCGTTCGCTTGTATCAGTTCCGAACAAAATCCTTGGATTTCTTACTGGAAGAAGGTTGCATGATTGCCGGTATTGTTAAGGAAAATTAATTCAAAAAAAATTTCCATCGCATCATGCCAATTTTTACAAATAAAAAAACCTGTACGCTTCTGTACAGGTCTTGTTCGTCGCGGGACAATTAAATTCTTCTTTTAAGATTTCTTAAACTCTGAAATCAACATTTTTACTCGATCTTTGATATCTAAATTGCTGATATCCAGGTTTCCGGAAGTGGCCTTTAAGAAATCTTCTACTGCACCTTCATGATCTGTTGACTTCCCTTCAGCCAACGTTACATAGCGCATAGTAGACCAAAGCAAGGTCTTGAGCTGAGTCTTGCTATCATCAGTCATGTAGTATTCAACCACTATAGTATTGTGATTGTGCCAGATGATTCGGCTCATGATGCGAACCCACTCCCCCACCATAGCAGGTTTGACATAGCTGATATTATGATTGTACACCACCCAGGCAGCTTTATACTTTCGGATCAAATCAATAACTTCCAAGCCATACAGCTTTGGCACCTGATCCTCCCTCGCATTGAAGAAGTAATCAAAATACTTCGCATTATTTAAATGCTGTAAAGGATCGCAATCTTGAAAGCGGATTACAACTCTGCTTTCCGTTTCTTGGGGATAGTATTTGTCTGGGTTAAATTCAAACATTCTTTTAAAGGTCTTTTGAGGTAATTAAATGAATTCCTGCATCCTGCATTTCTTTCAAGGCAACATCTCCATCTTCCGCTTTAAGGTTTACAGGCTTGGTCGCATCCGTAATTAAATAGGTTTCAAACCCCAGGCTTTTCGAATCCATGGATGTAAACTTCACGCAATAATCTTGTGCAAGACCGCAAACATATACCTTTTCCACTCCAATATCTTCTAAAAATTTTCCCAAACCTGTATCCCCTCTTCTGGCATTATCGAAAAAGCCTGAATACGAGTCTACTTCCGGATTAGTCCCTTTTTGAAAAATATCCTCCCATTGAGATTGATTAAGGTCCGAGGAAAATTGGGCTCCTTTGGTAAACTGTACACAGTGAACTGGCCACAAAACCTGAGTCAATCCATGGAGATCAATCAGCTCCCCAGGATTCTTGCCTTCATGATTGGCCGCAAAGCTTTGATGATCTACTGGATGCCAATCCTGAGTCGCTATGATCAATTCAAATTTTTCCTGAATTGAATTAATGATGGGTACAATTTGATCTCCATCAGAGACCGCTAAAGCGCCTCCCGGTAGAAAATCATATTGAACATCTACGATTACCAAAGCTGACTTTGAATTATGCATTGCCATTTTCCATCTTTTTTGCCTGTAAAACCAATTCCATTCTCAAATGGTGCAAATTTTCCTCCAAGCCCACTGGATATAGATGCGGATTGACCAATCTCTTATGTGTTTTATCAAAGGAATCCAGCTGTTTCTGCGCTCTTTCACGGATTTTTTGAATATCAGGACTTTGATAAACTGCTTTCCCATTTTTGAAAATAGGTTTTAATAAATCCTCTTCCTGATAAAATGCCGGCATGATTCTTTTTCTTCTAGTCGGATCAGTTGGATCAATAATGACCGTACCTCTCGGGTTGATCTCCTCATTTTCCAAGTAAATCATATCAGCCACTGCTTTGTCATTGGAGTAGTATCGCTTCACATTGTGAATTCCCGGAATATTGATTTTCAGGGATTGTTGACTGATTTTAATCTTAGGCTGAAAAATTCCATTCTCGGTTTTAATAGCTGACAACTTATAAACGGCGCCCAAGGCAGGCTGATCAAATGCTGTCACCAGTTTGGTTCCAACACCCCATACATTGATTGAGGCCTCCTGCCCTTTCAAAGAAGTAATGATATGCTCATCCAGGTCATTGGAAGCTACAATTTTTGCCTCAGGAAACCCTGCCTCATCCAAGAGTTCTCTTGCTTGATTGGAAAAATAAGCCAAATCTCCACTGTCAATTCGGATCCCCATCATCTCTTTCCCTTTTTTTCGCAAAGCTTGGCCAACCTTAATTGCGTTTTTGATTCCATTGATTGTATCATAGGTATCTACCAAAAAGACACATTGATTGGGAAATGCATCTGCATAGGCTTCGAAAGCTTCCAGTTCAGTCTCAAATGACATGATCCAGCTATGGGCATGTGTTCCGGAAACAGGTATTCCAAATAGTTTTCCTGCCATTACATTACTGGTAGAAGCACACCCTCCAATATAGGCCGCTCTACTTGCTGCCAATGCTCCATCTATGCCTTGTGCCCTTCGTAAACCGAATTCCAATACCGGTTCTCCTTTTGCTGCCAAATTAATTCTAGCAGCCTTAGTAGCGATCAATGATTGGAAGTTGAGGATATTCAGAAGGGGTGTTTCCAGCAACTGACACTGGATTAAAGGGCCTTTTACACGCACCATAGGTGCATTGGGAAATACCACGGTTCCTTCCTCCACCGCATCTATGTCACAACTGAATTTTAATTCGCTCAAATACTCCAAAAACCCCTTTTCAAACTGTTGGCTTCCATCAGGGGCTTTCATTTGTGAGAGGTACTCTATATCCTCTTTCCCAAACCTAAAATTGCTGCAATAGTCAATGACATAATCCAGTCCAGCTGCCAAGGTAAAACCGCCTTGAAATGGATGTTTTCTGAAAAACAGATTAAAAACAGCCTCCTGCTCACCTTTTCCCGATTTCCAATAGGCATATGCCATGGTAAGCTGATAAAAGTCAGTGAGAAGGGCCAAACTTCCCTGATATAAGTCTTTCGTGATTTTCATAAATTCAATTCTGACTTAAAAATATAACAGACATTGATTCTTCCCTAAAGTTTTCTAAACACATTTCCGGACAAATGAAGTTTTATCACTGATGAACTGTTTTTTTTGGATATTGTGGTTACAAAATTCCAAGCTGTATCGACCTAAAGATGAATAGCAAATGAAGCTAAATCCAAATTTCACTGATCAGGAACTGGTGGAAATGATCCTAACCAAAAACCGGCAGAATATGGCAATAACTTTACTTTATCGACAATATTACGGAGTCTTAGAAAATTACATTTTACAGAATTCCGGCAGCTCAGACGATGCGGCAGACATCATTCAGGAAGTGATGCTGATTTTTGTACAAATGATTTCTGAAGGAAAATTCAGAGCAGAGTCCTCCATCAAATCCTTTCTTTACAGTATTTGTAGAAACCTTTGGATCACAGAATTAAGAAAAAGAAAAAGCTCTGCTGCAAGGCAAGAGAAATATGAAGAAAGTACTGAAAAAGTAGATTCAGATGTCTCGGAAAGTATAGCAAAAACCGAGAGTCTCAAATACATCATGGGACTCTTTCAGGAGTTGGGAAACAAATGCAAGCAGATTCTTCAACTCTTCTACTATGAAGAACTTCCAATGAAGGAGATTTGCGAGAAACTTGACTTTAGTTCAGAGCAAGTTCTCAGAAACAAAAAATACAAATGCCTGAAATCATTGATTGAAAAAACACAGGCTTCACCTCAAGTATATCAAAACCTTCAAAAAGCTTTACGCCATGAATAATATAGACTTGGAAACATTGGAAGCTTATTTGGATGGAAAATTAGCTTCTGAAGAAAAAATACTACTTGAAAATAGCTTAAAGGAAGACGCCTCTTTAAGAGAGGAACTGGAATTACTAAAACTCTCAAGAGAGGCAATAGCTATGAACTCCTGGGCAGAATTGATCTCCGGAACTCAAAAATCATTTTTGAAGGAGAGAAAAAAAGCAGATTCAAAAGCAAATCCACTTTGGTCTTGGGCTGGAAGAATCGCCGCAGGTCTGTCTTTTTTACTGGTGGTGGCAACTGTGGCACTATTCGTCACAACGTCCCAAAATTCCATGGTAGAAAATTTTTACAGCTATCAAATTCCTGTGATGAGAGGAGAACAAAATACATTCTCACAAATTCAGGATGCCTACCTCAGCCAGGATTATGAGCTGATAGAGTCCTTAAGAAGTCAGGTCAGTCAATCAGATTTAGAATCCCTATTTATTTTAGCCATGGCTGATTTGGAAAACGAAAAGTCAGCTTTGGCTGAAATCATATTAAAAGATCTAGAAACCAGAAATTCACAATTGGAAGAACCAGTATTTTCTGAGGAAATCGATTATTACCTGATCCAGTCATTACTTCAGCAGGAAAAATATGATGAGGCTGAATCACGGCTTGAAAAGATCTTGCAGGATCCTTCACATCGATATTTCAAAAACTTTACGAAGTCGGACTTATGGAAAATAAGAATTCTAAAGTTGAAAAAGTGAATTGAATAAAGCGAAAAACTCCCCTATGGGAGTTTTTTTAATTTTTTTTCAGTTAAGTGGTTACATATTTGCAATTGACTCCGACAAAGGATTAAACCAACAAAAATTATGAGAACACTAATCAAATTAACACTAAGCACATTTTTGATTATCGGGCTAGCTGCCTGTAACAATGATGAAGATCCTCTTTCCTTAGGTGAAGGAGAAGTGAGAATGGGTGTTGGAGTCAAAATGAACTCCGGGACTAACCCAGGCGCAAGAATCCAAAATTCCGGACTTGATATCAACTCAGGCTTTTTACAAGTGAAAAAAATTGAGTTGGAAACAGAAGGAGTTGACGAAAATGGAGAATTCGAGCGTGAGCTTGAATATAAATTTCCGGAAATTCTGAAAATCGATTTCAATGAATTTGATTCAGGAGCCGACTTCTTTATCAATATTCCTGCTGGAAACTATTATGAAGTTGAATTTGAAATTGACTTGATTGATAACAGAAACGAGCCAAGCATTCAGCTAGACGGTACTTTTAATAAGGAAGACGGAAGTTCAGTACCATTTAGACTTCAAGTTTTTGGAGATGATGACGAGGACTTGGATTTTGAAGTTGAGTTGGAAGCCGAAGATGATGATGAATTATTCTTCCTCGATGCAGTAAATAATCCTTTGGCAATGTTAGAAATTAATGCAAAAGGCTGGTTCTCTAGTATCTCAAATTCTGAATTGGAAAATGCAGAATTGACTGATGGTGTCTTGCTAATTTCAAGAACAAAAAATAGAGAAATCTATGAAAGAGTATTGGATAAAATAGAAGCTTCAAGCGAAATTGAGCTGAAACTAAAATAGGGCTAATTTTCAGCGAAATAATCCGGCAGAGCAATTTGCCGGATTTTTTTATTCCTTTTTATTTGACCTGTAAATTATCCAGACTATACCCGCTAGAATAAAGAGAACCAAAGCTATCCTACCTATTACTTCTTTCACTTTTCGCTCAAAAGAAACTACTTCAGGCTGACCAATTAACACATAATTTGCCCAATAACCGGGATGTGAAAATTGCGACATTTTAGGATCGCTTAGTAGATCCAATTTTGCCAATCTTAATGCTGAGGCATAGGATTCTCCCTTTTGCAAATGTTTATAGAAGGCATCTGATAAATACACAGCTACCTGATTTTCGGTTAACCACAATGAGGTAATTAAGTGATCCGCTCCAGCCAGAGCGAAGCTTCTAGCTAAACTGATCAACCCCTCAGAATCACTCAACTGCCCCGCTCCTGTTTCGCATGCACTGAGAAATACAAATTCAACCGAGTCCAAAGCCTGATAGCTCAATTCCTGAGAAAAAAGCCTAAATTCTTCCAGACCGGGATAGAATGCGATAAATGAAGAATTGATGTCCCCGGGCTCAGCTTTTGCATGCGTCGCCAAATGGATATAGGGATAATTAGGGGCTTCTTTCAAGAAAGTTTCCAGATCTGCAGACTCATCTGTAAACACGGTAAATCCTTTCCTGCTTATTTCCTCTTTGGATCCGGGCAACCTTGATAAGCCTTGAAATCCCTTTTGCTCAAATGGAGAAAAACCCAAAACAGCATTGGAAAACCATTCTTTCTTGGGTTCTGATTTAACCAAAGCAGCAGAAAACTGATATAAAACTGCAATTCGCTCAATTAAATATTCTCTATCAATGGGTAATACCTCAAAAGGAATAGGATTAAACTGCGCATGAGGAACTACAATCAACTGATTCCGGCTTTTCATTCTCAACAGCCAAGGGTCAAAAAGTGTTTTCCCAAATTGACTGATGAAGGAACCAGCATCATACTTTCTGCCCAAGTTAGGAGTTTGTAATGCCTTCCTCCAATTTTCAAGTTCTCTGAAATTGATTTCTTTGATATCCAACGCTTTGAAATCGAAAAAATCAGGCTCAACCCAAAAAACAAATAATTTTGAAGAAGTTTGAAATAGAGATAAACTCGCCTTCCTCCTACCCAATTGATCCTGATATCTAGCTAAGCTGAAGACATCTGCATTTTCAAAATCAGGCAAAAAACTCTTGAATTCTTCACGTAACCTGGACAAGTCAACTTGCAGTTTGATAAATTCCTCCTGAAGCTTCTTTAACTCTTCGGGATCATTGGATAAATATTGTCTCTGATAATTTTTTGAAAGCAGAAATTGGAGATTTTCCTCTTCCTGAAGCTTCGCTAAAGGGATTCCAGACCTTCTTTTGAGTCTTTCAAAATAGGCACTTTGCCTCAAAGCCCCAGCTTTGCTTTGCTCTGCCCAAACAAAAGCCTGTTCCATTAAATCCAATTCATCTCTCTCTAGAGCAATATTGTAAATCTTCTCGATGGCGTTTTGATAAGCCTTGAGAACTTGGTCGCCCAAAAAAATCCTAGCCTCATCATTATCAAAATTGAAGCTGATGTAATTTGCAAAATCGAAAGCACTGAGATAGGTACTCAAGCCCAACCTGAACCATTTGGAATCTTCTTCTTTTTCATAAAGCATCCAGGCTACTTCCGCCTTTGATGCTAAAACTTCAAAGAGCGTGATTGAGGACATTCCTAAGGATGATTTTTCAGGATTTTGAAAAATGTCCGGATTTTCAAAAGTAGGATGCAGCTCTATTATCGCTTTTTGGTAAGAATTCAAAGCCTTCTGATACTCCTTTTTCTGTTCATGGAGCTGGCCTCTAAGATTATAATAGATACCTCTCTGAAGATCTTTTTTCCTCATCAACTTGATCATGAGAGAGTCCCTAGTCCTATCCAAAGCCAATTCAGCAGCTTCAAGATCCTTTTTTAACAAATAACCTTTAGCAAGTAAATTCCAATGCGAAAACTTTAAAGGCTCAGAGGTCTCACTTATCTGGTTTAATACATCCAGCGCTTGATCAGGATTTCCCTCTTCCAAATGAGTGTTTGCCAGATTGATTCGAACTTGATTTGGATTAATCTCCCAAGTCAGTAAATCCTCATAGATCTTTTTCGCACTATCGTATTTTTCCAGATTATACAAGGCTGATGCCTTATTACTCAAGAAACTGTAGCGTGCATATCGTCCATAATCCCCTAAAGAAGAAGGCAAGGCTGACTCTGCCCTACTGAAATAGCTGATACTTTGGCTGTAATTTCCTGTTTCAAAAAAGTAAACCCCTAAAGCATTAAATAGCCGTTCAGGCTGAGTCTTTCCCTGAATCAATTTCTGAAGACTTTCAGCTTCTTTTAAATGGTAAATAGAACTGTCCAGCTTACTCAAGCTAAAAAGAAGCTCTCCCAAAAATAGATGGGATGAGTAAATTAAAGTATCTGGAAGTTTAAATGCTTTGGCTAGTTGAATTCCTTTTCTGTAAGATTTGGCTGCAGCTTCATTTTCTCCATATACAGAAAGTAACACTCCTAACCTTTCAGAGCCTCTCAAGAAAAGCTGAACCTCTTCAGAATTGGGAGTTTCAGCCAAAGCCTCAGAGTACAGCTTAATGGCAAGCCTATCATCCTCCTCAGTAGGTGAAGGCAACTGGTAAAGAGAATCGGCTTTTTTCAGCAAATCCAGTTTTCCTTGCGCTAATACGCATATGGGTGAGAAGCAAAAGCTTAGGAAAATGGAAAGATAAAGTCTCTTTAAAAACACGGAAATAGGGATAAACCCTACTCCAGACGAGCTACGATTACCACAAAAGGAGGTCTCGGCTTGCCGGCAGGTCGGGTTTCATTTAGTGATCTAAAATTAACCCAATTTCCTCCTCTTCGCTCATTGATCAAGTCATTTTTTTCCTCAATATCATCCAATAATGCTTGAGGAATGTCTGCCATAGTTTCAAAATAGAAAAATCTCAATGGGATAGAATTGAGTGCCAGATTGCTTAAGTCAGGTAATCTATAAAGCAATTCAACATCTAGGACTTGTCCGTTTACGGGAATAGCACCAAATGTCCCATTTTCAACTGTTTTTTGAAGGTCAAAAACACCTTTGGATGAAATCTCAAAGCCTAGATCCTCTAGAGAAATACCGTTTTGATCCTCTACATCAAAATCACAGCTGGTATCATCATCGTCGTCATCATCTCCATCATCGCAGGGAAGTAACAAACCCGGAACTCCATTATAAATCGGAGCTGCCTGTATTTGATTCTGCCCAAGGACATAAATACCATCCCGGTAATTCACCCCTCCGACGGTAACGAAAGTCTCACAGGAACTGGAGCTTCCTTCCGGAGTAAATGTTACTTTATATTTCAATCCGGTTTCACTTGCATTTACGTCAATTGCTCCCGTCTCTCCATTGATAGCCAAGCCATCAGGACTGGCAGTGAAAGTTCCTGATGCGTTGGTAATAGGATTTACAATGACATTTTGGGTCGCATTGATGTAATAAATGGTGTCTGTGTAAGCAAATAACTCGCAATCAAATGAATTATCTCTGATCTGATTATCCTGAACACAAGAAAAAGACAGCAAAGCCAATAAGGCAAAAGTCAAAGTTGAAAGTAAAGCATGTGGGCGCATGAGTTCCTTTTTTATTTTAAGTCGATTCCACTTATAAAATTGTAATCAGATAACAGATTATTTTTCTCTTAAATTCAGCAAAATGCCTATTAATACCAATCCCATTCCAACATAGGACATTATTCCGAAGGTTTCTCCAAATAGAACGAACCCAAAGAACAATGCATATAAAATTCCTAAATAACTCAGACTGGAAATTTTTGAGACGTTGGCATTTTGATAAGCAACTGTCATAAAATATTGTGCTGCCTGAGTACAAATACCTATCCAAAGTAAAATCAACCAATCCCAGCCTATCGGTTGAACCCAAGTAAAATAACTAATCAGCGAAGCAACTGGAAGAGTTACCAAAGGAAAATAAAATATGATCACCAGCGGGTGCTCTGTGTTTTTGAGCTTTCGAATCACATTGTAAGCCAAACCAGAAAAAAGTGCGGCGATGATTCCGATTCCGGCATAAAAGAAATCAATTCGAGGATCAAAACCCTGTATCACTAAAACGCCAGCGAAGGATATAAAGAAATAAAGAAACTGTATGGGTTTGACTTTTTCTTTAACTAGAAAAATACCAAGAATGGTTGTAAAGATTGGGGATAGATATTGTATAGTTACGGCACTGGCCAATGGAATTTTTTGAAGCGTATAAAAGAACCCTATCAGGCCCACTGAACCTACAATTCCACGGATAACCAACAGTTTCTTATTATTCCCAAAGACCGGTATTTTTTGATTTTTCAAAAAAACATAGCTGAAAATCAAGGAGAAAATAGACCTAAACAGAATAATCTCTATGGCAGGGATATGAGGAATGAACTTGACTGATACATTCATCAACGCAAAAAATACTCCAGCCAAAAGCATGGATTGAACGCTAGAAATCTTCAATTTTTTATTTCATTTTTAGGGTGTTGTACTTACAAAGCAAAATTATCATTGGAGAGTTCAAAAAAAATCTCCTAAAACAGAATAAACTATCTATACTTAGAAGAGTTAAGAAAGATAAGATGGCATTAAAACTAGGACAAATCGCTCCGGATTTCACTTTGAAAGGAACATCCGGAACGGAACTCAAACCCAGCAGGGATTTAGAAGGTAAATCATTCATCCTTTATTTCTACCCAAAAGATTTTACAAGAGTTTGTACTGCAGAGGCATGTGAATTCAGAGATCAGTTTGCGGCATTTCGGGATCTGGACATTCCTGTTTTTGGCGTTAGCAGAGATGACTTGGATACGCATGAGAAATTCAAAAAGCAATTCAATCTTCCCTTCGAACTTTTATCTGATACCTCAGGAAAGGTTTGCCAAAAATACGATGCCTTGGTACCGTTGATAAAAATGCCAAAAAGGATTACCTATCTGATAGATGCTGAAATGAAAATAGCCGGAGTTTTTTCAGATATGTTTGAATCCAAAGGACATATAGAAAGCATGCTCAAAAAACTCAATAAATAAGTTAGCTGAGAATATTTCCGTCTTTCATTTCCACTTTTCTATCAGCCATGGCAGCCAATTCCTCATTGTGAGTAACTATCACAAAGGAATGCCCCAACTCTTTTCTCAAGGTAAAAAACAGCTCATGCAAAGCTCTTGCATTGCTGGTATCCAAGTTGCCGCTGGGTTCGTCAGCAAACACCACTTCCGGACTATTGATCAAGGCTCTCGCCACTGCCACACGTTGCTGTTCCCCACCGGATAACGTGGATGGTTTATGATCCAGTCGATGGGAAATACCCAGAATTTCAGCTAATTCGCCAGCTTTTTTTTCGATTTGCTGAGGATTTTTTCCCTGGATAAAGCTTGGTATCTGAATATTTTCCAAAGCTGTAAACTCAGGAAGTAAATTATGAAATTGAAAAATGAAGCCTATTTGCTGATTTCTAAATTGAGCCAGCCCCTCACCTTTCATGGCTATTAAATCCTTTCCATTCATGGACAAGGTTCCTTGATCTGGCTTATCCAAAGTCCCCAAAATATGCAACAAAGTACTTTTTCCGGCACCCGATGAACCGACTATGGAAACAATCTCTGAAGTGGAAATCTCAAGATCCACCCCTTTTAAAACATGGAGATTTCCATAGGATTTATGGATGTCTCTGGCTATCAACATACTATTAAAATTTACGCTCCTAAAATTAGAACAAATCTTCGAGGCAAAGGGCATTTATGCCATCAAATAAGGTCCTAACAAATAAAAAAGGCAAAATTCAGGTTTGATTTATCCACGGTTAGGGCTTAACTTCGCCCAAAAATTTTGAGAGATGAACATTCACGAATATCAGGCTAAAGAAGTACTAAAAAGTTACGGCGTTAGAATTCAGGAGGGCATCGTAGCAGACAGTCCCGAAGCCGCACAAGAAGCTGCAGAAAAACTCAACGCTCAAACAGGAACTTCCTGGTATGTGATTAAAGCTCAAATCCATGCTGGAGGCCGTGGAAAAGGTAAGGTTCAGGAAACTGGTTCCAATGGCGTAGTACTTGCCAAAAAATTGGAAGAGGTAGCTGAAAAGGCTAAGAACATACTTGGAGGAACTTTGGTAACTCACCAAACTGGTCCGGAAGGTAAAAAAGTAAACAAAGTTTTAATCGCTGAGGACGTATACTACCCAGGTGATTCAGAACCTAAAGAATATTATGTTTCTATCCTTTTGGACAGAGCTACAGGATCCAATGTGATCATGGCCTCTACCGAAGGAGGTATGGATATCGAAGAGGTAGCCGAGAAGCATCCTGAAAAAATTATCAAAGAATGGATCGATCCTAAAGCAGGACTTCAGGGATTCCAAGTAAGAAAGGTAGCTTTCAAATTGGGATTGAGCGGAAATGCTTTCAAGGAGATGACCAAATTTATCACTGCGCTTTATAAGGCGTATGAAGCTACAGATTCTTCTCAGTTTGAAATCAACCCGGTATTGAAAACTTCAGATGATAAAATTTTGGCAGTAGATGCTAAAGTAAATCTGGATGACAATGCACTTTACAGACATAAGGATTTGGCTGAATTGAGAGATTTGGCTGAAGAAGATCCATTGGAAGTTGAAGCTGGAAAATCCGGCCTTAACTATGTGAAGTTGGATGGTAATGTTGGCTGTATGGTGAACGGAGCAGGTCTGGCTATGGCGACTATGGACATGATCAAATTATCTGGTGGTGAGCCGGCTAACTTCCTAGATGTAGGAGGAGGAGCAAACGCTACTACTGTAGAAGCTGGATTTAGAATTATTCTTCAAGACCCTAACGTGAAGGCGATTTTGATCAACGTATTCGGTGGTATCGTAAGATGCGACAGAATCGCTAACGGTGTGGTTGAAGCTTACAAATCAATCGGAGACATTCGAGTTCCTATTATCGTAAGACTTCAGGGAACCAACGCTGAAGAAGGTGCTAAGATCATTGACGAATCAGGCCTTAAGGTTTTCTCTGCAATCACATTGAAAGAAGCCGCAGAAAAAGTACAAGGTGTACTAAAAGGCTAAAATATAGCAGCACTCGTAGTTCAACTGGATAGAATATCGGATTTCGGCTCCGAGGGTTGAGGGTTCGAATCCTTCCGAGTGCACTCTTATAAGCTCAGACTCCTAGTCTGGGCTTTTTTTGTTATATACTCTAGCAGGGATAAGGTAATATGAGAATAGATAGACCGATTTTTTTGACTGTGGGCAAATTGGCTGAAGGATGAAACTTCCAAAGAAAATATTTTCTCCCTAAGGAAACTCCCATAAAATATGAAGTAGGAAAAGTGAAGTAAAGAAATAAGTTTAAAAGCTATAAATTGTACTTATCCAAGATTAAAATAAAAAAGCAGGAGAAAATCTCCTGCCCTTTATTTGAAAACTAAACCAACTATTATTTAACTACCACAATGAATTCAAAAATAATACAATTATTAACAAAACAAAATCCAAAATAAAAATTTGTTTTTATTAATTACTTAGCCGGAAACGTACTGCGCTTAAAGGAAATCCCCAAAGCTAGCCCTTGGCTAAATTGTATTTTATCGTCTTGATCAATATCGTAAATGCTCAAACTGGTTAAACTCACATTGATCAAATTGGAAACTTTCGCTGTTAATGCTACATCCAATCTATGATCAATCGTGTCAAATGCCAAGGTCTCGTAATTTGCATACAACTGGTAACGCACCAGGAGAGAAACATTCTCTGAAAGTTGTTTATTCCAATCTGCCATGATATTCATGGCAAGCAATTCTGTTCTGACCTTGTCTCCTATCGGCACTCCATAATTTTGAGGGACATTCAAATATAATTCGGTATCGGTGACAAATGTAAATCTCGGAGCAAAGGGGGATAAACGAAGGCTAAACTCATCATTGGGCTTATACTCAAATCCCAAAGCAAATGTAAGGTAAGCCGGATTGGCAAATTTGGAAATCAAGGTTCTGCCTGTGTCGTCAAAGTTATAGCCCGGTGCAAACTGAGAAAGGAAATTTGCAGAGGAGTATAAATTCCAGAACTCGCCAATTTTGTATCCGACTTTTGAATCTAGAAATAACCTATCATTGGATTTTCTACCGCCTTGGTCTTGGTTTTTTACCACACCGTACATGAAATCCAAGGTATTATCCCAAGTCCATTTCTCCTTCTTATAATTCGCCCTACCCTGAAGATAGGTACCAACTGCAATGGAGTTCACTCCACCACCCGTCCAGTTACCACTGAATGATGCTTGGTTAAAGTTTAGACCTCCCCCTATTTCTTTTAACCAATAAGTCGTATCCTTTTCAGTTTCTTGGGCTTGCGCAATGGCTACCCCAAAAACTAAAAAGAAAAGCGTAAATATTCTTTTCATAAGTATACTGATTCATTAAATTAACTTAGACAAGAAAACAAAATATGGAAAATGACTTTGAAAACGAATTAATAGTCAGGGATTTTTTGGCTAGACAGAGAACTACTTTAGCCAATCAAAGAACCCTACTATCCTACATCCGTACCTCATTGTATTTCCTGGTAAGCGGTACGGCATTGTTTGAGGTAAAAAATTTGGATCACATACGAGATTTGGGATACTTGTCGTTTGCATTATCTCTAATTTTAATCATTCTAGGTTTTTACAATTATTTCAGAGTTCGGAAAAAACTCAAAAAAGGCACTTATCACCTGATGTAATATGACATTTGAAATCGGTCTTGTTTTCGCCATCATTGGTTTGGCGATGATTTTATTTTTTACAGAAAGGCTGAGCATAGATACCGTTAGCATTGGCATCATGGGGCTTTTCATCTTTACAGGGATTTTAGACCTAGAAGAGGGCTTTGCCGGCTTTTCCAATCCTGCTACAGTCACTGTAGCAGCTATGTTTGTTATCTCTGCTGCAATCTTTAATACAGGGCTTTTAGACTCATTCGGTCGTTTACTGACCCTTCAAGCCCAAAAAAGTGAGGTTGGTCTGATATTAAGTTTGATGCTCTCCGCAGGTATTTTATCCGCATTCATCAACGATACTGCAGTTGTCGCCTTATTGATGCCAACCGTTATTCAACTCGCCAAAAAAAATGGCATTTCACCATCCAGAGTTTTAATGCCCTTATCTTTTGGAGCTTTAATGGGCGGAATATGTACCCTACTAGGTACCAGTACCAATATCCTAGTAAGTGGAATCGCTGCAAGAGAAGGCTTGGAAGAGTTTGGTGTATTTGAAATGACTAAAGCGGGAGTTATATTTTTTATTGCTGGTATTATATACATGATTTCAATAGGCACTTGGCTTATTCCCAAGCGAAAGGCTCATTTCAGTGTAAAAGACAGCTCCCATCTCGGAAATTACCTCATTGAGATTGTCATTACCAAGGAGTTTGAGCAAATCGGTGAACCTTTTCACAAACAGAAATTATTCAAAGCTTATCCAATTGAGGCCCTCCAAATTCTAAGAGCAGATGGAAGGAAAGTAAAAGTATACCCCAATACTCCAATTGAAAAAGATGACCTGATAAGAATCACTTGTGAAAAAGAAACCATACAAAAACTCAAGAAAATCGCAGGTCTATCGATAAAATCAGAATTGGAATGGAGCACGGAGAATGTGACAGATGATGAAGTTAGACTGTATGAAGCATTAGTCACTCCAAACTCAGACTTAGTCAATAAAAAGCTATTAGCCCTTAACTTCCGGCATATTTTTGATCAGATTACTGTAGTGGGTATACGACACAGAGCTGGGCTTTTGGAAGGCTTACTCAAGCAGACTAAACTACGTGCAGGGGACATTTTACTCCTCAGAGGTACAGAAGAAGCAATTCAAAGGCTAAGTGAAGGAAATGATCTCCTTTTACTGGCTGAAAATAAGAGCAGAAATATCAATAAGACTCAAAGTATTCTTACTGTAGCTACCTTAGCAGCTGTAATATTACTTTCGGCTTTCAAAATTTTTCCAATTGCAGTTTGCGCAATAGGTGGTGTGGTAGTTCTAGTTTTACTTAAATCGATCAACCCATTGGAAGCTTATAAAGCTATTGATTGGAAAGTGATTATGATGCTGGCCGGAGTACTCTCTATGGGCGCAGCTCTTGAGAAAACGGGAGGTGCTCAGCTCTTAGGCGATGTTATCACAGAAAACCTAGGTGAATTTGGACCAAGGGCCGTCTTGGGAGGAATTTTTGGACTAACTTTCTTATTGACCAATATTATGTCCAATAATGCTACCGCTGCTCTCTTAGCTCCTATTGCCATCACAGTAGCTGCATCAATTGGAGTGGATAGCAGACCTTTTTTGATGGCTGTTACATTTGCTGCAAGCTTAAGTTTTATGTCTCCTATGGGTTACCAGACTAATACGATGATTTATAATCCAGGAAATTATAAGTTCAGGGATTATTTGGTGGTGGGAATTCCACTAAACCTGATCATGTGGATATTAGCAACTTGGTTAATTCCATATTTTTATCCATTTTAATTATTGGATTAATCATCAATAAAACCAACCTTTATACTCGTTATTGTTCCATTCAAACCCTTTTCCAATGAAAATTTTCGGAATTATTTTAATTATTGCAGGCGTTTTTATGCTTTTCAGTGGCAGTATCAGTTTTACTACCAAAGAAAAAGTCATAGATGCAGGGCCCTTGGAAGTTACGGCTGACAAAGAAAATAAGCTAGCTTGGCCTCAGTATGCCGGTGGAATTGTGGTGGCAGCAGGGATTGTAATCCTTGTTGTTTCAAGTAAAAAGAAATAGAAAAAGCGCCTCTCGGCGCTTTTTTTTAATCTATCAATCTGACCTGCATCACCTTATCAGGATCCAGGTTGAAAAATTCTTTGTGAACATTGAAAACCTCTTCCCCATTTTCAGGCTCCTTTGCCAAATAGGTACCATCCTCTTGCATCACATAAGAATTGAAATTGTCTCGGAGATTAAAAGCTAAAATATTCATCAACTGCTTTTCCAATAACGGAGATTCTACCTTAAACAAAGATTCCAGTCTTTTGTCAAAACTTCTCACCATCATATCAGCACTACCTGCATAGGTACGGGTTTGACCATTATTATGGAAATGATAAATTCTGGAATGCTCCAAGAAATCACCGACAATAGAAATCACTTCTATATTTTCACTCAGTCCAGGTCTTCCTGGTCTTAAGCAACAAATTCCCCGAATCACTAATTTGATGATCACACCAGCTTGGGAAGCACGGTATAAAGCATAAATGATTTCGGAATCTTCCAAAGAATTGACTTTGATAAAAATCCCACTTGGAAGACCGTTTCTGGCATTTTCTGCTTCTTGCTCAATATATTCAATTAGCTGATTTCTCATGTCACGAGGAGCAGTAATCAAATTTTGATATTGAGAAGGCATGCTATGCCCAGTAATTACATTAAAGAATTCTGATACATCATTTGCCAAAACCTCATTGGTAGTCAGAAGGCCAATATCAGTGTACAATCTCGCTGTATCCTCATTGTAATTACCTGAGCCTAAGTGAACAAAACGCGTAATCTCATTTCTGTCTTTTCTGACAATCAAAAGAAGTTTGGTATGCGTTTTCAAATGAGTGATGCCATAAATCACGAAGCATCCAGCCTTTTGAAGTTTTTTGGCCTCTCTGATATTATTCTCCTCATCAAATCTCGCTTTGACTTCAAAAAGTACAGAAACGTGCTTTCCATTTTCTGCCGCCTTCAACAAAGCTTTAGTGATCCTACTTTCCTTGGCCAACCGGTAAATGGTCATTTTGATGGCCATCACATCCGGATCATCGGCTGCTTTCTCAATTAGGTCTAGAATAGAATCTATATTGTTATACGGATGATGAAGTAGAATATCTTTTTCTTTCAAAATCTCAAAAATATCAGCAGTCCCTTCATCCCTATATGAAAGAGGTTTAACCGGCTCTGGGATCTGCGGTAACCTATCTCTGAATTTTTTATTTCCTACGATTTGCCAGAAACCGGTAAAATCAATCATGCTGGATCGTTTCACCAAAAAGACCGAATCACTTTTCAGATTCCATCTTTCCAATAGCGAGTTTAGCATCCATTTGCTATACCCTTCTTCAATTTCAATCCTAACTACCCTTCCGGTTTTTCTTTCCATCAACTTTCGCTTCACCTCTTCCAGGAAATTAGCATCCATATCCTCACTCTCTTCGAGAGTAAAATCACCATTTCTGGTAATTCTGAAGAGACTGACTGCTTCTATTTCTACATTTCTGAAAAGCGAAACGATGTTTTCACGAATTACCTCTTCAATAGGAATCAAGAGCAACATGTTATCCCGCTCGATTTCAAAAAAACGAGGGATATTTGCTGGAATCTGCACGAAGCTGAGTTTGCGCATATCCTTCTTCTCTCCAGGGCTAGTTGTCACCACACCGAAGATCAAAAGCTTATTCATCAAAATCGGGAAGGTTCTGTACCCGTCATACACCATGGGCGTAAGCATTGGATAAATAGCCTTCTGAAAATACTGACGAACCTTTTCCTGCTCATCGGATGTCAGTCTGGAAGTATTGACCAAAGAAATCCCCTCTTCACCCAATCTAGGAAGTACATTTTCAATAAAATGATGATGCTGCTCTGCATGAAACTGCTGGCAATCTTTCATCAATTTAGCTTTGAAAGGCTCTTCTCTCAGGCCGGAGTAATCAATCCGCTCTTTATCATAATCCAGGTAATTATACAATGAACCTACCCGGATCATAAAAAACTCATCCAGATTAGATGCAGTGATTGCCAGAAATTTAAGTTTTTCAAAAATTGAACGATGCTCCTTTTTGGACTGATCCAGCACGCGTTCATTAAATTTCAGCCAGCTTAAATCTCTACTGACTAAATCACTTTTTTGGATGATTGACTCATATTTATCTCCAACTGCCAGTTTCATACCTGATAATTTTGTTCCTGAATAGCTTATCTTATTTATTGGCCAAAAAAAGGGGCTCGAAAGCCCCTTTGGGAAGTATTAGGTATCGATTTTTGCGTATTTAGCATTTTTCTCGATAAACTCTCTTCTTGGGGCGACTTCATCTCCCATCAGCATGCTAAAGAGATGGTCTGCTTCAGCTGCCGAATCGATAGTCACCTGTTTAATGGTTCTGACATTTGGATCCATGGTAGTAGTCCAAAGTTGCTCTGGATTCATCTCACCGAGACCTTTGTATCTCTGAATACCGACACTGTCCTCTTTACCGTCTTTGGCCATCTCGGAGATCAACCTTTTTCTCTCTTCTTCAGTCCAGCAATAGCGCTCGTCTTTACCTCTCTTCAATAAATAAAGAGGTGGTAAAGCAATGTAGATATACCCTCTTTCAATCAAGGTTCTCATATATCTGAAGAATAAAGTCAAGATCAAAGTTCGGATGTGGGAACCATCAATATCAGCATCCGTCATGATGATGATTTTGTGATATCTCAAACCGGTCAAATCAAGTTCCTTATCGTCATCAGCAGTTCCAAACTTAACCCCTAAGGCAGTCAGGATGTTTTTGATTTCATCATTATCGTAGATTTTGTGCTCATGCGCTTTTTCTACGTTCAGGATTTTTCCTTTCAAAGGAAGAATAGCCTGAAAATCTCTGTCTCTCCCTTGCTTGGCTGAACCACCCGCAGAGTCACCCTCCACTAAGTATAATTCACAAACAGTAGGATCAGAATTCGCACAATCCGCAAGCTTTCCAGGTAGACCACCGCCTCCAAGGACATTCTTACGCTGCACCATTTCACGCGCTTTTCTAGCTGCATGTCTTGCCTGAGCTGCTAGGATTACTTTTCCTACGATAGTTTTCGCTTCTTTTGGGTGCTCTTCCAGCCAAGACTGTAATGTCTCAGAAACAGCAGAATCTACTGCACCTACTACATCGGAGTTACCCAATTTAGTTTTGGTCTGACCTTCAAACTGAGGCTCTGCAACTTTCACGGAGATAACCGCAGTAAGACCTTCTCTAAAGTCATCACCAGAAACCTCAATCTTCAACTTATCCAACATGCCGGATTTATCAGCATAGGACTTGAGTGTTCTGGTAAGAGCTCTTCTGAATCCAGTTACATGGGAACCACCTTCATAAGTATTGATGGTGTTCACATAGGAAACCACATTTTCAGTGTAGGAATTGTTATAGCTCATTGCTACTTGCACAGGGACTTCCTGATCAAGCGCTTCTATGTAAATAGGTGCATCGATGATTTTCTCTCTAGTCTCATCTAGGTATTCTACGAATTCAACCAAACCTCCTTCAGAGAAAAATTCATCAGACTTTGGATTTCCATCGTCTTCAATTTCTCTAAGATCCTTGAGATAAATTCGAATTCCCGCATTCAAAAAGGCCATTTCTCTAAGCCTGTTGGCAATGGTCTCATATTTGAATTCGGTAATAGCAAAAATGCTGGCATCCGGCTTAAAATGGATGATAGTGCCTCTTTTATCTGTTTTTCCTATCTCTCTCGCAGGATATTGAGGAACACCAATTTTAAACTCCTGCTCGGTGATAACCCCATTTCTAAAAACAGTAGCTTTTAGGTCTGTCGATAAAGCATTCACACAGGAAACACCCACACCGTGCAAACCTCCGGAAACCTTGTAAGTATCCTTATCAAATTTACCTCCTGCGTGAAGCACAGTAAGGACGACCTCCAAGGCCGAACGTTTTTCCTTTGGGTGCATATCGGTTGGGATACCCCTACCATTATCCTCCACAGTGATGGAATTGTCTTCATTGACAGTAACGTGAATTGCATCACAATGACCAGCCAAGGCTTCGTCAATGGAATTATCCACTACTTCCCAAATTAGGTGGTGAAGACCCTTTACTCCTACATCTCCGATGTACATGGCAGGTCTTTTTCTAACTGCTTCCAGACCTTCCAAAATCTGAATATTGCCGGCTCCGTACTCTGCCGGATTCTTCGCTTTTTCTTCGCTCATATTAACTGGAAAAAAACCCTTAAAACGGGCTTAAACGGTGATTTTCTGAAATTCAATTGATTCGGCAAGATAAGCAAAAAAAGTGACTCAAACGAGAATAATTACAGCATTATCTAAGTGAATACAATAGTATGCCTTAGCTCTAATAACCCAAATATTATTCTAAATTCTATATTTTTTGTAAAATTTTTTTCACCTATTCCTACCTGATTATAGCACATATAAACTTGTTTTTTAACGCTTTATACCATTTTGTTTAATTATGGGGTCTTTTTGTTAAACAAATTTAATTCTGAATCTATTTAAGTAAGCAAATCAAACAGTTAACACTTTCCCCATTAAAAAATTATGAACCTAACCTTAGCAGCCGATCTAGTAGGACTAGATCGAATCATTAACTCAGACCCGGTAGCCATTACCTTCTTCATTGGGTATATGGCTATGTTCGCTTCTGCCGTCTTCTTTTTCGTAGAAAGAGGATCTGTAGATGGAAAATGGAAAACCTCTCTTTTAGTATCTGGACTGATCACAGGTATTGCCGCAGTTCACTATTACTACATGAGAGATTTCTATTTACAAACTGGTTCCAGTCCAACAGCTTTCCGTTATGTTGACTGGACTTTGACAGTACCTTTGATGTGTGTGGAGTTCTATTTGTTAACCAAACCATTTGGTGCAAAAGGTTCCACTCTTTTCAAATTGATCGTAGCATCTCTTTTCATGCTAATTACCGGTTACATCGGTGAAACTTCAGGTATCGATAGCAACATCATGTGGGGTATCCTATCTACCCTAGGTTATTTGTATATCGTATATGAAGTATTCGCAGGAGATGTAGCGAAATTGGCTAAAGATTCCAACAGCCCTGCTTTAGGAAGAGCTATGTTCCTATTGAAAATCTTCATCACCCTAGGATGGTCAATCTATCCAATCGGTTATATGGTATTGCCAGGAAACTTGTTATCAGGTGCATTTGAGGTAAGCTCAATCGACTTGTTCTACAACTTGGCTGATGCTATCAACAAAATCGGTTTTGGTTTGGTAATCTACTCTGTAGCAATTTCCGAATCATCCAAAAACAAAACTGCAGCAGCATAAACCTAATTAAGAGTCGCCCTTTCGGGCGGCTCTTTTCTTCCCATGAAGCACTACGATTACATATTTGCAGGTGCGGGTTGTGCCGGACTTAGTATGGTATATCACCTACTCAATAGTCCTTTTAGAAATTCAAAAATATTACTTCTAGACCCAAACTTGGGTCAAATACCGGATAAAACTTGGTGCTATTGGGCTGAAAAGCCTTTACCAATTCACCCAAGAAACGCAATTCATTCCTGGAATCAACTTAGCTTGAGTTCCAATTATGATAAGGCAACCCACCAAATGGAAAACCTTCAGTATTTCCATATAAATTCTAGGGATTTTTTTGAACACATTTATTCTTTTTTGAAATCTCACCCCAATGTGACTCATGAACAAAATGCTGTCAATCAAATCATTGAAAAAGAAAATTCAGTAGAAGTATTCACCTCAAATGATACTATCTATCAAGGAAATTATATTTTCGATTCCAGACTAACAGATTCGGATCACCTGGGTTCCAAAGCTCTAAAACAGATCTTTGCTGGATGGAAAATCGAAACTGATCAAAACATTTTTGATAAATCAACCTTCACGATGATGGAGTGGACCCAAAGTGAAAAGGGTCTATTTGATTTCTTTTACATTCTACCCTATCATTCCAAATCAGCCTTGATAGAGTATACTGCTTACAGTCGACAGGATATAAGTCAAGAAATCTTAAACGCAAAAATCAAAGAGTATCTGGAGGAAAAATTTGGTGGAATAGCTTATGAAATCACTTTTCAGGAAAAAGGAGTTATTCCAATGACAACTCAGATAAAAGCCCCCGATTTTTCAAAACGGATCATTCCTATCGGTACCAAAGCGGGATGGACTAAGGCTTCTACAGGTTATACATTCCACACCATTCAAAAGAGAGCTCAATCACTTGTCAATCAGCTAGTGAGTGGTGAAAACAACATTAAAACCGAAAAGTCTCCTGCCAGATTTCGCTTTTATGATAACATCCTACTCAATATCGCCCATAAATGGCCTCATGAACTCAAAGGAATTTTCGAGGATTTGTTTAAAAGGAATGAAACCGATTTGGTTATGAAATTCTTGGGAGAAGAAACTAGTCTTTTTCAAGAAATCAAATTGCTTAGCCGACTACGGTTTCCGATTTTCATCAAAAGCCTCCTGAATTATGAGAAGCATTGAAGGCATTTTCAAAGCATTGGGCTTAGGGATAGGCTGTGTATATGCACTTTTCTCATTTGATCTTCCTATTCTGGATTATGGGATTTTTCTACTTATACTACTTACAGCCGGAATCCCCCATGGAGCAATAGACCATTTAACATCCAATCCTCATACCAACCAAAAAAGCCTTATCAGGTTTTTAATCAACTACTTATCATTAATTGCAGCTTATCTTTTGATTTGGTATGTAGTACCCAAAATCGCACTAGCCGCATTTCTTCTTATGTCCGCCTATCACTTCGGACAAACTCACTTTATCAAGCGGGAAGTTGCTAATAATAGACTTTTAAATTCTTTGTTATACTGCAGCAGGGGATTGTTAATGCTGTCTGTGATTCTCTTTGGAGATTTTGAAATGACCCAATCCATCTTAGCTCCTATTTTAGATATTAAGGGATTCTATGATTATCAAATTCTCATTATAAGCGTATTTTTGGTCAGCAGTTTATCAATTCAATCATATCTGAAAATTGGATTCAGTAAAGCTGATTTGATTGATCTGACTGTACTGCCCCTACTTTTATACTTTAGCCCATTGCTAGTTTCCTTTATTATTTACTTTGGATTCTGGCATGCTGTTCCGAGTATGATGGTCGAATACCGATTTCTGGAAAAATTCCCCAAATTCCGGGGCTTTAAAAAATTTCTAATTCAACTCCTCCCCTTCTCGATATTGAGTTTTATAGGAATTGGCCTTATTCTATTTTTAGGACTCAGGTTTTTAGGATCTCAGGAATTACTTCTTTTATTTTTCGTATTAATCTCCCTGGTTTCCTTTCCACATATTTTATATATGGATAATTTCTTCAAAAAAATCTCTAATACTGACCAGTACTAAGCATGACTAAAGTACATGCTGGGGTAACTTCCACACCTTGCTTTTTTGCTGCCTGAAAAAACTCAGGGTTTTCGGTTCCTGGATTAAAAATGATTCTCTTAGGATTTAGAGAAAGCAAATAATCAATCCACTCTTCTTGATGATCCGGACCAATATATAAAGTGATCGTATCAATATCTTCCAAAGCTGGCTTTTGCCTCAAATCCAAAATTTCCTTTCCAAAAAGTTCGCCTTTTTTGATTCCAATGGGGATGAAATCCATCTCCCTGTCATCAAACATCCCTGCCGCCACAAATGCATAGCGGGATGGATTGGGAGTAGCACCTACGATTAATGTTTTTTTAGCTTTGCCCATTTCTACTTCCTAAAACTCTGTCTCTCTCGAAAGTATCCATGTGCCTATGCTTTTTGGTATCATAAATATCATCCAATGTGATTAGAATTCCTGTTTCCTCTACCTCTCCAAACTCATCGTTCAGAGCCGTACCAAAAGTCATCATAGTAGGAGACAAATTCATGTAAGTATTGATCAAAGGCGGAATATTTTCTCCGTAATTTCTAATCCGGGAATTAAGAAGTTTGTAGCCCTCTTTGTAATCCAGGCCTTCAAAAATATTTGGACCTGTACCCAATTCGGTTTCATAAGTAAGTCTTAACTCAGCTTTGGGACTGACCAGATTTTCTTTGTCTGGGAAATAATGATTCATAAACCTCAGCAAAAGATCTCTTCCTTCTCTATTGTAATGTGGATACATGGTCACTTTGCCAAATAGATATTTGACATCTGGATTTAATAAGACCACTGCTCCAAGCCCATCCCATAGATTATCCAAGCTGAAAATTCCTTTTCTATTATCTATGCTTGGCTGATATTTAGGTTGAACAAAAGAGCGTCCCAACTCAATAGTGTAAGGCAAGTAGTCAGAAATAAATTTCTGTGAAAAATCGAATAAGTGAGTGGTGGACAAATTAATTTTCCCAGATGAATTAATGGCTTTTTTACAATGAATTAAACGATATCCAGCCACAATTTCCTCATCTTCGGGGCTCCAGGTAATCAGTTGATCATAACAATTTTCACAGGTATCATTTTCATCCAGATCCAATGCCTGCCCCGTTCCTCCTCCAGCTGCTCTAAAAGTCAATTCCCTCAGACGCCCAATTTCTCGGACCACATTCGGTGCATTGTGGTAATTAACCAGGTAAACCAGATTGTTTCCATTATTTGCGTAACGAATGAATCTCTCAGGCCTTAATTCAGCCTTGATCAAATCCGTGCTCACTGCAGGAATAATTTCAGCCTCTTTATGCATTTTTCGATCCGAGTTCATACACTTTTACTTTCATTTGATCAGCCCATTGAGCATCAGATTTTTCATTTGTAAAGGTCTTATAACTAATTCTTTCACCAATTCGAATCTTTACTTTTTGACCCCTTTGCTTATACATTTCATCTGCAAGATAAAACATCTCCAGATTTGCCTTTATCCCAAGTTTCTTTCGCCAGTTAGCTAAATTGTAAAAGAATTTTGAATTTCCCCCCTCAATAAAGCTTAGAAGTATATCTTTTTTATATTTTTTTGACTTGGCGATGAAACTCTTTTTCCATTGTAAGTCCTTTATTTCTCCGTCTATTTTTCTGGAAACCAATCCTGCCGGAAATATTAGCACAGCAAAATCTTTGGAATATACCTCTTCAATTTTATCCAAAGTTTCTTGAGAATTCCTTCCATGCTTATTGACAGGGACAAAAATTGGATTAAAATTATCGAAGGTCATTAATAGATCATTCACCAAAAAACGGATATCAGTTCGGATTCTACCCAAGGCATACATCAGGGCAATTCCATCCATTCCACCCAAAGGATGATTCGCAGCGATGATCACGCCTCCTTCTCTGGGTACTTTTTCCTCTCCTATTAATTCTACTTCCATCTCAAACTCCTCTATCAATGCATTGACAAAATCCAGTCCTTTCAAATGTCCGATTCGATTCATGATTCCATTCATCCATGACTCATGCGTGACGCGCTTGATGTAGGAGAGCACAAAACCAGGCATCCATTTCAATAAAGATGGGTTTTTGGAGGCAATTGCCTTTTCTATATCAATAAATTTCTTCGACATAGCCAAATGCTATTCAATAGGGTTAGGATTTATTCGCTTAGATTGGGAAAATAAGGCTAAAATTACAAAAATTCTGCATGCATAACATTTTTGTATGTTGTCAACGCTACAGTAAACTGAAAACCAAGAGAGTACTTTTTGAGTAGTCTTAGAAAAATACTATATGAATTTACTTTTGACAGGCAGCACTTCCGGAATCGGACTAGAAACTCTAATAGCACTTTATCCTTATTTTGACCGGATTATTTTGCCGGTAAGAAATATGGAAAAAGCCCAAAGGATAGCCAGTCAATTCCCGAAAACCGAAAAGCTAGACTGGATAGAAATGGATCTTTCTTCCATGAAATCCGTCCAAAATACCGGATCTTATATTCAGGAAAATTATTCTGAAATCCATGTCATGATCAATAATGCAGGGGGTATGTTCCCTGCTGGAAAAAAGACAAAGGATGGCTTCGATATGACTTTTGCTGTCAACCATCTAGGACATTTTTTCCTCTTTAAATTAGTAGAAAATGCCCTGGTCAAAGGCAAAGCAAAAATTATCAATGTGAGTTCAGAGGCTCATAGAATCGCAAGTTTTAATACTGAAGACCCTAGTCTCAAAAAATCCGGAAATACCTTCTCAGCCTATTGTCAGGCAAAACTTTATAATATTCTATTCACCAAAGAATTAAAACGAAGATTTAGTGAGCAAGGCATCTCTTCTTTCTCATTACATCCTGGAGCAGTCAAAACAGCATTCGGATCCGAAACGGACCCAATCAGCAAGATGATCATTCGGGCAACTCAATTATTTTTTATTTCAGCCAAGAAAGGAGCCCAAACCAGTATTTTTTTAGCAAAAATACCTTCAGAAGAACTCAAAAACGGAGCTTATTACGTCAGAAAGAAGCCTAAATCATCTAATTCCGCTTCCTTAGATGCTGAAAATGCCAGAGCTCTTTGGGAATATAGTGAGGAATGCCTGGCGAATTTGGGTCTGCTATAATTTCCCTATTTTTGCTCGCTCAAATAACTAGCTATGCAAGACAGAATTTTATCCCTTAGTCCCGGAGTTTGGAAAGATTACGAGCTGATTGATACAGGAGGCTTTGAGAAATTGGAACGCTTCGGAGAGTTTATTGTCAGCAGACCTGAACCCCAGGCGATTTGGGATAAAAGCATGCAAGACTCCGAATGGAAAAAGTTGGCACATGCCCACTTTGCAAAAGAAAAAAACAACCCTGAAAAAGGCCATTGGGAACAATTAAAAAGAATGCCTCACAATTGGCAAATCGGCTATCAAAATGAGGAAGGTTTGGATATCAAGCTAAATCTTGCCCAAACGTCCTTTAAACACATAGGCCTTTTTCCAGAGCAAGCAGTCAACTGGGATTATATTTTCTCCACCATCAAACGCTCTCCTGTAAAAAACCCAAAAGTTCTCAATCTTTTTGCCTACACCGGAGCAGCTTCTGTGGCAGCCAAAGCTGCGGGAGCAGATGTCACCCATTTAGACTCTGTCAAGCAGGTAGTGACCTGGTCTCGACACAACATGGAGGCTTCAAACCTGGATGGTATCCGTTGGATGGTGGATGATGCGATGAAGTTTATCAAACGGGAAGCCCGAAGAGGAAATAAATACCAGGGAATTATTTTGGATCCTCCAGCCTATGGCAGAGGCCCGGATGGAGAAAAATGGGTTTTGGAAGAGCAAATCAATGAAATGCTAAAAACCTGTGCTGAAATCTTGGATCCAAAGGATCATTTCTTACTCTTAAACATGTATTCACTCAGTTTTTCTTCTTTGATCGCTGTCAACCTGATCAAGTCCAATTTCGGAGAAGTAAAAAACCCAGAGCATGGAGAATTATATCTGCAGGATAAATTTGAGAAAAAGCTTCCTTTGGGAATTTTCTTCAGATTCTCGAGTTTCTGATAAGTAAATCATGAACAACCGACAATTATTTTTATCCCATCTAGCCCAAACTACAGATTTTCCACTGATGATAGAAGTGGAAAAGGCAGAGGGAGTATACCTATATGGGCCTAATCAAGAAAAATACATTGATCTGATTTCAGGAATCGGAGTCAGTAATGTGGGTCATAGGCACCCCAAAGTGCTGGAGGCAATCCAAAATCAACTGGACAAATACCTCCACCTGATGGTATATGGAGAATATGTTCAAACTCCCCAAACCCTACTTGCCAAGGCACTTTGTGATACTTTACCGGATCAGCTTGACAATGTCTATTTCGTAAATAGTGGTTCGGAGGCAATTGAAGGAGCGCTCAAATTAGCCAAGAGATACACTGGTAAGAAAAAGCTTTTCTCCTGCATCAATGCCTATCATGGGAGTTCTCATGGTTCGCTAAGTATAGGAGGAAATGAAATTTTCAAAAGAGCTTATAGACCTCTTTTACCTGGAGTCACCAATATAGTGTATGGTGGCTATGCAGATTTGGAGAAAATTGATTCAGATACTGCTGCAGTAGTCGTAGAAACAATCCAAGGAGAAGCCGGGATACGGGTAGCCTGTACAAATTATTTTCAGGCTTTACGGAAAAAATGTAATGAAGCAGGAGCATTATTGATCTTGGATGAGATTCAGGCTGGCTTTGGCAGAACCGGCAAATTCTGGGCTTTTGAGCATTTTGATATAGTCCCGGATATAGTTGTTTGTGCCAAAGGTATGGGAGGTGGAATGCCGATCGGAGCATTTATAGCCAACAAAGAGGTGATGGGAGTTTTTAAGAATAATCCTTTGCTGGGTCATATCACTACTTTTGGTGGACACCCGGTAAGCGCAGCTGCTTCCTTGGCCACTATTCAGATTTTACAAAAAGAAAATTTGATCGCTCAGGTAGAGGAAAAAGCAGCGCTTTTCAAAAAACTACTCATCCACCCTAAAATCAAAGGTATCCGAAACAAAGGCTTGATGATGGCCGTTGAGTTTGAATCTTTTGAAGTTCTAAAACCAATTATTGATCGAGCAATCGAATTGGGTGTGATTACCGATTGGTTTCTGTTTTGTGATGATTCTATGAGAATCGCCCCACCATTGGTAATAACCGAAGAAGAAATAAAAGGTGCTTGTAGCATCATTTTGCAGGCGATTGATGATGTAGCTTAATTTTAAAATTATTTTTTATGGGACAGAAGAAATGCCCCCATTGTGGGCAATGGTCTGATTGGAATCAGAATCTTACAGATACTTGCCAGCATTGTGGCAAACCACTGGGAGGCAAAGACCTCGAAAACCAACAAAAACGAGAGGCTGATAAGAAATCCAATGAAGAAAACTGGATGTTTTACATCAAGGAAGATGATTCTGATTTGGTCAAAACTTTCAAAAAGATTGGAAACTTCTTTTATACCATATATATGGCTATCATTACTTTCATTCTTTGGTTAATTGCAGCGCTCCCCGGATAATGAAAGTGATCAAAAATCCATTCTTTATTATTCCTGTGATATTTTTTTGGACGAACCAGTTTTTTGAAAAAGTCATGGGCTGGCATTCAAGCGGATTCCTTTCCTCTTATGCTGATGATTTGTTAGCAATGCCTGTTATACTGGGAATAACCCTTCAAATATATCAGTGGATTCATCCTAAAAAGGAGCTTTTCACATTTTCCAAGGCTCAGGTTTTAGTTGCCTTTGTGTATGTTTCAATCGTATTTGAGTTTTTGTTGCCAAAGTATTCATCAACCTATACCTCTGATTATTGGGATATTCTCTGCTATGGATTAGGGAGTATCTATTTTTATAAATTCATCAATCATACCAGAAGGTCTTTAATTAGGTCAAAAGTTTAACCTGAAATAAGCATTATAAAATCTACTTCGATCTCAAAATGCTTCAAAATCAATCGCTTCACTTCACTTTTCGATCTCACCGTAGCGGTGCTACGCCTCGATCTCCAAAGTGCTTGATTTTCTTGCATTTTAAGCTCTCGCTACGAATTCTAATGCATAATTCAGGTTTAATATTTCGCTGTTCATTTTTTCCGCTATCTGACGAAGGCATATCTTGAAGAATATCTTCTGAATATTTCGCCGAAGGCGTATTTCTAAATATTTCTACTGTATTTCAAGCAAAATCCCCCTTCCCCCCTTTCACAAAGCCCTCGCCCTAAACCGTGTTTACATTTCCAAAGGGGGAATTGATCCGTATTTCGCCGAAGGCATATCTTAAAATTATCTTAAAAGGTATCTTTTCTATTATTTCGCCGAAGGCGTATTTCTAATTATTTCCATTGTATTTCTTTATCTATTTCACCGAAGGCGTATTTCCATTTATTTCCACTGTATTTCTTTATCTCTTTGACCTGAGGCAGATTTCAATTTTTATTTCAATTATCTTTTCTAAAATTTTGACACATGAGAAAAACAGGAATCGTATTAGGCGTTTTGCTTTTTATTTTAGCAATCGGCGCATTGGTTTTTACAGCATTGCATACTCCTCAATATGAAGGGGAAATAACAATACAAGGGTTAAATGAAGAAACCACTGTTTACTTCGACCAATACGGAATCCCTCATATTTATGCCTCAAACCAAGCTGATGCTTATACGGCTCTTGGATACCTCCATGCTCAAGATCGGCTATTTCAGTTAGAGATGATGAGAAGAGTCGGAACCGGAACCTTAGCCGAATTTTTAGGGCCGGATTTACTAGAAATAGACCAGTTTTTCAGAACGCTGGGAATTCCTGAGCATGCAAAAAGCTCCACTGACTTTTGGAACTCTCAACCTGATTCTCCTTGGAGAAAAGCCACTGAAGCCTATATAGCCGGAATAAATCAATTTATTCAAGAAGGCACTTTACCTGTAGAATATACCCTTTTGGGAGAAAAGCCCCGGGAATTCACTATCAATGATGTTCACTCTATTTTGGGTTATATGTCATTTACTTTTGCCATGGCAGTCAAGTCTGATCCATTGATTACGGAAATGAGCAGAAAACTCGGTGAAAATTACCTGCAAGCATTATCCGTTCATACACTTCCAGAACACCATGTAATCCCAAATCATTATCCTGATTCTCTTAAGTCTACTTCGGGCAGCGGGCTTATATCCATGCTAGAAAAACTTCCTGTTCCTCTTTTGGAGGGTTCTAATGGTTGGGTCATTTCTGGATCTAAAACGAAAAGCGGAAAAGTCATTTTTGCTAATGACACCCATATTGGCTTCTCATCTCCATCTGTTTGGTATGAAGCGCATTTGGAATATCCTGGTTTTAATTTTTATGGAAATCACCTGGCCGGTGTTCCTTTTGGTCTGGTTGGACATTCCTTGTTTCACAGCGTGGGCTTGACCATGTTTGAAAACGATGATCAGGACTTTTTTGAAGTAGAATTGAATCCCAATAATCCCAATGAATACAGATATGGAGATGAATTTCTTCCCTTTACTATACTCAAAGATCAAATCCCGGTAAAAGGGCAAGACCCGGTAGATTTTGAAATACGTCAAACAATTCATGGTCCCATCATGAATGGGGTAGTTTCTGAAATCGCCTCTTTGACACAAAACCCTGTTAGTTCTTGGTGGGTATATACTTCAGAACCCACAAGAGCATTAGAGTCACTTTACAAGATAAATCATGCCAAATCTATGCAGGATGTAGCTCATGCCGCAGAGCTCATTCATGCGCCTGGTTTGAATATCATGTATGGTGACAGTTTGGGCAATATCGCTTGGTGGGCTGCTGCCAAATTGCCTATCCGATCTGAAAAAGTAGATTCCAAGATTTTTGCAAATGGCTCAGATCCCGAAATCATGCCTCAGGGCTGGTACCCTTTCAGCATGAACCCAATGAGTATCAATCCTCCTTCGGGATTTGTTGCCTCAGCTAATAATCAACCTGACACCCTAAGAAATGGCGTATTTTTTCCTGGCTATTATTATCCCGGTGAAAGATGGCTAAGAATCGCTGAGGCTATTCAATCCAAAAATGATTGGACCTTGGATGATGCTAAAGCGGTCCAGCTTGAAGTGATCAATACAGACCACTCTCAAATCGCCCAATTCATGCTGGATCAAATCCCGGACTTTGATTTTCAAGGAAGAGAAAAAGCTCGAGAGCTTCTAAACCAATGGGACGGAAATCATGAGTTAAACTCCCCGACTCCAACTATTTATTACAAATGGTTATACCATACACTTCGCCTTTCAATGGAAGATGAGCTGGGGAAAGTTGGCTTTGAAAATTATCTGGGCACATTTATGATGATTCGATCCAACCTTCCCTTTATCAAAAACATAGGAAGCCCTTGGTGGGATGATATACAAACCCCCGAAAAAGAAAATGCAAAAGACATATTTGCCAATAGCTTGCAGATTACGCTGGATGAGCTTAGCGATCAATTAGGAAAAGATATAGATGACTGGGACTGGAAGAAGGTAATAATCGCAGAGCATCCCCACCCTTTAGGAAGTAAAAAACCGCTGGACAAGATATTCAATGTTAAAACTGATCCGATTCCAGCCAATGATGAAGCAGTCAATAAACTGGCCTTCAAATTAAATGGAGAAGGAATTTACAGGGTTACCTCTGGACCGGCTATGCGGATTTTGATAGATTTTCAAAATATTCAAAAATCGCTTTCTGTACTTCCCACAGGTCAAAGTGGGAATCGTTTTAGCAAACACTATAAAGATCAGGCGAATCTTTACGCCAAAGGGAAATACCGATATCAGTTGATGGATAAAAAGGACATCATCAAAAGCACAGAGGAGCCTCTCATATTAAAGCCCAGATAAACTTCTTTGGTATTAGATGGGTTAGAATTCTAAATAGAAATCTATGAGCAAGAAAAATAAAAAAGAATATCCGGTTCAATTCTCTGAAGAGGAACTTAAAAATAAACTAGATCCTGAGTCCTATCATGTGCTTAGAGAAAAGGGAACAGAAAGGCCATTTACGGGACAATATTACCTAAACAAGGACACTGGCATTTACGAGTGTAAGGTCTGCAATAATGAGATTTTTCACTCTTCGAAAAAGTATGACAGCGGCTGTGGTTGGCCTAGCTTCACAGAACCTATCCGCCCAGAGGCAATAGATGTTCAGATGGACTATTCACATTTTATGATTCGAGAAGAAATTCTCTGTGGAAATTGTGGATCACATTTAGGTCACCGTTTCCCGGATGGCCCAAAAGATCAAGGAGGAATTCGCTATTGTATCAATTCGGTCAGTATGGATTTCAAGAAAGGAGAGTAAAACCGGGTTATATCAATATCCAGAATCTTGCTAGTAGCCAAATCTCCTTTGCTCATCGATTATGGAGACCGAAGACAGTTGACCGAAGCTTGGTTGAATTGATCTGCTGTGCTTCTTTTATGCACCTCAGTTTTCTTACAGACAGAAAATCGGATATATTTTTCAATAAAATGTCAGTTCGAGCGAAGTCGAGAACCCATCGACCTTGCCCGAATTGACATGAGCTTTTTTCGTCAATACAATTATTTCCTTTTCCCTGGATTATACCGCTCTTCTGCTCTAGCTTCAACATCTTCTTGGTAATACGCCACATCTTTCCAATTTGCATCAGCATAACGCTGCGCCTGATCGGTAAAATGAGGCGAATTAGGATCCCCACTTTGACCTCCTGCTAAAATACTTTTAGCTTTTACCTTTTTACCAAATTCAACTACAGCTACAAAGCTATTCCCTCTATATCCATATAATCGCTTTGTATCTTCTGTACTTCTTGCTCCATAAGCTGCCAAAGCTCCCCAGGTTCCTGAAGCCATTCCTACAGGAATGTATGGTTTATCATCATCAAACTTCAAATCAATAGCGCCTGAAAGTCTTTGAAATCTATTGATCTCGCCCCAAGGGGTATTCCAAGATCCGAAATCTGCATTCATTTCCTCAATAGTTTGATCAAAAGCCTCCACGACTTGATTGTCGCTAGGCTTAGAATATTCCCCACTAATTGATGGATCGTCGATGAAGCGATTCAATGAACCTACATTTCGCGCATAATTCATCCCATAAAAATGAGCCAGAGACATAGCCACTGATTCCTTACTCGTACGGAAATCCCATGCTTTAAGCACTTGAATCGCCTCTTTATTCTTAGAACCTACTTTTTCATAGGCCGCAACCAATTCAGGAATCAAAGCCTCAAAGGCAGGTAAATAAGGATCATGTGCCAATTCTATAAATGAATCCAATGTCAAATTTTTAGCCTCTTTCAAAACTTTAACTGCATGAATGCCTCGGAAATTTTCCTGATCAGGAGCCATGTAAATAGGATAATTTTCCCTTTTCGGAGAATATTCACCTGCTGCTGTGTAAGGTGTGGAATTACAGTTTTGAATCCAGCCCGTTTCAGGATTGAGGATCACAATGCTTTCATCCACCGTGTGTAAGCCTTGCCAGTCTGTAGCTGGATTAGATCCATCTACGGGTTCAGAAAAGTCAAATTCAGGATTTCTTTTGGGAATAAAATTCCCGTGGAAATAGCCGATATTCCCTTCTGCATCAGCAAAAACAGTGTTATTGGATGAGTTGGTACGGATATTCATCATATCCTTAAACTCTGCAAAATTATTCAACTTGGTTCGGGTAAAACTTTGAATCAAGGCCTGAACAGGATCCCAATTGATTTTGGTTGCCACCCATTTTCCATCCATTTCGTGAGTGATCGGGCCATGATGGGTTCTATAGAAGTCAAAGGTTTTCTCTTTAATCCCCTCGGCTGTTTTATACTTAATTGTCGCTTGCTTTACTTCCACCGGTCTTTCTTCATTTCCATATTGATAAACCAGTGAACCATCCTCTTTTTGGAGTACTTCTTCTACAAATTCATCGATAAAGTCAACTCGGGTGGAAGTATGAATCCAACCGGTTTTTTCATTAAATCCCTGATAAACAAAAAGCTGACCCCAGGTCACAGCTCCATAGGCGTTCAAACCCTCTTTAGATACAACATGCACCTCTGGTCTGAAATAAAATGAGGTATGGGGATTGATAAGCAGCATAGCATTTCCTGACTCTGTCAGTTCCCCGGCAACTGCAATTCCATTCGATCCCGCAGGTTCTTCCAAAGCCTCAGGGCTTTTCCATTCAGCAACTGCCTCCAAAACAGGTACACTGATTTCTTTTCCGTAGAATTCCCGAATTCCTTTTAGAGGTATCTGCTCGATGTCTCCACCTATGGAACCTTCAAAAAAGAATAAATGCATCCATGGTTCATAATGAGTAATTACCTGAGCCTCAACTTCTGGATGTGTATGTAGGTAGTAATTTATGCCATCTGCGAAAGCCACACATAATTCCTTCAACCAATCCGGAGCTGTTTCATAAGCAGCCTTAGCTTCCTCTTCTGTCATGTACAAATTGGCTCTCAAATCAGAGAAAATTGCCTCTTCTCCTTCCAGTTCAGCTAATCTTCCTGTTGCCCATACATAATTTCGCTCAACCCTTCTAAAATCATCTTCGCATTGAGCGTAAAGCAGTCCAAACACCGCATCAGCATCGGTTTCTCCGTAAATATGAGGAACTCCAAAGTCATCCCGAATTATTTCCACTTGGGCAGCTCGGGCTTCCCAGCGATCCAATTCTGTTTCAACTTTGGGACTGCAAGCGATAAAAGCTATCAGAAGTAGCAAGCAAATATTTTTAATCATAGGTATCTATGGGTGGTTGATTTTCAATCTTGAAATTAAGGGAAATAAAAATCCTGTATAGAAGAAATTGATCAGCGGTGATCTTGATAATGATTAGCGGGTAATTTCCTTCGAATTGCCTGGATAAAGTCTTCCTCTATCTGCATCCCTTCTTCGTAGGCTCTCAACATTTTTTCAACCTGGCCTACTGAACTAGCCCCAATGACCAAAGATGCAACTGCCTTTTGGCTTAAGCCAAAGCGAATCAACAAGGACTCGGTTGAATAGACGAATGAATTTAAAAAGTCCTTCATAGCCTTTACTTTTTCAGCATGATAACTCAAGAAATCAGAGGATTCCTTATCTATCAATAAGCCTTTTGCGAATGCCCCTCTTACCAGAACCCGGATTTCACTTTGTTCCAAAACAGGAAAAACCACCTCCTCAGGTCTCCTATCCAAAGGGCTATATTGCATCATAATGCTGGCAGGAGGATTTAACTCCATCACTTTTCGGATAACATTGGGCCGAATAGAGGAAATCCCAAAAGCTCGGATTTTCCCTTGCTTCTTTAAAATTTCAAAGGCCTCCAAAGTCTCATCCCAAGGATCCTCAATAGTGCCTCCATGCAGCTGATATAAGTCTATGTAATCTGTTTTCAAACGGGACAAACTTGCATCCACCGCTCGTAGAATGTATTCTTTTTTAGGATTCCAATCCCATCCCGAGCCATCTTTTCTCCATTCATTACCGACCTTGCTTGCTAAAATCACCTGATCTCTGCGGTCTTGAATGCCTTCACCAACCATTTCCTCATTAAAGCCTCTTTGATACAAATCAGCAGTATCCAATAAATTGATTCCAGAAGAAATCGCAGCCTGAATGATTTTTATGCCCTCGTTCTTCTTATCAGGAAGAGACATACAGCCTAAAGAAATTTCGGGTATTTGGAAATCCGCAAGGGGAAGAGTTCGTCTATTCATTTTGATTTTGGGTTTACAATTCAAAAATATGATTTCATTCCATAGATAAAATTTTCCACTTAATTCATCCCAGAAACTACGGCTTTCCTCCTTTAATCCCTATTTTTGCGGGGCTTAAAAACCTATTTTATTAAAACTAGACGATCTAAGATTTTCCCCCATGGGAATTCTATCGAGGGATTGGTTTTATTGACCTTTTAGATAATACAGAAAACATGAAAAAAATTGCCGTTTTTACTTCAGGAGGTGATAGTCCAGGAATGAATGCCTGTGTGAGAGCTGTTGTCAGAACAGCTATTTTTAAAGGACTGGAAGTTTACGGAGTATATCGCGGATATGAAGGAATGATTGAAGGTGATATAAAACGCATGCATTCCTACTCTGTAAGTAATATTGTTCAGCGCGGGGGAACCATCCTTAAATCTGCCAGATCAAAGGAATTTAGAACTCCGGAAGGCAGAAAAAAAGCCTATGACAACCTGATGAAACATGGAATTGAAGGAATTGTCGCAATCGGAGGAGACGGAACATTTACAGGTGCAAAAATTTTCTTCGAAGAATTTGGGATACCAACTATCGGCTGTCCAGGAACTATAGACAACGATCTCTATGGAACAGATTACACCATAGGATTTGATACTGCGGTTAATACCGCTTTGGAAGCAATCGACAAGATTCGGGATACTGCTGCTGCTCATGATAGAATCTTTTTCATAGAAGTGATGGGACGGGATGCAGGCTTTATTGCTGTGGAATCGGGTATCGGAGGCGGAGCGGAATTCGTGATGGTTCCGGAGACTGCTACTGATATAGAAGGAGTGGTAAAGTCCTTGAAAAACCTCAGGAAGACTAAATCTTCCAGCATTATCGTAGTAGCAGAAGGAGATGATGCAGGGAATGCCGAGGAGATTATGCAGAAAGTTAAAAGTAAAATCAAGGACACTACCAAGGAATTTAAGGTGACCACTTTAGGACATATTCAAAGAGGTGGAAACCCTACGGCCCGAGATAGAGTTTTAGCAAGTAGATGTGGAATGGCAGCTGTAGAAGGTCTGTTGAAAGGAGAAGTGAACTGCATGGCCGGAGTGATGAATCAGCAGGTTGTTTACACTCCATTTGGAGACTGCATTGGTAAAACCAAACCACTGATTGAAGATCATTTGAAACTGATAGAAATCTTAAGTATCTAAAATGGGCTATATCCCTTTATTTCTGACTGTAGGAGGCGCTTGTCTCCTTTTTTTCTTAACCGTTAAAACTTCCTTACAAAGGAAACTCAACCTTCAAAAAGAGTTGCTTACTCAATTAAGCTTGGCCTTTCCTGAGTTTCAACTAACTGCAGGTAGTTTAGTAGATCCAGATGTGATTTTGGAAAAACTGAAAGAATCAGACGAAAAAAAATCCAAAATAAAAGATGCCTTAAAGGTAGTCAGAGAGCTAAAGTATAATCGGATTCAATACAATCAACTGATCAAAAAAGCACCTTACAATTGGGTGGCAAAAATCAGTGGTTTTCAGACAATCTAGTTTGAACCCACTGGATGATTTCTGATTCTTGATCAGGATGAAACCAGTGAATAGTTAAATCCCGTCGAAACCAGGTCAATTGACGCTTGGCATATCGGCGGGAGTTTCTTTTTAATAAGCGGATAGCTTCTTCCCTATCATATTCACCTTCCATGTAGGAGAATATTTCTTGGTAACCTACGGTCTGTAAGGCATTCAAATGTCTTTTTTTGAAAAGGCTTTCTGCCTCTTGAAATAAACCTGCCCAGATCATCTCCTCCATGCGTTGGTCAATCCTTTGGTATAATTCCTCCCTATCCCGATTCAGTCCAATTTTAATGGTTTGAAAGGGTCTTTCCACCTTTTGCTTTACCCTGAATGAAGAAAACTTCTTGCCAGTGCCCCTCCAGATTTCCAAGGCTCGCATAAGTCTTTGGGGATTTTGCCTGTCGACAGTTTCAAAATATTCAGGATCTGCTTTTTTGACCTCTTCCTGCAAAAATTCTATACCTCTTTCTTCATACTCTTGGATAATTTGAGTTCTGATTTCGGATTCAACTTCCGGCATTTCATCCAAGCCTTCTGTGATGGCGTCGGCAAATAAGCCTGAACCACCGGTCATAATGACGACTTTTTTTTCTTTGAAGAGTTGAGTTAAAATATTCATAGCATCCTGCTCGAATTTCTTCACATCATATACATCTTCAATAGACAGCGAATCAATCAAGTGATGCTTAACCTGAGCCAGTTCATCCGGGGTAGGTTTTGCAGTACCTAAGTTCATTTCTTTATAAAATTGCCTACTATCGCAAGAAATGATTTCGGTATTGAAAAATTTAGCTAGCTTTAAACAAAGGTTAGTTTTCCCAACTGCAGTGGGGCCAACAACCAAAATTAATGTAGGTATTTCAGACAAGTCCTGAGGATTTGATTTGATGTAAAATTCTAAAGTAAAGGAATGAAAAGCAAAAGCATCCTGATCGTTGATGATAATGATCTCAATAGAAAGCTTTTCGAAAATCTCATCAGTCAATCCTGGTATTGTGAAACTGCAAGGAATGGTCTGGAAGCATTGGAGAAATTAAAATATCAGAGTTTCGACCTGATTTTAATGGATATTCAGATGCCGGAATTAGATGGCATTTCCGCCATGAAGCTAATCAGATCGCGCGAATTAGCTGATTGTCCGATTATTGCAATCACGGCCTATGCAGATGAATCAGATCGGGGAACCTTCCTTTCTCAAGGTTTTGATGAGTTTATGGTCAAGCCGATAAGGCCAAGAGAATTTCTAAACTTGATTCAAAACACCCTGGACTCAAAAACTTTACCGGAGGAAGAAAGCACAGAAAAAACACTCCAAAAAAATATTCTGGACCGAGAAGTTTTTGAGCAATTGACAAAATACAACAACCCAGAAATGATCAAACAGGTATATCTTGACTTTTTGCAGGAGTGCGATCAACTGATAAAAAAATCAAAGATTGCATATGAAAGCAAAAATTTAGAGGATTTGAGCAATTCTATTCATATTTTGAAAGGCAACTCGGGCACCCTTGGGGCCAATAGAATATTTCTTGCGGCACAGACTCTTGAACTATCCGGTAGAAAAGGATCTTTAGAAGAAATCCCCGACCAACTGAATCAATTAGAAGAAGAAATACAATCTTTCAAACAATATTTAAATCAAGCAACTATTTTTGAGTTATGAATGCAGACAAGAAAATTTTGGTAGGTGAAGACAGTTCAGTCATTATCAACCTGACGAAAAATGTATTGGCATTTGAAAATTACCAAATGACAGCAGCCCGAAATGGACAGCAAGTTTTGGATCTTTTAGCCAAGGAGGATTTCGACCTTATTTTGATGGATATCAGCATGCCGGTCTTGGATGGAATCGCTTGCACCAAAGCAATCCGTGAATTGGCAGATGAGAAAAAATCCAAACTGCCTATCATTGCCATCTCTGGAAATATCCACAACATGACTCATGATGATTTCAGAAAGGCCGGTTTTGATGACTTTATTCAAAAACCTCTTGATTACGATCAGGTTTTGGCTACGGTGAAAAAATTCCTAAGCTAAATGGCTGTCAAATACACAAAGCATTTTTTAGATAAGCTCGAAAACTTATTCGCAGCATCAGACTACGTTTTGCGCTACGAAAAAGGGAGCTTTAAATCAGGCTATTGTGTATTAAAAGACACCAAAATCGTCATTGTCAACAAATATTTCCCGCTAGAAGGGAAAATTAATGCATTGATCGACATTTTAGGGGAACTTCAATTCAATCCTCAGGATTTTAAAGAGAAGTCCGTTCAGGATTTCTTAAAAGAATTGCAACAAACCCAATTAAAATTTTGAAAGTACGATTTTTAGGAACAGGAACCTCACAGGGAGTGCCAGTCATTGGCTGCTCATGTCCGGTCTGTAAATCTTTGGACTTTAGGGATAAAAGATATAGGTCCTCTATTCACATACAAGTGGGCGAACTGAGTTTGGTAATTGACACGGGTCCAGACTTTCGATCTCAGATCCTTCAAAGTGGCATAAGCACTTTAGATGCCGTACTATTTACCCATGAGCATAAGGATCACACCGCTGGTCTGGATGATATTAGACCATTTAATTTTGCCCAGCAAAAAGATATGCCAGTGTTTGCAAGAGCTCAAGTGCTGGATCAAATTCGTAGGGAGTTTTCTTATATCTTTTCCAGTCAAAAATATCCGGGAGTCCCTCAGGTTGAAACCATAGAAATTGATGAACAAAGCTTTACCATAGAAGGCATTACCATCACTCCTATTCCGGTTTTACATTATAAATTACCAGTTTTAGGGTTTAGAATCGGCGATTTTACCTATATAACAGATGCCAATCACATTCCCGATTCATCTATTGATTTGATCCGAGGCTCTGAGACCATCGTCCTCAATGCCCTTCAAAAAAAGCCCCATATTTCCCACTTTACTTTGGACGAAGCAATAGAAATGGCAGAAAGTCTCGGAGCGAAAAACACTTATTTTACCCATATTTCCCATAAACTGGGACTCCATGCTGAAGTTGAGAAAGAGCTTCCTAAAGGAATTCATCTGGCCTACGATGGATTAGAGTTAACTTTGGACTAATGCATCTCAATTATCATTTTCTTAAATACCTCTGCCCTGAACTTGAGCAGGAATTGAAAGGAATGACCATTATCTCCTGCTTTTCTCAAAGCAAAGATGAATTGGTTATAGAAGCTGAATCAGGAGAAAATCATCGGTACATCCGGGCGCACTTTTTACCTCCTCAGATTTATTTTGCTTTTCCTGAAGATTATAAAAGAGCTAAAAGGAATTCGGTAGACCTTTTTCCAGAGTTAATAAGAGAAAAGATCAGTTCCTGCAAAGTATTAAGCTATGAAAGGGCTTTTAGATTGGAATTGGAGTCTGGAGGAACTTTGTTGTTTAAACTGCATGGAAATCGAAGTAATGTGCTTCATTATCAATCTGGAAATAAGCTACCCATTCGGGTTTTCAGAAATGAATTTGTAGAAGATAAAAGTCTATACTGGCCCGATTTAGAAAAACCCTTGGATTTAAGTCAAGAACAATTTTTCAGGCTTGTAGGCAATGCTTCCCAGTTTTTGCCAACTCTCGGGAAGATTCCTCGGGAATGGTTGAAAGAGCGGGGATACATACAGGCAAGCATCAATGAAAAGTGGGCACTCATGCAGGAGTTGTTGGACATGCTCGACAGCCCGCTTTTTTCCTTGGCTCAAAAAGAGGAGGAAGTTTATTTGACCTTGCTTCCTGATTCCAATATCCAAAAAACCTTCGCCAACCCCGTAGATGCATTGAATGAGCTTTTTTATAAAGCCATGGTCGTGGGCTCTTTTGAAAAAGAAAAGAGGGCTTTGCTGAAGAAATATTGGGATGAACTCAAGAAAACTGAAAGCTATATCAAAAAATCTCAAGAGAAGCTGGAGGCATTGATTCAAGCCGCCCCTCCTTCTCAATTAGCTGATGTAATAATGGCTCATATTCATGAGTTTAAGCCAGGTACATTAACCTATCACTTTACCAATTTTTATTCAGGAGAAGAAGTCGAAGTAAAGCTAAAACCCAATCAGAAACTTCAAGATTATGCTGAAAACCTTTACAGAAAAAGTAAAAATAGGCAGCTTGAATTAGACCAGATTGAACAGGCTATCGCTTCTAAAAAAGCAAAAAAGGAGGAATTGGAAACCAAGCTCTTTGAGTTGGAAAACCTGGATGGTTATAGAGATTTAAAGGATTTTAAAAAATCACATAAAGAAGATAAGTCGCTCCAAAAGGATAGTGTCAGTCTTCCTTTTAGGCAATTCGAATATGCCGGTTTCCCTATCTGGGTGGGTAAATCTGCCAAGGATAATGATGAGATGCTGAGAAACTATATTCACAAAGATGATTTATGGTTGCATGCAAGGCAGGTTCCGGGATCTCACGTTGTCATCAGAACAAAGGGCAAGGAGAAAGTCCCCAATCAAGTGCTTGAAAAAGCGGCTTCTTTGGCAGCTTATTATTCAAAATACAAAACTGAAAGCTTGGCTCCAGTGATTTACACTGAAGCAAAGTTTGTAAGAAAGGTGAAAGGTCTTGCTCCAGGTGCAGTCATGGTAGATAGAGAATCGGTGATAATGGTAGCGCCTGAAGGCCCTTCAGAGGAGCTCTCTACCTAATACCCAAAGGAGGATCAGGAGCTCTTAGAGAGAGCTTTTTAAATCCTTTGACTAGAACAAAAGTTCCGGCGATACCTGTGGCTCCTCCCACATATAGGAGTGACTTTCCCAAATCAGGATTAGACCCTAATAATTGACCACCAATAATGGTGATTGTATATCCCATGGTGGCTACAAAAATCCCGGTTTTCAGTTGGCTTTGAGCTTGATGTAAATTCAGTTTCACTTCATAGACTTCTTGATCCAAAGCAAGAATAGTTCTTTTCAAAGAATCATAGGCTGGACGTTCTATTACCTGACTATGGGCTAGATTCGAAATCAAAAGAGTTGCGATAAATAGAAAAAATATTTTTGTCAACATGTTATTGATTGATCCAATTTTTAAACTCACTCACCCTTTCTCTTGCCACAACTATAGCAGCCTCACTTCGGGCATTTAAAGATAAAACAAGCCTCCCATTCAGGTAAGGTTTGATCTCCATCAGGCCATCCAGATTAATAATAATGGATCGATTGACTCTATAAAATTGCTGAGGATCCAATAAATTATCCTGAAGTTCCTGCAAGCTGTGATCTATCATATATCGGGAAGAAGAGCCTATTTCTACAACGTAGGTAAAACCTTCTTCCGAATAGAAATAAGCTATTTTGTCACTGGAAATAAAACTGAATTTATTCCCAACTTTTACCAAAAATCTTTTTTTGTAAGATTTTGAATTATAGTGACTTATTAATCTATCTATCAATCTTGAGTTTAAGTTTAAACCCGAATTTGAAATACAGAGTTTTTCAGCTTTTTGACAAGCTTGAACCAACCTGTTTTCGTCAATAGGCTTAAGTACATAGTCAATACAATTATGGTCAAAAGACTGCAATGCATATTGATCATAGGCTGTGATAAATACGACCGGATGAGCAATTTCCCTCCCTTCGAAAGCTTTAAAACTTAAACCATCAGCAAGGTGGATATCGCAAAGAATAATATCAAAAGCATCAGGACTTTTTAACTCTTCCCGAAGTTCCTTGATACTTTGTACAGCAGAATGAATAGTCCAGGATGGAAAATGATGCTCAATGATCGATTTGATTCTGTCTTGAGCTAAAGGTTCGTCTTCGACTAAAAGTATCCTCATGGGTCTCTAACAATGGTAAAACTACTTCAAACCAGTCTTTCTGATCGGTAATCCTAATGGACTGATTTAAAAACCTATATCTATCGGAAATGTTTTTGAGGCCAATTCCCGTAGAATCCTCCACGGCTTCTTTCAATTGCTTCACATTTCCAACACTGATACTTTGATCATCCGCAGAAATCTGAACAATCAATGGTTCCTTTTTCGTGAAATAATTATGCTTAACCACATTTTCTACCAGCAATTGGAGTACGGCTGGTGGAATCAATTTGTTTTTTGCTTTTTCAGAAATTGAAAAATTAAAGCTGAGTGAATCCTGAAATCGAATTTGCAAAAGCTCTATATAGTCCTCCAGAAAGACTAATTCATCTTTTAAATTAACTAGTTCTGATACCTTATTTTGAAGAATGTATCGATAGGTAGCACTCAATTTTTGAAGGTATTGATCTGCTTTCCCCACGTCCTGATGGATCAAAACTGAAAGAGCACTGAGATTATTAAAGAAAAAATGAGGATTTAACTGTGAATTGAGGGATTCTAATTTGGCTTCAGTAGACAGCAATCTTAACTTATCTGCTTCTAACTTTTTCTCTGTAAATTTTTTAAAGAAAAAATAAATTGCATTGACACAATTTAGGAAGAGGTTAATTCTAAATAAAAAACCGAGAGTCAACAGAAAATTCGGTATCGAGTTTACAAAAGGCCCTCCAAATAAAAAAGAGGTGGTTTGTACTGAAAGTGCCGCTAATCCAGCTACCAAAACAAAACTTCCCAAAAATTGAGCTAATAGCGGATGGAAATTCTTGAATGAATAAGAAAAAAAGCGCTCTAAACTCCAATTAATCAACCAAACAGCGTAACAAAGTACCAGGATAAGTGAAAATAATTGGGCCTCTGGCAATGCAGCCTGATACAATCTATCACCATCAAGAATAAGGATATTCAAGAAAGAATAAACCCCTAACAATCCTGGAAAGATAAATTTAAATCGATGGCTGAACATATCGCTGCTTGACTTTCATCACGGTTGGTAAATGTACAGAAACCTACGATGGAAAAATAAGGGGCAGATGTACCTGCCCCTCAATTGTGGTTATAGTTGATTACCAGATTAAAGGGTTGGCAATAATACCCCGTCGATTACGTGAACAACACCGTTTTCTATCGCCACATCAGCTGCTACAACATTGTAAGTTTGTCCATTGGCATCAGTGACTGTCACTTGATTTCCAGATCGGGTTACCATTAGATCTTCTCCGGCTAGAGTTGGTACCATTTGAGTTCCCTCAGCTAGATCAAATGAGAAAGCCGTTGTTGGTACCACATGAAATCCTAATACTTTTTGAACAGCTTCAAGCCCTAGATTGGAGATCATTTCTTGAAGAGAAGAAAAACCCAAAGCATTCAATAGATTCACAAAGGCCTGATTGGTAGGGGCAAAAACTGTAATTTCATCCGCATCCAATAATGTCTGTCCCAAATTAGCGGCAGTTACAGCGTCCAACAAAACAGAAAGGTTAGCAGCTGTTGCTGCTTCCACTACATTTGGAAGATTATATTCCGGCAACAAGACCCCGTCTATGACATGCACCACTCCATTAGAAATGGCGACGTCAGCAGTCACTACATTAGCTGTATTTCCTAATGCATCCGTCACAGTCACTCCAGAGCCTCCAGCGGTAACCATGAGCTCCTGCCCTGCTAGAGTGGTAAAAGTATTGCTTGCGTTCAAATCAGTGGAAAAAGCCACCGCAGGAACAACATGAAAACCAAGGACAGTTTGAAGGTTTTCTACGCCTCCTATTTTGGTCACCAATTGAGAAAGATTAGCAGCGCCGAATGCTTGTAAAGCTGCCCCAAAAGCATCATTGGTAGGCGCAAATACTGTAATTGCATCAGCTCCAAGCAATGCTCCTCCTAGATCCGCGGCGGTCACTGCATCAATCAAAGTTGTCAACCCTGCAGCAGTTGCGGCCTCTACTACATTTGGAAGCATCAAATCTGGTAGAAGTACTCCGTCCACAACATGAACTACTCCATTGGCAATTTCTATATCAGCAGCAACCACGTTTACTGTTCTGCCTAATATATCAGTCACAGTAACTGAACCTCCAGAAACTTCAACCAATAAGTCCTGTCCAGCAACTGTCGTGAATGTATTGCTTGCTTGCAAATCTCCTGAGAAAGCAACTGCTGGGACAACATGGAACCCTAATACTTTTTCAAGATTGGCAACTCCCCCCAGTTTGATCACTAGCTCATTCAAATCCGCTGCACCAAAAACTTCCAACGCTGCGGCAAAAGCCTCATTGGTTGGCGCGAAAACAGTTATTTCTCCAGCTGAAAGTAAAGTATTACCTAACCCATCCACGGCATTTACAGCGCTTAAAAGGGTATTTAAACCAAATTCATTAGCTGCCTCGACCAAGTTTGGCTTTGGCAATTCAATGGATGGAAGCAACACTCTATCAATGATGTGCATAACACCATTTTGAAACTGCAAGTCAGTTTCTAATACATTGGCAGTATTTCCTTGGGCATCCACTACAGTTATTCCGCCTACACTTCTGGTGACAGTTAATTGCTGCCCCGCCAAAGTGGTCACAGTACTTGTCCCAGAAAGAGAAGATGATAAAATTCTGGTTGGTACAACATGGAAGCCTAAAACAGTCTGGAGATTTGTAGCTCCTCCTAATTTAGCAACCAATTCATTTAAATCACTTGCGCCGAAAGCATCCAAAGCAGCTGCAAAAGCTTCATTGGTTGGAGCAAAAACAGTAATGGAAGACTGGCTTTGTAAAGTTGACTCCAAGCCTGGTACAGCCTGAACAGCAGCGACTAGCGTAGTTAGACCCTCATTTTGGGCCACAGATACGACAGTTCTTCCTTCTATTGGATCTGCGTCGACAATTTCCTGACAGGAAAACATCGAAAAAAGCGCAGTCCCGATGAACAGGTACTTAAATAATTTTGTCATAGCATTAAATTGGTTAGTTTGCTATCAAAACTTTTAAGTAGAAATTAGGATACGAGTTTTACTCTGACCTGTATCAAAAGAAGCTTAAACTGTCTTATTTTTTCTTTGAACTGTGATCCTAAAAACAAAAAATCCCCAACAGAATAACTATTGAGGATTTTAAAGTATCAAACCTTAGAAGGATCAGGTTACCTGATGAATCTTCAACATATTAGTTCTGCCTTTAGCTTTTAGTGGCATACTTGCCGTGTTGATAATAATATCACCTGCGCTGACATGATCATCCCTTTTCAGGGTTTTTTCTATATCCTCAAAAGTAGCATCTGTTGAAACCTGATTTTGGTATAAATATGCTCTCACGCCCCATACCAAAGACATTTGAGTGATCAGTTGCTTATTTCTAGTGAAAATAAAAATACTGGCCAAAGGTCTGTGGGAAGCAATTCTAAATCCTGTAAATCCTGAAGAGGTAATGCCTACAATTGCTTTAGCCTTGACGTTTCTAGAAAGTCTGGCAGCCATCAATAACAGGTTATTACTTAAGAAAGTGGTATCGTCTTCAGGAATCTTGTAAAGATTATGATAGATCTCTGCATTCTGCTCTAAGTAGCTGATAATACTACTCATCGCTTTTACTGCATTTACAGGATATTTTCCAGAAGCTGTTTCAGCAGAAAGCATTACTGCATCTGCACCATCTAAGACAGCATTGGCTACATCATTGGTTTCAGCCCGGGTTGGTCTCGGATTCTGAATCATGCTTTCCATCATCTGGGTTGCAATAATTACAGGCTTACAAGCGAGCTTACATTTCTCCACCATTCTTTTTTGCCAGAGAGGAACTATCTCCATTGGAACTTCCACACCCAAGTCACCTCTTGCAACCATAATCGCATCAGTAGCATCAATGATGGCATCTATATTTTCAAGAGCCTCAGGCTTTTCAATCTTTGCAACGATTTTGCAAACCTTTCCTGCTTTTTGGATTCTTTCTCTCAAATCATAAATATCCTCTGGAGATCTTACAAAAGACAAAGCAATCCAGTCAACATCCTGAGAAAGACCGAATTCAAGATCCTCAATATCTTTTTCAGTCAAAGAAGGAGCAGAAACTTTGGTATTAGGAAGATTGATTCCTTTTCTGGATTTCAAAATCCCTCCGTGAATAACGGTACAGTTGACATTTTTGCCATCTGTATCGTTTACTACAACTTCTAGATTTCCGTCATCGATTAGAATTCTGTCCCCTGCAACCACATCATTAGGGAGGTTTTGATAAACTGTGCTCACCAATCGACTGGTACCCACTACTGGATCATTGGTGATGGTGATTGGCTCCCCAGGTTTGATTTCTACCCCATTGTTTTCCACTTCACCTACCCGGATTTTAGGACCTTGAAGATCCTGAAGGATACCCAAATTCAGATTTTGCTCTTCATTGACCCTTCGGATGATTTGAATGACTTCCTCGTGGATGTCATGAGTACCATGAGAAAAATTTAATCGAAACACATTTGCCCCCGCAGCAGCCAAGCTTTTGATTGTTTCATAATTATTGGAGGCTGGGCCTATAGTTGCGAGGATTTTGGTTTTGTTAATATGACTCATTGATTTTTAATAAGTTAATAGGTTTTCTCTAGATTTTAGCTTGGTAATATCCAGTTTCATTACGTTTTGAATGAAGGGAATTTCAGCAAGTTTATTCGCAAATGTATTAATACTTATTTGAAAGGTCTGATCTTGGACCAAAAGGAAATAGTCCATGGTTTTTAGTTCAGGTATCAGGTAAGAGACCTGATTTTGTGAATTGATCGCTTTATTTTTCAAAAGTTGAACAAATCCATGGGGTAAAGAAAGGAAATATTGACTAATTTTCAGTTGTGGATCTGAAAGAAACTCAATCTCAAGATCCTCCCATTTGATGAGGTCTAAATCCAGTTGACGATTGATAAGCCAAGCCATCTTGTAGTCCTTTACAGGGGATACAAGGCCCAAAACCTCAAAGTCGTACGTATGTTCAATCTGTAATTTTACCTTCTTCATTTGGGAAGAAAATGGAGCAAAACAAAGGTAGAAATAAAAATTCAACTCAACGAAAAGCCCCAAAGCTTAAAAATTTACTTGAATCATTTCTTTGCCAATTAGCTTTTAAATATATTTCTTTGCGGAGTGTTATTAACTAAACTGATCACAAAATGTCTGAAATTGCACAAAAAGTAAAAGCCATCATCGTTGACAAACTGGGCGTAGAAGAGTCTGAAGTGACTATGGAAGCAAGCTTTACCAATGACTTGGGAGCTGACTCTCTAGACACTGTAGAATTGATTATGGAATTCGAGAAAGAATTCAACATCTCTATCCCAGATGATCAGGCTGAGCAAATCGGCACGGTGGGACAGGCTGTTTCCTACCTTGAGGCTAACGTAAAATAATAACCAATAAATTCAGTCCATGAATTTAAAAAGAGTTGTTGTAACTGGTATTGGTGCCCTTACACCCATAGGCAATACTTCCGAAGAATTTTGGAAGGCTTTGTCTACGGGCGTAAGTGGTGCTGCACCAATCACCAAGTTTGACGCTTCACTTTTCAAAACCCAGTTTGCCTGCGAAATCAAAAACCTCGATCTAGATCAATTTATTGACAGAAAGGAAGCCAGAAAAATGGATCCCTTTACTCAATATGCAATGATCACTGCAGATGAGGCAATGGCAGATTCGGGATTAGATCTTGAAAAAATTGACAAATCCAGAGCGGGAGTCATTTGGGGCTCAGGAATAGGTGGATTAAAAACCTTCCAGGATGAAGTGACCGATTTTGCAAAAGGTGACGGAACTCCAAGGTTCAATCCTTTCTTTATCCCTAAAATGATCGCTGATATAAGTGCAGGTTTTATTTCCATTAAATATGGATTTAGAGGACCAAACTTTGTAACTGTTTCGGCTTGTGCTTCTGCAACCAACGCCCTAATCGATGCTTTTAACTACATCAGATTAGGAAAAGCAGATATCTTTATCTCTGGTGGATCTGAAGCAGCAGTTACCGAAGCCGGTATAGGTGGATTCAATGCTATGAAAGCCCTGTCTCAGAGAAATGATTCTCCTGAAACAGCCTCCAGACCTTTCGACAAAGACAGAGATGGCTTTGTATTAGGTGAAGGAGCTGGCGCATTGATTCTAGAAGAATACGAACATGCCAAAGCTAGAGGTGCTAAAATCTATGCTGAAATTGTAGGCGGAGGAATGTCCGCAGACGCTAATCACATTACCGCTCCACATCCAGAAGGCTTGGGAGCTCGTTCAGTGATGGAATCAGCCTTGGATGACGCCAACTTAAAGCCTGAGGATATTGATTATATCAATGTACATGGAACATCTACTCCGTTGGGAGATGTAAGCGAGACTAAAGCGATCCAAAAAGTTTTTGGAGAGCATGCTTATAAACTCAATATCAGTAGTACAAAGTCCATGACAGGCCACCTTTTAGGTGCAGCTGGTGCTATCGAAGCTATCGCATCTATCTTTGCTATCAAGCATAGTTTGATCCCTCCTACCATCAACCATTTTACGGATGATGAAACATTTGACCCGGGATTGAACCTAACTTTCAATAAGGCGCAGCAAAGAGAAGTGAATTATGCGCTGAGTAATACATTTGGATTTGGTGGACACAACTGTTCTGTCATTTTCAAAAAATATAACTGATCAGGGTTTGAAACTCTTTCAGAAACTCGGAGTACATCTTCTCTTTCTCAACAATAAAGACAAAAGGCTTGCTGCCTCGGTCAAATTAATGACCGGGAGCAAGCCTTTTAATATTTCTATCTACCGACTCGCATTGACTCCTGCCGGATTGGGAGAGGAAACTTCCAAAGGATTCAGGATTTCCAATGAAAGACTGGAGTTTTTGGGAGATGCAGTGCTAGGTGCTGTGATCGCTGAGCATCTTTTCCAAAAATATCCCTACAGAGATGAGGGCTTTTTGACGGAAACCCGTTCCAAACTGGTAAATCGGGAAAGTCTGAATGAAACGGGAATTAAAATTGGGCTCAGAAATGTCCTGGATCAGGAAATAGGAGAAAGAAACTTTACAGGAAATAAATCTCTTTATGGAGATATGCTGGAAGCTTTCATCGGAGCCACCTATTTGGATCGGGGCTATCATTTTACCAAGCGATTTATTCTTAAAAGAATCCTCCTCCACTTTGACTTGGAAGGAATGATCGCCACGACCACCAATTATAAGAGTAAAATCATTGAATGGTCGCAAAAAGAAAACAAACAGCTAGAGTTTAAAGTATTGCAAGTACACGGCAATCAGCGATTCAAAGAATTTATTGTGGGGCTGGAAGTAGAAGGCAAAAGTGTAGCTCAGGGAAAAGGAAGCACCAAAAAGAAAGCCGAACAAGATGCCTCCAAAAATGCCTGTGAAGAACTGAATATCGCCACCTGATTCAAATCAATTACACATGTCTGCAATCAAAATCGGAGCAGCTCCCTTAAATCAAACACCTTTGGATTGGTCTGGCAACCTCCAAAGAATTATATCTGCAATCAATGAAGCTAGAGAAAAGAAGGTAGAACTTCTTTGTTTCCCAGAGCTGGCCATCACCGGTTATGGATCCGAGGATTTATTTTTAAGTTATTGGTTTCCTATCAAAGCTCTGGATCAACTCAAAACCTTATTGCCCCATTGCAAGGGAATCACTATTGCCATTGGGCTTCCTGTGAGAATTGAAAATAAGGTTTACAATACGATGGCTATTGTGGAGGACGGGAAACTGAAAGGTTTTGTGGCAAAGCAGTATATGGCCATAGACGGAGTTCATTACGAATTTCGCTGGTTTACCCCTTGGAAAGCTCATGAGATTATCGACCTGGATTTCTTCGGTGAAAAAATCCCTTATGGAGATATTACTTTCCATCACAAAAACATTCACTATGGCTTTGAGATTTGTGAAGATGCCTGGAGAGGGCCAATTCGTCCCGGCTACAGACTTTGCGAACGAAAAGTAGATTTAATATTCAATCCAAGTGCTAGTCATTTCGCCATGGGAAAAACCCTGGAGCGGAAAGAATTGATAGAATTTAGCTCCAAGGAATTTGACTGCTATTACTGCTATGTCAACTTACTTGGAAATGAAGCTGGTCGAATGATATTCGACGGAGAGACTATGCTGGCTAAATCAGGCAAGGTTTTGTATAGAAATCAACTCCTATCCTACCAAGATTTTCAAGTTTTGACTTTTGAAATCAAAGAAGAAGTTCAAGAGATTGCAAGAATCTTAAGCAAGGAGGAAGAATTTGTTCAAGCCGCCAGTTTAGGCCTCTTCGATTATTTAAGAAAAAGCAAAAGCAGAGGATTTGTACTTTCCCTATCCGGAGGCGCTGATTCCTCCACCGTTGCGGTTTTAGTCGCAGAAATGGTCAGAAGAGGAATTCAAGAATTAGGGCTAGAAAACTTCTGCAAAAAAATCTCTTTTCCAATCCCTCAAAATTTAGCTTCTGCTGAAAAAGAGTTGGTAAATCAACTTCTCACTACCGCTTATCAGGGCACTAAAAATTCATCGGTTGACACTTTTAAAAGTGCTAAAGAATTGGCTGAAAGCCTAGGCGCAACCTTTTATCATTGGACCATTGATGAAGAGGTCGGCACTTATACCCAGAAAATTGAAGATGCTATAGGCAGGAAACTGACTTGGGCAGAGGATGATATCACCTTGCAGAATATTCAGGCTAGAACCCGATCTCCAATTATTTGGATGCTGGCAAATATTAATAATGCTTTGCTGCTCGCTACATCCAATAGAAGTGAAGGAGACGTAGGTTATACTACCATGGACGGTGATACCAGCGGAAGTATCTCCCCTATTGCAGCGGTAGATAAATATTTTATAATTCATTGGTTGCGCTGGGCAGAAAAAAATCTCAACAGGCCAGGATTAGCTTTAGTGAATTCCCTGCAGCCTTCAGCTGAATTAAGGCCGGCTGAAAGGACTCAAACTGATGAAAAAGATTTGATGCCTTACTCGCTAATTGTAGAAATAGAAAAACTCGCAATCAGAGACAGAAGATCACCTATGGATGTATTTCTTATTTTAAAAGAAGAGATACAGATAGAAGATCAGATTTTGAAGGGATATATTAAAAAATTCTTTCAACTTTGGTCCAGAAACCAATGGAAAAGAGAGCGATTGGCTCCCTCCTTTCATTTGGACCAATTCAATGTAGACCCCAAAACTTGGTACAGATTTCCAATTTTATCAGGGGGATACAAAGAAGAATTAGAACAATTAGATCAACTTTGACCAAACCTAATTTATGCTCTCTTTTATCTTAAATTATGTAGTGTGGGACCCCAATCCAGCTGTATTTGCAGGATTTGAAAGACTTCGATGGTACAGCCTTTTGTTTGCTTTGGGCTTTATTATCTCCCAACAATTCATGGTTTATTTCTTCAAAAAAGAAGGACATAATGAAGCATTGGTAGATAAGTTGACCATTTACATGGTGCTGGCAACAATCATTGGCGCTCGATTGGGGCATGTGCTGTTTTATGAACCAGAAAAATACTTAAGTAATCCCATAGACATCCTCAAAGTCTGGGAAGGCGGGCTTGCATCCCATGGAGCCGCTATTGCAATCCTTTTTGCGCTTTGGCTTTATGCTAAAAAGACTCCGGGACAAAGTTACCTTTGGGTGGTTGATCGAATAGTCATTGTAACCGCCATGACAGGAGCCTTGATTCGCTTCGGAAATTTAATGAACTCTGAAATCGGGGGTAAAGACACAGGAACGGACACCGGCATTGTGTATATGAGAGATACCGAGGAGGTTTTGGAAAGTTTGCGGGTTCCTATAGAATCTATTGATGCTTATAAACCTGAGAATAGACAAAATGAGCTAACTGGAAATGGTATTGTTCCTGTGAATATTGACATTGTAATCAACAAGGGGAACTTCACTAAGGAAACCTTGGAGTCTACTTTAAGAAGTGATATCAAATACGCATTGACCCAGTTTAATTCCTCCAAAAAGTATTTGGCAGAAGAAGTGGAAACTCCACTAAATCTAACTTTGACTGAGGAGTCTAACCAATATGTGGCCACAGTCAAAACATTTGGCCGAGCCAAGCACCCAACCCAGATTTATGAATCCATTTCTTACTTTATCATTTTCTTAATTTTATTAAGCATTTGGATAAAATATAAGGAGCGGGTTCCTGAAGGTTTGCTCCTTGGTTTATTCTTGATTTCAGTTTTTGGAATGCGATTCGTCTGGGAGTTTTTCAAAGAGAACCAAGTGGAATTTGAAGAGAGCATGCAATTCAACATGGGGCAAATCTTGAGTATTCCTCTTGTGATTGCAGGTGTACTCCTCGTTTTGAGAGCTTTGAAAAAAGGTATTCCTGCGAAAGAAAATTAAGGTACAGGATCATGCCCATGTCCTCCCCAGGGATGGCATCTGGATATGCGCTTGATCCCCATCCATCCTCCTTTGAGTGGTCCATGTTTTAAAATGGCCTCTTTGGTATATTGACTGCATGACGGGGTAAATCTACAGCTTGCAGGAAATAAAGGAGAAATGGTGTATTGATATACCAAAACAGGGAAAATGGCAATCTTTCTGATGGCGTCTTTGAGCATGGTTCAAGCGTTTGGAGAGCTCGCTTATTTTAACCAAAAGTATTGATTCTGAATTCCTTTTGAAACTTAAAATTTCACATATTCTTTTTCTTAGCCTTACATGGCTAATGCTCAAGCCGGATAAAATCTTTGCTCAGGACACCTCTTTGGCCCCTATGGTAGAGTATATTAACGGTTATCCCGACTCAGTGAAGGTCAATAATATTTTCATTATTGGAAATGAAAAGACTCAAAAGAATATCATTTTAAGGGAGTTGGACTTTACTACCGACTATTATTATGACTGGAATACTTTTTTAGAAATTATTCAGGCTGACCAAAAGAAAATCTACAATTTGAGGCTATTTACCTCTGTTGAAATTACGCCTTTAATGAGCGGGAATAACGAAGTGGAAGTTCTCATAGCCGTCAAAGAAAGGTGGTATATCCTACCCTCTTTGATTTTTGAGTTGGCGGATAGAAACTTCTCAGAATGGTGGACCAACCAAAACCGGGACTTCTCTAGAGTTAATTTTGGGCTACGTTTATCTCATGCCAATGTAGGAGGAAGAAATGAAAAGCTTCGCTTTGCCGGCCAGCTGGGTTTTACCAGAGCATTGGATGTGCTTTACAGCAAACCATATATTGATAAAAAACAAAAGCACGGGATTGCAGCTCAGGTAACATTTTTTGAGCAGAAAACTATTCCACTCAGATCCAGCAACAATAAACAAGTCTTCTTCTCCAATGAGCAAGAAGATGTTTTGAGAAAAAACTTTGGATTAGCCCTTAGATACACCTACAGAAGGACTTTCTACAATTTTCACTTCTTCAATTTGGGTTATAATAATACCAGAATAGACCCCGAAGTTCTTTTACAAAACCCGAATTATTTCCAGCATAACTCTAATTCTCTTAAATATTTATACGCCACGTACACCTTTAGACATGATAAAAGGGATAATGTAGCTTACGCCACGGATGGGGAATTATTGCAGGTTTCGGCAACCAAATACGGGATTTTTAGAACAGAAAATCTGGACGAGATTGAGGTGAATTTGACCATGAATCGATATTGGAAGCTAAATGAGAAATTTCATTTTGCGAGTGGGTTAACGGCCAACTGGTTTCTCAGTCAATCACAACCTTATACTCTGGTTAGGGGTATCGGTTACAACCCTAACTTCATTCGTGGATATGAACTCAATGTAATTGAGGGACAGCAACTCTACGTGCATAAGAATAGCTTTAGATGGAAGTTTATCGATTGGGAATATGATATCTCAAGCGTTGTACCTCTCGAACAATTCAGTACTATTCCTTTTACATTTTATCTCAGTGCCAATTTTGATCATGGATATGTAAAAGATAGAAACAATATCCCTGAAAATGCCTTATTGACCAATCGATACCTTTTTGGTTACGGATTAGGTATAGACATGGTAGGATTTTATGATGCAGTTTTGAGGTTTGAATACTCATTTAACAACAACGGAGGCGCCAATTTCTTTTTAAACTTTAAGGCTCCTTTTTAAAAAATATGGATATCCGCTTTCTTACCAGTATTGACAAAAATACGGATTATTGTCTGCTGAAAGGAACAGAATCCGGAAGCTTCGCCTGCCAGTATTCTAAGGTTTAAGCAAGAAGATTTTCAGTTTTTTTTCATGCGGCATATTTTAATATGTCTACATAGCTGGAATTTCGGTTGACAACAGCAAAAGCCCTTGCAATAAGTTTATTTCTGATAATATTAAGTGTGCTCATTTTGCTTTTCCCTTCACCGGTTCTTCTCTTGTAATAGGTCTTCATCTCAGTGCTGTATTGGATGGCTGTGCCTGCACATAATGTCAGCAGTGTTTTAATTCTCTTATTCGCCAGCGGACTGGTTTTGGTTCTCCCTCGATAGGATGTACCTGACTGGTTGGGAAACGGTGCTGTTCCTGCATAACTGGCAAACTTTCTCCAGCTATCGAATAGGGTAAACCCTTCTGTTAAGACGATAAGTGCAACAGCTGTCTGTGGGCCTATGCCCTTGATAGAGTTAATCAGCTTATATTGGTTCATTAACAGTTCATCTTTGCGTAAAAGTTTGTCTATTTCTTTCTCTACGGTTTCGATCTGTTTATCTAAACAAGCGATTACTTCGGTATTGGATTTTTGATAGACTTTTAATTTGTTTTCTGAAACTACAGCTTCATATTCTTTGATACGGGTGATGTAAGCTGCTCTGTCTTTTACAAGTCGCTCTCTGTAATTAAACAGCTTTTTGAGATCCTGGATGACCTTTTTGGGAGGAACAGTGGGGATAATCTTCTCCTGCTTTTCATAAAGATATTCAGCTATGTCTTTAGAGTCTGCCTTGTCTGACTTACCTCTTCTTATTCCCAAGGATCGCTTTAATTCAAGTCCTGAGATGATATAAAATGGTAGGGAGTGCTTTTCAAGAAACAAAGCAAGTTCTGAAGAATAAATCCCAGTGGATTCAAATCCGAAAAGCAGTTCTTCTGCGAGTATTAACCCAGAGTTTTCCATTACCCATTCCACCAGCTCCTGGTAACCTTTCTCATTATTTTCAAAGACTGCGTGGCATTGGTTGATCTTCAGATAGGCATCAAGTGTAGATTTACTTACATCGACTCCAATAATTGATTTGAATTTCATAATTTAGACATTGAAGTTTAACAAATGAGAGTTGCGGAAACTAAAACCTTTAACAGGCCTAAAGCCTAAAATTCTAACTGGTTACTGGCAACTCAACTAAGAATGGGGACTGATACTGGCAAGAGGTCGCTAGCCTAGCCGTGGCGAAAGTTCACCCCATTCTTTTTCAATTTATTCAATATCTGAGTCACTTAATAATCGTAAAGATATTAGCTCTGATTTTCTCAAATAATTCTACTTTGCAAACCTAAAGGCCGTGGCTGGGTCTTCGGTCATCCCTGCCTGCCGGCAGGCAGGGGTCTTCCAATCTGTCAAGCAAGGAAAATAAGGCAACTGGCATGATTACGGATAATCAGATTAAAAAAAAAAGAATTTCCTGATTCAAACGTAAAAGTTAGAATTTTTATAACTAACTTATCATTAGATTTTTCTTTCTCTATCACAGCGTTTTGAGTAAACCATTTTTAAATCCTGGCCTGAAAGAAAGGGGTTTAGCTCACGCTTTAAGAAAAGGAAAATAGCTGTCTGAATTCTGGCAGAACTTTTAAACAATAATTTCAATCCTATGAGAAAGGGATTTTTTTTCTTCTTTTTTTTCGGTTCGATTCAACTGACTTTTGCGCAAATGGATCCCTTGACCCAAGTGCATGGAGCGAGCAATCAAGCTTTGGGAAACATTCGAGTTCATCATTCTAACGTTTGGTCCATTTTCAACAATGTGGGCGCTCTGGATAGAATTTCAAGTTCAGAAATCCTTGGAGTTGGCTTTGATCACAGATATGGTTTAAAGGAACTCACAACCTTGAACCTCGCCGGAGCATTTCGATCTCCAAAGGGTACTTTTGGAATTGGGATTAGCCGGTTTGGAGGTAAATTATTCAATCAGCAAACATTCAACCTGGGGTATTCCAATACCTTGGGAATTGCCAGTATTGGAATCAAAGCCGAGTGGTTTCAAACACAAATTGAGAATTTTGGCTCAGCAGGTAGCTTACTGATTAGTTTGGGCGGAGTTGCAGAACTATCCCCCAACCTATTTCTAGGGGCTCATATCAGCAATATCAATCGGGGAAAAATCAGTCAGGACAGCAAAAGTCGCCTTCCGACAGCGGTTCAGATGGGATTGGAATACAGACCCTTGGAAAGCTTAAGTTTATTTTTTGAAGTGGAAAAGGATATTCAAATACAGCCAATTACTAAGCTTGGAATTGCCTACACGCTTCAAGAATTCTTGGTCCTACGATCAGGAGTAAACACAAACCCCTCACGCTTATTTTTCGGTTTGGGAGTTTTACCCGGCAAATTTCAATTTGATTATTCTTATGGGCAAAATTCTGCCTTAGGAAGTACGCATCACCTTAGTTTGGGGTATCAACTGAGAGACTAATGCGGGCATTTGGATTTTCTATAGTGTTGTTGTCTTTCATTTTGACTAATCCAGTTTATGGACAGGCTCCTCCACGAGCCAATTTCAACTTAGATGAATTAATCGAACGATTATTCCCAGTCCAAGACGATGATTTAGATTATGAGAGTATTTATGAGGTACTTTTTCAGCTTTACCAAAACCCCATTGATATCAACAAAGCAGATATGGAAACCTTACAGTCCACATTTCTGCTTAACCCTCTTCAAATCAATGAATTTCTCCAATACAGAGCTGAAATGGGGCCATTTTTATCACTTTATGAATTACAGGCAATACCGGGATTTGATCAGGCAACCATAGAGTCATTGCTTCCTTTTCTGACCTTGAATCCTTCTATCAAGCGGGAAAAATCCTTTTGGAAAAGGGTCTCTGAAGAAGAACAAGCCTATCTGATTTTCAGAACTCGCCGAGTTTGGGAGACCAGGAGAGGATTTACAGCCCCTGATACCAGCTCAACAGGAAGAATAAGCACTCGCTATTTGGGAGACCCTAATGATATTTATTTACGATGGAGAATTCAGCATGCCAAAGATTTTAGCATGGGGATGACATTGGATAAAGACCCTGGTGAAAAATTCACTTGGGATCCCAAAACCGCCCGATATGGCTTCAATTTTCTTTCTTTTCATTTAACCAGATATCAAGTGGGAAAGTGGAAAACCATTTCCCTTGGAGATTTTCAGGCTTCATTTGGGCAGGGATTGGTATTTGGCGCCGGATATTCCCTGGGTAAAGGAGCAGAGACTGTGCCTACAGTAAGAAGAAGTTCAGTAGGCATAATCCCATACACTGCAGCTTTAGAGTTTGGATTTTTCAGGGGAATAGGATCTACCTATAATTATAAGAACTGGGAATTCAGCTTCATTGGATCCTTTGCTCCCAAAGACGGAAGATTGGCAGAATCACTCGACAGTTTAAATCGGGAGGAATTCAGGATCAGTTCTTTCAATCAAAGTGGCCTTCATCGCACCCCAAGCGAGCTTTCTACAAAAAATCAATTTAAAGAGCTCAGCTTAGGAGGAAACATCCAATTGAAAGTGCCTAGTAAAAGACTGAACTCCGGAGTCAACTTCTTACATACCTCCTTCGATAATGAATGGAGACGAGATCCCAGACCCTACAATCAATTTGAGTTTGCCGGAAAAAGCAATCAAGTAGGAAGCGTCTATCTCAATTACAATTGGAGAAATTTTTTCCTTTTTGGAGAGACTGCCTATTCCAGTTCAGGTGGAAACGGTTCGGTCTTAGGATTTATCAGCAGCCTGAGCAATCGTTTGGACTTTTCTTTTTTATGGAGAAATTACGATCGAAACTTCCACAGCTTTTATGGCAATGCCTTTTCCGAAAATACCAGGCCTATTAATGAGCGTGGAACTTATTTAGGTTTGGAATTTCGTCCCAACAAAGTGTGGAAAATCAATGCTTATTATGATTTATTCAAATTTCCTTGGCTGAAATACAGAGTGTACGCGCCTTCAGCAGGTCATGAGTGGCTTGCAAGAATTACTTATAGACCCACTCGGACACTTACGGCATTTATTCAATTCCGGGAGGAACAAAAAGATAGAAATGCATCTGACTCCGGAGAGCCTAATCTCCCTTATCTTGTACTGCCTATCAAAAGATCGAATGGCATCTTGAGCCTTGAGTATCAAATAAGTAAGGAGGTATTTATTCGTTCTCGCATTCTTTGGTCACAAGTACAGATGGATGGTCTCAAGAGCAAGGGCTTTCTTATTCTTCAGGATTTGAAATGGGATAAAAACAGATGGAAATTTACTGCCCGCTATTCGCTTTTTGACACTGATGATTATGATAGCAGGTTGTTTGCATTTGAAAATAATGTGCTTTGGACATTTTCAATTCCAGCCTTTTTCGGACAGGGACAGCGAAGTTATTTAGTAAGCGAGTATACAGTAAACTCCCAAATTAGACTGTATTTAAGAATAGCACGAACAAGCTATACTGACCGAGAAAGAATAGGCTCTGGACTCCAAACTATTGAAGGATCTACACTTACCGAAAGTAGTTTTTTGATCCGGTATTTATTTCACAGGTAATTTTCCATCAATGGCTGAAAGAAGCCATGCTTTTTTGATAATTTGAGGGCTAAGTTTGAATCTGTTCTAGCCACATCAATTGGGAGTATTTAACAATTGGAATCAACTATTGAATCGGTTACCACTGCAGATAATTCAAAGAAAAAATAAACTCTAATCACGTGAAAAGATTACTGACCACCACCCTAATTCTATTACTCCTCGTTTTTCAAATTCAGGCACAAAATCTGGATTTGGAAAAACTTTCCAAAAAAGACGGTTTTGTTACCTTTTATCTAGATGAAGAAAAAGGGAAAATTTACCTGGAAATAGACAAACCTGATCATGAATTTCTTTATGTAAGTTCTCTTACAGCCGGTGTAGGATCAAACGACCTGGGATTGGATCGCGGTCAGTTGGGAGACACCAGAATAGTGGAGTTCAGAAGATCAGGAAATAAGGTTCTCTTGGTTCATAAAAACTATGATTACCGCGCTTATTCTGATAATCCTTATGAGGTCAAATCCATTCAGGATGCATTTGCTGAATCCGTTTTATGGGGATTTGAAATCAGCCAAAAAAATGGAGATAAGCTAATTGTAGATGCTACCTCCTTTTACATGCAGGATACCCATGGAGTGGCAGACAGGCTCAACCAAAGAAGACAAGGGAGTTTTAAAGCCGACGCCTCCCGATCTGCATTGTACTTTCCTATGACCAAAAACTTCCCGAAAAACACGGAAGTTGAAGCCATCATAACCCTTACTGGAAATGCTACTGGAGCCTTGATCAGATCAGTTACTCCTAGTCCAGATGCAGTTACCGTTAGACAAAGACACTCATTCATTGAGTTGCCTGATGATCAATACGAGCCAAGAGAATTTGATCCGAGAGCCGGATTCTTTTCCATCAGCTACATGGATTTCACGACTCCAATTTCAGAGCCTATCGTTAAGCGTTTTATATCCAGACATAGATTAGAAAAGAAAGACCCGACAGCAGCGGTTTCAGAGGCAGTTGAACCGATTGTGTATTATTTGGATCGTGGTACACCTGAGCCTGTGGCATCTGCCTTGATCGAAGGTGGAAATTGGTGGAATCAGGCCTTCGAAGCAGCTGGATTCAAAAATGCCTTTAGAGTTGAATTGGCGCCTGAAGGAATGGACTTGATGGATGTAAGGTACAATGTGATTCAGTGGGTGCATAGATCAACGCGTGGCTGGTCATATGGTAGTAGCGTCAGAGATCCTAGAACAGGCGAAATCATCAAAGGTCATGTTTCTTTGGGTTCACTTCGTGTAAGACAGGATTATTTGATTGCTCAAGGTTTACTTCAGCCCTTTGAAGATGGAAAACCTGTCGATCCAAAAATGCTGGAAATGGCACTTGCAAGATTAAGACAATTATCTGCCCATGAAATTGGACATACTATTGGTTTGGCTCATAGCTACGCGACCTCCGCAGTAGGTAGGGTTTCAGTAATGGATTACCCCTATCCTTTAATTACTCAAAACGCTCAGGGTGAATTGGATCTAAGCAATGCTTACGATGATAAAATCGGAGCTTGGGACATGTGGGCAATAACCTATGGCTATGGATATCCTTCTCAAGGTCAGACTGAAGAGACATTTTTGAATAACACCTTGGAAAAAACTTATGCTGAGGGGTACGAATTTATTACTGACTCTGATTCTAGGGACCCAAGTGGAGCCCATCCACGGTCGCATTTATGGGATAATGGCGAGTCTGCTCCCAAAGAGTTGATGCGAATGCTAAGCATCCGGTCCAACAAATTAAAAACCTTTGGTTTAAATGCCATTCCTGATGGTACGCCGGAAGCTTTACTTGAAGAAGTTTTGGTACCGCTTTATCTCATGCACAGGTATCAAGTTGAAGCCACCAGCAAGTTGATTGGAGGTTTGGATTACACATACAAAGTCAAAGGTGATAATCAAAAAAGACATCAGTGGATTACAAAAGATGCTCAAATGGAAGCATTAAATGCATTGCTCTATACCATTTCCCCGGATCAGTTGGAAATCCCAAGTGACATCCTTTCTCTAATTCCTCCAAGACCTTATGGATATGGGAAAACCAGAGAAACATTTGTTTCAAGAACTGGACCTGTTTTCGATCCGATAGCTCCAGCTGAAAGCGTTGTAGATTTAACTTTCAGCTTCCTTTTCGAATCCGGCAGAGCTAACCGCATTTACCTACAGGGCTTACAAAGCAGTAGCCTTCCTGGATTTTCGCAAGTTTTAGATCAAATCTCAGGTCAGGTATTTACAGCAAATTTACCGGAAGGTTTGAAAGGCGAAATCAAACTGATGACAGAATCCAAATTGGTAGATCAGCTTATCTCCTTGGCTAAAAACAAAGAAGTTTCCAACACAGTAAGAGCATTAGTGAGATCAAAATTGGGCATGCTTTCCAGTGGGAATGCTAAGCTTACTGCTAGAAGCGGCAGTGCATTATTGGCAGCTCACTCTAAATATCTGGAAGATAAAATTTCAGCATTTCTAGAATTGCCTGAAGAACTCACAGTTCAGGAGAGCCTTAAAGTTCCAGACGGAGCACCAATCGGCTCAGATATCATGAGCTGTGATATGGATTATTAAATCTTCCCTTGGGGCTGTCTCGAAAGTGATTTTGTCACATTGAGTGAAGTCGAAAGGTTGGCCTTTATAGTAGAAACGGCCTTCGACTCTGATCAGACTGACATTAATACGAATATGAGACAGCCCCTTTTCTTTTTCATTTTTTCTTCTTTCGTTTATCGATCCGGCACAATTAAGTAACTTAGAGTTTGCTTTTAAAAACCTGAGTTTAGAGGAACCAAAGAATCAGGAGACTGTTATTTACCCGAATAAAAATCTGAAAAAATGAGTAACCCACTTTTGAGAGAGTTCAATACTCCATTTGATACAGCACCCTTTGATAAAATTAAAACTGAACACTTTATGCCGGCGATCCAGGAAGGAATCCGTCTGGCTAAAGAAGAAATAGAGTCCATTAAGTCCCAAGCCTTGCCAACTTTTGAAAATACTATCGAGGCACTCGACCTAGCGGGCAAAAAATTGGGAATTATTTCGGGAATTTTCTTTAATCTCAACTCAGCTGAGACCTCGGATGAAATCCAAAAATTGGCAAGAGAAATATCCCCTCTCCTAACTCAGCACAGCAATGATATTCTTTTAGACAAGGATTTATTTCTGAGAGTTCAGCAAATTTTCAAGCAACAGGATGAACTCAAACTTAGCCCTGAACAAAAAACTTTACTGGAAAAAACATATAAGGCATTTGTACGAAACGGTGCCAATCTATCTGAAGAAGATGCAGATAAACTGAGAAAAATTGACCAGGAATTGGCCCAATTATCATTGCAGTTTGGAGAAAATGTATTGGCAGAAACCAACAAGTTTGTTCACTTTGTAGATAAAGAATCTGAAGTAGAGGGACTTCCTGAAAGTATCAAAGAGGCTGCAGCGCAGACAGCTGAAGAAAAAGGGAAAGCTGGACAATGGGCTTTTACATTGGACTACCCTTCCTACATCCCTGCCATGACCTATCTGAAAAACAGGGAGTTGAGAAAAAAACTTTTCATCGCATATAATACCAAGTCTTCCAAGGGTGATGAACTTGACAATCAGGAAACGATCAAAAAAATCCTAAATCTCCGTCATCAAAGAGCTCGTTTGCTGGGTTATTCCTCTCATTCTCATTTTGTATTGGAAGAGCGGATGGCCAAAAGTCCAAAGGCAGTGATGGATTTTTTGGAGAACTTACTGGTTCAGGCAAAGCCAAAAGCTGAAGAGGAACTAGAGGAGCTCAGCAAGTTTGCAAATGATCTGGATGGTTTGGAAAGATTGGAAAAATGGGACTTCGCCTATTATTCCGAACTTTTGAAAAAGGAAAAATATGAATTGGACGATGAGCTCCTTCGCCCATATTTCCAGTTGGAAAATGTCATTGATGGAGTTTTTCAAACTGCCGGAAAACTATACGGTCTTAAATTCAAAGCCAATCAAGAAATTCCAGTTTACCATAAAGACGTCACAGCCTACGAGGTCCAGGATCTTCAAGGCAATCATATTTCCGTTTTTTATGCGGATTTCTTCCCAAGACCTGGAAAGAGAAACGGGGCATGGATGACCAGCTACAAGGGGCAATTCAAGTTAGAAGGGAAAGACCAAAGACCTCATGTGTCCATAGTCTGCAATTTCACCAAACCTACTAAGAGTAAGCCAAGCCTTTTAACTTTCAATGAGGTCACTACCCTTTTCCATGAATTTGGACATGCTTTGCATGGAATGCTTGCAAATAGTAAGTATGAGTCCTTATCGGGAACTAGTGTGTTTTGGGATTTTGTTGAGCTTCCATCTCAGATTTTCGAAAACTGGTGCTATGAAAAAGAGTGTTTGGATTTGCTTGCCAAGCATTATGAAACCGGAGAAAAAATCCCTGAAGATTTGATCGAAAGAATCAAAAAAGCTTCAAACTACTTACAAGGCTATCAAACGGTAAGACAGATCAGTTTTGGGCTTTTGGACATGGCCTATCATAGCCAGGATCCTTCTCAGATTGAGGATATTTTTGATTTTGAGAAAGAGGTAATGAAAAAAACAGAATTGCTTCCATCTGTTCCGAATACTTTGATGAGCACTGCATTTTCACACATATTCCAGGGAGGCTATTCATCTGGCTATTACAGTTATAAATGGGCCGAAGTATTGGATGCCGATGCATTTGAGCTATTTCAGGAAAAAGGAGTTTTTGATGAGGAAACGGCCAAATCATTCCAAAAGAATATTTTAGCAGCTGGAGGAACCGAGCATCCTTCAATTTTATACAAAAGATTCAGAGGAAGAGACCCACAGCCGGATGCTTTGATGCGGAGAGCTGGGTTAGTGAAAAAGCAGTAGTTCTTAATTTTATTAAACAGAGAAATACGATTTAAATGAGCATCAAGAAGCTTGAAATTCCGACTTATCTGAGTGCTTTATCCGTGATGGTCTTCATCATCGTATTGACCTTCTTTTTGATTGTCGGAAAAAGCCTTTTGATCCCTCTTTTTCTAGGTGGGTTCTTCGCAATCCTTTTTACTCCTTTCAGCAATTGGATGGAGAGTAAGAAAGTACCGAAAATTCTATCTTCGGTCATCTCTCTATTATGCATGACCTTAATTGTGGGAGGTCTTTTATCATTTATTGTTGGGAATGTGGCCTCATTTACCAGTGACTTCGATGATGTCACGAGTAAAATAAATACCTATGCCCAGCGAATAGACGAGTGGACCCAATCCACTTTTCAAATGGATTATGAGGTAAGAAATAAAGCCAATACTGATTATCTCAAAGGATTACTTAAAGAAAATAGCTCTAGCATTTCAGATTTCGCCATGAAAACTGTGGGATCTCTTTCGGGATTGGTTCTTATACCAGTTTTCATGTTCTTTTTTCTGCTGTATAGGCATCATTTGACTCAAATGATGATCATGATCTATAGAGATAGGGATCCCAACTTGGTGAAAATGCGAATCACCAGTTTGAGAAAGGTGATTCTACACTACATCGTGGGAGTAGGAAAAGTTATGATCATCTTGGCTATTTTGAATATTTCGGCATACTCAGCACTGGGAATCAAACATGCAATTTTCTTCGGAGTCTTAGGAGCATTATTGAATATCATACCCTATGTAGGCCCTTTTTTCGGAGTTCTCCTTCCTGTCATTTATTCCTTTTTGACTAAGGACAGTCTGTTTTATCCGGTTGCTGTTATTGTTTGTTACCAAATTATTCAAATGCTGGAGGGCAACTTTCTAACTCCAAAAATTGTAGGAGGCAACGTTAACCTCAATGCATTCATCACTTTTTTGGGATTATTAATTGGCGGAACAATTTGGGGAGTTGCTGGTATGATATTGGTAATTCCTGCAATGGCGATCTTACGTGAAATATTTGATTTGAGCGAAACGACCAAGCCATTTGCTTACCTCATGGGTGAGGAAAAAGAAAAGACAGAAGAAAATGAAAAGCCTGAAGCTGAAAATGAAAGTTCAGAATAACATACTAACCCTAATTTTGATCCTTTTTTTAATTGGTTGTGATTCTGATGAAGACAGAAAAGGTCGCTTCCTTTTGAAAGGGAATGAAAAATTGGAAGAAAATGATCCTAAATCAGCTTTAGGATTTTACCAGGAAGCATTGGATATTGATTCCACTTATGCAGATGCCTGGTTCAACAAGGCAGTGGCTCATTTACAATTAAACCAGCTGGAAGAGGCTATTGCAGATTTTTCCCAAGCCATCAGATACAAAAACAATTATGTGGACGCTTACTTCCAAAGAGGGCTGAGTTATTTGGATAATGGAGAATTTTATAAAGCCCGTACCGATGCCGAATGGATGACCACAAACAACTCGGATAATTGGCAAGGCTTCTTTTTAAGTGGCTTGGTAGCAGAAAAACTGGAGGATTATGAACTTGCTCTCATTTCTTTTCAACAAGCCTTGGAACTTAATCCTGAAAATTCAGATCTATTAGTCAATCAAGCTACGATTTATTATTATCAAGATGAATATGCTAAAGCTTCAGAATTATTGGATAAAGCGGAGCAGATAAATCCAAATGAACCTAATCTTCATAATCTTAGGTCTATGATTTCCTTTGATGAAGGAAATTATCAGCTGGCCTTAAATACTGTAGAAAAAGCGATAAGCCTTAACAATAGAGAAGCCTATTATTACAATAATAAAGGATTATACCTTCTATTCCTGGGAAAGGAAGAGGAAGCTTTAGATCTTATTAATCAAAGTCTTCAGATGAATTCTAATAATCCTTTTGCTTTGAGAAATAAGGGGATTTATTATGTGATGACAGGAGATAAAATATCTGCTATGTCGTATTTGAAAGAATTGTATGAAGATTATCCTGAGATGGATTTACTGGAAGAATACTATCAAAAAGCGCTAGAACTTTAATTTTTCTCAGAAATTACTTCCTTGATTTTCTTGAGGAGTTCAGCTGCGTCAATTGGCTTTGCTACAAACCCATCAAAGCCACATTCCTCTATTTTCTCCATGATTTCCAGTTTGGCTGCAGCTGTTAAAGCTATTACCGGAGTATCAATATTTTTCTTAATCTCTTGAGTGGCTTCAAAGCCATCCATAACTGGCATTTGGATATCCATCAAAATACAATCGTATTGATGATCTTTTAAAATCTCAACTGCCTGGGCTCCATCTCCTACTCTGTCAAAAGTATATCCCCACTTTTTGATAATTTTCCCTAATACCAAGGCATTGACATCATTATCCTCTGCCATCAACAAATGAAGCTTTGAAAAGTCCTGAGTTGAACCTATAACAGGCTTCTCCACCTGAACTTCCTGATCCGAAACTTCAAGCTCTAATTCGAAGAAAAAGCGGGAGCCCTTACCAACTTCAGATTCCAAAGCAATGGTACTTCCCATCAGGTTTAATAATTTCCTGGTAATAGATAGTCCAAGCCCGGTTCCTCCGTATTTGGTACTGAAAGTTGGCTTTACCTGATCGAAATCGTTGAAAATCTTCGTCTGATTTTCAGGTGCGATTCCAATTCCCGTATCTTTTACTTCAAAATATACTTTGGCTCTGCCATTCTTTAAATCCAGAAGTTTAATGCTAACATCCACATTTCCTTCATGAGTAAACTTGAGAGCATTGGTTATCAAGTTATTCATGATTTGAGAGAGTCTGGTTTTATCACCATTTACCCTCATATCCAAACCTTCACTGAGGTGGAGCTGCAAATCATTTTTACTATCTCTTGCGTGGAAAGATAGCCCTTTCATCACTTGCTCTACCAAATTTCTCAAATTGAACGGTGCTTTCTCAATAGTCAGTTTGCCTGCTTCGATTTTTTGGAAATCAAGCAAATCATTGATCATAATGATCAGATTCTCTACAGCAAAATTTATCGTGTTTAAAGCACTCTTTTGGGAGGTATTTGGATTTTCCTGCAATAAGGAATAAACAGATCCTGAAATCGCATTCAATGGAGTTCTCAACTCATGGCTAATCATAGAAAGGAAGTCAGACTTGATTTGACTGGCTTTTTCCGCTGTTCTTCTTGCCTCGTCGAGTTTGGATTCAAATTCTTTTTGTTGGCTGATATCTGTCAAATATCCATACCAAACCATATCTCCATTTTCCAGTGCTTGTGGTCTCGCAGCACCTAATACCCATCGATATCCTTCAGAATCGGAATTGTCTTTCACTCTAAACTGACATTGCCAAGGCTCTCCTTTTCTGGCAGAGGCCACCGAAGTCATGATCACTTGTGGTAAATCATTTGGATGCACTCTGGAAATAGCTCCTGAAATATCCTCAAACTTTTCAATTTCAGTCTGAGTAAGTCCCAAAACTGAGGCAATACCTCTGGAAAGGAATGAGAAGCTCATTTTTCCGTTTTGATCCAAAACTAATTGGTAAAGGCCTCCTGGAACTTGCTCAGTCAAATTCATCAAGAAATCACTGCTTTCCTCAAGAGTCTTCTCCAGAGTCACCTTCTCAGAAATATTTCTAAAAGAAAGCACCACAAAGCTTTCCTCTTTCTCTTGCAAAGACTTAGCTGCTACCTCTAAAGTGAGTTGCTTGCCCAGATTACTGATCAGTAATGTGGAAAATCGTCTGGACCCTTCCTCGTTTGCTGGTATATCAATCCAGTCTTTCCACTCATCACTCTCTTCAAAAAGTACATTGAGATCACTCAAATGCTCAAATTCCCTGTTCTCTTCTACTCCCAAAAGTTTTTTCGCCTCTTCATTGCAGAGGTAGATTTCCCCACCCGGTCGAGCTACAAGCATCGGGTCTGGGGAGCTTAAAAGAATATTTTTGAGCAGTTCTCCTGATCTCTCAATATTTTTCTTTTCAGAAAGATCAGATAATACGCCCAACCAAAAACCTGTTCCCTGAATGGCATCGTGGTATTCCGCCACAACCCCCAATTCAGATTCAAGTAATTCAAATTCCAACTTTTTCTCGCTCCTTTTATCGGTCAGTTTCTCTGAAAAGGAATTTTCAAAATTGACTTTTAGATCCTCCTGCTTTTCAAAAATTAGGTTGGCAACCGCATCGTATTCAAATGAAGAGCTCTCGGGATCAAAAGACCATGTAGCTACTCTAGCTAATTCCGAACCTTTTTTTCTAAGCTGATTGAGTCTTTTTGTTTTTACAGATTCACTGTAAAACTCAGTTTTATCCCTCCCTATTAAATAAAAATATTCAGCCGTAAACTGGACTGAAAACTCTAAATACTTATATGAACCATCTTTACATTTTACCCGTGATTCAAAGAAACCAAGTTCATCCTGCTTTCGCTTACTCTTCCAAAATGATCTGATTTTTTCTAAATCCTCTTCATGCAGATAGGGACAAAGACTGGTATTCATCAATTCCGCTGGCTCATATCCCAGAATTGGCTTTACCGCGGCATTCAGATAAGTCAGGAAATCATGCTGACCGATAGCAATTAGGTCTAGGCCATTTTTAAAAAACTGCTGAATCTCACGCTTACCCGGAAGCCCATGAGTTTTAACTTCCTTTCCTTTATAAAACAAAAAGTAATTAGAAGAACTTTCCTGGGGAAGCTCCAGACGAAAAGAATAATCCTTATCACCATGGGTAAGAATCAGTTCCTCTTTAAAAATGTATGCATTAATATCTAACCCTAAGCCTACAAGATTTCTTTCTTTGAGACTTTCTCCAATAAATTCCTCAAAGGATTCATTGGCATAAAAGATATTGTACGGATAGGTATCATCAGCCAAAAACACCATTTCCGAAGACTCGTAAATGATCTTTTTAAAAGTACTGTTGATACCCCTTTCTTGCATTTGATTAGGTTTTTGAATGAATTGAAGTCCTACTTTTTTATTCCTAGAATCATCCAATTCATATTCATAGGGTAAACATACAGCAATTTGTATTTCATAGCAAGTTTTTTACTTTTCAAACCCAAAAAAATGTTTTAAAAATTATAGAAATAGCCAATTTTTGCCCATAAGCGGGTTCTAAAGCCTTCTTGGAAAAATCCATCTGTTCTATAATCGATACTATATTCAAGTTTTTGCTCTTCATTGATCAATTTTCCTAAGGTAAACACTAGTCTATTTTCCAATTCAAACTCCCCATCCTGCAAACTGAAAATCGGTTCATTGGAGAGTACCAGATAATTTTCGCCCGGATCTAGGGTTTTTCCATCCAAAGGAATATCCAATGCCACTCTATATCTCAACCTCCACTCTAAAGACTCTCCTCGTGTAGTAGTTTGATCCGTCCGAATTCTGTGAGCTATTCTCAAAGATCTTAAACGCTGGAGAAAAGCCATCTGCTGAATAATCCTATTGGCATTTGCACCGTCCTGAATTCTATGAAAAGCACCGATAGCCAAATTGATCACAGGACTTGCTTGCCAACTATAAAAACCCATCAAATCAGTACGGTAATGTCTTACATCCCATTGCTCCCCTTCTCTAGCTGTGTTTCTAAAAAAGGTTTCCTGATTCTCAATCTTAAAATTGACCTTCTTCCCATTCGAAAGACTTTTGGTAACCGCAGCCTCCGGAAAGAATCCAAAGAAAAAAACTTGCTCCTGAGCAAATAGTTTTCCTAAAAACGAAAAAAACAAGAATAAAACGAGAATATACTTTTTGAGACTTGAATTCAAACCCAAACTTCCTCTTGCTCTCTCCCTTTCAGAAAATTGCAAAAGAAAAGTCAATTTTTTTTCAATTCTTGATAAGGAGGATTTAGAATTCGTTTCAGGTCTTTCCACTTTCATCAAAAAATCAGGTTATCCATTATTCTCACTATTACGACCCGCTTGGATATAAATTTCCCCTGAGCGTCAAAGGTGGCTTCCCATATTTCTTCATCACCATCTTTTTCCTTACCTATATATTCTATCTCATATTGCTCCAGAATATTCTCCACTTCATTCTCATCAAAAAAATCCTCCAAATCATCTGGCTCACCTGAATACTGCCTTTGGATTTTTATCAATTTGAAATCACTATAAGTTTCCTCCCAATAAGCAGTAAGATTTTTTTGAACCTCTGGCTGAATTTCGTCCAAAGGTATTTCAATTTCCACATCCTGAATGATTCCCAAAGAATCAAATTCCACACTGAAATACCTGCCATCCTTAAAGAATTTGGCTTCAAAGGAATATCCTGACTCAAAAAATTCCTGATACCATTTAGGCTTTTTTATTTCTTCGAATGCATCATATAGCCATTCGATTGCAGCTTTAGGAACTGCTTTTTCGTCAACTCTTTTTTCCCTTTCTATTTTTTCCTGCGAAAAACATAGAACAGGAATCAAACAAACTAAGACTAAAATTAGCTTTCTCATATATTGCATGTCCAAAAATAAAAAAAACCGTGGTCTTATAAACCACGGTTTCTATCATTAGGATTGAAGTAAAATTATAAACCTGCTTTGATTAAGTTCAATGCAGATCCTGCTTTGAACCATTCAATCTGTCCTTCATTATAGGTATGATTTACTTCAATTGTGTCAGAAGAACCATCAGCATGGTTTAAAACAACCTGAAGAGACTTTCCTGGAGCGAATGATTCCAATCCAAGAATATCAATAGAATCATCCTCCAATACTTTATCATAATCGGCAGCATTCGCAAAAGTCAATGCCAGCATGCCTTGCTTTTTCAAGTTGGTTTCGTGGATTCTGGCAAAGGATTTTACCAAAATAGCTCTCACTCCCAAGAATCTTGGCTCCATTGCAGCATGCTCTCTGGACGAACCTTCACCGTAGTTTTCGTCTCCTACTACGACAGTTCCGATTCCATGCTGCTTATAATGTCTTTGAGTTGCAGGAACTTCTCCATATTCTCCAGTCAATTGATTTTTTACCTTGTTGGTAGAATCATTGAAAGCATTTACTGCACCAATCAACATGTTATTGGAGATATTGTCCAAGTGGCCTCTGAATCTCAACCAAGGACCTGCCATGGAAATATGGTCAGTAGTACATTTTCCTTTTGCCTTGATCAAAAGCTTCAAGCCTTTCAGGTCAGTACCTTCCCAAGCTGGGAAAGATTCCAAAAGTTGCAATCTTTCTGAAGTTGGAGAAACAATTACATCTACTTTGGATCCATCTTCTGCAGGAGCTTGGTAGCCTGCATCTTCTACTGCAAAGCCTTTGGTTGGCAATTCCAATCCTTTAGGCTCATCCAGTTTCACTGATTTTCCTTCCTCATTAACCAAAGTGTCAGTCAGTGGATTGAAAGTCAAATCACCGGCAATTGCCAAGGCTGTTACGATTTCAGGAGAAGCCACAAATGCGTGAGTATTTGGATTTCCGTCAGCTCGCTTCGCAAAGTTTCTGTTGAAAGAAGTGATAATGGAGTTTTTCTCCTGCTTTTCAGCACCATGTCTTGCCCACTGTCCGATGCACGGACCACAAGCATTGGCCAAAACTACTCCTCCCATTTTTCCAAATGTATCCAAGAAACCATCTCTGTCAACGGTGTATCTTACCTGCTCAGAGCCTGGTGTGATTGTGTATTCAGATTTGGCAACCAACTTCTTGTCCACAGCTTGCTGTGCCAATGAAGCAGCACGGGAAATATCTTCATAAGAAGAGTTGGTACAAGAACCGATCAAGCCAACCTCCAATTTTGCTGGCCAACCGTTTTCCTTAACTGCAGCTGCAAATTTGGAAATAGGCCAAGCCAAGTCCGGAGTGAATGGTCCATTCACATGTGGCTCCAATTCAGAAAGGTTGATTTCAATCACCTGATCGAAGTACTGCTCAGGATTTGCATATACCTCGTCATCTCCTGTTAAGTGAGCTGCAATGCCATTAGCCAACTCAGCGATATCAGCTCTGCCAGTTCCCTGAAGGTAAGCGGCAGACTTCTCATCATAACCGAAAATAGAAGTGGTAGCACCAATCTCAGCTCCCATGTTACAGATGGTTCCTTTACCTGTAGCAGAAAGAGATCTAGCACCTTCACCGAAATATTCTACAATTGCTCCGGTTCCACCTTTTACAGTTAGAATACCTGCAACTTTCAAAATAACATCTTTGGCTGAAGTCCATCCAGACATTTTTCCAGTTAACTTCACACCGATCAGCTTTGGAAACTTTAGTTCCCAAGGCAAGCCTGCCATTACATCACAAGCATCCGCTCCACCTACACCGATGGCAACCATTCCCAAACCACCCGCATTTGGAGTATGAGAATCTGTTCCAATCATCATTCCACCAGGAAAAGCATAATTCTCCAATACTACTTGGTGAATAATTCCAGCTCCCGGTTTCCAGAATCCAATTCCGTACTTATTAGAAACTGAAGCTAAAAAGTCGTAAACCTCTCGGTTTTTATCTTTTGCTTTATTCAAATCTTTTTCCGCACCAACTTCTGCCTGGATCAAGTGATCACAGTGAACAGTTGAAGGAACAGCCACCTGATCTCTTCCGGCTTGCATGAATTGCAAAAGTGCCATCTGAGCGGTAGCATCTTGCATGGCAACACGATCCGGCTTAAAATCCACGTAGGATTTTCCTCTTTCGTATGCCTGTGAAGGGGTACCCTCACTTAAGTGTGAATACAAAATCTTCTCTGTCAGGGTAAGTGGCCTACCAACTGCCTTACGGGCAGCAGCTATTCTTTCAGGATAGCGGGCATACACTTCCTTGATCATTTCAATATCAAAAGCCATTGTATTGGATTTAGGTGTGTAAAAGGTTCAAAATTTTCGGTGCAAATATAGGAACTTCAAGCTGAAAAAGATAACCAGACAAAACCTCAAAACAGGGGTTCATCCTTATTTAAAACCATTTTAGACTAGAGTAGCTTCTTTAGAAGAAAAAGTAGACAGAAAAGGCCAAAAAGAGCGTTCCCATCAAAAACAGCCAAGAGGTATACCTGAGTAAATCTCTGGCATTTAAACCGGTAATCGCCAAAAGCGGTAAGGCCCAAAATGGTTGCAAAAGATTACTGATTTGATCTCCGTAAGAAAATACCATGATTAATTTTCCGGAATCTAATCCCATGGACTTACCAACCTCCATGATTACAGGTCCCTGTACTGCCCACTGACCTCCTCCAGATGGCACCAATAAATTCACAATCGCAGCAGAGAATAAAGTCAATACTGGAAAAAAGGACTGGCTGGTGGTTTCCAGAAAGAAAAGCGAAACAGATTCCAATAATCCAGAATATGTCACCAAACCCAAAATCCCCGCATAGAATGGAAACTGAATGAAAATATCTACCGAACTCTTGATTCCTTCCGTAGTTGCTTCAGTAAAACTTTGAAGATTTTTATACAAGAATAGTGTAATTCCAAAAAGCAGAAAATTCACCAAGTTTAAATTCAGAAAACCTAGTCCTAAAGCATCCAATTTTAAAAACTGTAAGCCAAAAACAAGAAGAATCAACAGCCCTGTCCACCTAGCCAAATTCCCAATTTCACCTTGAGAAATTGGTCTAAGTGGATGGCTATAAGTGGGTTTATGATAGGGATAATCTTTGCGGGAAAGAAAAATCAAGGTCACTAAGAAAACCAAGATTAATCCGCCTGTCATTGTCACATTGAAACTGGTAAAAAGTGTTTCTGATACTGAAACAGTACCAATTTGATTGGCTAAAAAATGTCCTTCTTCAGCGACTTTTAAAGGTGCGGAAGCTGAAAGTCCTCCATGCCAAACTGCCATTCCCAAATACCCGGAAGCTCCTAATAATGCTGGATTGATTTTAATCCCTTTATCTTCCATGGCCAAATAAACAAACCTTGCCAATAATGCTCCAATGATCAATCCAAAGCCCCAGTTTAAAAGTCCCGCTACCATGGTGATAGAGGCAGTGAACAAGATTGCATATAGAGGGCTGGAAGGGATCTTCGAAATCTTTCTCAAATAAGCATGGATAGGTTTAAAAATAGCTATGGCATAGCCAAAAACTAAAATCATCATCATCTGCATGGTGAAATCCAATAAACTGAAAAAGCCATCTTTCCAGAAATTCAGGGATTGCAAGATGCTATCCCCTGCTGATTGCCCCTCTCCTATCAAATTGAAAACAGCTATCAGGAAGCAGAAAAGGCTTAAGGCCAAAACAATGCTAAAAGGTGAAATAATTGAGGCTTGATTTTTTTCTGATTTCAAAGATTTTGAGTTTATTAGTTAGACCGTTAAAGTAGCATCTTTTGAGTACTCACCCAAAAATTCAAAATACTGCTACTTCAATTCGCTGAATGCAAAAATAAATGGAATTTATCCACAACGCATTTTCAATCTCATTAATCATTTCCAGTCTTCTGGTAGGTGGGCTTTCAATATACATCGCTTTTAAACTAAGTGATTCAACCAGGTGGATGGCTCTGACCATGTTTTTAATGACTATCTGGGGATTTTTCTACGGATTAGAGCTGGCGAGCAACAGTTTGGATCAAATGATCAATCTAATTTATCTTGAATATATTGGCATATCGTTCATCCCTGCCTCCTGGATAGTATTTTCTTTGATTTATACCGGGTATAAAAAATGGTTGAGACCCCTAATTCTCATTCCGGTTTTTTTAATACCTGTTACCACATTTTTGATGGTATTGACCAATGGTCACCATCATCTACACTACAGCTCAGTCGGTATTTCTAATTCCGGCCCCTTTCCTTTGTTGGAATTGGAAGTTGGGCCTTGGTATTTAGTACATACCTTTTATTCGTATATTGCTTTTCTTTTGGGTACTTTAATCTTGTGGGGAAGATTTAAGAATGCTGACCCCCTTTATCAAACTCAAAGTATTTTTCTGATTGCCTCAGGTCTTTTTCCTGTCATTTTCAACCTTCTTTATCAAACAGGGGTAATCAAGCCATTTTCAGAAATAGACCTGACGCCATTTGCATTCCTTTTCACCTACATAATATTGGGGTTTGCCATCATCAGGTATCAACTTTTCAGCTTGAAACCAGTAGCCCAAAATCGGATTATGGAGTCCCTGACTGTGGGAGTATTGGTTTTTGACGGCAATGAAAAATTAATCGATTTCAATCCGGCTACTAAACAGTTTCACCTCGATCCAGGCAAAATAAAAATTGGCGTTGCTGCATCTTCTTTGTTTTACGACAATGAAGCTATTTATAACATCATCCGAAATGTAGAAGAAAAAATAATTTTGATCAATACAGTAAAAGATGGACAAGAGTTAAACTTACGGGTAAAATCAATCCCCATGCTAGATAAGACCTCAGGGTTTTACGGTGTAATTATACTTTTAGATGATCAGACCGATCAACTAAAAGTAAATAAACAGCTAAGGCAACAGGCGAATGATTTGATTCAGCTGAACGAGCTAAAAGACAAATTTTTCAGTATTATTTCCCATGATTTGAAAGGTCCTATTTTCGGTGTTAAGGAGTTAATCCATATGACCCAAAGTAATATTATCAGTAAGGAAGAATTTTACACTATGCTTCCTGAAGTTTCCAAAAATATGGAGCAAGTAGCCATTCTTTTGGAAAACTTATTGGCTTGGGCAAGCAGTCAGTTAAGAGGGGAACATATTCAAATCCAAAATTTTAATATCGTCACTTTACTTACGCAGCAGCAAAAATTATTGGATAGAATAGCCCGGGAGAAAAGAATTGAAATCATACTGGAAAGTGAAGAGATCATAGAAATTTTAGCAGACCGTAATATGATTGATTTGGTGTAGAGAAATTTGATCAACAATGCCGTAAAATTCTCCTCAGCCGGTGGCAAAATAAAACTGACCGCAAAAAGACTATCCAAAGAGGTCAAAGTCTGTATAAAAGATTCTGGAGTAGGTATTTCAAATGAAAACCTGAAAAAAATCAGAGAGGGAATTTCATTTACGACCAGAGGTCTGAATAATGAAAGCGGAACTGGCCTTGGTTTGGTTTTGGTGAGAGAATATGTTAAAAAGAACAATGGTAAACTTGAGGTAGATTCTATTTTAGGAGAAGGAACTACCTTCTGCCTTTATCTTCCTCTCAGCAATTAATCTTCCAAGTTTGTTAAAAACTCTAAGGTATCCACTCCATCTGCATAATCCCAAAGTTCTGGCATTTGAGCTTGGCCAAAAGGGACGCTTGCAATTCCATGATCAATATTCCCCACCACGCACTGGATTTTAGAACTGAGGCTATCTATTTTTCCAGTTAAAGCTTCCTTGGATGAATACAATTCATAATAGAGAACAGCTATTGGAGAAACGAGATCTTGGCTTTCCTTCAGGATCAAAAAACCATTATCCAAATGCGAATCTTGATTAACGAGGTAAATGGACTTGTTGTAATCGTAATTATTCAAGTATTTATGATGCTCTGCCTTTTCAGCGAAAATCTGAAGTTCTTTCAATAATTGCTGCAATTGCTCTTCATTTCTGATGAAAATTTTCGAGACATTTCTACATCCCAAACCATAATAGCTAAAAATATCTTTGCCTAAGTTGACTAAGTCATCCCGATTTTCATCCCCTTCCAAGATGGCTACCGAAGTTCTGTTTTGCCGAATAACTGATGGATATTTTCCGAAATAGTAGTTGAAATATCTGGCGGAATTATCTGAACCTGTAGCGATGTAGGCGTCTTTGTTCTTCAACATATCACTGAATTCAATCAGATTTTCGAATTCAGGTTCGAGTTGGATCAATTGCTGCAAAAGCCACTTCATAAGGACTTCATCTGCAGAACTTAATTTTGCACTGAGTTTATTTCCAGAAAGAAGCCCCGTCATGGCATCATGAAAACCTACCGCCGGGATATTACCAGCCATCAGGACTCCCACGTCTTTTGGAGACGAATATTGAGGGAATTCGTACTTGGAAACCCATTCTCGTAACTTGGACTCTTGTAGCATAAATGCCAACCCATTCAGCGCCTGCTCGCAACTTTCAGCAGTAAACCAGTTGTTTCGATTTTCTGATCTTCTGAATAAATCTTCTTTTTGATTTGGTGCTAGGTTTGAAAGTAATGTTCCGAGAGAAGCAAAAGCCTTGATTCTTTTTTCCAATTCCATCATGCCCGCAAATTTACCAGAAACCCTTAGAACAAAATAAGAATTATTTTAAATTAGTTAGTATGACAACTTTTTATTGTGGGTCTGTGTTAAGCTTATTACTTTTGGAACAAATAGAGTGAGTTATGGCAATAATGATAACAGACGAATGCATCAATTGCGGTGCATGCGAACCAGAATGTCCGAATACAGCAATCTACGAAGGTGGTGTAGAATGGACTTGGGGAGGCGGAACAAGCCTTAAAGAAGTAACATTAGAAGACGGAACAGTTGTAGATGCGAATGAAAAGCAGGAGCCTGTTTCTGATGAATTCTATTACATCGTCACTGCAAAATGTACGGAGTGTAATGGTTTTCACGAAGAGCCACAATGTGCTGCAGTATGTCCAGTGGACTGCTGCGTAGATGATCCAGATCATCGGGAAACAGAAGAAGAGCTACTTGCTAAAAAAGCAATGATGCATGGAGAATAAAAAAGGCGTATCAACGCCTTTTTTTGTTTTAATGCTGATTTTTCTTGGACTATTTTAACTATTTAATTTTGTAGGAAGGAATCAATATTCTGTTGGGCTGAGTTGTTGGTTAGCAATTCAAATTACCAATTAATTAAATTTTGCAGTGTCCTTGCTTTTTCGAATTAAGCTGAACTAGATCGTTACTACTCCTGCCTTCCATTTATATAAAATCTCAATGGTCACATATTTTTCTAATCATTGACAATTCCCTTTGGATTAAGTCTGTCAAAATGAGCTTAGCTTTTTTTAGTCTATTATTTATGTATTTGAAATACAAAAAATATACTTTTTTATGATAAATCACTTTAGGAAACTAAGAAAAGTAATATAGTTTCTTTCAATTATATATTTTAAGCATACCTAAAAATTGGAAATAGCACAGTGTATTTTTATATTTAGTGTATGAGCGGTTAAAAAATCGGTTTAAAACATGTCTAATTTGAAATGAAAAGGCTTAGCTATAATAAAATCGATTCTGAAGTTTTTAATTATGATTTACTGAATATTTCTGATCCCGATTTTTTCGAAATTACCAAATTTTCAGCCGAATTATGTGAAGTTGAGTACTCTCTCACTACTCTGGTTTACAAGAAACAATTAAAGTTCAAATCTTCATTCGGACTTGAGGACACTGAATGCTCCATTAACGATTCAATTTGTAAATATGCACTATTGAGTGGGGAGTCTATTTTTATCGTTGAGGATGCTTTGGAAGAAACCCGATATTCAAAAATTAGAGATATTTCAAAGAAAACTAATGTAAGATTTTATGCTGGGGTACCTTTATTTACAAATTCAGGAATAGCGGTTGGTACTCTTTGTGTCTTTGATAATTCACCGAAAAAGCTAGATCCATTTCAAATTTCAAGTTTGAAATTGATGGGTAAACAGATATCAAGGGTTTTTGAATTAAAAACGAAAAATTCGCAATTATTAAGCTACCAAAACAAGCTAATTAAATCTAATGAGCATTTCCAAACAATCCTTAAATCTTCAGGACAAGAGTTGTGGGATTATGATCTCAGAAAAAACACTCTTTTTATATCTGAAGGTTTCAAAAGGAGAATTTCCGCATCCGGAAAAGATAACAATGAAGTTTTTTTAGAAATTTTAAATCGAATTTCAGAAAAAGAATATGAAAAGATATATGCACTTTTTGGAGAAGCGCTAAAAGATCCAAGAAGAAGAAAAGTCAAATTTTTTACTCAAATCAAAAAAGACAATCATGAGCATTTTAACCTCAAATGTCTTGCAATTCTCAAGAGAGATAAATTCAATAAGCCTCAACAAATTCTTGGAACCGTAGAGTTTTTAGGAAAAGATTACATATTGGGCGTTCTTGAATCAATTGAAAAAAAAGTAATCAAGTCTAGTGTTCAGGGAAATTTATCCCTAGAAAAGATTTTTGGCAATTTTATACAACAAGTGGAAGCAATTTTCCCTTCGTTGATTTTTTCAATCATGAAGGTTAAAAATAATAGACTATACAACTTTGTTTCACCAAGCTTACCAAAGTCGCTGGTTGATTTGTTTAATGGAATTCTTATAGGTCCTGATGCTGGAAGTTGCGGTACCGCAGCCTATTTAAAGAAAAAAATAGTAAGCTCCTCAATTCTTTCAGATAGTAAATGGTCAAAATATCATGCTCAAATTAAGATAGAGGAAATCAGATCTTGTATTTCGATTCCTATCCTTAATAACAAGGGAGAGCCTATCTCGACTGTGGCAATTTATTTAAAAGAGGAACGACACCCTAATAAACTTGAGCATTATCTGATCGAAAGAATTTCTCGTCTAATTACAATTCTTCTTCTCAAATTTGAATATTTAAAAAGTTTGGAGATAGCAAATGAAAGGTATGAGTTCGTAAATAAAGCGACCAATGATGCAATCTATGATTGGGATTTAACGAATAGTAAAATTCATTTTGGTAGTAGCTTTTTTAGACTAATTGGATTCAAAGAGAATCAATCAAAATTCAGTAGAGCTGATTTTGTAAGTTTGATACACAATAAAGATCTCCATTCATACAAAAAGAGTCTATTTTCTTTTTTTAGCCAGAGAAATAAGAATCAATGGAGATTTAGCTTTAGAATTAAAAAGGAAAACGGCGAATATGCTTTTGTCGACGAAGTAGTCTATGCGCTAAGAGATCCAAATGGAAATCCGACAAGGCTAATTGGCGTTCTTAGAGATTTGACTTCTGAGAAAATTATTGACCTACAGAAAAAAGTTCAATTACAAATCAGTACGATTTTTAGAAATAGAAAAAAAAATCTTAAGGAGATATTAAATGAGGTCACTCAATATTTAATTGAATTGAGCGATTTTGAATTTGCCGAGATTTGGCTTACTGATTTAGAGAAGCAAAAAATCAACCTAGTTTCAAATTCCACAAATTCTATAGCAGCAGGTAAATTCTATTCTTATCCTGAAAAAATTGAAGAGTTATTTATAGGACAAGGGTTACCTGGTCAGGTATGGCAGAATAAATCGTTTTTGCATTTGGATGAGAAAGACTTATCTAAAAAATTTTTGAGAATAAATGCTGCAAAATTTGCAGGTATTAAATCTACCTATGCTATTCCTATTCTAAATAAAAAGGACTTTGTAGGGGTGATTTTAGTTGGCTCTAATCTTTCTAAAATTGATTTTTATGGGGATAATCTTTTTTTATCGGAGTTGGGAAATTATTTGGGAGCTGAAATAGTAAGAAAGTCACAGGAAGAAGAATTAAATGCTTTTTTTTATCAAGCACCTGACCTTATGGCGGTACTTTCCTCCGATTTCTCCTTAGTAAAAATCAACCCTTCTTTTTGCAAACTTTTAAATTTCAAAGAATATGAGCTAGTTAATAAATCAATTTTGGACCAAATAGACGAGAAAGATCATTCCCGTATTAAGGAGTTTAAGCCTGACGATAAGGCTGTAATAATAAGGTTTGGTTGTAGAGATGGGCAACAAAAGCTGATTTCGTGTACGCTCTCCGGTCAATTTGGTAGAGGAACTTACTCATTCCTATACGGTAGAGACGTTACAGAATTTAAGAAAATGGAAAAGTTGCTGGAACGAGCAAGTGAAATTTCCAAGATGGGCGGTTGGAAATTCACTTTTTCAAATCGTAAAATTTATTTGTCTAATCAATCAAAAGAGATTTTGCTACTACGAGGACCAAATATATTTTCCTCAAAAAAGTTAAAATCCGTGCTTGGAGAAAAAGTATTTCAATCAATCAAACAAAAAATATTTGAAGCCAGTAAAGCAAACTTAGCATTTGATTTTGAGGAATTGATTTTAGATGGACAAAGAAATGAAAAATGGGTGAGGATAATTGGTGCCATTGAACATGAAGGTGAAAAGTGCTCTGCCATTACCGGAAGTATCCAAGATATTGATGAAAAAAAGAAAACAGAAATCCGCTTAAGGGATGTATCCAATAATGTTCCAGGAGTGATTTTTCAGTTTTATTTAAATGTAGATGGTTCCTATTTTATTAAACATGTAAGCTCTGGAAGTAAAGAAATTTGGGGTTTAAGCCCCAAAGAATCTGAAAATAATCTATACATAGTATGGAAAGGAATTATTTCTGGAGGTGATTCGAAAAAACTTAAAAAAGATATTCTTGATTCTGCGAAAAACCTCCAAAGGTTTAAATCTTCGTGGAGATTCTTAAATAAAGAAGGAAGAATCGTTCACCATGAAGGATTCGGAAACCCTGTAAAAAAACAAGATGGTTCTATTGTATGGGACACATTGATCGTTGATGCGACTGAACAATTTCAACTAACCGAAATGGCTCGGAATATTGCCAAAATAGCAAAGATTGGAAGTTGGGAGGCAATAATTGAGGGTGGTCAGATTACAGGTTATAAGTTTTCAACCATCCTTCTATCAAATCTGCAATATGAAGGGAAATCACCCTCATATTTTACTGATTTTCTTGAGTTTACAGATAAAAAAAATGAGTTTGAATTTAGGAAGATTCTAAAAACTTCATTTTTGAAATCTGGATCGCATAAAAGAGATTTCTCTGTGATTACGAGAAATAAAGTCTTAAAGTGGATTCATTTTGTAGTGAAATCCGAAATTATTGAAAATCAGCCAGTCAGAATCTTCGGTTATATTCAAGACATTACTTCACAAAAGCTTGGAGAGATTCAAATTCAAAAAGCTCTTAATGAAAAAAATAAAATATTAGAAAGTATAGGTGATGGATTTTTTGCTTTGGATTGGAATGGACATGTTAGCTATTGGAATAAGTCAGCAGAGGATTTAATCAAAATAAGCAGAGAAAATTGTCTTGGAAAAAGTATATGGCCACTATTTTCTGTAGATACCAGAAAGAAATTCGCTAGATTTTTTAGACTAATTCAAAAAAGGAAGACTAATCACATTCACAAACAAGAATATTTTTCGGATTTTGAAAAATGGTTTGATATAAACATATATGTTTCTGAAGTTGGTTTTTCAGTATTTTTCACTGACGTTACTAAAAGAAAATTAGCAGAGGAAGAAATAATTCAGTCAAACGAAAGATTTATAATTATTTCTAACGCAACGACAGATATAATTTGGGATTACGATATAATAAAAGATAAATTTTTTATCAGTGATAGTTTCTACCGCTTAGTCGGCCTAAACAAAAAAAGTAATATCATATCATTAGAGGATGCCTCTAAATATGTTTGTGATGAAGATCGACGAAATATTTTTAATGAACTATGCAAAAGCTTTCAAAATAAAGATGAGAATTTTTTTAAAAATGAGTTTAAAATTAAAGCGAAAAATAATGACTATGCATTTGTTATAAATCGGGGTACCATTATAAGAAATAAAGCAGGAAAGGCTATAAGAGCTTTAGGATCAATGACAGATATTTCTTTTCAGAAGGAATATGAGGCATCTTTAAGGAGGTTAAATGATACCCTGAGACAAAAAGCCTTGGAATTGGAAAAATCAAATAAAGAGCTAGAACAATTTGCCTATGTAGCCTCCCATGATTTACAAGAGCCCTTGAGAATGGTCAAAAGCTTCATGGGACTGTTAAAAAAGAAATATGAAAACTCTTTAGATGCAAAAGCAAAGCAATACATTGATTTTGCGGTAGAAGGTTCCAATCAAATGCGAGCAATCATTTTGAATCTACTTGAATTTTCAAAAATTCAGCAAGAAGAAATTACCTTAGAATTATTTGACATCAGAGATATTTTCGATTCATTGATGATAAATCTTAATAGAGATATAAAGGATAAAAAAGCAGAAATTTTAATATCAAGTTCTATCCCTATTTATTCGAATAAGTCTATGCTTTTTCAGGTATTTCAAAACCTAATTAGTAATGCACTTAAATACTCGGATCCTTCAAGAAAACCAGTAGTTGATATCTCTATTACACAAAAAGATCAAGCTTATATTTTTAAAGTAAGTGATAATGGATTAGGTATGAAAGAGGAATATTTAGATAAAATTTTTGCATTGTTCTCTAGACTCCATACCAAAAACGAAATACCTGGCACCGGATTGGGTTTAGCTATTGTTAAAAAAATAATTGAAAAATTGGGAGGAAAGATTTGGGTTGAATCATCAATAGGAGTCGGCTCAACTTTTTTCTTCGAAATCCCGGCTAGAGCTCATGAAAGTAGTAATGATTGAAGATAACTTAGGGGATATCCTGCTAACTCAAGATACATTTGAGGAGCTTGGAATTGATATCGACCTGACCACCTTTAACGATGGAGAGTCTGGTATGCGTTATTTCAAAGAGTTATCAAAAAAAAACCTGAGTAAAAACTCCCCAGATTTGGTCATATTGGACATAAATCTACCCCAAAAAACTGGAATAGAAATCCTTCAGTTTATTAGAAATGAGATTTCTGACCCAAACTTTAAAGTTGTATTTCTTACTTCGTCAAATGCCAATCAGGATGTTAGAGAAATTAAAAGGTTAAATGCCGATGCCCACTTTTTAAAACCCTTAGACTCAGATGAGTTTCTAGAATTTTATGAAAAAATGAAGGATGAAGCCTTTAGGATTAAGCAATAATAAATCGGAAACCAAGGCGGAATATTTGAAACCCATATCTTTAACCCAAGATTCCTAAGCTACTCTAGATTTGCAATCTCGAGTTCCTATCGAAGGATTTGTAATCCTTAAGAACCCTCCAAGGGTTGGTCAAAAAGATGATAAAGGCATTTTTTTATCAACTACCTAATTCGATGAATCTCTTATAGGGTTAAAATGAGATTCTCGAATGTCTTGCTGGCAAGTTTAATTGGTTTCCAAACATTGATCTCGGACCAGCGCTGGGGAACCAAACTCAATTTATTTTCTAAGAAATCTCCGCTCCTTCGGAGCTTTTGGAAGTATTATTTCAAAAGCCTTTAGTTACCATCTAATTAAGAGAAATTCAATATGGATCAAATATTCTAAACCTCTCCTGAGGTTCTTTGAACCATGAACAATTGAACAAAAAACATCAATGCTAGCCTAAAGCTTGGAGCATCAATTACTCAATTAATCAATTACTCCATATCTCGCCGAAGGCATATCTTAATCTATCTTGAAAAATATCTTCTCTATTGCAACTCAAAAATTGTGTTGGGAATAAATATTTCGCTGAGGGCGTATTTCTAAGCTACTCGAGATTTGCAATCTCGAGTTCCTATCGAAGGATTTGTAATCCTTAAGAACCCTCCAAGGGTTGGTCAAAAGATGTTAAAGGCATTTCTATACAAACTAGTTAATTTGATGAATCCTTTGGAGGATTAAAATGAGATTCTCGAATGTCTTGCTGGCAAGTTTAATCGGTTTCCAAACATTGATCTCGGGCCAGCGCTGGGGAATTTGTTGCTCATATCTTTACCCCGAGTTGCACTCGGGGCTAAAATATTGTCGCTCCTTTGGAGCTTTTGCTATTAGTTTGACTTGAGGTCTATCTTACCAAATGCTTTTCTTGGTAATATCTTAAGGAATATTCTTTCAAAATATCGAGAGTTCTGTAGTATTTCGCCGAAGGCGTATTTCTATCTATTTCTACTGTTTTTCTTTAGATAAATATCTCGCCGAAGGCGTATCTTAATCATATCTTGAAAAGTATCTTTTTAAATATTTCGCCGAAGGCGTATTTCTATCTATTTCTACTGCATTTCTTTATCCATTTCGCCGAAGGCATATTTCTATTTATTTTAATTTTATTTCTTTAGATAAATACCTTTCAAAGTGATTAATAAACATCAAATCAAACCCTCTTATATTATCCTCTGTCTTTTTTCATAACTGATTTTTAACCACTTATCCTCATAATTTAACTTTTTCTTGAAAATATTCCTTTTTCAGCTTGAAATCTAAAAATGATTTATGCTATCTTAGTTTTCAAATAAATTACCCCAGCAACTAAAACTAAAGCATTGTGGAAGATCGAAGAGGATACGACAGAGATGAAATTTTCTCTAAAAAAGTGAAAGCAGGTAAACGCACCTATTTTTTCGACATCAAATCTACTAGGGCAAATGATTATTATTTGACCATCACTGAAAGCAAAAGAAAAGTAAATGGTGATTCATTTACTTATGAAAAGCACAAAATTTTCCTTTATAAGGAGGATTTCCACAAATTTGTGGAAGCATTGAATGAGTCTGTAGACCATATCAAAACTGAATTGATGCCAGAAGTGGATTTTACTCAGTTTGAAAATGAAGATTCAGAAAACGAATACCGTGATGAATTAAAATGGGAATAGAAAATTTCCAAAAATTTAGAACACGTTGAGTAAATAGTATATTAGAGGAGGCCAAACAGCCTCCTTTTACTTTATCCAAAATGCAGAGGTTTTTTATTTATCTATTCTTGTTCATTGGAGCCTTCCTTCTCTTCGGTTGGTACTTTTCAAATATTACTGCTTATCTAATTTTATCATTGATTTTAGCAGCTCTGTTGCGACCTCTAACCAATCGATTGAATGATTTTCACATTGGTGGCCAACACGTGCCACGATGGACAGCGATTCTCATTTCATATTCTGCGATCGTTTTGCTTCTTATCCTTTTGGGATTGCTTTTTTTCCCTTTGATCAATAATCAATTAATTATTCTGAGCAACTTGGACTTAGAGGGTATTTACCAACAAATTCAAATTCCAATTGCACGAGTTGAAAATTTCCTACTGAAATATCAATTGATAGAATCCCAACCAGGCTATCTTTTTGAACAGTTCAAATCATTTATTGTAAGAGCAATTACAGGTTTTGATTTTGGCACCTTTATCAGTCAGGTTTTCAGTACCGCCAGCTCCTTATTTATAGGATTGATTGCCGTAGCATTCATCACTTTTTTCCTGCTTCTGGAAAATGGTTTATTAAGAAGGAATTTACTCAATTTGATTCCCAACCCCTATTTTGAACTATCAGTGGCAACTTTCACCAAAGTTGAGAAGCTATTGTCCAATTATCTATCGGGACTTTTATTACAGATCTTGGCCATCTTCACGATCGCGAGCTTAGGGCTGTCTATAATGAGAATAGAATATGCTCTTACCATCGCTCTATTTGCAGCAATTGCCAATTTGATTCCTTATGCGGGTCCTATATTGGGAGCTACTTTTGGGATTATTGTAGGGATTTCAACCGGCAGTTTTTCAGAGGATTCTGAACTCACCTATTTATTAATCAAGATTCTTTCGGTTTTTTCCATCGTTCAGATCATAGATAATATTCTTTTACAGCCTATGATTTTTTCGAAATCAGTAAAAGCTCATCCCCTTGAAATTTTTGTTGTTATCTTTGCCGGGGCAAAAATCGCCGGAGTACTGGGGATGATTTTTGCGATACCGGTTTATACCATTTTTAGAGTTTCTGTGATGGAATTTTATAAGGGGTATAAATCCTATAGAATATTTAAAATAAAAACATCTAATTAATGGCTTTACAATGTGGCATAGTAGGACTCCCTAATGTAGGAAAGTCCACTTTGTTCAATTCCCTTTCCAGCGCGAAAGCTGAGGCGGCAAATTTTCCTTTTTGTACGATTGAACCCAATGTGGGTGTAGTGACTGTTCCTGACAAAAGACTTAAAACTTTGGAGCAACTTGTAAATCCTCAGCGGGTTTTACCAACAGTTATCGAGTTTGTTGACATCGCCGGATTGGTAAAAGGAGCTTCCAAAGGAGAAGGTTTGGGAAATAAGTTTCTGGCAAATATCCGTGAAGTCGATGCAATTATCCATGTAATCAGATGCTTTGAGGACGATAATATTGTCCATGTCGCAGGTAGCGTTGACCCTATTTTCGATAAAGAAGTAATCGATACTGAGCTACAATTGAAGGACCTAGAATCAGTAGAGAAAAAAATCCTTAGAATAGAAAAAGTAGCCAAATCAGGGGATGCCAAAGCCAAAAAAGAGCTTGAAGTTTTGGTTAGATTCAGAGATGGATTGAAATCCGGTTTGAATGCCAGAGCGATCGAAATCGAGAAGGAGGATCTGGAAATTATCCGTGACTTACAACTTTTAACCATCAAGCCCGTGCTATATGTAGCCAACGTGGATGAAGGAAGCATTCAAACTGGCAACAAATACGTCGAAGAGCTTAGAAATAAAGTTCAGGAAGAAAATGCTGAAGTCATTGTTTTATGTGCAGCATTGGAGTCTCAAATTGCTGAATTTGAGGACCCTGAAGAAAAGGAATTATTTTTAAGTGAGTACGGTTTAGAAGAAAGTGGTCTTAATAAACTGATTTCTGCCGCCTATTCCTTGCTGGATTTAATCACCTATTTTACAGCAGGACCTCAGGAGGTAAGAGCATGGACCATCAAAAAAGGTTGGAAGGCGCCTCAGGCTGCCGGGGTAATCCACACTGATTTTGAACGTGGATTTATTAAAGCAGAAGTAATCAAGCTTGTAGACTATCAGCAATTCAAAACAGAAGCTGCATGCAGAGAAAATGGAAAAATAGCGATAGAAGGGAAAGAATATATCGTAAAAGATGGAGATATCATGCATTTTAGATTCAATGTTTAAGATATTATAAAAATTTAATGTAATTTTACCTCGCTTATCCACCCAAAAACGTTATCTGTTTTCATTAATTTATTGTCTCATTTATTTTTAATTTATCGTGAGAGTTAGACTAATATTTTCATTAAAAAACAAAGGTTCCTATTTACCTTTTCATCACCAGTACATCCTTGCACAATTCCTTAAAGGTTTAATTGTCAAAGGAGGAAGAGAAGAGTTCTTCAACTACAACTACTTTAATTTTTCTGGTCTTAAGGGTCAGACTAAAGTAAGTAGAAGCGGTTTGCACTACTACTCCAGCTTGGTAACTCTTGTGTTATCTTCTCAAAGTGAAGATTTCATGGATTACTTATTGGAGCAGGTATTTGCAACTCCGAAAATTGAGTTGGGAAATTTGATTCTCTCTCCAGAGTACACTGAATTGGAAGTGGAGCCTGAGTTGGAAACTTCAAACAAATTTGTTTGTATTTCCCCGTTGGTTTTAATCACCCCTGCATTCAACGAGGAGATTGGCAAAAGATTCATCAGCCCTGATAGCGATGAATTTTCAGACTTATTGTATGAATCTACCTTAACAAGAATGGAACGATCCGGCTGGTATACACCAGAGCAAATGGAAAGTTTCTATAAGTTCCAGGTAGTGCCTGACATGGTCTATGTCAATAAACTCAAAGAACAACAGAAAAAATTCGCAAGAATCTATGCAGTCTATGACATGGATGTGAAGTATGAAGTAAGAGGATACACCCTTCCTTTCACTTTATATGCCGCACCGGAAGTTCAAGACTTCGTGTTTAAATGTGGGTTGGGTGCCTTTACACACAAAGGTTTTGGTATGTTGGACTTGGCAAATCACCCTGCCGGAAACAGAACAACTACTTACAAATTCAAGAGAGAAGGCTTTGTGCCTTACCGACCTACTGAAAGAGTTCGTCAAAATGTAGCTCCTGAGGAAACAGAAGGTTCCTCTGACGAGAGCAAAGAAGATTAAAAACATAAAATCCCCGCTAGCTAGCGGGGATTTTTTTTGACCTTTGTTTTTATTCCTACTTTTTATAAAAAAAATTAACAAGAATTTTCATCTCTGATAATTCTGTTGGTAAAATCGTCCATGCCTATGGCATTTTTAACCTAATTAGCTATTCGGCATCCCAGCCATTAAAATGGCTGGCTAGGAAATCATTCATGCCTACGGCATTCTGAGCCATACCATAAACTTCATATTTATTTTTTGAAATTGAGTTTTTTGTAAAATGCCTCACACTTTGGGCATTTTGACCGCACCTAAAATATTTGAATTAGCAATTAGTCGCGTAGCGATGATAGATATCCTAGCTCCACCGCGGTGGGCGGGCAAAGATTTTAATCTCTGGATATTTTAGCGATCTACTTTTAAATCATAGAAGTCCCATAGGGACGATCCATTTGAAATCCGTCATTTCGACAGAATTCTGACCCACGCCATAAACATAATATTCATCTTTTGAAATTGAGCTTTTTGTTACAAGCCTTAATCAAACGGCGTTTTAGTGGAACCATCTTTATTAGGGAAATAGTCGCGTAGCGACGATAGATGTCCTAGCCAGAGATTTTAATCTCTGGATATTTTAGTTATTTACCTTTTAATCATAGAAGTCCCATAGGGACGACCGATTTATTCAATCATTCCAACTCCTTAAATAAATATTCAGGCAAAAATTCAATTTGATGAGCTTTTAACAAATTCAAATATTCCTCCCTGAAGGTTATTTTTTCATGATGTTCATCTTGATTTTTTATATAATCAAATAGTTTCCCAATCTGATTCTGGCTATTGGTGAAAGAACCAAATCCTGTTTGCCACTCAAATCTATAATTCAAAAAACCATTCTCATTTATCCATTTAGAGGATTTAGCCTTCACGCCTTTCATTACTTCTGAAATAGAGTTCTTCGGATAAAACTTAAATAAGGCATGAACGTGATCTGAAACCCCATTTACAATTACGGTACTACATCCCGATTCATTTATAAGGTTTCCTAATACACCAAATAACTCTTTTTTAAAAGAGTTTTGGATGGCAGCATGTCTAAACTTAACCGCGAAAATGGTGTGGCAATAAAGAGAAGAATATGTGTTTGGCATAAAAATTTAGATTAAAAATTTAAAATTCAAATCAAACTAACGATTATTTATGTTTTTGGTTTCATTAGTATCGGCCATGCCTACGGCATTTTTAACCTAATTAGCTATTCGGCATCCCAGCCATTAAAATGGCTGCCTGTCTGTCGAAGACAGGGCTAGGATATACTTCATGCCTACGGCATTTTGGCCGAACCTAAAATATTCGAATAAGCCATCGGTCGCGTAGCAACGATAGATATCCTAGCCCCACCCCGGCGGACGGGCAGAGATTTTGATATATGAGAATAAAAATCGAATGAACTGAAGTCCTAAATTCAAAAAGAAGTCCATATCAAAATTGGTCATGCCTACGGCATTCAAAACCCTTTCGATATTTCTAATTTCCAGCCATTAAAATGGCTGCCTGCCTGTCGAAGACAGGGCTAGGATATACTTCATGCCTACGGCATTCTGGCCGCACCAAAATATTTGAAAAAGCGATTAGTCGCGTAGCGACGATAGATATCCTAGCCCCACCCCGGCGGACGGGCAGAGATTTTAATCTCTGGATATTTTAGCGATCTACCTTTTAATCATAGAGGTCCCATAGGGACGAAAGATATAATCAATCAATGGTATGATATGAGGAACTAACATGGACTATCGGTTTTCAATCCCAATTACAATCTTCTTCTATTGGGATGTAAATACACATAGCCTACCAATTGATCATATCTAGAACCCAGATTTCTGAAGTAAATCAATACTTCGTATTCATTTTCTGTTTCAAAATGGGCTCCTTCAAAAGCCTCAGTTGAGAACTGGCTTCCATCTTTATAACCATATTGGTAATCATACCATCCTTGCTTCAATAACAGCGTAGTTTCATAAACTCCCATTTCGGCATTCCATTGCATTTTAGCCTCCGGATTTTTCCCCCAATTCGTTAGAGCTCCCAACAAATAAACTGGGTTAGAACTTTGAGGATGGTACAATCGAAAAGTGGTCAGCATATACTCACTTTCAACCTCTGGGTTACCTCCTGGCCTATCGTTGGTATTCACCAAATATTGTCCGTTGAGATCCAGGTATTGAGAGTAAATCTCAGCAGGTCTAGGTCTATCAACTTGAGCTTCAGCATAAATAATGTCGTCCAAAACCTCCACAGAAGCCACATTCACCCCTGTTGCACGAATAAACCTCAAATCCACAAACCTGAATTCATTCCCGGCACTAAAAGCATTCTCTCCATCGAAACTCTCGAAACGCATCGTTTTTGAACTCTCGTTTAGAAATGTTGGCCTGCTTAAAAATCGGGCATTATCCCAACGCTGATTTTGTCTGATAACCACTTTAATCTGAGAGTTAGGGTCCATCACCTCCCCTTTTGAGTAATTGACAGCTAGATTTATCTGCTGTGAATTTCTTCTTTGAGAAGTTTGGGATGGTGGTACAATGGAAGCTCCTACCGCAAATAATTCCTCATATACCATGAATCGCTTGGTAAGAACTACATTGTTTTCATCGCGATTTGCATAAACCTTGACTACATAATTCCCTGACTTGGTAACTCTTGGAATTTGAAAGTAATAATGAATAAAGGGTACTCGGGTATTATTGGAATAATCAAAATCCTGGATATTAAATTCATTGAAAGTGGGTAGAAAATCATTGTCTTTCAGTTGACTTGGCTTCCAATCCGCATCGCAGTGAATCAGTTTAGCAGCGTACAATTCCGGATCATAAGCCAAATCATCAAAGAGCAACATCAAAGGCCGGGAATCAGACATGGAAATCACCGGCGCATCCAAATGGCTGTCAAATGCCGCACCAACAGGAAATATCCTGACAGATTGTATATGGTCTTTGTAAACCATGTCCTCTACCTGTCCAAAAGCATGAATGGATATCAAACAAAAAAGTAAAAGCGTATATCTAAAGGATTTAAACATCTTTCAAAATAGAGATTTTAGCATCCAAAACGAAAAGCTCAGCTGATAGTTTCCTGCAATTTTGAAATCTCATCCACCAACTCTTCCCATTCCGCATTTTTCCGGTCCAATTGACCCTTAACCGACTGGTATTTATCCTGAACTTTTGCAGCCTTTTCATCATCATTGTATAGCTCGGGATCAGCCAATTCTTTCTCTATTGAAGCCAGATTTCCTTCTAAGTTCTCCACTTCTTTCTCAACCGACTCCAACTGATTTTCTAATTTCTTCAGGTTCTTTTTAGCCTGCTGAACTTCAGGATCCTGAGGGTTGATAGTTTTTTTCTGTTCTTTCTTTTCTGCTTTTTCCTGGGCCTGATTCGTTCCCTCCTCTTTTACTTGCTGGCTTTTCCAAAACTCATACTCTTCGTATGTTCCGGGATATTCTTTTATCTGATGATCCTCTATGTACCAGATTTTGTTGGCTACCCCTTTGATGAAATGTCTGTCGTGAGAAACTGTGATAAATGTTCCTTCATACTGCTGCAAAGCTTGAATCAAAATATTAACAGACTGGAAATCCAGGTGATTGGTTGGCTCATCCAGCAAGAGGAAATTCGCTTCCGAAATCAGTGTTTTAGCCAAAGCAACTCTGGATTTTTCACCTCCCGAAAGAACCTTGATTTTTTTAAAAACTTCCTCATTTGTAAACAGAAAGCAACCCAAAACATTCCTTAATTCAGTCTCGGTTTTGGCACTTCCTGCCTGTGACATCTCTTGGATAATTTCATTATCCAAAGTCAAAGCTTCCAACTGATGCTGAGCAAAAAAGGACTTGATAACATTATAGCCTTCAGTTCTCTCACCTTTGATTTTTTCTGTCCCATCAATGATCCTCAGCAAAGTAGACTTCCCTTTTCCATTGGCACCGATCAGGGCAATTTTATCCCCACGTTCTATTCTTGCAGAAGTATCCTTCAAAATGGTCAAATCCCCATAACTTTTGCTCACATGATCCAATACGACCACGTCCCGACCCGATTTTTGAGAAAATTTAAATTTGAAATTCACAAATGCTTCATCATCCACCACCTCGTGCACCCGCTCCATTCTATCCAATGCCTTTACTCTTGATTGAACCTGATTGGACTTGGAAGCTTTCGCGCGGAAACGCTCAATAAATCGCTCAGTTTGCTTAATCATCTGTTGCTGATTTTCATAAGCATTCTGCTGAATCTCCATTCTCTCTTTCTTTTCTTCCTTGTAGAAAGAGTAATTCCCTGCATAAGTCGTCAAAGTCTGATTGGCTACCTCAACTGTTGTTGAAATGCAATTATCTAGGAAGGTTTGATCGTGAGAAACCACAATCACCGCACCTTCATAGGTTTTGAGATAATTTTCAACCCACTGAATGGATGGAAGATCCAGGTGGTTGGTCGGTTCATCAAGCATCAAAAGCGAAGGCTTTTCCAAAAGTAACTTGGCTAGCATCACTCGCATTCTCCAGCCTCCTGAGAAAGTTCGTAAAGGCTTTTCCAAATCTTCGGTCTTGAAACCAATTCCTTCTAGCACCTCCTCTGCTTTGGCTTTAATGGTATAGCCTTCATTGGCTTCGAACCGATCTTGTAGAAAAGCCAATCTGTTGATAATCTCTTCAGAATGATCCGTTTCCATTTTTTTCAATACCTCATCAATCTCATCCTGGAGTGCCAAAGTGTCTTTAAAGGCAGCCAAGGCAACATTCAAGATACTTTCATCAGATTGGTAGGATAATAGATCCTGATTCAAAAAACCAATAGTACAATCTTTGGCTTTTTGAACTTCCCCGCTGCTAGGCTGGTAGTCTCCGCTGATAATTTTTAATAAAGTTGATTTTCCGGTACCATTTTGACCTACCAAACCGATTTTATCTTTTGGTTTGATGTGTAAGTTGGCATTTTCATAAAGGGCTCTACCGCCGATGAAATAGGAAAGATTTGAAATTGAAAGCATGGCGCAAAAATAAGGATTCAACCGTTTATTGAGGAAGACTATAGAAAGTATCTCAAAAGAATTAAATTAGAAGTAAATAATGATACTATGAACTCAATTAATAAGATATGTCTATTGGCTGCCCTAACTATAGGAAGTCTGGGGGCAAGCTGTCAGCAAAAGGGGAAGCTCAGTGAAATCAAAACACCTGACTCAAGTAATAAAGTAGATATCCGCACTGCCACTGCGGAAGTTCAGCTCGATAAAATCAAGCTACCAGAAGGATTTAAAATTGACGTTTGGGCAGCAGATGTACCTAATGCCCGATCTATGGCGATTTCTGATAACGGAATCATCTTCGTTGGAAACCGCCAAGAAAACAATGTATATGCCTTGGTGGATGAAAATGCAGATGGAAAAGCTGATTTTAAATTCATTTTGGCAGAGGGCCTTCGAATGCCCAATGGGGTTGCCTACAAAGATGGAGACTTGTACGTAGCGGAAGTGAGTAGAATTCTACGTTTCAAGGATATCAAAAATACCCTAAGCAATCCTAGCTACGAAGTGGTTTATGATGCTTATCCAACAGAGGGACATCATGGCTGGAAATTTATAGCCTTTGGTCCAGACGGCATGTTATATGTGCCAGTTGGTGCTCCTTGTAATATCTGCGATCCAGAAGATGAAATTTATGCATCCATCACCAGATTGGATGTGAGCAAACCTAACCCTACCCCTGAAGTCTATGCTCATGGAGTGAGAAATACAGTTGGATTTGACTGGCATCCTCAGACTGGTAATCTATGGTTTACCGATAATGGAAGGGATATGATGGGAGATGATATTCCTGATTGCGAGTTGAATAGAGCGACAGAAAAAGGTCAGCATTTTGGATATCCTTACTGGCATGCCGGAACTGTCAAAGATCCTGAGTTTGGAGATAGTGGAAAGGCAGCCAATGCATATGTGCAACCTGCAGCGAAAATGGGCGCTCACGTTGCTCCTTTGGGAATCCGTTTTTATGAGGGGGGAATGTTCCCGGGTACCTATAAAAACAATGCGATCATCGCAAAACATGGATCTTGGAACAGAAGTAAAAAATCAGGCTATGAAGTTGTTCTGGCTGAAATTGACGGATCCGGAAATGTGACTGGTCAAAAAGTCTTTGCTAGCGGATGGTTAGATGATGCCAGTCAAGAAGTATGGGGAAGACCAGTGGATGTACAGGAATTACCTGATGGAAGCTTGCTAATCTCAGATGATATGGCAGGATGTATTTATCGGGTTACTTATGGGGAATAATCTTTGGAGAGTAATTGAGTAAAGTGTAATTGATTAATTGTTATTAGTTAATGGTTCTTAGAAACTTCGCTATTCGAAATTCATCATTCGATGTTCGATATTTGTGGGTAATTGAGTAGCTGAGGAGGATTAGTAATTTGTTATAAGTTATTAGTTAATAGGTACTTCGCTATTCGAAATTCATCATTCGATGTTCGGTCTTTGAGAGTAATTGAGTAGCTGAGGAGGATCAGTAATTTGTTATAAGTTATTAGTTAATAGGTACTTCGCTATTCGAAATTCATCATTCGATGTTCGATATTTGTGAGTAATTGAGTAAGGTGTAATTGATTAATTGAGGATCAGATAATTGTTATTGGTTATTAGGAACTTCGAAATTGACCGATCGATATTGTGTTAGTGAGTAGCTAAAAAATTAGCTTGCTTTCAAGTTACTTATTGTCATTAAAACTCAAAGCTCAGTATTTCTTGGTTGTTTCTTCTTGAACTTATGACTTGAATTTGCTGGGCTGAAAACTGATGTAAAAATTGCCTCAGCACGTAGGAGGTTTCGGGATATGGTTTAACCGCTTCCAACTTTTCAGATTCATCTTTGATAAATCCATATTCCCGAAGCATTCCTCCCTCAAAAACACAGACAGCTCTTTCATCTTCCGTTCTACCCTCTAACTCCAGTCGAATATCGCCTTTGCTGTCTTTCACCTTTTGTATAAATACCTGAGCTCTTTGATTGTACTTGAGGGTATCCTCCTTTTCTGCACATGCACCTTGGCAAATGGTATCATTCACTACCTCACAATTCACCTTTCGAATACCGCACAATTTGGAACAGAGTTCATAGGTCTGAATCGCATCTGTTAAAAAGGCCTTCGCTTCCTCGGAAGAGAAAAAAGTTTCTAATGGTTGCAGGGATTTAATCACTTTTGCAATCTGAAACCGAGTGAATCCTCTCCCATCCTGATAGGAAAATAGGCCCCAAATATTCCTTGGGCTTTTTAACGCTGCATTGTACTTCGGCCAAATTCGTTTGATTTCCAAAGTTTCCAATAGCAAAGCCATAAACTCAGAACCAGTCAATTTCCATTTTAAATCTACAACTTCAGCTTTCAACTCCTGCTTGATGCTTGGATGGCTCTGACCGGTAAAATGACCTCGGAATCGATCTCTTATATTATTCGCTTTGCCTACATAGATGACCTTTCCCTTTTGATCCAGCATGTAGTAGACTCCGCATTTTTCCGGTATTTCACGAAACCTCTGAGATGAAAAATTTGGAGGCAAAAAACTCTCACCAGAATTCTTCTTTAAACCAGAATAGATAACCTCCGGATTTTCTTCCAGCATCTGACCAAACAATATGGCAGTTGCCTTAGCATCACCCATCGCTCTATGCCTAGCAAGGATGGGAATATTTCTTTGTTCACAAATTCTTCCCAAACTGTAGGAACGCATCCCCGGAAAAATCTTCCTGCTTAACCTGACTGTGCAGAGTTTCGGATTCTTCAATTCATAGCCTGACCTACCTAAAAACTCACGGATAAAACCGAAATCAAAATTGACTTGGTGGGCGACGAAAACCTTTCCTTCCAATAATTCATAAATCTCCTCAGCGATTTCATCAAAAGTAGGTGATTCTCTCACCATGGCATCATCTATCCCTGTAAGACCGGTGATGTAAGCTGGAATATTTTGCTGAGGATTGATCAGGCTTTGGTATTCATGCACGATTTGTTGTCCATCATGGATGACAATAGCAACTTCAGTGATCCCTCCATTTCTGAAGTTTCCTCCTGTTGTCTCAATATCCACAATGGCAAATTCCATGATCGAATTTAGGGAATGATTTTGAAGGAATAGTATTTCTGACGATAAGAGTCAGAAAGCTTAGCGCTTCACGTAGGTTCCAATCAGATGCTCAGCACAGCGTTCACCATCCATAGCAGCCGATACAATCCCACCTGCATAGCCAGCTCCTTCCCCACATGGATACAATCGCTTGATCTGAGGGTGTTCAAAGCTCTCCCTATCTCTTGGAATTCTAACAGGCGAGGAAGTTCGGCTCTCCACCCCTATTAACTGTGCCTCATTAGTCAAGTATCCTCTCATCTTTTGACCAAAAGCCTTAAAGGCCATAGCCAGTCTCTCAGAGATAAAGTCCGGAAGCACAGCATGCATATCTACCGAATTGAGTCCGGGCTGGTAGGAAGTGTCCAAAAGGCTGGAACTAACCCTTTTTTGAACAAAGTCAACCATTCTTTGAGCTGGTGCCACCTGGGTTTCTCCTCCGGCCTCCCATGCCCTTTTTTCAATATCTGCCTGAAAGTGCATGGCAGCTAGAGGACCATATTGATGATAGGCTCCTAAATCTTCCAGTTCCACCGAGGCCACCATTCCAGAATTGGCAAAGCGGCTATCTCTTCGGCTTGGACTCATGCCATTAACCACCAATTCTCCAGGAGAAGTGGCAGCAGGAACAATAAAGCCTCCAGGGCACATACAAAAGCTAAAAACTCCTCTTTGTTTTCCTTTAAATTGGGTTTGCTGAACCAAAGAATAGGAAGAAGCGGGAAGATAAGGTCCGCGGTCAACTTCACAATGGTATTGGATTTTATCGATCAGATTTTGGCTGTGCTCTATTCTGACTCCTAAGGCAAAAGGTTTTGCTTCAATCAAAACCTCTCTCTTATGTAGTAATTCAAAAATATCTCTGGCAGAATGACCTGTTGCCAAAATGACACCCTTACCGGTAATTTTCTCCCCGTTTTGGGTCACTACCCCTTTGATCTCTCCATCATTTAAAATCAAATCCTCAACTCTGGTTTCAAAAGCAATTTCTCCACCTGCGTTGAGAATACTTTGTCTGAGTTCGGCTACTAAAACCGGGAGCTTGTTTGTTCCAATATGAGGATGAGCATCGACTAGGATTTCTTCCGTAGCACCATGTGCCACCAAAATCTCCATGATTCTCCGAATATCTCCTCTTTTTTTGGATCGGGTGTACAGTTTCCCATCAGAGTATGTACCTGCACCACCTTCTCCAAAACAATAATTGGAGTCAGGGTTTACCACATGATGCTTATTGATAGCGGCAAGGTCTCTTCTTCTAGCCCTAACATCCTTTCCTCTTTCTATTAGGATAGGCTTAACTCCCAGTTCAATCGCTCTCAATGCAGCAAATAAACCTGCAGGTCCTGCTCCTACAATGATAATGGCTTCAGCATTTTTGACATTGGGATATTCAGGGATAGCATCCAGTAACGGCTTAGGAGATTCTTTTATAAAAAGTTCTGCCTCCACATTAACCCGCACTCTTCTTCCTCGGGCGTCTATGGATCTTCGGGTTTGCCGGGCAAAGGCCTCTGCTGTTTCGGTTGAAAGTCCAGCTTTATTTAGTAGAACTTTCTTAAAAAGTTCGGGATCATAAGCCTCTTCCGGGCTTAGTTGCAAAGTGAAATTCTTCTTCATGGTAAGGTATTTATCCTTAAATCAATAGCAAAGGTAGGAAAGGGAGTTGGGATTTACGAAGGATGAGGTACGATTAAAGGCGATGAGAGGCGAGAGACGAGAAGCGAGAGACGAGAATTAAAATGGCGGCGACACTCGATTAAACAATTACACAATTACACTTCCAAAAAATATCGAACATCGAATGATGAACGTCGAATAGCAAAGTATCTAATAACTAATAACCAATAACAATTAACTGATCATCAATTACTCGATTACACAATCACCAATGTCGAATAATGAAGTAACTAATAAATATCAACCAATAACAATTAACTGATCCTCAATTACACTTTACACTTCCAAAAAAAAATATCGAACATCGAATGATGAACGTCGAATAGCGAAGTATCTAATAACAATTAACTAATCTTACTTAGTCACACTTCAAAAAATCAATTCATCCTATCCAAAACCTCAAATCGGGAGGAATTGGAAATAAACTCAGGCACTATCACCTTTAAATGAGCCACCAATTCATTTTCTGAATTTTTATTGATTAGCTCTTGAAAAAGCTCCACTTGCCCGTCTATTTTGTGATAAGCGGAAGGAAGTACTTGGGCAATTTTAATCTTAGGATGATGGGTAATCTTCACTGTTTCAAAATCATTCAACAGCTCTTCATAGAGCTTTTCTCCTTCTCTCAATCCTGTAAATACAATACTGATATCCTCATCTACTTTCTTACCGGAAAGCTGAATCATTTTCTTGGCCAAATCGAGAATCTTTACAGGTTCCCCCATGTCAAATACATAAATCTCGCCTCCATGCCCCATTACAGCTGCTTCCAAAACCAATTGGCAAGCCTCAGGAATGGTCATAAAGAATCGAGTAATTTCTGGATGGGTTACCGTAATAGGGCCACCGTGCAAAATCTGCTTCTTAAATAACGGTATAACTGAACCATTGGAGCCCAGCACGTTTCCAAATCGGGTGGTAATAAACTTAGTATGGTATTTTTTATGATTTACTTCCAAATATTCATTCAAAGCCTGCACATACATTTCAGCAGCTCTTTTGCTAGCCCCCATCACATTGGTAGGGTTTACGGCTTTATCCGTAGATACAAACACAAACTTATCTACCTGAGCCAAAACAGAAAGATCTGCCAGAATTTTAGTCCCTATCACATTGGAATGAATGGCTTCTTCCGGATAGTTCTCCATCATCGGCACGTGCTTATAAGCTGCGGCATGAAATACTACTTGAGGCTTGAAATTTTTGAAGACTTCCTTCATCTTCTTCTTATTCCTCACATCTCCCAAAATGATCTTGATTGGGCAGGATGGATAAGATTCCCTAAACTCATTCTCCACATCATATAAAGCCGATTCAGCTATATCTAACATGATAAGAAGCTTTGGTTGATAATAAGAGATTTGTCGGCAAAGTTCGGACCCGATTGAACCTGCAGCCCCGGTTACCAATACGACCTTATCAATCAAATCCTCATGGATTCTCGGATTATCCAACTGAATCTGATCTCTGGATAAAAGGTCTTCAATTTTGATTTCACGAATTGCTCCTGCAGTTAAGCCTCCATTGATCCATTGATCTACAGGAGGGACTATAGAAACTGATATTTTTAATCTCAGGCATTCGTCGATAATTTCTCTTTTCCGCTGTACTGAAAGATCCCTGACAGCAATAATTAGCTCTGTTACTCCATGCTGGCTGACTAGTTTTTCCAATTGAGAAAGTCCGTGAAAGATTCTGGTTCCGGAAATATTTTTGCCATCTTTCTTAGGATCATCATCCAAAAATGCAACGGTATTGAAATAGGATTTACTATCTGTTTTAATAGCTTCCTGAGCAATAATACCAGCCTCTCCGGCACCAAAAATCACTCCGTTTCTTTGTTCTTTTGCGATGAAGCCATTTTTCAAATAGACAAAAAGCTCTTTTACCAATAGTCTATAGAAAACAAGCATGAAAAGCGAGGACAAACTTGCAATAATCAAAACTGAAGTAGGAAGTAGAAATCTATCATTCAGGAAACTTCCATGGAAAAAATTTAAAAAGAGAAATAAAATAAAATTGATCAGGACCGTTTTAAAGATATTGGAACCATCCTTAAAACCGGTATGTCTAACGATCCCCTCATAGCTTCGGGTATTCTGCATGACCAAGAGTCCACCTATCATAAAGGTAAAACTTCCAGCAACAGCATCATTTTGTTCTATTAAGGCTAATTCAAAATTAAATCTTACCAAATAGCCAAAAAGCGCGCAGTGGAAAAGTATAAGAGCATCTAGCGTAGCTATGATCCATCTAGGAAGGATTTTAAGCCTGGTTAAAAAATTCATAGTAGATATTGTTTCAAATTGATAAGGTTAAAAGGTAGGGCCTCACTAATTCTATCACTTCGCAAAATAAGATTTTTTATCCTGCTAAACCAAATATCCTTGTGTATTTTTCAGTTCAATCCAATTTTATTTTGAATTATTTCAATTGAATGTTAGGTATTTTTGAAATACGATAAAAACAAAGGAATTGGATTTAAGCGGAAACAGTTTTTCTAATTCTTATTTAAATGGGAAAATTTGGAGTACAACAGGTTTAAAAAGAGAAAAACAGTGTAGTCAATTATTTTGATGAAATATACAAATTTATTTGAATAATCTGTTAATTCACAGGAACCCTAAGTTGGAAGTGTGAATTATAAAGTGCGAAAGCTTGAATTAATCTGGAAATCCGGAATTATGCCTGTTGCCATATTTTCTTTGTTTGACCGATTGGATGCTTCGACTTCGCTCAGCACAAGCAACCGAAGACCGGAGCAATCGGATACTGATCATTTGGGCTAATTCAAAGCCATATTTTTCATCCTCAGGGCAAAAATACACTTAAATAATTCCGGGATTGCAGATTCCTTGAGCTATTATGAAAGATGAACCTTTTGCTGCTTACTTCCTTCAAATTTCCCCATACTCACATGCCCTTGTTGAGATACTCCTTTACCTAATAGAACATTAAAAAAAGTAATAATTAGAATTTTACAATCCAGTAGAAAGCTTACATTTTCCACATACCAAGTATCAAATTCAAATTTCTCCTCCCAAGAGATGGTATTTCTACCATTGACCTGAGCCCAACCACTGACTCCGGGCTTGACTAAGTGCCTTTTGATCTGCTCTTTATTGTATAGGGGAAGGTATTCCATCAATAAGGGTCTTGGACCTACCAAACTCATATCCCCTCTGATTACATTGAGCAACTGAGGCATTTCATCCAGAGAAAACTTCCGGATGACTCTTCCAAACTTGGTAATCCGCTCCGAATCTGGAAGCAAGTTTCCCGACGAATCTTTTTTATCCGTCATGGTCTTGAATTTCAAAATACTAAAAGGAATGGTCTGAAATCCTGGACGGGTTTGTTTAAAAATTGGATTACCCCGGAAATAAAGGAATAAGGTTAAATAGAGAAATAGAAAAAGAGGAGATAGCAATAAAAAAAGGGTTCCTGCCACCAATAGATCCAGCAGTCTTTTACCGACTTTTCTATAAATCACAAACTCAGAATGTTTTGGCTAATTCCTTGATGACAATACCTACAATATTTTCCTGATCCTCATAGGTCAAATCAGCAGAACTTGGTAGACAAATTCCTTTTTGAAATAAACTTTTGGAAATATCACCACCGAAAAACTGCACCTTTCTAAATACAGGTTGCATATGTAGAGGTTTCCATAAAAATCTGGTTTCTATTCCGTTCTTCATTAAGGCAACCCTCAGGTTGTCATTAGTGAAACCAGTCACTTTATCGTCGATCAGAATCGTAGTCAACCAATAATTGGAGGTGACGCCTTCGGGCTCATCCTGAAATACTATACCTGGTATTCTACCTAGGAGTTCGCGGTAAATAGTGTTAACCTCCCTCCTCTTGTCAATCCACTGATCCAACTGCTCCAACTGAGCCAAGCCCACTGCAGCAGCCAAATTATTCATTTTATAATTATAGCCTATTTCCAAGTGCTGATAATATGGAAGATCTTCTCGTGCTTGAGTTGAAAGGTATCTTGCTTTTTCTACCAGAGAACTATCATTAGCGATTAATGCTCCTCCTCCACCGGAAGTAATGATTTTATTTCCATTGAAAGAGTATACACCGATATCTCCCATGGTTCCGCAATAGCGATCATTCACAGTACTTCCCACAGCCTCAGCAGCATCTTCCAAAACCGGAATATTGTATCTGCCAGCTATTTCCATGATTTCCTGCATTTTAGCAGGCATTCCAAAGAGGTGAACCACAATGATTGCTTTGGGCTTTTTGCCATGAGCAATCCTATGCATAATGGCATCTTCTAATAGTTCTGGAGACATATTCCATGTTTCCTTTTCACTATCTACAAAGATGGGAGTTGCTCCTAAGTAAATGATGGGATTAGCTGAGGCACAAAAAGTAAAAGATTGGCAAATTACTTCATCACCTGCTTTTACGCCTAAAAGAACAAGGGCTAAATGTAATGAGCTGGTTCCAGAATTAAGGGCTACAGCTTGATGAGTTTTCAGTTTTCGCCCAAGTTTCCTTTCGAATTTATCGATAAAGCTGCCTGAAGTTGCCAGTTGCCCGGAACTGATGGCTTCTTGGGTGTAAATAAGTTCATTTCCACCAAAGATTGGAGCGGAAAGTTTATACTGAAATGCCACTTATGGGGTACGCCATACCGTTTATGATGGGAAACTAAATAGATTCTATCAAAAACCCAACCAAACATAAAATTTATTCAAATAAAAAATGCCCCGAAGGGCATTTATTAGTTTTAAGTGGTTCTAAGCTTAGTTTAGATTCATCTTGGATTCTCGAATTTCTTCCATTTCCAATTTGATTTTTCTTCTTTGTTGCTGCGAAAGAGGCCTTACTTCCAGCACTCTTGGCTCGGCATGAACCTTCTTCTTCACATATTTAACCGTGACTTGATCCAGCCTATATCCGAGGCCGAGAGCAATGACAGAAATCAGTGGTAAAACCAAATGATCTGAATAATCTTTCAATGCAACTACCAAGACTACAAAAGTCAATTGAATGAAACCTAGGAGCATTGCCACATGATTATGCTTCAATCCAGATCTCATTAGGAAATGGTGTACATGGCTTTTATCTGGAGTCATTGGCCCCTTTCCCTGCATGATCCTACGGGTAAATACTCTAGCCATATCATACAATGGAAAAATCATCAATGCAATTCCTGAGGAAAATATAGGTTCGAACTTCCAAGCCGATCCAGCAGGCAAAGCCGCATTATATTCCATGAATGCAATAATCAAGGCTCCCATGGTAAAACCCAGTGTTAGAGAACCTGTATCACCCATAAAGATTTTGGCAGGATGCCAATTATATACCAAGAAGGAAAGAATTCCACCCAAGAAGGTAAAGCAAAGCACGGCGAAGCTGTCCAGGCCATGCACATAGAACCAAATACCCAGAGAGCTTAGAACAATCACCGCCATGGTTGAGGCCAAGCCATCCAATCCATCGATCAGGTTGAACGCATTGGTCAAGGCCAAGATTACAAAAGCAGAAAATCCGTATGAAACATACAAGTTGAGTTCCCCTACTCCCATAAATCCATGTAGATCCTTGATTCTGATATCAGCGGCAACAATAACCAATAAGACAGCAACCAGCTGGCCCATGATCTTATGAGTGGCTTTTAGTTCCACCATATCATCCCGAAGGCCAACGAAGAATACCAGAGCTATGGCACCCAGTAAATAGCGGATATCAGGAAGTGGAAACTGCCAAGCCCAAATGGACATAGCGATAGAAGCAGCCAAAAAGAAAGCAATTCCTCCCATGGAAGGGATAAATTTTTTGTGAATTTTACGTCCACCGGGCAAATCACCTATTTGCGCCTTGTGGAGTAGCTTTATGAGAATCGGTGTGACAAAAAACCCCACCGAAAAAGCTGTGAGTATAGCTAACAAAAAAAACATAATTGGTTGGTTTAATTGATTAAAATTACAAAGTATTGATTACAAAAGTCCTGCCTTTAATGATTTATTAATGGAAGGCCTGATATGATGAAAAGTATGAAAAACATAATTTAATGTATATCAGGTATTTAAACTAAGATTAAATTCAATTTTTTGAGTATTAAATTTTTTCAAAAATCATGCCTGTAAATAAGGGCATTTGATTTAGTTTTCAAAATCTGAGGAAGACTTCTTCAAAGCGGTGAAAGTTGAGTAATGGAGAAATGGAGTAATTGTGTAATTGAGTAATTGGGTAACTGATTAATTGATAACGATCTCAAGTCTAGATTCTCGCCTCTTATCTCTCGCTTCTTGGTTCATTGTCAAGTTTCAAATTTGAAAAAGTAATTAATGAACTGTGTATGGACAAAATCATTGGATTTAGGCCCTAATAACTAATAACAAATAACTCCTATCCCTTCTTTGCTACTTTGCGGTAGATCAAAACCGCCGCGCCGCTGGGAGAAACTTAATCTCTTCCACCGCAAAGACCGCTGAAGATTCCACAGAGAAAAATTTATTAAACCACATAGAGAGGATAGAAAACATAGTTTGAATAGGTCCAAAACTTTAAACCTCCTTTCTTCCACCCTTTGCGGGAGATCAAAATCGCTGCGTCGCTGCGCCACTGCGAGCTATTTTTATTTAAAACCTCATAGAAATCATAGATCACATAGTTTAAATCAAAATAGCCCCTTCAATGGACCTATTCGCTAATACCTAATAACCATTAACAATTAACTCCCACCCTACTTTGCCCCTCTGCTCTCTGCGGGAGAAAAAACCGCTGATGCGTCACCGCGAGCTATTTTGTACCAAAGAGAACATAGAGGACCATGGAGTTTTATGAAGAGACCAGTCGTTTTTGTCAGGCTAATTTCAGACTTCTCACTTTAAATTTCAGCCTTTTTGAGACCGCTTCGTTCCTCGCGGTGACGGCTTTATTTAGGGCTCGCAAACCCGAAAACTGCTTACTGCCTACTGCTTTTGCCTACTTTTCTTCGCCACTTGGCTACTGTGATAAATTATATATTTTAACCCAAATAATACCTTGCATTTTGGGAAATTAAAAACGCGGCGACTATTTGCCACCGCGCATTTCATTTTTAAACCAAAGGATTCGATAATTGATCGAGATGTTATCAAAGAATAACTTGCTTTCTTACAGCAAAAACCTGATTACTCATCCCAAAATAAAACCTAGCAGAAAATTCCTTTACATCCAATTCTCAGAAATCTTATACTGACAAATTAATCTCTACCTTTCCCACCATACTTTGATATTGATATCATCTCCACCCATCCTTGAAACAGCCTCTTGGTAATTGGAAGGGTTATTTATTTGAGCACTAATAGGATATCTGAAACGAACAGGAACTTGCTGATTATTCAACATTCCATCTGCCTTGGGAAGTATGGGAAATCCAGTTCTTCGATATTCAAACCATTGTTGATAATCATTAAAATATAATCCTAGATACTTTTGGAGTAGAATCTTCTCCAATGAACCATCATATGCTGCAGAAGGGTTATCAAAATAATTATCGGAAATTTCAACGCTCCATTGATCCATAGCCGCACGTACAGCTTTTTGGTAGTGAGTTTTTGCATCTGAGGATAAAATGCCTCTTTGTGCAAGTTCTGCTTTGATAAACTCCACTTCTGAATAGGTCAAAATCAAAGAAATCATTGGAGCTTGAACCAAAGCAATATTGTGATTACTGGGCAGAAAATCGAATTGGGAATCCGAACCTGCATAGCCACTTGTTACACCCTTATAGCCGATAGAAGTTTGACCGTCAAGTTTTCTTGCTTGAGTCATAAATTTTTGTCTTCTAGGATCCTCCAGCTCATTCAACTTATCGGCAAAAAAAGCTGAGATTGATCTAAAAGTAGTAAAATCTATAGCTCTTCCCCAAGGCGAGATATTAGGTACAATGCCTGTAATTTGAAGTATGGCAGAATCTTCTGTAGATTCAAAAACAGGATATTCTGAGGGGTTTTCAATAATTGTCCGCATTTTATCCAGCGTATTAATCCTGTTTGAAACTCTTAGAAGAAGCCTCAAATTCAAAGAATTAGTGAATTTTCTCCATCTTTTTACATCATTGAAAAAAAGAATATCCTCACCAAATACCATAGGTCTAGACTCCTCGTATAGCTTATTTGCGAATTCCAGATTGGCTAAAATTTGGGTATATATCTCTTCCTGAGTATCAAACTTTGCCTGAAATATCCCCTCCTCCCCTTTACTTGCCTCGGAAAATGGCACATCTCCAAATGAATCTGTCAGCTGGCTTCCAACCCATGCTTCCAGAGTAAGTGCGATTGCTTCATAATTAGGATCCTCTGCCCTGATGGCAGCAGCTTTCATTTCCCTTATATTGTTTAACCACCTGTAATAAGTATTCCATGTAGAGTTACCTGCAGCTTCAGATACATCATACCTATGTAATCCCCCCGTTGCACTTGGAAAAGGCAGGGCAACCTGCATAACTTGAAAGGTAAATGCATCTGCCCTATCTGTATTAAAACTACTTAGTCCATAAATAATTGGATTTAACAAAGTACCAGGACTTATTTGGTCGATTCTATTTGGATCGGTGTTGATTTCCTCAAAATCACTGGTACAAGAAGTCAAGATTTGTCCAATCAGAAGGCTAGTAATTAATATGATTTTATTTTTCATGATAAGTCAATTAAAATTTGAGGGTAAGGTTGGCTCCAAAAGTTCTTGGGGTTGGAAGTTGGCCCATTTCTACACCTGGGAGTAATGTTGAGCCATTCAAAGCTGCAGTTTCTGGATCGAAAATTGGAAACTTGGTCCAAATTGCCAGGTCTCTTCCGTAAAAAGCGATGGATGCCGCTCTAATTGAGGTTTTTGCAAGAATTGAGCTTGGAATATTGAATTCAGCCCTTAACTCTCTCAATTTCAAAAATGAAGCGTCGAAGGAATTGGACTCTACATTAGCTCTTCGATAATATTCTCGATAATAGTCTGGTAGATTGACTTGTATAGTATTGGGTGAATAAGTCCCATCTGCATTTCTTATGACACCATCTCCTATAATGAACCCTTCTTCCCTTCCTCTTAAAGTGTGGGTCAACTTGCCCATTTCAGACATTTTATGGTGGGTCTGGGAATATACAATGCCACCATATTGGCCATCCAATAAAACTGAAAGCCTTACATTTTTATACTTAAACTCATTTCTGAGGCCACCTCTCCAGTCAGCATAGGCATTTCCTATGTATTGAATTTCTTGAGGTCTTAAAGGCAAACCATTACTTCCATATACGATTTCACCTTCAGGAGATCTTACAAATCCAAATCCATAAATATCGCCGGTTGTTCCTCCAACTTTAGCAATTAAAGTTGCATTGCCTCCACTACCTATTTCCTGACTTCCATCCACTTCATCAGGAAGAGTAAGTACCTTATTTCTATTTCTTGCCCAATTAAATGATGTGTTCCATTCAAAATTTCCCCTTCGAACAGGTGTAGCATTAAGGATTACCTCCCATCCTTTATTTTGAACTTCACCCGCATTAAGAATAGCCGAAGAAAAACCAGTTACAATATCAATAGGAACTTGAATAATTTGATTCCTGGTTTCGGATAGGTAGTAATTTATATCTAAGCCTATCCTTCTATCGAAAAAGATTAGTTCGATTCCCGTTTCAAAACTTGTGGTAATCTCAGGTTTGAAGTTCGTATTGAACAGTGTTGTGGGTACAGACCCAGAGCCGGGAAAATCACTTTGATTATAGTATTTTGACGTTCTATAGGGTTCAGTATCGTTTCCTACCTGAGCTCCTGCTATTCTAAGCTTTGCAAAGCTAATGGGCTTTGGAAGTTTCATTAAATCAGTCAGAATGAAACTACTGCTTATGGAAGGATAGAAAAAGCTATTGTTTGCCAAAGGAAGCGTACTGGACCAATCATTTCTACCGGTTAGATCAACAAATATCTTCTCATCAAAATCGAAGGTCACCAAACCGTAAAGAGAATTGATTACCCTGTTATTATCTCGTGTACTCACTGTAGGGTTACTCATTCCATTAGCCAACTTAAAAACTCCAGGAATAACCAATCCATTGACATCTGCACTAATGAGTCTATAATTTCTTTTCATTTGGTTACCACCAATACTGCTATTGACAGATATTTTGCCGCCAATTTTCCCTCTGTAAGTGAATAAAAAGTCAGAATTTACTTCATAATTACTGATATCTTGTTCCTTATAATATCCCCTTTGAAAATTGGCAGAACTATACGGCCTTCTTTGTGATCTTTCTTCCTGGCTCATAGCCAGCCCAGAACGAAGCATTAAGCTAAAATGATCACTAAATGTATAAGTACTGGAAATGTTGCCAAAAAATGTATGATTATTGACAGCATTGGTCATTTCATAAGCAATAAGATATGGGTTATCTATAAAGCTGCTAAATGGATGAACCTGTTCTACATCCTTCAATCCATTTCTCCAAATAGGCCTATACCAATTCAAATCCACATTCGGATTTTGGAAAATCATAAAGTAAGCAATGGATTGATTATTATACCCAGTTGCAGGAAGATTATCACTTCTTTTATTGGTATAATTAGCTTTTGCGTTGATTTGGAGTTTATCTGAAACTTCCTGATTGACGGAAAGGGCGGCTACAAATCTTTCGAAACCGGTATTGGGCATTATCCATTCATTTTTGGTATGCGTAAATGAAACTCTTGCAGAACCCTTATCGTGGGCTCCATCTATAGCCACATTATTGATTGAGTTGAATCCTGTTCTCCAAAAGCTCTTAATATTATCCCGATATGGTCTCCATAATTGCCTTTCTATGAATTGGCCCTCAACAGTAGGATCGTATTGAAAATACATTTGATTTTCAAATTTCGGCCCAAAGGCAGAACTCGTTCCACCCGTATTATTTCCATCTTCAGATGCTCCATAGGAATAATATAATTCACCGTCAGAATTAAATGCTCTTCCCGTTCCTTGACCATATTCATATTGATAATCAGGCCATCTCAACACATCATTAAAACTGATATTACTATTGACTGTGACTCCAATTCCTTTCTTGACCTTACTTCCCCCCTTAGTGGTTATAATTAGTGCTCCGTTAGCAGCACGGCTTCCATATAAGGCGGTTGCACTGGCGCCTTTCAAAACTGAAATAGACTCTATGTCATCAGGGTTGAGATCTGCTATGCCATTCCCGAAATCAACAGGAACATCATTCCCTGAACCTGCTCCATAGGCATTATTTACCCCTGAAGAGGTAAGACCGGAATTCATAGGAACACCATCTACCACAATAAGAGCAAAATTTCCATTTGGATTTAAGGAGGTATTACCTCTCAAACTTATTTGGGCAGAGTTTAAGGGTCCACTTCCTGCACTCAAAATATTTAATCCGGCGACTTTCCCTCTAAGTGCATCCGACCAGTTATTAGAACGCGCCTCTAAGAGAGCTTCAGAATTGACTTGCTGCTCAGCATAACCTATGGCCTTCTCTTCCCTCTTGATGCCTAGAGCTGTAACAATCACCTCTGATAAAACCCCACTTTCTAAGGATAATACGATATCAATTTGTGTTTGATTTTTTATTAGCACCTCTTTTTTTTGGTAGCCCACAAAAGAAAAAATTAAGGTTTCGCCTTCTTCAACACTCAAACTATAATTTCCATTAACATCTGTAGTGGTGCCTCTATTTTTTCCCTTGATTATAATATTTACCCCGGGAATGGTTTCTTGAGTTTCTGCATCATATACAGTTCCTTGAATATTAAGGAATTCAATTGGCTTTTTTTGTGAAACATTACCACCAGAAATAGCGATAGTTTGATTGATTTGTCTAAAGGATAAAGACGTTTGAGATGAAATTTCTTTCAAAAGATCAGCCAAATTCACCATCCTTGACTTTAATGAAACTTTAAAGTTTAAGCTTAGTTCGTTACTGTAAGAAAATTCAAACTCGCTTTGATTTTCAATGCTTCGTAATAAGTCTTCCAGTTGAATTTCAGTCCCGGATAATTTTAAGTGAGTATCACTTAATTTTTGTCCCAGCAATAATTCCGCCCTTGCTTTATTTTGAAAACATAATAAAAGCATGCAAAGAGAAAGATATCTCAATGCCAGCCAATTAATAGGTAGAAGTTTTTTTTTCATGATTATAGGTCTTTCAGTTTATAAATGGTTGATGATTCTGATCTTGATTTTTGAAATATGAATTGGATTAAGATTAATGACAGGATTTAAGATGAATATTAACAACCTGATTATCAATGCTATATTCAATTGGGATAGAAAAACTGATTAACTCCAAGACATTTTCCAGGCTGAGGTTTTGATAAGTCCCTGTAAGGTGACAGACAAGATTCAAATTGTTTTCAAGGTGAATTTTGACTCCGTACCAAGATTCTAATTTGGAGATGACTTGTGTGATGGACTCATTTTCAAACCTCAACAGACCTTCAACCCAATCATAAGAACTCTCTCCTCCATCTTCAATAAAATTCAATTGGCTATTTTTCCATTCTATTCGATTACCGGGACTCAGCAAATAGGAAAACTCTCCTTGTAGCCTTACTGAAACTTTTCCGCTTTTTACTTGAACTGATTCAAAAGCCGATTTCTCCGATTGAACTAAAAATGAAGTCCCTAGTACTTCTGTAACGAGATTTTGGGTATAGACTTTAAAGGGATGTAAGCTGTCTCTTTGAACATCGAAGAATCCTTCTCCATTAAGTTTGACCTCTCGGTTGGATTTGAAATTAGGAGAAATCCATAGCTCAGAACCCTTGTTTAATCTAACCTGACTTCCATCAGGGAGTAGAATTTTCTTAATTCCCGAGCTTCCATTTTCAAAATACTTCCAAGCTATTTGGCCTAGATCATTGGATTGGTCTTTTTGGGAAAAAATAAAATAAACAGAGGAGAACAATGCCAAAAATAAAATCCAGCTTGCTGCAATTTTCCAAGTTTTAAAAGTGAAAATAGAATTCTTCTTTTTTAGAGCGTTTGCACTTAAATATGGATTAATTTTTATCCATAGCTTTTGTTCCAGTTCCTTTTCTGAAAAGCCCTCATTGAAGATGAGTTCAGTCTTTACTTCAGGAACTTGCTCATACCATTCATTAAAAGCTACTAACTCCTCATTACTGGCTTTACCTTGAAGGATTTTCCTGATCAATTTAGGATCAAACTTATCCATATCATTATCTTAGATTCATGGATAAAGTGCGAGATCCCGACTTTTTTACCGTATTTACGGATTAGGGAATTATCAAATTTTGAACAATAAAATTAACAACTCCGTAATTTGGGAAGACAAAAACTCAATGCTTAACCTCAAAACCACCATAGAAAAAACAAAGGAGATATATGTCTAAGCTCCTTTCTGAGCGCTTTCATAGCAATACTTAATTGGTTGTGCACAGTCTGAGGGGCAAGATTTAGAGTATCAGCAATTTCCTCAATTGAATACCCTTCAATTTTGTTTAATTTAAAAATTTCCCTAGCACGTTTTGGTAGTTTTTCTATTTCCACTTCAATGAGTGAATAGAGCTCATCCAAATCCAAAAAATCCTCCTCGTGAATGGAATCAACGTAATTCTCTACCGGGACCTGATGAAAACTTTTTAAGCTTAAACTTTTCATTACCTGGTATTTCACAGCTGTCAAAAGGTAAGGTCTCCAGTTTTTTTGAAGGTCCAAGCTCTCCCTTCTTTCCCAAATTGAGATAAAAACATCCTGAATAAGGTCTTCAGCTTGTAAACGGTCATTTAGTCTAGAATAAGCCGCCAGATACATATCCTTCCAATGATCTCTAAAAACCTTTTCAAATTGATTTTCCGATAAAAATTGTGACATAATTCCTTGAAATAAGACTATCAAATTTAAAAAAGAAGGGTCTTAGTGTTTTAAAAAACAGGTTAAGCTTTCATTAAATCATCTTTGGAACTTGGACCCATAAAGAAAATGAATCCCCCGATTTTGTCACAGAATTAAATAACAGCCAACATGGATATCCGCTTTCTTACCAGCACCAGCAAAATTCGGCTTATTGTCAGTTTAAAGGATCAGATTCCGAAAGCTTCGCCTGCTGTGGCTAGGCCTTCGAAAGCCTGTGCAGAATGAAGTCGATCGAAGTATCCAAACAATCAAGCTAAGAAAATAAGGCAACTAGCCTAATTTCGAATAATCAATAAAGCCATTTATAAGGTTCGAACAACTTAATCCTTAAATTCTTTCTTTCAATTCACTTTATCAATGGTATAGGGCTTAAAGGATGGTTAGGAAATATGAGAAGTGGGATCTTTGAAAGGTGATATCCAAAAAAATTAGCAAAACCAAAAGCATAATTTTAGTTTTCTTCCTAATCTGATTGAAGTAGAATTGTTAGCCAAAAAAATAGAACATCAAAGAATTCTTAAGGCTTTAGACAGCATTTTGAGCGAATAAGTCTTTTTTAATCGTAAAAAAACCATAGCTAGGGTGGTTTGATGCCTTAATTCGTACAAATTGAATATTTATGAAAAGTGTCTAAACTTTAAATTCTTCAACTTTATACTTCCATTATCCCGCTCCTTCAGAGCTGTTCCATAGGATGTTTCCAATTTTAATTTTCTAAATAATCCCGCTCCTTCGGAGCTTTAAGGTGATATTAAGATTCAAACTTTAAATTCTCTACCTTAAACTTAAAATTCATTTACTGCCGAGTCGCCGAGAACGCTCAAGATTCCAGAGAAAAAAATTTATTAAACCACATAGAAATTATAAGTCACATAGTTTAAATCAAAATAGCCCCTTCAATAGACATATCCCCTAATACCTAATACCTAATAAATATTTAAAATTAACTCCCACCCCTCTTCACCACTTCTACTCTTCGCGGGAGATCAAAATCGCTGCGTCGCTGCGCCACTGCGAGCAATTTTTATTTTAAACCTCATAGAAATCATAGATCACATAGTTCAAATCAAAATAGCCCCTTCAATAGACATATCCCCTAATACCTAATAAACATTTAAAATTAACTCCCACCCCTCTTTGCCACTTCTACTCTTCGCGGTAGATCAAAATCGCTGCGCCGCTGCGCCACTGCGAGCTATTTTTATTTAAAACCGCATAGAAATCATAGATCACATAGTTTAAATCAAAATAGCCCCTTCAATAGACATATTCCCTAATAACTAATAACCATTTAAAATTAACTTCCACCCCTCTTCTACTCTTCGCGGGAGATCAAAATCGCTGCGTCGCTGCGCCACTGCGAGCAATTTTTATTTTAAACCTCATAGAAATCATAGATCACATAGTTTTAAAAAAACAGAAGTCATTTCAATGACCAAATCCTAAATAACTATTAACTCCCAGCTCTCTTTGCTACTTACACGCTTTGCGGGAGATGAAAATTACTGCGTCGCTGCGCCTCTGCAAGCAAATTAAACCTCTTTTATCCCGCTCTTTCAGAGCTGCAAAAAACGCTAGATATAATTCCTGGTTCCTAAATAATCCCACTCCTTCGGAGCTATTGAATCAAACTGAAATCCTGTAAAATTTAAACTTCTCACTTTAAACTTTAAACTCCTATCAATGCAAGGGATCACGAAATATCAACCTTAACCTCATTCCCCCTCTTCATAATCCATTGATACTCTAAGATCGCATCAAAGGAGGGGCATTCTTTGATTCGTTCCCAAGGTTCTATGATTCCATTTCCGTTTTTGTCCGGCGAAAAGTCCCGATGGCCTAAAATCTTGATGGCTGAAATATCCTGAAACTGTTTGGCCCATTCTAGGGATTGAAAGATACAGTTTAGAATACCCGCTTGCTGTTGCTCAGTACGAGTATCCATAGCCAAATGAACATTGTTAGGATGTACTCCACCCACATAACAAATATGAATGGCGTGCTGATTGTAACCCCTGACTCCATTACTGACCTGGTCTAATGAGAGCAATTGATGAATTAAGCCATCCACCTCAATCAAAAAATGATAGCCCGGAACTTTCCATTTTAGTCTCTCTTTCCAAAATCTTTCGATTCCATCTCTGCCTGCATATCCCGCAGAACAATGGATAACAAGGTGTTTGATATATCGGATTTTTGAAATCATTGTGATTGTGTATTTGTGTAATTGAGTAATAGAGTAATTGAGTAATTGAGGAACTGAGTAATTGAATGATATGGCTTCTCGTCTCTAGCTTCTCGCATCTCGCTTCTCAACCCTCTCATCTGTTATTTCAAAAAAAGCCGGGCAGGAAACCCGCCCAGCTTGATGATCAATAAGTCAGTGATGCATCCCCATCTTCCGGCTGATTTTCATCAACCGTCAGTTGAGTGATGGTCACCAGGATGGTTCCGGCTGTCACAGCATGCCCTGCCCATAGCAGTAAAGCGGCAGGAACAGAACCTGGAGCTGTCAAAACCGCCGTGCCTACAGCGGCTATTACCAACCCTATTCTTTTCAGTTTTTTAAAGAAGGGTGGTGTGGGGGCCAAAGCCCTCTGCTTGATTTCTGATAGTATTCCCATGTGATTAGTATTTGTATTGTTTAATTATCTGTTTTTAAGAAAGTCGAGCTTTCCGCATCAGCTGCTTTTTGAGCAAAAGCAACACCTCGGAGATTCTGTCAATCTCAGCTCTCAGACTCTCCTGTCTGGCTTTGATCTCCAGAAAATCCTCTTGCAGTTTTCTAAAGTCCTGAAACAGAAACTTGAGAAAATAAGCGATCACAGACAGCAAAACCGATATGATCGCCCCGGTAATGGTCAGTAACAGGATGGTATCTGACATTTTTCCAGTGAATAGGGAATGGGTTTGGATTCTATCTGCAATTGGAGGATCTCTCCTCTTCCCCAATATTCTCCCAGCTCATCAAATAATTTTTGAAAGGCCAGTTTGGTGAACAATGGAGTGCCATCTGCTCGGTAACAGCTGACCGGACAGAGTTCAAAAGTCCCCGGCAACTGATCAGCCCCCTTGGATAAAATCATGCCCTTATCCCCTACCCGTATTTGCCAGCCGCTTGCTTCACTGTGAAGGGGCTCCAGTTCATAGATCCCTTCCTCCAAGCAGGAAGACCCGGAACCAAAACAGGCTTTGGGAGCCTCCCTGATAAAGCATAGCTGTCTCTGACCCAGGAAAAGCCTCCCCAGGCTACCCCGGGGAGTGTACTTTCTAACCAAAAGCAATCTCATCAGGAAGACTTGCTCAGAGAGATAATTTTAGCTGCATTGTGCGCTCCGTTGTTGATGGCATATTCCACCCCGTTTACAATCTGGATAAATTCCACAGAGATCAAATAGGCGAAATGAGACCCTTCCAACTGGCTTTTGTCCACACTCAGAGTCTGAGCCATAGCCGGATCCAAAACGGATTGAACAGGACTGCTTGCCCCGGAGAGTGTTCGGGAGTTCTGATCAAAATCCACCCCCACTCCTGTAGCAGAAATCTTGAAATGCGTCGCTCCATTCGGAATCGCAATCATATCTCTGGGCACAAAGGCAGGCAACTGAACTTCCCAGCTGGTACCAGTTTCATCGAATTGCAGCTCAAAGAAAAGCGTGCTACTCAGAGAAGAGCCTGCGTTCAGTTCCAGATCCTTCAGCAGATCCCATTCCCCGTCTTTGACTCTTCGGTCTCCCCGAACATTGAGCTGATCGGATTTGAGCACTCTCATCAAGGCCTGGGTCAGTCTCTGATTGAGTCGCTTGTCGCCTATCTGCGAGATCACCGGTCTCAAGGCATCCCGCATCAGTTTGGAAGATTTGGCATTGTCGGCAAACTCCCGCATATTCTCCCGGGTTCTTGCAAACCGGGGATCATTCAGAATCCTGGATTTGCTGACTCCTCCTTTTTCGCGGGCCAAGTAGCCATCTTTGGTCTTGTAGAAGGAAAGCCTCCCGACTCTACCTTCCAGCGTAATTACTCCTGTTTGTTTTGCCATAGTAAAATGGGTTTAGGTTAAACATGAGGCTAAGATCCGGGAAGGAATTCCGGCTTTCAATCGAATGTGCGGTTGATGCGGATAATGCGTAATGAGCTTAAAAAGCTATTTTTTTTCCTAAAATTCAGAATATTCCAAAACAGACTGAATTGGAAAACTCTCTTGATTTTCGCTTATTTTTATGGAAGGCAAAATAATGATAAAACTGCCCCTGAAGAGGACCCGTCCACGGGAATTCAACTTCCTGAAATCCGGTTTTTCTGGAAGCCCCTTCCAAAATGGACCATTTCCTTTTCTCCACCGGATCATAGGCCAGGTAAAACAATTGGTCTCCTTCTTTGGCCAATCCCTCAAATTGATTTGGCCGCCAATGGATACTGAGTTTATTGTCTGCAATCCAAGTCAGGCTAAGTCCCTTCGGCTCCGTAAGGTCACCTGTACTTATCAATACCTTTTCAGGTTTTAAGACTGGGATTCCTTCCTCTGGAAAAACAGCTCGTTTAAGCCCCAGTGAAACAGCCTGGGCAAATCGCTTGGATTTATCGCTATCCGGCCTGAAAAACCCAAACTCCAGTTCAGTCCGAATCGGTCGCAAAAAGGAATTGATTTTTGAAAAAGCCTCCCTATGGTAGAGTTGTTTGGGAGAAGGCTCGCCACTTATTTTTCCCGGTCTTTTCCTTACACAGACTTTGCCGTTTCTTTCATAAAAAACCACATTTCCGAGCTTCCCGGAAATCTTCCCAAAAGGAAATTCTATTGATTTTGCCATAAGATAGAAGTTTAAAAAAGGCAGGATGATGCATATGCGCTTCGGGTTTAATTGGTATCGATACCCACTCAAACTCGGCTTGAATTAATTTGTAAGTCAAAGAAAAGCCGTCAATGAGCCGAAGATGAGCCGAAGAAAGCATGGAGTATCCTCCCTTTAGATTTTATTTGTTAGTTATTTTTAAAGTGAGTAATAGAGTAATTGAGAAATTGAGTATGTGAGTAATTGAAAGTGGGATGGTTCAATGTTCAATCTCAGGTTATCCTTTCTGTTGAAAAGCATGCTCCTTGGAAAGGCCTGACAAAATATTGATCCTTATAAACCGCCAACCATCAATTTTTATCAGCCAATATATTTTTCAACTTCCTCCAATGGAATTCCGGAGAATTCCGAAAACTCATCCAGAGTGACATACTGATGGGATTTTTTGCTGTAAAACTTTCGGATTTTATTTAATAGAGAATGTCCGTAGCGTTCACTTCTGCCCGTGATCAGTTGCACATCTTTGGGATATATGACACATCTTTTCTTAAACATAATTCCTCCTTTCAAAAGCGAATTATCCCATTCAGTCCCTTACTGTAGCGCATATTTTCGAAAGACCAAGCTTGGCAGCCTCCAAGGAGTAACCAGACTTTTTCCACCCAAAGCCATTCAACAGCGGATTCTTTTTGAAGTAACAATCCTTCTTCTCTGATTCGCTTTCCCAATCGTTCCAGTTCCCGAAATACCATATTTCTTACAGATTCAGAATCCTGAAATTGCTCCCGAATCAGGAGTTCATTGATGGGGTCGTTTTGCTTCCTTTCCTTTTCAAGAGAGGCCAAATCATTGGAAAGACAGATAAACCTGGCTACATCCTGCTCTATTCTAGCTTTTCTGCAGGATGCGGGAACTTCCTCCTCGGATAGCACCATCAAGGCGAGAAAAACTCCTGAACTGTGAGGTCGCATCAACTGATAGTCTCTGATTTCAGGAAATACACCTCCGATTTTTATGGCCAACTCCCAGTCCAAACCCTCCAGGTAATCAAACCAATGGCTTTCAAAATCCTCCTTCCAGGAACTGTTGTAATGGAATCCAATAAGCTTTTTGAGGTGTAAGGTTTCTTTGATCAAAGTCTCAAATACCCCGTTATTAAGAGGGTTCGGTTTACGCTTCAAACCTGAAACCAAGCAAGCTGCCTCCTTCAGGGACACTTGATCCATGTAATCATCAATCAAAAAAAGACATAAGAAAAACCGGCTGAGCAATTCCAGTTTTTCAGGATCCATCTCGGGATATAAGTAAGAAGCAAACCAGTTGATCTTATATAGTCTATACTGCTCAACAAAAGCCGGACTGTCAAAAAGATGCTGAGACCAAGCCCATTTTAAAGCTGAGTGATCCAATTCTCTAACTGAAACACTCAGGGCAGCGGGAAAGCTGATCAAACTGTTATTCATGATCCCCCTCCTTTCCGACTATTCAGCACTCTGCTGACTGTTCTCAGGCTGCATTGAAACAAACTGGCCCAATCCCAATTTTTAAGATAAAACTCTATACCGGGATGGGATTGTAGGAAGGCAGGATATCCCTCTTTAAAATCCATTCTCAGAATGGCATTCTGCCGATCCAGCCTTTGCTGGATTCTGTGATTAATCAAAATACCCAGTTGAGCAAATTCGGGGAATTGGCTGACCACTTGAATTTCAGCTTCTTTGGGGAATTCAAAAAACAGGATATCCGTCAATGCCCTGATTTCAACTAAGGATTTTTCCTCAGATAGATAGGAATGCATATCGAAGACCGTATCCGTCGGGCTTAAGACATAGCGGAGATGCAACTCTTCTTTTTGAGGATAATAGATTCCGACATATCCCTCGCAGATATATCGGCTGAGCGTTTCCACTGAACCAGAAGGTTTCAAAACCTCACCTCTTTTTCTTCTTTTCAAATCCAGAAAAAGGGAGATGGACCGATACAGATCTTCTGAAACAGGAAGAATACTATCGTAGTCTTCCTTCATCTGTTGAATGTATGTTTCCACAGCTTTAAGGGGTTAAAAAAGTGAGACAATAAAAGTGTTAATCAGGCTGTACATACCCGATTTCTTGCAGTTTATTTCGGTGTATGACTAAAGTTTATGCTGAAAAATAAAGTTTGAAAACTAAAAAATCCTAATGGTTTTGGTTTAGACGGATAATTTTTTTGTTAAAAACACGCCAAATGGCGCGTTTTTAACAATCTTTTTTTCGAAATGCGCCAAATGACCTGGTTTTCAACCAGTTCTGAATTGTAAGTTTGGTCGACTTGACTCTTACTGACATAAATACTTACAGCATGAAAAAAGTTGGTTTAAATTTTGGACTGGTCAGGTTGGGAATCCTGATTCTTTTGGTTTTTGTATGGACCTATACCGGGCTTGAGAAGTTACTCAATTTGGAAAGCACCAGAAAGGCCATGCTCAATCAGCCAATGCCCAATGAACTGGAGGAAGTTTTGGTTTGGGTGGTACCTTCGATCGAATTAATCTTGGCAGGGATGCTGGTATTTGCATCAAGCCGATGGTTTGGATTATTGGGGAGTGCATTGTTGCTCTCGGTATTTACGACCTATGTTGGCTTGATTTGGGTAGGAGCCTTTCCCAGAGTACCCTGTAGTTGTGCCGGATTTCTAGAATCCATGGGATGGCTTGAGCACCTAATTTTTAATTCCTTTTTGATTCTAATCTCCGTGATTGGTTTGTGGATGGAGGGACTCGAAGCCTTAGAAGAATGAGTAATTTTCTAATTGTGTAATTGAGTATTTGTGTTATTGGGTAATCAAGGAACTAGTTATTGGTTATTAGTTACTTCGTTATTCGAAATTCATCATTCGATGTTCGAAATCAGATTTAAGGTATTTAGATCAAAAATTTAACCTCTTCAAAGCCTGAAAGGCTTTAACTTTTCAATAGCCAGGGGTTTTAACCCCTGGAAATAAAGTCACCAACCATCCCCAGCGCTGGCGCAGAATTTCCAATAAGAACCGGTATCACCGTGCCAGCAAGATGTTCGAGAAATACAATTGAAATAAATAGAAATACACCTTCAGCGAAATAATATTCAACAGATATGCTTCGCAAGATAGACTCTCCTCCGTCGAGCCAGATACGCCTTCAGCGAAATATTTATCCCGTAGGGATTTTAGCTCGGTAGAAAATGGATTTATGATTTCCTCTCCATGCCGTAGGTATGGAAGAAGGTAGAAATACGATAGAAATAAGTAGAAATACGCCTGCGGCGAAATAATAAAAATATACCTAAAAGATAATTTTTAAGATATGCCTTCGGCGAGATACGGGTCAATTCCCCCTTTGGAAATGTAAATTCAAAGTAGGACGTAGGTTTCATTAAAGGGGGTTGGGGGATTTTTTTTTCTAAGGTTCAATTGTTCAAGGTTCAAAGTTCATCTTACCCTAGGACAAGTTTTAGCTATTGGTTCCTTTTTTATTATCCGATAATAGGATGAACAGACTAAACTGAGTGGCTACTACTTCCAAAAGCTCCAAAGGAGCGTAATTTCTTAGAAAATAGATGAAGGAGGTTTACCCAGCGCTGGCCCTTAATCTCTGTTTAGAATCGATTACTCAATGCCAGCAAGAACCTGTCTGCCGTGGCGGACGAAGAGGGAAATACAGAAGAAATAAAAGAAATACGCCTACGGTAAGAAAAGGAGTAATTGTGTAATTGGTTAATTGAGTAATCGAAGCCCAAAGCTTATGGTTATTATTGATGAATTTATTGGTTCAGCCGTTTATGGTTCAATGTTCGCTCTGCTCAGATGTGTCCCCTAAATCAGAAGCCTGAAGGGCTTAAACTCATGAATAGCTACGCCTGAGGCGCACAGGCCCGAGTGAGAAGGCTGAGGAACGAAGCCAACAAAACTCGGGGTAATGGAGACCAATTATTACCCAGCGCTGGCCAAAGATCTATATTTGGAAACGCTATCTCCATGCCAGCAAGATATCCGAAAAACATCTTGGGGAATACCCAATCCCGTAGGGATTTTAGCTCGGTAGAAAAAGGATTTATGATTTCCTCTCCATGCCGTAGGTATGGAAGAAGGTAGAAATACACCTGCAAGAAGATAAGATCAATTTATCATTTAAGATTGTCCTTTCAAATAACCATTTTTATCGGCCGTCCCTACGGGACTACATCGAAAAATTCATAACCTTCTTAATTTCCAGAGATTGAAATCTCTGGCTAGCAAACCAATCGTCGCTAAGCGACTTAACTCTTAACTTAAAGCTCGATGGTACTCAAAGCCTTAAAGGCTTGAACTCTTCAATAGCCACGCCACAGGCGCGCAGGCCCGAGTGCAACTCGGGGTATAAAAGCGAACAATAATCAACCCAGCGCTGGCCCTTAATCTCCGTCTGGAAACGATGACTCAATGCCAGCAAGAACCTGTTCGCCGTGGCGGATAAAGACGAAATCCAAATTGAATGATTTTAAAAACCCTGCCTACCCAATAACCCTCCAAGGGATTGGAAACCCTTGGAGGATTTACCTAGATTCAAATCATTTTTTTGTTAAAAACGCGCCAAATGGCTCAATTTGAATGAATTATTTTTTCCATCACGCCAAATGGCTACCCTGATTTTCAGCATTCATTTTTAAGTTTCTTTTCCAATTCCCAAAACCTTCGAGGTTTGAAAAACCTCAAAGGTTAAAGGAAAAAGAGGGCCAGCTGTGGAGGCTGACCCGGCAGCCTGAAAACCTGCAAGTAAGGCTGCAAAAAATGAGGTAAAAGAATTTAAAAGAAGGAGGCTCATTTCTCTTGACAGTCAGGGCTAAGAGACTGATTGGTGTCCGATGAACCTCCCACAGGGAGATGCCGAAAACCCTTGTCAGAGTAGGCAAATAATCAAAACGGTTTGTCCCTTTTTGATGCGTTAAAAAAGGGTCCACAACAATGAATAAACTTGTAAAACTGCTTCCCGCACTGGCTTTAGTGCTGGGGGCATTTGTAGCTTTAGCGTTTAATATGCCCGGAGAATTTGACCCGGAATATGCACAGGATCCTGATAATCCTGAGATCTGGTATGACCTGTCTACGGTTACACCCGGACCTAACACCTACGAGTGTGATGACGTCCAGGATATTTGTACACGGGTACTTCCGAGTAGCTCTGCGGCTATGAAAACTTCAGGGGAATTTATCAAGAATGGTACACTTCCTGAGGTTCAACCTTAGCAGAACAGGAGGCTAATTCTTTTGGGATTAGCCTCCTCTCAATTTCTATCTTGGATTTTGCTCAATTGGGTTAAAATCTATTTCGTCTGGGGGAATTGGAATGGCATATCTAGGGTCATTCGGTGGTAACTCTGCCTGCACGGTATTGAATTTTCTTACTAAAGTAATGGCAAGGGCCGGGTCTGTATTCAGCCTTTTCAAATCAAGCCATCGAATCCCTCTAAAGACTAATTCTCTTCTTCTTTCTAAAAGAATGATTTCAAATAAATCTGAATCCGTTCCTTCAAATGGTTGGAATTCATCCACTCGAATTCTATGCTGTCTTAGGGTATTGATCGCATTTTTTGCATTTTCAATCTGTCCAATTCTAAAAGAGGATTCTGCATAGTCCAGCCAAAGCTCGTCAGTGGCCAATCCTCCGAAAGGATAAAAATCACCTGTATAGTGGCCCCTCATGTTGTAAAGGGTATCTACCCTAGCTGTGGCGAAAAACAAGGGTACCCGCAAGTCATTTTCCTTATATAAATCAACTAAGTCGGGATTTATATAGGTTTCTCGATTGGTTGCATACCTGTTTGTAATCAACTCTGAATAGAAAATTACCTCCGGATTGAAAATTTCAAATGAATAGGGCAATCCATTATTCAATTCATTATAATCCATCAATTCCTCTTTTATTGAGAGGGCTAAAGAAGAATGCTGATTGGCCAATGTATATTCTTGGCGAGTCATATACACTCTGCTTAGCAGTGCGTGGACTGCCCATTGGGAAGGTCTTGTAGGAATTGTCGCAATTTGAGGTAGATCAGGCAATGCCTCCTCCAAATCCCGAATAATTTGTTGATAGGATCCCTCCAGGGTAGCTCTGGTTGTTTTGATATTGACATCTGAAGTGGTTCTCAAGGGAATCCCCAATTGATCTACTTGATCAGCCCGATAATGGGGAGCAAAATGAGTCAGGATTTCAAAGTGCCCCAAAGCTCTGTAAAATTTAGCTGATGCAGTTAATTCTGCCTTTCTGGAAGCCTCTGACTGAGAAGACGGGCTATATTCGGCCAATCCATCCAGCGTGACGTTTGAATAGAATATTTTTTGATAAATAGTTGACCAATTTGGGTCGTATTCTCCTGGTAGGTAGAAATCCTGAGCCCAAAAATAAGTGGAAACTTGATGTGGTTGCAGTCTATTTACTGCACCTGGACCCAAATAGATATCATCCGATCCTAACAAACCAGCAGCTGGCGAGGTGTTCATTCCACGTAGCCTTGCATCCAATAGCGCCTGAAAATCATCCAATTCCCTTGGTATTACTAAGTTTTTTGATGGTTTTTCTGAAAGAAAGCTTTCGCAGGAAAAGCTGATTCCCACACAGAGTAGGAAAAGAAGTGTTCGTAGATTTTTCATATTTGTATCATTTACTATCTTCTGGATATTTTTTGTGAAAAGGGTGGCAGCAACAATCAACCATAATCTGCTGCCGGGAGTATCAGATTGGGATATCCCAGCCTTATGAGGTGTGCTATTTGGGTTTATATCCGTACTCCTTTTACCCTAAGTGGTTTATTGATCAGAAATTTGCCCTTACTCCCAAGGAAAGAGTTTTCAGGTTTGGAGATGTTCTAAAATCAGGGTCGGGTACTTCCCTGCTTGCCTTCCATATCAAGCCCAGATTATTGGCATAGGCATATATTTCCAAATTTTGGATTCCTTTTAGTTGGTCTTTTCCAAAGCGATAGGCTAGTCGAATATCCTGTAGGCGGATATGGTCTCCTTTCTCCACCAGCGATTCGCTCCTGAGAAGAAACTGGTTTCTTGAGGCATTGACTCGTTCAGGGTCCGAAGGAATATCAGTAGTCAGTTCATCTCCTGGTTGTCTCCACCTTCTGCCATAGTCTGCATGTTCAAATTCCCCTCTGTTTAAATTATCGTAATTGATGGTCTGTCTTCGGAAATAATAGCCCATTCGGTAGGAAATATTCGCTGAGAGCAAAAACCCCTTCCATTCTACCGTATTCCTAAAGGAACCAAAAAGCGTCGGTCTTGAAGATCCGTGGTAAATCAGGTCATTGAGTTCGCTTTCATTCAAAATTGTGCTATAATCTGTACTTGGTTCCCCGTTTAAGATTCCCCTGGGATCACCGGAATCGGGGTCCAGTCCTCCCCAAGGAAGACTATAGGTATAGTAAAGTGGGCGACCAATCACCGGAACCGGGTTCCCCGCATTGGATGTAAGGACCTGAGCTACTGTGGGGTCATTTTCAAAATCTGTTACTTCTTCCTTAATCCAACTCAGAAAGAAATTATTGGTCCATTTCACGGGGCCGTTTAGAATCTTTGTATTGAGGACCCAATCAACTCCTCTTGTTTTTGTGCTTGCGTAATTGATCGTAGCAAAGCCTACCCCTGAAGAAGCGAAAAGCGGTTGTTCCCCCAAAAGATCCAAGCCTCTTTTTCGGTAATACTCAAAATATCCGCTAAGTTTTCCACTAAACAGCTCGTAGTCAAGTCCAAAATTTGTGATCTGTATTCTTTCCCATCGAAGCTCCGGGTTTGGTGGACTGATGATCCCTAGAAATGGGGAATTGATCAATGGATTGGAACCTGCACCGAAATAGGTTGCGGTGGTGAATGCTGTCGCATTCGGGTTGGTATTTCCATTATAACCATAGGAAAGCCGAAATTTGAGAAAGTCAATCCACTCTTTTTCTAAGAAGCTTTCCTCGGTAATGATCCAGCCCAGACCTGCAGACCAAAGGGGCACAGCCTTTTGGTTGGTATTCACTCCAAAAATATTGGAGGCATCCACTCTGGCGCTAGCTGTCAAAAAATACCGGTCTTTGTATGAATAGCCTGCATTTCCGAATCCTGAAACATAGCGGTTCACAGTCCCGGTAAAATTCTGGACAAATGGAATCGTACCGGGAAAACCTATTGAATAACGTGTAAAAAAGGATAGGTAATCTACCGGTTGGGATGTAGCATTGAGATTGTTGTATCCATAGGCTCTCCCTGAATTCCCATCCGACTGAATATTCCGGATTTCTGAACCTGCCAACAAATTGAATTGGTGGTCATTCCATCTTTTTTCATAGGTAAACTGGCCCCGTAAGCTGTGACTGAACGAGCGTTGATTGGAAAAATCAAGAATCCCGCCCAATGGAACATGATAGATTAGATTGCCATTTTGATCGATCTCTGTAAAATCATTGATCAATTCTCGCGTAGTATAGGCAGTTTGGGGACTGTTTTGCTCGGTGTTCTGCTGATTTGTCCAATATTGGTAGTTTACTTTGAAATTTAAATCCCGGTTGATATTATACTCCAAATTTGCAGTCAGTCTCAGGTCATTTGCCCGATTGATCCTTGGGCTCAAGCCAATTTCCTCCAGCGGATAGTAATTCCAATCCAGTAGTCCTGTTCCCACTGTGGATTCTTTGAATCGTTGGTGAAAAGATCTGTAAACCGATAAGGGATTGCCGCTTTCATCCGCGAGCCGGTCATAAGGGTAAAAATTAGAAATGTCGGGTAATCCATTTTCTGAATTACTGATTGCTAGGTACGCTCCCAGGGAAATGGCTAGCTTTTCTTTTGCCAGACGAAAATTCTGAACGGTATTCAGAGTCAATCTGGAATTGTTTTGGGCTTTTTGATTTTGACGGTTGTCATCCCATCCCATGGAGAATAAATACGAATGCTTTTTACCTCCCCCATTGAGATTCAATGCATATTGCTGCAAAAGTGAGGGTCTGAATAGGTATTTAGCCATGTCTCGCCGAACATCAGAACTTCTAAATGTCTCAATTCTGGCATCCCGCTCTGATTCAGTCAACTGCCCTTGCTCGAAAGCATATAGGGTTTCAACCAAAGGAGAAACCGGACTTTTGAAGAAGGAATTGATGGAACCTGCAAAGGCCCCGTCGCTATAAAGTTGGATTTCCTTGTCGATAAAATCACTGACAGTCATTTTTGGATTATAAAAGGGATCCGTTGCTTGACCAAATGTTGTATTGGAAGTAAGACTTACCCGTACCGGTTGGTCAAAGGATCCGTTTTTAGTAGTGATTACAATCACTCCGTTGCCTGCCCGTGCCCCCCAGATAGATGCGGCAGCGGCATCTCGAAGCACGGTGATAGACTCCAGGTCATTGGGGTTAATATTTGAAATGGGCCCATCATACGGGAGGTTGTCGATGACAATCAGGGGTTGACTATCTGAGCGGATGGTTCCTGTACCTCTGATTGAGATATCCTCTCCGTAGTCCAGATCGGATCGGTCTCTGTTGAAAATTAGACCGGGAGTCAAATCTTCCAAGCGGTCAATTATATTGGTGCTAATCCTTCGGTCTACCAGTTCTTGATCGAGTTTGGCAAAAGAACCTGTTGCCCTTTCCGCAGGAAGCTCTTCAAAGCCTGTGGATACTACGGCGACTTCCTCCAAACTCACTTCGTCGATTTCCATCACTATTCGAAGATCTGCGGTCTGGTTTGGATTGATTGAAAGTTCCCGGGTTTTATACCCGATAAAACTGATGACCAATTTTGGCGAATCGGTATTGGGCAGTATGAGCACAAAGTTTCCATTTTCATCGGTAACTGTACCAATGCTGGTACCTTTCAATACTATATTCACGCCCGGCAAAGGCATACTTTGGTCAGGATTCCATACGGTTCCAGACACATTGAGTCCTTGCGCTTTGATCTCCCAGACCAAAAGCAGGGCAAGCAAAAAGAGTAGTTGTCTTTTCATTTGATTGGATTTTTTTAGGGTTATTGGATGGTTTTGGACTTATTTTCCTCCAGGTCGGAAAGGATTGCTGTCATTTTATGAGAAAAGTCAGCATAGTCTTGAGCTGGTAATTTGAAGGAGAGAAGTTTTCCGGTACCGTCGGTAAGTAGTGTAAAAGGGTATCCCGAAACTTCGAAATGGTTTACAAAATTCTCCTTTGAATCCGGATCAAGTCTGAAATTTGGAATTTCGGGAGAGGAGAAATGCGGAATCTGTTCTATCCACAAATCCGGATCTTCATCTATGGACACTGCAATTAATTCAAGGCCCAGCTCTTTCCCCCTTTCCCTAAAGAATGGATAGAGGTAGTTTTTGAAGTATCGGGCACTATGGGGACAGGTAGAAAAGTAGAAATAATAGAGCTTTGGGGCATTGCCCAATTGATCTGAACATGATTCTAATCCCTGGGTATTTTCCCAATGAAGGGTTGGAATCTTCTGGTGTAGGGAAACTGTATTGGAAAGGGACTTTATCCGGTCCTTCCATGGGGTGGATTCTACCTGAGAAGCTAGACTGGCAAGGGTCTGGGCAGGGTTATCATAGCTTTTCAGATTCACTGAAAGGAAGCCTGTGAGAATTCGATCTTTGAGTTTACCGCTGAAATTTTCCCGTACTAGGGTTCCAAAATCTTCTTGCCGAAGCAGAGATAGCAGCACCAATTTATCCAACTGAAGGTCAAGGTAAGCTGCAGAAATCAATTTGGAGTTAAGCAAAAAATCAGCGTCAGGAATCCGGAGCAGTTGGGATTCAATCCTATTTTTAAGCCTCATGAGCTCCTCTCCTTCGGCCATTCTATCCAGTTCGTTGAAATAAAACCGGTAGATGGTAGAAACAAAGGGTTTATAATAGGAAGCGACTGTTTCGAGCAGCAATAGATCATAGGATTCAGTATCCAGTTTTTGCCTGAATGATTCCAGAATTTCAAATTGATTTTTAAGACTGGCTTGGGGGTTTTTCAAGCTTAATAGAGCCTGATCCAGCCCTTCCTTTCCATAGGTTTGAATTTTGAGTCTGGCCCCGAATTGCGCATTGGCTGCCTGAAAAAGCGAATCGTTATTTGGATCAGCCAAAAGGTTGTTGGCTGAGGATAGGACCAGTGTCCGAGGAGCCTCAAAGGAGTCTTGCTGTCTGGATCGCTCCAATAGCCACTGTGCTTCGTAAAAATCGGCATCGGGTCCTGCAAATAAGATGTTGGCTGTAGCTAAGTCAATTTTGATTTTCAGGCTGTCCCCTGGACGGATCAGCATTTGGCTGATTAGCGTTCTTTCCTCCAAGGCTAGCGAGAAGTAGGCAGGATCCTGTATCTCATCCAGTTTAAATTTGAACTTCTTTACCCGAGGATCAAGCACTCCGTCAAAGAAGGTCCCTTCCCAGAAGGGAGCATAAAAAACCCTGTTTCTAAAGCGGCTCTTTTTGCTGAAGTAGTAGGGTGTAAGTGTTAGAGCGAGGGGACTCAGGGAGTCTGGATTGATGATTTCGCCATAGATCCATACCGAATTAGTTCCTGAAACCAGCGTGTCTGTAGCATCAGTGTTGGCTTTTCTTAATCCAAAAGAGGCCTTCGACTCTGAAGTCCACTTTTCATTTCTATCGGCAGACAAGGGTCCTCCATCCAATTCCAAGTACTGCGCCCCCGCCACCCAATCTGAAAATTCAGAGCTATCGGAACGATCATCCCCGCTCCGAGGAATGGCCGAGGAATGAAATTCCCCGGCCAAGGGTGAATCAGCAACTTGACTCCAACAGGTAAATTCACTTCCGATTAGGCATAGGCTCCCGATAGCTATCGGGACCAGGAAGCATGTGAGTAGGATTTTTTTCATGAGAATTTTATTTGTTTTCAATGGCCTCATGGAATCTCGCAAGGCTTATATCTCCTATTTTAATGGCTCTAGTCCTGCTCGATTTCATGCTTATTAATTGTTAGATGACCGATGTCCGATGCCCGATGTCTTGGCCGTCACTGCGAGGAGCCCCATAGGGCGACGCGGCAGTCTCACAATTGGGTACGTCACTGCGAGCGGAGGAACGAAGCGAAGCAGTCTCACAATCCGGACACGTCACTCCCGAATTTCTTCGGGACAAGCTGTCCATACACTCTCCTTCGTCGAGTGTCTTTCCTCTCCCGCCCCAGCGGGCAGACGCAATGACGAGGACAGACCTCTCCCATTCCAGCTCCCAAATGTCTTTAGGACTGGTCGGTCTTGATTAGAAATTGATTCAAGGTGATAAGCGAAAATCCTCTGCAGCGGAAGGCTTATCTAACAGTCGACGGTCGGCAGTCGACAGTCAACAGTGACGTCACTCCCCGATTTGTGTGGATAGGCCCGCCGGAGTTTACAAAGTCCTTTTGGGCGCAATCAGGGAGAAAAAATAGGTTCAAATAGGTTGTTTGGGTTTACGGGGAAAAAGCATATCATCCATTGCCAATCCTGAAATCAATAAGAAATAATCATGTCGAAAACACTTCGTCAGAATCCTCAACAGGTAGATTTCTTTCTTTTTTGTGGTCATTGAATTTTATGCTTTCCTATCTAATTTTTGTTCCTTTCTTGCTTAAGCTTTACTATATTGTCTTAGCAATCAAATAGATCCAAATATTGCTTTCGGATACATATTAGTTGAAGTAAAAAAATTCTATCTTAGTCAAAAAAATTCTAGTCTAGTCGAAAAAATACTATCATGGTACATGCTCAGAAAATCATGCGGATTTTGCGGGAATCCCGGGACTATTCTCAGGAGTATGTCGCCAATATTCTGAATATCAATCAAAAAACCTATTCCAATCTAGAATCAGGCAAAACCAAGCTGACCTTAGACCGAATTCAGCAACTGGCAGAATTTTACCATGTAAAGCCAGATTATTTTTTGGCGAATGAACTTCCGATAATTAATTATAACACTGGGGAAAAAAGTAATAGCAATAGTGGATATATCAAAAACTACATTAATGAAAAAAGTCAAGATTCCCTTTACGAAAGACTATTGACAGAAAAAGATCAAATCATTCAAGAAAAAAATCATCAAATTGATTTACTAAAGGATATTATTGACATACTAAAGACTAAATTGAAAGATAAAAAATAATGACAGGAACAAGTATAATTTTAAAAACCTTATTGATTGACAAGAATTTATCGATTGAGGAAGTCTCTAAAGGAACTGAAATTCCCAAGGATGAAATTCAAGCTTTAATTGATGGCAAAAGTAAATTATTTGTTGATCAAGCTATAAAAATTGGAGAATTTTTCTCTATCCCTGCAGAATTTTTATTCACTGATTCAGCGCTAGTTAATCACAATAATATAGGTCAAAAAAGTAATAGTAATAGCGGATTCATTGGAAGTTATTACAATTCAGAAAGGTGAAATTATTACTTGAACACGGCAACTTCCTGTCGCTACAAATCCAACAATAATGCCGACTCAAGCTCAATAAGAATTTCACCGGATCCCCCGGTCCAGATAAGTTAGGACTGGACAGTCAGTGCTATGAGGTTTTCATCGGTCCTGCAACACACGCGAGGAAAATCTAGTTGTTTGCGGTAGTTTTTATTTCTTTATTCAACCTTTCCAATTCAAATATATAGTCCTGTATCATTCTAGGATTTATTTTTTTTGGAGTGTGAACAACTTGGTTTCTAAATTTACGTATTCTGTCTATTTCATTCAGTAACTCCTTTGTTATCTGTTCTTGGTCGTAAAGAAGTCGTATCGCTTCTCTAACTGACATAAATCTGTCTGTTCGCTTATTTACTTCATTGAGAATTGTTTCTTCCAATTCAGACCAAAGTTTCAAGAAATCTCCTAAATCGCCTGCTTTTAATTCTCTATCAGCAAGGTCTTTAATCTCTTTGGTCAATTCCCAAATCGGGTCATTATTTGGATATAAACTATCCTTTGGGATTTGGTCAAAAGATTTTCCCCAAAAGTCATCTGAATTTGGAATCTCAAACTTTGCGATAAGTCGGTTATTGAAATCCAATTCAGATTTTGAGTCATATGTTGTGGTTATATCTTCTGTTCCTGCCACATATCCTTCTTGAAAATATGGTCGAAGTGCGTGTGGTGGACAAATGCTCAATAGTCTTATATTTACTAAATCGTGCTCCGAGTTAACAGAAATTCTATTTGTTATATACGGTAGCCCAAAAACAAAAATATAAGCATTCTCGCTTTTATTCTCTTGCAAAGCAAAAGAGCAAGCTACTCTTAATGAATGAGTGAAATCTAGAAGCGGTGTAGCACAAACCTCGTAATGTTGTAAAACACTCCATTGAATATACTTTTTTCTTTTCAGTTCCTTATATCCCTCAACTTTTTGGTCAACAAATAAGTCGGTTAAACTTTTACAAGCTCCATCAAGTATATCAAAGCGATTGTTTACTTCTCTTTGTTGCAAATAATCTCCTCTATAAATAGAAGGGTAAAAAGTCGAACTTCCACCACGATTTCTGTAGTCAGAGTTCTGTCCTCTATAAAAAAGTAAATGGTCTTTATTTAAATAAGACAATTGTGCTGTTTTTTCAACTAATTCACGAAACGTTTTAATTGGAAAAGCATTACTGGAAGCAACGTATCCCCCCGAGCAACCCCATATTTTCTGAGTTGTTTTGCCCCAGTAGGTTTGCATCAAAAACAAACCTATGAAAAGAGCAAGTCAACAACAAATGGAAGCGGCAGTAGCTTCTTTCAATTCTAGCGGCCTTACCCAGCGGGAATTCTGTCTGCGTGAGAACATCAAGTTGCCCACCTTTTCCTATTGGTACCGAAAAGTCAATGTTTCTTCAGCAATTCCTGTTGGCGGATTTACAGAAGTAACTGCCCCTGTTCAGTCCGTTGGACTGGAAGTGGTGTTTCCCAACGGAGTGACGGTCCGTGGCATACAGGACCTTTCCCAGATCCGCCAACTGATCAACTGGTAAGATGTTCACGCTGGGGTCTTCCCACCGGTTCTTCCTCTACGGCGGGGCAGTGGACATGCGCAAAGGTTTTGACGGACTGAGCGGCCTGGTTCGCAATAGCCTGGACCGGGATCCGCTGTCCGGGGAAGTATACATCTTCCTGAACCGCAGCCGTACGCTGGTCAAACTGCTCCACTGGGAAGGCGGGGGATTGGTGATCTATTACAAACGTCTTGAAAAGGGTATCTTTCAGCCGCCCGAGGGAATGGAGAAAGGCGGTAAACTTCCTTGGAGCTCCCTGGTATTGATGGTCGAAGGTATCAAGGTACTGGATTCCCGCCAGCTTCCCAGATACACCAAACCCTGATGATTTTTTTCAGGGTTTTTATGTTTTTTTATCGACTTCTGTTCAGGTTTTTGATTCTTAAAGTCCCTTTTTGGATGCTGGAGGCAGATTTTTGGACTCTCAGACAAAAATCATCCCGCGTACCTACTTGTCCACAGGCCATGTGGGAAACTAATGCTTTGACAGCTCCTCTCAGGCTGTTATTTTCGGTGCATGAACAAACCCCTGGACCAGCTGAACAAAGCCGAACTCATCGCCCTGTTGGGCGAGCGGGATCAGCGTATCGAAAAGCTGGAAGGGATCATTGCCAAGTTCCAACGTACACTCTTCGGCCAGAAGCGGGAACGTTTCGAATCCCCCGACCAGCTGAGCCTTCCTTTTGAAGCCACTGCCGAGCAGCAGAAGCAGCAGGAAGAGCAGCTGACCGAAAAGGTGGAGTATGTCCGCAGGAAATCCGGTTCTTCACATCCGGGCAGGACAAAACTGCCCGAACATCTTCCGGTGGAAGAGATCGAGCTGTATCCGGAGGGGAACCTGGAGGAGATGACCTGCATCGGCAAAGAAATCACCGAGGAGCTTGATTACAAGCCGGCCCAGTTCATCATCCGCCGCTACATCCGGTATAAATATGTATCCAAAGCCCAGGAAGGCAAGTCCCCGATAACCATCGCACCGCTTCCTTCCCGCCTGATCGACAAAAGTAGGGCAGGTACAGGGTTGCTGGCCTCCATCCTGACAGACAAATATGTGGACCACCTGCCCTCTACTCTACGCAACTGCAGCGCTTCAAACGGGAAAACATCCCCATCGCGGCTTCCACACTGGACGGCTGGGTGAGACAGGGGCTCGAACGGCTGGAAATCCTCTACGACTGGCTGGTAAAAGACACCCGCGGGAAAGGATACCTCCAGGCGGACGAAACCACTATCAAAGTGCTGGATCATACCAAAAAGAAAGAAACGCACCTAGGCTATTATTGGGTGTACCATAACCCTATGGACGGGAGTGTCTTGTTTGATTACCAAAAAGGACGTGGCAAGGAGGCACCCAAAAGCTGTTGGAAGGCTTCAAAGGCTATCTCCAAAGCGATGGCTATGCCGTCTATGGCCAATATGGAAGACAGGACGGAGTGACCCAGCTTTGCTGCTGGGCACATGCGCGCCGTGAATTTTTCGATGCACAGCAAAACGACAAGTTAAAGGCAGAGCTGGCACTCACCTTCATCAAAAGCTCTATGAAGTAGAGGCCCACTGCAGGAAAAACCTACTAAGCCCACAGGACAGGAAGGCTTACTTACTGGATAAGGCACTGCCCGTATTGGATGCCTTCTCCAAATGGCTTACCGAAAACTATGCCCAGACACTTCCAAAAAGCGCCATCGGAAATGCCATGGCGTATACCATGAGGCGGTGGGAAGAGCTGACTAACTACCTGATGGACGGAATGCTGGAAATCGACAACAACGCCATAGAAAATAAAATCAGGCCGATAGCCTTGGGCCGGAAAAACTACCTGTTCGCAGGCTCACATGACGCCGCACAGCGATCAGCAATGATCTACTCGTTTTTTGCCATGTGTAAAACCGAAGAAGTCAACCCACAACAGTGGCTCAAGTACGTCTTCGACCATATCATGGACACCAACATTCAAAAAATTGAAAAACTCCTGCCGAAAAATTACAAACTGTCACTAGTGAAAAATCAGACAGAGTAAAGACGCATTTTCTCGGATGGATACGAAGCAACGGTTTTTGGGTCTCCACCAATGAAGTCCAAGATTTCTTGAGTTATCTTTCCTTCTATACCTCTCATATTAATCTACTTCATTTTGAGTGAAATACATACATAAATTATTCAAACCTTTGTTTTCAGATTTATTAAAAGGCACATTAAAAATATCCAATATTAGCTGTTCGTAATACTTTGATAATCTATTTGGAAGGTCATAATAAGTAAAATAAACAAGCATATTTTCTGAAAAATCTTTAGAATAAAAATGTCTTGTTATTCTATTTTTTATTTGTCCCTTACCAACGTAAAGACATTTCATATGAAACAAATTATGAGTTGGACAGTAATCGTCTTTGTGCCATAAAAAATAAATACCAAAAATTTTCGAGTCCATCCAATCTGCTAATTCGTATGAATCACAGATTGATTTGTCGGAAAACCAACCAATATTTGAATGGCATAGTTCTTTTAAACTTAACTTTGAGTTTAATTCTCTATTTGTGGTTGCCTCCCATAATTCATTACTGTCACCACAACTACAATTACATATTTCTTGAAAACATTTCACTTTCTCAACGTAATTTTTAAATTACCACCAACGGTTTGGCTAAAAAGCGTGGCTTGTGTTGCACCTGCGGCAAGCCATAATTTTTTAGTTCTTTTTAGGCGTTTGTGTTTTTTCTTCGTTTTGTTTTACTATATATTTTGCCCTTTGATATAACTCATCAAAAGTGATTATTTCTGGGTTAGTTTGATTTTGTCTAAATAGCTCAAAATGCTCTTTCCGCTTGAAAGTTGGACTAGTTATGCAGCGATTTTAAAGTTATAAAATTCATTTGGTGTTTTCATTTCTAATGCAGAATGTGGTGCATATGTATTGTATTCATTCATCCACTTCTGTATTTGCCTGTGTACGGTTTTTGGATTATCCAGGCAGCTCTCATAGACATAATCTCGTTTAAATGTAGCATTGAAGGCTTCACACATCCCGTTTGATTGTGGTGAATAGGTTGGGGTATTACAATCGATTATATTCCAGGATTTCAAGCTGGCTCTGAGCTTTTTTTCAATGAATTCCGGTCCATTGTCATGTAAAAACTGCAGTGTATCCGGTTCAGGCAAACTCTCCCCAAAGCGGGTATGTAAGGCTTCTTGAACCATTAATTCAATATCAACTGCCTGCATATGTTTTCCTGCTTTCCAGGCGATGATGGACCTGTCACAACAGTCGAGAAGAAAGGCCACCCGGAGCTTTTCCCCATTCCAGCATTTAATCGAAGTGATATCACTAGCCCATCGCGTATTAGGTGTTTCTACTGCTATCTGCCCTGTATGGGATCTGCTGCTGCCTCTGGTTCGGTGTCGGGTAATCAACAACCCTTCTTCCTTCATGTAGCGGTGCACCATGTATTTGGTCACGTTGAGCCCATAATCCCGTTTGAGCAGCGCCATGACCCGGGGTACCCCATAGGTGGATTTCTTTGCCGTGATTTCTACAACAGCCAGTTTCATCTGCTCACACAGTTCTTTTCGCACTGTCCTTTTTCGTTCAGGATAGGGCTTTGCTTTATAATATACAGAGGATTTGGCGACTCCCAGTGTCTTGATAATCCGTATCCCCCCGAGCAACCCCATATTTTCTGAGTTGTTTTGCCCCAGTAGGTTTGCATCAAAAACAAACCTATGAAAAGAGCAAGTCAACAACAAATGGAAGCGGCAGTAGCTTCTTTCAATTCTAGCGGCCTTACCCAGCGGGAATTCTGTCTGCGTGAGAACATCAAGTTGCCCACCTTTTCCTATTGGTACCGAAAAGTCAATGTTTCTTCAGCAATTCCTGTTGGCGGATTTACAGAAGTAACTGCCCCTGTTCAGTCCGTTGGACTGGAAGTGGTGTTTCCCAACGGAGTGACGGTCCGTGGCATACAGGACCTTTCCCAGATCCGCCAACTGATCAACTGGTAAGATGTTCACGCTGGGGTCTTCCCACCGGTTCTTCCTCTACGGCGGGGCAGTGGACATGCGCAAAGGTTTTGACGGACTGAGCGGCCTGGTTCGCAATAGCCTGGACCGGGATCCGCTGTCCGGGGAAGTATACATCTTCCTGAACCGCAGCCGTACGCTGGTCAAACTGCTCCACTGGGAAGGCGGGGGATTGGTGATCTATTACAAACGTCTTGAAAAGGGTATCTTTCAGCCGCCCGAGGGAATGGAGAAAGGCGGTAAACTTCCTTGAGCTCCCTGGTATTGATGGTCGAAGGTATCAAGGTACTGGATTCCCGCCAGCTTCCCAGATACACCAAACCCTGATGATTTTTTTCAGGGTTTTTATGTTTTTTTATCGACTTCTGTTCAGGTTTTTGATTCTTAAAGTCCCTTTTTGGATGCTGGAGGCAGATTTTTGGACTCTCAGACAAAAATCATCCCGCGTACCTACTTGTCCACAGGCCATGTGGGAAACTAATGCTTTGACAGCTCCTCTCAGGCTGTTATTTTCGGTGCATGAACAAACCCCTGGACCAGCTGAACAAAGCCGAACTCATCGCCCTGTTGGGCGAGCGGGATCAGCGTATCGAAAAGCTGGAAGGGATCATTGCCAAGTTCCAACGTACACTCTTCGGCCAGAAGCGGGAACGTTTCGAATCCCCCGACCAGCTGAGCCTTCCTTTTGAAGCCACTGCCGAGCAGCAGAAGCAGCAGGAAGAGCAGCTGACCGAAAAGGTGGAGTATGTCCGCAGGAAATCCGGTTCTTCACATCCGGGCAGGACAAAACTGCCCGAACATCTTCCGGTGGAAGAGATCGAGCTGTATCCGGAGGGGAACCTGGAGGAGATGACCTGCATCGGCAAAGAAATCACCGAGGAGCTTGATTACAAGCTTCGGCCCAGTTCATCATCCGCCGCTACATCCGGTATAAATATGTATCCAAAGCCCAGGAAGGCAAGTCCCCGATAACCATCGCACCGCTTCCTTCCCGCCTGATCGACAAAAGTAGGGCAGGTACAGGGTTGCTGGCCTCCATCCTGACAGACAAATATGTGGACCACCTGCCCCTCTACCGGCAACTGCAGCGCTTCAAACGGGAAAACATCCCCATCGCGGCTTCCACACTGGACGGCTGGGTGAGACAGGGGCTCGAACGGCTGGAAATCCTCTACGACTGGCTGGTAAAAGACACCCGCGGGAAAGGATACCTCCAGGCGGACGAAACCACTATCAAAGTGCTGGATCATACCAAAAAGAAAGAAACGCACCTAGGCTATTATTGGGTGTACCATAACCCTATGGACGGGAGTGTCTTGTTTGATTACCAAAAAGGACGTGGCAAGGAGGCACCCAAAAAGCTGTTGGAAGGCTTCAAAGGCTATCTCCAAAGCGATGGCTATGCCGTCTATGGCCAATATGGAAGACAGGACGGAGTGACCCAGCTTTGCTGCTGGGCACATGCGCGCCGTGAATTTTTCGATGCACAGCAAAACGACAAGTTAAAGGCAGAGCTGGCACTCACCTTCATCAAAAAGCTCTATGAAGTAGAGGCCCACTGCAGGGAAAACCGGCTAAGCCCACAGGACAGGAAGGCTTACCGGCTGGATAAGGCACTGCCCGTATTGGATGCCTTCTCCAAATGGCTTACCGAAAACTATGCCCAGACACTTCCAAAAAGCGCCATCGGAAATGCCATGGCGTATACCATGAGGCGGTGGGAAGAGCTGACTAACTACCTGATGGACGGAATGCTGGAAATCGACAACAACGCCATAGAAAATAAAATCAGGCCGATAGCCTTGGGCCGGAAAAACTACCTGTTCGCAGGCTCACATGACGCCGCACAGCGATCAGCAATGATCTACTCGTTTTTTGCCATGTGTAAAACCGAAGAAGTCAACCCACAACAGTGGCTCAAGTACGTCTTCGACCATATCATGGACACCAACATTCAAAAAATTGAAAAACTCCTGCCGAAAAATTACAAACTGTCACTAGTGAAAAATCAGACAGAGTAAAGACGCATTTTCTCGGATGGATACGATAATCCTATTCATGCTTACTCCGAATTGTCTGGATAACGATTCAATTTCTTGTTTCGAAGTTGATCCATCTCTAACTTTTTTTTTAGGATCTTAATATCCAAAGTAGATTCCCCGAGAGCCTTCTTGAGCTCTTCATTCTCTTTTCTAAGCATTTCCAATTCAGCTTTGGAATGTAGGTCACCTTGATTTTTGATACTCATAATGGCTCCTGATTTAGCAAGTGAACGCCAGCTATACACCTGACTGGTGATCAGCCCGTGTCGGCGACAATATTCAGGACAAGATAAGCCAGAACTTTCCCAATCTTCTACAATAAAGGCTTTTTGTTGTGAAGTGAGTAGCTTTCGACCACCGGAAGAAAGTCGCGCGTTTTTAAGTAAGTCTTCGATCATTTTGTTCCTAAGTTTAGGCAACAAAACTGGTCCAGTTATTTAAGCGGTTAGGAACAAAAAGAACTATATTTATCCTCATTTATTCCAAATTCACCTTTAAATTCTTTTAAATCACCAATAATAACAAACGACTTAGGTTGATAGATAAAAACTTGTTCTCCTGTTAAATCGCCTTGTTGATCTTTTATTTCATTTTTCGTAGGTAAGTCCTTGATGAATTTTTGCACAGATTTTTGTACTTGTGCTATCGAACCTGCTAATTCATCTGAAATTGCCCAGCATTCCCCTCTGTAAGAGTCAGAAACTTGTCTCAATAAATCTTTTTTATGGGTTTTGATTTCACCAAAAACAAAAGAACTTATTATTCCTTTTGTTTTCATTAAGGCATCAATTCTTTTTCCTGAACTATTGTAGTTATATCCTGAAACCACTTGCTCTAACTTCTTTCCGTCTAAAGAAGAATTAAACACATAATTCAGTCCATATCCGAATATCCAAGTATTCTGTTCAAAAAAGTTTTGCCAAACTGATTCATCTCCTTTTTTTATACCTAATTCAATTCGCTTCTCTTCAAAGAAATCATTGTCTTTTAAAAGTTTTTCGAATATTTCTAATTGTCGTTTTCGATATCCTAAAGTTGCAATTTCATCAGTAGTTAAGTTGCTGTCTAGAATTTCTTGAATTAGTTCTGGATTATCACTTATAAGTTTATGTGCTTGTTCTTTTGATAGAATTATTTCTTCGACCCATTTGTCGTCAAATCTTTCTTTATCTTTCCCTTTTATTGGTATTAATGCTATGTTCCTAATGAAATTAAAAAGAATAGCTATTTCTTTTCCTTGGAAGGTGAAGTTTGTGTTGTGTGGCGAACCAGTTTTAGTTGTGAATTTTTGAATAGTTAAGGTTGAGATTTCTCGTGTATCTTCATAAAATTTTGCTTTTATTTCTTGTCTTCCGCTTGGTGTGATTCTTAACGAAACTTCTTTTCCGTCTTTTATAAATTTATGAGTTTCCTGATTCTCTATTATCTTTGATATTATTCTGAAAGGTCGAACGAGTTCAACTATTTCGCCTACTTCGTTTTTGTGAAGAAATTTAGTGTCAAGAGAGCGGCTAAGATAAACTTTATCAGACCGCTTATTTAAGAAATAATCTAATTCAGTAGGCTCTTCCATTCTCGTGTTTTTTATTTCATAACGCCTCACATACTTATTTTCGCCACTCCTCCCAATTGATGGCGTCTATATCCACTAAGGTCGAAAGGGTTTTCGTTTCAAAAGCACCATTTTTAATTGATTTCAACTTTATCGGATGTAATTCGGCTAAGTCGAATTCAGTTCAATGATTAGATGCTTCAATTCTCCTTTGAATTACGGACTTTCAACTAATTAATCCAATAGAAGAAATTGCCGGATTCAAAAAATCCTGCCTTTAATCGTCCCATCTCTCAAGAACCTCCCCGTCAGGGTGTAGTCAAATGATCAATGGTACTGGGTGGGAATTGTAATACCCCGTCACCTCACCCCTATCCTTTAGTAGAGTGCGATAAAGCAGTAGAAAACTGAAGGTCGGTAATCCATTGGTACTTCTCCCACGTAATCTGGTTGACTATCAAAAGCTTCGTTTTGCTAAGAAAGGGAATTTTAGGCAAGAAAAAATACCCTGTATAGGGTATTTTTATTATGAATTCGCAAAAATGGAGATTGAAGGGCGTTTTTTTTTTAGAAAACAGGAGACTAAGATTGAATTTCAGATAGCCGCTTCGATTCAGCAGAATAAATTCTTCATTTTCAAACCTGACGCTCGTTTAACGCAAATTTAGCAGACGAAAAAATTGCGGGTAGTAAGTATTTTACTTACTTTTGTATCAACAGTACACGCCACGCTACCCACTAGAACAGCGTCCCAGGGCGTGTCTTTTGCTTTTTGGGGATTTCAGTACTAATTTTTAAAGATGTTTGAAAAGAAACCCACCACGGTCGACCAGCAACTAGCACTTTTGAAGCACAGAGGGCTTCACATTGAATCAGAAATTGATGCTGTACATTATTTGTCCCATATCAGCTATTACAGACTGGGGGAGTATTGGCATTCTATGCAAGCTGACAAAGAAACTCACACTTTTAAGCCTGAAAGTAAATTCTCTGACGTGATTGCTTTATACTGTTTCGACAGGGAATTGAGATTACTCTTATTCGACACCATCGAAAAGCTTGAAATAAGTTTGAGGACCAAGATGATCTATCATCTCTCTCATGAGTTTGACCCTTGGTGGTTTCAGAATTTTGAGATTTTTTCAGATAGTCTTGCTCTAGTCAAAACCTTAACCAGCCTGGAAGATGAAATCAGTAGGTCAAAAGACAGCATAATCAAAAATCATTTTAAAAAGTATAAAGACGACGGTCGATTTCCTCCTGCATGGAAAACCTTGGAGCAAACCAGTTTTGGAGCCCTATCAAAACTATATGGAAACCTGAAAAATACAATTGGGTCCAAAGATTTGATTGCTAAAGAATTTGGAGCGGTGAACCACACTTATCTTCCAAGTTGGCTGCAATCCATCGCCCAAATACGAAACTTGTGTGCCCATCATGCTAGGCTTTGGAATCGCAATTTACCAGGAACTGTGAAGCTTTTGACGAAACCACCGATGCCTTGGATCGAGGATGTACCCAAACAGCACGAATTTCAAAAATTATATATCCACCTGTGCCTGATGAAATATCTGTTGAATATTGTGGCTCCTGGAAACAGAATGACAGAAAAAATTGTACACTTATTTGAAAAGTATCCGAATGTAGATCCCAATGCTCTGGGAATGAAAGAATTTTGGCAAAATGAAGCGCTTTGGAAATAATTAATCCATTTCGATTCAGTTTTTTTCAAATAACTATCGAAATCAAATCCTTACAGGTGCCGAAACATATTGACACTTTTGATTACCCAGCATGCTGCCAACAATACCTACTACCTGATGCAGCTTTCCTTGAATATCTCGAACCTGCCTTTGTGGTAGCCATACATTGAGATAAAGTATTCTGAGTTGGTCTTGTTTCCGATGTATTAGATTTAATTGAAGTAGGCTCAGTTGTTTTACTATCAGTTGTACTAGGTTTACAGACCAAGCAAGCTGTGAGTCCTTTCTTTTTGGCATCAGCAAGAGGAGCAGCCCATCCTGACTTCGCATAGCGACAAGATTCCTTATGATATTTCTTTCCTGTTTTAGTGATAAAGACAGTCTGCGCCACTACCTCTGAAGAAAAAGACATCAGAGAAAATGAAATCAACAAAAACAGCAAAAAGGAAAGGCTTTGAGAAGCTCTTTTCATCTTGTAATGGGCTAATTAAATTCACTAAAGAATTGATTATCATAAAGAAAAGGCTTTTTAGTCAAGAAAAAATACCCTATACAGGGTATTTTTTGGGGTAAAAATCAATTTCACAAGCTAAAACGCTATTAATTTTGACTTTTTCAACATAGGAAACATCCAAGCTTGGGATTCTATTTCGTTGAATCTTACTTTTAATTGATGTGGGAAAAAGATCTTGATCCGAGCAATGGCTGAATAGGAAGAGGGGTAAATATCACAGGGAGTATCCATCTCTGGATAAGGACTATAAGCCTCCTCTGGTTTAAGTCTGTTTTCCCCTACCCAATTCAACCATTCTGAAATTAGATTTTTTGATTATCCCCAATAATGACAATCAAAATATTTTCATTGCTTGACCTATTAGATACATCGACTTCTTAAAAAACTAACGTGGAAGCAATATGCCATATGCTGCTTCCTTGCCAGATTTTTGAGCATAAAAAAACCACCGCTAGGGTGGTTTGATACTTGAATTCGAAAAATTTGATTAAGGTACGGAGCCTACTTAAACTTTTTCACTTTTAACTTCTTTTATCTCGCTCCTTTGGAGCTGAAACAAACATTAGTTTTAATTGCTAATTTCTAAGAAATCCCGCTCCTTCGGAGCTTGGCAATCAAACTGGAAAATGGGGCTAATTTTTAAACTTTAAATTATTTTTCACCGCTGAGATTCTGTGTTTAAAGTCAAGAAGAAATATAGATTTTCTTAAATTTGATTACTTAAGTCGGCACCAGCTAGACTGTGAAGGGAAGAATGGTTTTTACCGTCTTCCCTTTTTTGTTCATAGTCGGGATCAAAGATGGTTTTGTTTTTAAAAAGGACGTATATCAGTTCCAAGAGTTTTCGCTGAACAGCTACCGCAGCTTTCATTTTTATACCATGTCTTCCAACCAGTCTGGCAAAGGTATCCTTGTAAATATTGCAATGCCGAATGGCTGCTAAGGCTGGCAAGTGCATTGCTTTTCTCAGACTTCGGTTTCCTTTTTTAGAGATTCTGGCCTTGCCTTTTACAGAGGTTCCCGATTGCTTTTCCTTCACATCCAGCCCTGCATAACTGCTGAGCTGTCGCTTGTTTCTTACCAGTTCGAATCCATTGGTCTCAGCCAAAACAATTACTGCGGTCAATTCTCCCACTCCAGGAATGGAAGTGATTCGCCTGCAATCCTGGTCTAGCTCCTGATCAGACTTCACCAGTTGATGGATTTCGTTTTTGATTTCCTGTTCCTGCTTGCAGAGCAGTTTTCTTCGCACATTCAAGCGCTTCAGGCTGTTCGCATTGGGAAAGGCTTCAGTTTTTTCGGCATGGATCTGATTGTCAACAGTAACCCGTTCGGCTACAATCTGGTCTCTTTCCCTGGTAAGCTGTCTGAGGGTTCTGAAAATGGGTTTGGGAGGAGCCCAAAGATCCAGTTTTCGTTCCAATCCAAACTGGGTGATCGCATCGGCACAGGTACTGTCTATCACCGTTTTGATCGACAGGGTTCTCATGTAGTTGCTGATCTTGTTGGGAAGGACAATAGACAGCTGTTGTCCCTGATCAACCAGCCAGTGGGCAAACTTTTCATGGTATACCCCGGTGGCTTCCATCACAAAAAGAACTTCGGAATTGGCATCTCTCATTGATTCAGCCCACTTGAGACAGGCCTTAAATCCAGAAAAGTGATTGCCAAAGGTTTTTCGAGCTTTAATCTGCCAACTCAGATCTTGGTAAAGGATTCCAAAGGAACACACCAATTCATCCTGAGCCACATCCACGCCGGTAGTTTGTTTGATCGCTTTCATAGAGTTAAAAGGTTAAAGTGAAGTAATCAATCAAAGTGGATGTCTCCCTTCGTTTTGTCTCCCGGTTGGATATTCTGACTGTACCCGAATCGGCTACGTCTTACATTCTGTTTAAACTCAAAGAGAAAGAAAGGGATGAGGCGGTTTCTCTGCGAGAATATATCTTAAGATTATTTAGTCGCGGATTAGCTCTCATCCCCCACCACTTTTCAATAAATTTAATCGATTGAAAGGTGAATTTTTAACCCGATGCTAACATAGGAGACGCAAAGACCGCTAAAGATTCCATAAAGAAAAATTTATTAAACCACGTAGAGAGAAAAGAACACATAGTTTGAATTCAAAAAAACCCCTTCAATGAACCTATGCCTTAATAACCAATAACTATTAACTCCCATCCCTGCTTTCCCTCTTCGCTCCTTTGCGAGAGATCAAAAACCGCTGCGTCGCTGCGTCAAAGCGAGCTTTTTTTTAAACCTCATAGAAATCATAGGTCACATAGTTTGAATCAAAAGAGTCCTTTCAATGAACCTATGCCCTTATGACCAATAACTATTAACTCCCACCCCTGCTTTCCCTCTTCGCTCCTTTGCGAGAGATCAAAAACCGCTGCGTCGCTGAGAGAGACTTATATTCTTTCACCGCAGTCGCAGAGATCGCTAAAAACTCCACAGAGAAAAAATTATTAAACCACATAGAGAGGATAGAAATCATAGCCTCAGAGCAGATAAACTTGGAATAGCGCGACAATCCCAATAACTAATAACCAATAACAAATACTCTCCCCTCAATTAACCAGTTACTCGATTACACATTTACTCAAAAAATAGAAAGCGTCTACTCCTTCTTCTTTTTCCAGAAATATATCGCCGACACCTGCCCCATCACCGAAGTCAGATTTTTCCCTTTCGGAAAATCAGGAGTACTTGCGGGATCCAGCTGCCACTGGTAGTTTCGGGCATGGATAAACTGAAGCTTGGAGCTAAGAAGTAGGTTGTTGAATTGTTTATCGTAAAGGAAGCCTAGAGAGAGGTCGATCCATGGTTTATTTTCATTTTGTTGTCCAAAGGTTCTATAAAAAAATCCTTGTCTGTTTTCCAAGCGTTCAAAAAGAATTCCTCTTTTTTCAAATCCGTCTACAAAAGCAACTTCAAAAGTCTGAATATTTGCACCAGGCCCCATTCCGACTCCTAATGGTTGTCCAAAGTTTGTAAACCCTCTCGCCTGATGGTGCATATGCCAGCTACTCAAACCCTGTAATCCAGCATATCTTATATATCTATTTACAGATTCTTGTTGATGAGTGATTTCAGACCGAATTTGAATTTTTTGAGTAATCCCTGGTACATCAAATAATTTTAAAAAACCAAAAATATAAGCTCTTGCGTGTTCAGGGTTTAGCGTAAATTCTCTCCAGTTAAATGCATGGTCTCTTCTTCCAAACTCAAAATAAATCTCAAGTTGGGAAGGTGAATTTTTAAATGATCCAAAAATCGTAAATTGTTGATCTTGACCATTACCATCAAAATCTACTGTATCACCGCCCTCAAAAAATTTCTTTTTTTGAAATCCTTGAAAAACTGGAAATAAGTCAATGAAACGTCCTGTTAAGGTATTACTATATTGCTGAACAGTTCTACTGAAACCAAAAGAAAATCCATCTACCCATTTAGGATTCCATGTCAAAGAAATGGCATTTAAATACCTCCAATCATCTTTTAATGGAACAAAAAAACGTTGATCCAATTCCTTAATTCCAGTACCGGGCAAATTACTTGAAGCCAATCTTCCCATTAGAAATTGCAACTCAATACTTCCCAAAAATGTCTTTGAAGGTCGGGTTGTATTCAATGTAATGTGAGGGAATCCTGCGGCATTATTCGAAAAAGTTAAAGAGTTAAATTGCCCTGGGCCCCACCAGATATTTTTAGATGAGATACCAGCCTCAAATGCACCATACTGAGCAGTAAATTTAGATTGACCCCACCAAAATTGAGTATATAAATTATCACCAAATGATTGCGGAAAATCTCCATAATTTAAGTCAAAATAAAAATCTTCAATTTGAGAATTAGACCAATTCCTTAAAAACTCAGGCTTAATACCATTGCTTCCAAATACCAATTCCGGATTAAACTCTAATCTTAAAAATTTCCAGTTTGCATTGATCCCTCCTGACAAATAAGATTGGTATCCTTTTACTGGTAAAACACCCCGATCATCCCATCCGTAATTTGGCCTGGAACTTATTCTCTGAAAGGAAATTAAAGGACTAATTGAATACCTGACTCCCCATTCAGTCACCTCTTCAGGTGTCTCTTGTATAAAAGCGTATCTAAAATCCTGAAGGGCCGAAGTGTCCGACAGGCTTAAGCTATACCTCTTACTCAATTCCCTTTCATTGGAGTAGGTATTCTGAATAACCTGAGATTTTAAAAAGCCTGTTAACCCAAATAAAAAAAGAGAAATGAATAAAATCTGCCGAATCATTGGCCCAATTTAGCGCGAAGAACTTCAAAAATGAATTGCGGTGTAGAAATTAAGTTTCTTCGCCATAATCTTTTCGGTTCCTTAATAAATCTTGGGAACCATTCCAAGCCCAAATCAATCCAAAACTGACTTGGCCTTTTAACAGTACCAGCATAAAAATCAAAAACTGCTCCTATGGAGCAAACTACCTTTGCTTTCAATTGAGATTTATGCTGATAAACCCACTTTTCCTGCTTGGGAGCCGTCATTCCTACAAATAACACATCAGGATCGAACCGGTTAATATCCAAAATCATATCTTGATTTTCTTCTTCTGTGAATTTATTCTTAAATGGAGGACTATACGTTTTTACTTCTAAAGTTGGAAAATCCTCCTTTAACCGTTTTTTAATCAAAGAAAGAGTACCCTCAGAAGCTCCCAAATAGAACACTCTACCGCCTCCTCTTGACTGGAGCAGATTCAGAAAATGAATATGAAGATCAAATCCAGAAATTTTTTGAATTTTTTGGTTATTCAAGAAATAACTAGCTAAAACAATTCCTACACCATCAGGAATTAAATAATCGGAAGAGGTTAATGCAAGTGAAAAATCTTTATCTTTTTTTGCTACACAATAAGAATGAGGATTTATTGTATTTATAATTAATATTGTTGAATTATCCAAAGATGGTAATTCAAGTTTAATTTTATATCCAAGTAAATTCATTTAATATTATAAAAATAAGATATATTTCTCCATTAAGACTTTAAAAATTGAACAATATTATTTTTTGAATTTTCACAATACTGAATCACCCATTTTTTCGCATTAAGATTCAAATCATCATCATCTTTAAGATGTTCTAAGAGCAAATCCACAGATTTAGAAATAGAAGGAGGAAGTTTAATACAAATAGTATCAGGTATCTCAGATACAAATGAGGTTTTGATATCAACAACAGCAACATTTTTGGAATAATAAAGAGATTTAATTAAAGAACCTTCCACTGGTGAACTCCACAAAGACGGAACAACTGTAATTTTTGATGAACGAATAAAGTCTCTTAATCCAGAATCCCAATTACAAGGATAAAACACAAGGTTTTTAAGTTTTAAACTCCTTCCTATTATTTTTTCTACTTCGATTTTTTTAAAAGGAATAAGAAAAGTTTTAAAGGGCAAGGCTTCACATAATTTTATAAAAAACAAAATACCTTTTGCTTCTACAAGTGTATTATGAAATATAAAATCAAATTCTGTTTTAATATTTAAAGGCTCCCTATCAACACTTAATGAAAACTCCCCTGTAAACATGCCTAATGTTTTGATTTTAGATTTTCTTCCAAACATTTGAAATATTAAATCTTCTTGAGATTGATTTTGAACAAGAAAAGTGATTTTTTCATTATAATATTTCAATAATTCAATAAAACTTAAATATTTTTCATATCCAATCTTATTTGGAAAGGACTCACATCCTTTTTGCCTAGATGCCGCTAAGTTATTTATACATAAAAGACATTCAGTATTATTATCAGGAATATAATTATAAGATTTAATGCAAAAGAAAAAATTATCAAATATATAGATAAAAACCTCAGTGGTATTTATTATAATATTCTTTGTATAATCCAAACCTAATGATTGTGGATGAAATATCAAAACTTTACCTTTTACATCAATATTTTTTGATGAAATAGCTCTATACACATGATAATATAAATTTTTTAATGAATCATAAAATGGTGCTTTCTTTAATATTTTGACAAGACTATTTTGCGGAGTAGGAATATATTTTAAAGTAAAAAAAACATTATTATTTTCACATTGTCTTAAAAAATATTGAATAAACATTCCTGCTCCCTTTTTTCCCGGTTCAATTCCAGAATAGATAGTAAACTTTTTCATTTTTATTCCAAAATCAAGGGTACATATCGCATTACCTCCTCATTCCTGTATGGCTTTGCCCCAAAAATTAATTTTCCTTTAGCATTCCAATATTTCCAATAACTAGTAGCAAAATCCTTTAGCGTTTTAGGATTTCCAGTTCCAAGGTTATGAATTATAGGATATTTATCCCCTACAGAGTTACAATAATTATAAAGCTTTTTTACAACCTCTCCTACATATATAAAATCTCTAACCTGTTCACCATTTGTCATTTCAAAATCAATCCCTGCTAATGCTGCTTTTTTCAAGGATGGCCAAAACCTATTTTCACTTTCCCCTTCACCATAAACATGAAAAATTCTATGATAAGATAATTCCAGCTTATTTTCAACTGCCATTTGATAAAATGCCATGGAGGAGGCAGCTTTTGAAACAGCGTAGGTTAAAGTTGGTTTTAGCGGAGCATCTACGGGGATATATTCATATTCTTCACCTGACAAACCATATTCAAAACAACTACCTGCAATTACAAATTTCTTGACACCTGATTTGATTGCTTCTTTAAAAGCTCGGATAGGAGATATTACATTCCAGTAAATACATGACTCTAAAGTATCATATGGAGGAAACATAGAATGCGCGGCTAAATGGACTACTACATCAACTCCAGTAAAATCTGACTCTGATAAATCGTCTAATTGTTTTATTAACCAAATTGGCTCCTTCAATAATGGAACCCTCGGGGTCGAGAGTTTATTTCGTTTTAATCCAACAACTTCATCACCGTTGCTGAGTGAATAATTAACAAAATTCGACCCAATAAAACCCGTTGCTCCAGTTACAAAAATTCTCATTAGAAATTCAATCCAAAAAACTCTTCTAACTTTTCTGCTACAAATTCAAAATGATCTGGCCCTAAGGCAGGATACAAGCCGATCCAGAAGGTATCTCTCATGGTTTTGTCAGTATTTTCCAGGCTGCCAACTACACGGTAACTAATTTCTTTGAAATAGGGCTGCCGAATTAGATTCCCAGCAAATAGCAAACGTGTCCCAATCTTATGCTGATCCAGATATTGAGTAAGTTGCACTCGTTCGGTTCCGCAACCATCCTTAAGCGTAATTGGAAAACCAAACCAAGAAGGCACTGAATTTGACGTAGCTTCAGGCAAATGGATAAATTCCGAAAGGGATTGCAGGCGGTTTTTAAGGTAGTCAAAATTTTCTCTTCGCTTTTGAATAAAGCCTTCCAGTTTATCCAATTGAGCCAAACCACAGGCAGCCTGCATATCCGTGATTTTGAGATTATAGCCTGCATGAGAATAGACATACTTATGGTCGTACCCAAAAGGTAAATCTCCATGCTGTTGGCTAAATCTACATCCACACGTATTATCCATCCCCGGAGCACAATAGCAGTCCCTGCCCCAATCACGGTAGGATTCAGCAATAACTTTAAGCTGCGGGTTATTGGTAAATACTGCTCCTCCCTCTCCCATGGTGATATGGTGGGCAGGATAAAAGCTCAAAGTTCCAATGTCTCCAAAGGTTCCAACCTTCAGTCCTTTATAGGTTGCTCCTAAGGCATCACAAGTATCTTCTAAGAGCCACAGGTTATACTTTTTGCAGATCTCAGTGACCTTGTCCAAATCAAAAGGGTTGCCCAAGGTATGGGCAAGCATTATAGCTTTGGTCTTAGGCGAGATAGCTGCCTCAATAAGGTCTGCATTAATATTATGGGTAGCCAAATCTACATCAACAAATACAGGAACGGCTCCAAATTGTATTGCTGGATTTACCGTAGTTGGAAATCCAGCCGCTACTGTAATTACCTCATCTCCTTTTTGGATTGCTCGATCACCGAGTTTAGGGGATGTCAATGTACTAAAAGCCACCAAATTGGCAGAAGAACCACTGTTGACAGAGAGTGCAAATTTTACTCCTAGAAACTCAGCTAACTTTTTTTCGAAGGCAGCATTAAACCTTCCAGTAGTAAGCCATCCATCTAAGGAGGCCTCTACCATATTCATCAATTCTTCTTTTCCGATGACTTTTCCAGAAGGTGGAATCACTGATTCACCTGGGATAAAATCTTTAGGCGTATATTTTTCTTGCGCATATTTCTCAACTAATTCGAGAATTTGTGTCTTTATATCCAATGCTTCTTCCATTTTTTATTCTTGATAAGTTTTGATTTCATTTAAACAATAAAGCTGCATGTCTGCTCCACTTCTAAACTGAAGTTGCCAATTCACAATCTTTTGCAATACCTCACCAATTTCCCATGTCGGAAACCAGCTTAAACCAGACTTAGCTTTAGAGCAATCCAATTTCAAAAACCTAGCTTCATGGGGTTGAGGGTTTTGGTCTAACTTCCAAGCTGAATTTTCCCCCCAAATTGAAACCAACTCATCCAAAATCCATTCGACTGATTTACAATCCCTATCTTCTGGCCCAAAATTCCAAGCCTCTGCAAATTTCTTTCCACCTTGGTAAAGGCTTTCTGCTAATATCAAATAGCCACTTAAGGGCTCTAGGACATGTTGCCAAGGACGGGTTGCTAATGGATTTCTTATAATTACGGGTTCATTATTTTCAAAGGCCTTTATAGCATCCGGAATCAGACGGTCCAAAGACCAATCTCCACCACCTATTACATTTCCAGCACGTGCCGAAGCTAAAGCAGGAGAATTTTCCGAGGAAAAAAAAGATCTACGATAAGCAGCTGTTACTAATTCGGCACAACCTTTACTAGAACTATAAGGATCATATCCTCCCATAGGCTCATTTTCTCGATATCCCCAAACCCATTCTTGATTTTCATAAACCTTATCAGTTGTTACAGAAACAATAGCTTTGAGATTAGCGCATTTTCTAGCAGCCTCCAGAACATGGACAGTTCCCAAGACATTGGTGGAATAGGTTTCGACTGGATGAGCATAAGATAACCTAACTAAAGGTTGAGCAGCCATATGAATCAATATATCTGGATTAAATGCTTTTATTGATTTCGAAAGAGCTTCCAAATTTCTGATATTTCCAATTTCACTATCAATCAGTGAAGAAATTCTTGCCACATTAAAAAGAGAAGGATTAGTATCAGGCTCTAAAGCATAGCCTTTAACAAGCGCTCCCATAGAGGAAAGCCAAAGGCTAAGCCAACTACCTTTAAAACCAGTATGTCCGGTAAGAAAAACTCGTTTTGATTTCCAAAACTCAGGGTTCACTTTTCTTATTCCCATATTTTCCAGGGTGCTTGGTTGGATTCCCAAAGTTCTTGCAATTTGATTTTATCCCGAAGAGTATCCATGGGCTGCCAGAAGCCCTCATGCCGAAATGCCATCAATTCTCCATCTTCTGCTAATGATATCAAAGGCTCCTGTTCCCAAACGGAGGCATCATTCTTAATTCGAGAGACAACATTCGGAGAAAGTACAAAGAACCCACCATTTATCATGGCTCCATCACCTTTTGGCTTTTCTTTAAAGCTTTTGATCTGATCGCCATGTATATCAATGGCTCCAAAACGACCTGGAGGATAGGTAGAAGTCATTGTAGCCTGCCTCCCATGAGAAAAATGAAAGTCAATAGATTTTTTTATGTCTACATCTCCTACTCCATCTCCATAGGTAAAGCAAAATGCGTCCTCATTTTTAATGTAACCATAAACCCTCTTTAAACGCCCACCTGTCATGGTCTCATCCCCAGTATCCACTAAAGTGATTTTCCATGGTTCAACCCGCTTATGATGAACTTCCATGGAATTGGAAGTCATGTCAAAGGTTACATCTGATTGATGCAAAAAATAATTGGCAAAGTATTCTTTGATTACATATCCCTTGTATCCACAGCAGATAATGAAATCATTCACTCCATGGGCAGAATATAATTTAAGGATATGCCATAAAATAGGTTTACCCCCTATCTCTACCATTGGCTTTGGTTTGATAGAAGTTTCTTCACTTAATCGGGTTCCTAATCCCCCTGCTAGAATTACTGCTTTCATCTAAGATTTAATTTGACGCTACAAAAGCGTCCGAATAAAAGTGGTTTAAATTAAGACCGAGTTGAATACTTTTGTTTTTAGCCTCTTGGATCATTTCGTTTGACCCACAAGCATAAACTACCGTTTTTGCCATATCCAAATTCAAGTTTGATATTAGATCTTGAACGTATCGCTTAGGTTGGCTCCCCCGGGATAAAACCGGGATAAATTCAATCTCAGAAGAAGATGGTTTCCAAAAGATCTCCTTATGATACTTCATTCCCCACAAGACGATAATTCGCTTGAATCGACCTATTTTATCTTGATTGGAGGGACTTTCCAAGATGGATTTTATTGGTGCAATTCCAGTTCCGGTAGCTAAAAAAACCAAGTTTTCCATTTCCGGGTGGTTCTTTAGGAAGAATGTTCCTTTTGGAACTTCTAACCTTAACAGGTCATTTGGTTTTGCTTGACCAAACCAATAGGAGCTCATCACACCGCCTTGGTAATTTTTGATAATCAACTCTATCTCTGGGGACAAAGAGGAGCTTGCCATGGAGTAACTTCGCTTAATTCCATTCCAAATGACATTTAGGTATTGACCTTCCAAAAAACTTACTTTCTGATTTGGCGGAACTCGGAGATTGACTTGTATAATTTCCGAGGTCAATATTTGAATGGAATTAATTTTTGCCGGAATAGTTACCGACTGATTAAAACCATATTGGCTTAAATCTTCAGCTTCAAGTTCCAAATCTGAAATTGGCATTCTTATACATGAAAGAACAAATCCCTCAGATTTCTCTTTTTCACTTAAAGAAGATTCTTCAATTATTGAAATCGACTCACCTCTAAGAATTTTAGATTTACACGAAGAACATCTACCACTCAAACAACTATGATTTAGGAAAACACCATTTTTTAAGGATGCTTCAATAATAGTTTCTTCAGAAGAACAAAAAAAAATTTTGTCATTTAAGATTACTTTATGATAAGTCATTTTTTATAAATTCCAAGGTAAACTATCTAATAAATCTTTTTATTTTACTTTTTATCCGATAAGACAAGGAAAATTTATACTTAAACTGTTTATTTAAAATTGGATTTAGTTCTAATTTATTATCGAAGGAAAATTCAATTTGATTACTGTCATCAAGAGGCGTAATGAATTTGGTTGAACCAGCTGCGTGTGTGGCATCAGCACCGTCACCAATATGATTAACTTTAGAAGTAGAGGAAAAAATAGTTAGTAGCTCTTTTCTAAATTGATGATAGCACCATCGAATTGCCCATGAGTCAATTTTTCCATCCATCTGATTTTTTAGCATTCCAGGCAAATCACTTCCAATTTCAAAAAAACGGTATTTATCTGATAAGTTCCTAGAAAACTGTTTGTAATCTTTGACCTCCCAGTCTACATCTTTCCATCTATTATTCCATGTCCCCCACCCAAGAGATAAAGCTCTTTTAGTTACGTAGAAATCTTTTGAATAGGTCCTCAAAATTGGTAAATCAAGAGTGTAACCTGAAATTGAAAAAACAATTTCATCGTCTTGATAATAATCTAATGCTTGATTCATAAAATTAAGAAAATTTCGAGAAGTAACTAAGTCATCTTCGAGGACTATTATTTTACCATACCTTCCAATGACTGTTGAAACCCCTCTTATAATAGAGTTTGCCAACCCTAGGTTTTGTTCTGATTTATAAATTTCAACAGATTTAAATCCATCTATAGAACTTAAATAATTTCTAACAGCATCAACTTTCTGAACGCCGTTAGAGTCTTTTGCCCCATCAGAAAAAATATAAAGAACACTTTGTCTAGCCAAAAAATTATTTTTCAAAGCCTCTACAGTTTGTATCGTTTCATTTAGTCGATTGTAGGTGAATAAAACTATTGGGGCGAGATCTTTAAATTTTTGATAATTTTGCATAAATTCTAGGAAATAATGTTTTTAAATAGGCCTTTACCGAAAAAATAACCCAACGGGAGCCCCAAAATCTCTTACGATAATAATTATATTCTTTTATATTCAAGCCTAATGGAGAATGAAATAACTTCCAACGTTTTAATAATGAAATTTCAGGATTACACCATCCTGGTATTTTCTCATTTGGTGGACAAGTAGCTAGATAAAATTTGGAAGTGAAACAGAGAAATCCTTTTTCAAGGGCACGCAAGCCATAATCATTGTCGCCTAAAGCATGAGTATAGTGATTAGATAAATACCCTATTTTTTTAAAAATACTTCGAGGCACTAGAACAAAGTTACCATTAATATATTTACATCTTTGAATTTTACCATTTGGAACTACTATACCAGAATCCGTTCTTCCACCATAAGAAAATTCATGGATATTTACTCCTATCCTACATGCCGCTGATATGATTACATCAGAGCAAGAAAAAACCATAGCTTCGTGATAATCAAGCAACAAATTAGACAAACTATTTTTATCAAGTATAACATCATCATTCAACCAACAATAGAAATCGTAATCATACACTTTAAAAGCTGTTTTCCATGCAAGTCTCATACCCTGATTCCAAAAAAGAGTTCCATTCCCTTGAATAATATGGACTTGTGGAAATAATTTTTGAATAGCAATACTTGTTCCATCTACAGAACCATCATCAACCAGATAAATATTCAATTCAATATTTTTTGGAAGATCTACATTAAACAATGATTTTAAACAGGAAAGAGTTCTTTCCTTTCTATTATGACAGGTTAAAAGAACTGCTATTGTTATTTTCATAAAGAAAAACAAATGGTAAACTAAGAAATAATGGGAAATTTAAAAATTGTTCTCCTTGAAGTAACCCAATAAAAGCAACCAAAAATATAAGATTTGATCTTTTATAATATATAAGTAAAAATATTATAATAATTAATAAACCCAATATCCCCATTGAAGCAATAAAATTACTAAATCCATTACCGTGACCCAATTCTTCTCCCTGAAGCCATTGATGATCAATATATCTTGTTTTCTCATGAAAACCATTCCCAGATAAGGGATTTTTTTTTATATAATGAAGATCAAAAACAAAAGATCCAAATCTAGAGTTTGAAAATTCACCACCTAAGTTGCTCGACGCAGCTAATTGATTAGAAACTTTATTATATAAAAAATCAGTATTTAAATAAATTATACAAATTAATGCGAAAAGAACTGAAGATAAAAAAATAGAAAAAATTCTATATTTAGAAGAGAATTCTTTTAAAATCGTGATAATTAGAAGAAAAAATAAAATTAAATAACCAGTTGTGCTAAATGTGGTAAAAAATGAAAGTAAAATAATAAATAACTTGAATTTATTCTCCAATATTAAGATTCTTATTTCTCCTAAATAAAAAAGAAAAAGCAAGCAAATATATCCAGCAAAAGCTCCAGGTTCCCAAAACATCCCAGAATTTCTAATTCCTTGACTAATATCACTAACATTTTCAGTATAGATAATTATACTTTTATATGTAGTTTTTGATTCATTAAGAAAATTAGGGAGATCAAAACCAAATAAAGTAATTGAATATCCAAAAAGACTTATTAAGCTAATAATGTATAAAATATTTAAATAATAATTTTTAAAACTACAATTTAAATACCTGATAATAATATAACCAAAAGTTATTTTTAATAAGAAACCAATTGCTGAAGGAAATGAAAGAAAGCCTAAATTAACTCTTTGCACAATAAAAATGAAAATAAATGAAATAATATAAATAAAAAAAGGTATATTTTTTTTATTAACAGGATAAAAATAAGATAAATGTGTTAGAGATAAAAAAATAACAAAAATAGAAAATAAATATTGAGATGTTTTTCCTCCCAAATTAAAATAGGGGTTACCACTTAATGCAACAAGTAGGAATATATAAATACAAGACTTTAAGTATTTTTTATTCAAGATCATTTTAATTCACCTTATTTTTTTTGCAGGATTTCCAGCCCAAATTTCATTTGGAGGAATGGATTTTGTCACTACGGAGCAAGCACCTACAATGGCATTATCCCCTATAATGACACCTTTCAATATTGTGGAATGAGCCCCAATAAAGACATTATTACCGATTATTACAGGCTTAGTATTAGTGTTTTTAAGGTCTAATTCTATATCTAGACGATCAGGTGAATTTAAACTGTGAAAATCTGTATCATATATTACAACATTTCCCCCAATGTTTACATTATTCCCTATTTTTATTGAATTTTGACATACGACAGCTGAGGAGCTCATCCCAACATTATTACCAATGAACAATTTACCTCTTGGACCAACAACAATAGAGCATTTATTAAATCGTCCGATTGGATTAGACATTATTCGATTGTTGGAACGGAAATTAGAACCAATTTTACAATAACCACCTAAGGCTACATTAACTCTTGGCCACCCTTTATTATTAAAAGAAATAATTTCAACACCATTTGTATAAAAAACAAAAAAACTAAGAAATTGATCAATAAAATATAAAATTTTAGATATTAGTAATTTTAAAGCTTTAAAAAAATATACAATAATAGTTTTCATTAATTATTTACCTACTTCTTTATAAACATTTATCAAATTATTAACTATATCCTCTCGATCATGTCTTTTCATAGCTTCAGATTTTCCGTATTCTGAAATCTGAAATCTCAATTTTAAATCGTTTTTTAAGAGTTGAATGTAATGAACTATTTCATAAATTCCGTTTGATGGAACAAGTATCCCTGTTTTTTTGTGAGATATTAAACTGTTAACCCCACCAACATCGCATGCAATTACTGGCATACCAACCATTTGCGCCTCACAAACTGAATTAGGACTATTATCTATATAAGATGGATGTACAAAAATATCAGATAAATACATTTCCTCCTTTACTTCCATTGAATTCATTTTTCCCTTAAAAAGAACATTGACATCTTGATGATTTATACTTTCTTTTCGCTCAAAAAATTTTACAATTTCCGAAGAAGATTCTATGCCAATAATCCTCCACTCAAAATCAATATCTGTTAGTTCATTAATTTTTTTTGCAGTTTTAAAGACAATATCGATTCCCTTATAAATTGTCGGAGACAAGGTTGAAAGTATGATAATTTTTTTTTCTGGATCTATTAATTTTTTATTTGGATGGATTTCATAAAAATCTTGACGAAGCACTTCGTCAATATGATAATATTTAACATGCGGATTAAATAACCTAACAATTTGTTTATCCCACTCAGTTCGACCTAAAACAATAAAAGCATTTTTTAAAATCAGCTTTTCTCGATAAGCTTGTTTCCTTAAAGTTCTGAACCCAAAAGCTGGAGCGGTACCTAGTAGATTTTTAATCAAATAATTTGGGCTAAAAACAAAATCAATTTTGGAACATTCAACTGGGAAATAGGTGTTTAAAATAGGATTTAAAAGACCTTGTAAATGTATAATAACAGGTAAATTAGTATGTTCTTGAATCAAACTAAAGGACCTCTCGGTCCCAAATACTTGTATTATATCAGGCTTAAAGTCTTGAATAATTGTTAAATATCTTTCTATTTTATTATCATCGAATAATGAACCCATCCAATTATTGAAAATGATTTTAAAAATGTTATTTTTTTTTATTTTACGTAATATTGGGTAATAAAGGACTCCATTTTTAAAAACCTTTTGATTATCATTAGGATGAAAAAATGCTATAGCTAATTCTATTTCATTCCTATTAATAATTAACTTTTCTAATGACTCGATCCATCCACCACCATTATAATGATGTTTTCCCTGATCGTAAAGGGAGGCAGTATTTGTAAACCAAAGGACTCTCATTGACAAGATGCTATAACTTTTCGAAGACTATTAAAATAGTATGACCAACAATAGTTTTACGATTTTCTAAAGTTTTGGCTTTTATTTTCGAGTAACTTCCAATTAGAATCTCTATTTTTCGTTTAATTTTATTAAACAACTTATTTCCCTTACTATATTTTTGTGACCAAATATAATTATCAACATGATAGCTTTTCAAATCTTCAAGGTGTACTTTTAAAACCTTAATAGGAAAAATTTTGGAAAGAGAAATTAATGAATCCTTAGTCCATAAACCCATGTGATGAGGAGGCTTATTTAAGGCGGCATCTAAATCTTTTATAAAGGAATCGTTATTTGGCACACTTATTATTAATTTACCCCCTTGTTTTAAACAGGCAATATTTGACTCAATAAAACTGTGTACATTTGAAATATGTTCCAAAACCTGGTAGGAACAAACAAGATCAAATTCGCCTAAATGATTTTTCGCAAATTCCTGTACGTACTTATTGACAATTTGCCATTTTTTATTGACTACAGGTGTACTTTCATTTAATTCAAGCCCAATAGAAGTATCCAAATCAAACAATTCGTTGATCCTTTGGAGGAAAGCACCATGAGCACAACCAACTTCAAGTATTTTCATACCATCTTTAAGATATTGAGTGGTAATCTCATGTTCCCATTTCCATGGCATATAATACCAATCAAAATCTTGAAAATGTTGATAGAAAATACTGTCACCCGCTACAATATTCGGGTAATAGAATCTGTATCCCGATTCATCACAACGATAAAGAGATATTTCATGCAGCCCTTCAAAATACTTAGATGTATCAATATTGTAAATTTTGTACTGGGAAATAATTTCCTGTATCTTAATACTTCGAATGAACGACACATTGTCATTTAATGTTAAAGGAGACTTAACTTTTTCCATGTTTATTATGAGTTCCAAATACCTTTGGCTGTCTTTGTTAAAATCTTATGGTACTGAATTGGACCAAGGATTAAACCTGGGATTAAACAAATTATAGTTGATAGAATAACACCATTTATTCCAAATTTTAAAGTATGACTCAAAAAAATTGACAATGGAATATTGATAAGAGCTACTAATATGCCTTGAATAGCTTGAAGTTTAATCTTACCTGTTCCATTCAAAAACATTGTATAAGGTGTAACAAAAATAGAAATGCCAAAAAATATAGACATTAACAAAGTAAGAGAATAATGGATTTCAACTTTGGACCCTATCCAAAAACTATATATTGGTTGAGATACCAAAACCATAAGAAAAAGTACCAAAACAAAAAATAAACTTATCCGGTGAAAATTTCTCATAGCTTTTTTTATCCATTTCATTTCACCTCTACTGTATGCATCTGTAATGCTCGTCCAATATGGAGCTGCAATAATTGAAAAAAGCATTGAGCCTATACTTATGTATTTATAAGCTACATTGTATGGGACAACTTCAGCAGGAGAAAACAATTTCGAAATGATCAAATTATCGGTTGAAAACAAAATTATCCCCGAAATTTGAATGATAAAAAAGACTGAACCCAACCCAAAAATACCTTTTATATATTCATTTTTACAAAAAGCGTAAGAAGGCTTAAATTCTTTATACCTATTACCAAATGCGAATAAATTTAAAAAAATCAATATAACAACTGGAAGCAGGGAGTAAATAATTCCAAACAACAACAAAGAACTTTCATTTGTTTTCGTCAACATCCATATTAAAAGCAAAGATCCAAACTGGGTATAAAAATTAATCTTCCCCGGCATGGAATGGTTCTGGTCCGCTGCATATATAGTTGTGATCAATTTGAATACTAATTGCAAGCAAAAAAAAACAAAAACAATGGGTAGTAGAAGATTAAGTTCTTTTTGTAAACTGGGTGATGTGTTGAAAAATTCTGTCCAATCAATAAAGAAATTACAGACTGTAAATACGAGTATAAAACCTAAACTAAAAGCCCCAATCGTAAAATAGGCAGAACTAACATATCCCTTAGCTAAGGTCATATCTTCTTTTGCCCTAGCTTCTGCAAATTTGTTCCGCAACCCATTGCCTAAGCCTATGTCAAAAAATGAAAACCAGGCAATGAAAGAACTTAAAGTTAACCATACACCGTAATTTTCAGTTTCAAGATAATCGATTGTGAGGGGAACAAGAAGAATATTGGCTAAAATACTACCTCCTTTAAATAAAAAAGAAAAAAGAACATGCTTAGTGATATTCTTTGATCGTTCACTTTTTATTTCAACTTTATAATAAAGTTTTTGAATTACTTCTTTTATATCAATGTCTCCTTTCTTAGTTTGAACGTAAACAATTTCATTTAAATAATTTTATCAAAAAAACCAGATCAAAAGTTTAACCAAGTACTTGCAAATCCCCCCTCATCATATCCTCCACCAATCTAACTAGGTCATATTCAGGCTTCCAACCTAATTGGGTTTTGGCTTTGGTCGGGTCGCCGATCAAAAGGTCAACTTCGGTGGGGCGGAAGTAGGCCGGATCAATTTTTACTAAAATTGATCCGATGTTCAATGTTCGAAGTTCATTGTTACCTAATACTGAACTATGAACACTGAACCCTGAACCTTGCCCGTCCGCCGAGGCGGAAACATGCAATTCAAATCCAGTTGCATCCTCGAATTTCGCCTTGTCGATAGACTCCAAGACTCCAACTTCCTTCACTCCTTCTCCTTCCCAGCGAATGGTGAAGCCTACATGGGCAAAGGCCATTTGTACAAAGTCCCGAACTTTTGTGGTTTTGCCGGTAGCAATTACATAATCTTCTGGCTTTTCTTGCTGCAAAATCAGCCACATAGCCTTCACATAGTCCTTTGCATGTCCCCAGTCTCGCTGTGCATCGAGGTTACCCAAGTATAGACAATCCTGTTTGCCTAAAGCTATGGCAGCTGCGGCCATTGTAATCTTTCTGGTTACAAAGGTCTCCCCTCTTCTTGGAGATTCATGGTTAAACAAAATTCCATTGCAAGCAAACATATTATAGGCTTCTCGATAATTCTTGGTGATCCAAAAGCCATAAATCTTAGCTACACCATAAGGAGAACGGGGATAAAAAGGAGAACTCTCATCATAAAAACCTGCAGCATTCTTGTTTTCTTCCATTCCGCCATAAAGTTCAGAAGTCGACGCCTGATAGATTCTGGTCTTTTTCTCCAAACCTAAAATTCTAACCGCCTCTAATATCCTTAAAGCTCCAATTCCATCTACATTAGCTACATACTCAGGAGAATCAAAGGAAACCTTTACATGAGACATAGCTCCCAAATTGTAAATCTCATCAGGTTGCACTTCCTGAATAATCCGGATGATATTGGTGGAGTCTGTTAAATCACCATAATGCAAGACAAAATTCACATGAGTTTCATGTAAATCCTGGTAAAGGTGATCAATCCTCTGGGTATTAAAAGAAGAGGCTCTTCGCTTAATCCCATGAACTTGATAGCCTTTTTCTAAAAGTAGTTCAGCTAGGTAGGAGCCGTCTTGGCCGGTGATGCCAGTTATTAATGCTTTTTTCATGTTTTTTTAGGACACTGAGTCTCGCGGAGTTAAACACTGAGTCTCACAGAGTTTTTTTTTTAAACAGAGTTAGTCTTTGAATCATCTTGGAACACGGAGTTACACAGAGGTTTCACTGAGGCCCACGGAGTTTATTTCTAATTAATAGAGTTGTGCGAATATTTTTTTTGGAACACGGACCTGCCTGCCGGTAGGCAGGGTATCGCGGAGTTAGGCACGGAGGCTCACGGAATTTTTTTAAACAGAGTTAGTCTTTGAATCATCTTGGAACACGGAGTTACACAGAGGTTTCACTGAGGCCCACGGAGTTTATTTTTTTTGACTCTGCTTAAATGAAGTAAGTATGATTCTAAAGAGATATTAATTTCGAGAAAAATTTGATTAAGCCTTAAAGCCAATCAACTTGCTGATTTTAAGGATTTTTTTGGAACACGGAGTTCACCGGAGTTAACACGGAGTCTCACGGAGTTTAATTTTTAATTAATAGAGTTGTGCGATTATTTTTTTAGGAACACGGACCTGCCTGCCGGTAGGCAGGGTATCGCGGAGTTAAACACTGAGTCTCACAGAGTTTTTTTTAAAGAGAGTTGGTCTTTGAATCATCTTGGAACACGGAGTTACACAGAGGTTTCACTGAGGCCCACGAAGTTTATTTCTAATTAATAGAGTTGTGCGATTATTTTTTTTTTGAACACGGACCTGCCTGCCGGTAGGCAGGGTATCGCGGAGTTAGACACGGAGGCTCACGGAACTTATTTTTTTATTATTAGAGTTAGTCTTTGAATCATCTTGGAACACGGAGTTACACAGAGGTTTCACTGAGGCCCGCGGAGTTTATTTTTTTTTGACTCTGCTTAAATGAAGTAAGTATGATTCTAAAGAGATATTAATTTCGAGAAAAATTTGATTAAGCCTTAAAGCCAATCAACTTGCTGATTTTAGGGACTTTTTGAATTCTCGGTATGCTTTGGGCATCAAAGCTTTTGCATATCCATCAATCAAAGTTTTGATTCCTGTCCACTGCCCCCCATGCTTTTTTTTGAAATAATAGCATTTCATCAAATCCACCCCTTTTGGGCTATGCATCAGTTTGATTCTTTTTATTAAACTCAAAGACTGATCTCCCCAATAGGAAACTTCATTCACCTCACAATAGCCCAAGTACTTGGAGCTACCATAACAATCAAATCCAGCCTTACTGACGTTTAATGAATAATCCATATCCCCATAAAGATGCGTGTAGGTTTCATCCAGCATCCCCACTTTTTGATATACTGAATAAGGAACTAAGACCAAATTACCATTGCAATATTTGACTTTTTGGGGTTGACCGTTTGGTACCTTAGGACCCGATTCCTCATGCCCTCCAAAAGTAAAACCTCTAGTTAGCTCACTTTGAATATTTCCTACTAATATTCCTTCTGTTGGCATTCTCACGTAATCATCTAATAGGTTTTTTAGAGAGTCTTTCTTTAAGAAAGTATCATCATTTAACCAGAGAAAGAAATCGTATTTATCATGGGCAACTGCGCTTTCCCAGGCTAGTCTCATACCCTTATTCCAAAAAAGTTGCCCATTTCCTTTGATTACATGGACTTCAGGAAATAATTCTTTGACTTTTTTGCCAGTTTGATCTGGTGAAGCGTCATCAACCAAAAACACTTCTAATTTAATATTTTCGGGGACTATGGTTTGATAAAGGCTAGTAAGACATTTTATAGTCGTTTTTACTCTGTTGAAACAGGTAAGTAAGACCGCTACCTTTATTTGATCTTCTATTTGCTTAAACTTTTATTTACCAGGTGAATCAATGAGTTTGATATATTAATCTTAAATATCATTCTTAAAAGCTCAATTCTAACAAATAAAATTTATAATTCAGGCATTAAGTAGCTTTTCATTCAATCAAATGCTATAAACTACTTGCGAATCCTTGTACAAATCTACGTCACAATATCAGCGAGCCTGCGAGCAAACTCTGTGAAACTCTGTGCCAACTCAGTGCTCCTCTGTGTAACAAATTCCACAAGCTTGCAAGCATAAACTCCGTGCTCCTCAGGGCCTCCCCTGCCTACCGCAGGCAGGTCTTTGGTCCTCCGTGTTCAAAAATGCGCGAGCTTGCGAGTAAAACTCCCTGCTCCCCTACCTACCGCAGGCAGGTCTGTGAAACTCTGTGATACTATTTTTCGAGCTTGCGAGCAAACTCTGTGAAACTCTGTGCCAACTCAGTGCTCCTCTGTGTAACAAATTCCGCAAGCTTGCAAGCATAAACTCCGTGCTCCCCTGCCTACCGCAGGCAGGTCTGTGCAACTCAGTGTCCAAATCTGCGAGCATTAAATCTTAACTTGCTTGAATGTTTGTTGATTTTCCAAAAACCACTGATAGGTTTTCTTTATTCCATCCTCCAATGAGGTTTTTGCCTTCCATCCAGCATCTGTCATCTTGGATACATCCATCAACTTCCTCGGCGTTCCATCCGGTTTGGATGAATCCCAAATGATCTCCCCTTTATGCCCAACAATTTTTTGAATCAATTCAGCCAATTCCCGAATTGTCAAGTCCTCGCCGGTTCCCACATTATACAAGTTATCCTTGAATTCATTTTCCAAAGCAAAAACCACCGCCTCTGCCAGATCTTCCACGAACAGGAATTCTCTCATCGGATTTCCAGATCCCCATAAGGTTACTGCAGACTGTGCACTGTTTACTGGGAACTGACTCGCTTCGTGAAACTTTCGGATCATGGCCGGCAAAACATGAGAAGTTTTCAGATCAAAATTATCGAAAGGCCCATAAAGGTTAGTTGGCATTAAGGAAATGTAGTCTCTACCAAACTGCTTTCGGATTGCCTCACATGCTTTCACTCCTGTGATTTTTGCTACTGCGTACCACTCATTAGTTGGCTCAAGAGGGCCTGTCAAGAGATACTCTTCTTTTAATGGCTGAGGAGCAAGCTTAGGGTATATACAGGAAGAGCCCAAAAAGATAAACTTGTTGATTCCGGCATGAAAAGCAGAGTCAATCAGATTATTCTGGATCTGCATATTTTCCATCAGGAACTGATAGGGATAATCATTATTAGCCAAAATCCCTCCTACCCTTGCTGCAGCATCAATCACCACTTCCGGCTTTTCGTTTTTGAAAAAATTCTGAACCGCCTGCTGGTTTCGAAGATCCAATTCTTTGGAGGTTTTGCCAATTAAATTGGTATAGCCTTTTGCTTCTAAAGCTCTCCAAATAGCCGAACCCACCATACCTCGATGGCCTGCGATGTATATTTTGGAATTCTTAGATATCATTAAGTTTTGTTTGGTCACAGAGTTTCACGGAGTTAGCACGGAGTCCCACGGAGATTTATTCTTTTGGAGCGCAGAGTTTCTAGGAGTTATTTGGGAACACGGAGTTTATCTGAGTTTACACGGAGTCCCACGGAGATTTATTCTTTTGGAGCACAGAGTTTCACGGAATTTTCACGGAGACCCACTGAGACATTTTTTGGAACACAGAGTTTCTCGGAGATAGCACGGAGGACCACGGAGTTAAATAATCTCTAATGGATAAACCGATGAATCCCTTTTATTAGGCTTTTTGTCCTAAAATTCAATAATAAACCTACTCTATATCCCGAAAACTTTAAATATGTTAAAACTTGGGCTTTGTGAACATCCGTAATTTGCTCGACAGTTTTTAACTCAACAACCACTTGGTCTTCGATAAGCAAATCAATTCTGTAGCCACACTCAAGTCTTATCTCCTCATAAATTAAGGGCACTGGAACTTCAGATTTAACATCTAGACCTAATTTCTCCAGTTCATACTTTAGGCAAGCTTGATAGGCAGATTCAAGAAGGCCTGGACCAAGCTTTGAATGCACTTTAAAAGCACAACTTAAAATTTGTTCAGTAAGGTCTTCATTTAAAAGCATTTTCTAAAGTTTTTTTGGAGCACGGAGGCTTTTTTTTGAGCACGGAGTTCCTGGGAGTTTTTATTTTTTTGGAACACGGAGTTTAGCGGAGTTTAACACGGAGGCTCACGGAGAATTTTTTTAAGCACAGAGTTCTTTGGAGTTTTTATTTTTTTGGAACACGGAGTTTAGCGGAGTTTAACACGGAGTCTCGCGGAGTTAAAATTGGTATTATATATAAGTAGCTAACTCTATAAAGGAGGTCTCGAAACTTACTCAGTGCACCTCCGTGCCTCCTCTGTGTTCCTCCGTGTAACAAATTCCGCGAGCTTGCGAGCAAACTCTGTGCACCTCCGTGCTCCTCTGTGGTACTCAGTGTTACAAATTCTGCGAGCTTGCGACCAAACTCTGTGAACCTCTGTGCCCACTCCGTGTACCCCTGCCTGCCGGCAGGCAGGTCTGTGTAACAAACCCCGCGAGCCTGCGAGCAAACTCTGTGAACCTCTGTGCCCACTCCGTGTTCCCCTGCCTGCCGGCCTTTAGGTTTGCAAAGGAGAATTATTTGGGAAAATAAGAGCTAATATCTTTCCGATTATTAAGTGACTCAAATATTGAATAAATTAAAAAAGAATGGGGTGAACTTTCTTGCCGTCTAGGATAGTGACCTAGTGCCTGTATCAGTCCCCATTCTTAATTGAGTTGCCAGTAACCAGTTAGAATTTTAGGCTTTAGGCCTGTTAAAGGTTTTAGTTTCCGCAACTCTCATTTGTTAAACTTCAATGTCTAAATTATGAAATTCAAATCAATTATTGGAGTCGATGTAAGTAAATCTACACTTGATGCCTATCTGAAGATCAACCAATGCCACGCAGTCTTTGAAAATAATGAGAAAGGTTACCAGGAGCTGGTGGAATGGGTAATGGAAAACTCTGGGTTAATACTCGCAGAAGAACTGCTTTTCGGATTTGAATCCACTGGGATTTATTCTTCAGAACTTGCTTTGTTTCTTGAAAAGCACTCCCTACCATTTTATATCATCTCAGGACTTGAATTAAAGCGATCCTTGGGAATAAGAAGAGGTAAGTCAGACAAGGCAGACTCTAAAGACATAGCTGAATATCTTTATGAAAAGCAGGAGAAGATTATCCCCACTGTTCTTCCCAAAAAGGTCATCCAGGATCTCAAAAAGCTGTTTAATTACAGAGAGCGACTTGTAAAAGACAGAGCAGCTTACATCACCCGTATCAAAGAATATGAAGCTGTAGTTTCAGAAATCAAATTAAAAGTCTATCAAAAATCCAATACCGAAGTGATCGCTTGTTTGGATAAGCAGATCCAAACCGTGGAGAAAGAAATAGACAAACTTTTACGCAAAGATGAACTGTTAATGAACCAATATAAGCTGATTAACTCTATCAAGGGCATAGGCCCACAGACAGCTGTTGCACTTATCGTCTTAACAGAAGGGTTTACCCTATTCGATAGCTGGAGAAAGTTTGCCAGTTATGCAGGAACAGCACCGTTTCCCAACCAGTCAGGTACTTTTAGAGGAAAGACGAAAACGAGCAAGTTAGCGAACAAGAGAATTAAAACACTGTTGACTTTATGTGCAGGAACTGCCATCCAATACAGCACTGAAATGAAGACCTATTACAAGAGAAGAATCGATGAAGGTAAAAGCAAGATGAGCACCCTTAACATCATCCGAAACAAACTTCTCGCAAGGGCTTTTGCCGTTGTCAATCGAAATTCCAGCTATGTAGACATATTAAAATATGCCGCATGAAAAAAAAACTGAAAATCTTCTTGTTTAAACCTTAGAATACAGGCAGGTCTGTGTCCCAAGATTTCCGAGCTTGCGAGCATATCAATCCACTAAGCCCTGCTTCTCCTTCTCCAACCTCTCATACACCTTCTTCACGTCTTGAGCCTTGTCCTTATTCAAAACCAAAATTGCATCCGCAGTGCAGATCAGAATACTATTTGACAGTCCCACAAACTCAGTATGTAATTCAGAACCAATAACCATATTTCCCTTTGAATCAATCGGGTAGCCCTGAGCTTGATTGTATTCATAGATGGCCTCAAAACTTCCCATGTCTGACCAGTCGAAAGCAGAAGGAACCACCTTGATTTTATCAGTTTTTTCCATCACTGCATAATCCACAGAGATAGATGGGATTTTCATAGATAGCTCCTCATTTAATTTCCCCTCTTCTATCTTTTGATAAGTAGTATAGGAAGTTTCGTAAACGCTTGGCTCCAACTTTTTCAATTCCTGCAAGAAAACTCCTGCTTGAAAACAAAACATTCCTGAGTTCCAGTAAAAATTTCCTTTTTGAATAAATTCCTCGGCATTTGCCAAATCCGGCTTCTCTCTAAAACTCTTCACTTCTTCACCATCCGCTTCGATATATCCGAAACCTGTCTCAGGTTTACTAGGCTTTAAGCCAAAGGTTACTATAAATCCATCCTTGGCTAGTTCAATGGCTCTTTCCACGGACTTTTTGTATGACTCCACTGATTCAATCAAATGATCGGAAGGAGTTACAAAAAGAACATCTTCCGGATCGCAGGCAAATGCCGCAAAGCCAATGGCTGCTGCTGTATTCCTGGGGCAAGCCTCTATAATTTCTTGATAGGATTGAATCCCCGCTTCTTGCAAATCTTTTCGGGAAAGCTGGTAATTATCAATATTCCCCACCACCAAAACCGAATCACAAAACGCTGAATTCCTCAAGGCTGTCTTTTGAAACAAGGTTTTCCCATCAAAAATCGGAAGGTATTGCTTCGGTCTGGACTTTCTGGACAAAGGCCAAAGCCGGGAACCGACACCGCCTGATAGAATGACGTTTATTACTGACATGAGGTTCTAGTTTGGGTTAATGCTTGGGCTTTTAAATAGTGGAGTTCAGGGTTCAATGTTCAAAAGAAAGTCTGCCTTCTTAAGAGAATTTGTTTCCCCTTTTATCTGAATTCCGTAAGTAAATTATCAAAGAATTTATTTTAGACCTAAGCCTTTCCGTTCTTTCTAAAATTTCTTCCAATTCCTCTTTACTAATATACTCATAATCAAAAGCGCGATAACCTTGTGAACGTGTTTCAGCATTTGAGCCTCTGGCTATGGATAGAAATTGAATAAACTCTTTATTTCCATCCCTATCAAAACCTTCAGCTACATTATCCATTACAGATCCAGAAGAACTATTTATTTGAGAGCTCAATTTATAATCTCTGGAAAATTCACTTTTTTTTGTAAAGCTTTTTATAAGTTTAGAAAGCTCTCTTGCCTCTTTCCAAATTTCTAAATCTTCAAAACGCGCTATTTTCAAGAAAAAATAATTTATGCTTTAACGACGACCTATTGAACTCTGAACCATGAACTTCTGAACCATCACTTCAAAAACTGGAGAGCTAAACATTTTTCAACTCGCGCATAAATCGATCAATTACTCAGTTAATCAATTACACAATTACTCACAATTGGGTACAGCTTCGCCCTTTCAGTCCCATTTTGAGATTGGTTTGGAGAAGAAAAAAGGCAGAGAATACTCGCAGCGCTTACATCTCTTTTTCCCGGATCTCAGAATGATCTTAGCAATATTTTTTCCTGCAAAAATTAGCCGAAGCTAACAGTTTGGTTTTTTGGGCTTTATTGAAAAAAAGGTCTCATATTTTAAAATTTAAGGCTTTTTGTTGGTTTAGCTGATTCAAAGATAATCAAATGAGTAGTTTTAGTACTCATTTTTTGACTTAATTTTTTATCATTAATTTAATAGCTACTTTTTTGTTTTTCATCCATATTAAATTCCTTGACCCCCATCATCAAATCCTGAAACAAAGACAAATTATCAATCTTCCAGATATGAGTTTGACCAAATTTATCTAGGAGCATATTTGAGTTTTTTCCTAATTCTAGAAGAATTGCATAGGACGACAAATCCATACCCATATGATTTATCTTTATTTCTTCAGAGATTTTTTCAAACTCTTTGCCATAATCGTAAATCCGCAAAAAACTCAAAACGCTTTCACCTTTCCAGATAAATTCATACATGCTTTTTCTGGGAATTGTGGCGCTCATAGCTGTTCTTTTAACAATGAGTTCTTCTCTTCCTAACTTGGTTTTAGCTATAGAATTGGGAACAACAGCCTCTTTTTGAAAATGGCGATTCAAGATTTTTTGGGAAATCTCATCTAGCTGATAGTCCAGTCCTTTCACTTGTTTCAACTTGAAATTGAGCTCCTCCAACATGGTAAATGGATCAAATACCAGAAGCTTTCCTTTGTATTTGAAATTCACCTGATGGTTTCTAATCAGGCGACCTTTGGATTTATAGGATATCCCTCCTGTCCTGAAAAAGTTAAAAATCTTCATAGTTTGGGTTAAATAGAAATAGGTAATATTTTTCGCCTTAAGCTTTCTCTTCAGAATTCAGTAAAAGACTTAGGATTAGAAAGGGAGTTCAGATTAGGAAATCTTCAGTCTTCGGTCTTCCATCTTCTTCGGTCTTCGGTCTTCCGTCTTCCGTCTGTTTTTCAAAGAATCAGCTTATATACATCAATACATATTGTCATAAGAAATATTACTTAATTTCATACAGCAAGCAGCGTTTGTCTTCCGGGCTTCTTGTTCTATTAATCATCTTATAGCCCCTTTTCTCCTCAGCCTGGGTATTGATTTCTTTGATCAATCTGGATCGTTTGACTCTTTTATTTTCTGGGTTAGGAATCTGATGAATATCAAAGAGCTCATCCAGTTCCTCTACTGTAAACCTTTTCCCTTTATTCTGATCCAATATTTCCAGAAGATTTGGACTTTCTTGAGGACTATAGGCTTTTGAGAAACTTTCATTCTGAATAAGATCCTTTCCTTGCCTTTCATCTTTTCTTTTCAGAGCCGGAGAAGCTATCCGCTTTTTGAATACAGGAAATAATACCAAGCCTATTAATGAGATTGAAACAAGGGATATGATCACATAATCCTGTTTGATCCGATTAACCTCCGTCACACTCATTGGGAGAATTGTGGCTTTACCAACCATTTTTGCTTTCGCATACATGTCTTCCAGATTCCAGGAAATAGCAAGATTCTTTTGATCCTGCAGGTAAACTTGGTTTCCATCTACCATAAAATAGGGGGAGTATTCCAATGGATTATAATCCAACTCCTGAGGAAAGAACCTAAAGTTCAACTCATGTTTGTCAAAGATTAAAAGTCCTTTGTTTTGGGAGGCTGATTCAAAAGCATTGAAAGCCAAGAAATCCTGAGAGTCTAAAGTTCCATCCTGAAATATATAATAGGCAGCATTTGGGTTTACCAAGGACATTTCAAAATCAAAACCCAGATGTTTCCAAGCCATTGATTCAAAATCCAGAATATAGCCTTGATTTTCCGGAAGTTGGTGAACATCCTCTCTTGGATTATTATGAAAACCCAATAATAGAAAGGCTGATTTTTCGGTGATTCCTAGGTACTCAGAATTGTAATTAGCTGGTTGTGCTTTTACACTCGCCAAGGACCAAGAACCCAATCTTGGATCAAACTCAATTAAATCTGTATGGCTATTCCAAAAACCATAGCCGCCAAGAAGAAAAGGGTTTCCTTCTTTAATTATAAGTCTGCTTTTGCAGGTATAACCTACATTTTGAAATTGATACAGGTTTCTCCAAGAATTCTCCTCCCACCGATAAAGCTCCATCCTACAGCCGGCGAAAAGATAAATTCCTGAATCGTCTTTTAGAATTTGGAACTCTTCATCAATTCCCACAGGTAAGGAATCGAGCTGCTGGATCATTTCTTGATTGAAATGAGGGCCTAACTGTTCAAAGTTAGTAATCTGATGAATTGCCTCCGGGTTCAATCGCAAGGATTGAGCATTGAGGCAAAAGAATGAAGAAGAAAATAAGGTTAGGGATAAACAAAAAAGGAATCTCATTTTTTCAAATCTACGAACACGGACAACCAATGCTGAAACAAACCTAAAATTATAAATCATGGAAAAAAAGAAAATCTAGGTAAAAATCGTGTTAAACTATTGCATTTCATAGTTACATAATTGTTACATATATTGATTTTCAGCTTTTTCTATCTATTAAGTAAAATTAGTTTTAAATAATAAATCAGATAAAAGTCCTAATTTCTCCTTGGAAATGGACAAGCATTTTGGGTATTGTTAAATGAGGAATTTGTAAATTTTTTATTCCTGAAAACTAATTGTGTTATCAAGATTAAGTACAATCTTAATGAAAATAAATACAAATTAGTTTTTGAGCTGATAAGTGTAACTAAAAATACAATAGGTGTAAGAATTCTGCAATAGATATTGAAAAGAGGACCCTCCAAGGCTTAATCAGAAAAGTGGTCCGAGTATTTTTTTTGATCGAGTCCTTAATTTAAAAAATCCCTTGGAGTGTTAAACCAGACCTTCTCCTCGAATCCACGACAGTAGTCGGGAGCAATTCCGAGGCCCTATCGTAGGATTTGTAATCCGATAAAATCTCAAAGTTGAATTCCCTAGGCTTTGAATAATTGGTTTTTTGAATCTCTTGTTCCATAACTACGGCATGGAGAAGATAACGTGAATCAATTAGCTACCGAGTTATAATCCCTACGGGATTTAAAAAACTTTGCGGTGCTGCACCTTTGCGAGAGATTATTCCCCTTGAAGGGTTAATTCGAGGTTATCGAATATCTTGCTGGCACATTGAATAGTTTCCAAACGTTGATCTCGGGCCAGCGCTGGGGAAGGGCTTTGGATTTTTTTCCGTGGGTTAAAACCCACGCCTGTCCGCCTCAGGCGGGGCTATGATATTTTACGCTCCTATGGAGCTTTTACAGGCTGTATTTAAGATATTTTTCGCCGAAGGCGTATTTCAACTTATTTCTACTGTATTTCTACTAAAATCCCCCTTGCCCCCTTTTACAAAGCTTTCGTCCTAAACCTTATTTACATTTTCAAAGGGGGAATTGACCCGTATCTCGCCGAAGGCATATCTTGATAATATCTTGAAAAACATCTTTAGATCTGAGCTCCTCGGAATTTGTAATTCCGAGGCCTTATCGTAGGATTTTTAATCCGATAAAATCTCAAAGTTGAATTCCCTAGAGTTTGAATAATTGGTTTTTAGAATCTCTTGTTCCATACCTACGGCATGGCAATGGTTCTCTCGGAATTTTTTTACTACCGAACTATAATCCCTACGGGATTTAAAAACTTTGCGGCGCTGCGCCTTTGCGAGATATTATTCACCTTGGAGGGTTAATTCGAGGTTATCGAATATCTTGCTGGCACGTTGAATTAGTTTCCAAACGTTGTTCTCGGGCCAGCGCTGGGTTAATTTTCGTTGGCGTTTATATCCCTGGGTTTCACCCGGGCCTGCGCGCCTCAGGCGTGGCTAATAAATTACGCTCCTTTGGAGCTTTTGATCCGAGTACGATTGGAGGTCTATATTTCTGTAGGCTTATCTTGATAATATCTTGAAAAATATCTTTAGATCTTATCTAATTATTCAAATTATTTCGCCGCAGGCGTATTTCTAAATATTTCTATTGTATTTCCTTTTCTATCTTGCTGGCATGTTGAATTAGTTTCCAAACGTTGTTCTCGGGCCAGCGCTGAGGTAGGGTTTGCGTTTCTTTTCCGTGGGTTAAAAAACCACGGCTATTTAATAGCCCGCTCCCAAGGAGCTTTAGAAGCGTCTTCCTTCGAAGGTCTATCTCGCCGAAGGCATATCTTGATAATATCTTCTCTATTGCAATTCAAAAAATGCGTCGGGAATAAATATTTCGCCTTAGGCGTATTTCAATTTATTTCTACTGTATTTCAACTAAAATCCCCCTTGCCCCCTTTTACAAAGCTTTCGTCCTAAACCTTATTTACATTTTCAAAGGGGGAATTGACCCGTATCTCGCCGAAGGCATATCTTGATAATATCTTGAAAAACATCTTTAGATCTGAGCTCCTCGGAATTTGTAATTCCGAGGCCCTATCGTAGGATTTGTAATCCGAAAAAATCTCAAAGTTGAATTCCCTAGGCTTTGAATAATTGTTTTTTTTAATCTCTTGTGCCATACCTACGGCATGGAGAAGATAACGTGAATCAATTAGCTACCGAGCTATAATCCCTACGGGATTAAAAAAACTTTGCGATGCTGCTCGCCGCTCCTCGGATCCACGACAGTAGTCGGGAGCAATTCCGAGGCCCTATCGTAGGATTTTTAATCCGATAAAATCAAATTTATGAATGGCTATTGAAAGGAAGAAACCCTCCAAGGGTTAGTAAGGAAAATGGCACGAGGATTTTTTAATTATTGACTCCTTAATTCAAAAGATCCCTTGGAGGGTTAAACCTTTCCTGCGCGCTGGGGAAGGGTTTGGATTTCTTTTCCGTGGGTTAAAACCCACGGCTATTTAATAGCCCGCTCCCAAGGAGCTTTAGAAGCGTCTTCCTTCGAAGGTTTATCTTGCCGCAGGCATATCTTGATAATATCTTGAAAAATATCTTCTGGAAAAATCCCCCTGACCCCCTTTGATTTTACACGTCTTCCCAACCTTGTGCAATATTCCAAAGGGGGAATTGACCCGTATCTTGCCGCAGGCATATCTTGAAAAATATCTTTAGATCTTATCTAGTTATTCCAATTATTTTGCCGAAGGCGTATTTCCATCTATTTCTATTGTATTTCTTTTCCTATTTCGCCTCAGGCGTATTTCTTCAGTATTTCAATGTATTCCATCCAAAATCCCCCTCACCCCCTTTCCAAAAGATCAAGTCCTAAATTGAGTTTACGCTTTCAATTGGGGAATTGACCCATATTTCGCCGAAGGCATATTTCTTCTATTTCTACTGTATTTCTTTTCCTATTTCGCCGAAGGCATATTTCTATCTATTTCTATTGTATTTCTTTTTCTATTTCACCGCAGGCGTATTTCTAAATATTTCTACTGTATTTCCCTTTACAAAAGAACCGGTAAAAATATCAACCCCTTCTTCTTAAAGCCCTTTTCCACCAAGGAAGCGGGATCTCTTCATGGTATCCATAGGAATTGTTGCCATATCCGTAGCCATAGCCATAACCGTACCCATAGCCATATCCTTTGTCAATATGAACATCGTTCAGAATACCATACATCTTAGAAACTCCGCCTTTTTCTACCAGATTGTTAAGAATGGCCGTATTTCCTTTCATGGAGTAACCTTGACGGAATACAAAGAAGTTGATGTCAGAATAGGCAAATAACTCTTTGGTCTCCGATACAAGCCCTACTGGAGGACAGTCAAATACCACCACATCATATTCTTCCTTAATCTCTTTGATAATCTGACTGAATTTATCCTGTAAAAGCAATTCGGCAGGGTTTGGAGGTATTGGGCCAGAAAGGATCACATCCAAATCCTTATGTCCAGATGACTTAACCACTTCTCTCCAGTCTATATTGGTACTTAATGCAGTACTCATACCCTTATCATTCGGTAAGTTGAAATCCTCAGCGATTTTTGGCTTTCTCAAATCCAAACCTATCAAAATGGTCTTTTTACCCATCAAAGAGAAAACTGAAGCCATATTAATGGAAACAAAAGTTTTACCTTCACCTGAAATACTGGAAGTGAATAGAATAGTCAGTTTATCCTTGTTAGGACTCAAATAAGACATGTCTGCACGCAAGGATCGGAATGATTCTGTCACGGTCGATCTAGGGCTATTCAATACTGGAAGATTATCCTCAGTATTGCTTCTTCCAACCATCCCAATCAATGGCACCTTAATCTGATGTTCCAGTTCTTTAGGATCTTCTATTTTGGTATTGAGGAAGTCTTTAATCGTGATAAAACCGATTGGTAAAATCAAACCCAAAATCAATCCTATCAGTAAGTTCAGGCTAGTTTTGGGGGCTACAGGTTGCTGAGAAGCCTTAGCAAAATCCAAGATTTTATTCTTGGGCATATTGGATGCTTTGGTAATCTCTGCCTCAGCTTTTTTCTGCAACAAATACACATAAATATTTTCATTGATGGTGAACTGACGCTGGTAACCTAAGAGGTTTCTTTCAGTCTCCGGCAATGCATTGATATCTCTTTCAATGGATCGAATCCTCCCATTAAGGTCTGCTAATAAATTTTGGGTATTCCGGATTGCAGAATTCACGTTCTCCATCAATGCCTTGGAAGTACTTTCAATTCTGGCATTGATATCCCTCACCTGTGGGGTTTGATCTGAAAAATTAGCGGTGATTCGAACTCTGTCGGCCTGTAATTCGGAAAGATTTTGCACCAAAGCGCTCAACAGAGGGTCATTCGCACCAATAATGGACGGAGCTACCAAATCCCCCACCTGATTATTACCTAAATAGGATTTGAGGGTTTGATAATATTTCAGATTCAATTCAGCCTGGCTCCTCTCCTGCTCTAAGTCATTTAGTCTTTCAAAAATGATAGAACCTTCCTGAGATAGATTGAAAATCTTATTCTTGGATCTATAATCCTGCAATTGCTTTTCAGAAAACTGCAAAGAATCTGTTATTCCGCTTAATTGTTGCTCAATAAATCGAATCGTATTTTCTGAAGCCTGATTTTTCTCTTCCAGCTCCCGCTCCAAATACTTATCCATGAGGGTATTGATGTAATTTTCTCCCAACCTCCTCAAAGGTGTTTCCAAGCTTAGCGTAAGAATTGAAGCTTGCTTATTTAAGGGGTTAACCTGAAGATCATTCTTCATTTTCAAAGCAAGTGAAGGCGTATCAATCATTTTGAAAAAGAATACCTCACCAGGCAATGCTGAAATTTGACTTATTTTAAACTCATAATATTCCCCTTGAATATTTTCTCCAAAAGAATATATGGATTTAGGCAATTCGAACCCTTCAAAATTACTTTTGTAGAATGGGTCTTTGGGCTGAAAAACGGAAAATTGATCATCCTCTACTGAAAGTTCGAAACTGGATTCATCTATAACCTCCAGTCTAAACATTCCACCTACAAGCTGTGGTTTGGTCCAGTCAACAGAGACATAAACAGGAACATTTCCATAAACTTGGGTAACTTTTAAAAAGCCTTCTTTATAATAAGAAACATTCAAATCCATTTGTGATACAGCGCTTTCTGCCAAAGAATAGGATTTGATGATTCCTGTTTCATTATCTATATTACTCTTTCCTTGAATTCCCAAACCAGCGGATTCAAAAAGGTCAGCACCTAGCGTCGGTTTATCATCTACCACCAAAACGGTAGATTCCACTTTGTAAATAGGTGTAGTGTATCTATTGAATAAAAAAGCCACTAAAACACCTAAAAAAGCGAAAATGACAATAAGTGGCCAATAGGTCAAATAATTAAACAGTAGAGCTTTAAGATCTATTTCATCTTCCTGCTGAACCAAAAATGGATTGGGGTTGGGATTGTTTCCTTGAACTTGATTAGGATACATAGCTTAACGCGTAAAGGTATTGATCAAAAGAACTGCAACTGTGATAGCAGAAATAATTAAGGATAAAGATTGGGCCGCATTTTCACCGGCACCCACTTCCCTTACTTTCATAGGCTCCACATATAATTGATCATTCGGTTGAATAAAATAAAAAGGAGACTGAATAATTCCTCTATCGTTTAAATTGATTCGATGAAGCTTGGTGCCTTCAGGGTACTGTCTAATCAATAAAACTTCATCTCTTTTTGCTACCGTCGTCAAATCGCCGGCATTGGCGATTGCTTCAAAAATCGTCATTCTGTCCTGCAAAACCACAAATTTACCAGGTCTTCTAAACTCCCCTAAGGCAGAGTAGCGAATCCCACCGAGCTTGACTTTTACATACAACTCATTTTTGAGAAACTCTCTCAATTTGCTTTCAATGATGACTCTGGCTTCATCAATGGTTTTATCTTTTACCTGAACTTCACCGATGATCGGAAGCCTGATAAAACCATTTTTATCTACTGTATAACCTGTCATGTAATAAATATCGCCTCCGGATTGTGCAGCCATTTGCATTTGGTTATTTCCAGCAACAACTTTATTACCAAACCCAGATTGCAGCATATCCTCTGCTGTTTGAATATTGACATCAATAATATCATTGTATTGCAATCTATATTCAGGAATCTCGTAGGAGATCAATTCTCCCTCCTGGATTGGGGTTTTATCTTCTAAGTTTTGGAGATAAATTATCTTTTCATTGGAAACGCAGCTAATTGCTGCAAAAAAAACCAGGGCATAAACAACCCACGCTCCTATCTTCCGCATATACTTTTTGTTAATAGACAGATGTAAAATTAAAGGGCAAACATAGCCAAAATCCCAAAAAATATTACTCTAATTTGGTAGAATAAACTAAAATTAAACCTAACTGCGCTTGCTGCTCGAGGTTTGCAATCTCGAGCTCCTATCGTAGGATTTTTAATCCTGGGAAAATTTACTTGCTCCTCGGAATTTGCAATTCCGAGGCCCTATCGTAGGATTTGTAATCCAAAGAAACCTCAAAGTAAAATTCCCTAGGCATTGAATAATTGTTTTTTTGAATCTCTTGTGCCATACCTACGCCATGGAAAAGAAAACGTGAATCAATTAGCTACCTATCTTGAATCCCTCCGGGATTTAGGGAATTTTGCGGCGCTGCGCCCTTGCGAGATATTATTCCCTTTGGAGGGTTAAAATGAGGCTTTCGATTGTCTTGCTGGCATTTTGATTTCATTTCCAAACGTTGATTTCAGGCCAGCGCTGGGGGAGGGTTCGGATTTCTTTTCCGTGGGTTAAAACCCACGGCTATTTGATAGCTCGCTCCAATGGAGCTTTTGATTCGATTACAACCAGTGATTAATCTTGCCAAAGGCATACCTTGATAATATCTTGAAAAAGATCTTTAAATCTTATCGAGTTATTCCAATTATTTCGCCGAAGGCGTATTTCAAAATATTTCTACTGTATTTCTCCTATTGTAGGATTTGTAATCCGAAAAAAACCAAAATTAAATCTACTAGATTTAAAGTCTTTGATTTCTTGAATCTCTTGTTCCATACCTACGGCATGCCAATGATTCTCTTTGGATATTTTACTACCTGGCTTAAATCCCTACGGGATTAAAAAACTTTGCGCCGCTGCGCTTTTGCGAGAGATTATTCCTCAATTATATATTTTTCAAATAAACCCTCGAAGCAAATCCTTTTAAATTTAAATTACCATTGACATTTAAGCCATCTCCTAGGCCAAAAATGACCTCTTTGTAACCTTCAGGAAGCTCTACCTCTACTTCCTCGGAACCAATGTTATGAATTACAAAAATCTCTTGATCACCGGACTTTCTAAAGTAAGCCATCACAGATTTAGGGAATTCTTGTTCAGGTAGAATCAACTCCCCTATCGCTAAAGCTGGATGGGAGTTTCGCAAAGCAATCAAATCCTTATAATGATTAAAATAGCTTTTTGGATCTTCTCTTTGTAAGGCCAAAGGGGTAACCGTCTCATCAGTACTGTATTTAGGCTCTATCCAAGTAGCCCTCCACTGATCTTTTTCTTTCACATCCCATAAAAACGGTTCTCGAATATGCTCATCGGGCTTCAAACCCAACATTCCAATTTCTTCCCCATAATAAATATAGGGTGCTCCAGGCATGGTTAATAAAATGGCTGCCGCTTGCTTCATTTTGGATGGATCCGAACCCAGTTCATTCAATAAACGTGGCTGATCATGATTGGATGAAATGGTGGCATCAATAAAATTAGGCGTGATATTTTGGTAAAAGTCAATGATTTCTTTCTGCTTTTTCGCCAAAAGCATACCATCCTCTTTCTCAAATGCTTCTAAAAGGGTGTAATGAAAATCAAAATTGAATAGTGCAGGCAAGCCTGGCAAATAAGGAGCTACCACCTCTTTCTTATCGTAAACCTCTCCTACCAAGTACACATCGGGCTTGATAGCCTCCATTTTTTCTCGAAACTCCTTCCAGAAAGCATGATTATCCAAAGGTCTATCATCAGGGAAGATATGCTTTGCAGCATCCAATCTAAACCCATCCACACCTACTTCTTCCAACCAAAATCTTCCTATATCGTAGATTTCCTCTCTAACCTTAGGGTTATCAAAATTCAAATCCGGCATTCCTCCCCAAAAAAATCCATAATAATAATCCTCTCCTTGCCCCGGATCATGCCATTGACGGATATTGTCAGAATCAAGTGTAATGACCTTTTTATCCAAGAAATCAGCAATGGTATCTTTTTGAGCCCACACATAATAATCTCTATAAGGATTATCTCTTCCAGACTTAGATTCCAAAAACCAAGGGTGCTGATTGGAAGTATGATTGATAATCATATCGATCACAATCTTAATATCCCGCTTGTGGGCTTCTGCCAATAATCTCTTAAAATCCTCCAGAGTACCATAATCAGGATGCACGGCTTTGTAATCCGTTACATCATATTTATGATATGTCGGTGAAGGCATGATTGGCATAAACCAAATTGCATCAGCTCCTAATTCCTTCACATAATCGAGTTTTTCCGTTACTCCATTGAAATCCCCAATTCCATCCCCATTGGAATCTGCAAAAGACTGAACAAAAATCTCATAGGTCACTCCTGCTTTAGGCCAATAGTTTTTCACTTCAGGCTTTTCGTTTTGAGTACAAGCAGAGGCTATCGCAATTGATACCATGGAGGTTAATAAGATGGATGATTTCATAGGCGGTATTGGTTCAAAGTTCAGAGTTCAAGGTTCATCAGTAGCGCCTCTGAACGCTGAACATTGAACAATGAACACTTTGAGTTAGGTCATTTGATTTTCTTTAATTTACTCATCTTCAGTGGGATCAGGTCAATAAAAAAGTCACCGGTTAAAGTGACTTTTTTGAGGTCTATTTTAGTTTTTATTGACCGCGTTAAGCATGTCAAAGGCCATTTCCAGGCGTTTCACGAAGTTCTCTTCGCCTTTTCTCAACCAAACACGTGGGTCATAATATTTTTTGTTAGGGCTATCAGCACCTTCTGGGTTACCCAACTGGGTTTGAAGATAGCCTTCGTTCTTTTTGTAATAATGAAGAACACCTTCCCACATAGCCCATTGCATATCAGTGTCAATGTTCATTTTGATAGAACCATAAGAATTAGCTTCTCTGATTTCCTCTACTGATGAACCTGATCCTCCGTGGAACACAAAGTTCAATGGCTTTCCGGTTGTTCCGTATTTCTCATTGATATAGTCCTGTGAGTTTTTCAAAATAATTGGCTTCAAGCTGACATTCCCAGGCTTGTATACACCATGAACATTTCCAAAAGCAGCAGCAATAGTAAACAAGTCACCAATTTGCTTCAAATGCTCATAAGCATAAGCCACTTCTTCAGGCTGAGTATAAAGTTTGGAAGAATCCACGTCTGTGTTATCAACTCCATCCTCTTCCCCGCCAGTTACTCCAAGCTCAATTTCGATAGCCATTTGAAGCTTTTCAAACTCTCTGAAATACTTGCAGGAGATTTCCACGTTTTCTTCCAAAGGCTCTTCTGAAAGATCCAACATATGAGAAGAGAACAAAGGCTTCTTGTGAGTTGCGTAATAGGCTTTGCCAGCTTCCAGCATGCCATCAATCCAAGGCAATAACTTCAAAGCTGCATGATCTGTGTGCAGAATTACAGGCACACCATAAGCTTCAGCCATCTGATGCACATGATGTGCACCGGATACAGCACCTGCTATACTTGCTTGCTGCTTATCATTTGCTAATCCTTTTCCTGCGAAAAATTGTGCTCCTCCATTGGAAAACTGAATGATCACCGGGGAATTCACTTTCTTGGCTGTTTCCAATACAGCATTCACTGAATTGGTACCAATGACATTTACCGCCGGCATTGCAAACTCATTTTCCTTTGCATAAGCATACAAATCTCTGAGCTCCTGTCCGTATTTTACTCCTGGTTTAAATTTCATCTGTTTATAATTTGTTTTTTAGAGGTAATATGGAATGCCCTACCCCGATTTATCGGGGCATCCCCCTCCCTATCCGCCGCCGCGGACGGGACAAGTTGTGTGAGATTTTTCCTCTTGGGCATTTCATGTTTTTAGGTTTGGTTAATCCTTAATAAAGCGCTGATGCAGCACCCGTCTGTTGTCAAACGCTTCAAAGATATAAATACCCGACTTAAAATTACCCAAATCGAATTCTAAAATCTGATCAATCCCCCTACTTTCTCCTGAATACATCACTCTTCCGCTCATATCCACGATGCGATAATTAGCAGCAGTCATCTCTTCAGGCAACTGCACATTCAGCTGTTGTGCTGCCGGATTTGGATAGAGTTTGAACTCACCGGCCGGGGTTATTTCCTTAGGAACTGAAGTCACAAAATCTTCCTGAACAATTCCCGGGTTAGGCTTAGGGAGCTTCTTGCTGGTGAAAAGCACAAACTCAGAAGGTCTAAGATTAAAGCTTACCGTGGTACTGCTCACATTGAATTCCTCCCCGGTAAAGTAGTTGTACCATTTTCCAGTCCTAGGAAAAGAGAGGCTAACATTTCCTGCATTGGAAAGCCCAAAATTCCCGTGAAGAACCACATCCATATCCGGATGCTCTAGAATAATGGATTTTACCGCTCCGCTTAGACTCAAACTGGACTTATTGGGTTTGTTGAAAGCCTGATGATCCTTTTTCAACTTGATCATTTCCTGATATAATTTGAAAAGGCGCTGTCTTTGAGGCTGATCCAAATAATTCCATCGGGTAGGTTTGATTCCTAATCGATCATTATTCAGCTCCAGATCATAGCCAAACTCTCCAAACTGCCAGATCATTTTAGGCCCGGGAACAGCAAAGTAAAAAGCTGTCAATAATTGATTTCTGTTGACGGCATTTTCCAATTGCTTGATATTGATGGGAGAAGTTTTCCCGAAATTTAAAGATTCCCACATTACTCTTTCCTCGTCATGGGATTCCATGTAAGCAACTAAGTTGGGCTCGTTCCAATTCCTGTTTTTATGGGAGGCCCAGGAAAAATCCTTATTTTCTCCCTTGGCCATTTCACGAAAATCGAAATTCATATTTCCCCAAAACATCATTCCATAATCCGCCAGCTCTTTTTCCTCTTCATTGGCAGCCAAGTGCTCCAAAATCACATAAGCATCGGGGTGATTGGCTTTTATTTTATCGTAAATATGCTTCCAGATCTTGACTCTGCTAGGGTCATATTGAGACCAAAGCCCAACATTGTCTCCTGTGTTGACTTGGGTGAATCCTTTGGATAAATCAAAACGGAAGCCGTCTACCTTGTATTCCGTCAACCAATAATTGTTGACCGAATCTACAAAAGCCTGGGTGTATTTACTTTCATGATTGAAATCGTAGCCTACATTAAATGGGTGTTTTGCAACCCGGTTAAACCAAGGATTGTCTTCAGTTGGAGCTCCATAATCTCCGTCATTAAAAAGTCGAACCATGGGATTTTGACCAAAGGCATGGTTTAACACCATATCCAAAATGATCATGATTCCTTTTCCATGAGCTTCATCTATTAGGCGTTTCAAATCATTTTTGGTTCCGTAATATTTATCAGGTGCAAAAAAGAAAGAAGGATTGTAACCCCAAGATAAATTACCTTCAAATTCCCCTACAGGCATTAATTCTATGGCATTGACACCCAGGTCTTTTAGATAATCCAATCGATCAATTACAGCCTGATAGGTTCTTTTCTCATCAAAATCTCTGACTAAAAGTTCATAAATGACCAATTTCTCAGGAGATGGCTTTGTATAGGTGGTGTTCTTCCAAGTGTACTTATCCTGGGCAGTTTGTAGATAGGTAGCTTGAAATTCTGTTTTTCCAGTTGGATAAGGTTTTAAACCAGGATGTCTGTTTTGTTGGATAATTTCCTGATCATTGAATGGATCTGATGTTTTGTCAGCATATGGATCTCCTATTCTTATACTTGCATCCACCAGATACTGAAAAATGTATTCTTGCTTTGGGATCAAACCTTCCAATTTTAACCAGAATATTTCCCCATCCGGGGTTCTTTTCATTTGATACTCAGGCAAAACTTTCCAGTCATTGAAATCCCCTATGACATGGGCGAGTTTTTTCCCGGGCGCCTGCAAAGCCAAAATAACCTCCGTATCAGAAATATAATTGATCCCTAATCTCGCTCCACTTGGCAAGGCTGCTACCTCTGAGGCTCCAAAAACTACGATATTTACAGACTCTGTATCCGTATTCGAACCCTGAACAGCTTTTGCTGTTAAGGTATAGTTTCCAGCAGTTGAGGCAGTGTAGTCATACTCTAATACTTCCACATTACTGGCTTTTTTTACCTCGGTGCCATTCAATTCAAAACTGATATCAGCAGGAGCAGAAGTTTGTGCTTTAAAAGTGAAATTTTCGCCCTCTTCCAAAGAAATGGAGGGCCCACTTGGATTGGTAATCTGAACAGTGAATCCTTGTGCTAAGTCAACAAAAAAGTCTCCATTTGCGGAAGTTTTCCCTTCCTTGGTGCCATCAACATTTCTAAAAACCATTCCCAAACGGTAAATGGTCAAACCATTTGGATTGTCAAAAAAAGTATCGGGTGTCAGTTCGTAAGTGTAAATATTGGCCTGCCCAGCCACTTTAGTCATCTTGGCTTTGGGATCATTGGTTCCCCACTGAAAAGGAACAATAGACCATGTTGTGGAAGCCGGACCTTGAGTAACCGCTCCTATGTGAATAAAAATATCGCAATTACAATCTTTTAAACCGCTTGTACCTTTTGAGGCATCATAAATAATTTTGATTTTTTGAGACGCATTGGGTACAGCCGGCTCAGTAGTAACCTGAGCTATGAGGTCAAAATTAAAGGCAAAAAATACTATGGAAACGAGAAAGAGTAGACTTTTTTTCATTGGGGAATTAATTTCAAATTAGAGGCAAAATAGCCTATTCCAAAAGGTATTTTCAATTTATTCAGAATTTCCATTTTAAGGTCTGGATTTTAGAATCGTAGAAATGGAAAGAACCGACCAGAGCTGATTAGTTCTCCAGTCGGTTTTATTGAATATTTAAATATAACCTTTTAGTTTTTGGTCAATGTGTAAGTCACAGCTCCAGGCTCATTAAAATTAAGCGTCACAGTGTATTTACCAGCTTCTGCAACTTGGATATTAGCTCCACCTGCAGTAAGCTCACCATTAGCTCCACCATAGTTATTATCCCAATTCTGATTGGCTCTAAATTTCATTTCGCCTTTCTTCAGGTCAGCAGTAATTTTCAAAACATTGTTTTCTCTGTCAAACTGCATTTTGGTTTCAGAGTCCCAGCCACCTGCTGTAGCGTCTCCGATAATTCCCCAATAGAGTGGTTCGCTTAAAGTATAGGTTTTAGCAGCCAAATCAACTTTCATGAAGAAAGTCCCGAATTTGGTAACTTTGATATTATCACCATCTCTATCCAGCGTACCGTTAGCTCCATTGTCCCCATAATTAACATCCCAGCTATTGGTCTCATTTACTTTGAATTCACCGGTACCTCCAGGTAAAATGTGTACATATCCTTCATAAACATCATCGAAATTGACTGACTTCAATACCGTCATTTCGTTTTCCGGATTCCATCCTTGATAATCTCCAGGTACATATATTACAGGGAATTCTACATCTGTATTGAATGGAGTAACTGCAAGAGTCACCACCTCTCCGAAAATTGGAGAAAGAGGCTGATTGATTGTTGACTTTACACGGAAGTCGACATTTACAGGCACATCAAAAGCTGCACCCTTAGCGATTAATTCATCATTGATCTTGGAGGTAAGTACTTCGATAATATTAGAAGTGCTACTTCCCAATGCAATTGGCTTCGCGAAATTTGCCCCAGCCAAATCCATTTCCAAAGAATAAGTTACTGTGCCTTGCATTCCAAAATCAGCAGCAGTTACGGTAAACGGAATCAATTCCTCAGGGTCTTGGGAATTTAAAACTAAACTTGATCCATTCGCAAGGCTGCTCAAAGTTGCTCCCGTTTGTGGAATAATTGGCGGCATTTCGTAATTGTCACATCCCCAAATCACAGGAATTATCGCTGCAATAAGGCTTAATCTTTTGAATGCTTTCATAGCGTGTAAGAGTTTGTAATAGATTTTGGTGTTTTTGTTAATGTTTTATGAATTCTTGGAAAAAGACAATTTCAACTCTCTTCTTCTAAGTTTTTCAAAAGAAGATTTGTCATAATCCTCTCAAATTATAAGTCAGGAAAAAAAAGAAAACAATAGAGATTGGCTTAAACCCACCTATTTTTTTATTGCAATCGTTTGCGTCAACGTTTGCATTTCAAAAGATTTTTTTTACTTAATTCCTTTGGTTTCAGTATTTTGGTGAAAATCAAAAAAAATGGCGGTTATTTACTCATTCATTTTGGATCAAATAACCTTATATTCAATTCTGGGAATATTATAATTTTATGAAGATTGAACAAGCCACTATAAAGGATATCGCAAGGGAGCTAAATGTCTCTTCCTCTACTGTTTCGCGAGCTTTGAAAGATTATCCGGGAATAAGTGATGAGACCAAGCGGAAGGTAAAAGAGCTTGCTAAAAAGCTGAATTACAGGCCCAATGCCATTGCACTTTCCTTAAGAAAAAGTCGATCATTTACCATAGGCGTGATTATTCCTGAAGTTGTGCATTTCTTTTTTTCCACCGTAATATCCGGAATTGAGGAGGTCGCCTATTCCCGGGGATATAATGTGATTTTGACTCAAACCAATGAGAAATTAGACCGGGAACAATCAAGTATAGACACCATGCTTTCCAATCAGATTGATGGTTTTTTGGTGAGCTATTCAAAAGAAACAAAAGATTTCAATCACTTCTCAAGATTATTGGATCAAGGATATCCCATAGTCTTTTTCGACCGAGTTCCAGAAATTCCAAATGCTATCAATGTAATGGTGGATGATTATCAGGGTGCCTTTGATGCTGTTTCCCATTTAATCACCCAAGGATATTCCAGAATTGTCCATTTAGCTGGTCCCAAAAATCTAAAAATCAGCCAAGAACGGGAAAGAGGATATAGAGATGCATTAAAAAATTACGGAATTGCCATTGACGAAGAACTCATTGTGGAGTGTCCTATAGGCACCAGCGATGAAGGGCAAAAAATCACCAAATCACTTTTGGATAATCTCAAGCAAAAGCCTGATGCCTTCTTTGGAAATAATGACATGGCAGCTGTAGGAGCCATGCTAGCATGCAAAGCGGCGGGATTACGAGTTCCAGAAGATGTAGGAATCGTTGGTTTCAGCAATTGGCAGTTTTGTTCCATGATAGAGCCAAGCCTATCCTCTGTGGCCCAGCCAGGATTTAATATGGGTGCCAAAGCAACCGAGATGCTACTCGACATCATCGAAAAGAAAGTGAATCCTGAGGAAGTAAAAGAAGCCTTGACTTTGGAAACAGAGTTATTGGTAAGAAAGTCATCTGTGAGATTGAGGGGATAATTTGATAAGATACTTTTTTAAGATATTTCAAGATATGCCTGCGGCGAGATGTTTATCTAGAGAAATACAGTAGAAATAAATAGAAATACGCCTAGGCGAAATACGGGTCAATTCCCCCTTTGAAAACATAAATTCAATTTAGAACTTGATCTTTTGGAAAGGGGGCAAGGGGGATTTTAGTTGAAGTGACTTGTCCTGAATTGAGTTTACACAAAGTAAACTACTATGAAACGACCAAAAGAAAAAAAAACAAGACGCATAGGATCTCTGAGTTGGGCTGAGCGGGAAGAAATGATCAAAGAGTATCTTTCAGGGAATTACTCTAAAGTTGAGATTTGGAAGAAGTATACCGGTCAATCTACAGAACATGGAAAAATGCTTAAATGGATGCGAATGTTAGGTTATTGTGATAGAATTGAAAATCCAATAAAAAGACATTTATCTTTAGGTTTTATCAGACAAGAACAACCTGTTTTGGCAACCAAAGACAACCCGCAAGAACCAAGAGACCTTCAAAAACGCATCAAAGAGCTGGAGCGTCAGCTTGAGAATGCCCAGCTGAAAGCCGAAGGCTATGAGCTCATGATCGAAATTGCAGAAAAGGAACTGAAAATTCCGATCAGAAAAAAGTCCGACACCAAGTAATCTCCACCTTAAAGGAAAGGCATCAGCGACAGGCTCTGAGTCGTTTATGTTTATTATTTGGTATGACCAGACAGGCCTATTATCAGCATTATTGGCAGAAGGAAGAAACTAGCTTTGAACAGGAGCTTGTGATCAAGGAGGTGTTACGAATCAGAAAATTCCATAAAAAAATGGGTTGCCGCAAGCTCATGGTGAAGCTGGAAGCCTTCATGTTCGATCATCAGATCAAGATGGGTAGAGATGCGCTGTTTGATCTTTTGGCAGCAAATCAGTTGTTAATTCGCCGCCGAAACAGACGGGTAACTACAACCTATTCAAGTCATTGGCTTCGAAAATATCCAAATCTGATCCGTGAGTTTGTTGCTGATGGAATCAATCAGTTATGGGTTAGCGACATTACATATTGGAGGTTTAAGGATAAGTTTCTTTACATCAGTTTTGTAACAGATGTGTTCTCACATAAAATCGTAGGCTACCATCTCAGTGAATCGCTGGAAGCTGAATCGTCAATCCATGCCCTTCAAATGGCTTTGGATCGGTTAAAACAACCAGTAGAAGGCCTGATCCATCATTCAGACAGAGGAATTCAATATTGCTGTAAAGAGTATGTCAAGTTATTACAGGACAATAGTATAGCGATCAGTATGACCGAAAACGGTGATCCGTTAGAAAATGCATTGGCTGAACGAATCAATGGAATTGTTAAAGGAGAATACCTGGATTGTTACGAAGTAAATTCCATTCAAGAAGCAAATGAGTTGCTTTCCCAAGTTGTCAACCTCTACAACCAAGAACGACCTCACATGAGTATAGGAAACAAAACTCCTGAGGAAATCCATCAAACCAATCAAAAAACAGATCGATTGTGGAAAAACTATTATCCCAAAAACCGTACACTTGTAAACCAATAAACGGACTAACAAAAACAGTCAATCAGTATCAGGATTTAAACGATAACCTGTAAACCTTTTTTAGGACGAGTCAAAGTACAGTAGAAATAGATAGAAATACGCCTGCGGCGAAATACGGGTCAATTCCCCCTTTGAAAACATAAATTCAATTTAGAACTTGATCTTTTGGAAAGGGGGCAAGGGGGATTTTTCCAAAAGATTTTTTTCAAGATAATATCAAGATATGCCTTCGGCAAGATAGACCTTCGATTGAACACGCTGCAAAAGCTCCATAGGAGCGTAAAATATCATAGCCCCGCCTGAGGCGGACAGGCGTGGGTTTTAACCCACGGAAAAAAATCCAAAGCCCTTCCCCAGCGCTGGCCCGAGATCAATGTTTGGAAACTCAATCAACTTGCCAGCAAGACATTCGAGAATCTCATTTTAACCCTCCAAGAGATTCATCAAATTAAGTAGTTAATAAAAAAATGCCTTTACCATCTTTCTGACTAACCTTTGGAAGGTTCTTCGGATTACAAATCCTACGACAGGAGCTCGAGATTGCAAATCTCTAGCAACCTAGAAAGATATTTTTCAAGATAGATTAAGATATGCCTTCGGCAAGATATACCTTCATTTGAATCCGCAGTAAAAGCTCCACAGGAGCGGACGATAAAATAGCCGTGGGTTTTAACCCACGGACCTTGATACACCGACCCCTTCCCAGCGCTGGCCCTTAATTTCAAATTGGAAACGATGACTCAATGCCAGCAAGACGGGGAGAGAACCTTAAATCAACCCTCAAATGGATCTTTTGAGTTGAAAAGTTGGCGTAAATAATATCCATTTCCACTTTCTGACAAACCCTTGGAGGGTTCTTCGGATTACAAATCCTACGACAGGAGCTCGAGATTGCAAATCTCGAGCAGCTTAGAAAGATATTTTTCAAGATAGATTAAGATATGCCTTCATTCGATTCCGCAGTAAAAGCTCCATAGGAGCGGACGATTAAATAGCCGTGGGTTTTAACCCACGGACCTTGATACACCGACCCCTTCCCAGCGCTGGCCCTTAATTTCAAATCGGAAACGATGACTCAATGCCAGCAAGACGGAGAGAGAACCTTAAATCAACCCTCCAATGGATCTTTTGAATTGAAGAGTTGGCGTAAATAATATCCATTTCCACTTTCTGGCAAACCTTGGAGGGTTCTTCGGATTACAAATCCTACGGTAGGAGCTCGAGATTGCAAATCTCGAGCAGCTTAGAAATACGCCTGCGGCGAGATATGGCGTAATTGTGTAATTGATCAATTGAGTAATTGATGCACCAAGCTTTAGGCTAGCATTGATGTTTTTTGTTCAATTGTTCATGGTTCAGAGTTCATGGTTCAATGAACCTCATAAGAGGTTTAGAATATTAGATCCGTATTGAATTTCTTTTAATGAGATGGTAACTAAAGACATTTGAAACACTACCTCCAAAAGCTCCGAAGGAGCGGTGATTTCTTAGAAAATAAATTGAATATGATTCCCCAGCGCTGGCCCGAGATCTCCTTTTGGAAATGGGGTCTCGTGCCAGCAAGACAGAACGAAACTCTGTCTTTATCGGATTTTTCTAAAAAATATTATTCAGGATAATAATAACATATACCTTGAACGAGATAGACCTTCCTTATCATTTGACCTAGAAAAACACCTTATTGACCATTTATCCTTGAATAATTTTATCCCTGATAAAAATTTTTAAAGCTTTTTTGGAAAAAAAGTGCAATCGATTGAATAGGTCAAAATTTCCAACAGTGGCTATATTAACTTTTTAGGCGATATAAAATAGCCCTATACCCTATTTAAATGCGGTTTTTATCATTCATATTCGTTTCTAACTTAGCAATTAGCCTGAATTATTTACTTGGATAAATCTATGAATAGCCAGCAGACCGAACTCTTAAAAAAATCCTCTTCTTCCAGATTCATGGGAATGGGAAAAATTCTGGATTGGGAAAGGACTCCAATTGGGATCAAGGGGAAAACAGAAAATGGATTTTTCCAATTAAGTATTTTTGATCAAAGCATCATTCGCGTTCAAGCCAGCCTTCTGGATGAATTCAACCCCAATCCTTATAGCGTAGTAATGGAACCCAATGAGGCACCACTTGAAGTTTCAGAAAGCAATGATTTTTTGATTTTGAAAACTTCTGAAATTCAGGCCAAAGTAGATTCCAAAAAATTTGCAGTCTCATTTTTTGATAAGACCGGAAATCTTCTCAATCAAGATGACTCTTTGGGAATTTCCTGGATCGGAACTGAAGTGAGTTGTTACAAGAAAGTTCAGGAAGACGAAAAATTCATAGGACTTGGCGAGAAAACAGGTAATCTCAATAGGGCTGGAAATGCTTATACCAATTGGAATACAGACTATTTCGCTTACGGCACAGGAGATGATCCACTTTACATGAGTATTCCATTCTATATCGGAGTACATCAAAAAGGTGCTTATGGGATATTTTTTGACAATACACATAAGTCCGTATTCAATTTTGGGGCGAGCACCAATCGTTTCATTTACTTTTCAGCAGAAGATGGGGAAATGGACTATTATTTCTTCCATGAAAAAGAAGTGGGTGGAATTATTTCCAAGTACACCGAACTGACCGGTAAAATGCAAATGCCCCCAAAATGGTCATTGGGATTTCAGCAATGTAGGTATAGTTATTATCCGGATTCTGAGGTAAAAACCTTAGCTCAGACCTTTAGAGATAAAGATATGCCTGCTGATGTGATTTACCTGGATATACATCACATGGAAGCCTATAAGGTTTTCACCTTTGATAGTATCAAATTTTCAGATCCAAAGTCACTGATCACATACTTGAAATCCAAGGGTTTCCGGGTGGTAGTCATCATGGATCCTGGAATAAAAACTGAAAAAGGTTATATCCCTTATGAAGAGGGGAAAGAAAGAGACCTTTTTGTGAAATATCCTGATGGGGCAGAATATCAAGCGCAGGTTTGGCCGGGTTGGTGTGCTTTCCCTGATTTTACAAAAGAAGAAACTAGAACTTGGTGGGCAGAAAAAATGGCCTTTTATACCGAAGCTGGAGTGGATGGCTTTTGGACAGACATGAATGAACCTGCCTCTTGGGGGCAGCATACTCCCAACCTAATCGAATTTGATTTCGAAGGCGATGTATCTTCCCATAGAAAAGCCAGAAACATTTATGGAATGCAGATGGCCAGAAGTGCACAGGAAGGCGCCATTTGGAATCAAAAAGAAGAAAGACCTTTTGTCTTAACCCGTTCAGGATTCTCCGGCATTCAACGCTATGCGGCAGCCTGGACAGGAGACAATGTGGCAAGTGAGGAGCATATGCTCGCAGGAATCAGGCTGGTGAATAGCCTGGGCTTAAGCGGGGTGGCCTTTGCAGGATATGATGTGGGGGGATTTGCAGGAGAAGCTTCCCAATCCCTCTTCGCTAGATGGATGAGCATTGGCGCCTTCTCCCCTTTGTATCGAGCTCACTCTATGATAAATAGCAATGATGCCGAACCTTGGGCTTTTGGAGAAGAGGTAGAAGAAATCTCAAGGAATTATATGAAACTGAGATACAGACTTTTACCCACTATTTATTCTAAGTTTCATTCAAGTACTCAAACTGGTCTTCCTATCAATGCAAGTTTGGCGATTTCCTTTCCTCTAGATTCCAAAATTTACCAATCAGCCTATCAAAATCAGTATATGTTTTGTGACAGCTTTTTAGTGGCCCCCGTGGAAAGCACCAAAGAGATCACCAAAGTATACTTACCGAAAGGCTTTTGGTATTATCTTTTTTCAGATGAAAAATATGCTGGAGAAAAGGAAATTTATCAGGACTGTCCTCTAAACTACTTGCCAGTATTTGTTAAAGCAGGATCAATTTTCAGCATGCAATCAGATGTTGCAAATACTGAAGAGATGCATGACGGTATTTTGAGGATTCATCTTTATGCCCAAGACGAGGGAGAAAGTCAATTTACTCATTATGAAGATGATGGAAAGACCTTCGACTATCAGGATGGGGCATTTTTCAAAAGGGAATTGATTTATCAGGCAGAAGAATCAAAACTCTCTCTGGAAAAAGCAAGTGGACAGCAAAAATCAAGCTTTGATAAGGTAAGGATTTACTTACATGGATTTAACACAGACCTGATTTTTGTAAATGGAGAACCTCAAGCTTTAAGCAAGGAAGATTATGCTTTCTTAGGTAAATTGACTGAATTTGATCCATTACCAGAGCATAATCATCCTTATCATGAAATTAGCTCTTTAAAGTTTATAGAATTTGAGCATCTTCCAGAAAAAATTGAGCTATCAGGCTTATTCTAAAATACCCAGCCACCTAATAAATCAACAATGACCCAAAACAAACAAAGGCTGAGTTTCTGGCAAATCTGGAATATGAGTTTCGGATTTTTGGGAATTCAGTTTGGATTTGCCCTCCAGGGCGGTTTTATGTCCCGAATTTTTCAAACCCTCGGAGCAGATAAGGATGCCATCCCATTTTTGTGGATTGCAGCTCCTTTGACAGGTTTATTGGTTCAGCCTATTGTAGGATATCTAAGCGATAGAACTTGGCATCCCAAATTTGGAAGAAGAAAACCTTTCTTCTTTATAGGTGCAGTATTCAGCACATTCGCTTTATTTCTTGCCCCCTACTCCTCTGCCCTATGGATGGCCGCTGGAGCCTTATGGATTTTAGATGCTTCCATCAATATCAGCATGGAGCCTTTTCGTGCTTTAGTTGCAGATAAATTACCTGATTCTCAAAGGTCCTACGGTTTCGTAGTGCAAACCTTGATCATTGGAATCGGAACTTGGATAGCATCCAACCTACCTTGGATGATGACCCAGCTGGGAGTACCAAATACCGCAGCTGCCGGAGTAGTTCCTGACTCAGTAAAATACGCTTTTGCCATTGGGGCATTCGTTTTATTCTTTTCTATCCTTTATACAATCCTGACTACTGAAGAATATCCTCCAGAAGACATGGATCTGTTTGAAAAGGAAAAAGAGGCAAGCAAGGGCTTTTTGACCGGGGTAAAAGAAATCTTCAAGAATATTGTCGGAATGCCTTCGGTAATGAAAAAGCTGGGAGTAGTACAGTTTTTTTCCTGGTTTGCATTTTTCACCATGTGGAGTTTTGCTACTCCTGCTATTACGGAACATGTTTTTGGAGCGACTGACACTACGTCTGTTGCTTACAATGATGCCGCTGATAGTGTTGGGAATTATTTAGGGACTTATGGACTAGTCTCCATGTTTTATGCGCTGATACTTTCTTTTGTTGCTAGCAAAATCAAAATCAACCGTCGATTACTCCATTTAGCAAGTTTGATTTTAGGGGGTTGCGGTTTTATTCTGATTTACTTTATCAGTGAGCCTTGGATGCTTCATATCTGCTTTTCTTTGGTAGGAATAGCTTGGGCCAGTATACTTTCTATGCCTTATGCCATGCTTTCCAGTTCGGTTGAGCCCAAAAAGATGGGAGTTTACATGGGGATCTTCAATATGTTCATTGTGATTCCACAGATTATCGCAGCTTTGGGAGGAGTGAATTTCCTCTATAAACTGCTTTTCGGAGAAGAAGTCATCAACACTATGCTGCTGGCAGGAACTCTTTTGATTTTAGCTGGACTTTCAAATTTGCTCATCACAGACAAAAAAGCCATCCACGATTGATTCAATCCAGAAATGTTGAAAGCCGGACAATAAATTGATCCGGCTTTTTACTTTTGTAGAAAATAAGGTCATTAAATCGAGATGCCTAAAATTTCATATAGGGCAAGGATTATTATTTGAGCAAGATTTCTACTGACCGTCGAAAAACAAGAATAAACAGATGAAAAGCCTAAGAATTACCGGAGTTCCCGAACATTTCAACTTGCCCTGGAGAAGAGTGATAGATAAACAGCCATTCCTCTCGGAAGGAGTTGAATTGATCTGGATAGATGAAAGTAGGGGTTCAGGCCAAATGAATCAGGCATTGAGGAATGATGAAACTGATTTGGCTTTGATTTTAACCGAAAGCTTCATTCAGGATTTTCAAAAAGGCAATCCTTCCAAAATGATAGGCTATCATATCAAATCTCCTTTGATTTGGGGAGTTCATGTGGGAGGAAAAAGTTCAATCAATCAGATTTCCGATATTCAATCACCTCATTTTTATATAAGTAGGCCAGGGTCAGGATCTAATTTGATGGCCTTGGTCTTGGCTGAAAGAGAATCTTGGAATGCAGCTGATTTGAGTTTTGAGGTAGTCAGCAACTTACCCGGAGCCCTGGAGGCTTATAAGAAAAATGCTGATGGAATTTTCTTATGGGAAAAATTCACTACCAAGCCTTGGGTAGATTCCCATGAATTGAAAAGAATTGGTGAGGTTCCAAGTCCTTGGCCTTGCTTTTCGATAATAGCCTCTGATAAAGCCTTAAAAGAATTTGATACCTGGATTTTTAAATTAAGAGACCTGGTATATCAAGAATCTCAATATTTGAAGGCGAATCCATCCCAAACGATATCTGAAATTTCTGAGAAATATTCATTGAAAAAAGAGGATGTCACCTTGTGGTTTTCACAAACTGATTGGGCTGTGACCAAAGAAGTCAGTTCGGATGATTTGATAAAAGCTATGAAAAAAATGCTGGATTTGGGAATCATCTCTGAAATCCCTTATGCTTCAGAGTTTTTAAGAGTTGACTAACTCTCTGTTACTTTCTAAAACCTCCACGGGAATATTTACACAAACTTTTGATCCCTTATTTGGCTCACTTTCAATGGATAATTCTCCATTAATCAGTCGGATAAATTCCTTACAAACCTGAAGTCCAAGACCAGAACCCTTTTCATTATTTGTTCCTAATCGAGAATTAGTAATACTGTATTCATCGCTCAAAATTTTCTGAATTTGGCCTTCTGACATTCCAATACCTTCATCTTTCACACACCATTCCAAAACTCCCTGATTCTCTGTGACAGTGACCAAAATCTTATTGCCCTTTTCGGAATATTTGATGGCATTATTCAGGATATTTCTCACTATCACTTCCATCAAATCTTTATCCAGGCAAACTTCTAAATGCTCAGGCATTTCTACTAGAATTTCAATCTGCTTAGCCTTTAATTGTGCATCTAATAAGGACAAGGTGGCATCAACAATTGTCCTTAAGTTTACCTTCGTTGGATTGACAGTGAAACCCTCCATCTGAGCAGTAGACCATCTCAATGTATTAGATAGGGTAAAGTGCACTGAGTCCAAATCACGCTTCATAGTAGGCAATAATTCCTCGAACTCACTTTGACTTAGTTGATTATTGACAGTCATATCGATAATTGTCTTCAACTGACCGACTGGTCCTCTTAAGTCATGCCCTAAGATTGAGAATAGTTTATTTTTGGTTTGGTTGATTTCTTCCAGCTGTTTAGCACTTTGTTCTAAGTGTCTATTTTGCTCTTCAATTTTGTTTTGCTGAATGATTAATTCGCGATTATACTTGTCAACATTCCGCTTAAGATTAAACAGCCAAACCAATAGTGCGATAATCAAGCCACCGCAAATACTAATAATCCAGACCACCCTATTAATAAATGCTAATCGGTTCGCCTGATTTTCATTTTGAGCTTTTAGAAGTTCAAGTTCTGATTTTTCCAGATTTTGCTGGAACATCCCCTGCATCAAGGCAATCCTATCCCTATTGGACTTATCTACCAGCGAATCATTGATTTTGGAATATATATTCAGGTGCTCAAAGGCCCTATTGACCTGGCCCTTTTCAGCCATTACCTGAGCCATATATTTATGGCTTTTTGCTAATTCATCTCTGAAGTTATTTTGAGAAGAAATTGTAATTCCTTCCTCTAAAATCTCCTCCGCCTGGTTTAATTTACCCAATTGTAAATATGTATTTCCCAACCTGTGTAAAACACTTGCCATAAAGGTGGATAGCCCTTGCTGCCTAGCCATTGCCAATGATTTCTCATAAATCAATTGAGCAGAATCCAACTTACCTTTTTGAAAATAAACGTCTCCAATCACCCGATTAGAAAAAGAAGTTAGATAAGGGGAACCGTTTTCCTCATTAACCCGAATAGCATTTTTTGCATAAAAAAGCGCCGAGTCGTAATTCTCAAGGAGCGTAAAATTAAAAGCTACATTATTCAAGCTTCGGATTTGGGTATAAACATCCTTTGCTTTTTGACTGATTTCGAATGCGTCTTTAAAATGATCAATTGCCATTAAATAATTTTGCTGCTCATAATAAAGAGCTCCCATATTATTCAAAACCCTGGCAACCTGCTTCAAATCGTTTGCTTCTCTGGCAAGCTGATAAGACTCTTTGGCAAAGTCAAAGGCTTTTTGCCATAATCCCTGTCGATAATAAATCCAGCTAATATGTTCTGTAGCCTGCGATTCCGCAGAAGGATTATCGAGCTCTTGAGCAAGTTTTTCTGCTTCCAAAGCGTAGGCTAATGCTTCTCCCTGAGAAATTTCACGTAAGCTAAAGGCAAGTTCAATTAAAATGTCTAACCTGTCCTTTCCTTCAGAAATAGAAAGAGAGTTCTTCAGGCTATCAATACTTGCATTCTGAGCTAAAGCAGCTGATACAAGCAGAAAAAAAGAAAAAAGCGGTACGCAAAATAATCTGAGTTTCTTCACGACATGTTAGGATTCCAAGTGCAAATTAAATAGAATCAGTGAATTATGAACATACTTATTCTGATCCTGACCTAGAAATACGGATGAAAATTGAAATTCAGATTAATTGGGCTTAGAAATTATTTTAATTTTTCCCAATCCCAATTTTTATTCATTTGCGTGATGGCATGATATGCGGTGAGATCATATTGGCAGGGCACGATGGAAACATAATTGTTAGCGATCGCCCATTCATCGTTATCTTCACCTTTATCAAAATTCACAAAGTTTCCTGCCATCCAAAAATACTTTCGCCCCGTAGGATCAAATCGCTCTGAAAATTCCTCCTGCCATTTTGCGTCTGCCTGACGACAAACTTTTATGCCTTTGATATCCTCATTTTGCTTTGGAGGAAAATTGACATTTAAGGCAATCCCTTTGGGAATTCCATTTTCCAAAACTTGCCGGGCAATTTTTTCCACCCACTCTTCCACATGAGAAAAATCTGCTTTGGAAGAATAATCACAAAGACTAAATCCAATTGAAGGATAACCCTCTAAAGCTCCTTCAATGGCGGCAGACATTGTACCGGAGTATAAAACAGAAATCGATGTATTGGAACCGTGATTAATTCCACTAACCACCAAATCAGGGGTTCTATCCTTTAAAACATAATGCTTTGCCAATTTTACACAATCAGCTGGTGTTCCGCTGGATTTGTAAGCAGCTATTCCATCAAAAATATCCTCATCGTATAGCCTGAGAGTTTCACCAATGGTAATGGCATGCCCCATACCGGATTGAGGACTATCTGGGGCTACAACAACAACCTCCCCCAGTTTTTTCATGATAGATACCAATACTCTAATACCCTTAGAGGTAATGCCATCGTCATTGGAGACGAGAATTAAAGGTTTGGACATTTAGTTTTTATTCAATTCGTTGTAATAGGCTGTAATTCGAAGTAAATCACCTCTTTTATCATGCTCCAAACGGTTTTTTCGCATAAAAAGACTGATTTCATCTTCGTAACCCGAAAGTAGATTGAAGAGATCCTTTTTCTTCAGGCTGTATTTCTGAATTTGATTGTCTTTGAAAAAATAATAATTGAAAGCTAGTCTATAGCCAGTCATAGTTTGTGGCCCCCAGAAAGGATTCATCCCCATAGGACCCCAAGCACCCATATTTCTGGAATCGGTGGCAACGTACTCCCTACAAAGTAAGGCAATATCATTTCCTTCCGTCAAAACTTCGAAAAAGATTGGGGTTTCGTAATCTCCATTCAGGGAATAAGGCAAACTGTAAAATCTTCTCATGCCTCCATAGATCTCGTCGTAGATTTCGAAATTGGTGACATTGGAAGCTGTAAAAGTGGAAATTCGCTCAGTTTGTAACTGAACTAAGTTATTTTCCAGGTCATATTTTACAAGACCTGAGTAGGTCTGTCCATCAGCTCCGTAAATATTTCCCTTGTGCCAAATCTGAGAAGGAAATTGATTCTGCGCAATCAAGGAAAGTGTAGCCACAAAGAGCAAGGTGATGGTGAATAATGCTTTTTTCATGCTAACTATCATGCTTGATTAAACGGTATTTGGGAGTTTGGGTTAGACTAATTTAACTAGCCAACAAATCCAATTTACTTAAAGAAACTTACTTTAAGATATTGTGCCCCATTTTATCCCGCTTAGTTTTTAAATATTTTTCATTGTGAGGATTAGGCTTAATCTCAATTGGCACTTGCTCCACGATTTCCAATCCGTAACCTATCAGACCAACTCGTTTTTGTGGGTTATTGGAAATCAAGCGGATTTTGCCAACTCCCAAATCCCTCAAAATTTGGGCTCCAACTCCATAATCTCTGGAATCCATAGGCAGTCCCAAGGCTAAGTTGGCCTGCACAGTATCCATTCCCTGCTCCTGTAACTTGTAAGCTTTGAGCTTGTTAATCAAACCAATTCCTCTACCCTCTTGGTTCATATATAAAACCAAGCCCTTTCCTTCTTTTTCTACCATTTGCATGGCAGCGTGCAATTGTGGACCGCAATCACATCGGCAACTTCCAAAAATATCGCCAGTCATACATGATGAATGCACCCTTACTAAAATAGGCTCATCCTTATCCCAAGTCCCTTTGATCAATGCCAAATGAAGTTCTTGAGTGTTGGTTTGACGGAAAGCGATCAAATCAAAATTTCCCCAGTCAGTCGGCATCTCCACGCCGATTTCTCGTTTGATCAGAGATTCATTTTTTAATCGGTAAGCAATTAGATCCTTGATTGAAACCAGCTTTAACTTGAATTTCTTCGCAACCTCCACTAAATCCGGAAGTCTTGCCATGGTTCCGTCTTCATTCATGATCTCAACCAACACACCCGCTGGCTGCAAACCCGCCAAACGCGAAAGGTCTATGGCTGCCTCAGTATGACCTGCTCTTCTGAGTACTCCTCCTCTTTTTGCTTTCAAAGGGAAAATATGTCCCGGCTTGCCCAATTCAGATGGATCAATGCTGTCATCCACTAATGCTTTGATAGTTTTAGCACGATCAGAAGCTGATATACCGGTTGTGCAACCATGTCCAATGAGATCTACGGAAACGGTGAATGGAGTTTCAAAAGCTGCGGTATTTTGCCCAACCATCATTTCCAAGCCCAGTTTCTCGCATCTGTCTTCAATTAATGGCGCACAAATCAAACCCCGACCATGAGTGGCCATGAAGTTGATGATTTCAGGAGTGACTTTCTCTGCTGCGCAAACAAAATCACCTTCATTCTCCCTGTCTTCATCGTCTACTACAATGATCACTTCACCATTTTTGATTGCTTCTATGGCATCCTCGATGGGATCCAACTGGTATTTTTCCACAAGATTTGGGTTTGAATTCATTAGGAAAAGCAAATTTAAGTGCTTTCGGATTTAAAACAGGATGATGCCAAAGAAAGTTTGGTTTTACCCAATAACAATCCCAAGTTCCCGGTCGATTTCTACCTGAACTTTTTTCAAAGCAAAATAGATTTCCTGAAGCTCAATGATCTCCTTTTCATCTAATTGCTGGGTTTCAGCATTTTTGATCTTTTGCTTGGCTTCTTCCATCATTTTTTTGACAAACTTCCTTTTCAGTCTCAAAATGGTTTTAAAGCCTGTTAGGGTCAGATCATCCTGCTCCTTGTTAATAATAATTTGATGTCTCTCTTCCCAGTGCACAGACACTTCATGCCTAGGACTGATCAAGTCAATTACTTCCTTCTTGATCTCTGAATCATCCAAAGACAAAAAATAATCGACTCCTGAAATTTCATTTCTGGCAAGCCTCTCGCGATAGATTTTTAAAATTCTTGAATAAACAGGCGTCTCAAAATCCAATTCCTGGGTCTCGCTCAGTAAATAATCTGAAAGTTGCAGGTCCTGGCCTTCCAATTTTTCCAATCCATAATTCAACAAAAGCCTGATCATCTCCCGCTCTTGAAGCCTAAGAAGTTCAGAGAAAGAAGTTTGCTCTTGAGTTGGGAGGAAATTTTCAAAAGGTGTATCAACAGACTCTTCCTGCTCCTTTTGCTTGCTATAGGCATCTTTCTGACTCTTGAGAAGTCCTTTGTTCAGCTCTGCATGGACAATTTCCTCCTCTATATCCAAAAGACCAGAAGCTTCTTTCGCATACACGGAACGAACTATAGGATCTGGTATTTTCCCTATGCTTTGAACTACCTCACGGATTACTTCAGCTTTCCTGATTGGATCCCGTCTGATCTCATCTTGATACAAGCCAATCTTAAAACCAATAAAGTCTTGGCTTTGGGTATTTAAGTATTCCTGAAAAGCCTGAGAACCAACCTTTCTGGAATAACTATCCGGATCCTCACCTTCAGGGAAAACTACAGCTTTTACATTCAGACCTCCTTCTAAGAGCAAATCAATTCCCCGAAGAGATGCCTTGATTCCTGCTGAGTCTCCATCATATAAAACGGTTACCTGATTGGTAAAGCGCTTGATTAATTTGATTTGCCCATCTGTAAGCGAAGTGCCGGAGGAGGCCACCACATTCTCAATCCCAGACAAATGGAGAGAAATGACATCTGTATACCCTTCGACCAGATAGCAATTGTCCTGATCTCGAATAGCCTTTTTGGCCTGGTACATTCCATACAGCACATCACTTTTATGATATACTGCCGTTTCAGGAGAGTTGATGTACTTGGGTTGGTTCTTGTCTTTAGTCAGAATCCTTGCTCCAAACCCAATAGGTTTCCCACTGATATTGTGGATGGTGAATGTTACTCTATTCCTAAACCTATCATACTTTCTGTCAGAATCCCCTTCTTTTTGAAGAATTAGTCCAGCCTTGAGTAAAATATCTTCAGTAAAACCAGCCTTTTTTGCAGCATTTAAAAGATGATCCCATCCATTCAATGCATAGCCCAAATCGAATTTCTCAATGATGGTAGGCCCAAAACCCCTTTCTTTAAAATAACTGAGGCCTATGCTTTTCCCTTCTTCAGTTTGAAGGTTTTTTACAAAAAAATCTCTGGCAAATCCCAGAGCAATCAACAAACTTTCCCTTTCACTCTGAGCCTGCTCTTGCTCAGGCGTACGGGTTTCATCTTCCTCTACTTCTATTCCATACTTTCCAGCAAGGTGTTTGATTGCCTCCTGAAAACCTATCCCTTCAATATCCATCACAAACTGAAGTGGATCACCGGCTTTTCCGCAGCCAAAGCACTTGTAGATTTGCTTAGCAGGTGATACAGAAAAAGAGGGGGTTTTCTCTCCATGAAAAGGACAGCAAGCCCAGAGGTTTTGGCCTTTTTTCTTGAGTGGAACATAATCAGAGATGATCTCTTCTATGTCCATTCTTTCTTTAACCTTGTCTGTGGTGATTTTACTGATTCCCATAATTTTTCCGAGTAAACAAAGTTAATGTTCCCCGCCAAATAGAAAGGACAAATGGAGAACTATTTGAGGACTGAGCCAGTTTAGTGAGTCATAGGATTAGGATAAACTTCCAAAAACGAAGACTTAGCCCTAACTTGCAGCAAATTTTAATTACAAATGCAGATTACCCAAGAAGCGATATTAAAAACACTTTCCAGAGTTCAGGATCCAGATCTCAAACGAGATTTGGTGAGCTTGGGAATGATACAGGACATTGAGATTTCGAGTGATTTGATTCGAATGAAAGTGGTCCTTACCACTCCTGCCTGTCCATTAAAGGAAGTGATTAAAAACAATTGTTTAGAAGCTTTGGAAGAGGATTTCGGAAAAGGAATCCAATGGGATCTACATATGACTTCTCAGGTAACTACCGTTCGGGACGCTACTCCTATCCTTCCTGAAGTTAAAAATATCATTGCAATAGCCTCTGGTAAAGGAGGAGTGGGAAAATCTACCACTGCGGTAAATTTAGCAGTTGCACTTTCAGAATTGGGAGCTAAAGTAGGCTTGATAGATGCAGATATTTCAGGCCCATCTATTCCTACCATGTTCAATGTAGAGGGAGAGCAACCTGCGGTAAAAAAGGTAGGAGATAAGAATGTGATCATCCCAGTCACTCAGTATGGAGTAAAGCTAATGTCTATTGGCTTTTTGACACCGGCCGAATCGGCAGTTGTCTGGAGAGGACCTATGGCAAGTTCTGCTTTAAGGCAGTTTATTTCAGATGTGGATTGGGGAGAATTGGATTACTTGTTGATTGATCTACCTCCGGGGACCTCTGACATTCATTTAACCATGGTTCAAACAGTTCCTGTGACAGGTGCTTTGATTGTAACCACACCGCAAAAAGTGGCTTTGGCAGATGCTACTAAGGGACTTTCCATGTTTAGACAGCCACAAATTAATGTTCCCGTTTTAGGTGTTGTTGAAAATATGGCTTACTTTACACCTGAAGAACTTCCTGACAATAAATATTACCTCTTTGGAAAAGAAGGAGGGAAAAAATTGGCAGAAAAGTATCAGGTACCTTTCTTAGGAGAAATACCAATAGTGCAGAGTATTAGAGAAAGTGGAGACACTGGTTATCCGGCGGTATTAAAAACTGGAGTAACAAAAAATGCGTATATGGAATTGGCAGAATCACTTGCTAGACAAATTGCCATCCGAAACGCTCAGGAAAAGAAAACAGAAGTAGTAGAAATAAAAGCATAATATAATGCAGGCAGAATTACGAGAACAGATTGAATTTGCGTTGGATACCATCAGACCTTATTTGGAAGCCGATGGAGGTAATGTGAGAATTGTGGAGTTGACCGATGATAAGGTTTTGAAAATTGAGATGTTGGGTTCTTGCGGGTCTTGTCCAATGTCTTCTATGACCTTGAAAGCGGGAGTAGAAGATGCCATCAAACGTGCCATACCTGAAATTGTACGGGTAGAGGCTGTAAATCTTTCGATGGCCTAATTCAAAAGAACTAAATGAAGAGATTTTCCAGCTTTTTCAACAAAGCAACTATGCTCCTTTTAGGAGCTATTTTTGCATATACCTCAGCCAATTCTCAAAATTTCACCATTTCACCTTTGCCTGATTATTCAGGAACGGCTAATTCAAAAAGTAATCATGCACATAATGAAAAATGTGCTCATGGTGTGCTGGAGGAAATGCTGGTGAAAGAAATGGGATATTTTGGCACCAAGGATTTTTTTGAAAACTGGATAGACAGCAAAATAGAAGCACAAAGGAATCAACCACTTTCTATTGCAAGAACTCAGGAAGAAATAAGATTAATTCCTGTGGTCGTCCATGTGATTCATAATGGAACTCCTATAGGTCAGGGAGCTAATGTGCCTCTGTCACAAATCGAATCACAAATTAGAACTCTAAATGAGGACTTCAGGAGATTAAATCCAGATGCTAACCGTACTCCAGCAGAGTTTTTACCGGTGGCCGCCGACGCCAAAATCGAATTTGTGCTAGCTAAACAAGATCCTAATGGACTGCCAACCAATGGAATAGTAAGAATTCAAGGTCCCAAAACCTCTTATGCTCCACAAGATGCAGCGCAAATTGGGCAGCTTAGTCAGTGGAATCCGGACGAATACCTCAATATCTGGGTTGTGCCCTTAAACCAACCTTTTATTGGCTATGCTTCTTTTCCTGTTTCAGATTTACCTGGCTTAAATTTCTCCCCTGCCCCAGCAATTACCGATGGAGTTACAGTTGATTTCAGATTTTTTGGAAGCGGTGGAAATGCCATAGGAGCATCACTGGGTAGAACAGCCACACACGAAGTAGGACACTATTTCGGACTAAGGCATATTTGGGGTGATGGAGGCTGTGGTGTGGATGATTTTGTATCTGATACTCCCGAACAGGATAACTCCAATAGCACCTGTAACGATAATCCTTCCAGGTTTAGCTGTGGATCCAATGATATGATCCAAAATTACATGGATTACACTCCTGATGCCTGTATGAATATTTTTACACGAGGGCAGGTAGAAAGATTCAATGCGGTTTTGGCTAATAGCCCGAGAAGAAGGACTTTGGTAAATAATAGAGCCACGCAAGAGCCCGTTTTAGTGGATAGGGATTTAGCGATTTCAAGAATTGTTGAACCGGGAAATTTTGCTTGTTCACCAATTATTTCTCCTTCTATCCAAGTGAAGAATGCCGGGAAACAAACTATTTCCTCGGCAAGGATTGAACTGAGAAGAAATGGAGCTGTAGTTGAAAGCAGGAGATTTTCACTGAATTTAGTGACAGGAGCAGATGCTACTTTGAGTTTTAATAATTTCAATATTTCAGCTGATGGAAATGAAATTGAATTCAGGGTTGTTCAAGTTAATGACAATAGCGACGAAAACTCAGCAAACAATTCATTAACCTCAAGCCCCGTTTTACAACAGGCCGCAACTTTACCTCTGAGTTTAAATCTTGCTTCTATTCCAAATTCCTGGTCTATCAGCAATCCGGATGGATCTTTTACCTGGGAACCTACCAGACTAACCATTTCCGGGACCCAGCAAGACCTGATCTATATCAGACATTACGAATATGAAGCGCCAGGTGAATTAGATTACTTTATCTCCCCTGTCATTGATTTAAGTGCCAATCCAAATGCGCAATTGGTATTTGAATTAGCCCATGCTCCTTATAATCAGCCGGGATTTCAGGATGATTTGATTGTGGCAGTTTCAACAGACTGTGGAAACACCTTTCAAATCGCTGATGCTACTTATGATAAATCCGGGGTTTCTTTGGAAACTTCCAATCCTACATTAAATGAGTTTATTCCAACTCAAAATAGTCAGTTCAGAACCGAATTAGTAAACCTTAGCCCATTTGCTGAATTAGGTCAGGTCAGAATTGCTTTCATTTCTGTTAATTCTTATGGTAACAATATCTACTTGAAAAATATTAGAATTCTCCAGGAGAAGCAATTCAAATACGAGTTGACTTTGGAAGAGTTGATTCTTCCAACACCTATTTCTGATGGTAGATATGAAGATGAGGTGATTAGAGTGAAAAACACAGGTAACCTACCTGTATCTAGGTTCGTTTTCACGAAAAGTACCAATGGTTCTTCCACCCAAGGCTTTCTTGCCTCCGGATCTGCTGTTGCTCCGGGTGAAAGCTTTAATTTAACCGGAGGAAACTCGACCCAGGAAGGTGTTAACAGATTAAATTATGGAGTCATTTTTCCGAATTTTGATCAAAATTCCGGTAATGAAGATGAATTGGAACGATTCATCATCGAGGATAGCCAAAACACACTTGTTCCCTGGAGGCAAAACTTTAATTTCTCCACTTCTATAGAACCTTGGAGAACAATCAATCCTGAAGAAAATAGAGATTCTTGGACTACTATTACGACAAATAACACCTCCAATAATGTAAATGGGTTGCAAAATCCACAGCCCGGAAACTCCTACTGGCTTGGATCTCCAATATTCAACTTATCCAATCGAACTCAAGCCTCTGTCTTTTTTGATTATGCAGTTGGAGAGATGGCCCCATCAACAAGATTGACGCTATTTGCGAGTTCCGATGCGGGAGAGACCTATATACCTGTTTGGGAAGCAATGGGGGAAAATTTAAGAACCACATCAGCGAATGTAGCTAGCCCAAGTAATGCCTCTGACTTTAGAAGGGAATTCGTAAATCTCACCGAGTTCACGGGAAATGGCAATCAGGCTGTAAGATTGGCTTTTGCTCTTGATGCTGGAGAAGGGTTTAATTCTCCTATCTATCTTGATAATATTGAGCTATTCCTGACTGCTAACCCTCAGCCTGTAATTCCAACAGAGGGCATGAGTATTCTTTATCCAAATCCTGCTTCCGACTACTTCAATATTGCCTTTAATTTGCCACGCTATGAAAATGTAACGATTCAGATTATTTCTGCCAGCGGACAAGTTTTGCAGCAAGTCGTATATCCTAACACATTGAACCAAACATATTCTTTCAGCAGAGAGATTTTCCCTCCAGGATTTTATATAGTTAGGATCAATAGTAATACGATCAGCGAGACAAAGAAATTGATAATTAATTAATGCTAAATAAGCCGAGGATACACACTTCGGCTTATTTTTTGCCTTTCAGAATTCCGCCATGTCCCCAATCTTTGGGTGCATGAAAAATCCCAATTATCTTTAGGCATTAATATTTATACATGAGCACTTTCCAGTATTCCCTGAAAAAGATTCTTATCAACCTTGGCATTATTATAGGCATAGCAATTCTTTTGGGTTTCCTTTTCCTAAAAGTTTATCTTCCTATGTACACAAATCACGGCGAGACAGTATCTGTACCGGATTTATCAGGATATACTTTTGATGAAAGTCAGGGTATTTTGGAAAAGGCTGGTCTTAATTATCAGGTTTCTCCAGATTCCGGTTTCAATATGGATGAAAAACCTTTGGCTGTTTTGAAGCAAATTCCTCCAGCCAATGAACAAGTAAAGGGTGGAAGAAAAATTTATTTGACGCTTAATGCCCGAAATGCACCAATAATCAAGATGCCAAACTTGGTCAATATGCCACTGAAGAACGTACAGGAAATACTGGCCAATATTGGATTGGAAAGAGGGGAATTAATCTATGTTCCCGACATTGGAGCCAATGTAGTATTGGAACAAAGATACAGAGGAGTAAGTATCTCCGAAGGGTTTGAGATTCCGAAAGGAGCAAAAATTGATTTGGTTGTCGGCAACGGATTAGGAAATCAGGTTTTGAATGTGCCTAGCTTGGTCGGGATGGATGAAATTGATGCGGAATTCCTTATTTTAGGTTCAGGCCTTCGAGTAGGTCAAAAAACTTACATGAAAAATGATACGTTAGCATCTGGCAGGGTGTTTCGTCAGTCCCCTCCTGCTGAATCAATGGTGAAGACCGGCGATATTATAGATCTTTGGATTTCGGGTGAAGGAAGTTTCTAAAAACATATGGGAAATAAACCCAATTTTTATGTTCTGATTTTTCTCCTTTTTATAGGCGCAGAGGCCTCTTTTGCCCAATTGGTAGAATTGGCGACTGTGCCACACAAAAACTTCAAAACCCAGGTTGAGATTGGTTCAAATTTGAGAATTTCCAATACCAATACTCTTCCGTTTTGGGATGATTTCAGTCAAGGTATGGATACCTTGGCTTGGGTATTCGAGGGAGCTTCCTACAGTGAAAGTATTGGAATCAATGCACCTTCTTTAGGAGTCATTATTCTGGATGGAACTGACTCAAATGGAAAGCCCTATTCAAGACAAATAAGGGACCAAGGAGCCGGAGATTACCTGACTTCCCGCCCTTTTGATTTATCTACGCTTTCAGTTGCTCAAAGTACAAGTCTCTTTTTAAGCTTCTTCTGGCAGGCTGGTGGAAGAGCTGAAATACCCGATGAAAATGATCGTTTGGTATTGCAGTTTCTAAACCGAAATGGACAATGGATCAGCGTTTGGGAAATATCCGGAGGACCAGAACGAGATCCTAACCAATTTTCTCAAGAATCCGTGCAGGTCCTAGCCGACTTTCAGCATGAGGCTTTCCAGTTTCGATTTGTGAATTTCGGTCGACTTTCAGGACCATTTGATACCTGGGTTTTGGATTATGTCTATTTGAATACAGGCAGAACTTTGAATCAATTAAGCTATTTGGATAGAGCCTTAACCCAAGCTAATGAATTGAAATTTGGGGATTACACGGCGGTTCCTGCGGTTTTCTCTTCTTCCCTTCCCTCCTCTATCGGGTCTATTAAAAACGAATTTTACAATCTGGAAAATAGGTTTCGGGCAATGGAGTATTCAGTATTAATCACCAATACGAATACCGGTGCTTCAGTTCCTATTAATTTAAACACACCTTTTAACCCTGTTCCAACTGCCTTGGAAAGAAGGAGATTTTCCAGTAACTCCCCATCTCAAATACCTGCTATTTCCGAGGAAACAGATTTAGAAGTAAAAACTTATTTAACCACAGGAGATAAAAACCTATTTGTCGTCAACTCCGGTGACAGTACTTTTTTCAGCCAGGTAAACTATCGGGTCAATGATACGGTGACAACTCTTATTCCAATCAGGGATTTCTTTGCTTATGACGATGGTAGGGCTGATTATGCAGCTGGGATCAATCAGCGTTCGGGGATGCTTGCAGTAAAGTATCAAGTGGATCAGCCAGTCTATATCAAGGGGCTAACCATTAACTTCACCAATGCCGATCAAATAGATTTCCCTATAGATATCATGGTTTGGCAAAACCTGGACAATCAACCTGTTTTCAGAAGAGAGGAGTTGATCCCATTAAAAAATGGAATAGACTCACTTACCTACTTTTCTCTTGATACCAACATACAGGTGACTGGGGAATTTTATGTGGGTTTTACCCAGTTTACCAATGATTTCATACACATAGGTCTGGATAAGAATAATGATCAAGGTGATAAGATTTTTTACAATGTAAATGGTACCTGGGCTGAAAATACTGAAGTAAGAGGTTCATTAATGATTAGACCACATGTGAGTCTTGCTCCTCCTTTTGCCCAATCAGAAAACCCATCAGAGATATTCAGAATCTACCCTAATCCTGTCGAAAATCAACTGAATGTTGAGGGGAAATTTAGAGACATTAAGGTGTTCGATTCCTTTGGAAGAGAGATTTTACTGGAAAGAGAATCGACAGAGCGAGGAGAAATCCTTAACTTTAGAGGTCAGAAGTCAGGAATTTATGTGCTCCACCTGCTTTCTGAAAAAGGAGCCGAATCGTTTAGAATTTTAGTGAAATAATTATGGAAGATATTGACGTAAAAGAACTGAAAGAAAGACTGGAGAAAAAAGACAAATTTCTTTTTTTGGACGTCCGGGAAGAGTGGGAATATGAAGATGACAATCTTGGAGCAAAAAATATCCCCTTAGCAGATCTTCCCCATCGTTTGGAGGAACTTGATTCTTACAAAGATCAAGAAATTATCATCCATTGCAGAAGCGGTGCTAGAAGCGGAAATGCCAAAAAGTTTCTAGAAAGTAAGGGATTTTCCCAAGTCAGAAATGTTTTGGGTGGAATCATGGCTTACAGAGATCTATAAGTTTTGTCCAAAAAATATCTAAACCCTGGAAGGAGTATTCTTTTCAGGGTTTTGTTTTTTAGGCAAATCTAAATATAACCCTTAGAATGGTTAGCTAAAGTCTTGAGTTTAATTTGATTGTCTTAAAGCTTATTCAGAAAAAATAAACGGCTGCGGAGAAAAACATAGACAAAATATGATAATTGCAATCCAACCTATAATCTTTCTTTTAGAGTCCAGCTCTTTAAATCCGGATACCTCTGGATGTCGTGTTCCCATCACCCTTCCAAGTAAAAAACCAAAAAACAGCCAGCCTTGATAGCCTTGGATGGTTGGAAAGAAATATGCAATTAAATATTGACTTGCCGCTATACTTAAAGCAAATGTCAATTTTGTTTGAGCAGTTAGCCCTGATTTATGATAACAGATGTAAAGAAAACCTAAGTAAAGTGGAATTCTAATGATGAGTTCTTCAGCAGGGAAAAAAGGACTGATCATTCCTAAACCTGCATAAAAGAGAAATAAAGTGAAGGCACTAAGAGAGATTTCTTTATGCCTTTTGGGAAAAAGTCCAAAAATCACATGCCCGCCATCCAATTGTCCAATTGGTAAAAGATTAAGCGCGGTAAAAAACAGGGCCAGGTAACCTGCAAATAAGAAGGGATAGTGGATTAACTCTGACAATTCAGGCATCCTTTCCGGATCAGCTAGGGTAGAGCTCATCAGTGAGAAAAGAAGATTATTACCCAACTCAAAATCTACCACCTGATCACCATAACCTTCAAATTCAGGGTCTGCATATTCGGGGTGAATTTCATAAATGTATTCAGCTGAAGGGAGCGTTGTAAATCCATATGTTAAAACTCCCAATGCAATCACAAATCCAGCTAATGGCCCCGCAACTCCAATATCAAAGAATTTTTTTCGGGAATTGACGAAACTTTTCATCTGAATAATAGCTCCAAATGTACCTATGGAAGGTATTCCTAGGAAACCTAACCAAGCTGGAATGAAAAGTGGTAAGGAGGATTTGACTTTGTGATGAATTGAGGTGAATAAGTGCCCCAATTCATGAATCAATAGAATTCCGATGAAAGGAATCGAAAATGCAAATGACCTCAAGAAAAAGTCCCAGCTCAGAAAATCATCACCTTTAGCAATGACTGATTTACCATAAACCCATTCTCCTCCAGCTAAAGTGGTTGCGATTAGGGTAAGTATAAATAATATGGTGTGTTTTAGGTAGTCCTTCTTACTGTACATGCTTTAAATAATCAAAAATAACCTCAGGCCCAGTTACCTGTATAGCCTGAATCCCAATTTCACTAGCACTTTGAACGTTTTGCTCAAGATCGTCAAAAAATACAACCCTTTCGGGCGAAGTTCCCAAATCAGTAATCATTTTATGGTAAATCTCAGGTTGAGGTTTTGCCAAGCCCATTTCGTGACTTAAAAATACCCAGTCAAATACAGGGTCAAAATTTGCAAGGCCATGATCTCTTTTTAGAATATCATTGACTGCCAAAATGTGGATCATATTGGTATTACTCAAAACTCCAACCTGATAGTGCTTCCTCACTCTGTTGACCAATTCCAATCTCTCAGCTGGAATTTTACCAAGCAAAGAGTTCCAAAGTGAATCAATCTTTTCATCTTCCCAATCTTGATCAAAATAGTTTCTGACTTCAGTTCGAAAACTTACAGAATCTATCAAACCTTTTTCATAGGCATAATGAAAATCAGTTTTGTAAAAATCATCTACCAAATGATGAAGATTAGACGGAACTTCCTGACGTATAAGAGATAAGGATCTTTGATAATCTATGTCAATAATTACATTACCTAAATCGAAAATTAAAAAGTCTGCGTCCGGTGTTTTTTTCATCCGTAAATATGGTTGTGAATATGATTTCAAATATGTAACATTGCATTCCCAAAACCAAGGTATTTTAGCATTTGAGCTAATCCAAGCGGGATTTTATCAAGAATTTTCTTGTTTAAAAGTAATTATTGGGCCTATAACTCAGTTGGTTAGAGTATCTGACTCATAATCAGAAAGTCCCTGGTTCGAGCCCAGGTGGGCCCACAGAAGGCTGGAATTGTTCCAGCCTTTTTTTTATTTTTCGGGATGAGTTTCTGCTACATCATTTTTAGTCCTACTCTCCAAAAGTTTTACATTGGAATCACACATGAATCGATTGAAGCGAGAATTAAAAACCACAATGAACACAGATACGGTAAAAAACGATTCACTGCTAAAGCCTCTGATTGGGAGTTGTTTTTAGCTCTTGAAACCCAATCGCTTTCTCATGCTCGAAGAATTGAGATCTATTTGAAAAAAATGAAGAGCTCAAAGTATATTCAGAAGCTAAAAAGCGAACCCGAGTTGGTAAAACAAATACTCTTTCAAACACAATAAAAGTATCTGACTCTCCCGATTCATCGGGACAGAAAGTCCCTGCCCCGATAGTTATCGGGGCGAGCCCAGGTGGGCCCACAGAAGGCTGGAATTGTTCCAGCCTTTTTTTTATTTTTCGGGATGAGTTTCTGCTACATCATTTTTAGTCCTACTCTACAAAAGTTTTATATAGGAATCACCCAAGAATCAATTCAAGCAAGAATTGAAAACCATAATCATCACAGATACGGTAAAAAACGATTCACTGCTAAAGCCTCTGATTGGGAGTTGTTTTTAGCTATCGAAACCCAATCGCTTTCTCATGCTCGAAGAATTGAGATCTATTTGAAAAAAATGAAGAGCTCAAAGTATATTCAGAAGCTAAAAAGCGAACCCGAATTGGTAAAACAAATACTCTTTCAAACACAATAAAAGTATCTGACTCTCCCGATTCATCGGGACAGAAAGTCCCTGCCCCGATAGTTATCGGGGCGAGCCCAGGTGGGCCCACAGAAGGCTGGAATTGTTCCAGCCTTTTTTTATTTTTCGGGATGAGTTTCTGCTACATCATTTTTAGTCCTACTCTACAAAAATTTTATATAGGAATCACCCACGAATCAATTCAAGCAAGAATTGAAAACCATAATCATCACAGATACGGTAAAAAACGATTCACTGCTAAAGCCTCTGATTGGGAGTTGTTTTTAGCCATAGAAACCCAATCGCTTTCTCATGCTCGAAGAATTGAGATTTATTTGAAAAAAATGAAGAGCTCAAAGTATATTCAGAAGCTAAAAAGCGAACCCGAATTGGTAAAACAAATACTCTTTCAAACACAATAAAAGTATCTGACTCTCCCGATTCATCGGGACAGAAAGTCCCTGCCCCGATAGTTATCGGGGCGAGCCCAGGTGGGCCCACAGAAGAGGCTGTCTCAAAAGTAGATAGTTTAATAGGCTAGCTGATTTCTCGGCTAGCCTTTCTTGTTTAACTCAAAATAGGTATTTTGAGGTGTGCAAAAACAAGACACGAATATAGTCTTTAAAGACTATTCTCCCAACCAGCTGATGCTTCTTCCTCCGAGTTTGGAAGAATTAATTCCAGCCCATCATCCAGCCCGAACCGTTAATTCGGTGATGGATCAGATCGATCTTTCCTCGGTGTATGCCTATTATTGGCAAAACGGTGCCAGCAGCTACCATCCCCGGATGCTGCTGAAGATTTTGGTTTATGGCTATCTTGAAAATTGCTTTTCGTCCCGTAAGCTGGAGAAGGCTACCCGGGAAAACATCGTGTACATGTGGCTTTCGGGGATGCAGCGTCCCGACCACCACACGATCAACCGCTTTCGTTCCGAACGGCTCAAGCCTAGGTGATCGGCGATATATTCTCCAAAGTGGTACTGCTGCTTCATCAAGAAGGCCTTCTGGATATCAAGGAGGTCTATACCGACGGTACCAAGATAGAGGCCAATGCCAACCGTTACACGTTTGTCTGGGGTAAGGCGATCAAAAAGAACAAGGAGCGGATCAGCAAACAGCTCCAGGAACTCTGGGAATACGCAGGTTCGGTAGCCGCCCGGGAGCTGGGAGCCGAAGAGCCCGACTTTATCAACCCCAGTCCGGAGAAAGTGTCTCAGACCGTGGACAAGATCAACCGGGCCCTGCAGGACAAGCCTGTGGACAAAAAAGTGAAGCAGAAACTAAACTACGCCAAAAAGCACTGGCCGGCCAAACTGGAAGAATATGACCAAAAAGAACAGATCCTGGCAGGACGCAACAGCTACTCCAAAACCGATCCCGATGCCACCTTCATGCGGATGAAGGAAGACCACATGAAAAACGGACAGCTCAAGCCCGCCTACAACCTTCAGCTCAGTACCCACGGACAGTTTGTGGTCAACTACTCCCTGCATCCCAATCCCACCGATACGCTGACCCTCAAACCTCATCTGGAAAAATACTGTCAGCTCTACGGTTTCTATCCCTCCAGCTACACAGCCGATGCGGGATACGGCAGTGAGGAAAACTACTGCTTCCTGGAGGAAAACCAGATCGAAGCCTTCGTCAAGTACAACTATTTCCACAAAGAACTTCAACAGGAATCCAAAGCAAAGAAAGTCTACGGACTACTCGACAACCTCCATTACGACCCGCAAAACGACCGCTACATCTGCCCCATGGGACAGCCCATGGAAAAGAGCGGGAAAAGCACCGGTAAAACATCAACCGGATTCGTTCAACACTATCGCCACTATCAGGCTAAAAACTGTTCCGGCTGTCCACTCTCCGCAGCTTGCCATCCCGGGGAGGGAAACAAAGTCATCAAGGTCAACACAAGACTCCAGCAACAGAAAGCCAAAGCAAAGGAACGGCTAACCTCAGAGCGAGGTATTCAGAAAAGAAAGCAACGGGCCATCGATGTCGAACCGGTCTTCGGACACTTCAAATACAACAAGGGCAGAAGCCGTTTCATGCTCCGCGGTAGCGCAAAAGTGGCCGTTGAAACAGGCCTTCTGGCCATTGCCCACAACCTGGCCAAAAAGGCGGGATGAACAGCCTTAAATGTCCATTTTTTCATCCCAAAACAAAGACAAAAGCAAGTGGAGCACAGTATCCATCCATGACCCTAAAAAACAACTCATGTGAACCCCGGTCAAAAAAATAGAGGCCGAAAATCAAAAATCGGCCTCTATTGCGCAAAATCGAATATCTCTAAATGTGAAAACTATTTATGAGACAGCCTCTTTTTTTTATTTTTCGGGATGAGTTTCTGCTACATCATTTTTAGTCCTACTCTACAAAAGTTTTATATAGGAATCACCCAAGAATCAATTCAAGCAAGAATTGAAAACCATAATCATCACAGATACGGTAAAAAACGATTCACTGCTAAAGCCTCTGATTGGGAGTTGTATTTAGCCATAGAAACCCAATCGCTTTCTCATGCTCGAAGAATTGAGATCTATTTGAAAAAAATGAAGAGCTCAAAGTATATTCAGAAGCTAAAAAGCGAACCCGAGTTAGTAAAACAAATACTCTTTCAAACAAAATAGAAGTATCTGACTCTCCCGATTCATCGGGACAGAAAGTCCCTGCCCCGATAGTTATCGGGGCGAGCCCAGGTGGGCCCACAGAAGGCTGGAATTGTTCCAGCCTTTTTTTATTTTTTTCTACATTTCCTCAATATAAAATTCAATGAAAAATTAATAGGTATATCCGTTTTCCTGATAACAAAAGGAAAATTTGGTTTCTTATTAGCCCAAAGGATCAAAATCCGGATGCTTCTGACAATGCCTGAAAAAAGTTGACACATTTTGTTGGGACGATAAACCAAATAAGATGACAAAAAGATTTCAACTTAAAGCTCAGCGGATTTTCAGTGAGGATTTGCGTAGGCAGATTGTAGGTCAGATAGAACGGAAAGAGTTAACAGTTCTCCAGGCTGTTCGTGAGTACGGAATAGGCGGAAAACAGACTGTATATACTTGGCTTTACAAATATTCGACTACCTTGAAGAAGGGGACAAGAATGGTTATGGAAAAAGACAGTCAGGACAACAGGGTTCAGGTATTAAAAGGTAGGATCAAGGAGCTGGAAGCTGCTTTGGGACGTAAATCATTGGAGGCAGATCTGTACCGGATCATAGTAGAGCAGGCATCAGATGAATTTCGTGTGGATTTAAAAAAAAGTTTTGGCGACCCAGCATCAAAGTCTCAGAAAAAATGATCCATCCGTATTCTTTTGAGATCAGCTCAGCCTGTAAGATATTGGGTTACAGCCGTCAGTCCTATTATAAAGTTGCCGCTGGTAAGCCAGAAATTGAAGATGAGGTCATTCGGCTGGCAGAATTGAACCTGCGTAAAGTCCGTAAAACTTGTCCCAGCCAAGGCTGCCGGAGTATGTATGAAGAGTTTGGTGATCAATTGCCCATAGGAAGGGACAAAAGTATAGCGTTATTTATGGAGTTGGGTTACCGTGTCAAATATCCCAAACGTTATGGGAGAGCCACACAATCAGGTACCCGGGAGTTTTCTAACCTGCTGGTTCAGAAAGATGTGAATGGAGTAAATCAAGTCTGGCAGGCAGATATGGCCCATTATCTATACGGAGACACTAAGCTTTACACGATCTATATCACCGATGTGTACAACCAAGAAATCGTAGGCTATGGAGCTTATGATTCCAATCATGCACTTAATTATAGAGCAGTGATGCGAAAAGCAATCAGCAGAGCCGTGGGCAATGGAGTAAAACTCAAAGGGATGATTCATCATAGCGATGGAGGCAAGCAGTATGAGAGCGAGGTATACAAGAAGTTGTGTAATCGACACGGAATTCTTCAAAGTATGTGCATGTACTCTTACGAGAACCCCTATGCAGAGAAAACAAACGATCTGATAAATAGTGGATACTTGAATTACTGGAAGCCAAAGAAACTTGAAGAATTGAGAAAATGTCAGAAAAAAGCAGTCGCTGACCACAACAAGAAAAGAAGAAAGAAAGTACTCAATGGACTTTCTCCCCTCCAATATAAATCAATGTTGCAAACTCAACCTTCAATGGCATATACCTTGAAATTGAAGCCCAGAAATCCTGAACAACCAAGAAAAAGAGTACCTCAAAATATAAACAAATTAACAGTTCACAAGACGGAATTGTGACAACCAAAATCAGGCAAGGTCATTCGGTCTTCGGTCATCGGTCTTCCAATCAGTCAAAGAAAAATTGGCTACCTGCATGATTACGGATAGTCAGAAATTTTAATTTCCCCTATTGCTTTTCCCAATTTGAGAATGCTATTTCAAGAAATTTTTACAAGCAACCAATGACTGCTCAAAAGGCTGATTCGATCAAAACCAAAGGAATGCTTCTTGCTTTGGCGGCAGCTATTTTTTGGGGAATTTCAGGAAACTGTGCCCAGTTTTTATTCGAACAAAAAAATATAGATCCTTCTTGGTTGGTTTGCTGGAGGCTGATCCTTGCCGGAGCACTGCTTTTGGTTTTTAGTTTCTTCCAATCCAAAAAAGAAACCCTTTCCATATGGAAATCTAAAAGCTCAATTACCCAACTGATAATTTTTAGTATTCTGGGCATGTGGGCAGTACAATTCAGCTATTTCTACAGCATTCGACTTTCCAACGCTGCAACCGCAACAGTCATCCAATATATCGGCCCTGTATTCGTGGTTTCTTTCTATGCAATTAAGTTCAGAAGGTGGCCTGTTTTAGCTGAAATGGCATCCATGATTTTTGCCGTACTGGGCACATTTCTATTGGTCACCCACGGAACTTGGTCTACTTTGGTTATTTCACCGCAAGCTTTGATTTGGGGGCTACTATCAGCACTTGCTTTGGCTTTTTACACCATCTATCCTGTTAAGATACTTGCCAAACATTCAGCAGCAGCCGTCTCAGGATGGGGGATGCTTTTGGGTGGCTTGTTCTTTGCCATTTACCTTCAGCCATGGCAGATAAACGGAATTTGGGATGTAGAGTCATTTGCCGCATTTGGCTATATCATTGTTTTTGGAAGCCTGTTGTCATTTTTCTTTTTCCTCACCGCCATTCCATTGATTGGAGCTCAAACAGCATCTTTACTTTGTAGCGTTGAACCTTTATCCGCAGCCATGATGGCCGTAGTTTGGTTAGGAGTCACTTTTACTGCTATGGATTGGTTAGGAACATTTCTAATCCTTTCCACCATTGCACTTTTATCCTTGGCTACCAAGCCCAAGAAACTTTCCCTGTAAGTTGCCTCCTGAAAAGCTTGGAGGTTTGATGAAAAACCCAATTTTTATTCTGAAATTCATAGAAGAAACCCAGATTTCCAATGGTTTTTTTCGTAGAAAATCTTGAAACCAAAAAGTAAAAACAGTTTTTCCAAAAAATTTAGGAAATGAAATCGAGCAGGATACAAGCAATCCAAATTAAAATAATTATCAGCCTTGCTAGATGCCATAAGACTATTAAAGCCAAAATGTAAACACATGAAAAAAGCAGTTATCCTTGGTGCAAATGGAAATATTGGGAAATATGTTTCCCTAGAGCTGGCTAAAACTGATTATCAACTGGTTCAATTCAGCAGAAAACCTCAAAAAATTAATCATACTGACATCCTATTTGCGGGTGATATTTTAGATTCAAACTCAGTCCATAAAGCCTGTGAAGGAGCAGATCTGATTTTCTTACTGGTAGGCATCCAGTATTCCAGTAAAGCTTGGGCGAAACAATGGCCTGTTATCATGCGAAATACATTAGACGCTTCTATTGCAAACCAAGCCAAACTGGTGTTTTTTGATAACATGTATGCTTTAGACCCGGAAGAAATTTCTCACCTAACTGAAAAAACTGCTTTGGAGGCAAGCAGTAAAAAAGGAAAAGTTAGGAAACAGATATTAGAAATGCTGTGGTCAGAGGTAGCTTCCAAAAAATTAAAAGCACTTGTAGCCCGATCAGCGGATTTTTATGGACCAGGTGCTGGTAATAGCATGTTGAATGAAATGGTCATTTCAAAAATGAAGTCAGGTAAGAAACCTCAATGGCTATACTCAGCTTCCAAAAAGCATTCCTTTACCTATGTTCCCGACGCAGGCAAAGCCACTGCTTTTTTGGCATTGCAGGAAGATTCCTGGAATCAAGCTTGGAACTTACCAACTGACTCTTCCTATCCCAGCTTGGAAGAAATAGTACATATCCTAAATGAAGAATTGAACAGCTCGCATCAGGTTCAAGTTATGCCAGCCTGGCTTATTTCTGTTTTATCCTTATTTATGTCTATACTGAAAGAGGTTAAAGAACTTCGATATCAAATAGACCAGGATTATTGCTTTGATTCCAAAAAAATCCAGCAAAAATATGGAATCTACCCTACTCCAATTAGAGAAGGACTTAAAAACTGTCTTCGATAATTATGCATGAACATCACCACCATCCACAGGATAGTAATAATTTAAAGATTGCTTTTTTTCTGAATTTGGGTTTTACCATTTTAGAGTTGGTTGGAGGATTTTGGGTAAATTCAGTGGCAATATTATCAGATGCCATTCATGATTTGGGAGACTCCCTTTCATTAGGATTGGCCTGGGGATTACAAGAAAAATCCAAGCAAAAAGCCAACGATAGTTTCTCTTTTGGCTACGGTAGATTTTCACTTTTAGGCGCCCTAATCAATGCCATGGTGCTAATCATTGGCTCCGTTTTCATCATAAATGAAGCAATCCAAAGACTCATAACCCCTGAATTGAGTGATGCAAAAGGAATGATCTTTTTTGCAATTTTCGGGGTAATTGTCAATGGCTATGCAGCTTGGAAGGTGGGTCACGGACATTCCCAAAATGAAAAAGTAATCAGCTGGCACCTAATTGAGGATGTTTTGGGTTGGGTAGCTGTTTTAATTGGCGGAATACTTCTCTTATTCTTCGATTGGCCTTGGATTGACCCTGCCTTATCCTTGGGTATCACGCTTTTCATTCTCTGGAATGTTTTAAAAAATCTGAAAGAAACCTTGTATATATTTCTTCAGGCAGTGCCTTCTGATATTTCTCTAGACCAAATCAAAAAAGAGTTGTGTGCTCTTCCAATAGTTGAATCCATTCATCATACCCATCTTTGGTCACTGGAAGGCGCCCACCACGTTTTTACTGCTCATGTGCGCTTGAAACAAGTTCAAAACCTAAAAGAATTGCTTAAATCCAAAAAGCAAGTACAAGAGACCCTCAAAAAATATCCTCTTAGTCATTACACCATAGAGTGGGAATTGTCAGAGGAAAATTGTGCATTGGAACAAAAAGAAAATCCATTCAGATAAGAGCGAGCACTCTATCTCTAAGTTCGGGCAACACTTCAGTTTCAAACCAAGGGTTTTTTCTCATCCATAATCTATTTCTTGGGGATGGATGAACCAAAGGGAAATAATTTGGTAAATACTCTTTGAAATTTTTCACAGTCTCCGTCAGATTGTTTCTTCTTCTTTCTCCCAAATAATAGGATTGGGCATATGCACCAATTAATAAAATCAACTTCAGGTTAGGCATCTGTGAAGATAACATAGAATGCCAAATAGGTGCGCATTCTTTTCTCGGAGGCAAGTCTCCTCCCCTGCCTCTGCCGGGATAACAAAAGCCCATGGGCATAATTCCAAAAATCTCAGGATCATAAAAAGTATTGCTATCCACATGGAGCCATCTTCTTAACTCATTTCCACTTGGATCATTCCAGGGAATACCTGTTGCATGAACTTTGGTTCCCGGTGCTTGACCGATAATTAGAATTTTACTTTGAGAATGTACCGATAGCACTGGATTGGCTCCTAATGGAAGATGCGCTTCACAAAGCTTGCAATTTTTAACCTCCCGAAGAATTGAATTTAAATTTTCCATGAAAAATTGACCTTTTCTAATTCTAGGTTTAATTTGAATTGTGAAAAAGACTCTCCCCCTTTCCCTTTTATTTATATTTCTAATTTCTAGCTTTTCTTCATTTGGCCAAAATAATCCGGAATTAGGCTCTTGGTATATGTATTTTGGAAACTTTAGATTTCAGGAAAGTTCTTGGGCTATTCATGGTGAAATACAATATAGAAATCATAACATAGTTGGGGATTTAGAGCAACTTCTAATCAGAACAGGATTACAATATAATTTAAAAGACGGAAGCGCAAGCTTCACTCTTGGGTACGGAAATATCACTACACAACCACCGGGAGAGAGTACGATTTCTGTTCCTGAAAGCAGAATATATCAGGAAGCAATTTTAAGGCAAAAAGTATCCAAAGTAGGAATCATGCATCGTTTCCGTTACGAACAAAGATGGGTTGAATCCTCTCCATTTCGCAGCAGATTTAGGTATGCATTATTTCTAAATGTCCCGCTCAATTCTAAAAGCTTGAGTGAAAAAGGGAGTTGGTATTTACAGCTTTATGACGAATTATTCATCAACGGAGAAAAGTTAGACGGTTTGGTGGAATACTTCGACAGAAATCGGCTTTATGGAGGATTAGGATACCGAATTCAAAGTCAGTTGGCTGTTCAGGTCGGTTTTATGGAACAAAAAACCAATCGATTTTCAAAAAATCAGCTTCAATTCTCTGTTTTCCATCAATTATACAGCGGCAAGTAATATTTTTTCTTAACTCACTTAAAACCAGAAGCTTTTACCACATCGTATATATGTAAAAGATATTTTTCGGGAATTTTCTGTAAAATTTTAAATGATTGATCCAGTATATGGATTAAACGCAAATATCTTTTTAAATTATAAGACAGGAAGTTGAATATCAATAACTTGAAACAAAGTATTGGTAAAGCAGTTTGGTTTTTGAGTTAGATAATTCAGCTTTTTCCGATCAAACATAGAAGAGGATAAATCGAGAAACAATTGCTTTTCTGCTTAAGGAGTTCCTAAAAAGCATCAAAGGCAGCTAGTGAAAACCTCGACTTTCCTAAGACTTGTTTGAATCTAAAAATATCGGCCTTAGTCAACCATAAATTCATATCCTATGAAAAACTCTACCTATTACCTAGTCTTGCTTGTTTTGGTAATTTCAAGCTGCTTCACCCAAAAAGATTACGTCACAGAATATGATTACAATTACCAGGGTACCTTTAAACGATATAAAACTTTTGCATTTGTTGAGATCAACGAGCCTGAAATTGAAACTATAACTCCTGTATTAAATGCTACTATTGGTGCTAGATTGGGATCTCAGGGCTTTGTAGAGAAAACGGATAAACCAGACTTATTGGTCAGCTATAAGATTTTTACCGATTCGATCCGTTATAGAGGATATGTGCAGCCCGAGTTTGATTATTGGTTGCAGAGAACAGGAAGCCGGGTATTGGAAAGGGATTTGGAAAAGGACAAAGATAAAGAACTGGAGAAGGACGAAACCTACAACCAAATCAAGTACAAGGAGAATAATGGAATGCTAGTCATTTATGTTATTGACAATAAAAGAGGAAACACTATTTGGCAAGGTTATACCGCTGCTAAATTTGATTTTGAATCCCCTAGCTTTCAGTCTGACATTACCCGTGCTGCCTATCGGGTGATGAATGAATTTAAAGTTGTAAACCGTTACATGGAATAGATTCTGTGGAATAATTCCCCAGTTTGCTTAGTAATAATCCCATCTTTTCGATGGGATTTTTTTATGTAAAAAAAGTAAATCATTGTTTTTCAATTGATTAAGCCATTATATGATTTCTGAAAATCACTGGCAGTTCTTTTGGATCAAGAAGAATAAACCTAGAAATCAATTCTGCCAGGAAACAAAAGAATTTCTAAACATGGCAGATTTTAATCGACTTGAAAAACAAATTTTAAAACCATGAAAAACTCTTTGATCCTTTCAGGCATACTTAGCGCAAGTGTTTTAGTGTCCTGTGTGTCTAAAAAGAAGTACACCGAGTTGGAGAGTAATCTCTTCAAGACTCAAACAGAATTAGCCATGACCAATCAGGAAAAGGCTGAATTGGAAGAAAAAATGGCAGCCATTGAGGCTAGAGTAGCAGAATACAACGCGAGAATCAATTCTTTGAGAGACACCAATGATGCCTTGACTCAGTCCAATAACTCATTGTATTCAATCGAGTCAGGAACCGTCATGTCCAAAAACTCAAAGCAAAAGATGACTGAAACTTTAGCAAAGGTGGATCCTGAGAAGCTTGCTCAAGCTAAGACTTTGGAGGATTCTGTAAACTTGGCAGTGGAATATAATCTGAAGCAAAACATCACTGAAAACACCGGAGGTGAAGAAGATGACGTAGAAATCAGCATTGATCAGACGGTGGTGATGATCTCTGTTTCTGACAAACTTCTTTTCAATACCGCATCTTACAGAATCAACAGCAAAGCAGATCCCCTATTGAAGAAATTGGCAGAAGTAATCAACGCTGAGCCTAGCCTTCAGGTGATGATAGAAGGTCATACAGACCCAAGAACCATCTCTAATGCAGTTGTTCAGGATAACTGGGATCTATCTGTAAAAAGAGCTACCTCTATTGTTAGAAAGCTTCAAAATGATTTTGGTGTAGCTCCTGAAAAAATGATCGCTGCGGGTCGAGCGAGCTATATGCCTATCGTTGCCAATGATTCCAAAGAAAATATGGCTATCAACAGAAGAACTAGAATCGTCCTAATCCCTGATTTGGATATGTTCTTTGCAATGTTATAACCAAAACCAACTACCACAATTAAATCAAAAAAAGCAGACTTTATGGGTCTGCTTTTTTTATTTCCTCCTAATTGACTTTAATCAGTGCTTAAAGTTCCTAAAGCGAACTGCATTAATACTTCCTGAAAATATAGGGTGTAAATTGCCTGAGCTTGATCTGCCTGGGCAGCCACAAATTGCTGGTTAGCCGCGGATAGATCTACAAAATTGGAAATCCCCAATCTAAAGCGCTCCTGAACTGCATTTCTTGCCTCCTCCGCCGCCAAAACCTGTAAGCCAGTGTTTTGCTCTTTCAATTTAGCTGCTTTATAATTTTGCCAGGCTAATCTCACATCTTGGTACACCCTTCTATCCAAAGACTGTAGGGTCAATTGCTGATTTTCGTAGGCTACTTTAGCTCTACTCACATCCAATCTGGTTTGCCAATTGGAAAATATGGGAATCACCAGATTCAAGCCGAGCGTATTTTGAGGATATATCCTTAATAACTGCTCCCTAAGACTTCTACTATCTAAGGATGTAAAAAAGGTATTGTAATTATAAAAAGCAGAAACCCTAGGAAAGTACATAGCCTTTCTTGCCTGAACATCTTTTTTGGTAGAGCTTACCAAAAGCTCCTGTTGCTTCATATCAGCACGGTTTGCCATAGCCAACTCGTATAATTCTCCTAGATTTTGCTCGGCAAAGCTTACCGATGAATTAGTAGGATCAACGGGTTCCAAATCAGGAATTTTACCCGCCTCCAATTGCAGATATTCTGATAAAGACCAAAGATCATTTTCCAACTGAATTTCCGCATCCACTTTTACGGATTGCAGTCTGGCAACTTCAGATTGCTGATTATATAAATCAGAAACAGTTCTTAATCCAGCCTCAACGAAACCCTCAATTTGCCGAAGTTGCTCCTGCTGATTTTCCAGGTTTTCTATCGCAATTTTTAATAACTCCTGATCCAATAGCACCTGTAAATACCTTTGGGCTACATCGAATACTACCTGTTGCTTGGCCCTTTCCAAGCCCTTTTCCCCAGCCTCAAATGCCAGCTTGGCCGATTGAGTATCCAAAATTCTCCTGCCCGCATTGAATACAGGTATATTCATATTTAATCCTCCGGAAACAATTTCATTGGTGACATTGGTAACTACAATTTCACCTTCTACTTGTTGAAATTGCTGACCACTTTGCCTCAATAAATTAGAGTTGATTCCCACAGAGGGCAAATGAGATAGTGCCGCTACCTGCTTCTGCTTTTTCAGGATTTCCATATTATTCTCCTGAATTTTATACTCCAGATTTGCATCAAGTCCGAATTCTACTGCCTGACGAAAATCCAACCTAAGAGTATCCTGGGCATAAGTTCCAAAGGAACAACAAGCAAAAGTCAAAAGGGTAATTAGAAATTTATAGCTGTTCATCACTTTCAATTTTTCCATCCAATAGATTGATTAATCTGGTTCCATAATCCGCATTCTCTCTAGCGTGAGTAGCTTGGATGATGGTGGTTCCCTCTTTATGCAATTCTTGAAAAACCTCCATTATTTCCTTGGCCTGAGTGGAATGAAGATTTCCTGTAGGTTCATCCGCGAGAAGCAAACTTGGTCGGCCGGCAACAGCCCTAGCGATTCCCACCAATTGCTGTTGTCCACCGCTCAACTGAGCAGGGAAGAGGTCCTTTTTGGCTACCATGTTAAAGCGATCTAAAAGATCTGCAATAATGCTTTTCCGCTCGGATGAAGCCACATTTCTATAAAGAAGTGGCGTTTCTATATTTTCATAAACAGTCAATTCATCTATCAGATGATAAGCCTGAAAAATATATCCAAACTCACTTTTGTGCAGATTGGATCTCTCCTTGTCCTTCATTTTACGGATATTTTTTTCTCCAAAAAAATATTCCCCATCGTAGTCTTCGTCCAACATTCCTATGATATTCAGCAAGGTGGACTTCCCCGCTCCTGAAGGGCCCATCAAAGTAAGGAACTCCCCTTGTTGGATAGTCAGATTTATTCCTTTTAGAATAAAAATCCTCTGGAAACGGGACTCAATGTATTTATCGATTTCTTTGAGTTGTATCATACTTGAAAATTAACTTCAATAACCATTTCCACTTCCATGCCATAAAAAAAGGCCTCAGAACAAGTCTAAAGCCCCTTTTTGATTAAGCAACCCTATATTTTCTCGAACATTTTTGTTCGCTGGCGAACGATTTTTCCACCAAAATCAAAATCACTTATTGATTTAAAATATTACCAAATCCCTTATTCGTCTTTCAGAATTTCGGCAGGATTCGATTTAGCCGCCACCCAGAAATGAGCACCTACTATCCCTATGCAAAGAACCAATAATGCCAAGCCTCCCATCAAAAATTGCAGGTAAGGCATATCAATCCGGTATGAATAGCTTTCCAAAAATTCTTTAGCGAGCCAATAAGTTGGATAAGCTGCTAATAGAAAGGAAATGCTGACCAGCATCACGTATTCCTTACTGATAAGTCCTAGAATCTGAGCAATACTGGCACCTAATATTTTTCTCACAGAGATCTCTTTCAATCTTTGAGATATGGTGAAAGAAGAAAGTCCAAACAATCCCATTCCAGAGATTAGGATGGCTATCATACTGGAAAAACCGAGAATGTTTCTTATGCGCTGATCCTCTTCGTAGAATTTCGCTATTTCCTCATCCAGAAACTTGAAATCAATTTCCTCAAAAGGATAAACACTCGTGTATGATTCTCTTAATCCAAGTAATGCTGTCTCGAGGTTGATTCCTTTCCCCAGTTTGACTGAGATGACATTATAATAATCAGGGTTTTGAAGAAAAACCATAGGAAGAATCTCTTCCTTCAGCGATCGGGAATTGAAATCTTTCATCACTCCAACAACAGACTTTGGCCCTCCTCCAATTGTTATGAAACTACCGAGAATTTCCTGTGCAGAATTGATCCCTGCTTCCTTCAAAAAGCGTTCATTTACCAAAACCTCTGTTTGATTTTGAGTTAAATTCCTTCCAGCCAGCAGCTCAACTCCATTTACTTGAACGAAGGATGAATCCACATTTTTCACTTGTGTAAAAAATTCCATCTCTGCGCTGTCTACAGGAACTTTCACATCAGAGGTCCAAATTCCATTAGAAGAAATGGCATCTCCTCCTAAACTGGCTCCTTCCACAAAACTCATTTGAGTCACCTGGCTCTGAAGGAGTGAAGCCTTTTCAAAACCTGCCATAAAAGGTAAGTAAGCATAGACCACTGCATCTTTTTCAAATCCAACTGGCTGACTACTGATATATTTCAATTGAGAGCCAATAACCATTACTAAAATCAAAAAGACCATGGACACAGTAAACTGAAGAACCGTCAGATTTTTTCTCAAAAAGGCCCCAAAGGAGAATTTCGCCGAACCCATTTTCTCGCCTTTCAGGGCACGCTGAGGCTGATAATTAGCCAAAACCAAGGATGGGTAAATTCCCGAAACCAAAGTCAATAAGACTCCGAAAAGAACTATAAATATTAAATTATATCCTGCTAAATACGGCATCGTGAAGCCGTCTGGAAGATAGCTTTGGAAGGTTTTTAATATCAAGTCTGAAAACACCAAACCCAGCAAAGTTGCGCCTAATACCAATAAGTAGGTTTCGGCTAGAAACTGAAACATCAGCTGGAATTTGTTGCCTCCAAGTGTTTTTCGAATCCCTACCTCTTTTGCTCGGCTGATTGCTTGGGCAGTTTCTAAATTGATAAAATTGAGACATGCCAAAATCAAAATGATGGCTCCAACAATCAACAAACCCTTAATCAGCTCTTTTGAGGCACCTGTTTCATCCAGTAGTCCGTAAGAAAAATGAAGTTCCGATAAGGGTTCCAATCCAAACGAGGTGCTTCCCTCCTCTTCATCGGCATAGTATTTACCTGCTATTGCATTAAGCCCTTCCTGTAAGTTGCTGGCAGAGATTCCATTACCTGATTTAAAGAAAACCTGACTGCTGGAATTGATATTGGTCCATGAATGAAGCCCATACCAGTCTTCTTTCTCATTCTTTTTAATAGTGGAAAAAGAGATGAAATCCTGAAAAATAAAATCGGTGTTTTCATCATAATCCTGGATAACACCAACAATGGTTGCCATGATGGTATCAGCATCCACATAGCGAAGCTCTTTTCCAAGTACTTGATCCAGAGGTTGATTGGGAAAATAAGTATTCAAACTCTTTTCACTAATCACAACCTGATTAGGTTCCTGTAATGCTGTCTCAGGATTTCCTGCCAGCCAAGTTCTTGGGAGAACTTTAAAAAAACCAGGATCAGCGAAACTAATGTAATTCTTCCTGCCAAAGTTTTTATTTTCTTCCGGAATACTGGCATGTGTTTGTCCTAAGGTATAGAGTCTACCTACTTCTTCAATACCAGCCAATTCTTCTCCTAAAACCTCACCCAATGGCCCTGGAGCAGCCGGATAACTGTATTTCATTTCTCCATAATCATTCTCCGTGATGATTCTATAGATCCTCTCTTTATCAGGGTGAAAATTATCAAAACTGTATGCGTGCCATACGATATTGAATATCAAAAAGCATATCGCAATCCCTAGAGAAAGTCCGAGGATATGGATTGCTGTTCGGAGCTTATTGCGGAGAAGATTCCTCCAGGCGATTTTAAAATAGTTTTTGAGCATAGCCTTAGCGTTTTTGAAAAATAATTGATCCTACTCTGATTTAATTGATTTCACTGGATTGGAAGTGGCAGCTTTCCATGACTGCCAAGTCACCGTCAACCAGGCAAATACCAGCGAAGTCATCCCCGTTGCCAAGAAAAAGCCAATAGAAATATTTACTTTAGTTGCGAATTGCTCTAGCCATTGACTCATCAAATAAAATCCAAGCGGAAAGGCTATTAGTAAGGCCAAAATCACCGGATAAATAAACTCTTTGGACAATTGAGAAATAATCCCCTGAACGGAGGCTCCTAGGACTTTTCTGATACCAATTTCTTTACGCTTAGTTTCTGCCGTGAATATGGAAAGTCCTAGCAATCCCAAGCAGGAGATCAACAAGGTTAGTATAGCAAATGCGCCTAGCAAATTACCCGTTCGGGCCTCTTGAGCATAATTCTGGGCAATCCGCTCGTCTAAGAATGAATAATCGAAAGGAATTCCTGGAATTATTTGATTCCATGCATTTTTTAATTGAGTAATTTGAGCTTCATCAAAGCCATTTCCTGTTCGAATTAATAAGATATTGCTTCCATCAAAAGCTGCATTTTTTACAGGAAGGAAAACAGTGGGTTTGATGGTGGTTTTTAAATCCTGAGTATGGTAATCCTCCACCACTCCAACGATATTACCATTGTAATCAGAGAATAAATTACCATTTTCATCGGTATATATTCTAACTGCATTTCCAAGAGTTTCCTGCCCTGCCTGAGCAATTATGGCTGCTGCGGATTCATTTACAACTACGCCAAGATTTTCCATTTTTGGAAATTGTCCCCTCATCATTTCCGTTACCTCCCCCTGATCCTGAAAATCCGGCGAAAATTCTCTTCCAGCAATCACCTCTACTCCCAAATTTTCGAAGTAGGATTCATCTACATATTGAACATAAATAGAAAAGGCTTCTTCTATTTCAACTCCCCTGAAAGCTACGGAAGGATTCCAACCTCCTTCCAGTCCGGGAGCATTGGAAATTGCATTGACAGAAATCACTCCTGATTGTTGCTCAAGGGACGATTTAAGGAGCTCAATTTGGGCTTTTGCAGCATTTCCGAGTTTCACGGTCAATAATCCCTGGTGATCAAAGCCCATATCAGATGTTCTGAGGAAAGTATGTTGCATATAAGCTACCCCGGCACAGAAAACCAACAGGGAAGAAAGAGCGAACTGGAAAACTACCAGCGATTTTCTCAGCAAGGCTTTTCCACCTGAAATTTGGGAGTTTTTAAGAATGACATCCGGTCGGAGACCACTTAGGTAAAATGCGGGAAAAACACCTGCTAGTAAGGAGGAAATTATCCATACAGCCAGAACAATGCCAATCAAAGAATTATCTGAAAATAGCGGAACTTCAAAAGATATTCCCAGCATAGATGTGAAAATTGGTTGAGCCAGCCCCACCAAAATCAACCCTAGAACAAGCGCAAATGCATTTGTTAAAAATGCTTCAGCCAGAAACTGAGCCATCAATTGTCCTCTCTTAGCCCCATTGACCTTTCTCACACCAATTTCTTTCATCCTTCTGATAGCACGAGCAGTAGCCAAATTGATGAAATTGATGCATGCTAGCAAAAGCACAAAACCACCAATTGAAAGAAAAATCCACAAAGTCTTTTGATCTACTCCTGGCGTCCACTCGCCTCCAAATCCTGATTGAAGATGTATGGATTGTATGGGTTGTAGGTAGTATTGGTAGTTTTTAGCTTCCTCAGGATCACGGTAATTCCCATTTATTTCCGGTATTCTATCACTGATCGCCTGGGCATTTTGACCCTCTTTTACTTTGACATAGGTAAATGTTTGAGGCCACCAAAAGCTACCAAAATCAGCATTTTGAGGAAAATTATTAAGATTTTTGAAAGTGGAAACCGAAGATAAAAAGTCAAACTTCATGTGGGTATTTGCTGGAAGATCTTCTACCACTGCCTTTACTTCAAAAGCTATATCTCCTGTAGCCAGAAGCACTTTACCAACAGGGTTTTCATCTCCGAAATAGTGCTTTGCTTTAGATCTGGTCAGGACTAAACTAAAAGGATCATCAAAAGCTCCTTTCAGACTTCCCTGAAGGACCTTTAGCCCAGCAATGTTTTCAAATCCGGGCTCTGCATAAAAAAAGTAATCTTCTCTGAAACTTTCTTCGGGATTGATTCCATCGACAGATTTGAGATAAGTATTGATTTGAATTAAGCTGACAATCTCTTCCAACTGCTCCCCAAACTCTTTACGAAGCATAGGGGCCACAGCTCCCCCAGCCCAGGCAGAATTCCCAAAATCACGAATTTGCTGAGAAACTCTAAATATTCGGTCAGAATCCTCTTGAAATGAATCATAGGATTGCTCAAATTTCACATAAGAAGCCAGTAAAAGAAAGCATGCTAAGCCTATTGCTAGGCCCAAAACATTGATAAGGGAGAATATTCTTTGGCGAAGAAGGGTTCTCCAGGCTATTTTTAAGTAGTTTTTGAGCATGATAAGATCGTGGTTATTAGTTATTAAGTTTCTTGGTTATTTGTTTCTAGCCTCTAGCTTCTTGGATCTTGTTTCTAAGGTCTTGATACTTTTTTATTCATCCTTCAAGGTATTCACCGGATTACTCAGACTGGCCTTGAGAGATTGAGCATAGACTAAGGCAAGGGTGAAAGCAATTCCCCCAATAACCAGTAACGCAAAGCTGATCCAGGAAGGCCAACCCTTGACCGCAAATTGATCCAGCCAGCCTTGCATCAAATAGATGCTCAGCGGAAGCGCTACTATTACCCCAACCAGCGTAGTGACAATAAACTCCTTTCCAAAAAGCCACGAAATACTCCAGCTGGATGCTCCTAGGACTTTTCGGATTCCGATCTCTTTGGTCCGTCCGGCGATCGACAAGGCAACCATAGCAAACAACCCCATAGCCGCAATCAAAATGGCAAGTGATGCCGCGATAAATACCATTTTTCCCAATCTCCGATCAGATTGGTACTGAGCTTCTACCGTTTCATCCAAAAAAGAAATTTCCATAGGAAGTCCAGCAAACTGCTTTTCCCACTCCGCTTCGATCACACTTCGAACCTGATTGATATCACCACCTGCGGCACGAACAAGCAGCTTAGGATTGGTGCTGGAGTTGATCATAAGATTGGTAATCCCACTGAATACGGCCATAGGAGACTTAGCAATCATCACGGGTTCTATAGGTTGGTATAGAGAGGCATGATGAAAATCCTTCACCACTCCAATAATCTGATGGGGTTCAAAATCTGTTCTTGGAAGCATTTCTCCCGTAGGATCCTCCCAATTAAATGCCCTAGCAAAAGCCTCATTGATGATCAGGGCACTACTGTCAGCTCCCACAGCAGGGTTAATGGTTCTTCCTTCCAAAAGCTCCATGCCTAATGTTTCCATATAGTCCCCCGAAACGAAGTTGACTTTGAACGAAAACATCGTTCCATCTTCCAAAGGAAATCCGACCTGCCAAAAGGCATCATCTCCATAAGTAGCGACTGTCAAAGCTGTGGAGGCAATCTCTGTTCGTGATACCAATGTCTGACGAAAACTCTCTGCAGTTCTGAAACTCTCTTTCAAAGAGGTGACAAAATTCTGGGAAGGATAATCTGGCATATCCACGATCAGAATCTGCTCCTGATCAAATCCCAAGTCATATTCCTGAATTGCGTTCATCTGATTGACCATAATCAAGGTGGTGGCAATGAGTAGGAAAGAGATGAAAAACTGAAAAGCAACCAAACCTTTCCGAAGGCCTTGCTTCCCAAAATGAAGGGAAAGGTTTCCTTTCAATACCTTTATTGGACGCAGTCCGGATAGAAAAAAGGCAGGGTAGGCTCCAGCCAATCCTGAAATAAATACAATCAGCCCAGCTAAAATCCCAAACTGAGTAGGTCCATAGACGATATCCAATTCTTTTTGAAAGAGATCATTGAAAGTTGGCAGGAACAACTCAGCAAGCACCACCCCAATTACGGAAGCTGCTAAGGTTGTCAAAAAGGCCTCCATCATAAACTGAATGATCAATTGGCCAAAGCTGGCTCCCATGGTCTTTCTTACCCCGACCTCTTTGGCCCTTGAGGTCGCTCTTCCGATAGCCATCGTAGTGAAATTGATACAGGCAATCAGCAATACCAGAAAGGCAATCCCAGACAAAATCCAAAGCAGAGATTTTTGGGTAGTCTGTACTGCCCCATTTCCTGCCCCTTCAGCAAAGTGCATGTCAGCTAATGGTGTCAGGGTGAAGTAAAGTCCGCCTTCCTCGTAATCCTCACCCAGAGACTTTTTCATAAAAGCTTCCATACTTTGATGAATGGAGGCTACCTGTTCCGGATTATTCAGCTTGACCAGGTTAAATCCCCATACATTGTACCAAGAGGATAAACTCTCCTTATCCGCAAAGAAATCCATGTTTTCAATCGGCATTAGAATTTCGAAGGGAATGGAATTATTGGCAGGCGGGTTTTTCAAAAGTCCTGAAACTCGATAGTCTACAAAGTCCTCTCCCATTTTCAGTTGGAGTGATTGGCCTATTGGATCTGCAGACCCAAAGTATAGCTTGGCAGCTTTTTCGGTGATCACCACAGAGTATTTATCCACCAGCTGGGAAGAAATATCTCCTTTGATCAAGGGAAAGTTGAGCATCTTTAAAAAGTCTGGATGAACCAAGCGGATTCTTTGGTTTTGAGTACTCTGATCAGGCAAGATTGCCTGAACGTCTGCATTGGTAACGCCAGTAATTGCCTCAATTTGGGGGAACTCCTCTCTGAAAGCTGATTCAAGGACTACCGGGGATGAGTAGGATTCCTTCATTTCCCCGTCAATCCGCTCATGTGTTTTGACTCGGTACATCCGATCTAAATCTTGATGGAAAGTCTCAAAACTCAGTTCAAACTGAACGAAGAAAAAAATCAAAATACTTACTCCCAGACCTAAGGATAAGCCAATCAGGTTGATCCCAGTATGGAGCTTGTGCTTGAGAAGATTTCTAACTGCAATTTTGAAATAGTTCTTTAACATATACGAAAAGCTTTACATCATTTGCCAGAGATAATTCCAGTTTTATGCCATTTCAAAAGTACTTTTTCAGCCTTAATACAGCGATTTTTCAAAAATTCAGGATTTACCTCGGACAATTTTGTCCGCTGACGGGCAAATAAATCTTAAAAATATTGGCTCTCACCTATTTAACATGGGTTGGAGATTATAATGAATCTAATTATGCGCAATCTGGCCACTTACCCTATTTTCTTTGCTTGACCGATTGGTTACTTCGACTTCCTGCCCTTCGGGAGGCGGGCGCTCAGCACAGGCGACCGAAGACAGAAGCCCGATATTCTGATCCATTCATCTGATACTAAGCCATAATTATTTCTTTATTGAGAAGAAAACCGAAATTCATAATAATCAAATATGTACAAAAACCCTTCTTCTCCATTTCTTAGTAAGCTACCCGCATAAGTGACAGCTGGCTTCCACAAGAATTGATGGCTGAACCTTGCAATAACCTGAACTTTGTCTCTCTTTTTTAATGAAACAAATGAAGACTTCTGATAAAATTGTTAATCATCAAAATAAAATTCAATTTGACTCAATAATGAAAAATATCCTATAAATCAGTAGATTATAGAAAATATCAGCCTATGTATGTCAAAAGAAACTATAGCCTCTGGATGACAGTCCGCTGGTCTAAAAAGCCACTGATCAATGGACTGATATATTCTGCAATTATCGTTTTCTTATACGAAGTCACTGGTTTGCCATTTTCATTGCCTTGGCAACCTATTTCAGTAATTGGTGTCGCAGTATCTTTTTTCCTTGGCTTTAAAAACAACTCCTCGTATGATCGCGCTTGGGAGGCAAGAAAAATTTGGGGTTCCATTGTCAATGACTGTAGAACTTTCGCCTCGGCCATTTTATCATTACCTGATAAGAGCGTTCCCTACTCTTGGAAGAAACAAATGATTTTCAGACATCTGGCTTGGCTAGTTTCTCTTAAGCATAACCTTCGTAAGGGAAAATCTTGGGAACATAATTTACCCGTAGACAAAATGGTCTTCACACCGGGATTCAGAGAGGAAATGGCTAATGGCTTAGAACCTGAAATCAGAAAATATCTGGATCCTGAGGAATGGGAGTCATTACAGAGATACACAAATTTCCCTACCCAACTCCTCAAAAAACAAAGCTTAGAGTTGGACAGAATACATCAAGAAAACGGACTTAGTGAATACAAGCATGTTTGGCTTCATCAGCTGATTAGTAGATTTTATGATACCCAGGGAATGAGCGAACGAATCAAAACCTTTCCCTTTCCAAGACAATATGCCTCCACTGGACTTTGGATTACTTACATTTTCTGCGCATTAATTCCTTTGGGTCTTTTGGATATTTTTGAGCAGTCTACAGAGCTCCACTATTGGCTGACGGTACCCTTTTCCGGAATCATTATCTGGATATTCTTTTTGGTTGACAGAATTGGAGATTATTCTGAAAACCCTTTTGAAGCAGGCTACAATGATGTCCCTATATCCTCTATCACCAGAGTGATTGAGATAGACTTGCTGGAAATGCTGGATGAGAAAGAAATTCCACAACCTTACCCTGTGGATAATGGTTTTTTGATGTAGAGAAAGCCCTTTTCAATTACCACATGGTTCCAAAAGGCATCATTCACTTTTAATACTCTTCACAGGATTTGCCCATGCAGCTCTGATTGTTTGGCTGATGACGGTGAATGCTGCAATTGCCCCAGCAATTAAGCCAGCCCAAAGGAAAGTGGTCCAATTGATTCCTATGCTGTAGGCAAAATCCTGAAGCCAACTTTTCATTCCAAAATAGGAGACCGGGATAGCAATCAGAAAGCCTATTGCTACCAGTTTGAGGAAATCCTTACCCAAAAGTGCCAGAATATTTCCAGTTTCAGCTCCCATTACTTTTCTGATTCCAATCTCACGGGTTCTTTGTTCAGTGGCAAATGTCACCAAACCTAAAAGCCCCAACACAGAAATAATGATTGCTAAGGCAGAAAAGAAAGTGAATATGGTTTTGACTCTTGCCTCTGCTTCATATTGCCTATTGAATCCCTGGTCTATAATTAGGGGTTCGAATGGATAATCAGGTCTCATCACTGCCCATTCTTCTTTTAGATAGGCCAAAACTTCCTCTCTTTTTCCACTTTCAAACTTGATGCTGACACTATTATTCCTATCCTGGGAAATCATAAACACCATAGGAACAATGGGCTGATGCAAACTTTCAAAGTGAAAATCTTGCATAACTCCTGTCACAAAACCTCTTCTTCCTCCATACAAAAACTGCTTGCCAACAGCTTCCTCAGGGCTTTGCCATCCAATTTCCCGAACAGCGGCTTCATTCAAAATAAATGCTTCAGTAGAATCACTAGCTCTTAGAAAATCAAAGTTTCTTCCAGCCTTTATAGATATTCCATAAGTATCCAGAAAATTATGAGCTACATGAATGTCCGCAATCCTGCTATTGAGCTGGGTTAGCTCTCCTCCTACTTCGGCTGTTGCCCCTTGAGAATCCAAAAGCCTTCCTGACGGAACTCTGCTCGAAATACTCACTGACTGAATATCAGGATGGTTTTCTAAGCGATCCTTGAAAATGAGATAGTTTTCATTGATCTGATTAGAACTAGGGAGCACTACTATATCTTCTTTTTCAAAGCCCAAATCTTTATTCTGCATAAAGCTCAGCTGATTGATCACCACTATGACAGCGACTATCAGTATTACAGAAATAGCAAACTGCCCGACCACTAATACAGACCTGAAGTTCTCATGGCCTTTTCCTGCTTTAAATGCTCCTTTTAACACTTTGGCAGGAGTAAATCCTGAAAGAAAAAGAGCTGGATAACTTCCTGAAATCAAACCCACAAAAAGGATTAATCCCAGTATCCAAACCAGTAGTTCTGGGCTTTCTAGAAAATTCAAACTCAAAGGGTTTTCCAGAAAATCGGAGAAATAAGGAAGAAATAAAAAGACCAAGCAAAGGGCAATAAGCATAGCCAGAAAAGTCATCACAAAGCTTTCACCCATAAATTGCCGAATGAGGATGGTCTTGTCGGCACCCATCACTTTTCTCAAGCCCACCTCCATAGATCTTAAGGAGGACCTTGCGGTGCTAAGATTCATAAAATTGATACAGGCAATCAATAAGATAAATAATGCCACAGCCCCGTAGACATAGACATAATCAATATTTCCATTGGGCTCTATTTCAGAGTCCAGGTTCGACTTTAAGTGAATGTCCTGAATAGGCCATAGAAGAAGCTGGGTCCCTTTTGACATGGGGATTCCAGAATTACTTTCACCCATATGTCTATCAATCAAACTGGGAAGCTTGGCTTCAAAATTTTTATAGGAAACACCTTCTGCAAGTTTGATATAAGTGGAAAAATTATTGGAACCATAATTAGACATAAAAGCATCTTGTCCACCGTAAAATTGAACGACAGGTAGCATGGAGGCTAAAAAATCAATATGAAAATGGGAATTGTTCGGAGTGTCTTTGACCACTCCTCTCACCTGCATGGTAAACTCCATCCCTCCTATCTCTACCAGAAGTTCTTTCCCCACTGCATTTTCAGACCCAAAATATCTTTTGGCAGTACTTTCAGATAATATAAGACCATCTGCTTGAGTCAATGCATTCTTTGATTCACCTTCCAGTGTTTCCCAAGAAAAAACATCAAAAACCTCTGGGTCTGCAAAGAAAAATCGTTCCTCCACAAATGCATTATTTCCTGATTTGATTAAAGGATCTGCATTCATCAATCTAGCTGAGAACTCCACATCCTCCGGAAAATCTGATTGTATCAGAGGCCCAAAGGGAGGAGCAGTATGTCCCAGATGCAAGCTGGTACTCCCATCCGGATTAAACCAAGCTCTCGAAACTCTATAAATTCTATCCACATCAGGGTGATAATTGTCATAGCTGAGTTCATACCGAACATAAAGCAGAATCACAATACTCACGGCCATTCCTATAGCCAAACCAAAAAGGTTGATGAAGACATACAAAGGATGCTTTTTAGCATTCCTGAATACGATTTTAAAGTAGTTTTTAAACATGGCTGATTGGTGAAAAAAAATGCCGCTTAGTAAAATATACTACTCGGCATTTTTGGATTCATAGTGCTAGGTCTTGGTTTTATCTTTTGATTACTTTGGCTGAACCTGATGTCCCTATTTGCTTGGTAGGTTCTCCTTTATAGTATACATTTCCTGAACCGGATGCACCTACTTTAAGACTTTCTATCGCAGTAATATATGTTTCTCCCGAACCTGACTTCCCAATAGTTACTTGCTGGGCTTTTAAGTCCATTCCTTCAAAATCTCCTGAGCCTGACTGACCTATATCCAACTTCTCAACCTCTCCACCATCTATGACAATATCTCCAGATCCACTGATCCCTACGCTCATTGAATTAGCGTAAACTTTCTGAAGTTTGATCAGCCCTGAACCGGAAACACCCAGTCCTAGTTTATCGGATTCCAAATCATCCATCACGGTGATTGAACCTGAGCCGGAAGAACCCAATCCCTCAATTTCAGGCATGGTTACATAAAACTTTAACCTAACGTTTCTATAGTTTCCTTTTTCAAGTTTCAGCTTAAGTTGTCCGTTTTTTACCTCAGTAAGAACTTTGTTTAAGTCCACATTTTGAGCTTCAATTTTTACCTCATAGGCATTGCCTTGGGTAATAAAAACATCCCAGCTTCCACCGGATTCCACTTTGGTGAAGCGATCTAATTTTCTGGTTTCAGTTTGCTGGGCATTGGCGGAAAATCCCATAAGGAATGCCAATAAAATTAAGATGGGTGCCAGATTCTTTTTCATAGCTGTGTTAGTTTAGATAAATAGATTCATAGAATGTGCCAAGGGATAAAATAGGCTATTTTGAGCTTTAGAGCGGCATATCAATTATTTACATGTCCGATCTTTCGGGTTTTTGACCGCAGGCGAACAATATTCTAAAGCCCATCAAATCCCTCTTGTCATATAGATGCAGGTTTGCTTAAATGGGTTGCATAAAAAAATACTCTCCAATTAACTTAGAGAGTATTTCCATTTTAGATTTCGACCAAACTTACTCTGTCTTAATCGCCTGCACGGGATTGGAATTGGCGGCTTTATAAGACTGAATCCAAACCGTGGATAAGGCTATCAGAAAGATAATACCCGCTACAGCTGGAATAAACCACCATTCAAAGTTGATCCTGTAGGCATAGCCCGATAACCAATCCTGCATAATCCAGTAACCTAATCCAGATCCAAACAAGATTGAAATCGAAACAATCGTGATAAATTCCTTATTGATCACATTCAAAATAGAAAATGTAGAAGCTCCCAATACTTTTCTAATTCCGATTTCCTTGGTTTTTTGTTCAGCAACATGAGCTGATAAACCCAATAAGCCCAAACAAGAAATCAAAATAGTCAACAAGCTGAAATACTTAGCCAAATCCCTAAGTCTTACATCCTCTCTATACATTCTGGCATAATTTTCATCCATAAACTGATAGGTAAATGGAAATACGGGATTTAACTCCGCAAAGACTCCCTCTATTTCTGCCAAGGCTTCTTGCATGGAAGATGAATTGATACGGATGAAGCTATTGAAATTGAAAGCAGGGTCTATTACCATGAAGGCAGGTTCCATAGACTGATGCATGCTTTGGAAATGAAAATTCTTTGCAACCCCTATAATCTCATATCTACTTCCATTAATATCTAAGCTGCTATTCTCTGGATTATTTTGTGTAATCAGTTCATATGCTTTCTCATTAACAATTACGGCACTTATGGAATCTGAAATACGGTCTTTGGAAAAATCCTTTCCACTGAGCAATTCTATCCCTAAAGTTTCCAAGAAATCATAATCGACCCGGAACCTTTCAAACAAAGCGTTGAAACCAGGTTCTTTTCCTTCCCATGATACATCCCCGGTATTATTACTTCTACCCATCATATTATGAGATGCCCTGCTTACTGATGAAATCCCTGGCCTTGCTTCTAGCCTAGACTTGAATATCTCATACTTCTCTGGCAATTCACCTTCTAAAGGCACTAAAATCAACTGATCTTTTTCATAGCCTAAATCTTGGTTCAATGCATAATTGATTTGTTGGAAAATGACAACCGTAGATATGAGCAAGCAGGTCGCCAAAACAAATTGAAATAAGACCAAGCCCTTTCTGGCGAATGCTACTTTTCGATTTCCATTAAATTGATTTTTAAAGACAGATACAACTTTGGTGGAAGACAGATAAAAAGCCGGATAACTTCCTGCCAGAAGTCCTGTAAACACCAATACAAGTAAAAAGCCTACCCAGAAATAAAGATCTAAGACTGGAAGGACCAATTCTTTTCCAGCTAATTGATTGAATACCGGAAGTGTCAGCTGAACCAAAACCAAGGCAAACAAGCCTGAGAAAAAGGTAATTAGCAGAGACTCGCTCAAGAACTGATAAATAAGACTGGATTTATCTGCACCTGATACTTTTCTCACACCTACCTCCTTCGAGCGTTTTTGTGATTTGGCAGTGGATAGGTTCATGAAATTAATACAGGCAATGACCAGAATGAAAAAACCAATCATAGCAAAAAGCTTAACGGTTTTTATTCTTCCTTCCTGAATTATTCCATCCTTCCATGAACCATGGAGGTACATATCACTTTGAGGGAAAACAAATAGATCTGCATTTGAACCTTCAAAGCGATCCCGAATGAAATCTTTTATCGAAGCCGAAAAGGCTTCTGGATCCGCATTTTCCTGCAAGGTTATCACAGTATTGGGACCATTATTCCCCCAGTGTTGTAACCAACTATTGTAGGGTTTATCAAAAAACAATTTATAAGGCAGGATAAAATCAAATTTCTCCCAATTGATCATTCCCTCATCTGCAATGACACCTTTCACCAAGAAAAGCTCCGTTCCGTCAGTAGAAATCATTTCAATTTCTTCATCCAAAACATCAGTTTTTCCGAATAATTTGATTGCTGATGATTCGGTCAGAACTATATGGGATTTGTCTGATAGCAGTTGTTCTCTATTTCCAAAAAGCAGAGGATATTGGAAAATTTTCAAATAATCCGCCCCGGCATAAATCCCGGAAAGTTTTACACGTTTATCACCTTGAACAAATAAATTCTCCTCATTCCAGGTATAGGTTGCAGCATATTGAACCTCAGCTAAATTTTCTTTCATGGCCTCTGCCAATACTCCAGGAGTAGAAGGAATGGTAAAAACCTGATCTCCGTAATTCTGATGCTCCATGACCCTGAATACCTGATCCGAACCCGGAAGTCTTCTATCAGTTTCCAGTTCACTTTTGATCCACAATCCTATCAGAATTGCTGCACAAAGTCCCAAGGTCAAGCCAAACAAATTAATGAAGAAGGTAAGCTTATGTTTACCAAAGCCTCGAAATGCGATTTTTAAATAGTTCTTAAACATAGGTCATGTTATAAAAGAGGCATCCAAAGCCTCACACTTAGATATTCACTTTTTGTGCCAGCAAAAAATGCCCAAATTTCTCAAAATGGGCATTTTTCTGATTTTCTGGATTAGTAATCCGAACAATTTTGTCCGATTTCGCACGAGACTAATTTGATTTAATTGAAAGGTCGAAATAGTGTTAATTCGACTCATTCAAAAAGGAATAATTGAAATCAAATATGGAATTGCTCCCTAATATTCTCAGTCACTACTTTTCCATCAAACAAATTGATTACCCTGTGGGCATAATTTGCATCATGAGGTGAGTGAGTAACCATTACGATAGTAGTGCCTTCATTATTCAATTCTTCCAATAGCCTCATGACTTCTTCCCCGTTTTTGGAATCCAAATTACCGGTAGGTTCATCGGCGAGTATCACTGATGGCTTGGCTACAATAGCTCGGGCAATGGCTACACGCTGTTGCTGACCACCTGAAAGCTGCTGAGGGAAATGATTGCGTCTATGCATAATATTCATCCTGGTCAAAACCTCCTCTACTCTTTGTTTTCGCTCATCGGATGGTATTTTCAGGTACAAAAGAGGTAACTCCACATTTTCAAATACAGTTAGCTCATCGATTAGATTGAAGCTTTGGAAAACAAATCCAATATTCCCCTTTCTTAGAGAAGAGCGCTGTCTTTCTGAATAGTTAGCCACTTCTTGACCTAGGAAATGATATTCACCCTCATCCGGGTTATCCAAAAGGCCAATGATATTCAATAAGGTTGATTTACCACAACCGGAAGGCCCCATTATGGCTACGAATTCACCCTTTTTAATTTCAATTTGGATCCCATCCAATGCGGTGGTTTCCACTTCTTCGGTGGTATATAATTTCCGAAGGTTTACTGTTTTGATTACGTTTTCCATGATTTATAAGATTTAAGACGGAAGACCGAAGACCGAAGCAATCGGACCTCCATCCATTAATTTTTTAATGATCGATGTAATGATTTATTAAATATGAAAATCACTAGCATTATTTAGCCCAAGATTAAATTCCATCTATTTCATTTTATTTTTAAAGCCTATTGTCATATTCATTAAGTCAAAACATTCCTGATATATCCACTTGAAATCTGATTCATTGATATACTCTCTTCTTTTTGCTTTATAAAGGCAGGTAATCAATTCAGCAATAGACCTCACAGAGTACCCCAAGAACCTATGTTGCTCTGGGTTGCTTTGAGAGATAGAACCTTCTGCTATATTTAATGCAATTGAATCAGCAGATCTAATGGTTTGGCTTGTTAGGTTGTACATTTCCTCTTTTGGAAATTGTCTTGAAATTTTGTGAACATGCTCTCCTAAATCCATTGCTTTTTGCCAAATCAAAAGTTTTTCAAACTTAAAGCTCATAACAATTTATTTAACTAATAAAATAAATATAAGCTTTTGACTTGACTTTCAAACTATCAACTTAAATAAAATCTATTTCCACAATTTTATCTCTCAATCTTCCGTCTTCGGTCTTCGGTCTTCCAACTTTACCTCAACTCCAACACCTCATTATTCCCGAAATTCTCATACCCCGAAACAATCACTTTTTCACCTTCTATCAAGCCCTCCAAAACCTCATAGTACTCTGGGTTTTTGCGGCCTAGACGAATATTTCTTTTTTCGGCATTTCCAGAAGAATTCAAGACAAAGACCCAATTTCCACCAGTATCTTTAAAGAATCCACCTGTAGGAATCAATAGACTTTGCTCACTATCCCCTAGTTCTAATCGGATTCTTACACTTTGACCTCTACGAATTCCTTTGGGACTTTCACCGGTAAACACCATGTCTACTTCAAATCTTCCATTGGTGATCGTAGGGTAAATTTTAGATATCTCAAGTTCATGCTCTTGTCCACTCAAAGTAAATTTACCCTTCAGGCCTCTGCCAATTCTAGGCAGATAGAGCTCGTCGATGGGAACCCGAACTTTAAATTCATCCATGACATCTATCTGTCCATATCGCTGTCCAGGATTTATCGCTTGCCCTATTTCAATTTGCTCCATAGCCAGCTGTCCTGCAATTGGAGCGGTAATGATTAAGTTGTTCAGAATTTTGCCAACTCCAGTCAATGAAGCCTGCATTCTTCTCTCAGAATTACGAAGCTGAGCCAATTGTATGGAGCGCGCTACCGAGTCATTCTTGTAAGACTCATATGTCAGCTTCCTCCTTTTTAGATTGTATTCATATTGCTCTTTAACCTCTTCAAACTCACGATCTGAAACCAGTTTTTTACTATGCAATTCTTTGAATCTTTTGAATTGTGGTTCCAAAAGACTGATTTGATAATCTATCTCTGCCAATTGCCCCTGCTGATTCAAATCATTTTGATCCAAAAGCAAGCGGGTTTGACGGAGATTATTGATTTGTTCATATAACATAGTCTCCCGCTGCATCACATCCAGCTGAAGATTGGAGTTGGTTAAGGCTAAAATAGTATCCCCTTTTTCTACTAAGGCTCCTGACTCTCTTATCACATCGGCGACCATACCGCCTTCAACCGCATCCAGGAAAAAAGTTTGTGCGGGCTCAATCTGACCAGAGACCAATATATAGTCAGTAAACTCTCCCTTAGATACAGTGGCGATACTAAGTCTGTCCCTCTCCACATTCATGGTGGATCTATGGTCCGCAAAACCCAACTGGTAAATAATTACAGCAACGACCACCAGCCCACCTAGCAGATAAGCGATTTTCTTTGCTGTCCATGTTTTCTTTTCTAATTTTCTATCCATTGTGTGTGATTGCCTTTTCTGGCTGTACCCTTTTATGCCAAATGATGTGCCATGCAAAAAATGCCTCTCAGAGGATATATTTCCTGTTTTTGGAAATAGAGGGCTTTCGAGACTCGAACAATTTCGTCCGCCAGCGAACAAAACTTTTCAAAAACGAAAGTCTGACTCCTATCAAGAACCTGATGGACCATGCTTTAAAATCGCTCGAATTTGATCGGAAACGGGCATTTATTAAAAATAATTGATGGTTTGAAAAATCGGCAGACTTTTGGAATATTAGATGGTAGCTTGATACGATTCCAGCAAAAACCTTAAAAGCATGAATGAGCAAAGAATAGGTAAAATTCTCATAGTTGACGACAACGAAGATCTTTTAAAAGCAGCTAAAATCTTTTTGAAAAGACATTTTGCACAAGTAGATACCGAAACTAATCCTGACCTTCTTCCTATCCTGACGCATAATGAAAATTATGATGTCATCATGTTGGATATGAATTTCACCAAAGATGTCAGCTCAGGACAAGAAGGCTTTTATTGGTTGGACCGTATTCTGGAATTGGATCCTTCCGCGGTGGTTGTTTTGATTACAGCATATGGCGATGTCAATCTTGCCGTCAGGGCAATCAAAGAAGGAGCTACAGATTTTGTATTGAAACCTTGGGAAAATGAAAGGTTACTGGCTACCCTAAACTCTGCTCTTCAACTTCGTCAAAAGAAAATGGAGGTCAACTTGCTTAAAGATCAAAAAGCGACTCTACAGCAGGATATTGACAATAAATTCAAAGACATCATCGGACAAAGCCCTGCGATGCAGAAGATTTTTGAGACCATTGAACGCGTAGCAAGTACGGATGCCAATGTTTTGATTTTAGGAGAAAATGGAACCGGTAAAGAATTAATTGCCCGTGCAATTCATAGAAATTCCAGAAGAAGCAGAGAAGCTTTCGTGGGAGTGGATCTAGGTTCGATTACCCAAACCCTATTTGAATCAGAATTATTTGGGCATAAAAAAGGCTCATTTACTGATGCCAAAGAGGACCGCGCGGGCCGATTTGAGCAAGCGCATAAAGGAACCTTGTTTTTAGATGAAATTGGCAACCTACCCTTACCATTGCAGGCTAAATTATTGGCTGCATTGCAGAATAGGCAAGTGACGAGAGTTGGAGCCAATAGACCTGTGGATGTCAATATCCGATTGATTTCTGCAACAAATATGCCTATTCACTCCATGGTTTATGACAATACTTTCAGGCAGGATTTATTATACCGAATCAATACAATTGAAATCAATTTACCTCCTTTGAGAGAAAGAGTGGAAGACATCCCTCTTTTGGCCGATCATTTTATCAGCTATTATTCCAAAAAATATAATAAAGACATTCGAAAAGCTTCTGAGCCTTTGATTAAGCGAATGACTAAGTATCATTGGCCGGGTAACATTCGGGAACTGCAGCATAGTATAGAAAGAGCTGTAATTATGAGTAATCACAATGTGCTACAGCCAGAAGATTTATTTTTGCAAAAAACAGGACAGCCTGAGAAATCGGAAGAGAATGTCAGCTTGGAGCATTTGAACATAGAAGATGTAGAAAGAATTTTGATCAGAAAAGCACTTCAAAAGCACAATGGACATATTACTCGAGCAGCTGAAGAGTTAGGGCTCACAAGATCCTCCCTTTACAGAAGATTGGAAAAGTATGGTTTATAAGCGCTTTTCGATAGGGATAAGTGTTCGGGTCATTCTGATTACACTCTGCTTATTTACAGGAGTTTGGTTATATTTCAGACAAAATCTACTGCTTGCACCTGCGGTCATTACATTGATTGTTTTGGGGCTGATTGTAGAGCTCATCCATTACGTCAATTCTGTAAATCAAAAGCTAGCTCGATTTCTGGATTCAATTCGATATGGCGATTTTTCCAGCTCTTTTACCTCAGATAGCAAGATGGGAAACTCTTTTAAGGAGGTAAATTTTGCCTTCAACGAGGTGATGGAGGTTTTTAAGCAAACCCGTGCTGAGAAAGAAGAACAAATGCTCTTTCTTCAGGTAATCATCCAGCATATCAATACCGGAATCATCTCTTTCAATGCAGAAGGAAAAATCGGGGTAATCAATAATGCCGCAAAGCAATTGCTTCAAATTCCTCAGTTTAGAAATATCAGTGATTTGGGCAGGCTTTCCCCCACTTTATTGAAAGAGGTTTTAGAAATGAAGCCGGGACAAAGAACTTCCTATAAGGTAAGCCCTTCTTTGTTTTTGATTGTTCAGTCAACTTCCCTGAAAATGGGTGGACAAAGTTGGACATTACTTTCATTGCAAAATATCAATGCGGAACTACAGTCTAATGAACTGGAAGCTTGGCAAAACCTGACCAAGGTTTTACGGCACGAAATTATGAACAGCATCACTCCAATTTCGAGTTTGGTTGAGTCCCTTAGGACTATTTTGGATGAAGACAGCTTCGTGCAACAAGAGGGAATGCTGATCAAAAAAGATGGTTTTCTAGATATTCAAGAGGGTTTGGATACCATTGCTAACCGAAGCAAAGGTTTGGTAAATTTCGTGAATGCCTACAGGGATTATACCAATATCCCTGAGCCTAAAAAGGAATGGATTAAAGCAAAAACGCTTATTGAAGATGTTTTAGGCCTGATTAAGGAGGAGTTGAAGTCCAAAGAAGTTTTTGTCAAAACTGAATTTCGTCCCGAGGAATTGGAAATTCTCTGTGACCCAGATCAAATCAATATGATCCTAATCAATCTGATCAAAAATGCTTCAGAGTCCATGTTAAAGAAAGCAGACAGACAGGTAATTATTCGAGCTATTTCCCAGGGGGATTTGGGAACTTTAATTCAAGTAGAAGATAATGGTCCGGGAATAGTGCCAGAAGCTTTGGAGAGGATTTTTGTCCCCTTTTATACTACCAAAAAAACCGGATCAGGCATAGGATTGGCTATTTCCCGACAAATTATGAATTTGCACAGAGGAAGTTTGACAGTAGAGTCGGAACCGGATGTAAGAACAGTTTTTACTTTGAATTTTAGATAAATCTAAGCCAAAATCCTCTCCAATCTTTCCTTCCATTTTTCCCAATCCTGCATGTATCGGGCTTGAAGCCTGAAAAATGCAGAAGAATGATCTCTGTATACCAAATGGCAGAGTTCATGGATGATTACATACTCAATGCATCCTTTCGGTGCTTTGATTAGTTCTGGATTGAGAATGATTTTTCCTTTGGGGGTACAGCTTCCCCATCTTAAAGGCATTTCTCGTAAAACAATCGTTTCAGGTTGAACTCCTTCGGATTTAAACTTATCTATCCAAGGGTTTGCTAATCCTTGAAATTTTTCCTTCGCCTTTCCTAAATACCATGCCTTTACTAGAGCTTTTACTTGGTCTAAGCTCGGAGTTTCCACCAATAATTCCCCGTGAAGAAGTTTCACCGACTGATTATTTGATTGAATAACTTTCAATCTATACTGTCTTCCCAAATACAAATGAGTTTCTCCATTTATATATTTCCGCTCAGTAGCCCTCGGCTGGAAGGACAAAAAATAACTTTGTTGTTTCAGAATCCAAGGGGCCCTTTTATATAAAATCTCTTGAATTCGCTCTTTTTCAGCATTTAATGGTGCCTGAATTATTACTTCTGATTCGGGTGTTACGGTGATACCCAAGGTTTTTCTTTCTGAATACCTGATCTGATAAGCAATCCTCTTCGAACCAAACTGAAATGACTCCTTCATGATTTGTATCGCCTTTTCGCCACCTCCAAAATCTTAACTGCTAACTCATCCAATTCGGAAAAAGACAATTCCAGTTGATATTTATCTCTGACCTCGTCAATTAAATAATCACCTATTTCAATAATTAACTTTCCCGTTATAGCATCCTTATTTTCCCAATCCACAATCGCCTTTGGCCCACTTCCGAAAACGGCTGTTTTCACCATTTGATCTATCGAATGGGAGGCCTGCTCGGAGATTAATTTCCCTACTTTTTGATCACTTATTTTTTCATTCAAAAATTCTGAAGTCAGACCAAAGAAAGCAGCAGCCACTGGTTTCTCCCTCAAAGAGTCTGGCAAATCTGTATCTGTGTGATTTAAGACTCCATTCATTACATCTTTTACTTTTTGCAAGTATTGAGTTTCAGAAATTCTTCTGGATTCATAATCAGCGATTGCTTGGGAAAGCATTTGTGAAAACTTCTTGTAGAATGCCGGATCATCTTCCATATTTTCTGCAATATGTTTGGCAGTCCTACTTGCAATCTTGTCAGCCTTTGCCGCTTCTCCCACTGTTTTTTCAACTTCTGCAGCAAAGCTTTCTTGGTCAAAAATATTTACTAAATCAGTGATCGGTTCTACTTCCTCAGCCGCCACATGAGTGTCAATTAATTTTTGAATTTGACTTTCATATCGGCTATAATCAATCCTATCTGAATACCTAGAAGAGACAGCATTTCGAAGCTTGACGAAAAAAAGCAAATCGGATTTATATCGCTCAATTTGACTCTGTTCTGTCTCTTCATGAAAGGATATGGTAGATAATGCTAATTTCAAAGATTTCGCAAAAGAATTGAGTTTATCATAAAACGATGCTCTAATCGCTTCATCCCGAAGAACTTGCTGATAAGCTTCCGCATCTCTGGTATTTCCAACTCCCTTAAATAAATCCCAAAGTTCGGAGTACTTTTGTGGCAGTTTTTTGATTTCTTCACTGATATTAACCAGAGTACCTTCCACATCCTCCTCCTCAAAAGCCTGAAAAGCGGAATACATTTTTAAGGCATCATCCAAGTTTTCTATAACTCCATAATAGTCTATCACATAACCAAAATCCTTCTCTGGATAGACTCGATTTACCCGGGCAATTGCCTGCAATAGCTTATGGTCCTGAAGATTCCGAGTTAGATATAAGACTGTTGTTTTAGGTTCATCGAACCCTGTTAAGAGTTTATCAACCACAAGGATGATTTCAGGGTCGGGTTGATTCTTGAAGCGGCTTATGATTTGGCTTTCATATTTTTTTGCAGTTCCATGCTCTTGCATCATTCGTTTCCAGAACCTATGAACCTTATCACTGCTTTGTTCATAGGCGGAATCCTCCCCTTCCCTGTCATCTACAGAAGATATCAGAACCTCAGAACTGACCATCCCAATTTCATCTAAAATCTCCTTATACTTTATAGCGTTGACTTTTTTATCGCAGACCAGCATGGCTTTGAAGCCTGTCCCTTTCCAATTATCCCGATAATGCCTACTGATATCCCAACAAATGGCTAGAATCCGCTGCTCCGCAGAATTTATTTGATCAGCCCGACTAAATTTCTTTTTGAAATCAGCTTTTTCTTTATCATTCAGCGGTTCGGATACCATTTCAAAAAATCGATCCAAGGGGGCTGAATTGACTCTCAAATGTGGTAACCTTCCTTCATACAAAAGCGGAACAACGGCCTTATCTTTCACTGCCTGATCTACAGTGTATGAATCGATAGTACCTCCAAATTTTGCTGCAGTGCTTCTCTCCTTTTTGAATAGTGGGGTTCCTGTCATTGCAATGAAACAAGCATTGGGCAATGTTTTTTGCATTTCAATATTGAAAACCCCATGCTGGGTTCGATGGCCTTCATCGATCAATACAAAAATATTGGGGTTGTTTAAAGGCTCCTGAATCTTCTTGACTGCTGCGGAAAACTTATTGATGATAGTGGTTACTACAGCGTCTGAAGGACTTTCCAGTAAATGCACCAATTGAGTACCAGTGGATGCATTACTCACACTTTTACCACATTTTCTGAAGGTATTGGTGATTTGCTGATCCAAGTCAGTTCTATCGGTAACCAATATGATCTTTGGATTCAAAATACTAGGCTCCATTGCTATTGCTTGGGCCAGCATTACCATGGTCAAAGATTTACCACTACCCTGGGTATGCCAAATCACCCCCCCTTGCCTTTTCATCCTACCTTTCTCATCAATCGATGGGCGCTTAATCCGTTCCAAGGTTTTCTTGACTGCAAAAAACTGCTGATAGCGCGCAACCTTCTTAGCCCCATCATCATATAGGATAAAACTGTAAATCAAATCCATCAAGCGCTCCGGTCGACAGAGGTTATATAGGTATTCATCCTGTTCTGTTAGCCGAACCTCCTTTTCCTCCAAGGCTTCAAAATATTGCTTTACATACCGAAAACGCTCTCCGAAAAGTTTTTGATGAGTTTCAGTGGACAGCCTGGAATCCTTGATTTTGACCAGTTTTTTCTGATAATTTTTCTCATCTGGCTCAGAATAAAATTTTTCTTTCCATTTGGCCCAAAACTTCCCAGGTGTCCCGTTGGTCGCATAGCTTGCTTCCTGATTGGCCAATGAGAGCAACAACTGAGAATAGATATAAAGACTTCGAATCCCATCTTCCTGCTGATTTCTGAGATGTTGCGAAATTGCTTGGGCAAGCGGCTCCTTCATATCGGGTCGCTTACATTCAATGATGACGATGGGAATTCCGTTGATGAAAAGAACCAAATCAGGCACGTAATGGTCACGAGAGGTGCTACGCATGACACGGAATTCCTCTGATACGTGAAATTTATTATTCTTCGGATTCTCCCAGTCAATAAAATGCAGGGTAAAACTTTTCTTATCCCCGTCGACATATTGCTCGACAGCCATGCCCAAGGTCAATAAATTATATACATGCTCCGTCGCGTGGATATATCCCTCATTGAGGGAGATTTCTTGGAGAGTTCGGATTCCGTTTTCAATATTGGCATCGCTGATGTAAGTAGTACGCGAAGAACTGATCTTTTTTTCGGAATTGATCAAACGAAGCTGCTTCCGCAAAATTCCTTCTAAAATCACCTGCTGGGTTTTATTCCCTCGCATTTGCAATGCTTCAGATTCAGTTAGGTATTCAAAGCCCAGCTTGCAAAGCCATTGGATGGCAGGAATTTGGGAAATATGGTCTTCTACAAAACTGGGGGTGTTCATTCTTTACTTATTTTATCACTTTACAAATACGATATAGAGAATTTATAATCCGTTATAGAGAATTGTCGCCTTTTAAAAACCAACTTTCACGCACTTCAAAGGAGCTTTTCAGAAATTATAGAGAATTTTTCTATCGTTATAGAGAATTCTTGTGATGAGCATTCACGTTTCAACTTCTGATTAATCATTCCTTTCCATCTTCTTCACTAAGAGCAAAAACTTCAATACGGAGAATTTCCTATTCAATATAGAGAATCAACTCCTCTATTTGGATTTGATTATTATAAAGAAAACCAAGGTCGATATGGAGAATTGATTTTGTTCAACATCATTGATTTTTGAGCCTATGAGCATGTTCTCAAGCTCACTTGCCATCATATTGAATCAAATACAGCAATTCTTCTCTATGGGAGTGTATAAGATCTTGCTAGAGTTATAGCGAATTTTTCTACGGATATAGCGAATCATATTTACTCCTTAAGAATGCCAATACCTCTGCGATAAGTTTATCCCCACGAAGATCCTTAAACCGATCAGACAGGGAGTACCTTGTTCCCCTTAATACTCCATCGACAATTACTACCTCATCGTCAACTAGCTTCAACAACAAGTACCTGATCTGACTTCTTTTCATGAAATCCTCCATACTCGCCTCCAAAGCCCCAACTTTAAGTGCATTGCCTTGGAGCTCGAGGAGTATTCTCTCAAGTTCCTGTACAATATACCTCTTGCCTATTTTCAGACCGTCACTTACTAATTGTTCATAGTCTTCAGAAAGGGTATATCGAAGCGTATGCCCTGGTAATTTTTCGACCAGTCCAATTTTCTCAAGTTGTGCTACAATGGGCATTTTCAGATTCTGAGAAATCCCATTTCTGATCTTAATCAGTGTAATTATCTGCTCTACCCCCAATTTGGGTTCTTTATCACTAGCTTGATATTGGCTGATAAAAATATGAAAGGCCTTATCGATAATCTCGGCTCTAAGGGTTAATGACACTTGGTACATATTGGAATCAGAATAATCCGGTTCAGCCTTACCTTCGGATAAGGTAATAGAGAATATTTTATCCACTCCCTGTCCACTGCGTTCGACCAATCCCGTCTTTTCCAGAATCTCAGTCATCAACCTGCTTCGGGGAGTACTACTCACCGTCAGCAGATTCTCTATAGTCACCCCTTTTGGAAATCCTCCCGGATTTGTAATCACAATTTTGGAAGGGTACTGCTTGATCACCACTTCACTGGTAATACTGTAATCCCGATGTGCTTCAGCGTTGAGCACAGCCTCTCGAATGACAGCTTCATTGAAATCAAACAAATCAAAAATATAGGCCCCTACCTGTATTGGGTATTTTTTGTTCAATGCAGGCTGATTGATCAGTTTCCAAATCTGAGAAATAGCCAAAAAAAGCGGTTCATCAATCACTTCTCTGGCATCATGGTGAATCTGTGATTCCGTTGCACGAAACTCCCAAATTGTCTTGCATTGCGGTAATTTTTTGCGAATAACCTCCTTCTTTCCCAGAAGTATAAGCGCTGCATAGTTTAGCTTTCCATTATCTAACAGCCTTAAATCGCTTAAGACTTGCTCAGTACTCAATTGGGCAAATCCCGGATTTTTTTGCTTGATCGAATAACTCTCCTTCATGGCCTTGATGGCAAACTCATCGAGGTCGGATATCTCTATGCCCTCACAAATCTTTGCCGAAAAATCAGGCTCCTGCTCGGAAAGAATGGCAAACATTTCCTCATCACTCATATTCCGAAGGCTTTCTCCTACCCTCATCAAAGGCACTCCTTCAAATTTCAACATTTTGCCAATTGGCCTGGAAGGTATGTGAGTCACTAAAACCCGAAGTGCACCTTCAAAAATCTCTTCCGTCTGGATGCGGATTCCGTGCCTGGTAAAAACTTCATCTTCCAACTTCCCCAATCCTCCCAAAGCAAAATCAGTCCCCACCACCGCATGAGGCAATTTATCCCCCATTCCCAACACCAAAGTCCCTCCGCCTTCATTGGCAAAGGCAACGATATATCCCAAGTAACACCTTCTTCGATCTTCCTGATCTCGGCGTTCGCCTCCTGCAAAAGAAAAGTTCTTTACGGCAGCTTTAAACTCAACCTTATCTTCACTTTCCTTCAGATTTTTTAGTTCTTCTATTGTCATTTGCTCTCTTTATTTTTTCTCATTAATCCCCTCGGATATCCAAATAATCTCATGGTCATTTCATGAGTTTTCCTCCGAATGAAGCTCAATTGATTACCGAAAAACGTAAATCCTAAGGCTCCCAGAACTGTAAATAGATAACCGTAATCATCAATCAACTCAATGGTTTCTGGAGAATAAACAGGTAGTTGTAGCAGTAGATAAAAAATTACAATAAGGAAAACCAATTGCAGTATCCACGATAAAATTTTCATGCTTTTCACAAATCTTGAGTCAAAAGATTTGAGCATTTGTATTTCGCTTCCATCCGGTGCTTCTTTGAGCAGTATGATTGAATTGTAGGCGTAGATTGCACACAAGATTTGAAAATCACTTTTACTATCGAGCAATGCTGTATTTGCGTTTATCCTTATGAAAGTGGAATTAAGAAAATCATTCGTAATCAGGCTTGAATTGATATTCTGCAAAAACATCAATACTATTTCCTGCAGGTTGCTAGTGCTGTAATAGTTCTCTTCTAAAAGATTATCTAATGTGGTTGTGATTGGATTTTTGCTCCTAATCGAAACGATGTTTTTAATCCAAGCTTTGTCAAGATTAAACTTTGTAACACCCAAAATAATGGAGAAAACAAAAAAATCATCATTTACAAATGGGGTTGGAGATTCTTTGCTTGGATTACTTTTACTCTTTTTACTATAATGTTTTTCAAAAGCTGACTTGTCGTTGGACTGAATAGCTGAGATAATTCCAAAGTAGATTTCATCGGTTTCACTAAAATCGTTACTAATTGGTTGAGCAATAGTTTTACCTGACAGCAACTGGTTAAATGCTGATAACTTAGGGCTATCGCCAATCCTGTTTAGATAAGTAATTTTATTTTCTATAGAAACCATTTCTTTCTTTTTAATCCATAGTTTAATTTATCAGCATCCCAACCTGGTACACTTCTCATTTTTCCAAGTAAGCGAGAAATAAGATTTGAATATTTCATTGTGGCAGGTTCTTCACCTGGTAAGAAGCTTCTCCATGACAAATAAGTGAATGAGAATATTTGTTGAGTGATGTAGCTTAAATCATGAAAGATCAAATCATTCAATCCATTGTTGTCATAATTACCTTGTGGAGTTCTTATTTTAATTTGAATAGGTTTACTCATTCCTTGTTTAGCTGTTTTCAATTCATTTGGGCCTAACATTTGAACAATACAGGTTTCAGAATCTAAGAAAATATTACTGGCCCTGTTTGGAATGAAAGCGCCAATAGTGTTCCCAAACTTCTGCACTCCCTTCTGATTGATGTCAAACAGCATATTGGGATGCTGTTGGCTAATGGTTACAAACGCAAATTTTATTTTGTATTGACTGATTTCTCTTACTAGCTGACTTACAACATCAAACTCTGTGTTTTTAATAGGTTTGAAAATGTGGAAAATCAGCCGAACTGTTTCACCTTCAGACCAGCCCTGTTCGTTTGAAAGTCTTTGAATAGAATTTTTTAAGCTTCTCTGTAATTCAGTAAAATAATTCTCAAATGCTACATCCTTTACCTTATCAGCCAAAAGATATTGTCCATCACTTGAAAGAAAAGTTGTTATACCAACAACTCTGTTTTGTTCAGCACGAGCATACTGATTTTTTCTAAGCCAGCTATGACCTATGCCAATTACTATTTCACGATCAACGGAACGCTGTGAAGGCAAAACCCATGGAATCCCACCCATTTTGGCATAAATCTGTAATGCCAATGAATTTAAGATAAACTCATTATGACTCTTGATGATTTCTGACGTAACATACTGTACCGGAATTTCAAGGGAAAGCAATTTTGCTTTGATAGCATAGTATGGATTATTTCTATCATCATATCGTTTAAATGCTGCCGGAATTTCTATGATTGCTAAATGTGGTTTATTTTCATCTTCGCTTCTTATAGCATTAAGATATTCTTCAACCGTAAATTCCTGAATTTCCCTAATGTTGTATAACACATCCTGCAGGTCATATTTTCTTTGTAAACCTTTTTGAAAAAGTCTGGACTGCGGAAGTCCATCTTTTAAACTGGAAAGAAAGTTGGTAAAAACGCCACGGTTACTTTTGTTGCAAATACAAAGTATGTTTGGTGTCTTTATATCGAAAGTAATGCTATCATAAGGACCAAAATTGGTTAGCCCTGTATCTGGATTGAAATTGTTTGTTTTGGTTACCGCATGGTCAAATATAAAAGTGGGTGTCTTTAGATGTATAGTATTAGAAGCGGCTAAAGGTTTGTTATCTACTGTGAAGCAAAAACTATCCTTGTTTTGAAATAAAACGGGCTGTCCGTTATCAATAAATAGATGCTCTGCAATTTTGGTTATTTCAGCATACAAGCTTTTAGGATTGTAGATGTCTGACCGTTTGCTTTCAATGATACTCAGAATTTCATTACTTTTTTGTTGCGATGTGGCATAGGTGAGATAATTACCGATGTTGAACTTTGTTTTCCTGATAAACAGCTCGTTCAATTCAAAATCCTTCAGTCCTTCGTTGGTTTCTACACTGGCTTTATTGCCTTTTATCTCTTTTAATATGCCAACGAATTCTTCATTCGGGGCAAGTATGTTGGTCAATCCAGGAAGGGTTTCACTATGCAAAACATCTAGTCCCATCAGGTCAAACCCCTCAGCATGTAGTTCTGCACAACTGATATTGAAAATCCAGTTTCTGCGTATATTTATTAAGAAGCCGAAACGCTTAACTCCATTGATTTCAGTCAAACGCAACTGAACTTCAATTAACTTTTTATAGGCAACTTTATCCTTTAATTTTTCAGGTAATGCATTCTTAATAATATCGTCCTTCCCGGAAAAGAATCGGAAAGGATAAAAATCTACTGGAGTGTATTGTGGAAATCGGTCTTTGAAAGTCCTGAAAAATATATGCTTTATTAGAGAGGCAGTAACTTCATTATCACCAAATGTATTTCGTTCGGCTAGTTTTCCTAAAACTAGGCTTTCATCACCATCCTTGTTAGATATATGGATTGTGTCTCCGTTTTTAAAAAAGGAATGGGTTGAATTGTGCTTTTCCCGCAACTCAGCAAGTCTTTCCTGAGTATAGGGCAGGGTATTTATCTGATACCTTTCAAAATCAAAGCGTATAGGAAAATAATTTAGTTGCATAAAATTCTAGTTTAATTTTAGTCTCACCTTCCCCGTCAGCAGCACCTGCATCATTCCTTTTTTCTGTTTCCGAAGCTTATCCGCTTTGGACTTGAGCAAACTGATTTCCTGATCGGCAATCTGAAGCACTCGGGCGATGGTAGTTTGTTCTTCTCTTGTTTGAGGCAAAACCACCTTTACGATACTAAAGTCCTTGAACTTACAATTCAACGTATCATCAACTAAGCCTTGGGAATTTCTCCAAAAGAGATGGGTCAGTTTGGGAGTCTTGAATAAATAGGCAAAAAACTGCGAATCGGCATTTTCTTTGGGTGAAATCACCGTATAAGCAGGACTTACAATTCCCTCTAAATCGGATAGAGCACTTCTTCCTTGCCACATCCTCATGGTATTGTAACCGATATCTCCTGGACAAATCCTTTTGTATTTTGACTTATCCGCGTTGGACGTATCCTTTTTAATACTTTCATCTTGAGGATAAATGCCACTTTGCCCGATTGAAAGCAAAGTCAATTCAATATGCCTTGTCTCATTTCTTTCAGAAAAAAACTCTCCCAAATGGACTTCCCTCCACTCCCCACTAAATCCCTTCAACCTCATTTTCCCCGTCAGTAAATTCTGCATCAGCCATTTTTTGCGGAGTTCTTTTTGGGCAATCAGGCGCTCGGTGGTCTGAATGGCCTCATCCATCTTCCCCAGCACTTGGGCGATAGCTCGCTGCTCGGGGAGAGGTGGCAATGGAACCTTAATTTTCCTGAGTTCATTAAGTGAAATTTCCTGAAAAGTACTTCCCTTTGCAAGCCTAATGATACTCCTGTGAACCTCACTGTTTGATAATGAATACTTCAAAAAATGAGAATTTATTAGATAAGGATTACAGGAGATCCGTGCAGTCCCCTGAGTTAAATTAGCCTCCTTTAAATCATTTGGTACTATACTAGTTTCTCCAATATTTCCCCTCAATGAGAAAACAATGTCACCTGGCTTTACAACAGATCTACTATATTTTTTGGCAATGATGAAAGATGTTTTCATAAGTCCGTCGATGTTAATTTCTCCTCCAACATCTGTACTTCTTAGGTAAGGAACACCTTCAGATACATTAGGTCCAGCTTGAACTATACCATACACAATAGGCTTTAAACATAACTCTTGCAAGCCTTTTTTGTCCCACCCCTCCGGAACTTCGAACTCCAATCCTGATTTTTTTACTTTGGTATCTGTCATTCGTTTTCGTAGTCTAATTGGTAGGATAGTTGGATTTCCGCAAGGATGGCTTGGACGATGGACTCGATCTTCTCATCGGAAAAGGTAGTCTCAAGCGGCATCTCCTCTTGCCCTATGGACAGCACCCAAACTTTATACTCGTCAGTCTCATCTTCATCCAGCCAATGGCGAAGGTCCAAATGAACCGAGATCTGTGTTCCCCATTCCTGAAGCACTTTATGCTGATAGCGTCGGATCGAAACATTAATATGTCCGGCGAAGTCGTCTGCCCCATGCGCCTCGATCTGATTTATAAAGAAGTCGATCCCTTCACGTGGGAGGATATTTTCCAAGGATTCCCGTTGCGTGAAAAAGGTGTAATGGATCTGATTATCCAGCAGTTGATAGGTTTCTTTGAGCTGATCATGCACTTGGCGGATAACTCGTCTCAGCTCTGTGGGAATCGCTACCATCGCCGCCTTATCCCGATCGGGTTCATCCAGAAAATCTCCTTTAACCCGAATTCGGCCATTAGGCAGCAGCCAGCACTCCATCCATTCCAATCCCCGTTCAGTGTGGATACGCTTGCCGACTGTTTCAGGCTCTTCTGCAGCGACTTTTTCCCAATGCTCCCACTCATCAATTGGTTTTTGAATGAGGGAAATCTCACCATAAGGGATATCCAGATAATCTGAAAATGCTTCATTGATGCGGATAATAGCTTCGGTATCCAGCCCGATTTCCAAGTCTGAGTTGGAGAGGATGTTTTCGATTTCTCGAAGCTCATGGAGTAGGTGTGATTCCAGATACACATCCGAAAAATCCTTGAATTGAGCTTTCAATTGTTTGCCTACATCCTTATCTATCTTATCAAGCGAAATAGGATCATCCGTGATTGGTTCAATTATTTGCTGGGAAAGCAATTCAATGGATAGATCCTCGCTCAAGAAATAGAACTTCAATACTGATTTTTCTGAATATGAAAGAGATTGAATAAATCCAGATACTTTTTCTTTCGCAAGAGGAAAAATTCTATCTGACATTTGACCCACTTTTTGAAAACCGAGATAAAGCTCCTCTGAAAGTTCCGTGAGGTAAGGTCTTTTTCCATTTTTCTCCTCCTTCCAACAAACAACTACTTCCCTAAATAAGGGTAACAAGATCAACCTGGCTTGCTTCCGAATAGCATAAGCCCAATCGGATTGAACCGGAACCTGATGCGTTTCCCGGATGCCAGAAAGTAAACGTTGGCGATGGAATAGGCTCATTGGATTAATTCTTTTTGGGTTTAGGCAACTTTTGGGTTTCCTTTTCCAGGTAATCCACAAAATGCTTTTCAGCTTCACTCAACTCAGAAGAAGTCTGAGTCTTGTATTTTTCGTATTCCTGTCGGGCTTTGTCAAGCATCTGCTGATGACTGATCTTTCCAGCATGATCAAGGATTTCATTGCCTGTCATTCGGAGAAAATCATCCAATCGGCTGATCCAGTCTTTCATGTACATCGGCTTGCGATTGAGTGCCTGAAGCTCCGCCAATTCCAAATAAGCCGTCACCATTCTATTGAGCATATTCAGTTCCTCAGCATTCAGGTAATTCTTGGCGATTTCCAGCTCCTGTTTGGTAGGCTTAGCACCTTTGAAGTTGGTCAAGCCTAGATTAGGCTTGGAGGCATCGATCCGCTTATAGATCAGTTCAGCAGCTGTATGGCCGTGAGCGGCCCAATGCATTTTGTTTTGAACAGTCTGAAAAAACAGCACCGAAAGCTCACATTTTGGGTCATAATCAATGCTGGTGGCATAGATATCCAGAACCTTTCTCCAGAAGACTTTTTCGCTACTCCGTATGTCACGGATACGAGCCAGAAGCTCATCGAAATAATTTCCTCCTCCGGCCTCCTTGAGTAACTCATCATTGAGCGTAAAACCTTTGATCAGGTATTCTCTTAAGCGTGCAGTAGCCCACTGCCGGAACTTGGTACCCTGAAGGCTCTTCACCCGATAGCCGACAGAGATGATGACATCCAAATTATAAAAATTGGTAGGCTTGGTAGAAAAATCGGAAATTCCGATTTTTCTCCTCGAGGCATCCTCATCCAGCTCTCCCTCTGAATAAATATTCAGGATGTGCTCATTGATGGTGGATCGAGACTTTTGAAAAAGTTCCGCCATCTGATCAATGGTTAACCATACCGTCTCATTTTCAAGGCGGGTTTCGATTTTGGTTTTACCATCTTCCGTCTGATAGATTAGGATGCTGCTTTCCATGTTTAGCCCATTAGTTCTTTGAGATATCGATCCATTTCTGCCTGTACTTCCTTCAGTTCACCTTCCAATTTATCAATCTCCTTTTGCACCGCCGCGATATCCACTTCAGGTTCCTCTTCAAAGGTGTCCACATAGCGGGGAATATTCAGGTTGAAGTCATTTTCCTTGATCTCCTCAAACGTGGCCACATAGCTATACTTCTCCTCCACCACGCCGGGTTGAAATTTGCCTGATTGAAAATCCCGGTAGGTATCCACGATGTGGTTGATATCCGATACACGGAGTTTGTTTTGATTTTTGGCAGCTTCGTAGTGCTGAGAAGCGTCAATAAAGAGCACTTCGGAATGGAAACCTTTCCCCTTGTTAAAAACCAGAATCGCAGCCGGAATACCTGTGCCAAAAAAGAGGTTTGCCGGTAGGCCGATTACCGCTTCGAGCAGGTTTTCTTCAATGGTTTTTTGACGGATTTTACCTTCGGAGCTCCCCCTGAAAAGTACACCATGGGGCACCACTACTCCGACTTTACCTTTACCTTCATATGTAGTCTCAATCATGTGCGAGATAAAAGCCCAGTCCCCTTTACTTTTGGGGGGAATTCCACGCCAGAAGCGATTGTATCGGTCCGTTTCAGGGTCCCATGTGATGGTGGTTTTCTCTCCGTCTTTATCTTCTACCTTTCCCCATTTATCCAAGGAAAAGGGAGGATTGGCTACCACTGTATCAAACTTCATCAAGGCATCGCCCTCTTTTAACTTCGGGTTTCGGATTGTGTCTCCCCAGCGGATTTTGGCATTGTCAAAGCCATGCAAAAACATATTCATCACCGCCAAGGCCCATGTACTGCCGTTGGCTTCCTGTCCATAGAGGGAAAAGTTGGGCGAACCCACCTCCTGTCCTGCTTTGATCAGCAAAGAACCCGAACCACAAGTAGGATCACAGATACGCGAACCCTGTGCAGATTTGGTGAGCTTTGCCAAAAGTGTAGATACTTCACTTGGGGTGAAGAACTCTCCCGCCTTTTTACCCGCATCTGAGGCAAAGTTGGAAATCAGGTATTCGTATGCCCCTCCAATAATATCCACTCCAGCCAGATGTGATGGGCGGAGATCTAGTTCAGGCCGATTAAAGTCCAAAAGAAGATTTTTTAGTCTAGTATTTTTGTCTTTGGGCTCCCCGAGCACACTACTGTTGAAGCTGATATTTTTAAAAATCCCTGCACCATCTTCACTATAGAGCTTTTCCCGATTCGCCTCTTCCAAATCTACTAGGGCGATATCGATCAATTCACCGATATTGACTGCATTCCTATTTTCGTATAGGTATTTGAAATGGCTGTGCTCGGGTACAATAAAGCGCTCGTATTGCATGGCACGCTTAGCTCGTTCTTGATCTCCATTGTACTTTTTGAGATACTCTTCCTGCTTATCATCATGAACATCACTGAGATATTTGACAAAAAGCATTGTCAACACATAATCCTTATATACACTGGGATCTATACTACCCCGAAAGGTATCACAGGCTCTCCAGACTGCATCGTTTATATCTTTTTGGGTAATTTTCTTACTCATAGTTTTGAATGATTTTATTGAGATTCAACTCAAGTTTAAATTCATTAAGCTTTTCAATATCGAGGATCAAATTCTTTTTTCGGATTCTTAACTCAGAAAGCCGAATTAACTTTTCCTGTATATCCATCGGAAAAGCAATCACCTCAATATTTTCTAGTTGAGATTTAGTAATAGATGGAATAGCAGTTCCTTTGGCAACACTTTTCAAAAACTCTTGAATCCTTTCTGAATTCAACCACCAAACCAAAAATCTAGGGCTAATATAATCCACTGAAAGAGAAATAACTAGAAACGAAGTGGAAGCTACGGCTGGAAGCATATTGTTGTCACAAATTGCCGCAAAATTTTTCCACCCTTTAGCTGCAAACAATATTTCTCCTGATTTTAAAAAATGATTTTCTGAAACCTGAGATTTGCTCACGCTGGGATACAGCTTATTTTTCAATTTCCCATCAATGTCAAAATCCTTGGTTTGTAGATAATTCACAACTGCAGGCTCGTGTGACTTAAGAAATACACCTGAGCGAACGAGGGCAATTTCTTTTAGTAATTTTTTCAAATTTTTATTCTAGTATATTTATTACAAAAATAAATCTAGAAAAACTTGAGAAAACTATCAAAATATTTTTAATTTTTTTTCTTAGTATATTTTATACTAACTATAAAAATATACCCTCAAATAATCAATTCTTCTGCAATACCAAGTCAAACACAGCCTGATCGGAAGGTCGATTATAAATCATGTCGATCCTTGTATTGGAATAACTCACCACTGTCCAATCCCTATTAATTTTTGAAAATGTTGAACCTGAATTAAAAAAGAAGGCAATATTGACCGTGTTTTGATTGGGATCAGCAGGATCAATACTCAAAGTCCAGATTCCATTTTCCACACCACCGTTGATTCGGGTCTGAATTTCTGAACCAGAAATAAAATTCAAAGTTCCCCCGCTAAATTGACTGGTCTGATCAGTTCCATCCTCAGAATAATCGGCTATTCTCCAGGTTGCAGATCTAAGCAGTTGATCAATCTGAAATGCAGTTGAATCGTTTTTTTCAGAACAGGAAAAAAACAAGATAAAAACTAAGACAAAGGGTATATATCTTTTAAGCATGGTCTCTCTCATTTAAAACTTAACGCTTTGAATGTGCAAAATGCTACACAAGTAGCCACGTAATTACCTTAACTAAGTCAAAAATCAGCTTTTTTCCAAAACAGAAACCAGCCTTTTTATATCATTTTGGTCATTATAGAGATGAAGAGAAACCCTGAGGGATTGTCCTCTGACAGAGACAAAAACCTTTTCGTTTTCCAAGTCAGATTTAAGAGCCTGTGGATTTAAACCAGATTTTAAAGGCAAAGCAAATAGGTGATTGGAACTTGATTGAGAATGGAAAAGGTCCAGTTCTAAAATTTCAAATAAGTACTTTTTTAAATCTGAAGTATAATGCTGAATTTCTTCTGTGCTCCATTGGAGAATTTGTTCCAATGATTTTTTTAGAATCGGCATCAAGATGAAATGACTGCTTTCTCCTACATCAAATTTGTGAGCTTTGGGTAAGAATTCCTGCCTATAATTCGTCAAATCGGAGAAATTCCTGGAATTTGTCCTGTTCATCCAAGACTCTTCCAAGGGCTTACCACCTTCAAATTTTTCACCAAAATATGCTAGGCCCAAAGAATAAGGACCTAATAGCCATTTATAGGTAGCACAAATCAAGGCATCGATTTTACATGCCTTCACGTCTATAGGCTTTGCCCCTACCGATTGAGTGCCATCCACTATAAAGCATGCCCCTACTTTTTGGCATTTTGCTCCGATAGCCTCCAGGTCAAAAATGTAGCCATTCATCCAGTGAACGCTGGAAATCAAAACCAAGGCAGTATGCTCATCGATAGCAGCTAGAATTTTATTATTCCAAGACAGCTCAGCATCTTCCCCAATCACTTCAAGGCTAGCTTCTTGTTCTTCCGCCCAGCGTTTAACAGCAAAATATCCACTCGGAAATTCATCCTTCACCGTAATGGCTTTTTTGCCCTTCTGGTCAGTCCAGTTAGACAAGGCACTTGCAAATCCATAGGAGGTACTTGGGATAATGGCAATTTCATCGGATTGGGCTGAAATTAATTGCGCAAATAGCCCCCTCACCTCTTCGGTTTCTGTGAAAAAATCCGAAGGCTGCAATTCCTGAGGATTCCTCATTTTGCCCAAATCCGTCAATGCAGCATTTTCAGAAGCCTTGAGTAAAGGCCCCCGATATGCATTGTTGAGATAGGAAATCTCAGAATCAATAGAAAATAAGTGTTTTTGACAGTCCAATTCGAGCTGAGGTTTAACAGAATAAATTTAATAGATGGCTATCAACAATCACTCAATCCACAAAATTTATCCTAGTGAAAGCCAATTCATCATCAATATTGGAATACATCCAAATAGCTCCGTCTTTCACAAAATACCTTGAGGATAAAGATGTGAGTTCCGGAATTTCGGACTCTATCAAAAGATTCAAATCTTGATCAAAGACACTTAAATAAAGGGTAGAACCTGTTACAGTATACTCATCATATTCATTTATTTCCTCGCTGAATTTCTTTTTCTCAGAAAACCTATAAAACACATTTTTGCGATCGTCCCAAATCAAATGCTTATAGGAAATATCTTCCTGAGCTTTCCGTGTAATTTCTTTGAGTTCGCCGCTTGTCATTTCCACTTCCTTTGGAGGTTTGTAAGTACTTTTACTCCCCAAAAGAGGACTATCCCAAGTTTTTGAATAAAGACTATCTTTTTCCAAGTCAAATACATGAACCTCATTGAATGCATTCATGGTCATGTAAATCCTATTATTTTCAAGTGAGGAATAAACACTTGGTCCATAGCCTCCTGCAGGATTTCCATTGTAAAGGATTTCCAATCTATAATCCCTCCCTTTATCGAAAATAGGCAGCGGGATTTCTTTATATGTTCTTTCGCTTAAATTAAAGTCGATCAGAGAATAACTGTAATTTTCCCAGTGAAGCGTTAGTACAAAAACTCTGGTAGGATTGTCCTTGATTCTGAAAACTTGCAGGGGATAGTAATTAGTCTCTCCCAAAATATCAGAAGCGATTTTTTCTAGCTCCAAGTTCTCAACCAATTTTCCTTTCTGATCATGAACTTTGTAAACCATGTAGTTTTTGAACAGCAAATTTTCATTTGGCAAAATAGAAAAACTAGCAGTTCGAGATCCTATTCCGTCTGGTCCCTCCGCTTCATACTGAATCTTTCTCACAAGTTTCAATTCATTCAAATCAATTCTTTCTGCCACTTGACTTTCCGGATTAAAATTGATCAAATAACTTTTATCCGGAGAAAGTGAGGAAAAATTAAGATCGTAATTGAGAGAAAGAAATTCCTCTCCGGCATCTACCATCACAGTGTCTATGGATAATTTAATCTCGCCTGAAAATCCCCCCTTATCATCTGTTTTGCCGCAGGAAAACAAAAAAGGAATAATAGCAAATAGAAATAAGTACCTCATATTGGAAATTTTAAGTGAAAAATGAATTTGGCAAAAGATAGAAAAAACAGGATTTTATTTCTACTAATAGCTTTTTATTAAATGTTAAATTCATAACAACTAGTAAATTTTAAACAGTTTTCAGCCCTAAAGAAATTCGCTTTCCAGCCATTTAGACAGTTATCAAGGTTCTAGAAGAGGATATTTGATAATTCATAAAAAACACTTCAATTCTTTCATAATCAGAAAAATACCCTGTACAGGGTATAAAAATGCAGGAGATAAATTGTATATTTTTTTTCAAATAAAGACAGGAATGGAAAAAGCGAAAAGTACTGAATGGAAAAACGCTGCGACAGAGCTTGCGGGAATGATTTATGGGGTTTCTCTGGACGGAGTTGTAACCAGAAATGAATATGAAACCTTGAAAAATTGGTGTGCAGACAATGAGTCTTTATGCGAACATGAACCTTTCAATGGTTTATATTCTAAGATTAAACCCATTGTTGACTCAGGTTCCGTGAATAAGGAGGAGTTGGAAGAGATTGAGGATATTCTTAATAAATTTTTGGAGAAAATCGGATCCAAACAACGGGTTGAAGATTCCAACAAACTATTTATCAAAGGATTACTAAAGGGAATCCTTTCCTCGGGAGACATTAACGATCAGGAAGTCTACAAGCTAAAACAGTTTTTAGAAAACCAAGACGATGAGAATTTGAAGTCTAAATTTAATGGTCTTAAAGAGCTTATCGATAAGATCTGGGAAGACGGCAAAGTAGATGATGCCGAGTTTAGGATTTTGAAAGATTATATGGGCTTGTTAATTCAAGTTGTTTAGGTTTTTCTTAAATTTTTTAAGACCATTTCATCCTTACAAATGCTAATTCATCATTGATGTTTTCAAAAATCCATATTTCTCCATTTTTTTCGAAATGAAGGTTTAAATTAGAATTAAGCTCGGGAATCTCAGACTCTTTAACAATATTGAGCTGCTCATCAAATCGGGTTAGAAAAACATCAACATTATTTTTTATAAAAAAACCATTTTCATTTTTTTCTTCAGTAAAATGACCTTTATAGGAAAATCTAAAGAAATTTTGATTTGTACCATCCCAAAACATTGGACCATAGGTTATATCCTCCTCTGATTTCCTTACAAGGTGTACTAGTTCATCAGAGAAATAATCTGCTTGTTTCGGAGGGATATATTTTCTTCGAGATCCTATTAACTGGGAATCCCACTTTTTCACATTTAATTCTCCCGAATTCAGATCATAAACCACAACTTCATTCAACACATTTGAATTAATTATCACTTTATTATTCTGCATCATAGAGTAAAACTCCAATCCATAAGTTCCTCCAATTAATCCATTCGAGTATAATTCGACCACATATTTTTTCATGTCATCGATTTCAGGAAGATCTACTATTTTCAAGCCTTGATTTTTCAAATCAAAATCTATAAGTAGAGGAGTGAATTCTTTAATATCATAATAAAAACCCACCAAACGATCTTCGTTATATTTATCTGAAAAAATAGAAACTGGAAACAAACTCTTGCCAAGTTTATTTTCGATCAATACATCAAGTTTAAAATCTGTCGTTTTATCCCACTTGGTATCTAGTTCGAAATGAAACCTACTGCCCCAAATGAGAATTACTCCGCTTGTTTCTACTTTGAAATTTGTGATATATTTAGAAATCCCGTTTGGCCCTTCCTCTTCTAAATTGATCCGAGAGTCAAGCTTTAAACTTTCTAAATCAATTTTTTCTATTGCATGGTCTCTCCAATTATAATTAAATAAAAAAGTTTTATCAGGCGTCAAACAAGACCTTTTCAACCCCTCTTCTAGATAAAGAAATTGATCATTAGATTCAAAAATCAAGGTGTCAAGTGTTATTTCAAAAGAATCTGATATTTCATTTGATTTGGTTTTTTTAGTATTACAAGAAAATATAAAAGCGGTAAAAACTAATAGAAAGATAGGCTTCATAATATTTCGAATGAGTAATGTTAATCAGGAGAAAATATATGAAGAGTTTTTAGGCAAAACGACTAAAAAAATCTTATAAAAAGTTAAACTTATTCTTACTGAATCCCCTTCTCAGGATGTTTTGGAGTCACTGTTCTTCCAAAAGCCATTAATTCTTCAATCTGAGTATCCATTTCTCCATTGGGCTGTATCCATGGTCCTATACCTGCTTCTTTTTTCTTATAATCCAGATAGCCCACAACAATTGGAACATCAGCTCCCAGCGCGATATGGTAAAAGCCGGTTTTCCACTTCTTTACTGCACTTCGAGTGCCTTCAGGAGTAACCATGATCACCAATTCCTCTGATTCTTTGAGCATGGAAATCATAGCCTCAGTGTAAGTTTGTTTTCTTCCTCCTGGAATTCGCTTTCTATCAATGGCTATACCTCCTAAAGCTTTGATAAACCAACCCAATGGTCCAACCATTACTTCTTTTTTAATGGTAAATTTCACAGGAATATCCATCAGGAAAAAAGCTGCTCTGGCATATAATAAATCCCAATTCGAAGTGTGGGGAATAGCAATTAAAACTGCCTTTTTTACTCCTTCCGGCCAATTGGTATTCAATGACCAACCGGTAATCCAGAAAACAATCCGGGATAGAAACTTCATCATGCGCTGAGGGTGGATTTATTGGGTTTACTCAATTCTAAGATAGATGGATTCTCTTCAATATATTTCATGGTTTGGGTATAACCCGCCTGAAATAATTGGGAAGCTTTTTTGATATCAAAAACACCAAATTTGCCTAATCCAGGAGCCTCTATGAAATAATCGCATTTAGCCTTTCGGCTATAAACATTGTAATTCATCGCCATGATAACTGATCGCTCGATCAGCTTTTTCATATTGGTTATGTTGCTTTCCTCAGGCAAGTGATTGCAATTTACGCCGATGACAAAATCACAGATTCCGTCCAAGGGCTCAACTGGCAAATTATTCAGCACTCCTCCATCGACCAGGTACTTATTTTCGATTTCAATGGGTTCAAACATCCCCGGGATACAACTAGAAGCCATTACCGGACGAATCAATTCTCCTTCTGAAAAATAGACCGCTTTTCCTCTTTTGATATCTGTTGCAGCCACAGTTAAAGGAATTTTCAACTGTCCAAAATCATTATGAGCCATGTAGATTTTGAAAAGGCTTTCGATACTGCTCATTTTGAGGATCCCAGTCCACGAAATGGCAGGTCTTAAAAATTTGAAATAGTTAGTCTCTACAATGATTTTTAAAACTTCTTCCGGCTGATAACCTTGACAATACATAGCACCAGCGATTGCACCTGCAGAAGTTCCACTGATTTGCGTAGGGTAAATCCCGGCTTCATTCAGCCCCTTTAAAACTCCAAGGTGTGAAATACCCCGAACTCCTCCGCCTGAGAGGGCCACTCCTATTTTCAATTCAGATTTCATCAAGTTTGAATGTTTGGTCTACCCGAACACCTTTTTCGGTCATTTTAACGGTGCAACATTCATTGACAGGATCATGTTCAAAAAACAGAATGTATTCTTCTCTTGCCGCTTCTTCCAGAAATTTGGCTTTTTCATCCATGGTCAACAAAGGCCTGGTATCATATCCCATCACATAAGGAATAGGAATATGGCCTACAGAAGGAAGTAAATCTGCAACGAAAACCAATATTTTTCCTTTATACTGGATTTTTGGAAGCATTTGCTTATCCGTATGCCCATCAACTGTGATGAAGTCAAAACCAGGGAATAGAGTTTTGGAACTCAAGTCCACCATTTTCAGATGACCCAGTTCTTCCATTGGTTCAATATTGTCCTTTAAAAAAGATGCTTTTTCTCTTGGATTTGGCTCAGTTGCCCATTTCCAATGATCTGGGTTAGACCAATAGTTCGCTCTGGGAAAAGCCATTTCATACTGTCCATGACTTCCATACTTAACTCCACCTCCACAGTGGTCAAAATGCAAATGGGTCAGAAAATTATCGGTAATCTGGTGAAAGCCTACTCCTAATTTTCGAAGAGATTTTTCCAAAGAATCATCTCCATGCAGGTAATAATGAGAGAAAAACTTTGCGTCTTGCTTATCTCCTATTCCATTATCAATCAACACCACACGATCTCCATCTACAGCCAAAAGGCAGCGCATGGCCCAGGTGCATAGATTATTTTCATCTGCTTGGTTGGTTCGTGACCAAAGAACTTTGGGTACTACCCCAAACATGGCCCCTCCATCCAATTTAAAAAAACCGGTATTGACTACGTGTAATTCCATTTATTGATTCAAAAGAAATCCCGGACTTGGATGAGTCCGGGATTGAAATTTTATTCTACTACCACACCCATCGAGCAGAACTTGTCGATGCGTTGGTCGATTCGTTTTTCTGGCTTGATCTTATCCAATTCTTTCAAGGCAGAAGTGATGGTTTCTTTGATAGTTTTAGACATCCACTTTAGGTCTTTGTGTGCTCCTCCAAGTGGCTCAGGAATGATATCATCAATCAATCCATTTCCTTTCATGTCTTTTGCTGTCAGCTTCAATGCTTCAGCTGCCTGTTCTTTATAATCCCATGACCTCCATAAAATTGAAGAACAAGACTCAGGAGAAATTACAGAGTACCAAGTGTTTTCCAACATGTAAACTCTGTCTCCGATTGCAATCCCTAACGCACCTCCTGAAGCACCTTCGCCAATGATAATACAAATCACAGGGACTTTCAGCATAAACATCTCTTTGAGATTTCTAGCAATAGCTTCACCTTGGCCTCTTTCTTCAGCTTCCAAGCCTGGAAATGCACCCGGAGTATCAATCAGAGTTACTATCGGCTTACCGAATTTTTCAGCCATTTTCATCAGGCGAAGTGCCTTTCGGTAACCTTCAGGATTTGCCATCCCAAAGTTTCTCTCCTGACGCTGTTTGGTGTTGCGACCTTTTTGCTGACCAATAAACATGACAGTGCGGCCATCAATGTCTCCAAGACCACCGACCATTGCTTTATCGTCTTTTACAGAACGGTCTCCATGCAATTCGATGAAATCGTTGGTGATTTCATAAATGTAATCCAATGCATAAGGTCTGTCTGCGTGGCGGGAAAGCTGAACCCGCTGCCATCTAGTCAAATTCTGAAATGTTTCTTTTTTCAAAGCGAGGATTTTTTCTTCCAGGGACTCAATATCTGAACTTAAATCGATATTTCTACCTTTGGCCAAATCCTTCATTTCCTGAAGTTTTTGCTCTAAATCAGCTATTGGTTTTTCGAATTCTAATACCATTTTGGTGATTTTTGAATGGAACAAAGATAAGGAATATCCTTCAGAGGCAAACCCTTTCGTGGAAATAGACTAAATTCAAAAATATTGAAAATTATTCTCCTGAATTAGAAAGAGATAGAATCAAAGTTAAAAAAATTTTATGGTAAGGTATTGCGGAAAAAGTCGAAATACCTACCTTTGCATCACTTCAAACGAGAAGCACACAAAACGGAGTGGTAGTTCAGCTGGTTAGAATGCCTGCCTGTCACGCAGGAGGTCGCGGGTTCGAGTCCCGTCCATTCCGCTTAAAGCCTTAGATTTTTCTAAGGCTTTTTTGTTTTTGTAGCCTGAGAGAGTTAAAACCTAATTTTTATTTATTAATGCTCAATAAATGAACTGGTTAGAATGCCTGTCCCGATTCTCGGGAAGGTCGCGGGTTCGAGTCCCGTCCATTCCGCTTAAAGCCTTAGATTTTTCTAAGGCTTTTTTGTTTTTGTAGCCTGAGAGAGTTAAAACCTAATTTTTATTTATTAATGCTCAATAAATGAACTGGTTAGAATGCCTGTCCCGATTCTCGGGAAGGTCGCGGGTTCGAGTCCCGTCCATTCCGCTTAAAGCCTTAGATTTTTCTAAGGCTTTTTTGTTTTTCTAGCCAGAAAGAGTTAGAACCTAATTTTTATTTATTAATACTCAATAAACGAACTGGTTAGAATGCCTGTCCCGATTCTCGGGAAGGTCGCGGGTTCGAGTCCCGTCCATTCCGCTTAAAGCCTTAGATTTTTCTAAGGCTTTTTTGTTTTTCTAGCCAGAAAGAGTTAGAACCTGTTTTTTTCATTTATTAATACTTAATAAACGAACTGGTTAGAATGCCTGTCCCGATTCTCGGGAAGGTCGCGGGTTCGAGTCCCGTCCATTCCGCTTAAAGCCTTAGATTTTTCTAAGGCTTTTTTGTTTTTCTAGCCTGAGAGAGTTAAAACCTAATTTTTATTTATTAATACTCAATAAATGAACTGGTTAGAATGCCTGTCCCGATTCTCGGGAAGGTCGCGGGTTCGAGTCCCGTCCATTCCGCTTAAAGCCTTAGATTTTTCTAAGGCTTTTTTGTTTTTGTAGCCAGAAAGAGTTAGAACCTAATTTTTATTTATTAATACTCAATAAACGAACTGGTTAGAATGCCTGTCCCGATTCTCGGGAAGGTCGCGGGTTCGAGTCCCGTCCATTCCGCTTAAGAGGCTGTCTCATAAATAGTTTTCACATTTAGAGATATTCGATTTTGCGCAATAGAGGCCGATTTTTGATTTTCGGCCTCTATTTTTTTGACCGGGGTTCACATGAGTTGTTTTTTAGGGTCATGGATGGATACTGTGCTCCACTTGCTTTTGTCTTTGTTTTGGGATGAAAAAATGGACATTTAAGGCTGTTCATCCCGCCTTTTTGGCCAGGTTGTGGGCAATGGCCAGAAGGCCTGTTTCAACGGCCACTTTTGCGCTACCGCGGAGCATGAAACGGCTTCTGCCCTTGTTGTATTTGAAGTGTCCGAAGACCGGTTCGACATCGATGGCCCGTTGCTTTCTTTTCTGAATACCTCGCTCTGAGGTTAGCCGTTCCTTTGCTTTGGCTTTCTGTTGCTGGAGTCTTGTGTTGACCTTGATGACTTTGTTTCCCTCCCCGGGATGGCAAGCTGCGGAGAGTGGACAGCCGGAACAGTTTTTAGCCTGATAGTGGCGATAGTGTTGAACGAATCCGGTTGATGTTTCTACTGGTGCTTTTCCCGCTCTTTTCCATGGGCTGTCCCATGGGGCAGATGTAGCGGTCGTTTTGCGGGTCGTAATGGAGGTTGTCGAGTAGTCCGTAGACTTTCTTTGCTTTGGATTCCTGTTGAAGTTCTTTGTGGAAATAGTTGTACTTGACGAAGGCTTCGATCTGGTTTTCCTCCAGGAAGCAGTAGTTTTCCTCACTGCCGTATCCCGCATCGGCTGTGTAGCTGGAGGGATAGAAACCGTAGAGCTGACAGTATTTTTCCAGATGAGGTTTGAGGGTCAGCGTATCGGTGGGATTGGGATGCAGGGAGTAGTTGACCACAAACTGTCCGTGGGTACTGAGCTGAAGGTTGTAGGCGGGCTTGAGCTGTCCGTTTTTCATGTGGTCTTCCTTCATCCGCATGAAGGTGGCATCGGGATCGGTTTTGGAGTAGCTGTTGCGTCCTGCCAGGATCTGTTCTTTTTGGTCATATTCTTCCAGTTTGGCCGGCCAGTGCTTTTTGGCGTAGTTTAGTTTCTGCTTCACTTTTTTGTCCACAGGCTTGTCCTGCAGGGCCCGGTTGATCTTGTCCACGGTCTGAGACACTTTCTCCGGACTGGGGTTGATAAAGTCGGGCTCTTCGGCTCCCAGCTCCCGGGCGGCTACCGAACCTGCGTATTCCCAGAGTTCCTGGAGCTGTTTGCTGATCCGCTCCTTGTTCTTTTTGATCGCCTTACCCCAGACAAACGTGTAACGGTTGGCATTGGCCTCTATCTTGGTACCGTCGGTATAGACCTCCTTGATATCCAGAAGGCCTTCTTGATGAAGCAGCAGTACCACTTTGGAGAATATATCGCCGATCACCGGCTTGAGCCGTTCGGAACGAAAGCGGTTGATCGTGTGGTGGTCGGGACGCTGCATCCCCGAAAGCCACATGTACACGATGTTTTCCCGGGTAGCCTTCTCCAGCTTACGGGACGAAAAGCAATTTTCAAGATAGCCATAAACCAAAATCTTCAGCAGCATCCGGGGATGGTAGCTGCTGGCACCGTTTTGCCAATAATAGGCATACACCGAGGAAAGATCGATCTGATCCATCACCGAATTAACGGTTCGGGCTGGATGATGGGCTGGAATTAATTCTTCCAAACTCGGAGGAAGAAGCATCAGCTGGTTGGGAGAATAGTCTTTAAAGACTATATTCGTGTCTTGTTTTTGCACACCTCAAAATACCTATTTTGAGTTAAACAAGAAAGGCTAGCCGAGAAATCAGCTAGCCTATTAAACTATCTACTTTTGAGACAGCCTCTTTTTGTTTTTGTAGCCTGAGAGAGTTAAAACCTTATTTTTATTTATTAATACTCAATAAACGAACTGGTTAGAATGCCTGTCCCGATTCTCGGGAAGGTCGTGGGTTCGAGTCCCGTCCATTCCGCTTAAAGTCCCGAAGAGATTCGGGACTTTTTTGTTTTTGTACCCATTAGTTCCTCGGAATTTGCAATTCCGAGGCCCTATCGAAGGATTTTCAATCCGATTTAAACAGAGCCTTGTCCTGTCTTGCTGGCATGAAACTTCTTTTTCAAAAGGAGTTCTCGGGCCAGCGCTGGGTTGAGGTTAGGTACAAGGATCCAGGGGTTAAAACCCCTGGCTATTTTATTTTTCGCTCCTAAGGAGCTTTTGATGCGGGATGGTCTCAAGGTATATCTTACCGAAGGCATATCTTAAAATTATCTTGAACAGTATCTTCTCTATTATTTCGCCGAAGGCGTATTTCAATATATTTCTACTGTATTTCATTCTCCGTCTAGCTGGCATGACACCTCTTTTTCAAAAGGAGTTCTCGGGCCAGCGCCGGGTTGGTTACCTTTTCTATTTATACGCTGAGTTGCACCTGGGCCTGCGCGCCTCAGGCATGGCTAATAAATTACGCTCTTTCAGAGCTTTTGATCCAGGCTGTCTTCAAGGTTTATTTCGCCACAGGCGTATTAGCTCCTCGGAATTTGCAATTCCGAGGCCCTATCGTAGGATTTTCAATCCGATTTAAACAGAACCTTGTCCTGCCTTGCTGGCATGACACCTCTTTTCCAAAAGGAGTTCTCGGGTTAGCGCTGGGTTGAGGTTAGGTACAATGATCCAGGGGTTAAAACCCCTGCCTGTCCGCCTCAGGCGGGGCTATTTTATTTTTCGCTCCTAAGGAGCTTTTGATGCGGGATGGTCTCAAGGTCTATCTTGCCGCAAGCGTATCTTGAAATTATCTTAAAAGTATCTTTTCTATTATTTCGCCGAAGGCGTATTTCTAAATATTTCTACTTTATTTCTCCAAAGTATAGCAAGCCCAAATCTGAGATATTCACCATTCAACCAAGTTTGCCTTGCCCAAATTAAGCTTCCAACTTAATATCGAATCAAATTCGACAAATCATATGAAATATATTGCTTTGATGATTAGCTTCTTGCTGATCAGTTTGGGAACCAAAGGACAAGATCGGGTTACAGGAAAGAACTTTGCTACTCGATCTGAAATCGTCGCTCAAAATGGAATGGCTGCTACCAGCCAGCCTTTAGCGACACAAGCTGCTTTGGATATTTTGAAAAAAGGAGGAACTGCCATGGACGCAGCTATTGCAGCCAATGCCATGTTGGGTTTGGTAGAACCTCATGCCTGTGGAATTGGCGGGGATGTTTTTGCCATCATCTGGGATGCCAAAACTCAAAAACTTTATGGCTTCAATGGAAGTGGAAGAGCTCCAGCTAGTTTGACCATGGAAGTATTTAAAGAAAAAGGGCTAAACTATGTCCCTTTCTTAGGGCCTCTTCCTATTTCTGTTCCCGGTACTGTGGACGGTTGGTTTGAAATGCACAAGCGCTTTGGAAAGCTTTCCATGCAGGAAATCCTCCAACCTGCCATTGATTACGGAAACAAGGGCTTCCCTATATCAGAGGTTATTGCCTGGCAGATGAATAATAACTGGCCTCGAATGCAAGACCTTCCGGGTTTCAGGAAGACCTATATGCCAAATGGTGTATCAACCCCTAAAAAGGGGGATGTTTTCAAAAACCCTGATCTCGCAAGAACTTATGATCTAATTGCCAAAGGAGGGAAAAAGGCCTTTTATGAAGGGGAGATAGCGAGGACAATAGATCGTTTTATGAAAGAACATGGAGGTTACTTAAGCTACGAGGACCTAAAAAATCATACATCTGAGTGGGTGGAACCAGTAAGCACCAATTACAGAGGTTATGATGTATGGGAGCTTCCTCCAAATGGGCAAGGAATCGCCGCCTTACAAATGCTAAATATTTTGGAAGGATTTGACATCAAATCCATGGGCTTTGGAAGTGCTGAATATTTACATGTATTGACTGAGGCAAAAAAGCTAGCATACGAAGACCGGGCAAAATATTATGCGGACCCAGCTTTCAATCAAATTCCTGTGGATTACCTGATTTCAAAGGAATACGCTGCTGAAAGACGAAAATTAATAGATTTCCACCAAGCTGCAGATGAATATCCTGCTGGAGATATTGAAAAAGGGAATACCACCTATTTGACTGTTGCTGATTCGGAAGGAAATATGGTCTCCTTTATCCAAAGCATTTATGATGAATTTGGGTCTGGCATGGTACCTGACGGTTTGGGATTTGTCTTACAAAACAGAGGGCAAATGTTTAACGTTCAGGACCCAAACCACTGGAACTCCTTAGCAAGAGGCAAAAGACCATTTCACACTATTATACCTGCATTTATCACCAAAGACGGAAAGCCGTTTATGAGTTTTGGCTTAATGGGTGGTGCTGTCCAGCCGCAAGGACATGCCCAAATTGTTGTCAATATCATCGATTTTGGAATGAATATACAAGAGGCAGGAGATGCTCCTAGAATGCGTCATGTTGGCTCCTCCCAGCCTACTGGCTCCCGTATGACTTCCGGAGGTTCGCTCAACCTAGAAAGTGGATTCTCCTACGAAGTGATTCGAACCTTAGAGGAAATGGGACATAGGGTGGAGTTTAGTGTTGGGCCCTATGGAGGCTATCAAGCAATCCGATATGACCCTATTCAAAAAGTTTATTTTGGCGCATCCGAATCCAGAAAAGACGGTCAAGCTGCTGGATACTAAAAGTAATAGAGGTATTTTCTTACCTCAACCTCTAAAAAAAGCCCTTCAAAGAAATTCTCTGAAGGGCTTTTATATGTCATTTAAAGAATGAATCCTTAGAAGTTACCTCTTAACTCTCCGCTTGGAACTAGATCTGAATGCACATTAACATAAGCATAGCTTGTTCTCATCGCTTCCCTCAAGATCATCAGGTCTCCACCCATTAACTTACCTCCTAGACTTTCGCTCGTTAAGGTTCCTTTAACATATACTCCCTCTACAGGTCCTTCTCTTTTTTCACCATCTAAAGTTACTACCACCGGGCCATTAGCTCCTGGTTCAGCAAGATGTATATGCGAGAATCGAATATCTGAAATATTGTCAACATTCACCTGAAATTCCACTGAGGAATTCTTTTTATTGAATCTGAAAATAGCTACCCCAGTCGCATCAGTTTCTACAGCTGGAACTTCATTCAAGCCAGAAAGCTTGATAGTGAAATTATCATTATTGTTAGGTTGAACCATGCTAACTTGTCCTCGTAGCTCCCCTGAAGGAAAAGAAGAGGTATGTATGTTCACATAAATTCTACCCATGTTGATTTCCCGGACTAAGTCAGAAATCATTTTTCCGTCTAAAGGTCCTGAAAGGTCTTCCATTTTGATCATTCCTTCTGCAACCACTCCGTTCTCCAGTCCAGATGGATCTTGAGCGGGAATCAAGGTTACTACTACAGGACCATTTGCTCCCTCTGCTGCATTATGCAAGTGAGCAAAAATAATTCCTGTGGTGTTTGCAACTCTCACTTCGAAATTCAGGCTTTTGCCATCAGGGCTTAAAGAGAAAAAAGCAGCGCCCGCGCCGGAAGAATTGACAGCAGGAACTTCTTCAGTTCCAATCAAAAAGGAACCAAATTCCATCATTTGGCCTTTTCTGGCATTTTCGTCACCAGTAAACTCTACATTTGAATCATCTGCCATAGGAATTTGAGCATCCTCCATGCCTTGGCAGGCAACAAAAAACAGCATTACAAAAATGCTGAAGTACACACTTTGAAATAAATTTTTCATGATTTTTTGGGTTTGAATGTTAAAATCGAATAAGAGAATTACGTAAGGTCAACAGGAATTGGATTGACCTGATTTTCAAAAAGTTGCAATTTTATAAGTGCAAAATGCAGAAATTGATATAGGAAGGGTGAGTTCTTATACCAAATGATTATTAACAGGTATGTATAACCAAAAAAAAATCAGCTTTAGAGAGCTGATTTTTTTTTTAATTCAAAGTTTTCTGCCAATTCCAACTATCCCGAAGGGAATCTTCCAAAGAGTATTTCGGAAACCAGCCCAATATCTGATTGATTTTTTTCGTATCTGCCCAGATTTTAACTACATCCCCGGGACGCTTAGGTCCGATTTCATAATTGAGTGTTATTTGATTGACTTTTTCAAAAGTCTCAACTACTTCTAATACCGTATTCCCATGGCCAGTTCCGACATTGAATACATCGTAAAAATTGGCATCCTGCTCGCCCAAATAATTAAGCGCTTTCACATGTGCATCTGCCAAATCCATCACATGAATAAAATCCCTTACACAAGAACCATCTGAAGTATCGTAATCATTTCCAAAGACAGTCAATTTGTTTCTTAATCCAGCGGCTGTTTGGGTAACAAAGGGCACCAAGTTATTTGGAACTCCATTGGGCAACTCTCCGATTTTAGCACTTGGATGCGCACCAACTGGATTGAAATAGCGGAGTGAAATCACTCTAACTCCAGCTTTACTTTTCACATAGTCAACCAAAATATCCTCACATACTTTCTTGGTGTTCCCATAGGGACTTTCAGCATCTTTTCGAGGTGTGGATTCTGTAACAGGCAAAACATCCGGTTGCCCATATACTGTACAGGATGAAGAGAAAACCAAATCCTGAATTCCTTCCCTTTTCATAAAATTTAACAAGACCATTAAAGAACCTAAGTTGTTCTGATAATACTTCAATGGCTCTTGAGTACTCTCTCCCACTGCCTTAAAAGCCGCAAAATGAATTACTCCGGCAAGTTGATGTTCTTTTCCTATTTGATTTAAAATTGATGAGTCATTACAATCTCCTTTGTAAAAAATTGGTTTGTAACCCATGATTTCTTCCAGTCTATCGATAACTGACTCACTGGAATTTGATAAGTCATCTAAAATAATTGGGGTTAGACCCGCTTCTGCCATAACTACGGCAGTGTGTGAGCCAATATATCCTGCCCCACCGGTAATTAATATTTTTTTCATTCTTGATTAAAAATTCCTAAAGAACAAATCTAATCCAAAGGATAAGATCTCCCGAATTTTTGATCAAATCTTTAATTGATTAAGGTAAATGTTCCTCGTTTCTCATCAGTATTCAAACCATTTTCCAAGCTATACTGATAGGATATATAGTAGGAATAGGCTCCAGGCGGCATAGGATTGGCATTGTGATTCCCATCCCATCCTTCTGTCCCAGAAAAAATCAATTGTCCCCATCGGTTGAAAATCATTAATTTATAACTGATGCTACAATTGGATATAGGTTGATAAGGGCCCTCCTTGGGGGAAAAACCGGTAGGCATTCGAACCTGAGGCCTCGATTCCGACACCTTACCCAAACCTGAAATTTGGCAGCCTTGTGAATCTGTGACTATCACCGAAAATTCACCTGAAGGAAGGTTTTCCAAAAGTGCCAATGCTTCGCCATTTTCCCACTGATAAGTATAAGGTGGAGTTCCTCCAGAAACTTTAACTTCCAATGCCCCATCAAGCCCTCCTGGACAACCCGGTGCCAGTTCCTCAAATTCCAAATCAAGGGGATCAGGACCATTAATCACCAATTCGAATGGTAAAGTACAAGATTTGGAGTCTTCTAGTAAAAGCTGGAAAGTTCCTTTGCTCAATCCTGAAAATGAAAGACGGGCCCCATCCCATTCAGATTCAAATCCAATTACTTGATAAGGCGGTTCACCGCCAGAAATTTCCAAGACAGCTCCTCCATTGGACTCAGCAGCACAACTTACATCGGTCACCGCAATTCTATTAATCAAAATGGGTTTAGGATCCTCCAGGGATATATTCAACTGAATTTCTCCGCAGCCGGCTTGATCGATCACTTTCAACTGATAGCTACCAGCAGGTATGTTTTTTAAGTAATCCTCCTGATTTTCCGGAAATCCCTCCCATTCAAATATAAAATCTCCAGAACCTCCTTCTATGGATAGGAAAATTTCCCCATCACTTTCTCCAGGACATGAAGGAGAAATTTTATTTCCTTCAGTTACAGTAAGTGCATCAAAAGATCCGATGTTTAAAATTTTGGAAACGCCGAAGCAAGAGGGATCAGATGACAAGCTTTCTTCATAAAAAACACTTCTTTCAGAGGCATTTTCATCCCACAAAACTACGATCTCTTCAGTCGATTGACCGGATAGAATTTGACCTCCGCTAACCTGCCAGAAATAATCTTTTCCATCCACTGGATAAGGTACAGTGTAGGTTAGCGGCTCGATGGTACTTCCGCATAGTCCTGCCTGTCCGGAAGGTATTTCTGGCTCAATATTATTCTGGATTTCTACCTCGATCTCCAAAACCTCTCCTAGACAACCATTCTCAGCAATAGGTGTAAGGCGAATAAGTCCTGTGCCTTCAACTACATCCCAATTCACTAAGGCAAATTCCTCATTACTTTGAGTGATCTCCCCTCCTTCTATTTCCCAAATCACTTGATCTATATTGAGAGAATTTTCAAGATAATATCGAATACCTTCAGCACCGGGACAAAGAGAGGCAGGCCCTTTCAAGTCAGCTTCGACAAAAGTAACTTCTATTTCAAATTTGAATTCTGTTTCGCTATCACAAGCTCCTGTTCCTGTAGAAGCAGTTATAACTACCTCATAAGTCCCTTTTTTTGTAAAAATATGAGAGACTTCCTGACCACTTTTACTTGTAGTCCCATCACCAAAATTCCAAAAGAAATTAATGAATTTGGGATCTTCGGGAATAATCTTCCAAAGCCCTTCTTGATTGAGACAGGCAACCCTCTCTCCTTCTACTTCAAATTCATAGCTCGTTTCAGTTTCAAACTGGACATTTTCTAAACTTGCACCAATAGCAAATCCATAGGACTCAATAGAGCCAGACCCATACACATATCCTATCAAACCTTCTGGGTTTGAAACAGAATTAACTCCAAATGGAACTTTGATTCTCGTATAGCTCAAGTTCGTGCCGGAAACTTGTAAAAAATTACCACCAACGTTTTGGCCATTCAGGGTAGTTTGACCCTCTGTACCTGAATTTACTAATAGCGTTAAATAATGCTCGATATTTTGATTAAACCCACCAATGAGCTTGCCGGTAGAAAAAATTATATTCTTGAGCATTTGTGAGTTTGGACTCAAAACAAATAAAGAAGGATCTCCTAAAGGCGCAACGCCAAATTCATTGCAAGCCGCACTTTTTGCAATCACAGCCGCAGAGATGGGTTTATTTGCATCTATTCTGGCGATGTCATTCTTACCAAACTCAAATTTGGCGCTTTGTCTGGCATTTAAAGTTGCCTTCACCTCTCCGTTTATTCGTACAATAGTTCCATCCTGTGAGGCTAATACCTTTACTATTTCACCGGATGTTCTTCCTGCTAAAGGAATATGAATATATTCTTTACCCCAGGTTTGAATAGGATATGCCTGCTGGAAAATGTGGTCTCCACTGGTTCCGCAATCTCCTGCAGAGCTGGTCTTATTACCTCCAAAAACTGCTATGAGTTTGCAATTATTTTGATTGGCATTTAAAACCTTTATTCTGGAACCTGTCAAATCTCCTTCTGCCTTGACTTGATAACTTTCTCCCTCATTCAACACAATCCGAATTGGTGCTCCAGCAGGAATGGTATTGACTGTTCTTGCAGCAGGAATGATCTCAATTTCTGTATCATTTTCTGTGGCAACAACCAGTAAAGTACTTTCAAAATTTTGATTACTTCCTGGATTTTGACCTGGTCCGAAAACATCATAATGAGCCATGACCAGGTATTCGGTGCTTAATGAGCTGTAAGGAAGCACCACAGTTCCGTCTGTGCTGTATTGTCTTCCATTGATCGCATGGACAGCCAAATCGCCCGAAGAGGTGATTTTAAAGGGTCTATACTCTACCTGTCCACTTTCTCTATGAATAACTCCTTCATCTTCTCCATCAAATTCTCGGATCAGTTGCTGACCGGCTTCTAGAGAAAATGAGATTGCCTGTTTGGGGGTTTGAATGATTCCTGAGGCTTTTTCATTGGCTGTTATGATAACCACGACTTTATCAGGCTGAGAGTTCCTGCGGTTATTATCCATGAAACCAATATAAAAATCTCTACCTAGGGTACTATTTTGGGAAAAAGCGGAAAAGCATACCAAAAAAATTGGCAAGAATGTCCAAATCGCCCTTTTCCACACTGAATTCATCTGCTAAAGTCTCCTGAATCAGAAATTTACCTGATTAAGGTGAAAATTCCAGACTTTTCTTCTGTCTCTATTTCACCTTCTTTGCTGAATGTGTAACTCAAGACAAAAGTATATGTTCCAACTGGAGCTTCATTTCCTTTAATCATACCATCCCAACCTTCAGTTCCGACGTAGACCATCCCTCCCCATCTATCGAAAACTTTGAGGGTATAGTCCAGAGAGCAATTAGAAACAGGATAATACAATCCATCAGAAGGCAGGTATCCTGTAGGCATTCGAACCTGCGGACTAGTTTCTGAAATCCTTCCATAGGCCATTACCTGACAGCCATTACTATCCGTCACCGTAACAGCATACTCTCCGGAAGGCATATCACTGATGAAGTTAGATCCAAAATTTGAGGTACTAGAAGTAGAGCGGACCTCTGCGATTCCAGAGCCCAAGTCCCAAGCATATTGATAAGGTCCTACACCACCTTCAACTTTTACAGCCAACCTTCCAAAACTTCCTCCGGGACAACTTTCACTTTCTTCTACGAAGCTGACCTTTAACTCCTCAGTACCTCCAATCACCCCATCTACTGCTAAGCTACAATTGGTAGCATCTAGGACGAAAAGGGTAAATGGACCTTTTGACAATCCTTTCACGGTCAGTTTTTCACCATCCCAAGTAGAATCAAAACCTTCCACCTTATAAGGTGCCTTGCCTCCTGTCAAATAAGCGATAAAACCACCATCACCCGAATCTGAGCAAGTGGTTCTCATGTATTCCAATTCTCGGGTTAACTCCAATCCTTTGGGCTCTGATAAGGTCAAGCTAAATTCGGCTATCCCACAACCTGATACATCTTTAACAGTTACTTGGTATTCACCGGCAGCAATATTTTCAAGCTTATTTCCTTTTACAGTAGGATATCCTTCCCATTCAAATTCATAATTACCTGTCCCCCCTTTCACTTTGATCTCCAAAGCACCATTGGTTTCACCTGGACAAGAAGCCAATGTCTCTATCTGCTCTTGAAGCAAAATTGGTTCTCCTGACTTAATCTTAAGAACCTCTGAGCTTCTAGGACAAATGCTTGGATCCTGGATTTGCTCCGAATAAGAAATGACTTTCCCTTCGCTGGAATTCTTCCATCTTACGGTAACTGATTTACCGGTATTTTCACCGATGATTTCTCCTCCTTGAATAGCCCAAGAATATTGAACTCCTGTCTGAGGATTTGGGACTTCATAGACTTGATCAGGAAAATCGGGTCCGCAAAGGGTTTCAATTCCTTTCGGCTTCGGTAAAACTTCTGATTCCTTTATTCGGACGTCCAGAGATATCAAATCACCAGGGCAATCAGATTCATTGTATGGTATCAGTGAAAGCCCCATATTTTCAGTTTCCTCAATCCATCGAATTTTCACAAAATCATTGCCTGTTTCCAAGATTGAACCTCCTCTTACATCTACCCAATCCAAATTTCCAAATGGAGTTGTAGATGAAAAAGTGTAGGTAATTTCTGAACCCAGACAAACTTCTTGATTTCCAATTATTTGGGCATTCTCAAAAAGTATTTTATCCAGTTTTTCAACAGTCAATTTCTTAGAAATACCTCCACATGCATCCTCTGTATTGGAAAGCGTAAAAAATACCTTGCGCACCTCTGCATCATCATCCCATAAAATTGCAACTTGCTTTTGATCTGCCTCACCAGTAATCTTTCCCCCTATCACTTCCCACAAGATTGACCCAGCGAATTCAAAATCTGCGGGAATTTCATAAACCAGAGACTCATCTTGTATTCCACAAATACTTTCAGGGCCGAGTGGAATTACATCAAGCCCTGTACTTCCAAGTTCTATATCCAGAATTATTTCTTCTCCTCTACATCCATTTGGTGCAAAAGCCACCGCTTTGATTTGACCGGCATCAGAAGTTTCACTCCATTTCACCGTTAAAGAATTAGCTGATTGGCTCACTATTTCTCCACCGATTACCTCAAGCCATTCCAGCTTTTCGAAATTGGCAGTCTCTCCTAATTCGTAAACTTGAGTACTTCCGGGACAAACATTGGTTTCCCCTTTGATCTCTGCTAGTACCTTTAGAACTTCCACATCAAAAGAATAGGTTCTTTCTAAGGCACAGCTGGCTGCTCCGTTGGAAGCTAAGACAGAAACAGTGAATTTCCCTTCTTTTGTAAATGTATGCTTGGCTTCTTGCCCAAAAACAGGGTCAGAACCATCACCAAAATCCCATTTAAACTGAGTGTAAATCTTACTTTCAGGTTGAATCATCCAAGTAGCCTCCTGACCAAAACAAGCCACTCTTTCACCTACTACCTCAAATTCATATTTACTATCTGCCTCGTATTCAGAACTTTCAAAATTTGCTCCTGCAGAAAAGCCGTAGGAATTCAAATTACCGGTTCCATAGGCATAGGCAATCAATCCTTTAGGATTAGAAAGTGAATTTGTACCTCCACTTAATTTGATCTGAGCATAGTGAAAATTAGGATTTCCTGGAACGGCTTTGAATTGATCTCCGATGTTTTTTCCATTCAAAATCGTTTCGTTCACTGATTCAGCTGGAACAATCACATTGACAAAATGCCTAAGGAATCCATATGACTGCAGGGAATTAAAAACGATGGAAGATATCCTTTCATTATTTGGATTGTAGGTGATCATCAAAGGGTCTCCAAATTTAAGAGGACCCGGAGTATCACAGTCCTGACTTTTCGCAATTGCCGTAGTTGCTATGGGTTTATCAGACTTGATAGTGGCAATATCAGTAGACTTAAAATCATAGATGTAAAATTCACCTTCATTCAGAGTCACAGTTGCTAAGCCACTGACTTCGATGGTGGTATTATTTTGAGAAGCCACCACTTTGACTAATTCTCCGGCTGTCCTTTCCAAAAGAGGAATGTGAATGAATTCTTTTCCCCAGGTAAAAAGCGGATATGTCTGTTGAAATAAGTGATCTGATGTAGAACCGCAGGTTCCCCCCTGAGTCATTTTATTCCCTCCGAAAACGGCAACTCTTTTACAATCATCAGAGCCAGAATTGACCACCTTTACTCGTGTTCCTGTTAAATCGCCTTGTCCTTTTAATTGATAACTTTGACCTTTATTTAGAGTGATTTTCACAGGTGAACCGGCTGCAAATCCATTGACAGTAGGTACGGTAGGATTAATTTCAACTTCTGTATTATTCTCTGCCGAAACAATCAGCACGGTGCTTTCAAAATTATTGGGGGAAAGACTGATGTCATTATAATGAGCAGTGACAATATAATCCTTGCCTATCGCTGTAAATGGCAGAATAACACTTCCGTCTGAACTGGTAGACCTGAGGTTGAACGCATGGACAGCTATTTTGCCGGAAGAAAAAATATAAACGCCTTTATTTCTAATAACACCCGAAGAACGATGAATGATGTCTTCAGTCGCTGTGGTGGGAATTTCATGAGTAAATATTTTTCCCTTGGCTATTGAAAAGTTTATCGTCTTACCCAAGTACTGAATATAGCCAATAGCGTCTTCCGAAGCCGTAATGGATATTAGGGCTTTATCCTCATTGTTTTCTTTCAGGTTATTTTCCATAAACCCGAAATAAAACTCCGTACCGACGGTGCTCAACTGGGCGAAACTACCTTCGCTCAGGAAAAATGAACTCAACACCAAAAAGATTAAAAAGAATCTTTTTGCGTGTTTCATTTAAATATAAGGCATAAGCAGATTAGGGTGATCTAGCTATTTAATAAGAGCAAAAGCTCCGGATTTGTTTTCTACTTTTAATTCATCTTCCAACAAAAATGAATATTGGAAGACATAGGAATAAGTTCCTGATGGCGCATTCACTCCAGAAACCGTGCCATCCCATCCCTCAGTACCTGTATAGATAAGTTGACCCCATCTATCGTATATCCAGAGTTGGAATTGCAACTCACAGTTAGATATACCTTCGAAGAGATCCTTATCTCTTTGAGGAAAATATCCTGTTGGAAGTCTAACCTCAGGTTCAGCTTCTTCGACTATACCTTCGCCTAAGCTTACACATCCTGAGCCATCTGTGACAGAAACAGCATAATTTCCTTTCGGAACAGCAAGTAATTGATTACCAAGGGTGGATTGGAATTCCCAAGTATACACATAAGGTCCGACTCCACCAGCGGGAAAGGCAAATAATTCTCCATTACTACCACCTGGGCAAGCAGGCTTCTCCATCCTTACATCTACTTCAAGAGCTATAGGTGATGTTATTTCAAAATCTAGCGGAATGCTACATCCATTGGCATCCAACAATTCCCAAGAATATACACCTTGAGGCATACCTGATAAAGTTATACTTCCATTGAAGGTATTTAAACCCTGATAATCAATTGTATAAGGAGCTACACCTCCAGTTATTGTAAAGCTTACAGCTCCATCAGGTTTACCAAAACAGGAAGTCCCAACGGGACTGATAGACTGGATAGCTAAAGGTTCAGGCTGAATTATTTCCAGGTTTTCTAAAAGTCTTTCACAGCCCAACTGATCTGTGACTTTCACTGAATATAGGCCAGCTACCAATTCTAAAGCATCAGCAGAAGCTAGTCCTGAATCATGGGACCATTCAAAGGTGTATGGAGCAACTCCGCCAATTACTTCCAATCCAATTTCTCCTGAGTTCAATCCCGAACAGGAAATTGGAAGCAGTCGAGCTACATTGACTACAAACTCATCTTCTACTATCACTTCTATTTCAGAAGATTCTCCTTCACAAAGTTCATCCACCAAACTAAAAACCTTATAAGAAACAGCCCCTAAAACACCGGGCTGATTCCAGGAAACCTCAATCTCTGAACTCCCTTGACCTGAAACAATCTCTCCCCCCGTCACAGTCCAAGTATATCCTCTTCCTGAAGAAGCATTTGGAGCAGAATAAGTGTGGAAAACAATAGGATCAAAACAAACCTGCATTACTCCCTCAGGATCTTCCGCTTCAATTCGCTGATTAATTACTACTGATTTTATGATTGGTTCTCCAGGACAACCGTTTAAGGAATAAGGAATTGCTTTGACAAAGGCGGCATCATTGGCCGGCCCCCAATTAATTAGAACTGAATTATCAGTGGTTTCGATAATTTCTCCACCCTCTACCTCAAATTCAACCCTACTGACATTTTCAATAGCTTTGAATGAATAAAGTAATTCCTCGACATCAGGGCAGACAGACTCTGCTCCCAACAACTCTCCTTCTGTTTCCAAAACAGTGACACTGAAGGTTACCTCCTCTCTTTGATCGCATGAATTAGGGCTGATAGCAGCCAAAACACTTACCTCATATTCTCCTGGCTCGGTAAAGGTGTGAGTCACCTGAGCACCTTCTTGGATATCACTACCATCTCCAAAATCCCAGACAAAATAGGTGAAATCTGGGTTTTCAGAATTGATGATCCAATCACCTACCTGATTTAAACAGGCAATATTTTCACCCTGGACATCAAATTCATATTCGGATTCTGTTTTGAAATTCAAATTATCCAAAGCGGCACCAGCTGCATATCCGTAAGATTCTAAATCCCCAAAACCGTAGGCGTAGGCTGCAAAACCTTCCGGATTGGAAAGTCTATGTACACCTTGCGAGATATTAACACGGGCATATTGAAAATCTGAATCTCCGGGAAGAGTTGAAAATAATGCCCCTATATTTTGACCATCCAGAATAGTTGAATTTTGGCTTCCTGCCTTGACTACAATATTTACATAATGATTAACTATGGATGGCAAGGCAAGGGACTGAAAGGTTAAGTCCTTTAAAAATTGCTCTGATGGGCTATAGGTAATCATGAAGGGATCTCCAGTATTCGAATTTGGAGAATTTGGCTGATTACAGGCTTGGCTTTTTGAAAACACTGTCACCGAAGAAGGCTTAGAAGTTTCAATTTTTCCAGACTCGTTAATGCCAAATTCGATGGGGATCCAAGTTCCTCTATTTACTGTCCCAACAGAAACTCCATTGACACGCACACCTGTATTGTCCTCAGAGCCTAAAACTTTGACTAATTCCCCAGAAGTTCTACCTGACAGTGCCACATGAACAAATGAAGTCCCCCAAGTATTCACTGGATAAGCTTGCTGAAACAAATGATCATTTGCCGCACCACAATTCCCTACTGAGGTCCATTTATTTCCTCCAAAAACTGCAATCTTTTTACACTCATTAGCATTTTCTCCTATCACCCTAACCCGGGTTCCAGTCATATCTTCTTTGGCTTTCAGCTGATAACTCTGCCCCCTATTCAAGTTGATTGATAAGGGCACTCCCGGGTTTCCTCCTCCTAAGGTATTGACAGAAGTAGTGATTTCAATCTGAGTATTGTCTTCGGTTGCGATGACCAACATGGTACTCTCATCGTTGATATTCCCATTGAAATTCACATCTGCGGTCAAAGTCTCATAGTGAGAAGTAATGTAATAGTCCGTTCCCAATGCTCCAACCGGCAAAACCACAGTTCCATCAGCACTTCTAAAGCGTTCATTATATGCGTGAACAGCAATTTTTCCAGTACTTGAAATATAAATTCCCTTATTTTCTGTGGTTGCTGAGTTCCTATGCAATAAATCTAAATCTTCAGAAGGTACTCTGAGGGTGTATTGTTGTCCAGCTGTCATGGAAAAACTTACCGATTGTCCCAAGTACTCAATAGTTCCTGTTGAATTTTCGCTGGCTGTTAAAATCAAAACGGCAAAATCAGGTGCTCCATTTGAATTTCCTGAAGGTGGTACTCGGTTATTATCCATGAATCCCACCCAGAATTCTTTTCCCACAGTAGAAAGCTGAGCAAAAGAGAAAGTACTTTTCGCCAGAAAAATGATTAAAAGAATTGTTGTCAGGTAAAATTTCCTCATTCTGCTCAGTTAAGGGAACTATAATTTTTCAATATAAGCATCTGATTAAAATATTGTTGGTAAAAGGTGTCAGATGTTAGGGATTATCATGTAAATGGTCTGGTATTACAGGAAAAGGAATATAATAATTCCTATCTTTGCGCCTTCAAAAAAAAGAAGCTAATACATGATTTCAGTAGATAATCTTTCCCTCAAATTTGGAAAAAGAACCCTTTTCGAAGATGTCAATCTTAAATTTACTCCCGGCAATTGCTATGGTGTGATTGGCGCAAACGGTGCGGGCAAATCTACCTTTCTTAAAATCCTCTCCGGAGATATAGATAGTACCTCAGGATCCATCAACATCACTCCTGGTCAAAGAATGGCTGTTTTGAAGCAGAACCATTTTGAATTCGACGAAGTAGAAGTTCTTAAAACGGTTTTGATGGGCCATAAAAAGCTATATTCCATCATGTCTGAAAAAGATGCTATCTATATGAAAGCTGATTTTTCTGAAGAGGACGGAATCAGAGCTTCCGAGTTGGAGGCAGAATTCGCTGAAATGGATGGTTGGAATGCAGAATCTGATGCCGCTGCCCTACTTTCAGGCTTGGGGATTTCGGAGGATTTGCACTATCAGCCAATGAAAAACCTGGCGGGTAATCAAAAAGTAAGGGTTCTCCTAGCTCAAGCTTTATTCGGGAATCCTGATATCTTGATTTTGGATGAACCAACCAACGACTTGGATGCTGACACCATCGTGTGGTTAGAAGATTTCTTGGTCAACTTCAAAAACCTCGTTATCGTAGTTTCTCACGACCGTCACTTTTTAGATGCCGTATCAACACACATTGTGGACATAGACTTCGGAAAGATTAAGATTTACTCCGGTAACTATACATTCTGGTATGAGTCCTCCCAATTAGCTTTGAAACAGCGTTCTGATCAAAACAAGAAAGCTGAAGAAAAGCGAAAAGAATTACAGGAATTTATTGCCAGATTCTCTGCCAACGTGGCAAAGTCCAAGCAGGCAACTGCCAGAAAGAAGATGTTGGAGAAATTGAACGTGGATGATATTGAGCCATCTTCTAGAAAGTATCCGGGCATTATGTTCAAACCGGAAAGAGAAGCCGGGGACCAGATTTTTATGACCGAAAACCTGGAATTAAAGCAGGATGGGGTTACTTACTTTACCGATGTAAATCTAATGGTAGACATAGGAGATAAAATTGCCTTTATCTCTAAGACCAAGCAGGCGGTAAATAAATTTTTCCAAACCATTATGGAAGAGATTCCTGCTACCAAAGGCTCTTTCAAATGGGGAGTTACCATCAATAAGGCCTACTTGCCGAATGATAACTCCAAGTACTTCAATTCAGATCTTAACCTGATCGATTGGTTGAGACAATATTCCAGTAATCAGGAAGAAGCATCCGTTAGAACCTTCTTGGGAAGAATGCTTTTCACGGGAGAAGAAACTTTGAAAAAATGTACGGTTCTTTCCGGTGGTGAAAAAGTTCGATGCATGATCTCTAAGATGATGTTGCAAAATCCTAACCTATTGGTAATGGATGAGCCTACCAACCACTTGGACTTGGAATCTATTACTGCTTTCAACAATGCAGTCATTGAGTTTCCAGGAACAGTCTTAATGTCATCTTATGACCATGCATTTGTACAGTCATCTGTCAATAGAATCATAGAATTTACCCCAAATGGAACCATCGATCGCAGAATGCCATACGATGACTATTTGGAAAGTGAGGAGATCAAGGCACTTCGCGAGAAAATGTACGCTAAAAGTTAATTTGCCTTGCTGCTTCTTGCCATCATAGCTTATCTCGCTATCACGGTGGGAATCGGGGCTTGGTCTTCCAAGCTGGTTAAAAACTCCAATGATTTTGTATTAGCGGGACGATCTCTCCCGCTTTTTCTTTCTGCCTCTGCCCTATTTGCGACTTGGTTTGGCTCTGAAACTATCTTTGGAGCATCCTCTGTATACCTAGAAGAAGGCTTAATTGGAGTTATTGAAGATCCATTCGGAGGAGCACTATGCTTGGTTTTATTCGGTATGTTTTATTTACGCCCCATGTACAGAATGGGAGTTCTTACTATCGGTGATGTATTTAAAAGAATTTTCGGGAAAAGAGTTGAGTTTTTCGCCTCGGTTTTCATGATTCCAGCCTACTTTGGCTATGTAGCGGCCCAGCTTGTCGCCTTAAGTTTGGTGCTGGGAGCAGTAACTGATTTAAGCCTTTTAGAAGGAATTCTCATCGCTGCAGGAATTGTAGTATTCTATACATTTTTGGGCGGTATGTGGGCTATATCGATTACCGATTTCATCCAAACCACTATGATAGTTATTGGACTGGTTTGGGTTGCAATATTGGTGGCTCAAGAAGCAGGAGGCGTTCAGGAAATACTTTCTCAAGCCCCCGAAGAAAGCTTTCAGTTTTTTCCTGAGCCCGATTTCACTTCCTGGGTCAATTATTTCGGAGCGTGGATCATTTTGGGCTTAGGCTCTATTCCATCTCAGGATATTTATCAAAGAGTCATGGCTTCCAAATCAGAAAAAGTAGCGGTGCGCTCTACCTATTTGGCGGGCACATTTTATTTGACTTTTGGCTTGTTGCCTTTATTTATCGCATTGGGAGCTAAGGTGCTCTATCCAGAACTTTATTTGGAAAATAAGCAAATGCTTCTCCCTTCCATGATATTAAGGCATGGGGGCTTGCCTGTACAGATTGTCTTTTTTGGGGCTTTAATTTCAGCAATTATGAGCACCACGAGTAGTGGGCTTCTGGCGCCTGCTGCCATCATTTCAGAGAATATCATTAAGCCCTATTTTGGAGACAGACTGGATGACAGACATTTCTTATGGATTCTAAGATTGAATGTGGTCTTTGTGGCCATCATCGCAACAATAATGGCAAGTTGGGAATCCAATATTTATGAATTAGTCGCTGGAGCCTCTATCTTGATGCTAGTATCTTTATTTGTACCCTTGACAGCAGGACTTTATTGGAAAAACGCTTCTAAGGTGGGAGCCTTGATGTCAATGGTAATTGGCATGATCGTTTATTTGGTCATTCCCAACTTTGAGCTTTCTGTAGATGCTCACATATATGGACTATTTGCCAGCATTATTTCCATGATAGCAGGAAGCTATTTCTTCCCTGACAAATCAAAACCGAACTATGAACTATCCTAAGATAATTTTAAAAAAAGGAAAAGAAATTTCACTGATCCGAAAGCATCATTGGGTTTTTTCAGGTGCCATTGCCCAAATGGATTCCGATCTTGAATCAGGTCAACTAGTGGCTGTTTACTCTTCAAGAAATACTTTTTTGGGAATCGGTCATTTTTCCCATGGCTCAATCATGGTCAGGATTATCAGTTTCGAGGAAGAGCAAATTGATCTTTCCTTTTGGAAGAAAAGAATTCAATCCGCTTATGAATTGAGAAAGGCTTTAGAACTGATCAATAATCCTGAAACCAATGTCTACAGACTGATTCATGGGGAAGGTGATCTTCTGCCAGGTTTGATTGTGGATTTTTATAATGGAACGGCGGTCATTCAAGCCCATCATGTAGGCATGCATGCACATATTCGAGAGATAGCTGAAGCAATTCAGGAAGTATACGGCAAGGATATCCAAGGAATTTATGATAAAAGTTCAGAAACCCTTCCAAAAAATCTGGGCATTAGCAGCAATGAATGGGTTTGGGGACAAGCCTCCACTGATTTAGTAAAAGAATACGGAGCTGCCTATAAAATTGACTGGGAGAAAGGACAAAAGACTGGATTTTTCATTGATCAAAGAGAAAACAGAAAGCTTTTGGCCTCTTATTCCAAGGGAAAAAAAGTCCTGAACACCTTCTGCTATTCAGGCGGGTTTTCGGTTTTAGCGCTCTTAGAAGGAGCAAATGAGGTGCATTCTGTAGATATTTCTCCAAAAGCTATTGAACTGACAGAAGAGAATATCTCGCTCAATCCTCAAATCCAGGGATCACATGAGTCGAAGGTGGCAGATGTTGTGAAATACATTCGGGAAATCGGTGATGATTATGATCTCATCGTGCTGGATCCCCCAGCTTTTGCCAAAAATATCAAAGCAAGACATAATGCTGTTCAGGCTTATAAAAGACTGAATGCAGAGGCATTGAAAAAAATTAAATCCGGGGGAATTCTATTTACATTTTCCTGTTCTCAGGTAGTCGATAAAATTCTATTTGCCAATACCATTACCGCTGCAGCTATGGAAACTGGCAGAAAAGTAAAAGTGCTACATCACTTAAGTCAGCCGGCTGATCATCCAATCAATATTTATCATCCGGAAACTGAGTATCTCAAAGGCCTGGTTCTTTACGTGGAGTAAATTTCAAACAATTTTAGTCAAGTATTATTTCTTTTGAAGTAATTTCACCCTATAAACATCATCGAATATGTATACAGGAATCCAACATTTACACTCAGGACTTGCTTATTTGGCTCTAATCGCCTTGATCATTGTCATCGTTTTGATGCTAATCGGTTCTCTCAGTGGAAAAGAATTCACAGAAAAGGACAGGAAAATCGCAATGGTCGCATTTATTCTTGCCCATACCCAATTGTTAGTGGGTTTGATTTTGTACTTCGTCAGCCCAGTTGGATTTAGCCTATTAACTTCGGGAGGGGCAATGTCTGACCCAGCTGCGAGATTAACTGCTTTAGAGCATCCATTAATCAATATCATTGCTATCGTATTGATCAGCATTGGTTATATCCGAGCAAAAAAACTGCAAAGTGACCGTGCTAGGTTCAGAAGTGTTTACATGATGTATGCCATAGGATTGGTGTTAATTCTCAGCAGAATTCCTTGGGCTAATTGGTTAGGGTAATTGCAAAAACTGATTATCCGTAGTCATGCCAGTATTCATATCTTCTTTGCTCATCCTAATGGAAGACCGAAGACAGGAGACCGAAGCTTCCGGATTTTGATCCTTTGAGCTAATTCTAAGTTATATTTATCATCTTATTGATGAGAACACATACACACAAATTCCAAAAAAAACCGAAGCCTGTAAAGCTTCGGTTTTTTATTTTCTCGAAAATCTGAGCCACTCCTCTCTCTTCTATTCTCTCGTCTCTAGCTTCTCGATTCTAACTTTTATTCTCTGTCCCTTAAAATCCTTTTTTAATCTGCTCTGCTATTTCTGCCAATTCTTCCTTCTCCAATTTAAGTTTAGGTCGAGTGAAATTAATATCATCCATGGTTTTCAAAGGAACCAAATGCACATGGACATGAGGAACTTCCAATCCTATCACTGCTACTCCAATACGGGTACACTTGATCGTCTTATCCATTGCCTTCGCCACCTTTTGAGCGAATGTCATCAATCCTGATAAGACCATCGGCTCCAGATTGAAAATATAGTCTACTTCCTGTTTGGGAACTACCAAAACATGCCCTTTCACCAAAGGCATAATGTCCAAAAAGGCTATGTAGTTTTCATCCTCAGCGATGATATGTCCGGGAATTTCCCGATTGATGATTTTTGTAAATATGCTTGCCATAATTTTTAAATATGATTATTCGGAATTTTTCAAGCAGCCTTATCTCCCTTTGCTAATGGAGACCGAAGACCGAAGACCGAAGTTTGTCCCTGATAGCCATCAGGCTTAGCTTTTATACTGATAATTTTCTTATAGGTAGAAAAGTAGATATACATATCATTAAAATAAAAAAATCCCGGCGAAAACCGGGATTCCTAACTGTTAATATTTTAAATCAATAAGAAATCTCTAGAACTTCAAACTGAAGCTTTCCTGCTGGAGCGTTGATTTCGGCAATATCTCCCACAGCCTTACCTACTAAACCTTTTCCAAATGGAGAGGCTAAGGAAATTTTCCCCGCTTTCAAATCAGCTTCTTCCTCAGATACCAAAGTGTAAGAAACTGTTATCCCATTCTTTACATTTTTGATTTTTACCGTGCTCAAAATCCCAACTTTAGATTGGTCCATTTGAGAGTTATCCAAAACTCTGGCATTCCCTACCACTGCCTCTAACTTGGCGATTTTAAGTTCCAATAGGCCCTGTGCATCTTTCGCGGCATCATACTCGGCGTTTTCGGATAAATCCCCCTTGTCACGTGCCTCTGCAATCTGCTTTGCAATATCAGATCTTCCTTTGGTCTTCAACTCGTGAAGTTCATCCTTCAACCTCTTGAGACCCTCTTCTGTGTAGTATTGTACTTTTGACATATAATATCACTTTGTTAAGTAGGTACAAAAAACAAAGTAACGGTCGCGTGAAAGGGACCGTTACCTTGTTTTCTTCCTGAATTTGTAAAGCAAAAATAGAAAAACTCTAATCAGAAAGCAAAATTGCCTCAAAAATAAAAGCCTCCTGTTTTTTCACTCAATTCACTAATTAAAAGCCTTTTTTATCCTATTTACCAGAACTTTATTGATTTTTTCATAGGATTCAAAAGTCCAGCCAGCAACATGTGGACTAAATATTACATTATCTCGAGCGGTCAGTCTTTCAAACTCCTCTTTTTGCTTATCGGTAAACTTCTTGAATTTTTCATTTTCCAGAACATCCAAAACAGCTCCTTTTAGTATCCCTTCATCCAATGCTCTATTAAGTACCTCAAAGCTGATGACTTCACCCCTTGCGGTATTGATCAGCCAAAAAGGTTTGGAGAAGCTTTTTAATTCTTCGTAGGTGAAAAAATTCCTTGTTTCCGAAGTCAAAGGAATGTGCAAACTTAACACATCAGCCTCTGCTTTGACTTTTTCCCAAATGACTTCTTCTACTTCATCCGAGCCAAAGCCCAATTTATATTTATCATAGGCCATCACTCGAACTCCAAAACCTTTAAGCCTTTTGGCAAACTGGCTTCCCATATTGCCATAACCCATGATCCCTACCGTTTTCCCCTTTAGTTCATGTCCTCGATTTCCTTCTCTATCCCAAATTCCTTTTCTCACTTCGGAATCAGCTTTAATGACATGATTGAACAAGGCTAATAAGCCTCCTATTGCATGCTCTGCCACTGCGTCGCGGTTTCCTTTGGCAGCATGAAATAATTTGATTCCCCGCTCCACCAAGTACTCCAAATCAATTTGATCCAAACCTGCTCCAGCTCTGGCTATAAATTGCAATTGACTGGCCTTTTCCAATAATTCCCTATCCATGGAAGTTTTAGAACGGATTACAAGCCCATGATAACCTGCTACTTTTTCCAAAATCTCAGACCTGGAAATTTTAGGCTCATAATCTACTTGGTGACCTTCTTTTTCCAATAAATCGATGATGCTCAAATGCATCTCGTCTATAATCAAAATCTTCATTTAATCACAAATTGAGTAATAGCATGGCAACGCCGAAGTAAACAGCCAAGCCTAATAAATCATTGGTGGTGGTGATGAATGGACCGGATGCTATGGCTGGATTGATACCAAATCGGTTTAGGACTAACGGAGTAACTGTCCCCATAAATGAGGCTAATAGTACCACACAGAACAGGGCAATCCCAACTGTAACCCCGAAGATTGGCTCAAAACCATAAAGAAAGACGACCACCAAGAAAACAAAACCTCCCAATACAACTCCATTGATCAAGGCAATTAGTAAGCCTTTAAAAAATCGCTGAAGTGGTGTGTCATCAAATATGGATTTATTGGCAAGAGATTGAACAATCAAAGAGCTTGCTTGAATCCCAACGTTTCCTCCAGTAGCTGCCACCAGTGGAATAAAGGAGGCCAAGGCTAAATATTTATTCAAACCTTCTTCAAAGAAACCAATGATTTTAGCCCCCATCAATCCTCCCATTACACCAATTAATAGCCAAGGCAATCTTGCTTTAGTGATCAAAAAAATGGAATCAGACTCTTCGATATCTCCGGAGATACCGGCCATAGCTTGGATATCCTCATCAGCTTCTTCCTGCACTACGTCAAGGATATCATCAACTGTAATCCGACCCACCAATTTGTTTTTGGCATTGACAACCGGGACAGATTCCAAGTCATATTTTCTCATGATAGAAGCTACCTCCTCCTGATCCATATAGGTAGGAACAGAAATCACCTCTTCCTCATAAATATCCTCTATTTTGGTATTCTCACCAGCCAAAATTATTTTCTTAAGGGACACTCTCCCTAAAAGTTGCTGTCTATTATTTACAACATAAATGGAAAAAATCTTTTCAACGTTCTCAGCCTGTCTCCGGATTTCATTGATGGTTTGGATGACATTCCAGTTTTTATTGGCTCGGATAAATTCTTTGGCCATGATACCACCGGCGGTGTCTTCTTCATAGCGCAACAAGTCCAAGACTTGCTCAGACTTGAGTTTATCCTGAAAATGAGAAATAACTTCCTCCCGCTCACGCTCACCCAGTAAATTTAAAATATCCGCTCCATCATCAGAATCCATCAACTCGATGTAGGATGCTATCTCAGCTTCATTGATTTCTTTCAAAACCCTGAAAAGCGTATTGTCATCCAACTCTATCAGAATATCAGCAGCTGTCTGTTTGGTTAAAGCACGGAGCACATATATAGACTCCTCCATCGACAGCTCGTCGAGGATGGCTGCGATATCAGCTACATTTACCCCTTCCAAAGACTCCTCGATGAACACGAGGTCTTCAGACTCGATCGCCAACCTAAGGCTTTCTAGGTATTCTTTTGAAAGTTCAAATTGCTTAATGATTTCCACGGGAAGCTTCGATTTGTTGGGTTAAAAACACAAAATCAGCCACATCTAACTGTTCTGCTCGCTTATCCAAAATAGGATGGCTTTTAAACTCCTCAGCAAGCTGAAATGATTTCAGAGAATTCCGTAATGTCTTTCTCCTATTTCCAAAACCACCTTTGACAACCTGGAAGAAAAGCTTTTCATTACAATCCAGTTTATCTGTTTGGTTTCTTGTCAAGCGAATCACTCCGGAATTTACTTTCGGAGGGGGATTGAAAACACCGGGAGGAACGGAAAACAAATATTCTATAGAATAATATGCCTGAAGCAAAACAGACAAAATACCATAATCTTTATTTCCTTTTGGAGAAGCAATTCGCTGCGCGACTTCTTTCTGAAGCATGCAAACTACCTCAGTTACTTTTTGCCTTTCTTCCAAAACCCTAAAAAAGATCTGAGAAGAAATATTGTAAGGGAAGTTTCCGGCTATGGCATAACGCTCCGGTAAAACAGCATCTAAATTCTCCTTTAAATAATCCCCTTCAATGATTTTCCCTCCAAGCTGGGGATATTTCTGATGCAGATAAGCTATGGACTCAGAATCAATATCTATTAGATATAGTTCCAAGGGGTTTTTCAACAGAAAATCTGTCAGCACTCCCATTCCGGGGCCGATTTCCAATACGCAGCCTACATCTCCATGGCCTTGCACTGCTTGAGCTATTCGCTCGGCAATACTAAGGTCGGTCAGAAAATGTTGGCCCAGATGTTTTTTGGGTCTGACGTTCTGCATCGAATAGCTCAGATAAATTTTTATAAATTGCAGCCTAAAATTAAGACAATATTCCTAAAGGCCTAAGTTCAAGATTAGGCCATTCTTTTCAACAATCAAGTTTTTATGAGCGCTAAAATTTCAAAACCCATAATAGGGATCAGCATAGGGGATATCAATGGCATTGGGGCAGAAGTAACTATGAAGGCTCTTCAGGACAATAGAACTTATAAAAACTTCACTCCATTGATCTATGGGCATGGAAAAGCACTGAGTTATTACAGAAAGCTTCTCAGCATGGAAGATTTCAATTTTGTGCAAATTCGTTCTCTGGACGAAATACAGCACAAGCGAGTAAATGTGATCAATGCTGTAGAAGAATGTCCGGAGATTATCCCTGGAGTAGAAACTCAGGAAGCTGGTAAAATGGCTCTAGAAGCGCTAAAAATGGCAGTTGAAGACTTAAAAGCTGGAAATATTCAGGCTTTGGTCACTGCTCCATTGAATAAAAACAACATCAACTCTGAGGATTTAAAATTTGTAGGACACACTGAATTTTTAACTGAAGCTGTTGGTGCGAAAAAAAGCCTGATGTTTATGGTGGCTGAACAATTGAGAGTTGGTTTGGTCACTGGACACATTCCTTTATCAAAAGTAGCTCAAGCCGTAACAGGTGAGAAGATCAAAGAGAAAGCAAATTTAATGCTACAAAGCCTTGAGAAGGATTTTGGAATTGCCAAACCAAAAATTGCAATTCTGGGACTAAACCCACATGCCGGAGAAGATGGACTGCTAGGAGAGGAAGAAGAAAAAGTAATCAGACCAGCTATCAATGAATTGAAAGACCAAAACAAACTGGTCTTTGGTCCCTACCCTTCTGATGGTTTCTTCGGAATGGTGCATCAAAGTAAGTTTGACGGGATTCTAGCCATGTATCATGATCAGGGACTAATTCCTTTCAAATCAATAGCATTTAGCAATGGAGTGAACTTCACAGCAGGGCTGCCTGTTATTCGTACTTCGCCGGATCATGGCACTGCATATAATATTGCAGGAAAGAATCTGGCAGATGAGGGGTCGATGCGTGCGGCCATTTATTTGGCCTCTGATATCATCCAATACCATGAATCATTAGTCGAGGAGGAATAATTATTTCGGTTTAACCAAATATTATTTCCCTGACTATTTTAGATAAAACAAAATTATACCTATTTTTGCGGTCTTAAATCAGAAGGAGGAAGTGTGAAATTCTTACGAAGCTTTGATATTGAGGTAATTAAGTTCAAAGAAGGACAGCACGAAATCGAGTTTCTGATTGACGATCAGTTCTTTTCGGCTTTCGAGGATAATGAACTGGTTGAAAAAGGCAAGTTGACCACAAGGGTTATCATGCATAAAGGAGCAAATTTGATAGAGATGGAATTTGATATTGCGGGTCATGTGAGACTGACTTGTGATAGAAGTCTCGAAGAATTTGATTATCCGCTTGATATTCAAGAGGAGATCATTTTCAAATATGGCTCTGAAGAAAAAGAAATTGACGATAATATCTACATGATTACGAGGGATACTCCTTCAATCAATGTAGCTCAGTTGATTTACGAGTTTATCTTATTGGCTATTCCAGCCAAGAAAATCCACCCTGATCACCGCAATGAATTGGATGAGGAAGACGATTCGGATATAGATGGACAATACATTTATATCGATGATCAGTCAGACTGGGAGGAAGAAGAGGAAAACTCAGAAGAAAATGAGGACACACCAGTAGATCCCCGTTGGGAGATGCTGAAAAAATTAAAAAAATAAAGAACGAGAAATCATAAACCACGCATAAAATGGCACATCCTAAACGCAAAATTTCGAAAACCAGAAGAGATAAAAGAAGAACTCATTACAAGTTAGAGGCTCCTGGTATGGCTAAATGTCCTACAACTGGCGAAATGCACCTTCCTCACAGAGCATTCTGGTTGGACGGTAAGTTGTATTACAAAGGTCAGGTGATCATCGAAAAAGAGGTATTGGCTTAATCCAATATTTAACTCATAAAATTGAAATCCATCCCCGAAACGGGATGGATTTTTGTTTTTCAGCTAATTCCAAGACTCATTTAACCAATGACTTAGCAGTCATAAACGGATTAATTTTGGTGGTAAGAAGCAATTGTAATATTTTTGACCTTCCTTAGCAAAACCTATCAACCTAAGAAAATCAAAGACTTTTTGAATTGTCTTTGGAAAAACAAAATCAAATGGAGCAACTAAGAGCCATGATCACCGGGATTCAGGGATATGTACCTGAGTACCGTCTGACAAACAAAGAACTTGAAAAACTGGTCGAGACCAATGATGAATGGATCACCTCGAGAACAGGAATCAAGGAAAGAAGAATTCTCAAAGGAGAAAACCAAGGATCCTCGGTAATGGGTGCAGCAGCAGTCAAAGGACTGTTGGAAAAAACCGGTACCGACCCAATGGATGTGGAATTGATCATCTGTGCGACTGTCACTCCTGACATGCCCTTTCCGGCAACAGCCAACATCATAGCGGACAAAGTCGGAGCAAAAAAGAGCTTCAGCTTTGATATTTCTGCCGCTTGTTCAGGCTTCCTTTACGCACTTCAGTTAGGGGCTCAATTTATTCAAGCGGGAACCCACAAAAAAGTAGTGGTAGTAGGTGCTGATAAAATGTCATCCATCGTAGATTATCAGGATAGAACAACCTGTATCCTCTTCGGAGACGGTGCAGGAGCAGTACTACTGGAAGCTACCACCAGTGAATATGGTATCAGAGATGCGATTTTGAGATCTGATGGATCAGGAGAACCTTACCTACACATGAAAGCAGGAGGAAGCCGTAAGCCAGCCACTCATCAAACAGTTGAAGCAAGAGAGCATTTTGCTTACCAAGAAGGTTCAACAGTGTTTAAATTTGCTGTAACCAACATGGCAGATGTAAGTGCTGAAGTGATGGAGAGAAACGGATTGACTGGAGACGATGTAGCTTGGCTTGTTCCCCATCAGGCAAATAAGAGAATCATAGATGCCACAGCCAACAGAATGGGAGTTGGTCCAGAAAAAGTAATGATGAATATTGAACGCTATGGTAATACCACTGCCGCCACTATTCCACTTTGCCTTTGGGACTATGAAAGTCAACTCAAAAAAGGAGACAATTTGATTTTGGCTGCTTTTGGGGGTGGATTTACCTGGGGTTCTATTTATGTAAAATGGGCTTACGACCCCAAATAAGGAAAAAAATAAACTCAAATATATATGGCAAGTACTGCAGATTTTAAAAATGGATTGTGCCTTGAAATGAACAATGATATTTGGACCATTGTAGAATTTCAGCACGTAAAGCCAGGAAAAGGAGCTGCTTTCGTCAGAACAAAATTGAAAAGTCTTACCTCTGCCAAAACTTTGGATAAGACTTTCAACGCAGGTGAAAAGGTAACCACTGCGAGAGTTGAAAAAAGACCTCATCAATTCCTGTACAAGGACGACATGGGTTACAACTTCATGGATACCAATACCTTCGAACAAATCATGATCGAAGAAAAACTGATCGAGCGTTCTGATTTATTGAAAGATGGTCAGCTTGTGGATATTTTGATCCACGATGAGACTGAAACTCCACTTTCTGTGGAATTACCTCCATTTGTTGAATTGATGATCACCTATACCGAGCCGGGTATCAAAGGTGATACTGCTACTAATGCCTTGAAGCCGGCAACTGTTGAAACAGGTGCTACTGTGATGGTCCCTCTTTTTGTAGATCAGGACACCATGATCAAGGTAGACACTCGTGATGGTTCATATTCCGAACGAGTAAAATAAAATCAAAAGCTGTGTGATTTTAGTAAATTACACAGCTTTATTGTTTTAAACCCAACCCTGCCGAGAGGCAATCCAAAACATGAAACCTATGAAAGCAAAAGAAATTCAGGAATTAATCGACTATATCTCGAATTCTGGTCTGGCTGAAGTAAAAATCAAAACAGAAGAATTCGAACTTTCTATCAAGAAATATGCAGAGTCTGCTCAAGTGAGAGTGGTGGAATCAGCTCCGGCTCCTCAGCCAGCTGCAGCACCTGCTCCAGCGCCAGCGCCAGCACCTCAACCTGCTGCTTCTGAGGCTCCAGCTGCGGCAAGCTCTAATTTGGTAGAAATTAAGTCCCCGATGATCGGAACCTTCTATCTTACTCCTAACCCAGATTCTCCTGCATTTGTGAATGTAGGTGACGCCATCAAGGCTGGACAGACCGTTTGTATCATCGAAGCGATGAAACTTTTCAACGAAATCGAATCCGAAATTTCCGGTAAGATTGTAAAGATCTTAGTTTCCAATGCAACACCAGTTGAATACGATCAACCATTGTTCTTGGTAGATCCAGCAGGTTAATTTTTCCACTAAAAATAAATCGCTGTGTTTAAAAAAATATTAATAGCCAACCGAGGTGAAATTGCTCTAAGAGTAATTCGAACTTGCAAGGAAATGGGAATTAAAACTGTAGCTGTATACTCTACAGCAGACAAGGATTCCCTGCACGTTCGCTTTGCAGATGAAGCAGTTTGCATTGGCCCGGCTCCAAGTAGAGAATCTTATCTCAATATTCCCAGAATAATTGCCGCTGCTGAAATCACCAATGCAGACGCTATTCATCCGGGTTATGGGTTCCTTTCTGAGAATGCTGAGTTCTCAAGAATTTGTGATGAATACGGAATCAAATTCATTGGAGCATCTCCGGATATGATCGCCCAGATGGGTGATAAAGCTACTGCTAAAGCAACCATGAAAGCAGCAGGTGTCCCGACTATTCCAGGTTCAGAAGGTCTTTTGGACTCCATCGAGCAAGGCTTAAAACTGGCCAATGAAATGGGTTATCCGGTTATCCTTAAAGCAACTGCAGGTGGCGGTGGCCGAGGAATGAGAATTGTTAAAGAAGACAAAGATTTCAAAAAAGCATGGGATGATGCAAAAATGGAATCTGGAGCTGCTTTTGGCAATGATGGATTATATCTTGAAAAATTTGTTGAGGAGCCTAGACATATTGAAATTCAAATTGTCGGCGATAGCAGAGGAAAAGCATGTCACTTATCAGAAAGAGACTGCTCAATACAGAGAAGACATCAGAAGCTGGTAGAGGAAACTCCTTCCCCATTCATCACAGATGAACTTAGAGAAGCTATGGGTAAGGCTGCTATCAAAGGCGCTGAAGCCATAGGCTATGAGGGAGCAGGTACTATTGAATTCTTGGTCGATAAAGACAGAAACTTCTACTTCATGGAAATGAATACCCGAATTCAGGTAGAGCATCCAATTACAGAGGAAGTAACTGATTTTGATCTGATCAAAGAACAGATCAAGGTAGCTGCAGGTGAGAAAATCTCAGGAAGAAATTACTTCCCTAAACTCTATGCAATGGAGTGTAGAATCAATGCAGAAGACCCTGCCAATGGCTTCAGACCAAGTCCGGGAAAAATTCAAAACCTTCATATCCCTGGAGGACGTGGAGTTCGGGTTGACTCGCATGTTTACGCAGGCTATGTCATTCCACCAAACTATGACTCCATGATTGCCAAGTTGATCGTAAGTGGTCAAAGTAGAGAAGAGGTGATAGTAAGAATGAAAAGAGCCTTGGAAGAGTTTGTGATTGATGGTATTAAAACCACTATTCCTTTCCACATTGCTTTGTTAGAAAATGAACAATTCAAGGAAGGAAACTTTACCACCAAATTCTTGGAATCTTTTGCTTTCTCAGTGATAAAGAGCTGATATTGAATAAATAAAAATAATTAGGAGGCTGTCTCAAAAGTGCAATTTGTCACATTGAGCGAAGTCGAAATGTAGGCCAAAACGATAGAAATGGCCTTCGACTCCCCTCAGGCTGACACTAGAACTAATTCTGAGACAGCCTCTTTTCATTGCCAGAGAAAATAAAAATTAATCAAAAACGACTTATACTTTTTTAAAATTTTTCCATAACTTGAAATACCAAAATAATCCCTTCTATGGTTTTCAAGAGGCGAAATATTTATGCTTTAATTCTTTTAGTTCCATTTTTTTGGTCATGTGAACCACACAATACAGAATATGACTCGCTGGAACCCATAGACCAAGTCAGTTACAATTTCCATATCAGACCCATCTTATCTGATAAGTGCTTTGCCTGCCATGGTCCTGATGCTAATAAAAGGGAAGCTGATCTCAGATTAGACTTGGAAAGTTCTGCATTTAAAGTCTTGAAGGAAAATCCGGGAAAGTTTGCTTTGGTATCAGGAAAACCTGAAGAATCGGAGGTGTACCATAGAATAAGTTCTCTTGATCCTTCGGAAATGATGCCTCCGCCTGAATCCAACCTACAGCTGAGCGAAAGAGAAATTGCACTGATTAAAAAATGGATAGAACAAGGCGCAAAATACGAGCCTCATTGGGCTTTTGTAAAAGCAGAAAAGGGCAAACTCCCTCCAAAAACTGAATGGACCAAGAATGAATTAGATCAATTCACTCTTCAAAAGATGAAGGAAAAGGGTTTAAAGCCTAACCCAAAAGCAGAATCCTATGAATTGATCAAGCGTGTAAGTCTGGATTTAACGGGGCTCCCTCCAAGCCCAGCGATTCTACAGCAATTTTCTGACCTGGACGAGTCTGGCAATTATGAAAAGTTGATTGACAATTTACTTGCACAAAATTCTTTTGGAGAAAAACTGGCAATTCTATGGATGGATATTTCCAGATATGCCGATAGCTATGGATATCAGGATGACAATATTCGAACCCAGTGGCCATACAGGGATTGGGTGATCCATGCATTAAACTCTAATCTTCCCTATGATCAATTCATCACCTGGCAGATTGCAGGAGATTTATTGCCCAACCCAACCAAGGAACAGATTTTAGCTACCGCTTTCAATAGAAACCATAAATACACTGAAGAAGGCGGTGTTATTGATGAAGAATATCGAGTAGAATATGTGCTGGATAAGACCAATACCTTCAGTAAAGGAATACTGGGCATTACTATGGAATGTGCTCAATGCCACGATCATAAATATGATCCATTCTCTCAGAAAGAATATTATGAATTTTTCGCCTTCTTCAATAATAGTCCAGAAAAAGGCTACGAGGGAGATGTGAGTATTTCAAAGCCCGCTAAAACTCCCATTCTTTGGATAGAACGAGAAGACTTGGGCGGAATTTTAGACTTCATCAATTATCCAGACACTAGCAAATTATCTGTTTCTGTCATGGGTGAGTTAGAAGGTGAGAAAGCCAGAACAACCTACATTTTAGATAGAGGAGTATATGATGCTCCCACTAGTCCGGTGAACCCTTCTACGCCAGCTTCAATCCTTGAATTTTCCGCTAATCTTCCCCAAAACAGACTGGGATTGGCTCAATGGGCTACCAATAGAGATAATCCATTGACAGCCCGAGTTTTTGTTAATCTTATTTGGCAGGAAATATTCGGAACTGGAATAGTCAAATCAGCGGGAGATTTTGGAATGCAGGGAGATCTTCCTTCCCACCCGGAATTATTGGATTGGCTCGCAGTAGATTTTATGGAAAATGGCTGGGATATCAAGCGTTTAATGAAACAGATTGTCAGCTCTGCCACCTATCAACAATCCGCAAAAATCACCAGGCAGCACCTCAATAAAGATCCGGAAAATATTTACCTAGCAAGAGCACCTAGATTAAGATTACCAGCTGAAAACATTCAAGATCTGGTTCTGGCCAGTAGCGGTTTATTGGTTAATCAGGTGGGTGGACCTAGCGTCAAACCCTATCAGCCGGAAGGTATCTGGGAGGCAGCATCATCGGGACGTGGAGTGCTGGCAACTTATGTTCAAGATCATGGAAAAAGCCTTTATCGACGAGGACTTTACAATTTCATCAAACTCACAGTTCCTCCCCCCAAAGCCATCATATTTGATTCAAGTAATAGAGATAGATGCGAGGTAGGAAGAGGGAGAACCAATACTCCTTTGCAAGCTTTGGTCATGCTGAATGATCCTTTAATTCTCGAAGCTTCTAGAGTATTAGCCTCCAGATTAATGACTCAGGAAACTGAATCCAAAACTGCAATAGAAGAGGCATTTCTAAGAATTCTATGCAGGCCAATGAGCTCAAAAGAATCGAAGCTTTTGATGAGTTATTATGATGATCAGCTGAAAAGGTTTCAATCCAATCCAAGCCAGATCAAAGAAAGCTTAGAGGTAGGAGAATATCCTTTGGAAGAAAAACATATTAATGCCGAGACTGCTGCTTTGATGCAGGTAATTGTGAGCCTCTACAATCTGGAAGAAACAATAACCAAAATCTAACATGGAAAAAGAAATCTTAGAACAGGGATTAAATCTCAATAGAAGAAAATTTCTTTCCAGATTAAGTCTTGGGCTTGGGAGTGCAGCATTGGGTTCATTGCTGGTCCCCGATCTTTTTTCAGGAAGAAATGAATCCGAAGATGCAATTATGGCAGCTCTTCCTCATTTTGCTCCAAAAGCAAAAAGAGTGATTTATCTTTTTCAAAATGGTGCCCCTTCTCAATTAGAATCTTTCGATTATAAGCCTCTTCTGCAAAAAAACTATGGACAGGATCTCCCAGAGTCTATTCGCATGGGTCAGAGATTGACGGGAATGACCGCAGGACAGGAAAAATTTCCTTTAGTGGGTTCCTATTTTGATTTTCAACAATACGGGGAAAGCAGAGCATGGATTTCATCCATTTTCCCTCATACAGCCAGCATAGTGGATGATATATGCATAGTTAAGTCTATGCATACAGAGGCAATCAACCATGATCCTGCTTTGACATTTTTCCAAACTGGTGCTCAAGTCGGTAATCGCCCAAGCATGGGTTCATGGCTGAGTTATGGTTTGGGAAGTGAGAATAGCAATTTACCGGCATTCTGTGTGTTACTAAGCAGAGGAAAAGGAAATGGGCAGGGGGTTTATTCTAAGCTTTGGAGCAATGGATTTTTAGATGCAACTCATCAGGGTGTACAATTTTCAAACTCCGAAGACCCGGTCTTATACCTGAAAGACCCTAAATCCATGAGCCGGGATGAGCGCAGAAAAATGCTTGATCAGATTGCTGCAATGAATGATTTGAGTTTCCGGGAGTTTAATGATCCGGCCATCACAGCGAAAGTTCAGCAATATGAAATGGCCTATAGAATGCAAACTGCTGTACCTGAAATCACGGACGTATCTAAAGAGCCCGACTCTATAATCAAATTATACGGACCAGACTGTTTGGTTCCAGGAACTTACGCTGCCAATTGTCTTTTGGCCAGAAAGCTTTCTGAGAGCGGAGTTCGATTTGTTCAATTATACCATCAGGGTTGGGATCAACACGATAACTTACCCAATCAAATGGCCATGCAAGCCAAAGATGTGGATCAGGCCTCTGCTGCTTTGATCACAGATTTGAAGCAAAGAGGTTTATTAGACGAAACTTTGGTGATATGGGGTGGAGAGTTTGGCCGAACCAATTATTGTCAAGGCAAAATCCAAGTGGAAAATTACGGGAGAGATCATCATCCTAGGGCTTTCTCCATTTGGATGGCAGGAGGAGGAGTAAAATCCGGAATGGTATATGGCGAGACAGATGAATTCGGATATAATATCGCTGAGAACCCAGTGCATGTTCATGATTTTCAAGCTACCGTTTTACACCTTTTGGGCATAGATCATGAGAAGCTGACGTACAAACATCTCGGCAGAAGGTATAGACTGACTGACGTATCCGGCAAAGTGGTGAAAGACCTGATCGCTTAATGTATGAGAGAAAAATCAACGCTCCGTAACCTGCTTGAAAACTGTCTTTTTGTTTGGCTAGGACTCAGTTTTGTGCTCAGTCTTTCTCCAGAAAGCACGGAGTTTCCGTCCTTCTTTCAAGTTGTAGGCAGATCCCATCCCCTACTCTTGCATTTCCCTATAGTCCTACTACTTGCAGGCATCATATTTTTCTTGGTCCCCAGTCTCCGCGAAAACAATGAGGTCAAAAATATCGGCGAATTGATCTTTCTTGCAGGGGCTAATTTTGCAGGAATTACCGTAGTCGCAGGTTTAATTTTGGCAAAAGAAGATTACGAAGGAGAGGCTCTAAATTGGCATCAATGGGCTGGATTTTTGGTATTTGCTTTTTCTGTTTTCATCTATTTCTTCAGAAATATCAGCTCAAAAACCATAGGCTTTTCTGCCATGATTTTAGCAATTGGAGTTATTTTAACTGGACACTGGGGAGCTAATCTTACTCATGGAGAAGACTTTTTATTAGCCCCATTAAATACAGAGGAAAGTCAAGTTCCTACCATGGCGGAAGCAGAAGTCTTCAGAGATATTATTCAACCTATTCTGGAGGCAAAATGCGTGACTTGTCATAGAGAGGGCAAAATTAAAGGCGAATTAAGACTGGATCATTTAGAAGGAATTCAAAAAGGAGGTAAAACAGGGCCTTTTGCATTGGCCGGAGATTTGGAAAACTCCATGATGGTTCAGCGCATTGGCCTCCCTATGGATGCTAAAGAACATATGCCTCCTAAAAACAAGGCTCAACTCTCTGAAGAAGAATTAAGTATTTTAAAGGAATGGGTGGCGAATGGGGCAAAGTTTAACCAGAAAATGGAAGAGCTGGAGAAGGAAAGTAAACTATATCAATTTGCAAGCTTGCGCTTTCAGCCAGAAAAAACGTATGAGTTCGAAGCGGCATCACCTGAAACTGTAAAGGAGCTCAATAATTTTTATAGAACGGTCATGCCTCTTTACCCTGAGTCTCCAGCCTTGGTTGTTTCTTACTTCGGAATAGCTGCCTTCGACACTGCATCACTCAATGATTTGAAAAAAGTTAAAACCCAGATAGTAGAGCTAAGCCTTAACAAAATGCCTCTGGAAAATCTGGATCTAGGCTTTTTGGAGGATTTCAATAACTTGGAAAAGCTTACACTAAATTTTTCTGGCCTATCCTCTAAACAAATTGAGCAACTGGGAAAATTATCATCCCTTCAAGAATTAGCGCTTTCAGGAAATAACCTCCAGCAGGAAAGTGTAAAAATTTTGTCTCAAATGAATCATTTGAAAAAGCTTTTCTTATGGCAAACTGGGCTTTCGGATTCGCAGAAAAATGAATTGAAAAAAAATCTACCAACCACGAGAATTGATTTTGGATTTGATGGGAAAGGGATAATTTATGAATTGAATCCTCCTAAAATCTCACAGGCAAAAACACTTTTCAAAGACAGTTTGGAATTAGAGCTCAGTCATCCGATTCCAGTGGCTGAGATTCGATACACTTTAGACGGAACTGAGCCTGATAGCCTCAATAGCCCTATCTATGCGCAACCTATTTGGATCAATCAATCCGGAAAAATCCAAGCCAAAGTCTTTGCTCCTGATTGGAAAAGTTCGCCGACTGTATCCTCAGTATACATGAAGTCAGGCCTGAGTCCTTCAGATTCAAAACTTCTAAATGCTCCAAATCCAAGATATCAAGCTCAGGGAGCCAGTACCCTTTTTGATCAAATCAAGGGAAAAAACAATCACACTTCCGGGGAATGGCTGGGATACAGTGATCAAGCTTTTGAAGCTGAGTTTGAAATTCCTGAAAATCAAAATGTGGAAAGTTTAGGCTTGAGCTTATTATATCATGAAAGTGCCTATATCTTCCCTCCTACGCAGGTTGAAATATTTAGCTGGGAAGATGGTAGATGGAAAAGTATCATTCGGGATCAACCCAAACAGTCTGAAAAGATTGGTGAAATCAGATCGGAATTACTTCAATACAAGATCCAAGGCAATAGTCCTCAAAAAATAAAAGTCAAGCTCAATCCAATTTCCTCACTCCCAGCCTGGCATCCTGGAGCCGGAGCGAAAGGCTGGGTATTTATAGACGAGATTTTATTGAATTGAAAGAATTAAATTTCAATTAATCAGAAGTTGCATTTAACTCCTAATAACTTTCAGTTTATAGTAAACAACCTGATCTTTTTCCTCTTCAAAATAATCCTGATTTTTCAGCCCCAAAATCTCCCCTTCTTCAGTGACAATATTAGTGTAAATCAGTCCTTTGGGAAGAGGGATATCATTTTCTTGGAGAGTTAAAGTTTGGTCAAAAACTGCCAAATAATTCTGCTTTTCGTCTTCAATCTGTTTCTTCCTTTTTCTCGCATCTTTATCCAAACCATTCATAAAGTCTTCAGAAAAGCCTTTTTCATAGATCATATAGATGTGATTTTTGTCAAAAGTTATTGAGTTAATTCTACCGGAATAACTCTTCCCTGCTATATCCAAAAAATCATCTTGTTTTTCGAAAGGCACCCCTAATTGAGGGACAGCATCCTTGACCTGAAGAGAAACTTCTTTAACAAAATCTATCTCGCCAGCACTTTCTTTGTAGTGGTAAAACTTCATTTCACTTCCTAAGTATAGGAACCAATCTTTTTCTCTTCTTAAAACAGTGGGAAAAGTCCATCCATAAAAATTCCCATCTTGATAAAAAGACCCGGGAGGAAAAGGCATAGTCTGACGACTTTCAAGGCTGGTAGTATCCATTATTTCCAAAATGGGTGCATGGTAAACAGATTCAAAAATACCTTTTAGGTCTTCATCCCAATCTATTTCCTTAGAGTCTCCTTTTTCAGGCCTTAAAAATGCCACTTCTTTTCCCATGTTAAAGAATGGCAGCCCCGCAATTCCGTTTAGATAAAAAGCAAAATAGGGAAAACGGAGATTCCATATTTTATTTCCCTTTTGATCGAGTTTCACCAAGCCTTTACCAAACTCAAGGATTTGAATTTTGCCATCAACCATACTGATTGCATTTATCATAGAAACTGAATTTGGCCCATCATGGGGCACTTCAAATTGCTCTAGGATAACTCCACTCGTATCCAATACAACCAATTCTTGATTCCCATTTCCAAAGCCTAGGTATCTTTGACTTGCAGGATCATAATTGATTAACCAAAGATTACCCAGATAATCAATTTCCAACGAGTCAACTACTTTGACTTGAAAGTTAGTCTCTGAGTATTTTTTTGAATCTTTGGCATCATTACAGGATGATATGAAAATTATGAGAAAACCTATTTTTAGAAAGTTGGATACCGGATTATTTATAGTGCAAAAAGATGCTTGAAACATGATTGATATTGCTGCTTTTAAATAGATTTAATATAAGTGTCTACAAACAGATTGAAGAACTTGATTACTGAAACTTTGGTCATTCCTGCCTCTAGGTACAGGAAATGGTCTCCCATCCCAAAAAGAAAGAATAATTTTAAAAGTATTTAAATTCCGCTTAATCAGATTTTTTATTATGGATTCCCGCTTTCTTACCAGTATTGACAAAAATACGGATTATTGTCCGCTAAAAGGATCAGAATCTGGAAGCTTCGCCTGCCAGTATTCTAAGGTTTAAGCAAGAAGATTTTCAGTTTTTTTTCATGCGGCATATTTTAATATGTCTACATAGCTGGAATTTCGGTTGACAACAGCAAAAGCCCTTGCAATAAGTTTATTTCTGATAATATTAAGTGTGCTCATTTTGCTTTTCCCTTCACCGGTTCTTCTCTTGTAATAGGTCTTCATCTCAGTGCTGTATTGGATGGCTGTGCCTGCACATAATGTCAGCAGTGTTTTAATTCTCTTATTCGCCAGCGGACTGGTTTTGGTTCTCCCTCGATAGGATGTACCTGACTGGTTGGGAAACGGTGCTGTTCCTGCATAACTGGCAAACTTTCTCCAGCTATCGAATAGGGTAAACCCTTCTGTTAAGACGATAAGTGCAACAGCTGTCTGTGGGCCTATGCCCTTGATAGAGTTAATCAGCTTATATTGGTTCATTAACAGTTCATCTTTGCGTAAAAGTTTGTCTATTTCTTTCTCTACGGTTTCGATCTGTTTATCTAAACAAGCGATTACTTCGGTATTGGATTTTTGATAGACTTTTAATTTGTTTTCTGAAACTACAGCTTCATATTCTTTGATACGGGTGATGTAAGCTGCTCTGTCTTTTACAAGTCGCTCTCTGTAATTAAACAGCTTTTTGAGATCCTGGATGACCTTTTTGGGAGGAACAGTGGGGATAATCTTCTCCTGCTTTTCATAAAGATATTCAGCTATGTCTTTAGAGTCTGCCTTGTCTGACTTACCTCTTCTTATTCCCAAGGATCGCTTTAATTCAAGTCCTGAGATGATATAAAATGGTAGGGAGTGCTTTTCAAGAAACAAAGCAAGTTCTGAAGAATAAATCCCAGTGGATTCAAATCCGAAAAGCAGTTCTTCTGCGAGTATTAACCCAGAGTTTTCCATTACCCATTCCACCAGCTCCTGGTAACCTTTCTCATTATTTTCAAAGACTGCGTGGCATTGGTTGATCTTCAGATAAGCATCAAGTGTAGATTTACTTACATCGACTCCAATAATTGATTTGAATTTCATAATTTAGACATTGAAGTTTAACAAATGAGAGTTGCGGAAACTAAAACCTTTAACAGGCCTAAAGCCTAAAATTCTAACTGGTTACTGGCAACTCAACTAAGAATGGGGACTGATACTGGCAAGAGGTCGCTAGCCTAGCCGTGGCGAAAGTTCACCCCATTCTTTTTCAATTTATTCAATATCTGAGTCACTTAATAATCGTAAAGATATTAGCTCTGATTTTCTCAAATAATTCTACTTTGCAAACCTAAAGGCCGTGGCTGGGTCATCGGTCTTCCAACCAGTCAAGCAAAGAAAATAAGGCACCTGGCATGATTGCGGATAATCAGATTTTTATTTCCCAATATTAAACACAAAAGCTCTGTATTTGAGTAATGCTACGAAAATTGCCCCACCAAATGCATTCCCTAAAAGTGCTGTGGATTGAAAAGAAAGGTAGTCTATCAGGTGAACTTTATCCGAACTGATCATTCCTGTAAATACCTCAATATTTCCAATAATACTATGGTGTAAGCTCGCAAAAGACAAGACAGAGGTAATCAGAAAGATAATCACAATCTGACTGATGGTGTCCCTTACCGATGCGAGTAACCAGGATAACAAACCCATCAACCAACCTGCAACCATGGCACTAACCAATATTACATGGATTTTTGCTTTGAGAACGTGGAGAGCGATGGTTTCGATAACATGTAAATCGAAAATTTCCAATCTAGGACCTAGCCAAACCAGTAATAGGCCAATAAAATAGCCTCCAACCAAGTTTCCACTAATCACCAGTCCCCATAATTTGAGCATAGAAAGAGGAGTCCTTTTCTTATTTAAAACCGGAAGAGTTAGTAGGGCCGTTTGCTCGGTAAACAGGATAGACTGACCTAACACCACCAAAATAAATCCCATGGGATAGACAAAAGCGATCATTTTAAAAATGGTATCCTCTGCCATTTTCCCTTCCAAAAAGTAAAAAAGCGTAGCGAGCAGTAAGTAGCTGAACCCAATCTCCATTCCTGCGGTCAAAGAGCTGAGAAGAATACTACTGGAGTTTTTGTCGTAGGTCTTTAGTGCATCAGTAATCTGGTCGCGGAGAACCTCCCCATGAGTCTTAGTCCCGTCTTTTTTTTCTTCAGCAGAGTTATGGATTTCCTTGTCAATTTCTTCTTGACGCTCCTTTTCCTGCTGTTCAGGACTTTTCTCCTTTTTCCAGATCATAAAGAATTATTTATCCCAGATTCAAGTAATAATTGCAACACTAATAGTTTAAGGAAGGAAGCCTAGGCTTCCTTCCTTAGGCTGAATAATTAAATTAGTGTTGACATGCAAAAATTCAATCAGCTCAGCCTAGAGCAAAGATATCAAATCGAGGTTTTAAACAAAGAGGGATTCAGTCAAACTGCAATAGCCTGTCGGGTCGGCGTACACAAAAGTACCATCAGTAGGGAACTGAAAAGAAACACTGGGAAACGGGGACGTAGTGCAGGAAATTACTCAGCACGCATAGCAATGAACCGGGCTCAAGAACGCCATAAATACAAACCCAAACACAGACGGTTTACCGAGGTAATGAAGGAGCAGAGCAGAATCTGGCTGGAAGATGAAAAACTGAGTCCGGAACTGATTGCCGCCAGGTGGAGAGTCAATGGCCAACCGGGAGTGTCCCATGAGACCCTCTACCAATGGATCTGGCTGGCAAAAAAAAGTAACCATTGGCAGTTCAGGAAGGATAGAGGATTATACAAACATCTCAGACACGGTAAAAGAAAACGTAAAAGAGGTAATTACAGGGATTCCAGAGGACTGATCAAAGAAAGAGTTTCCATTGAAAAAAGGCCTCCCGTAGTGGAGCAGAGGCAGCGGATCGGTGATATTGAAGTGGATCTGATGATGGGTAAAAACCATCAATCGGCACTTCTGGTACTGGTAGACCGGGCTACTTTAATCACCACGTTGGAAAAGTTAGAGGGTAAGAACGCCGATGTCATTGAACAGAAAATAACCAGAAGAATCGAACGGATTGGCGCCTCATTTTTTAAATCAATCACGTTCGATAATGACAAAGCCTTCGCAAACCACCATCGAATCAGGGATAAATTCAACCTGCCAACCTTTTTTACAAGGCCCTATACGTCTCAGGATAAAGGAACGGTGGAAAACAGAATTGGATTGATCAGGGCTTTTTTACCCAAAGGAACAGACCTGAATCAGTACTCGGTGGAACAAATTCAATCCATAGAATTAAAAATCAATAACAGACCCGTTAGAAAGTTTGATTACCTTAGTCCATTACAAAAACTCAAACAAAAATTAGGTGTTGCATTTATGAATTGAACACGGCTATTTAATAAAGATGAATTTCAAGCTAAAAGTTTAATAGCTTCTACATGCCTTGACCACGAACTTTTCAAAAGACCGATCATTGTTCAGGATTTCAAAAAAATCTCTCAGAAATCTGTCAATTTCTTTTTTGTCTCCTGTACTTAACCAATCACTATATCGATTAACTACAGAATAGATACTTTGTTCTTTGGCGATAAATTCTTTTCGAATCGTCTGGGTGATTGCCTCTTCTCTACAAAAACCACGATATAATCTATCTGTCACCTTTTCAATATCGACGAGATTACTCACCTGTGCATAGGGTGGATTGACAAGGCCAGTCATATCAAAATCATATGCCAAGGGAACCACTGTGCGTTCGTCCAATTGCATGACTTTTTGATTATGCTTATACAATCCTGAAAAGTCGGTGTTCCCAATCATCAATTGAAACAAATCATGCCTTAAGGCTGCAGAATCTTCCAATAGGGTACCAAGAATCTTTTTGTCATCCACAATTTTAGCATTGAAGCGGTCTGCCACATCATCATCATCTTCAATCAAGAAGCCTATTAGTTCCTGTTCGCCTTTTTTATCATCCTCATTTTCGAAATAGAGTCTGACCATTCGGGTGGAAAAAGTATACTCGCTAACTTCATCAAAAAGCTTGTAACATATCAATTCCTTGATCACATAGGAATCCGCATTGCTCGCCCGATTACAAGGCATGACAAGTTTTAGACTTTTATTGTTTTCAAATGGAGTTCCTTTTCGCTGCTTCTTTTTAACCTTCAAACGCATAGGTGGATAATAGCAGTTATTGAGCCTGAAATTCCCCCTAGTCCTCATTTCAACTTCCAATTCCTCCCATTCACCTGCTTCATTTTTATACCAAATCACTTGATCTACATAGGTAGAATCATTGGTGTTTTTCTTCATATCCTTGATGGAAAATTTCATCTTCAAGTCCAAGGTTTCCTGATTGGTAAATAAGTCTCCCTGAGCTAAAAGTGGGACTGAAAAAAAGAAAAATAAACAAAGCTGAATGAGTGCAAATCTGAGTTTCATAAGTCATTGATTAGGTAAAAATATTCAAGATTCAGCCCATTGAGTCAGGCATTAAAAAATCCTGAAATAGTACAATCAAGCTAACAAAAAAGGCCAGATATTCAAAGGATTAAGAATTAGGAATTATTCCTGGCCTCCCAAATTCTCATAAAAAGCATATGTCCCATACGACGGGCATGCTCTTTAGCATAATCAGCCACTTCCCCCTCAAAATATCGATTGATGGTTGCAAACCACAGTTCTAGCCAATGTCCAAAATGCGACTGCTCAATTTGATGATTGACCTGAGCATCTACATCTCTATGCACCTTTGTAGGATTAAATTTCCCCCTTCCCGGCCCTGTTTGGAGTAAGATCATTTCCCAAAAGTCACTCAAATGCACCAAGTGATGCTCCCAATCCTTAACCACATGATTGAAAACCGGTCCCAAAACTTCATGCTTTCGAACCTGATCATAAAAGCGGCGAACTAAAAAATCGACTTCCTTTCTACTTGATATCAGAGCCCTATCCATCAGTTTTCTTTGAGAATTGGCTTTAAAACTTCTAGCTGACCATCTATAGAATCAGGACTAGGTAAGCCTAATATTTCACAGATAATCGGATAAATATGAATGTTTTCAAAGGGCTCAATTACAAGTCCTTCTTTGAAAGCAGGACCATTCGCATAAAATATCCCCTGCATTTCCTGATAATCAGGACTAAATCCATGCTCTCCGAAGACTTCAGTTTTGGACATGGCAGCACGATTTTGATATCGGAACATCCCGCGATCATCTGTTAGATAATATCCCAAATCAGGTATAATCAAAAGATCTCCCATCAAATCCTCATGCAGACTTAAATCCTGATAGTACTCACGATCGGCTATATCAATGACATGAATATGCTTACCTCTGGATTCTATCAAGGCTTTAATCTCAGCCTTTTCATCTGGATTTTTTAGGTGCATATGCAACAAAGCCCCCGAGTTTACAATTCGTGCTTCTACCCCATCCACCAAGGGTTCATAATTAATCAAATTTTCCCTAGGCACCTCCACCATTCCATGGTCAGATACCAAAATTACATTGATGGGAAGACCCAAACTTTTCAAACCTTCAAACAAAGCTCCTAACTCCCTATCCAAACGTGTGAGTGTCTGCTTCAGTGCTGCATCATTAGATGGACCAAATGCATGCCCCGTATCATCCATATCAGAAAAATAAAGCGTAATCAGCCGAGGTCTTTCATTTTCGGGAAGTTGTAGCCATTCAAAAACTTTTGAGATTCTAGTCAGGTTAGGGACCTTACCATCGTAATCATAATAATAACTAGGCCTAACTCCTTGGATGGCCGCCTCACTTCCTACAAAAAAGTAACTCGCAGCTGTCAGCCCATTTTGCTCAGCTAGAACCCAGAGCGGAGTTCCCCCATACCAATAGCCGTCAGTCACCACCTCCCGGTTGGAAATGGAGTATTGCTTATCCTTTTTGGGATCATAAAAGCTATTATCAACCAAGCCATGATGTTCAGGCTTTAAACCAGTAGCAATGGTATAATGATTGGGAAATGTCTTGCTGGGAAAAGAAGGGATCAGACCCTGCGCTGCTGTTCCATTTGCTATGAAATTACTTAGGTTTTCTGGCTTAAATCGATTAACATAATCGTATCGAAACCCATCCAGAGAAATCAAAATCACATATTGATCTTCTTTATCCTGGGAAAAAGCTTTCAAAATAGTTGAAAGACCGATGACAAAACCTAAGAGTAATAGCCTCATAAACTTATTTTTTGTCAAAAATATGGTCTGAATAAGTTTTTACCTATCTATTCCTTAACTTATTTCCCAGCTAAGAAACTCCTATGAGAACCATTTATATTATACCCTTCCTATTGTTGTTTGCATGCGATTCGCCAAAAACTGACCCTGTGGACCAGGCACCGGATGAGAATGTCACGAAACTCAGTGATGAAGAACTATTGGACACAATTCAATATTACACTTTTCAATATTTCTGGGATGGGGCTGAACCTAACTCTGGAATGGCACCTGAAAGAATTCACATGGATGGCGTTTATCCGGCCAATGATTCCCATGTGATCACTACTGGAGGAACAGGCATGGGTTTAATAGGAATTCTTGGAGCAATTGAAAGAGGTTGGATCAGCAGAGTTCAGGCTGCAGGGAGATTTGAGAAAATCTTAAACTTTCTGGAAAAAGCAGACCGTTACCACGGAGTTTGGCCACATTGGTTGGATGGAAAAACCGGAAAAACTGTTCCTTTCTCTCCAAAGGATGATGGAGCCGATTTGGTAGAATCCGCTTTTTTGATGCAGGGCCTGTTGGCTGTGCGGGAATACTATAAAGATGGTAATGAATTAGAAAGAAATATTGCTGAAAGAATAGATCAACTCTGGAGGGAAATGGATTGGAGCTGGTTTACAAGAGGAGGACAGAATGTTTTATACTGGCACTGGTCTCCTAATTTTGGATGGGATATGAATTTTGCCTTGGAGGGCTACAATGAGGTATTAATCACTTACATCCTAGCAGCCTCCTCTCCTACACATAGCATTAGCTCAGAGGTTTACCATCAGGGATGGGCCAGATCAGGAGATATTAAAGCTCCTTCCGCCGGAGGATACGGTTTCCCGCTTCAGCTTCGCCATAATGGAGCGGAAGAGTTGGGAGGACCGCTATTTTGGGCACATTACTCCTATTTGGGCTTACATCCTTTTGGGCTAAAAGATGCTTATGCAGATTATGGGCAGGAAAACACCAACCAAACACTGATTAATCGAGCATGGTGTATTGCAAACCCAAATAAATTTTCCGGGTATGGAGAAAATCTTTGGGGACTTACCGCTTCTTATTCTATCAACTTTTACGATGCACATCGGCCTGGAAATGACACAGGAGTCATTTCTCCGACTGCAGCTGTTTCTTCCATAGTATATACTCCGGAAGAGTCCATGAAAGTGATTAGAAATTTATATGAAAATTACGGAGACCAAGTACTTGGGCCTTATGGATTTTACGATGCCATGAGTCCTCATCATAACTTTTTCCCACAGCGCTACTTGGCTATAGATCAAGGTCCAATGGTGACCATGATAGAAAATTACCGTACTGGATTAGGTTGGAAACTATTTATGAATGCTCCTGAGATTCAGGCTGGATTGAATAAACTGGGATTTGAGTACCAGGTTCCTCAATAAAAAATATGCGTATCAACTTCTCTTGCAGTAAGAGTTTGAAGGCTTAGATTTTATAAAAAACATTTTAAGAAAGCTCCTCAAGCTCCCTTAGAATGTCCTGTATATCGCCCATTATTAGATTTATATCTTCTATATAGGTAGCATGTCTATTTTTATAATCTTTCAAAAACACTTCCCCAATTAAAATTCTTTTATCAGTGTATTCTTCTAAAAGTTCTAGCTTCTTTTCCATATCCCAATTCAAATAGACGTCTGATTCTTTTATTTCCTGAATCAATTCTTTGTTTTCATACCAAATTGGCAAATAATCTTTTTGAAAATAAGAGGCCAGTTCTGAGTCTGAAAGATTAAAGAAATGTTCATTAAAATCTGATGTTTTAGCTTCATTAAGGGCAAACTCGCTCTTGAATTCTTCAAACTCTTCAGGCTCACTTAAAAGTCTCATTGGAATGGCAAATGATAAAAAAACTGAACTGGAAATCAGTAAAACCAACAATCCGATTCCTACAGCCTTCAGGTTATTTTTGGATTTTATATGATTTATTTCTCTAAACTTTAATTCCTCACCAAATAGTTTTTTTGAAGTATGGTAGACAATCAGAGCAGTTATAAATGGAATTAGAAAGTTAGGAATCTGATTGACAAAATTTTTGGGAATGAAGATTATTGAGCAAAACAATAGGGTCTGAAAGATGAAAAATGATATAACAATCGTAAGTCCTTTTCTTTGTTTTTCCAAAACTTGGAGGTTCTTATAAATCACTATTCCTCCTGCTAAAGGCCCTCCTAAAAATGTGGCTAAGCAAATTCCTAAATATGAATACAGCTTGGGTATTTCTAACTCTTCGTTTTCCATTTTCTACTGAGAAAATATGAACATATTAAAAAATTAAGATTTAGTAATCATCTTGAGAATAAATCACTAAAAGAACAGAAGAATTTACGAGGAAAAGAAGACCCGTTAAACTATTCAGAAATCAATCCGCATCAAATAATCTGTCTGCATCTCATCTCCAAAAGGAAAGGGATGTGAATCAAAAATTCTCAATCCATTTTTTTCATAAAACCGGATCGCTCTGGCATTATGCTCCCAAACACCCAACCAAAGGTATTTTTTACCTTTTTCCTTGGCGAAATCGATCCCAAAATCCAATAGTTTCTTTCCTACTCCTTTCCCCAGATATTCTTCCAAAACATACAGGCGAGCTATTTCCAAACTCACTGGATCATGGATATCAGTTTGGGCAGGTACTTCATTTATCTTGGTATAGCCTATGATGGTATCCTCTAATTTGCCAACATAAAAATGAGAGGCAGCTTCTTGAAATTCTTTGGCAATTTGGGAATACGCAAATGCTTCATCTAAGTATGCACTTACATTCTCAGGTTTATTCCCTTCTGTGAAAGCCTGTAAAAACGCCTCCCGAGCCACATTCACCAGCTTAGGCAACTCCTTCTTCTTTAGGGGAGTGATAGTGAGATCGATCTTATCGGTTGGCACGCTGAAGTTTTTTAAGTGCAACTTGAATTTGGTTGAGAGGGTATCCCCCTAAGATTCCTCGAAACTCTCCCGATGGATGTATCACTACAAAACTTCCGCAAGGATAGGGATATCGAAAAAATGTTTGGGAAAATACTCCATCCGGATCAGGTTTCCAGGTAACTACATCCTGAAACCTTTCCAAACCAGAAGGATTGGAATAAAGATAAATCGGTGGAGCTGCAGTAGCTTTTTCCGCCCATTTAATTAAAGTTTTGTGCTCCTTCTCAAAGGATTTGGTCCGATCTCCCGAACCAGTGGAATTACATTCATCTTGGCCTGGATAAAAAATCACAATCAGTGATTTATCTTGATTCAGCGCATCCAGATTTCCTGTTTTCTCAAAAAATGCTTGGGGATCCACCTTTCCAAACGGCATCCTATGAACCAATATTTTTCCTCCTTCTCCATCAGGAATACCAAAATAGGGCCCTTCCAAAATTTGATTTTCAAAATACTCTCTGCTTACATCCCTTCCCATTTCATCTTTATAGCCTGTTTGGCCAAGAAGAGCGAGTGGTGATAGAAGAAGAAATAGTAGCAAAATTGCTTTCATTCTGGAAAAATAAGGGCTTCTACTCAGTCTAAAAAGATCGAAGTAAAATTTCAAATAGCTTTTCAGATAGACTCACCAAAAGTCAAGAGGTTATTATCCGGATCGAGCAAAGCAAATTCCTTTTGACCCCAAGGCTTGAGTTGTAGCGGTCCATTGGGATGAATAGCTACTCTTTTCTCAATTAAGGTTTGATAGTATTTTTCGATACCCGTGACACGGATATAAACCTGTCCATAGTTCTCTTTAGGGTCCAAATCCTTAAACCTAAAAAAATGAATCTCAATATGATCTTTTTTTAACATGAGGTAATCCTCATAGTCTGCCTTCCCCAGCACCTCAAAACCTAATTGATCACAATAATATTTTTGAGTTAGGGTCTTGTCCCTCATGGGAAGCTTGGGGTGTATGGCTGTGAGCATAGAATTTAATTTTATTAAGTAGTGACTAAATCAACAACAAGAATTGCCTTTTTGAATCGGTGGACATTTCCCTGTTCCATAGCTGCAAAAAACGCAACAGTCACCTGGAAGAGGTTTGAGTATAGTTTTACATTGCTCACATTCATAAAAGAAAACACAGGCATCTTCAGGCATATGCTCTCTTTTTTGAAATCCACAATTTGGGCAAGTGATGGTTGAATCTAGTTGAACAAGCATGAATATAAATTACCAATAATCTAATATCTCCCATTTAGGTCTTCCAAATTATTTTTGATTTTATGTCAGGGGAAAAAAGAATTAAAGTTTATTGAAAAGAACTAACATATAATGACCTTGCTTTTCCGTCAATTTTCAATCCTTTTTGGACACAAAATGCTTTTAATTCATCCAAATCAATTTCAATTCGATTGGGCAAAAAACCGGAGGACTTCAATTGTTTTTCGACCTTCAAAAAGTCTTGGTACCACTCTTCCCAAGTATCATGCATTTTTTCAGGATCATCAATCATCTCTATCAATTTGCTCCAGTCTGATTTTCTGTAATATGCTAGGTTCAAACTCATATTTCAAATCAATTTTGATATAAGTAAAGATAAGAAAACTGACTTTTTCAATTTCAACTTATTTAATATGGATTTCCGCTTTCTTACCAAGAACTACTAATTAAGACTATTTGTCAACTAGTATGATTGCGGATAATCAGATTATTTATAAAAATGCATTTATGACCAACTTATTAGTAATGATACAGTAAATAAATAATTGAACTGAAATTTATTCTTTGTCAACCTTTCCCTTATTAATCAAATAAGTCCTTAGCTAGGTTCAGCCAAGTAATAAAAGACCTATCCTACAAGTAAGTACAAAAATTCACTAAACTTTTTTTTGAATTTTTTGAATTTGGTCTCCCAAAGCCCAATTATCCGACAGCAAACGACTGCTATCGGATACTATCGACTGCCTCCCGACTAATTTCTCAACGGCCCTACACCTTTGACTCATCAATTTGCCTCTGGCGAAAAATTATTTCACACTAAAACTATAACTATTATGAACGCACTAAGAAACAGAGTTCAACTCATCAGAAGAATGGCAGACAAAATTGAAGTAAAGACTTTGGAGTCCGGCAAGAAGCTGGGAAAAGTTCGATTGGCAACCAATGAAACCTATAGAAATCAACAGGGAGAAAAGGTCGAAGAGACTACCTGGCACAATTTAGTCATCTGGGGAAAACAGGTGGAAATCGTGGAAAAATATACTGATAAAGGTTCAGAGATCGGCATTGAAGGAAAACTCAGTAGCAGGAATTATACAGACAAAGAAGGAGTAAAGCGATATATCACAGAGGTGGTGGTCAGTGAAGTGATGTTAATGGGTTCTAAATCCTAATTTTAGACCCGAAATATGCAGTAGACTTCTTATTACGAGTCCAAACCGCTTCAAAATCAATCGCTTTGCTGTATTTAGCTCAATCACCGTAGCGGTGCTATGCTTCATTCGCTAAATACTTGATTTTATTGCGGTTTGATCTCTCACTACAGATTCTAATGCATAATCCGGGTTAAATCGCGAAAATCAGACGTAGCTATTTTTAAGGCTACGTCTGATAAGTAGCAAATTTCAAAAACTCCAGTTTTACAGTGGCTCGGAATAATTTTTATTCAGGGTAATGCAGCTTCTACGGCTGTACTCACTTCAAAGGTGAAGCTGCTTTTTGATCTGGATAATCCATACCCAACAAATCAAAAATTGTCCTAGCTATTTGGGCGTTGTACCATTGTCCCTTTTCTGCAATTTCACCTCGAGGATTTACCCCTGCTCCCAATAGAGCAATCCAAGTTTCGCTGGATTCTGGAATGGAAGAACCATGCCCCAACCAGGTATCCTTTCTAACTCCTCTTCCATGATCAGTAGTGATAATAAGGGAGGTGTTATCACGGTATTCAGGATCACTTTGAACCCATTCCCAAATTTCTTTGATGTAAGCATCTGTCTGCATTGCGGCCCAAAGATATCTATCGTAATGGTTCTCATGCGCCCAATCGTCCGTTTCACCATAGGCTATATACAATGCTCTTGGTCTTTGGTTTTTCAAAGCCTCCATAGCAAAATGATGGGTAAAGGCATCCAATCTAACTTCTGTCCAAGGTCCTATAATCTCTTTCTGTAATTTATTTAGCAACTCTTCTTTATCAGACAAATTCTCTCCTTCAGCCTGATTAAAACCTGCATTCACTGGAATCCCGCTTCTTTCCTCATGGATGATATAAGGAAAAACATCCCAAGAGCCAAATGCCAATACCCTTCCTTGAAAAGCCTCCATTTGATTCAGGTATTCCAAGAAGGTCGTGTTGGGGTTGTTAATTTTATCATTCGAGGAAATTCGCTCATCATCAGCAAAGCCGGTCAAAATTTCATTATAACCAGGATATGAGAACCAATGGGTATTTTTTGTATTGACTAAACTCCCCAACTGACGATTCCCATAAAGCTGTCCTTGTGAAGCAATAGTACTCCAGAAAAATGGTAGCAAAACCTCCCTTCGTTTGGTAGGATCAGAATCCCAAAATTCCTCATACAAACTTTGAGGATATTTGACCATTTCGGCATCTCTGAGAAATAAAGAATCAGCTCCCGAAAAAACTTCCTGCCACCTTAAGCCATCCAAGGTAATCAATATGATGTTTTTGGTTTCTTGAGCCTGAACCAAGCCCGATAAAACCAATAGGATGGTTGTAAAAAGCAACTTACTATTCATAGCAATTGAAGGAATTTTTTCTTAAAAATTCATTTCAAATTTTTCACTCAAACCTAGGCAACTCCCCTAGAAATTATACCTAGCCATAATTTCTAGCTAATTTTTCTAATTAATCTAATTTCTAGTCTCTCGCTTCTCGCATCTAGTCTCTAACTTCTAATCTCTATCCACAACCACCCCAACCATACTATCTGCTGTACCATAATACAGGTACCAAGCTCCTTGAAAATAAACTAAGCCTTCCAAAAAGGTAGTACCTTCTGGATATTGCCCAGACTTCTCGAATGGTAGTTCGGGCTGGATAAATGGATCATCAGTTCTATCTACTAATTTCCAAGGTTCATTCGAATCAAAAAGCGCCTGACCACCTGTATAAACCCGGTTTCCGAGTTCCTGAATACCAACAACATTCGAGTTCCCGGCATTATAAAGAACCACAATTCCATCTTTAGTCAAAACAGGTGGTGGTCCTGCTTCCACCAACCAAGAATCAAAATATCCAGGTCTTGGGCTTAGAACTGGAACCCTGTTTCCTTCATGATTTTCCACCGGTGTCCAGTTAATCAAATCTTCAGAACTTGCTAACCAAATATGCGGAACACCATAATACATCCAGTATTTTCCGTTGATTTTAGCAGCCACCAATTTCCCGTCTACCAATTTGGTTACTATGGCTCCGGATTTTGACTCAATATTGTGGTACTTGCCTTCCTTCCAATTGATGAAAATGGGACCCTTTTTCTCCCAGTTATACAAATCCTTTGAGATAGCCACAGCAAGTCTTGGCACATCCCTATTCCATTGCGTATAGGTTAGAACATACAAGCCGTCCTCAGTCTCCACAATTCTAGGATCCTCTGTACCTCCTGGCCATTCAAACTCTTTTTGATTATCATTATCGGGGAAAAATATGGGACTTGATTTTCTTTCAAAATTGATTCCATCAGAAGAAATAGCCATCCCTATTCTGGAAGTATGTCCTCCTATCTCTTTTTCTCCCAACTTTTCTTCTGCGCGATATAACACGTTAATTTTTCCTTCCCTGACAATTGCTGCAGGATTAAAAGTGGCCATGGATTCCCAGTAAACTTTCCTACCCGTCATAGGGTCTTCAAAAGTAGATTCATTCTTAGGACTGATTATAGGCTTTCCAGATTCCGGCCTTAAGAAAGGACCCAACATCCAGTTTTTATCCTGAGAAAAGCCTGACTCAGGAATAGCTGCTATAAGGAAAATTAGAATTAGAAGATTTTTCATACTTCAATTTTAACCATTATTTGATTAAATAAAGTAGGAATATCTTTCTACTTTCCCCCAGGAATCTAAATGAATATTACATGAGATATGCATGAAACAAAATAAATTATGGTTCAGCAAAAAACTATAAAAAAGGCTATGCTTAATAAATTCTAAGCATAGCCCTCTCCGCATCGAAATCCTCGATAAATCACATTCTATCAGGGGATATTGGCTGCGGAACTACATTATCCACAGGCTGAATACTTTGTAAATATTCAAACATTGCCTTGATGTCCTCATCCTCCATGGCAACATAATTTTCCCAAGGCATGGGAGGCAAAAGCATGCGATTGGATCGTAGACCTTTGGATTTTCCTTCCTTTAGTGCAACGGTGAATTGTTCCAAAGTCCAATTTCCAAGGCCAGTTTCATGAGGAGTCAGGTTAGCAGCAAAAGAAATCCCCCAAGGGCCGGCAGCCCCTGTCAAGTCTGGATAAAACATTCCAAACCCTTCCTTAACTAAAGGATTGTCAAATTTGATGATAGGCCTGTCGGAAGGATACCCCGAAAGCGCAAGTTCTGGAATAACTTCAGGCCCCCTTTCGCCCATTCTTTTGGGAGAATGACAATCATTACAACCCATAATTCCTATCAGATATTTACCTCTTGCCACGAGTTCTTCGTGAGTAGGCTCCCCAATATTTGAAGAATTACTTAATTCTGCACCCTTTTCCTGGGATTGGCAAGAAAAATAGAAAAAGCTTACAATGACGAGTCCAGCCTTCGAAAATAATCTGTTCTTAAAAGACATAATTTTACTTTTTATTTGAATACACTCTAAGCTAAGTGATTCCCGAAAAGCCCTGAAAACTTTGAAATAAAGTGTGGTAAATAAGGTTTTAAGTGTTGAAAAAAATAAAAAAACCGGAAATCTCTCTGACCCCGGTTGAACTTGCTTACTGCTGAAATATCAAGCCATTTCTAAATCCTTAACCTTTTTCTTTAATTTATTTTTGCTCCCTTTCTTCCTCCTTTTATTCCACCAAATCAAGGTTCCGGTAACTGGCAAAGAAGTAGCTATCAAACATGCCACAAACCATAAAAACTTGGTAAAAGGCCCAAAGATATCTCCCATGTGCAGGCTTTTTACGGATCTACCGATTTGCTGCCTTACTGACATATCAGAAAAAAGTTTTTGATCTATTAATGCCAAATCAGATTGATCCAAAGAAAGCTGATCCGAACCTGCTCTTGCAAAAAATCCTGTTCTATACTTGGCTACCTCAATCGGTTCGGAATCATCAGAAGGTAGAGAAATCCTGGTATTGCCCGAATAAGGCAATATTTCCTCAGAACTAGCCAAAACTGCATCCAAAGAGAACTCTTTGGCTGGTCCAGGAACAATAATCTCTTCTGGTTCAGATTTTTCTTCCTGCGGTGCCTGATAAGTATCCCAGGTTTTCTGCCAGCCTTCCCTATACCATTGAAATGACCAGAAAAGACCGGTTGCGGACATGATAAACAATGCTATCAGTGAATAAAAAGCTAAGGTATTATGTAGGTCGTGATTAATTCGCTTCCAGTTTCCAGACCATTTCACTTTCAATCCTTGCTTCCAGCCTTTCACTTTTTGTGGAACCCAAATGAAAATTCCGGTAATAACTCCCAGCAAAAATAAAGAAGTGGCGATCCCATTTATAAATCTTCCTAAATCCCGATTTCCCATACTTTCCAAAATCTGCTCCTCCACTCTATCAATCATCAGCCAGCGGTGTAGAGAAAACATATAACTCATGAATTCCTCTGCAGAAGTTCGCTCGGAATTATCTGCTAAAATTTCAGCAGTATATGGATTTACATAATAGGTAGTACCTCTACCCTCTTCTCCTGCTTTCAAAAATCCAATTTGAACGGACTTCTCAGGATCTTCAGATACAAAGACGGAAGTGACTTTTCCTTCCAACTTACTTTCCATCTGAGATTTCAGCACATCCAAGGACATTGATTCTTCTCCTTTTTCTACAAAATATCTATCAGAATCAGCCCATTCTTTAATTTCTGTATTGTAAACATAGATTGTTCCACTCAGACATACTGCAACGACTATTAAGCCGGATATTAGTCCTGCATAGAGGTGAATTTGATTAAATACTGAGCGAACTTTCTTCCAAAGAGTAGATTTCTGAGCCATGGACATCTTTCTTATTTAGATTTGGTCAAAATTAAAAGAAGAATCTTTATTATTAAGACTAATTCTAAAAAATAATTTGAATCGACTGATTTGTTATTTAAACGAGGGGATTAAATGGGCAAAAAGCATAGAAAGTTTTTATCTTCCCGATCAAATATGAATCTCATGCGTAGCCTCTCAACCTTTCTTTGTTCTATCATCATCATTCTAATAATTTCCTGTGCAGAAAAAACTCCTGATCCAAGACTTGAGCAACCGGAGGAATTCAAGCAGGTATTGGATGCTCATGGAGATTGGAATAAATGGGTAGACTCCAAGGCTTTTTCCTATACCATGATTCATGAAACTAATCTGACCCAAGAAAATCACTTTTTTAATTTAGACAGTAGAAAAGGAAGAATTGACGCTCAGAATTTTCAGGTTGGGTTTGATGGAGAAAAAGTTTGGATCAGTCCAAACAGACAAGCTTTTGCCGGTAATTCCGTACGGTTTTATCATAATCTTTATTTCTACTTTTTTTCCATTCCCTACATTTTCACTGACCCAGGAGTTAATGTAAAAAAGGTTGACAATAAAACTTTGAATGGGGAAGAGTTTGAGACCTTTGAGGTTTCCTTTGATGAAGGAAAAGGAGATAGTCCAGAAGATCAATATGTCATGCTAGTTGATCCCGAAACCAAAAGACTTCATTGGTTGCTTTATACCGTGACTTTTTTCGATCAATCCAACAGTCAGTTTAATGCCTTGAAATATGAAGATTATCGGGATGCAGGAGGGCTGGTATTTCCTAGAATTATGACAGGTTATACTTTGGAAGGAGATTCTACAGGAAGGATCCGATATCAGGTAAGCTTTTCTGATGTAGTCCTTAGCGAAGACCCCTTGAATGAGGATATTTTTGAAATGCCTGAAAAACAGGCAGTAGTGGCCAACTAATCAGGCACGAATTAGCTTGAGTTCAACGTGAGTGTGTAGCTCGGATTTACCCGAACCTAAAAATGCTCCCTGAATTGGCATAGTTGCATCAGGGTCAGCATGCACAGCCAGTGGTATATAATTATGGTCTGTAAAAAGCCCCAAACTTGGGTCCATTCCTACCCAGCCAGAACCTGGAAGATAGACTTCCAGCCAAGCATGTAACTCATGGCCTTCATCCAGTTCAGGGTTGAAAGCATATCCACTGACAAAACGGGTAGCGAGTCCCAGAGATCTCAGCATATCCATCTGCATCAAGGATAAATCTCTACAGGATCCCTTTTTGGAGGAATAAGTCAGGCTAGCAGCCCAAATATTCTGTTCGTGTCTAATGATATGCCCCCAATTTTGATGTACCTTTTCTGTCAGCCTGACTAAAAAATCGACTAAACCAGAGGACTTACTTTTAATAGGAATGATGAAATCCCGGTACTTAACAGGCTCAGGACGGTCCAGAAATGGAATTAAAAACTTCTCCACGTCCTGATAATTAAAATGGGGATACTCATGATTCCAACCAGAGTCCTCAAATCCTTTATCCAATATAAACCCAAAGGGATTAAAGGAATCCAGTCTAAAAATCCAGTCTGTTTCGATCTTGAGTGATTCAGTCTCTCCTACAAACCAAGCCTGTTGATACCAATTTCCTACTAAGTCCTGCCTGTAATTATGATCCACAGGTTTTGGATCAATCTTGATTTTTTGATGCTCAATCCGAAAGTAAGGACGATGCTGAGGAATCAGGAAAAGCTTGTGTACCCCCAAACCCACGGGATTGTTGTAATGATATTCGCTGAGGTGCCTGACTTGGATTAGCATATTATTCGTTCTCCTCTTGAACTAATTTCTGGAAATCAGAAATGGCAGTATTGAGAATCTCAGCGGGTAATTCGGCAATGGCATTTTTGAGTCTATTATTCCAAAATGCTGATATATGCTCTAGCTCTTTTTGTTCAAACCTCTTTTCCTTGATAAAATACTCGTCATTTTTCAAGACGACTGTATCAATGGGGAAGTCTACATCATTGGCAGAAATCCTTGTAGCGTCAAAAGCTAGAAAAGCACAGCGTAGTGCGTACTCCATTGAATCCTCGTAATGAAAAGAACGTTTCAAAACCGGATTTCCGAAGCCTGAATTTCCAATGATCACGAAGGGAGTTCCCCTTCGAATTTCAATCCAATTTCCTTGAGGGTATAATAGATAGAGTTTGGGTTCAGGATCATGCTCCAGCTGCCCTCCAATGATTGAAAATAAATTAAAACTCAATCCAGCCTCTTCTAAAAATTGCTTATCCTCTTTGGCAACTGTTTTCACTTGGTTACCAAACTCATTGACAGCATGGTACAATTTGGTAAAAGATTCGTCTTGCTGCTCGATGACCTCTGAGAAGTAGGTAATAGCCTTATCCCTTACAGATCGAAGACCACTTGTCATGATAAAAAAGGAGTGCTTTTCTCTGTTTACCGTAAATACTTTTTTGGAAGAGGTAGTCTCATTTCCAGAGGTGATTCTGGTGTCAGAAAGACCCACCAGTCCTTGTTTGGTCTTAATGCCGAGGCAAAATGTCATTATTGATCCTGATTTTGTGAGATAAAGTTATCCCGAAGTCGAAAGTACGTACTGTCGATCAGTTCTGATAGCTTATTCAATTTTATTTGCAGATTATCCAAGTATTCATGTAAACCGAAGTCTATGATTTCGGAAACTTCTGCAAACTCCAAATGAGACCTGAGCTCACCAATTGCCTTCTCGGCGGGGTTTTTAAATCCTCCATCCAGATTACCTGAAATATGATGTAAGCAGTACTCTGCCTCTTTCAAACAATAATATATAGACCTTGGAAAGTATTTATTCAATACCAAAAACTCCACAACGTTGGAAGGGTCAATATTTCCATAAGCTCTTCTATAAGTATTGAAACCCGTAACTGACTTCAACAAGGCCATCCAATGCAAAAAGTCTAAAGGAGAACCTATGTCCTGTCCGGAGGGTAGTAAAATATGGTACTTGACGTCCAAGATTCTGGAAGTCTTGTCTGCCCTTTCCAAAAACTGACCCAATTGCCTAAAATACCAGCCTTCAACCCTTGCTACACTGCTATCAGCAATTCCATAGATTAGCAGGATTTGATTCTTGATTTTTTCAAAGAATGGCCTGGGATCGGGTTTCTTCCAAACTTTTTTCTCACAACCTTCCTGCATCATCATATAAAGCTGATTGGTCTTTTCCCAAGTCTCTTTACTCAAATTTTCACGGATAATCCGTGCATTTTCCCTAGCTCTAGAAATGGCAGAAAACATGGAATTGGGATTATCCAAGTCAAATGCTAAAAAAAACAGGACCTGGTTTTTTTCGAATTCCTGGTACCGCGAAGTAAATAACTCCCAATCCCCAGTGGCAGCTACCAAAGGCTGCCATTGTTCTTTGAGATCTACAGGCAAATCCTGCATCAGGTTAAAGTTTACATCAATGAATCGGGCATAATTTTCTGCCCTTTCCAGGTATCTTCCCAGCCAATATATATGGTTTGCAACGCGGCTTAACATAGTTTTCGATTAATTGTATAAGACCCAAGTATCCTTACTTCCTCCTCCTTGAGAGCTATTGACTACCAGAGAGCCTTCCCTCAATGCCACTCTTGTCAGAGCTCCGGGAATTACCTCAATTTCACTACCATACAAAATGTAAGGGCGTAAATCCACATGTCTTGCTCCCAGTCCTTCTTCAGTGAGTGTTGGAACAGTAGATAGTGATAAAGTGGGCTGAGCTATATAATTAGTAGGATTATTTTTGATCAATTCACGGAATTTATTGTGTTCCTCCTTACTGGCTTTAGGCCCTATCAGCATCCCGTATCCTCCCGCCGCATTGGTTTCTTTTACTACCAATTCACCAATGTGCTCAAGAACATATTTCCGGTCCTTTTCCTCTCTACATAAATAGGTGGGAACATTATTGAGAATGGGATCTTCATCTAAGTAATATTTGATGATTTTGGGAACGTAAGCATACACCGCCTTATCATCTGCCACCCCTGTTCCCGGTGCATTTGCTAAAGCTATATTACCTGCCTTATAGGCTTCAAATAACCCGGGCACCCCTAACATAGAATCTGGTCTAAAAGCCAAAGGATCTAAGAACACATCATCAATCCTACGATACAGCACATCTATTTGCTGCAAACCTTGGGTGGTTTGCATAAATACCCTCTTATCCTGCACGATTAAATCTACCCCATTGACCAATTCCACCCCCATTTGCAGAGCCAGATAGGAATGCTCATAATAAGCAGAATTGTAAATACCAGGAGTCAATACGCCTACCACAGGTTTGGCCTTATTGCAGAGATTTTGAAGCATCCGAAGCAACTTAGCAGGATAATCAGAGACAGGCATCACTCCCTTTTTATTAAACAAATTAGGGTAAGCCCGTTTGATAATTTCCCTGCTTTCCAACATGTAAGATACCCCTGATGGACAGCGAAGATTATCCTCCAAAATATAATATTCCCCATCCTTATTTTTGATTAAATCTGTCCCCGTGATGTGGCACCAAATTCCTTTAGGAGGCGTCAAGCCAATACAAGGCTTGAGGTAATCCTTACTGCCTAATATTAATTCTTCCGGAATGATTTTATCCTTGAGTATTTTTCTATCATTGTAAATATCCTGAAGAAAAAGATTTAGAGCATATGTCCTTTGCTTAAGTCCTGCCTCCAAGTGTTTCCACTCCTGATTAGGGATAATTCGTGGGACAATATCCAAATGCAGAATCTTCTCCAATCCCTGATTGTCGTGATACACATTAAAGGTCATCCCCATTGCCCGCTGAGTTTGATTGGCAGAAAACTGCAGGTGATTCATCTTCCTGTTGGGAATTTTCTTCAGGCTTTGAAAAAACTCCTCATAATGAGGGCGTATTTCTCCTTGGGGTGTAAACATCTCATCATAATGCTCTCCAGCATTATATCCTTCTATTTTCATCTGTTTATAATTTGTTTTTTAGAAGTCAGATGGAATGCCCTACCCCGATTTATCGGGGCATCCCCCTCCCTATCCGCCGCGGCGGACGGGACAAGTTGTGTGAAATTTTTCCTCATGGGCATTTCAAAAATTTACGGAGTCCTCGGATAAGATAAATGAATTTTACATTAATTCAAAAATCATAGCGATGATTAAGACTTTTTCAATAGAACAGCTTAAAATTTCATTTATCTGAATAATATCAGAAAAAAACTGCTAATCCATAAAATAAAATTGTTTCCCCTTTTTAGATTAATTTCGCATATGGCGAAAGGTATACTTAAAGTAACGGACAAAAATTGGGTACAACAAGTGACAACTTGGAGACAAATTAAGGACGTTTTATTCATTGGAATAGGAGTAATTATGGCGAGTATTGGGCTAAAAGGATTTTTATTGCCCAATGGATTTTTTGACGGCGGTGCTATGGGGGTTTCCTTGCTATTGGAAATCCTGACACCTCTGGACCTCTCCTACCTCATTATTTTGGTCAATATTCCATTTATATATCTAGGCTACAAGCAACTCAACCTTCGATTTGCACTGAAAAGCACCCTAGCCATATTTGCCTTAGCACTGTTGGTCCATTATATACAATTACCCACGATTACTGCTGATAAGCTACTTATAGCTGTTTTTGGGGGTTTTTTCTTGGGAAGTGGAATTGGCTTTGCAATTCGAGGAGGAGCAGTCATTGACGGTACGGAAGTATTGGCCATTCAGGTATCAAGAAAATCCAGCTTAACTGTAGGTGATTTTATCACTGTTTTTAATGTGTGCTTGTTTTTGGTAGCAGCATTGATGGTCAACTTGGAAACGGCCATGTATTCAATGTTAACTTATTTTTCAGCTTCCCGAACAGTTGACTTCTTAATCAACGGAGTGGAAGAATACATTGGCGTGATGATCATATCAGAATACAATGAAAATATCAAAACCAAAATCACCTATGATCTAGGTAGAGGAGTGACTGCTTTCAAAGCAGATGGCGGATTCGGTGAAAAGGCGAAAAATCCTGACCGAAATGTATTATTCTGTGTGGTAACCCGACTGGAAGTCACCAGAGTCCTAACCGAAATCGACAAAATTGACCCCAAAGCATTTGTAATCCAATATCCGATCAAGGATACCAAGGGAGGGATGATTAAAAAAAGGCCACTGCATTGATTTTGAGAGACGAGAAGCGAGATGCTAGAAATCAAAAAAATATACCTAGTTGACAGAAGCGAGAAGTTAGATGTTAGAAATTAGACAGGTATATCTAAAAAGAAAGCCATCTGGTTAAATCCGATGGCTTTCTTTTTTTAGTAGGCTCTAGATTCTAAACTCTCATCTCTCGCTTCTAGTCTCTAGCATCTCAATATTATGAGATTGTCGAACCGCTCGCCGTTCCCTCATGAGGAGTCAATAGCTTCAGCTTACCATCTTTGTCTTCAGCCATCAAAATCATTCCCTCGGAATCAATACCCATCATTTTTCTTGGCGCCAAGTTGATCAGCATAGTCACTTGCTTACCCACCAAAAACTCCGGTTCAAAATGCTCAGCTACTCCACTCAAAACAGTTCTATATCCTAAGCCGGTATCTACTTTCAGTTTGATCAATTTCTTGGATTTAGGCATCTTTTCAGCTTCCAAAACGGTCACTACACGCATATCCAATTTTGCGAAATCATCATAAGTAATAATCTCTTTCATCGGTACTGCTGGTGCGTTTGCTGCTTCGTTCATCTTTTTGGATTCTTGGAGTTTATTCAATTGCTTATCTACTACTTCATCTTCAATTTTCTCAAACAAAAGGCCCATTTGACCAATGCTTGAGCCTTCTTTCAAAAGCTGTCCATTACCTGCCTGAGTCCAGTCTGGAGCTTCCAAGCCGAAAAGCTCCACTAGTTTCTGGGCTGTAAATGGTAAGAATGGCTCGGAAACGATCGCCAAATTTGCAGCGATATTGAGGGCAATATTCATGATGGTGGCTGTGCGAACTTCGTCCGTTTTCACGACTTTCCAAGGCTCGGTATCAGCAAGATACTTATTCCCTAATCGAGCCAAATCCATCATGATTCCTAATGCCTCTCTGAATCGATATCGTTCAATGGAAGCCTCAATTTTTTCAGGAAACTCAGAAAGGGCCTGAAGCACTTCCTCATCATAGCCTGTCAACTCTCCTCGCTGTGGAATCTCTCCTTGATAATATTTATGAGTTAGAACCACTGCCCTATTAACAAAATTCCCATAGATGGCTACCAACTCTGAATTATTCCTAGCCTGGAAGTCCTTCCAGCTAAAATCATTGTCTTTCGTCTCTGGGGCATTGGCAGTCAAAACATAGCGAAGCACATCCTGCTTTCCAGGAAATTCCTCCAAATATTCGTGCAACCACACTGCCCAATTTCTGGAGGTAGAGATCTTATCTCCCTCCAAATTCAAAAACTCATTGGCCGGAACATTTTCAGGAAGAATATAGCCTCCGTGAGTCTTCAAAATAGCAGGAAAAATAATGCAATGGAATACAATATTGTCTTTTCCGATGAAGTGAACTAGCTTGGTTTCCTCATCTTTCCAATAAGGCTTCCAGTCAACTCCCTTTTCGGCAGCCCACTCCTTCGTAGAGGAGATATAGCCAATTGGTGCATCAAACCACACATAGAGCACCTTCCCTTCTGCATCTTGCAAGGGTACTTTGATTCCCCAATCTAAATCTCTTGTCATGGACCTTGCCTGCAAGCCATCGCCAGCTTCCAACCAGGATCTGCATTGTCCCAATACATTGTTTTTCCAATCCTGAGCATGCTCCTCTAAAATCCATTTTTTCAAAAAATTCTGATAGCGAGCCAAGTCTAAAAACCAATGCTTGGTTTCTTTCAGGACCGGTGTTGCCCCACTCAATTTGGATTTAGGATTAATCAGATCAGTAGGGCTTAAAGAAGATCCACATCGCTCACACTGATCTCCATAGGCACTTTCATTTCCGCACTTAGGGCAAGTACCCTCTATGTAGCGATCGGCCAAGAATTGCCCGGCTTCCTCGTCGAAATACTGCTCAGTACTTTGCTCCAAGAATTCTCCCTTTTCATACAAATCCTTGAAAAATCCCTGAGCCGTTTCATGATGGATTTTGGCGGAAGTTCTGGAATAATGATCGAAGCTGATTCCGAATTCGGAAAAGCTTTTTTTCATCATTTCATGATAATGATCCACTACTTCCTGGGGAGTTTTTCCTTCTTTTTTCGCTTTGATTGTAATGGCTACTCCATGCTCATCAGATCCGCAGATATAGGCTACATCTTTTCCTTTGGATCGAAGGTAGCGTACATAAATATCTGAAGGAACATAGCATCCCGCTAAATGGCCGATATGCAAGGGCCCATTGGCATAAGGTAAAGCTGAGGTAACTGTATATCGCTTGAAATTCTTAGACATGTCTGAATGGGTGATCACAAATTTCTAATCAGGTCGCAAAGATAGGAAAAACCCTTAAAGGGGCCTTTATGCATTGGTAAATTCATCTCTGGCATCCTCCGTCAAAATCCCATTGTAGATAATCGTGATCGCCTGATCATAAATATCAGAGGGTGGCAAACTCATATCCTTTCGGATATTCTCCGGAAACTGGCTCAAAAATTTCGGATCCAATAATGACTGAACAGCAGCTGCATACAAAGTCACTACCAAGCTGACATTCAGGTTGTTTTTCACCAAACCCTGTTCCTTCCCCTGCTCTATCAGCTTTTGAAATCGAAGAAAAGCTGACTCATTGATATACTCTTGCAATTCCACCCAAATCTCAGGGGCATATTCCCTTAAATCTTCAAATAAGTCTGGATTGATGGGGGCCAAATGGGTAGCAATCACTGAAAGTGTAGACTTCAGCTTTAGTGGAAATGTGATATATCTATTATCCAAAATAGCCTCCACTTTCGCTGTCATTTTAGTTTTAAGCTTATCAAAGGATGCGGAAAGCAATTCCAGTTTGCCAGGAAAATACTTGTATAGCGTTTTTTTGCTCATCGTCAATTCCTGAGCTATATCATCCATAGTTGTATGACGATATCCCTTTTCCAAAAAAAGCTGATAAGCCTTTTCCAAAATTTTACTTTCTACACTTGTCTTTTTGCTCATAGGAACAGATTTAGAAACAAATATATATACAAAGGTATCCAACAGCTATCTTTATTTTTAGTTGCATATTTTGAAGGATAATCTCCTTGTGAAGCCAAATGCAAAGGGGTATTTTTACCCACCCAAAATTCTTTTCAATCCATGAACCACCAAGAAGCTGCCAAAAGGATCGCAGAACTCAGCCAACAAATCAATTATCATAATCACTTGTACTATCAAGAGAGCAGAATTGAAATATCTGATTATGAGTTTGATCAGTTGCTGGAAGAATTAATTCGGCTTGAAACCGAATATCCGGATTTGTTGGATCCAGATAGTCCAAGTCAGCGAGTTGGTGGTACGATTACCAAGGAATTTCAAACTGTCGCGCATGAATACCGCATGCTTTCTTTGGGCAATACCTATACGATCGAAGAGCTTAAAGCCTTTGACGAACGCGTACAAAAAGGATTGGGGCATTCGGATTACGAATATTTCTGCGAAATGAAATTCGACGGAGTGGCCATCAGTTTAGTCTATGAAAATGGCAAATTAATCCGGGCAGTGACACGTGGAGACGGTACCAAAGGAGATGATGTCACAGCCAATGTGAGAACCATCCGAAACATCCCACTTTCAGTATCAGGAGAAAATATTCCTGAAAAGTTTGAAGTCCGAGGAGAGATCTTTTTGCCATTGAAAGAATTTGAAAAAATCAATGCAGAAAGGACGGAAAAGGGAGACGCGCTGCTGGCTAATCCTAGAAATGCAGCTTCGGGAACATTGAAAATGCAGGACTCCTCTGTCGTCGCCAAAAGGAGGTTGAATTGCTATTTTTATCAGCTTTTGGGAGAAAATATTGGGGTTGAAACCCATGCAGAAGCTATTCATCTAATTGAAAAATGGGGCTTTAATGTCTCACAGACCTACACAAAAGCCTCTAATGTGGAAGAGGTTTTAAAATACATTGAAACCTGGAGAGAAAAGCGCCATACCTTACCCTTGGATACTGATGGTGTAGTTCTCAAAATCAATAATTATGAGCAAAGGGAAGAATTAGGGTTTACTGCTAAAATTCCTCGTTGGGCGATTGCTTACAAATACAAAGCGGAAAGTGCAGAGACCGAACTGCTGTCTATTACTTATCAAGTCGGGAGAACAGGAGCTATCACACCTGTTGCCAATTTAGCTCCGGTTAGCCTAGCCGGAACCACTGTAAAACGTGCTTCCCTCCACAATGCCAACGAAATCGAAAGATTAGGAATACATGAGGGTGATATAGTAGCCGTTGAAAAAGGCGGTGAAATTATCCCTAAAATAACAGCGGTTAATCTTCAAAAAAGGAAAGCTGGCACCCAGCCTATTCAATACATCCAAACCTGCCCTGAATGTGGAACTGCATTGGAGAGAAAAGAAGGTGAAGCAAAGCACTTTTGTCCCAATGCTGAATCCTGCCCTCCTCAGGTTTTGGGAAGAATTGAGCACTTTGTTTCTAAAAGAGCCATGGATATTGATTCATTGGGAACAGAAAGAATTCGAGCATTAATTGACCAAAAGTTCATCTCCAACTATAGTGATATTTACCTTCTGGAAACCAAAGAACGTGAGCTCTTGGGTTTGGAAATGAGTCAAGACCAATATGAAAAAGAAGGAAGTGGGCTGCTTTATATCAAATTGGAAAAAGCACTTTTTGCTTTGACCGAACAAATTTCCTTTAAGCAAATTCAGGAATACCTAGAAAGTGCTGCGGAACTACCTTTGAACGAAACCCTGAGAGGATTTCAGGAACAAATCAGAAAATGGAAGAAGAAGGTTCCATCCAACACGGGCATGGTGGATTATCTGATCAACTCCCTGAAGGATCATCGAGAACTTCCCAAGCTGGAAGATTATGTTCCGGTAGCAGTTGTGTTGGAAATATTTCTGGGAAGAAGAGTGGAATTTGAGAGAATCCTGGAAGCCAGCAAAAAAGAAGGAACTGTCCATGGAATCATTCTACGATTGAATTTGGAATTACCGGATGAACTTCGGGAGCGAATCAAAAAATTGAAGGCCAACACCTTTCAGGAAGGAGTTATTTCCAATATGCTGGAGGGTATCAAGGCCTCCAAAAACCAACCTTTTGAAAAAGTTTTGTTTGCCATCGGAATTCGAAATATTGGAGAAAATACAGCCCAGCTTTTGGCTAGACACTTCAAAACCTTGGACAAGTTGCAAGAAGCGACTGAGGAGGAATTATTGGAGATTAATGGCGTGGGAAGCACTTTGGTTCAAAGTATCCAAGAGTTTTTTGCTAATCCTGAACATCAGAGAATACTTCAGCAGTTGAGAGATTTAGGTCTCAAATTCGAGGTAGAACATGCGGATCAAGAGCCTGCAAGTCAATCCCTAGCCGGAAAGAAGATATTAGCTTCAGGCAAATTGGTAAACTTTAAGCGGGATGAGATTGTTGATTTCGTTCAAGCCCACGGAGGGCAATACATTTCTTCCGTTTCCAAAAATCTGGATTTTATTATAGAAGGTGAAGGAATGGGGCCGAGCAAAAAGGATAAAGCCCAAAAATTAGGTATTCCATTGATTTCAGAGGAAGAGTTTCTTTCAATGATTCAGGAATAATTCCTATTTTATTTAAGGTAGAACCAAACCACGAGGAAGCAATTATCTTTGCACCTCCAAATTCGAAAAGCAATGAACCAATTTTACGGTACGGGTGTGGCACTGGCCACTCCTTTTAATGATGATTATACCATTGATTACAATGGATTGGAAAAACTCATTGATCACACTATCAAAGGTGGAGTTGATTACCTGGTAGCATTAGGAACTACGGGGGAAGTTGCCACTTTGAATACAACAGAGAAAAAACAAGTGTTGGCAGCTTGTCTAAAATATAATGCTGAAAGAGTTCCTGTAGTTTATGGAATTGGAGGGAATAACACGCAGGCAGTTTTGGATGAAATCGCAAATACAGATTTTACTGGAATCGATGCTATTTTATCAGTAAGCCCCTACTATAATAAGCCAAGTCAGGCAGGCATCATTGCACATTATCGAGCTATCGCTGATGAATGCCCTGTTCCGGTTATTCTTTATAATGTACCGGGAAGAACCATGTCCAATTTGAGTGCAGAAACCACACTTAGCTTAGCAAATCATCCAAATATCATAGGAATTAAAGAAGCTAGCGGGAATTTGGAGCAGTGCATGCGCATTGCAGCTGGTAAGCCTCAGGATTTCTTACTTATCTCCGGAGATGACCTAATGACCAAAGCTCTGTATGGTATAGGAGGAGTTGGAGTCATTTCAGTTTTGGCGAATGCCCTTCCTGAAACCTTTCATAAATTATGTCACGGAACGGACTCTGAAAGTAAAGAAGCGGCTTTTTCACTTTTAGAAATTAATGACCTGATGTATAAAGAAGGAAATCCTGTGGGAATCAAAAACCTGCTATGCCATCTGGGAATTTGTGATGATCAAGTTCGTCTGCCAATGCTAAGAGCTAGTATGGAATTGAATCAATTGATCAAGGCGGCTGCCCAAAAATTCAAATAAAGATGCAGCAAGCGCTATCCATACAGGAGCTGGGAGAGCTGATCAAATCCACATTGGAAAATCAGTTGGAACCTACCTATTGGGTGATCGGTGAAATCGCTGATTTCAGACAGGCTCCTCAAGGACATGCGTATTTTGAATTGGCAGAAAAACAGGGGAATCAAGTCTTGGCTAAAATCCGTTGCAATTGCTGGCAGTTTACTTACCGTAGCATAGCTTCCCGTTTTGAAAGTTTGACCGGAACAGGAATCAAAAATGGGATGAAAGTCTTGGCTCAAATCCAGATCACCTTTCACCCTGTTTATGGATTAAGCCTGAATGTGAAAGACATTGATGCTTCTTTCTCCTTGGGTGAAAGAGCTAGAATCCGTCAGGAAACAATCGATCGTCTAACCAAAGAAGATCTACTCAGGCTAAATGCTTCCCGGACTTTTCCACAAGTCATTCAAAAAATAGGCATTATCAGTAGCCCCACTGCTGCTGGATATGGTGATTTTATCAATCAATTAGAACATAACCCACAGCGATATAAAATTTACCATACGCTGATACCTTCTATGATGCAAGGGAACGAGGCTGTTTCCAGCTTAATTAATGCTTTGGATAAAGTCGAGGAATTGAAAGAAAGGTTAGGATTGGAAGCTATAATTATCATCAGAGGTGGGGGTGCACAGTTGGATTTAGATTGCTTTGATGACTATAGGCTAGCGGCCAAAATAGCCAACTCTTCTTTGCCTGTCTTTACCGGCATAGGACATGAAAGGGATGAAACAGTTGCAGATTTGGTTGCCCATACCAAATTAAAAACTCCAACAGCAGTGGCTGAATTTCTACTTTCAGGATTCAGAATTTTTGAGGAAAATTTAGGAATAGCCCTGACAAGATTGGACAGGCTAACCAGACAAAACATCAAGCTCGCTGACAATCTACTACATCAACAGAATTTAAGATTAAAAACTGCAGTTCAGAATAGGCTGACCTTGGAGAAAGAAAGGCTAAATGCCAAAAAAGACAGGATCAAAGCGAATTTGTCTACAAATCTCAATACACAGTCATTTCGTCTGGAGCAACTCCATCAGGCTTTAAAAAAGGCAGCCTCCCAGCAAATCTTGTCTAATGGTCAAAAATTAGAACATCTTGTGAAAAGCTTGAAAAGCTTAGATCCCAAAGCAATTTTTGAAAGAGGTTACACTCGAACAGAGTTGGATGGGGTTCCTATTCATTTGGTAAAGGATCTTGAAAAAGGACAGGAGATTCTTACAGTAAGCAATCAAAAAAAGATTAAAAGTACAATCACTGATATCAAAGAACTATGAAGGATTTAAATTATCAGCAGGCATTGGAGCGCATAGAGCTCATATTGGCACAATTAGAAGAAGGCAAAAAGAGTGTAGATGAACTTTCCGAATTGGTGAAAGAGGCGACAGAATTGGTCAGCTTTTGTAAAAAGAAGCTAAAAACTACCGAGGAGGAGATTCAAAAGGCTTTTGAAGAAGCCTGATTTTGGCATCTGGAACAATAATTTTCAGATATTCGAGTTTTTAATAAGCCATCTTTCAGGTACTTGGCATTTTTGTTGCCAAATTTGCAAAAGAATTAATTGAGCTTTAAGCTCTTTGAGACGTGATGAAAAAAGTATTTCAACTATTTCTGGCACTTTTATTTTTGGTGATATCTTCAAATTCTTACAGCCAGAACTTTTATAAAGAAAGGATTTCCAGAAACAATATCTTGACTGTGGGCGCTGGTCCATCGTTTTCTTATATTGATAATGGAGGACCTTACCGGACCATAGGCTTTGAGATTTTGCCTTCTCTTTCAGTAGCCTGGACCAAAAAGCTATCTCAGGTTTTTGACCTTCGGTATACGGTGGGATACCAATCAATTGCCAGTAGCGGCAATGCCAATTTGACAATTCAGGAAATTTGGAGACAAAATGAAGCTGCTTTTACGGCTAAAGGTTCAACCTTCTATCTGGATGTCATGCCAAGTATTAACCTAATCCCTTTTAGCAATCATATGCATAGGAGCAGGTTTAATATCTACGGAGGGGCTGGAATAGGTGTAATGGCTGTATCAACCAAACAAACAAAATCTTACAGCCCAGACGAGCGACCTACCAATGAAAGCTTGACCACGGCGTACGTGCCCGTAAGAGCAGGGTTAAGTTATAGGGTTGGTCCTTATTCCGATATAGCCGGAGAAGGCACTATGCTTTTGACATTTACGGATAACATAGATGGCAATGTCGGATTCAATCGGTTTGCGGACCATCTATTTCAGGCTCAAATCGTATTTAGACGCTATATTTTACCAAAAAATAAAGACTAAAAAAGGCCGGTTAAACCGGCCTTTTTTCATTGAACTTTTTCTGGAATGACTTGCAAAAATTTCCTTGGGATAGATATAAGCATATTCTGATAAATTCCCGGAATCCTAATCATGAAATAATCTTTATTTCCTTTCTCCACGCACTCCCCTATCATATTTTGTAGTGCTCCTCCAATCACTTGAACTTTTTCTCCCGGTTCAATTTCCGAACCATCTGTCTCGACAGCAACACCGGTTTCTACAACTCTTTTGATAATATCCAGGTCCTCTTCCCTCACTGTGGCATGCTGCCCGGAAAAATGAACAAACTTCACTGCTCCCGGTACTTGAAGACATTCCCAAAGTTGGTTTCTCTGGGTTTTTACGAAAACATAACCGTTGAATAGGGCTTTTTCTACTTTCTTTTTTCTGTCAGACCATTGTCTTAACTCAGTGACCAGAGGCAAATAAACTTCCCAACCCTTTTCTCTTAATCTTGTGGCCACCTTTTTTTCGGAACGTGAAGCCGTATACATCACATACCATTTCAAATCACTCATCTCTAAAATTTGTTTTGGGACTTCAAATCTACAAAATCCTATCTTCTCCCCATGAATAAACCTGAGTTTTCAAGTCCAAATTTAGATTCTTGCCTGATAGGTATACAATTGATAATAGCGTCCCTCTTTGCTGATCAGGTCTTCATGCTTTCCTCTCTCTGCTATTTCCCCATGCTCTATCACCAATATTTGATCAGCTTGTCGAATAGTGCTTAATCTATGTGCGATTACAAAGGTAGTTCTCCCCTTCATTAGTTCTTTCAAAGAAGCTTGAATTAAGGTTTCTGACTCGGTATCCAGATTTGAAGTTGCCTCATCCAAAATCAAAATTTTAGGATCTGCCAATATTGCTCTGGCAATGGCTATTCTTTGCCTCTGCCCACCTGAAAGCTTCACACCCCGCTCCCCTATCAAGGTATCCAACCCATCTTCGAAACGATCCGAAAATTCCTGTACATAGGCGGCATGAACCGCTTGCTGTAATTGCTCTTCGGTAGCATCAGGTCTCGGGAAAAGAATGTTTTCCCGAATGGTTCCTTCAAAAAGAAAATCATCCTGTAATACAACCCCTAATTTGGACCGGAAGGACTCCAAACTTACTTTTTGCAAGTCTTGATTATCTAAGTATATATTTCCAGAATCCGGATTTAAAAATGTGGCCGCAAGACCTGCTATAGTGGTTTTGCCCGAACCAGAAGAACCAACCAATGCTGTTACTGTTCCAGCCGGTGCGTGGAAATTGATATTCTTGATTACATCTTTTCCTGATTCATAGGCAAAGGAAACGTCTTCAAAACGAATATCCCCTTGAATGCTTTCAAGTTCAATGGTTCTTTCTTTATCATCAGATTCCAAAGGAGTATTCATGATTTCCTCTGTCCTATCAAGGCCTGCGAAGGCCTCAGTAAGTTGGGAACCTATATTTGACATTTGTACAATAGGTGCTATCATGAAACCTAGATAGAGCGTGAAAGCCAGAAAATCTCCGAACGTGATGTCCCCTTCCATGATCATCCAACCTCCGATACCCATAATGCCAGCAGAAGCCAGTCCCAAAAGTAAGGTGCCTGCTGAGGTCACAAAAGAAGTTGCTGTCAAACTCGCTTTCACGTTTTGGAACAACTCATCTACACCCTGTTGGAAAGTTTTTATTTCCTGAGCTTCAGCATTGAAGCCTTTGATCACTCGAATTCCTCCCAGGGTTTCGGTAAGCCTGCCTGTAACCTGAGCATTAATTTTGCCTCTTTCTCTAAAAATCGGTCTGATCCGTCCAAATGCTTTTAAGGAAACCAAACCGAATATTGCTACCGGAACCAAGACATACAAAGTCATCAAGGGACTAATGCTTATTAATAAAACCAGCGAAATGACTGAGGTAATCACTCCTCCTATCATTTGAGCAAAACCGGTTCCCACAAGATTTCTTACACCTTCCACATCAGACATGATTCTAGATACAAGTTCTCCGGTCTTTGCATTGTCAAAAAAGCGAATGGGCAATTTGATGATATGACTTTGAACTTTAGACCGGAGCTTCGCAATGAGGTTTTGTGCCTCCACAGATAAAATCTGAGTCAAGGCATAAGATGTCACCGATTGAATTACAATGGCAACTACCACCGCAATAATCAGCCATTTGAGCAAGTTCAAATCATTGGAAGGAATGACATCATCCACCAAATATTTACTGGCACCGGGAAGGACCAAGCCTGATAGCCTACTAATGATGATGAGAAAAAGACCTAAAAACAGGTGTTTTCTACGGGGCCAGATGATGGTGGTAAAAACCTGACCAATGGTTACTTTTCTTTCTGATTTCTGTTGCATGGGTGTAAAAAAAAGAAAACCCCGAAATCACTTCCGGGGTTCCAAATCAATTTTCTTCTTCTTTTAATCTTGGTTTTAACTCTACTGGATCAGTTGATTTCTTTCTTACTCGAATATTCAACAACTCCACACTCAAAGAAAAGAATACTGCGAAATAGATGTATCCTTTTGGAACTTCTTGGTGAAAGCCTTCCAAGAACAGCATAAAGCCAATCAATATCAGAAAGGATAATGCAAGAATTTGTAAAGTTGGGTGTTGGTTGATAAAGCGACTGATTTTCCCGGCAAATGCCATCATTATTCCCAAAGAGATTACAACCGCAATAATCATGATGATCACATGATCCACTAAGCCAACCGCAGTCAAAATACTGTCAAATGAAAAGATGATATCCAAGAATACTATTTGAGCGATGACTGAACCAAAGCTCTTCCCAGTATTAGCTTTTATTTCCTGAGGATCCCCTTCCATTTTATGGTGAATTTCCATAGTAGATTTAAAAAGAAGGAATAAACCTCCTAAAAGTAATATCAAATCCCTTCCACTGAAATCATATTCAAAAACCGTCAATAGTGGCTGGGTGAATCGTATTATATAAGAAATCCCTAATAATAGGCCTATCCTAAAAACCAAAGCCAGAGTCAATCCTAAATTTCTTGCTTTGGGCTGCTGAGCTTCCGGTAGCTTATTGGATACAATGGAAATAAATATGATGTTGTCTACACCTAATACTATTTCCAGAAATGTCAGAGTGAGAAGTGCGATCCAGGTTTCGGACTGCATGAATATTTCCATAGTGGGGTAATTTTTGGGCACAAAAAAGCCTGTCTAAAGTTAAGACAGGCTTTCCATGCTTTACTAAGTTTATTACTTCGTTTTAGGCAAAACGTTAGAAATCAAAGATACTTTTTCGATTGGCTCAGAAGCATTTGAATAAATTCTCACTACTGAGTTTTGCTTACCCATTTTTCCAGCTGAGTTGAAGGATACTTCGATTTTTGCTTTCGCACCTGGAGCAATCGGATCTTTAGGCCAAGAAGGAACCGTACAGCCACAAGTAGCCGCTACATTGGAAATAATCAATGGAGTAGTACCGGTATTCGTCAGTTCGAAAGTATGGGAAACCTTGTCACCTTGGGTAATATCACCGAAATCCACTGATTTTTCTTTGAAGGTAATTACTGCTCCAGATTCGCTTTGAGCATTCGCCTGGAAAGCAAAAACCATTGCAAAGAGGGTCAAGATCAATCCTAATTTTTTCATGATTATGTTAATTGTTGAGTTCAAATTTTTAATTCTAATTACTCTTTGAGGCTAAATTTCTAAAGCTTTCATCAAATATCCGAAAATACCTTGCCAAAATTCATGGAAAGGGAATGTTAAGTTTTCTAAATACCTGAATTCTTAACAAAGAAGCCTTGGGAAAAATTCACTAAATACAATTCCTCAGAGGATCTAGTGACTGCAGTATATAACCATCGGATGAAGTCTTTATCCACAGTATCATCAGGCAAATAGCCTTGATCTACAAAAACTGCCTTCCATTGCCCTCCTTGCGCTTTATGGCAAGTCAAAGCATAGGCGAACTTAACTTGTAATGCATTCAAATAGGGATCTTTTCGGATCATCTCCATCCGCTCAGTTTTATTTGCTATATCTGCATAGTCCTCAGAAACCTGCTCATACAAACTTTTATATTGCTCCCTTGTCAATGAGGGGCTGGGTGAATAAAGCGTGTCTAAAATGACTTTTGCCTCAAAGTGTGGTTCTTCTGGATAATCCAGAAGACGTAATTCCAAAGTCGCAAAGCGTAAGCCATAAAGCTCCTCAAAGGAGCGGATCTTCATGATTTCCGCCATATCCCCATTTGCTAAAAAGTTGACCCTATCCGAATCAGCCATATAGGTGTAATTGTTTTTCACGATCATTAGTAAATCACCTGAGCTGATCTCATCTTCAAAAAAGTGAATGACCTTTCGTATGTACAAATTGTATTGAACTGCATTCTTGTTGGACCGAGTGACGATTACTGTGTTTTCAGTCCCGTACTTGTCATAAGCATAGCGTAATCCATCCTCCAATTTTTCCCCAGTCATCTTGAAAATATCACGGAATTGAGAAGTCATGATCTGAACAGCAGGCTTTTCTTTCAAAACCTGATCTCTCAATTGGGTGGCATTAAATAGTATACCTGACTCCAACCTTTGGCGCATAACCTCGGTCAATTCAATCTGATCTGTTTGCAATCGGAAATAGCGAGTGAGGTAATTAGAATCCAATGCAGGACTGTATTCTGAGCCCACAGGAGGAAGTTGGGCTGTATCTCCCACCAATATCAATCGGTTACTTTCTTCACTAAAAACAAAGCGAATCAAATCTCCCAGCAAATTTCCCGACATTCCGCCATCATCTGCCAGCATAGAAGATTCATCTACAATAAATACAGTGTCTTTGTAATAATTTTTTTGTAGAACAAAGCCATTGGATAGAGCCCCCATTTCACCTTTTGGCTTATAGATAATCTTATGAATGGTATAGGCAGCCTTTCCACTATAATTACTCATTACTTTGGCAGCTCTTCCGGTAGGTGCCAATAAAAGAGATCTCATTTTTAGTTTGGGAAGGCTTTGAACCAAAGCAGAAATCACCGAAGTTTTTCCGGTTCCGGCATATCCTCTCAAAACAAAACAAGGCTTTTCCCCTGGTTCCAAGGAAAGAAAGGCATCCATTTTTTGGAAAAAAGAAGACTGACCGGAAGTGGGATCAAAGGGGAAATTTTTCCGGATCAATTCTGAGGCCTTCCAAGCAGCTTGACTATCTTTACCCATATTGACGAAAGTACATGAAGCAAGACAAAATCGGTAAGGAAATCACATCAAAATTTGGCAATCAACTTCGAACTAGAGTAAATGGGATTTTTATTCAGGATGAAAAAATCTTAATGATTCGTCATTTGATGGGAGACGACAGAATATTTTGGTCAGTTCCGGGAGGTGGTATGAATTACGGTTCCGATGCTAAAAATAATCTGAAGCGCGAATTCGCAGAAGAGACCGGCTTGACAGTAGAAATCGGGGATTTTCTTTTCGTTCACGAGTTTTTACGCCCACCTTTACACGCAATTGAGCTGTTTTTCGAAGTAAAATCGGGCTCAGGGCAAGTAAAATTGGGAAAAGACCCAGAATTAGAGGATAATCACCAAATAATTACCGAAATTGCATGGATGTCCATTTCAGAGCTCCGTTCATTGCCTCCAGAGTCAGTTCATCAAATCTTTTGGGGAATTAATTCCCTAAAGGACTTAGGATTGTGGAAAGGATATTTTAATTTTGAAAATAATTATCTAAAATAGCACGTTTTAAAAACCTTCAACCTTACCCAGATTTTAAAATTTCAACAAAATGAATTTAACCAAAGTATTATCCTTTGTTTTCTTCGCAGTAGCAATTGCTCTTGGCTATCTCCTCTATAAAGGCGTAGATGATGTCGTAGAAGAAGAGAAAAGAATCGCTCTTATCGAAAGTGCAATCATCGAAAAACTACAAATGCTTCGCGATGCACAGTTGGCTTACCAAGCATCTAACGGTAAGTATGCTGACAACTGGAATGATTTGAAAAACTTCATCCAAAACGGTGAAATCTGGTTGGTACAAAGAACTGAAACTACCAAATTATTGGATTACGGTAAGGAAGAAACTACTGTGACTTTCGATACCTTAGGTTCGGTAAATGTGATGGACTCTTTGTTCAACGAAAGAAAATATCCTGACTTCAACCTAGAGGCTCTGGCTGTTGTTCCTGGTTCTGGTGGTAAGACATTTGAGTTCTTTGCAGATAAAATCGAAAGAAACAACTATCAAATCAACGTATTTGAAATCAGAGACCCTGCTCCGATTAATCCTGAGAGAAGATTAAACAACAACGAAAAAGCATTAAGAGTAGGATCCAGAACTGACGCTTCTACTGAAGGTAACTGGAAATAATCCCCTCCTAATTTTGGAAAATACTCTCAAAGTATTCAAAAGTGATAAGTTTGATGTAGAGGATACAGCAAGTTTATCACTTTTTTTGTATCCCGACTTTTTGGTCATCTTCGCAAAAGATCAAAATCAATCCAACACGGGAATTCACTATTACCCAAAGTTGGACATTAAAAGCTTGGATCAATTAATCCTAACTGATCCATTGCTACGATTGGATGTGCCGGCCAGATTATTCATTCACCACCCAGGATTCAGCTTGGTTCCCGGAGTATTATACTCCTCAGGAAATGAAGCTCAATTCTTAAGTTTTTCCAAGGAAGTTCCGGATAACGCCTTTTACTTCAACACTCCATTGGATAGCAATAATTTGCAAGTGCTTTCCTATGTAGATGAAAAAATGAAGAAGCATCTGGAAGCCAGATTTTCAGATCTCAGTTTCTATCATGGATCCTGTTCATTCCTTTCTTACCTTTTCAAGGAAAGATTCAACCTGATCGGGCAGGAAATAATCGTCAATGTATTTGGGAAGCAAATGTATGTGGCGGCATTTACTGATCAGGAGCTTAGTACATTCAACTTGTTTGAGATTCAGTCTAAGGAGGATATTTTAAAATATGTTCTAATCCTGATAGAGCAACTGCATTACGACAGAAATCATGTGAGAATCAGTGTTTTTGGAATCCCTGCAAAAAGCGAAATCACCGAAAACTGGGGGAAACAATATTTTCAAAACTTCAGAATTCTGGTTCCTCATGCAAACCAAAATTATTCCCATGGATTCAAACATTTAAAAGATCTGGGGCTATTTGAGGTCTCTTGGCAATACCTTTAATTATGAGCAAAGTAGCAATCTTCCCCGGTTCTTTTGATCCTTACACCAAAGGGCATCATGACATTGTCATCCGCAGCCTGGATATTTTTGATGAGGTTATTATCGGGATCGGTTACAATTCAACCAAAAAAAATCGATACTTCGATATTGATCTGATGGTGGAAAAAATTGAATCTGTTTATGTAGATATGCCTAATGTGAAAGTGATTGTTTACAATGAACTGACCTCTACTTTAGCCAAAAAACACGGAGCAAACTTTTTAATAAGAGGTCTGAGAAATACTACAGACTTTGAATATGAAAATACCATTTCTCAGATGAATCGCTACCTCAACGAAGATCTGGAAACCGTTTTTTTAATCACCACCCCTCAATTCGCAGCAATCTCCTCTACTGTCATTCGTGAGGTACATAGATATGGTGGCGATGTGAGCGAGTTTCTACCCTACTCTATTTAATGCTTAAAGTGCTCTTTGAGAAAATGCTTGAAAAGCCATCTCATTGAAGGATATGAATTGATTAAAGCTGTTTTTGTCTCTGCTTCCGGAAACCAGCGAATGTCATCAATACCCTCTTCTTTTTGAGGCTTCATCTCAGTATCAGATACGCACTCCATCGCAAACCAATAGGTTTTCTTTAAAATACTCTTTCGGTTTTGAGTATAGGTATGCCAAGTATTACAAATAGGTTTTCCAGCCTTAACATGAATGGCGCATTCCTCTTCCACCTCTCTGACAGCACATTCTTTAGGGGTTTCGCCCTTTTCAAATTTCCCCTTCGGAAAATCCCATTTACCTAGTCTAAAAATGAGTAGAATCTGATTCTTTTTGGTCACTATACCCCCTGCTGCTTTGATTATGGAAAATCTACTCTTGACAAATTTTTTCAACTCATCCTTATTCCTGCTTACCAAAGTGACAGAGTCCAGATCTTTGAGTTTACGGGTACGAAGTTGATAGAGGATTTTGATAATCAAATCATGTGAGGGCTCCTGAAAAAGGATGTCTTCCTGCCACTGACTTGCAGGCGGAAGTTCTTCAGAATCCGAAAAAATTGCATCAAACTTCTTCTTAGGATTCAGATCTTCGAAACCGATCAAATCCATTGGTTTATCATTTACAAAAATTCTCATGGAAGAATCAGTACTGTTGATTGGGTAAGCGCCAAAAATGCATAAAAAAATCACTTACCACAACCCGAAACCATCATATTCACTTATTTTTGAAGCATGGAAATTTTAGACTCTTCAATTGCTGCTGAAGTAGCAGACCAACTCTTGCAAATCCAAGCTATCCGACTTCAACCCGAAAAGCCCTTTACCTGGGCCTCAGGATGGAAATCCCCCATCTATTGTGACAATAGACTTTCACTTTCTTTCCCCGCTGTCAGAGATTTGATAAAGGAAAACCTGGTGAAAAGTATCCAACATTTTTATCCGGAAGCAGAAGCCATTGCGGGAGTTGCTACTGCAGGTATTCCACAAGGAGCACTGATTGCCAATGATCTGAAGCTTCCATTTATCTATGTGCGTTCCAAACCTAAAGGACATGGAATGGAAAACATGATAGAGGGAAAAGTAACACCGGGACAAAAAGTAGTGGTCGTTGAGGATTTGGTATCTACAGGGGGAAGTTCCTTGAAAGCGGTACAGGATTTGAAAAATGCCGGATTTGAAGTAATGGGGATGGTAGCAATATTTAGCTATGGATTCTCTGTTGCGGATGATAATTTCGAGGAAGCAGGGATCAAATTGGTGGTATTGTCAAATTATGAAGCCATGTTACCTAGAGCTGTAGAAAAGAAGTATATCAGTGATGAGGTTTTAAAATCCCTTGAAACTTGGAGAAAAGATCCTGCTAACTGGACCCCTTAAGCACCAATATGGGACACTTTATTCTCTAATGAAAAAGTCAAAGTCTTCTCAGGCTTTGACTTTCTTTTTTAGGGACTTTCAAACCTTTTAGGATTCAAAAACACAAAGACAGGCATTTACTTTTCGAAAAATCCAATTGAACCTCCTACCCAATCTTTGTCTTTGTTAAACTTCACTCCTATCATTTCTCCCCTACTTAACCTGGACAAATTCCCCACTAAAGTTGGAGATTCATCATTTTCTGGCCAAAGCGCCAAGACTCTTACTTCTACTTTTACTCCTCCTGTTGGAGATTGAATTACGGGTTCATATTGCACTTTCTTTTGAAGAATATACAAATCCTTCTGCTTCACTTTTTCAATATCCTCCTTCCTCACATTGAATATTACTCCGGCTCCAGAAAAAGAAAAAAGAGGCTTTAATACGTAATTTTCCAAGTCCTCAGGAATTTCCTTTAACTCACTTAGCAAGGTGGTCTCAATAAAGTACGGCCCACTCAGATATGGTAAAATGAATTTTGAGATTCTTGTATACCAATTAGGGTGTCCTGCCCACTCCACATCCAATTCCTCTTCAAAGCTGAATTGCATCTTTAAATCAGGTCTGGCATTGAGTTCGTCAAAGATTACCCGATTGTAGATTCTCTTTATCTGAATTTCTTTCCCCTTGTCGTCTGTATAAAATAATTTCTTTCCCTCTTTTCTAATTTGAGTAACGCAAACAAATGGTACTTCCAAATCCTTTTTGCAGTAATAAAAATCAATTTTAGTATTCTGCTTTTCAGGTTCGATTTCCAATAAAATTACTTCTTCCGGCTTATGTACCCCGAGGACCACTTTTTTGAGAATTTCTAAATACTTTTCAGAATCTACTCCAGGGAAATAGGGTGTCAATTCGGAAAGGAATGGATAGGTCCTTTGAAATTTTTGATTCAGGTTATATTGAAAATTAAATACAGAAGGGAAACCCTGTACTTCAATCAGTTTGGGAGTCAATTTCCCATCCTCCATGCAGACACCAAAGTCAATGGCCAAAAACTGGGTATGTGCATCCTCATTGGGCACAGAAACATTCAGGTCAATCGCTTTTTGGGTCAATTGCTTGAAATCAGGCCTTTTGATGAATCGAATAACCTCCTGACTCGCTTCAATCAATTGCTTTTGAAACTCCTCTGGGATAAAAAAAGGAGTTTCCGCGATTCTAAAAGTCGGCCTATGATCAAAATCCCTGTCAATGGAATTTAAAAATTCAGCGTAAGATTCCTCTGAAAAATGCTGATTAAATAAACGCCTGAATTTTTCTATCATATTATTATATCATCACTTCCACGGAGCGATTGGTCAATTTTCGAATTGAATTAGCAAGGAAATTCGGAATCAATGTTTCATTGGTTTTGTAGATTTTCTCTTCGTCAACCAAATCCTCCAACATGCTTCTAAACTTACCCTTACCTTTTAATGCAATTATTTTCTCCCTTACATCAGGTTTTTTTAGATGGTTTAAAAAGGAAACTGGATCTGCTTCCGGGTGAAATTGAGTTCCCACAATTTCCTCAGAAAATCGAATAGCCATCAAGGCTCGCTCATACTCTACGTGATTTCGGATTTTCTCCAAAGCGATCACTTGAGAACCCAAAAGTTTGAATTTTCTCATTTTCGGCTGAACAACCTGAAAATCCCGGCTGTCCACAGCCCAAAAAGGATTGGGAAGATTCTGGAACAATGGATCTTTGATCCCATCGGCAGTTTTATGAATAGTCATTACACCAAAAGAGGTAGACTTTCTCATCGTAATCTCCCCCAAACCAAAGTGCTTGCAGGCCATCTGGAAAGAGTGGCAAATCAACAGTAGGTATTTCTTTTTACTATGGTTTTGATTCCAAATCCAAACCTGGTCCAAAAAATCATAGTATTTCAAGTCCCAATAGCCATTTCCTTCCAGTGGATTCCCTGGACCTCCCGTGGAAATAAACAGGTCGAAATCCCTGATTTCAGGAATCTCAGCCTTTCCTCTTACATCAAATATCTTATAGGTAACTTCCTTGGAAAAGCGCTCCACGATTTCTCGGATACAGCGCATTCCCTGATTGGGTTCCCCATCATACATATCCAAAATAGCCAATTGCAACTTTCGCTTACCCACCTTTAATTCATTTAAATTCCAGCTACAAAGGTACGCAAATGATTAGATCCCTTGGTTAAACTTGCCCGTGATATAATCGACTACTTGCTTTAAATCATTGGTCTTTTCAAAAACAGCCAATTGCTGATCAGCGCCTGTTCCATTTTTCAAAATGGTATGCACATATTCGATTTCGTTTCTGCTTCCCAACTCATCTACCACATCATCAATAAAATCAAGCAATTCCATGATCAGTTCGGTAGTAGGCACCTCGGTCTTCTTGCCAAAATCAATCAACTGTCCCTCTATTCCATTTCGGGCAGCCCTGAATTTGTTTTCTCTAATCAGTGCAATTCGGTAAATATTAAAGCTGGTATTGCTCATCAAAAGCTTGTAAAGCTTAGCCACTACCGCTTGAATAATGGCTACGATGCAAATTGTCTCATCAACCGTAAGGCACATGTCACAAATACGGAATTCTATTGTGCTGAAAAATGGATGCATGCGCAAATCCCACCAGATTTTCTTGGGATTATCTATGCAATTGGTTTTGACGAGGATTTCCAGAAAGTTGTCATAAGACTGTACCGAATCAAAGTATTCCGGTAATCCGGTTCTCGGGAACTTAGCGAAAACCTTGGCTCTAAAAGCTTTGAATCCCGTATTTCTTCCTTCCCAAAAGGGTGAATTTGTAGTCAATGCGTAAATATGGGGCAAAAAATAGCAAGCCTGATTCATCAATTGAAGGGCTACTTCTCTATTTTCTATTCCCACATGCACATGAAGTCCAAAGATTAAGTTGGACCTGGCAATATCCTTCAGCTCATTCACAATATTATGGTAGCGCGGATCATCAGTAATCTCCTGATCTTGCCACTTAGCAAATGGATGTGTACTCGCGGCACCTACTACCAAGTCTTGTTTTGCTGCCAATTCGGAGATTTTATTCCTCAAATAAGAAACTTCCTTTCTGGCCTCTCCTACGTTTTTACAGATATTGGTTCCAACCTCGACCACAGATTGATGCATCTCAGCCTTCACCTGTTCCCTAAGCACTATCTTCCCTCCATCCACAATTTTGGACATATGGGACCTGAGATCTCTGGTTTTGGGATCTATGATTTGATACTCTTCTTCCACGCCCAAGGTAAAGGGGGGAAGCTTTTTGATTGAAGCGCACATAGGCTTTTGGTTTGAGTTTTAGAAGCGCTTGGCTGCTTCTACAGAATTTCTCATGAAAGTTCCCCAAGTAAGATTCATCTTCCCCGGCTTTTGGGCTTTGGCGTAGCTGATCGCCATTTTCGCAGCCTCTTCCACTACCCAGTCAAAGTTTTCCTGACCAACCGAATTGATATCTGCATCTGGTGCAGGGTTACCGAAATCAATAGCATAAGGGATTCCGTCCCGAACAGCAAATTCCACGGTATTAAAATCGTATCCCAATCCTTTACATAGAGCTAGGGTATATTCCTTCACTTTTGCCAATAGCTTTTTGGAGGCAGGAGGCCCATCAATTACATAGCGAAGATGATGAGGATTTCGGGGTTCATACTGCATGATTCGAACAGCCTTTCCTCCCAAACAATAGACTCTGAAGTATTCATCAAACACAATTTCTTCCTGCAGCAACATCACCAATTGCCCGGTCTCAGGATGCTTTTGAAAAAACTCTTCTTTGTTTTCCAATCTATAAACATTTTTCCAGCCTCCACCTGCGTAAGGTTTCATGTAAGCCGGAAAGCCTATGTAATTGAACATGGAATCCCAGTCCAGAGGAGCTGCCAGATTTCTAAATGACTTACTGGTAGTGTCTGTTGGGTGTTCAGCTGACGGTAATAAAACAGTTTTCGGCAATGGAACTCCCAACTGATCTGCTAGGCAATTATTAAAGAATTTATCGTCTGCACTCCACCAAAAAGGATTATTGATCACTGCGGTGCCGGTCAAAGCAGCATTTTTCAAATATGCTCTGTAAAAGGGTACGTCCTGAGATATTCTATCTATAATGACAGCGTAATCAGTCAGTTGATTTTGTACTACCTTATCAATTTTGACAGCTTCAGCGACTATGCCTTTTTCTGCCTTTTGATTGACTCTCTCCACAAAAGCATGAGGAAAAGTATCTTCCATTCCGAAAAGTATTCCGATTTTTTTCATTGCTATTTATACCAAAGGGTTAATTAAATTTTATTCTACTGAGATAATGGGGAAACATTTCTTTCCACAAAGGCCAGTCGTGATGACGCTCTTGCCTCACATCCAGCCAATGATTCAAATTCTTGTTTTTCAGGCATTCATTAAGCTTGAGATTAGCATCAAAGCAGATATCCCAATTGGAAGTGCCTAAAACTATGTCCATATTCCAGAGCTCCCCATCCATCAAGCCGGGTAGGTATTCTAGAGGACTATTGTAATAAATATCATCATGATGATATCCGTCCATAAAATCCCGGATATTGAATGCCCCAGACATACTGAACATATGGCTCACATAGCCGGGATGCCGAAAAGCGAAATTGGCAGCATGATATCCTCCAAAACTACATCCCGCCATGACCACTTTTGCTACTGAGGTATTCAGTCTGATCCTTTCCACGATTTCATGACAAATCATTTTATCATAAGCTATATGATTCTGAATTCTATCGTGAGGGTGTATATTTTTATTATAAAAAGACTGAGCATCATTACTCTCAGGACAGTAAATCTGAATCAAACCCTGCTCCAAATACCAATGAGCTGAGCCGATCAAACCCATGTCCTTATTTTCGTGAAACGAGCCTTTGGAAGTTGGAAAAACTACAACAGGATATCCTGCATGACCAAAAACCAGCATTTGCACATCCCTGTGAAGGTTTGGCGAATACCACTTTATATATTCTTCTTTCATAAATAATCAAATAGACCTGATGAGTTGATAGGTCTATTGGTAAAAACTATTCAAAAATTTCCCCAAAAGCAAAGAACCTCAGAGAAAGAGTATTGAAAGAATGAATTATGCCTTGACTTCCTCCCTCTCCTCTTTGGAAAGGGCTTTAGAATGTAGAATTTTAAAAAGGCCTCCCAAGATAAAAAGCATTAGTACACCCACTAAAATCCATTTCGAAGTCGTAAAAACAGAGGCCAAAATCGCCATACTTTTATTCACATCAGGAAAAGAATTTAAAATCTTTATTACCAAAAGGTTTTCGCCCAAATCCATTAATGCAATCAGAAAAGGAAGCTTGATGAATCCCCTATTTCCCCAGATTTTAAACAGTAGACCATAGAACGCCAGAGAATACAAAATCATGTAAGGAAAATCCAGCGTCCAAACTCCAAGACGGTAAATTTGCCTGGTTTCCAGATCCATGGTTTCAATCGATTGGTAGGCCTCTCCGAAAGTATAAGCGAACTTTAGGTCAAGAGCCTGATCTTTTGGCATAAAAAAAGACAGGAGAACGTTGAAGAGAATTACCAAGGCAAACAAAATTATTAAGTGGTTTTTCTTGCCTACAAAATCCAATAACTTAGTCATAAAAAGTAGTTTAAAAGTTTGTTAAAAGTAAGAAAATCAGCCGCTTTTAAAAATGATCCAAATCAAAAAAATCCGGTTAACTCACTCATTTTTTGAAAACCATTTGGAGTACATGGGATAATTTTTGGCAGTACGCTCAATAACTTCCAACATTTCAGGTCCGGTATCTTTTACCTTTTTGGCTGGCATGCCCGCATAAATACTGTTGGCCTCAACAACCGTATTGGCTAATACGATTGCTCCAGCAGCAATCACGGCTCCAGAATGCACAATAGCTCCATCCATCACCACAGCCCCCATTCCAATCAAAACATCATCATGAATTGTACATCCATGAACAATGGCATTATGGGCAATGGAAACCCGATTACCTATATATGTACCAGCTTTTTTATAGGTACAGTGAATTACTGCTCCATCCTGAATATTGGTATCATTTCCAATTCTGATCTCATGAACATCTCCACGAATGACGGCATTAAACCATACTGTGCAATTATCTCCCATGATCACATCTCCTACCAAGGTGGCATTAGGTGCCAACCAACATTCTTTCCCCATTTGTGGAGATTTACCGTTCACTTCCATAATCAATGCTTTCATCACTTTCGGGCTTTTGTTTGACTCAAAAACAAAAATTGATAATTTTTTTTGAACTCCGTGAACTTTTTAACCAATTTTGAGTTTCCGTGTATATACATCAAATAAAGAAACTAAATCAAACCATTATGAAGTTTATCAAACAAACCGGACTATTCTTAGCCGCTGCAATGATTACATTCGCTTGTAGCAAACCAGGTGACACAGTAGAAACTACCGATGCTCAGGAAGTAGCTGAAGGTGAAGGTTCTACCCTATCTTTGGATCCTGCCTCTACTTCTATCGCTTGGAGAGGTTACAAGCCTGCAGGCCAGCATTTCGGTAAAATTCCTGCTACAACTGGTACTTTGACTGTTCAAGGTTCAGAAATCACAGGTGGATCTTTCACTTTTGACATCAAAGGATTGAAAATCGAAGATTTGGAAGATGGCTCAGAAGATTACGGAAAACTTTGGGGACACTTGCAATCCGCAGATTTCTTTGATGCTGCAAACTATCCAACAGCAACATTTGAAATCACAGGCGTAGAACCATTTGCCGCTGGCGACATGGTAGCAGATCAGGAGCAATTCGAGACTGACAACACTCCTAAGGCAGCTTCTGAGCTTTCTCCAGAAAACCCAACTCATTGGATTAGCGGTAATTTGACCATGAGAGGAACTACCAAAAACATCAAATTCCCTGCTGCTGTAACTATTGAAAATGGTGCGGTAATGGCAAAAGCTGGATTCAACATTGACAGAACAGCTTGGGGATTATCCTATGGTGACGAAGCCAATGCAGTAGACAAAGCAAAAGATCAGTTTATTTATAACACTGTTTCTTTGCAGTTGGACGTAAAAGCTAACTAATCAGAAATTAATCTTAAAAAGAGGAATTCGAACGAATTCCTCTTTTTTTTGTATCTGTGAAAAACGACCTTTTTGAATATCCCATCCAATCGGATCAAGTCATTGAAAAGCTGATCAAATGGATTGACCAGAATTATGCTTTTTATTGTCTTACGTTCGGAAACGGGCATGACTATCCCGAGGGCACTTTTCCGGATCAAATTCTGGCAGGTAATACTGCTTTAGAGGATGATTCTTTATGGGAAGATTCAAATTACCCTGCAGCAGGAATCATTTCTTACGATTACAAAAATCAGCTGGAAAAACTCAGCAGCAAGAATCCTATTTTAGTCAAAGTTCCTGATCTAACTTTTTTCAAAGCTGAACTCAGAATCACCTGGGACGGAGACAAAATCTATTCTAACCAAGCTCTACCTGAAAAATCAATGGAAGGGTCAAACCCTAAAATTGACTCTACCCCTACAGAGATTCAAGCTTTGACTTCGAAAGAGGAGTACATCCGCGCTTTTGAAGCAATTCAAAATGAAATCATAGAAGGAAATACCTATGAGATGAATTACTGCATAGCATACCAAGCTTCTTTCGAAAAACTTGACCCAATTATCAGTTTTTTCAAACTCATGCAGCTTTCACCTATGCCATTCTCAGGCCTTTTTAAGTCCAAGGAAAAGTACCTAATCTCGGCATCTCCTGAGCGATTCTTGAAAAAAGAAGCATCCAGATTGATTGCCCAGCCCATCAAAGGAACTTCCAAACGAGGAAAGAATAAAGAGGAAGATGAAGCTAACAAAAGAATCCTGCTTCAAAGTGAAAAAGAAAGAGCAGAAAATCTGATGATCACCGATTTGATGCGCAATGATCTATCCAAAGTCTCTCAGATTGGATCTGTTCATGTACCTGAACTATTTGGTGTATACTCATTTCCGAAAGTTCATCAGATGATCAGTACTGTTCAATCGAATCTTTTACCAAAAATAGGCCTGAAGGAGATTCTTCAGGCGACCTTCCCCATGGGAAGTATGACTGGTGCACCAAAAATCAGCACCATGGAGCTGATCGAAAAATTTGAAAACTTCCAAAGAGGCTGGTTTTCCGGCGCTTTGGGAATAATTCAGGAAAACGGAGATTTCGATTTTTCAGTCATTATCCGGAGTATAGTTACTGATTTAGAAACTAAGAAACTGTATTTTGCAGTAGGTAGCGCCATCACCATTGATGCGGAAGCAGAGCAGGAATACGAGGAGTGTCTGCTCAAGGCCAGCGCGCTTTTAGAGGTATTACGTGGATCTTGAAAACAGCATAGAGCAAACAAAAATCAGAAAAATCATCCATGTGGATATGGATGCCTTTTATGCTTCAGTGGAGCAGTTGGATCATCCGGAATGGAGAGGCAAACCGCTGGTAGTTGGTGGAAATGCCGCGCGTGGCGTAGTGGCTGCTGCCAGCTACGAGGCTAGAAAATATGGAATTCACTCGGCCATGTCTTCCGTATTGGCATCAAGAAAGTGCCCTCATCTCATCTTTGCCAAAGCCAGGTTTGATAGATACCGCGAGATTTCATATCAAATTCGTGAGATTTTCTACGAATACACAGATTTGGTAGAACCCCTTTCCTTGGACGAAGCCTTTCTGGATGTCACAGAAAATAAAAAAGACATCAAGTCCGCCATTCTAATAGCTAGGCAAATCCGGGCAAAAATCAAAGAGGCAACCGGCTTGAATGCCTCCGCTGGGGTTTCTTACAATAAATTTCTGGCGAAAATTGCCTCCGATCTCAATAAGCCAAATGGACAAGCGGTCATCCTTCCAGAAGATGCTGAAGAATTTTTAGAAAAGTTACCGATTGGGAAGTTTTTCGGAATTGGAAAGGTCACAACCGAAAAGATGCAAAAACTCGGGATTCATAACGGCAAAGATCTTAAGGACTTTTCCCTTCAGTTTTTAACCAAAAAATTCGGAAAATCAGGCTTACACTATTATAACATTGTGAGAGGAATCCATCTCTCCGAGGTTCAGCCTCATAGAATCAGAAAATCTCTAAGCGCAGAAAATACATTTGACCGGGATTTGATTACGGTTCAGGAGATGGAAGAACAACTTTTTCCAATTTTTGAAGAAGTTATGCGAAGGCTGGAGAAGTCCGGAGTCAAAGGCAGAACGATTACTTTGAAACTGAAATATTCTGATTTTACCCAGCAAACTCGAAGTAAAACCTTGGAACAATATCCTGAAAAAGAACTGATTTGGGAGATAGCAAAGGAATTACTTTACCAGGAAGAAATCCCCAAAGCGGTGCGCTTACTGGGCTTGGGAGTTTCCAACCTCAACATTACAGAAGAACAGACTCATTTTGGAGAGCAATTGAGGATTCCATTTGAATAAACACTTATTAATAAATATCGTTAAGAAATCTGCCATTTTGTCCGCTTTTTGTTAATTTCGCATCCCTTAAGATTCAAAATACTACATGGACCAACTGATCAAAGATATCGACATTATCACTGGAGAAGAGGAGCAAGCAGTCGATTATAAAACCACCGTTGAGGAAAATACCGGTAAATCCAAGAAAATCTACATTGAGAGCTATGGCTGTCAGATGAATTTTTCTGACTCAGAAATCGTGGCTTCCATCATGAAAGAAAATGGGTACGATACGACTTCGGATTTTCAGCAGGCTGATGTGGTCTTTTTGAATACCTGCTCTATCCGTGAAAAAGCCGAGCAAACAGTCCGAAACAGATTGAATCATTTCAATGCTGTTAAAAAACATAAGCCTGAAATGACTATTGGCGTCTTAGGCTGTATGGCTGAGCGTCTGAAGGATAAATTACTTGAGGAAGAAAAAATAGTAGACGTAGTAGTCGGTCCGGATGCTTACAGAGACTTGCCTAACTTAGTCAATGCTGCTGAGGATGGAAGAAAAGGGGTAAACACCTTTTTATCCAGAGAGGAAACCTATGCCGATATTGCACCAGTAAGGTTAAATTCCAACGGAGTGACGGCCTTCATCTCTATCATGAGAGGTTGTGATAATATGTGTTCCTTCTGCGTGGTACCATTTACTAGAGGAAGAGAAAGAAGTAGGGACCCACATTCTATTGTTGCAGAAGCTCAGGATCTTTTTAATAAGGGTTATAAAGAAGTCACACTTTTAGGTCAAAATGTAGATTCCTACAAATGGTCTCCTGAAGAAAACAACAAAGCACGTCTCAATAAAAAAGAAGGTGATGTCACAGAGGTGGTCAATTTTGCCAATTTGTTGGAGATGGTTGCCCAAGTGAGTCCTCTTTTGAGAGTAAGATTTTCTACCTCCCACCCTAAGGATATTACTGATGAGGTGTTGTATACCATTAAAAAGCACGACAATATCTGTAAATACATTCACTTGCCTGTTCAATCAGGAAACAGCCGGGTTCTTGAACTTATGAACAGAACTTACGATAGAGAATGGTATTTGAATAGAGTGCAGGCTATCCGTGAAATCCTTGGTGAGGAATGCGGTATCTCTTCTGATATGATTGCAGGTTTCTGTACCGAAACTGAAGAAGAGCATCAGGATACCTTGACCATGATGGATATAGTGAAATATGACTTTTCCTACATGTTCTACTATTCTGAAAGACCAGGAACTCTAGCCGCTAAGAAATATGAAGATGACATTCCTTTGGATGTCAAGAAAAGAAGATTGGCAGAAATCATTTCCAAGCAAAGTCAGATTTCATTTGAAAGAAACAAGCTGGATTTAGGGAAAGAACAAATAATATTGATCGAAGGGACTTCTAAAAAGTCTCAGGATGAGCTGAAAGGTAGAAATTCTGCAAATAAGGTAGTCATCGTACCAGCTGCAGGGTTGAAAATAGGTGACTATGTCAAAGTGAAAATTACAGACTGCTCTCCCGCAACACTGTTCGGAGAAGTTTTGGAAGTAAATCCAAACTTTGCATGATCACAGCCCAAGAGATACATAGCGTCAAACTCCGGTTTGGAATCATAGGAAACAGTCCCCTACTGAACCATGCCATTCAAGTAGCAATGCAGGCTGCTCCTACAGATATGACGGTCTTGATTACCGGAGAAAGTGGGAGCGGTAAGGAGAGTTTTTCAAAAATCATCCATTCCATTTCTACCAGAAAGCATGGAAAGTTTATCGCGATCAACTGCGGAGCGATTCCGGAAGGAACCATTGATTCTGAATTATTTGGTCACGAAAAAGGATCATTTACCGGAGCTCATGAAGCTAGAAAAGGCTATTTCGAGGTAACAGACGGAGGATCTATTTTCTTGGATGAAATAGGAGAAATGCCATTGGGAACACAGGCGAGATTACTTCGGGTTTTAGAAAATGGGGAATTCATTAAAGTGGGTTCTTCAAAAGTCCAGAAGACGAATGTCCGCGTCATCACTGCCACCAATGTCAATTTATTAAAGGCAGTAGAAAAAGGAAAATTCAGGGAAGACCTTTACTACAGGTTAAACACTGTTCCAATTTATGTCCCGCCTTTGAGAGAGCGTGGAGAGGACGTGGTTTTACTTTTTAGAAAATTTACCTCTGACTTTTCTGAAAAATATCATGTTAAGCCTATTTCTCTGGATGAGCAGGCGCAAACCTTATTGATGCGCTATCCTTTCCCCGGAAATATCAGGCAGCTGAAAAATATTGCTGAACAAATTTCCCTCTTGGAAGAGCAAAGAGAGGTAGATGCAGAAACCTTATCCAGGTATTTACCAGCAGAAAATTCCCGCCTCCCTATGACGCTCCCTAATAATCAGGGAAAAAGCGAAGGGATGGATTTTTCAGAAAGAGATATTCTTTACAAGGTTCTTTTTGATATGAAAAAGGACATGAATGAGCTCAAAAAATTGGTATTGGAGTCTTATCAAAGCGGTGGTTTAAACCAAAGTATAATTCAAAAACACAGCGGGCTGTTTGAGGATATGGAGAGCAATTTAGCTCCGGCTGAAAACAAAAGCGACAACAGTCCCAATTACAATGTTCCACTGGTACTAGAATCTCAGAAGCCCTCTTCTGTAGATACCGATGAGTACGAGGACGAAGCAATTGAAGATATTATTCACGAAGAAGATGACAATTCACTTTCTTTGGAGAAAAAGGAAAAGGAAATGATTCTTCGGGCGTTAAGAAAGCATAACAATAAAAGAAAGTATGCGGCGAGCGATTTGGGAATATCTGAAAGGACCCTTTACAGAAAAATCAAGCAATATGAAATTGATCAATAAGAACCTTGGCCTAGTACTGGGATTGATTTTTCTATTATTCCAAAGCTGCTCGGTCAAATACAGCTTTACCGGAACCAACATTAATTATGAATTGGTGAAGACATTCTCTGTTGATAATTTCTTCAACGATTCTGGTGGTGGTCCGGCAAATATGGAGCAGCTATTTACAGAAAGTCTGAAAGAATATTATCAGAGGAATACCCAACTGGAATTAGTAAGGAGTAATGGAGATTTGCAATTTTCCGGAGCAATCAAAAGTTATACACTCACACCACAAGCAGCGGTATCTAGTGGGGATCCAAACGTGCCTGATAGAGCTGGACAAATGCGGTTAACCATTTCAGTAGAAGTTGATTATATCAACCTAACCAATGAAGAAGAAAATCTTAAAAGAAGTTTTTCCTTTTTCCAGGATTATGACTCGAGAAATACTACCTTTTTGGATGTAGAAAGTCAGTTAATCGAGGAAATTTTCAAAAACATCATACAGGATGTATTTACTGCAACTGTAGCAAATTGGTAAATTTTCTATATTTTCACCCAAAAGCCAGAAAGTGAACGCCAGCCAATTTCAAGAAATAATCCAAAAAGCCGACTCCTTGGAGAAGAGTGATATCCTCCAATTGAAGAAGGTGCAGGAAAACTTTCCTTATTTTCAAATCCCTCATGTTTTGATAGCCAGGTATGAATTTCAAAAGAAATCCAAATCTAGCGCTTTGGGAATGGCTGCAATCACCAGTCCGGATAGGATTTGGTTGAAAAAACTGATAGAACAAAAAATAAGTGCAAGCGATACAGGGTCCAGAAAAGACGATCTTCTTCCGGAAGACCAGCCTGAAAAACCTGATCAAGCGAGCAGAACCCAGTCTTTAAAAGCATTGGGTGATCAATTGAAAGGTACTGCTCCCCAACCTGAGAAGCCAAAAAGCCCTGAAAAGCCTAAAAAGCGAGTTAAAAGACTGGGAGCGGGAGAAGATTTGATCGAAACGATCAAAAAGAAAGAGAAGAAGCAAATTCTCGATTCCAAAAAGCAGGAACAAATTGACCTGATTAAGGCGTTCAGCAAAAAGGATATCAAGCTGGCTACCATTAAAGAAATAGAGGCCAATCAAAATACAGAAAATCTTGCTGCAGAAAGCACTAAAATTAATGACAATCTGATTTCAGAATCATATGCCAAACTCTTGGTAAAGCAAGATAAACAGGCAAAAGCCATTGAAATTTATAAGAAATTGAGTTTGAAGTTTCCGGATAAAAGGGCTTACTTTGCGGACTTGATTGAAAATCTGAAAAAATCTTAATTAAAAATATATGTTTACCTTATTAATCACCATTATCCTAATCTTAGCAGTTCTTTTGATCCTTGTGATTTTAGGACAAAATTCTAAAGGTGGAGTTGGGGCAGCTTTCGGTGGAAGTGCTTCCCAAATCATGGGTGTAACTCGTACAGGGAATGTACTTGAAAAAGCCACTTGGGTATTGGCAATTGCAATTTTGGTTCTTTCCTTGGCATCTTCAGCTTTCTACACTGGAAGCCAGCCAAATCAGTTCGCATCACCAAATATTGAAAGTGCGAAGCAGCAAGTAGTTGCTCCGGCATTCGGAGATACCGAGGGTGAAAGCGTTCTTCCAGCCGAGACTACCACTCCGGACAGCAGTTCCAACCAATAATGGAAAATTAAGACCATTTAAGAATATAATTAGAGTCCGCCTTCATAAGGCGGACTTTTTTATTTAATTTAGTAGATAAGCGTTTTTTCAGCGGATAGCTAATCACCGTTCTTTAAAATCTGCTGCTTCAACCAAATTATCCTTTATGAATAATCAAACACTCCGAGTGGAGGATCTTAATCTAGAAAGCTGGCCTAATCTCATTTTATGGGCTGCTCCGATCATGTTTTTCCTGGTATTCTTAGAATGGGGAATTAGCTGGTATCAAAAGAAAGATTCATACGACGCCAAAGATTTCTTTGCGGCAGCCACTATTGGTTTTGTCAATGTAGGCATCAGCGCGATGATCAAATTGGCCACCTTTGGTTCTGCTTTGTTCTTCTACAACATCTCCCCTTTCAAAATCCCGGCGACTTGGTGGTCTTTTATCCTTTGCTTTATCGCAATTGACTTTGCCAGGTATTGGGCACATAGAGTTGCACATGAACAGAGATTCTGGTGGGCTACACACATCACGCATCACAATTCATCTAAATATAACTTATCCGTTTCCTTTCGTTTGGGATGGACACAGCATATTAAAATCATTTTCTTTTTCCCTGTGATGTTCATGGGTTTTGATCCATTTGTATTCTTCATTTGCCATCAAATAGCAGTTCTCTATCAGTTCTGGATCCATACAGAATACATCAAAAAACTTCACCCGGTAGTTGAATTCATTTTCACCACTCCTTCCCATCACCGAGTTCACCACGCTAGTGATGAGCATTATTTGGATAAAAACTATGGTTCAACCTTCATTATTTGGGACCGAATGTTTGGTACTTTCATGCCAGAAGGCGAAAGACCTAATTATGGAATTACCAAGCCGGTAACTTCTTACAATCCTATTTACCTGGTATTTCATGAATGGAGAGATATTTTCTCAGACTTAAGAAAAGCTCAAAGCTTTAAGGAAGCCTGGAGAATATTATTTGACAAGCCTGGGGCTGAAGTAATAGCCAACCGAGAGAAAAAGTTGGTTCCTGTAGAAAAGGAAATAGATAAGAAAAAAGAATTAGTGGAGGCCAGTTAGGCCTCCTTTTTTTATGAATTGACTTTTTGAAGCAATAGCCTTTTACTGATAGGTATCAACGTTTCATCAATGGGAAAAGCCTGGTGGGAATGTATTCTCCAGGTAGCTGGATTGGGCAATTCTTTTACCTCCCGGATTAATTCCAATTTGAGCATTTCCAATGTCTTGACAAGGGTTTTCTGAAAAACACCCAAAAGCCATAAGCTGATACTTCGGAATTTTTCTCCTGCAAGTTGGAGCAAACTGGATTTATACCTGTATGCATAGACATCAGAGTCTTTCTCTCTTGTCAGAAAAACAAAGCCTTCCCTGTTGTAAATCGGCTGAATTCCTACTGGTTCAAACTCCACTTGATCTTCCACATAATCATAGATATTTCTTCCCTCCACGATTTTTTTCTCAATGCTAGGCAATGCGAAATCCGCAATTTGGTTAACCTCCTGCAGCACCTGATCTTCTTTCTCCAGGTCCTTGTAGTGAAGTTTAACTTGCTTCAAATCCACATGTGAAAGAGCCTTGGGAAAGAAGTCAGAGATAGACTTTTTCCCGGATTTAAACTCATTGAGGTTTCGATGATGCTCAATCAACTCCCCTAAATGCGGATACAGGCGAACCGCTTTAAACTGCTTTTCTGTTTCCTGCAAATAGGCTAGCAATTGATACTTCTTATATTCGAAATCAATCAGCCCTTCTGTCATCCAGTTTTTCGACAATGTTTTCATAGGCAACATAGGTTTACGAAAATTTACAGAATTCTGACATTTTATCCAGCATTTTTGGAAATTTTGGCAGACAAAAAGTAGCTCAAAATTCGAATTGGCAGTCCTCTACCTGACAGGATGTAGCCGATTTGTCAGACTTTTCATGAAAAACTCCCTTGGCACAGGAATCGCTCATTAGGGAGTATAGAATTTTAAACTAACCTTTAAACAATTTCATAACTATGTCAAAAGTGAACATCAAGCCTCTTGCGGACAGAGTTCTAGTAGAACCTGCTGCAGCTGAAGAGAAAACCGCATCCGGTCTTTACATCCCGGACACTGCCAAGGAGAAGCCTCAAAGAGGTACCGTAGTAGCAGTTGGCAATGGTAAAAAAGATGAGCCCTTGACTGTAAAAGTTGGAGACACTGTTTTGTACGGAAAGTATTCCGGTACTGAACTCAACGTAGATGGTGCAGATTACCTTATTATGAGAGAATCTGACATTTTCGCGATCCTTTAATCATTCAACAAGAACAAACACTAAAAAATCAAGAAAATGGCTAAAGAACTATTTTTCGATACAGACGCAAGAGACAGACTGAAAAAAGGCGTTGATGCTTTGGCAGACGCTGTGAAAGTTACGCTTGGTCCAAAAGGAAGAAACGTAATCATTGATAAAAAATTCGGTGCACCTACCATTACTAAAGATGGTGTATCTGTAGCAAAAGAAATCGAATTGGAAGAGCCTATCGAAAATATGGGCGCTCAGTTGGTGAAAGAAGTAGCTTCCAAAACTGCTGATAACGCAGGTGACGGTACTACTACTGCAACTGTTTTGGCTCAGTCAATTTTCAACGTAGGTATCAAAAACGTAGCTGCGGGTGCTAACCCCATGGATTTGAAAAGAGGTATTGACAAGGCGGTAGCTGCTGTAGTTGCCAGATTGAAAGAAAACTCCAAAGAGATTTCTACCTCTAAAGAAATAGCTCAGGTAGCTACTGTATCCGCTAACAACGACGAAGAAATCGGTCAGATGATTTCTGATGCGATGGACAAAGTTGGAAAAGACGGTGTAATCACTGTAGAAGAAGCAAAAGGTACTGAAACTGAAGTTAAAACTGTAGAAGGTATGCAGTTTGACAGAGGTTACCTTTCTCCATACTTTGTGACCAACACTGAGAAAATGGAAGCTGAATTGGAATCTCCTTATATCTTGATTTATGATAAGAAGATTTCTTCCATGAAGGAGTTGCTTCCAGTATTGGAGCCAGTTGCACAGTCCGGCAAGCCTTTGGTAATTATTTCTGAAGATGTAGACGGAGAAGCATTGGCAACTCTAGTAGTTAACAAAATCAGAGGTGCTCTGAAAGTGGCTGCTGTTAAAGCTCCTGGTTTCGGTGACAGAAGAAAAGCAATGTTGGAAGACATCGCTATCCTTACTGGCGGTACTGTAATCTCTGAAGAGAGAGGATTCAAATTAGAGAATGCTACTGTTGATATGTTGGGTCGTGCTGAGAAAATCAACATCGACAAGGACAACACTACTGTGGTAAACGGTGCTGGTGATCCAAATGCAATCAAGGGTAGAATCGCTGAGATCAAAGCTCAAATAGAAAAAACTACTTCTGACTATGACAGAGAGAAGTTGCAGGAAAGACTTGCTAAACTTTCTGGTGGTGTAGCTATCCTATATATCGGAGCTGCAACAGAAGTAGAAATGAAAGAGAAGAAAGACCGTGTAGATGATGCATTGCATGCTACCAGAGCTGCTGTACAAGAAGGTGTAGTAGTGGGTGGTGGTGTAGCTCTTGTAAGAGCTGTTGATGCTTTGGCGGATTTGAAAGGATCCAACGAAGACCAAGACACGGGTATCAATATCATCAGACAGGCAATTGAGTCTCCTTTGAGAACTATCGTATTGAACGCAGGTGGCGAGCCTTCTGTAGTAATCAATAAGATCAGAGAAAACAAAGGAAACTATGGTTACAATGCGAGAACAGATCAATATGAAGATCTATTCGCAGCGGGGGTAATCGACCCAACTAAGGTAACCAGACTTGCTTTGGAAAATGCGGCTTCAATCGCAGCATTGCTTTTGACTACCGAATGTGTAGTAGCAGACGTTAAAGAAGATGGTCCTGCAATGCCTCCAATGGGCGGCGGAGGAATGGGTGGAATGATGTAATTCAACCCCATAAAATTTAAAAGGAGGCTTCGGCCTCCTTTTTTATTGTCCTGATTTTGAGTGCCTGTAAAATCATTTTTGAAAAAAGGCTCCTAAAGTTTTTTCTGACAGTAGGAATAATTGTATTTTGGGCTATATACAGCCTGATTAGTTACTTTTGCCAACATGATCCATTTCGAAGCGATTTTTCTTGTGGACGATGATCCGATAAATAATCTGATCAATAAACGGCTGTTAGGAAAGACGGATATCTCCAAGCACATTTACCAGTTTCTAGAAGGTGAAGAAGCTTTAATGGCAATAGCCGAACTCCCAACAGACCAACAAATCATGATTTTTTTGGACATTAACATGCCCGTTATGAACGGATGGGAGTTTTTGAATTTTTATCTGGAAAAATTTCCGAAAAGAAAAGATAAAATAGTCATCCTTTCCAGCTCCATTGATTTTCAGGATAGGCAAAAGGCTATGGATTATGAAGTAGTTAGTGGATTTATCGAAAAACCACTAACCATGGAGAAAATCAACTATCAACTTTCAAGAAACGATTCCGAGGACTAAAATTTTACTTTAGTATGGGTCCTAGCTTATCCCAAATTTGTCTTGCCAATAAAAATGGAACCGGAAGATTTCCCGGAGCTCCCCCTACTCTAACAATCACCAGATTTTGGGATGGTACAACCATCAAGAACTGTCCATTTTTTCCCATAGCCTGATACATATCATCCGGAGCACTTTTAATCAGACTTCCCGGCAGTCTTGTTTGACTTCCTGGTAATAGATATGAACTCTCTCCATTCAGCCAAGTCAAGTATCCATAGCTTGGGTTCAGCTGCTGAGATGGTTGGATCATATCCTTAAAAAACTGTCCTTCCCATAATTTATTTCCATCCCAACTTCCATTGGCCAAAAGCAATAGTCCAAACCTGCCCATACTCCTAGGCGTACTGAAAAAGACATTGTTTTGTCCGGTCTTTTGCCAAAAACCCTTCATGCCGATTTTATCTCCGATGTTTGCCCGAAAGTATTCCTGCATATCCATTCCAGTGGATGCTTCAATCACTTTATCCAGAACTGTATAAGTAGCATTGTGATAAGTCCAGCGCTTGCCTGGATCGGCCAAATACTGAAAGGATGAGGGCGTAGTATCATCTAAATTTGAAACTTGATCATTCAAGCCTGTAGTCATGGTAAGGTGGTGAATCAAACGTATTTTCTTCTCCTGTTTTTGACTTAATGAGGTCCAGCCCGTCCCCAAGTATTTTTGAGACCTATCTTTGAGTTTTAATAGTTTTTGCTCTTCAGCTATTCCGATCAAAGTAGCAGTAAGAGTTTTGCCGGCAGAAGCCCAATACCAATAAGAGTTAGCATCCATCTGACCCAATCCTGTCAGTTTATTGCCCCAATACTCTTCTATGACAATCTTGCCATCTTTTAAAATCAGAAAAGCTCTGGTATCTGTTTCACTCAGCCAATTCAAAAATTCACCCATTTTCTCCTGGTCAAAACCTGCTTCAGAAATTGACATTTTTTCCCAATCCTCAGAATTGATAGGCGGAAAATAAAGAGATGATGACTGTGCCTGAACCAAGCCAGTTACTAATTGAAAAAAAGCCCCGCTCAATAACAGGGCTTTGAAAAACTTGAATTTTATCATGTGGAAATCTACTTTATTTTCTCAAAGTATCTTCAATAAATGCCTTCAAATCTTCTCTAAATTTCTTCGCAGACGGCAAATGTGTGTACATCATATGTCCGGCTTCATAGTATTCCATGATAATTCTGTCAGTTGCTGACTTCGGGAGATCTATATGAGAAATACTATGCTCCACGCCATAGAAGACAGTTGCTAAATCATAATATCCATTCATGATCAATATCTTCACATTTGGATCCTTACTCAGGGCTTCTGTCATATCAGGAACTGTGGTGACAGCTGCATCTGCTCCCCAAAAGTTATTGCCCTGATGCTTCCAGTCCCATTTGAAGCCTTCTTTGGAATACGCTGAAGTAGCATAGAGTAAATCCTTACTTACTCCCAAAGCTCCATGAAAGTAGTCTAGAAAGCCCATAGTATAAGCAGGAGAGATGGCATCACTTTGAGGATCTGTAAAGGAATCCATTGACATTGGATCGATATTGATTCCTTTGTATCTGGAATCCAGTCGTCCCACTGTGTTCTTTTCATCGCGCAATAATTCCTGGAAAAATTCACCGGCTGTAATTTTCAAATCAGCTCTTTTCCAAATATCTGCAGAGACTCCAGTATAAGATTCAAGACTTGCAGCAACCTGATTTTTTTCAGTATCAGATATTCTGTTTCCTTTAAATAAGGCCGGCATATAATGATTTTCTGTAAACCCTCTCACTTCTTCCACGAATGCATACAAGTCCGACTGTTTCCTTTCTATCTTATTATGATACCAAGCAGTAGCGGCCATAGTAGGCAAATACACGATATAGGATAAATCCTCATTAGGAGCAAAAAACAGTGATCTCAAGTCAAATACGGCTGAAACCATAATCACACCATTCAAGGCATATCCCTTATTTAGCAGGTAATTCATCACGCCTGCATTTCTGAAAGTCCCATAACTCTCACCAAGGATATATTTAGGAGAATTTAGCCTATCATGAGCCTTAAGAAATTGCATGATAAACAAGCTGACAGATCGGATATCTTGATCCACTCCCCAAAAATCCTTCCCTGTTGCATCTCCAATGGGTACGGAAAGACCTGTGCCAACAGGATCCATCATGACCACGTCTGCTACATCCAGTATGGAGAATTCATTATTGACTAGTTGATAGGGAGCGCCTTGGTTGTAATTCGGATCGTCGACAACAATTCTTTTGGGTCCCATGATACCCATGTGCAACCAGTAAGACGATGAACCAGGGCCTCCGTTATAGGCGAAAACGATGGGTCTATTTTTTCCTCCATTTTCTTTAAAGTAAGCAGTAAAACCAAAAAGGGCGATAGGCTTATTGTTCTCGTCCTTCAGTTCTAGGGTTCCTGCCTTTGCCTGAAGGTTGATAACCTTGCCGTCAATGGTGACAGTCTGTTTACTTTCAAACACCTGAGCTTTGGGAAGCTCTTTGGATTCATGAGCCTTCTCCTGAGCAAAAGTGAAGGTTGAAATAAAGGTAAAAAGGAAAACTAGTCTTAATCTGGATACTAAGTACATGATTATGGATTGTTGAGTTATTGGTTAATGGTTTATTGGTTAATGGTTATTGTCTATTGAAAATTGGTGGTTGATCATTGATAATTTAAAATCTCCTGAGAACTCTTTCTAATTTCAGATTCATCGTTCTCCGAGATTGCCTACTGCTTACTGCCTACTGGGTACTGCCAACTGGCACTGCCTTTTCAGCCTTCTAATTTCATAATTCAGCCTTATAAACCTTTCCTTCTTTCATCACAAAAACCACATTTTTCATGACAGAGATATCCTGATCAGGATTACCTTTCACAGCAATGATATCGGCAATTTTTCCAGTCTCAATCGAGCCTAATTTGTCTTCAATTTTCATAAAAACCGCATTGGTAAGGGTTGCCGATTTCAGAGCTTCCATTGCTGGCATTCCTGCCTCAACCATATAGACAAATTCTCTGTAATTTTCTCCGTGCGGATAAACCCCTGCATCAGATCCGAAAGCGATTTTCACCCCACTTTTATAGGCCTTTCCGAAAGTATCTTGGATCTGAGCTCCAATCCTTCTCGCTTTTTCTGCTACTACTGGAGGATAATATCCCGGAATTTCTGCAAAAGCAGCAGCTGACATTCCTGCCGTAATAGTTGGCACGTACCAAGTTCCTTTTTCCTTCATCAACTTCATGGTTGCTTCAGACATCAAAGTACCATGTTCAATCGAATAAACCCCAGCTTTTACCGCACGCTGCATTCCTTCGTCCCCATGGGCATGAGCTGCCACATGAATTCCAAAGTCTTTAGCCGTTTGCACCACTGCTTCCAGTTCATCCAATTGAAACTGAGGAGCTGAACCGTCCCGCGCAACAGAAAGTACGCCTCCTGTAGCCGTTACTTTAATCACATCTGCTCCGTATTTCACCATTTGCCTTACTGCCTTTCTTGCTTCATAAGGTCCATTAATTACGCCCCAAACCGGTCCCGGATCTTCCATCAAATCCCTTTTCATTCCGTTGGTTGGATCTGCATGTCCTCCTGTCGGTGAAATGGCTTTTCCGGCTGTAAAAATTCTTGGCCCTTTGACTCTACCGGCTGCAATGGCATCCCGTAGGGCTATATTGACTCCAGAACCTCCCAAATCCCGGACAGTAGTGAATCCCGCCATCAAGGTTCTTTCCGCCAAAGGGAGGGACTTAAAAGCGACATCTGCTTCATTATCTCTAAAGCCATCAATATAACGGGTGGGACTGGTCTCTCCTTCTATGTGCACATGCATATCCATCAATCCAGGCAAAACAGTAGCATTTTTCAGATCAATAGCTTGATCCGAACTTCCAGGACTTTGATATCCCTTAGTCACAGAAGTGATTTTTCCATCTTCCACAATGATGGTTTGTTCTGTCAAAACCCTCATTTCTTTCACATCGATCAGCCTTCCAGCATGAATGAAAGTCTTTTGGGCAAATGCATAAGATGAAATCAAACAAGCAATCCCTAGTAAAATTTGTTTTCTCATAAGGTGGGGTATTTTTGGGTATGGGAATATAGCAAATTCGGACTAAATCAGCTCAAATCATCTTCTGGTTTCAACTGGTAGCAATGGTCATGTAATTGAAAGCCAAGCTTCTCATAAAAGGTAATTGCTCCCTCTGCCGCAAATAAAAAAAGTCTAGCATCTGCTGATGTGGATCGAGCCATTTGGATTAATTTTTTGCCAAGCCCCTGCTTTTGGTAGGCTTTTTCTACTGCAAGATCTGCAATAAAGCACCGGTAGGAAAAATCGGAAAGCGCTCTCAAAATCCCTACAAGTTTCCCGGAATCCCTAGCGGTAATTATCAAGTTTGAGCCGATCAGCATTTTTTGAAGTTGGTTTGGTTTATCCATAGGCCTCCTTTCTGCAAGACCTGAACTGTTCAGCACAGCAATAAACTCTTCAAGAGAAACTATATCTTCAATTTGAAATGAAATCATTATTTTACTAAAAATTAAATTAACCGATATGACAGGAGGCGCAGGTTTCAGTAGACAGGCTGCACAATCTTTTAAAGATAATCACGATTTAGGAAGGATTAGACCTCAAGGAAAATTAGAGTTGAAAGCCAGAAGCGGGAAAAATGCTGAAGAGCTTCAATTAAAAGAAGCCATCATTTTTCGAACTCAAAAAAGATCAGAGGCAAAATTGCTGAACAGAAAAATTTGGTTCATCATTGCTTTGATTATACTTATAGGCTTTGGACTAGTTCTGCTTTTCAGTTAGGACAAAACATCCCGAAGATCCTCTCTTTTTCTGAAGGTAGCTTTTGCAAATGGACAAAGTGGAATGACTTTTATGTTTTTGGACCGCACATATTGAACCAGCTCTTCCAGCAACTTTTCTCCTATCCCCTGACCCTTTAGAGATTGATCCACCTCAGTATGCTCAATGATCAATTTCGATTCCCCCGCCATGACATAAACCATTTCTGCAAATCTTTTGGCTGCCTCCTCCATAAAAAAAGAACCTCTCTTTCCATCAAACTGATGTTGAATTTCCATATTAACTTTTTACTCTTACTTGAATGATTGAATTATAAACCTCGTCCTTTGGCTCCCAAAGCTCAATGCTGTGACCATCCGGATCGAGAATATGAACGAATTTACCATACTCAAATTCCTCAATTTCGTCTAAGACCTGTACTCCATTAGCCTTTAATTCCTCCACCAGTTCTTTGAGGTTTTCTACCCGATAGTTGATCATAAAATCCTTTTCCGAAGGCTTAAAATAATCAGTGGAATCGCTCATTGGAGACCACTGAGTAAAACCTTTTTTCTCCGGTTCCTTCGCACTTATCCATTCAAATGTCATCCCATATTGATCTGTTGGCATTCCCAAATGCTTTTCATACCAGGCTTTGGTCTGCTCTGGATTCTTAACCTTGAAAAACAGCCCGCCTATTCCAGTTACTTTTCCTTTCATGATATTTCTATTTGGGTAGAAGTTAGCCAAAATGCGACAGAGCGCCTATTCTTTTACCCGAACAATCAAAAACCAATCTCCTTCTAAAGGGAGGTAACCGTAATCATAACAATAGGTATAAACACTCCCTTTTTTGGTTTCATAGGAGTGAGTGGAATATTTGAACTGAAAACCTTCCCGAACCAACTTCTCCTTAGGCGCTTTCGCAAGATCTTCTCCTTGTGGTATCAATGATTCCAGAATATTTCTGTTCTTCTTTAAAGTATGATTTATCCTTCTCATCAGATTATTGGCGTCTGCATATTGATGGTAATTGTAATTATTCCGGCATTGATCATCGCAGAATTTTTTGTCGACTCGTCCACGAATGGGCTCTCCACAATTGAGACAGGTTTTATTTTCCATAGTTTCTATTAAAAAGCTAATTGAATTTAGAAAATTAGTTTGAAAAAGTCCAAAAAATAAAGGCCGTGTTCAACTTATAAGTGCAACACCTAATTTTTGTTTGAGTTTTTGTATTGGACTAAGGTAATTAAACTTTCTAACGGGTCTGTTATTGATTTTAGCCTCGATTGCTTGTATTTGTTCTGTTGAGATTTCATTGAGGTCAGTTTTTTTAGGTAAGAAAGCTCTAATCAATCCTATTCTGTTTTCGACAGTTCCTTTATCCTGCGAAGTATACGGCCGAGTAAAGTAGGTTGGGATATTGTATTTGTCTCGAATCAAGTGATGGTTTGCAAAAGCCATGTCATTATCAAAGGTGATCGATTTGAAAAAGGAAGGCCCAATCCTTTGGATTCGCTTAGCTAATTTCTGTTCAATAGCATCAGCATTCTTACCGGATAATTTCTCCATAGTGGTAATCAGGGTAGCCCTATCTACCAAGACCAGAAGAGCAGACTGGTGGTTCTTACCCATCATCAGATCGACTTCTATATCGCCTATTCGCTCCCTTAGGGCTACAACAGCAGGTCGTTGTTCAATAGGCACTCTTTCCTTTATGATTCCTCTGGAATCTCTGTAATTGCCTCTTTTTCGCTTTCTTTTCCCATGGCGGAGGCATTTATAAAGCTCCCGATCTCTGGTCAATGACCAATGCTTACTTTTCTTGGCTTTCCAAATCCATTGATAAATGGTTTCATGGGACACGCCCGGGTTTCCATCCAATTCCCATTTGGCAGCAATCAATTCCGGACTCAGTTTTTCCTCCTTGAGCCAAACTCGAGCTTGTTCCTTTAGCTCAGCCTTGAAACGGATATTCTTGGGTTTAAGCTTATGCCGTTCATCGGTTCTGTTTTGAGCGACACGAGCGACATATTCACCCGCATTGCGCCCGCGTAGACCCGTGTTCCGACGAAGCTCCCGACAAATGGTGCTTTTATGAACTCCTAAAGCTCGGGCAATACCGGTCTGAGTCACCCCTTGTTTGATTAAAATTTCGATTTGGTACCTTTGCTCTGGGCTGAGATGATTGAATTTCTGCATGACAACACTAATTTAATTCTTCAGCCTAAGGAAGGAAGCCTAGGCTTCCTTCCTTAAACCTTTAGTGTTGCACTTATTACTTGAATCTGGGAAGCCCCTCTTTTAAAAGGAATCCTCATCGCGACCCGAAAAATGGAGTCGCAATGAGGAAATATTTAGGATTGAGTCAATAACTCATTCAATAAATCGGATAGTATCCAGGTTGAAAGTATTCCAGATAGAAATACCTGACTCAGTTCTCAAAACTAGATATAGATCCCCAATTTCGTCAGTTTGCTTGATAGGTACCTTTATGGAGAAATATCCCTTTTTATCTCCTTGTTTGAGGAGAGCCGAGGATCCAATTAAAGGACCGGCAACGGAGCCTTGTCTCAACTCCAACAAGCCTGTAATTCCAGCAGGATTTACCAATAATTCAATTTGCTTGATCCCCTTTAAATCCAAATCTTCAAAGGCAATCCAAGAATTATTTTTGGTGAATCTCACAAAATTCAGCCCATTGGCATTGGCCTTGGCAGTATGCTCGAAAAGATCAGCTTCCACCGCCTTGACTATAGGATTCCTCAACAAAAGCTGAGCGGCCCCCATCAAAGGTTGTATGCCATTTGCTCCCTGATCAGTGTAGGATGCTTGAATTAAGTAGTAGCCTTCTGGATTGGATTGTTGTTCTATCGCAAATTCACCTTTCAGTGGTAGGCTTACTTTTCCATAAGAAGGATCCTCAAGCCTTAGAATAAAGTCTACCATAGCTTCCACCTGATCAACTGGAAGATGCGTATGGCCCGGCATGGTACGCTCACCCCAGACACCTCCCCCACCATTTCTGATTTTGTTGACGAGGTAGGATTTCGCATCCGTTTGCCCTTTATATTTCGAAGACACATCCCTATAGGTAGGTCCCACGGATTCATTTTCGATTGCGTGGCAAGCTTTGCAACCCGCTTGGGTGATGTAATTCTCTCCCACACTAACCTTCTCTTCCTGATGACCAGCTTGAATCAAATCATAACCACCAGCAATAAAGTCAATAGAAAAATTCACTGCCTCATCGGAGATAGCTCCATCCTCTAAATCCTGCACAGAAACTTGGTAAGTCACTTTTCCAGGGAAATAAAAACTTTGATTTCCATTCCAGTTGATATTCACATTGGGTCTTGCATTTCCCGCTCTAATTTCCACTGAAGCTTGGCTTTGCTCCCCTTCTGTATCGCTCACAGTCAAAGTCGCCAGATAAACTCCTGCTTTTTCATATACATGGATAGGATTTACCTCCTTGGCCTTTGGACTTCCATCTCCGAAATCCCACTCATAACTCAATTGATCTTCCGGATCAAAATCCAAGCTTTGATCCCCTTGGAATTGCACTTTCAAAGGTAATGCTCCGGTAGTATTTGCTGCAGAAGCCTTGGCAACAGGCTTTCTATTTCCAGCTGCAAACTCTATTCTATAGAGACCCGAATCATCATTTTGTGCTCTCCAATAGGTCCCATATTCCAGGACATACAGCGATCCATCTTTCGCAAACTGCATATCTATGGGCTTATCAAAAACCGTGGAAGGCATGAAGCGTTCCATGGTGTCATATTCGTAGTTTTCAGTTAAGGATACTGTGAAAATCCAATTTCGCATCCAGTCGAATATGAATAGCTTTCCATTATAATAGCCTGGAAAACGAACTTCTGACTTGTCAAAATCCTCACGATAATACACCGGTCCTGCCATGGCATTTCTTCCGCCTGTTTCCAGCATAGGAAACTCTATAGACTCATCATAAGGGTACCAAATTAAAGCTGGCTGCGCTGGAGGCAACTTTTCCAATCCCGTATTATTGGGAGATGTATTGACGGGAGCACCTGGATCAAATTCAAATAGGCTTTCCTGGCTTGCAAAATCATATTTCCAATACGGTTTATTATTTCCTACGAAAAATGGCCAGCCATAAAAACCAGGCTTTCTTGCCAAATTGATTTCATCATGTCCTTTTGGTCCCCTTCTCATAGAATCAACTGATGCATCAGGTCCAACCTCCCCCCAAAAAAGATTACCATTATGCTGATCCAAGGATATTCTGTAAGGATTTCTATTACCCATCACATAGATCTCTGGCCGAGTATTGGGAGTTCCGGGAGGAAATAAGTTTCCTTCAGGGATGCTATAAGACCCATCGGCTTCTGGTTTGATCCGGATGATGGCACCTCTTAAGTCGTTGGAATTGCCAGAAGTTTTTTGAGCATCAACATTGGCAGGTCTATCCTGTCGCTCATCGATGGGATTGTAATTATCCGATTCAAAAGGAGTGGTATCATCCCCGGTAGAGAGGAACAAAAGGCCATTGACATCAAACTCTATGGAACCACCGGAATGACAGCATCCTCTGAATACAGGGATTTCCAGCATTATTTTTTCAGAAGCGAGGTCGAGACGATTTTCTTTGAACTCAAAGCGGGAAAGCCGATTCACATCCGGACTGTATTCTTTTGGGGCATAATAGAGATAAATCCAGTTGTTTTGGTTGAAATTAGGATCCTTCGCCAGTCCCAACAAGCCATCTTCATGCTCCAAATAAACATTCAGTTCTCCAACCACGGTAGTTTCTCCGCTTGCGGCTTCGTATAGTTTCAGTTTACCGGCCCTTTCTATAAATAGTACATCCCCATTATCAAAAACCTCTAACTCCATAGGTTCATCCAATTTTTCCACCAGAGGAATTTTGGTGAATCGGCTTTCATCAGGTTTTACTGTAGCAAAAGGGTCTATATCTTTTTCTGCACATGCCCAGAGCGAACTTCCCAAAAGTAAGAGGGCGGCAAGGAATCTAAAATTCATGAAATAGGTCTTTGAGATTTATTGAGCCATTAAGATAAAAAGGACTTGTCAAAAGGCTAGGACCGATGGTGGAAATGAATGGAAACGATTCCGTAAAATCTTACTCACTCATTAACAGTCTATACCTCCAAACCTCTCTAACCTGCTCAATTTCCACTTCGAAAGGAGAATAGATGGGATTGGATGAACAGAGCAGGAGTTTCTGTTCAGATTGAATTCGATTGTAGGCGATTTTAAAGGTCACTCCATCCTGTTCGGTGACGATGACATAGCGCTCTCCATCTTTGATATTCAGCCAATCGTCTATGTATTCACAGATGATCCAGGAACCGTCCGGAATAGGCAGCATGGAGTCCCCGTCAACTTGAAAAACGCGGTGTTTTTTATCTGTTGGCAAAAAGGGCAAAGAAAATCGAGGCAATTCAGAGATAAACTCAGGATCTGCAAAACCAGCTAAGTAACTTGCTTTTGCCCGCTGGGAAACCACCTCTATCAATTCCCGACCATCCGCATCTACTGTGGTAGAAAGAATCCGTAGTTTTCTTCCCCGGAGAAACTGATCTGTTTCTAGCAGTTCGCGGAGCTTGTATTCAGAATAAGAAGACAAATCTTCTTTGATTAGGATATCGAGAGAAACTCCAAAATACTCGGAGATTTTCACCAAAATATCCAAAGGAGGAGTAATGGTGAGTTCGTATCCAGCCAGTTTGGAGCGGGAAATACCTAAAGCTTCAGATAAGGACTCTTGAGTGAGCGCTTTTTTCTTTCGGAGGAATTTGATATTTAAATGGATGAGCATATTTTTCTGAATTTCTAAGAGATAACAATGGGTAAGCTATTTTCAAGATAGCTGCGCAGATATTTTTTAAGATAGCCCTGCGGGCAGATATCCTATCTCGTTGAACAGATTGAAGCATATCTTGGCGAAGCCATATCTTATTTTCTTTAATTCAAGATAGCTGCGCAGATATTTTCATAAGATATTCAAGCCGATAAATGATTACTTTGAAGAGTTTTTATCTTTTGCATCATAAGCTATCTTTATCTGTTGATTCAGTTTCATTTGTAAGCTCTTTGAGATTGAGAAAATCTCTCGGTACTCTTTTTCATCCACAATTTTTCTTTCAAACCCCAAGTCAATCCAATGCTCAACTCCTTCAGAAAGAGACGCACGAGAAATGTAATAGAATCTAACTTTTTCAAGAAAGTGAAAACGAGCATACCCTTCTGCAATGTTCGCACCTACTGAATCTACCGCTTCTAACATTTGGTCTCCCCAAACTTTTCTCATTTGATAGCCTAAGCGGCTATAAATTTTCCAGCCCAAAGCTGATAGCTCCCTTGACAATTTGTAAATAGTCAATTCCTTCAGAGGAATGTATTTTGATTTTTCACTCATGATCAATTCTATTTTAACCTTTCTCGCTGAATAGATTGAAGAATATCTTGGCATTGCCATATCTTATTTTCTGTAATTCAAAATAGCTGCACAGATAATTCTTAAGATAGCCCTGCGGGTAGATACCCTATTTTGTTGAATAGATTAAGCATATCTGGCGAAGCCTATCTTCACCATTAAGTATTGCTACCCAAATATTTTTTTAAAATAGTCCTACGGTAGAACCCTATCTCGCTGAACGAAGTGAAGCATATCTTTTTACACAACGACAATTCCCGCCACTTCCCCTACCAATCATTCCCAAATCTAATAAAAAATGATTAAATTATAAACATTAAAATGTCAATAAAATTAACAAAAAGCAATGGAAGGGAAGCGGAGTATTGCGCATATGGATTTGGATACGTTTTTCGTATCAGTGGAGCGGCTTTTTGACAGTAGGCTCAATGGAAAACCCATCCTAATCGGAGGATCCAGTGACCGGGGAGTGGTGGCTTCCTGCAGCTACGAGGCCAGGAGATTTGGCGTACACTCGGCCATGCCTATGCGGACAGCAAGACAACTCTGTCCCGAGGCCATTATCGTCAAAGGGGATTTTGAAAAATACAGCCAAAAATCCCATGAGGTCACTGAGATTATCAAGGAGTCAGTTCCGCTTTTTGAAAAGTCCTCCATTGATGAGTTTTACATAGATCTGACGGGGATGGACCGCTTTTTCGGTTGCTTCAAACTCGCCCACGAGCTCCGGCAGCGTATCATCAAAGAGAGCGGGCTGAATATTTCTATGGGACTATCGGAAAACAAGACGGTTTCCAAGGTGGCCACCGGCGAAGCCAAGCCCAACAATGAAAAGCAGGTGCCCAATGGAGAGGAAAAACCCTTCCTAGCTCCCCTATCCGTGCGAAAAATCCCCATGATCGGGGAGAAAACCTCCCAAACGCTCTATAATATGGGTGTTAAAAAAGTTCTAACCTTGCAGCAAATGCCCTCCCAATTGCTGGAGGCTACCTTTGGGAAAAACGGCAAAATGATCTGGGAAAAAGCGAATGGTATCGATCGAAATCCGGTAATCCCCTATTCCGAAGCCAAGTCCGTTTCTTCTGAAAATACCTTTGAAGAAGATACCATCGATGTCAAGATGCTGGAAGCCACACTGGTAGCTATGACGGAGCAACTCGCTACGAAACTTCGCCAAAAGGGGCAGCTCACCGCCTGTGTGAGTGTGAAGATTCGCTATTCTGACTTTGAGACGCATACCATGCAGCAGCGGATTCCCTACACTTCAGCAGATCACAGTATCCTGCCCGTGGTGAAGGAGCTATTCAAAAAACTGTATAGCCGTCGTCTCCTCATCCGACTGATCGGGGTGCGGTTTAGCAACCTAGTCTATGGCAACTATCAGATCAAGCTTTTCGAAGACAGTCAGGAACAAATCAACCTCTATCAAGCGCTCGACAAGCTAAATGTGAAGTATGGTGATAAAACCGTCTGCCGAGCCGTGGCTATGGGTGTGGGGAGGAGATGGTTTTATCCCTTCAATGGGATGGAGGTGTGAGGAAGTGAGAAATTTAAAGTGAGAAGTCTGAAAAAAGGTCAACATTTTTGAGATTGGTGGTGGTTTTACTGAGCGTTACATCCCATCTTTTCCATTTATCCTGCGAATCTCGGACTGCCGCATAGGCATGGAGTCTATTTGACGCATCAGGGATTCCATTGGAACTGCCCCAGCACCCTGATTTTTGATTCCACCATCCAGTCCGATCAGCAGCCAGTTTTCTCCAGATTTCAAGTTTTGCAATAGTTTCACAAAGCTTTTTTCGGCCAATTCCTCTTCCAAATTTTTCCATTGGATCTTTCCAGCCGATACATGCACCAAGAGTAATTTTCGCTCTTCCAATTCCTTTTGATGACTTTTTATCCAGGTTTGATCAAAGCCGGGAGAATCAAAAACCACGATAATCCGCTTTTCCCAACGAAAATCATCCAAAGACTTGGGCTGCTGCAAAAAACTCATACAAACTAAACTTAAAAGGATCCAATACATATTTAAACAACTCAAAAACAGCCAATTGGTTTGCATGAATTATTCTTCAGAAACTACTCTTTGGCTTCGCAAAAAATAGAAAGCTTTAAACTTCCGTGACTTTTTCGTGATACTCTTCGGCCAATTTTGACTCAAATCAAAACCAATAAAACCATGAAAAAAGGAATGCTTCTCTTTTACATTGCCTTCTTAGGCTTAGTATCCTGCACAGATGACAATGACCCTGTTGTCATCGACCCTACCCAGCCAACTGGCAGTCTCAATGTACTTCGATCCGGAACTTTTGTAGATCAAAACAATGCAGGATCAACCGGCAATGCAAGTTTAGTCACAGACTCTCAAGGCAAAGAATTCCTGGGATTTAATGAGGCTTTCAATACTGCTTTGGCAACAGGTACCGTGACTGTTTTTCTATCAACTTCCATGGAATTTATGCCTGATCCAGCCAATGGAAATCCCAATCTCTTACCACTGGGACCAGTAAGGATGGCCGGTGAAAATTTCTTTGCCATCCCAGCAGGCATGTCCACCTCCAAGTATACCCATGTCATCCTTTGGTGCGGTTCGGTAGGGGTTCCTTTTGGCTATGCTAATCTGAATTAAGTCATGATGCTCACTCAAAAAGGAAGCTTGGTCCGAATCCTCGGAATCGGATTGAGCTTCTTGCTTTGCTGCAATGCCGGCTTTGCCCAAAGTGGATGGACCAAGGAGAAGAGAGAAGGATTCTACCAGCTAAGCTTCAATCGTTTTAGCTCTTCGGATTATTTCACACTGGGAGGAGAAAAACTCAGTACGAATACCTTCACCCAAAATTCTTTGGTTTTCTATGGAGAATACGGCTTGACCGAACGCTTCTCCTTAATCGCCAACTGGCCCCTTCAAATTTGGAACGGGTTTAATACCACAGAAACCGTTAGCGGTTTGGGCGATCTGAGGTTGGAGTTTAAGCATGCCTTGCTAAAAAAGTACTTGCCTTTAGCCATTTCTGTCGCTCCGGAAATCCCAATTGGTCGTGCTAATAATTTTGCCCAAAGCACTCAAAATGACTTTGAATCCATTAATCTGCCTTCCGGTGATGGAGAATTCAATGTCTGGACAACCCTTTCAACCTCTTTTGCCATACCCAATACACCACTATATGGAAGCATTTTCGGTTCCTACAATTTCCGGACTTCCTATGAGGACGTATCCTTCTCTGATCAAATCGCAATTGGACTCGAAGTGGGCTATCAAATTGCCGGGAAGATTTGGGTCAATGGTCGCCTTCAAGGGCTCAATTCGGTAGATGATGTCTTGGTTGCAACGGATTTTGTTCGGGGAGATGGGACAGAATATACCAGCTATAGTTTTGGTGCATCTGTTCCGGTCTATCAAGATTTTCATCTTTCTCTGAACTACAGAAACTACGCCGACTTCATTTACTCTCGAAGAAACCTCTATTCGGCAGGTACTTTTTCGATTGGAATCTATTATCAAGTCAAACCCAAATCCAATGAATAAAGCAAACATATCCCTTCCTCAATCCAAATTCCCTCAGCTACTGCGATTTAAGAAAGGCGAACAAATTTTGGAACAAGGCCAACTCTTTCAAGGCTATTTTCTGATTAAATCGGGCTTGGTCAAGACTGTCCGCTCCCAAGAACCCGGCAACAGCACTCTCCTTTCCATCAAAGATCAGGGGGAATTCCTAGGTGAATTTTATGAAGAGCGCGCGGAAAAAAGACTCTCCTACTCGGCCTTTGCTATGGAGGACCATACACTAGTGGAGATGATCCAGCTAGAGGAAAATCCCAACCAAAAACTCTTGAGAATCATTCATACTCTTCAAGTAGAAATTCATACTGCAAGACTGCGCTTGGAGCGGATCTTATTCCAAGATGCAGAATTTAGAATCATCTCCGTACTCAAAGATCTTGGGGAGCGATTTGGAGAAAAATATGGAGATGAAACCCTGCTCAAGCTCCCCTTGACCCATGAAGAACTTGCCAAGCTGACGGATACCAGCCGGCAGACTGTTACCACTATCCTCTCAGGCTTGAAAGCCCAAAACAAAATCAATTACAGCCGGGGAAGAATTCTTTTCCGAAACATTCATCAACTCAAAACTCCCAACTCATGAAAACTTTCATTCAATTGCTCGCAATATCATTCCTAACATTTATGCTTTCTTGTTCCTCAGATTCCATGGAGCCTATTATTCCTGACGACTCAAATCAGGTTAGCGAAAATTTTGCGGTCTTGAAAACAGGAACTCTGACTCCTCAAAGTTCTACCAATACCCGCGGAATGGTTCAGTTGGTCCGGGATGAAGACAACAAGTTCTTTATTCGACTATCGGATGATTTTACGACCAAGTTTAGCACTGGAACGGTGACTGTTTATCTTTCTACCAGCCAATCCCTCAACCTCAACAATACTTCCACTTATCAATTGGTATCGATTGTTGGAAAATCTGGAGAGCACTTTTTTTCCCTTCCGGGAATGCCCGATGAAAAATTTACGCATGGGATTATTTGGTGTGGAGCCGCTGGAATCCCATTTGGATTTGCTCCTATGAATTGAAAAAAGTGTGATATCAGCATTTATACAAAAGCCTCTGTTCAAGTTGAACAGAGGCTTTTTAATTTTTGATGAAAAAGCTTTAGGCAGGCAGCACGAATTCAAATTCCGTGTAACTCTCGGAGTCAGATGAAATATGGATTTTAGAACCATGGATTTCCAGAATTTTTCGAACAATAGCCAAACCAAGTCCTGAGCCTTCAATCCCCTTCATGTCCTTGTCTACCTTATAGTATCGATCAAAAATGGACTCCAAATCTTCCTTTGGAATGCCTTCACCGGAGTTTTTTACCCGTATTTTCACTCCTCCTGGTGCGCTACAGGCCTCCAATTCGATGTGACCATGATCCGGTGTGTACTTTACCGCATTATCCAGTAGATTCTGAATTACCCGATCAATCAAATACAAATCAGCCTCCACAACTGGCAAATTCGCACAGATACTAGAACTGATAGAAATGTCTTTGGATTGGGCTAAGAGTTCGTATTTCAAACTGGAATCTACCAGCAATTCCTGGATTTTCAGCTTCTCCTTTTTAACCTGCATCTGTCCAGACTCCAATTTGGAAAGGTCAAATAGATCCGTTACCAGTTTGGTCAATTTATCAACCGAGTTGAGAATTATTTTGTAGTAACTTCGTTTTTCATCCGGGGTCAGCTTTTCATCCCGAATTTGAAGGGTTTCCACATAGCCATTGATAATCGCCAGAGGATTTCGCAGATCATGGGATACATTGGCAATCAATTCCCGACGAAGCGCATCTACATTTTTGAGTTCCTCAATATTATCCAGAATGGTATCTGCCATGGAATTGAAGGTTTTGCCTAGCAATGCCAAATCAGAATTGGAGGTAGACTGGGGCACTCTGGACTGCAAATCTCCTTCTTTGAAAGCTTCCACAGCCACGACTACTTTTCGAAGGTGTCTAGTCCACCAAGCTATCAAAACCAAGCCGATTAATAGCCCTACGATCAAGGTAATGAGGATGGAATTCAGCGTCAACCCTAGCCAATACGAACCTAATAAATCAGAGCTGATGGCATCGAATTTTTCACTTTCCAAAGTGATGTAAACATAGCCTTGGAGTTCCCCATTTTCATAAACCGGCGCCGCGGAAAACACTGATGTCGTTCCGGGATTTCGAGGATCATCTCCCAGCACAAATTCACTGCCTCCTTCAGATATAAACTGTTCCACTGGTGCGATATCAACAGCCTTTAACTTGACCAATTGATCCAACACCACATAGGATAAAATCTCCCCTTTCGGATTCAACAAATACACCTCAATTCCAGGATTGACGGCCATCATGGAATGCATAATCACTACTAAGGCCTCTTCGTTGATTTTACCATCCTGAAAGGGATTGACTTCCTTGATTAAATAAGAAGCAACTTCCGCATTGAGTTTTTGGGTAGTTTCCTGAAAATACCGCTGGGCATTTTTGGTGGTTATCAGAATATAGGAGGCACCAACCAGAAGTAAAACCAGGATAAAGGAAAGCGATAATCTCCAATAAAGACTTTTCATGATTTTCGGGGATTAGAGTTCGTCATTGAAGCGATAACCTACGCCCCAAGTGGTCAAGATGTAGGAAGGATTGTTGGGATCTGATTCGATTTTGGATCGAAGCCGGTTGATATGAGCATTAACTGTATGTTCATATCCACTGAAATCATATCCCCAAATCAATTCCAGCAGCTCCCCTCTTGAGTAGCTTCTTCCGGGATTTTTTGCCATGAGATACAAAAGGTCAAATTCCTTGGGAGTCAATTCTACCCTTTTTTGATCGAATTGTACCTTTCGTTTTTCTACATCGATTTCCAAAAGTCCCTGTGAAATGAGCGTTTTTTCTTTTTTCAATGCTAAAAGCTGGAGCTCCTGTCTTCGAAGAATAGCTTTGACCCGAGCCAAAAATTCCCGGATTTTGAAGGGTTTGGTCAGATAATCATCTGCTCCTGACTCAAGACCCATGACTTTATCTATTTCCTCTGACTTGGCTGTCAGCATCAGAATTGGGGTGAAAATTTCCAAAGCACGGAGTCGCTGACAGATCTGTATTCCATTCATCTCAGGAAGCATCACATCCAAAATTAAGAGGTCGAATTCTCCTTTATTGGCTCTTTCAAATCCCTTTCCACCATGATCAGCTACTTCCACTGCATAGCCCTCATCCTTTAGGTGAAGTTGGAGGAGTTCATTGATGTTCGGGTCATCTTCTACAACAAGTATTTTTTTCATAGATACACTGCTAGGCTGAAAAATAATCCCAAAAGATCACGAAAGTATCACAAGGCTGAAAATTCTTAATCGAGGGAAACTTTCAAAAATTCAATCTTTATTTCAAATCCTATTTTTCACCTACCCCAAAATCATCTCCAAAACCTTCTCCCTATCCAGATCATTGAGCAATTCATGATGAGCGCCTTCCAAAATTTCAATGGTCTTATCATTTAGAACTGATATATCAGTTTAGATAACCTTCGCCACTTCAATAGGTAGCTGATTAAAAGTTTAAATGAGATTGTAATTAATTTATAAGACAAAAAACTAACTGTGACACCAAAATTCATTCAAATGAGGGAAGTCTATTTGAATCAATTATTTATTAGAAATTTAATGACTTCCACTCCATTCAAAGATTTTAGCCTTAACAAATACGTACCCGAACTTAAGCCCTCCATGTCAAGAAATATTTCATTATTTACCTTCTGAAAATCAACTATCTCTTTTACTATTGTTCCTTTACTATCGATAATTTCAATTTTATATAGACCAGGATCAATAGTTTTAAGATAGGAAATATGAACTTTCCCACTACTTGGATTTGGAAATAGGGTTATTTTCCCATTTTTCTCATTACCATCTAAACTTAATAATATATCTACTTTTACTATCGCCATTCCACGGCTTTGGTTTCCGCTAAAATCTGTGACGATCAGTTCCACATTATTAATACCTTGATCTTTGATATCAAAACTGTCTTTTGAAAGAGCATAAGTAGCTATTTCACAATTATCATAAGAGCCATCATTTATATCGTTTGGAGAAATACTGGCCTTCCCATCCTCATTGAGAAAAATATCTAAATTCTTGACTCTTACTATTGGAGATAACCTATCTAGAACATTGACCAATACTTCCGTGCTATCTGAATTCCCGCTAACATCAATAGCTTTGAAAAATATTGGATTTTCACCGAGATCAGTACAATCAAAGTAACTTTTTGAAATAGACAACGCCTTTATTGCAACATTGTCAAATGTTCCGTTATTTACATCACTGGCTGAAATTTGAACTTTCCCACTTTCATCAAGTTCCACTTCAATATTCTTCACCTTCAAAGTAGGTGGAATATCGTCTGTTTTTTTGACCTTAATAAATTGAGTTCGGGAAATTGAATTAGATCCTACTGAATTACTACTCGTCAATGTAACCGAATAAATTCCTTCTTCTTGGTAGCTAACTATTGGATTTTTACTAGTACTAGAACTTGGATCTCCCCCTTCAAAAGTCCAAGCCCAGCTTTCAGGTTCTTGACTTGTTAAATCAAAAAATCTCACTTTTTCATTCGTATAAATTTCCAATTTATCTGCTCCAAAAAAAGCTACAGGACTTAAAAGTGGTTCCGACTTTGTCACTTGATCTATAATCCTTAAAGTCTCATTTTCGCAAACACTACAAAAAGGCCTACCTAAAAATCTCATCAAGCAATTTTGGTGAGGTCGATACCAGCTGGGTGATTCCTGATGAGGGAAAATCCCCACACCATTTTGGTTTAAAAAAGAGCTCCATCGTATTGTTCCAGGATTATTGTTTGTTGTCATATTCGGGGATTCTCTAGCATAAGAATCTCCAACCCAATATTCATCAGAAAGCTTTGAGAAAGTATGGCCCATTTCATGAACCATAATTTGTACGGCATCTGGGTGAGTAGAAAAAGTTGCTATAGCTCCTCCTGCACCTCCGTATCGCTGATCATTGACCATGAGGAGCGCTATATCAAAAAAAGGAATTGTGGAATTAAGTACCGAATATACTTTATTGATCTTGGTTGGAGTTAACAAGCGCTCAATATTGGAAGTATTATAAGAGCTTCCAAAGTAATTATCTATGGGTTCATTGGGACTTGTAGCTGCTCCAGATACATTAGATACAATTTTAACCGCGTAAACATTAAACATCATTTCTTTGGATTTCCACGGTTCAAGTTTAAACATCTCCGAAATATTTCGTGAAGCATCTTCCAAAAATTTATCTTGTTGCTCCAAGGTATAACCGTCACCTAGAATTACCAGATTAATCACTTTTTCTGGTGACCCACTTTGTTTTAGTATTTCTATGGGAAAAACCTGAGAAAAGCATAATGCCTGAATAGAAAAATATATGATTAATGAAATGGAGAGCCACTTTTTCATTGAATTTTAGGTTTATCGAGTTGTAATAAATTCAAATTTCTCCATTCACCTGAGTAAAATTTATCCACACTAACTAGCTCAAAACATTCATCCCACTGAATCCGAACATAAAATTCTTCCTGCTCCACCTCTACTGACTTAGAGGTTAAAATATTTAAAGAATCTCCTGCGGCATATTCATACCTTTTCATTAAAGGGTTAGGGATAATTTTTTGGGCACAAACATTCCCATCTTTCGACAAGAATGAGACTCTTAAATCCTCTTCATTATAATCCAATGGTGTATCCAAGTTACCCCTGAGCCTTCCAACATTGGTCAAGGTATTAATGATTTTCACTGAATCTTTTGAATTAATTCGTAAGGACAAAATTAAGATTTCGGGAGTTGATTCAGAGGGTACTTCCAAAACCTCTTCTTGCTTTCCTTCAGGTAAATTAACCTTGCTTTTGCAGGCCAAAACAGAAAAAATGAATATAAGACTTAACAGTTTACGCATCGGAACAACAATAAGACAAATTAAAACCTAAGTTTAAAATGAAATAGCTGTTAATAAATTAAAATCCATAAATATTTTAATCCAGAACTTAAATTAACTTTAATTATATCCTCTTTTCAAGCCACTCCAAAATCATCTCCAAAACCTTCTCCCTATCCAGATCATTGAGCAATTCATGATAAGCTCCTTCCAATATTTCAATGGTCTTATCTTTTGAAGGAGATTTTTCAAAAAGCAATTTGGAGCCTTCTGGATTTGTTAAGCGGTCGGCAGTGCCATGCATGACCAAAAAAGGGAAGTTAAATTTTTCAGCATTGCCCTGGATAAACCGCATCATTTGAAGTAGTTCGTAACCTGTCCGAACAGGGATTTTTCCCTGAAATACCAATGGGTCCTTTTTATATTTTTCCACTTCCTCAGGAATTCTGGATATCCCACTTATATCCAAAGCTAGTGCAGGAAGTTTGGGTAAAATTTTATTTAAAATCCCAGAAATAGCGATCAGGATGGCAAAAGTTCCCTCGGCTTCTTTGATTGCTGGGGCTGAAAGGATTATTCCCTGGGTTTCCGGTTGAAATTTAAGCGCATAAGCAACTGCCAATCCCCCACCCATACTGTGCCCAAAAATAAAGGAAGGCACTCCAGGCACATAGGCTTTCACTTTTCCATACAAGGCATGAATATCTTCCAGATAAGTTTCGTAGGAATCAAAATAAGCAGTTGGCTTATCCCGCGAAGACTGCCCATGCCCCCTTCCATCAAATGTAAAAACAGAGACACCTAAATTTACCAAGCCCTCAACCAAGCTTTGATATCTGGCGCTATGCTCTCCCAAACCATGGATCAAAAGTAAGGAAGCTATAGGAGCTCCCGACATCCAGGCTTGTAAATAGAGTTTTACTCCATCAGGAGCAGTATAAGATGTTTCAAGATGCTGCATATACCAAAGGATATTAGGACTTAGGAATAAAAGGTAATTAAATTACCTTTGAAAACAACGAAAGATAAAATTAAATACCTTTAAAAACTTGATTTAAACAGGATTAAGGGCATTTTTATAATTAAACTAAATAGAGTTTTGATCCTGAAAAACGACCGATAAACAGGTAATTTACCCAAAGATCACAAAGCTGAAACTAAACTAAACCCTCATCCCGAATCTCGTGTATGTGAATGGGTAATGTCAAAGAAAAATCCTACTGCTCATACGGAGAGTAAGGCTTTTCTCTTAGTTTAGTTGATCCCGACATTACTTTAGAAAGCCCTGTGGTGGGGCTTTCTTTTTTTTGTTTTAAAGCCAAATTAAAAGTCCATATCTTCTTATTTTTCAATTGTTTATGTTTTTATTTTTTTGTAAATTTTATTACACAAACCCAAAAAGCTATGGAAACTTCAGGCAAAATTCAGCATTGGGCTGACACACATCATCCCAGCTGGTTAGACTTCATTAGAATCGCTCTTGGACTTTTTATTCTTTATAAAGGAATTTTATTTATCTCTAATACCGGAGCTTTGTTAGAGATTATGAAAAATAGTGAACTACAGTTTTTTAATCTTGCTTTGGCTCATTATGTAGCTTTTGCACATTTGGTTGGCGGCTTATTGATCGCGCTTGGTTTGGTAACTCGATTTGCGATTATTTTTCAGTTACCCATTCTCTTTGTAGCTGTGTTTTTCGTCAACATAGAGCAGGGATTTCTCTCTGTTTCCAACAACTTGGAATTTGAACTTTCCCTAATTGTATTGATTCTGCTTTTTGTTTTTCTCTTTTACGGATCAGGAAGAGTATCTCTAGACTATTGGATGAAAAAGCATCCGAATTGGTAAAAAATTTCTTTTACTATTTATCAAGAAAAGAAGGCAGTCAGAACGACTGCCTTTTTTGATTTTTTGTCTTTTATAGAAAAACTGTATTAAAGCCAATTGTCGAAGTGATCCTGACTTTGTCAGGACGACCTCTCTGACCAGAATCAAGACATGCTAATCATCGACTTTTCATTGAACTTTCAGTACCGGGGTGACAGGATTTGGACAAAAACTCATAACTCAATGATATTCAATTGATTAATAGGGCTTTCAAAATTTCAGCTCACCTAATAACTCATCAACTTATTATTCCATTTAACCTTTTGATTTTCAAAAAAATTTAATAATGAAATTTTAAATTTGAAGGAATACTATAAATTGTATTTTTTCAAGTATTTTAATTTTCATTTTTTCAATACTAGCTTTTTTCTCCTTGGTAAACACGGCAAAAACATAATTAATTTTAATTGTAGAAATATCACCACTGTCAAAAATAATTAGTTTTCTACTTCAAAATTTTAAGGACCTAGTTTCAAGCGATAAATACAACACTACTAGTTTAAGGAAAGGAAGCCTAGGCTTCCTTTCCTTAGGCTGAATAATTAAATTAGTGTTGACATGCAAAAATTCAATCAGCTCAGCCTGGAGCAAAAATATCAAATCGAGGTTTTAAACAAAGAGGGATTCAATCAGACTGCGATAGCTCGTCGGGTAGGCGTACACAAAAGTACCATCAGCAGGGAACTGAAAAGAAACACCGGAAAACGGGGACGTAGTGCAGGAAATTACTCAGCTCGTATAGCAATGAACCGGGCTCAAGAACGCCATAAATACAAACCCAAACACCGACGGTTTACCGAGGCAATGAAGGAGCAGAGCAGAATCTGGCTGGAAGATGAAAAACTGAGTCCGGAACTGATTGCCGCCAGGTAGAGAGTCAATGGCCAACCGGTAGTGTCCCATGAGACCCTCTACCAATGGATCTGGCTGGTAAAAAAATTAACCATAGGCAGTTCAGGAAGGATAGAGGATTATACAAACACCTCAGACACGGCAAAAGAAACCGTAAAAGAGGGAATTACAGGGATTCCAGAGGACTGATAAAAGAGAGAGTCTCTATTGAAAAAAGGCCTTCCGTTGTGGAGCTGAGACAGCGGATCGGTGATATTGAAGTTGATCTGATGATGGGTAAAAACCATCAATCCGCACTTCTGGTACTGGTAGACAGGGTTACTCTGATCACCACGTTGGAAAAGTTAGAGGGTAAGAACGCCGATGTCATTGAACAAAAAATAACCAGAAGAATCGAACGAATTGGCTCCTCATTTTTTAAGTCAATCACGTTCGATAATGACAAAGCCTTCACCAACCATCGAATCAGGGATAAATTCAAATTAATAAACAAAGTATTTAGGAATTCAACCTTTGTGACTGCTTAGAATAGTATGGATTAAATCTTGAAAAGCAATATAAACAGAGGATTAGATTATTAAAAAGTTATTAAACTTTATGGGGCTATTTTGAAATTCTAAGAACATTTTCCATTAGTCAAAGTCAAGATCATTAGTAAGGGTCTCAAAAAAACAGGATCGTTGAAAGGACGTTAAAGTCAATAATAAGGTTATTACGAAATATTTCTTTACTTTTTCAGCAGAAACAAGCCTATCTTTCCCTACTTAGATATTAACTTCTTGTATATTTTTTTGGCTTTTCACTTCCCCTCAAGCTGAAACAAATAACTTTCAGATCAGTTCTCATCCTGCAAATAAAACAAAGGTAATGTGGTAATGCACAAAGTCTTATCATTCATTTTTTTATTAAGAGAAATTAAAATTGCATTGAGTAAGGTCTGTTTCTTTGAAGGCAATCTAAAGTTAAAGAATATCCACCTCTGCTTTAATTCACTTGATAATCAAACAAGTAAGAGTTTATACCACTTGTTACTACAAGTTCATACTCTCCTGATTTTAAAGCCAAAACTATTTTCATGGAATCCTGATCCACTTCTACAATATCCAAGGGGAATGGAAATGAAGATACCTTCGCCTTTTTTATTGGCCAAAATCATCTGAGTAGATCCTGTTAACCTATCAGGAATAAAGATCTCAACTTCTTTATACTGACTATCATAAATCCATCCTGGCCTTGCCTGAATAAAAGTTGATTTAGGGTGAAAAATTACCAGACCTGTATAAGCCCCTCCCCTCTTATACCTCCAGAAGAATTCCATCATTATACATAAGAATAAAGGATTCTGAAGTTTCCAAATCAATTTCAGGTAATAATAAATTTTCTGAAATTTTGCGTTTTCCAAATTAACGCAAGCTCCTGCTGTGTATTTGTAGAGAAAAATCCGACCTTACTTGAGCAAGGCCGGATTCAGTCCAAAAACACCTCTCGGTAAGAGGTTTCATCAAAACGAAAACAAATTCATCAAATTGTTTTGGACCTGGATTTTGTTGGCTTCACTTCCTTTTGACCCGTTAAACCTTTCTGTTTTTCTGACATCTTTTGTCCACTAGGAATCTCTTTCCCGCTTAGGTCTTTTTTTTATTTTCAAGTTGATTTTCAGTCAAGGTTTCTCGGCCTTTAATGGTTTGATTTAACTCTTCTACTTTGGTGTTAGGAATCTAGATGGAGTCAAAAAGCCTTAAATACTATTCCCCCTCTTCATAATCCACTGATACTCTAAAATCGCTTCAAAGGAGGGGCATTCTTTGATTCGTTCCCAAGGTTCTATGATTCCATTGCCGTTTTTGTCAGGCGAAAAGTCCCGATGTCCTAAAATCTTGATGGTTGAGATGTCCTGAAACTGCCTGGCCCATTCTAAGGATTGAAAAATACAGGTTAGAATACCCGCTTGCTGTTGCTCTGTCCGTGTATCCATAGCCAAATGGACATTTTCAGGATGCACTCCACCCACATAACAAATATGAATGGCGTGCTGATTATAACCCCTCACTCCATTACTGACTTGGTCTAATGGTAGCAATTGATGAATTAAGCCATCCACTTCAATCAAAAAATGATAGCCCGGAACTTTCCATTTTAGTGTCTCTTTCCAAAATCTTTCGATTCCTTCTCTGCCTGCATATCCCGCAGAACAATGAATTACAAGGTGTTTGATATATCGGGTTTTTGAGATCATGTGATTTTGTATTTGTATGATTGAGTAATTGAGTAACTGATTAATTGAGTAATTGAATGGTCTGCTTTTTCGTCTCTCGTCTCTCGCTTCTCCCTTCTCGCTTCTCCCTTCTCGCTTCTAGTCTCTCGCATCTCGTCTCTAGTCTCTAGCATCTCGCATCTCGTCTCTCGCTTCTCAACCCTCTCATCTGTTGTTTCAAAAAAAGCCGGGCAGGAAACCCGCCCAGCTTGATGATCAATAAGTCAAGGATGCATCCTCTTCTTCCAGCTGATTTTCATCCACTGTCAGTTGAGTGATGGTCACCAGGATAGTTCCTGCCGTTACAGCATGCCCTGCCCATAGCAGCAAAGCCGCCGGAACAGAACCTGGAGCTGTCAAAACCGCCGTACCTACAGCAGCTACTACCAACCCAATTCTTTTCAGTTTTTTAAAGAAGGGAGGTGTGGGGGCCAAAGCCCTTTGTTTGATTTCTGAAAATATTCCCATGTGATTATTATTTGTATTGTTTAATTATCTGTGCTTAAGAAAGTCGAGCTTTCCGCATCAGCTGCTTTTTGAGCAAAAGCAACACCTCGGAGATTCTGTCAATCTCAGCTCTCAGGCTCTCTTGCCTAGCTTTGATTTCCAGAAAATCCTCTTGCAGTTTTCTAAAGTCCTGAAACAGAAACTTGAGAAAATAAGCGATCACCGATAAGAGGATAGAAATGATCGCCCCAGTCAGGGTTAGGAGTAAGAAGGTATCTGACATGCCTGATAGGAATAGGGAATAGCCTTGGATTCTATCTGCAACTGGAGGATCTCTCCTCTTCCCCAATATTCTCCCAGCTCATCCATTAATTTTTGAAAGGCCAGTTTGGTGAACAATGGAGTGCCATCTGCTCGGTAACAACTTACCGGACAGAGTTCGGAATTCCCTGGCAACTGATCAGCCGCCTTGGATAAAATCAAGCCCTTATCCCCTACCCGAATTTGCCAGCCGCTTGCTTCACTGTGAATGGGTTCCAGTTCATAGATCCCTTCCTCCATGCAGGAAAACTTGGATCCAAAGCAATTCTTAGGCGCTTCCCTAATAAAGCATAGCTGTCGCTGACCCAGGAAAAGCCTCCCCAGGCTTCCCCGGGGAGTATACCTTCGCTTCAGCAGCAGTCTCATCAGGAAGCCTTGCTCAGAGAGATGATTTTTGCTGCATTATGGGCTCCGTTGTTGATCGCATATTCCACCCCGTTGACAATCTGAATAAACTCCACACTGATCAGGTAGGCGAAATGGGATCCGTCCAACTGGCTCTTATCTACACTCAGAGTCTGAGCCAAAGCGGGATCCAAAACGGATTGAACCGGACTGCTATCCCCGGAAAGAGTTCTGGAGTTCAGATCAAAATCCACTCCTACCCCAGTTGCCGAAATCTTGTAATGCGTCGCTCCATTCGGAACAGCAATCATATCTCTCGGCACAAAGGCAGGCAGCTGAACTTCCCAGCTGGTACCAGTTTCATTGAATTGCAGCTCAAAGAAAAGCGTACTACTTAGAGAAGAGCCTGCATTCAGTTCCAGGTCCTTCAACAGATCCCAGTCTCCATCCTTGACTCTTCGGTCTCCGCGGACATTGAACTGGTCGGACTTAAGAACTCTCATCAAGGACTGGGTCAGTCTCTGATTGAGACGCTTGTCCCCTATTTGAGAAATCACCGGCCTCAATGCATCCCGCATCAATTTGGAAGACTTGGCATTGTCGGCAAACTCCCGCATATTCTCCCGGGTTCTTGCAAACCTGGGATCATTCAGAATCCTGGATTTGCTGACGCCTCCTTTTTCGCGGGCCAAATAGCCGTCTTTGGTTTTATAGAAGGAAAGCCTCCCGACTCTTCCTTCCAGCGTAATTACTCCTGTTTGTTTTGCCATAGTAAAATGGGTTTTAGGTTAAACATGAGGCTAAGATCAGAGAAGGAATTCCGGCTTTCAATCGAATGTGCGGTTGGTGCGGATAATGCGAAATGAGCTGAAAAAGCTATTTTTTTCCTAAAATTCAGAATATTCCAAAACAGACTGAATTGGAAAACTCTCTGGATTTTCGGTTTTTCTTACAGAATGCGAAATAATGATAAAACTGCCCCTGGAGAGGACCCGTCCATGGGAATTCAACTTCCTGAAGTCCGGTTTTTCTGGAAGCCCCTTCCAAAATGGACCATTTCCTTTTCTCTACCGGGTCATAGGCTAGGTAAAACAATTGGTCTCCTTCTTTGGCCAATCCCTCAAATTGATTTGGCTGCCAATGGATACTGAGTTTATTGTCTGCAATCCAATTTAGGCTAAGTCCTTTCGGCTCCGTAAGGTCACCTGTACTTATCATTATCTTTTCTGGTTTTAAGACTGGGATTCCTTCTTCGGGAAAAACAGCTCTTTTAAGCCCCAGCGAAACAGCCTTGGCAAAGCGTTTGGACTTATCACCATCCTGGAAGAAAAACCCAAACTCCAGTTCAGTCCGAATGGGTCTTAAAAATGAATTAATTTTAGCAAAGGCCTCGCGATTGTATAATTGTTTGGGAGAAGGATCAACCCCTATTTTTTCAGGTCTTTTTCTAACGCAGATTTTACCGTTTCTTTTATAAAATACCACATTTCCGAGTTTACCGGAAATCGTCCCATAAGGAAATTCTATAGATTTTGCCATAAGATAGATGTTTGATAAAGGCAGGATAGTGCATATGTGCTTTGAGTTAAATCCCTGTTATCGTCCACTCAAAATCGGCTTGGAGTAATCAGTAAGTCGATGATGAACCAATCTTGAGTCGAAGATGAGCCGAAGAAAGTATGGAGTATCCTCCTTTAGGTTGTATTAATCAGTTATTTTTAAAATGAGTAATTGTGGAATTGAGTAATCGAGTATTTGAGTAATTGAAAGTGGGATGGTTCGAGGTTCAAGTTTCAGTTTTTACCTTTTGCTGAAAGGCATGCTCCTTGATAAGGCTTGGCGTATTGTTGGTCATGATAAACCGCCAACCATCAATTTTTATCAGCCAATATATTTTTCAACTTCTTCTAATGGGATTCCGGAGAATTCTGAAAACTCATCTAAAGTGACATACTGATGGGATTTCTTCCTGTAAAACTTTCGGATTTTGCTCAATAAAGAATGACCATAGCGTTCACTTCTGCCTGTGATCAGTTGCACATCTTTGGGATATATGACACATCTTTTCTTAAACATAATTCCTCCTTTCAAAAGCGAATTGTCCCATTCAGTCCCTTACTGTAGCGCATATTTTCGAAAGACCAAGCTTGGCAGCCTCCAAGGAGTAACCAGACTTTTTCTACCCAAAGACCTTCAACAGCGGATTCTTTTTGAAGTAGCAATCCTTCTTCTTTGATTCGCTTTCCCAAACGCTCCAATTCCCGAAATACCATATTCCTTACAGATTCAGAATCCTGGAATTGTTCCCGAATCAGGAGTTCATTGATAGGGTCATTTTGTTTCCTTTCCTTTTCCAAAGAGGCCAAATCATTGGAAAGACAGATAAATCTGGCTACATCCTGCTCTATTCTAGCTTTTCTGCAGGATGCGGGAACTTCCTCCTCGGATAGCACCATCAAGGCGAGAAAAACTCCTGAACTATGAGGTCGCATCAACTGATAGTCTCTGATTTCAGGAAATACACCTCCGATTTTTATGGCCAATTCCCATTCCAAACCCTCCAGGTAATCAAACCAATGGTTTTCAAAATTCTCCACCCAGGAAGTGTTATAATGGAATCCAATAAGCTTTTTGAGTTGTAAGGTTTCTTTGATCAAAGTCTCAAATACCCCGTTCTTAAGAGGGTTCGGTTTACGCTTCAAACCTGAAACCAAGCCAGCTGCCTCCTTCAGTGACACTTGATCCATGTAATCATCAATCAAAAAAAGACATAAGAAAAACCGGGTGAGCAATTCCAGTTTTTCAGGATCCAACTCGGGATATAAGTAAGAAGCAAACCAGTTGATCTTGTATAATCTATACTGCTCAACAAAAGCCGGACTATCAAAAAGTTGCTGAGACCAAGCCCATTTTAAAGTAGAGTGATCCAATTCTCTAACTGAAATACTCAGGGCAGCAGGAAAGCTGATCAAACTGTTATTCATGATCCCCCTCCTTTCCGACTATTCAGCACTCTGCTGACTGTTCTCAGGCTGCATTGAAACAAACTGGCCCAATCCCAATTTTTAAGATAAAACTCTATACCTGGATGGGATTGTATGAAGGCAGGATACCCATCTTTAAAATCCATTCTCAGAATGGCATTCTGCCGATCCAGCCTTTGCTGAATTCTGTGATTAATCAAAATACCCAATTGAGCAAATTCGGGGAATTCGCTGACCACTTTAATTTCAGCTTCCTTGGGGAATTCAAAAAACAGAATATCCGTCAATGCCCTGATTTCAACCAAGGATTTTTCCTCAGATAGATAGGAATGCATATCAAAGACCGTATCCGTGGGGCTTAAGACATAGCGGAGATGTATCTCTTCTTTTTGAGGATAATAAATTCCGACATATCCCTCGCAGATATATCGGCTGAGCGTTTCCACTGAACCGGAAGGTTTCAAAACCTCGCCTCTTTTTCTTCTTTTCAAATCCAGAAAAAGGGAGATAGACCGATACAGGTCTTCTGAAACAGGAAGAATACTATCGTAGTCCTGCTTCATCTGTTTAATGTATGTTTCCACAGCATTAAGGGGTTAAAAAAGTGAGACAATAAAAGTGTTAATCAGGCTGTACATACCCGATTCCTTGCAGTTTATTTCGGTGTATGACTAAAGTTTATGCTGAAAAATAAAGTTTGAAAACTAAAAAATCCTAATGGTTTTGGTTTAGGCGGATATTTTTTTGTTAAAAACACGCCAAATGGCGCGTTTTTAACATACTTTTTTTCGAAATGCGCCAAATGACTTGGTTTTCAACCAGTTCTAAATTGTAAGTTTGATTGACTTGACTTTTACTGTCATAAATACTTACAGCATGAAAAAAGTTGATTTGAATTTTGGACCGGTCAGGTTGGGAATCCTGATTGTCTTGGTTATTGTATGGACCTATACCGGACTTGAGAAGTTACTCAATTTGGAAAGCACCAGAAAGGCCATGCTCAATCAACCAATGCCCAATGAACTGGAGGAGGTTTTGGTGTGGGTGGTACCATCGATCGAATTAATCTTGGCAGGGATGTTGGTACTTGTATCAAGCCGATGGTGGGGATTATTGGCGAGTGCTTTGGTGCTCTCGGTATTTACTACCTATGTTGGCTTGATTTGGGTGGGAGCTTTTCCCAGGGTACCCTGTAGTTGTGCCGGATTTCTAGAATCCATGGGTTGGCTTGAGCACCTAATTTTTAATTCCTTTTGATTCTAATCTCGGTGATTGGTTTGCGGATGGAGGGACTCGAACCCTTAGAAGAATGAGTATTTGTGTAATTGGGTAATTGGGTAATCAAGGAACTAGTTATTGGTTATTAGTTACTTCGTTTACGGCGAAATATTTATCCCGTAGGGATTTTAGCTCGGTAGAAAAAAGATTTAAAATATTCTCTCCATGCCGTAGGTATGGAAGAAGGTAGAAATACGCCTGTAAGAAGATAAGTTTAATTTCCAGAGATTGAAATCTCTGCCCGCCCACCGTGGTGGGGCTAGGAGACCAATCGTCGCTAAGCGACTTAACTTAACTTAAAGCTCGATGGTACTCAAAGCCTGAAAGGCTTTAACTTTTCAATAGCCCCGCCACGGCGGACAGGCAGGGGTTTTAACCCCTGGAAATAAAGTCACCAACCATCCCCAGCGCTGGCGCAATCGCTACATTTGAAAACGATGACTCAATGCCAGCAAGATGGAACCAAAAACCTTTATCAACCATCCATAGGATTTATTGAATTGGCGGGTCAATATAAATTATGTCCATACCCCAAATCATGGCAAACTCCTAAAGATTTCTTCGGATTACAAATCCTACGATAAGACCTCGGAATTGCTCCCGACTCCTGTCGTGGATCCAAGGAGCTTAGAAATACGCCTGCGGCGAAATATTTAAAAGATAATTTTCAAGATATAAGGAAGAAATGCCTTCGGCAAGATAGGCCTCTGATCGTATTCGTATCAAAAGCTCCAAAGGAGCGTAATTTATTAGCCCTGGGTGCAGCCCAGGGTATAAATAGGAACGGTAACCAACCCAGCGCTGGCGCAATCGCTACATTTGAAAACGATGACTCAATGCCAGCAAGATGGAACCAAAAACCTTTATCAACCATCCAGAGGATTTAATGAGTTGGCGGGTCAATAAAAATTATGTTCATACTTCAATTTATGGCAAACTCCTAAAGATTTCTTCGGATTACAAATCCTACGATAAGACCTCGGAATTGCTCCCGACTCCTGTCATGGATCCGAGGAGCAAAGGGCTTTGTCTGGATACAATATCACCATGCCAGCAAAAACCTGTCCGCCGTGGCGGAAGAAGACGAAATCCAAATTGGGTGTTTTTTAAAAACCTTCCCAACCCAATAAGCCTCCAAGGGATTGGAAACCCTTGGAGGGTTTTCCAAGACTCAAACTCAATTTTTTTGTTAAAAACCCGCCAAATGGCTCATTTTGAATGAATTATTTCTCCCATTACGCCAAATGGCTACCCTGATTTTCAGCATTCATTTTTAAGTTTCTTTTCCAATTACCAAAACCTTCGAGGTTTGGAAAACCTCAAAGGTTAAAGGAAAAAGAGGGCCAGCTGTGGAGGCTGGCCCGGCAGCCTGAAAACCTGCAAGTAAGGCTGCAAAAAATGAGGTAAAAGAATTTAAAAAAAGGAGGCTCATTTCTCTTGACAGTCAGGGCTAAGAGACTGATTGGTGTCCGGTGAACCTCCTCCAGGGAGATGCCGAAAACCCTTGTTAGAGTAGGCAAACAACCAAAACGGTTTGTCCCTTTTTGATGCGTTAAAAAAGGGTCCAATACAATGAATAAACTAGCAAAACTGCTTCCCGCACTGGCTTTGGTGCTGGGGGCAACTTTAGCCATGGCGATGAATTTCGCCAATCCACAGCCCATGCAGGTCTTTGCTGAAGATCCTGAGAATCCAGGGCAGTTTATCGATGTCACCAGCTTAGAGCCTGGTGTCGATTATATTTGTGACCAAACCGGGGATTGTCTATATGATGCTCCCAATGGAAATGTGGTACAACAAGGTACTTTCATCGATTTAAGATGAGAGGACGGGGAGGCCAGGCCTCCCCAATTGCTTTGAGATTTTTACGGATGGAGCTTGCTCCTATTTTTTTAAATGAAGGATTCACCTCAAGCAATTCCTGTCATCCCAGAATTAATTAATCTCTTCTGTCTGTTTGAGGTATTGGATTTAAGGCCAACTCATTTTCTGGGATAGGAAGTACATATTTCTTGGAAAGCGGATTCAAAATCACTGTTTCACCGTTGATTTCACGGGTTAAAACACGTTGAAATTCCGGCTCGGCATTTAACCTCCTGAGATCTATCCAGTTCAGCCCCCGATATACCAAACTCTTTCTTTTTTCTTCTACTATCCACTTTAGAATTTCCATCGAATTATTTTCATCCTTGGGCTCGTACTGATCGGCTAAATATCTTGTCTCCAGGAATTGGTTCATTAGGCCTAATGCCTCTCCAGTTTGGTTTCTTCTTGCAAGGCATTCTGCTTTAATAAGTTGGATCTCATCCAGTGCCAGCCCCCCGAACCGGGAAAAATTTCCGGAATATTGTCCTTTAAAGGTGTATCCTCCGTTGGGTCTAAGCTGGGTATATAAGGTTTTTCTCAAATCCCCCTCTCGGTATTTTTCCATCAATTCAGGGTTGACCCAAACCTGAATGTTAGATACCCCGGAAAATCCCGCTGAGATCAATACCGTATGGAATATCACCTCATCATTGTATTTCTCAAAAGGATAGGCTGCATTAGGATTGAGATTGGCATAGGAAATCAAGCTAACTTCTTGACGATTGATTACCCAATCAGCTGCCTCCTCCGCCATTTCATAATTTCCAATGGTCAGGTAAATCCTTGCCAGAAGGGCTTTTACCGCCAATTGGGAAGGCCTTGTTTTAATCGGATCAAGAAGTGGCAAAGAAATGAAAGCTTGATCCAAATCGTGTAGTACTTGGGAATAATAGCTCTGAAGTGAAACTCGTGGGGATCGCTCCAATATTTCAGAATTCAATCGAAGAGGAATGCCGGGTTCTTGATCATTAAGTCCTTGGAAATAGGCGGGGGAAAATAGTTGTGCTAGCATAAAATGCGCATGTGCCCGGTGAAATAGGGCTTCTGCTCTCATTTTAGTCAGCTCTTGGGTTTCCGGTAGTTTTTCAATTTGATCCAAGACCACATTGGCAATAAAAATGACCCGATAAATCCTTGACCAATCTGCAGCTCCTGTAGTCGGCCAGATTTCTTCCCTCCATAAATAGGCATTTTGTTCTTCCTCAGTTCTTAAAGAGGCCCAACCCCCATCTGTGATCACCAGATCGTCAGAAGAAAGCAGTCCAAATCCCGGTACCAAATTAAGCTCGCTATCATTGTCCAGCAAAGCCCGGATATCCGCTTCTGTAGTAGGGATCAGAATGCCCTTATTGGGTCGTTCCTCCAAAAATCCTGAACAAGCCATAAGCAGTGGGATTGCAATTAACCAAATTTTATTTTTGACAGAGTTTTTCATAACAAAGTTTTTAAATGTTTTTCGCTGGGTAATGGCTTAAAATGTTCCCCGAAGGCCCAAGGAAAAGGAGCGCATGGGATTGAGGTTCCTAAATTCGGGATCCAAAGGATCATCGGATGCTTTCCAAAGGATACCTAGGTTGTTGATATAGGAATAGATTTCCAGATTGGAGAGCATGCGCTTTTTTCCACCCGGAAAATCAGCAAAGCGATAGGTCACATTGATATCCTGGAATCGGATATGGTCCCCTTTTTCCACCAAAACCTCGGAAAACCGGTATAGATTATCTCTATTCAGGTTGGGGTTGCCGGGAATAGATGGAACGTTTGTTATCTGTTCATCTCCAGGATTTTGCCAACGAAGAGCATAATCAGCATGTCCGGGATTTCCACGAAGTAGGGAATTGTAAAGCACAGAATTTCTCCTGTAGTAATAGCCCAGTTTATAGGAGATATTGAAAGAGAGTGACAAGCCTTTCCAGGCAAAGGTATTTCTCAATGCCCCAAAAACTGTAGGCCGGGCAGAACCATGAAATACTAAATCATTGATTCCGGATTCCCGGATTATAGCCGTAAAATCCTCGGATGGACTGCCGTCTAAAAATCCCTGTGGGTTTCCGTTATCCGGATTAAGCCCCGCCCAAGGGTAGCTAAACATCGCGTATAAGGGATAACCCTCTACCGGATAGACCCTTCCAAAACCGACCCCGCCATTGGATAGCACACTTGAAATAGGCTCTTCCAAAAGATACCGGGTAACTGTTTCCCGATTGGTACTGAAAAGTAGCTGGGAAGACCAGGTCAAGCTTCGTTGTACATTGACAGAATTCAAAATAATATCCCAGCCAGTACCCCTAGTATTGGCTGAATTTCCCCGAAATGATTCCAAACCACTGGACGGGGGAAGCTGTGTGTCTGCAATTAAATCCACCCCATTTTTGATGTAGTATTCTACAGAACCAGAAAGTCTTGCATTTTTGCTTTCAAAGTCCAATCCAAGATTTACAATTTCTATTCTTTCCCAACTTAAGTCGGGATATGGTGGATTGAGTATCCGTGCATAAGGAAGCCCCGGATTAAACCCGAAGAAAGAACTGGTCAAAAACAAGGCTGTAGTCTCACCAGTTAATGTTTTGTCAATATTCCCGTTGTACCCATAGGATGATCTGATTTTTAAGAAAGGAAGCTGGTCCCACTTGAAGAAATCCATTTCGCTGATCGTCCAGCCCAGGCCCAGGGAATAGAGAGGAACTCCGCGTTGATTGGCCCTTACCCCAAAAAGGTTTGACTGATCCTTTCTGAAACTGGCAGTCAAATCAACTTTATTGTCGAATGTATATCCGGCATTTCCATAATAGGAAAGAAAACGGTCTGTCAGATCTCCCAATCCAGAACCAAAGGGAATCACCTGTGAAAGGGATGGATTATAGAAAAAAGGATAGGGATTAAGGTAATCCACCGGAATCGTGCTGGCTAATTGGGGACTGTATCCGTAATACCTGGTCGAATAGGAATTCAACTGATAGTCCTTTGCTTCGAATCCCCCTAGAACATTGAGTTGGTGATTACCGGTCTTCAGGGAATATCGGATCAAACTTCGAAACTGATGGCTTTCCCCTTCATTGGAGTTTCGGTTTAAAATTGCACCTAAAGGAACCGGGTAAACCAAGGAACCGTCTTCCCGGATTTGGGTATAGGTATTGATGAGATTTCTGGAAAAATAGCTCTCCGGGCTGTTGAAGTTCTCGCCAAGCTGATTATTTGCCCAATATTGGTAGCTGAGCTCCACACTCAGGCTTTTTAGGGGCTGAAAAATCAGTGCACTGGTCCAGCGAAATTCATTGGAAGTCGTGGAATTGACTGACTCTCCGATATCTTTTAAAGGGAAATATTCCCAATTTAACAATCCCTGTTGCGCTGCTTCCTGAACAAAGCGCTGCCTGAAGTTTCTGACTACGGGGAGGGGATTCCCCTGCGCATCTGCCAATCGAGCATAGGGATAAGTTTCGGTCAATCCCGTAAAAATCAACCCATTCAGCCCTTGATTACGGGTTGTCGCTTTATTTCTGATCAAAGCAATCTGATTGGAAAAGGTCAACCGCTCTTTCCAAAATTTAAATTCTTGGTTTCCCTTAAAAGTGATTCTATGCCTGTCGTTCCCCTGAATGTTTTCCCGGCTTTGGTCGTAGCCCAGGGAAATCCCGTAGCGTTGTCTTTGGTCCCCTCCGGATACTTGCAAAGCATACTGTTGGTCCAGCTGAGGCTGATAGATATAACGATTGATATCCTGCCTCAGATCCTGAGCACGAAGAAACGCCAATTGGCGATCTGCTTCCTCCTGTGTGATTTCTCCGTTTTTCAGGGCATGAAACAACTCAACCCCCGGAGTAATGGCATCCTGATTTCGGGAATTGAGAGCGCTGTTGTAAAAATTTCGGGAATAGAGCAGCTCTTCTACTTCCAGAAAGTCCGCCGGACTCATGTTTTGGGCATAGAAGGCATCCGGCTTTTCGAAAAGCCGGGTATTGGCATTGAATGAAACCTTTAGCGGCTGATTATATCGCCCATTTTTGGTGGTTATGACGATTACTCCATTCCCCGCACGAGCTCCCCAGATGGAGGCCGCAGCGGCATCCCGAAGCACGGTCACCTGCTCCACATCATTTGGATTGATATTTTCCAAGGGTCCATCATAAGGAAAATTGTCCACTACGATCAAGGGCTGAGAATTGGCAAAAAAGGTACTCTTGCCCCTGATGGAAATTCTGTCCTCCACTCCTGCTCTGGGATTGATCAATAGGCCTGAAGTCACATTTTCAAGGCGGGAAAGGATATCCGGGCTTACACTACGGTTTAATAATTCTTCATCGACTGAAACAAAGGAGCCCGTCACCCGCTCCTTGGGCAATTCTTGATAGCCGGTAGCGACTACCTCCACCCCCTGAAGCTCCATATCACTAGGTACAAGGACAATCCGGATTTCTTCTTTAAGTGGAATAGATAAGTCGACGGTTTGCGTTCCAAAACCGATAAAACTAACGGTCAACTGGTAGTTACCTTCGGAAAGGGTAAGGGAAAATTGCCCATTTTCATCGGTAATTTCCAGGTTTTGCGCTCCTTCCACTCGAACTGTAGCCCCAGGGAGGGGTTCCATGGTGGATTGGTCGAGGACGGTTCCCCGAATTATTTCCTGTGCGAATGCCGGTCCTTGCAGGATCAAAAATGCTCCGACCAGCCAAGTAAATAGAAACTTTTTCATAAGATGGATTGGGGTTTGGATGGGGAATTATTGAGATGTTTTTTCAACAGTGGAATCAGCTCTTCAGCCAAAAAAGGAACTTGGGAGGCCTGAATGATTCTCCCCTTTCCATCCAGTAAAATCCGGTTGGGAAAAGAACTTATTCCGTATTGGAGGAGGAAGGGGTGTTTTCGGTTGAGAGATCCGGTATAGAGATTGGTAAACTCTTCCTGGGTGTATTTGCCTGATTCCAGACTGGATAACCAAAGCGCCTCGGTAAAATCTGCCGAAACAGTGATTACCTGAATTCGGGAATCCATTCCAAATTCTTCCTTGACAGCGGTGAGTGTATTTTCATTAAAAGCCAAACAGGCCTTGCATCCGGTAATCCAAAATTCAAGCAGAATCAGATCCCCTTCTGCGATTTCCTCCAGGGTTTTGATGGTGCCGTTTTTGTCAAAAAACTCAAAACCGGAGACCTTTTTACCTGTCCCCTTTAATTCGAGTAGGACTTCCAGCCAGTCTTTGTATGCTGAGTCCTCCAGCATTCCAAGCTGTTCGCTCAGGTATTGGGTGGCATTGGGGATTTGTTCGTAACTCTGGTAAAATAATCGGACGAGTAATTTGCTGTTCCAATAGGGATCCTCAATCGGATCATGGAGATACCTACTTTGTTGGGCGACACCTGCTTTGATTCTGGATTGCACCTCCAATAGATCCATCATTTCGGCCGAATGGGGGCTCATGGGCTTCTCCAAGACAGGCTGTAATTTTTGGAGCTGATTCTGGGCCAATCGAACTACCGCTGCCTGGAATTCCGTGCTGTCTTTTTCACGATTGGCATACAATAGATGGCTGTTGATGCTGAGTAGGTGTTTTTTCCATTCCCGGAGTTCCACCTCCATTTTAAAGAAATCCAAAAGCCCTATTGGGAGCTGATCCTTATAGGAGTCAATGAGTTTCCAGGATTGGGCTATCAATTCATCGGATTGATACAAATTTCGGCTGGCCAATTCATCCAGAACTTGCCGGTTTCGTGCCTGAAACGTCAATAAGGGACCCGCAGTGGATTGAGCCTCCCGGTATTGGGCGGCGTAGGTAGAGTCGGCCAAGACCAGATCGGGATTTTCGGTCCAAAGTATCGGTGGAGTCCTTACCTGAAATTCTTCCTCCAGCCTGTTTAATTCCTGTTGCAGTCGAAATTTCAGTGCAGAAGGACCTGCAAAAACCAGGGAATTGGATTCCAGGTTAAGAAAAACCTGGACGGTATCTCCGGGATCTATTCGGAAGCGGTGGATAAAAGGAACCGATTCACCCAAGGATAAAGAGATCCATTGGGGCTGATTGTCCGTGGATAAATTGTACTGAAAAGAGCGGGATTTGGGATAGGCTCCTTCCATCAAGTTGCCCAGTTTCAGAGGGAGAAAAAGGAGGTTGGCACCGGGCGCTTTTGGAGAATCAAAAAAGTACTCCGGATAAATCTGGAGTCGAATTTGATCCCTGCTACCATACTCGGTGAGCCTCCCCCAGATGACTGCATCAGGCGAGGAAGTATCCTTTTGCCCATCTATTTGTAAGGGTAGCGGTCCTCCGTCCAGTTCCAGAGAGGATGCACCTGGCAAGAAATCAAATGGAAGGAAATTGGGTTCTGGGCTTAGCGCCCTGGCTTTTTTCGGGGATGCTTTTTGATTCTGATGAGCTGAAAAAACCCTGAGCGGGGCGGGCTGGAGGATCACTCCCTCCTCCCCTGCACCCGAATCAGGGTCGCGTTCAACTAAACCAACTATATCTGGTTGGGTAAATTCGGAGCGGGAATCCCCGCCCCGATAGGGCACAGACCTATGAGGAAAATCTGCACCGGGTGAATCGGCAACTTTATCCGATGCCACTAGGTACCTCCCGACAAGGCATAGCATCCCGATAGCTATCGGGACCAGGAAGCATGTGTATAGATTTTTTTTCATGCTCAAAAGAGTTGGAAGACCGAAGACCGGAGACGGAAGCACGGAGACGGAAGGGAAAATCAGAAATTAGAATTCTGAAAGCTGAAATGCCTAAACAGCAAGTTGATGGTAACCAACAAATTCTTTATAGGATATAGCTCTCCCATTCCAACTCCCATATGTCTTTAGGACTGGTCGGTCTTGATTAGAAATTGATTAAATGTGATAAGCGAAAATCCTCTGCAGCGGAAGGCTTATCTTTCAGTCGACGGTCGGCAGTCGACAGTCGACAGTATCGTCACTCCCCGATTCGTGTGGATAGGCCCGCCGGAGAATACAAAGTCCTTTTGGGCGCAATCAGGGAGAAAAAATAGGATTAAATAGGCTGTTTGGGTTTACGGGGAAAGAGCCGATCCAATGGGCTGATTCCCTGAATGAATAATTTCATGAACCAAGAAACAAAAGGCTGAGACAAAGATCTCTTCCGAAAATTCCTTCCCGGGAAATAAGTCAATCCAGAAAAAATCAAGGTCTGTTCCATGATACTTGGGTTATAACTATGTCCAAGTTGAGACCATGCCAAAAAAGGAGGCGTGGAACTCAACCTACCGATACCAGGTACCTAGGATAGACCTCGAACACGGATAAGAAGAGCCCACGCCAATGGCGTGAGCAATCCACTTACTATCCCGTGTTCTTCGAAATTTCCTAGGTTTCGGTATCGAGACGTCAAGTGCGATGCTCATATGGATATTACTCCAAGTAAAGAATCACGAATAAACAAAAAACTGTTATAACACAGAAATTTGCTTAGCAATAACTAAGCGTAAAAGTACAAGAGATTTTGGTATTTGCAAGAACTGATGGCAAAAAAATCAAAATTCGAATTAGCTGTTATTCAAAAAGTTAAAGAATTCCGAGAATATCGGGAACTTGGACAAAGGGATATAGCAGCTATACTTGGAGTAACAGAAGGATTTATTGGTCAAATAGAGAGTCCAAATAGCGCAAGTAAATATAACCTCAATCATCTCAATACACTGGCAAAAGAACTCCAATGTTCTCCGAAGGATTTTATACCTGAGAACCCCCTATAGTATTTATTTAATACGCCGAAATATTTTTTTTCAAAATTTAAACCCTGGAGGATTAATTAATGGTCAATAAATCTTAGCGTACGAAAAAGTCTAGAGTAGAGGTGTGTGATTAGTGAGGAGGGGAAGAGGGTTGTTGGAAAAGATAAAACGTAAATTATTTATCTCTCTATTCCATTAATTATCGCATCAACTTGACGATTATTCAAACAATACTTAGGTGAATAAGTAAGGTCATACATTTTCAAAAGATGAGAATTCCCAATTAATGAACCGCGCCCTTCTCCAAATTTTTCAATTACTTTGGCTCTTAATTGGGTTGGAACATCACCAAAATAAATTGTTCGAAAAAATGAAGCATCTGCAATTAAGCCTCCAAATTCTAGCCAACAATGTCCATTCCACATCAAGTCTTCAAAGTTACCCAATTCTGGATCAGGAAGGGGGCCATTACAAACGAAAACTTTTCTATCCATAAATTGTAAATCACCACAAATAACGGCCACAGGTATAGTAGAGTTATCTTGAATAATGGCTGCCCAAATAGCAGATATTTTCGTACAATTGAACGCTGTTTGAGGCATATTTTTTAATACTTCTGTGGCTGTCATTTTAATAAATTCTATTTCCTCATGATTAAGGAGATATCCTAAATACATTTCCGTTTCTGCAATAGAAAAATTTTGAAGTAAAACTTGTCTTAACGTCATATCTCTGTTCTCACTCATACCTACTTTTTTTAATGGACTTTAAAATCAAAAAACATATGATACAGCCCTATAATCGAAGTATCAGATCTTTGGTGGAAGGAGTTGAAAAATGAAGTTGAAGTTGAAGGATTGATCGAGAGGGTATGAGCTAAGGCCTGAATCTTACTTTGTAAAGCAATGCTAATAGTGGCTTGATCTCCTGAGATAACAAATCCAATCATTCCAGCTATTTCATCCCCTTCTGCATATTGTAAAGTAATAAAGCGGTTCAGCCCGTCATTAATATATGCGTTATCTGCGCTCTTCAATCTTTTGCACTCAACAATAAATTCCATTCCTGAAAATTTAAACGAGAAGTCAGAACGTACTTTAGTTCCATCGCCGGCAAAGCTCCAATTTTCCCAGTTAAGGTAAATAACTTTAATTTGAAGCCATTTTCTTAAAGGGGATTTTTCATTATTAAAAAGGTCATCGCAAAACCTATCCCTAATATCATTCTCTGTACTAATCGTCTTATCGATTCGATCATATGCCCCAATGAGAGAGAATAAATATAGTTTTTCAATTATTTCCTGTTTAGAGGTGTATCCTAGATTGGAAAGATTGTTAGCGATAAACTCAGCTTGGCTAGAACTCTTAGGCTGGCAAATAATTAATGAACGCCTCAATTTCCTCTTTGGCATCTTTCATAGCCTGTCTTATCGTCCAGTCTTTGAATTGATTACTTTTAATGATATAAAACTTGCCTTGTTCTTTATCGTAAATTTTAACCTTTTCTTCAAACAGAATTCTAATGGAATCGGTAATAGCCAATTGTTGGCCTTTTACAAAATTCACAATGGATAGTTGAGGGTTTTTCAGAAGTTCAGTCTCATTCTCTTTATCAGTAATAGAAATGCAGATGACCACCCCTAGGTTTTTAGAAATATGGTAGCTTGCATTGATGGTTTTATTTTTTGACAATAATAGTGAGTAAGCATCTTTAAAAGCTATCCAATATGCATTGATATCAGATGGTAAGACTGTAAGATCATTCTTGCCTGCTCTATTGACGCGGACTTCGTAAAACTCCCGAATGATTTCCTTTTCATATTCTAATAAACCGTATAGGTCAAAAACCAATTCATTGAGATGAAGAATTTCACTTTCAAAATCACTTCCTTTGGTTTTTTTATTCTGTATTCTGTGCACAAGCTGCGTCATTTCATCTGCAACTTTAGTATCTCCTATTACTTTAAATGGCAAATTCTCAATATCTTCATTTCTCAGATTTACCCAAGTTTTACCTTTTCCCCATTGAACAGATAGTTGATAAATAATAAATCCTATTAGTTGTGAATTAAATACTCCAAGTTGAGGTGAGTAATTCCCAATATTATCATTACAATCACTAAGTTTTATGGAAATCATATTGTCCTTGAAGAGGACTTCTTCTTTTAAGAAAAGACCTCGCAGTAGGTATCCATCTTGCTTAGTTGGACCAATTGGAAACACGATTCTCTCCCCCCTAAATACAGACTCTTCTCTAGCCCTATGAAGGTCCTGGTTCCAATTAAATAATTCTAAGTCACTTATGATTTGATATTGTACAAAATCTTGTGGTGTAATAATTTGTTTCCAAATGGGAGCACCTTTAGGCTTCATTTCCCCTTTGGGTTGTAATCCTCTTCTTGCATCAACCTTTAATTTTTTTTGTTTTAGAAGCTTATTTACGATTAAATCATGTGCCTCTAAATCCGAATTGACTAGAACCTTCCAAAGCGAATCATACTCAATAAATTCAGCCTGCTTCAGTTCAAAAAGATCAGAGCTTGTATAATGTATCAATTCAAAATGTCTTGCGAATTCCGTAAGCTTTGGTGAAATATATCGTAGTGTATTATCCTCTGTAGTTTTATTCCTGAAAATAAGAACAACGCAGGGTTCGCTTGCACCCACCTCGACCTGCTGCCCTTGGACATTCCCAATTACTGATTTTTTGAACAGAATTTCATTGTAATGGGAAAGCTCGTAAAAGGTCTTAATCTGATATTTCTCTAATATGTCCTTTCGGAAATCTAGTGTCTTGTCATTTAAGAAAATAGAGTTCTTAACTACCATGACATATACAGTATTAAGCCCCCCCCACTTTGATACCCTCGTGATAAATGCCTGAGATCTTTCATAATCCGCCACATAACTATATTCTGGGTATTCACCAGATTTATTATCAATTGCCGCTCTTTCCTGAAGATATACTTGGTTAACTTTTGGATCAGAGGATCCGATGGGGACAGAACCCCAAGGCGGATTAGAGGCGATGCAATCAAAAACTTTATCCGTAAACAGGTCTTCCAATATAGTATTTCCAGCAATCAAAGTCTCTCCAATTAAGCTTGGAAGAATTGGATTCTCCTGCTCAATTTTCTCTCTGATAAAATCGGAAGACTCCTCTTCAAGAAGAGCTAAGTAAAGGCTAAATGCTGCAATTTGTAAGGCATTCCGATCTATATCGATACCAAAAAGCTGTGTCTGAAGTATTCTCTTTTTTTCTTCATAGTCCAACCCGCGACCATAAGATTTTTGAATCATCTGAAAGGCCTGGACGAGAAATGCGCCCGACCCTACCGCAGGATCCAAAATAGTCGATTTTGGGTTATTTTTGAGCTTTTCGTCAAATGATTGCGAAAGCATAAAATCTACCAGAAAATCAGGGGTGTAATATATACCGTCCCCTTTCTTGGTACTACTTTTCAAAAATGCTTCGTAAACATGGCTTATTAGCTGTATAGGAATATTATCAAACTGATAAGGGAAAAGCGAAAATTGTCCAGACTTATAATCAGTCTTAAAAAATAAAGAAAGTTTATGTAGGTAAACAGTTTCAATTTGTGAACCATCAAACTCTGCATCGTATTTGAAAATATCCCCATTAATCCTCGCCACTTTTTCAAAAGCAGCGATTAGTTGTTGCGGATCTCTACTTTCCAGAACATCCAACAAATAATTTTCATTGAAAATCCCTCTATCCTCCAAATACTTAATAAATAAGCACCTAAGAATCAGTAAATGTATGATTTGATCATTTCCATTTTTGACCAAATCACTTTTTAATTCCAGTAAGTTTAAAAGAAGATCCTTGTCAACAGTTCTATTATTCTTCCTCCGGTGTTTACATACATATTCAAAAAAATAAGCCGCATCGATAGCTGATTTCGAAAATACAAGATCATCTATATTCTCGTATCCTTTTGAATTGAGTCCATAATCGAAACTTTCTATGCATATGGATTTCTTAAGAGGCTTTTCTTTATCAGGCTTTTCCTTTGCGTTGATTAAATAGGTTTTTTTCTCAGAAACTGCGACGAACACAGGATCCAGATTCTTATTCCATAGACGTTTATGAGAATCGTAAATATCAGACTCACCTGATACAATGACATATTTTACCGAAAGTTTGTCTTGATGGATCGAATACTCAAACTGACTGTTTTTCAACCCCTTATGAATTTCATCTTGAGAGAAACCCAAATTATTTAGGAATTTACGAAACATTTTTTCCATCATTTACACTCAGTTAATAGGCAAAAATAGAATTTTATACCTCCCAAACTACTCTAAAAAATAACCTTACTCTCAAAAATGATGCAGATACAGAGTTTTGACATCAGAAGTCAAAAATTATTTTCAATTATTGTCATATCTTTCCTTAAGACTTTGTCAAGCTGGATACTTTGTATTCTGTTACTTTATTTTTTTTCTTCCTTCGGAAGTATAATTGCTTTCGAATTTATTAGAACATCTCGAGCACCTGTTTCAGTACGTGAATTAAAAGGACCGATTTCTTTTTCTAGAAAATCAAACCATTTTCTTCCCAAATCATCAATGAAATCAACCAAGGAATCATTGGCTCTAGAGCTATATGAAGGCACCCAAAGTAATTTTGGTTTATTAGAATCTACGATTTCGACATATCTATTGACTGTTAGGTAAAGAAAATAATCTATTGAACTATAAGATTGAGTTAAAATATCTCCGCAAAGTGCTGCAACAATATCTACTGGAAGTCCAGTGAATCCGTCATTTACAAAAATCAAAACCCCAGTAGATTCAGTTATAGAAAAGTGATTTTTAGTTTCACGAATTTGAACATTTGCTTTTTTAATAATTCGAGCGATCGAAGGGCGAGCTAGACGAAAAAAATCTTCGATAAACCAAGGTGGGTAATCTTCTGTTCCTCCTAATAATTTCGGCTTTCATTTTGGATTTTCGGTAAAAAGCCTCTCGTGAAGCTTTTCTAGACCTACATAGGCTTTGTCTGTGTCCAAAAACTCAGTTTGAATTTCTTTAAGTTCACAAACCACTTTGGCATCCGGGAAAATAAAATCTGCGTTATTGAAATTTGGTGCAGAAGGAAGGATATCCGATACTACTTTACCGTTCGCACTTTTGACGAACTTTTTCCACGTGGACTCAACGGGGATTGGATCATGAGGAACAACATCCCAAAAACCTGGAATACTTGCTATAAAATATTTATAAACAAATTCAATTAACTAACTAATTAACAGGTAGAACACCGTAAAATCATTGATTTGATAGGGTGGGATTTGGCCGCCCTGCATCCCGGCCCAAGGCTAAAATCATATTCGAAAAGATTTTTCAACGCCTTGTCTTACCCTGCTATCCTTTCCATCCTGATAGCCATCGGAATGCAATTTACCCTTTTCTCCTAGCCCGCATGCTTCCAGCAATAACTACTTCCTGTCGATGTTTTTCGGGAGCGGTTGGAGCCTCCTTTGATTTACCTCACCCCACCCCTCTCCTTAAAAAGAGGGCGATCATGAAATGGAGAATCCAATATAGGTAATCCCATGGCACTTCTCCAGTTTGCTCTCACTGATTATCAAAAGCTTCCTTGCTTCTACCTCATCCCTCCCTTCCCCTCAATCCTGCAGAACAGGCTTCCTTGAAGAGAAGGCGATCATTCAGTGGAGAATTTAAGACTAGAAATCCAAAGGGGTTTATCCCACAATCGATTTGCCAGATTATCAAACCCTTCGTTTTGCTAAGAAAGGGAATTTTGGAGAAGAAAAAATACCGGGTAGTGGGTATTTTTTGGGGTAAAATTGAAAAAAGTGAGGGCGAAGGGAGATTTTTTTTGACGGGAGTGTGAAGGTGTTGATTTGAGTTGAGGGTTTTGGATATCTGTCCATAGTCTTTCTATTAGTGCAATGGGCGGGATTTTTAAAAAAACAGTGTTGAAATCATTTTTTCGCTTTATTTTCTGAATTGGTTATTTTTGAATAAACCTCACTCACCATCTGTAGTTGCAGGTCTATTTAAAAGGTTCTTACCAATCCATTTATGGGAATTGACCAATTATAAACATATATGATCGAAGAATGGGTATCCCTTGTCAATAGATACACCATAGCTGGTGCCCGAAGCAAATTTGAAGACATCTGTACTACGCTATTCAAACATAAATTTAAGGGGGAATGCGTGAAATCGGTTCGGGTTGATATCGGTGACGGTGGAGTCGATGTATTTATTGGAGATATTCAAAACCAACCAATAAAGGTCATCCAATGCAAGTTTTTTGTCAACGGTATCGAGGAGTCACAAAAGGCTCAGGTAAGGAAATCCTTTAAGACTGCTATAGGTTCAAGTGATTTTAAGGTCAGCAATTGGATACTTTGCTTGCCCGGAAAGTTAAGTATCCAAGAGCACAAATGGTGGGCAAGTTGGAAGCATAGGCAGATAAACACCTTTGGATTACCAAATGATTGCATCAAACTTATGGATGGAGCCGATCTTATCGATGAATTAAAAACCTTCGGCCTGTATGATGAAGCCTTTGAAATAGAAATAAAAAACGCAGTAAGAGATATTCACAGTGCTGTAGTCGGCAAAAAGTTTGACCTGAATCAAGAAATTTTATCTGCTTCGAACTATGTTAGGAACCTCAAAAATTACTTTTCGAAGAATAAGCTAGCACATGTAGAGAGGCCAGCAATTCAGGAAATTGTAACATGGGTAAAGAGGGATTTGCCTGGCAAGGAGATTTTAGAAAAGATGCTTGTCGTAAAAGGTAAAAAAGGGGTTGGTAAAACAACAATTCTGCATGATGTCTATTATCAATTGGCAAATGAAAACGAATATAATGTCCTTGCTATCAAGTGTGACCAGTTTTATGATGTAAATTTGGACGGCCTTGCTAAACAGCTGTTTACCGATTTAGCATCATTCAATGAACTTTTTAACACACTTCGGGACAAAGGTGAAAAATTTGTAGTTGTACTTGACCAATTAGACGCACTGTCCCAAACCTTATCATCGGACAGGAGATGGCTAAAGACATATATAAAGCTTATTCAGGAACTGCTCAAGCTGCCAAATGCAAGAATTATAATCTCGACCCGGAGTTTCGATCTTGATTACGATGCCGATCTGAGAAAATTCAATGACACACATGTTATCAAGCAGATTGAGGTTGGAAAGTTGTCTGAGACGGAAGTAACAGACATTTTAAAGCTACTTAAACTCGAAACAAAAAATAAACTTCTGATCGAACTGCTTACGATACCTTATAATCTTGAACTTTTCACCAAAATTCCAAATTTAGAGCAACTGTTGCAGAAACAGTCAAGGATCTCATTGACTAAACTCTATTCCGAATTATGGAGTCAAGTGATGATCCCGAGAGAACTATTGCTCACCGAATGCCTAAATGCAATTGTGAAAAGGATGTATGAACAGCATCCAAATCTAATTGAGCTGAAATATCTAGAAGAATTCAAACCAGAAATAAGTTATCTAGTATCCCATGAAATCCTGGTACAGAACGAAAGTAAACTTTCTTTCTTTCATCAATCATTTTATGAGTATTATCTGGCTCGATGGTTCGTAATCTCCGACAGAAATCTGATCGACTATATTTTTGAGGAAGGACAGAACCTGTATATCAGGTCTTTGATCAAGACCGTTATTGAGTACCTTAGGGAGGCCGATCATAAAAAATATATAGAGCTCTATAAAAATATAATTGATCACGACCAGATCAGGTATCATATCAAATATTTATTTATACTTGAACTTGGACTTGTAGAAAATCCATCGCAGAAGGAGAAAGAGCTGGTATGTGATATGCTAGCGAATGAATATGGGAAATTGTTTCTTGACTTATTCAATTCAAAAGGTTGGATCGAGTTTTTTATTTCAAATCATCTGCTTTATGGTAATCAAAATGATGTGTTCAGAATTCTTTACCGAAACATCAACCATAATGCAAAGCTTGTTTTGGATCATTTAGAAAATGGCAATTTTGGAGAAAAAAATAAGTTTATAGCAGACATTATACCGAGTGTCAAAAACTGGGATGCCAAACTTTTACCCTATTTTGATAACTACTTTCTATACGATGAGAATACAGAACTTTGGTATTTTGAGACTTTAAAAAAAATAGCTCCTTTTAATCTGGAATATGTATTTGGAAAGCTCAAGCCAGTAATATTGAAGACAAAAAGCCGTACTAAACATTTTAGATTCGACCATCGCTTTGATAGAATTATTGATAATTTGTATCAACAAAACCCTCAAAAGACCGCTGAATTTTTGCTCTCTGTTCAATTAGAAATTCTGGAAGAAACCAAACACGCCTATTATTTTGAATATTTAGGAATTACCTCCGAACTGCTAGGCTCCTATCAGCTTGATAACGGATTATTATATAAAGACAGCGAAGATGAAAAATCAATAGATTTTTACCTGCTTAAATATTACAGCACGTGCGAAAGAAAAGTACTTAAAGAACTTATCCAAAAACATTCCTCGACGAACTATGTTGCTTTGCTCACTCTTTTAACAAAATTGATGCGGGATAGGAGTAGTGAATTTATTGAGGAAATCTACCAACTACTATTGATCATCGAAGCCAAGAATGGTCTGATGGGGAAAGATGATTTTTTTCAGCTAAACATTCGCAGAATGATTGCTAAAGCCATATCTCTTTTTGATCTAAGGCAATACCAAAGGGTTAAAAAACTACTACTAAATATCACCCATCCCTATGAGATATGGAAATATGAAGAAAATGGAAAGAAGAAATTTAGCCTCACCATCGGCCGAAAAAAGTACTTGTTTTTAAAAGCACTTCCCGAAATAGTTCTGGAAAAAGATCGTGAGTTAAAGCTAATATATATTGTATTGGAAAGACGTTTTGGACGAATCGATCATAACAGAGCTCTGGATAGTGGCAATAGTAGGTTTGGGGGTGTAGGTTCCCCATTATCGAATGCGAATTTTAACAAATTCAGTTACGATGCCTGGTTAAAAAGTATGCGGAAAATTGATGAGGATTTTAAATCTGCTGATTTTTTCAAAGGAGGTTTACTTGAGCATTCTAGATCTTTTGAAAGCGTGGTGGAAAGGCGTCCCGAACATTTCTGTAATTTTATTGGGCAGCTGTTTAATGAAAAGGGTATATCTTATCGTTACATCTCTCATGGTATATCTGCATTGATCAAGGCAAAATATGACCCTAAAGAGGTCGCCAACCTTGTTAGAAGGGAAATAAAGCTATCCTTAAACAGAGAATTTACTCTTTATGTTACTTGGCATATTAAATACCTAATCGACACGAAGCAGGTTACTGAAGATATCAAGGATTTCTTGATTGGAATTGCCAAATCAGAAGGATATCGCGATGATTTGCTAAACCCTAATCATCCGATTTCAGATTTTATCAATACACCAAGAGGATCAGCGATTTATAACTTGTTTTACCTGTTCGATTATCCAAACTACAAGGAGGACGTGCTCTCTACGATTGAATTCGCTATTGATCCCCAAAATAATCCATCAACTACAATTCTGGCAGGTGTAATGTTTCATCTTGCCTACTTGAACCACTTTGATATCGAACGTTCCTTCGTAATTTTCAAGAAGCTTATCGCCCAAAAAGATTCACGGGTATTAGAATGTTCCATCAATCCTGCACAGTATTTTAACAATAAGTTCCATGATAGAATGGGTTTCTATTTTGAAGAAATGCTATTGCACGAAGAATTATATGATAAATGCTACTTTTTTGTAAACAGCTGGCTCTTTGATCATATTAATGATTTCAAAATGTATGACCGTTTTATGGGGCTGGGCCAGAAAGCGATAGAATGTGCCATCGAGGTAGCAGAAAGTTTTTTGATTAAGGATGATATAGTTGATCAGCGATCAGTGCAAGTTTTGGAAAGATGTTTGTCACATAGCGAATTCGATCTTTCTCACGAATTTTCTGGGCTAGTGCTAAGGGTGTTTAAAATTGAAAACTTTGGAGAGCTTTACAGCTTCATGGAAAAATATATTGCTACCGATCAATTCAGTAACGATCCAAGATACCTGTTGGAGTTTTTGACAGAGTGTTCATCTTTATATCCAAAAGAATGTTTGGATTTACTTGTAAAAATGAATATTCCGGAACAAGTTGATATGAGTAAAAAGGCTTATTTTGGTGATGAACCATTGGTCCTGGTATTAGCAATTTATTCCAGACTAAGGCTTGAGCCTTTTAAATACCGCGAAGAGCAAAAGACGGCATTAGACTGTTTCGATAAACTTCTTGGTATTCCTTCAATAAGATATAAAGCACTTGAAGCCATGGAAAAGGTATTGAATTAAAATATAGAAAACACTGCGAAAATGTTAGGATTAAGGGAGGATTCTCCTCCGATCCGAGCGTAGTCGAACCTCTGACTTGATTTGATAGGATTTGTAATATCACCCATATTTTCCAACCAAATTCAATTGGCTTCCCATCTAGGAGTAGTCAAATCATAAATTGGACTGGGAGTCATTTACAATCCCACCTACTATCCTTACCCATTTGTAATTGGCTTTCCTATCTCATCCCTCCTTTTCCTTAAGGAGAAGGTGATCGAGCGAAATTAGATTCAGAAATTCTGGACCATCCGGACTTGTTTTCAGGATAAGGAAACAGAAAGCATTTGAAGATATTCTCCTCTAATTAGTTTTCTTAATTTAAGTTTAGCATCAATTTATACCATTCAATTTTTCCCAAACTCGTTTATATTCTTGACCGCTTAGTCTTGATCCAGCAGGTCGCACACTTTCCCATGTTTCCAGACTTTGACTGCTCAGCCAATTGCTTACAGAATCGGATGGTTGAGAAAATATTTCCCCTTCTACAGCTGTATTATATAATTGACCAATCCTGTTGGCAATACTTCTCGGGACATTGTTTTTCCTCATCAGCACCCCTTCGTCTGTATTGACACCATAGTGCAGGTAAGCAGGGAGATTAGCCATCCGTTTTTTATCAACCTCAGAAAGACTATCCCAATCCACACCGCTTGTTGGCATTTTTTGCATAGCAGCTAGCCCCCAAGTTGCTGAGTTTGCCACTACTTTGTACAAAGCCTTGGTCGCCATTTGAATAGCTATGTTTATATCTTCATTTGGGTAAAACCTATGTGCTATTGCTGATATATTCTGACCATTAACCCAATCTATGATCATTCTCGCAATACTCGATTGGTCTAAGGATCTTTCTCCGGAACTTAGTTCTTCTATTGATTTTTTTATTTCATAGGTACTTAACATTATGCCTACGAGTTTCTGCATACTTTGATTTTGCTCTGAAAAAAGTTGATTTCTATTCCAATCACTTGGAGAAATTCCTGATGTAGCCAGTTTGCCAATCATTTGCCTTACTGAAACTGATGAAAAACCTGTTGCATCTGACATCTTTGCATCAGCTAAGGAAATAGAACTCGCATATCTTCTAATATTATCTCTTAAAAAGTTTTTCTTATCAATAGGCAACTGCCGGTAGCCTAAAGTTCCCTGCAACTTTTGTTCTAATTGGGCTAAAAAGAGTTCTTGACTTTGTATCTGCTTCCTGAGATGCGATATGTATTGAAGGATGGCAGACCATCTTTCATCAACAAAAAGCCACCTTTCAAAGCCAAAATCAGCATGTCTTAAAGCATTGTCGATAGCTTTCTCCAATTGTGATAATAATGCCCCAGAGGCCGATGTGATATAGGTAGAAACCTCTTGTAAATCATTATCATTTCTAACGGCCATCCCCACCCAGCCCATAGTGTCTTGACCGGCTCTACCCACTCTCCCAACCAAATTCCAGAAATCACGGACTGGCATAGGTCCTGAATATGGATAATTGTAAGCACCCATTATCACAGCTGATACAGGGAAATTGATTCCTTGTGCAATGGTGGTAGTAGCAACCAAAGCCTGCAGTTTCTCATTGGACATCAAATCTTCAATCAGAAATCGAATCTCATCGGGCAATGCAGCGCTATGTACGGCAATCCTTCTTTTTAAAAACCTAGCTAAGGGAAAATTATCCCCCAGTTCACTTTGAACTAATTTCATCAATAAATCGACATCCTCATCCTGTGCAAAGTCATCAATGGATTTTTCATAGAGAGTTTCCGCAATACTATAGGTTTCGTTGGGGTCAGATGCTAAGACAATAATTGGAGAATCAAGGTTTAGAAATTTGGCGGCTACAGCTTTCGTGATTTTCACTTTTGACCCTCTCGCCTCTGAGGCTGTTTCTGCAGAATCTCCTTTTCCTAAAGGAATAGCGTCCCCAACTTCATATGTACCCTTATCTGTATGGAGGGTCTTCAGAAGATAATCATAGTCCCTTCCTCTTCCTTCTACCTGAATGGCACCGATCACTCGTTCATTTGGCTGCCACCAATCCAACTCCAAATTGATTACCTGTCCTCGATCACCAGCGAGCCAATTTACCACATCCTCGGAGTTGGAAATATCAGGAGTCATCAACAAGAAATTCGCCTCCTCACAGTCGTTTTTAATTGTGGAAAGTAAAAATTCCAGGTTTAAGCCCCTTTGCTTTTCTTCAATATTATGGGCTTCATCCACCACAGTCAAAACCAATGGGCGAACAGTGGTGGTGCCGAGACCTTGCCTGACGAGCAGGTTCATTTTCTCGTAGGTGGTTACCAATACATCAAACGTAGTTTGATTTCCACTCTCTTCAATGAGGTGCTGCTCAAAACCATCCAATTCAATGGCACCGCTAGCTTTTTCAATCCTTAAGCCGATATTACCTAAATCCCGTTTGAGTTGGTTGTAAACCTGATTCGCCAATGCTTTTGTTGGCACCACATAAGCAACCCAACCGCCATGCTCCCTAAATTGATTTAATGCCTGTAAAATGCGGTATTCCGCTATTAAGGTTTTTCCGCTCGATGTAGGAAGATTGACAACAATGGCCCGATGTGCAGGATTGAGCAATTGCCCTTCCAAAATGGACTCTTTCTGTGGGTAGAGCAATTCAAACCTTCCCTGTTCTTGCCGACTGATGAATCGATTGAAGGTCGTTACCCAATTGTTGATCCCTCTGGTGTTGTACCAGATTGTATTCCGAACAATTTTAACAGCAAATGCTTCAAAAAATTGATATAATAGGCCCAAACTAATATTGCCTGATTTATGGGCGTACTCTCCAGAAATTTGTAAATGGTATCGCAACTGATCTTCAGGCTCTAAGGGTCGCCCCTCTAATAAATACTGTCCCAGGATATCAATACTCTTGGCGAAGTGATACAAGGATACCAGTTCAGCAGCTCCATAAGGGCGGCTTTCCTCATTTACCTGATCTAAAAAATTATTCTCAAACTGGTTTTGCTCACTTCTTAATTGATTGATAAGCTCTACTGCCTGACTTATGTCACGCCAATTCTCTTTTTTGACCAAATGAACAATTGCCTTGAAGGAAACCGTCAAAATTCTATTGTTCCAGCTTTCTCCAAGCTCCAGCGATTGGATTTGACCGTCAAGTCCTTTGAGATACTGCTTTACAAAGTGCCAATGCTCTCCCAAATAGCCGAATGCGATTAGCTTGAACTGACCAAGTATAAAATATTCATTCTCAATATTTATCGGAATTTGACTGGCAATATCGAAGTAAACGGAGCACAAAGCTTTAAATTCAGCAGAGTCCCGAACATCCCAAAGCTCGATAATTCTTAACTCGCATAATTCCTTGGCCTTCTCTAGCTGTGCCAAATCCCCATCTGTCAAGTTTACTTGATCAAACCGATTGGCTAGCTTTCCTTTTTGAATGAGCATACCGATCCCCTCAAGCATATCAGGGTATGCTTGTTCGAGATAGTTATATTTCACTTGTATGCTCATTAATCTTTATTATTTATGATCTGCCCCCAATCCTCTTTGGGAATGGGAAGGTACATCGCCAAAAGTTTTATGCCTTTAGGTTCCAAAACATGGCTTCTTAACCTACCATAGCTTAAGGAAACATCCCTCTCATCATGTTCCACATCTCTGACTAAAACACCAACAAGATGGTAATTATCCATACTATAATAAGCTCTAAAACTAGCATCGAAATCTGTCCTGAATTGGTGTTCAGCCGGAAAATGTCTCATTTTATTTTGAAGGTAGCTGATCAAAATTTGCCTTTTGCGCCTGTCATTGTATATATCCCTCAACTGGCCTTCTATACCACCAGATCCAGTCATAACTTGAGGGGGACGATTGGCTGTTTCGGAAGAAGTTTTAACCTCACCAAAAAGGAAAAGAACCTGACTATCAACTTCAATAAATCCGACTAAGTCTGCTCCGTTTTTATTCCCCTTTGGATTTCTAGCATCCCGTTTCTCATTCCAATGAAAACGGCAAACAAATTCCTGTTCTAAAATTACCTCCGCATAAGCTTCTCCAACCCGGAACTGTTGAACTTGTATTTCTTCATTCTCTAATGCTTGAATATCAGCCATGAGCCCTTCATTTGCATCAAACCCTGTTTCATCCCTCAGCGCCCTTAACCGATCTAAAGAATCTTGCCATTCCTCACGGTCTTGCAGGTTCTCCATGACGGGGCCCTGCAGGTGTTGTCGACAATCCTCCTCTTCTATGGCAATCCCTTGATAATTTCTACTCAGACTCTCAATGTTTTCAAAAAGTATATTCATAAAACACTAATTACCAATGTGTTGATAAAGTTTTTCTAGATAATATCTCTATTTTGTCTGATAGAACTCATAAACTTACCTCTTTCTTAAGGCATCTAAAAATCAAATACAAAATGAGATAGGATTTACTCATTGTCAATTGGTGAAATTTAATAGTTGATCTCCTCCCTCCTTCACAGCCGAGGGAAAGTAGAGAAAGATAAGATCAAGAAAAGAGTTGGCTTACATTCAGGAAATAAAAGACCTTTGTAAGAAAAGGATTTTTGGATATAAAAAAAATACCCTGTATGGGGTATTTTTTGGGGGAAAAATCAATTCCATAGGTTAAAACGCTATTAATTTTGACTTTATCAACATAGGAAACATCCAAGCTTGGGATTCTATCTCGTTGAATCTTACTTTTAGTTGATGTGGGAAAAAGATCTTGATCCGGACAATGGCTGAATAGGAAGAGGGGTAAATATCACAAGGTATACCCATCTCCGGATAGGGACTATAAGCCTCTTCTGGTTTAAGCCTATTGTGTCCTACCCAATCCAACCATTTTGAAATTAGATTTTTTTAATTATCTGGCGAGGGATATAGGAAATGATTTTCCGGAATCTTACTATTGGCCAAATCTCCTTTACTCATTGAGAAGGAAGACAGTAGACCCAGCCAAAGCAGGCGAAGCTTCGGGATTCTGATCCTTTTAGCAAACAATAGGCCGTATTTTTATCAATACTGGTAAGAAAGCGTATATCCATATAAAATAATTATAGCTTCTCAATTTTCTGAGCTATTCTTTCTAGCAAATCACCAAACTGCGGTTGCCCCTTATAGTACAAGGCTTCTGTGGCCTTATACCGTGTCTCAAAATCAGATCTTTGATCAGGATTGATAAGAAGAAATGCCTCATTCTCTGAAATAGGAATTTCAAGGTCTTTCTTAGGAAAGCGAGCTTTTTTATGCTCAAAATAAGCTTCAGTGCCGATGAATTCCAAAACTTCGGGAACTTCTAAAAGGCAATATAAATCATAATATTGCCTCATCAGATTAGCTTTCTTAATTCCGGTTTCTTGTTCCATCCGATACTTTGTTGCTACTGTTTGGAGTTTTTCAACAAAGGTATATCCTGGATGATAGCAAACCACATCAAAAGCCCTGTTGTCAATAATCTTAACTTTAGAGTTTTCCGAAGCTTTATCATACGCCCAAGAGCTAATCAGAAGCTGAGTATTTGGAGTAACGGTATCAAAGCCAGCTTCCAGTAGAATACCTTCTTTTATACCCTCTAAGTAACCTGTCTGGGCTTCATAAAACAGGCGGATTCCACCACTTCTGTATTTATCGGTATCGTCAAAATCAGCATCTCTTTTGATATTAATGACCCCATCTATCGAAATATTTTTGGCCAACCAGTCATAGAAATCCTTTCTCGATTGAATGGCTTTGGGCTTATCGCTTTTTGGGTTTTCATTCACTCCCAAATCAGCAGGAGCTTTGATATGGATATCAATGTCCTCAGAAAAGCGATGAATAATCTGGAACCCCTTAGACAGGGACGTCCCTCCCTTTAACTCGAACTCAAATCCCTGCTTTTTGAGGCCATGCAGTACATGCATGATCCAATAATCTTTTTCTATCAATTGGATTTGGATGCCCGTTTCTTTTTCAAGAATTCTCAGAAGATCAATAAAGTCTTTGCGCTCATGCAGATATTGTTCAGGCATGTTGATCTTCTACGATTGGTAAAAAAACTTTCTTTGCCCGTGAGCCTCCGTAAGTATAAACTATCCGTTTCAATTTTACAGGATCAAGCTTTGCTGCCCTTTCTTTTGCTCTTGAAAGTACAGCCATTTTGTCTTCAGCTAAGGTGTCCAAATTATTGATTAAATCAACCAGCAGAAACTCAGGAGTTACTTTTTTTGGAAACCGGGGCTTCATGTGGAAAAAGAACTTCCGCCCGCCAAGATCAAACTCACCATGACGTTTGTGATTATACACGACACGCTTGTTGTACAGCTGTGTAGTACCTACCTCTAGTGCATTGTAGGCATTAGGAGAGGTGATTAAGAACTCATCATCCTTCAGGAAAGATCGAACAAGAGCGGACTCGTCCGGTGGAGCTGCACCGAATACCGTTTCCTTTGGATAATAGTAAACCCCTTGCGACATTTTTTGCAAAGTCCCATTGTTCAAAAGTTGTTTCAAATGACGATCCACAGAACTAGACCACCGTTCTAGATCAGAACGGCGATACACCTTTCCCCGACGCAAATGACGCTTTAATTTTTGCAAGGTATCCATAATGCCCAAATATACCACGGTTCTGACTTTTTGTCAATTTTTTTATTAAAAATTCATGCAAATAAAAAAGTAAAAAGCCACTAATTTACATTCCGTGTTAGCTGCATTTTTACTGTTACATTAGCAATTTAAATCTTGAAATTGAATGTTGTCTTCAAAAAGCAAGGAGGCTCATTATGTTATTTTGGCCTTCAGGACGAAACCAAATCGACATTTAACCCTTCTTTATTAAACCAATTTGTTTAAGACAGGATAACCCCCCTTTTCATTTTAGTTACTGGTCTTATATAAGACTGTATTCCTACTTCTACTAGGTTAGAGTTGGGGACGATTTGGCTTGGAAAGGAATTTTACCTAACAGGCAATTTTCAAGATGATCCACACAAACCAATTCATGGATCAAAAGACTGTCGCAAAATATTTAGGCTTTTCCCCCACTATCGTATTTCTTCCCAATCATCTCTGAAGTTCAATTGGATGCTGGGTAGGATTTGCATCCCCCCCCTTCTACCCCCCCTTGAATCCGGAATATAAACCGTTGAAATTCAACTTAAATCTTCAGGTAAAAAAAATTGAAAAACTTTACTTTTGAACGAAGGCAAACAAAAACTAGCAAAAATGTTCGTCTTTTGATTTTGGGTGTCTCAGTTTCATAGTCAGAAGGGTTGGATAAAAGGGGGTCAAAATCTAAATGGAACATATAGTATTACTGGCTTTTCTCACCTACAGCTAAAGGTTACCGGCCAATACGGAATACCAAAGTGGCCATTCAGTCTGCAATAAGGTGATGCAGCAAAATAGGATGAGTATTGGATATAGATATCAATGGAATCTTTAAAGAAATATCCTATGATGAGGTTCTAGATGCAGTAGAAAACTATACCAAAGAAAAGTAGATTCTAATATACATAGTGGGCTGGCTGAAAGCTGATGTTGTAAACCAGGAAATGGGAATGACTGAAAGTTGGGTGAAAGTTACTCCTCAGTGAGGTGTTATAATTGGACTGATGACTATTAATTGGGTCAAATTCACCTTTGACTGGTGAATGGTGACAAATTATATGAAAATACAGTTCGAAGAATTCACCTATGATATCAATTGTTCACTGTTTAAGCCACAAATATCCAGAACTGGTGAAATCCAAAATAGCGGAAAGATTGAACGTATGCAGACTGTCCCTGTAGAAAAACAAAGAATTTCTAATGCCAAAATGAGCGAAACAAAGAAAGCTCTGAGTCGGTATAATCATTCAAATTTCTTGGATTTAGTTCAAAGCAAAAAAAGAAACTCCTATTCGCAATAGTAGATTAAATTTTCCCCGAAAAAAAATAAAAAAAAAATTCGTTTACGTTTTTTTTATTTGAAAATAAAACAATTTTTGCCGTGAACTTAATTTTAATAAACTATGAAACATTTTAAGAGAGTAACTCTAGTTTTCGCTTTAGGACTTACAACCATTTTTGGATTTAGTCAAGGATTTGCAGACATAGGAGGAGAAGGAGGGGGAAGCTGTCACGCCTCATATTCTCCTGGAGGTCCAGATGTATACGTTTGTGACGGAAGAACTTATATTTTTAGTACAGAAACTGATTTTGGAGGTTGTGCAGGTCCAAACACAGGATGTGAAGGCTCATATCCTAACTAAGTCGACTAAATTTAAATGGAGATAGAAGGTTTTCTATCTCCATAATTTTTCAAATCCTAATAGAAAATGAGAATTTCTACATATCTTAACATAACTATATTATTTTTAATATATTCTTGCACCACTAACAAAGATTCAGAAAATTCTTCCCAATACAAAAAATATCTCAAAGAGTCAATAAGTATTTCCCTTGATTCCGTATCGACGTATCAGTTCAATTGGATACAGGTGATTGAAGACGAAAATGATAGAGAACTTCTGATAAATCTAAATAAAATATATAATAGTCTTGATTTTTACGATCTTGGCAACAAAAAATTAGAAAAAAGGATAAGTATTAATGATTTGAGTCTAGACACGAGATTTATTGCTCACAGTTTTTTTTACCATAATGAGGATTCGATTTTTATATTTCCTCAATATAATTTCAATGGAACTTTGCTCATAAACAATGTTGGGAAAAAAGTTGATGAAAAAGGGAAAATTTATGATGTTTTAGAGGAGGCGCAAGAAGGTCAATATATTTTAAATCATATTACCTCTCCCTCAAATCCTAGCCTTTATAGAGACGGAAATATATATTTTTCAACTATTCAAATGTATGTCGACATATATAATCCTTTACCAAAGGATGTGATTACAAATTTCAAATGGGATTTGAAATCGGATACAATAAGTCCAATTTCTAATATTAAATACCCTAATGAATACTTTTCAAAAATTGCTACATCTCACCACTCATTCACCTTAAAAACAATTAAGGGAGATTCAACAATTTATAGCTTTCCACTTTCAGATACCATTTACATCTATAATTCAAACAATATACTCATTAGTAAAAGGTTATGTGGAACACCCGATTTTCAAGGATTTGTTGAACTTCCTCCTGGAAATCCATTTAATGAACAATATAAATTTGTAGTTTCACAAAATTCTTACGCGAGATTACTTTACGATAAATATAGAGATGTTTATTATAGATTTTTTATAATCCAAAGAAATCTAACCGAAGAAGATCGATCTACCAAAGATAATAGCAAAAATAAGTTTGCAGTCTTGGTTTATGATAATAATTTCAATCTAATAAAACAAGTTGAATTTCCCTCAAATAAATATTTTCATTATTCTTCATTCGTAGCAATTGATGGATTGTATATCCCACTTACAAACAAAGATTATGAAGGTCTCTCTGATGAATATGTCCAATATGATATCTTTGAATTTTAAATGGCTTTTTTATGGCTTTTTAATAATAAGTTCCTGTTCATCCGTTCCAGATAAAAATTCTTTAACTGACTATGTTGAAAATTTTAATATGGGAAACAAAAATGACATACTTTTTATTGATCTAGATGCCTGTTCAAATTGTTTCTTGTCGGCAGTTGAATATTCAAAGAGTTATATATCAGGAAAAGATATTAACATTTTAGTCTCCACAAAAAATAAAGTGAAATTTAAGCTATTTAAAAACTCCTTTCCTACAACAACGCCTATTTTTCATGACTCTACAAATAATTCACTAAATTATAATATATTAAATTCATCAATTCTGAAATTTCAGGAAGGTGAATGGCTCATTTTAGAATGAAAAATCTTAAAACGTTTATTTTGGGAATTCTTATCTTTGGAATTATAGGCGTATCATGTGATGAGCCAAAAATTCTATCCGATGAATATTTATTTGATTTCGATTCTGTTTTTCCAAATACGGAAAATATCAACGAAATTTCCTTTCCAAAATTTTATACTCACAACTCTAATTTAATTGTTTTTAAACCTGGCGAGTCAATGATTTTGATTTTTAATAGAAAAGGTGAGCAAATTTTCAAAAAATCATACTCAAATTCTTCTGAATCTAACGGTATAAGAACGAGAAATAATGTTTGTTTATTTTCATTGCAAAAAAAGGACAAATTATTCCTTTTTTTTAATAAAGAAATTGTGGAATTCAATTTATCCAATTTCACGGAATCTAAAAGTTGTATTAATAGTCCCTCATTTTTTATGCATAATACTAAACATACTTTTTTAGATAATGGTGAGCTATTAATCGGTCATAATGATTTGCAAAGTAATTCATTTAAGGTTTATAGGTTTATTTTTTCTGAATGTAAGCTATTCAATCAAGATGCCATAACTTTTAATGGTTCATTTGAGGATTACTTTCTTATGTCAATTAAAAACAACTATAGTATTCTTACTTCAAACACAAAGGATTTAGAGTTTAAAAGTATTGAAAATTCCGATTCATTTAAGATAAAAATAGAGACTAAAAAGCTCATTCATAACAATTTAATAAACAAAGATTCCCTAAAAACAGATTCGATAATTTCTCCTAATAAGATAGAAAGAATTTTTGCTCTAGATGACAAAATTTATAAAATTTCAAAATTACTTAATAGATCAGAAGATAATCATTCATTTAAATACTTCATTTCAATTTATACTTTATCAGGAACCTTATTAAGGTCTGGATTTTTAAATCGTGATATTGTAGCTTTTGATCAATATAACAATCCCTATAGATTTCAGGACTCAATAGGTCTAACTAAAATAGAGTTTTTAAATATTGATCAAATCAAATTACATTAATAGTGGAAATGAGATTAATTACGTACAAGGCATAGAAATACAAAAATCGAATTTTTTGGGATAAGAGTTGGAATTTTAGGAATTTAATAAGGAACAAGATATTCGTCCTTCCAACATACATAGTAATTTAAAATATGGCTTCGTCGGATGGATACCATATTTTTTTCTTGACCGGGGATTGCACTCTATTTTCCACCAATTCAAATCCCAATTTTTCATAGCAACCCAAAAAATAACCTTTTGTCATGAGATAAAGCTTATCCGAAACCTCCTCTTCAAAAATGGGATAAATTTGTCTAAATAAGCATCCGTGACAGAGGCAAGACTTCTTCACACAGATCATTGGTTTTAGACAAGAGTGGCTACTAGTTTAATGCTACCATTGCCAAAGACTGAACGACCTTTGAAACCGCTTCCAATTTTAAGGAAAAATTTTTTTCTTCTATTTCCTTAAAACCTAAACCGAAATATTTTTTTTATGACTGTTCGGAATCATGCACGTAGCCAAATATTCTTAGACAGCTAGTGACATTAGTTTCCGTAGTCATGAAGATAAGCGGTACTTGTGGAAAAATACACAAGCCCATGAATATCATAGATTTTATCCATCACTTTCCAAATGAGGAAAGTTGTGAGATCTTTCTGAAAGACTTTCGTCAAAAAGCAGGGATTTACTGCAAAACCTGTAAGGGATTCCCTAAGCACTATTGGTTTTCGGGCAGGAAGTTCTTCGAATGTAGTGTTTGTCGAAGGAGAACTTCTTTAAAAGCCGGAACGGTGATGGAGGCCAGCAACCTGTCGCTTCATACCTGGTTTACTGCGTTTCTGTTGATGTCAGCTACCAAGAAAGGCTTTTCTTGCCTGGAGTTCCAAAGACAGCTTGGACTTAAACGATACCAAACAGCTTTCAGTCTGATGCATAAGATTAGAGAGTCATGGGCAAACGGGATGGTCTTTATTTGCTCAAGGGGATGGTTGAATACGACGAGGCCTATGTGGAAAAGGCAACCCGTAAAAGGGTTCAGGAACAGCTAAAGCGAGGAAAGGGTAGTCAGAAACAGGCGATTGTTGCAGTAGCTTGCGAATCCACTCCTTTGGAAGATCCTGATTCCGGTAAGAAAGGAAGCCATTGTGGCTTTTTCAAAATGAAAATACTTAAGGATGTGACCAGTGATTCGGTGAAACAGTTTGTGGAAACCACCGTGGATTCGTCCTCGGTTTTATTTACCGACAAAAACACCGCGTATGTCGATCTGGAAAAAATGGTAGAGGAGCACATCAAAGTGAAATCTTCCAAGGATTCAACAAATGGAACACTCAATTGGGTACACACAGCAATAAGTAACCTGAAGAAAAATCTCCTCGGGATATATCACATGGTTTCAGAAAAATATCTGCAAAACTACTTGGATGAATTTGCTTACAAGCTCAACAGAAGATACTTTGGAGAAAAATTATTTGACAGGCTGATTATCGCGGCGGTCTATCCATACGTGCAACATTACGAATAGTCATAATTTTTTTTTATGACTGTTCGGAATCATGCACGTAGCCAAATATTCTTAGGCAGTTAGTGACATTAGTTTCCGTAGTCATTAAGATAAGCGGTACTTGTGTAAAAATACAAAAGCCCATGAATATCATAGATTTTATCCATCACTTTCCAAATGAGGAAAGTTGTGAGATCTTTCTGAAAAACTATCGTCAAAAAGCAGGGATTTACTGCAAAATCTGTAAGGGATTCCCTAAGCACTATTGGTTTTCGGGCAGGAAGTTCTTCGAATGTAGTGTTTGTCGAAGGAGAACTTCTTTAAAAGCCGGAACGGTGATGGAGCCCAGCAACCTGTCGCTGCATACCTGGTTTACTGCGTTTCTGTTGATGTCAGCTACCAAGAAAGGCTTTTCTTGCTTGGAGTTCCAAAGACAACTTGGACTTAAACGATACCAAACAGCATTCAGTCTGATGAATAAGATTAGAGTAGTCATGGGCAAACGGGATGGTCTTTATTTGCTCAAGGGGATGGTGGAATACGACGAGGCCTATGTAGAAAAGGCAACCCGTAAAAGAGTTCAGGAACAGCTAAAGCGAGGAAAGGGTAGTCAGAAACAGGCGATTGTTGCAGTAGCTTGCGAATCCACTCCTTTGGAAGATCCTGATTCGGGTAAGAAAGGAAGCCATTGTGGCTTTTTCAAAATGAAAATACTTAAGGATGTGACCAGTGATTCGGTGAAACAGTTTGTGGAAACCACCGTGGATTCGTCCTCGGTTTTATTTACCGACAAAAACACCGCATATGTCGATCTGGAGAAAATGGTAGAGGAGCACATCAAAGTGAAATCCTCCAAGGATTCAACAAATGGAACACTCAATTGGGTACACACAGCAATAAGTAACCTGAAGAAAAATCTCCTCGGGATATATCACATAGTTTCAGAAAAATACCTGCAGAACTACTTCGATGAATTTGCTTACAAGCTCAACAGAAGATACTTTGGAGAAAAATTATTTGACAGGCTGATTATCGCGGCTGTCTATCCATACGTGCAACATTAAAAATAGTCATATTTTTTTTACGGATCAGGAAGAGTATCTCTAGACTATTGGATGAAAAAGCATCCGAATTGGTAAAAATTTCTTTTACTGTTTATCAAGAATAGAAGGCAGCCAGAACGACTGCTTTTTTTTGATTTTTTGAATTTTTTAGAAAAACCGTACTAAAGCTATTTGTCGGGGTGATCCTGACTTTGTCATGACGACCTCTCAAACCAGAGTCAGGACATGCTAACCGCCACCTTTCTAATTATTATGTCGGGGTGATCCTGACTTTGTCAGGACGACCATCCTGACCATAGTCAGGACATGCTAACCGCCGCCTTTTCTACAATTCCAAATATCTCTTCGCACCCAAATTTTTGATTTTCTTTTCTAATTTCATTGCTTCAGCTCTTGAATTAGTCAATTCAGAGTGAACCAAAACCCAAGGAGTACCTAACCGGGTAAATCGCTCTATTCCAGAATTATGCCTTTTTAATCGTTTATCTAGATCAGATGTCTGGCCAACATAATACTTGCCGAGCCTTTCTGAAAAAAGTATGTAGACTACAAACTCCATAAACAAAAAATATTTTAAAGAGAGACTTTTTAAAATTGCCAAGGTGAACCTGACTTTGTTAGCACGACCATCCTGACCATAGTCAGGACATGCTAACCGCCGCCTTTCTAATTATAATGTCGGGATGTCAGGATTACAACCACCCCGTGCAAATCTTTATGTATCAGTAAGTTACAAAACGTAATTTCAGCGGGTTCACCGTTCAGTTCTCAATTTATTCGAACTGGTTTGAGTGCATTTGGTGAACTCCGAAACCTTTGTAAATATACAAAAAAGCCCGCTTTTTGGGTTCAAATCGTGGCAAAAAGTGCTAAATTTTATTGGTAACTGGCGATAGATTTTAGTGCCGTTTGACTGCCTTCATCTGGCAAGGTCAATCGGTGATGTAGCGCTCTACAATGGACGGTGCAAGGCCAGTGAATTCGCAAAATTCGTTTACGCTCACGAACTGGTGTGACTCTTTAGCAAGCTCCTCCCTAATCCTGTTAAGGAGCTTCCTGCCGTATCGTTCACTCTTGCCAGTGATCCGCTGCACGTCTTTTGGATAAATACAGGCTCGTTTGGTTTCGATCATACTTTATCTATACTTCATGTATGCTTTTGGTGTACTGTAAATATACGGAATGCCATTGGCAGTTCATTTTGAACCATTCGGAATAAACGGTATTCAATGTTCCTAACCGGAACCTGTTTTTTGTCTGCCCTTCGTAATTATCGGATTTTCGAAGAGTTGCAACGAAGCAACAAATCAAAATTCAAATGATATGGCAAGACAAGCTGGGATTATCAAGTTGAAGGGCAAAGTCGGTGACATGTCCTTTTACAAAACGAAAGATGGCTACCTGGCCCGGGAAAAGGGTGGGGTGGACAAAGACCGGATCCAGAATGATCCGGCTTTTCAGCGTACCCGTGAAAACGGTGCTGAGTTTGGCCGTGCCGGTGCAGCCGGACGGACTTTGAGAACGGCCTTTAGGCCGCTACTTCTGCGTACCTCTGACAGTCGGTTGACCTCCAGACTGACCAAAGAAATGGTGAAGGTGATCAAAGCGGATGCAACCAGTGCCCGTGGAGAACGGAACGTTCTCGATGGTGAGCTGGAGCTTTTGCAGGGCTTTGAATTCAATGCAAATGGCCGTCTGGGAGCTACAATATATGTGCCATTTGACGCAAGTATTGACAGAGCTACTGGTGAAGCTGTAGTCAATGTGCCGGGCTTTGTTCCCCAAAATACCATTGCTGCGCCTCAAGGTGCTACGCACCTGAAATTTGTATCTGCTGCGGTGGAGATTGATTTTGAGGCCGATGACTTCACCCTGGTTGCTTCTGAAAGTGGAGAGATTGAAATCGGGCCACAGGCGGAAGCTGCGGTGAACCTGTCCAATGGTTTGCCTGCAAACAGTACCAAGGCACTAATGCTGGTTTTTGGTGTGGAGTTCTATCAGGAAGTGAACGGTAGCTTCTACCCACTAAAAAACGGCTCCTACAACGCCCTGGCGTTGGTGGCTATTGATGGTGCTCCTGCAGTTCAGCAAACCTAATTTTGGTTCGGATGGAATTGATTCTCACAAGAAGCTATTATCCGGAGGGAACCAACGGAAAGCTCCGTGATGGTGAGCAGCTGGTCTGCTCCACCATCGAGCTTCCCTGGAGGGAAAACCAGCGGATGGTATCGAGCATCCCGGAAGGGAGGTATGAGCTTGTAAAGCGATACACCGATAAACGGGGCTGGCATTTGCTGGTGAAAAATGTACCCAATAGAAGCGGCATCCTTTTTCACCCTGCCAATGACGCCCTGAAGGAACTGAAGGGCTGTATAGCCCCGGTTTCAAAGGTCATCGGTCCAGGTAAAGGGACGGATTCCAAAACTGCCGATTCCAGGCTGAAAACACTTGTGTTTGAGGCCATGGAAAGAGGCGAAAATGTATTTCTCAATATTCAAAAAGCAAAAAGCGTATGACGATCATAGAAAGGGCGAAAGCCCCAACACCCAAGTTTTTCAAAGTGCTCCGAAACGTGGGTTTGGCACTAGCGGCAGCTGGTGGCGCTCTGTTGGCAGCACCAATCAGTTTACCGGCCGGAATAGTTGCCCTGGGCGGCTATCTCACCGTAGGTGGGACGGTACTGACTGCAGTCAGTCAGGTGACTGTAGAGGATGGTGCAAAAGCGGACAGGAAAGATGGCTAACCTGGTAAGTGGAGGAGGCACGAAGGCAGGAACTGCCGGAGGCACGTTGCTGAGTGTCCTGGTGAATATCAGCTCCGGGGATATCCTCCACACCTGTGTATTAGCTGCTGTTGGAGCGGTAGTGAGCTTTACCGTGTCCATTCTGCTAAAGGTGCTATTCCAACGGTTCAAAAGAAAACATCCACCTCCGAAGGGGATGTGATTCCCGCAAAGTCGGGAAAGTTTGTGTTCCTCTCACTGAAAAGGCCTCCTCATGGGGCCTTTTTTCATTTCAGGAGTATCTGAAACATGATGGCTCTCTTTACCTGCTTCACAAGCTCCACCTGCTTTTGGAGAATCTTGGCTTTCTTCTCAAAGTCCTGAAGGAGAGCTAAGGACTTCAGGTACTTCCTACGGTCTTTCAAAGCCTTTTCCTGCCCTGCCAGCAATACTGTCCTGGCATCACCTATCCTGATGAATGGGACAACAGAACCGGTCAGGTATGGCGTGAACGCCCGTGCCTGCCAAAGACCGTAAGAGAGCCAGAAATAAAAGTTCCGTGCCTCCTCCGATTCTGTGTTGATGGTGAAGCAATTGGGACAAGGGGTTTCGAGCGGCTTTCCCGCATTCAGTCCTTTGGAAAGAATGAAGAAATGAGGCTTAGAGCTGGTGGAGTTTTTTCGATAAGTTTTGATCTGAAAAGTGTGCATAATATGAGCATTTAAAGTTTTGCTCGCTCCGCTTCGCACACATTTCAAAAGAGAAAAGAAAAAAGGGAAAAAAAGAAAAGAGAAAGCCTTTTGCCAGGTGGGCATGGACAGGGCAGTCAAGGTTTTTTGGAAAAATACTACCCAGAGGGTGGAGATTTTTTCAAAAACCCGGAGGGCTTGACCTTGATGGTCTTGATCAGGGTTGGCCTTGCGGGGCCCGCCTAAATTAGCTGCACTCTTTGTTTTTGTTCGGTTTCGTCAACCAATATGATTTTCGATCCCATTCATGTCAAGATGTTGGTTTAGTAAGTCAAATCTCATTTCCTTCAGGTCATTGGTTTCTCTTAATTCATCGATCATTTTTCTGAGGGTTCTTTTTCTGGCATCTTTTGCCACAATCCTATTAAACATCTCTATGCCGTTGTAATTAGGGTTATCTGGTCTTCTTCGTGTAAAACTGATAAAGCTTTCCAAGCGAGTCTCAGGAATAATATTCCATGAAATACAGAGCATATTAGTAGCAGTAAGTAGCTCCCGATTGAAGGGATGTATTAATGCTTTGTCCTTGGATCCGGAAGAATTACTGTTGCCTGGAGAGTGATTCCCCTGCTCATGTATTAAAGGATTAAAAAGAGGAAGTGGGTCGTGTTTGATAATATCTAGAAATTCATTGGCACAATGAGTACCGACAAAAAAGTATTTCGATTGAGCGTCATAATCACCCCTGGGTCTATACGAAAAGATGTAGTATTTGTCATCCAATGCCCCACAACAGCCTTGTTTGTGTTGACCATTAAGAAGTTTTAAGTAGTTAACGGGTTGAATATAAAATTTTCGGTTGAGTTCTTCCTTTCTTTTTCTGGTTCTACAATTCATAAATTATCAATATTGTTAGCTGTGGAAATTGAATTTAGTGCGGGAACGCAGGAAAACCAAAACGGCTGGACGGAGGCTGTGGAGCGCAGCGTAATGGACGAACGGCCAAGCCAGCCGAAGAGAGGAACGAGCGGAGGCTTGCGAGCCGTCTGCGAGTGGAGCAAGGGGGCTAGACCGGAAAGCAGTGAGGTACGCACTGCGGGGGCTTGCTATGTGTGAAGTGGAATGCAGGGCTTTTGTAATTTGATCCTCCACAAAAGCCCGGAATGGAACGGAACTACACAAGGGCTGGCGTGATTTTTTGCCTTTTGAGCGTTGGCCGGGTATAAGCGATTACCTGTGTGTTGGGAACCGGGGTTGGTGCAAAAAGCATGACAGTCCCGCAGCCCGCAGCGACCCGCAGGCGAGCAAAAACACTGGCAGCCGGTGGATTTTTTGCGGCTGAACGAAGTGCAGTGAGCACTGCCAAGCTGAAGCAGACCGCTTTCAATTAAACAATTCCTGCAAAGCCTGGCAAGCGCAACGAAACGAAGAGAAGCGGCAAAAAAGACAGAGTAGGCTGCCGTGAGGATGACAACCGAGTTGCAAGCAGCATGACAGGCTCGGAGCTTTAGCGGAGACCTGTAAGGCAACACAGCTTATTTTTTGACCTTAGAAAATAGACCCTTTCAAAAAATGGGCTGTGGTGGCCTGGCATGATGCTATGCCGAGGGCGGAAGACGAACACCGCTTTTCCTGCGTGGGGTCAGGGTTGGGAAAAGCAAGTGTGGCACGGTATGGAATGGAGCGAAGTGGAATGGAATAACGGGCTACTCTTGCTGTGCGGTGCTGGAAGCTTGTGAGTGCAGCGCAGCGGAATGAGCAGGCTGGAGGCACAGGGGTGTGGGGAGAGACTATCTTCGGTAAGGGATTGACCTTAATTCGCTTCTCTTTGAAGGAGATCATGATGTATGTTAGACATCACTCAGTAATTCCGCTTTACACTTTCTTAAAAAGTACTTGAATTGAAGTAAATCAGATTGGCTTCTGACATCATTATTGAAAGTAGAAGGCTTACCATAAATCAAGGATTCAAAAGTGATTAATACTTTGTTCGTGCTAAGGCCATCGTAAAGGTTTATAAGCCCATCAAATATTTGGTCTCCCATCATGATGAAAACTCCTCGGATATTCAGGCTTATGCCGTGTTCAAAACTCATTATTTCTGATTCTAATAATTCCTCAGAAATTAGACCTCTATCTAACAGCTGTTTTACAAATTTCTTTCTAGCCTAATAGGCATTAAATTTTTCTTGATCAAAGGTATACTCGTTAATCTGGACTGTAACTTTTTCCAAATCGAGAAATTTGCACAAAGCCATTCTGTGCTGACCGGTGGTAGTAAAATAAAGAGAGCCAAACTTTGAAACCGTTCTGGATTCGTTGTAATCACTTTGGGCGTGCTCGATCAACTCTTCATGAGTCATGTTTGAATGACGAATATCCTTAAACCTTTTCAAATTGTTCAATAAGTCAATCCAGGTAATATCACTCTCATCGTTATAAGCATAGGCGTATTGAATACCTTTTATATCTAGCGGACTAATGATTCCTCTGTAAGTCTTTGTTGAATTCCGAGAATAGAACCTATAGTTCTCAATTTCATTTATTCTGAGAACCTTTTCAGTATGCCACTTTTTAGGACGAATTGGGCATCTTTTTTTCAGCCAATCAAGATTGCTCTGCTTACTCTCCACCATAGATTTCATCAAATGTTGAATAGTTCTTAAAGCCTTTCCCTCTGTTGATCCTGCCTTGCTTTGTATTGTCGATGCGATGCTGGAGGAACAAACATAGAGCCTCAAACTGGGCTTCTGGGACTTGGTAGGCACTGGCTTTAAATTCCTTTTTGATGATGCCCCAAATGGCAGCATAGTTCATTTTGGATTTACCAACATCGCCTTCCTTGTATTCGTTATATCGATCTATCAGATGCTTCACATAGTTTTTTCAATTCCGCTTTTTTACCTATGGCACCATCAGCGAATTCCATCTTTGGTTTGCTTCTGGATTTATAAACAATGGTCTGTGCACTGATCGAATTGGCCACTGTAGAGTTGGACACATTGCCTTTGATGTTGATGGTATTTGATGACTTTGCACTGGATTTGCCTTTAGCTTTAATCATAAGATAGTTCTTGATTTGTTTGACCTCCTCCTCACTAATATCACCTTTTGTAATCTTGGAATGGCAAATCGGGCAAAGCATCAAAAGGTTGTCAGGGGAATTGTTTTCGGGAATTTCGTCAATATGATGAATTTCAAAATGATCCACATTCTGATCATCACAGATTGGGCACTGGGAATTAACCTCTTGTTGTAATAGAGATTTCGTTTTTTGGGGTATGGATTTTCGAGCTTTGGCCATGGTCTAACTTTGCTTCAGTAGTTGGTACAATTGCTGGTTGATGAAAATATTCTCTTTCCCGATAGGTTCGAGTTTTAGGATTCCAATGGATTCCAAAGTCTTTAAGTACCTGGAAGCGGCTTTTCTTTCTACGCCCAGCCCATTGGAGATATATTCTATTTTGGTATAGGGGTGAACAAACAATTGTTCGATCAAGTCTTTCGAGTAGATTTTAGGGGCTTCATTTTTTACCTTATCCTGAATCTCATTGAAGATGCTGTTGATCCCATGGATCTGGGAAATGGCCTTTGTCGCAGTATCCTCAATGGCCTTAAGCATAAACAATATCCAACCTTCCCAATTGTCTTTAGTCCTCACCTCTTGTAGCAATTTGTAGTAAGCTCCTTTGTGGCCTATAATGTAGCCACTGAGGTACAGCATGGGTATTTCCAACAGATTGTGAAGGATGAGGTAAAGCACGTTAATAATCCTGCCCGTCCGGCCATTTCCATCATAGAATGGATGGATGCTCTCAAACTGGTAGTGTTGTATGGCCATCCTGATCAGGGGAGACATTCTATCGGGTTCATCATTGATAAAGTCTTCCAGATTTTTCATCAGTCTGACTATTGTTTCTTTATCGTCCGGTGGTGTATAGATGGTTTTACCCGTCAGATCGTTTTTTAGGGAAGTACCAGGTAGTTGTCTAATTCCGGCCTCATTCTCTTCCAATATGGATTGAATCCGGACAATACCATTGGTGTTTAGGAAGCCTTTCTTTTTAATCTCCTCAAAACCATAGAGCAGGGCTTCCCTGTACCGTAGGACTTCCTTGGTCGAAGGATCAATTGTCATCGACTTGGCTGCCAGAGCCTGATAGAGCTTGTCATGCGTGGTAATGATGTTCTCCACCTCTGAGCTAGCCTGTGCTTCTTTGAGTACAATGGCATTGATCAAAATACCCTGGTTGGGCAAGGTCCTTGCCAATCCCTTCAGCTCTGCAAGGGCAACAGCAGCTTTACTCTCCTGTTTGAGGATTTGGATAGTCTCTACTTTTTCCACCGGAGGAGGTAGAAGAGGCAAATCATTGAGTGGTTTCGATGGATCGATATTCTTCATTCCTATTAATTACATGAGACAAAAATACAAAAATTGGGACATGAAACAAGTTATATGTACCGTGATGGGACATGAGACAAAAACATTAAAAACGGGACATGAAAATCTGCACATGTACCACTAAGGGACACGTCATATCCTTTTGTCCTTGGCCTCCTTCTCAAAAGCTATTACATTCATCATCTCCCTCATCCTTGATCTAACCCTATTCCCATAACAGTTCTCTATCTCACTGGCGGAAAGGTTGGTCGTGGCATGCGTGAGCATGTGGCGGCTGATGAACATATCATAGCGGCTCAAAAGAATCTCGGCCATCACATTTGTTTCATTTCCATAATATTTGATGTTTGATTCTACACCTAAATCATCGAAGCAAAACGCTTTTGGGGCCAGCTCTCCACCTGTTTGCTGAAAGGCTGACTTAGAATATTTGTTGATAACTGGATAGCCGTCCTGTATGAATTCCAGGGTGATGTCACGAGCGGATTTGATAATGTACTGTTCTTTGGGTGCGAGCATGAAGCGAAGCAGGGTCATCAGGGAGGTTTTGCCACAACCGACCGGACCGGTCAGCAGGATGCCTTTGTGTAAGTCAATGCCGTGCTTTTCAGCATTGGGTTTGTCCTGGTAGAAGTAGACCAGAAGTTTGAATATAATCAAGTGGTCTTCCTTCCATATCCGGAATTTTGGACTGGTGTAGGCCTTGCCTGCTTTCTCCATAAATTCAAGGCATTTGTCGAATTGGATGATGTTGCTTTGAACACTCTCTGAGCAAGACTTAGAGTGGCTCGCCATAGTCTTTGCCGGTTCCTGAGTGGAGGTTTCCGGGTTTAGGACCTGGCTGATGGTTTCGCTGATCTTTTGCATAGGCATTAAATTTTTGGGCGTTCAGCATCCAGTTGCGGGCGGCTGCTTTCCAGTCTTTCATTTTGGAACGGCCACCTACCAGCCAGCCATTGCTCTGAAAGTAGTTGTAGAACTTCTCGGCCTCCAATGAAGGATATCCTTTTTCATCAAAGTAGATTTTGACATGTTCTTCCAGAGGTGGAATGTCCGGGCCATAGCCGGTCATTCTTTCTCTTTTAGCGGAACTTTTCTCTTTCTTCATTTCCGAATCATTTGAACTTGTCTCAAAATTTTTAGCTCGCTTACCCAAGTTTGTTTCGTTTTCATTGTTTAAAGGGTTTGTATTGTTTGTATAAGGTCTCACAGCTATTTCACTGCCTGTATCAGTACCCTTATCATCACCTTTATCAAAACTGTACAGGTAAATGAGGCTGCCCCGATGCGGATTGTATGACGGTTCATAACGGATATACCCGAATTGATCCAACTGTTTCAGGCACTTGGTGTAGGTGTTCACCGAACCGATTTTTGACAACCTCATCAACTCGTCCCGCGACACGGATATCGGGTTCTTGAAAAAGTTGAGGTTCCACCGCCTGAACAAGGCCATATACAGACTGATATGGTAGGGCGTGAGCCTGGTATCTGCATCCATCTGCTGGAACGCTGCGGAAAGGTGCCTGATGTAGTTCATGCCCGGCCATGTGCTTTACCTCAAGCGGTTCTGAAACTTATTGGACTGGAGCATGGACTGAATGTCGGTATAGTCATAGTAGATTACGCCCCCGATCTTGGTAAAAGGCAATGTGCCGTTCACCCGCAGGTTCTGCAAGGTGCCTGGCGAAATGTCCAGGAGTTTACGGACTTCATAGGATTTTAGCCATTTCTTTGTAGGCTGACCGGAATGTTCTTTGAGTAATCTTTTGAGGTCTTCCAGGAGCTCGATCTTGAACTCACGCAGGTCGTCTGTGGTAATTACTTCTGCTGCCATATCTTAACAAATGTTTATTGAACAGCGAAGATGTTCCCGTTTAGTGGGTTTTATTCACAAGCTAATCCGAAGTTCGGAAAGATTATATCCTATTTTTCATCAGCTTCATCCATTCTACGAATGATACTTTCCTGGAGGGAGTCCAGAAACTTGGTACGTCCGGTCTTGCGGATGCGAATTTCGAGGAAAGTACGATGATATTGCCCCAATTCGATACCAAAGGTGTCTTCAAAAAATGCTGCAACTTCTTTCAGATCCGCAGTGCCATTGTTGAACACTCTACGAGCCTGGAGGGCATACATCAGTTCGATAAGAGAGACTTTGGATTCTGTCCAAACCAATTTCCCCTTCGGCTCAACTTGTGATTTTCCGTTGGCCATATCTCTCAGGTCAAGCTTATTCAGTTCATCTTCCAAATAGACGTTGAGTAAGTCATTGGCCAGGATGTTGGAGACCTTAAAGTCGTGGCTGGTGGAGAAATTAGGGTCTGTCTCGAAAAAAAAATGAATCAAGGGTTAGCCGTATATCTTGCTTGCCACAGACAAAGTATTTGTGATCCAGATAGTTGCTGTGGGTGCGGTAGTAGCGGTAAAATTCCAGGTTGTTATCAAAGTAACGTTTGAGCTTGTCCAGTTCGTTTTGATAATACTTACGTCTAACCTTGATTCCTCCATTGGGCTTGTTAGTTTCGATATTGAACACACTCAGATGATAGATCAGCTTGCTGATGAACTTGGGTTTGATCTCCTTGAAAAACGAGATTTCATCGTTTTGTGAAACCAATGGCTTCTGTTGCAAATCATCTCTCAACTGGTTGATGGCCTGAAGGGCTGTCTGAAAACTTTGCTCTGATTTTTTGAGAATGTTGTCTTCTTCCAGATCAATCATTCTAAGCTTGTCCTCTAAATCTTCAAATAGGTGGTTGTAAATTTCAGACATTTAAAAAGTGAGTTTGTTATTTTCATAGCTTAAAGTATTCTTAGTTTCGCTGTATCCTTACCGCATTCAATATCGCCAACAGTGCCACACCCACATCGGCAAATACAGCTTCCCACATGGTAGCCAGGCCTCCGGCTCCCAGTGCCAACACAATGAGCTTCACCCCAAAGGCCAGGCTGATATTTTGCCATACGATCCGTTTGGTTTGCTTGCCGAGCTGGATGGCCGTGGCAATTTTGGAAGGCTGGTCGGTCTGGATGACCACATCGGCCGTCTCGATGGCGGCATCACTGCCCAGGCCGCCCATGGCCATGCCCACATCGGCCAGTGCCAATACAGGGGCATCATTGATGCCGTCTCCCACAAAGGCGATGACACGGTTGGCGTCTTTTTTCAATTCTTCCACTTTCTGTACCTTTTGTTCGGGCTGCAAGTCGCCAAATGCCTTGTCTATACCAAGTGTTTTTGCCACTTGCTGGGTCACAGCGTCCTTATCTCCGGACAGCATGATCAGTTCCCGAACCCCTGATTTGCGTATGGCTTCTATGGCCTGTGAGGCATCCTCTTTGAGTTCATCTGCTATCACCAGGTAACCGGCATATTTTTGGTCAACGGCTATATGGATGACGGTATTAACCTCTCCGGCAGCATCAGCACAGGTAACGATCCCCTCCTTGTCCATCAGCTTTTGATTGCCGATGAGCACATGCTTACCATTTACTTTTCCTTTCAGACCGTGCCCGGCTATTTCTTCCTGTTGCTCGGGTTCTGAAATTTCTTTGCCTTGCTTTTTAGTATATTCTGTAATGGCTTTTGCGATGGGATGGGTGGATTTGCTTTCCATAGCAGCCGCCAGACTAAGCCAATCTGTAGTAATTCCGTCCATGGTCACGGCTTTCTGAACTTCAAACACTCCCTTGGTCAACGTACCTGTTTTGTCCATCACCACGGTGTTCACTCTGGTCATGAGGTCAAGAAAGTTGGAACCTTTGAATAATATGCCTTTGCGGGAAGCTGCCCCAATCCCTCCGAAATAACCAAGTGGAATAGAAATGACAAGCGCACAGGGACATGAGATCACCAAAAAGATTAATGCCCGGTAAAGCCAGTCTTCAAACACATAGTTTTCTACAAAAAAGTAAGGCAGGAAGGTCAATCCCACTGCCAGAAAGGTAACAATGGGTGTGTAAACCCGTGCAAACTTACGGATGAACTGCTCGGTTTTTGCCTTGCGGGCGGTGGCGTTCTGCACCAGCTCCAAGATGCGGGCAAGTGAACTTTCGTTGAACCGTCTGGTTACTTTCAGCTCAATCAGCCTGTCGAGATTCACCATCCCAGCCAGCACATTTTCTCCTTTGTTGTAGGTGGCAGGTTTACTTTCACCAGTCAGGGCGGAAGTATTGAAGCTGCTTTTTTCACTGATCATTTCCCCATCGAGCGGTACTTTTTCTCCGGGTTTCACCTGTATGGTTTCCCCAATTTGTACTTCTTCCGGGTGTACGGACACCATTTGCCCGCTTCTATATACAGAGGCCGAATCCGGGCGTATGTCCAGCAGGGCTTTGATGTTGCGTTTGGCCCTGTTCACTGCTGCATCCTGAAACAGCTCCCCGATGGCATAGAAAAGCATCACCGCCACCGCCTCAGGATATTCGCCTATGGCAAAAGCTCCCAGAGTGGCTATGCCCATGAGGAAAAATTCAGTGAACACATCACCTTTCAGTATGGACTTCCAGCCTTTGACCAATACCGGCCAACCCACAGGCAAATAGGCCAGCACATACCAGCCTATGCGGATCCATCCCTGGAAAAATGCAGGCTGTCCCCATTGATCAGCGGCTATTCCTGCAAGCAGAATGACAAGGCTTACAATACCACTTCCCCAGGTTTGCAGGAAACTGGAGGAGGTTTTTTCCTCCTGCTTTTTTGGTTTGTCCGGATGCTGGTCGGTGCTGCAGCAGGCTTTGTTGTCTATATTGTTAGTATTAGTCATACGCTTGTCTGTTTTAATGTGTGAAAAAGGAAATGATGCCCGTGACAATGAGGATGCACCCCGAAACCAGCCCGGTATTATGCTCCAGCCTGTGCCAGTTGAAACGGTGCAGGCCTTTCTGGGCGAGGTACACCCAAAAGGTGATCCCTAACACGGAAACGATGGTGTAGAGCAAGCCCACGGTCAGGATCATCGGCCATCCATGAGTCCCTGCCATCAGAAAGTAGGCTTCAATTTCCAGGCAGGGGGAAAGAAACATCATAAATACCAGCAAGGTCACTACTTGTGTTGCTCCGGCCTGGTCCAGCTTTTGCTTTTCATTGAAGTGAAAATGATGGTGTCTGTGGTGTTGGATGATGAAATAGAACCCTATGGCAATGAGCAAAGCAGGAATGACCCAACGGGTGTAACTGTTAAGCGTTTCTGCCAGTGAAAGGCTGAATAAGCCCAGAAACACGCCCAGCAGAAAGGTACTCAGCGAATGAGCCAAAGCTGCCATAGCCGCAATGCGAACCGTCTTGCTACCTTGCCAGCCAAACTTTTCTTTCAGTGCCAGCACCGGCAACCAGTGGCTTGGAATCAGTCCGTGGAGGAGGCTTAGCATGATGGTACCGGTGAGCAAGGTGGTCATGATTCCTTGGTTAAATTCTAAAATTCAATCTCGTTTTCGATAAATGCCTTTACGCCTTCCGGGCCTGCTAATTCAAGCCAGACCGGGGAATCCTGATTAGCAATCGTAAGACTGAAAGTGAAAAAGTCACAGCAAAGCCGTTCGGTTTTGATGAAGTCGTTGAGTAGGTCCAGTGTTTGATCCGAGCCGTCAAACTTGTACATGAACCCATTGACTAGTTCCTGTTTTTCCAATACCATCTCCTTTAATGAGGCAATCACTGTAGCTTTTCTTTGCCTCAGTTCTGGAGTAGCGAGCTTGCAACTGATTTTATTTTCGTCCATTGTATTAGTTTTAAGAAGTCCTGGGAGCATACATGATAATGAGCATCCCGAGGAGGGCAACAGCTCCTCCGATCAGGTCATATTTATCCGGCACGATACCATCTACTTTCCATCCCCATAGAATGGCCATGATGATAAAAATGCCGCCATAAGCTGCATACACCCGTCCAAAGTGAGCCGGCTGCCAGGTGGCCACCACACCATAGCCAACCAGGATGATGCCCCCTAAAGCTCCTACCCACCAAGGCTTGCCTTCCTTCAGGGTGAGCCAGATCATGTATCCACCGCCTATTTCGCATAACCCGGCCAGTATGAAAATGCTGATTGATTTAAGGATCACGATCATATTCTATTGTTGTTAATAGTTTGTATTGGATCTCATCTCGTTAAGTGCTTTACCTGAAAATACGTGTAAACCCAATGCACAGTCATTGCAATTTTCAACCTGCACACTTTCCGCAACCCCCCTTTACCACCAAGTTGGCTTCTTCTCCATTGAAGTTGGTCGGTAGATTAATTTCCGGGATTTTGTATTTGGGCAAACAGAAGGTCTCGCTGCACACCCGGCAATGGAAATGCACATGCAAGTCCCGTTCAATATTGCATTCACAGCCTTCTTCGCAGAGGGCGTATTTAGGAGCTCCGGTACCGTCATCGATGCTGTGTACCAGTCCGTTTTCCTGGAAAGTCTTCAGGGTGCGGAATAGTGTCACCCTGTCCGATTTTTCAAATGCTTTTTCCAGGTCGGAAAGGCTGATGGCCGCCTCCTGACCGGACAGGGCTTCCAGTACCAACAGCCGCATGGCTGTTGGCCGGATGTCCTTTTCTTTGAGTTTATTTTCGAGTTCCTTGATCATACGTGTCCTTCATTTTAATGCCCGTGTCCTCCTCCTTCTTCTTCGGTATTTTTGGCTTTAGCCAACAAGGTGAAGGCACCTTTGGTGACCAGTTGAATGTTGCTCAAGTCCTCCGCTGTATCGGCCAAAGAAATCTGTGTATAACCGTCTTCGGTATATCCCTTGATGACTTCCAGCATTTCAAAATCGTGCACGGTTTCACCGTTCTCTGATTTCTTACCCGCATATGAAAAAACGTACTGCTTGCCACCAAACCGCACAATGGATTCCTCCGGAACAGCCCAGACTTCATTGCTATCAGTTTCCACTTTGGCCGCCACATACATACCTGGTTTCAAATCTTCATACATTTGTTTCAAATGTCCGTGCACAGTTACCGAACGGTCTTCCCTAACTCCACTGCCCACCAGGAATACTTCGGCCTCCCGCCACTCATCGGGAGCATTCGCCAGGGCAAAACGGATGCGCTGACCTTCTTTGACCCGTGGTACATCATTCTCATAAACGGTGAGTTCCACGTGCAGGTCTTCCGAGTTGGTAATGTCCATGATCACGTCCTGTGGGTTGATGTATTTGCCCACATTGGTGAACACCTCACGAACAGCGCCTGTTACCGGAGAATAGATGTTGACGGACGCAGAAACGGTACCTTCTTTGATCTTGGGGATGCTGAAGCCGATTAATTTCAGCCTTTCCTCCATGCTTTTGATACGGGCTTCATTGGCCAGATAGTCGCTTTTCGCCTGCTGATAGTTCTTGCCGGAAGCCACTTTCTCCTTGTACAATTCCTCTTGACGTTCGAACTCCGCTTTCAGAAAGTCCCGGTTGGCGAGGCTTTCCAAATAGTCCTGTTGAAATTGAATGAACTCCGGGTTTTCAATCACCACCAACAACTGCCCTTTTTTCACCTTTGTGCCGGGCAGCATCTCAGTATATTTCACAAAGCCTCCATAGGGCATATTGATAGAAACATTGCTTTGCGGAGGCACGTCAATAACTCCATTGACCCGAAGTTCTGAGCCAATAATCCGCTGTTCTACCTTTCCTATTTTAATACCTGCCTGCTCAAATTGCGCCTGCGACAGTTCCACTGTATTTTCACCTTCTTCGTGATGTTCTTCTGTGGCCTCCTCATTTTTTGATCCACAGGATGTTATAGCCATTCCTAAGAGAAGGGCCATCGAAATTTTACTAATGTATTTGAATGTATTTTTCATTGTTGATTTCTTTTTTTATTGAACACCTGAAATGAACTCGATCTCGATAATGGTTTGATTGTATTGGTTGAGGATGTCCAGGTAATTAAACCGGACAGTTAAAGCACGATTGAGTCCCTGAATATATTCCACATAGCCAATTTCCCCGCTTTCAAACCCCTTTTGCGCTTGTTTAAGAATTAGCTCTGCCTGAGGCAGGGCGTTTTGCTCGTAATAATCCAGACTGGTTTGAAACTTTTGGTACTGCTGAAAGAGCGACCTGAATCTGCCTTGCAGTTCATTGGTTATAGCTTGCAGCCTTGCCTCACTTTCCTGTTTTCTGAGTTCAGCAGCTTTGATGACCGAGCCTTGTGCCTTTGCTCCAAAAAGGGGAATGGCTATACCCACCTGAAAACCTGTGAAGCGGTCGCTGGAAGAGAAAGTGACCGGATTGCCATCCAGATCTTGATTAGGGCCGTTCAGCGACTGATTGAAGTACCCCATTGTCAGGTCGGGTAGCAGCCTTGACTTTTCCACCGACTTTTCCCTTTCGGCTACTTCTATTTGTTGCCGGAACCATGCCAGGGTAGGGTTGTTGGCAATACTTGTGGTATCAAGAAGGACAGTGCTTTCCCGTACTTCGAGCTTGCCAACTGTGATGTCCACTGGATTTTCCAGGTTAAGCAGGGTTTGCAGCTGTGTCTGGTAAATTTCAATATCTGACTGGTTTTGCTGTAACATAGCCTTGATTTCAGCTACCTGCGATTCGGCTGTGGCCTTTTCCAACAGGTTGCTTTCCCCTGTTTCGTAGCGAAGGGCGGCAGCCCTTACGAAGCGTTGGTAAATGCTGTCCTGCTCCAGTAACAGTTGTCTTTTGCTTTTCTCCAGCCAGAGGAAATACCAGGTTGCCTTTACCTGCTGCACCAGTTCATTTTGCGTAGCACTTTTTCGCCATTCGCTTGCTTCCATTCTCGCTTTGGCCAACTTGCTTTGGTTGGTATAAACCGTTGGAAAGGCTATGGATTGTGAAATATTGAACTGGTTGTCATTATTGTAAATACTGTTGTACTGCCCGTGCGTGAGGCTGAAACTGGTCTTAGACAGATTCCAACTTGCCCCTTTTAGCGCCCGTTCCTGCTGGGTTTGCAGGTCTGCTGCTTTCAGGTTAGGATTGTTCTGTATAGCTATTTGAATCGCCTCATCCAGCGATTGGTAGTTGGCCGGTGATTCCTGCGCCTTTACTTCCGTAAACTGGAAGAAAAGCAGGCCGATGATCAACAAAGGTGCTACTGCTCCCGGTTTTACTTTTATTCCTCTTTCAAAATAGTAGTAAAGGATGGGCAGCACCACAAGCGTTAAGAAGGTAGCCGTAATTAAGCCGCCAATTACCACAGTGGCCAGTGGACGTTGTACTTCCGCACCGCCCGATTGGGAAAGCGCCATAGGCAAAAAGCCCAGGGACGCCACGGCTGCCGTCATGATCACCGGGCGCAGACGCACTCTCGTGCCTTTGTAAATCCGCTCGAAAATATCGGTGATACCGTCCTTTTTCAGGTGGTTGAACTCACTGATGAGTACAATCCCATTCAAAACGGCTACCCCAAACAAGGCAATAAAACCGACCCCCGCGGAAATGCTGAAAGGCATGTCCCTGAACCATAAGGCAAAAATACCCCCTATGGCCGAAAGTGGGATGGCTGTAAAAATGAGGATGCCCTGCTTAATGGAACCAAAGGTGAAATAGAGCAACACAAAAATCAGCAGCAAGGCTAACGGTACGGCAAAAGCGAGTCGCTCACGGGCTTCCACCAGGTTTTCAAACTGGCCTCCATAGGTTACAGTGTAGCCCGGAGCAAGCACCACCGACTCATCAATTTTCTGCCGAAGTTCTGTGACTATGCTTTCAACATCCCGGTTACGCACGTTGAAAGCCACAATGATTCGTCTGCGGGTGTCGTCCCGCTGGATCTGGTAAGGGCCTTCCTTAATTTCCACTTCTGCCACCTGGTAGAGCGGTATCTGGTGACCGTCTTTACGGGCGATATACAGGTTGCGAACTGATTCCACATCCTCCCGGTTGGTTTTATCCAGTCTGACCACCAGGTCAAAGCGTCTTTCATTTTCATACACCAGGCCTGCGGAAGCCCCGGCAAAGGCCGCTTGCACCGAGCGGTTTACATCCCGGATGCTTAGTCCGTATTTGGCCAATTGCTCTCTTTTGTAGCTGATGACGATTTGCGGAACACCTGTTACCTCCTCGATATACAAATCCTCTGCGCCTTCTACATTTGAAGCAAGCCGGCCGATTTGTTGGGCGTATTCCGAAAGCTCGTTGAGATCTTCCCCGTAAATTTTCACAGCTACATCCTGGCGCACACCTGTCATCAACTCATTGAACCTCATCTGGATGGGCTGCTGGAATCCGAAAGTAACACCCGGAATGACCTCCAATGCTTCGGCCATTTTGTTGGCCAATTCTTCCCGGTTAGAGGCTGAAACCCATTCATCTTTGTTTTTCAGAATCACCATCATGTCAGCAGCTTCCACGGGCATAGGATCGGTAGGGATTTCACCAGCGCCAACCTTTGAGACCACCTGCTTCACTTCGGGAAACTGTTCCAATAAAATCTTCTCTGCCTGGGTAGTAGCCTGTATGGTATTTTGAAGAGAGCTTCCGGTAATTACCCTGGTCTCAACGGCAAAGTCGCCCTCCTCCAGGGTAGGTACAAACTCACCGCCCATATTGGAAAATACCCAAAGCGATACCCCAAACAATCCAAGTGCAACACCTAACATCAGTGGTCGTTTGTGCATGGCCCATCGGATGGCAGGATCGTAGAGGCGGTGAAAAAAGGCCATGATCTTATCGGAAATATTGGGCTTGTATTTAGTTTTTTTGCTTAGTACAAGTGCTGACATCATGGGCACATAAGTGAGTGAAAGAATAAAAGCCCCAAGAATGGCAAAGCTTACGGTTTGCGCCATTGGGCCGAACATCTTGCCTTCTACACCCACTAAAGCCAAAATGGGGAGATAAACGATTAAAATGATGATTTCCCCGAATGCGGCTGAATTTCGGATCTTGCTGGCAGATTGATACACTTCCATGTCCATTTCCTGCTGGGTGAGTTTCCTGCCCAGCTTTAGCAAACCTAAGTGGTGCAGTGTGGCTTCAACAATGATCACCGCTCCGTCCACAATGAGGCCAAAGTCAATTGCCCCGAGGCTCATCAGATTACCCGACACGCCAAAGAGGTTCATCATGCCAAAGGCGAAGATGAGCGCAAGGGGAATGACCGAAGCAACTATGAGACCTGCCCGGAGGTTGCCCAACAACAAGAGCAGTACGAAAATCACAATTAAAGCCCCTTCAGTCAGGTTTTTGGTTACCGTCCCTATGGCGGTATCGACCAGTTTGGTGCGGTCGAGAAATGGTTCTATTGTAACGCCTTCCGGCAATGTTTTGCGGATTTCCGCAATCCGGCTTTTTACGTTCTCGATAACTTCAGCTGAGTTTTCTCCTTTCAACATCATCACAATGGCACTAACTACCTCGCCTTCACCATTGCGGGTAGTAGCTCCATATCGAACGGCACTACCAAGCTGTACTTTGGCCACATCTTTTATGAGGACAGGGATACCATCTTCATTGCTTTTAACAAGCATGTTTCGGATGTCGTCCAAGTCGCCCACCAAGCCTTCACTTCGGATAAAGTAGGCATTGAGGTTTTTCTCGATATAAGCACCTCCGGTGTTTTCATTGTTTTCTTCCAAAGCCTGAAAAATATCTGCAATGGAGACGTTCATGGCCTTGAGCCTGTCCGGGTCTATGGCGATTTCGTACTGCTTGAGATAGCCACCAAAGCTACTTACATCGGCAACACCGGGCGTACCCAGCAACTGCCTGCGAACTATCCAGTCCTGAATGGTTCGTAGTTCACGGGCATCATATTGATCTTCATAGCCGGGTTCGGTACCTACCACATATTGGTAGATTTCGCCCAACCCAGTGGTAATGGGAGCCATGCCCGGTTGACCGACTCCCGGTGGGATTTGGGCTTGCACATCGGCCAGGCGTTCGTTTACCTGCTGACGTGCCCAATACACGTCCACATCTTCTTTAAACACAATGGTCACCACCGACAGCCCAAAGCGGGAGAAAGAACGGATTTCGTCCAGCTCCGGGATGGTGGCCATGGTGATCTCTATTGGGAAAGTGATTAAACGTTCTACCTCCTCAGCGGCCAGCGAAGGGGAAGTGGTTATGACCTGTACCTGGTTATTGGTAATATCCGGTACGGCATCAATGGGAAGCCTCGTCAGTGAGTAGCCTCCCCAAATGACCAGGCCTAGCGTAAGCAGGCCAATGATCAGTTTGTTCTTGACCGAAAATTGAATGATTTTATCCAGCATTTATTTTGCATTTTGAATCCTGATTTTAATGAATTGAATGGGGCGAAAATGCCCATCGGAGGGATGCCGGACGGCAATAAAAAGACTAAATCTTTACTTCATTGCGCAGTGCAATGAAGTAAAAGGCTCATATTAAAGTGTCCGGTAAATCAGGCCTTGGGGGGCTGGAAAGAAGATTCTGAGTACTCAGAACAAAGAGAAAAATTATAATGACTACCCTTGGTTTGGGTAGAAAAGTGTAAAGTGGCTATTTCTGGCTGCCCCAGTAAAGGGGTCATGAAAATGTGGACGTGACAGCACTGGTGCTGGCCATGAAAGGGTAGATCATCGTGATCAGAATCATCGTGGTGCCCTTGAGCATCACCCGTATCATTGAAATAATCTTCAGCCAAAAAATCCAAAAATGAATCCCCATCAAATTCCTGATGTTCTTCGTAGTGATCAAAAAGGTTGGGAAGTTTTTGCAGTTCACAGCATAAATCCATAGTAGGTCCCATCAGGAACAGAAAACTAAACAATATGGATAAGATGGAATTCATTTGCCCGCAAATATACGCAAAATTAAGGTGCAAGGGTAGTGCATTTTTTTTCACTACCATTGCACTATCCTTATTTCAAAAAAATAGCAGCGTTATAACAACATCTTCCTTTTCAGCAATTGCGCATTAATGGCCACAATGACCGTACTCAGGCTCATGAATACTGCACCTATTGCAGGACTGATCACCAGACCTGGAATAAAGCCTGTGGCCAGCGGCAATGCAATCGCGTTGTAGCCGGTAGCCCAAGCGAGGTTCTGGATCATTTTGTTGTAAGTGGCCCTGCCAAACAGTACCAGGTTGGCAATGTCTTTTGGGTTGCTGTTGACCAATATGATATCGGCTGTCTCGGCAGCCACATCGGTACCGGAACCTACAGCAATGCCCACATTGGCTTGTGCCAATGCAGGGGCATCATTTACCCCATCACCCGTCATAGCCACAAAGTGGCCTTCCTTCTGAAGCTTCTTGATAATCTCTACTTTTTGGTGTGGAAGCACCTCGCTATAGTAGCCATCCAGCCCAAGTTTATCGCTTACTGCTTTGGCCGTTTTCTCATTGTCACCAGTGGCCATATACAGTTTCATACCTTTTTCCCGAAGCGTTTCGATGGCCTTGGAGCTTTCTTCCCTGATCTTATCCGACAGGGCAATGAACCCAATAAGTTTTTCTTCCCTGAGGGCAAACACTATGGTTTCAGCTGCATCAGAGCCAGCTTTTTCTGGTATCTCTATTTTGTTTTCCTTCAGGTACCTTGGGCTGACCACTTTCCAGTTTTGTCCATCGATCTTGCCCTGAATGCCCTTGGCCGTCAGCGATTCAAAATTTTCAACCTTTTTCAATGTCAGACCTGCCTCTTTCGCTACTTTCACAATGCCTTGAGCAATTGGATGCTCGGACTGCTGCTCCAACGAAGCGGCAAAGGCCAATAGCTCTTCTTTGTCTATATCATCCGTCAGACTCTCATATCGTGAAACCCCAAACTTCCCTTCGGTCAGAGTCCCGGTCTTGTCAAATACCATTGCAGTAATTTTCCGGGCATTTTCAAAAGCGGTACGGTTACGGATTAGCAAGCCTTTGCTTGCGGAAACAGCTGTGGAAATTGCTACGACCAATGGAATGGCCAAACCCAATGCGTGTGGACAGGAAATAACCATGACGGTCACCATTCGTTCAAGGGCAAAATCAAGTGGTTTACCCAAGCTGATCCAGGTAAACAACGTAATAGTACCCGCACCAATGGCGATGAAAGTGAGCCATCTTGCGGCAACATTGGCCAGGTTTTGAGTTTTCGATTTGGCTTTCTGAGCTTCTTCAACCAGCGTGATCACTTTGTTGAGGTAGCTCTCTTTGCCGGTTTTGGACACCTTTACCTTGATGGATTGACTGCCATTCACCGATCCGCCAATTACCTGGTCTCCTTTGGATTTTTTCACCGGCTTGCTCTCACCGGTGAGCATGCTTTCGTCCAGGTGGCTTTCCCCATCCACCACTGTGCCGTCCGCAGGTATTTTCTCATTGGCTTTTATCAGGATGATGTCTTCTTTTTTTAGTTCATCCACTTTGATGTCCTTGATTTGGTCTCCATGTACCAGGTGCGCTTCGGAAGGCATCATTTGCACCAGCAATTCAAGTGCCCTTGATGCTCCCATTACCGATTTCATTTCGATCCAGTGCCCCAGCAGCATGATGACAATCAGTGTGACCAGCTCCCAGAAGAAGTCCATCCCTTCCAAACCAAACACCACGGCCGAGCTGTACACGTAAGCCACGGTTATGGCCACTGCAATCAGGGTCATCATGCCGGGGTTTTTGTCTTTCAGCTCGTCCCAAAGTCCTTTGAGAAAAGGCCAGCCCCCATAAAAGAAGACAATAGTGGAAAGCCCAAAAAGGACGTACTGATCACCAAAAAAGGTCAGCTCAAATCCCAGTAATTGTTGGATCATGTGAGACAATGCAAGGATTGGCACAGTGAGCACCAGAGATATCCAAAAACGCTTTTTGAAATCTTCGATCATCATGGCATGATGGTCGTGGTGTCCATGCTGATGGTCTGATTTGTTGACGGTTTGATCATCTGATGATTGGCTCTTTTGGTGGTCATCATCGTGGTGATGGTGCTTGTGATGTTCGTGATTATGCTTTTCCATGAGTAAAAATTTTAGTGGTTAATCTGTTTTAAATGGAAGGGAAACACTTAGCTCTTCCCAAGACATGCGGATAGCGCCCGAACCCTCTCTTTTGTCTTCAATGGTATAAGTAAGCCGCTCGGCAAGGGGCATTTCTGCCTCAGAAGTACCTTGGAGTTGATCACTGAGGTTTAGTTCACTGATGGTATTTTGTATAGGCAGTACTTCATCCTGATGAAATACTTCCAGCTTACGTGCCGGAATGTCAAACTCCAGGTGCTTTACCTGGCTGAGAGGTTCCAGCTTCATGCGGATCATTTGCTCCTCTGAGGGGCAGTCCATTTTTGTTATTATGAATGTGCTTTTCTTCATGTATTTTTTTTGTTTACCTGTTAGTTTAATTGGCCAAAAAAAGTTGGCAATAGGCAAATAGCAGTTGACAATACCGTCATTTATTTCTTGGTTTATATTTTTCAGGGTTTTCAATCATATGGTTGAGCATTCGGCCTACCTCTTCTGATTTAACAACAAGTTCATTTCGCTTTCCTTCCGATATATATTGGCAGGCTAAAGCAAAATCAAGAGAAATCTGAGTTTCAGAGTTTTCCATATCTGCATCACTCATTTTACTTGAGAAGTGCTTTGGATATTGCCGTTTTCTATATCCTTCGCCAATAGCCCGACATACTGATCGTGAAGATCTTCTTAATTGATCAGTCAGCGCATACTTCTCTTCGCATGGAAATTTCTTAGTAAGCTCAAACACCCCCATCGCCAGCGAAAATGCTTTCTTGAAAACAGTCAAATCACGAAAACTACCTGCCATAAGTACCTGCCTTTACTTTCTTTGTCTTGATCTCTTTCATATTGTTAGTTGTTCTGTTTCTTTCCATCATTTTAAGTTGGTAACAGGCAGTTGACGAGTTGGCAAAAGTTGTCCTCACTTCGCCAAATATCCCTTGCCAACTGCCAACTTCTCCCTTTGCCAACTTTAACCAACTCTACTTCTTATAAGCCAACAACCTCAACGCATTAAAGACTACCACCAAGGTTGAACCTTCATGAATAAGCACTGCAATACCGATATTGGCCAGACCAAAAATGGTTGAAGGAATGAGCAAAGCCACTATTCCCAGACTAACCCAAAGATTTTGCTTGATAATGCCTTTGGCCTTTCTGCTTAAACCGATAGCAAAAGGCAAGGTTTCCAGCTTGTCGGCCATCAGGGCAATGTCGGCTGTTTCCAGAGCCACATCACTTCCTGCTGCTCCCATGGCTATTCCTACGGTACTGTTGGCCATGGCCGGGGCATCATTCACACCATCGCCAACCATGGCTACTTTGTCTTCTTTTTGTCTAAGCTCTTTAATGGCTTCTACTTTTTCTTCCGGCAGCAAACTGCCCCAGGCATCCGTGAGACCGATTTCTTTGGCTACCGCATCGGCCACTTTCTGATTGTCACCGGTGAGCATGATCATGCGTTTGATGCCGATCTTTTTCAGTTGCGCTAAGGTATTTTTCGCTTCTTCTCTTGGCGTATCCATCAGGGCGATGATGCCTATGTAATCGTCATTCTGCCGGATGAGCATGGTAGTATTGCCATCAGACTCTAAGGATTTTACTTTTTCTTCTATTTCCTTTGATGGCTTCTTTTCATCCAGCGACTCAAACAGGTCCAGGTTGCCAATGTAGACTTTGTCACTTCCCAATGTGGCTTTGATCCCTTTCCCAAGCACTGCCTCCAGGTCTTTCGCCTCAGGTATGTCAGCACCCTTCAGTCGCTCCTTCCCGTCACGCACTACGGCCTTTGCCAGTGGGTGATCACTAAGACCCTCTACCGCAACTGCTATTCTCAGTAGTTCTTCTTCTTTCACATCCTCCAAGGCTACCACCTCCGTTAACTTAGGCTTACCTTCTGTTAGTGTGCCGGTCTTATCAAAAGCCAGGGCAGTAAGTACGCCTAAATCTTCCAATGGGCGGCCACCTTTGATAAGTACCCCACTTTTGGCTGCCCGGGCTACTCCACTGAGCACCGCACTCGGGGTGGCGATAGCCAAAGCACAAGGGCTCGCAGCTACCAGTACGGCCATGGCGCGGTAGAAGCTTTCGCTAAAGGTCTCGTCAATGACCAGAAAAGCAAAATGGAGCAATACTACCAGTACCAATACAGCAGGCACAAAGTATTTCTCAAATTTGTCTGTAAGTTGCTGGGTAGGCGATTTCTGGGTCTGGGCTTCATTCACCAGTTTCACCAGGCGGGAGAGCGTAGAGTCCTTCGCTACTTTGATCACTTTGATTTCCAGTGTATTATTGCCATTGATCGTACCGGAAAAGGCACGGTTCTCGTCCTTAATGTCTTTTTCCTGTGACCAGTCTTTATCGGGATCATCTACAGGTTCTTTATCTACGGGCACACTTTCCCCGGTAATAGGTGCTTGATTTACGCTACTCCGACCATCTACTACCACACCATCAGCAGAAATTTTACTATTAGGCTTCACTATGATGATGTCTCCAATGCTCAGTTCTTCTATACCTACTTCTTCTGTTTTTCCATTTCTCTTGAGCAAGGCGGTTTTAGGAGCCAGTTCTGCCAAAGCGGCAATGGATTTACGGGCCTTGTTCATGGCATAATGCTCCAGAGCATGGCCCATGCTGAACAGGAACAGCAACAGGGCACCTTCTGCCCATTCACCCAGAATAGCTGCTCCAATAGCAGCAACCAGCATTAGGAAATCTATCTCAAAGCCACCTTTGGCAACTGTTTGAATAGCTTCTTTGGCCGTAAAAAAGCCTCCAAAGAAATACGCTGCGATGTAGAGCGTCAAGCTTACCCATGAAGGAATAGCTTCTACATATGAAAGCCCAAAACCTATTCCAAGCAATGCCCCGCAGATGATGGAAAAGATCAGCTCTGTATTTTTGCCGAAAATACCACCGTGTGAGTGGTCATGATCTTCACCTTCCTCATGTGAATGCTCATCTTCTTTTTCTTGGGTTTCCTGTTGTTCAGATTTCTTGGCTTGCTGAAGAAATCGCTCAGCACTTACCTGCGTATCGGGTATATCAAGACCTTCTTTCCTTAATGATTTAAGTATCTCCGCTTCATCTATTTTGGTGGTATCAAATTCCAGTCTTACCATGCCGGAACCTGAGACAGAAGCTTCCAAAATCCCCTCTTTGCTCCGAAGATTTCGCTCAACGTTACGGGCATGCCGCGTGTGCCGTATCCCCTCAACTTCTATGAGTTTATGGCCAAACTTCTTGGTGATCTCAGCCCCGGTTTGCTCCGCCAGTTTTTGGATTCGGTTAATTGATATTACCTCAGGATCATAATGGAAGCAGAGTTGTGGCACACCATTGTCGGTTTCATCAGCCACATGTACTTTTTCCAAACCTTCGGTATCCTGAAGACGGCTGATCAGTTTGTGTACACACTGATCTTTTTCGTCCGGCACTTCGGGCAGGATGAGTGGTATTTTTATCTGTAGTTTTTTCATTCTTCTCATTTATTTATTAACAACAACTATTCTCACATGATAAGCGCTTTGTTTTAGCTTTTTCAAAGGCTTCTTTACCTTCCTTCCATGCATACCAGGCTATACCTAGACTACCAACAGCATCCACATAAGGGATCTGCCAAATAGCATAAATTAGACTAGAAGCCAGAAGAATAAAAGACAGGTAAAAACAGGTCTTGGTGCATTGCGCATCAGAAATGATTGGCTCGCTCTCCAACTCCTTACCCACTTTTATTTTTGCCCTAAAAAGAAAATACATTGTAGCAATAGAAAGCACTGAAATGATAACACCGGCTGTGGTAGTCTGTGGCTCGGACTGGCTAACAATTGAAAGTATAGCACCTGCAATAAGCCCTGCCACCAATAGATACAGAGCTGTACCAGTTATTTTCAATGCTGTTATCTCAAAATCATCACGTTGCTTTATTTCATGATGCTGCATTCTCCAAACCATATGGGCAACTCCTACTCCAGAGAGTACTTCTGCAAAACTATCTACTCCAAACCCAAATAAGGCCAGTGTTTCATCTGTTGCGCCAAAGAAGGTAGAGACAAGGCCTTCAATAGTATTGTATCCAATGGTTATCAGGCTGAGGATGAAAGCAGTTCTAAGTCCTTTTTGAAGATTAATATGCCCTTCTAATGTCCGTTGAACGGATGGACAAGGCACTGAACCATGAGAACAGAAAACACAGCAATCACCTGAATTTGGCTGTAATATGTTATCACATCGCTCACAATCAAACGAAATCAAGCAACTATCTTGGGGCATTTCTACCTGACGTTGGTGATGACAGTGTGGGCAAACCAATAGAGATTGATAATGAATTTGCTGGCTCATAATATTAGCTTTCAATTTTACATTGGGAACAAATGCCCTTTACAACCAAATTGGCTTCTTCGGCCTCATGATTAGGCGGAAGGACAATTTCAGGAATTTTGTAACTGGTAAGGCATTTAGTTTTCTCACAAATTCTGCAATGAAAATGCAGATGCAGGTCTCTTTCTATTTCACATTTACAACCATCTTCACATAAAGCATACTTGGGCACACCGGTACCATCATCAATGCTATGCACCAAACCATTATCCTGAAAAGCCTTTAAGGTTCTGTAAATGGTTGTTCTGTCTGATTTCACAAAGTCTCTGTATAAATCAGTAAGGCTTACTGCTATCTCCCGATCCAGCAGATACTCCAGCACCAGCAGCCGCATGGCTGTTGGTTTTATCTTATGCATTACAAGAGTTTCTTCTAATTCTTTTATTGCGCTCATAATGTGTTTTTTCTAAGTATCACTTGTGTAAACTGCACTTTTAATACCTCACTAACCCCCGGAATGAAGGACGCCAAACCAACCTCTTTTGTAGATAAATCTCCCGTAGCACTTAGCAAACATGCAATGGATTCTCCACCATTAAAATGCTTGAGCGTGGCATTCATTACTACCTGAAACTCCCGTTCACCTGCTATAATTTTAATAGGCCAGTTAAACGATATAGGCGAATGAGGCTGGCTAATAAAATTATCCACCGGAATCCTCCCGGAAAAAGTGATTATTGATTCATCGTTTGCAAGCTGGCTTATCTGTTCGCTTAAAAAACCGTTACCAACATCCAGGCTTTTCAGGTTAAGCTTACCTGAAATTTCTTTTGTGTCATAGTCCAGTTGAATCAACAGTTGATGACTTTCAGCAATCACCTGCTCGTCATCTACTTCAGCAACCATTACAATATGCCCTTCAGTAGTCCTGTAAAGCGTTTGACCTTTAACCACAGAGGAGTTGAAGGCAATTAGCAGAAGTATAAACCACTTGATTTTCATCATTAACGACCATTTAAATTTTCTTCTATATAATTGAGTGCCTCAGGTATATCCAACTCACGTGTACCGTTGCCCGTGCGAACAAAAAAATGAGAACGGTCGTTATCATGAAGATAAACCGGGGAACCGGCCCTTTTGATAGCGAGATGGCAGAAATCATATGCCTCGATCTTGTAAAAAGAAACGGCTACCAACGTACATAAATTTGTTCCCAGCTTATTGGATATTAGTTCCATAATGTATTGCTCAAAACCATCTCTGCCAGGTTTTTTTAGCGTGGCATAATCTTCCTGTAAGCCACATGGTTGCCCATCATCATCAATACCGATGAACAGATGTCCTCCACTTGTATTCATAAATCCGGCTATTGTCTTAGCTACTACTGTTTCCAGTGCCTTATTCGGCTTAAATTGGTGTAAGTCCCACCTCAAAGTAGATTTAAATTCTACCTGCTGGTTTTCTCCCGCAGCTATAAGCTCCTTGATCTCCTCCAGTTTATCTCTTTTCCCGGTAAGCTGAAATATTTTTTGTCTGACCATAAAAAGAAGTGCGAGGGTAACACCTAACAATCCAAAGAGCAATTTGGTAACCGCCTGATCCACATCCCACGATCCAACAACCTGCTGGTAGGAAGTAAGTAGCCAGGCCCACCAATTTCCCTGGTCTCCCTGCATATCGTACATGTGCAGTGAAATAACCAAAGGCTGTAGTAAGAAAATACCGAGGGTAAACCCAATAGCGATGTATAGAAGTAACTTGCTTTTCATCTTCTTGTCAGTTTTGGAGCCACAGGTGCCACATTTGATGTGAAGACACCTGCGACCCTATACCTATTTCATCCTGTTTTGAAGAACTTTCTTCTTTTGCTCAAATTCTTCATCGCTGAGCTCCCCTCGGGCATAGCGCTCTCTTAGCGCCTCCATGGCTTTATCCTTGCTTCTTCTTTGCCCGGGTGTAGGGTATGGAATCAGAAATATCCAAAATATGAGGATCAGCCATAGGATCCACCAAATCCAGTGCATTCCTCCGAAATACCAATCATGCATCATAACTATGAGGGTTTAAGGTTTAACATTTATTTACACTTTTTACACCACTTCCCCTGTACCACACTGTCTGCAGTAGCCAGAAAACGATGACCGTTTTTACATTGCCACCTCAAGGGTATTTTGGAGTTTATGTATTCGTTAGAAAGACACTTACCTTCCTTTGCATGAGCCAGGAATTGCATCTTCTCTATTCCATGCGGAACGTTGTTAGCACATTCAGGGCACCAGCTTTTCCGTATCTTCACACTAAAAGGGGTGGCCTGCCACCGGTGGCCTTTTGCACATTGCCACCACAATTTGGACTTGCTGTTGATATATAAGTCTGATAAACAAAGCCCACCCCTTGTCCTGGCTAATTGCCTCATTTTTTCAATTGGAAACTCCATGACATTTTTCACTTCATATCAAATCTTTTGATAGACTTTCCGGTCTTTATTCTGTAGGCATCATCTATTTCAGAAACGTAAATGATTCCATCGCCCGGATCAGGCGTTTGAGCCTTTCCGCATATCAATTGCACTGCTTTATCCATTTCTTCATTTTGGCAAACAAGCTCCAGTTTTACTATCGGGCTATCGGTAAAATGAAAATTCAGGGAAGGAGATGCATCAGGATCCTTATAAGCTCCCGTACCTTCTCCTTTGGATAGTGTTACACTTTCAAACCCTGCATCCCGCAGAGACTTTACCACTACCTGTACTCTTTTTGGCTTTATAAATGCTTTTATTTCTTTCATCTTTTTAGTCGTTATAATTTTTAATCAATTAATAAAGTTGGCAAGGGGCAAAAAGGCAGTTGGTAATTGTGTTGCAAGCTCACTTTCAGTGTTTGCCTACTTGCCAACTGCCCTTTGCCAACCTTTAATCACCAACTATTCCTCACCCACTTGGCACTTAATGGCCGTGCTCTGTATCACCTTTTTTCATCTCTCCTATAAGATAATAGGCGTTATTCCAGGCTACTTTAGTACCCTCGGGTAACGCCTCCAGCAGCTTGATCTCTACCCATCCTTCATCGATAATGCCTGTTCGAATTTCCACTGGTTTAAATGCCCATTCGGTTTCTCCGTCTTCCTGATGAGATTCCGCAATAAAAATATAAGGCTTGCCTTCTTCTTCTATGATGGCATCTTCCGGTAAGGCCATAACTTCCCGGCTGTTGGTATGGATTCTTCCATTGATGTACATCCCGGGAATCAGAAAATCTTCTTTTTGATCAATTTCAGCGTGTACATGCACTGCTTTCGGGTTTTGCTCGAATTGTTTGCCAACAGAATAAATATCGGCCGTCAAAGTAGCTCCGGGAACCGACTCCACGGTGAAGGTTATTTTTTGTCCTTTCTTTACTTTATAAACATCCTTTTCAAACACCATCAGGTCGGCATGGATGTGGTCGGTATTAACAACCCTGAACATTACGGTCTGAGGATCTACGAACTGCCCTAACTGAACTTCTACTTTTTCTATGTAGCCACTTATAGGGCTAACCACAGGCACTTGCTCATATATTTCTCCCTGCCGTATCTTCTCTACATTCAAACTGAGTTGTTTGAGCTGGGCTTCATAGCCTTTTGCTTCACCTTTTGTGGTTTGATAGTCAGCTAAGGTTTGCTGATAGGTCTTTCCCGAGCCCACATTTTCTTCATAGAGCTTTTTTTGACGTGCGTGTTCTTTCTCCAGGTATTGTAACTGGCTATATGCCCTTACATAGTTGGATTGAATACTGCTCAGATTGGGGTGAGCCAGGTAGGCCAATATCTGACCTTTTCTTACCTTGTCTCCCTCTATCACTTTGATGGAAGTCACATTGGCTCCCAGTATGGCTGTAACGGTGGCCTCATGCTGAGGTAGCACTTCCAACTGGCCGTTGGCCTCTACTGTCCCGGAGAGGGTTCGGGTGGGCAATGTATCCACTTTAATGCCCAAACTTTCAAACTTAAGGTTGGAAAGGTGGAGCTCCGCCATCCCTTCTTCATTAGTTCCTTCTTCACCCTCGTGCCCAGCCTCGCCCTCACTGTGTTCTTCGTGAGAGGCATCACCTGAGTTATCAGCCGAGTTGTTATCGCAGCCCGTAAATACCGATACCATAAGTACCAGTGCCACTATATATATGATTTGCTTTTTCATTGTGCTTCTATTTTTATATCTGATGATCAGTTTACTTTTAGTTTGATGTTCTTAAGTAGTATTCCAATTGGTAGCGGCTATCCAGGTAACTACCAAAGGCATTCCAGGAATCAACTTCTATGCTAATGGCATCCCGGATATTTTGCAGGAAGGTCACATAATCAATAGCCCCTTCCCGGTAAGCCAAAATAGCTCCGTCCCGTTGCTCCTGGGCCAGCGGAAGTGCCTCATCCCGGTAGTAGTTCCATGAATTGAGCCACTTCAGGTATTGTTCTCTCATGTCCTGATAGGCGGCATTCAGTTCCAACTGGTTTTGGCGCAGGTTTTGACCCGCAATATCCCGTTGGATTTTGGCCGACTGTGTCCTGCCCAGCTCAGGTCCGAAAAACAAAGGGATTCTGACACCTACCTGGTACTGATAAAATCCAGATTGCCCGGCAATCTGCTGTCGCCCATACTGCCCCTGTAATTGAGGCAAGAACTGCGAACGCCTCTCTTTTATGGTGGCATCCGCTACATCTACCTGTTGCTTTGATACATTCAGCAAAGGATGGTTCATCAATGAATCAGCTACATAATTGAGCGGTTCGTCCAATTGACTGGTTGGGACATCCGGTACGGTATACAGCGTGTCATTGGCAAACCAAAGGTTCAGGCGCTGTAAAGCACTCAGATAATCCCGATATGCCTGCTCTTTTTGTATCTGTACCTGATTGGCCTGGTTGGAAGTAGCCAGGTATTCCAGTTTAGATGTGGCTTCCGTTTCCAAGCGAATCCTGGCCGCTCTTTCAATATCTGCAAATACCGAATCCAAGTGTTCATAAACCTGGTAATTGTTTTTGGTAGCAAATACCATGGCCCAAGCCTGGCTTACTTCCCGCTCCAGTTCAATAACTGATAGATCAAGTGCCTTCTCAGCAAGTGCTATCCGTTCTTTTTGCAACTTAAGTTTAGGAGCAATACCGAAAACATCAATTTGTTGTTGCTGGATGCCGAACTGAGTATAGATTCCATCAGAACCATTGCCCACTTCTTCCTTTCCGGTAAATACCTGCGTATTCCCAAAGTCCCAGGCTGTTTTCTTAAGCACCTCCTGGTTTTCTATCTCTAGTCTTGCCGATTGGATTTTCGGATAGCTTTCTACCGCACGTTTTCTGGCCTGCTCCAGCGTGATCGTTTGCAAACTGTCTTGTGGTTGTTGTTGGTTTTGGGCATTGGCCAAGACAGGCAGCCCCAATAGACCTCCACAAACCAGCAGTACAATAATCACGTTGGCATTTGGCCCTTTCAGGCTTTTTCTTTTGTCACTTCTGCTTTCCACAAAAGTGTAAAGTACAGGAAGCACCACCAATGTGAGCAGTGTAGCTGTAAGCATTCCACCAATTACCACTGTGGCTAACGGCCTTTGTACCTCAGCTCCGGCAGAACCTGAAAATGCCATCGGTAAGAAGCCGAATATATCTGTAGTAGCCGTAAGCATGATCGGCCTGATCCTTTCTTTGGTACCGGTAAGAATGCGGTCTCTGATGCTGGTGACCCCTTCTTCTTTCAGGGAATTGAATCGGTTGATCAGTACCAGCCCATTTAACACTGCTACCCCAAATAAAACGATAAAGCCTACACCTGCCGAAATACTAAATGGCATCCCGCGCAACCATAGCGCAAAAACACCTCCAATGGCAGCCAGGGGAATGGCCATATAAATCATAATAGATTGTGAAAATGACTGTAAGGCAAAATATAGCAGCACAAAGATTAGGAAGAGTGCGATAGGCACAACGATCTGCAGCCTGCTTTTGGCCCGTTGAAGATTTTCAAATTCACCTCCATAAGTGATATAGTAACCGGGTGCGAGATCAAGCTCTGCATCTAATTTTTCTTGTATATCCGTTACTACCGACTCTACATCACGCCCTCTGGTATTGACACCCACATAGGTCCTGCGGAAAGTATTATCACGGGAAATCTGCATGGGGCCTGGCACATAATTAATGTCAGCTACTTCTTTAATAGGTACTTGTGTACCATCGGGCAGGTCAATATATAAGGTACGTAAGTCATCAATGCTCCTTCGGTGTTTTTCATCAAAGCGGATGACCATATCAAATCGCTTTTCTCCTTCAAAAATCACCCCGGCTACTCCTCCGGCAAAGGCGGCACTCACGTATTCGTTCAGCTTTTGAATGTCCAGTCCATACTGGGCAATCTTTTTACGGTTGTAACGAACGGTCATTTGAGGTAAACCAGAAGTTCGTTCCGGATTTACATCACCCACACCTGGAATAGTCTGGATTATTTCCGCCATTTGCTCAGCTTTTTGGGCAAGTACATCTAAATCTTCACCATAGAGTTTGACAGCCACATCTTCACGCACGCCAGTCAACAACTCATTAAAACGAAGCTCTACAGGCTGGCTGAAAACAAGGTTGACACCCGTCAGTTTTTCATCCAGCATTTCCTTTATCTCTGCAATGAGTTCTTCTTTTGTTTCTACTGTTGTCCATTTGTCCATATCCTTTTCCAGGATGATAAACATATCGGCTATGTCCATCGGCATGGGGTCGGTAGGAATATCGGCCACACCGATTCTGGCTACAGCAGTTTTTATTTCAGGAAAGTTGTCCAGAAGAAGCGTTTCAATTTTAGTAGAAACATCAATGGCTTCACTCAATCCGCTTCCAGGACGTATCAAAGCCTGCATGGCGATATCCCCTTCATCCAGCTGGGGTACAAATTCTCCGCCCATACGTGAAAAAATGAATCCTGAAAGCCCTAGTAACACAATAGCCACAATGATGACAATGGTCTTGAACCTTAAAGCACCTTTAAGCAATGGCAAATAAGCCCATTGGATTCCCCCAATAATTTTATCACTGACTTTTTCCAGCCAGCGTTCAAACTTCCCAAACCAGTTCTTTTTGTTCTGGATGGGCTTCATAAATAAAGCTGACATCATAGGAACGTAAGTGAGGCAAAGGATAATGGCACCTATCATGGCAAAACCGAAGGTATAGGCCATAGGCTGGAACATTTTACCCTCAACCCCGGTGAGGAAAAGAATAGGAGCGAAAACAATCAGAATGATTATCTGTCCAAAAAATGCTGATCCCATCATGGTACTTCCGGCATCATAAGCCACTTCATCCATTACGCCCTGATTGAATTTGATTTTACCAGAGCGAATCCGCTTCTGGATTTCGTATACCGTACCTTCAATAATGATCACTGCTCCATCAATGATAATCCCAAAGTCAATAGCCCCCAGGCTCATGAGGTTGGCCCAGACATTAAACTGCTTCATTAGAATAAAGGCAAATAGCAGAGAAAGAGGAATGGTGGTTGCTGTGATGATACCCCCTCGCACACTCCCCAGTAAGATTACAAGGGCGAATATCACAATGAGGGCTCCTTCCAAAAGATTTGTTTTTACTGTACTGGTAGTTCTTTCAATCAGGGAACTACGATCAAGAAATGGAGTTATTTCCAAGCCTTCAGGCAAAGACTTCTGCACTTTTTCCATGCGCTCCTGCACATTCTGGATCACCGAGTTAGGGTTTGATCCTTTCAACATTAACACCATTCCACCTACAGCTTCCTGGCCATCCTGGGTGAATGCTCCATAGCGGACCTGATTTCCAAAATGCACCTTTTCAGCTACATCGCCAATAGTGATAGGAATGTTGTTTTCATTCCGTACCAGAATATCCCGAATGTCGTCAAGCGAACGCACAAGGCCTTCTCCACGAATGAAGTTGGCCATGTTGTTTTTCTCTATATAAGCCCCTCCAGTATTTACATTATTGCGCTGAAGGGCATCAAAAACTTCTGAGATGGATACATTAAGTGCATTGAGTTTTTCCGGATTGATTGCGATTTCATATTGCTTGATCTTTCCACCAAAGGCATTGACATCCACCACACCATCTACTAATGTCATTTGCCGTTTTACTATCCAGTCTTGAATGGTTCGCAACTCTGTAGGGGTATAGACTGTATCATATCCTGGCTTAGGCCTGATGGTATATTGGTAGATTTCACCGAGTCCCGTGGTTATAGGCCCCATAGACGGGCTGCCAAATTTCTCAGGGATTTTATCCCTTACCTCATTAAGCTTTTCCTGCACCAGTTGCCGGGGTTTGTATATCCCCATATCGTCTTCAAATATGATAGTAACCACGGAAAGGCCGAAACGGGATACTGAACGGATTTCTGTAACGCCCGGCAGATTCCCCATGGCTAATTCCACCGGGTAAGTGACGAATTGTTCTATATCTTCTGTGGCCAGGTTTTGAGATACAGTCATTACCTGCACCTGATTGTTGGTGATATCAGGTACTGAACCCAAATTGACCGTATACATGGAGTAGATACCTACTCCGATGAGGGCCAGCGTGAGCAGGCCAATGATCAGTTTGTTTTTGACTGAAAATTGAATGATTTTATCCAGCATTTATTTTGCATTTTGAATCCTGATTTAATGAATTGATTGGGGCAAAAATGCCCATCGGTGGAATGCCGGACGGAAATAGCAAAATGCACCTTACAGCATTGCACAAATGCAATGATTCAAAGGTTGATTTTGAAAATTGCCCGGTAAATCAGGCCTTGGGAGGCTGAAAAGGGGATTCTGAGTACTCAGAACAAAGAGAAAAACTATAGCGTGTTGCTCTTATTTCTGTTGTAATATGAATGGGAGTCATTTCTGTATACCCCCATAGTTGGGCTATGTAAGTGTATCCGTGACAGCACTGGTGCTGACCGTGAAAAGGTAAGTTTTTGTCATGCTCGTCATCATGGTGGCCTTTTGCATTTTGCCCGTCACCATAATGAAAGTCAATAAACTCTGCGAATGAAGTTCCATTATGTTCTGCATATTCCTCGTAGTGTTCAAAAAGCACCGGAAGCTTTGCTAATTCACAACATAAATCCAAAGTAGGTCCCATTGCCTGCATCAGGAACAGAAAGCTGAACGATATGGATAGAATGGAATTCATTTGCCTGCAAATATAGGCAAAATTAAGGTGCAAGGGTATTGCAAAAGACGGCAAGTACCCTTGGGGATTCCTAAATAGTTCAGCTTTTCATCTTCCTTTTCAGCAATTGCGCATTAATGGCCACTATGACCGTACTCAGGCTCATGAATACTGCGCCTATTGCAGGACTAATCACCAGACCCGGAATAAATCCTGTGGCCAAAGGCAATGCAATCGCGTTGTAGCCGGTAGCCCAAGCGAGGTTCTGGATCATTTTGTTGTAAGTGGCCCTGCCAAACAGTACCAGGTTGGCAATGTCTTTTGGGTTGCTGTTGACCAATATGATATCGGCTGTCTCGGCAGCCACATCGGTACCGGAACCTACAGCAATACCCACATTGGCTTGTGCCAGTGCAGGGGCATCATTTACCCCATCACCCGTCATAGCCACAAAGTGGCCTTCTTTCTGAAGTTTCTTGATGATTTCCACTTTTTGATGGGGCAGTACTTCACTGTAGTAGCCATCCAGCCCAAGTTTGTCGCTTACTGCTTTGGCCGTTTTCTCATTGTCACCGGTAGCCATGTATAGTTTCATGCCTTTTTCCCGAAGCGTTTCGATGGCCTTAGGGCTTTCTTCCCTGATTTGATCGGACAAGGCTATGAAGCCAATCAACTTTTCTTCCAAAAGCACAAAAACTATGGTTTCTGCGGCATCAGATCCTGCCTGTTCAGGGATGTTTATGTTGTTTTCTTTCAGATAGCCGGGGCTGACCACTTTCCAGTTTTGTCCATCGATCTTGCCCTGAATGCCCTTGGCCGTCAGCGATTCAAAATTTTCAACCTTTTTCAATGCCAGGCCTGCCTCTTTCGCTGCTTTCACAATGCCTTGTGCAATTGGGTGCTCCGATTGCTGCTCCAGCGAAGCGGCAAAGGACAGCAGTTCATTTTTGTTCATATCATCAGAAAGGCTCTCATATCGTGAGACACCAAATTTGCCTTCGGTCAACGTGCCTGTTTTGTCAAACACCATTGCGGTAATCTTCCGAGCATTTTCAAAAGCAGTACGGTTGCGGATCAGCAAGCCTTTTCCTGCTGAAACAGCAGTGGAAATGGCTACAACTAGTGGTATGGCCAAACCCAACGCATGTGGACAGGATATAACCATGACGGTCACCATTCGTTCCAATGCAAAATCTAAAGGCTTACCCAAGCTGATCCAGGTCACCAGCGTAGCTGTACCGGCACCAATGGCGATGAACGTGAGCCATCTGGCGGCAATGTTGGCCAGGTTTTGGGTTTTCGATTTGGCTTTCTGAGCCTCTTCCACCAGCGTGATCACTTTATTGAGGTAGCTTTCTTTCCCGGTTTTGGACACTTTCACCTTGATGGATTGGCTGCCATTTACTGATCCGCCAATGACCGGGTCGCCCTTGGATTTTTTCACCGGCTTGCTCTCACCGGTGAGCATGCTTTCGTCCAGGTGGCTTTCCCCATCCACCACTGTACCGTCCGCAGGTATTTTCTCATTGGCTTTTATCAGGATGATGTCTTCTTTTTTTAGTTCATCTACTTTGATGTCCTTGATTTGGTCTCCCTGTACCAAATGCGCCTCGGACGGCATCATCTGTACTAATAATTCGAGAGCCTTCGATGCTCCCATTACTGATTTCATCTCGATCCAGTGCCCTAGCAGCATGATGACAATCAGTGTCGCCAACTCCCAGAAGAAGTCCATTCCCTCCAAACCAAAAACCACTGCCGAGCTGTATACGTAAGCCACGGTAATGGCCACTGCGATCAGGGTCATCATACCCGGGTTTTTGTCTTTTAGCTCGTCCCAAAGTCCTTTAAGAAAAGGCCATCCTCCATAGAAAAAGAGGATAGACGAAAGGCCAAAAAGGACGTACTGATCACCAAAAAAGGTTAGCTCAAATCCCAGTAATTGCTGGATCATGTGAGATAATGCCAGGATCGGTACCGTGAGCACCAGAGAAATCCAAAAACGCTTCTTGAAATCATCGATCATCATGGCATGATGGTCGTGGTGTCCATGCTGATGGTCTGATTTGTTGACGGTTTGATCATCTGATGATTGGCTCTTTTGGTGGTCATCATCGTGGTGATGGTGCTTGTGATGTTCGTGATTATGCTTTTCCATGAGTAAAAATTTTAGTGGTTAATCTGTTTTAAATGGAAGGGAAACACTTAGCTCTTCCCAAGACATGCGGATAGCGCCCGAACCCTCTCTTTTGTCTTCAATGGTATAAGTAAGCCGTTCTGATAGCGGCATTTCTGTTTCAGGTGTTACCTCGATCCTGATAATATCCTCTGCCTGATCGTAATCATCAGCAAGGTGCTGCTCCCAGTTTTTGTTTAGGATCAACGTCCAGCGTTCCTGTCCGGGGATAGTAAAGAATGCATATTTCCCTTTGGGTATGGTCGTACCTTCTATCTCGATTGCTTTGGAAAATTCTATGCTGGTGGCACTGTGGGCACCCGCAACCCAAACTTCGTCAAAAGGTACCAGGCCGCCCCAAATGACCCTACTTCGAACCGCAGGTGAGTGGTAGTACACAGAAACGTGGGCATCACCCACATTGCCATGCGCTTCCTGAGGGATGCTCTTTTTCGAATTATCCGATTGGTCGACCGTAGAGGTTGCGGCTTCCGGCTGATGGTGTTCGTGACCACCATTTTCACCTTTTTTGTTTTGGCAGGATACGATCAGCAATCCCAGTGCAAGTGTGTAAATCAGTTTGTTCATCATTTATTCTTTTTAAGTTTTGAAGTGGTTTTTAAGAAAGTTTTAGAGGATACTGCGTAAAGTGTAAAGCCTGAAAGCACTGTAAAAAGGCCAAAGACTGAAAATGCCCTGAGCAGCCAATTGTTAAAGTTGTCCCGCCCGGCATAATCCATGGTGTGGAACATCCAAAGAAAATCGAACCAACGCCAACTGTTGTGCCTTACCCGCTCAAAGCGGCCATTGGAGGCATCAATATACGCTACCAGTTTTTCGGGATGATCAAAGTGGACAGCCCAGGCTGGTAGCGGCCTGCCACGGTATTCATGATGGTTGTCGGTTTCAGTAATCCATTCGGTTTTCAGGATTTCCAGGTTTTTCACGAGATGGTTCTGTGCGATTTCGACCGCCTCCGTTTCGGTTATGCCCTTTTTGATTTGCCCGGTCTGGGCATTGTAGAGCAGACTATCGTTGACCCAATAATGCGGTTGGTGATTGATGTAGCGAAGCTCAAGGGATGAAATACCAAGCGTTGAATCTAACTGAGCCGGACTGATTAAGTCCGGGGGTGAATGCGTCATTACATGTTCACGATGGAACTGGTCTCCATGGATTTTGTCAATATCCGTCCAACTAAAATAGAGGCCACTGATCGTCCACCCAATAAACTGAATGCCTATAAAAAGCCCCAGATACCGGTGCGTTTTGCGGATGTAGTAGTTTCTGTTTCGTTTCATTTTTGGGTAGATTTATCTGCTCGACTTAAGAACCATTTTTCACCTGCAAAAACTATTAGCATCACAGATGCAGAAACAATAAGAGCCAAAAGTTCTGGCAACCAGGCTTTCGTTGATTACCATGGATAGTGCCATTAATAATGATGCAGAAGCTGTTATGGTTGATTTACCATAAGCTTTTTTCAAAATCATGGCTATCCCCCCAGCCGAAGGATACGTATTTGAAACTTTGATGTAGGAGTAAGCACTAAATGCTGAAATGAGAGCTCCCAAAACGAAAATGTAAGGAAACCAGGTCCCTGACAGTTCAGCCACCTGGCCCAATAATGCAAAGATTCCTGCACCGATCATTACACCAGTGCCTAAAGCAATTGATCCTAATAAACTTAAACTTCCTTTTTTATAACTTTCTTCCATAACTTCCTAATTAAAACATGACAGATAATCCGCCCCCTGCTCCGAAGCGGTTGTCATAGCTTGTCATCAGTGAAAAATTCTTAGAAAGCATGTATTGTGCACCGGCACTCCATACAATTTCTTCTTTGTAATTTTGGCCGGCCTCCAGACCGTTTACCAATCCTGCATCAATTTGATATTCGTAATAGCCAAAAATTGATAACTTCGGAAATATCATCAGCGATCGACCGATTCCAATTCTAGGCCGAAGCTCATTATCTATCCTTAGGTCAACATTGAACATATAAGGTGTAAACCACCGGATACCAGCCACGGCAATTGTCTTCATATCATCCAAACTATTCCTGGTGGTATTCTCAACATTAATACCTCCAAAAACCCTCAAATAATCGTACAGATAATACTCATAAGAAAATTCAGCTTCCAGGTTCTGATTCCATCCGTATTCCATTGATAAATTGAATTGATTGCGAATGTTTGAAGTGGTCAGATTGACTGTTGTATTATGTGAGGCAACATCTGCCATTCCCCAACTATAGAAGCGGTTGGTTTCGTGAATCAGTTTGGAAATTGGAAAGGGTTTCATTCTAGGGTCTTCCGGTGTATCATAGCTGACTACCCGTGCCATACCTCCCATCATATGATAGAGAATATGGCAATGAAAGAACCAATCTCCATATTCGTTCCCGTAAAACTCAATGGTTACTTTTTGCATGGGTGGCACATTCACCGTATGCTTCAGGGGCGAGTAATCACCGCTTTCGTTGATGACACGGAAAAAATGACCATGCAGGTGCATGGGATGGTGCATCATCGTCAGGTTGTTAAGTGTGATTCGGGTAATTTGCCGCTCTTTGATTTTTATTTTATCGGTTTCAGATAGGGGAATACCATTCATGCTCCAGATGTAGCGGTTCATATTCCCAGTAAGATTGAGGAGGATTTCATTGACTGGAACATCCTTACCATAAACCGTTTTTTCAGGTGATTTCAGATAATTGTAATTGTATTCTGAAAACATATCCATGTTTTCCATCCCGGGCATTTCAGCCATGGGAGCACTTGGCGGATCCATTTTGGAGTTTTTATCATCAGACATATCCATTGAGGAATGATCCATTTGGGAGACCTCTTCCTTATTTCCGGCCATATTCATACCCGGCATATCATTATCCGGGTTTTTGTCGCCTTTCATTTGCATTCCCCAGTTCTCCATCATTTTTTGGGGATCGTCCTTTTTAGGATTAAATTTTAGGGCAGGAGCCCCCATGCGCATGTCCATTTTTGCCATTTGCATCATCATCCCTATTTTATCAGGGCGGGGAACATCTTCGGCTGCTAAAACTTCACCTTGGCCCAAAAAAGCAGAGGCTGTTCCCGAACCATCCTGAGCGGTGGCCCGAAATTCCATCTTTCCACTTTCCGGAATACTTACAATAAAATCGTAGGTCTCCGCAATGGCAATAAATGTTTTATTGCGCTTGACCGGCTCAACATTTAGTCCATCGGCCGCAACTAAGGTCGGCATTTCACCACCAAACGTCATCCAAAACGAGGTAGAAGCTGCCCCGTTAATAATTCTAAGCCTAACCTTTTCTCCGGGTTTGAAATTGGAATATTCCTGAACTTGTTCACCATTAACTAAAAAGGCCGGGTAATATATATCGGCAATGTCTGCACTTTCCATTCTCTGCCTCCAGAAATTTAACTGGGCTCCCATTGCACCTCTGGCAATAACGCGGTTGAGGGGTGTGGCCGTACCTTTTCGCCAGTTGTACCATTCGGTTCCTCGTTTCAGAAAACGGAGTACGTTCATAGGCTTTTCATTCGTCCAGTCCGAAAGTATTATAACGAGCTCTTTGTCATAGGCCAGGTTTTCTTTTCTAGGATGGATGACGATAGAGCCAAAAACACCACTCTGCTCTTGCAGCATGGTATGTGAATGATACCAATAGGTACCGGCTTGTTTCAGGGGAAATTCGTACTTCTGTGTTTCCCCAGGCGCGATGGGCGGAGTGGTGAGGTAAGGAACCCCGTCATAAAAATTTGGCAACAACAAACCGTGCCAGTGAATGGAAGTTTCTTCATCCATCTCGTTTTTTACATATATTACGGCATATTCACCTTCAGTAAAAGTAAGTGTGGGTCCCGGGACACTGCCATTAATGGCCATTCCCATGACTTCTTTGCCTGCCTTGTTCACTGCCAGCTCATTTATGGAAATGGCATATTCTCTTACAGGAAGATTATCAGTGTTGCCTTCGACTGATTTTTCAGTGAGGTTTTGTGCCCTCGTAGACAGGCTAAGCAACGAAAAAGAAATGGTCAAAATATAGTAGAATCTTAAGTTCATGATTTCCGTAATTAAATTTGATTTTTGATTTTCAATGATTTAGTTCCCTCATAATAGCAAAATGACCCGATCCTGGTATTAATAAAGCCTGTCTCCTGCACATCCGAAAACCCTGCCTCACGTATGTAATCCGGCAGCAAGCCCTTCACATTGGCTGTGGTGGTTTTGAAACCGTCCAGAAGCTGCACGGTGTAAAAAACTGTGCGCATCCATCGGTTCTTTGCCTTGCCCCAATCGCCAATGATGAGCTTGCCTCCGGGCTTTAGAACCCGGTAGATTTCACTGAAACAATGCGCTTTAGTTTCATCATCTAACTGATGAAATACCAGACAACTGTAGGCCTTGTCAAAAACAGCATCATCATACGGAAAAATGCCCCCATTGTAAAGTTGAAGTTCAACCAGAATGTCTTTGTCTTTGAGCTTTGAAAAGGCTATCTCCCTTACCTTCGGGTCAATGTCTAATCCGAAAAATGAAGTGTTGGGAGACCGTGAAGAGGCAATCGCCAGATTAGCCCCTGTGCCAAAGCCAAACTCAAAAATTTGCTCATGAGGTTCGGGCTTTAAACGGTCTATTAGTTCGCTTCTAAATTTCTTTTCAGGCATGGTCAGTCTTATGGTGGTATCATAAAGGCCGGTAAGGAAATTATAGCTTAATGCAGGGATGAATTCCTTTTCTTTTTTATGGTCTGTGTTTTTCATTTTTTCTCTCCATTGTTTTTGTTCTAATTTTTCCCAGCCTTGGCTGACCAAACATTTATGTGAACCAAATGCACAAAAAATGCAGCATTGATCGCCCGGAACAGTAATCTCGCATTCGCATCCCTTACAAATGAAGCTATCCAGCCGCTCGTTATAAGGTATTCTGCGAACCTGCTGCTGGCCACATACCGGACAGGTAAGTACCGAATCAAAAAATAACCCAGGCATACTGGTGATTTCAAGTCAATTAGTGGTCATGCTCCAGTTCTAAAAATTTACCTTCCGGACCTACACCTTCTATGTGTACCAATTGTGCTCCGTAATGCCCTGCATGTGCCACAGCATACGCTGCGCTCAATAACACAACTGCTACAATAGCCATTGCCCATCTTTTCGATTTGAAAATAAATAGATTGATCCCTTGTAACAGCAGGCCGATAAACCCAAGATTGATTGTCCAGTCAGCCCAGAAGTCATGTTGTTCGAGCACGAGCTTGGCATGTTCGGTTAGTCCGTGAGTATGCGGATGGAAGTTTCTGCCAGCTAAGTAAGCAGCTACAAAACCTACCAGCACCAAAGCGAATGCTGTCCACGCCAATTCCCTTTTGATGAAAAAGATGTTGACGACCGCCAGAAAGGCTCCCACAATCAGCAATACGATAGCGAAATGGACAATTAGCGGATGGATTGTAGGAAAATCCGCAAGGTCAGCCGTAACCTTTTTTTCGTGGTGTGCATCTTTCTCATGCGCATCGTGGCTCACTGCCTCACTGGTATGTTCATGTTCACTTTGATCTGCCTCGCTGGTGGGGGTGGTCATCACAGTATCCGCTTGTTGGGCGGTGCTGTCTTGTTTGCTTTTGTGGCCGTCATGAGCCGATACGGTTGCTGTAGTGAATAGTACCAATACAACTGCTTTTAGAATATTTTTCATTGTCATATTATTTAGTTGGTTAATGATTGGTCTTTGGTTTTCTTGCTGAAGAATGGGTTTGCCATATTTTCCATTGACCGTTTTCTTTTTTCAAAATGCTGGAGGCAACTCCTTTTCGCTCAATAACTGACTTGTCCTTGCTTAGCACAATGGTGTATTTGTAGGTTTCAGTAGCAAAGGCAAATGGCAAAGCGACTTCAATGGCTACTTCATAGTCACTAAACTTGAAAGATTCGAAATGATGGAGCTCCGGGCCCAGGTGGTTGGCCAGATAGTCCTGATATCGGCCTTCAACTTTGCCTGATTCAATAACAATTGATTGCGATACAAATAAATTACCTGTGCCGGTTGTATCGAGGCTTTCAATGGCCTGTTTGTATGATTCCAGGACTTGTTTTACCTGGTTAATTTCATCCGACTGTTGCGCTTGAGTCTTCACGGCCACTATGGCAGCAAGACCAAAAAAAAGCAGTTTCAATTTCATAGATTTTGGGTTAAAGGATTGTTTTTAGTTTTTCTTCAATGCGTTGTAATTGGCCTCTGATTCAAAGTAGGCAACTGCACCTTGTTGGTTAGTCACTACTATAAATGCTTCTGATTTATCTACAGGATTACCACTATAGGGGTCAATCGCGATCCTTGCGCTTTCCAGGTTGTTAAGCTTATCCACGCACATTTCACAGCAACCATAATAGGTTTTGCCATTGACCGGTACCGGGATTTGGGCTACACCCATATAGGCGTCATTGACCATACATACTAAGCTTGGGTCAATTGGAGTCTTTATCTCATCAGTGGCTATACCAACCGATGAGCCTATGCGGTAACCCTGAATCCAAAACACCGCTACAGTAGCTACAACTATCAGTGATACCAAGGTCAGATAAGCCACTAGTTTGTCTTTGCGCAATGACTTTGGACTAGCGTTGTGTTTTCTCGTTTTCATCGTATTAAGAGTTTGGTGCCTGATGGAAGAGTGGCGGCAGGATTGTATGCATGACAACCTACACAAGGGCCACTCTCCAACAGGGCTTTAATTTTACTTATCTTCCTCTTTTTTCATTTCCTGTTCCAAGAAGAAACAGTGTGTAGCACACGCATGAAGCTTATAGTTTTTGTGTACCGTGCCTTTCTTGTGACCTTCCGGATCCAGAATCTCGCATTTATCCCCTATCGTTTTGGTGCTCAGGATGAAGACTCCATCGTTGTTGTAATAGCGGCCATCTTTTTTAGCCTTTCCTAATGAATTGCCTTCCGCATCGTAAACCCTGCCGCCTTTGATGAAGCCCAGTTTTTGACCTTGGTTGTTAAAGACTATGTCTTCTTTACTGATGTACCCGAGTTTGGTGCCCCGGTCATCCGATACCTCTCCTTTTCCATTGATGTGAATAAGGCGTTGCTCTGTCTTGTTACTTGGCTGTGCCAAGACCCCATGTGCTACCAGCAGCATTCCTCCAAGGAATACGATGCTGAAAATGATGTGCTTGTTCATGATACATTTAATTTGTACCTGCATGAAAAGGAGGGAGTAGTACAAAAGTCCATTCCATCCGATTCATACAGGTCTTTGATTCAATTGATCGTCTCTTTCACGCTTCCGCACTTCAGCATTTTGTCACCGAAGTAGGGATTGCGGATATCCTTTTCATTGGAAAGCCAATAGCCTCCGGTGTTGCCGTTGGCCATGGGGCAGTATTCCAGATAGAGTTCTCCCATGCTGATATCAGCACCCTTCACCAAAGTGGCCACCTCATTGCTTAAGGCGGTAAAAGCCTTTCGCTGGTTTTCCAGTGAACCTGCCTGCGCAACTTTGGCCGCCTCTGCATGGACTTTATCACTTCCCTTTACATTGTGAATCGCTTTCACCAAAGCTTCAGAAGCTGATTTTGCTTTCTGAAAATCAGATGCCACCAAAGCATTCTTCAAATGAATGTAGTGCGTGTAGGAAGAACCCAGTGCCTTGTCTTTGAACATGGGCTCCATCTGTTGGGTACTTGATTGTGCACCATGTGCTGCATGGTCGTGTTGTGCGGTTGCTCCCCAGCTTACGAAAGCCAGGCAAAGCATGATCATTGTTTTTTTCATTTTTCTATTTGTTTAAAGGTTAAATACTTGAATCAGGGCTAAACCAGTGACCAGAAGAATGACTACTCCCCAGACCATCCGGCTGACCCATTTTTTTATTGTTGAAGGAGCTTTTTCATCTCCGGTTTTACAGCAACTTTTCATCTCTTAATGGTTATGTCCACCGGCTGCTTGCTTGGCAGGCCCTCCATCCTCAAAGACTTTTTGACCTTTGAGATACGTCTCTTTCACCTCCCCACAGGAAAGCATGGCCTCACCGAAGTAGGGGTTGAGAATCTCTTCCGTTTCACTGAGCCAAAATGCGCCCTTATTGTCAAATGCCATCGGGCAGAAATCTTTGTACACTTTGTCCTTTTCCAGTCCGAAAGATTCGGTCATCTCCAGCATATTTTCAGAAAGCATTGAGAAGTGTTGCCGCAGGCCATCCAGGCTTTCTTCAGCCTGCATCATTTTAGTTGCTTCTGAAAACTTCTGTTTCAAAGCCATCCAGTGATCGTGTGCCTGGCCTTTCAGCCCGGCCATGTCAATCTGGTCCAAAGCTGCCTCCAACTGTTCCAATGCGGATTGTGTAGCCTTTGGATCATCAGCGACCAAACCATTCTTTACTTTGAAATAAGCATCGGCCAGCGCTGTGATTTGTTCCCTGAAAGCCTGTGGTACGTCCATGGTTTTCACATCCGGACGCATGAGCATACTGTAGTTTCCGGAAAGTTGTGCAGCCGCATCGATGGCAAATACTCCATTGGTCACTATCTCTTCACCCGCTTCCAGCCCTGCTTCTACGAGGTACATTTCACCCATCCGGGGACCGATGGTGATTTCCCGCATTTCGTAGGCTGGGAATTCAGAGTTCTGCACTTTGATGTAAACAATGGAGCGTTTTCCAGACCAGAGCAAAGCGGTACGGGGTATGGCCAGGGATGATTGACCTTTCCGGAGAGTGGTTTTAACCTGTGCATTGACAAACATTTCAGGCCGTAGTTCCCCACTTCTGTTATAAGCTTCTGCACGAACAGAAGCCGCCCGTGTATTTGGATTAATCACCGGGTCTATGTAAGTGACCTTTGCTGTGAATGTTTGTCCGGGGATCCCGGCAGCCGTAAAGCTTACTTCATCACCAATTTTTACAAATGGCAGATCGGATTCGTACGCATCGATCATGATCCAGACTCGGCTCAGATCGACCACATCAAACAATACTGATCCGGTACCCACATAGTCGCCCACGGCAATGTTTCGCTGGGTCACTATACCTCCTTTGTCTGCGAGAACATCAAATTGATCCCTTACTTTTCCTGTTTTTTCTATTTCATCGATTTGGTTTTCATTGAGTTTCCAAAGCCTGAGCTTCTCACGTGCAGCAGTATAAAGCTCAGGGTAGGTCTCTTTCGTGGAGGCAGCTTCCAATAATTCCTTTTGGGCTGTAACCAACTCAGGCGAATAAATGGTGGCCAATCGTTCCCCGGTTCTTACCACCTGCCCTGTGAAGTTTACAAAGAGCTGCTCTATTCGCCCGGGAAATTTTGCCGTAACGGAAGCCAACTGGCGTTCATCGGCCTTCACTTTACCGGTAAGGAAAAGCTCACCTTCAGGTGACACTCCTGTAACTCTGGAGGTATGGATATTGGCCATGGCCACCGCTTCAGGGGTCATCTCATGAATCAATGGATTCGAACTGGCTGATGACCGTTTAGTGGAAGCTGGTATCAGGTCCATTCCGCAAATGGGACATTGGCCGGGTTCCGATTGCCTGATCTGCGGGTGCATAGAACAGGTCCAAACCTCATTACCTTCATCATGGTTATGCACGGCTGCTTCCGTCTCCTGATGACCTGAAGATGGTTTTACCATCCAGCCGAGTACGCCTCCCAATGTCAGCGCTACGAGCACGATCAGTAGGAGTTTTTTATTTTTAAATATTTCTTTCATCGTTTTAACTTTTTAGATCAATTAATTCAGTTCTGTTGCTGCCAGGTTTTCCAGCATGGCAATGGTGACGTGCTGATCTACTATTGAAGTGATCAGCTTGAGTTGATAATCGAGCAATTGCTGTTGTACCCGCAGCACTTCCTCGAAATCCCGTCCGTCAGTAGCGTAGCTGGTCATCAGCAGGTTCAGAGTTTGCCTGGCCAGGTCGGTTTGCTCCCGGTACAGCTTTGTCCTTCTGGTTGCATCGTCCAAATCCCGCAAGGCGGTTGACCATCGGGTGGTCAACTGATTGACGGTGTTTTCCCTGCGCTGCTGAACGGCCAATTGTTTCAATTCCGCCTCTTTCTGTAAAGCATTGTACTTTTTCCGATAGATGGGTATAGTCAGCCTCAACATGGGCATCACCATGTCATTGCCGCCCATCGGCATTCCATTTTCTGTCCTTGGACTAAAGGGTATATAGTTGACGCCTGCCCCCAACATAGGCCTGCCTTCCAGCCGAGCCATCTTTTTCTGTGCCTCATAGGCTTCTTCCTCGGCATCCAGCATTTTCAACATGGGATTGTTCTGCGTAATGCTGTCCAGCAAAGCCTGGCGCTCCCAAGAGACTACTGATCCGCTCAATGAATCGGCTATGCTTACCACTTCATTGATATCCCGGTTAAGCAACTGATTGAATTCGGCTTTAATGGGCAGTCGGGAGTCTTCAAGCAAGGCAAGTGTGTTTTCCAGTTCCTTGATCTGAATCCTTACCCTGAGCACATCACTCATGCCTGACCCGCCCCCGTTCATTGATGAGGAAGTACCCATTGAAGAACCACCTTTTGAACTGCTTTTACCGGAAGTGCCACTGGTCATTCCACCGCTCATTCCACCCATTGACGATGCTGATGAGGTGGAGGAACCGCTGTTCATGCTTGTAGCTTGCTGCATATTGCTAGGGCCGGAACCGGTTCCTATATCTGCACTCTGAAAACGAATGAGCGCCAGCCGCTCATACTGTTTAAGAATCTCAAGGTTTTCCTCCGTAATGCGGATTTCCTCTTCTAGCCGATACAGTTGATACCAGGTGTTTTTTACCTGATAAAACAAGCGGTATTTGGCATCCTGAAACACTTCGTACTGCGCCAGTGCCATTTTGCTGGCTTCATCCTTTTGGGTTTTCAGCATGCCGAACCAGGGAAACATCTGCATCAACTGGATGTCGGCTTGCTGGTTGCCCATGAACCGCTCCATTGGTTGAAAGAAGAAACCCATGGTCAGTTCAGGATCAGGAAGTGCTCCCACCTGAGGTACTTTTTCCAAAGAGGCCAGATATTCATTGAAGTAGGCTTTTAACTCCGGGTTGTTTTCTGCTGCTACTTTCAGGTATTCATCCAGGCTTTGTGAAAAGCTTGTGGACTGAACTCCTAAAAACAACAGGAATATGATTGCTATTTTTTTCATCTTCCTCTATTTATGATTCAGTAAATACTTTGGGATTGCGTTTAATCTTGCGCTCTGCCCACCAACAGTATAGGACTGGCACCAGCAGAACCGTCATAATTTCGATGATCATGCCCCCGAATGAAGGAATGGCCATGGGTATCATAATGTCGGATCCTCGCCCGGAAGATGTGAGTACAGGTAAGAGGGCCAGTAAAGTGGTGGCGGTGGTCATCATGGCCGGGAGTACCCGCTTTTGACCAGCCTCCAATACAGCTTTGCGAACCTCCTTCACGTTTTCAGGTTCCCGTTTCTCAAAGCTTTGCTTGAGGTAAGTAGCCACCACTACGCCATCATCGGTAGCGATTCCAAACAGTGCTATGAAGCCTACCCAGACGGCCACACTCAGGTTGTAGGTCTTCATCTGGAAGAGTTCTCTCATATTGGTGTCAAAGACCGAAAAATCCATGAACCAACCCTGACTATACAGCCAGAGCATCAAGAACCCACCTGAAAAAGCCATAGCAATGCCTGAGAATACAAATAAGGTGGTAGAGATGGCTCGAAACTGAAAATACAGGATCAGGAAAATGGCCATAAGGCATAGCGGGACTACAATTGCGAGTCGTTTCTCTGCGCGGATTTGGTTTTCGTAGCTTCCCGAAAATTCATAGCGGACACCAGCAGGAATGGTCAGTTCACCTGCATCTATCTTTGATCTCAGGTAGCGTTGCGCATCCTCTACTACGGTAACCTCTGCAAACTCCTTTTTCCTGTCCAATAGCACATAGCCTACAAGGAAGCTGTTCTCCCCACGGATCATTTCGGGCCCGGGGCGATAGGTGATTTTCGCTAATTGACCCAACGGAATGTAGTTGCCTAAGGGCGTGGGCACCTGCATGTTTTCAATGGATGAAGGATCATCACGGTATTCACGGGCATAGCGTACCCTTATCGGAAAGCGCTCCCTTCCTTCCACCGTGGTGCTCAGCTTCATGCCACCGATGGCTATTTCTATATAGTCTTGCACGTCCCGTACGTTCAATCCGTAGCGGGAAATCTGATCCCGGTCTATGTCAATCTCCAAATAAGGTTTTCCCACAATCCGGTCAGCAAAGACAGCTTCACTTTTTACCGATGGCACTTCTTTCAGGTATTTCTCGAGTTGAAGGCCGAATTCTTCAATGGTCTCCAAATCAGGTCCATACACCTTAATACCCATAGGGGCCCGCATACCCGTTTGCAACATCACCAGGCGTGTCTCAATAGGCTGTAATTTGGGAGAGGAGGTTACGCCCGGAATATTGGCGACACCAACAATTTCGTCCCAAATGTCATCCGGTGTTTTGATGTGATCCCGCCACTGGCGGAAATATTCTCCATCAGGATCAGGAGTGAGATGCTTTATATCTATTTGCTCAGGGGACATGGTTTCCGGGTCATAGGTGGTTCCATCTTTCAGTTCAAAGTGACCGTCATCATTTACTTTAAACCGCAGCTTGTTTCCATTGATATCGGATACGTATTCGCTTTTGTAGTTAATGGTGTTTTCGAACATCGAAATGGGTGCAGGATCGATAGCCGTTTCTGCCCTGCCTGCCTTACCCACCACCATTTCCACCTCAGGAATGGCGGTGACCATCATGTCCAGTTTTTGTAATACTTCCCGGTTCACTTCAATGCCGGAGTGTGGCATGGATGTAGGCATCAACAAGAATGAACCTTCATTGAGCGAAGGCATGAATTCTTCCCCCAAACCGGGAAAAGCTTCCGATACAGCCGACCATCCTGAAGTTTTCCTCAATTTCCACCCCAGCTTCTCAGTTGCATTTGGCAAAAAGCCAAAGACCCGGTCGAAACCCAGCCAGATATTGGCCCCCAATAAAATAATGACAACAGGTGTAACCAAGAACAAGCCTTTATTGTCCAGGCACCACATGAGTATTTTCGGATAAACCCTGAGGAATAGAGCGAAGGTGCCAAGCACCAGGCCGAGGATTACAGCAATAAACAGAAAATTGACAAGCAGGCTATTGGATACCCCCAAGGGTACCCATTCGGTGGTCAGTAGCCAGGCTACAGCCACCACTGTTACGCCCACCATCATCAGATCGCGGTATTTTCCCAGTCTGTCAGGGTAGTGGTGCAGCAGCACGTTCACCAGCCCAAAACCAAACAGCACCCAGCCTGCCCATGACCATACGGTAAAGGCAATCACCGGCCCGGCAATGAGTAACAGGTAATTCAGGTACAGCCCTGTTTTCCCTTTTGCCTTTTTCATTGAAAATATCCAATGCGAGAATGCCGGCATGATGACGAGGGTAAAAATCACGGCCGACACCAAGGCAAAAGTTTTGGTGTAAGCCAATGGCCCGAAAAGTTTGCCTTCGGCCGCTTGAAGTGTAAATACCGGCAGGAAACTGACAATGGTAGTACTTACAGCCGTGATAATGGCAGTGGCTACTTCGGTAGTAGCCTCATACACGGTTTTTAATTTTGACTGGCCTTCGGGGGCAATTTCCAGGTGCCGGAGAATGTTTTCATTCAGGATAATCCCCAGATCGACCATGGTGCCGATGGCAATAGCGATACCGGAAAGCGCTACGATGTTAGCATCCACTCCAAAGTACTTCATGAATATGAAGCACATGAGTACCGCCAGTGGCAAAAGCGCTGAAATGAGGATAGATGCCCTCAGGTTGTACACCATCACAATAATTACAATGATGGTGATCAGAATCTGGAGGCTGATGGCTTCATACAGGGTACCGAGTGTCTCGTAGATCAATCCGGTGCGGTCGTAAAAAGGGACAATGGTCACTTTAGAAACCGTGCCGTCTGCCAGTGTTTTGGACGGAAGTCCATCGGCTATTTTTTCAATTTCCGCTTTTGTCGCATTGATGATTTTCAAGGGGTTGTCACCGTAGCGGGCAATTACCACACCGCCCACCGCTTCGGCACCTGATTTGTCCAGGATGCCGCTCATGTTTCTTGGTTGGGGGCCAATGTTTACCTTGGCAACATCTTTTACCCGGATCGGGACATTGTCCGTTACTTTTACTACAGCCTTGTCCAGATCAGCCAGCTCTTCTACATAACCCAGGCCTCTTACGAAATAATCCACCCGGTTTACTTCAATGGTGTTGGCCCCTACATCGATATTGCTGTTTCTTACGGCCTGCATCACATCCATGAGGCTAACCCCATGCGCTTTTAAAGCTGCCGGATCGACATCTACCTGGTATTCTTTGACATAGCCACCTACGGAAGCTACTTCGGCCACACCCTCTACAGCAGTAAGCGCATAACGGATGTAATAGTCCTGGATGGTACGCAGTTCGTGGAGATCCCAACCTCCGGTAGGGTTTCCGTCTTTGTCCCGGCCTTCCAGCGTGTACCAATACACCTGCCCCAGGGCGGTAGCATCAGGGCCAAGTTTTGGCTGCACATCCGGTGGAAGCAAACCTGCCGGTAAAGAGTTGAGTTTTTCCAGCACCCGTGACCGGCTCCAGTAGAACTCAATGTCTTCATTAAAAATAATATAGATGCTGGAAAAGCCGAAGGCAGAACTACTCCGCACACTTTTTACACCGGGAAGGCCCAGCAAAGCCGTGGTGAGCGGATAGGTGATCTGGTCTTCCACATCCTGCGGAGACCGCCCCATCCATTCGGTGAAAACGATTTGCTGGTTTTCCCCAATATCCGGGATAGCATCCACGGGTACGGGATCACGAGGGAGGAAGCCCACCTCCCAGTTGAACGGGGCTGTAACAATGCCCCAGGCTACAATGAGTAGCAATACGAGAACAGTAACGAGCTTATTCTCGAGAAAGAATTTGATTATGGAATTGAGCATTTTTCATTCAATTTTCTTTAAAACTGGATTGACTTGAGCGCATACAAATGCATGCACTTGTGGCGCAGCATAATGCTATGCCTAGTGAAAGAATTGAATGAAAAGCTTAAATAAGGAAGGATTGAACGAGCACAGGTATGTCACGCTCAATCAGAGGGGGGGAATAATCGTTATACGAATAATAATCAACTGCAGGAGCGCTGAAAAGAAACGATACCACAGCGTAGAGCACTGCGATCATTTGAAAATCAGGAACTGCAACTTTGGTCACTTGCGTAAGATCTTCATGACCCTCAATTACAACAGTCTGGTCTTCACAGCACCCTTTCTTAGTTACTTGCTGGTGTTCACAATCCGGATCATGCTTATTCGTGGCACAAGGTGATTTCTGTGTGGCCATTTCGCAGGGCTCAACCCCAGAAAAAAGTGCAATGCTCTCTAGCTGGCCCATACAGAAATGCATGCCAAAGGTGAAGCTCATGGAACTGAGCAGCACCAAGGCTGAAAGCATAATGGCCGATATTTTTCTAAAACGTTGCAATGGTCAAAATTACAAATTATATTTGAAAAGGATAGAAATTTTTACTCAAATATTTGTATTGGCTGAAGGTTTTTTACATGAAGTTGCTCCTTGAGGGGTTAGACCACAAAGATTTCATTGTTCCGTTTTCGGATTTCCTTATAGGAACAATTTTTTTAAAAGGATTAAAATATCCTCCTTTTTCCGAATCATTGTCAAATATCTTTTTTGTTATCATCTTTTCAATTTCAACGATTATGAAAAACAAAAGACCTGCCGCCAGTATCCAGGTTAATTCTCTTGTATGCAATGGCGTGGTATCGAATAAAATGTTCATAAATGGAGTGTAAGTAAAGAATAGCTGAATCAGCACCACAGAGCTAATTGCATAAAATACTTTAGGGTTACTGAAGAAACCTTTACCCAGCACTGGTTCTCTCAAATAGCGACAGTTAAGGAGATAAAATACTTCTCCTGCTACAAGGGTGTTTACTGCAGCTGACCTTGCGTGGCCATAATCGGCACCAAACTGAATCAAAAAATGGTGAACCATTAGAGTGATCGATCCCAATAAAACTGAAACAAACCCTATACGCCAGATAAGGAATCCGTCCAAAATCGGTTCATTGGGTTTACGGGGAGGACGGGTTGTCACATTGGGCTCCCCGGGTTCAAATGCCAGTGCAAACCCAAGTGTAACGGCAGTAACTAAATTAATCCATAAAATTTGGAGTGGGGTAATGGGCATATGTCCTCCTATAAGGACAGATGCCATCATAACAAAACCCTCTGCACCGTTAGTTGGCAGGACAAACAAGATGGATTTTTTAAGATTGTCGTAGATGGAACGTCCTTCAAATACTGCTTTGGCTATAGTTGCAAAATTATCATCCGCTAAGATCATTTCTGCGGAATCCTTGGTTACATCTGTTCCTTTGATCCCCATAGCAATTCCAACATCGGCTCTTTTAAGTGCGGGGGCATCATTGACACCATCACCCGTCATAGCTACTATTTGTCCGTTACTTTGGAGTGCCTTTACAAGTCTGAGCTTGTGTTCAGGCGTTGTGCGGGCAAATACCTGGTATTTTTTTGCCACAGCCTCTAATTCTATATCGCTTAGTTTTTCAAGTTCCGGTCCACTTATTACATTATCTTCTTTAACAATGTTCAGGCTTTCCCCAATAGCTTTGGCGGTAAGGGTGTGGTCTCCGGTTATCATTTTGACTTCTACCCCTGCCTGATGACATTGTTCAATTGCCTTGATGGCTTCCTGTCGAGGAGGGTCAATCATAGCCACTATCCCCAAAAAATCCATATTAAAAACATCGCTCAATAGAATATTCTTATAATCTAAAGGTACTTTTTTACTTGCTGTTGCTATGATTCTTTTTCCTTCCGAAGCCAAGGATGAAAGTTGCTCCTTCCACCATTCAGGAGAGTTGGTATCGCTTTGACCGATACTGCCGTGGAATACAGACATTTCCAGAACCTTTTCAGGGGCACCCTTTAAATAAATGGTATTGAAATGCTCACCCGGAATTAAAACCGCCATAAACTTTTGGGACGAGTCAAACGGTATTATATCCAACCGTTTGTTGTTTTTAAATCCATAGTAGCCACCCTTGAGAGCAAGTGACAAAAGGGCTGATTCAGTTGGATCTCCGATTATTGACCACTCATCCCCGGATTTGTTGGCTTCCGAATTACTACAAAGGGCAACACCCTGAAGGAGTTCATCGAATCCATCAGATTCACCCATTGCTACTTTTTTCCCATTGTCGAAAATCTCTCCTACAGGGGAATATCCCACTCCCGTGACCGTGTATTGTTTATTGGCCAATAAAACATCGGTAACTGTCATTTCATTCTTGGTAAGGGTACCTGTTTTATCAGAGCATATCACCGTAACTTCTCCAAGCGTCTCCACTGAAGGAAGTTTTCGGATGATGGCATTTTGCTTGGCCATTTTTAGTACGCCTTTTGCCAGGGTTATCGTCATTAGTACAGGCAATCCTTCCGGTATGAGTGAAACAGCTATACCAACCACTATCAGAAACAGTTCATTCAGTGCATAACCCTGAATAAAATAGCCCAACATAAAAAATATTGCGGAAAGGAAAATAATTGCGATAGCGAGCATTTTACCGAAGCGGTCAAATTTTCTCATTAAAGGGGTGCTAAGGGTTTGCACATTCTCCATCATTTTGCTGATCTGCCCGATTTGAGTATGAACCCCAGTGCAGACCACAATACCTGTACCTATTCCGTTTGTAACCAGCGTTCCCGAATAGGCCATACATTTCCTGTCAGCAGGAAGCGATTCTTCGGGAAATACCTCTGTGGTTTTATTCACAGGTAGAGACTCACCGGTTAAGACAGCTTCTTCAATCTTCATGTTGGTTGCTTCTGTAAGCCTTATGTCTGCCGGAATTTTGTCACCCGCTTTAAGCAGCACAATGTCGCCCGGCACAAGGCTTTCTGCAAGTATAGATTTCGTTTGACTAGAACGGATTACTTTTGCGTGTCCCGGCAACATATTACTTATTCCCCGAATAGCACGTTCGGCTTTGTTTTCCTGAATATATCCGATCACAGCATTGATTAGCTCAACGCCAAAAATGACTCCTGTGACTAGCCAGTTGCCCATTAAGGCTGTAATGACAGCAGCAATCAGCAATATGTAAATCAGCAAATTATCAAAGTGCTTCAGGAATTTCATTACCGGATTGACACCAGATTTTTCAGGTAGTTTATTCCATCCGTATTTCAAGCTTCTTTCTTCTGCGGACTTATCTGTCAGTCCTTCTGGAGAGGTATCCAATCTCCTGTAAATTTCATCCACAGGCAAGCTGTGCCAGTGTACCTGACCTGTAGAATTTGAAGATTTTTCCATTATGTCTTCTTTCGTTTTCATTTTGGACCATCTAAATTTTGTAACCTGCGTTTGCTAATTTTATTCATTGGGTTTAGGTTAAAGGTGTTTGAGGATAAAATCTACTCTTTCTTTAGGAGGCAATACTGGAATATGAACAATAGGGCAGGGAAAAGACTGGTAAACCGCGATGATGAGATTATGTATGCGTATTTGTTCCGCTTCGTCCTCTAACCGTGCGTAGTCATTTGTAAGGGGCAATCGGTCTAATATAAATACATGCTTGTAGCAATACTTATTGCACTGTGCCACCAGTCGCTCGTCATACTCCAAACCCAAGAACTGATAATAAGCCATAGCATCGGGCAAGGCACGGTCTAAAAACACCATTTCGTTTACATCTAAAGTTCCTTCTTCTTCAATCTGCATATTCAGCACACCTAATTGAAATTCTTTTTTGTTTTCTCGTATTTCTTCAACTGTGCGCCCTTTTATTTTTTGGGTATCAATGTAATGCCGTGCATGTTCAATGGTGGTTTTGTAACCTCTTTGGGCAAGCAGGTTTACTACCGTTGTTTTTCCTGTGCAGGGACCTCCTGTAATCACATTCCAATTCGTGATGATTTCTTTGTGTGCTTTCATTATTCAAGTGAGGATTTAAGGATTTGATTTATTTTATAGCATTTATGAAACCGGTCATACTCAATCAATTCATCATCGCTTTTGAATTGCATATCCAAAAGATTATGAAACTTATGATTGTCTGGAAATGATTTTTTAATGTTATTCAGCGTGAGTTCCCGAATGCTGTCTTTAGCCCCATTGCTGAAATAATACTTGGTAACAATAGGACTTCCCTTAATCCCTGAACCGCTTACCACTTTATATAAGAGTATAGCTTCCGCAGGGTTTAACAGTGGGTATTGCTGGTTGTTTGAAAAACGAACAATCGAATTATCACAATATCTGGCAGCAAAAACACTATCTTTTTGAAAAGTATAAACTGTATCGTTGTGCTTTACGGAAATTATTTTGTCCCGAAAAATCAGGTCGGCTGAAATTTTGTGTTTTACAGTTTATTACATAACTGAGGCGGTGATTTGTAAAATCATCTGAAGTGAAGTAGATGCCACTGCTGTCTTTCTGAGAATAAACTGATGTTGTTATCAGCATTAAGCATACATGGATAATGTTTTTTGTTTTCATGTGTTTTTTATTTGGAGGTTAATTAATTCGTTTAGGGATGGAATTGCACAATCCCATTTATAGATTTCTTTTACTTTTTTCTGCAAACCTTCCGCCCCATCTTTCTCACTATGAACTATAAATATTTTTTCGGGCATGGATTTTAATTTACTCATCCAGTCAATCAATCCGTTTTGGTCTGCATGACCTGATAAGCCCTCGATGTTTTCAATCGTTGCCTTTACCTGAAAATATTTACCGTAGAGTTTGATTTCTTTTGCTCCTTCCAGTAATGCTCTCCCTCTCGTGCCTTCCGCCTGAAAACCAACCAACAGTATGGTAGCATTTTCATCACTGAGATACTTTGTAAAATAGGTAAGCACCCTGCCGCCTGCCGCCATACCGCTTCCGGCAATAATTATTTTCGGTGAACTATCGGCAGCAAGCGCATGGGTTTCATCCATTGTTTTAATTCTTCTAATCTCACTGCACATTTCGGAACACTCCTCAATTGAAAGTTTATGCCATGAAGTGTTTTTATGAAATACTTCCAACACATTTCTTCCCATGGGACTATCCATATAAATGGGAATGTCTTTCATTCTTCCTGACTTTTTTAATTGCCAAAAAAGATACATGAGCAGTTGAGTGCGCTCAACAGAAAAACTTGGGATAATGATGGTTCCGTTTCTATTGGTGCATCGGTTGATTAATTCCTGTAACGCATCAATTGCCTGACGATTTGGGTGCAGACGGTTACCGTAAGTAGCTTCAATAAAAAGAATATCGGCATGTTCAGGTTTTTCGGGTGGAAATAACAAGGGGTCAATTTCTCTACCTATATCACCTGAAAAAACCAATAACTTATCGCCTATCTGAAGCTCTATAAAAGTTGCGCCAATAATATGACCGTTATACCGAAAACGATAACGTATATTTTCATTGATGTGAAACCATTCATTTAATGGCTTTGATTTCATTAAAGGCAATGTTGCCTCTACATCATCAAGACCATATAAAGGCAGGGCTGGTTTATGTCTTGAATATTTATGCTTGTTTGCCCGGACAGCATCTTCTTTCTTCCTGAATTTTTGCACTGTCTTTTAAAATTATTTCGGCAACCTGCAATGTGGGCGATGTGCCAATGATATTTCCGGTAAAACCCTCTTTAACCAATCGGGGAAGGTAGCCTGTATGGTCAAGGTGTGCATGGGTAAGTAAAACAACATCAATCTGGGCGGGTGGAAAACTCAATGGTTCCCAATTCAAAAGCCGTAATTCTTTCAAACCTTGAAAAAGTCCACAATCAATAAGGATGTTCTTTCCGAATGCAGTAATAAGATATTTAGAGCCGGTTACTGTTCCGGCTGCTCCGAGAAATTGGATTTTGATTGTATTGTTACTCATTTCTGTTGTTTTTAATGATTATTTTTTCCGAAAAAGTCTCACATAATGCTGAACATTCATCCATTACCTTTTCTAATCTTGGTGAACCGATGCCTATACTTTTCAATACAGTGTGATTGTGGTGAATGGTTTTACATAGCACTATTTTTCTATCTAATAATTGTTGTTTCTCTTTTTGGGTAAGTGTGGTAAGACAGGTTACTGGGTGAAGACCGGAACGGTCAACCCAATCTTTCAATCCCCCATTTTTCGGATGATCCCAACCAATAAGGTTCATCCCCATACATCGTCCGAACTGAGTAGCATCTTCTGAAAAACGGGTATTGGTTACCACCCAGCCTTGATGAAATTTTTCAGCATGACCATCCAACTTTTTCCATTGTTTTTCCACATCCAAAAATCTTGACTGAATGTAAAGTGGAATTTTAACATCGGAGGAATAGCCCTGACGGTTGTGGAATTTACATTCAATCATAAAGTGATGTTCGTCTTTTTCGGCAATCACATCTATCTCGTGCTTTACGCAATGCCCTTGAACAATGATACCGACACGGGTAGTATAACCACTGTAATTGAGAAGCTCAGCTACAAATTGCTCGAAGGGGAAACCCGAAGGCCCCAATTCCATAATGGCATGTTTGAGCTTATACCTTGCCGCAACCGGGCCTGGCACATTCTTCAGCAGTTGAAACGCTTTCTTATAAATCTTCCGGGTAGACATTCCATCCACCAGAATGCCGGTTACTTTTGCAACAATTTCATCAGCTTGTTCAGCATTTGCCCCTGACCGTAAAAGAGATTGTTTTAACTTTCCTTTATTGAAAGGCTCCTGTAATCCCGTTGATTTAGTAATGATCATGGTAATTGATTTTTTCTGTCAATTGATGCATCGTGTGTTTTTCCAAATTTCTCTTTAAACCATCGTTTCAGAGAAATGCCATCCTTCCGGTTAAGCATCCTTAGTGCTTTTTTGAATTCTTTCTTTAGAAGTTGGCTGTCAAAGCTTACTTTCCTGAGTATCTCCTTACTGTACTGTAACCAATTCATTATTGACCTGGTTAAAAATCTATGGAGCCGGACTACATGTCCGACTCCATGATCATTGGACAATCAAAAGCTGATAACAGCTTCCACAATCACTCCGCTAAATTCAGCTCCGGCAAATCTGCCAGTCCATGCCTCGCCATTATAGCTTTGCTTCACATATTCCAATTTGGTCAGGACATTTTTGGAAATAAACCAACCGCCACCAAGATTGAGTCTGCTGATATCCAGGTTTTCAGTGGCACTTTCTCTCATCTTGCCATTTACTGTATTGTACCTTCCACCTATGTAGAACTTTTCATTTGTACCAAACCGATAAAGAAGTTCAGCGGCAAGCTGTGTGAAGCCCCCTTCAGTATCTGATTGGGGCTGGGTAAATTCATTGTTGCCATTGGCCAACTCATATATCCCGAAGAATTCCAGTCCCTTGAATTTGATGAATGGATTGATCTGTAAGGCGGTAAGTTTTGTGAATCTGGCATTGAACCTTCCATCTCTTGGACCTCCTTCAGCAACTCCATTGGCATCAGGTAATGTGTACAATACATTATAATACCTGGTCCCTGCCCTGTCACCACCATATAACCAGGTTCCAGTTGATGTACCATTATTGATATACCAGGAACCTGTTAACCGCACTCTGAAGTCTTCATTAAGTTGCTTGTCAAATCCAAGTTTGCCATAAAATGATGGCTTGTTGTCGGTATTATCGTTCACCGTTACATTTTGATTGAGCTTACCGTTTGTGAGCCCAACCACCGCCAATAAACCATTCTTTTGAACTGTAAGCTCTCCGAATGCCTCGGTCGAGAATGCATCCATAAGATAATTCCCCACAAAGGGGTTGAAAATACCTCTGGCATTGTCTGTTCTCCTGAAACGTGCGTCCCCATAGTTGAACTCATCTAACCCTATGGTAATACTTGCATATTTCATCACTCCCTCCAGAAACCCAGGTTTAACAAAGTCAAGATTATCCACTCTCATGTATCCACCCTTAATCCATGCTTCGTTGTGTGCTCTGGAAGAAAGATAGGTCCTAAGATGCATGCGAACTCCGTCCAATACCTAGACGTCCAGGTTGAGGTTGGCAGACGGCAAATTGAAGTCTGATCCCAGTTTGGTCAGGTTACCTGCCGTATTGCTTTGCCTAATACCTTGAAATTGCATGGCGAAATCACCGCCTACTCTTACTTTGAGGCCATCAAAGATAACTGTATCCTCTTTTGAGGGCTCGAATACATTCAGGCCGTTTTTATCGTTTGGCCTGAAATACTGCAAGGCCGGTTGCTGGGCATACACTACGCCAGATGCCAATATTAGAATGGCAACAAGCAAGGATTGAATTATTTCCTTAAATCCGCAGTGCGGATTTAAGGTATATACTGACGGTACCAAAATAGAGGCCAATGCAAACAGGTACAGCTTTGTATGGGGGAAAACCATAAAGAAAAGCAGGGAACGGATAAGCAGACAGCTTGAGGAACTCTGGGATTATGCTTCCAAAGTGGCCAAAGATGAGCTCGGACAGCCTGAAGAGAAGTTTGAAAATCCAAGTCCGGAGAAAGTACGGGAGACAGTTGAAAAGATCAACGCAGCGCTTGAGGGCAAGGAAGTTGATCCTAAAGTAAAGCAGAAACTCAGGTATGCAGGAAAGAACTGGCCGGAAAAGCTTGCCGAATACGAACAGAAAGAAGAGGTTTTACAGGGCCGTAACAGTTATTCGAAGACCGATCAGGATGCTACTTTCATGAGGATGAAGGAAGACCATATGAAAAATGGCCAGCTCAAACCGGGCTACAACCTGCAGCTCAGCACACACGGACACTTTGTGGTAAACTACAGCATACACCAGAACGCCAACGACATCAATACACTCATTCCCCACCTGGAATCGTACTATAATCTTTACGGTACATATCCGGAGACACTTACCGCAGATGCGGGATACGGAAGTGAAGAAAATTACTCAGCACTTGAAAAAAACGGCACCAAAGCATACGTGAAGTACAACTACTTCCATAAAGAACTCAGAGAAGAGGGAAGAAAAAACAGGGAACGTGGACTGCTTGACAATCTTCACTATGACAATATCAGGGATATTTACATATGCCCAATCGGACAGCCAATGGAAAGAAGCGGGACCAGAATAAGAACCACTTCATCAGGATATAGACAGGAGTATGCAAAATATACAGCAACAAAGTGCGCCGGATGCCCACTGGCAGCTTCATGCAAACCCATGAAGGATGAAAAGACTATTGAGGTAAACAGAAAACTTGAAAGATATAAATCCGAAGCAAAGAAAAGGCTGACCTCACCTCAGGGACTGGAAAAAAGAAAACGCAGGGCCACAGACGTTGAACCTGTTTTCGGACACCTTAAGCAGAACAAAGGAATGAAGCGCTACATGCTCAGAGGACTGGACAAGGTAGATATTGAAACAGGACTCCATTTAATAGCCCATAACATCGCCAAAATGACCGCATTAAAGGCAGGTTAGCTTTAAAGAAGCCTTCTGGTCACTCAAACAGGCAGGGATTTTCCATTACCGAAATAGAAAATGAAAAAGTTAAAGAAATGGCACAAAACAAGAATTTTTGAACAGCATTCAAAAAAACAGAGGCCGATTTAATGAAAATCGGCCTCTATCGCTCATTTGGGGCTATTCTGTGAATTTAAATTTATTCTGAGACAGCCTCTTCATTTTTTTAAGTTAAGGCATCTGTTGGTAGGCCTAAATGATTTTTAGAAAAAAATTACTAAATCACTGCTTAAGGTTTTTTTAATGGTATATTGGAAAAAAACACGATTACATTATGTCCAATACCAAAGTACCTAAGTCCAGTAAAAATGTCAGGGGTACCATTACCTGTGACAATACCACCATCCATTTGCTTCAGGCCAATGATTTTGTGGCAGAGAGTATCCGCAATCAGATGGCGGAAAAAAAAGTGCTGATGATCAACATCACCTCATCTGCTGGAAGCGGTAAAACCACACTTATGCAAGAAACAGTCAAACGATTAAAGGATGAGATAAGCATGGGTATTCTTGTTGGTGACCTTGAAACGGAAAGAGATGCAGACCGCATCAAGGAAGTAGGAGGGAGAGCTTTACAGATTGTGACGGGAGGTATTTGCCATTTGGAGGCCCAGATGGTGTGGCAGGCTCTAAAGAGTTTTGATATTTCCGGTTTGGATGTGCTCTTCGTTGAAAATGTAGGCAATTTAGTTTGTCCAGCCTCTTTTGATCTTGGGGAAGATTATAGGGTTACACTTATTGCCACCACAGAAGGTGATGATAAGCCTCAAAAGTATCCTAAAATGTTTTTGACCAGCGAAATGATGTTGGTTTCCAAGGCAGACCTTCTGCCTTATCTCCCATTTAGCGTCGAGGCGGTCACCAATGATGCCAGGGCCATTAATCCCAGTATCGAGGTAATTGAAGTTTCTTCTTTGGACGGAACGGGCATTGAGGCTTGGTGTAATTGGCTAAAAGCTAAAATCAAAGAGAAAAAATCATCAGATTCAGTTGCTGTCTAGTGCCATTTTGGAGCGTTCATATTGAAGGACAGGTGCAGGGAGTGGGGTTTAGGCCACACGTTTCGCGCATTGCTCAAGCAAAGGGCTTGGGCGGTAAGGTATTCAATACAAGCAAAGGAGTAACCGTAGAAGTCTATTGTTCAAAACTTGATCTCGATGAGTTTTTGGAAGAATTACAATCCAAGCTTTCGCCACTGGCAGTAATTTCCAATTTACAGATTGAGCAAATTTCCAACATAGGAGACATTACCAAGGATTTTCAGATTCTACCCTCTCAAGAAGGTGAGAGTAAGAGTGCCAACGTCAGTCCAGATTTTGGAGTTTGTATGTCCTGTCAATCGGAGTTGTTAAATCCAAATAGCAGGCGCTATCAATATCCTTTTATTTCCTGTACACAATGCGGTCCCAGGTATTCTATCCTAAGAGGCATTCCTTATGATAGGCATCGCTCATCCATGGGGAATTTTGAGATGTGTTCTTCTTGTATGGATGAATATCACGACGAACATGACAGGCGCTTTCACTCCCAAACCAATTCATGTCCTGATTGTCCAATAGATTTGAGGATTTTTCCCGAAACGGGTCCTACTATTTCTAAGCCCATTGATTTTGTAGATCATGCCGTAACTATTATCCAATCAGGTGGAATTCTTGCAGTAAAGGGAACAGGAGGCTTTTTATTGCTAACAGATGCTACCAATTCGGATGCTGTAAAATTACTCAGAAAAAGAAAGCAGAGGCCCAGAAAACCCTTAGCCTTGATGGTTCATGATGAAAATATGCTTTCAGATTTTTTCACAGTTTCACATGAAGAAATAGAGTTGTTAAGGTCAGCTGCCCGGCCCATTGTGCTTTGCAAACCGAAGGAATATACTGCTCTTCATGGCACTCAAGCTTGGGTTGCTCCAGGTCTTTCTCTTTTAGGTGTTTACTTGCCTGCAGACCCATTGATGTTCCTTATTTCCAGAAAAGTTGGCAAACCGATTATTGCCACTAGCGGTAACCTTCACCTAAGCCCCTTGCAATTTAAAGATCAAGAAGCCATACAAAATCTTCTCGGAATTGCCGATGCCGTCATTTATCACAATAGGGAAATCCATTTCCCTCAAGATGATAGCGTTTTGCGCATTGCTGAAAATTCCCAACAAAAAATAATTCTGAGAAGGAGCAGGGGCTTGGCCCCGTCTTTTTGGAATAAGGTCAGGATAAAAACTGAGCTTCCGATTTTAGCATTAGGGGCTGATTTAAAAGCTACTTTTGCACTTTGGGATGTGTATAATGTTTATGTGAGTCAGTACTTAGGAAACCTGGACAGTTTTGATACACAGGAGAGATACCTGGACACTTTGACCAAGTTTTTAGACCTTACTGGTATCCAACCTCAGCAAATATTGATGGATAAGCATCCTTTGTACCATAGCAGAAGGTTTTCAGGCAATTTCCCTCATGTGAATGTTACAGAAGTTCCCCATCATGAAGCACACTTTGCCGCCTTGCTTTGGGAACATGCTGCTCTTGATGCTGATGAACCCATCTTGGGAGTGATTTGGGATGGGCTGGGATTTGGAAATGATGAAGCTTTATGGGGCTCAGAATTTTTTGTTTTCAATTCAGGAGAATTTGAGCGGGTTTGTTCTTTTGACTATTTTGATTATATCCTGGGGGACAAAATGTCCATTGAACCACGACTTTCGGCTTTGGTGCTTTATTATCATACAGGAGAACCGCTTGACTTCCTCAAAGAAAAGTATTCTACTACCGAATGGGTACTTTATACCAAAATGCTTGATAAAGGTGGCCATGCCCAAACCAACAGCATGGGGAGGATTTTTGATGCGGTCTCTTCCATCTTAGGGCTTTGTGATTTCAACACCTATGAAGGGGAGGCCGCCATGCTATTGGAACAATTGGCCAGGAACTACTTTGACGCAAATGGTCATGCTGCTACCCAATCTTATTTTATGGATTCCATTGTAAAAGATAAGATTTCGGGTGCTGATTTAATTTCTCAAATAATAAAGGATAAGTCAAACGGCTTGGATTCAGGCCTTATTGCTGCCAAATTTCATCTGACCTTGGTTCACATCATTTCTCAAGTCATCCAAAATACATCTTGTAGGAAAATTGGATTTTCAGGAGGAGTTTTCCAAAATGCCCTTTTGGTTGATTTGCTTCAGCAATACTTGGGGGATGAATATCAACTTTTATTCCATGAACAGTTGTCACCCAATGACGAGAATATATCCCTTGGCCAAATGGCCTGGTATCATATAAAAAATAGATCACAAAACCTTAAAATAAAATCTTATGTGCTTGGCGATTCCCGGTAAAATAAAAAGTATAGAGACCATGTATGATGGTCTGGTCAGAATGGCTAAAATCCAATTTGGAGGCATTATAAAGCAGGCCAGCCTTGAAATGGTTCCCCAAGCAAAAGTTGGGGATTATGTGCTTGTCCATGTTGGCGTTGCCATCAGTATTGTGGACGAGGAGGAGGCAATGAAATCATTCGAATACCTAGAGCAGATTGGTGAAATTGATGAATTGATCGAACATACCCAAACCGACAGGAACGACCTGCCTTCCATCAATTCAAGTAAAAGCCAATCGGCGGATGGTGCTTAAGGTTATATTATAAGCAAGGCTTGATTTTTAAATTTCTTGCTCTAAAAACAATAAACTCACTTAACCACAAAATCTGATCGAAATGAAATACCTATCGGAATACAGAAATCCTGAATTGGTAAAGAAATATTTAGATGAAATACGCCAATCCTGTACAAAACCTTGGATGATCATGGAAGTGTGTGGAGGACAGACCCACAGTATTGTGAAAAATGGATTGCTCCAATTGCTTCCCAAAGAAATTACCATGGTTCATGGACCAGGTTGTCCGGTTTGTGTGACGCCCATGCACCTGATAGATAAAGCAGTTTATCTGGCGCTTAAAGAAAAGGTGATTTTATGTTCCTTTGGAGATATGTTAAGGGTGCCGGGGTCTACAGATAGTTTATTGGAAGCCAAGTCCAAGGGAGCGGATGTAAGGATATTGTATTCTCCTTTGGAAGCTGTGAAATTGGCCAAGGATAATCCTAATAAACAGGTGGTTTTCTTTGCGGTGGGCTTTGAGACCACTGCGCCTGCCAATGCCCTTTCTGTGCTTCATGCCCACAGGGAGGGATTGGAAAATTACTCCATTCTGGCTTCTCATGTCCTTGTGCCTCCAGCTATAGATGCTGTGATGAATGATGATTTGGTAAATATACAGGGTTTTCTTGCAGCAGGACACGTATGTACAATTATGGGAATTGGGGAATATGGCCCTCTGGTAGAGAAATACCAAGTACCTATTGTCGTTACAGGGTTTGAGCCTGTAGATATTTTGCATGGGATATTAATGGTAGTCAAGCAATTAGAAAAAAGTGAGCATAAACTTGAAAACCAGTATGCCAGAGTAGTCAGGCCGGAGGGCAATCCGGAGGCAAGAAAAGTGATTGAGGAGGTTTTTGAAATTACGGATAGGGAATGGAGAGGAGTGGGGAATATCCCCTTAAGTGGATATCAAGTAAAAGAGCAGTATGCAGCATTTGATGCCAATAAAAAATTCTCTATCAAAATACCCAAAGTGGAGGAAAACCCGGAATGTATTGCAGGTCAGGTCTTGAAAGGGATAAAGAAACCACATGAATGCCCACAGTTTGGAAAAGGTTGTACACCGGAAAGACCACTTGGTGCGCCTATGGTAAGCAGTGAAGGCGCCTGTGCTGCTTATTACCATTTTTCCAAAATCAGCGGTCAGTTAACTGAAGCCTGACACTTAAAACCAGAATAAATTTAATTTATGTCGGATTATAAAAGTATTTTATCGGCATCTTGTCCAATGCCCAAGCTAGATTTTGAGATCATCACTATGGGACATGGTAGTGGGGGCATGCTTACCCACAAACTTCTGGATGCGGGGGTTTTTGATGTCCTTTCCAATGAATACCTCGACAAGCAACATGACGGGGCTGTCTTTGACGTAACTCCTGGAAAGATGGCATTTACCACAGATAGCTATGTGGTTTCTCCCATATTTTTTCCGGGAGGAAATATTGGGGAACTGGCGATCAATGGGACGGTGAATGACCTTTGTATGTGTGGCGCCAAAGCGGCGTTTATTTCATTGTCTTTTATCATTGAGGAAGGTTTACGGGTAAGTGATTTTTGGGAAATATTATTGCATATCAAACAGGCAGCAGATCATGCCGGAGTCAAAATAGTAACAGGGGACACCAAGGTAGTAGAGCGTGGAAAAGGGGATAAGATTTTTATCAACACAAGTGGTGTTGGAAAGGTACATCCAGAAGCAGCTATATCGGTTGACCGAATCAAAACAGGGGATAAAGTGATTATATCCAATGATATTGCAAGGCACGGTATTGCCATCATGAGTGTGAGGGAGGGCTTGGAATTCGAATCCGATATAGAAAGTGATACCTGTCATTTCAATCATATAGTAGAGCAGCTTTTGGAAGATTTTGGAAATGGAATTCACTTTTTAAGGGATGCTACCAGAGGCGGATTGTCCACCATTTTGAATGAGGTCTCCCAGTCTCTATCCAAAGGAATTGCCATTCACCAAAAAGACATCACCGTAGATGAATCAGTCGCAGGAGCTTGTGAATTATTGGGTTTGGACCCACTATATGTAGCCAATGAAGGAGTTTTTGTGGCATTTGTAGAGGCTTCTATTGCGGATCAGGTGGTCCAAAAATTAAAAAGTTGGGAAAATGGGTTGCATGCAGCAGTGATTGGAGAAGTTGCCGACCAACATCCCGGTCAGGTGGTATTCCATAGTCAAATTGGAGGGAGAAGGGTTGTCAATATGTTGGTTGGGGAGCAGTTGCCGAGAATTTGTTGATATGGATAAAAAAGAACCAAATATAGTGCTGAATATTACCTTGAAAAGAGCTCCTGCTCCTTCCGTAAGCCCTGCTAAGGAAATTCCAATAATTGAGGGTAAAAGTAAGTTTTTTTTAGGGGATACGGAGAGTCCATTTCTTGCCCCAAGAGGAGTATATGTTCATGGCAATAAACTATTGGTGTCTGATACAGGGCAAAACAGGGTTTTCATTTGGCATCAGATTCCCAAGAGTGAAAAGCAAAAACCAGATTTGATTATCGGTCAATCTGATTTAAAGAATACCGGTAGAAATGAAGGTGGAGAAGCTTCTGCCCAATCCCTTCAATATCCTTCGGCAGTATGGACTGATGGGAAAAAGTTAATTGTAGCAGATGCATGGAACCATAGGGTTTTGATATGGAAGGAATTTCCTCAGCAAAATCATCAACCTGCGGATGTTGTGTTGGGTCAGGAGGATTTTCAAGGTAACCTACCCAATAGAAAAGGAGTTAACTCAGACCCTTCCGCTGAATCTCTTTATTGGCCATACGGGATAGCTGTGCATGATGAAAGATTATTTGTGGCTGATACCGGTAATAGAAGGGTACTGGTTTTTAATCAAATCCCTGAATGTTCAGGGCAAGCGGCAGATGCGGTTATTGGCCAAAAAAATTTGGAAAGTAGAAGCTATGATCCAGAGAATGCCATTTGGCCTTATGGAGTTGCCCTTGGGCCAAAAGGAGAGTTGGCCATTACAGATACACAGTACTATAGGGTCCTCCTTTGGAATCATTGGAAAGATTCGTTAAATCAGCAAGCGACATGTCTTGTTGGCCAACCCAATTTTGAGTCCAATGGGCAAAACCAATTTGGCTTATCACCAGGTCCAAATACATTGAATTGGTGTTATTTTGCAGGATTTTACAAAGAGGGGGTTTTTGTAAATGATACAGGGAATTCGAGAATTCTCTGGTTTGAAAAAATTCCTAAAGAGCATGGTGTATCTGCGGACGCTTTGATTGGTAAGCCGGATTTTTATACGGGCAGTGAATTTGGGGAGACAGTATTTGGCACTGAAAAGTCTCTGTACTGGCCTTTCAGTTTTAGTATGTTTCCTGCGAAAAATCAAATAGTAATTGCTGATACAGGTAATCATCGGATCGTATTGTGTGATTTACAAATGTCTTAAAAAGGTTAACATATGAATGGGACAGAGAGCTTGTTAGAAATGATGAAGCAATTTAACCTGCCGGTTTTGACTCAGCATGGGAAGCATATCGAGACACAGAATGGCTATGTAATTGAGGTAGAAGGCCCTGCTCTTTATAAGCTCATCCATTTGGGTGATGTCATCGCTCCGTTTGATGACCTTGAGGAACTATGTGGATTTATTAAAACTTACAGCTAAATGAAGGATACTTTAGAATTGGTGGAAGTTTTTATCGTTGCCATGTCACCAAGTACGAATTTCCCTGGTAAATTCGCTTTGATTTTGGAGGACTTGGATAAAAAAAACAGGTTTCCTTTGCTTATTGGCGAGGCTGAAGCTTTATCCATTGGGGTTGCTTTGGAGCAGATTAAAACCCAGCGGCCACTTACCCATGACCTTTTTTTCGATGTGGTGAGTTTGTTTCACGCCAAAGTGGAATATGTTTGGATTAAAGAGATCAAGGATAATATTTTTAAGAGCGAAATTGTTTTCAAAACGGCTGAGCGTAAGGAGCTGTGCGTGGACAGCAGGACATCTGATGCTATTGCCTTAGCCTTAAGGTTTGATAGCCCGATCTTAATTCCTAAGCAACTTTTGGAGGAACAACGCATAGATATGGACATTTATGTAGGGGAAAGCAAGCGAACTGCCTTTTCTTCGTATACCATGGAAGAATTGGAGAACCTCTTACAAAAGGTACTGGAAAAGGAAGATTATCAAAGCGCTGTCAGGATAAGAGAGGTAATTGCAAAGAGAAAAAATATTAATAACTAATCATGCACGAAATATCATTGGTCAAAAATATTTTCGGATCCCTTGACTCAGTCTATCCGGAAAAGGAAAGAAAAAGAATTAAAAAGATCCATATGAAAGTTGGGCTACTTTCCAATGTTGAGCCCATTTTGATGCAAAATGCATTTGAAGCGGTAGTGGCTACAGAAAGAAAAGAGTATAGGGATTGCGAGCTTTGTATTGAAGTATTGCCTATTTTAGTACATTGCGATGAATGTAATAAAGAATCGGAAGTGGTTAATTATAAGTTTGTTTGTTCTTGTAATAAACCTACCAATAAGGTAACCCAGGGAAATGAGTTGTTGATTTCAGGGGTTGAACTTATTGATTGACTTCCTTCGAGCCAAAGCCGTTTGATTGTCAAACCTAGTGTGAAGCATATGCCTGAAGACTAAATTCCCGATTACAATGCCTAGGAAAGATACCAAAACAAGAATTAAGGAGGTAGCCCTGAAACTTTTTAACAGGGATGGTTTCGTCAATGTTAGATTACAGCACATTTCAGATGTCTGTGGGCTTAGTTTGGGAAATATTGGTTACCATTTCAGAACAAAAAATGATATTCTTTATGCCTTATTCAGTGACTTTGTGGAAGAACAAAAGCTTTTACTGTCTGAATTTCGTGTTTTGCCACTTTTTGAAGATTTTAACCGTTTTCTCAATTCTAATTTTGACTTACAAAAACGGTATGTGTTCTTTTACAAAGATGCTCTGGACTTGACCAGGTTGTATGAAAACATTTCGAAGCAATACAGGGAACATTTGACCTGGCAAGAGCTACAATTGCAAGGAATGTTGGTTTTCAATGAAGCAAGGGGGGCTTTGGACTCAAAAGGGAATCAGGATTTCGTACAAAAAATGTCCTCGCTTTTGGTTTGGGCCAGTGAAAGTTGGATCAGTAGGCAGGCAGTAACAGGTGCAGAAGAATTGGATAAAAGTAGCTATCTGGAAATGGTTTGGTTTTTGTTGAGGCCTTACTTTACGGATACAGGAATAGAAGAATTTGAAAATAGGGTTATAATACATGAACTATGAAAAAAAATCCGGTTTTAGATTTTCAAACGTATAATTGGTTACTTCGCTCCATCAATCAATTATCATTGTATGAGGATAGATTGGGAAACGAGACAGAATTTAATTTCTTGCGATCCAACGAATGGCTTGTAGATACTGCTGTAATAGACAGGTTGATTTACCGAAGAGGAGCTTTTAGAATAGATCTTGTTTTTGCACATCATAAACAACCCTTAAAGTTCTTGGTCCGAAACATTACAGTCCAATCAGATAGAAAAAAGGCGGAAATTATGTCCCAGTTGTTTAGGCGACAAGCAGCAAAAGATCAACGGGGAACATTGATGATCAAAGAGGGGTTATTAAATTTGGATTATAATTAACAGCTGGGAAAATGTCTAAAACTAAAGACAGAATTTTAGAAGCAGCGATAAGCACTTTTAATGAGTCGAGTAGGTAAAGGGGAATTCCACCCCTAAACCTCTCACAGAACCGTACGTGAACCTCTCGATTCATACGGCTCTTATTATGCAGTCGGTTTATAGTCTATCAAGTTAGACTAACTTGTATCCCAGTTCCCAATGGTAGAACAGGTTTGGATAAGAGACCGTAACTTGTCTAAGCCATTTCACTGCTTTGACCTTGCTTCCTTTAAAGCTCTTGTACTTGTTCAGAATCCACCTGATCAATCGATGGTGCAGATAATAGAACACCGGTTTTAGACTTCTTCGGCTTATCTTCCCATAGTATTGAACCCACCCTCGTATCTTTGGATTTAGCAATATGGCCAGATCCTGAATACCCCTTTGGGTTTTGTTATGGAAATTGAGCTTTCGGAGTTCTCCGTTGATGCGCACTTTGGACTTTCGGCTCATCTTACAATCAAATTGCAGAAAGCTTCCCCATTTCTTAATCTGTTTCTCATGGGCTGAAAACTAAAGCCCAGAAAGTCAAACTGTACAGGGTAATCATTCAGATTTCTGCCTTCCTTCTTACAGTAAACAATTTTCGTCTTTTCGGGATGGGCTCTCAAGCCGCATTTTTCTAAACGATCCTTCAAATCTGTAAGTGTTCTGACAGCTTCCTGATAGCTACTGCAATGGATAATAAGGTCATCAGCATACCGAACCATGATTACGGATGGATGGAATTTCTCCAGCCATTTATCAACACAATAATGCATGTAAAGATTGGCAAGAAGCGGGCTGATTACCCCTCCCTGAGGAGTACCTTTTCCCGTGGATACTTTGACCGCACCATCCTCAAGTATGACTGGTGCTTCCAGCCACCTTTTGATGTACAGCAATACCCATTTCTCTGAAACGTGTCTTTCCAAAGCTTTCAACAAAAGCTCATGGTTCACATTTTCGAAGAACTCCTGTATATCCAAATCTATAACCCAGCTGTATCGACGTACATTCTGTTGTACGCTTTGGATTGCTGTGTGCGCATTTTTGTTCGGGCGGTATCCGTAGGAATTGTCCACAAATACTGATTCCAGCCTTGGTTCTAGGTACGTCTTTACTACCTGTTGGGCAATCCTGTCGCTTACAGTGGGAATTCCCAAAGGACGGGTCTTACCCCCTGCCTTGGGTATTGTTACCCGCTTTATCGCTGGTGCAAAGTAACTTCCAGAAGCCAGTCTGTTCCAGAGTTTGTACAGTTCTTTGGAACGTACCCTGTCAAATTCCGACAGGCTCTGCTGGTCAATCCCTGCACTACCTCCATTACTTTTTACCTTCTTGTAGGATTCCCAAACCATCTCTTTGGTAATTGGTACCGACTTTGTCTGTTCTTTAAAAATCATCCTTAACTAGTTAAGTTGTTCTTAAATTAAAACTGCATAATTGAAGCCCTTCGCTCCGCTCCCATTACAGGAGTTTCATCACTACTACGACTTCATCCGTCACCTATATACTCATCAGTAATCAACTCACAGGTATTGCCTGCTTGTGTTTTCCTTTTGGCATAGCATATAGGCTTCCTGCGATTCCACAATAAAGCCTGAATAGAAGTCATGCCCCCTTTATGACGGTTGCCGTATAGACAGTAAATTAGGCACCTTCTATACTTATCTCCGGCCTCTCGATATAAACCGGATTTTGACAACGACTGGTCTTTTCGTCACTTCATCGGAAGGTTCGCTTTCGCTCATCTCTTCTATCCTTACCTGACCATTTAAACAGCCTTTTCTTCTATCGCTTCACACATCATTGTTACCGCAGATGCATCATAGAAGTGGTTTGGTGAGTGTTCCTAAACAACCCTCACCTAGGGCCTGCCCTCATCTTTATCATAGCTTACACAGCACACATCGAGTAGACGGCCGTGAGCCATAGGCCCACGGTGCGCCTCTCACACCACCGTACGTACGGGTCTCGTATACGGCGGTTCATTGAATCTCAGGCTTTGATTTAGAGTAATAGTCCAGCATACCTAGATAACCTTTTCTTCTCAGTCTAGAGAGCGTAATTGTTGTTCCGAGTATGGGACTTTGGGCCACAGCCCATCCTCCTTTTCTGGTCCTGCTCCATGCGTAAGCATGGTCATGATCCACTCCAAGTCTGATTAGGTTTTTACGTTTTCGCTCGGGTTTCTTCCAGTCGTGCCAAATACAATATCTGAGTCGGTTCCTCAGCCACTCGTCGAGTTGTTTGAGCTTGGCCTGAATACTGGCCAGTCGGTAATTGTTTACCCATCCCATCCATACCTCAGTGAGATTTTGAAGCCTTTCCTCAAAACTGTATGGCAGGGTTTTCTTGGTGATCCATTTGAGCTTACGTTTCAGGTTTACCCAGCTTTGCTTCTTCACTATCAGTTGGTATTTGCCCTTTTCCCCTTTTTTGTAGGTTGGCACGAAGCCATGACCTAGCAGCTCAAAGTCAGAGGGTCTTCGGATTCCGCTTTTCTCCTTGTTGATAGGCAAATCCAGTTTGTTCTTCAGAAACAGATAGACTTCATTGCCTACTTTTTGGGCGGATGCTTTGGACTTAGTATAGATACTGAAGTCATCGGCATAGCGCACGAATTTCAACCCTTTACTTTTGAGGTACTTGTCCAGTTCGTCCAATAATATATTGGACAGCAATGGACTCAGGGGACTTCCCTGTGGCATACCCTTTCGGCGTTTGTGCAGTTTTCCATTGATCTGGATTGGTGCTCTCAGCCATTTTCGGATCAGCCACAAAGTTGTGGGACATTTTACCCTATTGTAGATTAACTGAAGCAGTTTGTAGTGTTGTACCTCATCAAAGAAACCTTTCAGGTCAATGTCCACAATGTCCTGATAGCCATCATTGATGTTTTTCAGGGCTTGTGTTACTGCTCCGTGAAGGTTCTTTCCGGGTCGAAAACCGTGGCTCTCCTCTTCGAAAGTTAATTCGAATCGGGTGGCTAATTGCTGGCTAACTGCCTGTTGAAGCCATCTATCCACTACGCATGGGACTCCGAGTAATCTGGTTTTTCCGTTACTCTTTGGGATTTCAACCCCTCTGATAGCTTTAGGTACGTACCTCCTTTTCAGGATGTCGGTTAATACAGCTGTCCTGCCTTGGTCGATAAACGACTTCAATTCGGTCACCTGCATACCGTCCACTCCCGATGAGCCTTTATTACCCACTACTTGACGGTAGGCTTTATAAAGGTTTTTGGATTGAAGTACTCTTTCTATCATTACTTTGTTCTCCTTGTCCGCTTAAGAATAGGCTATCTCGCATGTGCGGGATTCCTATCCGAATTAGGACGCGATTCAATGTTCAGTCCTTCGTTATTCAGTGAGACCTCTGCAGTATTTACAGCTCGTTTCCGATAACTACTATGACCTCGGCTGACTTCTCTTGGACATTCCAGACGTCCAGAGACCTCCCTCGGTAAGATGAATATCCTTGTGTCTATCGCTGCTCTATCTACTATTTTGGCTTATCTCTGTTTCCAGAGCTTAGGACTTCGGCATGATGTGCTACCTCATCCAGCCTCATAGCCTCAGTATAGAGTTCCTTTTCGTCAGTACAGACACCGCAGTCTGGCTTACTTCAGTGCATACCTCACGGTAAACCACCTTGCCACTTGCTTGGCTTCGGGTAACGACTCCCGCGCTTAAGGGACTTTCACCCGTTGGAACGACCATCTTTTTGGTCTATATTCACCATTCAAGGCACACACATGGGGTAGCCAATGTAAGGTTGCAACAGATAGCGGATGCTGCGGATATAAGCGTAGGAAACTTAGCTTATCACTTTAAAAACAAAGAGGCAATAGTTTCTCATGTCTATGACTTCATTTTTAGTGAGTTCTCTGAAATATTGTCTGATTATCTTTTTATAGAGAACTTTCAAGGACTGGACAGAAATCTCGAGCAATACTATGCTTTTTTCATGAAGTACCGCTTTTTCTTTACGGACATGTTTGAGATAGAGCGAAATTATCCAGATATCCTGGAGAAATGGCACAAGTATTCCAACCGGATGTTATTACAGGTCAAATCCAGGATTGAATTTGATGTTCAGCGGGGTGTCCTTGTTCCTCAATCTGATGAAATGAATGAGTTACTTTCCAGTAATATCTGGATGTCTATAATTTTTTGGTTACCGCAGAGAATATTAAGAGGGCTTCCAGCTGAGGAGAAACTTTTCAAAGAGGCCGTTTGGAGTCAAATGACACCCTACCTGACAGACAGGGGAGAAGAAGAGTTTGTGGCTTATATATATCCCATTCTTATCTAAGCTCTTTTTTATTACATAAACTGATAAAATCCAAGGATTTAAGATTAGTATGCTTTCAAAACCCTCTCAGTTATCATTTTTCTAATTTTTAGAAAAATTTTTCTAAAAATTAGAAAAAAATATTCAAAAAAAATTAGGAAACGCTTTCTAATTTGATTGAGAATTTTTAAATTGATATCATTGCTTGATTTCAATATTTTGTTTTGTGATCAAGTGAATTTCATTTAACAATTTAACCTAAAACAACAACTTAAATGGCAAATGTTCTTTGGTTGCAAGGAGGGGCATGTAGTGGTAACACCATGTCTTTTTTAAATGCAGAGGAGCCAACTGTAGTGGAATTGGTAACCGATTTTGGTGTCAATATTCTCTGGCATCCATCTATAGGTCTTGAAATAGGCCATCAGGTCTCTGACCTTTTGGAAAGCATCGTTGCTGGTAAAACCCAACTGGATATTCTGGTTTATGAAGGTTCCATCGTACAAGGGCCAAACGGAACCGGTACGATGAATTATTTTGCTGAAAGGCCTATGATGGATTGGATCAAAGACTTGTCCAAAGTTTCAGGCTATGTGGTCGCGATAGGTGACTGCGCAACTTGGGGAGGTATTCCAGCGGTGCCGCCAAATCCTTCTGAAAGTACCGGAATGCAATTTCTCAAAAAAGAGAAAGGAGGTTTTTTGGGTGCTGATTATGTTTCCAAAGGAGGATTACCGGTAATCAATATCCCAGGATGCCCCGCGCACCCTGATTGGATTACCCAAATTTTAGTAGCCATTTCTACAGGAAGAATAGGGGACGTTTTATTGGATGAGTTTCATCGACCTAAAACCTTCTTCACCGATTTTGTTCAGACAGGTTGTCCAAATGCCATTTCATTTGCCCAAAAAGTGGATGGTCAGTTCGGTAAACGGGGCGGATGCTTATTTTACGAAGTAGGCTGTAGAGGTCCCATGACCCGTGCTAGTTGTAACCGTATATTATGGAACCGCCAATCCAGTAAGACCAGGGCAAACCATCCTTGCTTAGGCTGTACAGAGCCTGGCTTCCCTCACAATGATCTTGTAAAAGGCTCTGTTTTCAAAACCATGAAATACTTGGGTTTTTTACCAAAGTCAGTCCCGGCCGGTAATACCAAAGCAGGGTACTATGCGAGAGCCGGATTTGAAAAAGCGATGGGTACCCTGGATAAGGTGATTGTAGGAACAAGACCTCAATTTGAAAGCTCAAAATAACCAAAACAATGTCAACATATAAAGAATTAAATATATCTCCGGTCGGACGTGTAGAAGGAGACTTGGACGTAAAAGTGTATATGGAAAACGGGGTAGTGACAAGAGCACATACCCAGGCTGCCATGTTCCGTGGTTTTGAACAAATCATGGCCGGAAAAGACCCTCAGTCTGGGCTAATAGTCACCCCAAGAATTTGTGGGATATGTGGTGGGTCACACCTGTATTGTGCCTCCTCTGCCTTAGATACCATATGGAAGACACAGCTCACTCCAAATGCCCTTTTGTTAAGGGCTATAGGACAGGCTACTGAGACGCTACAGAGTATACCAAGGTGGTTTTATGCCATTTTTGCCACCGATATGGCCAATAAAAAGTTTGCGAATAAGCCGCTATATGAAGAAGTGACCAAAAGATTTGCAGCATATGTGGGTACTTCCTTTCAAACTGGCTTAACTGCCTCTGCTTTGCCGGTGGAGGTCTATGCTATTTTTGGAGGACAATGGCCACATTCCTCTTATATGGTTCCAGGAGGTGTAATGTGCGCCCCCACCTTGAAAGATATCACAAGAGCACATGCAATCCTGAATCATTTCAGAAACAGATGGTTGGAGACAAACTTCCTAGGCGGCTCTATAGAAAGGTATTTACAAATAAAATCATGGGATGATATGTTGGCCTGGGTAGAGGAAAATGAAAGTCAGAGAAATAGTGATTTGGGACTGTTTATCAGAGCCGGTCTAGAATTTGGAATAGATAAGTTTGGACAGGGAGTAGGCAAATTTATCGCCTATGGTACTTATTTGCACAAGGATAGATATAATCATCCGACCATAGAGGGGAGGAATGATGCGGTTATTTCAGCTGGAGGATTTTATGATGGATCCAAATTTCACCGCTTAAACCATCTGGATATTCAGGAGCATGTGGATCACGCTTGGTACAAACAAGTTCCACCTGCCCACCCTTGGGATGAGCCTATTCCGACACCGGTACCTTCTCAGAATCTGGAAAATACTGATTTTTCAGGTAAGTATAGTTGGTCTAAAGCTCCGAGATATATGGGGTTTGCTGCTGAAGCAGGTCCATTATCCAGGGTGATTATGGCAGGAAATCCTGATAATTTGGAGCACCAAAACAGAGACCCTTTGTTTTTGGATATCATGGATAAATTAGGACCTTCTGTATTTACAAGAACTTTGGCCCGGCTTCATGAGGCCCCAAGAATCTATGAATATTTGAATGAATGGCTCAGTCAGATAGATCTGGACGGTGAATTCTACATCAAGCCAGAAGAAAGAGATGGAAAAGGATGGGGAGCAACTGAAGCGGCCCGTGGTGCTTTGGCACATTGGGTTGAGATCAAAAATGGTGTGATTGAAAATTATCAAGTGATGGCCCCAACCACATGGAATGTAGGCCCAAATGATGGTAAAGGAAACCCTGGCCCTATCGAAGCAGCGCTCGAGGGAACTGAAATCGAAGATCCGCATGATCCCGTAGAAGTGGGTATGGTGGCGAGGTCCTTTGATAGCTGCCTTGTATGTACAGTTCATGCCCATGATGGAAAGAGTGGAAAAGAATTGACCAAGTTTAAATTATAATGCCTTCCCCAGCTAAAAAGTGGAATCCTGGAAAGGCTTCCACTTTTTTATTTTCATAACTTGGCATTTGTCAAGTTTTAGGGATTTCCACTGTTATTTACTCTTTTAGAAATCATGATAAAAACTGCCATACTTGGATTTGGTAACCCTGTGAGAAGTGATGATGCTGTAGGTTGTGAGGTAATTCGCTTATTAAAAGATAAGTTGAATCCTGTTAATGAGCACTTGACCATTATTGATATGGGGACTTCAGCCTTCGAGGTCTTGTTTTCGCTTAAAAATCATGATAGGATTTTACTCATAGACGGTGTCATACATTCTGGCCACGAAGACGGAAGTCTATTTAAATTGCCTGCTGAGGAGATCCAATCAGCCATACAAGATGATCCCATGGTTTTTCTGCACAGTCTCAAGTGGGACCAAGCGCTCTCCTACGCCAAAAAAATCTTTAGGGATGAATTTCCTGAAGACAATATCACCGTTTATTTGATAGCAATCACAGATACTAAATTAAGCGTTGGTATGTCAGAAGTCATCCAACGATCTGCGCACAACTTGGCCAATAAAATTATTGAAGATTTAGAACTATTTGAGAAAAATGGAAAGGGCCTTTGATTTCAATCAAAATATTCCACAGCAAAGCAAAATACTGGATACTCCTGTTCAACTCCAAAATCAACACCTGATTATCCAAAATGATTTGGCAAACCAGGTGATTGGTGAGGAAAGACAAACCTATGCGGCGATGATGCCAGAAGAAAGGAAAATTCTTTTGACAAAGGCAAGTAATAAGGCGTTTAAGGCAAAGTTTAAACCCATTATGCTATTTGTCAAACAAAAGAATATTAAAGGGGACAAATCAATTTCCTTACAAGAGTTTTTTGCAGATCATCCTGATTTATCTCAAGAAAATCAGGTGCTGAAATATAGTTTTGACGAAAAAGAAGGTATTTTAGAAATACATATTTTATGATCAAGTTATTCTGTCACATTGGCTTATGGGAAGAAATAAAAGATGCCGTTTATTTCGATTTTAAAATTCAAGAATGGCTCACATTTGCAGATATTGAGACCATTAAGCCTTCAGCATCTGCTAACCATCTTATCGTGGATAAAGGGTATATTACCCTGCCTGTTGATTGGCAAAATGCAATGCCTCCCTATCTCCTTCCGGAAAAAATTTTATTCAGTGAAAAGGCACTTTTGGCCTTAGTCATGATAAGATTGGGAGAATTTGAGAAATCCTTGCAACTTATTTCATTTTCCCCGACACTAAAATCAGAATTTCAAATCATTATCGGTTTGATGGAAGGCGGCGAAATAGATCCTCGGCTGATTTCTGTAGAGAGTTATGAGGAGTTTGATGACTATAGGCTGATGCATAATCATGCCGTGGTAAGACATTATGGCCATGTAAAAGATGCCTCTAAAGTGGACTATTATTACCAGGAAGCTACGATGTCTGCCCCAACTGAGGAATACGCTGCATTTTCAGCCTTTCATTATTTCAATTATCTGTTTGATGAAGGGAGATTTGCTGAAGCGGAGGGACAATTGAGAAGAACTCATACAGCAGAAATTTCCCAAGAAGGAAAAATGAAAATACAGGCTACATTGGCCCATCTATCCACGCAGTTGTTAAGCCCTCCTTATGATGAGAAAGGTTTGACAGTATTAAAAGATAAGTTGTGGCAATGCGTCACCTACTATGATATTCACGGGTTTAAAGTAGAAGAAGCGCAATGTCTTTTGGACGCTGGGATGATAGCCAGCTTTTCTGAAAGCTTTTCAGAAGCATTGGGCTACTATACCAGAGCCATCAAGCTTTTTCAGGAAGAGGGAATGGAAGAATTTGCCCATCAAGCCTTATTGCAAAAGGCAAGACTGCTAACCACTTGGTCTCAAAAAGGCAATCCTCAGTTTTTTAAACCGGCTATGGAAGCCTATCAACAGGCCAGTAGGTTTTTTACGAAGGAATATTTCCCCTTGGCCTATGCAGAGATTCAAGAAAGCTTAGGGATCATTTATTCAGAAATCCCTGATGAAGCGAAAAAGAAAAGTGTTTGGGCGGCAGTTTCAGCTTCGTGCTTTGCAGAGGCCTTGACCATTTTTACCAAAGAAGAATTCCCTTACGATTATGCCAGAGTCTGTACCCATTATGGGAACGCTTTGATGAAATACCCACAAGCTGTAAGGTCAGATAACTTTGTAAAAGCACTTAGCTATTTTCAAGAGGCTTTGGCTGTCAGGGATGCGGAAAATTTTCCGATTGAAAGAAGTATTACTTTATTGAATTACTTAGAAGCTTCATGGTATGCCGATAATTCTTCTGATGAAAACAATCCCGGCAGGCTTCATGAGATGCAAATGCGGATCGATGAATTGATGGACATCCACGCAGGTGAAGAATTTATGCGTGAGGCCCAGCAACATCAAGAAAAATTGAACCAACTTAAAAATATTATTGCAGAAGAAGGGGAAAGTTAGTGGAATTCAGGCATTTAATTTATGGTGTAACAAAATCAACCCAACTAACTCATTCGAGGAAGGACCATCTTTTTGTTTGCAACAGCTTCCAAGGTACACATGGTACCATAAACCTGCTGTAGTAACTGCTCTGTCATCACTTCTTTTGGTGGACCGTCAGCAATCAACTTCTTATTGTCCAAAATGAGTACGCGGTCACAAAACCAAAGTACATGATTGGGATCATGGGTGCAGACCAGGACTGATTTTCCCTCCTTCTTCAATTGTAACAATGTACGCCAAATCAGCAATTGATTTTTAAAATCCAACGAGGAAGTGGGTTCATCCAATAACATCAATTTGGTCTCCTGGGCCAGTGCCCGTGCGATTAAAACCATTTGCCGCTGTCCACCACTTAGCTGATTAAAGGGTTTATCCGCTAAATCCACTAAAGAAAGTGCTTGTAATGCCTCTTCTACTTTGAAGTATTGCTCATCTGATATTTTAAAAAAATTAGCGATGCGTGAAGTTCTTCCCATGAGAACCATTTCTCTGACCAAGTAAGGGAAAGTAATGGGATGATCTTGAGGGACATAAGCTACTTTTTTGGCGATTTCGATGATTTTATGTCGTTTGGCATTGATTCCATCAAAAGAAATGCTCCCCCTTTTTGCATGTATAAAGCCCATAATACACTTAAAGAGTGTGGACTTTCCACTTCCATTAATACCCAAAATAGCACATAGCTCCCCGGCTTTCAAAGCAAAACTGACATCCTGAAAAACAGGTTTGGTATCATACTGAAAACTTAATTGATCTACTTGCAGCAACATGTTATACGGTTTTCGTTCTTAGTAAATAAATCAGATAAGGAGCACCTAAGATTGAAGTAAGAATACCAATCGGGATTTCTCCAGTGGCCATATTTCTGGCAAGGGTATCACAAAAAAGTAAGAATAAGGTTCCAATTAAAGCGGATAATGGAATTACATAACGGTTATCAGGCCCAATGATCATTCTTGCTGCATGGGGAACCATCAATCCTACCCAGGCTATAATGCCTACGTAGGCCACCGAAAGGGATGTTAAAACTGTAGCACACAGGATCAGGATAATCTTATTTTTTTTCGGGTCCACACCTAAGCTCTTGGCTTCTTCATCTCCAATCGAAATCACATTCAACTTCCATCCTAACAACCAAACGAGTCCGGATACAGGAATGATTATTGGAGCTAAAAGATAGATTTCATTCCAACCGCTGTGGTAGAATCCTCCTAAAAGCCAAAATACTATTTCTCTTAGAGCGGCATCGTTGGATAAATATTTTAAAATAGAAACTAGGGATGAAAAGAAAGAACCTATGACCACCCCTGCTAAGATTAAGGATAATGTTTGAATCTGTCCCCTGACAACTCCCAGGGACAAGGTCAGTAAGACTGTCAATCCGGCAAAAAGAAAGGCGGATAATGGAATAGAAAAAAACATGGCAGGAAAAACGATGGCCATCGAAGCCCCGAAAGCCGCACCACTGGACACTCCAAGGATATAAGGCTCCACCAAAGGATTCCTAAAACAAGATTGGAAGATGTTTCCGGAAATGGATAAGGCACTGCCAACCAAAACTGCCAATATGATTCTTGGCATTCGAATTTCCCAGATGATTAACCTTGCCAAAACCCCTCTTTCCGTGGCAGGAAGCGGAAGACTTTTGGTCTGAAAGATCCCATTTAATACCTCCTTTATTGATAAGTCATATGGGCCAATACTCAGAGAAATCAAGGCTGTCAAGATCACGAAAATCCCCAGAATTAGAAGAAGTGGCTTCTTTCTAGTGTAATGTTTTTTGGAAACAAATACCTTATGCATGGTTTTAAAAATAATCAATTGTCCAATCTAACCATTGAGCGCTTCTTAGCTTGATAGCCATTTCCCGATCTATATGGTAAGTTTTTTGATAAAAGTCTAAAACCCATTCATGAATTTGAATGTCTGTAAAAGCTTCCGGATAAGCACTTTTGGCAATCATCATTACCTCTATGGGGTATTCCAGTCTTTTGGAGCAATTGCAAGGTGTCCAAGGTAATGCGATGACTTTTTTTTCTTTAACGGCCCGAAGGTTTTGTAATCGGGAATAGTAGGGTGCTTCATAGATTTCCTCAGGTGGATGATAACCTGAAGCCGTATGTAAAATTATAACATCAGGGTCAAGAGCCAAGATCTGCTCTTCGCTAAGCATCAATGAGGATGACCTTCCACCTCTACCCTGAATGGCATTATTGGCATTTATAACTGTTTCTATAAAATATCCTTCAATAGTATCAGTTCCTCTAGTGACACCTGCACTCCCACCTTCCCTTGCTACTGGAGATAGTCCCAGCATAAGGACTTTAGGCTTTTCATGTTCTTGGAGGTCAAAGGTTCGGTTTTTGATAAATTGAATGGTTTCATTTAAATAAGTCACCAATTGCTGCGCTTCTTCTGTTTTATCAAACAACATCCCTAGTAGCAGGATTTCCTGGTTCAACATATCCAAATTTGGCGGGTCGTAGGAGGTGGTGCCCTTTAAAACCACTACTGGAATACCCATTGACTTCAACATGGATAAGGCCTGTTGGCTTTTAGGGTCATCCAAATTGTTGAGGGTGCAACTTCCTTCTCTGAGAACTACAAGGTCTGGTTGTAAGGCTACCATCTGCTCTAACTGCAGTGGTAATCCAGAACTGGCTATTAAAGGCAATTGTGCAGTTTCCGGATAAAGCACGCGGATAGGATTCATTCCATCTGTGTACCTGTAAGTTTTGTTCTTACCGGGAATATCGTAGGAAAAATTATGCTGCACGCATCTTGAACCTAGGGCAATTACTTTATCTAACTTTCCAAAGGCCCACAATACGGATTCTAGCATCCCATCACTTACGGTAATGATCCGTTCAGGTGAAATGGGAACATCCACCGAAACATTCCGCATATCAGTGATCGTTTTGAGTCCTTCTTTAGTATGGCTGATGGCAGTATGACCTGATTTATGATTGCAGGCTCCCAAAAGTATAACAACCCACATCATTACAAAGTTGATAATACGGAAATCAATCTTAGGTTTAGTCTTACACATTTTAAGTTGTATAATTGTTGCTGCTGAATAGGCAATTCATGCTCAAACTAATCATTCGAAAGTGATTCTTCACCATTCTTAATTAGTAAAAATTTTCTAGATTCAATTCAGAATTGTAGAGATTAGTGCTAGTTGTATATATTTCATAGCTTTACATTGACCTTATTTATGGAACTCCAACTCTCCACACCTGCATTGCTTTTTTCGGCCATTACCTTGATGATGCTGGCTTTTACTAACCGGTTTTTGGCCATTGCCAATCTGATACGGGGGCTTCATAAAAAATACCTGGAAAACCCTGAAGAAAACATCATCATTGAGCAAATTCACAACCTGAAAAGACGATTGAGCTTGATCAAGTACATGCAGCTCTGTGGGGTATTGAGCTTTTTGCTTTGTGTGGTTTGTATGTACCTGATTTTCATTGAAGCCCAGGAGGCAGCCAATTATGTTTTTATTGGGAGCATGCTGGCCTTATTGGTTTCTTTGGGGATTTCATTGATTGAAATATTGATATCAACCAAAGCCTTAAATTTGGAAATTCAGGACATGGAAGAATTGTTTCAAAAACGCTCTTCCAGATTTTGGTTTAAAAAAGATAAAAATGAAGACTAAGATTTATGGACTATTGATCTTGTTGCTTCTTTTTTCCTGTAAAAAAGAGGCCTCAGACAGTCAAAAAACAGCTGTTGCTTCAAATGATCTGCATAAGATAGTGCTTTCCAGGGTAGAAGAGGCCAGGGACTTCTACGCTTGGACTTCCGATAGGATTCCGATGGTTTCTGCCCACAGGGGAGGACCTTATCCGGGTTATCCCGAAAACTCCATAGAGGCTTTTGAAAACACTTTAAAACATACGCCTTCCATCATCGAATTTGATGTAGCGCTGACCAAAGATTCGGTTTTGGTTTTGATGCATGACAATACCTTGGACCGAACCACAACAGGTAAAGGGAAGGTAATTGATCATACTTTTGAAGAAATCAGGGAATTATTCCTGGTGGATAAAGAAGGCCATCAGACAAATTTCCGCATACCTACTTTTGAGGAAGCATTGGCATGGGGAAAAGGAAAAACCTTATTCACTGTGGATATCAAAAGAGAAGTTCCTTTTGAAATGGTCGTGGATGTTATCAAGAAGTATAATGCCGAACCCTACGCTGCGGTGATAACCTACAGTGTAGAGGCAGCAAAGAAAATGCACAGATTGCACCCGGAACTGATGTTGTCCGTGACTATCAGAAATGAGGAAGAACTTCAGCGGTTTGAGGAGTCGGGTATCCCAGTGGACCGTTGGATTGCCTTTACCGGCACTTCCGAGCGTCCGAAGGAATTCAATGAATTGCTCCATGAGAAAGGTGTTTTCACTATTCTTGGGGTTTTGGGCAACCTGGACCGCAGTGCCATTGCCCGTGGGGACCAAATCTATGCGGAGTTTGTTGAGAAGGGCGCTGATATCCTGGCAACTGACAGGCCAATCGAGGCTGCAGAGGCCATTGCGGACTTGATTCCCGGGAATAGTTCTAAGTTGAAGTATTTTAGGTAAGAAGCAAGAACTTAGATGCTAGACACAAGACTTATGACATAAGATTTTGAACAATTAAGGAGTTGAGGGATTCATTAAGAGCCAAGGTAAAAGAGGACCGAGCGTAAATAAAAGCTTTAGTAAAGCTTTTTAGCGAGGGGCCAGGTTGCAGCGCGTGGAAAAGCCGGATTTCGAAAGTGTGATTTCGGAAATAATTAAGGATAAAGGAAGATGGAAAGCGAGAGATCAGGTTTAAGTGTGGTTTCGAATGGCGGTCGACGGGAAGCTCCAGATCTCAAATCTTGCATCTTATGTCTTATGTCTAAGATTTTTAGTCTTTATATTTACCATTTGCGGAAAAGTCTAGCATCTCGCTTCTCGCATCTAATCTCTTAAAAAATATGATAATCGATCTACGTTCAGATACCGTGACCAAGCCTACCAAGGGCATGTTGGAGGCCATGTGGTCTGCCCAAGTGGGCGATGATGTCTTTGGAGAAGACCCAACCGTCAATGCTTTAGAACAAAAGTTGGCGGAAATGTTCGGGATGGAGGCCGGGCTTTTCTGCCCCTCTGGCACCATGACCAATCAGATAGCGGTCAAGTTGCATACCGGCCCGCAAAAGGAAGTTATCTGCCACAAGTATTCCCATATTTACCTCTATGAGGCTGGAGGTATCATGGCCAATGCCCATGCATCTGTTAAACTTTTGGAGGGGGTGTATGGAAAGATTACTGCCCAGGATGTGGCTGACAATATCAGTCCCGATGATGTGCATGCCTGTGAGACATCACTTGTATCTCTGGAAAATACGATGAATAAGGGAGGGGGAAGTATTTATACCTTGGAGGAAGTGAAGCCGATCAAAACCCTTTGTGATCAACATGGGATCAAACTCCACTTGGATGGCGCCAGGCTGTTCAACTCCTTGGTGGTGACCGGTGAAAGCCCCAAAGACTGGGGTGTCCAGTTTGACACCATTTCCATCTGTCTGAGCAAAGGTTTAGGCTGTCCGATTGGATCAGTGCTGTTAGGGACAAAAGCCGATATCAAGAGGGCAAGAAAAATCAGGAAGTCCTTTGGAGGAGGAATGAGACAGGCTGGTTACTTAGCTGCAGCTGCTATCTATGCCCTTGACCATCATGTGGATCGTCTGACTGAAGACCATGCCAGGTCGAAGGTCATTGGTCAAATGTTGGAAAAGCATCACCTCGTATCAGAGGTTTTTCCAGTGATGACCAATATCGTGATTGCGAGATTGCAGGGCATCAGTCCGGAAGATTTTCTTTCCAAACTGGCCGACAAAGGCATCAAAGCCGTGAAGTTCGGCAAAGACCAGGTCCGTTTTGTGACGCATCTGGATTTCAATGATGAAATGCTAGAGTTATTCGGGGAGAGGATAAAGGAGATATAGTAGAAATCGGAGCGTAGCGCAGATCCCGAGAGCTTTAGCGATTCGGGATAGGCCTCGAAAAATGTATAGTTGATATTGGTTGATATTTATTTCATGATATTGGATATTAGTCTCAAAATCAATATCCATGAATATCTAATCAACCTTGTAGCATAAGGCTTTCACATAGTGTTTATATTTTGTTTATGCAGATTTCAAATCATACTTCCTAATAGTGATACCGGCATTGAAGGATATAAATTGAGTCATGCTCGACTCTATAAACCAACCTGTGTTCTAGATTGATCCTTCGTGACCACCAACCTGAAAGGTTATGTTTGTGGGGTTCTGGTTTTCCTGTCCCCTCAAATGGTGTTCTTATGGATTCTTTGATCAACTCATTGATTTTTTTGAGGGTTTTTCTGTCATGCTGTTGCCAAAAAAGATAATCTTCCCATCCGGTGCTTAAAAAAATGATTTTCATGGTGAAAGAGATACTTATTATTCAAAAAGATTTTTTTCTTCTCCCAAGCCTTTTTCAAATTCTTCTATTCCTCTCAAAAGTCGCTCAGCGTTTTTAGGGCTCTTTAACAAATAAAATGTTTCCTGCATGCTCTCATAGTCCGTCTTGGACATTACCACTACGTCTTCGCCATTGGCCCTTGTAACAAAAAGTGGAGACCTGTCATGGAATACTTTATCCAAAAAGCTTTTGAGATGTTGCCTGAAATTTGAGTAAGTTGTGATTTCCATGATTGTTCTTTTTTACAAATTTAAGCAATTTGACTTATTGTACAAAAAGCTGTACAAATTAGTAGCTTGCTGTTTTCTAATTTTATGGATAGTCTTTCCAATTACCGTCTTATTACTAATTTGCATCTTCAAAATTTCCAGGACAAATGATCGACAGCACCCCTTTGGCAGAACGTATGCGGCCTTCCCGATTGGAAGAGCTGATAGGACAGGAACACCTGACGGCCCCAACGGCATTTTTGTACAAAGCCATCAAGTCAGGGAATGTGCCTTCCCTGATCTTTTGGGGACCTCCCGGGGTGGGTAAAACTACCATCGCCAACATCATTGCCAATGAGATCAAAGTTCCTTTCTACACCCTGAGTGCCATAAGTTCAGGAGTCAAGGATATCAGGGAAGTCATCGATAAAGCCAAGTACCAAAGGGGAGCCGTACTCTTCATCGATGAAATCCACCGCTTCAACAAATCCCAGCAGGACGCGCTCTTGGGGGCTGTAGAAAAAGGTGTCATCCGCCTGATCGGAGCCACCACCGAAAACCCATCCTTTGAAGTCAATGCCGCCCTGCTTTCCAGGTGTCAGGTCTATACCCTGAATTCCTTGAGTAAGCATGAACTTGAGTCCATGTTGCAGCAGGCGATGGAAAAGGATGTGGAGTTGAAGAAAAAGCGTATCGAACTCCAGGAACTGCAACTTTGGTCACTTGCGTAAGATCTTCATGACCCTCAATTACAACAGTCTGGTCTTCACAGCACCCTTTCTTAGTTACTTGCTGGTGTTCACAATCCGGATCATGCTTATTCGTGGCACAAGGTGATTTCTGTGTGGCCATTTCGCAGGGCTCAACCCCAGAAAAAAGTGCAATGCTCTCTAGCTGGCCCATACAGAAATGCATGCCAAAGGTGAAGCTCATGGAACTGAGCAGCACCAAGGCTGAAAGCATAATGGCCGATATTTTTCTAAAACGTTGCAATGGTCAAAATTACAAATTATATTTGAAAAGGATAGAAATTTTTACTCAAATATTTGTATTGGCTGAAGGTTTTTTACATGAAGTTGCTCCTTGAGGGGTTAGACCACAAAGATTTCATTGTTCCGTTTTCGGATTTCCTTATAGGAACAATTTTTTTAAAAGGATTAAAATATCCTCCTTTTTCCGAATCATTGTCAAATATCTTTTTTGTTATCATCTTTTCAATTTCAACGATTATGAAAAACAAAAGACCTGCCGCCAGTATCCAGGTTAATTCTCTTGTATGCAATGGCGTGGTATCGAATAAAATGTTCATAAATGGAGTGTAAGTAAAGAATAGCTGAATCAGCACCACAGAGCTAATTGCATAAAATACTTTAGGGTTACTGAAGAAACCTTTACCCAGCACTGGTTCTCTCAAATAGCGACAGTTAAGGAGATAAAATACTTCTCCTGCTACAAGGGTGTTTACTGCAGCTGACCTTGCGTGGCCATAATCGGCACCAAACTGAATCAAAAAATGGTGAACCATTAGAGTGATCGATCCCAATAAAACTGAAACAAACCCTATACGCCAGATAAGGAATCCGTCCAAAATCGGTTCATTGGGTTTACGGGGAGGACGGGTTGTCACATTGGGCTCCCCGGGTTCAAATGCCAGTGCAAACCCAAGTGTAACGGCAGTAACTAAATTAATCCATAAAATTTGGAGTGGGGTAATGGGCATATGTCCTCCTATAAGGACAGATGCCATCATAACAAAACCCTCTGCACCGTTAGTTGGCAGGACAAACAAGATGGATTTTTTAAGATTGTCGTAGATGGAACGTCCTTCAAATACTGCTTTGGCTATAGTTGCAAAATTATCATCCGCTAAGATCATTTCTGCGGAATCCTTGGTTACATCTGTTCCTTTGATCCCCATAGCAATTCCAACATCGGCTCTTTTAAGTGCGGGGGCATCATTGACACCATCACCCGTCATAGCTACTATTTGTCCGTTACTTTGGAGTGCCTTTACAAGTCTGAGCTTGTGTTCAGGCGTTGTGCGGGCAAATACCTGGTATTTTTTTGCCACAGCCTCTAATTCTATATCGCTTAGTTTTTCAAGTTCCGGTCCACTTATTACATTATCTTCTTTAACAATGTTCAGGCTTTCCCCAATAGCTTTGGCGGTAAGGGTGTGGTCTCCGGTTATCATTTTGACTTCTACCCCTGCCTGATGACATTGTTCAATTGCCTTGATGGCTTCCTGTCGAGGAGGGTCAATCATAGCCACTATCCCCAAAAAATCCATATTAAAAACATCGCTCAATAGAATATTCTTATAATCTAAAGGTACTTTTTTACTTGCTGTTGCTATGATTCTTTTTCCTTCCGAAGCCAAGGATGAAAGTTGCTCCTTCCACCATTCAGGAGAGTTGGTATCGCTTTGACCGATACTGCCGTGGAATACAGACATTTCCAGAACCTTTTCAGGGCACCCTTTAAATAAATGGTATTGAAATGCTCACCCGGAATTAAAACCGCCATAAACTTTTGGGACGAGTCAAACGGTATTATATCCAACCGTTTGTTGTTTTTAAATCCATAGTAGCCACCCTTGAGAGCAAGTGACAAAAGGGCTGATTCAGTTGGATCTCCGATTATTGACCACTCATCCCCGGATTTGTTGGCTTCCGAATTACTACAAAGGGCAACACCCTGAAGGAGTTCATCGAATCCATCAGATTCACCCATTGCTACTTTTTTCCCATTGTCGAAAATCTCTCCTACAGGGGAATATCCCACTCCCGTGACCGTGTATTGTTTATTGGCCAATAAAACATCGGTAACTGTCATTTCATTCTTGGTAAGGGTACCTGTTTTATCAGAGCATATCACCGTAACTTCTCCAAGCGTCTCCACTGAAGGAAGTTTTCGGATGATGGCATTTTGCTTGGCCATTTTTAGTACGCCTTTTGCCAGGGTTATCGTCATTAGTACAGGCAATCCTTCCGGTATGAGTGAAACAGCTATACCAACCACTATCAGAAACAGTTCATTCAGTGCATAACCCTGAATAAAATAGCCCAACATAAAAAATATTGCGGAAAGGAAAATAATTGCGATAGCGAGCATTTTACCGAAGCGGTCAAATTTTCTCATTAAAGGGGTGCTAAGGGTTTGCACATTCTCCATCATTTTGCTGATCTGCCCGATTTGAGTATGAACCCCAGTGCAGACCACAATACCTGTACCTATTCCGTTTGTAACCAGCGTTCCCGAATAGGCCATACATTTCCTGTCAGCAGGAAGCGATTCTTCGGGAAATACCTCTGTGGTTTTATTCACAGGTAGAGACTCATAATTAAGACAGCTTCTTCAATCTTCATGTTGGTTGCTTCTGTAAGCCTTATGTCTGCCGGAATTTTGTCACCCGCTTTAAGCAGCACAATGTCGCCCGGCACAAGGCTTTCTGCAAGTATAGATTTCGTTTGACTAGAACGGATTACTTTTGCGTGTCCCGGCAACATATTACTTATTCCCCGAATAGCACGTTCGGCTTTGTTTTCCTGAATATATCCGATCACAGCATTGATTAGCTCAACGCCAAAAATGACTCCTGTGACTAGCCAGTTGCCCATTAAGGCTGTAATGACAGCAGCAATCAGCAATATGTAAATCAGCAAATTATCAAAGTGCTTCAGGAATTTCATTACCGGATTGACACCAGATTTTTCAGGTAGTTTATTCCATCCGTATTTCAAGCTTCTTTCTTCTGCGGACTTATCTGTCAGTCCTTCTGGAGAGGTATCCAATCTCCTGTAAATTTCATCCACAGGCAAGCTGTGCCAGTGTACCTGACCTGTAGAATTTGAAGATTTTTCCATTATGTCTTCTTTCGTTTTCATTTTGGACCATCTAAATTTTGTAACCTGCGTTTGCTAATTTTATTCATTGGGTTTAGGTTAAAGGTGTTTGAGGATAAAATCTACTCTTTCTTTAGGAGGCAATACTGGAATATGAACAATAGGGCAGGGAAAAGACTGGTAAACCGCGATGATGAGATTATGTATGCGTATTTGTTCCGCTTCGTCCTCTAACCGTGCGTAGTCATTTGTAAGGGGCAATCGGTCTAATATAAATACATGCTTGTAGCAATACTTATTGCACTGTGCCACCAGTCGCTCGTCATACTCCAAACCCAAGAACTGATAATAAGCCATAGCATCGGGCAAGGCACGGTCTAAAAACACCATTTCGTTTACATCTAAAGTTCCTTCTTCTTCAATCTGCATATTCAGCACACCTAATTGAAATTCTTTTTTGTTTTCTCGTATTTCTTCAACTGTGCGCCCTTTTATATTTTGGGTATCAATGTAATTCCGTGCATGTTCAATGGTGGTTTTGTAACCTCTTTTGGCAAGCAGGTTTACTACCGTTGTTTTTCCTGTGCAGGGACATCCTGTAATCACATTCCAATTCGTGATGATTTCTTTGTGTGCTTCATTATTCAAGTGAGGATTTAAGGATTTGATTTATTTTATAGCATTTATGAAACCGGTCATACTCAATCAATTCATCATCGCTTTTGAATTGCATATCCAAAAGATTATGAAACTTATGATTGTCTGGAAATGATTTTTTAATGTTATTCAGCGTGAGTTCCCGAATGCTGTCTTTAGCCCCATTGCTGAAATAATACTTGGTAACAATAGGACTTCCCTTAATCCCTGAACCGCTTACCACTTTATATAAGAGTATAGCTTCCGCAGGGTTTAACAGTGGGTATTGCTGGTTGTTTGAAAAACGAACAATCGAATTATCACAATATCTGGCAGCAAAAACACTATCTTTTTGAAAAGTATAAACTGTATCGTTGTGCTTTACGGAAATTATTTTGTCCCGAAAAATCAGGTCGGCTGAAATTTTGTGTTTTACAGTTTATTACATAACTGAGGCGGTGATTTGTAAAATCATCTGAAGTGAAGTAGATGCCACTGCTGTCTTTCTGAGAATAAACTGATGTTGTTATCAGCATTAAGCATACATGGATAATGTTTTTGTTTTCATGTGTTTTTTATTTGGAGGTTAATTAATTCGTTTAGGGATGGAATTGCACAATCCCATTTATAGATTTCTTTTACTTTTTTCTGCAAACCTTCCGCCCCATCTTTCTCACTATGAACTATAAATATTTTTTCGGGCATGGATTTTAATTTACTCATCCAGTCAATCAATCCGTTTTGGTCTGCATGACCTGATAAGCCCTCGATGTTTTCAATCGTTGCCTTTACCTGAAAATATTTACCGTAGAGTTTGATTTCTTTTGCTCCTTCCAGTAATGCTCTCCCTCTCGTGCCTTCCGCCTGAAAACCAACCAACAGTATGGTAGCATTTTCATCACTGAGATACTTTGTAAAATAGGTAAGCACCCTGCCGCCTGCCGCCATACCGCTTCCGGCAATAATTATTTTCGGTGAACTATCGGCAGCAAGCGCATGGGTTTCATCCATTGTTTTAATTCTTCTAATCTCACTGCACATTTCGGAACACTCCTCAATTGAAAGTTTATGCCATGAAGTGTTTTTATGAAATACTTCCAACACATTTCTTCCCATGGGACTATCCATATAAATGGGAATGTCTTTCATTCTTCCTGACTTTTTTAATTGCCAAAAAAGATACATGAGCAGTTGAGTGCGCTCAACAGAAAAACTTGGGATAATGATGGTTCCGTTTCTATTGGTGCATCGGTTGATTAATTCCTGTAACGCATCAATTGCCTGACGATTTGGGTGCAGACGGTTACCGTAAGTAGCTTCAATAAAAAGAATATCGGCATGTTCAGGTTTTTCGGGTGGAAATAACAAGGGGTCAATTTCTCTACCTATATCACCTGAAAAAACCAATAACTTATCGCCTATCTGAAGCTCTATAAAAGTTGCGCCAATAATATGACCGTTATACCGAAAACGATAACGTATATTTTCATTGATGTGAAACCATTCATTTAATGGCTTTGATTTCATTAAAGGCAATGTTGCCTCTACATCATCAAGACCATATAAAGGCAGGGCTGGTTTATGTCTTGAATATTTATGCTTGTTTGCCCGGACAGCATCTTCTTCCTGAATTTTTGCACTGTCTTTTAAAATTATTTCGGCAACCTGCAATGTGGGCGATGTGCCAATGATATTTCCGGTAAAACCCTCTTTAACCAATCGGGGAAGGTAGCCTGTATGGTCAAGGTGTGCATGGGTAAGTAAAACAACATCAATCTGGGCGGGTGGAAAACTCAATGGTTCCCAATTCAAAAGCCGTAATTCTTTCAAACCTTGAAAAAGTCCACAATCAATAAGGATGTTCTTTCCGAATGCAGTAATAAGATATTTAGAGCCGGTTACTGTTCCGGCTGCTCCGAGAAATTGGATTTTGATTGTATTGTTACTCATTTCTGTTGTTTTTAATGATTATTTTTTCCGAAAAAGTCTCACATAATGCTGAACATTCATCCATTACCTTTTCTAATCTTGGTGAACCGATGCCTATACTTTTCAATACAGTGTGATTGTGGTGAATGGTTTTACATAGCACTATTTTTCTATCTAATAATTGTTGTTTCTCTTTTTGGGTAAGTGTGGTAAGACAGGTTACTGGGTGAAGACCGGAACGGTCAACCCAATCTTTCAATCCCCCATTTTTCGGATGATCCCAACCAATAAGGTTCATCCCCATACATCGTCCGAACTGAGTAGCATCTTCTGAAAAACGGGTATTGGTTACCACCCAGCCTTGATGAAATTTTTCAGCATGACCATCCAACTTTTTCCATTGTTTTTCCACATCCAAAAATCTTGACTGAATGTAAAGTGGAATTTTAACATCGGAGGAATAGCCCTGACGGTTGTGGAATTTACATTCAATCATAAAGTGATGTTCGTCTTTTTCGGCAATCACATCTATCTCGTGCTTTACGCAATGCCCTTGAACAATGATACCGACACGGGTAGTATAACCACTGTAATTGAGAAGCTCAGCTACAAATTGCTCGAAGGGGAAACCCGAAGGCCCCAATTCCATAATGGCATGTTTGAGCTTATACCTTGCCGCAACCGGGCCTGGCACATTCTTCAGCAGTTGAAACGCTTTCTTATAAATCTTCCGGGTAGACATTCCATCCACCAGAATGCCGAAGTTACTTTTGCAACAATTTCATCAGCTTGTTCAGCATTTGCCCCTGACCGTAAAAGAGATTGTTTTAACTTTCCTTTATTGAAAGGCTCCTGTAATCCCGTTGATTTAGTAATGATCATGGTAATTGATTTTTTCTGTCAATTGATGCATCGTGTGTTTTTCCAAATTTCTCTTTAAACCATCGTTTCAGAGAAATGCCATCCTTCCGGTTAAGCATCCTTAGTGCTTTTTTGAATTCTTTCTTTAGAAGTTGGCTGTCAAAGCTTACTTTCCTGAGTATCTCCTTACTGTACTGTAACCAATTCATTATTGACCTGGTTAAAAATCTATGGAGCCGGACTACATGTCCGACTCCATGATCATTGGACAATCAAAAGCTGATAACAGCTTCCACAATCACTCCGCTAAATTCAGCTCCGGCAAATCTGCCAGTCCATGCCTCGCCATTATAGCTTTGCTTCACATATTCCAATTTGGTCAGGACATTTTTGGAAATAAACCAACCGCCACCAAGATTGAGTCTGCTGATATCCAGGTTTTCAGTGGCACTTTCTCTCATCTTGCCATTTACTGTATTGTACCTTCCACCTATGTAGAACTTTTCATTTGTACCAAACCGATAAAGAAGTTCAGCGGCAAGCTGTGTGAAGCCCCCTTCAGTATCTGATTGGGGCTGGGTAAATTCATTGTTGCCATTGGCCAACTCATATATCCCGAAGAATTCCAGTCCCTTGAATTTGATGAATGGATTGATCTGTAAGGCGGTAAGTTTTGTGAATCTGGCATTGAACCTTCCATCTCTTGGACCTCCTTCAGCAACTCCATTGGCATCAGGTAATGTGTACAATACATTATAATACCTGGTCCCTGCCCTGTCACCACCATATAACCAGGTTCCAGTTGATGTACCATTATTGATATACCAGGAACCTGTTAACCGCACTCTGAAGTCTTCATTAAGTTGCTTGTCAAATCCAAGTTTGCCATAAAATGATGGCTTATTGTCTGTATTGTCGTTCACCGTTACATTTTGATTGAGCTTGCCGTTTGTCAACCCAACCACTGCCAATAAACCATTCTTTTGAACTGTAAGCTCTCCGAATGCCTCGGTGGAGAATGCATCCATAAGATAATTCCCCACAAAAGGGTTGAAAATACCTCTCGCATTGTCCGTTCTCCTGAAATGTGCGTCTCCATAGTTGAACTCATCTAACCCTATGGTGATGCTTGTATATTTCATGACTCCCTCCAGAAACCCGGGTTTAACAAAGTCAAGATTATCCACTCTCATGTATCCGCCCTTAACCCATGCTTCGTTGTGTGCTCTGGAAGAAAGATAGGTCCTAAGATGCATGCGAACTCCGTCCAATACCTGGACGTCCAGGTTGAGGTTGGCAGACGGCAAATTGAAGTCTGATCCCAGTTTGGTCAGGTTACCTGCCGTATTGCTTTGCCTAATACCTTGAAACTGCATGGCGAAATCGCCACCAACCCTCACTTTTAATCCATCAAAGATAACTGTATCCTCTTTTGAGGGCTCGAATACATTCAGGCCGTTTTTATCGTTTGGCCTGAAATACTGCAAGGCCGGTTGCTGGGCATACACTACGCCAGATGCCAATATTAGAATGGCAACAAGCAAGGATTGAGTTATTTTATTTTTCATTTTCATTTTGTTTGAACTTTTAATTGTTTGATTGTTTAAAAAAGGTTTCGAAAGAAATCTTCAGGTCATTTCCTGTCTTTATGGTACCAAATACTGCTGTTGGCGGATCCATATTGAACTGACTGAAAGTCACGGGCAGGCTTCCTTTGAAGCGAATGTTTTTTCCAGAAACCCGATAGTCTACCTTGAACTCAACTGGCCTGGTAGTACCGGCAATGGTGAGCCTGCCACCGGCAAAGATGGTGAGGTCATCCACCTGTGCCCTGGTCAGTTCAAAGTGGATGTTGGGATGTTGCTTCGCTCTCAGCGCCTTATAGGCATTTTCGTCCATCCCACTTTTGCCGCTTTTCAACGTATTTACCGGTATGGTTACCGACAAGGACACTATTTCCTTGATCCGCTCACCGCTCAGGGTAATACTTGCCGAACCCTCCGGTTTTTCAGAAACCATCTCCCAATCGTGTAGGGTGGAGGTTCCTGCTACCTTCAAAGATTGACTGCCCATCAGCTCATAGTGCTGTTGTGCAGTTGCCGGTAGGGAAAGCGCTACGACTGCCAAAAGCAGGAAATATGTTTCTATTTTTATGAATCGTTTCATTGTTAGGTGGGTTAATGACCAATATCCAGTACCATACGGCCTTCTATCTGTCCCTTTTTCATTTGATCAAAGATTAGGTTGATATCTTCCAGCGGAGCGGATTTTACCGTGGTGGTTACCTTTCCTTCCATTGCAAAGTCGATAGCTTCCTGCAGGTCTTTCCTGGTGCCAACAATGGAGCCCCGTACCGTATAGCGATTCAATACGGTTTCAAAAATGGGCAGATCAAAGCTACCGGGAGGAAGTCCATTCATTACCAGCGTTCCTTTTCTGCGTAGCAGGTCCAGCGCCTGCCGGAAAGCCACTGGTGACACAGCCGTGACCAACACGCCATGAACACCCCCTGTTTCTTTTCGGGCATTCATCACTTCATCGGGATTCTTACCGTTGACGGCCATATCGGCTCCAAGTTTTTTGGCCAAGTTCAATTTGTCATCTGCCACATCCACTGCAAGCACATGCAGCCCCATGGCTTTGGCGTATTGCACTGCCACGTGACCTAAGCCACCTATACCGGAAACGGCCACCCACTGCCCCGGTCGTACTTCGGTTTCTTTTAGGCCTTTGTACACCGTTACGCCTGCACATAAAATAGGTGCCATCTGTACAAAGTCTATGGTCCCACTGAAACGACCAACATAGTTAGGGTCGGCCAACACGTATTCCGCAAAGCCGCCATCTATGCTGTAGCCTCCGTTTACCTGCGACTCGCACAGTGTTTCCCAACCCGTAATGCAATGCTCGCAATGACCGCAGGCACTGTAGAGCCAGGGAACACCCACGATATCTCCTTCTTTGGTATTTTTTACATTGGAGCCCACAGCCGCCACATAGCCAATGCCTTCATGGCCAGGAATGAGCGGCAACCTGGGCTTGACAGGCCAGTCGCCATCAGCTGCATGCAAATCCGTATGGCATACTCCTGATGCCATTACCTGCACCAGGATTTGGTTTTCATTTGGGGCCTTTACAGGCATCTCTTCAATTTTAAGCGGTTGGCCAAACTCTGTAACCACAGCCGCTTTCATGGTTTTTGGTAACATGGTTATTTATTTAAATGAATACTTTCTAACATTGACACATCAGTCAAATTGACATTTAGTCTGTTCCTTTCGCATCCTGCGTTTGGTTGTAGACCGCCAACCGAACGAATCCAAATAGCGCCAAACGCCTGCAAATTTATTGGCTCAACAAGCCTGATCTTTTATGTAATTTTCTTGGTGTTCCATTTTGAAGTTTAAAATTTAAAATCATCTACATTATTGAATATCAACTATTTAATTGTGATAAATTCAAGCTATCTCACATTTTGAATAGCGTTCGTTCAGGAAATTATAGTCTGTATATCCGTTTTTCACAGAACCATTTCCGACATTGCCCGAAGGTTTTGTACCGGGCAACTAACTGATAATCAGATGTCAGCTAAAGAAGAAATGACTGGAACAGGATAGAGCGATACCGCCCTGACCAGCCGGGGGGAGCCTTTTTAGAAGTTGTGTAGTTTCTTGACTCGAAAAATTGTGTAGAAGGCAAATGAAAAGATGGCTGAGCCAATGCCGCTGGTGAAGAAGCAATGACCGGAATGTCAGAATGAGGTGTCCTGAAATCATCGAGAGAGAAGATGGTTTCCTGATCCTCACAACCATCACAAGGGTTGCTGTGATCGTCACAGCATGGTTCGTGGTGTTTTAGAAAAAGCTCGAAGCTGATCAGTTCGCCCCCGCAAAAGTGCTGAAACACTGCCATCCCTTTGCCAGGGAGAAGCATTACAATGAGCAGGACGATATATAAGTTGCGCTTCATGAGCCTTTTGATGTAAAATGCCATTCATTGAAGGGGTATCTGTTTGTTATCTCCTTCAATATGACTCAAAAGTACGCAACGGTTATTGAGAGGGCTATGACATTGCACATGTCAAAACATGACTTACATCATGTTTGAACAAAGGCGGGTTTATCCAACTGAAATCAGTACTCTTTGGGATTGTTACAGGTGCGTGAAGATGATAAAGAGAGTCGCTATCTATTTTCGAAATGGATATGCTATCTGCTTTAGATAAGATTTCGGAAAGTTTGGCTCTTCTGCTATACCAATTTCCCCAATACCTTCGGATGTGTAAATTTTCGGATCATCAAAGCTGGTTTTGAAGATGTAGTCCCAAATGGTCAACCATGCCCCGTAATTTACCTGTGCATCCTTGAAGTCAGCTCGATGGTGCCACCTGTGTAACTCTGCCACACAAAAGAACTTCTTTAGTATCCCTGCTTTATAATCCAGATTGGTATGTTGCATCATCATATTGATTGCCAGGAATGCAAGTGCGAGTACAACAACTTGTTGGGGCACACCAATAATCAGACAAGCGATGATTCCCGGACCACCTTCTAATATCTGATGGAGTGCATGGCGTTTTTCGCCATTGAGAAAATATAGCCGTTCCGAGCTGTGATGAATGGCATGAAGCTTCCACAACCATTGGTACTTGTGACTTTGCCAGTGTACAAAAAATAAAAAGAAATCAATGATTATTAGTGCAAATATTACCTGTATCCATAGTGGTATATTCGTAGGGAACCATTTGAAGAAAGTAAAATAAGCAGAGACCCAGATAAAGCTAAACTGCGCTGATATTTTGATCAGGTAGTTTATGATATAATAGGTAAAATCAAGATTCCAGTCTTTGCCGTCCAGCCAGTTTTTCTCGAACGGCATCCATTTTTCAAGAAACAAAGCGATTATGCCAAACAGGGCAATGATCGGGATAGTCACAAGGTATTGGTTCAACCCTGATTGTACACCCAACAGTATCAGGCACCAAGCCGAAAGCATGAATATTGGGTAGAGGCTGTATTGCAGTATTCTTTTCATCCTGTAGATTTTTTACCCTACAAAGATGAATAGCCTTAAATTGAATTACTTGTATAAACCTGCTAACCTTTCAGAACACTGGAAGGCGCAACGCCAAACATTTCAGTAAACGTCTTTGAAAAGTGTGGAAGGTCTGAGAAGCCACCATCATAACAAGCTATGGTCAATGAATTTCCTAATATGATTGATTCGACTGTGGACTGCATTCTTGCCCACAGAATATACCTCCGAAATGGAATTCCCACGTGCTCTTTAAATAAATGAGCATACCTTGACGCAGACAAGTGAACCTTTGAAGCCATGTCTTCAATTCTCATTTCCTGACTAAGTGATTCTTTAATGTGTTGAATGGAATTGACAATCCTTTGATCTGATTGAGTTGAATAAGTATGATGACCAGTCAATTGATCCACTAATAGTCTGGTATAATGCATGACATCAATCTCCTTGCCCATGATCCAATGCTTGAATTCATTCATGATTTGTTCATTCGGTAATTTTTGAAGACCAATAATTTCCTTATCAAGTTGATATGTCTGTTTTAAACGTTCTGAAAACTGATGGAAAGGATCCATAAAAATGAAAACAGGAATACTATTTCCATGACAGCTAAATTGATGTTTTATGTCATGAGGGATTATAGACAAAACGCTAAAATTTTCTTTGCCACTATTATCAATTATTTTATGTTGACCCTGAGTGCAATAGATTATTTCTGTGGCATGATGTGCGTGAAGTTTAGTAGTGGCAACATGTCCTGAATATACACCAATACCGTCTTTAAAAAACAATCTGAAGGCCTCCATAATCCTTGCCGTTTAACAGCAGTTTTTTTTACTACCCTCTTGAATCGGAGGACAAGCCTTTGTTCCATAACTACAATACACGCAACAATCTCCTTCTTTTGGTTTTAGCACCTGGTGGCAGTTTTCGCATTCGTAAAAATACTGACAGGCGTCATTGGGCATGGTTTCTTCCTTCTGATGGCCACAATTGGGGCAGGTGATGGTTGATTCTAATATGATTTCCATTTATTTCTCTGTTTTATTGGTCACGGAATATCCGGTTGAGTTGATGGCTTGTTCAATTTCAAGGACGTCCGTTTTGGATTTATCAAATTCTACGATGGCATTCCCCTGGTCGTAGGAGGCGGTTACATTCAGGATGCCGCTGAGCTTATTTACTTCATGCACTACATGCGCTGCGCACCCCTGACAAGTCATGCCTTTGATTTGAAAATTTACGGTCTGAATGTCTGACTTATCAACGATGATCACTTGCTTTTCAGATTTAGGGTAGAAAATGTGAGCATAAAGCGGGAACGCCAACATCAGGGCAGCAAAGACCGTGATTATTGAAAGGAACTTTTTTGTTTGCCAAAAGGAGGGCTGAAGGTCCTCCTCACAGGCACATTCTTTTTCCTTTTTGGCCTTTGGTTTGAGTTTCTGATACCAGGCAAAGCCTAATACAACCACTGTGATGCCGACAAAAAAAGGCCTTGCCGGATCGAGCCATGAGAAAGTGGACGCAATCCCGCTTGCACCGGCCACTAATGCAAGCACCGGGCTGATGCAGCAAAGTGAACTTACTAAAGCAGCTAAAAGGCCGCTGGTTAAAAGGGAATTTTTCATAAGGTAGGAATTGAATTTGGGAGCTTAAACAAATCGAGCACTGATGAAATGATTCGCTGACTTTGCTCTTCTACTGAATAGAAGATGGTTTGACCGGATTTTTTGGTCGTCACGATTCCCGCATCCTTCAGTTTTTTTAGATGTTGGGAGACGGCCGGCACGGTCATGCCCAGGATGTCTGACAAGTCACATGGGCAAAGTTCATTTTCCTGTTTCAAGAGGTACAGGATTTTGAGGCGAACCGCATTACCTGCCAGATTCAGTACATCGGCCAGTTCTAAAAAGCTTTCTTCTTTGTTTTTCAAGTCTTCTCTGCAGCGACTGATCTGGATGCTATCTGCAAAGACACGGATACATGTATTCATAGTATTTAAGCAATTGCTTAAACAAAGGTAGGGAATGATAGTTATTTAAGCAAGTACTTAAATACAAAGGGCTATTTCGCCCTTCTCATCAATTTTGGTGCTGCCAGCTTCTCCCGGAGAGTGTGCATGTCTTCACTTACCTTCTTCTCCACCACTTTTGCGTAAACCTGTGTAGTAGTAATTTTTGAATGGCCGAGCATTTTGCTTACGGTCTCCAACGGGACACCATTGCAAAGGGTAACGGTGGTGGCAAATGTATGCCTGGCCAAGTGGAAAGTCAGGTTCTTTTCAATCCCACACAGGTCGGCAATTTCTTTCAAATAGGAATTGAGCTTCTGGTTGGAGATCACTGGAAATACTGTTCCCTTCTGTAAAGCCCTTGGATGGGTTTTGTATTTCTCTATGATCTCCCAGGCTTTGGGAAGAATGGGAACCCTTACAGGCTGGTCAGTCTTTTGCCTGCAGGTGGAGAGCCAGTATTCTCCGTCTATGCCTATGGTGATGTTGGAAGGTGTTAGGTTCATAGCATCGATGTAAGCCAGTCCAGTGTAGCAGCTGAATACAAACAGATCTCTTACCCACTGCAAACGCACAATTTTGAAGTCCCTGTTTTCCAATGTTTCCAATTCTTCGGCATCTAAGAAACCCCTATCCATTCGGTGAAATTTGAGCTGGTATTTATCAAATGGATCCCGGCTTACCCATTCCATTTTTACAGCCATGGTCACCATCTTCCGGAAACGCTCCAAGTGCTTCATCACTCCATTGTTGCCAAGTGGCTTCTGGTGGTCTTTGGGTTTGTAGTTACGGAGGTAGAATTCAAAATCGGTGATGAACTTGTACGACAGTTCTGAAAGGAACATGTCAGTTGTACCGAACCGCTCTTTCAAAAATCTGTGGATGTACTTCTGAGTGGTGAAGTAGTTTTTCATCGTGCCCCAAGCCAGTGTATCTCGCATAGCCTGGTTGTGATAATCCACCAGCTTGCATAAAGTGAAGTCCTTTTGGTCTGTACCCAGGAACATGCTTTTGATAGCATCTGCGGTGATCAGTCGCTTTTGCACTTGCATTTCCTGGTAGCATTCCATGATACGGGCCTGGACTTCATCCAAATAATGATTGAGCGATTTGATTTCTTCCCGGCTGCCCTTGGCCATGCCTTTGCTACCATTCCAGTCGCCTGGTTTGATCCAGCGTTTCAATGATATTTCTACCCTGCGGCCATCTACGGTGACCCTGGCATAGATTGGGAGTAGGCCATCTTTGGCCTTGTTCGTTCTTGTGATGAACTGAACTCCGAAGGTGTTTGTAGTTCTCATGACAATTCAGCTTTTGAGTGTTTGTGTTAAAATGATTCCTCTCGTGGTGAACTGCTTCCACAAGGTCACTCAAACAGACCTAAAACAGTTCAAATTATGCGATGCAACTATCTGTTTTACAGCTATTTGCATCAATCTGGTGAACTAAAATAAACCATTCATTTGGTTCACCGGATAGGTCTCATTTTTGCTGAAATTGTCTAAATCGAACTGATACGTAAAAAATAAAAAAGCCCGCAAATCGTAAGATTTGCAGGCTTTTGGGTTCTGATGAACCTTTGTTGTCGGGGTGACAGGATTTGAATCTAGGACCATCCTGACCATAGTCAGGATACGCTAACCGTCCCTTTTCAACAATTCCAAATATCTCTTCGCACCCAAATTTTTGATTTTCTTTTCTAATTTCATTGCTTCAGCTCTTGAATTAGTCAATTCAGAGTGAACCAAAACCCAAGGAGTACCTAGTCGAGTAGGTAAAGGGGAATTCCACCCCTAAACCTCTCACAGAACCGTACGTGAACCTCTCGATTCATACGGCTCTTATTATGCAGTCGGTTTATAGTCTATCAAGTTAGACTAACTTGTATCCCAGTTCCCAATGGTAGAACAGGTTTGGATAAGAGACCGTAACTTGTCTAAGCCATTTCACTGCTTTGACCTTGCTTCCTTTAAAGCTCTTGTACTTGTTCAGAATCCACCTGATCAATCGATGGTGCAGATAATAGAACACCGGTTTTAGACTTCTTCGGCTTATCTTCCCATAGTATTGAACCCACCCTCGTATCTTTGGATTTAGCAATATGGCCAGATCCTGAATACCCCTTTGGGTTTTGTTATGGAAATTGAGCTTTCGGAGTTCTCCGTTGATGCGCACTTTGGACTTTCGGCTCATCTTACAATCAAATTGCAGAAAGCTTCCCCCATTTCTTAATCTGTTTCTCATGGGCTGAAAACTAAAGCCCAGAAAGTCAAACTGTACAGGGTAATCATTCAGATTTCTGCCTTCCTTCTTACAGTAAACAATTTTCGTCTTTTCGGGATGGGCTCTCAAGCCGCATTTTTCTAAACGATCCTTCAAATCTGTAAGTGTTCTGACAGCTTCCTGATAGCTACTGCAATGGATAATAAGGTCATCAGCATACCGAACCATGATTACGGATGGATGGAATTTCTCCAGCCATTTATCAACACAATAATGCATGTAAAGATTGGCAAGAAGCGGGCTGATTACCCCTCCCTGAGGAGTACCTTTTCCCGTGGATACTTTGACCGCACCATCCTCAAGTATGACTGGTGCTTCCAGCCACCTTTTGATGTACAGCAATACCCATTTCTCTGAAACGTGTCTTTCCAAAGCTTTCAACAAAAGCTCATGGTTCACATTTTCGAAGAACTCCTGTATATCCAAATCTATAACCCAGCTGTATCGACGTACATTCTGTTGTACGCTTTGGATTGCTGTGTGCGCATTTTTGTTCGGGCGGTATCCGTAGGAATTGTCCACAAATACTGATTCCAGCCTTGGTTCTAGGTACGTCTTTACTACCTGTTGGGCAATCCTGTCGCTTACAGTGGGAATTCCCAAAGGACGGGTCTTACCCCCTGCCTTGGGTATTGTTACCCGCTTTATCGCTGGTGCAAAGTAACTTCCAGAAGCCAGTCTGTTCCAGAGTTTGTACAGTTCTTTGGAACGTACCCTGTCAAATTCCGACAGGCTCTGCTGGTCAATCCCTGCACTACCTCCATTACTTTTTACCTTCTTGTAGGATTCCCAAACCATCTCTTTGGTAATTGGTACCGACTTTGTCTGTTCTTTAAAAATCATCCTTAACTAGTTAAGTTGTTCTTAAATTAAAACTGCATAATTGAAGCCCTTCTTCGCCCGCTCCCATTACAGGAGTTTCATCACTACTACGACTTCATCCGTCACCTATATACTCATCAGTAATCAACTCACAGGTATTGCCTGCTTGTGTTTTCCTTTTGGCATAGCATATAGGCTTCCTGCGATTCCACAATAAAGCCTGAATAGAAGTCATGCCCCCTTTATGACGGTTGCCGTATAGACAGTAAATTAGGCACCTTCTATACTTATCTCCGGCCTCTCGATATAAACCGGATTTTGACAACGACTGGTCTTTTCGTCACTTCATCGGAAGGTTCGCTTTCGCTCATCTCTTCTATCCTTACCTGACCATTTAAACAGCCTTTTCTTCTATCGCTTCACACATCATTGTTACCGCAGATGCATCATAGAAGTGGTTTGGTGAGTGTTCCTAAACAACCCTCACCGAGGGGCCTGCCCTCATCTTTATCATAGCTTACACAGCACACACCGAGTAAATCGCTCTCTTCCAGAATTATGCCTTTTTAATCGTTTATCCAGATCAGATGTCTGCCCAACATAATATTTACCGAGCCTTTCTGAAAAAAGTATGTAGACTACAAACTCCATAAACAAAAAATACTTTAAAGAGAGACTTTTGAAATTGCCAAGGTGAACCTGACTTTGTTAAGACGACCATCCTGACCACAGTCAGGGCATGCTAATCATCGACTTTTCATTGAACTTTCAGTGTCGGGGTGATCCTGACTTTGTCAGGACGACCTCTCTGACATGAATCAGGACATGCTAACCGCCGCCTTTCTAAGCATTATGTCGAAGTGATCCTGACTTTGTCAGGACGAACTCTCTGACCAGAATCAGGACATGCTAACCGCCACTTTCTAATTATTATGTCGGGGTGATCCTGACTTTGTCAGGACGACCTCTCTGACAAGAATCAGGACATGCTAACCGCCGCCTTTCTAATCATTATGTCGGGGCGATCCTGACTTTGTCAGGACGACCTCTCTGACCAGAATCAGGACATGCTAATCATCGACTTTCTAATTATTATGTCGGGGTGATCCTGACTTTGTCAGGACGAACTCTCTGACCAGAATCAGGACATGCTAATCATCGACTTTTCATTGAACTTTTAGTGTCGGGGTGACAGGATTTGAACCTGCGACCTCACGCCCCCCAGACGTGTACGCTAACCGGACTGCGCCACACCCCGATAATTTTTCATTAAGTATAATACTTTTTGTCACAAACCATAGCTAGACTTGTAGACTGCGACCTTCCTGACTCCCGTCAGGATACGCTAACCGGACTGCGCCACACCCCGATAATTTTTCATTAAGTATAATACTTTTTGTCACAAACCATAGCTAGACTTGTAGACTGCGACCTTCCTGACTCCCGTCAGGATACGCTAACCGGACTGCGCCACACCCCGATAATTTTTCATTAAGTATGATACTTCTTTTCACAAACCATAGTTAGACTTGTGGACTGCGACCTTCCTGACTCCCGTCAGGATACGCTAACCGGACTGCGCCACACCCCGATAATTTTTCATTAAGTATAATACTTTTTGTCACAAACCATAGCTAGACTTGTAGACTGCGACCTTCCTGACTCCCGTCAGGATACGCTAACCGGACTGCGCCACACCCCGATAATTTTTCATTATGTATAATACTTCTTTTCACAAACCATAGTTAGACTTGTGGACTGCGACCTTCCTGACTCCCGTCAGGATACGCTAACCGGACTGCGCCACATCCCGAATTGAAGAGCGAATTTACATGATTCTGATTTTTTTGCCAGTCGAATAGGCTTTAAAAAATATCGACTATCCGTTTTTTTCTTTAAAGAAAACTGGTTGGCTGATGATTTTGCAACAAACCTCGCACAAACTTACTTTTGGATTGATTTTTTCCGCTCTACGAATGGCTTCTAACCCATTGTTAAAAGGGCCTAAGTAATCTCTGTTTAAAGAATCTGGAATTAACTCACAATCTCTGTGGTGCACCTCATGACTCCCCTCTGAATTTGCCACGGAAGATAAATAAAAGAATTTCATGTGTTTGGCTGAAAGTTGAACATCAAAAATACACCCCAAAAAAACACGAAAAAATACCCTATACAGGGTATTTTTAGGGGTAAAACCTTCACTTTTAAACTAACTTATTAACAACAAGAGAATTTTTACCTGAGAGTTCCCCTATCTTCCAAAGAATATTTTAGAACCGATTTTTCAGAAATCAGTATTTAATTACTGAGAATATTTTTGATATAAGTATTCCCATTCTTCATCCAAACTTAACTCAGGCCTCCGCTCTCCTGCCCTTCTATACCAATAATCAGCATTCCATAAATCCCCCTCTTTTCTATGCAAGTAAGCATGGACTCTGGCCGCGGATTTCCCATCCAATTGATCTACCTGATCATGAGCTTTATCCCAATCCCCATGGAGATCGTACCAAAGCGCTTTCAACTCAGGTGAAAAACTGGAATCTGGTGCTGTAGATTTTTTAAATGATTCTAAATCCATGGCCTAAAGTTGTGTAAATCTTAAACTTTCACAAAATGGCGATTGCTGATTTTCGCCTTTGAAAAATCCAGAATTCCTAAATATGTGATCTCTTGAGATACTTCATTTTAGTATTCAAAGGAATTATTTTACCGAAAATCACAAATCCATCAAATCAAAGCACTTAGACTTATCCTCAGTAAATTCAGAGTTTCTGTAAAGAATTAACAGTAGATATTTAAAATCTTTGAGATATTTTCAACAAACATTGGAAATAAAGGGCTTTACCCAAAATTTCTTTGGAGTTGGCAGGTAAGAGAGAAATTCTATATTTGCCCAATTATTTATTAACCAAACACAACAGCGTAAACAAACTTTATGGAACAAGCGGTGATTTATTTGGTCCCGGCACTGGGGATACTAGGCTTGATCGTCATGGCAATCAAGTCAGCCTGGGTAAACAAACAGGAAACAGGTGACAAAAACATGGTGGAATTGGCAGGATATATTGCTGATGGAGCCATGGCCTTTCTCAAAGCAGAATGGAAAGTTTTATCCTATTTTGCTATCATCGCAGGAATTCTACTGGCCTATTCAGGAACAACAGTTGAAACCTCCAGCCCACTTATTGCAGGTTCTTTTTTAATCGGAGCAGTATTCTCTGCTTTTGCAGGATACATAGGAATGAATATCGCTACCAAAGCGAACGTTCGAACCACTCAAGCTGCAAGAACTAGTTTAAAGCAGGCACTGAAAGTATCCTTTACTGGAGGTTCAGTGATGGGTCTAGGCGTGGCAGGATTAGCCGTGCTAGGATTAGGCTCTTTGTTTATTCTTTTCTACCAAATGTATGTGGTCAGCGCAGGTGCTGGAGTCAACGGAGTAGAAATGGAAAAAGCCCTGGAAGTATTGGCTGGTTTCTCTTTGGGTGCAGAGTCCATTGCTCTTTTTGCAAGAGTTGGCGGTGGTATTTATACTAAGGCCGCTGACGTAGGTGCTGACTTGGTAGGAAAAGTTGAAGCTGGAATCCCGGAAGATGACGTAAGAAACCCTGCAACTATTGCTGATAACGTAGGTGATAACGTGGGCGACGTGGCCGGTATGGGTGCTGACTTATTCGGATCCTATGTAGCGACTATCTTGGCAACCATGGTTTTGGGAAGAGAAATTGTTTCCGATGATCAGTTTGGAGGAATTGCTCCAATTCTCTTACCAATGGTACTTGCAGGTTTGGGGATCGTATTCTCTATAATGGGGATGGCTTTTGTAACCGTAAAAGATGACAAAGGAGATGTGCAAAAAGCGCTCAATATGGGCAACTGGTCTTCTATCATATTCACAGGTATTGCATCCTTTTTCGTTGTTAAACACATGCTTCCTGAGACCTTGGAAATAAGAGGATATGTATTTACCAATATGGACGTATTCTATGCAATCATCCTTGGTTTGGTAGTGGGAACCTTGATGTCCATTATTACTGAGTATTATACAGCGATGGGCAAGCGGCCTGTAATGTCAATTGTAAAACAATCTGCTACAGGTCACGCAACCAATATTATCGGTGGACTATCTGTAGGTATGGAATCCACAGTTTTACCAATTTTGGTTTTAGCTGGTGGTATATATGGTGCTTACGAATTTGCAGGTCTTTATGGTGTGGCAATCGCAGCGGCCGGTATGATGGCTACTACTGCCATGCAATTAGCAATTGACGCATTTGGGCCTATTGCTGATAATGCAGGTGGTATCGCAGAGATGAGCCAGCTTCCGGAAGAAGTGAGAGGAAGAACAGATATTTTGGATGCTGTAGGTAATACAACTGCTGCCACAGGAAAAGGCTTTGCAATTGCATCTGCAGCTTTGACTTCTTTAGCCTTATTCGCCGCATTCGTTGGAATTGCCGGCATTGATGCAATTGATATCTATAAAGCACCAGTATTGGCGGGCTTGTTTGTGGGAGGAATGATTCCATTCATCTTCTCCTCATTGGCTATTGCTGCGGTAGGTAGAGCTGCCATGGACATGGTAAATGAGGTAAGAAGACAGTTTAGAGAAATTCCTGGAATCATGGAATACAAGTCCAAACCTGAATATGATAAGTGTGTGGAAATCTCTACCAAAGCTTCTATCCGAGAAATGATTGCTCCAGGAGCTATTGCATTGATTACTCCAATTATTGTAGGATTTTCCTTTGGCCCGGAAGTTTTGGGTGGCTTATTAGCAGGTGTAACTGTTTCCGGTGTATTAATGGGTATGTTCCAATCCAATGCAGGCGGTGCATGGGATAATGCGAAAAAATCCTTTGAAAAAGGAGTAGAAATCAACGGAGAGACCTTCTACAAAAAATCAGAACCTCATAAAGCTTCAGTAACAGGTGATACAGTAGGTGATCCTTTTAAGGATACTTCTGGTCCTTCCATGAACATTCTGATCAAGCTGATGTCAATTGTGGCTTTGGTTATTGCTCCTCATATTAGTGAGCGTCCACACGGAGAGCCAATGGCTGAGCGTGTGGAAGTGAAAAAAGAAATAAAATACGAAGACGGAAAGAAGATCGTCACAGAGACAAAAACCATTGTGAAATAAAGAATTTCATTCACTACAAACAGGCTGTTCGATTACCGAGCAGCCTTTTTTTTATCCTTGAAATCAGTTTATTGCATTTTTTAAATATCTATAAATGCAAAATTTTGCAATAAAACTTGCAATATTGAATTCATCATTTCTTGGCAACCGCTAAAATAAATTATCAAATAATGTTGATTTTACACTCTATAAATTTTTAAATTAAGCCTTCAACCAAATTAGAGGATAAAATTTTCTCTTAATATTTCAAAAAAGATCTTTTTACAAGAGTTCTAATTAAGCAATCAACCCAAAGAAAGGTATTAGAATCAGGCATTTTTATGCAGTTTTTAAAGTAAATACTGACAATCACAGACTTTAAAACGGTAAAAAAATGCAAAATTCTAGTTTTTGTAGAACCAATTTTAAACTCATAACATAAAATCACATGAAAAACAGCTACAAATCAGCGTTGCTTTTTCTGATTGGTTTTTTGGCTTGCATTCCATTGTATGCCCAACAGACTGTTTCGGGAATTGTCACCGCTAAAGAAGATGGAGCGCCCTTACCGGGTGTCAGCATCGTCATTCAGGGAACCTCCACGGGAGTGGTATCTGATATCGACGGGAAATACAGCATTTCAGTTCCCAATACCCAAGCGGTCTTGGTGTTCTCCTTTATTGGCTTCGAAACGCAGCGAGTTCCTGTAGGAAACAGGAGCACACTTGACGTAAGTCTTGCAACAGAAACGTCCAACCTCGATGAGTTTATAGTCACCGCATTTGGTATTTCGCAGGAGAAAAAGGCTTTAGGCTATGCAGCTCAAAGTATTAATGCCGACGAGATTACTAAAACAAGACAGCCGAATGTGGTCAATGCCCTTCAAGGTCAGGTAGCTGGTGTTCAGGTAACCAATTCAGGTGGAGCACCAGGGCAGTCGGCCAGAATCATTATTCGAGGTATCAACTCCTTGGACCCTTCCGCAGACAATCAACCATTATTTGTGGTAGATGGAGTTCCTGTAGACAACTCGACTATTGAATCCAATGGAACGCCTCGCGGTATGTCCAACCGTATCGCTGACATCAACCCAAATGACATTGAGTCCATGTCCGTATTAAAAGGTGCGGCTGCTACAGCGCTTTATGGTGTTCGTGCTGCCAACGGTGCAGTAATCATAACCACCAAAAAAGGGAAGTCAGGACAGATTCGTGTAGATTTTAATTCTTCTTTAGGCTTCGATAATTTGGCAAAGCTACCTGAGCTACAGGATCAATTTGGTCAAGGTTTTAGCGGGGTTAGAAATGATTCCAGCTTCTGGCCTTCCTGGGGTGCCAATATTGCTGAGGAAAATGATCCGAATTATGTTTATCAGGATAACTGGAACAGAGCATTCAATACAGGAATGCAGTTCGATAATAGTTTAAGTGTATCAGGAGGTAATGAAGTAGCAACTTTTTACGGATCCTTTGGCAGACTGGATCAAGAAGGAATTATACCATTCTCTACCTGGGATAGAACCAGTGCAAAATTATCCGGTACAGTAAAGGCCAGTGAGAAATTTAACTTTTCCGGCTCATTTAACTACACCAACTCCGGAGGAAACAGAGTGCCTCATGATAGATTTTTGGAGCGGATGATGTACTGGTCAGAAACCACCGATGTGCGGGATTACATCAATCCAGATGGTACCATGAAAACCTACGGAAACACCAATCCGATCTATGATGCCCGATTTGCTACTTACGAAGACAATGTCAATCGTATCATAGGAAATATCAACTTAAACTACAGCCCAACAGAATGGCTGACCTTTTCATATAGGTTAGGTATGGACAATTATTCGGATTCCAGAACTGAAATCACTCCTGGTCCTATGGGCATCGATGGCGAGGTTCCGTTAAGTTCTACAGGATTTTTAGAAGAAACCAGAATTAACAGCAGGGATATCACTTCCAACTTTTACATCACCTTGAAGAAACAATGGAATTCTGATTGGAATACCAGTCTAAGATTAGGAAATGATGTGTTTGAAAGAAAGTTTGACAGGGTAACCGCTACTGGTACCAACTTCGTGATTCCAGGATTCTACAATTTGAATAATACGACTCAAATTTTTGCCTCTCAGGGTAAAAGCATCCGAAGATTGGTTGGTTTCTACGGGGATTTGATGGTTGATTACAAAAATTTCCTTTTCCTGAATATTACAGGAAGAAATGATATCTCCTCTACCCTACCTAAGAATAACAATTCCTTCTTCTATCCTTCAGTTAATTTAGGGTATGTATTCAGCGAGAATTTTGATCTACCATCATGGGTCACCTTCGGTAAACTGAGAGCATCATGGGCTCAGGTAGGTAAGGACACCAACCCTCATATTTTGGGAGCAACTTTTGTTTCTCCGGGAGTATTCCCTCTGAATGGGCAAGTTGGTTTCTCGAGAAATTCAACATTTGGCGATCCTAATCTAAGACCTGAAACGACTACTTCTGTTGAGTTTGGTACACAGTTCGCATTTTTCAATAACCGCGCAAGTTTGGATGTAACCTATTACAAATCCAATGCTGCAGATCAGATTATTCCAGTTCCGATCTCCGACGCAACTGGCTTCTCTTCCTATATTACCAATGCAGGAGAAATTGAGAACCGAGGATTTGAAATCGTTTTGGGAGGTACTCCAATTGAAAGAGGGGATTTCCGCTGGGACGTTACAGCTAACTTAACTACCAACCAAAATGAAATCAAGGCAATCAGAGAAGGTATTGATCAGATCGTTGTAGGCTCTCAATTCGGATATGCCGGAAGTAGAGTTACGATGATCTTGAAAGAAGGGCAGGCTTATGGAAATATTTATGGAAGTAGCTATATCCGCCCTGGGGCTCCAGAAGGAACTGAAGAATTAAACAGAGATTTACCGGTACTTATTGGGGCAAATGGATTCCCAGTGAGAACAGGTAATCAGCTAATCTTGGGAAATGCTGTTCCAAAATTCTTTGGAGGCTTGAGAAACAACTTTTCTTACAAAGGACTAGAGTTTTCCTTCTTAATTGATTTCAGAGCAGGACTGGAGCAATATGATCAGTTTGGCAACTTCCTTTCTGCTTTTGGTAAACAAAAGGATTCAGAAAGAAGAAATGATTTCGTGGTTTTCCCAGGCGTTTTGGCTGATGGATCTCAAAACACGAAAGAAGTATGGCTGGGCCAGGGAGTTGGACCTGACGGAGTTAATTATGGAGCTGGATATTGGAGAAATTATTACAGAACCACTTCTGAAAACTTTGTTAAAGATGCCAGCTTCATCAAACTGAGAAATGTGACTTTGGCTTATAATTTACAGCCAAACCTTCTGGAAAGAACTCCTTTCAGAACAGCCAGAATCTCCGTTGCAGCAAACAACATCATTCTTTACACTCCTTGGGATGGGTTTGACCCTGAGTCTTTCTCTGCAGGAGCTGGTGGCAATGCTGTCGGATTCACCGGATTGGGATTCCCGGGGGTTCAAAGCCTATTCTTCACTTTGAATTTGGGATTGTAAACCTTTAACCACGAAAAAGATGAAATTTAAAAATAAACTATCAGCGATTTTAGCATCCGTGGTATTGATGGCTTCAGCCTGCGATTCCTTCTTGGATGTCAATGAAAATCCTAATAACCCTGAAGATGCACCTATCTCAGGTTTGATGACTAACAGTACTTATGAAACCGCACTCAATATTTTCAGGGGCGGTAGTGCTACAAGTAATTACGTACAATACTTAGCATCTCCAAATCCCGGCAGTTCATCCGACATAATGGATCCTTCGGACTTCAGTGGCACTTGGTTCAGTCTTTATAATGTGATGACTGATTTGGATGTAATCATTAAAAAAAGTGAGGAAAATGGAGCAAATCATTATAAAGGAGCTGCTCAAATCCTCATGGCTCTCAATCTGGGAATGACCGTTGACTTCTTTGGAGATGTGCCGTTTTCACAAAGTTTCAATTTTGAGACCGTGACTCCGGCTTATGATGATGATCAAGAACTCTATGGAAGAGTCTTAGATCTCTTGGATGAAGGTATTGCAAACCTCCAAGGCCAAACTTCCATTTCCATGGGGAATGATGACTTCATTTATCAAGGCAATGTTGCCAATTGGATAAAATTTGGCAATACTTTAAAAGCAAGATTCTTATTGCATACCAAAGGCACTTCTGCCTACAGTGAATCTGAATTGTTAGCAGCAGTCAATGCAGGCTTTTCTTCTTCAAATGATGATGCAAGCGTAAGCTTTTTCGAGCAAAGGTTTAATCCTTGGGCTCAGGTTGCCATCAACAACTCTAACCTTCTTTTAGGTGGATGGATCTCAGAGCAATTTGTAGAAGCACTGGATGGCACTTCCTATCCTACGGTTGATCCAAGATTGCCATTGATGATCGGAACCACTGACGAAGGGGAATTTGTAGGTACAGTAAACGGAGCAGGAAGAGGAAATGCACCAGAGCAAGGTGCTAGATCCACTTTGATCCCAGGTCAGTTTTACACCTCCACTCAATCTCCTATTTTGATTGCGACCTTTGCCGAACTCAAATTCATTGAAGCGGAAGCTGCTTTACAGAATGATAGAGCCAGAGCCTATTCGGCCTATTTAGCAGGAATCGAGGCGCACATGAATATGCTGGGTGTTGCTGATGCAGAAAAAGCATCTTATTTGGCTGATCCTAGTGTAAGCATGGGTGCCGCCAATTTAACCTTGGCTGATATCATGAAAGAAAAATGGGTAGCTCTATTCCTACATCCTGAAACATGGAATGATGCAAGGAGATTTGATTATAGCTATAAGAATATGACACTTCCGGAAAATTTAAACCCAGATTTGAATGGGCAGTATATCCGAAGACTTGCCTATCCAGATAGTGAGGTCAGTAGAAATGGCGACAATGTCCCTTCCGTTACTTTGCTGGATAGAATCTGGTGGAATCAATAATTAAACAGTAAACCTTTAAGTCTCCTGCCAAAATGCAGGAGACTTTTTTTTATTTTAAGAGAATGAAAAAAATTCTTTTCGCAATCCTGCTACTCGGTAGTTCATGTACCGTTCAGAAGATCAACTGCTCCATTAAAAAATCTGAGGTTTTCAATCAGGGGCATATGGGAATGATGGTAGTTGACCCTATCAAGGACAAAACCTTGATAGATATCAATTCTGGCAAATATTTCATTCCTGCCTCCAATACCAAACTTTTCACCTTTTACACCTCTTACACGGTTTTGGGTGACAGCTTGATTAATGGCCTCAATTATCTGGAAAAAGGAGACTCCTTGATTTTTTGGGGAACCGGTGATCCCAGTCTTTTGCATCCCGATCTGAAAAACGAGAAAGCGATTAATTTTTTAAAAAACAGCAAAAAGGAGCTGTATCTCCTGGACAATTTTGAACAAGTAGATGCTTTTGGCCCAGGATGGTCTTGGGATTGGTACAATGCTTACTATGCCACAGAGCGCTCAGCCTTTCCAATTTATGGAAATGTCCTCCGCTTCAAGTATGATATCGGAGATCCTAATTTCACCATCAATCCAACCTGGTTTAAGCCCTTTCTTTCCGCTCAAAAAACAGAAAATTGGACTGGATACAATTTCAAGAGAGATAGATATCAAAACTTATTTTCCTACCAATTTACTGATAAGCCCGAACAAAAAAGTTTCGAAAGAGACATCCCTTTTGTGACTTCTGCCGAGCTCACGGCCTTGATGCTTTCAGCTATTTTAGATAAAAAGATCACTCTGATAAAAGACCAAGCCTACTTTTCCGAAGAGCCAAAAAAATTACTCAGTACGCCGGCTGACAGCATTTATGCTCAGATGATGAAAATCTCGGATAATTTTCTAGCAGAGCAATTATTGCTGTTGGTTTCTGATCAACTCAGCAATAAACTAAGCACTCGGGATGCCATTGCTTACGCAAAGGAAAATTTATTAGGTGACTTACCGGATGAACCGGTATGGTACGATGGCTCCGGGCTTTCAGCTCGAAATATGTTTACTCCGCGTTCCATTATTGCACTCTTGGCTAAAATCAGAGCTGAAGTTCCTTTGGAAAAAATCAAAGCCTATTTCCCTGCCGGAGGAGAGTCAGGCACAATCCGCAACTGGTATCCTTCCGATCCTGGGCAGGAGCCCTACATCTATGCTAAAACAGGAACTCTCAGCATGAGTAATGCCCTCAGTGGGTATTTGATCACAAAAAGCGGGAAAATCCTTCACTTTTCCTGTCTTTTTAACAATTACACCATTTCATCCAACGAATTAAAAACCGAACTTCAAAAGATACTTTATCGCCTCCACGACCAATACTAACATGAAGAAGACCACATCGCTTACTTTCATTCTATTCCTGACTTTTTGTTTTCTAGCAAAAGCCCAAAACTTTAGCATGGAACAAGTGGGGAAATTCAGCTTTCCCTCCGAACTGACCTCCTCCCCTTCAGGTGAAAAGATCGCCTGGGCCATGAACGAACAAGGAAAACGCAATGTGTATTTCGCTGAAGGCCCAGATTTTAAACCCACCAAACTCACTTCTTTCAATGAAGATGATGGGCAAGAAATCAGCAGTCTTCGATTTACTCCTGATGGAAATTGGTTGGTTTTTGTAAGAGGAGGCGACCATGGTGGTGGCAATGCTTCCTCAACTGTCAATGCACAAAATTTGCCCAAGCTTCCCAAGGTTGAAATCTGGAAAATCAATCTTCAAACAAAGGCCACTGCAGTCGTTACAGAGGGAGATGATTTCTTTTTAGGAGCAGGGCAACAATTGGTTTTTTTGAAAAATGGCCAAGTATGGAAAGCAGATATTTCAGGGAAGGATAAACCCACCCAATTATTTGAAGTCAAAGGTTCTGTTAATTCATTGGAATTTTCACCTGATGGAAAAAAGATAGCCTTTACCGTAAATCGGGGCGGGCATCAGCTTTTAGGCATATTCGAAAACACTCAAACACCCATACATTGGATAGCCCCTTCTTTTCATCGCTATTCTCAGCCTAAATGGTCTTCGGATGGAAATAAGATAGCTTTTATTAAAACATTGGGCGGTGAAGGAGGAGCCTTTTCTCTTTTGGAACCAAGACATGTCCCATGGGAAATTTGGATAGCAGATGTGAGCTCAGGAGAAGGCAAAATGCTTTGGAAAGCTCCCGAAACATTGAGAGGATCCTACCGCTATCCTTTTTTTGCTTTTCCCAACGCTAACGAGCTGATTTTCGAGTCTTACCAAGATGGGTGGCAACACTTATACTCCTTAGACATCAACTCGGGGACCACTACCTTACTGACTCCGGGAGATTATATGGTGGAACAAATCAAACTGAGCCCAGACAACAAGAAATTAGTCTTTTCGGCTAATACCGGTCCTGAAAAAGAAGATATGGATAGAAGGCATATTGGCTCCGTTGACCTTTTCAGCAAAAAACTCAATTGGGAAACTTCAGGAACTGGAATTGAGGCCTATCCGGTTACCATTGGCCAAGGGAATACGCTGGCATATTTTTCTGCAACCGCTCAAAGGCCTCATTTAGTCACCTTAAAAAAGGGAGCGGAAATACGCGTTTTACAGGAAAATTTGATTCCTTCTGATTTTCCTCAAACAAGCTTGGTTACACCCAAACAGGTCAGTTTTACTGCTCCAGATGGCACGATAGTCTATGGACAGCTTTTTGAAAAAGCCGGGGGACCTGCTCAAAAGCCAGGAGTAGTATTTGTTCACGGAGGTCCACAAAGGCAAATGCTTCTAGGCTGGAGCTACATGGATTATTATTCTAATACTTATGCACTCAACCAATATCTGGCAGAATTAGGTTTTGTTGTCCTTTCAGTCAATTTCAGATTAGGAATTGGTTATGGCTATGAATTTCATCGGCCTGCTTATGGATACTATCAGGGAGCTGTAGAGTATCAGGATGTAAAGGCTGGAGGAGAATTTTTGGCAGCTTTACCGCAAGTTGACCCTGATAAAATAGGGATTTACGGGGGCAGTTATGGCGGATTTTTGACTGCTTTGGCTTTAGCTAGAGACTCGGATTTATTTAAGGTTGGGGTGGACATCCATGGAGTTCATGACTTGGACGGAAGGTATGATTTACCGGATGGTTATGAAGTGGCTCCAGACTATGAAAAAGCTTTGGAAGTTGCATGGAAATCCTCCCCAATCGCAGATTTAGAAACTTGGACTTCACCTGTGCTCTTTATTCATTCCGATGATGACAGAAATGTCAATGTGAGCCAAACCACAGATCTAATTCGAAGATTTGAAGAATTGAATAAGCCCTATGAATCTATATTGATTCCCGGAGACACACATCATTGGATGAAATGGAGAAACATGATCCGGGTAGATCAAGCAACCGCAGATTTCTTGAAAAAACACTTAATGAACTGATTATGGCTGAAAATAAAACCCAAGCTACCGATGCCTCTGTGGACAAGTTTATCGAGGCAGTAGAATCTCCTAAAAAGAGGGAAGACGCCTATGCCTTAAAGAAGATGATGGAAGAAGTAACAGGTGAAAAAGCGGTTATGTGGGGTCCATCTATAGTAGGCTTTGGCCAATATCATTATAAGTATGATTCAGGAAGAGAGGGAGACTTTCTGATTGTAGGGTTTTCTCCCAGAAAAGCTTCAATTTCAGTTTATTTACTCGGATGCATGGAGAATAACTTTGATGAGTTATTATCCAAACTAGGAAAACATAAAATGAGTGTTTCCTGCTTATATATCAATAAGTTGACAGATATAAATGAATCCGTTCTACGGGAATTGATTAAAAAATCTTACGATTTTATGAAGGAAAAATATCCTTCCAGATGATTTACCACATACTCAATGGAGATGCATTGAAGGATCAGTTTCCGAAGGACATTATAGGTGAAAAGATCATATTCAGAGAATGCTTAATTGACGGTCCGATTGAATCTGATTTAGAGGAATCATTTTGGAAAACAAGAAAAAAATTCATTTCAGAGGATTATCACGATCTAAACTACGACACCTATTCCAAGGCCGAAATCGAGAAAATCTCCAAAATCCCGGATAAGTCAGAGGTTTATTTTTGGTTTGAGGAAGATTGCTTCTGTCAAGTAAATTTCTGGAAGGCCGTCAGTTTATTAGTTGCAAAAAATCATAAATCCTATCTAGTACTTCCCGATGAGAAGTCTCCTTACAGTTTTGCAAATCTTTCTCAAAAGGATTTACAGGATCAATTTCAAAATGCCCAGTTGCTTACAGATTCGGATTTATTACTTTTTAGAAAGCTTTGGGATCATTACAAAGGAGGGAATTTCGAAATGCTTACAAACGAAATTTCCGGCTATGAAAGTAGATTCCCCTTTTTATCCAAAGCAATCCAAGGAATAGAGGAGATCAAAAATCGTAATTTACCAGCTGAACTTTTAATCCAATTCAAGCAACAAAATCCCGACTCCACTTTTCAGGAAGCCTTTCGATACTTTTGTCAAATAGCTCCTCACTATGGTTTAGGTGATTTACAGGTATTGAGAATTTGGGAGAAAATAGGATAATAAAGTCAGAAGCTACGGTATTTATAGAACGTACAAAAAAGGGCTTCGGCTCAGATCAACCTGACAGCAGATATAACTATCATTTGACACAAAGTCGAAACCCTAATTAGTCTAACTCTAATTGAAAAAAACTCTAGTTTTTTGAGTCCTCAATCAATCCAAATTTTTCAAAACTTCCTCTGAATCCTTAAGCGAAGCCTGATACTTCTTCATCACAAAACGAGTAAAAAAGAATAAGAATATAAATCCTATTGGTACATATCCCAACCAATACCAAGACCTCTCAACCATACTTGGATCTCCTGCCAACTCCATCAAAGGAGGAAGGATAGTGATCAGAAAAATCACTGATAGGTAAAGTCCATATTTTTGAACCTTCCAAAATCGCTTTTTATCTCTTTGAAACTTTTCCAATACCCGAACCGGTGCACTCTCTCCCAGATCCAGTTGATTCAAGCTCCAGATTGATTTGAGACTGAATACCGGTATAATAGTGACAATCAAAATATTTAAGATCATCAATACCTGATTAACCGGATTTTGTAACTGAGGAAACTTATAAATAAAGTATCCTGCACAGGCAAAACAGATTACACTTCCCAATATTTCCGAGAATGCGACTTGCCCTATTTTTTGTCTATATTTTTTTTGAGTCATTTCCATGAGTATCTCCTTTTGAATTTTTTCCTGTTGTTCTACTTTGACGCTAAGGTCCTCCCAAAGCGATTTCATTTCTTCTAATTCCATGTTAGTATGCTTTATTGGAGTGAACGCCTTGCTTTAATTTCTGCTTTATCCGCGACATACGCGTACCTACATTACTGATGCTGATTCCCACGATTTCAGAAATTTCTTCATGGTTTTTTCCTTCTAGATAGAGAAAGACAATCCCTCTGTCCAGCAGATTCAGTTTTCTGATCTCTGCATAGAGCTGAGTTATTTTTTCTTCCTTTATGGGATCTTTTTCATCCGCAATCTCTACTCTCAAGCCCTCCAAAGGCACTGCAGTCACCTTTTTCTTGGATTGATTAAGATGCGTAATTGCCGTATTCATACCCACCCTGTAAAGCCAGGTACTGGGTTTGGACGCTTTTTTAAACTGATCAAAAGATTTCCAAGTCTGATAGACAATTTCCTGATAGAGATCATTTTGCTCCTCTCGATCCCGGGTATATATAGTGGTGATCTTATAGATCAGTCCCTGGTTTTCCTGAATGAGCTGAACAAATTCTTGATCCTTATTCATTGAATGGCTTTTGACTTATTAGTCTGAAAGAGTTGGAAAAAATCACAGTTGAACTCATCTTTTTTTAAAAATTATGAAAAAATCTTCATAACAGCCTTTAGAAAAAGTTTGACCCCTTCAGGGTCATGAAGAGCTAGCGGTATATTTTTTTCGTTCCACGGGTTGCACCTGCCTACCGGCAAAGGCCATAGCCGTCAGTTTAGCAAGCTAAAACCTTGTGGGTGAGTTTATTTATGAACAAAGCGTAGATCCCCATTGGGATCTTTCTTCCTTTTGCTCATATTTGTATAATGTTTTTTTAGTTTAAAAAGGCGGTTGGAATCACGGTCTACCGCCTTTTTTCTTCTTCTAATATACGGATTTTTGAGGGTTAAAAGATAGAAAATCAATGGTTTATACAGAAAAAAGACCAGATTTTAAAAGAAAAATTTCTCCTAAATTTCAACCCCAAATCCATCAATTCATTCGCCAAAGAAACCGGCTATTCGATCAGGAAATCGAAGCTCGATGGTTTCGGTTTCCTGTTGAGCCTCATGTTTTCTTATCAACGGGGGAAAGATTTCAGTCTCCTAGATATGGCTTCCTTTCTATTTCAGGAATTCGGGATTAACATCACCAAGCAGTCGCTTCATGACCCGTTTACTTCACCCGCTGTCGACTTTCTAAAAAGTGTCTTGACTGTCTTTTGACTCAAAAGATCAGCTATAGTGGCGAAAAGCAGGCACTCAAAACTCATTTCAACCGGATTCGGATTAAGGATTCCACCAAATTTGCCCTCCCAGATTCTTTTTCTGCAAAGTACAAAGGGTACGGAGGGGCGCTTCATCACTCTTCTTCGATGATCAGTGTCCAATATGAATATGATTTTCTCAGTGGGCAGAGTCTTGATCTCAGGCTTACTTCCGGGGTGATGAATGATCAGTCTGACTCAGCCGATTTTACCCATGATATTCAGGAAAATGATCTTTTTCTCAGAGACATGGGCTATTGTACCCTGGGATTTCTTTCCAAGATTCACTCAGCCAAAGCCTACTTTATCAATCGGTTGACACCACAGGTTAATATTTATTCAGAACGGGACTCAAAAGATCCAGTGGAGATCAACTCCTACCTCAAGAAGCTCAAAAAAAATAAGTTGGAATATCTGGAAATGTCTGTTTTTCTGGGGAAAAAAGAAAGAGTTCCTGTTCGGATTGTGGTTTCGCTTGCCGATGAGACTACCTACGAGAAAAGACTCGAAAAACCTCAAAACAGGCAAAATCTACGGGAAACAAGGTTTCGGACAAATTTAAGGCAAGGGCAAGGTTAAATATCATGATTACCAATGTTCCCGCTGAGATGCTGAAAGGAAAAGACATCAGGAAAGTATATTCCTTACGTTGGCAAATCGAGCTGATCTTCAAAACCTGGAAATCGCTGGTCACCATTGACGAGTTTAATACCAAAAAAATCCATCGGTTTGAATGCCAACTTTATGGAAAGTTGATCTGGATTATTCTTAATCTAAATATTTTCAATTGGTTACAAAATCAGGTATTACAAAAGAACAAGGTGTTATGCAGTGTTTGGAAATACTTCAGGCTGATCCAAAACATATCAAATCATCTAATCAATGCTTTGAAAAACCATAAAGAGTTGATATCCTTACTTGATCAACTCAAAGAATTTGCTCCTAAAATTTTATACCTAGAAAAGAAAAAAGGAAAACTAGCCTTAAATGAGATACTTAAAACCTTAACCTGACGGCTATGACCGGCAAAGGCAGGCCCGTGGTTATTATAAGGTTAAATCCTTTCAGGATTTTAATCACCTTAAAGTTATTACAAAAAGATTAAACGGTCTTTCAGTTTCAATAACCACGAAGTGGTTAAACCTCTCAATAACCGCCAGTGAAACTGGTGGAAAGAATGCTCCATCATCTCCCCACACCAACTCTGAAGGAGTTGAACTTACCTATATAAGTTCGATCCCATCAGGGTCAGAATTTCATTACTGCTTTTTTTTCCACGGATTCACATGTAGATATAGAAAATTAAGTGACCCATAGGAAGCTTAAAAAGCTTCAATTCTGTAATTTCACAGCATGCAATGGATGACTAATTTTTCGATTCCCGAAAGCCCTTCCCCTATCACTTATCAGTCCAAAATTTTAAGTATGGGCTCCTGCTTTGCTGATTCTATGGGAAGGCGGATGAAAGAAGCCAAGTTTGATATTCTAGTCAACCCTTTTGGTACCATTTTTCACCCCAGTATCTTGGCGGAATTGTTAGATCATGCCCTATTCAAGGACAAATTAAATGAAGGGGGAATTCTGCAGCGGGAAGATCTATTTTTCCACTATTCAAGTCATTCTGATTTGAATGCGAAATCCAAAGAAGAGCTTAGAGAAAAGTGGGCTCACCAGATCGAACAAACCCATCAATATCTCAAAGATGGGTCACATTTAATCCTGACATTTGGTACTGCCTGGATTTATGAGCATCAGGACTTTGGACCTGTAGCCAATTGTCACAAACAGCCTCAAAATTTATTTAACAAGAAGATCACAGATCTTGATAGAATGGTGCTTGATCTCTTCCATGTTTTGGACAACTTTTCTAGAGCCTTTCCAGACCTCAAAATTATTTTAACAGTCAGCCCAGTTAGACATATCAAGGATGGCATCCCTGAAAATCAATTGAGTAAAAGCCTCTTGAGAGTACTTTGCTCAGAATTGGAAAGAAAACTTGATTCGGTTTCCTATTTTCCTTCCTATGAAATCATGATGGATGAGCTAAGGGATTATAGATTTTACAAAGAAGATAGAATCCACCCGACAGAAGAAGCCGAAAACTACATCTGGGAAAAGTGGGTAAAAAGTCAATTCACCCGTGAAACGCTAGTTACCTATCAGGAAATTCAAAAGGTAAATCGTGAACTTGCTCATCGTCCACTTAATCCTGAAAGCAAATCGCATCAGAAATTCTTACAGAACTTAAAAAGTAAACTTGAACTATTAAACGAGGAATTTGATTTTTCCAATGAAATCGAAACTGTTTCAAAAACGCTCCAAGGATTTCATTAAAGAATAATCTTCAATACAATTAATCCTCAAAGAGTTCTCTATAAATTATCAAATCAATGAATCGACTCATTCATAGTCAAAGTCCCTATCTTCTCCAACACGCTCATAATCCAGTAGACTGGTATCCATGGGGAGAAGAAGCACTGGAAAAAGCTAAGAGAGAGAACAAGCCCATCTTGGTATCCATAGGCTACTCAGCATGCCATTGGTGCCATGTGATGGAAAGGGAGAGCTTTGAAGATGAGGTCACCGCAGATTTAATGAATGAGCACTTTATATGCATCAAGATAGACCGAGAAGAGCGACCTGATTTGGATAATATCTATATGGATGCGGTTCAGGCCATGGGATTACAGGGAGGATGGCCATTGAATGTTTTTTTGATGCCTAACCAAAAACCATTTTACGGAGGAACCTATTTCAAGAATCATCAATGGAAGGGTCTTTTGGCAAATATCGCAGATGCTTTCTCAAAGCATGAGGATCAGCTGGCTGAAAGTGCGGAAGGATTCGGGAAAAGTCTAGCCCGACGAGAAACCGAAAAATATGGGATTTCAGCAGGAGAACTTGATTTTGATCCGGATGATTTGGCTGAAATAAGCTTAAAACTCAGCTCCCAGTTTGATATGGAATGGGGAGGAATGAATCGTGTCCCCAAATTCCCTATGCCTTCCATCTGGCTTTTCACACTTGATTACGCCTTACTTTCCAAAAATGAAGACTTGAAGGAAAAAGTTTTTTTTACCCTGAAGAAAATCGGCATGGGTGGTATTTATGATCATTTGAGAGGTGGTTTTGCCAGGTATTCTGTAGATGGAGAATGGTTTGCTCCCCATTTCGAAAAGATGTTGTATGATAATGGTCAATTGGTTGAGCTTTATGCCAAGGCATACCAAGTTAGTGGTGATCATTTTTTCTTGGAAAAAGTTGAAGAAACCATCGCCTGGCTTGAAGCGGAAATGCTAGAGGAAGAAGGTGGATTTCATGCAGCACTAGATGCAGATAGCGAAGGAGTAGAAGGAAAATTTTATACTTGGACCTATGCTGAATTGGCAAATTTGGTTGGAGATGAACTCCCTTGGCTGAATAAATTATACAATCTCAAACCCAATGGAAATTGGGAAGATGGGGTAAACATCTTATTCCAAACTGAAAGCTATTCTCAAATTGCTTCAGAATTTGGTATGTCAGAAGATGACTTTAAAAAGAAAATCAAGCAAGTTAAAAACAGCCTGCTTGAGGTCCGAAATCAAAGGATTTTTCCAGGCAAAGATGATAAAATTCTATCCGGATGGAACGCCATAATGAGTTCAGGCCTGATCCAAGCATATCATGCAACTGGCAATCATCATTACTTGAAGCTCGCTTTGAATAATTTAGATTTCATCAAAGAAAAGCTCTACCAAAAAGATTTGCTCTATAGATCTTACAAAAACGGTCATCACTACACTCCCGCATTTTTGGAAGATTACTCTCAGGTGATCAAAGCCAATTTGATGGCATTTGAAGCCAGTGGAAAATTAGCCTATTTAGAGTTTGCCCAAAAATTAAGCGATTATTGTCTAGAGGCTTTTTATGATGAAAGCGATGGATTCTTCTTTTTCAACAATCCCAAAGCAGAAAAGCTTATTGCAGACAAAAAAGAACTCTTTGACAATGTCATTCCTGCCTCCAATTCTGTCATGGCCCGAAACCTACACAGACTTTCGATATTTACTTATGAAGAGAAATACGGTGAAGTCGCTTCCAAAATGCTGGGAGGAATGAAAAGCTTAATTTTAAAAGAACCCGGGTTTCTCTGTAATTGGGCCTCTTTTTTATTAGAGTCGCTTGTTCCTACTGCTGAAATTGGAATCTTGGGAAAAGGCGCTCATGAAAAGGCTATAGAAATTCAGCGAGGCTATCAACCGAATACCATAGTAGCTTGGGCAGAAAACATGACAGAAACTGCCCCTATTCTTTCCGATAAAAAGCCTGATTCGGATGGAAATGCCTTAATTTATGTCTGCTTTGACCATACTTGTCAAAAACCGGTCTCAAGCATAGAAGAAACTATTTCACAACTACCCTATCTAGCCTGATTCAGTGCAAAGCCTTTTTGGAGAAGAAGATAATATGATGATGGAATCCGGGAAAAATTTCGCGGATATCATACTTCCTGTGCCCATTCCAAGGATGTTCACTTATAAAATTCCAAAAAATCTGGCTTCCGAAATTCAAATTGGCGCCCGGGTAATTGTTCAATTTGGCCGAAAAAAGATCCTAACTGGAATCATTGGTAAAGTTCATAATAAGCCTCCTCAGGCATACGATGCCAAGCCTATTTTGGAAGTACTGGATGATCAACCATCCGTAAATCCACTTCAAATCAGATTTTGGGTTTGGCTGGCCAGCTATTATTGCTGCCATATAGGTGAAGTCATGCATGCGGCTTTGCCTTCAGGCTTGCGCCTATCTTCAGAGTCAAAGGTTCAGGCAAACCCAAATTTTGACCGGGAAAATGCTGCCTATCCTATGGATGAAAGGGAAGATAAAATCCTGGACGCCTTAGAAAATCAGGCAGAATTGAGCTATGAAGACTGTGAAAAAATTCTTGGCGTCAAGACCATACATCCCATATTGAAGAGTTTGGTTGCCAAAGAGGCAGTATTGATTTTTGAAAAAGTACAGGAAAAATACAGCCCAAAAATTGAAACCAGAGTCCGGATCAAAGCAGAAATCGCATCTGATAAAAAAGCATTGGAAGGAGTTTTTGAGGGATTGGCAGGAAAAGCCAAACAGGAGTCCATTCTGCTAAAATACCTTAGGGATGTCCCTGTTTTCAAAAACATCAAACTCAATGAAAAGGGAGTTGATAAGGCTACCTTGTTGGAAGAGGGGGATTCCGAAAGCTCTTTGAAAACCCTGATCAAAAATGGTGTTTTTGAAAGCTTCAAAGTGGTAGTCAACCGCATCGAAGAAATGGAGCCTGAAAAAGAACCGGCCAAACTTTCGGATTCACAGGAGCAAGCGGTAGCAGAAATCCACCAACATTTTGAGGAGAAGCAATGCGTCTTACTCCACGGGATTACAGGAAGCGGTAAAACTGAAATCTACATCAGACTAATTCAGGAAGTTTTGGAAAGTGGTTCGCAGGTACTTATGCTGCTTCCTGAAATTGCCCTGACAACTCAAATAGTCAGCAGATTACAGCAAGTCTTTGGTTCGAAGATGGGAGTCTATCATTCCAAATATTCAGATAATGAACGTGTGGAAGTTTGGAACGGAGTTCTTTCAGGCCGGTTCTCATTTGTAGTGGGGGTTCGTTCCTCCATTTTTCTCCCATTTGATTCCCTGGGTTTAATTATTGTCGATGAGGAGCATGAATCCAGTTTCAAGCAATTTGATCCAGCACCTAGATTTCAGGCTAGGGATTCCGCCATTATGCTGGCTTATTTTCATCAAGCCAAAACGCTGTTGGGTTCTGCTACTCCATCTTTTGAATCTTATTTCAATGCACTTCAGGAAAAATACGGCTATGTGCAGTTGCATCAGCGCTATGGAGAAGCTCAACTCCCACAATATCATCTCGCCAATCTGAGTGCAGACCGTAAAAAAAATCTCTTGAAGCTGGATTCAACCCGCTTGATGAGAGAAAAAATTCAAGATGCACTCAGCAAAAATGAACAAGTCCTGATTTTCCAGAACAGACGCGGATACTCGCCATACATTCAGTGTGAAGACTGTGGCTGGACGGGTCAATGTGTGCAATGCGATGTCAGCCTAACCTACCATCAATTTGCGGAAGAATTGCGCTGTCATTATTGCGGTTATAAGGAGAAGGTTCCCAGCTCCTGCCCGGCATGTGCCAGCACCCAACTTTCTACCATGGGTATGGGAACAGAGCGGATAGAAGAATCCTTAAGTATGCTTTTCCCGGAAGCCAGGTTGGGACGGATGGACTTGGATACTACCCGAAATAAATATGGGTATCAGCGATTATTGGAGGAATTCGGAGCTGGTCAGATCGATATTTTAGTAGGAACCCAGATGATCACCAAAGGACTGGACTTTGGAAGAGTTACCGTAGTCGGGATTTGGGATGGGGATAGGATTTTAAATTTCCCGGATTTCAGAGCTGGCGAAAGAGCTTATCAGCAAATTACGCAAGTTGCAGGTCGCGCAGGTAGAAGAGCTACTCAGGGAGAGGTAATCATTCAAACCAGAAATCCCGATAATGATATTTTTGAGAAGGTAATTAAGGGAGATTATTATGAGTTTTTCCGTCAGGAAATGATGGAAAGGAAAAAGTTTTATTATCCCCCATATGTTAAGCTGGTCAAGATTACCACCAGGCATTCTGATTTTAAAACTACCGAAAAAGCCGCCAATGCACTTCATCGGGAAATGGCACAGATTACAGTAAAGAAAATCGTTCTAGGCCCAGAAAAAGCCCTAATTGGCAGGATCAAAAATCAATATCAATTTGAAAGTTTGATCAAGCTAGATCGGTCAGGCGCTACCCAAACAAGCTTCAAAGAAAGGCTGGCTGAAATACTGGAAGAATTACAATCCAGGCCGGAATTTCGCTCAGTACGATGGATTGTCGATGTAGATCCATCTTAAAACCAGCTTCTTATAGAACGAATAGTTAAATAATGCGTATATTTAAATATTAATACGCATCAAATGAAAAAGCGCCTAAATATTACTATTGATGCAGAGCTGCTTGATAAAATCAAGCGGTATGCAGACAAAGAGGAGAAAAGTATTTCCAGCCTAGTGGAAGAGCATTTCGAAAAACTCATTAGTCGCAAAACCGGATTGCCCGAAGGAATGTCGCTGGTGGAATACATGCAGTCATTACCTAAATTCGATTTCCCTGAAAATTTTGATTACAAAGAAGAATACTACAAGGCTAAGGCAAAAAAATTAGGGTATGAAGATCTTTTTTGACGTTAACGTAGTACTGGACATAGCCATAAAAAGAACAAAAGATCCCGGAATTTTCAACAAACTTACTTTTGCTCTAGAAAGCGGAAAAATCAAAGGCTATGTAACAACTGGGTTAATTCAAACAGTCTCCTACTTCCTTCTTAAGTACCTTGATTATAACAAAACCAGAGAAATATTAACCATTATTGTTCCTATGTTTCATTTTTTGGATGGAGATGAAAAAGATATACTTAATGCTCTTAGGATGGATTCTAAAGATATCGAAGATGCTATTTTTTATCAAATCTCATTATCAAATCAAATCGATGCTATAGTCACCTCCGACAGAGATTTTTTAAAGTTATCTAATACCTATTTGCCGGTGCTAACTCCGGAAGAGCTCGTCCGAAGACTTGATTGAGAATTGATGAAGTCCAAAATATCCTCATATCCCTTACTCCAAGTCCAAAAAAACTGAGTAATCATGGGAATGTGCTTGGTTTTTGGGTAAAAGGAGTAAGTTAAATCGGTCCCTTTTTGCTCAGCAGCTCTACGAAACCGCTCCACGGTCAGCCGGATGCCCGGGTATGTCTCCTCTCCTTCCAAAATCATGATGGGTATTTCATTTCCCTCCAAAAAATAAATCGGAGAATAAGCTTTCCAAATTTCTGGATCATCTGTAAAGGCATCATAATTTTCAGTTCCTTTGGGTCTCCCTTTCATTTCGCTTAAAAACCAAAACCAATCCAACCCAGCAGGATCATTTAAAATGGCTCCTTTTAATGGGTTTTTTAAGCCTAATTCCTGAAAGGGTTCTTCTTTAATGGCTACCAAAGCCGCTAAATGACCTCCCGCAGAATGTCCTGAAATATAAATTTGATCCGGATCTCCTCTGTATTTTGAAATATTTTCAAAGACCCACTTCACTGCCAGGGCACTTGCCTTTTCCATAGCAGGAACTTGATAATCCGGAGCTAAGGGATAATCGATGATAACTGTCACCACTTTTCTCCTGGCCATTCTACTTCCCAAAAAGTCATAAATCTCTTTCTTCCCCTTATTCCAACTTCCGCCATGAATGAAAATTAAAACAGGTAAATCTTCTCCTTTTCTGGGAGCAAAAATATTCAGGTCCTTAGCCGGTAATTCCGACTCGTTTTGATCCGAGATATAAGTAATATTTTTACTTCGTCTGATTGGCTGGAAAGCACAGGATTGCAGAATTAAGGCAAGAAGAAAAAGGCTGTATTTTTTTTGCATTGGAATAATTATTCGATTTAATTAACTGAGCTTCAAACTCAATGTTTTTATAAAATTTATGGCCCGGGTGATTTTTATCATGAAAAAAGCTGGACTACTTTCCTTAATTTGAAAAGAATCAAAGACCTAACGGATGAAATTTATCCTTCGTGTATTTCTTTTCCTAGCAATTAGCCTGAGTATTTTCTCCTGTTTTCCTTCTGAGCAGGAAAGCACCTATCCCGAACTCACATCCATTACCGAATCGGTTTATGCTTCTGGCTTGATAAAAGCAGTAAACCAATATGAGGCTTTTGCCAATAACACTGGCCCTATTCAGGAGATTTTTGTAAAGGAAGGTGATTTAGTCGAAGAAGGAACCCCTATCCTCGCCATTTATAATGAGCAGGAGAGACTAAATAGGGAAAATGCTGAACTGGCACAGGTTTTTGACGATTACCAACAAAACCAATCCAAACTGAGAGATCTTCAGCTCACCATAGATTTTGCAAAGAGTAAAATGCAAAATGATTCTATGCTTTTTGTACGGCAGAAAAACCTTTGGGAAAAGAATATCGGGACTGCAGTGGATTTGGAGCAGCGAAGATTAAGCTTCGAAAACTCCCAAACTGCCTACGAATCAGCTCTTATTCGATATCAAGACTTGAAAAGAGAAATAGAGTTCAATTCCAAAAGTGCATCAAAAAGCTTGGCAATCAGCAGAGCTTTGGAAAGTGAATTTGTCTTGAAAAGCAGAATCAAAGGCAAAGTTTATGCGCTTCCCAAAGAAAAGGGAGAAATGGTCAATCCCCAGACTCCGGTAGCCACATTAGGAAGTGAAAATCATTTCCTCATGGAGCTTCAAATTGACGAATATGATATATCAAAAATAGAAATTGGGCAGCAGGTGATCGTAACCATGGATAGCTACAAAGGAGAAACTTTTCAGGGAATTGTTAGTAGGATATTTCCTTTGATGGATAGCAAGTCCAAAAGCTTTACGGTTGAAGCCACTTTTACCAAAGAACCTAAAGTTCTATACCCTAACCTGAGTTTGGAAGCAAATATTATTACAGCCACAGCCGAAAACTCCCTAGTCATACCACGAAACTTCCTCATTAATGATGAATTGGTCATCAATTCTGATGGAGATACAATTCCTGTGAAAATTGGCATTAGAAACTTTCAATTCGCTCAAGTATTGGAAGGAATTGGAAAAGAAACCCAACTGATCAAACCATGAAATGGTCCTTGATCATAGAGCTTTCAAAAGCCTTGATGTTTGCCAGAATCAAGCAAACGGCAGTAGCTGCAGTTGGCGTCATGTTCAGCATCACCATGTTTGTGGCCTTATTAGGATTCATGAATGGGCTCAATACCATGCTGGACGGATTGGTACTGAATAGAACACCTCATATCCGATTTTATAATGAGATCAAGCCAAATCCTAATCAGCCTATAGACCAAACACTGGAATTTTCTGAATCGCTCAATATCATCCGGTCCATTAAGCCCAGTACAAGCAGATTAGCCATTCATGATGCAGAAAAAATTATTCAAACTCTGCAAGCTGATCCAAGAGTTTTGGGTGTAAGCCCGAAAATATCATCCCAAGTATTCTTTAATGTAGGAACTATCGATCTCACTGGAATTGTAAATGGGATTGATGTGGAAAAAGAAGCTCAGCTATTTGCCTTTACTGATTACATCACATCTGGTGATTATTCGGAATTGGCACAGACCAATACCATTATTTTGGGAAAAGGGGCTGCAGACCGGATGTTGGCAGATGTTGGGGATGTGATTCAAGTAACCACAGCCCAAGGAAACAGAATCCAACTGAAGGTTGTGGGCTACTATCAATCCGGTCTGGGAGATTTCGATAACAGTAACAGCTTTGCTTCTCTCACCACAGTACAAAAAATGCTGGGCGAATCACCTTCCTACGTAACAGATATTCAAGTGAAGCTAAAAGATCTGGACTTGGCTCCTGATATGGCAAAAGAAATGGAGAAAATTTTTGGCATTGACGCCGATGATATTCAAACTGTCAATGCACAGTTTGAAACAGGAACACAGATCAGAACTTTGATTTCCTATGCAGTGGGTATCACTTTATTGGTGGTTTCAGGTTTTGGGATATACAATATTCTCAACATGATGATCTACGAGAAATTGGATACGATAGCTATTCTCAAAGCAATAGGGTTTAACGGCACAGATGTCAATAGGATTTTTATCACTATTGCGCTTAGCATAGGATTGATTGGTGGTGCTTTTGGATTGATTCTAGGCTTTTTAGCATGCCTCGGAATAGACCAAGTTCCATTTGAAACAGATGCCTTGCCCACTATTAAAACTTTCCCGGTAGATTATAACCCGAAGTATTACCTGATCGGGGGTTCTTTCAGTTTGATCACCACCTATTTGGCAGGCTTCTTTCCAGCCAGAAAAGCGAGTAGCGTTGACCCTGTGGATATAATTAGAGGAAAATGAGACCTACAGTTCTACAAGCAGAAAATATTGATAAGTTTTTCTATAACCCTACCAAAACACAGGTATTGAAAAAGGTGAGTTTTGAAATAAAAAAGGGGGAATTTATCTCCGTGGTAGGTAAGTCAGGCTGTGGAAAATCAACACTGCTCTATATTCTTTCTACCATGGATACAGATTATCAGGGAAAACTATCCATAGATAATCAGTTGGTGACAGATAGGTCTGCAGATCATTTAGCAAAGTTGAGAAACGAAAAAATTGGATTCGTATTTCAGTTTCATTATCTCCTGAATGAATTTTCAGCATTGGAGAATATCATGATTCCGGGTTTAAAACTTGGGAAAGTTTCGAGAGAAGAATTGGAGCATAGGGCAATGGAAAAACTTAGAATTTTCGAGATGGAGGAGCATGCTTTGAAAAAAGCCAATCAGCTTTCCGGAGGACAAAAGCAAAGGGTTGCGATTGCCAGAGCCCTGATCAATGACCCTTTGTTGATAATGGGAGACGAACCTACCGGAAATCTGGATAAAAAGAACTCTGATATCGTGTATAATAAATTCAAAGAGCTAACTCAAGAGTTTGGGCAAACCATGTTGATTGTAACACATGATCCAGAATTTGCTGCCGGAACAGACCGTACCATCGAAATGGAAGATGGTAGAGTAATTTAAAGACACCCCTCCCTACCCGTTTTGCTGGCACGATCGCTCATTTCCAAATATAAAAATAGGGCCAGCGCTGGGATTAATTAATTCCATTGATCCAGGGGTTAAAACCCCAAGCTAGAAAATCTTCCGCTCCTATGGAGTTGGCCCTAAACCTCAATTATTGGGATATTTCACTGAAAGCGTATTTCTATTGTATTTCAACTGTATTTCTCTTTATCTGCTCCTCGGAATTTGTAATCCCGAGGCCTCACTTTAGGGTTTTTTATCCAAATACATTAATTCACAAAAAAAGCCGACCTGAACTCAATCAGATCGGCTTTTATATACTCTAAATAGTTCTTACAAATTAGGTAAAAGAACTCTATCAATTACGTGTACAATACCATTTGTTGTCTGCACATCAGGAATCACCATGTTTGCCGGAGTGTTATTTCCGACCCCTCTTACTGTTAGTGTTCCTTCAGTAAATGCACCCAAAGTCAATGGATCTCCACCTAACGGGCTTACATTTCCTGCATTCAATTCACTTGTAAATTTCTCACCTACAAAAACGTGGTTCAACAATACCTGACCAACCACATTAGCTGGCAATTGTCTGATATCAGAAGGCTGGTTGAAGGTCAATCCAAGCGCTGCTCCCAAATCTTTGAAAGCTTGATCAGTTGGTGCAAAGACAGTAAACTTAGGACTTCCTGGACTTGCAGTCAAAGCTTCAGCAAGACCTGCATAAACTACTGCCTCCACCAAGAAGCTCAATTCTGGATTGATAAATACATTGGCTGACTGAAGAGCAATGGCAGACTGTACGATATCCGCACCAGTAGCGATCATTACTTTGTCAATTACATGGACTGTTCCATTACTTGCATCTACGTCAGTCGCAAGAATCTTTGATCCATTGATATACAAATCACCTCCTCTTTGGATAAATCTTCTCTGTGGTCCCAAAGCTGATGCAGACATTCCGCCAGCAGTTATATTGGAAGAAAGCAAGTTGCCATTGGATACGTGATACAAAAGTGTATTTGTCAAGAATGGAACCTGCAATACACCAAGTGTTTCCTCATTTAGACCCAATCTTGCAAAAGCAGTATTGGTTGGTGCGAAAACCGTGTAAGCTCCAGAAGGATCATTTGGGTTTGAATTACTCAATACACCGGCTACTCCTCCTCTTACCGCTGCAGCTTCCAATACGCTGAAGTCAGCATTTGCAACCGCAACGAAAGCGATAGATGGGCTTTCATCTTCATAGGATGAAACTGATTCACAGGCTGTGAACGTGATGACTGCAAAAAGGGCAATCAATGTGGATTTAATATTTAATATATTTTTCATGTCTTTAATTAATTGAATGTTAACTGTATCAGCTGTATAAGTGATTGATTAAAAAGAAAATGCTAGACCAGCGTAATAACCTGTTGATTTTCCTACGTTTCTACCGGCGATGTAAGAGTTAACTCCACCTACAATCCCTGCAAATTTGGCTACAGGCACATATCCGTTAAGTCCAATTCTTGTGAAATTCACTCTTGTAGCTGGGAAGAAACCTGTAAATCCTTCACCCAAAATGTCTACTCCATCTTTGCTGGATAGTTGGTTGGAAATAAAAGCATCCAAGTAAAATGCAGAACCTGCATAACCAAGCTTCAACTCACTCAACACAGCATTTGGAACTTGATTGCTTCTTAAGCTGTATCCCAATTGTCCTGTTGCAAATAGACCAAAGTCAGTCATAAATTGTGCGATACCAAAACCTGTGAATCTGGTGGACTCATTACCGATGGCAATGATAGACTGCAGTCCTTCATCCGCTGAATAATTCCCTAGTGGAGTTTCAATACCTACAGAACCTATGATATCCAATTGGTTAGTACCCACTGCTTTTGACAAGAAGCTATACTTACCATAGATTTTGATGTCTTGGATACCGGATCTTTCATTTTCAAATCCGTTATTCTGCAAAACTGCCTCGGAAGCATTTCCTTCACTTTTAATATATGGAAGGTTCACAATCACGTTGAAGCGATCAGAAATACCGAACTCCCCATAAAGTGAAGTACTGGAAATAGTTACTTCATTAAACACTGGTACCCCATCTACTTCGGTAGGAACCAAAAAGACTCTGTCATAAGACTCCCTAAACTGGGTCAACACAACGGAACCTTCACCTTTCTTCTTCATAAACCCACTAACGGGACTTTGGGCCAGGGCAAAACCTGTGACCAACAACATCAAACTGGTAAGTAATGGAATTCTCATAATTCAGTAATTAAATAGTATTTGTTTTGAGCTAAAATTTTTCAGAGTCTCATTCGAACTAAAAACTTTGATAACCATCTTATCGAAAATGCTAAAAGCTGATTATTTGATTTTAGGTCTTTATCAACACCTGAACACACTTACGAGGCGGAGTTGAAGGCTGGATTGAGTAAAAGGATAAAAATCTAGATGCGATATCAAGATTGGCCAGAATTCCATAAATTGAGTCAATGCAAAGACGACCTTTTCTTCAAAAAATCAGCCTGTTTGGCACTTCTCTTATGACTATGCCTTTTATGCTTTATGGGAAAATGGACTTCCCGAAAAAGACCCGATTGAAATTTATCACCGCATCAGACGGACATTTTGGACAAGCAGAGACAGATTTTAAGCAATCCCATCAAAATTTAATTGAAGCCATACAAAAGGAAAATGAGGTAGATTTTGTTTTATTCAATGGGGATTTAATCCACGATGACCCGAAATGGCTACCTGAGGTAAAGAAGGTCTATAACCAGCTTCAAGTGCCTCATTATGTGACCCGTGGAAATCATGACCGTGTTAGCGCCGAAACCTTTGAGGAAGTGATGGGGCAGCCAAGCAATTTTTCATTTGAAAAGAAAGGGGATAATGGCTTCATCCTATTGGATTGTTCCAATGAAAAGGGAGAATATCTCTGTGCTGATTTAGACTTTTTGAGCACCCATCTGGAAAAATATACTGAACTAGCCCACGTTTTTGTATTTGTGCATATATCTCAAAATGATTGGACCCGACACGGAATTGACTGTAAACCATTTTTAGATCTTGTCACCAGTTATTCAAATGTGAAAGCTACTTTTCATGGACATGATCACGATGTGGATGGACAAATGCTTTATAATAGGAAACCTTTTCTTTGGTCAGGGCATTTTGGAGGTTCTTGGGGAAACCCATTTCCTAGCTACCGTGTGGTAGAAGTTGGAGAAGATGGAAAAGTTATCACCTATTTAAAGACTGTAAAGGAAGGAATGATTTTAAATGGGTATAATCTTTGAAAAAAGAAAATCGAATGAAATCCTGAACCTTTCATTATTCTTCTTGACTACTTTATTGTATTAAAAAGATCTTAACTTCACTCCCTTAATCATTTATTAACCCAATATGAAATCAGAGAAAACGATCTTAAAGATTGGTGTTTTAACTGCATTTTCAGCGTCACTTTGTTGCATTACTCCACTGCTAGCTCTAATTGCAGGTGCTGGAAGTTTAGCCACTACATTCACTTGGTTAGACCCATTAAGGCCTTTCCTTGTTTTTTTCACTGTAGGAGTACTTGGCTTTGCGTGGTTTCAAAAACTTAAACCTAAAAAGCAGCTTGAGTGCGAATGTGAGGAAGAAGGATCTCTCAATTTTCTACAAGACAAAAAATCACTAACTCTCATTACCATACTTGCATGTTTGTTATTGGCATTCCCTTTATTCGCAGACCGATTCTATCCTGAAAATAATCAGGAAAATCAGCTTTTTACAAATCAGGAAAACCTTCAGATGGTAGAGTTTTCTGTAGATGGGATGACCTGTTCTGGTTGCGAGCAACATCTGGATCTAAAGGTTAAGCAACTTCCAGGTATTATTCAAATCAATACTTCTTACAGCCAAGGTAATACGGTGATTCAATTTGACCCAAACCAAACAGAAGTTTCTGAAATTGAAAGAGCTATAATGTCTACAGGTTATAAAGCAAGTTTAAAGTCGACAAAGCCATGAGTATAACTCTTGAATCTACCCTCACCTGTCCTAATTGTGGACATCAAAAAGAAGAAACTATGCCAACAGATTCCTGTCAGTTTTTCTATGAATGTGAGAATTGCCATACCGTTTTGAAGCCCAAACCTGGAGATTGTTGCGTTTATTGTAGCTATGGGACTGTCAAATGCCCTCCTATTCAAGAGAATAAAAATTGTTGTGGCTAATGGAATCTATTGGAGATTTAAATGACCATTACCCGTCTTGCTGGCATCAAGGCTTATTTCCAAAAATAAAAATAGGGCCAGTGCTGGGGTGGTTATCCTCACTTGATCCAAGGGTTAAAACCCCTGGCTATTTTTTCGCCCATGGCTACGCCATTTATCTCTTCTAAATCTGCTTGTTTGAATTACAAATTCCGAGGTCATATTTTAGAATTTTCAATCAAAAAAAGGTGATCCGTTTCCAGACCACCTTTTCGGTTTATTAGGTTTGAGCAAATTAGGCTAGATCAAATCGATCCAGATTCATTACTTTATTCCAGGCCTTTACAAAGTCCTTTACAAACTTCTCTTTTCCGTCCTCGCATCCATACACTTCAGCGATTGCTCTCAATTCTGAATTGGAACCGAAAATCAAGTCTGCACGGGTACCAGTCCATTTTGGTTCACCGGTATTTCTATCAGAACCTACAAAAACATTATTAGTGTCATTGGTGGCTCTCCAAGTAGTATTCATATCCAATAAATTCACAAAGAAATCATTAGTCAGTTTACCTGGAGTCTGAGTAAACACCCCATGCTTGGATCCATCCCAGTTTGCACCCATTACTCTCATTCCACCTACCAAAGCAGTAAGCTCAGGGGCGGTTAAGGTCATCAACTGTGCTTTATCGATCAACATTTCTTCTGCCTTTACCGGACAAATTTTGCTGATATAATTTCTGAATCCATCGGCTCTTGGCTCCAAGAAGGCCCAAGAATCAACTTCAGTTTCTTCCTGAGAAGCATCATTTCTACCCGGTGTAAACGGAACTGTCAATTCAAACCCTGCATCTTTGGCAGCTTTTTCAACACCTGCGGAGCCTGCCAAAACGATCAAGTCAGCCATGGAGATTTTTTTATTTCCACCTGCAGTGCTATTGAATTCTTCCTGAATACTGCCTAGAGTTCCCAAGACTTTCTCCAACTGAGCAGGATTATTTACTTCCCAGTTTTTGCAAGGCTCCAACCTGATATGAGCACCATTGGCTCCTCCTCTTTTATCAGAATTACGGTAAGTAGCGGCAGAAGCCCAAGCGGTAGATACCAACTCAGAAACTGTCAAGCCTGAAGCAAGAATATTCGCTTTTAAACCTGCAATATCTTTTTCATCTACCAATTCAAAGTCAACAGCAGGAATAGGATCTTGCCAGATCAAATCTTCAGCAGGGACTTCAGGCCCTAAGTAAAGTGACTTTGGACCCATATCTCTATGAGTCAACTTAAACCAAGCTCTTGCGAATGCGTCGGCAAACTCCTCTGGGTTTTCGTAAAAATGTCTGGATACTTTTTCATAATCCGGATCCATTCTCAAAGCCAAATCAGTGGTCAGCATAAATGGAGCATGCTTCACTTCTGGATTATGTGCATCAGGTACAGTTCCTGCTCCAGCACCATTTTTTGGTTTCCACTGGTGGGCACCAGCCGGGCTTTTGTCTAATTCCCACTCATATTCAAACAAATGTTTGAAATAGTCATGACTCCATTGCGCCGGAGTAGTAGTCCAAGCACCTTCCAAGCCGGAAGTAATGGTATGCTCAGAGTGACCTTTTCCATAGGTATTTTTCCAGCCAGTACTCATCTCTTCGATGGAAGCTCCCGCAGGCTCTCTTCCCACATATTTGGTCGGATCGGCAGCTCCGTGAGTTTTACCAAAAGTATGCCCTCCCGCAATCAGGGCAACAGTTTCATAATCATTCATTGCCATACGGCCGAAAGTCTCACGAATATCTCTGGCAGCTGCAACAGGATCTGGCTTTCCATTAGGTCCTTCTGGGTTCACGTAGATTAATCCCATTTGAACCGCTCCAAGTGGATTCTCAAGCTCTCTGTCACCAGTATATCGCTTATCTCCCAACCACTCAGTTTCAGAACCCCAGTATACATCCTCTTCTGGCTCCCATACGTCCTCACGACCTCCTCCAAAACCAAAAGTTTTTAGTCCCATGGATTCCAATGCCACGTTCCCGGCAAGAATCATTAAGTCGGCCCAGGATAATTTTTTACCATATTTCTGCTTTACAGGCCAAAGCAACAAACGTGCTTTGTCTAAGTTAGCATTATCAGGCCAGCTGTTTAAGGGAGCAAAACGCTGAGTTCCCGTTCCTCCACCACCACGGCCATCGGTAACTCTATAAGTACCCGCACTGTGCCAAGCCATACGGATAATGAATGGACCATAGTGCCCATAATCTGCCGGCCACCAGTCCTGAGAAGTAGTCAATGCTTTTTCAATATCCGCTTTTACCTCTTTCAAATCCAAGGATTTAAACTCTTCTGCATAGTTAAAATCCGGATCCATTGGATTGGATTTGGAAGAATGCTGTCTGAGGATATTCATCTTCAACTGATTTGGCCACCAGTCACGATTGGAAGTACCTCCACCAGCCACTTGCTTCATCTCACCATTGTGAAATGGGCACTTGCTGATATCGCCTCCTTCATTCATATCATAACTTCTTGGGCCATTAGGATTTAAATCTTTGTCTGACATGTTATTAATTGGATTTAAAATTGAAATTCTGTTTTTCGAAATCGAAGATAGCTTATTTTTTTCTTATGGAAATAAAATTTCGATAGATAAAAACTATGAATCTTTGCACTTTTTATTGAAGCATAAGTTAAAAAATTCATTCTCAGCAGAGAACTGAATATTTACGCAAAAGGACTGATTTTACTCATATTTATCACTTTCATATAAGGTATCAAAAAAATAAACTCACCCATATCAAACTTCCACTTGCATAAGTACTGTCCAAGCTAAAAGACCGCATCTATAATCTGATTATCAAGTATTCATCAAAATATCATTCTCATAATTGGACTTTATCAAGGTTTCAAATTGAAGCTTTAAACCATTTCTAGTATATTAAGAAATGATCCTTTCCTATTTTACATAGATCAATACAATTTGAGCAAACCACCTTTTCTGCTTCTAAATCCTTGCTTTCAAAAAACACATAATGCTCCACCTTTTTAAAAAAATCAGAAAGAAACTCCTGAAAGAAAATCGGCTGAAAAATTATTTAGTCTATGCGCTGGGTGAGATTCTATTGGTTGTCATAGGAATTCTGATAGCCTTGGCGATCAATAATGCCAACCAAAACCGAATCATCAAGAACAAGGAACAGAATTATTTAATTGGTCTGAAAAATGAATTTAGCACCTCCAAAGCTAAGCTTTTGGAATTGATGAAAATCAATCAGGAAAACCTGATAACGGCCAAAGCTATTTTGATACAGATAGACAAAAAGGAGGTTAGTAGCTCTCAACTTTCATCTATGCTTTTCCAGACTTATTCGCGAGACATTTCTTTCAATCCAAATAATTCACTTTTACTGGAAATGATCAGCAGTGGAAGTTTAAGGGAGCTTTCTAACCTAAACCTTCGCCATAATCTGACAAACTGGCTGGCGACCTTAGATGATATTGCCAAGCAGGAGAAAGATTTGCTTGCTCAAAGAGAAAAGGCATTGGATTTATTTCGAAGTGATGAGTTTAGCCTTCGAACTATCCTAGAACAGTCAGGAGTTTCATCGCAAATGGGTATTCCTGTTACCAATCAGGGAAGTTCCATCTTACCAATTCTGGAATCATTGGAGTTTGAGAACTCTTTATTACAGTTCATCCTTTCTACTGAAGCCACCCAAACGCTACATTATCAACCTCTTTTAGCAGACCTGGAAATCATTTTGGAAATGCTGGAGAAAGAAATAAAATAAGCTTGCTCTAATCAGCATCCAACTCCCCTATCAAAAGGAAATTTCACCCATCTCGCTATTCAGCCTTTTTAATTAGGGAAAATTGGGTAATTTTTAGCCTACACTTTGGAAATCGGTCGAAAGACCATCTTTTCTACCTTGACATAAACCCATCATGCTGAGTATTTTCTTAATCCTGCTAGTATTAGCAATCATCCTACTGGCTATAGTCAAATTTGATATTCATCCATTTTTAGCGCTTTTCGGAGGTGCTTTGATCTATGGATTATTGGCAGGAATGAGTACCGATTTGATCCTAAAATCCATCTCCGAAGGATTCGGCGGGGTTCTGGGTTCGGTAGGCCTTCTGATATTGTTCGGGGTTATTTTGGGTACATTTCTGGAAAAAACAGGAGGTGCGATCGTCATTGCAGAACGGATTTTATCTTGGATCGGAAAAAAATCCGTCAATCTGACCATGATGCTGGGAGGCTACGTCCTCTCTATTCCTGTTTTTGGGGATTCAACCATTATCATGATGAATCCTATCGCCAAGTCTTTGGCGCTTAAAAGTAATCGTTCCTATGCAGGTACCATGATCGCCCTTTCCCTCGGTGCCATGTGTAGCCACTCTTTGGTACCGCCTACTCCCGGTCCAATCGCAACGGCTGGAATATTAGGAGCTGATCTGGGCCAAATGATCTTCTGGGGAATAATTGTATCACTGCTGACCCTGATTCCAGGTTATATTTTTGTTAATCGATTTGTCTCAAAAATCCCTCTTAAGCCTAAATTGGCAGAGGCAGAAGGGCAACTGGATAGAAAGCTTTTTCCTTCAGTTTTCAAGTCATTTTTACCTATAGTGATCCCCTTATTGTTGATCATTTTGGCCTCTATTGCAAGTTATCCTACACAACCATTGGGAACAGGCAGACATATCACCATTATCACTTTTATAGGTTCCCCTGTATTGGCCTTATTGATTGGCGCAATTTTGTCTTTTGCCTTGCCCAAGAAGTTAGATAAGAAAATGCTATCCACTTCAGGATGGATTGGCGAGGCATTGCTGATAGCGGCCCCGGTCATTTTCATAACAGGTGCAGGAGCAGTTTTTGGAAAAATGCTGCAAAACTCCGGGATTGGAGCTTTGGTGAGTGAAGGGATGCAGGATGCAAATTGGGGGATTTTTCTACCCTTTTTGATTGCCTTTGCCTTGAAAACTGCTCAAGGTTCAACTACCGTGGCCATGATTACCACAGCATCCATAATTGCCCCTTTGCTTGGGCCATTGGGTTTGGACTCTGAAACCATGAAAGTTCTGACGGCCTTATCGGTAGGAGCTGGAGCAATAGCTATTTCCCATGCCAATGACAGCGGTTTTTGGGTAGTGACTCAACTTTCAGGAATGACTATCAAACAGGGAAATCAGTCCCATAGCTTGGGCACCCTGATCATGGGAGTTACCGCCATAGGAATCATATATGTGATCAGTTTGGTGGTGGGGTGATTTGGGAGTAATTGAGTAACTGATGAGGTGGTGAGTTATTGAGTTATAGAGTTATAGAGTTATTGATTCTCGCTTCTCGCTTCTCGCTTCTCGTGTCTCGTTTCTAGTCTCTCACTTCTTATCTCTCGCCTCTCACATCTTAGTAAAGGGTTGAAATCCATTTCAATGTTATTCCCCCCTATAATTTGAATAGAATTAAGAAAGCTGGTTATAATCTATAGCCTATTAAGAAAAATATTTTATGGGTTTTAGAGGATATTGATGGTACATCAGACATTCCGTTACCATTTTCATATCTAACAGTTCCTGAGATTTTTCCAATTCTTATTCCTGTCCCAACCAAGAAACTCATTTCTGCTAAGCGATCACTTTCAAAAGGAACTTTATTTTCGCTTCGAAACGAATTAAAAAACTCTGTCTCGATGAATTCATTTTTTGTTTCATCGATAATAAAACCGAAGGAGGCGCCTCCGTGGACAAACCACTCAACAGAATTGAAAAATAAACTATGCTGTAACATAGAGTTCAATTTTATCTGTTTAATCTCAAAGGTTGTTTCAGACCTCTCTATGTGGTTAAATGACTTTTGATTGATATTACTACCAAAAAATCTATATTCCGCATACAGCAATTCATTGGATAGAGACCACTTTTTCATATTCTTTGGAAATATCAAATCGAATGAAATTCCAAAAGTGGGATTTGTTGAAGATCCATAATCGACATCCGTCAAATTGGGTCGATTCAGAGCTTCAAAATTTAATTTTGACATAGAAACCCCTGCAAGAATTTCAAATCTTGTCAACACCTTTTCAACTGTCTTGTAAAAATCCAGTCTATCTCCTTTACATTTCGCATATTCTAAAAATAGACGAGTTAAGCTTTGTGAATTATACCGAACAAAAGCAAGGTCCTTCATTATAGTTGGACAATCTTTTAAATAGTTTTCCAATTGGGTATGGAAAACCTTATTTTCAACAGCGAAAACTCGATTTACGCCGTTAACAGTTTCCTCTTTTTTAAATTTTTTGTACTTCAGATGAACATATTCATCATTTACTTTGATGTAAAAGTTATCTTTTGAGTTTGTGTTTTTAAGATAAAATAAGCTTTTCTCCCCCTTCACTAATGCCTGAAGAAATACAGTTTCAACAACAGTTTCGATTCTAGAGCTAAAATCCAATTCACCATTGCTTAAGACCTCAGATTCTACCCGCGCACTTACATAAACCTCATTAGCTACAGAAAAACCACGTATATCTTCCGGTGAAAACGCAATTATCTCATCACTTCCAAAATTTCTAAAATCAATTTTCTTTGGATTCTTTTCCCAAATTCTATAATCAATTTCACCTGATATTCTGTCACCTGATAGTGTCACTACCTCCCCAGTTGTAAAATTTGTTTGAGCAAATCCACTTTGGAAAAAAAGGATAAAACAAAATGTGAAAAAATAATTCAAACTTGACTTCTTCATAACTAAAATTTCGTCAAAAGAAATATCAAAAAGCCAGTTTAACAAGTTTTTAGTTTAAAATGTAAAATTTATTTTCTGAGCTAATTAGAGAACATGAATAACTTAGGAGTTGATAAAATGAAAAGTTATTGATTATTAAGTTATTGAATATCGCCTCTCCCTTTTAGTTCAATGCTCAGCGTTCAAATCCGTTCGATATGATTATTGAAATAAGCTCCATTAAATCGCATTTTTTAAGGATGTATGTTCATTTACACCCAATCCCCTTAAGCTTTTTAAAAGTGTAATTCCTGAACTGAGGCCTTACTTTCCATTTTACCTTCTTTATTTCTGTTTCTATTCAAAGGAATCAAATTTTCTTGGGTAGCTTGTTTACCATTTAGGTGGTAGAATTCAATTAAAAAATCAATTATCTTTATAGAGTGATTACTCCAAGGCAAATAAATATCATCAAATCAATTACTCAAAAGGTTAAACCTACACTTGTGGGGGTTTTTGGTTCTTATGCCAGAGGAGAGCAAAATGAAAAAAGTGATCTAGATATTTTAATCGACTTTGAAACAAAAGTTGATCTTTTAGAACTAATTGGATTGGAGCAAGAACTTTCAGAAATGCTTGGAGTTAGAGTTGATCTTGTCACTAGACGATCCTTGAATTCATCTCTTAAGTCATACATCGAATCTGATTTAATCAGGTTAATATGAATAAAGATCCGATAATTTATCTTGAGCATATTTCTGAATGTATTTCAAAGATCATTTTATACACAAAGGGATTGAATGAGAATGATTTTTTAAATAATTCCCTTGTTCAGGATGCTGTAATTAGAAACTTTGAAATTATCGGTGAAGCCACGAAGCAATTGGATAAAACTTTCCGTTCAAAGTATCCTGATATCGAATGGAAAAAAATCGCCGGAATGCGAGATAAATTAATTCACGATTACATTGGAGTTGACCTTTGGGCTGTTTGGGCTGTAGTAGAGGATATAGTGCCCCATTTAGAGCATCAAATCATAAGCATCCTAAAGAAAGAAAAGAATTCTTAACGCCTAAAAATCAAGGCTAAGTCATTTTTCAAAGTTAATCGGTATCCGCTGTAATAAATTGATTTGTAGAAGTAATTAGGGGAGATATTTTTTTGATTATTAGTTATTGGGTAATTGAGTCTCGCCTCTCGCTTCACACTTCAAATCCAGCCTTCAAAATCACCTTGCAGTCCAGCCTCCGTCAACGGTCACCATAGACCCTACCATATAAGTTGCGGCGTCGGAAGCTAAGAACAGGGCTGCTCCCTGAATTTCTTTCAGTTCTCCCCATCTCGCCAATGCCGTGGCACCTACGATAAACTTCTTTCCTTCTTCTGTATCAGCGATCGGTAAATTCATTTCAGTTAAGAATGGTCCAGGACAGATCGCATTGACATTGATATTCCATGGTGCCAACTCCAAGCCCAAGGCTTTGGTCATATTGACAATAGCTCCCTTGCTGGCGGTATAGGGTGTTCTGTTGGCTAGCCCCACCAAACCCAGGGTACTCGCTAAATTAATTATGGATCCCTTTTTCTGATTTTTCATCTGAGAAATTACTGCCTTAGAAGCCAACCAAGTCCCATTGACATTGATATCCATGACTTTCTTGAAATCTTCCTCTGTCAGTTCGTCTATGGCTCCACGAATATTGATTCCGGCTGAATTGATCAAAATATCAATAGATCCAAAAGACTCCAAAGCTTTGGCAGCCATCGCATTCATCTGATCTCCCTGAGTCACATCGGCTGAAAACCCTATGGCTTTAACTTGATATTCCTCAGCGATTTCTTTGGCAGACTGTTCGCATTCCTCTTGATTTCTGGCAACCAACATCACATTTGCTCCTGCGGAAGCCAATCCGGCAGCCATTGCAAAACCAAGACCCTTAGAGCCTCCAGTAATTATGGCACTTTTGCCTTTGAGTGAAAAAAGTTGAATTCCGGGAAGTTTTTTGAAGTTTGTCATTTGGTTACTGATTTTTGGTTAATTGTGTAATTGTGTATTTGGTTAATTGAGAAATGGTTTTTTTCAAAGTCCCTCGTAGTGGTGGGCGGCCAATATTATCCTTAGTGACCGCATTACTAATATCCACTTAAACGTAGCGCCTTTCAGCTTTCTCACTTTTATTTCATCCTTTATGAGACCGCTTCGTTCCTCTCGGTGACAACACCACTGCCAACTGCCTACTTTTCAGCTTTCTCACTTTAGCTTTCAGAATTTATATGACTGCTTCACCCGGCTTTATGTTATAATTTAAATTTAAGGTTTTAATAATGGTCTTATTTAAGTTGAATAATCTTTTTAAAAATCGGGTTCGCAGTGACGACACTGCCACTGCCAACTGCCTACTTTTCAGCTTTCTCACTTCAAATTTCATCCTTTATGAGACCGCTTCGTTCCTCGCGGTGACAACACTGCCTACTGCCTATTGCCTACTTTTCAGCTTTCTCACTTTAGCTTTCAGACTTTAAGAATTCAGCTTTCCATAATACCTTAAGCAATCCACCACGTTATTTTCTTCCAAGGCCAGGATTTCTTCTTCACCTAGATTGCTGATTGAAGGAAGTTTTCCATCAAAGCTTTCTTTACCGATCATTTGAAGATACCTCTTAAATTTTTTAGATGAAGGATATTCGAAGGTTTGCCAGTAATTCTCCGAAAAACAAGGGATTTTCAAAGGGTCTCTGGTAATCATTTCCAGTGAAATATTTACATCAGGATGATAGTTTTTGCAAAGCTCTATCCCTTTCTTCAGTTTGACTATCCCCTTTCCCAAAGGAACTTCTGAAAGTAAAAAGCCTTCCTCATACTCTTGGACTCCCATATCTTTCACATGGGTAGAAAAGGCGAAAGGAGCCAAAGTTTCTATCACCTCATCCGGATATTCCAGTAAGGATATATTATTTCCAAAATCAACTGTCGCTCCCACCCACTCGCTACTGAGATTTTGCAGGATTTCTACCAATTCGGCTGCTTTCCAATCTTTATGGTTTTCTATCGCCAACTTCATCTGATGCTTTCGCACCACCTTTTCAGCCAATTGAATTCTTTGAATGGAATATACCTTGAAGGCTTCAAACTCTTCTCTACTCTTAAAATTTTCATAGCGCCTGCCTCCCAAGCAAACAGTCCTAATCACCTTTACTCCAGCTTCTTTCGCCAATAGTACTTCATTTTCAAACCTGTCTACATCTGTTTCCCCTTCAGGCATGGCAATACTTGCCTCCAAGTACATTCCCAATTCCTCCCTTGCATCCCTGACTTTTTGCCCCATTTCACCAAACCAGGTTCCCACTCCTATCTGTATCCCTCCTGCCCCAATTGCATGACAATGCCTCATGAAATCCAAGGTGTTTTGAAAACCGGGATATTGAGAACTTCCAACTTTGGATCCGTACCGATGACCATAAGAATGAACCACAATTCCCATTTTATATTCCTCGAGGAAATCCGGAATAGCAGGCATAGAAAAACCTGTAGCCAAAAGGCCCAAACTGGCTGTTTTGATAAATTCTCGTCGGGTGGGTTTCATAAGGTAGGGGTTTATTCTTGAAGGTTTTTCACGTGCTCATTCAGTTCATTGGCAGACCAAGGATAAACTCTTCCCTGTGAGGTATGACGAACTCTCCCCACTGTTCTACCCGAAATGGGTGCTGCCTGATTTCCCCATTCGTTGCGGATGTAGGTTAAAATGGCCGCAATACTTCCATCATCCAAGGTAGAATGGGAAGGCATAACAGGTAGAATTTCCGGAGCATCATACTCTTTCCCTGTTACCTCAATGGGCCCTTCTATCCCGTGCAGCAAAATCAAAGAAAGCCTTCTTTCATCTCCCAAAACCCAATCTGAATTCGCTAAAGGTGGGCCCATTCGGTTAACTCCTTTTCCATTTCCTCCATGACAACCTGCGCAGGCGCTTAGGTATTTTTGTCTTCCTGAGGCAAATTGCTTCATAGACTCTGCATCCAGAATCATGGTGGTATTTTCTCCGATTTCAGGCTGATGGCCTGGCCATCGAAATAAGAGCTTGATTTTTTCCAACTGCCTAAGGTCCAAACCCATTTTCTGATCTTTGAAAAATGCAGGTTGGCTGGAAAAAGAAACCAAGCCAATATTTTCAACATCTCCTGCCTGAACAGCCATCCCCGCTAGGATCGCCTGTGCTTTCCAGTTATCTTGGTTCTTTTCAATTAATATCAACAGATCTGTTATCTCATTTTTATCTTTATTGCGAATAATGGCAGCACTGAGCATTTCCAATACTATTTCCTTTTCCGGATTAGGGTTTTTCCAGTCTGCTGTTAAGAAATTCAAAAAGTCACTTTCACGCTTCTCCAAACTGCTAAGAATGGCATCCCGCATTAAGGCTTCATATCCATATTGCTCTGCCATTTGCTTCAAGGCCTCAAACTGAACCTCTGACTCAAATACGAAGGAGGAAAGAGCCATCTGCAGAGCCAGAGTTGGGTTTTTGGTTCCTGAATTGGCTTGGTAAAACTTTTTTAAGTTCTGCTTCACACCAGGCTCATTTTGAAAGGCTTCCAATAACCTTAATGCATGAATTTGAACCTCAGGACTGCTGGAATTTAAGGCATTGAAAAGGATCTTACTATCTAAAGCACCCAAGCCTTCCAGCGTATAAAGGCCGTGAATCGAAGCATATTTTCCTCCCAGCGAAAAGTCCAGATTTTGTAAATCCCTAGCAATTTTTAGATCTCCACTTTCTACCATTATCCGTTGAGCTTGATCCCTGTAAAAACCATTGGAATTGGCCAAATAGACCTGAAATTGGTCGGGAGCCAATTTTGAAAGCTGAGGAGGTTTTTGATATTGATAGCCTTTGGGAACAATTCTCCAAATTCTGCCCATATGCCCAGGAGCTTCGAGTTTTCTCAGTAAGGTTTGTTCTTTCAAATAGGGAGTCATATAGCTTCCATGCTGTACAATTCCCTGATACATATCTGCTATATACAACCCTCCGCTTGGGCCAACACTGGCATATACAGGACGAAAGCGTTCATCTGTTGAGGCTAAAAATTCCTTACCAGGATTTGGGTCAAAAGCCTCTAAAAGCATTCCCTTTTCCCGAACCACATTTCTTTTGACCAAATTCCCTGCATTTTCTAGGACGAAAATATTTCCATGATATTCCTTTGGGAAGAGATCAGCTCTATAAACCGTGGGTGAGCAAGCAGAGGTAAACTCCAATAATCGCCCCGCAGAATCAAGAGTTCCGGGAATATATCCCCGATTGACCGCTAAATTTGACCTGATGGGAAAAATCTTCCTGTCAATAGTCAAACCATGATCAATGCCTGTGCTGGGTTGATGATTGGGATTTCTGGTGATGGAATTGGGAGCCACCAAATCGGCATGCAATTGAGACCAATTATAATTATACACTAACCTTCCCTGATCGTCTTGGGAAATACCCCATTGTCCCCGGAACTCAGTGCTATCCCGAATCCAAAATCCATTTTGAAATTTATAGCGAAGTCTGGACTTGGCACTGTAATACCAATTGTCTAGGTTTCTCACAAAGCCATTATCGGAATGCTCCGGAATTCCATTCGAAGCATAGGTAGAATCCAATAATACTTTAGTGTCAGCTTTCCAATCTCCATCCAAATCCTTGGTAATCCAGAGTGCATTATTTTCAGCAACTAAAGCTCCATTGCGAACCAAACCCAAAGCCCTCGGCATAATCAGGCCATCGAGATAGGTAATCCTGTGATCCATCACCCCATCTCCATCCAAGTCCTCCAAAATGGCAATTCTTCCAACAGGCAGGCTTTCCTCCGAACCTTCTATATCACTCATATAGCCCCGCATTTCCACCACCCAAAGCCTGCCGTCTTCATCAAACTGGATGATCACCGGGCTTTCTACCAAGGGTTCGGAAGCCACTAACTGTACTTCAAATCCTTTCTCAATCTGAAAAGTTGCCAATTCCTCTTGAGGAGACCGAACGGGACTGTCATGGCTTTCTTCCAAAGGCTTTTGCTCAGTACAAGATACAACTGCAAGGCTGAAAACTATCAACAGGTGACGGAGCTTAAAAACCATCAGGCAAGGAAATTTTGGGTTTAGAGGCAAATCGAGCGAATCACTCAATTTTTAACTCATTTTAAGGATAAATAGAGCAATTGCCAATAAATATTCTTCAAATGGAAACGTTTACAAGAAATAATCTGGAATTTTATCAACTTAGCATTAGGAATATCCGATTAAAATATATGGACCAAACACCTCTAACGGCTTTTAATGATTTGATTCGCTCTCATACAATTTTTGTGAGAGATGGAGGCGTTTTCAAAGATTTGATGTTGGAGGTGGAGCTAAAAATCAAGCAAAAATACTGGACGCTTTATTTGGAAGATGAGCGTGGGGATTTTGATGAAAAGAATCAGCCTCTTTGCCTTTTTTTAGTCCTATACAACCTTGAGTTATTTACCGATAGCAGAGGATATTTCAATTGGTGCAAGGTTCATGGCCTTAATTCCTCTTCTTCTTTTTGGTTGAATTATTACAGGGATTTGGGAAGAATTGAACAGGAAATCAGATTAGAACTGAAGGGCTTTAACAATCCTGTTTCAGGGGTGGATTATGAATTGAGAAATGGGGGTTTTTTGAGTTTGATTAAGGGAGAGTAAGTTTTTTTTACCACAGAGGACACGGAGGAATACACAGAGACTCAGGATTAAGATTTTTGATTTACGCCCCGATGAATATCGGGGTACGAAGGGCAGAAGAACTTCTCAGGCTTTGTTTAGACATATAATCGCTTCTAATTCCCGCAGATCAACGCAGAAAAATCACAGAACTACACAGATTTTCAGGGTCAAAACCAATGTCAGGCTGAGCGCATGCCTGAAGGCTAGTCTGGGAGTCGAAGCCTTTGTTGCAAACCACTCCAAAATCATCTTTGCTTCTTCTATTCTTTGCGGGATATCAATTCTTTGCGTCGCTGCGCCGCAGCGAGCTTTTAAAACCACAGAGGGACGGAGGAATACATAGAGAGACTCAGGGATTAAGATTTTTGATTTACGATTTACGCCCCGATAAATATCGGGGTACGAGGGGCTGAGGAGCTTTTGAGGCTTTGTTTAAACATATAATCGCTTCAAATTCCCGCAGATTAACGCAGAAAAATTCGCAGACCTGACTGCCGTTAGGCAAGTTTTTCACAGATTTTCAGGGTCAAAACCAATGTCAGGCTGAGCGCATGCCTGAAGGCTAGTCTGGGAGTCGAAGCCTTTGTTGCAAACCACTCCAAAATCATCTTTGCTTCTTCTATTCTTTGCGGGATATCAATTCTTTGCGTCGCTGCGCCGCAGCGAGCTTTTAAAACCACAGAGGGACGGAGGAATACATAGAGAGACTCAGGGATTAAGATTTTTGATTTACGATTTACGCCCCGATAAATATCGGGGTACGAGGGGCTGAGGAGCTTTTGAGGCTTTGTTTAAACATATAATCGCTTCAAATTCCCGCAGATTAACGCAGAAAAATTCGCAGACCTGACTGCCGTTAGGCAAGTTTTTTACAGATTTTCAGGGTCAAAACCAATGTCAGGCTGAGCGCCTGCATGACGGCTAGTCAGGGAGTCGAAGTTATTGTCAGGCTGAGCGCCTGCCTGACGCCAAGTCAGAGAGTCGAAGCCTTTGTTGCAAACCACTCCAAAATCATCTTTGCTTCTTCTATTCTTTGCGGGAGAAAAAATCACCGCTCCACCATAAGAATTTTTAAAAACCACATAGCCACAATAGAAAACATAGATATGACAAAAGTGGGCACCAAACTGGGACGAAAACCCAATAACTACTAACAATTAACTTGTCCAAGAATTGAAGCATAATTTTATCCCATAGCACGCATTGAAAACGAAACTTCATAAACTCTTTGCTTCTTATTTCCTTTGCGGGAAAAAAAATTACCGCTCCACAATAAGAATTTTTTAAAAACCACATAGCCACAATAGAAAACATAGATTTGACAAAAGTGGGCACCAAACTGGGACGAGAACCCAATAACTAATGACAATTAACTAGCCCTAGAATTGAAGCATAATTTTATCCCATAGCACGCATTGAAAACGAAACTTCATAAACTCTTTGCCTCTTGAATTCTTTGCGGAAGAAGATTAAATATCAAATCGCTTCTCCGAAGCTCTTAATTACTCGTCATGCCAGATACTACAATCAAAACGCCTTTCCGAGGCTCTCAAAAATCCAGCTACTCAGGAGCACCAGCGGTGCGATATTATTGTAGAAAATAAGTTATGAAATGAGCCATGAGCACCAGCGGTGCGATTTGATAATTACTTTGGCTCTTAAATCCATTTCCGGAGATAAAATCGCATAGGGACATTCTAGACTTCTCACTTCATCTTTTAGATTTATTAAGACTGCTTCACCCGATCCAATTCTTTTCCATTAATTGTATTCTTAGAAACATTCCGAGTTAATCATCATTAAAATAAAGAGTGGCGGGTTCGCAGTGACGGCACTGCTTACTTTTTAGACTTCTCACTTTATCTTTCAGACTTTCCGAATCTGCCTACTACCACTGCTTACTGCCTACTTTTCAGACTTCACACTTTCATAATTCAGCCTTCCCCAAGGCCCTTTATCACTTCCATACTCCCAAAGCATAATACTTATTTAATTATTGTAAATTTTCAAGAAAATTGGCAGCTCATCCTTAAATCTTGAAAATCCGTCTCAGCTCCATATTGCTCCTTTTTGTGATTTCAGGCCCTCTGACATTGAGCTTGCTGTGGCTGAATTTTCAAAAGACCCAGCTTCAAAACTCCTTTGAAAGCAGGTTTGAAGAATCTGAGGAAAAGTCTGACCTTCTCACCTTAAGCTTCACGAGAGAGGAATCCCAAACGCTATTGGAATGGGAACATGAACGGGAGTTTGAATACCAAGGCGAAATGTATGATGTACTCGAAATAAAAGAAGATGGAGGTCAGATTCAATACCTAGTTTGGAGGGATAAGGAAGAAACCAAAATCAAAAAGCAACTCTCCAAACTCTGGGAAGAAGAAGGAACTGAAAAAAAAGAACAACAATTGGCCGTTTTCACCCTATTCTTTCAAGCCAATCATTCTTTGATTCCCAAACCCTTTTCGCAGGAAATAGATAGACAATATTCAAACTTTACCCCTCAGGCTGTTCCTCAGCCCTTACTTTCCAATCCCTTTTCCCCTCCCGACTTTTTGAATTGATATACCACTAAAAATCTCCTATTCCGATAAACCGGGAAAGGTCTATCCATTCGTATCAATTCTTCAATTATGAAACAAGTATTGATTGGGTTTGGCATGCTTTGCTTTTTCTTTCAACTAAAGGCTCAAACAGTCACTTTGGTAGATAAAGCCACATCCGAACCCATCCGTTACGCTACCTTGAGTAGTGAAATACCTCCTGCCTTTGAATTGACAAACTCCAAAGGTCAGGTCAACTTGAGCCCATTCAAAGGGGCTTCAAAAATTACTATCAGCAGTTTTGGTCATCAAACCATCAAGATAAGCTATGATGAACTGCTCACTTTGGGAGATATTATCCAACTGGAAAACTCCAACCTCAATCTCAGCGAGGTGGTGATTTCCGGCAATAGATGGTCCCGATCTTCTGAAAATTTACCTACCAAAATAATATCCATATCACCCGAAGAAATAGCATTCCAAAATCCTCAAACTGCCGCAGATTTACTGGGAGTATCCGGAAAAGTGTATATCCAAAAAAGCCAACAGGGAGGCGGAAGCCCTATGATCAGAGGGTTTGCAACCAACCGCCTATTGTATGTGGTGGACGGGATCAGAATGAATACAGCCATTTTCCGGGGAGGCAATATTCAAAATGTGATCAACCTGGACCCATTTGCCATGGAGCACGCAGAGGTATTATTTGGTCCGGGTTCGGTGATATATGGAAGCGATGCGGTCGGCGGAGTTATGAGTTTCAATACCCTGACTCCAAAGTTTTCCTTAGATGAAAATGCCAGTATTTCCGGCAATGCAATCACCCGATATTCCTCGGCAAATAATGAAAGTACAGGACATCTGGACTTGAATGTTGGCTGGAAAAAATGGGCAATCAGTACGAGTATCAGTGCATGGGACTATGATCATCTGAGACAGGGATCTAATGGGCCCGATGATTACCTGAAACCCTTTTATGTCAAAAGAATCAATGAAGAGGATGTGGTAATCCCTCTGGAGGATGGAGGTTTAAGGCAAATTCCTTCTGCCTATTCTCAGCTTAATCTGATGCAAAAGGTTCGATTCAAACCCTCGCAAGCCTGGGATTTTCAATACGGTTTTCATTATTCTGAAACTTCTCCCTATGGAAGATATGACAGACATAACCGAATCAGAAATGGTCTTCCCCGCTATGCTGAATGGGATTATGGACCTCAAATCTGGATGATGAATAATCTGAGCATCACACATTTTGCTCAAAGAGGAGCATTTGATCAAATGAGTATCAGGCTGGCACATCAGCATTTTGAAGAAAGCAGAATAGACAGGGATTTGAATAAACCGATTCGGACTACACAGAATGAAAAGGTGACAGCCTTTTCCATCAATACCGACTTTACCAAAATCCTGGATGCCAATAATACTTTGGTTTATGGAGCTGAGTGGGTTCTGAATGAGGTTTATTCCAATGGTATGATCACCAATATTATCAGCCAGGAATCAAGCCCCGGCCCTTCCAGATATCCGAGAGCGGATTGGCGTTCATTTGGAGTTTATATCAATGAAGAGCACAAATTGAATGAGCAAGTTAATCTGCAGGCTGGACTGCGCTATAATTGGTTTGGCTTGGATGCAAGATTCGATACCAGCTTTTATCCCTTCCCTTTCACAGAGGCCAATCTTTCCAATGGAGCTTTGACAGGAAGTATAGGAGGAGTGTATAGACCCAATGATTCATGGGTTATCAGCAGCAATTTTGGAACGGCCTTTCGGTCTCCCAATGTGGATGATATAGGAAAGGTTTTTGATTCTGAACCCGGAGCTGTGACTGTACCCAACCCTGATTTGGAAGCCGAATATGCCTATTCTTTGGATTTGGGTGTAGCCAAAAAACTCAGTGATTTCGCCAAACTGGATGTAACAGGCTATTATACTTTACTTAATAATGCCTTGGTTAGAAGGGATTTTACTTTGGCAGGAAATGACAGCATCATCTATCAAGGTGAATTGAGTAAGGTACAGGCGATCCAAAATGCAGCTCAGGCCAGAGTATATGGGCTACAAATTGGACTGGAAATCAAAATGAACGATCACCTTTCCTTTTCATCGGATTTGAATATTCAAAGCGGTGAAGAAGAACTAGACAATGGTGCAATCAGCCCATCCCGACATGCTGCTCCCCTCTTTGGAATCAGCAGATTGACCTATAGAAAAAACAAACTTCAGGTTCAACTTTATGCAAGCTATCAGGGAGAAAAAAGCTTCGATGAGCTCCCCGTAGAAGAGCGTGCAAAGCGAGAAATTTATGCCAAAGACAGTGATGGAAAAACCTTTGCTCCCTCCTGGTATACCCTGAATTTCAAAACAAGCTATCCGATTTTTGACTTCCTGATTTTGAATGCAGGAATTGAAAATATTACGGATCAACGCTATCGGCCTTTCAGTTCCGGCATTTCAGGACCGGGACGAAATATCCAGCTTTCCCTTAAAGCCAGTTTCTAAAAATAAGCTCAATCAAATAATAGTCTGAGGGGTAGATTCTCTTCAGACTTTTTTATTTTAAAGGAGTTTAACCCAGTTTCCCATGTCACTTTTTCCTTCATCAGCACAGGAAATTTCAGCTTTTATCTCTAAAGGCCTGAGTGAGGCGGAAGTGGAAAAAAGAAGGGCTGAGTTTGGTCCCAATCTTTTGGAAGAAAAAAAGCGAAAACCAGCCTGGAGACTATTTTTGGAGCAGTTTCAGGACTTTATGATCCTCATTTTGATGGTGGCAGCTTTGATTTCCGGTGTGGCTGGTGAATGGACTGACACCATCATTATCCTGGTTATTATTATCCTCAATGCCATTTTGGGATTCGTTCAGGAATACAGAGCCGAAAAAGCTATGGAATCACTCAAAAAAATGAGTGAGGTTCAGGCGAACCTGATCAGAAATGGAAAGAATGTTCAGGTCAAGTCTGAGGAATTGGTTCCGGGGGATTTGGTGAGATTGGAAGCAGGAAATATGATTCCAGCTGATATCCAATTGCTGGAAGGATTTTCCATACAAATGGACGAAGCCTCCTTGACAGGGGAGTCCGTGCCGGTAGAAAAATCAGGGTTGAAAAATCAGATAATTGAAAGCCCGAAGGTAGAAAGTGCCAATCACTTATTTAAGGGAACCTTGGTTACCAATGGCAGAGGAATAGGCATGGTGATAGCTACCGGGATGCAAACCCAATTGGGTAAAATCGCAGATTTGCTTCAGGAGGAAAGACCAAAAACACCGCTTCAAGAAAGGATGAAGCGTTTTGGAAAAATCATTTCCTACCTCGTTTTGCTGATTTGTCTTTTGATCTTTGGCTTCGGCATATTGCGGGGAGAGGAACCTATCCCTCTTTTGCTGCTATCGGTAAGTTTGGCAGTCGCAGCTATTCCAGAGGCATTGCCGGCCCTGATTACTATAGCGCTTTCCTTGGGAGCAGCCAGGCTGGCAAAAAAAGAAGCCTTGATCCGAAAACTTCCTGCTGTGGAAAGCTTGGGTTCGATCACTTATATCTGCACTGATAAAACAGGCACTTTGACGAAAAATCAAATGACTGTCATGCAGACAGCATCGGCAGAAATCGCCCCCATTACCAGCAATTATTCCAATATAGATTTGGCCATGGCCTTGAATCATGATATCAAGCCCGACGAAGACGGAGACTTGCAAGGCGAGGCTACCGAGTTGGCCTTGGTCAATTGGGTAAGAGGAAATTTGGGAGAAGAAGATTATCAGTTTATCCAAAAACTATTTCCCCGATTCGATGAAGTCCCATTCGATTCGGAAAGAAAGAGAATGAGTACCCTTCATGAGTCCAATGGCAAAATCATTTTGCTTTGCAAAGGAGCTATGGAGTCCATCTTGGATGCCTGCACTCCCAATGCTGATAAAGATGAATTTCTAAGTAAAAGCAATGAATGGGCTGCCAATGGACAAAGAGTTTTGGCCTTTGCAGGAAAGATTTTAGATCAAAAACCCGAAAAAATCAGTGCCGATTCTCTGGAAAAGGATTTGGACTTTTTTGGCATCTGTGGAATGATAGATCCGCCAAGGGAAGAAGCTGTATTGGCAATTCAGGAATGTAAGACTGCGGGAATTCATCCTGTAATGATCACCGGAGATCATCCAGAAACAGCCAAAGCGATCGCCAAGGAAGTGGGGATTTTAGAATCAGGTCAGAAAATCCTGACCGGAAAGGAATTTGCCCAATTATCCGACGAGCAATTTGAGCAGGAAGTGGAACATATTTCGGTTTATGCCCGCGTGACCCCCGATCAAAAAATTCGAATTGTAAAAGCTTTACAGAAAAGAGGACATTATGTAGCGATGACAGGAGACGGAGTTAACGATGCCCCATCTTTACGAAGCAGTACGATTGGAGTTGCCATGGGAATCACCGGAACAGATGTTAGTAAGGAGGCGGCTCATATGATTTTATTGGATGATAATTTTGCCACCATCGTCCGGGCAATTCGTGAAGGAAGGAGAATTTTCGACAATATCCGCAAGTTTGTAAAGTACATCATGACCTGTAATGGGGCGGAAATTTGGACCATTGTAGTGGCTCCTCTACTCGGATTGCCTATTCCGCTTTTACCTATCCATATTTTATGGATCAATCTGGTAACAGATGGGCTGCCTGCGTTGGCATTGGCGGGAGAAAGAGCAGAGAAAAACATTATGAAAAGGCCTCCTCGCCCGCCCAGTCAAAGTCTCTTTGCAGACGGGGTTGGAGTTCATATCATTTGGGTTGGGCTCTTGATGGCTGGAGTTACTATTTTCTCCCAATTCTGGGCTATTGAGCATGGATGGCATTGGCAAACCATGGTTTTCACGGTTTTGGCATTTTCCCAGTTAGGGCATGTGCTTGCTGTGAGAAGTGAACAGACTTTTTTGTACGAACAGGGCTTTAAAAGCAATAGCCCTCTCCTTTTATCCGTGTTTGCCACCATGCTTATTCAGCTGGCAGTGATTTATCTGCCTTTCTTTAATAGTGTTTTTCATACCCAAGCGCTGACTTTGGAGGAATTGGCATTTTGTTTTGGAATGGGCTTGATTGTATTTCATGCGGTGGAGTTGGAGAAGTTTATCAAGAGAAGAAGGAAATCTGGTTAACAGGATTATTTTCTATTCTTCGCAACTGATTATTTTCATCACATAGAACACGGAGATTAAAATTTAAGATTTTTGATTTACGATTTACGAAGGGCAGAGGAACTTTTGAGGCTTTTTTTAGGCATATTATCCCTTTTATTTCCTGCAGATCTACGCAGAAAAATTAGCAGACCTTCACAGATTTTTAGAGTCGAAGCCAATGTCAGCCTGAGCGCCTGCCTGATGGCTAGTCAGGGAGTCGAAGCCCTTGTCGCAAACCACTCCAAAACCATCCTCGCTTCTTCAATTGATTGCGGGAGATTAATCACAGCACAAATATTTCAGACTTCGAACTTCATAATTCAGACTTGGTGAGACCGCTTCGTTCCTCGCGGTGACGACACTGATTACTGGGTACCACCTACTTTTCATACTTCTCATTTCATCTTTTAGACTTTCTTTGCTTCTTCAATTCTTTGTGGGAGAAAATCCTTGCGTCACCGCGAGAGATTTTTAAAAACCACATAGCCACAGTAGCAAACATAGATTTGGTATAAGTTGAGCCCAAACTGGAAAAAGAGCCTAATAACTATTAACTAGTCCAAAAATTGACGCAAATTTTTTCCCCATAGCAAGCATAGAAAAAATAGCTTCATAAACTCTTCGCCTCTTCAATCCTTTGCGGGAGAGTAATCACAGCCTACTTTTCAGACTTCTCATTTCAAATTTCAGACTTTCTTTACTTCTTCAATTCTTTGCGGGAGATTAATTCTTAAACGCCAATATTTAAGACTTCATAATTCTTAATTCAGACTTGTTGAGACCGCTTCGTTCCTCGCGGTGACGACACTGCCTACTGCCACTGCCTACTTACTTTGCGGGAGATAAAAACCGCTGCGTCGCTACGCCGCCGCGAGCTTTAAGAAACCTGAAATAACTTTTTCCAATCGGTAACAAGCCTAGTATCCCAAAAGCATTTAATTCTTTCAACTTTCTGTTTATCTTCCCCATTCTGTTTTTCACCAAAAACTTTACTTGTGAGTCAAATCCCTTCCTCTGAAGAAACCCAAGAAAAATTACCGAGAAACCTAGGACTTTGGGGTGTATGGATGCTAGTTGTCAATGGCCTGATTGGAGCTGGTATTTTTGGCCTTCCCAGCGGGGCAGCTGCTTTTGCAGGAGAATACAGCGTTTGGATTTATGCTTTCTGTGCACTTTTGATGCTTCCAATCATTCTCTGCTTTGCTGAGTTGGGAAGCTATTTCAGAGGAACCGGAGGACCTATCAAATATGGAACACTGGCCTTCGGCAAGTTCGTGGGTTTTCAGGGAGGATGGTTGTATTACCTAGCCCGATTAATCTCCTTTGCCGCCAATACAGTTTTATTGACAGACAGTATTGCCTACTTTTTCCCTATAGCTGGGGAAGGAAGCGGAAGGTTGATTTCTCTGGCGGTAACCTGCCTGGGTTTAAGCCTGATCAATGTACTGGGTTCCTTGGAGTCTATCCGAACCATGACCCTATTCACGGTGATCAAATTCGCCGTGCTGATAGGCTTAATCTTCGGAGGCTTTACCATGCTTGGAGCAGATGTGATTCCCAGATTCAACTCTCCCCTACCTGCAGGTTCCGATTTAGGAAAGGCCACATTACTCCTGATCTATGCATTTGTGGGCTTTGAAGGGGCTGTAGTGCCGGCGGGAGAAGCCAAAAGGCCAGAGCGTGATATGCCTTTAGGATTACTTTTAGGCTTAGGAATCGTGGCCATTTTGTATATGCTGATTCAATTGGTTTCCCAAGCTGCTGTTCCGGATTTGGCTAGTTCCACCACTCCCCTATTAGATGCTTCTTCCGCCCTATTTGGAGAAATTGGAGCCGTGATCTTGATGATAGGCGTGGCAACTTCCGTGATAGCCAACCTTATCAGTTCCATGTTTTCTGCAACCCGGGTGACCTATGCCCTATCCCTAGAGAATTCACTTCCCGCTTGGTTTGGGCAGGTTCATAGCAAATACCTCACTCCTTCAAACTCAGTGATCTTTTTTGGCATTTCTGCCTTTGCTTTAGCTGCTATGGGTTCCTTTACCTTCTTGGCAGCTTTGACAGTATTAGCAAGACTCTTTCTATTTGGAATGAGTTGTGCGGCTGTGCCAGTCCTCAGACCAAAATTCAAAGGACCCGGCAGATTTATTTTAAAAGGAGGAAAGCTGATTCCTGTTTTAGGCATACTTGCCTGTATCTGGCTGATGTTCCAAGTCAGCTTGACCTCCGTATGGATGACCGCCATGTTTGTAGCAATCGGAACCGGATTGTATTGGGTTGGGAAGAAAGGGAAGTGAGAGAATTTTGATTTACGAATTACGAGGGTGAATGAACAATAACTTCAATCAAATTCACTACATAATCTAATTTCGGGTAAAGCTTTGATTAACGGGTTATAATTTTTTCTTTGGCTTTGTGGAATTCTTCCAAAATGATTTTTGCATATTTTTTCACCTTTTTAGGACAATCATCTTCTTCTAAATCAGATAAAATAAATTTTGTAGAATTATCGATTTGGTTGTAAAAAGCACTAATTGCGATTTTATTCTTCATTAAATCGAAATTCATCTCAACCAACTCATCAATTTCAGACTCAATGGTGAAGAGGATTTCTAACTCATCATCTTCATAAGATTCAATGTCAAAAAGATCGAATGCAGATGCAATATTTTCTAATTGTGTAAGCTCCCCCGAAAATTGGGCCAGTCAAAAGTTTACTTTTCACCCGATAAGCGAAGGTAAGTGAATACTCCAAGTGGTTCAAGACCAAGGCGAGCGGTTGGCTTGGGCCAACCGGTCTTGAGCCGCTTTCCGCATTCACTTTTGCGCTGCTTTACGGTTTGAAAAGTAAAAGATATGTTCATTTTAGTTCTTTCAATAAGTCAACGGGAGTCCGATATCCAAGTGCCTCATGGGGCCTTTCCCGGTTATAATCTTCCATCCATTCCATCGCTTTTTCCCTGACCTCATCCAGAGAATTAAATACATTGGAGCTAAGCAGTTCTTTTCTGACCGATCCGTTACAGCGTTCCACATAGCCGTTTTGCATCGGCTTGCCCGGCTGGATAAAGACCAGCTCAATGTTCTTCTCCCTACACCAGTGATCCAACAGACGGGAGATAAACTCCGGTCCATTGTCCACGCGGATCATTTTGGGGAGGCCCCGGACCAGCTCAACAAACTCCAACACTCGGATTACCCGTTGTGCCGGAAGTGAAAAATCCACTTCCATAGCCAGCATTTCCCGGTTATAGTCATCCAGAATGTTAAGAACCCGAAAGTGCCTGCCGCTCCAAAGGCTATCGCTCATGAAGTCGATAGACCAGACTTGGTTGATCGATTCCGGCCTGTATAGGGCCTGTTTGATCCTTGCCGGTAGCCGCTTCTTGTGTCTGCGTCTGATGTTCAGTCCCATGGCAGAATAGATCCGGTAGACCTTTTTATGGTTCCATAGATGGCCTTTTCTGCGAAGCCGGTAATGGGACTGCCAAAAGCCAATGGCAGGGTGTTTGGCTACCAGTTCTTCCAGCGCCTGGATCACGGGCATATCGTTTTTTGGTTTGGGGTGATACTGGAAAGTACTTCGTGGCACACTAAGCGTTTTACACGCCTGACGTTGGCTCACTCCATGTTCTTCGACCATGAACTGAACCAGCATGCCTTTTTCGTCAGGCGTCAGAGCTTTTTTGCCACCGCATCCTTGAGAGCCTCATGCACCAGACTCAGATCGGCAAACATCCGCTTTAGGCGGGAATTCTCTTCCTGAAGTTCTTTCAGCTTTTTGACCTCACTGGCTTCCATTCCGCCATAACGCTGCTTCCATTTATAAAAAGTGGCAGGTGTAACTTCCATTTCACGACAGATTTCTTCTACTTTTCTGCCGGCCTCATGAGCTTTGATCGCTTTGACGATCTGCGTTTCTGTGAATCTCGATTTTTTCATAATAACCATTTAAAGTTGATAATTTCAATTCAACTTTCAAATGGCCGACTTTTAGGGAAGCTTACAATTGTATTTGAAAATTCTTCGCAAACTCTCTTTTCTGGTCTTGAATAAAATCCGGAATACTATCTAAAAAATCTTTGTTCTTTTTGCTTTCCTCTGCTAAGATTTTTTTTTGTTCATTAGACAGCCTATTAAAAGCATTTGCAAGTATTTCATTAAGATTTATCTCTATTGCCAAAGATTGATTTTTAGATTTAATTGTCTTTGATACTTTATTGATATTCTCTTCAATTGGAGATTCAAAATCTAGGCCTTTATCTTCATCGTTACACATTTCAACAAAATCCTTTTCTGTCAAAATTTTTATTTGATTTCCTTTTTCAATTAGTTCCTCTGCTTTCCTATGTTTCGAACTTTTCTCATAACCAGCTAATTTGGTTGAATCTTGAGTTCCAACAACTAACATAGTGGTCTTTTGAGTTACTGAGTCAAAAACATTGCACCCAACTCTTGCTGCAATTATTGCAGCTTCTTTTCTTGGTAATGATAAAGAACCCGTAAACACCAAGTTTTGTCCAAAAAGAGAGCCTTCAGGATTTCCATCTTGCTTGATAGAACTTGTATAATCAAATTTTGAAGTCCTTTGGTTGATTGGGTTACCAATTCTTTTAAACCAATCATCAATCGACATTTCTTTAACTAAACAAGCATTCACAACAATTAGACCTGCAGCAATTGCATCTTGAAGTGCGTCATGGTGTTCAAATTTAATATTTAGATAGTTAGCAATGTTTTTAAGCCCGTACCCTTTATTTGCAAATTGCTCCCAAGTTCTTCTTGTTATTTTGGCTGAATCAAGCCACTTTGTTTTTATTGATGGCAGTTGGTATTCTTCACAAACCCTAGTTAATGCTACTCTATCAAATGGCATATGATGAACAGTGATTTTTTCTTCGAGTCGACTTTTTATTTCTTCATAGATTTTATCAAAAGTCGGGGAGTTTTTTACATCAATTTCGTCTATGCCATGAATGGAAATATTAAATGGATCAAAATATGATTCTGGATTTATCAAAGTACTCCATTTATTAATCACTTTTCCATTTTCAAATTCTGCAATTCCTATTTGACAGATACTTGAATAATCTGCATTTGCAGTTTCTACATCTAATGCTAAAAAATTCATAATAATCAGATTTTAAAATGCTTTAATAACGTTTTTTGTTTGATGCTTATCCCGAAGGGTATGCACTATACACCTTGTTGAGCAGATTTTTCTTTTTCATAATCTCGAATAAAACTTGAGAAGTGAGTATGCCGAGAAAATTGTCAAGACTAGGAATAGTACAATGCTAGTCCACTTGGCATACTTTTTTGGTTCATTCATATTCATTCTCTTAAAGACACTTCTGTTAATCCAAAATCCGAGTAGCGAGATAAAAGCAATCTCTAGAGTCAAAATGACAAATTGTGCAAGCATGAAATAAGTCATGTCTTCGCGTAGTCGACCATTCTCCCATCTAAAGTCACTCGGGATAAAGATTGGATTTATATACGTGTTCAAGTAAAGCAAGACCCATAGGATGAATACTAATACTAGCAGATTGTAGCTTGAATATATGTTCCACTGAAGTGTCTTCATTTTAAATTGCTCACAACGGCTCTGGCTATGGCAAGTGCGGGATTTTGAAACCGAATCTTTGTCCGCCAGACCGAATTTTATTTAGTTGTAATAAATTTATATTTAAGCAGTCAGCCCGCATTTGCTATAGCCGATGTGTGTGCCTTGAATGGTGAATATAGACCAAAAAGATGGTCGTTCCAACGGGTGAAAGTCCCTTAAGCGCGGGAGTCGTTACCCGAAGCCAAGCAAGTGGCAAGGTGGTTTACCGTGAGGTATGCACTGAAGTAAGCCAGACTGCGGTGTCTGTACTGACGAAAAGGAACTCTATACTGAGGCTATGAGGCTGGATGAGGTAGCACATCATGCCGAAGTCCTAAGCTCTGGAAACAGAGATAAGCCAAAATAGTAGATAGAGCAGCGATAGACACAAGGATATTCATCTTACCGAGGGAGGTCTCTGGACGTCTGGAATGTCCAAGAGAAGTCAGCCGAGGTCATAGTAGTTATCGGAAACGAGCTGTAAATACTGCAGAGGTCTCACTGAATAACGAAGGACTGAACATTGAATCGCGTCCTAATTCGGATAGGAATCCCGCACATGCGAGATAGCCTATTCTTAAGCGGACAAGGAGAACAAAGTAATGATAGAAAGAGTACTTCAATCCAAAAACCTTTATAAAGCCTACCGTCAAGTAGTGGGTAATAAAGGCTCATCGGGAGTGGACGGTATGCAGGTGACCGAATTGAAGTCGTTTATCGACCAAGGCAGGACAGCTGTATTAACCGACATCCTGAAAAGGAGGTACGTACCTAAAGCTATCAGAGGGGTTGAAATCCCAAAGAGTAACGGAAAAACCAGATTACTCGGAGTCCCATGCGTAGTGGATAGATGGCTTCAACAGGCAGTTAGCCAGCAATTAGCCACCCGATTCGAATTAACTTTCGAAGAGGAGAGCCACGGTTTTCGACCCGGAAAGAACCTTCACGGAGCAGTAACACAAGCCCTGAAAAACATCAATGATGGCTATCAGGACATTGTGGACATTGACCTGAAAGGTTTCTTTGATGAGGTACAACACTACAAACTGCTTCAGTTAATCTACAATAGGGTAAAATGTCCCACAACTTTGTGGCTGATCCGAAAATGGCTGAGAGCACCAATCCAGATCAATGGAAAACTGCACAAACGCCGAAAGGGTATGCCACAGGGAAGTCCCCTGAGTCCATTGCTGTCCAATATATTATTGGACGAACTGGACAAGTACCTCAAAAGTAAAGGGTTGAAATTCGTGCGCTATGCCGATGACTTCAGTATCTATACTAAGTCCAAAGCATCCGCCCAAAAAGTAGGCAATGAAGTCTATCTGTTTCTGAAGAACAAACTGGATTTGCCTATCAACAAGGAGAAAAGCGGAATCCGAAGACCCTCTGACTTTGAGCTGCTAGGTCATGGCTTCGTGCCAACCTACAAAAAAAGGGGAAAAGGGCAAATACCAACTGATAGTGAAGAAGCAAAGCTGGGTAAACCTGAAACGTAAGCTCAAATGGATCACCAAGAAAACCCTGCCATACAGTTTTGAGGAAAGGCTTCAAAAACTCAATGAGGTATGGATGGGATGGGTAAACAATTACCGACTGGCCAGTATTCAGGCCAAGCTCAAACAACTCGACGAGTGGCTGAGGAACCGACTCAGATATTGTATTTGGCACGACTGGAAGAAACCCGAGCGAAAACGTAAAAACCTAATCAGACTTGGAGTGGATCATGACCATGCTTACGCATGGAGCAGGACCAGAAAAGGAGGATGGGCTGTGGCCCAAAGTCCCATACTCGGAACAACAATTACGCTCTCTAGACTGAGAAGAAAAGGTTATCTAAGTATGCTGGACTATTACTCTAAATCAAAGCCTGAGATTCAATGAACCGCCGTATACGAGACCCGTACGTACGGTGGTGTGAGAGGCGCACCGTGGGCCTATGGCTCACGGCCGTCTACTCGATTGCACTAAACCTTCGGTAGTTTCAAGAACAGCCAAGAAGCGGTAACTTTTTAGATCATTCATTAACTCTTATTAATCATGAAAAAAAAAGGAAACCATCCTCCAGGCTGCCTGTTCCAAGATAGCTGGATTTGCTGAACTATTAGCCAAGTTTGAGCAAAAAGTTACAGTGGCTGGCAAAAGTCAAAGCACCGTAACGAACTATGGCCGTCACTTGGCCAAACTTGCTCTTCATTTCCATGAATTACCCACTGAGGTTGATCCCGACCGGATCAATGATTACCTGCATCTGGTCAAGCGTGGACACAACACTCCCTCGGATTCCTACTTTAAGTTCACCGTCTACGCCCTTCGTTTCGCCTATCGGATCGAGGGGATGAAGGACAAGCGGATCGAACTTCCTACCATCAGGAGGAGTAAGAAGCTTCCGGTCGTTCTCAGTCAGGAAGAGGTCCGTAGACTTCTTAAAGCTCCCAAACTGCTCAAACACCGTGTGCTGATTGGCCTGCTGTATGGCTGTGGTCTTCGCTGCTTTGAAGTTCGGAATCTGAAGATCGCCGACTTGGATTTTGACCGGAAAGTCCTTCACGTGAAGGATGGCAAAGGCAGGAAAGACCGCTACGTCCCGCTGGCTGACATGCTGATCCGTGGACTGAAAGCCTATCTGGAAGCCGAACAGCCCAACGAATGGGTGTTCAACAGCAAAGATCAGGAGATCAAAGGCAGGGCCGGCGGCGACTTCGACTCCCGGTATTCCCAGCGGGGTGTGCAGTGGGCTGTGAATGAAGCCAAAAAGAAAGCAGGGATCCAAAAGCCGATGAACGTTCACACGCTCCGGCATACCTATGCCACCCACCTGCTGGAGGAAGGACTGGATATTCTGACCATTAAAGATTTGCTGGGACACGAATGCATCGATACCACCATGATTTATCTGCACGTGGCCCAGACCGAGAAGAGCCGTGCCTTCAGTCCCCTGGACAGACTCTACCTGTCCAGAAAGTGAAAGCAGGCTTTGAAGTGGCCCATGTCCTCAGACTTCACTGGCCGGAAGTGGAAAGCCACCCGCAGCTCAACCGCTGGCAGTTGAGAACGCTGTCTGCGATCAAGCGTTGCCGAACCGCTGACTTGGGAGGTCATGTGGATGCCTGCACCGACTGCGGGAATACACGGATCAGCTATAACAGTTGTAGGAACCGCCATTGTCCGAAGTGCCAGGGCAAGAACAGAGAGGATTGGATATCAAAGCGGGAAGCCGAACTGCTTCCTGTGCCCTATTTCCATGTCGTGTTCACGCTCCCCGACACGCTGAATCAACTGGCAATGTACCAGCCTAAGGCAGTCTATGACTGCCTGTTTGAAGCGTCTTGGCGAACTATAGCATGCTTTGCAAAAGACCCAAAGCATCTGGGCGCAAAACCGGGAATGATTGCCATTCTCCATACCTGGGCCTGCCTGTATTCTAAGGTTTAAACAAGAAGATTTTCAGTTTTTTTTTCATGCGGCATATTTTAATATGTCTACATAGCTGGAATTTCGATTGACAACGGCAAAAGCCCTTGCGAGAAGTTTGTTTCGGATGATGTTAAGGGTGCTCATCTTGCTTTTACCTTCATCGATTCTTCTCTTGTAATAGGTCTTCATTTCAGTGCTGTATTGGATGGCAGTTCCTGCACATAAAGTCAACAGTGTTTTAATTCTCTTGTTCGCTAACTTGCTCGTTTTCGTCTTTCCTCTAAAAGTACCGGACTGGTTTGGGAACGGAGCTGTTCCTGCATAACTGGCAAACTTTCTCCAGCTATCGAATAGGGTAAACCCTTCTGTTAGGACGATAAGTGCAACAGCTGTCTGTGGGCCTATGCCCTTGATAGAGTTAATCAGCTTATATTGGTTCATTAACAGTTCATCTTTGCGTAAAAGTTTGTCTATTTCTTTCTCCACGGTTTGGATCTGTTTATCTAAACAAGCGATTACTTCGGTATTGGATTTTTGATAGACTTTTAATTTGTTTTCTGAAACTACAGCTTCATATTCTTTGATACGGGTGATGTAAGCTGCTCTGTCTTTTACAAGTCGCTCTCTGTAATTAAACAGCTTTTTGAGATCCTGGATGACCTTTTTGGGAAGAACAGTGGGGATAATCTTCTCCTGCTTTTCATAAAGATATTCAGCTATGTCTTTAGAGTCTGCCTTGTCTGACTTACCTCTTCTTATTCCCAAGGATCGCTTTAATTCAAGTCCTGAGATGATATAAAATGGTAGGGAGTGCTTTTCAAGAAACAAAGCAAGTTCTGAAGAATAAATCCCAGTGGATTCAAATCCGAAAAGCAGTTCTTCTGCGAGTATTAACCCAGAGTTTTCCATTACCCATTCCACCAGCTCCTGGTAACCTTTCTCATTATTTTCAAAGACTGCGTGGCATTGGTTGATCTTCAGATAGGCATCAAGTGTAGATTTACTTACATCGACTCCAATAATTGATTTGAATTTCATAATTTAGACATTGAAGTTTAACAAATGAGAGTTGCGGAAACTAAAACCTTTAACAGGCCTAAAGCCTAAAATTCTAACTGGTTACTGGCAACTCAATTAAGAATGGGGACTGATACAGGCACTAGGTCACTATCCTAGACGGCAAGAAAGTTCACCCCATTCTTTTTTAATTTATTCAATATTTGAGTCACTTAATAATCGGAAAGATATTAGCTCTTATTTTCCCAAATAATTCTCCTTTGCAAACCTAAAGGCCGGCAAAGTCAGGGACAGACGATGTCACTTCACCCCCATCTGCATTGTATTGTACCGGGAGGTGGATTGACAAAATACCAAAAGTGGAAGACTGCAAAAAGCAAAGGCAAGTACCTGTTTCCGGTCAAGGCCATGAGCAAGGTGTTCCGGGCCAAGTATGTGAAAGCACTCAAGTCAAGAATCCAACCGGAAAAGGAACTGATCAATCAACTCTTTCAAAAAGAGTGGGTAGTATACGCCAAACGGCCCTTTGGTCATCCCAAAGCGGTGTTGGAATACCTGGGCAGGTATACCCACAAAGTAGCGATCTCCAATCACCGGATTCTGGATATTGGTCCAACACAGACTAGGTTCAGCTACAAAGACTACCGCCAAGGAGCTCAGAAACTGGAGATGAGCCTGGAAAATCTGGAGTTTATCAGAAGGTTTTCCATGCATATTCTGCCCAAAGGACTGGTTCGGATTCGGCACTTTGGGATCTTGGGAAGCTCAGCCAAGCAGATCAGTATTGCCCTCATTCACCGGGAACTTGGAATTCCGATTCCAGAAAAGGAGCCCCGGATTCTGGAAAGCCACAACCCGCGATACTGCCCCTGCTGTCAGAAGGAAAGCATGGTAAGTATTCAGCGACTGCCAAAGCGTGGTCCTCCAAAAGCCGTCTTTTCTATATAAGCTTCCCCAAAAATAGGACAGTTTAAAAGACGACAAAGTCACTAACTTTAAACTGTATGAAAAAGTCAAGATTTACTGAAAGCCAGATCATCAAGGCAGTGAAAGAACATGAGTCCGGCAGGGATGTCAATGAACTTTGCCGGGAATTGGGGATCCACCGAGGTACTTTTTACACTTGGAAAAAGAAATATGGAGGCATGGAAGTTCAGGAGCTCAAAAGGCTCAAAGAGCTGGAGGAGGAAAACCGGAAACTCAAGCAGATGTATGCGGAGCTGGCCCTGGACAACAAGATTCTCAAAGATGTTCTAGGAAAAAAGTTCTGAGCCCTGCTGATAGAAAAGAGCGGGTAGATTATATTTTGGAAAGCTATCCGGTGGGTATCAGCAGGGCCTGCGGCCTGATTGAGTATTCTCGGTCCACATTTTATTACAAGTCAGTCAAGAATGATTTGAAAGTAGTGGATACAGTACGAGAATATGCAGATCGCTTTGGGCAATATGGCTTTTGGCTATTATACAAGCGAATGCGTAAAGAAGGAATCATCTGGAATCACAAACGGGTATATAGGATCTATAAACTACTCCAACTGAGCATGCGCAGAAAAGGAAAGCGAAGAGTCCCTGCAAGAGTCAAGGAACCCCTTGTTCAGCCGGAACTGGTCAATTCCAGCTGGTCGATGGATTTCATGTCTGACAGTCTGCTCTCAGGTCAGCGATTTAGAACGCTCAATATTTTGGATGACTTCAACCGAGAAGCCCTTCATATTGAGATAAGTGCCAGCCTGCCCTCACTCCGTGTGGTCAGGGTATTGGAAGAACTGAAAGAATGGAGAGGCTTGCCCAGTCAGATCAGAGTGGACAATGGTCGGGAATTCATCGCAGAACCACTCAGGACTTGGGCAGAAACAAACCAAGTAAAGCTATTATTTATCCAACCAGGGAAACCCATGCAAAACGCATTTGTAGAGAGATTCAACAAAACCTACAGGACCGAAGTATTGAACTACTATTCATTTATTTCACTCGAAGAGGTAAGAGATGTTACACGGGAATGGTTAGAGGATTATAACCATCATCGACCCCATGGAAGCCTAAATAATTGCTCCCCAGTGGAGTTTGCAAAGCAATGGGCGTTAACAGTGGATAACTTCTCTGAAGTTACCCACAATTAACACCCTTAATAGTAGTAATAGTCAACATCAAAAACCGATTTTGTCTATTTTAGAATTGTCCAAAAAAAGGGAAGCCTTCAAATTGAATTAGTCTTATTGTATATTACAAGTCCTACTGTTTATCGATCCGGTACAACCAGTATCATTGCTATTGGTACATTTTCTATTGTTGATGGATCCACTACAGGCCGCAACCCCATTTGTACATGAGCCATTTGAACCTCCTATTTCTTCTCCTTGAATGCCAAGGAGAACCATTGATTCTTGGTTGCTATCAAGCATTTTTTGCTCTAACTTTGCAACGAAATTTGTAAACTTACTTTTAGTATCCATAAAATTTAAATTTTTGATATGGTTTGCCAAAAACTTTACTTTTAGGCGTTCTGACTAAGCCTTGCTTATAGCAACCTTCTATTTGTTTCTTTATCATCCTTCTCATGTATTTTTTTTACTTTCCTATTTCCAAACTGGTAGTTAAAAGTTATGAATGCTGTTTTGTAGTATTTTATTAGTTTGCTGAAATTATAATTCTGTTTGTATTCAGAAATCCTTAAATCAGCTCTTACGAGGTCGTAACCACCAATGGAAATATTGAAATTCTTGAAATTTTTACTGATGATAACTTCAAGGGAATGTAAGCCATTGAATTCACCTCCAACAAATCTTGACCGGCTGGAATAGCCGTAATTCATTCCAAGTGAGAAATCCTTTTCCTTGCTTAAATTGATTTGGTTTTTTATTTTAAATGAATATCGACTGTTCAAAAAACCCATATCAACTCCTTGAAAACTGCCCTTTGCCTTTTCATAGGAATAGTCTAAAATGGCTGAAAGATCCCAGTTATTTTTGAAAAATCTGTTGGAGTAGATAAAATTAAAAAAGATTGCATTGGAGTTTCCGTAGTTAGCTGTGGTAGTCATAATCTCATTGCCGGGCAAGACAATATCGAATTCATTGAAAAGGTCTTTGTTTATCTCATATCCAACATCGAGCATATAATTTTCCTGGAACGAATAGTTAAAGTTAAGTTCATAGGTCAATATGGGTTTCAAGCTTGGGTTGTTAATTTTAAAAGAATTTGGTGAGGTGATATGAATAAATGGGTTTAAATGGGAATACCCCGGCCTTAGTATATAGGAACCAAAGTCAAGTGAAAACTCGTTGCTGTCGTTGAGAAGGAATAATAGTGAAAATGACGGAAATAGGTATGTGTTATCAATTTTTAGCTGTTCTGAGTCGGTCTCAGTTTTACCTTGTGCTTTGAAGTTTTCAACACGCAAGCCCAATTGTCCTTCCCATTTTTCGTTGAAAACCTTTTCAATATTGAAATACCCGGCTAAAATATCATCTTTGTATTCAAATTTATTGGTCTGCTGTGGGTCGGAAACGTAATTAGCTCCGTCAAAATCGCCAAAGAAAAAATCATTGTTTATTTTACTTCTGGTAAAAAATGCCCCAATACTAAGTATGTTGTCTTCATCAAGAAACCTTGTGTAGTCTGCTTTATAGTTTCCAATTAATGTTATGATGTCGGGGTTTTGCAAAAAACGGGTAATTTCAAGGGAGTTATCGTTTGTAATTTGGGTAAAAATATTTTGTGTATAGATATTGTTGTTGTTCTGGTATCTGTTTAGCTCAATATCTATATTACTGCCGAGGCTGTCTATTTTAATATTATAGTTTATGTTGCCTTTATATGTTGTTAAGTAATCGGGGGATTGGCTGCTAATTTCAGAATTGTAAACAGAATCCAATTGTATCGCATTAAAAGGCTTAAATATATTGGTGATTTGGTGCTTGTTGGAAATATCATTCAGTTTTGTAAAAAATTGGATGCCAATGTTTTGATTTTTACTTATTTCGTAGTTTAGGTTTAGGTTACCATTAATGTTTCTATATCTTGAAACCGAGTTGGTTTTAATTTGTGTTTGAATATCATCAGTAAGGTTATTGTAGCTGTAATCGGAACTCGCAAAGATTTTTGAATTGTCTAATGAGAGTGTTGTGGTGGTAGATATTTTACCTTTGGAATAAGACAGAAATCCATTCAGGTTTTGAGAGTTAAAATATGATTGCGAGATTGTAGAATTGACCGCCCCTCTGAGGCCTTCGTCTTCTTTTTTCGTAATGATATTTATAATACCGTTTCTTGTGGAACCATCAAAACGGCTATCAGGGGTCGTAATGATTTCGATTATTTTTATATTCTCAGAGGGAAGGGACTTCAATATGCTTAATGCCATTGAGTTGTCCTCAACTTTTCTGCCGTTAAGATAAATGGTGGCTGTGCCCTTATTCAGAATACTGATGCTGTTTTGGTTGTCAAGGTTTAGAATAGGGACAAACCTCAAAAACTCCAAAGTTGATTTGTTTTTTGCAAAAGGAGATGTGGAGGGATTTTGAATGGTGTATTTTCCTAATTCCTTTTCTATTACTGGTCGATTGCTTGCTGTGATCTCTACCCCGTCTAACTGAATAGAGCTTTCAACTTCGATTATACCAAAGTTTGTATGTTCGAGAAAGTCGTCTTCTTTTTGGTAAAGGATACTTTGTAAGTATGTTATCTGAATTGTATAATGTCCTTTGTTTACTTCAATGACAAAACTGCCTGTTTCATCGGTCAAATCTCCTTTGATAAATTCATTTTCAGATGAGAATACTGCAATTGTCGCTAATTCTATTGGGCTGCCGTCTGCATCAACAACTTGGCCGGTAATTATTATTTGAGAAAATGAAACCATAGGGAAAAATAGAAGTGATAAAATATAAAAAAGTTGTTTTTGCATATGTTTTTGTTAATTCGAAATTATTTGTAGAAATCATAAAACACAAGTAGTCAAGCTTCTAATTCATACCTAAAATTACTAGTATTATAATAGATGCTTGGGGATTTCGATTTTGTTTTTCTTTAACAACTTAATAAACTCCTCGTTTTTTGCTTTGTATATGTGGCTACAAGAATTTGATATAGGGCACAAATCATCGGGGTTTAGGTCAAGAATTTTTGACAACTTCAAACGAATTCCATCTTTTAAAGTCGTTTTTCCATTTTCTATGTCCGAGTAGGCTTTTTGGGTAATTCCCAATTTTCCGGCTACATATTCCTGTGAGTAATCAAGTTCACGTCTTTTTTTTCGTAGTGCTTCTAAACATTGCTTTTCCATAATTCTATGATTTTACTTTCCGTGTTTTATGGTTGCACACAACATCTATATATACCTAACTTCCCCTCTCCATGGCGTCTATATCCATTATCTCCGAAACCTTCGGGAACTCCAAAAAACTGCCCTTTAAGAATTTCAAGAGCTATTATACGACAGCAAACGAATGTAATCTGATAAATGGGATTGAGAATGGCTCTGGGATACATCAACTTAAAAAACCAATTTTCTGTGGACGAAAAACTTCTTACAAGAAAGTAAAAATCAAGATTAGTTCAAATAGCGGAGTGAAGAATTCCTAAAAAATTATTTACACCCAGTTTATAAGCTAAGTTTTTGAAATTAAACCGACTATAGAAAGTTACGATTGACGTATTAGGATTGACGGCGGGCAAGTTAACTCCCTTCCTTTAGATAAGACATTTTAGCGAGCCTGAATGCTGAACAATCACTCTTTCAATTGCACAATTACTCAATTACTCGATTACTCATTCCTAATAACTCAATAACCAATCACTCCCTTCCCACGATTACTCATCCCTACTAATTTCGAACGCCGAATGTCGAATATCGAAGTAAGTGCGGCTGAGTTTTCTCCATTGCTATAACAATCCATTCAAGCGGGTAACAACTATGAACACTGAACTCTGAACAAAAATTGGCTCTCTCGCCTAATAACTCAATAACCAATAACTAGCTCCCTCCTCCCAATTACACGATTACTCTCCCCACAATAATTCTATTAATCACTACCTTCGCCCCATGGCTCGACAAAATCTGGCAATACGAACAGTGATTTTTAGTATGCTTGGCAATGCTGCGCTGGCAGTAATCAAGTTTTTCTCAGGCTTCTTCGGGAATTCTTTTGCCCTTATCGCCGATGCTATTGAATCTGTCGTGGATGTATTTGCCAGTATCCTGGTCCTGATAGGAATTCGATATGCCGCAAGACCCGCTGATGATAATCATCCTTATGGGCATGGAAAAGCAGAGCCTCTTATCACTTTTTTGGTGGTTGGTTTTCTAATTGTTTCTGCCGCCACCATCGCCTACCAAGCTGTTCAAAATATCCTCACCCCCCACCCCAGTCCCAAATCCTGGACTTTATGGGTACTGGGGGCCATTATCCTTTGGAAGGAAATATCCTTTCAGTTGGTGAATAACAGGAGCAAAAAACTCAAAAGCAGTTCCCTCAAAGCCGAAGCCTGGCATCATAGAAGTGATGCGATTACTTCCGTGGCTGCTTTTATAGGAATCTTGATTGCGATTTTTGGAGGGGAAGGATTTGAAGTCGCGGATGACTATGCAGCCCTGATTGCGGTAGCCTTTATATTGTACAACTGCTACAATATCTTCCGACCTGCTTTGGGCGAGGTCATGGATGAGGATAATCATGAAGAATTAACAGAAGCAATCCGAAGAATTGCTTCCCAAGTGCAGGGAGTCAATGGAACCGAGAAGTGCTACATCCGAAAAGCCGGCATGAAATATCATGTGGACCTGCATGCCAATGTGGACGGAAATCTAACAGTAAGGGAAGGACATGATATCGCCCATCAGCTTCAGGATACTTTAAAAAGAGAAATACCTGAGTTAGGTCATGTTTTGATTCATATTGAGCCTTTCGAAATCTCCTGATGAATTTTTGATGTAGTTTATTCCTCTTGGTTTAGAGGCTATTCCATCTTATTTTCAAAATAAACTTCTAATTTTAAGCATATCCATTTTTCACCCGTGACCATTTTAAAAGGCTTAGAAAACGGCTTGAAGTACAATTAATGCAAGCTTCGGCCTTCTGTCTTCGGTCTTTAAGCCCACTTATCAAAGAGAATTTGGCTTCTGATGAATTTTAGGATGAGAAGTAATTAATGTTTACCCCAATATTATTCTGAACCCAAGCTAGCTATGAAAAATATACCCTTCTTCCTTTTACTTGCTTTGATTTTTGCTTGCAACTCAGGCAGCAACTCAAGTTCCAGCTCTTCGGAAAGCCCTTATGAAGAGAAAATTGACAGTTTGCTGTCCATTATGACTTTGGAGGAGAAAATAGGTCAAATGAACCAGTACAATGGTTTCTGGGAAATAACCGGACCCACTCCCCAAGAAGGGGCTGCGGCTATGAAGTATGAAAATCTTAGAAAGGGTTTGGTAGGCTCCATGCTCAATGTGACTGGCGTGGAAGAAGTAAGAAAAGTACAAAAAATTGCAGTAGAAGAAAGTCGTTTGGGCATACCTCTGATTATAGGCTATGATATGATTCATGGATTTCAGACCATGAGTCCCATTCCTTTGGCAGAGGCTTCAAGTTGGGATATGGAAGCCATCCGTAGATCCTCCGAAATAGGTGCCAGAGAGGCTGCCGCTGCTGGGATCAACTGGACTTTTGCTCCCATGGTAGATATTGGCAGGGATGCACGTTGGGGAAGAGTAATGGAAGGTGCTGGAGAAGATCCTTATTTGGGCGGACAGATCGCCATAGCCCGAGTGAAAGGCTATCAGGGAGAAGATCTTTCGGACCCTTTGACCTTGGCTGCCTGCGTGAAGCATTTTGCGGGATATGGTTTTTCAGAAAGCGGTAGAGATTACAATTCGGTGGATGTAGGCACCTCCACTTTGTACAATATCATTTTACCTCCTTTCAAAGCTGCTTTGGATGCTGGGGCAAGAACATTTATGAATGCCTTCAATGATTTGAATGGAATACCTGCCACTGGCAATGCTTTTTTACAAAGAGAAATACTCAAGGAAAAATGGGGATTTGATGGCTTTGTGGTTTCAGATTGGGGTTCCATCGCTGAGATGATTCCTCATGGATTTGCGATCGATAGTGCTGCCGCCGCCTCCTATGCTGTAACTGCGGGTTCGGATATGGACATGGAGTCTTATATCTATCTGAATGAATTAAAGAAGTTGGTCGAATCGGGAGAAGTTGATGAAAAGCTGATAGATGACGCTGTTCGCAGAATTCTGAGAATCAAATACGAATTAGGCTTATTTGATGATCCCTACAAGTATTGCAATGATGAAAGAGAGAAGGAGATCATTGGAAGTGAAGAGCATATTCAGGGAGTATTGGAAATGGCCAAAAAATCTATTGTTCTGCTAAAAAATGAAGGGCAGATTCTTCCATTGAAGAAAGAGGGAATGCGAATCGCTGTGATTGGTGATCTGGCTGATGACAAGGATAGTCCGATTGGCAACTGGAGAGCAGAAGCAATTAGCAATTCTGCTGTTTCGGTTTTAGAAGGCTTGCAAAACTATCCGGGAAACAGCTATCAATATGCGAAAGGAGCTGATTTGATCCTTGGCCCTACGGCTTTTATCACGGAAGTAAAAATTAATACCGATGACAGAAGTGGCTTTGCGGAAGCAAAAAGAGTGGCTGCCAATGCGGATGTAGTGCTTTTGATTTTGGGAGAAAATGGTTTTCAATCAGGGGAAGCAAGAAGTCGGTCTGATATTGGTTTGCCGGGACTGCAACAAGAGTTGATGGAGGAAATCCAAAAGGTTAACCCAAAATCAGTATTGGTCAACATGAGTGGTCGTCCGCTGGATTTGAGTTGGGCTGATGCAAATATCCCAGCTATTCTTCAGGTTTGGCATTTGGGAAGTCAAAGTGGCAATGCGATTGCACAAGTGCTTTTTGGAGACTATAATCCTTCCGGTAAGCTACCTATGTCATTCCCAAGATCTGTGGGACAGTTGCCCATTTATTACAACCAAAAAAGCACAGGAAGACCAACTCCTCCGGGAGGTGATGTAGTATTCTGGTCCCATTATTCTGATATCAGCAATGATCCCCTATATCCTTTCGGACATGGTTTGAGCTATAGTAATTTTACCTATTCCGGCCTGAAAGTTTCCAATGAAGGAAGAAAAGTGACTGTTTCGGTAGATGTAAAAAATGAAAGTGAGCGACCTGGTGAAGAGGTGATTCAGCTTTATATTCATGATATCGTGGCATCGGTGACCAGACCCAACAAGGAACTGAAGGCATTTGAAAAAACACTGATTGAAGCAGGCCAGACTCGAACCATCACATTTGAATTGGATGAACGTCATTTGGGTTTTTATGACAATCAGGGGAATTACATCGTAGAGCCAGGAGCTTTTGACATTTATGTAGGTGGAAGTTCGAATACCAGTCTTGGAACTCAGATTTCTATTCAATAAATGGAGTTTAAAAGAAATACAGTTGAAATAAAAAGAAATACGCCTTCAGCAAAATATTTGAATAGAAGATATTAAATAAGATATGCTTTCGACAAGATAGGAGGCAATCTTTATTTTGGAAATAGAAATTAAGTTTAGCAAGAGATATACTCTAGTGACAGCTCAATTGTAAGGAAAATGAGGCACCATTAAACCACGTTCAAAATCGGCCGGCCCTATGGGACTCTTACAATTTATTATTATCAACCTAAGATTTCCAGTGATTAAAATCTCTGGCTATAAAATCGATCGTCGCTTCGCGACTTTCGGTAAATCATTGGAGATTACTAGTTCCAAATAATCCCGAAGGGATCTAAGCTAGGTAGTAAAAATTCACAGGTTATTTCTACCATGCCGTAAGTATGGAAGATAAAAATTTCGGCAATTCCAGAAAAACAAGGCAGGGTATGAAAGCGATTTTTAAAACAAAGTTGTTTTCATGAAAAAGTATAAGTCCCTCACTTGGATTAGTGTCTATTTCCTCGCTTGGAAATGTAAATTCAGTTTAGGGCTAATAACATACTCATTTAATAAAAATCCTCTTCTTCTCTCCATTTCTTTGGGTTTTTTCAAACCTTTTTGAAAGGCAGTGCTTTTAGTTTTAGGTTCACTTTATTGTGGATCTTTTTTTATTACCAAAACCTAAAAGAATTTTCAATATGATGAAAATCAACCTTGCACTCGACTGGACTCCAAACATCAATCATATCGGCTTTTTTGTAGCTCAAAATCAAGGCTTTTTTAAGGAATATGATCTGGATGTGAATTTGATCAGTCCTTCTGAAGACAATTATGCGCTCACTCCTGCCAAAAAGGTAGAATTAGGTAAAGCTGATCTGGCTCTTTGTCCTACGGAAAGCTTGATCAGCTATAGAACCAAGGAAAATAGCTTTCCTCTTTTAGGAATAGCTGCCATTTTTCAGGAGGACCTGAGTGCTATTGCTGTTCGAAAAGACAGCCATATAAATTCCCCCAAGGATTTGGATGGAAAAGTTTACGCTTCCTATGAGGCAAAGTATGAAGATGCTATTGTCAAAGAAATGGTCAAGAATGATGGTGGAAAAGGAGATTTGAAAATAAGCTATCCTGAAAAGCTAGGCATTTGGGACAGGCTGATTGAAGGAAATGCAGACTCAACCTGGATTTTTATGAATTGGGAAGGTGTAGTGGCAGAGAAAATGAAGTATGAGTTTAATTATTTCAAAATGAGTGATCACGATATCCCCTACTCCTATTCTCCTGTCATTTCGGGAAGCAGGGAGAAAATCGACTTGGAACCTGATCTCTATGCTAAATTTCTTCAAGCCAGCAAAAAGGGGTTTCTCTGGTCCAAAGAAAAACCTCAGGAAGCCATTACAATTCTAAAAAATCACTTGACTGAAAATGAGGCCGATATAGATCTGATGAAATGCCTCAACTATTCAGCTCCTCATTTGGGCGATGATGATTCTTGGGGAAAAATGGATTTGGATTCTGTGCAGACCTTTTTGGATTGGTTAAGAAGCAAAGGATTGGAAAAACAAGCATTTAAAAGCTCTGACTTGATTAGGGTTGACTTAGTTTAGTGTCAAGTGTCCGGTGTTAGATGTCCGGTGTTTGCTAGGGTTGAACTTCAATGTAATTTTTGAGCAACAGGCAAGGTCATTCGGTCTTCCTTCTCCCGTCTTCGGTTTTCCGTCTCCCAACTTCGGTCCTCTGTCTTCGGTCTCCCATCTTCTATCTTAGACCTACCTTTTAAACCATTCCATTTTTGATTCCTTGATTCTTCTCCTATTTTCGGAATCAATTCACCTATGGAAAATCACCTCAAAAGACAGCTGGGTTTGTTAGGCTTGGCAGCTACAGGAATTTGCTCCATGATAGGAGCATCTATTTATGTAGTACCCTTTATGATTCAAAGGAATGTACCTGGGATCGGGCCTTACGTAATTCCGGCATTCTTATTTGCTGCCATTCCAGCCCTTTTGGCTGCTTTTGCCTATGCCATACTCAGTACTGCCATGCCTAGAGCAGGTGGTTCCTATTTGTATGCCAGCAGGTCTTTACACCCCTATTTGGGATTTATCGCCAGTTTTTCCCAATGGTTTGGGCTATCTATCGTAATCGGGGTCATTGCTTATGTAGTCATCCCCTTTTTTCGGGATGTGGCATTGGCTTTGAAATGGACTTCATTTGCAGGTTTTCTGGAAATCGGACTTGTAAGAGTCGGTTTAGCACTTTTTCTGATTTGGTTTTTCACCTTGATCAATATCCGAGGACTTAAGTTTTATGAGAGAACTCTCATCCCATTGATGATTTTAATGTTTGCCTTGGGTGCTGTTGTTATTTTCTCAGGTTTGAGTTTTGAGCATCAGGATTTTCTGCAAGCACTTTCAGAAAAAGAAAAAAGAAGCATTTCTCTGATCGATGCGGAATTCAGTTGGGGTACATTTTTAACTGCTGCTGCTCTTTTATTTTCAAGCTTCATCGGCTTTGATTCCATAGCCCAAGCCGGAGGGGAGGCAAAAAACCCTTCCAAAAATCTTCCTAAAGCCATTGCATTGGCCATATTGGGCGTAGGAATTTTCTACATCGCATTTACTTATGCAGTCTACCATACGGTGCCTTGGCAGTTTGTAGCTGAAGAAGCCCTGCAAAAAGATATTTCTGCAGCAGGTGTTCTGAGTTATGTACTCAACCCAACTGTGGGCATTCTGATTCTCGCCGGAGCTGCCATAGCCTTATTGAATGATTTACCAGCTATGATTTTATCCGTTTCCAGACTGGTTTTTTCCTGGGCAGAGGACGGTATATTCCCCAATAAACTTTCACTGATCCACTCACAATATCAAACGCCTTATGCTGCCTTAATTCTCAGCGGAATTATGGCAAGTATTGGAGTATTGGGAAGTCATTTTGCGGGGGATTTCTTTTTGGGAATAGACATTATGGTAACTTCCATGCTGATCAATTTCTTACTGATGAGTTTTTCCCTGTTTTTCTTGCCCTTTCGAAATCCTACTTTGGCTGGAGAAATCAAAACCATCAAAAACCGAAAGGTTCAAAGAATATTGGCCATTTTAGGCATGCTGTTTTTGGCAACATTCCTCATTATCCATATTTCAAAAGATCTAAATGCTCAGGTAAGTGATTGGTACTTCCATAGTACGTGGGTCTACCTTTTGGTTTTGCTAATCGCATCTCTGTTATTCTCCTACCAATGGACACAACTGAAAAAGTCAGGAGTAGATGTAGCAAAACGATTTTCAGAATTACCTGATTAAGTCCTTTAAAAATTATGAGCAAAGAAAATCACACTATAGAACTGGCTCCCGGGTTGAATATATGTCCTGTTTTGACTGGATTATGGCAAATCGCCGATCTGGAAAGAGATGGAAACAAGGTGAATCCCTATGAAGCTGCAAAAGCTATGAAGTCCTATGCAGATGCTGGTTTTACCACTTTTGACATGGCAGATCATTACGGTTCGGCCGAAGAAATCACCGGCACTTACATTCAAACCTACAGAAAAGAAAATGTCCAATTCTTCACCAAGTGGGTACCCTCTCCCGGAAACATAAGCAAAGATCAGGTAAGGGAAGCAGTGGAAAGAGCTTTAACAAGAATGCATTCCGAGCAAATAGATCTGATGCAATTTCACGCCTGGCAATATTCGCATCCTTCATGGGTGGATTGTCTTTTTTGGTTGCAGGAGCTGAAAGAAGAAGGACTGATCAAGCATTTGGGATTGACCAATTTTGACACCGCACATCTAAATATTGTGGTCAATTCAGGCATCAAAGTGGTATCAAACCAAGTTTGTTATTCTCTTTTGGATCAAAGAGCTGCAGGGAAGATGACAGAACTTTGCTTGCAGCATGGAATCAAATTATTGGCCTTTGGAACCCTTGGAGGTGGATTTCTTTCAGAAAAATGGCTGGGAAAAGAAGAGCCTTTGTTAAACGAAAACCTGACTTGGTCACAGATGAAGTACAAGCGATTTGTAGATCAGATTGGTGGCTGGAATAAACTCCAGGATTTACTTCAGATCTTAGACCAAGTTGCAAAGAAACAGGAAGTAGGCATCGCCAACGTGGCCAGCAGATATATGATGGACCAGCCGGCGGCAGGAGGAGTCATCATCGGAGCCAGACTTGGAAAAAGTGCTCATATTGAGGACAATCAAAAGCTTTTTAAACTTCAAATCGAAGATCAGGACAAAGAAAAAATCAAGGAGGTCTTGAATACCTTTGATCCAATCCCTGGAGATTGTGGGGACGAGTATAGAAAACCTCCTTTTTTGACTGCTTCGGGAGACTTAAGCCATCATGTAGAGTCTTTTCCTGCCCCCTATCCTACTGTGAAAGGAAACGATGGAAGAACCAAAGCTCTGAGCGGAACGATATGGGAGGATGTTGCAGGCTTTAGCAGAGCTGTGAGAAAGGGAAATCGAATCTCTGTTTCAGGTACCACGGCTACTCATGGATCGTTTGCCATGGGAGGCTCAGATCCTGCCACCCAAACACATTTTATCATTGACAAATTGGAAGGGGCTATTCAGGCTTTGGGAGGAAAATTGGAAGATGTGATCAGAACCAGAATTTTCATCAGAAATATTTCAGACTGGGAAGCGGTGGCCAGAGCTCACGGAGAACGCTTTGCAGAGATCCAACCTACCAATACTATGGTCAAAGCGGATTTAATTGGAGATGAATATCTGGTAGAAATTGAGGCAGAAGCTGTCGTTGAGTAAAAAACCTTTATCTCTTAAGATTGGGAGTTTATTATCTTGGGAGATGTCATCCCAATTGAAATTAATTGTTGATATGAAGTTTAGGTCAGTCCGAACTGAGTCGAGGACCCTTCGACTCCCTGCCTGACGTCAGGCAGGCGCTCAGGGTGACCCTAGTAAATTCCCTTATTAAGATTTTTGACTCTTATGTTTTTGAACATATTAGTTCCTGTATTGAAAAATTTTAATTGATTTGGGAATAGTATCATGATTCAAAATAAGCAAAATGAACCCTTACATTATATTCTGCTAAAATTGAGAATTATCAAAATACCAAAAAACTTATTCCTTATGAAAAAATGCCTGCTGATTTTCGCTTTTCTATATTGCTGTAATGCACCATTATTCGCTCAATCCAAAACCGAATTGGAAGGGAAAATGACTGAGCTGACGCAGGCACTTCTCTCAGAAAACGTGGAAAAGCTCCGAGCTCTCACCTCCACACAACTGAGCTATGGACATAGCGGTGGGGTAATTGAGAGTCAAAAGGCATTTCTGAAAATATTCGAAGAGAAAATCAACGATTATGAAACTTGGGACATCAGTGAACAGGAAATCAGCTATGCCTCAGAAGATTTGGGTATTGTTAGACACTTGGTCAATGGATCCATCTGGGTTGATGGAGAACTTAGGAAACTCAATTTAGGAGTGATGCTGGTTTGGGTAAAGGAAGAAGGGGGATGGAAAATTTTGGCTCGCCAAGCATATAGAAGACCTTAAGATGAAAACAATAATTACTCAAACCTATCAATCTCCTGTGGGAGAGCTTCTCTTGGGAGTTTTCGAGGATCAACTTTGCCTTTGTGACTGGAAATACAGAAAAATGCGTCAGGCTATTGATCAGCGAATTCAAAGTGGATTAAATGTAACATATCAGGAAGGGAATCATCCTATTTTGGAAAAAGCAGTAGTCCAGTTAAATGAATACTTCAACTCCGAGAGAAAAACTTTCGAATTGCCCTTGCATTTTGTCGGGTCTGATTTTCAAAAATCGGTTTGGAATGCCTTGATTCAAATTCCTTTTGGAGAAACCAAAAGCTATTTAGCCTTATCCCAACAACTCCAAAATCCGGATGCCATTCGGGCTGTTGCCTCAGCCAATGGAGCTAATGCAATATCCATCATTGTACCTTGTCATAGAATTATAGGTTCGGATGGAAGTTTGGTAGGTTATGCAGGAGGATTGGAAGCCAAAAAGAAACTTCTCAGATTGGAAGGCATTCAGCAATTTTCCAAGCCTGGACAGATTCAGCTTTTTTGATTCCTAAAGAAAAAAAGGGAGCCTATCGACTCCCTCTTTAACCATCTCTAAACCTAATCCATTATTCCATACCCCCGCCCAAAGCTCTGTACAAGAGCGCATGGGACTGAAGTTTTGACGCTTTTAAATCTGCCAGTTCTACGGCCGATTCCAAAGCTCTGCTTTGCGCATTTATAACTTCCAGATAATTCGCATATCCCACAGTAAATAGTGTATAGGAATTATCAACTGATCTTTTTTGAACCTCTACTTCCTCTGCTTTCAATTTCATTTGGTTTTCGTAGGTTTTAATTTGATTTACCAGATCAAGAACTTCTAAGTAGGCATTTAGGGTCTTTTTCTCATATTCCAAAAAGGCGATTTTCTGATCTGCTTTGGCATACATGTACTCTTTTTGGATTTCTCTTCTATTGAAAATAGGAGCTGTCAATCCCGCGCCTAACTGGTAAGCTGTTGAAGCGGGCTGGAAAAAAAGCCTGCTAAATTCGAACGCATTGAATCCTGCCATCCCAAACAAGGATATCGAAGGGAAAAAGGCAGATTTAGCTGCTGAAACATCCGCCTGAGAAGCCTTCAATTCCAACTCAGCAGCGCGCAAGTCCGGTCTGTTTTGAAGTAAATTTGCAGGAATCCCCACGGCAAGTAGCCTAGGCATTTCTATCACTTCATTCAAATTACTTCGGGTAAGCTTTATATTTCCATCTCCTACCAATCTTGAGAGTTCATACTCCAGAGATTTCTGCACTCTTCTATTGGCTTCCAGCTTGGATTTGGAGTTGAGCAAAAGGGCCTCAAACTGATCGATTGCTAGTTGATTTGCTTTCCCTGCCATTTTTAAGTCAATCATGAGTTCAAGACCGGTTTGCTGAAGCTGAATTGACTCTCTCAATACCTGAAGCTCCTGATCCACCGCCAATAACTCATAATAGTTTTTAGCTATCTCTGCTACCAGCATGGTTCTCACAGCATGGGAAGTTTGTTCTGAAGCGAGGAAACGTGCAGTTGCTGCCTTTCTTTTACTCTTTAATTTTCCCCATACATCCAATTCCCAGCTGAAATTGGCTCCTAAGATGAAATCCTTGTATGGATTCGGAATCCTTTTATCATCCGGAATGGTTTCGGAACGGTTGGTATCCCAGTTTCCTACCCCATCCATCGTATAATCTCCAAATTTTCGCTGGGAAGCACCTGCAATTCCTGAGACGGCGGGAAAAATTGCAGCTTTTGCTGCCTTCATTCCTGCTCGGGAAGCGGTGATTCTTTCCAATGCAATTCGGTTATCCTGATTATGAACCAAGCCATGCCTAATGAGTGATTTCAGATTTTCATCCTGAAAATATTCTTCCCATTTCAGTAAGCCTATGCTTGTTCTTAGCGAATCAATACCTTCGAATGCCAGCGGCAAAGTCGGGTTCGTTTCTTTTGAGTTTTCTTTTATACTGGCACAACCTGTCACCAGCAAAAAGAATATTAAGGCAACAAAACCTAGATTTTTCATGCGAATACTTCTTGCTCAACAAGAATTTTTGGAGATGATTTAGCCTTATTAGCTTTTAATTTTGAATCGATGGTTTCGAAAACCACATAAAGCCCCGGGATCAGAAAGACTCCTATGAGCGTTCCTATCAGCATTCCTCCGGCTGCCGCCGTTCCGATTGTTCTATTTCCGATTGCCCCTGCACCGGAAGCAATGGTCAAAGGAATCAGGCCACAGATAAAGGCAAAAGAGGTCATCAGAATAGGCCTCAAACGTTCCATGCCCCCATTGATCGCGCTTTGAAGTATAGAGACGCCCTTATTTCTATTTTGAATGGCTATTTCAATGATTAGAATCGCATTCTTACCTAGCAAGCCAATAAGCATGACCAGAGAAACCTGCGCATAAATATCATTTTGTAAGCCTACCAAATAGAGAAAGAAATAGGCTCCGAATATCCCTGCCGGTAAGGACAGAATTACAGAAAGAGGAAGGAAATAGCTTTCATATTGTGCTGCCAATAGCAGGTAAACGAATACCAAACAGATGATGAATATGTAGACAGCTTGATTTCCCGAGGCAATTTGCTCTCTGGTAATTCCAGACCAGTCAATATCAAATCCTCTAGGTAAAGTTTGTAAAGCGACCTCTTCTACAGCTTTAATCGCATCTCCTGATGAGTATCCTGGTGCGGCATCACCAGAAACCAAGGCGGAAGTAAACATATTGTATCTGGTCAGCTGCTCTGGTCCATACACCCTTTCCAAACTGACAAAGTTGGAATAAGGGACCATCTCACCCTCTTTGTTTTTAGCATACATATCCAATAAAGATTCCGGTGAGGTTCTGTATTCAGGTGAAGCCTGAATCATCACCTTGTACATCATCCCGTATCGGATAAAATTGGATGCATAGTAGCTACCGATGTAACTCTGAAGCGTTTCCATAGCATCATTGACTGAGACTCCCAATTTTGCAGCTTTATCATGATCGACACTCAACAAAAACTGAGGGAAGCTTGGATCAAAGTTGGTGAAGACTCCTTCCAATTCAGGTCGATCGTTCAAGGCTTTCAGAAATTCCTCAGTAACTGTTGCCATGTTGCCTAAGTCACCGCCAGATCTATCCTGAAGTCTCATTTCAAATCCAGAAGCATTACCAAAACCAGGAACCGGAGGAGGAGCGAAAAACTGAATGTCAGCCCCTTTGATATGAGAGGTTCTTTCAGTGTATTCAGCAATTAGCTCATTGACATTTTGTTCTCTTTGATCCCAGGTTTTCAAATTGACCATTCCCATACCATAAGATGCACCTGCAGTCTCAGTCAATAAAGAGTATCCGGCCAATGTGGAAACTGTCTCCACATCTTTCATAGGAAGCAATGCTGCCTGTACCTCATCCATAATGGTGGAGGTTCTATCTACAGTTGCTCCGGGAGGTGTGGTCACATTGACGTAAATCATCCCTTGGTCCTCATTTGGAATAAAACCTGTAGGAACGATGGATAACATTCCATAAGTCAAGCCAAAGAACAAGACCAGAGAACCGTAAGTGATTGTTTTTCTACCTACAATACCTTTCAGCACACTGGCATATTTTCCAGCCAAGGCATCGTATTTTGAATTAAAGCCAAGGAAAAAACGTCCTATCAGAGACTTTTTCTCTTCTCCATGATGCATGGGTTTCAACAAAATGCTGCACAAAGCCGGAGAAAGGGTCAATGCATTAATTCCGGAAATCACGATAGCTATTGCTAGGGTTAAGGAGAATTGTCTGTAGAAAATTCCGACTGGACCGGAAAGAAAACTCACAGGAATAAACACAGCGGACATTACAAGAGTAATAGCCACAATTGCACCCCCAATTTCTTTCATTGCGGCAATTGTAGCATCTAAGGCATTGAGCTTAAGTTCATGCATCTTTACGTGAACAGCCTCCACCACTACAATGGCGTTATCCACCACTATACCGATAGCGAGCACCAATGCAAATAGAGTTAGCAAATTGATAGAAAACCCAAAGAGCTGCATGAAGAACAGGGTCCCCACCAGCGAGACCGGAACAGCTATGGCCGGAATCAAAGTGGACCTAAAGTCCTGTAAGAAGAGATAAACCACCAAGAAAACTAGAATAAATGCTTCCAATAAGGTTTTTACTACTTCATAGATAGAAGCATCCAAGAAACGGCTTACGTCATATGAAACGTTGAAACTCATCCCCGGAGGAAAGGATGAACCTTCCAGCTCCACCATTTTATCTTTGATATTGCTGATTACCTCTCTTGCATTTGATCCTGGTCTTTGTTTAATCATGATGGAGGCAGAAGGCTTACCATCCGTCATCGAAACCATGCTATATTCCAAGGCATCAAATTGAATATCTGCCACATCTTTCAGTTTCAATAATGAACCATCAGGCAAAGCCTTCAAGGTGATATTTCGATAGTCTTCTTCTTGATTAAATTTCCCAGTATACTTTAATACATATTGTAATGCTTGAGGATCTCTGTCCGAGCTGATCCCTGATTTTCCGGGTGCTGCTTCCACGTTTTGCTCACGAATCGCATCGGTTACATCTTGAGGAGAAATATCGTATGCGGCCAATCGATCCGGCTTCAACCAAATTCTCATGGCATAATCCTTCATCCCCATGATTTGGGCAAAACCCACCCCATCGATCCTCTTTAGTTCTGGAAGAATATTGATATCTGCAAAGTTGTAAACGAACTTCTCGTCCTGAGTGGAGTCAGTGGTAGTCAGGTTGAGGTAAAGCAACATACTGTTGACTTCCTTCTCTGTCTGAACTCCGGCTCGTATAACCTCCTCAGGTAATTCATCCAAGACCGTTGCCACCCTGTTTTGAACGTTTACAGCAGCTTGGTCTGGATCGGTGCCAACTTTAAAGACAATATTAATCAGGGTAATACCGTCATTGGTATTGACGGAAGTCATGTATTCCATTCCTGGAACACCGTTAATTGCTCTTTCGAGCGGAGTAGCAACAGCCTTCGCTAATACCTCGGCATTTGCGCCAGTGTATTTTGCGGTCACTGTCACTGAAGGCGGAACAATGTCCGGGAACTGGGTGATTGGCAATGAGGTAAAGGCCAACAAACCCAAGAGCGTGATAAATATAGATATCACAGTGGAGAGTATGGGTCTCCTGATAAAGAGCTCAAACATGTGGCAATAAATTAGCCGTTGCGATTAGTTAGAGGAAATCATGTCTGAGTAAACATCACCTGCAGCAATTGCCTGAGGAAGGATTTTTGCGCCATCTTGTAGCTGTTGAATTCCTTCCAAAACAATCCTGTCTCCAGGCTCAAAACCTTGAGCTATGTAATAAACACCCATCCTCTGAAGAGGCTTGAAGCTTCTCACTTTCACTACATTTTCCTTATCTACTACATAGACATAGGTAAAATCTTGTATTTCGAAAGTCGCCTTCTGAGGAATCAAGAATACATCAGTCAAATTGCTCATCATCTGGATTTTACCAGAAGCACCATGCTTGATCAATTTATCCGGGTTTGGAAAACGTACTCTGAAACCAATAGAACCGGTTTTCTCTTCAATATCGCCTTCTGTGGTTTCCAAGCGGCCCTTTTCAGGATATTTTTCTCCATCGGAAAGAATCAAAGAAAGCTTGTCGTCAAGCGATGAGAAATCGTTTCCTTCAATTTGAGTTCGCATAAAGCTGAGGTATTCACTCTCATTGACTTTATAATAAGCAAATACAGAAGAGATGTCTGTTATCGATGTCAGTAAGTCGTTTTCATTAACCAAGCTGCCGATTTTGTGAGGAATGCGATCCACGATTCCGTCAAAAGGAGCTTTTACAGTCGTATAGGAAAGCCCCATTTGGGCACCTTTTAGCTGAGCTTCAGCCTCTGCAATTTGGGATTCAGCTACAGAGAGTTTGGAATTAGCTAACTCCAGTTCTGATTTGGAGATAATATTTTTCTCCACCAGTACCAATAGCCTTTCTCTTTCGACTTTGGCTGCTTTTTCTTCAGCTTTAGCCTTCATCAAATTAGCTCTTGCTGAATTCACCAACTCATTGTATTCAGCGGATGATAGCTGAAAAAGCTTTTGGCCTTTTTTCACATGCTGACCTTCATCCACGAATATTTGATTTACAAAACCCTCTACTTTGGATCTTACTTCTACAAACTGAATCGCTTGAATATCACAGATGTATGTTTGAGGAACCTCCACTGTTTGAGGCTGCAGTTCCAAAATTGGAATAAGCGGCTCCTCTTTTTCAGTGGTATTTTTGGATTTAACTTCTGTGCAGGAATTAATACCTACAACTAATGCACTTAGAATGGTAATGGATAATAGGATTTTAGCATAAGTTTTCCCTTTGGAAAAACTTACTTGTTTTTCTGTTTTCATGATATTTTTTAGAAAATAAATGGAATAACCGGACTACACTTAGCCTGGGGAATTAGTAGGTACTTATCAAAAAATCAGGGAGCGTTGACTTCAATTGTATGCCTGAAAAGTAAATGAGGCAGGAAGTATATTTGGGTATATTCAATTTTCGCAAACTCCCCGATTTGATGGAGAATTGGAAAATAAATTTCTGCTGGGTTAAAATCTTTACATTCTCTCCAGCGCTGTGAGGAATTTACTTTTCCCTGAACTGGAGAAATATGAGGAAGAAATAAATCTTGATAGTCAAAGGATCCTTCCTGTAATTCGAAAGAGACTGGCTGTTCGCCTGATGAAATAATCCTCCCTTCCCCCTCCTGTTCGATGACAGAAAGAAGACCTGCAAAAAAGAGAAAAATCAGCGTGATCAATCTCATAAATTCAATCTAGGATTAAATGCAGTAAAATAAGGGTTCGTGAATAAAGCGGATTGAGATATTGTCTGGCCCTCTCCTCTTTCACGATGCAAAGTAAAATAGAATCCAAACAATATTTTCAAATATTTCAAAGATTATTTTTGATCGTTTGAGATTTGGCAAGAAAACGATGAATTATTAACATATACATAATTAAAAAAAGGGCATGAAAAATAAACTCGGCCTACATTTTGAAAAATAGAATTCTTTTTTGCTAGCTTCGCGGCGATAATCAGCCGATGAATTTACGGACCACTGTTGCTTCCTTAAGCATCATTTTACTCTTGTCTGTTTTGGTTCTTCTTCCGAAGAGCTTGGCAAACAATTTTCATCAAACCAGTTTTGTAAGCCATACGTCTTCCCATATTGATCAGCTTCAATTTCCATCATTGGATGGTCAGGAGTTGGTAGGGATTCAAAGTCAGGTTCAGTCCTTCCATTTTCAAAGCCAATTCAAAACTGGCTTCTTCTTATCATTTTCTTTTGCTGAAAATCAAAGACACTTCTTCCAAAGAATTGGCTTACTCTATCAGAAGGAGAAATCAATTTATTCCACCTTACCCATTTTTCTTTTCAATAGGGTTCTCAGGCTTTAGCCTATTTTTTCTCTTCTTCTAACAGCTTGAAATACGCTAGCTGTCTTCATTCTACCCTGTTTATTTCAATATTTCAATTATGAAAAAAATCATAATGCTGGCCTTGTTTTGCTATTACTCTGCAATACCAGCATCTGCTGCATTTACATCTTTATGTGACAGCATTCCTCAGGAAAATTCTAAAATCAAGGATCTTCTGTCCACCCAGATTAATGATGGAAAGTTGACTTTAAATCTTTACGGTGATTTCGGATATGTATTTGGGCCTCAAAAGACTCACACCTTTTATGATCCCATTACCCAAAATGAAGTCACTCAATACGGACGGAGAGATTTTACCAGTTACCCCTTGTATGCGAATCAATTTTCTATGTCCTATGCCTTTGTTCAGGCTCAATATGAAATTGAAAATAAATTTCGATTCCGATTGGCTTTACACTCAGGACATATTGTTGATGCCCTTTATGTGGAAGAAACCCCCTCTACCAAAATAATTCGAGAGATGGCCATTTATTACCATCTTAATCCTAAATGGGCAATTGAAGCGGGTATATTCCCTTCCTACTTCGGAGCTGAAATAGTACTGAATAAGGAAAATCTACATGCAACACGGGCATATATTGCAGATTTTACTCCCGATTATGAAGCGGGAATTAGGTTACACTACAAACCTGATCAATTCAACACATTTACCGCGATGGTTTTAAACGGCTGGCAAGTGATAAGAGAGACCAACACCACCAAAGCTTATGCTCTTACTTGGACGCTCAATAAACCCGGTAAAATAGTTGGTAACTGGAACCTGATGTTTGCTGATGAGCAGTCTTTGATGGCACCCAAACCTCTCTTCAGGCATTATCAGAATATTTATTATCGAATCTGGTTATCAAAAAGGTTGCTTATTCTACCTGTCTTAGACATCATGGTTGAGCGCAAACCAGCAGCCCAAAAAGGCTGGAATAAAGTGATAGCTCCGGCATTCTCAGCCCGTTATGCAATCAATGACAAGTTTGGCGTTGCCTCTAGGTTTGAATACATTTATGATCCAAGTAACATCATACCCGAACTCAAAACCAATACTCCCAATGGCTGGCAATCTAAGGCTACTACTCTAACTTTCGAATATTTACCTTCTAACTGGATTACTTTCAGAGCTGAAGGAAAATATGGAGTAAATAAAGATGCCGTATTCAGAGACAAATTTAATTTACCAACCAGAGCAGATTATTATGGGATAGTCAGCACTGCATTTTATTTCTAAAAAAAACACCACCACCTTTACCTTAGCCCTCATTTCTTTTGATTTGAGGGCTTTTATAATATTCCCGCTACCATAAAACCTAAATAGGTTCCCAAGGCATTTCCTAAGCTCCCTACCAAAACCCCAGGAATCAGCAGGTCAGGCCTGTCCAAACTTTCAGCAGCTGCTATGGCGGTAGTATTCCCGCCCACATTTGCTTGAGAGGCCACAGCTATTACATCCCAATCCATTTTGAATAAGGCTCCCAAACCGAAAATCACGACACCATGAATCAGCACTAGTAAGCCCACAAACAAGATTAGAGTACCTGCTAAAGATCCTACTCCCGAAAGTGCCCCCACATCACAGAGAGTTCCTATTACAGCGAGAAAAACCAGAATAAAGAAAAATCCCAAAGTATGCTTCCCGTGCAACTGCTGCACTGAGGGAAACTGTGCGAGGATCAAGGCAATGGTCGTTAAAGTGATGATTTCCGGAATTTGGGGAATATAATATTCCAAAACTCGACTAATAGCCATAGCCAAAAAGCCTAATGCTAAAATGGAAGCCAAGGAGGAAAGTGAAATAAATTCTACGCTTGGAATCTGCTGAGCCTGCTTGGCAGATTGCAGCTTTTTTCGAGGGAAAAGTTTTTGCAGATACCTCGGCAATATCAAAGTGGCAATGATCCAAGGTGTACCGATTAAGTTATCCACTACAGTAGTTGCAGCATACAAAGTTCCGTTTTCATTGACTCCATAGCTGAGGGCTACCGCATTGAAATTGATACTTCCTCCTATATAAGTGCCCGTAAACATGCCCGCCACAGCAGAAGCCATATCTCCTATTTCGGATTGAGGCTGAACCACGAACCAGGCTACAAATACTCCAATGACTGTTCCTAGTGTACCCAAACAAAACATCAATAAAAGAGGCAATCCAGCTTTCTTGATGCTTTTTAAATCGACTTCCAAAAGGGCAATAAAAATCCCTAAAGGTGCCAAATAATTGAAAACTCCATTATAAACCACATGACCACCCATGGCACTGGGAATGATACCTACATTGGATAAAATGGCACAGATTAAGATCACCAGAATGGGAGTTCCTACGGTTTTTCCCCATGAAAATCGGGTTAACCAGATTGCAAAAAAAACGGCAACACAAAGCGCTCCAGCAACAAAGAGCGGGTTTTGATTGAAAGGCATTTTTGAAAATAGGAAATTGAATTGGAATTTTCAGAACCCTTTGCAGATTCGGGGTTAGATTATCTGGTTATTCGATATAATTCCATTCGCCATTTTTGCTTTGATGATCTGGCTGGAAGACAGATGACCGAAGACCGAAGCTTCCGGAATCTGATCCTTTAGGCTGATAATAAGCCGATTTTCAACTAATTGGCAAAACCAGGTTTTAATATGGAATTATAAAGAGCAGTGCATGTTGATCTTGCTTAGGTTTACTTTAAAAAAAGTCTTTAATCAATTTGCAAACCCTGTAAACCTCCTCTTTTTTCATCCAGGGGTTCAAAGGCAAGGAAAGACATTCTTTACTTAATTTTCTTGCATTCATATAATTACCCTGATGTTCGTAAGGAACCATATCAGGCAAAATAGTAGGATAATGAATAGCTGTTCCTACCCCATGCTCTTCCAAGTATTGCTTCAAAGAATCTCTTCTTGGAGACTTGATCACAAATAAATGCATATTCGAACTTGGGTCTTGGGAATTAAAAGGCAATTCAAGGTCTGGTAAACCTGATAGTTCTTCGCAGTAAATTCCCGCAAATTCCTTTCTCAATTGCTGATGCTTGAAAAAATCCTCCAGATAAATTCTCAAAAAGGCAGCCTGCAAAGTATCCATCCGACTGTTTCTTCCCACCAAATTATGCTGATCTCTTTCTGGTTGCCCATGATTGCTGATCAACCTTATCCGCTCCGCCAAGCCAGCATCTTGACATAAACACATACCTGCCTCTCCTAAAGCACCCAGATTTTTTGTAGGATAAAAACTCAGGCATCCTACATCCCCCCAAGTTCCGGCAAAGCTCCCATCGTAGAAAGATCCAAATGCTTGGGCTGCATCTTCAATAACTTTCAAATGATGGTGTTTGGCTTTGACCATCAAATTATTCATCTCCAGCATCTGCCCATATAAATGAACCGGGATCACAGCCTTGGTTTTTGGGGTGACGGCCTTGGTCCAGTCCTTAGCCAAGAGTCCATTTTCATCCGTATCCCAAAAGACAGGTTTAGCCCCTACCATAATCACGGCTTCCGCTGTACTTACCCAAGTCATAGCAGGAAGGATCACCTCATCCCCCGAACCTATATTCAATGCCCGAAGTGCCAATTCCAAAGCGTCGGTTCCATTGGCACAGCTTATCGCATGAGAGGTATTTAAAAATTCTTTGACTTTAGATTCAAAACTCTCCACCTCTTGACCGAAAGAATAAACTCCTCTTTTCAAAAGCTCAGCAAACTTCTCTTGCAGCTTCAGTTGAATTTCATTCGGAATCTTACTTAAATCAAGAAAGGGTATTTTCATCTAAAATCTCTGCTAATTGAGCGGATAGATATTTTCTGGAATATTGATTGGGCATGCCTTCGGATTCAGACTGCATGTTATCATCCATCAATTTCCGTAAGGCTATTTGTATCTGAACATGATCCTCATGGGAAACTACCTGAGACATTCCGGTATTTTGAAGTATTGCTGCCGAATCTCCTTTTGGATCACCCAAAGCCAAAACCGGAACTCCGATCGCTAAATATTCAAATAATTTTCCGGGAATATTCCCTTTGGCATTTTTAGTATCGGTTAAAATCAAAACCAAAGCATCTGCTTGAGCATAAAATTCAAATACCTTTTGATGGGAAACATAACCTGCAAAATCCACAATGGATTTTAGCCAAGTGTCTGCCTCCACAAATTTTTTCACTTGCTCGCTTACTTTCCCCACAAAGGTAAATTTCACTTTATCCTCAGTGGTAGAAAATTCCTCTTTCAAAGCTTTAAATAAAGGAAGTGGATTTCTGATCGCGTCGATAATTCCAGTATAGACCAAATGAAGTTCCCCTTCTTTCTTCTGCTTTGGCTGAAATCCTTTTGGTAAATCGGCAGGATCAAATCCATTGGTAAGTAATCTTACTTTTCTTTTTGAAAGCCGCTCCAAGTCCTTCTGAAAAGTAGGCGAAATGGTCAAAACCTCGTCTGCTTCTTTCAAAACAGACTCTTCCAGCTTTTGGTGCTTTTTCCGAATGTTTGGGCTCATCGGCATGGTATCCAAAAACTCCCATTCCGACCATGGGTCTCTGAAATCAGCAACCCATTTAACTCCGGTCTTGCGTTTCAATTCTCTCCCAATCAAATGCATGGAATGCGGAGGTCCTGTCGTAATGATTGCCTCAAACTGCCCTCCCTTGACTAATTCAGAGAGAAATTTCACTGATGGCTTTACCCAAAAAACTCTAGGATCAGGCACCAAAAAATTGGCTCTTAACCAGATTGCGGCCTTTTCCAGTATTCCCTTTTTCTTCTGCTCCATGATTCTGGCTGGATGCGTTTTCCCCTTTCCCCGGAGTTTATCCAGTAAGGAATAAGGTTCCCAAATCGGAAACTTCATCACTTCCAGTGATTCTGGGATTTCCTTTAGGAGAAATTCATCTTTCAGATCAAAATCGGGGTTTTCGGGAGTAAAAATGACAGGTTCCCATCCTGAATCCGGAAGGTACTTGGCAAATTTCAACCAACGCTGAACTCCAGAACCGGCACTAGGCGGCCAATAATAGGTGATAATTAAAACTCGTTTGGAAAGTTTTTGATCCATAGGAATCCGAATTTGGAAAAATTATAGGACAAAAAGAAAGGGGAAGAAATCCTCCCCCTTTCAAAATTAAAATATGTACTTGATGATGATTATTCTCCTTGTGCTAAAGAATAACCTCTCGCTCCATCAAATGTGTATAGATGCTCAGTTTTGATAAAGTCAAAGCCTAATCCTTGGATTTGCTTCAATAATTCCAACACTATATCATGAGAAATTACTCTTTGATCAGCAGTTTTAAATCTGCATCTCCAGTGATCAGTACAGAAGGTTTCCTTCATTCCCTCAGGGAATACTTTCACTCCTCTATTGGTGATCAATTGCAACTGAAGACCGTCAGCATTCGCTTTTCTTAATCTTTCTCCAATTACATTAGGGTCTCTGTTGTCCTCATCCCAATCGATGAATACGTCCACCCCGATCAATTCTTTCTTTGACTTGGTTTTAGGTGTTAGCTTGATGTTCATTGGTTCAGTCGCTTCTTTGTCGAAAGAAGCTTCAGCCATCTTCTGAGGCTTCTGACCCAATCTTTCGATTACCGCCTGAGCAAACTCCTGAGTACTTGCTTTCTTGCTGGACAAACCTTCCTGATAGATATCTCCGGTGTGGATACCATCTTCCAGAGTTCTCATCCAAGCGTTAGAGATCTTTTCAGCAATTTCAGGTTGGCCGATGTGAACCAGCATCATGATAGCACCATTCAACAAACCTGAAGGGTTTGCGATGCCCATTCCTGCGATATCAGGAGCAGAACCGTGGATCGCTTCGAACATGGCAACTTCCTCACCTACGTTAGCAGAACCGCCTAGCCCTACAGAGCCTGTAACCTGAGCTGCTACGTCGGAAATAATATCTCCGTACAAGTTCAAAGTCACGATCACATCAAAAATTTCCGGTCTTTCAGCAATCAAAGCTGTTCCGATATCGATGATTTTGTGTTCAGTCTGGATCTCAGGGTATTCTTTTGCTACCTCGTCAAATTTCTTATGGAAAAGACCATCGGCCAATTTCATGATATTGTCCTTGGTCATACATGTCACTTTCTTTCTGCCATACTTTTTAGCGTATTCAAAAGCGTAACGGATGATTTTCTCTGAACCCGGCTCAGATACCAATTTCAAAGTTTGGTAAACTTCCTGAGTCTGTCTATGCTCGATTCCCGCGTACAAATCTTCTTCATTCTCACGAATGATTACCAAGTCTGTTTTTGGGAAGTGGGTTTTAATAAATGGAGAATATGCCTTACAAGGTCTCACGTTGGCATATAGTCCAAATGACTTTCTGGTAGTCACATTCAGGGACTTAAATCCACCACCTTGAGGAGTGGTGATTGGTGACTTCAAAAATACCTTGGTCTCACGAAGTGAATCAAATGATTTAGGTTCCATACCAGAGGAAATCCCCTTTAAGTATACTTGTTCACCGATTTCAATCACATCATATTCCAGTTGCGCGCCTGCTGCATCCAGGATATTTAGTGTTGCTTTCATGATTTCTGGCCCAATACCATCACCATAGGCTACGGTGATTTTCTTTTTTGAAGACATATATATTGTGGATTTAGTTTTTATTTTACCAGTGCAAAAGTAAATAAAAAATGGCGGATGGGCCTTTGAAAATGACTAAATTAGATTGATGATATCCATAAAATCAATTTGGAATCAGATCTTGAGCCAGGAAATTTCCCAAAGGGAATTTGGGATTGAGTACCCTGCTCGTATATTTGTTTGCTACTCAAAAAATAATTTATGGGAGATTATCGAAATATTCTGACCGAGGAAAAAGAAGGAGTTCTTTACCTTACCATCAATAGAGAGGATAAAATGAATGCCCTCAACTTTGCCACCTTGGAAGAGTTGAGAGAGATTTTTGACCAAGTCATCGATGATAAAAGCATCAAAGCAGTCATCTTGACGGGCGCTGGAGAAAAGGCCTTCGTAGCAGGTGCTGACATCAGCGAAATAGCTGAATTGAATGAGGTAAATGCCAGAAAATTTGCGGAAAACGGTCAGGAAATTTTTTCCATGATAGAAAACTGCCACAAGCCTGTAATCGCCGTAACCAACGGATATACCTTGGGTGGTGGCTGTGAATTGGCTATGGCTTGTCATATGAGAATTGCTACTGCCAATGCCAAATTCGGCCAACCTGAAGTGAACTTGGGAATCATCCCGGGATACGGAGGTACACAAAGAATGACCATTTTGGTAGGCAGAGGCAAAGCCAATGAATTGATGATGACAGGAGATATGATAGGTGCAGACGAGGCCCTGAACCTCAAACTTGTCAACCATGTGCTCCCAACCAAAAATGATGCAATGGCCAAAGCCGAAGAAATCATTGGTAAAATCATGTCTAAAGCTCCTTTGGCAATCGGAATGATCGTCGACTGCGTGAATGCAGTTTATTTAGCTGAGGAAAATGGCTACCAAACTGAGGCAAATAGTTTTGCTAGATGTGTCAAATCAGGCGATTACAAAGAAGGAACAAGCGCGTTTTTAGAAAAAAGAAAGCCTGTGTTTAAGGGAGAGTAATTCCCTGACTCCCCATGAGTAATTTAAAAAAACTGGCCGGGCAAACCGCGATTTATGGACTGAGCAGCATTTTGGGCCGGTCCATTAATTTTTTACTGATCATCGTATACACCCAGTATCTCAGCAAGGAATCGCTGGGTTCATTTACAAGCATCTATGCGCTAATCGGTTTTATGAATATCGTTTTCACTTACGGAATGGAAACGAGCTTTTTTCGATTTGCCACAGGAAAAAATCTTGATTCCCATCGAGTTTATTCCAACAGCCAATCTTTACTCATTTTATCCACCTTATTATTGGGTTCGGGGCTTTATTTATTGGCTCCTTTCTTAGCTGATTGGATGGACTATCCCGGGCAAGCCTATTTATTCAGGTGGACTGCCTTGATTTTATCCTTCGATGCAATTTTAGCAATTCCATTTGCCAAACTTCGGTTGGACAACAAAGCTATTTCCTTCGCCTCTGCCAAGCTGATCAATATATTTCTCAATGTTGCGCTCAACATTGTCCTTATCATCTTATTTCCTCAATGGATCGAATCGGGTCTGATTTCCGATGGGTTCTTAGGATATAGGTTGGACTGGGGAGTGGAATATATTCTGCTTGCCAATCTCTTCGCCAATGGATTGATTATTCCTTTTGTTTGGTGGAAAGCGGGTCTTTTTTCTTTTCGACTGGAAAAAACAATACTTCAACCCATGTGGAATTATGCCCTACCCTTGCTTTTCATGGGTTTGGCTGGAGTAACCAATGAACTCGTTTCCCGATTATTGTTTGAATACATACTGCCGGAAAATTTCTACCCTGGATTGAGCAGCCGGGGAGCTGGAGGTGTTTTTGGAGCGAATTTCAAATTAGCGATCTTAATGAACCTGGTAATTCAGGCTTTTAAATACGCGGCAGAACCATTTTTCTTCAGGGAATCAGAAAACAAAAACTCTGCGGCCATCTATGCAAAAGTGATGCATGCTTTTATAATTTTCTGCAGTCTGCTGATGATTGCTATTTCTGTGAATTTATTCTGGCTCGGCCCAATGGTGCTTCGAAGTTCCGGTTATGAAGCAGGTCTATTTATTGTACCCATTTTATTGATGGGCTACTTGTTGCTGGGCATTTACTTCAACTTGTCCATTTGGTTTAAAGTCACTGATCAAACCAAGTACAGCTTTTGGATCACTCTGGCTGGAGCCTTGGTCAGCATTTTGGTAGTTTGGATTTTTGTCCCGATTTATGGGTACATGGGCGGAGCAATGAGTACCCTACTCTGCTACCTTCTGATGTGTATTCTTTGCTTTTATTTTGGGCAGAAATATTACCCCATCCCCTATCAAACGGGCAAAGGACTCTTTTACCTGATATTGGCTTTCGGCTTAAGTTACGGAGGATTCTATCTGAGCACGGATAATTCGGTTTTAGACTTTTTCATCAAAAATGCACTCATCATCCCATTTGCAGTTTTAATTTTCATTTGGGAAAAAGAAACGTTAAAAAACCTTGTAAAAAGGAGAGGCTAGAAAATTCGGGATCATTTTTTGCAAAAATTTGTTTGACAAGAGAAATCCAGAGAAAACCCGCTTTCTCTTAAGCCTTTTCGTAAAAGGCATTATGTTTGTGTTTTGATCCCATTATCCTATTATCCGTGAGTTCCAAGAAATTCCTAATTCTATATATTTCCCTATCCCTGTTTGCTTGGGATGGCTTTAGCCAGCAAAAGCTCTCCAAAAAAGAGCGCAAGCAGCAAAAAAACGAAGCTTTGGCCAGTAGATATTTTATCGAAGGCACCAAGCAGATGAATCTGGGTGATTTGGAGAAAGCCTTTTTTTACCTGCAAAAATCCGAGGAATTGAGTCCGGATGAACCTGCAATCAACTATAAAATTGCAGAGGTTTACACCAGAGCGAATCAGCCAGAAAAGGCTCTTCCATTTGCTCTCAAGGCTGTGGAACTGGACGATGAAAATAAGTACTATGCCTTGATGGTTGCTGAAATCTACACCAACCTTAAGCAACCTTTAAAAGCTGCTGATATCTTGGACAGGCTGACTGCCGATGGGGAGAGCAACCAGCAGTACAACCTGGATTTAGCCTCCATTCTATTGAATGCCGGTGAATTCGACAAAGCATTGGTAGTATTGGACAGAGCTGAGGAATATTATGGAATCATGGAGCCAATAACGGTTCAAAAACAAAGAATCTACCTCAGAAACAACAATTTAGCAAAGGCAATAGAAGAAGGAGAACGTCTAATCGAAGCCAGACCAGGAAATCCAAATTATGTCTTAGGCTTGGTAGAAATTCTTTACAATAACAATCTGGTAGATGATGCGCTAAATCTGGTCAATGAGGAAATCAGCAAATATCCCAATCAGCCAGAATTACAAATGGCTGCCCATTCTTTGTTAAAAGAGAAAGGTCAGATTCAAAAATCAAATGAATATCTCATTCGCGCATTTGCCAGTCCAGACTTGGATCCTGAAGTAAAATCCAGGGCTTTCGTTTCTATCCTCAATGAATTCAAAACTCCTGAAAGAGAAATCTTGCTTGATAGCTTAGCTGGTTTTATGATCAAAACAGAGCCCGCAAACGCTGCAATATTTGAAGCTTTGGGAGAAAGAGAGGCAAAAAACGGAAAGCAGGAAGAAGCAAGAAATTACTTTAAGCGCTCCTTAGATCTCAACGCAAAGAATGCCAAACTCCTTGAGCAAATCATCCTAGGTTCTTTTGGAGAAAACCCGGATTTCCGGGAGGCAGAAAAATACACTACTATGGGTGTGGATGAATTCCCTAAAAATCCTGAATTCTGGTTTTACGATGGGATAGTGAAATCTGCTGTGAAAAAAGATTCTGCTGCCGTTGAATCTCTAAATAAAGCTATTGAACTTAATGCCAACAAAAATCCTCAATTGGATCAGGTAGCTTTTGGCTCTTTGGCTAGCTCCCTTTATAACCTTGGGAAAAAGGATTCAGCATTTCAGTTTTTTGAAAAAGCCTTAGTGCTCAACCCCAATGATGAACAAGTCCTAAATAATTACGCCTATTTTCTCTCTTTGGAAAAAAAGGATTTGGAAAAGGCCAAGACCATGTCTGAAAAAGTAATTAAGAAATTTCCAGACAATGGCACTTTTTTGGATACGTACGCATGGGTATTGTTTCAATTAGGGGATTATGAGGGAGCTAAGAAATACATGGCTCAAGCCTTAGAATTCGAAAGCAAGCCTAGCGGAGTTATGTTGGAGCATTATGGAGATATTCTCTACCATTTAGGAGACAAAAACGAAGCGATTTCATTTTGGAAAAAAGCAGCCGACAGTCCGGAGGCTTCTGAAAAATTACCTTTGAAAATAAAAGAAGGAAAATACCATGAGTAGACTTTTGAAAATCTTTTTTCTGGGAATGGCAGTGATTTTTTTGAATGCCTGTTCCAAAAAGGTCATCCCTTTTGAGTCAGATGGAAAAATGAGTGAATTCGCTCCATCCTATGCTGAATATGATTTTATCAATGCCAAGGCAAAGGTCATCATTGAAGAAGAATCCGGAAAAATCACCCGGGGTACTTTAAGCTTGAGAGCAAAAAAGGACAGTGTGCTTTGGTTTACAATTTCTCCGGGAATGGGCATGGAAGCAGTTCGGGGATTGATTACCAATGATAAAATTCAGATCAAAGACCGAATCGGAAAGGAAGATATTAATTTGACTTTCGCGGAATTTGAAAATTTCTACGGACTGAGTCTATCACTGGATTTATTTCAAAACATGTTTTGGGCAAATCCCCCTCATCCTTTTGATTACCAGGATCGATTAGTTCGAGTTGGAAAGTCCTTTGAGTTAACTCAGGTACGAGAACAGGTCCGCTACTTTAGCAAGGTGGACGTGAATGTCGCAAAGGTTTCTGAATTGGTCAGCAATTCCTTGGATGACAGGGGAAGTTTACTGGCTAGCTATGCTTCTTTTCAGGATGTAAATGGTCAGGCTTTTCCATCGGAAGTGCTTTATAAATTGGCTTACAAGCTTCCGGAAGGAAGTCAGAACACCATCATTAATTTGGAATGGGTGTCCATCAACCCACAGTCAGAACCTTTGAGTTTCCCATTTAGATTTTAGAATCAGCATGCGTCAGCAGTTCGTTGTAGTAATTACTCTTGTTCTTTTAGCCTTTTTCTCAATGGAGGCTCTTGCTCAAACGAGCAAAACCCGGGAGGAATTGGAAAGGGAAAAAGCCGAAGTTCAGGCCAAATTGCGGGAGTTTGATGCAATTCTTAAGCAAACCGCAGCTACTAAAAAGAATACGATTGGGGAGCTAAACGCGATCACGCAGCAGTTTCAGACCCAAAACCGCTTGGTCAATACACTAGACCGGGAAGTAAAACTCCTGAATCAAGAAATCTCCACCACAGAAAGCAGAATTGCCAGCTTAGAACAGCAACTCAAAGACCTTAAAGCCGAATATGGAAGAATGGTCTACAATGCTTCCAAGTTGAATAGAAGCTTATCCATTGTAGCTTTCGTTTTTAGTTCCTCAAGTTTCAATCAACTGTATATGCGATTGAAATACCTCAAGCAATATTCTGATAGCAGAAAACAACAGGCCGAACAAATTCAAAAAGTAGCAGCAGAACTGGCGGAAATCAGAGTTGAATTAGATCTGAGAAAGTCAGACAAGGAAAAAGTATTGGCTGAGGAAAGGTTGGAAAGAGCCAAACTAGAGGAACTCCGAAAGGAACAGCAGACCATGGTCAATACACTGACCAGGAAAGAAACTTCCATTAAGAGGCAGATAACTGCTACCAAAAAGCAGCAACAGCAGTTGGAATCCATGATCAGAAAGGCAATTGAGGATGAAATCCGTCTTGCAGAAGCTGCTGCCAGAAAAGAAAACAGTAAAGCCACCAAATCAGCTGGAAGCAGCATGCCGATGACTCCGGAAGTAGCTGCGCTTTCCAGTTCTTTTGCAGGAAATAAAGGCAGACTTCCATGGCCTGTAGAAACAGGGTTTGTAACCCAGACATTTGGTGATAATCCACACCCGACTTTGAAAGGTATCACAGTGCCGAGTGATGGATTGAACATTCGTACCCAACCCAACTCTAATGTGAGAACGGTATTCGATGGAACAGTAGCCAAAGTAGCCTCCATGCCGGGCTATGGGGAAACGGTATTGATCAAGCACGGAGAGTATTATACCTTATATAGCAAGCTTAAGTCCGTTTCTGTAAAATCAGGTCAAACTGTCAAAGCAAAAGACGTAATTGGTACTGTTGCTACGGATGCAAACGGCGAAGCTGAAGTTCATTTCCAGACTTGGAAAGGTCTTCAAAAAATGGATCCAGCCACCTGGATCACATCGAAATAGCTATAAAATTCGTATATTCAAGAAAAAGATTCATAGAGTCGCAAAGCTTCTTTGTCTAAGCCGATGACAGTTATATCTTTGTGACCACATTTACCCTAAACAAATTAATCATGACAACATTGGGTTTTATTCAAAACATGGGCGGTGGCTCGATCATTTTGATCATCTTGGTCATTCTCCTATTATTTGGAGCAAAAAGAATCCCTGAATTAGCAAGAGGCCTAGGCCGCGGAATCAGAGAATTCAAAGATGCTACCAAGGATATTCAAAACGATCTCGAAGAGGGACTGAAAGACAAGAAAAAGTAATCCCTTAAGCCAATAAGCTTTGGAACGATTCATTTCATTCGAGGAAATCAAAAAATCGCTCGATAAAAAAGAGACTGATTGTCAGACGATTGTCGGTCATTATTTACAAAACATTCAGACGAAGGCGCATCTCAACGCCTTCGTCGAAGTTTATGAGCAATCCTCTTTAGAAAAAGCCAAGCAAATCGATGAGAAAATTGCCTTAGGAAAAGCGGGGAAACTTGCTGGGATGGTAATTGGTATCAAAGATGTATTGTGCTATGAAGGACATGAATCCAACGCTTCCTCAGCAATACTCAAGGGCTTCGAAGCCCAATTCACCTCCACAGCAGTTCAGAGACTCATACAGGAAGACGCCATCATCATAGGCCGTCTCAATTGTGATGAATTTGGAATGGGAAGTTCCAATGAAAACTCTGTCCATGGCAAAGTTCTTAATGCTCAAGACGAATCCCGCGTACCGGGAGGATCCTCAGGGGGGTCTGCAGTAGCTGTACAGGCGAATTTATGCACAGCTTCACTGGGAACAGATACCGGCGGTTCCGTTCGTCAACCTGCAGCATTCACAGGAGTTATAGGCATGAAGCCTACCTATTCCAGAATTTCAAGATGGGGTTTGATTGCTTATGCCTCCTCTTTCGATACAATTGGTATTTTTTCAAAGTCTGTAAAAGACAATGCCCTGATCATGGAGGTCATTGCCGGCCATGATGAGTTTGATAATACCTCCTCGAGAAAACCAATTTTCCCTTACTCTCAATTATTACATTTCGAGAAAAAGGCTAAAGTAGCTTACCTGAAAGAGACTATTGAGTCACCTGCACTACAGCCGGAAATTAAAGAGCAAACTCTCAAAGTACTGGATCAACTTAGGGAAGAAGGTCATGAGGTAGAAGAGGTTAGCTTCCCTTTGCTAGACTACATTCTTCCTACTTATTACATTTTAACCACAGCAGAAGCCAGCTCCAATCTTTCCCGTTTTGATGGGGTAAAATACGGTTACCGCAGTCCCAATGCTCATAATTTGGAAAGCATGTATAAACTGACCAGAACGGAGGGATTCGGGGAAGAAGTGAAAAGACGGATCATGTTGGGAACTTTTGTCCTCAGCGCCAGTTATTATGATGCGTACTTCACTAAAGCACAGAAAGTCAGAAGATTAATTAAAGAATATACTGAAAATCTTTTGCAGGATTTTGATTATATTTTGTTGCCGACTACGCCATCTACTGCTTTCAAATTTGGTGAGCATAGTGATGATCCTGTTGCCATGTATTTAGAAGACTTATTTACTGTGCAAGCATCCGTGTCAGGTGTTCCGGCTATCTCCATTCCAAATGGAAGAGATAAAAATGGCATGCCAATTGGACTACAAGTCATTGCAAATTCGTTTAAAGAAGCGGAGCTTTATGCATTTAGTAATTATCTAACTCAATTAACCGACTAAACCCATTCTCATGATGAAAAAGACTTTGTTCAGAACAATCACACTTTCAGTTTTTTCTTGTTTGATTTTCCTGACAAATGCTTATTCACAGGACGATGAGCTTATTGCTGCTGCTCCCTTTTCAGAAGATGATGTGCAGCCAAATTATCATTATGAATACATTCCTGACTTCACATACGATCAGATAGATAAGCGAATTAAGGCAATGAAAACCGATATGCCTTTTGAGCTGAATGATAGAATTTTTTCATTTATCCAATATTTCACGGTTAGAAATAGAGATTACACCAAAATGGTTTTGGCCAGAAAAGATCTCTTTTTCCCACTTTTTGATGCAACCATGCGCAAGCATGATATGCCTGAAGAAATAAAATACCTCTCCATCATAGAGTCGGGTTTGGATCCTCAGATTAGATCTAGGGTTGGGGCCATGGGCTTGTGGCAATTTATGCCAGCCACTGGAAGAATGTATGGAATGGATGTCAATCCTTATGTGGATGATCGCATGGATCCTGAAATGTCCACTGATGCGGCGGCAAAATACTTGAAGTCCTTGTATAGAATGTTTGGAGATTGGGAAGTAGCCATGGCTGCTTACAATTGTGGTCCCGGCAATGTAAGAAAAGCCATCAGACGATCAGGAGGAAAAAAGACATTCTGGGAAATTTACAATTACCTACCAAGAGAAACCCGCGGATACGTACCGCAGTTTCAGGCTATGCTGTACATCTTAAATCATTTGGAAGAACATAACTTTCATCTTGAAGAGCCTACCTACTCCCCTGCATATGAAAAAATCAGGTTTGATCGGGTAATGACACTGGATAAGCTGGCTGAATTGACCAACCTCTGTATCCCTGATTTGGAGAAGTTGAATCCTTCCATCAAAACCAGACAAATTCCGGAAGCCAATAGAAGCATGGCGATCCGAATCCCAAAATCGAAAGCCCTTTTTGTAAAGGAAAATCTGGCTTGGATCAGTGATTCTTTGGGTAATGCACCCCTAGATTTGGCCGCTGGAGATAAACTTATAGTACAGTCTGTGGAATCTATAGCAGAGGAAATCCAGAGAAATGGAATTACCTATCGAGTAAGATCTGGAGATGTTTTAGGAACAATTGCCAGTAGACATGGTGTGACAGTTTCTCAAATCCGAGCTTGGAATGGGATTTCCGGCAACTTGATCCGCGTCGGACAAACCCTTACACTCTACACCTCTTCGGGTTCCAACTCAGGAGGAATAGCACAGGCAAGTACCAATTCAAATGGACAAAGAACTTACACAGTGCAGCCAGGAGATTCCCTTTGGATTATTTCTAAGAGACATGCAAACCTAACAGTGGAGCAGCTCAAACGCCTGAATAATTTGAATTCAAACAATATCAAGCCAGGTCAAAAACTTATCATCGGATAATACAATTTTGATATCAGGGGCTTGAAAGCTCCGGAAACTGTTAATTTTTTTTAACAAAGGCCAAAAGATGGGCTTGCATTCAGGTTTCCGATTGGAAAGTATTTATTTTGAATCTCCCAAGAATCAAACCAAATCTGAATGAAAACCCTTTCACAAATTATAGGAATTCTTTTGCTAGGAACTTTATTGATTTCCTGCTCAAGCGAAGGAAGCAATTCCAACAGTACCAAACCTAAAGCCCGGGGTTCTATCGGGGAAATCATCTTAGTAATAGATTCTGCCAAGTATGCAGGACCTGTTGGAGATGCATTAAAAGACATTTTTGAGGCAGACTTGCCAGGCATGGTAAGATCTGAGAGCAAGTTCAAAGTAAACACCGTGGATCCACGAGCAATGACCAGAATGCTCAAAATGTCCACTAACCTCATTTATGTAACCACTTTTGATGATAGAGGCTCATCTTCTCAGGTAATCAATGCTCAGTTTTCAAAAGAGTCCAAAGAAAAGGCCCTGAATGACCCTTCATTATATTCCTTAAGAGTTGAGGATGAATATGCAGTTGGTCAGGAGGTATTATACCTTTTTGGAAATACGGAAGAGCAACTGGTAAAAAATCTAAAAAAGAACGGAGATAGATTACAGAACCTTTTCGAGGTAAGAGAAAGAGGCAGATTGGAAAAAATCATCCTAGCCAGAAAAAATACAGCTGCCAATGCAGAGGCAGAGAAAAACTTAGGGATACAGATCAATATTCCCGCTTCTTACCAAGTTGCCAAGTCTGTTCCTAACTTTTTATGGGTAAGACAGCCAACCCCTACCGCCAATCGTGCAGATATCAGCCTGTTTTTTCATGTAGAAGATTATGTCTCAGAAGAGCAGACTTTTCCGGAAAACATCCTGAAAATCAGAGACTCAGTAGCAAGAAATCATATTTTTGGCGATCCTGACGATCCTACCTCTTATGTAGTAACTGAAAAACAAATCGTTCCAGCTTTCCGAAACATGGTGATAAATGATAATTTTACCACCGAAATAAGGGCTTCTTGGAAGACCAACAACATCAGTATGGGCGGTTCTTACCTGGGTTATCTCATGGTTGATGAGAAAAAGGGTAAATTATACTACATTGAAGGCTTTGTATTTTATCCCAATGAAGTTCATCGGGACGCCCTTCGTGAAATTGAAACCATTTTGCTCAATACAGATGTAAGCTGGATTCCGGATCAAGGGGCCTAAAACCCAAATAATTCGGCTTATATGGCAATTAAAATTCGCAAGGAGGACGCACTAAATTATCACACTCAAGGTTCTCCCGGGAAAATTGAAGTAATCCCGTCCAAACCCCTTTCCAGTCAAATGGACTTGGCTTTGGCTTATTCTCCAGGAGTAGCTGAACCATGTAAGGAAATTGAGGCTGATGTAGAAAATGTCTACAAATACACGGCTAAAGGAAATCTTGTCGCTGTCATCTCAAACGGTACTGCGGTGCTGGGATTGGGAGATATTGGGCCAGAGGCTTCCAAACCCGTAATGGAAGGAAAAGGCGTTCTTTTTAAAAAATTCGCAGGAATTGACGTTTTTGACATAGAGATCAATGAAAAGGATCCAAAAAAATTAATCGAAATTATCCGATCCTTAGAGCCTACTTTCGGGGGAGTCAACCTGGAAGATATCAAGGCTCCTGAATGCTTTGAAATCGAGCAGACTCTTAAGCGGGAAATGAACATTCCTGTCATGCACGATGATCAGCATGGAACAGCAATTATTTCCGGAGCTGCACTTCTCAACGCTTTGGAAATAGTTGAAAAAGATATTTCCGAAATCAAGTTGGTGGTAAATGGTGCTGGAGCATCAGCTGTTTCCTGTACCCGATTCTACATGTCATTGGGCGTGAAGCGTGAAAACTTGGTGATGTGTGACAAAGAAGGTGTAATCCGTCAGGATAGACCAGAATTGGATGATATCAAGAAAGAATTTGCTACCCATAGAGACTTGCGCACTTTGAGTGATGCACTTGCAGGAGCAGATGTATTTTTAGGTCTTTCGGCAGGTAATATTGTATCCCAGGACCAAATCAAATTGATGGCTGCAAATCCAATTGTATTTGCGCTAGCCAACCCTGATCCGGAAATTGCCTATGATTTGGCAATTGAAGCTAGAGAGGATGTGATCATGGCTACTGGCCGATCTGACCATCCTAATCAGGTAAATAACGTATTGGGATTCCCATATATCTTCAGAGGAGCTTTGGATGTAAGGTCTACCGCAATCAATGAAGAAATGAAATTGGCAGCTGCCAAAGCAATCGCCAAGTTGGCGAAGGAGCCAGTTCCAGATATCGTTAACAAAGCTTATGGTGAAAGTAAACTAGGGTTTGGTCGATTCTATTTGATTCCAAAACCACTTGATCCAAGACTAATCACCACTATTGCTCCGGCAGTAGCTAAGGCGGCAATGGACTCAGGAGTTGCTAAGAATCCAATTAAAGATTGGGCAGCTTACGAACTGGAACTGCAGGAAAGAATTGGTATCGATCAGCGATTGATGTCAGTGGTTATTTCCAGAGCTAAGAAAGATCCTAAGAAAGTCGTATTCGCAGAAGCCGATAACCGCAAAATATTGAAGGCTGCCCAGATCATTCGGGATGAGAAAATAGCCAACCCGATATTGCTTGGTAACAGAGCTAAAATCTTGACTTTGATCGAAGAAAACTCATTAGATCTGCAAAATGTAACAATCATTGATCCATTGGAGGAAAGCGAGAAGCTTTCTCAGTTTGCAGATATTCTGTATAAAAAACGTCAAAGAAAAGGTATGACCTTGGCTGACGCCTCCAGACTCGTAACTCAAAGAAACTACTTTGGTGCCATGATGGTGGAAACTGGTTTGGCGGATGCATTCATCTCAGGTTTGACTAGAGATTATCCAAAGACTATTCTTCCATCACTTCATACAATTGGAGTAAAGGATAAAACCAAGAGAGTGGCCGGGATGTATATCATGAATACCGATAAAGGCCCTTACTTCTTTGCGGATGCAACAGTAAACCTGAATCCAACAGCGGAAGAATTGGTGGAAATCATTGGATTGACTGCAGACGCGGTTCGATTCTTCAATATTGAGCCTAGAGTTGCTGTTTTATCTTACTCCAATTTTGGATCAGCTAAAGGGGAAATCGCCGAGAAAATGGCAAAAGCAACTGCCATGGCAAAACAGAGATTCCCAGGCTTGATCATAGAAGGTGAAATGCAGGCAAACGTGGCTTTGAATGAAGAGATCCAAAGAGATGTTTATCCATTCTCCCAATTGATCAACAAAAAGGCCAATACCCTGATTTTCCCAGATTTGGGATCTGGAAATATCGCATACAAGCTTTTGGCTGAACTAGGAAATGCTGAAGCAATTGGGCCGATTTTGTTGGGTATGAACAAGCCTGTACATATTCTACAGTTAGGTAGTTCCATCCGAGAGATAGTCAACATGGTGGCTATAGCGGTAGTGGATGCACAAATTGCAGGTAGACCATGATAGATTATTTGAGAGGAAAATTGGTTTTCAAAGACCCTACCTATGTGATCATTGACGTAGGAGGAATTGGATATCATGTCAAAATTTCCCTTCAGACATACAGTAAAATCAAGGATGAGGAGCAAATCAGGCTCCTCACCTTTTTACATATTAAGGAAGATGCTCACACACTCTACGGATTTAAAGAGGAGGATGAAAAGCGTCTTTTTTTATTGCTGATTTCGATCAACGGAGTAGGACCAAATACCGGCTTAATGATTCTGTCATCTTTGAGCTCCGAAGAAATCGAACAGGCAATATTAGCTGGTGATGTAGCTACTATTCAACATGTCAAAGGAATTGGTGCTAAGACCGCTCAGCGGATTATTCTTGAGTTGAAAGACAAAGTCAGCAAATCCGGATCAGATGTTTCTACTAGTTCTTTGGGATTTTTAAAATCAAGCAATAAATTACGTGAGGAGGCGTTACAAGCCTTAATTACTTTAGGTTTTCCAAAAGCGGCTGCGGAGAAAAATATCACTCAGGTGCTCAAAAAAACCACTGGAGAAATTTCTTTAGAAGATTTAATTAAAGCATCTTTAAAGACCACATAATTTAAACTTGGATTGAACTTTCGGAGGATACTGACTTTTTGCAGGGGAAGGTCTCGAGGCAGTTGGCCTGTTTGCTTCATCCTGTTTGGATTGTTTCTGAGTTTATCACCCACTCAGGCCCAACAAACAGAGGCCGACACGACACAGACTCGAATCGACTCACTCAACAAGAGACGAATGTCTCCCTCGTTTTTGCTTTGGCAAAACATGAGGACCAATCCTTTATTCCCCAGTAGGAACCCTTATTTACGTCCCTCCTCTCCTTTTTTACCGAGCCCCATCATTGATCAAAATGTAGAGGTCAAAATTGACTCTACCCTGAGATATAATATTGTAGATGAACTTGACAGTACCCGTGTTGGGAATGAACAAGAGTACGATTTTGACCAATTCTCAAAAATTCAGGAATATAAAGTCAGACAAGATTATTGGAGAAGCCGTGCTAGAGGTGGAGATGGAGAAAGTGCTGTAGAAGGAAGAGGATTGATACCTCCCCTGACAGTAAGTCCTAACTTTGACCGAATTTTTGGTGGCAGTGAAATCAACATCACTCCTACAGGTTACGTCAATCTGGATTTTGGAGCCATATTCAGAAGAATAGATAACCCTACACTTCCAATCAGGCAGCAGCGTAATGGGGGATTCAATTTTGATCAACAAATTCAAATGGCTGTCAATGGCTCTTTGGGTGAAAAAATGAAAATCGCCGCAAACTTTGACTCAAACAATTCCTTTGATTTCCAAAATCAAATGAAATTAGAGTTCAACGGCTTTGAAGAAGATATCATTCAGTCCATAGAAATCGGTAACGTTTCTATGCCGGTTCAAAATAGACTAATTCAGGGAGCTCAAAATCTATTTGGTGTTAAAACCCAAATGCAATTTGGTAGGCTAAACGTCACTGCTGTGGCATCCACTCAAAGAGGACGGAGGGATAATTTGGTGATCGATGCAAATGGTCAGGGGAGATCCTTTGAAATTCAGGCTTCCCGCTATGATGAAAACCGACACTTTTTCCTTTCTCACTTTTTTAGAGATAATTATGAGCGCTGGCTGAGAGGATTGCCTCAGGTCTTATCGGGAGTGAATATTACCAGAATTGAGGTGTATATCATGAACCGGGCAGCCAATACTGAAACCCTGAGGAATTTCGCTGCTTTCATGGATCTAGGCGAAGGACGCAGGCTTTTGAACCCAAATAATCCAAACGTAGGCCCGGGAGACCCTAATGCTCCGGCAGGAAACAGAGCTAATCAGCTTTTTGAAAATATTGCAAACAACCCATCCTTTAGACCTTTTGATACAGGTTCACGAGCTATTGAAAGTTCATTGGGGCTGAGAAAAGGTGTTGACTTCGAGCAAATCAACGGAGCCAGAAGACTGGAACAATCAGAGTATTTTTTCAATCCTCAATTAGGTTATATCTCACTTTTTAGAAGACTTCAAAATGACGAAGTCTTGGCTGTTTCTTACGAATACACCTATAATGGTCAGGTATACAAAGTCGGAGAACTAACAGAAGATTACCAGAACAGGCAAGAAGATGAGTTGATTTTCCTCAAATTATTAAGACCTGCAAGAATCAATACCCGAGTTCCAACCTGGGATTTGATGATGAAAAACGTCTATAGTCTCAATGCCAGTCAAATTTTGAGAGATGGCTTCCAACTTCAGGTGATCTATAGAGATGATAGAACAGGCTTGGACAACCCTTCCCTTTTAGAAGGCCAAAATGTAAAAGATGTCCCTCTGATTCGATTGACGGGCTTAGATAATCTCAATCCACAAAATGACCCGGCTCCAGATGGAAACTTTGATTTTGTAGAAGGACTGACGATGATTTCCAGTCGGGGGCTATTGATATTCCCTAAACTGGAACCTTTCGGCTCCAATCTTGCCTCCCAATTCCTTCCGAGTGAGGCGGTTTTGAGAGAAAAGTATGTTTACGATACGCTTTACGCTACCACCCAAGCAGATGCCGAGCTAGTTACTAGACTGAATAAATATTTTATTAAAGGTAGATTGACTGCAGGTTCGGCCAGTGAAATTCAGTTACCGGGATTGAATATTTCTCCTGGATCAGTCATAGTCATGGCTGGTAATATTCCTCTAACCGAGGGAGTAGACTTTACTATTGATTACAATGTAGGTCGACTTGTTATCATCAATAATGCGATTTTAGAATCCGGAAAGCAATTAAATATCAGCTTTGAAAAGGCAGATTTGGTTTCATTCCAGACACGAAGTTTGCTCGGTACCCGTTTGGATTACCTATTTAATGACAAGTTCAATGTTGGCGGTACATTCCTTTATCTGAATGAAAGGCCTAATGTCACCAGAATAGCTACCGGTAATGAGACTCTGAGGAATAGCCTTTGGGGATTGGATGCCAATTTCTCAGATGAGTCAAGATTCTTGACCAAGCTGGCTGATGCATTGCCATTTACTGATACCAAAGAAACATCCTTGGTTCAAATCAGCGGTGAGTTTGCGCATTTGATTCCGGGTACATCCAATAGGGTCAATGGAGAACAAGCATCATATATTGACGATTTCGAAGCAGCAATCACTCCATTCAATTTGGGCGGTGCAGCGAACCAAAACTGGAAGCTAGCCTCCACTCCTGCTACTCCGGACAATAGATTTGATTTAAGTAATCAAACTGAAGATAATCTCGGAGCTGCCTACAGAAGAGCAAGAGTGGCTTGGTACAATATTGACAATATTTTCTATAGAGAAAATGGACCGGGAGTGCCTTCCAACATCACTCGGGAAGATCGCCGAAACCACTATGTCAGAAGAGTAGTTCCTCAGGAAATTTTCCCTCAACAGGATAGAGATGTGATCATCACACCTGAGCCGCTTTTTGAAATGGCCTATTTTCCAAGTGAAAGAGGGATGTATAATTACAACCCTAACTTAACTGCAGATGGACTTTTACCTAATCCGGAACTGAATTACGGAGGGGTAACGAGAGCTATTACCACGGAAGTGGATTTTGATAGAACCAATATAGAATATGTGGAATTCTGGCTTTTGGACCCATTTATTCAAGGTGAAAATGGACGAGTTCTGGATGGAATTTTCAATACCAATAACACCACGGGAGGAAAGCTATTCCTGAATTTGGGAGACATTTCTGAGGACATCATGAAAGATGGAAGCCATGCCTTTGAAAATGGATTGCCTGCAGATGGAGATCCTTCAGAAACCCGAATTAATGAATGGGGAAGAATTACAAGAAAACAGTTTTTGCTTCCGGCATTTGATAACTCTGAAACAGCCAGACAAAATCAGGATGTAGGATTGGATGGCTTGAAGAATGAAGATGAGGCTGCATTTTTCCAATCCAGGTTTTTGGATAGGCTGAGCGTAACTCCACAGGCTTTGAATCAAATCAGACAGGACGTTTCCGGAGATCTTTTTCAGTACTATTTGGACGAGCAGTTTGACCAAAACAATGTCAAAATTCTGGAGCGTTACAAGAAATTTAATGGTATGGAAGGAAACTCTCCAGTTACCGCCAACCAAAATTTACCTTACACCCCTTCAGGATCCAATAATCCTGACAACGAGGATTTGAATACCGATAATACCATCAACGAACTTGAAAATTATTACGAGTACGAAATAGACCTAAGACCAGGCAACCTGGAAGTAGGTCAAAATTATATTGTAGACAAAGTAACCCATACTGAGGCTGGAGAAACTGTGAATTGGTATCTCTTTAGAATTCCTGTTCGCCAGCCTGACCGCACACAGGGTGATATCACAGGATTCAAGTCTATTCGATGGATGCGTACCTATTTGACAGGGTTTAGTCAGCCAGTTGTATTGCGTATGGCTAATTTTAGAATGATTGGAAGTCAATGGAGGGTATTCCAGGAATCTCTTTTTGAGAGAGGATTTTTTGAAATTCCTGAGCCAGACAATTCCAATGTCACTGTGGATGTGGTAGGGATTGAAGAAAATTCGCAAGGAAGTGATACCCAAAGCCCTTATGTACTCCCTCCAGGAATTGTCAGAGACAGAGACAATACTTCCACTGTTGAGAGAAGATTGAATGAGCAGTCTTTGAGAGTTTGCGTGGAAGATTTAGCAGCCCGAGATGCCCGTGCAGTATTTAAAAATGTCACTTTGGATTTGGTTCAGTTTGAGCGAATCAAAATGTTCTTCCACGCGGACAGTGAAGATGCTTTGGATGGTGAATTGACAGCATTCCTGAGAATTGGAACGGATTATACAGATAACTATTATGAAATAGAAGTTCCTTTGATTATTACTCCAAAGGGAACGAGAGATCCAAGGCAGATTTGGCCACTGGAAAACGAGATTGACATCGCCATTCAAGAAATTGTGGACGTAAAAATTGAGCGGGATAATATGAGAGTTCCGCTCAATCTCCCCTACTCTAAAACAGTAAGGCAATATAAAGTGACTGTGGTAGGTCGACCTGAACTGAATCAAACCCAAGGCAGCATGATCGGGGTAAGAAATCCAGGTACCGGAGTGGGAGGAAGTAGAAGTGTTTGTATTTGGGCCAATGAATTGAGAGTAACAGGATTTACCAAATCTAATGGCTGGGCTGCCAATGCTTATATCAATGCCAAAATTGCTGACTTGGCCGTGGTTTCGGCATCCATAAGACATAATAGCATTGGCTTTGGAGGGCTGGAAACTCGTCTTTCTCAAAGAGCTAGACAGGCTACTACTCAATACGATATTTCCACCAATGTCAATGTAGACAAGCTACTTCCAGAGCAATTGGGAGTCAGCATTCCCATGTATTTCAGTGTGGAAAATTCAACCACCCGACCTGAATATGACCCATTAAATCCTGATGTGCCATTTGAATTGGCACTGAGGAAATTTGAAACTGATGATGAACGGGATGAATACAGGCAAATTGCTTTGGATCAATTGAATCGAAAAAATATAAGTTTCAATAATGTCCGAAAACTCAAATCCAATCCTGAGGCTCCGGCACGTTTTTATGATATCAGTAATTTCTCCTTTTCCTACGCTGTAGGAATGGTATCTCAAACCAACGCACAAATACAGCAATACGATTTCAAAACGAACAGGGGAAATGTTACCTATTCTTATTCACCCAAGCCTCTGAATTTCGAGCCTTTCAAAAGCTCAGGGGCTCTCAACAAACCTTACTTATCATTGATCAAAGATTTCAATCTGAACCTTTCCCCAAGTCTGATACTTGCAAGGCTGGATGTAGATAGAAGATTCCTAAGATCACAATACAGAAATGATCAATTGAGTACCAGTGGTGTGGATCCTTTATTCCAAAAGTCATTTTTCATGAATAGGTTCTACACCTTGAATTGGGATTTGACCAAAAATCTAAGGGTGGATTATACCGGCACTGTGATGGCTGTCATCGATGAACCCCAGGGAGATTTGGACACACAGGAAAAGATAGACTCAGTCCGAACCAATTTTTGGAATTTTGGAAGAAGGACGAATTATAATCATACGGTCAATCTAAACTACACCATTCCATTCTCGAAGATACCTGCTCTAGATTGGGTGCGCTCAGATTACCGATACAATACCACTTATTCTTGGCTTACTGGAGCCATAGGCCAAAGAGATACCTTGGGAAATACTATTCAAAATACCCGTGAGCAAACTATCAACGGGAAATTGGATTTAGTACGACTTTACAACAAAAACAAAAAGCTTTCGGCGCTGAATGCTCCTGCGAGACCGAGCATACCTGGCAGAAATACTGTCAATGCTGAGGATACGATTGGAACCCCTTTTACCAATAAAATATTGAAGTTACTAATGATGGTGAAGGAAGTAACTTTCAATTATGGGGTGATTGAAGGAACCTTCCTCCCAGGTTATCTTCCCAATACAGGATTATTGGGAATGGACAGGGCCTTTACCAATCCTGGGTTAGCCTTCCTTTTTGGAAGCCAAGATCCTAGAATAAGAACAGAATTAGCCATGCGGGGAGTCATGGCTCCAAGCGCCGAGTTAACCCAACCTTTCAGGCAAAATAGAGCTGTGAACATGAGATTTGGGGCTTTGGTGAGGCCTGTTCGAGATTTCACGATTACACTGAATGCTGATAAACGGGAAGTTGGGGATTACCAAGAAATATTCAGGAACTCCATGGAGAATCCGGGGGAATATTTATCTATTAGTCCTACCAGAAACATGCAGTCTTATTCTGTGACTACTATACTTCTTGGGACTAGCTTCGCAAGAGATGATGAGCGAAACAACTCAGCTATTTTCAGTCAGTTCGAATCCAATAGAGCTATTTTCAAATCCAGACTGGATGCTGCCAATCCTGCTGCCGGAGAGTATGGAATTAATGGTCAGGATGTACTAGTACCATCTTTCTTGGCTGCCTATAAAGGAAAAGATCCAAATGAGTTTGATTTGAATCCATTCCCGAAAATCCCTGTCCCTAACTGGAGAGTCAATTATACCGGTTTGTCAAGACTGAAAGGCCTGAGTGATATTTTCAGCAGCATAAATATTTCCCACGGCTATGCCTCTACTTATGATGCCAGCAATTTCTCCAATTCATTGCAATACCAACAAGGACTGGAATTATTTAACAGTTTACAGCAAACCAGATTACCTAACGAGATCAATGATGAAGGACTATTTATCCCAATCTATGTCCTCAATCAGGTAGTGCTTTCAGAAAGATTTGCTCCATTGATTGGAGTTGACTTGCTAACCAAAAACAGATTGAATATTACAGTCAACTATAATAAGGAGCGGAATTTAGGTTTGAACTTCTCCAACGCGCAAGTCACAGAGCAGCGTTCCAATGATTTTGGTATCAACATAGGCTATATCAAATCAGGAATGAAGATTCCATTTAAAATACAGGGAAGAGAAACTATCCTCAAAAATGATTTGACGCTAAGAATGGATATGAAAGTTGTGGACACGAGACAGGTGCAAAGAAAAATTGAAGAGAGCAGCACTGTCACAAATGGAAACTTGAACATTCAGATCAGACCGACGATTGGCTATGTCATCAACCAAAACCTGAATCTGACTATTTATTTTGACCGAACTATCAATGATCCACGTGTAACCACTGCATTTAAGCGAGCTTCTACAGCCTTTGGTGGACAATTAAGATTTAATTTATCTCAATAGATTTTTTAAAGAAGGGAATCATCTTATTTTTGGACTCCCTTATAAAAAATTTACCGAACATGAATTTTCCTCAAGAATTAAAGTACACCAAAGATCACGAGTGGGTGAAAATAGATGGTGATGTTGCTATCATCGGAATCACAGAATTTGCACAGTCCGAGTTGGGCGATATTGTCTATGTAGAAGTTGAAACTGTAGGAGAGACAATAGAAGCAGGTGAGGTTTTTGGAACAGTAGAAGCTGTAAAAACTGTATCTGATCTATTTATGCCATTGAGTGGTGAAATCCTTGAGTTCAATGAAGAACTGGAAAGCTCTCCTGAGTTGGTGAACGAATCACCTTATGAAAATGGCTGGATGGTCAAGGTGAAAATCAGTGGTGACCTGCCTTCTGATTTGATGAGCAGCGAGGAATACTCTGAATTAGTTGGGAAAAATTAATTCTCAATTTTGCGTTTAGTTTTTGCTATTTCCTGGTTATTGATTTTGGCAGTTGCCATGCTGACACCTGGAGATAAATTCCCTGAAATAGATGCTTTCGATTTTCAGGACAAATTAATCCATGTACTTTCATTTGCGATCTTAGCTTTTCTTTGGGCTGGCATCAGATTTCAAAAGAAAAAACAAGGGTTCCAGAAACTAAATATCCCTATTGTATTGGGTTTTGTGGTATTACCATCCTTTGCTTTTGAACTGGGACAGTTGTTTGTTCCCAACCGATCCTTTGATGTATTTGACTTGATTGTCAATCAAATAGGGGTTTTATTGGGAATATTAGCATATTTTAAGACTCTCTCCGTACAAAATCACTTGGATTAATGCATCATTATCCTTACAATTGTTAGACTGAATAAGAAATCATTTAACCTATATAATCAAACTCAACATGGAAGCAAAAAAGACTCCCAGTGCTGATTTAACCAAAAAGACAGGAATGTTCCTGAATTTGGGTTTGGCATTGGCTGTAGGAGCAACACTTGCTGCTTTCGAATGGAAGTCATTTGATGATGGTGCCTTGAAAGATCTAGGCATGACAGATGACAACTTTGAAGAGCTGCTCGATATTCCTATTACCGAACAACCACCTCCACCACCTCCACCACCAGTGGAGCAGCCTATCATCCAAGAAATTCCTGATGAGGTTGAAATCGAGGAAAAAATTGAGGTAAACTTTGACGTTGACGTTAAAGAGCAAACTGTAATCAAAGAGGTTGTCATTGCTGAAGCTCCAGTAGAGGAAAAAGCAGACGAAATCTTTGACGTGGTAGAAACTCAGCCTCAGCCACCGGGTGGTATGTCAGGCTGGAATCAGTATCTATCCAAAAATCTAAAGTACCCTACTCAAGCAAGAAGAATGGGTATCGAAGGTACAGTTATCGTAGTGTTCGTTATTAATACTGACGGTTCAATTCAAGACGTTGAAGTTTTGAGAGGAATCGGTGGCGGTTGCGATGAGGAAGCTGTTGAGGTTGTGAAAAACGCTCCTAAATGGACTCCAGGTAAGCAAAGAGGTCGTCCGGTAAGAACTCGTATGAGACTACCTATTAGATTTAAATTGAGCTAATCAATTAAATATATCAAGAAAGCCCAGCATTGTCTGGGCTTTTTTATTGCCAATTTTTGATAACTTTTAACATAGTTAATTTCTCTTAAATCACTAAATAACAGGCTTTTAATGTGTAAATTCTTTGGTAATTCATTTTTAACCACAAATCATATTACACATGGAACTGAAAAAGAACCCCAAAGCAGACGTCAAAAGGTGGTCTGGAACTTTGCTGAATTTTGGCTTGGCAACTAGCATAGGTCTGGCTCTCGCAGCATTTGAATGGAAAAGCAACCAAGGTGGACCTATCAAAGAAATCCCCAATACTCAACAAGCCTGGGAATTAATAGATATCCCACTTACCATACAAACACCTCCTCCTCCCCCGCCTAAGGCGCCGCCTGTTTTGAAGGAGCAACCCAATGACATCGAAATTGAAGACCTCCAAATTCCCATAGATATCAATACTCAGGAAACTGATAAAATCCCTGATGTAATTTTATCTGAGGGACCGCCAATAATAGACGAGGCTGATGAAATTCGAGACTTTACAGAAGTTCAAGCCTCATTCAAAGGTGGGATGGAAGCCTGGTACAAATACCTACGAGACAATTTGAAATATCCTCCACAAGCGAGGAGAATGGGCATTGAAGGAACTGTTTTGGTACGCTTTGTAATCAACAAGGATGGTTCTGTACAGGATGTAGAAATCATGAGATCAATTGGTGGAGGATGTGATGAAGAGGCTATCAAAGTAATTGAGGGTTCACCGAATTGGAATCCCGGAAAGATGGGAGGTTTACCTGTTCGCTCAAGAATGGTTATGCCAATCAAATTCAGACTGAATTAAAAAAGGGGCTTCGGCCCTTTTACTTTTTTCAAAAATGATGAAAGGGCATCTTTTATTTTTTATTTCACTTATTTTCAGGATGAATACAATTTAAGACCATGAAAAACTGTCTCATCCTTCTCTTTTTTCTAACTCTAATATCTTGTAAATCTGATAAGTATGATCTTATCATCATCAATGGTACCATTCTGGATGGAACGGGTTCGGATTCCTTTCAAGCCGATATTGGTATACTAGATGAGCGAATTGTAGAAATCGGTGACCTGAAAAATGCAGAAGCAAAAACTATCATAGATGCCTCAGGGATGGTGGTAAGTCCTGGCTTTATTGATATGCATACGCACTTGGAACCTATCATGGAAATGCCGGATGCCAAAAGTTTGATTATGCAGGGTGTTACGCTTGCATTAGGTGGGCCGGATGGAGGAGGACCTTGGCCATTCGGTTCATATCTGGATTCATTAGAGCAACTTGGGACAGGGCCAAATTTAGCTTATCTAATCGGGCATAATACCATTCGAAGAGAGGTAATGGGAAATGTCGACCAAGCCCCTACTCTTTCTCAAATGGACTCTATGAAAAACTACGTAGAGATGGCGATGAAAGAAGGTGCATTCGGAATATCCACTGGTTTAAAATATTTACCGGGCACATTTGCTAAAGTGGATGAGATCATCAGTCTTTCCAAAGTGGCTTCTTCTTATCAGGGTATTTATACATCACACCTTAGAGAAGAAGGATTAGGACTTATTGATGCTGTTCAAGAAGCGATTTTAATTTCGAAAGAAGCTGAAATCCCTGTTGTATTAACCCACCACAAAGCCATTGGGGTCAAAATGTGGGGAGCAAGCGTAAAAACACTGAGCTTGGTGGATTCCGCTAGAAAGGAAGGATTGGATATAATGATGGATCAGTATCCTTATGCAGCTTCCCATACCGGAATCAGTGTATTGATTCCTAGCTGGGCCTTGGAGGGAAGCGAATTTTCCAATAGAGTCCAAGACCCCATCTTAAAAGACAGTATCAAATCGGGAATCATATTCAATATCCTGAATGACCGTGGAGGGAATGATTTGAGAAGGATCCAATTTTCAAGAGTATCTTGGAGAAAAGAATTGGAGGGTAAAACTCTACATGATTGGGCAATATTGGAAGGAATGGAGCCCACTGTGGAAAATGGAGCTGAACTCGTCATTCAGGCCCAACTAAACGGTGGAACCGGTACCATTTACCATGCAATGGACGATGCCGACGTAGAACGAATCATGAAGCATCCTATGACGATGATTGGTTCGGATGGGAGGCTTTCACAGCCTGGAGACGGACATCCTCATCCAAGAGCCTACGGAACTTTCCCAAGGATTTTAGGATACTATGTAAGAGAAAAAAACATTTTAGACCTCCCTACTGCAATCCATAAAATGACCGGACTTTCTGCTCAGAGACTGGGGATTCAAGACCGGGGAATTATCAAAAAAGGCAATTTTGCAGATTTAACCATTTTCGATCCTGAAAAGATTATTGATCGCTCCACATTTACTGACCCGCATCAATATCCTACTGGAGTTCAATTTGTTTTGGTCAACGGTCGACTTATAGTCGATCAAGGTGAGTTTCAAGACATCAGACCCGGGAAAATTCTGAGAAAGAATAGGATGGAATAATATCGCTTTCTGGGATACCGATAGAAATCGTCATTTATAATTGAGATGGAAGACAGAAGACGGAAGACAGAGGGTAGCCTGACCTTATACTTTAAGAATATACTGAACTGTATTTTCTATATATTTCCATAAGAGAAGATATCGAGAATTAAACAAATCGAACTCATAAAAAAAGGGCTTTTCAGCCCTTTTTTATAATACATTCATGGATTGTTCCTTAATTTTTTCAAGTTCATCCTTCATCAATATGACGTATTGCTGTATGCCTGCATCATTCGCTTTGGAACCAATAGTATTGATTTCTCTTCCTATTTCCTGACTAATGAACCCTAATTTTTTACCCTGATTGGATTCTTCTTTTAGGCTTTTTCTGAAATATTTGAGATGGGTATCTAATCTTACTATTTCCTCATTGATATCCAGTTTTTCAAAATAGTAGATCAACTCCTGCTCAAAACGATTTTTATCGAAATCATTTTCATCCAACCATTCTTGGAAGTGTCCGCGAATTCGCTGTTTGATTTTTTCTTTTCTCTGCCCCTCCTCTGCTTTCACTTTTTCAAGTCCTCCAGCAATAGCTTCTATGTTTTCCAACAGTTTTTGCTCCAGCACCTTGCCCTCATCAGATCTAAATTCATCACATTTTGCCAAAGCCTCTTCGATCACTTTTTTCACCAATGCCCACTCAGCCTCAGTGTCATTTTCATCGGTATTGGTATTTGTGATTACAGAAGGAGCCTGTAAGGCTAGTTTGAATACCTCCGCAGTATTTGCTCCCACTGTTTCAGAAAGATTCTGGAACTTGGAATAATAAGCCTTAAAAAGCTCCTCGTTGATACTAACAGGGATATCAGAAGTATTTTTAGCTAAAAACTCAATTGAGATACCTACTTTACCTCTTTCCAGGACGGCTTGAGTCAGATTTCGAATTTCCAATTCTTTATCTGAAAACTGACGGGGACTCCGAATAGACAAGTCTAGAAATTTTGAATTGAGAGACTTAACCTCAACGTGAATCATAAACTCCTCATTCTCCCATCCGGCATTTCCGAAGCCGGTCATAGATTTAATCATGTGTGGTGGTTTTAGAAATTATAGCCTAAAGTTACATAGAACTTTAAATCTTCAGCCTCATAATTTCTGATTGGTCGCGCTACATCCAGTTTGACATAGTAATTAAGGAGCACTGTGCGTAGTCCAGCTCCATAACTTTGCAACCATGGGTTATTAAAATTATTTAAAACTATAGTAAAAGGCGAACCCTCAGTGTTGATCACTTCAGTATTCTGATCATTTACCCGCTCCCATGGAGCAGAATGGTTCCATGCCGAACCTATATCATAGAATCCAACAAGCTGGAAGTTCCTGATGAAATTGGATGTGATATTTCCTCTGGTGAGATAAGAGAAAACAGGGATTCGAAGCTCTGTGGTAAAAGTAATCACCTTATTTCCCCTGATTTCATCGTAATCGTATCCTCTCAAATCCACAAAATCCGCAAATAGAATATTGGAATTCTCTACCCCGTTCGGATTTCTTACAGGCGACGCCTCAGGTCTATTGGAAGGCGGTCTATAGAATTCATTGAAGAGCCAGTTATCCATTCCTCCGACCAAATAGGTTTGAGGATTATTGCCAAAGAATGACCCTGCATACAATCTGGAAGCCAGCACAATATTTTTATGGATTCTTTGGTAATTCCTGATATCCAAATAAAAATTACTGAAGCTTCTGGAGGAATTATTCAAGCCTTGATAGTGCATGAAACCAACTTTACCCTTCAGGCCAGTTTGGGAATACAAACCGATTTGCTGGGTCTTATCATAAACGAATTCCGCCTTTGCACCAGCATAATTTACATCAAAGCGATTTGCTGGTGAGTTGGAACCCAAAATCAGAGAATCAGAATTCAAATTGAAATATTGAGTCTTTGCAAGGAAAGGAGCGACGTATACTCTGGCGTTGACATTTAAAGGATAAGCAACTCCAGTCTCGACTTTGGATAGAATATACTTTTGGAAAGTGATATCCCCTTCTGTGATGCGGATAGATCTTCTATCAAACCTTCCTCGGAAATCAAGTCTACTTTTCAAATATTCATATTCGAAGTACAAATCCCCTCCAGACCTGAAATCCAAAGCTTGGGTTACCCCACCCTGAAAAGAATGATTATCCAATAAATCGGTCATTTTTCCATGAAGGCTTATTCCAAAACCCCTCAATGGATCGACAATAAATCGGGTATTGATATTATTCGTGAAGAATTGTGGCTCCATTCTTCTAGGCCCAGTCACCCTTTTTTGAAGACTTTGCTTTCTAAAAGATTCAAGCAGATTGACTCTGTTTTCCTGGGCATTGGCTTGCTCCAAACCTTGCTGAGGACTAGGTAATGAGTCAAATGTATAATTCTCTGTATTTACCCCATTCCCTTTCTGGAATCTTAACCTATCCAGATTAATTGAGGAAGTTGTGTTGCTGGCCACTGTGTCCATTTTCACTTCCTCCGCTGGCTTAGGAACAGTTAGCGGAGCTGTTCGCTGAACTCGGGTCGTATCTTCCTTAGGAGTCTCTAATAGCCGTCTCGCAGCTATTCTTTCGTTCAGGCTTTTTGCCTGCTCCAACTGCACTCTCGGAGTACTTGGAGTAAAGCGATCAGCGCCACTGTAATTTTGCAAGATTAGGAAGCTCTCTTTTCCATCCCGAACCGAGAATGCTATTTTATTCATTCTCGAATTGACATCGAAAGACTCTAAACTTTTATCATAACCTGATATCTGGCTTGCTACCTGATTTCCAACATTGAGTCTCATCAAGTTATTAATGCCACTCAGGTCTGATAAAAATACCACTGAGTTGCTATTGACTTTTCTAGGTCTCACATTCTTACTCAAGGCATTGGTCAGTCTGCTAATTCGAATCGTGTCTCTTACTTCCAGTAAAAATAGATTATAACTATCCGGGAAATCTTTCAGGTTAGTTCTTTGCTCTGCAGTGGAATCAGACTTTTCGGTGAAATTAGAAGAATAAATAATGGTCGAATCATTCAAAAACATTGGGGTCAAATCATCAAACTCATCGTTTGTCAATCTTCTTCCCTGTCCTCTGGTATTAAGTGTGTAGATATCTGTTTTTCCATTAGAAATGGCTGAAAGCACCATATTTCTTCCTGTACTGTTGAAATCCAAGCTCAATATCTGGTTGATATTTCTGAGGAAAATCTTGTCTTGGGTGCTTCCGTCTATGGAGCGCAGTCTCAATGTGGTCAATCCTCTTTTGAAAGATGCAATGGCTAGGTTAGCTGAATCTCTCCAAGCTATGACTGGGGCTCGGAAGTTAGGGTCCTGATCTTCATAGACCGCCCCACCTGTAAAAAGAGTTCGCTCGAGTCCAGAGGTAACTTCTCTTACCTGAACTTTAAACTTTCCGCCATTATTGATCACATAAGCCAAGTTCAATCCATCCGGACTGAATTTAATATCATTGATGACACCTTCTATTCTCGGAGAGGTTTCAGCAATCGCTGATTCGCTGGATATATCTTGGAAGGTCTGGGTTACCTGCTCATTGATAGTGATGTAATACTTTCGCCAATCTTCTTTGAATGTTTTGTAGTTCAAACCTACTGTATTGGCTATACTATTTTCCTCATTTCTGTTGATTCTGGAAAGATTGAGTATGCTTGAAATATACCTTCTTCCATAGCGTTCCGCTATGTAGTTCCAAACGGATTGACCTACCAAAGCCGCCTCAATGTCAGTCAATTTGAGAATTTTCGGGTTTTCTTCCTCTCTGAGATAATGTCTGATATAATCATCCATTTCTCTACTCCATCCTTTCGCTAGGTATAAAGAAATACCTTCTACATACCATTCCGGAAAGGCATTCATCAAATTAGACTGAAATGCATCAGCTACAGATGCACCATACAACATTTCTTGGATGATAACTTTGGAAGTAGCGTATATCAAGTCTTCTTTAAAAAGATCCACTTCTCCTTTGTATGCTACTTCTGCAATTAATCGACTGAAGTTAGTTTGTCCTTCTTCGCTAAACTCCTGCTTATTCAAATTAAGGTTGCTTTGCAGCAGTTCTTCAGGAGTATTGTAAATGTAAATTTTAGGCTTGGTATAGGCTACATAGCCGATCATTTGAGTGAGTCGCTGGAACTCTGACTCCAAATATTCAATAGCCATTTTGGCATTGGCGCCTCCACGATCGTAATAATAAACCTCAAAATTATTGGAGGAATAAAAGTACCATTCGAATTCCTTATGCTGCACTCGGTTTTTCCCGAAGCGTTCTTGGTCAAATTGTGCTAAAGCCATTCCGGCGCTTAGCCAGAGGCCTAAAAAAAGAATTAATCGCGTCAACTTTATTTGCATTCTATACCCAGATAATGTCTAAATATAATTAAAATACCTAGTGATCGCTACCTCACTTGGAATAGGAGTGGATCGTGTAAGGTGATTCACCATGACTTGACTGTAAAAAGGGATCAATGACACTCCTTTAGCACCAAAACCATTAAATATGTAAACGCTCTGCAAGTCAGGATGTTTTCCTAAAAAAGGTTTTCTGTCCTTCGTCGCCGGCCTAATTCCTGTCTTGTGGCTGACATATTCTTCAACTGGCAGCTGAACTAATCCAGCTAGGCGCTCAGTCAATTCATTTTTTGCCCGTTCAGTTGGCCCTTGATCCAAGTCATGCCAAGTGTAGGTAGAACCCACTCTGTGAATTCCATCGCCTAAGTGAACCCTAAACACACCTCTATTTACGATGTAATCCGGGCAAAAATCTTGCTTCACCTCTAAAATTTCTCCTTTCACCGGAGCAAATGGTAAAAAACCGAAAAATTTAGACTGATTGGCCGCCACCCCATTGCAATAAATCACAGATCTGGCCTTTAGGTCTCCATAATTCCAAAATCCTTCTTGAAATTGGAGTTGATCCTCCTGTAAATAATCCAAAATGAGGTCCTCCCCGAAATATTCACTCATGCCCTCCATGAAGGCTTTACTATCCAGCCAACCTGAATTTTTCAGCAAAACCCCACCGTATGGATCCTTTAAAAATTCAGACTGGGATTCTTGATATATTTTTTGGATGTATTTGGAAAAACCTGGATCTGCACTATTTCCCATCCATTCATTCTGTTCTTCTATGGAAAGGAAAGGCCGGTAGATATTGATCGGGCGAAGAAAGCTTTTTTTAGTAACCTGCTCCAACTCCTGATAAAAAGGTTCAATCTCTGGAAATAACTGGTCAGCATTCCATGTTTTAACCATTTTTCTCCCTGTAACGGGATTGTATAGGCCGGCAGCAATTTTGGTAGATTGATTTAAATCAGGCTGATCCAAAAGCTTGATTTTAAATCCGGCTTTCTTTAGTCTATATCCTAATGCAGAACCTGCCAAACCTTGACCTATGAGCAAAAAATCTATTTCCATAACCCAAAATAAAGGTTTTATTCCTTAATTTGTTTCAAATGGAAATACAAAAACCATGTTGAAAATTAAGCGCTTCACATTCAATCCTTTTCAGGAAAACACCTATATCATCTATGATGAAAAAGGCTCCGCTGCCATTATAGATCCTGGTTGCTATGAACCTGAAGAGAAAAAAGAATTATATGACTTTATCATTCAGGAGAATTTAAAACCTGAACTGTTACTAAATACCCATTGCCATGTAGACCATGTCTTGGGCAATGAGTGGGTTGAGCAAACGTACAGCATTCCTTTTTTGATTCATGAAAATGAGATTCCTGTTTTAAATTCGGCCAAGGTTCTTGCACGCAATTACGGATTTCCTGCCTACAGGGGAATTGAACCGGATGGATATGTGAGTCCGGGAAAGGAAATTTCGGTTGGACAGGAAGAATTACAAGTATTATTCGTTCCTGGACATGCTCCCGGTCACGTAGTGTTTTATCATCCTACCAGCAAAATCTGTATTGCAGGCGATACACTTTTTAGAGGAAGCATTGGAAGAACAGACCTTCCGGGAGGAGATCATGATTTACTTTTGGAGAAAATTAAAAGTGAGCTTTTCAGCCTGCCGGAAGATACCATCGTATATCCAGGTCACGGACCTGAAACCTCCATAGAATTTGAAAAGATTTACAACCCTTTTGTAGGTAAAAACGCGAGCTATTGAAATTTTTGAAACATATTCCTAATGGCTTAACCCTTATGAATCTCCTTTCGGGAGTGATTGGGATTAGCTTCGTCTTGAACGGAAATGTTCTTTCAGGCGCATATTTCATAGTCTTATCCGCTGTTTTCGACTTTTTCGATGGGTTTGCTGCTCGCCTATTAAAAGTTTCAGGCGAACTGGGAAAACAATTAGACTCCCTAGCGGACTGTGTATCATTTGGAGTATTGCCAGGTTTCATTTTGTTTCAACTTACTTCTGAGGCTACCAACAACACTTACTTGCCATATCTAACCTTGATCGTTCCCTTGATGTCAGCCATGCGCTTAGCAAAATTTAATATAGACACTAGACAAAGTGATCGCTTCATAGGACTTCCTACTCCAGCAAATGCTTTGTTTATCAGTACTCTGCCCTACCTAGCTAAGAAATGGTTTTTGATAGAAAACTCACTTTCCAATCCCTGGACTTTGATCATTATTGCATGGGTGTTTTCGATTTTATTAGTGAGTGAAATTCCACTGATTGCCCTGAAATTCAAGAACTTTTCGCTCTCGGATAATGTATTTAGGTTTGTGTTGATTGGATTGGGAATTATTTGTATCGCTTGGCTTGGATTGGGAGGAATTCCGATCATTATTCTTGCATACTTAGGACTCTCCTTGGCGGAAAATGCGTTGAAGACTTAATGAATTTAAATTCCAGAATATTTTTTTTCTTCCTGCTGCTAGTATGCAGTTTACCGCAAATACTTTTTGCCCAAAGCCCTTTATTCAAATTTGAAGTCACAAAAGAAGGGATTTATAAAATTAACCCTTCTCTCCTAACTCAGATTGGAGCAGCAAATTTATCAGAAGTGGCGATCTATGGATATCCTGGCTCCATACCTCAGCAATTAAACAATGAATCGCTTTCACTAAGGGAAATCCCAACTTTACTTGCTGGAAATGAACTGCTAGTCTATCTGCAAGGCCCACATGGTTTTTTTATTAATCCGGAAAATAATCTTTCTTATCAGCATCATATTTACCGTGACACACTTTCTTATTTGATAGGAAAAAAGACAAGCCCTAAACGAGTAGAGTCTATTTCCGCCAGCAGTTCAGAAGTTTCAGCTTCTACTCTTTATCAATGGTCTGCTATAAAAGGAGAAGAAAATAATCTTCTCAATTCTGGAAGAACTTGGTATTCAGCCCCAGTTTCTACGGGGAATATTCGATCTATTCCGATCAGAAAATCAGGCAATACGAACGCTGCTTGGAAAGTAAATGGGGTTATCATGGCCCAATCATTATCCAGCTCCGAGCTTAGGTTATCTGAAAGTGGACAAAGCTTTTTTTCTACACAAATAGATCCCATTCCCAATACAACTTATGGAATCAAAGGCAGAGAAAAGGCTTTTAAATCCGAGCTAAGGCCCGCAGGAAATGAGCTGAGAACCATTGAACTTGGATTAACCAGTTCAGATCCAAATGCAAGAGCCTACTTCGAGCATATTCAAATCGGAGTACCTTTTTCCACTTCCAATTTGAAATCAGGAGTTTATTTTTCATTAGAAGGATCTTCTTACACTATTTCTGATGCCAATTTAATAGTCTGGGATGTCAGTGATTTTTTCCAACCCAAATCTTTTGCCCCCAACTCAACCCGAACAATTACCTCCAAAAAAATTGCTGTAGCAAGTTCAACTGAAATTCCTTCGATTGAAAAGGTTAGTCCTATTTCATCCGAACTTCGAGCTGATACATTTTGGCCCGAATTACTGATCATCACATCCGAAGCCTTTTACTCGGAAGCTGAAAGACTCAGAACTCATAAATTGAGTATGGGTGTTTTAGCAGAGGTGGTGATTACCAAAGATATTTATGATTCCTTCGGATATGGAAATAGGGATGTGGTGGCCATTAGAGATTTTATAGCTTATCATTATCATAAAGGAGGCAACTTAAAAAATGTGCTATTCCTGGGTAAGGGTACATTTGACTACAAATCCAAATTGGGTGGAAGACCGAATATTGTCCCCACTTACAGTAGTAGGAATAGCCTCAATCCATTGACCACATATAGCTCTGATGATTTTTTCGGCCTAGTGGAAATGGGGCAAGGAGTCTGGGAAGAGAGCCGTGAAGGAGATGAACCTATGCAGATAGGAATTGGGAGGTTACCTGTGATCAACCTCCAGGAGGCCTCTTTGCTAATCAATAAAATCATCCAATATGAATCGCAGCCTCTGTTAGGAAACTGGCATAGAAACATCTCTTTTATGGCGGATGATGCAGATAACAACATCCATTTGAGAGATGCGGAATCCCATGCTAGTTTTCTCAAGCAGAATCATCCGGCTTATTTTCAAAATAAGATCTACTTAGACAGGTTTGAGAAGGTAAGAAATGGAACTACCCAAAGATCTCCCAAAGCCAAAGAAGCCCTGAAAAAAACATTGGACGAAGGAACCTTATTTCTGAATTATATAGGGCATGGGAATGAAACAACCTTAACTGCTGAAGAAGTCTTTCGGGTAGAAGATATCGCAAACTGGCCTCAGATGAAGCATTTGCCACTTTGGATTACTGCTACTTGTGAATTTGGAAGGCATGATAGTCCATTTCTGCGTTCATCGGCTGAAGAACTCTTAATTGCCAAAGGCAAAGGTGCAATCGGATTATTGACTACAGGGCGACCGGTTTTTAGCAGTGTTAATTTTTCTCTCAATCAAGCTTTTATTCAAGAAGTTTTTAGAAAAGAGAATGAGGAATTTCAAGACTTGGGCACCATTTTCAAAAACACCAAAAATCAGAGTTTGAATGGAGCTCTCAATAGAAATTTCTCACTGCTTGGAGATCCCAGTATGAGGTTGGCGAGACCTAATCATTCTATCCGGCTTGTTTCATTAAAGGATGAGGCAGGAAATGACATAGAACAAATAGCACCCCTTCAGGAAGTCAGCTATGAGGCAGAGATCATTAATGCTTCTCAGCAGCTGGTTTCAGAGTTTAGTGGTGAGTTTGAAATTGACTACAGAGGACCTCAGCAGGCAATCAAAACGCTGGGAGATGAAAGTGCACCTCTTGAATTCCCGGAAGAAAGTCTGATTTATTTCAAAGGGAAAGGACAAGTTAGAAATGGGAAAATTCAGGGAAAATTACTACTGCCTCCCCTCTTGGCCGAAAACTTCGAAAGCAGTAATCTCCGTATTTACGCAAAAGATGAAGAAAGTGGGAAAGATGCCTGGGGGATTGAAAAAGTAGAGAGCGGAGGGCAAGCGAATGAAATTCAAGATGAAGAGGGACCCCAAATAGAAATACAGCTAGAAAATCAGTCCCAAGCTCCATTTCGTTTTGCATCTACAACTTTATCCGCAAATTTCAGTTTTACAGATAGTTCGGGAATTGACATTACAGGATTAAGAGAAGGAAAGCAATTACTCCTAGTTATTAATGATGAGCAGGAGATTTCCCTAAACAAGCTATTTAATAGTCTATCTGGTAGCTATACAAAGGGAGAGGTCGTGATGGAAATTTCTGGATTGAAAGAAGGAAAAAACAGTCTAGAAATCAAAGCCTTTGACTTGGTAGGGAACGGAAGCACTGAGATGATAGAGGTGTTGGTCGAAGGAAGTAATAAACTTCAAATCTTGGATCAAAAAGTTTTTCCGAATCCGGCTAAAACTTTAACTAACTTTGAAATAAAGCATAATCGGGCAGGCGAAAACCTGCTTATTAGGCTGGAAATAATAAATTTAGAAGGAAGGATACTATTCGCAGAAAATCAGCGTTTAGTGGAAGCCAAACAGATTATTGGGGATTTGACTTGGATTTTTTTACAAAATCAAACCAAATATCCAGCAAAAGGAACTTATATTTACAGAGTAACGCTTCAGTCAGAGCTTGACGGTTCTATGGACTTTACAAGCGGTAAAATTGTTATTGAATGAAATTAGAAGCCATTAGGAAGCAGATTGGATTACTCGCGGGAGCGTTCGTGTTAATGGGATATTCAGCTCAAGCACAGAATTCTGTTGTCATTTCCGGCCAAGACCCAGATCGGAGAGTGATTACTACAGCAGTTCCATTTTTAAATTTTGCTCCGGATTCCCGACATTCTGCTATGGGGGATGTGGGTGTTGCTACGCGTCCTGATGCTAATTCAGCTCACTGGAATAGTGGTAAACTTGCCTTCGTAGAAGATCAAATGGGTTTTTCACTCTCTTATTCTCCTTGGCTGGGAAAATTGGTGAATGATATGTCCTTGAGCTATCTAACCGGTTTTTTTAAAATTGATGAAAACTCAGCATTCGGATTTGACCTTCGCTATTTCAACATGGGTGACATCCAGTTGACTGATGGAAGAGGAAATGAACTAGGTGAATTTAACCCAAGAGATATTGCTTTAGGCGCAACTTACTCAAGAAAACTTTCTGCCAATTTGGGTTTGGGTATTTCAGCTCGATTTATTCATTCCAATCTATCTGGCAGTATATCTTCGGTTGGAGGCAGTGAAAGCAGACCTGGAGTCAGTGTTGGAACGGATGTAGGTTTATACTACAGCAAGCCTATTCTTGCAGGCTCTAAAGAAGGTACTTGGTCATGGGGAGTTAACATTTCCAATATTGGTCCTAAAATCACCTATAACAGTGCAGATGATCTAGATTATATCCCTACCAACTTGAGAATTGGTACGGCATACAGCATAGATATTAACGAAATGAATTCAATCACATTCGCATTGGATTTCAACAAGCTTTTAGTACCTACTCCACCTGTATATCAAACCAATCCAGACGGTTCTCTAGCCACTGATGAGAATGGAAATCTGATCATTTCCAGAGGTAAAGACCCAAATAGGGCTTTGATCTCCGGGATGTTTGGATCCTTTGCAGATGCTCCAGATGGTTTTTCCGAAGAAATGCAGGAAGTAACCGTTTCTTTCGGTGCTGAATACACTTATAATGATAAATTCTCTCTTCGTACAGGGTATTTTTATGAAAATCCAACTAAAGGAGGAAGAAGGTATTTCACCATGGGGGTTGGATTTGACTTGAATAAACTCGGGTTTGATTTTTCGTATTTAGTCCCACAGACTCAAAACCATCCATTGGCAGAGACGTTAAGATTCTCTCTACTTTACACTATTCCCAACAATTAATTTGTGATGCTAGACAGAAGGCTTGCTCCGGAGTTTAGAATTCCGGATGATTTTGATTTGATAGAGCCTGAAAAACACATTCTCCAATCAGGAGCCAATGTTTTTCATATGCCTACGCCCAATTTGGATGCGGTGAAAATCGAAGTAATTGGTAAAGGACAGAGAGCAAATCTTCCCCTTTCTCAAACATTGTTGCCTTCCTTTACACTTCAAATGTTGGCTGAAGGCACTCATAAAAGAGATGCCGAACAAATCGCTAACTTTTTGGATTTTCATGCCAGTGAGATCTCTCCTATTCTTACTTTCGGGCATGAAGGCATGAGTATCTTGAGCACTAAACTCCATATTTTCGAAATACTTCCTCTTTTCCTGGAAATGATAGAGACTCCAACTTTCCCTTTGGAAATGCTGGCAAAAAGAAAATCTCAGAGAAGATTGAGTATTCAACTGGAGAAAGAAAAAACTGCATCCCGAGCTAGTCAATTATTTAGGCAATCGCTTTTCGGAAAAAACCACCCTTATGGAGTGGAGATTGATTTCGAACATGTAGATGAAATCAAGCAAGAGCAACTTTACTTCTATTCCTCACAGCTTCTTTGGCAGAACTTGGAAATATTTGTTACCGGAAACTTCTCGAGTTCAGAATGGGAAAAGTTAATAGAATTCTTGGAGCAAATTCCGAATAGAAAAGGATTGGAACCCATTTTACTACCTCAACCTGAACCGATTGACAGTTTTCATGAAATTAGGGAAAGTGCAGTGCAGAGCAGTGTACGGGTTGGAAAATTTTCGATCCCAAAAACTCATCCCGATTTTATTCCTTTGTCAGTTTTCAATACCATTTTAGGGGGATATTTCGGATCAAGACTGATTAAAAATATCCGGGAAGACAAGGGTCATACTTATGGGATTTATTCCAGTTTGGCTGAAATTGGAGACACCAATTATTTTGTAATTGCAGCGGATGTACAAAAAGCATTCACGGATGAGGTAATTAGAGAAATCGAACACGAAGTGCAATTATTGTGTCGGGAGCCCTTGAATCAGGATGAATTGGAGATTGTACGAAACTACCAAATCGGACAAATGCTTTCTAGATTTAGTTCTGCTTTTGATTTGATGGATAGGTTTAGAGCAGTTCATCACTCCAGCCTAGACTTAGATTTTTACCAAAAAAAATTAAGCTTCTTGAAGGAATTTTCGGCAGAGGATATCCTGAAAATCGGTAAAAAGTATTTCAAAGATCAACAGCTCACCCAAGTAATTGTAGGCTAGGTTGCCCTAACGTACAGCCAGGAAAGATCTAATTTTACTTTTGCCCAAAGCTTGTAGATACTGAAAATAGGCGTCTTTAATCCTGTCTTTTCACCCAATTGAACAAGACCTTCTGCTACTTGGAAGTTTCCTGACCAGAGGGCGTGTTTCAATTCATACTGCAATCTTTTTCCCAAAGCTTTATTTTCAGAAGGAGTCCTATTCATTTCCAAAGCTTTTTCACAAACTTTCAAAGTGCTGGGCAACATCTTAGAACCATAGCGCTGGTATTGATTTCCAGACATGGAATTGTATAACTTTCTTTTCAATACACCTATATGATCAGAAAACACCAGATTATATTTTCTGGCTAATCTCAATTGGATGTCAAAATCTTCATAATAGAGATCAGGATCATAGCCTCCCTCCTTTTTTAAAATAGCTGCATTGAATACTACCGTAGGCGCACAGATAAAACTTCTTTGTAAAAGCGTCTCATAAATAATCCCCAATTCAATTACTTCTGAGAGTTCGCCGAAATTATTCCTTTTATAAAATGTATGTATGGCTCCTCCGGGCTCCAAAATATAGGCATCTGAAAATACAAAGGCTGCATGGGGATCTTTTTCTAATTCCCGGATAGAGTTGGAAATATGGTCAGGATAAAAAACATCATCTCCTGCCAGGTCTACCACATATTCCGCATCTGTTTGGAAAAGGACCTTGTTAAATAAGGCACAATATGGCTTACTTTCATCAAGATATAAGGTGTTTACAGGGAATAAACCAGTGTATTGGGCTACCCATTCTTGAATTTTCTTCTTAGTCTGATCCTTACTTCCATTATCAATGATCAGCAGTTCTTTGTTATAATAGTCCTGCATGGCGACGCTTTCTAAGCTCTCCTTGATCCAGTCTTCATGGTTGTATGCAATACAAATGATGACAACTTTTCCAGATTTACTCATCTTCATATGTCCTTAATCCAGATTATTTTATTGAATACATCATTTGAAAATTTTGCTTTAAAGAACATCAGGCTATGATTGGGTCCTGAATCTGTTTCCGAGGAACCAAGATCAATAAATTCTACCTTTTCATCAACAGCCAATTGAAATAGCCCCCAAAGAAGCAAGTCGCCTAAATGCTTGAATTTAGTATTGGAATCTACAGCCGAGAGATAATAATACATACTATTGCTACTCAGTTTGACAGCCAAAGAATGAGCTTGGGCGATCCCTTCATTTTTTATAGAAATCAAGAAATATCTTTCAGGGAAACTTGAGACTTTCTGAATCAGTCGGGACTCATCCAAATTTACTTGATAGCCTTTTCTTTTATTCCAAGAAACAATCTCTTGTAAGAAATTAAAGTTTTGAATAGAACTCATGCAAAGCTCTAATTTCTGATTCTTCAACTTCTTTGAAAATGAGCTTGACTCAGACTGAATGAATTTTTTCATTCTTTTGGTTCCACAGAAAAAATGATGAGCCTGAAGCTTTTCCTGGAAAAATCCTGAATGATATAGAAGATAATTGATCAGATCTGCATCTTCTGAGTAAGGTTTGGGGGCTTGAATAATTTTGACCTGCTTCACACCAAGGCTTTTCAGCTCTTCCAAAACGTAGGAAATAAACTCTTCAATCACTTGAGAGTCTAATCCTCTTTCAAGCCAAAAGCCACCCATAGGAGCTTTAGGTAAGGAAATAGCATGGTAATCAGAAGTAATCCGAAATGAAATCCAACCCTTTAGCTTGTCTTTTTTATGAATAGTAAAATCGAAAGCTTCCAGAAAATCGGCTAATACCTCTCCTGCCAAAAAATAATCTTTGGATTCAATTTGTACAGCCTCACGCTGAAATGTCACATGCTTTATTCTATCCTGATCCAAGACTTTCAAAATATGCTAGGTCACGAATGTAATCAGACTCAGAAAACTCTCTATCAGACATGCCGAGTAAAACTGCATCAGTGCTAAATGAAGTTTTTACCCAATGCATAGGTGGCACGAAAAGCCCTTTTCCAGGTTGATCCAATGTAAAGGATTGAGCTTGTTGCCCGGGTTGATGAACTTCTACTTGAATAACTCCATGCATTGCTACCAATACCTGAGACTCTTTCCAATGCGCATGATTCCCCCGACTTTCATTTTCAGGAACAGCAGTAATCCAAAAGCATCGCTGAATTCCTTTTGGGAATAGGTCGTTTTTTTCCCAAAAATGCAATTGCCCCCCTAGGTTCACTTTTCCTCCTAAATCGAGAATTTGTACTTTTTCCTTATTGATATGTAATTGCATTGCTCTGTTCAAGAGATCTAAAATTAAGACAATTCAAAGGGAAAAGGGATTACAATGCGTTAATTTTCTAATTTCGAAGTCTCGAATAATTTAAAACCTTGGAAGAGAATATAGAAAAAGACAGTTTTTTGACCATTGCCAAGATTTCCTCCGGGCTATATAAGGATAAAAACAGCAAATTCCATTACTATGCTTTTCCTGTTAAAACAGAAGAGGAAATCAAAGAGCAACAGGCCGAGTTGAGAAAAAAGTACTACGATGCCAGACACCATTGCTTTGCCTATGTACTGGGACGTGATGGAGATATTTTCAGGGCCTCGGATGATGGAGAACCCAATCATAGCGCTGGAGATCCTATCCTTGGGCAAATAAGATCCAATAATCTAACCAATATTTTGATCGTAGTGGTTCGGTATTTTGGAGGAACCAAACTAGGAGTAAGCGGGCTGATCCAAGCTTATAAGACCTCTGCCAGTCTGGCTATAGAAGAAAATGAAATCATAGAAGAACTGGTAAAAGAGCAAGTTCAAATCAAATTTCCCTATCCAGCTATGAACGAGGTTATGAAGCTGGTCAAGAGATTGGACTTGGAGATTTTACACCAAAAAATGGAATTAGACTGCGAGATGACCTTAGAGTTCAGGGAGAAGCTCAGGCCCTCTGTCTTAGAATTTTTAGAGGAAAGTCAGGATATTGAAATATTAGGACTTGAATAAAGAGTCCAAATACCCATCCTTTCTTAGTTTTTTGAATATCTCCAAACATGCCCAGGCATCTGTGGCTGCATATCTCTGCTGCTTCTCGGTGAGTTCCTCTGCTTCCCAATTCGAAACCTGCTCTGATTTAGATATTCTCATTCCCAAGACCATAGCGCAAAGATTTCTTACCCCCACATTGTGAAAGCCCACTTTCTTGAGTTCATCATTCAAATCGAAAAATGAATTGGGATAAAAAGAATCAGTCAACTTGCCCAATGCTTTGATGTCATCATGCACAGCAGCACCAATTTTGACGATATTTTCCTTTTCCAAAAGATTTCTGACCGAGTCCGGAAAACCCACTTCATTCAAACGAAATAGAAATGCCTGCTCTGGGGTAGAAAGCTGCAATAAAGAAACTTGATTGATGATCCCTTTTTTGAAGGATGGTTTGGTCTCGGTATCAAAACCCAACATAGGTTGATCCTCGAGAAAATCGACTACCTCCTGCACATCATCTGCCTGGTCAATCAGGTAAATTTCGCCTTCAAACTGCCCTAAAGGAAGAGCGTTTACTTCATCTTTGCTAATCCGAAATGGAATCATGCCACTAAACTTCTTCCTCCTCGTAATAATTAATACCAATGTTCAAATACCCATAAAGAATGGTCATAAATGGGCTAATAATATTAAAAAAACAATAAGGTGCATACACTAATGTAGCCACTCCCAATACCGAAGCCTGCGTTGCTCCACAAGTATTCCATGGAACCAATACAGAAGTAACAGTCGCTGAATCCTCCAACGTTCTACTCAAATTCTCAGGCTTCAATTTCCTCTTTTTGTAGACATCCGCATACATTCTACCTGGGACCAAGATCGCCAAATATTGATCTGAAGTGGTAATGTTAAAGAACACACAGGTAGCTGCGGTAGAAGCAATCAAAGACCCTACACGATGAACTTTCTGAATTACAGCCTCAGCCAATACTCTTAGCATGCCACTTACTTCCATAATACCTCCAAAGATCATCGCACAGATAATCAACCAAATGGTATTAAGCATCCCTCCCATTCCTCTGGTCACCAATAATTCATTCACTACATCATTACTGGTCACAACAGATATCTCTCCGTAAAGCGACATCATCACTGCCTTAAAACTCAAATAAGCGTATGAGCCACCTTCATCAGCAATCAAGGCGATTATTTCAGGTTGAAATATAATTGCAAATACCCCACCTAGTAGAGCTCCAACCAATAAAGCAGGAATTGCAGGTACTTTTTTCACGATCAAAACCAAAACCACCAAGGGCACGATAAATAACCAACCGTTGATATTAAAGTTTTCCTGAATCACCTGAGAAATTGCCTTCACATCATCAACAGAGCCATTAGTTTCATAATTGAAGCCAATAATTATGAAAATGATAAAGGTAATGGTGATGGATGGAACCGTTGTTTTGGCCATATGCTTGATATGGGTAAATAAATCCGTACCCGCCATCGCCGGGGCGAGATTGGTTGTATCGGAAAGCGGTGACATTTTATCCCCAAAATACGCACCAGAGATAATTGCGCCTGCAATAATTCCTTCCTCAAAACCCAAAGCCTTCCCAATTCCTAAAAGAGCTACACCTACTGTAGCAACAGTAGTCCAGGAACTTCCGGTAGAAACTGAAACAACAGCACTGACAATACAAGCTGCAAATAGAAATATGGTTGGACTTAAGACTTGAAGACCATAATAAATCATCGCAGGCACTATCCCCGATAGCAGCCAGGTACCGGCTAGTGCACCAATTAGAAACAAAATCAGAATACTGGACATGGCTGAGCTAATACTCTTTACCATGCCATCTTGCAAGGTTTCCCAATGAAATCCTAATCTATAAATAGCAACCAAGGCCGCCACTCCAGCAGATAAAATCAAGACAATTTGATTGGATCCTGACAGTCCATCCGTACCAAAAACACGGATATTGAGAACCAGCAGAACTATCAAAAAAATGAGTGGAATCAGTGCATCCAGCACTTTGGGAGCTCGAATATTCTCTTGCATTAATCAGTAATTGGTGATTGAAGTCTTGAATCTAACCAAAAAAAATCAATTCCCTTTTCTCAAAAGGTCGCTAAGTTCTTTTCCTGCCTGCCATCCTAAAGCCACTCCCATCCCTCCGAGCCTTACCCCGGCAGCTGTTTTGAGTCCTACTTGCTGTATCAATGGAGATTTTTTAGCTCCAAAAGCCATGATTCCGGTCCATTCCCTATCCCATTCAATAGTTTTTCCAGGAAAAATCACCTCTTCTGCCAATTGTATCAAATGCTTTTTGATTTTGGGATTCACCTTATTTTCGGTTGTTTTTTCCCCTTCAAAATCTACATTTCTGGCACCTCCCAATAAGAGTCTTCCATCTACTGCCCTAAAATACACGTAGCCCTTGTCCAAATGAAAACATCCCTTCCAAGGAATTTCAAACTCTAAAGGATTAGAAACCATCACCAAACCTCTTCCTGGTTCCATTTCAGACTCTTTCCAGATTTTTTTGGTAAATGCATTGGAGCAAATGGCAACCTGACCTCCGAAAAATTCAAAAAACGGATTTTCAGACTTATCAGTAGCCAATATTCTTCCAGTGTCTTTTTCAATTTCCAGTACCTCTACTCCAGTTACGATTTTGACTCCCAATTCACCAGCTAAGTTCCAAAGGCAACTTAGGTATTTGGCGGGATCCAACTCACCTTCGTATCTATTTTTCACCACCATCTTGATTTTATCTGAGAAACCCATTTTCTCAAACTTCTTGACCTTGGAGAAAACTTTTCCTCCAAAGCTTTTTTCTAGAAGTTGATTGATTTCAGGAATCTGTTCAACTGCCCCAAGCTGATCCTCTTCTATTAGTTCAAAACCTCCATTATGCTTATACGCCAAGGCCTTATCCCCAAATTCTTTCCTGATCTTTTGGAGTCCTTTATATCTTCTATTCACCAACTCCACCACCTCATCTTGGGTCATACTCCAAAAATCATCCAATATTTCTGTTAGGGATCCAAAACATGCAAAACCAGCATTTTTGGTACTGGCTCCAACCGGAAAAATTCCTCTTTCCAAAATCAAAACACTGGCTTTCGGATTTTTACGCTTGAAATGAATAGCAGTAGAAAGGCCCACAAATCCTGCCCCCACCACAATCAGATCATGATTAAAAAAGTTTTTTGACTCCCAATAGCTAAACATTTTGGTTCAGTTTATAAATTTTGAAATAGAGAATTTGTAATTTAAAATCAAAGATGAGGAAAAACCCAAATAGCTATGAGAAAAATTGATGAACTCCTGCATGAATATGGCCTTAGCCATCAGAATCCGACCAATAAATTAATTCACTGGATTTGTGTTCCGGCTATATTTTTCAGCATAGTTGGGTTGATTTTCAGCATACCTGAGGGTCCCCTTCCCGAGTACCTTCCATTATTGGGAAATTTTGCTAATTGGGCAACCATTATCCTTTTCTTGGTATTGGTTTATTATGTAACACTATCAGCACCACTATCATTAGGAATGTTATTTTTCTCTGCTCTCTGCCTGGCTTTAGCCAACTTTCTGGACATCTTATTCCCCGGCAAGCTCTGGATGATCAGTTTGGGTATATTCGTTATCGCCTGGATTTTTCAGTTTTATGGACATAAAGTAGAAGGAAAAAAGCCATCTTTTCTGAAAGATGTTCAATTTCTAATGATAGGCCCCGCTTGGTTGATGCATTTTATTTATAAAAAATTAGGCTTAGCCTATTGATTTGAAAGCAAAAAAGGAGCTAAAAACTCCTTTTTATTTTTTAGAGAAAATCTCACTGACACGCTGAAGTGAATTCTGATTTTTTGGAGAGTAAATACTTAACAAAATGGATTGCTTCTCTCTCGCAGTTAGTCTCCAGTTCAGGGAAGCCCTTTGCATGGTTTGTTGACTGCCTGTGAGTTCTTCGGCCTGAACCAATTCCGGGGCATATTCAAACTCAATTTTTTCCAATGGAAAAGTCATGGACTCTGCCATATAATTGAAGAGAACCTCATTTTGAATGGTTTGAACATTGTCCCAATTGGAGTAAATATTTTTCAACGGGTTGAATACCTTTTCAAAAATTCGGGGGACAGGACTTTCTGGAATCTCGGTTGATTTTTCTGAATCCCTGATTGTAATCAATACTACTCCAGAGGTATTTTCAGCTATCCATTTTTGAAATACATAGGTAAATCTCAAAGCATCCTGAATCCCAAAGTTATCTGATAATCCTGTATCCATCGTCTCCATAACAGGCTCAGAAGGCAATTGCACATTGGGAGTAATAAAAGGAAAAGTAGCGCTCATTCTCAATGCAGAAAGAAAGCGTATGTCTTCTGCATCCTGCTCTCTGAAAAATCGCAAGAAATCTATGCTTTGTTTTTTCTCATCCAAACCCAACTTCCCCATCATAGAAGTACCCAAATAAGACATGGAATGAGGAGAGATAACCAGCTTTCTTCCATCATTGGTTATCAAAGAAGTAACTGGTAAGAGAGGGATTTTCCCACTTTCTTCAGGCTCCTTATAAGCATGCAACGGTTTATCCATGATGCCATCAGTATTGATATTCAACTGATTTTCAAAAGCATAGCCTCTATCCTTCAGATAACGCCTATCGTTATATTTGAAATATTGATTTCTGATCAAAAGATCATTGACTAGTAAGGAAAAGATAATTGGGTTGAGGTTATCAGCCGACATTTGATCCAGATACAAAGAATCTGTGGGGTTGACGGAAGGATCTTCCAAAGACCTGAGGTAAATTTCTCTGAAAAAAGCCTCTCCTAGAACCCCTCCAGAAGCACCTGTGAATAACTCTGTATGTTTAATTACTTCACCATCATTGATAGCATATAAATTTTGCAAGACTGATAATGTCCAAAGTGCAGCTCGCTGACCTCCACCGCTAGCAGCAATCAAAACCATTTTTGGTTTTTCTTCTACTAGGTTCCCTTTCCAATTATCAAGGATTTTTTCAGTGTTGAGCCTATCCTTTAGCACCGTGTCTGGATGCAGGATTTCATTGAGTTTATCCAGCGTATAGGAAGCTTTTTCTGTCTGATAATTCATCCCAAAAGCTTCATGAGGTCGATTTAGGAAAGGAAAGTTGGAGAAATAATTGGCTAATAGAATAACTGAAAAAACAATTACTGTAGCCCAACTCCTCAGCCAAAAACTGACCGCTCCTACCAACATCACCAAAATTGCAAGTAGTAAAGTTGCTGACGTGGCTGCAGGTAATTGAAGTATGGGTTCTTCTTTGAAAAAGCCTAAGAATAAAACGAAGATTATTAGAAAAATCTGAATCAGAAATAGATTGAGATGATTCTGATCAAATACCCTTAGTAATTTCCCACTTTCAAACCTTGCAATATCCGGTCGTACAGGAACCAGTCTTAATTTGAGATTGAGATAATAGTGTACTTGACCTTTCTTTGATTTAAGATCTTTATATCTACTCAGCACATTGGCACGGGTTAGTCTTACTTTTCTCAGGCGCTTATCCACTGAACCGGCAAACAGAATAAAAAAATCTTTATTGGTAAAGGCAATGTATCCGAAAATCAAACTATAGGAAAGGATACTTCCTAAGGTAAAACCACCAAAATACCCGGCAACCTGCCATTCTGTTTGAAGATTATTCTGAAGTTGGAACTCCACAAACCTAAAGCAATAGCAAGCATAGAAAATGGTGGGAACAATGGAATTATTAACGCAGAAATGAATAAAAGGCTTATTGATAACTGCCAAAAAAGGAAACTCCCGGCTATCAATAATATATGTTGTCATGTGATAGGCCATGGTAAAGACTGCGAATCCAATCCCCATCAACATAAAGCTCAACCAAGAAACCTCATGCAAGTATTCTGGATCCAAGAATAAAAACGGGATACCCAATACCACTCCAAAACCTTCAAAGGTAATTGCCAATAGCAGGACCCAAACCAGGATTAAGGCCAGATTTTTCTTGAGGTGCAACAAGAAAAGTTGGATGGGAAGACTATTCCAGAATTTATCTTTCATATGACTGATAAAAGATACGTTTTTTCTTAAAAGGGAAAAAAATTAAAACTCAGCCTATTGAATATCAATGTATTAAAATTCTACTTTCTCAAAGCCATTTATTTTCTCCTTTCCGAATATGGCCTTTCGATCTATAACTTTTACCTTCAGGCTCAAATTAGAATGATATGAGAACTTGGTTTTTGTGCAAAGTAAAATATGCAAAAGAAAATGAGCAGGGCTTGCTCAAAAATATATCCGAGCAGTACTTGGTAGATGCAGTGTCTTTTACTGAAGCTGAAGCAATTTTATACGATAGACTTGGCTCTCAGATTCGTGGAGACTTTCAGGTGACTGGAATTAGCAAGAGTAATATAGTGGATGTGTTCTTTTACGAGGATGCAGATCTTTGGCACAAGTGCAAAATCACTTACTTGGTAGCAGATGGAGAAAGTGGCAAAGAAAAAAAGGTGACACAATACATGATAGTCACTGCCGAAGATGTCAAACAAGCATTCGATAGAATTCAGGAAAGTCTCAGCAATATGCTGGTTAGTTTCCGAGTGCCTGACATCACTGAAAGCCCAATTGTAGAAGTCTTCCCTTACGAAAAAGATGAGGAATTGGCTTTGCCTCCGGGAAATTTCAAACCTCTGGAACAAGAAGCTGAGGAAGAAGATTAAAAACTCTCTTACAAATCCCCCAAAGCCTGCCTCTGGGGGATTTATTTTTTTATTTAAGAAAGAGCATCAATTTGATGCCTGACAATAAATTGGATCAAATCATCCAATGAAATCTCCGCTCGCTCACAAGCATCGGCTATATCTTCTCTACTTACCTGTGCTGCAAAAGTTTTATCCTTGAGTCGCTTTTTCACTCCTTTGACTTCCATTCCTTCATAGCCATTGGGCCTCATTAGGGAATAAGCATGAATCAAACCGCTCAATTCATCAAAGGCATAGAGCATTTTATCCATTTCTGTTTTTGGATCTACACCAAAGTATTTAGGACCATGGGAAGCAATAGCTCTGATGATTTCAGGATCAATATTTCTAGCCTCTAATTCCTCCACAATTTTATTACAATGCGTTTCGGGCCACTTTTCCCAGTCCGCGTCATGGAGTAATCCAGCCAAAAACCATTTATGCTGAACATCCTCTGAATAGGCTTTTTCTTTTGCATAAGAGCGCATCAAATGTCCTACCTGCCTCATATGAGCAATTAGTTTTTCATTTTCTACCCATGCATGCAAAAGTTCAAATGCCTCCTTTTCGGAAATCACATTTCCGCTGTTTTGAGGATCTCCAAACTCAGTTCTATTTAAATTCATTGCAGAATTATTCATTTCATATACTTTTTAATGTATTTTATAATATATTTTATGTAATTTGATTTGTTTTTTATGTACTTTTGAAAATGAATCACCCCAAATCCATCCACTACTTGGCTCAATTTGCCATAAGGTCAGATTACTTGATGCAAGTAACCTTGGATAAAAATGGGATTGTATTGAATTCAGATTCAGGATTGGGACCTACCCCATCGCTTTTCGAGAAAAAAGACAGACCCATTCAATTTGCAGACTGCTTTCTTTCTTCTGATTGGGTAAAATATGAAAATAACCGCTTAAAAGCATGGCAAAACCACCATCAATCTTTTGTGGTGGATCTTCAGAAAATCTCTTACCCATCAGGGAATTTAATTAAGACCAAATGGGAATTTTTCTTTTTAAGCTCAGAGATAGGAACCTGTCTTGGAATAGGGCATCCTATTGAAACTCAAAAACCATATAACATCGGTTTGGGTGATTTCATGGACAGTGAGGACTCCGCCAATGAAATCATGGATACTATCCTTGAAGATAGACTATTGGGATTTTGGGAGTTCAACCCTTTTGAAAAATCAAATACCATTTCTTCAGGACTAGCTCAAACGCTGGGATATTCAGAAGAAGAAATTTTGTCATCTGAAAAAATCTCTTGGGAAAAACACATTCACCCGGAAGATTTCAAACAGTTAACCATTGATTTAACCAAGCATTTCAAAAGTTTTGGTAACATCCCTTTCAAACGGGAATTCAGGTTGATTTCCAAAAGAAATCAAACTATCTGGATCATGGCTTTTGGTCGGACTATTCAGTGGACCAAAGAGCATCTTCCTAAGAAAGTTCAGGGAGTAATTTTGGATATTACAGAAAAGAAAAAGCAAGAGCTATGGTTAAAAGAGCACCATTATTTCCTCAAGGACTTGGCATTTCAGCAATCTCACACCCTAAGAGCTAAAGTGGCCAACATCATGGGGCTATTAGACGTGTTGGACATAGAGCAACAATCCATAGAGTCTAAAAGAATTGTAGAAATCATCAAGAAAGAGACTCAGCAGCTCGATCAGGCATTAAAGAAAAGTATCAAAGAGTCCGTCAATCAAAACAAAACATTTGAAAAAGAGGGAATCTCTTCCTCTTTAGACTTGGATTAGAGATTCCTTATTTTCCATTTTGCTTTGAGGTAGCCCCAAATCACTTTGGGGCTCATGCTTTTTTTCCTCTACTCGCTTCAAGCATATCCCACATTTCCTGAGGAATCTGATCCAGATTATTAAACTCTCCAGCTCCTTTCAACCATTCTCCACCATCTATGGTCATTACTTCTCCATTGACAAATGAGCTAAAATCTGAAACGAGGTAAGCGGCCAGATTTGCCAACTCCTGATGTTCTCCAACTCTCCCAACCGGCACTTTCTTGGCAGGATCAAACTTTTTTACCAAATCCCCTGGAAGAAGTCTACTCCATGCACCCTCTGTAGGAAATGGTCCAGGGGCAATAGCATTGGATCTGATTCCATACTTGGCCCACTCTACGGCCAAAGACCTTGTCATAGCCAATACTCCGGCTTTGGCAGCTGCTGAAGGCACCACATAACCTGATCCAGTCCATGCATAGGTGGTCACAATATTCAAAAATGTTCCATTCTGCTTTTTGGCTATCCAGTCCTTTCCTGCTGTTAAAGTGACCTGTGAGGTACCCTTTAAAACAATATCCAAAACTGTATTGAAAGCATTGGTGGAGAGTCGCTCCGTTGGACTGATAAAATTACCTGCAGCATTATTCAATACTACATGGATTTGCCCAAATTCTTTGGTAGCATCTTCCCACATTTTCTCCACCTGATCAATTTCCCTGACGTCACAGGCTAGCGGAAGAACCTTCCCTCCTTTCTCCTTCATCATCTCCTCAGCTGTTGCATTTAAAACATCTAGTTTTCTTGAGGTGATAATGAGATTTGCTCCTAGTTCCAAAAAATACTCACCCATAGAGCGTCCCAATCCAGTACCTCCTCCAGTGATCAAAATATTTTTCCCTTTTAATGCCCCTTCCTTGAGCATGCCTTCGTTTAAAATCATAGAAATTTTGGATTTATCTTTCTCCAAGATAAAGACTCGGCCTGGTAATTGAAAGAACATTAAGGCCGATACGAATTAAATTTTAAGATGATTTAAAAAGTTTGACTGGGCCTTTTATCATTTTCTAGTTTAAAAATCAGAAAGTATCTCACGCTATGAAAATAGGATTAAGCTTAAAAACAAATAATAAACTGATGAAACGAATTCTGTTTTGGGCGTTATTTGCAAGTATTGGATTAAGCTCCTGTCAGGATGATGTGGATAGAACTATCCAAACCAATCTTCCGGTGGAGTCGAGGCAACTTTTGGATAATTCTCTCAATATCAGCGAGTCTCTTTTTTTTGCTATCCTGCGATATGGAGATTACCAGTCTCCCAATACGATTATTCCAGGGTGTCCAACTGTTACTTTCACTGAATCCACCAGAACTGTCACCCTCAACTTTGACACAAAAATCGCTTGTGAAATCAAAAATCAAGTTGAACGAAAAGGGAAAATCATTCTTCAATACGGACTCAATTCACCTACCTCAAGCTGGACACTAACTTATCAGGATTATCAGTTTGGGGAGTTTAAATTACAGGGAGTCAGAACCTTTACTCCCAAAAGTTTGATTGAAATTCAAGAATCCTTTGAAGACCTCAGAATTATTTCAAAAAATGAAGCAGGAACAACCATCAATGGAAACTTAACTCATCAAATTTCAAGAACACTTTTTGGAATCAACACCATCAATAGTACGGGGGAAGTTACAGGAATAAACCCCGTAGGTCGATCTATCCAATTGATTGTGGATTCTCCAAGAAAATTGGAAGCGACCTGCATCAGGTCAGGAAAAGTTTATCCCCGAGCGGGAAAAGAATCTTGGAGAATCAGTAGAGAACCCGGTAAATCAGTTCTTCACTCTTTGGAATATGTGGCAAAAGACAGTTGCAAAGTAGATGCCTTTGCTCAGCTCTCCGACGGAAGAAAATTACTTCTCAATCCATAAAAAAAGCCCCGAATCACTTCGGGGCTTTGATACTTTAATTCTTAACGAATTAATATCTATAGTATTCAGGCTTGAATGGTCCTTCTACTTCAACACCAATATATTTGGCTTGATCTTCAGAAAGAGTATCGAGTTCAACACCCAATTTGGAAAGGTGCAATGCTGCTACTTTCTCATCCAAATGCTTAGGAAGCACATAAACACCAGGCTTATATTCTTCATGCTTTTCCCAAAGCTCCAACTGAGCTAAGGTTTGGTTTGTGAAAGAGTTGGACATCACAAAAGAAGGGTGTCCAGTAGCACATCCCAAATTAACCAATCGGCCTTCAGCCAAAATGATCAATTCTTTTCCATCCAAATCATAAAGATCCACCTGAGGCTTGATCACATTTTTTGTGTGACCATAGTTTTTATTCATCCAAGCCATGTCGATCTCATTATCGAAGTGGCCAATGTTACAAACGATAGCCTTATCCTTCATTGCTTTGAAGTGCTCGCCAGTGATAATATCCTTATTACCGGTAGCTGTTACAACGATATCAGCTTCTTTCACAGCGTCAACCATTTTCTTCACAGCATAACCATCCATAGCAGCCTGAAGCGCACAGATCGGGTCGATTTCAGTAACAATAACTCTTGCTCCAGCACCTCTCAAAGAAGCAGCAGAACCTTTACCTACGTCACCGTATCCAGCAACAACAGCAACTTTTCCAGCCATCATCACATCAGTTGCTCTTCTGATAGCATCTACCAATGATTCCTTACAGCCGTATTTGTTGTCAAATTTAGACTTAGTAACAGAGTCATTAACGTTGATTGCAGGCATTGGAAGAGTACCATTCTTCATTCTTTCATACAATCTGTGAACACCTGTAGTGGTTTCTTCAGATAGACCTCTGATACCAGCTACAAGCTCAGGATACTGATCCAACACCATGTTGGTCAAATCGCCTCCATCATCTAAGATCATATTCAATGGCTGTCGATCTTCTCCAAAGAAAAGAGTCTGCTCAATACACCAATCGAATTCCTCAGCAGTCATTCCTTTCCAAGCATAAACTTGGATTCCAGCTGCTGCGATTGCCGCTGCAGCATGGTCCTGAGTAGAAAAAATGTTGCAAGAAGACCAAGTAACTTCAGCTCCTAGAGCAACCAAAGTCTCGATCAAGACCGCAGTTTGGATTGTCATGTGAAGACAACCTGCAATTCTAGCTCCTTTCAAAGGCTGGGAAGCACCGAATTCTTCTCTCAATGCCATCAAACCAGGCATTTCAGCTTCCGCTAATTTGATCTCTTTTCTCCCCCAATCGGCAAGAGAAATGTCTTTTACTTTATACTGAATAAATTTTTCAGACTTAATTTCTGACATAGTGATATAGTTATTTAATACAAGACGTTTTCAAAAACTTTTGCAAAGGTACCGCTTAAAACCCGGAAATTAAAATTAGGTATGATAAACCGGAAATTGAATTTCTTTGAAATCAAAATATTGATTTTCACTATTTTCCAACTCCATTTCCAACTGCCCGTTTGGCCGCACATTGACAATTTTTCCTGAGAAAGAGTCATTTTTATGGTTGAAAACTGCTTTCTCTTGAAATAGAAACAGATGGTTTAAATATTCTGTTTTCAATTCAGCCCACTTTCTCTTTTTTAAGGCTATGTAAGACTGCTCTATTTGAGTGATCAATAGCCTAAAAATCTCCTCCAGATTAAATTCTGACCCCGTAATTTTTCTCAAGGAGCTAGGACCTAGTATATCAAAGTTCAATTGATTGATATTCAACCCTACCCCAACCACTGCAAACTCCCATCCTTTTCCACTATAAGAGTTTTCAATCAACATCCCTCCTATTTTACCTTCTCCGGGCACAATGAAGTCGTTGGGCCATTTGATTTGAATAAAAGGCAAATACTCACTTAAAACTTGCCTAATCCCATTTGAAACAGCCATATTTAAAAAAAATTGTTCTGAAACATCCATAAAATTTGGACATAGTACGAGAGAAAAAGTCAGGTTTTTACCTGGCTCTACTTTCCAGATATTTCCCCTTTGTCCTTTCCCTTGTGTTTGGTTTTCACAGATGACTATACTCCCTTCTTTGGCTTTGCCTTCCCTGACTAATTGGAATGCAATGTCATTGGTTGAGTGACAGTCTGACAGGAAATGCACATCTTTTCCCAAAAAAATGGTATTGGCAAGAATTTTATACATATGTTTTTGGTTTGCCTGATACCGATTAGATTTACAGGCATTGCAAAATTAAAATATAAATATGACAGCAGAACAGCTGAGCAAAATCATCGTCAAAGGTATGGAGGAAAAAAAGGCCTCCAATATCGTGGTGATGGATCTAAGAAAAATTAAGAATACCGTAAGCGATTTTTTTGTGATTTGCTCCGGCAACTCAGACACTCAAATCGAGGCAATTTCCGATTCTATCGAAGAAATGGCTTTCAAAGCGGGAGAATCCAGCCCTTTCAGAGTGGAAGGCAAAAGTGGTAAACAATGGATTTTGATGGACTATGTGGACGTAGTAGCTCACATATTTCTGAAGGACAAAAGGGAATATTATGGTCTGGAGGAATTATGGGGAGATGCGAAAGTTACCCGAGTTGGTTAAAATCCCTCAAACTTTAACCAGATCAAACCGTTTTACCTTAAGTTTAGAGAATTACTTATCAATCAATGAGCGAAAATAATAAAAGCAAAAAATTTGTCCCCAAACCGCCTCAGAAGCCAAACTTCCAGCTTTGGTTAATTGTGGTGGCAGTCATGGTCCTGATTGGACTTACTTGGATCAATCAGAGAGGTGCTATGGTGGACATCACTCAAAAGCGTTTTGAAGACATGTACACGGCTGGTGACGTAGCCAAGGTCATGATCGTCAAAAATATGGACAGAGTAGACATTACCCTGAAGCCAGCCGCTTTGTCTAAAGAAAAATATAAAGGTGAACTTGAATCGAATTCCACTTTTTTCAATCCAAACGGGCCTCATTATTCCCTACAGGTTGTTTCTTGGGATAAGTTTGCTACTGACTTTGGTGCCATGGAAGAGCAGAGACCGGACGAGGAGCGAATTGGATACTCAGTAACTACGGAAGAGAACTGGAGCAGCTGGTTTGGAAGCTTCGGCTTCCTCATTCTTTTATTCGTTTTCTTCTGGTTTATGATGCGAAGAATGGCTGGACCATCAGGACCGGGTGGACAGATTTTCAATGTTGGAAAATCCAAAGCACAACTTTTTGATGCAGAGAATAAAGTCAAAATCACATTTGATAATGTGGCAGGATTGGATGAGGCCAAAGAAGAGGTTCAGGAGATTGTAGAATTTCTAAAAAACCCTTCCAAATTCACCAAACTCGGGGGTAAGATTCCTAAAGGTGCTTTATTGGTAGGACCTCCTGGAACCGGTAAGACATTATTAGCAAAAGCCGTAGCAGGCGAGGCTGGTGTTCCTTTCTTTACATTGTCTGGTTCTGACTTTGTCGAAATGTTCGTCGGTGTGGGTGCAGCTAGAGTTAGAGACTTATTTAAGCAAGCCAAAGAAAAGGCACCATGTATCATTTTCATAGATGAAATTGACGCAATCGGTAGATCCAGAGGAAAGGGTCAAATGCCAGGTTCGAATGACGAGCGTGAAAATACCTTGAACTCCCTATTGGTGGAGATGGATGGTTTTGGAACTGACACAGGAGTAATCGTTGTGGCAGCAACCAACAGACCGGATGTATTGGATAGCGCCTTATTGAGACCTGGACGATTTGACAGACAAATCTCCATTGACAAGCCGGATATTGTAGGTAGAGAAGCGATTTTCAAAGTTCACTTGAAGCCTATCAAAACATCCGATGATGTGGATCCTAAAAAACTGGCTGCTCAGACTCCGGGCTTTGCCGGAGCAGAAATCGCCAACGTTTGTAATGAGGCTGCCTTGATCGCCGCAAGAAGGAATAAAACTGCAGTAGACATGCAGGATTTCCAAGATGCTGTGGATCGTGTAATCGGAGGTTTGGAGAAGAAAAATAAAATTATCTCTCCGGAAGAGAAGAAAATTGTGGCATATCACGAGGCTGGTCACGCTGTTGCAGGCTGGTTCTTAGAGCATGCAGACCCATTGGTGAAGGTAAGTATCGTTCCAAGAGGTGTAGCTGCTTTAGGCTATGCACAATACCTTCCTAAGGAGCAGTTCCTATATCAAACCGAGCAACTCATTGATGAGATGTGTATGACCTTGGGAGGTAGAGCTGCCGAAGAAATCATATTCGGAAAGATCTCTACTGGAGCTTTGAGCGATTTGGAGAGAATCACCAAAATGGCCTACTCTATTGTTTCTGTTTATGGAATGAATGAGAAACTGGGTAATATTTCCTTCTACGATAGCAAGAGTGATGGCTATAAGATGACCAAACCTTATTCTGAAGCTACTGCTGAGATGATTGATCAGGAAGTGCACAAACTGATAGAATTTGCTTATCAGCGTACTTTGGAATTATTGAGAGAGAAGAAAGGCGAATTGGAGACTTTGGCTAAAGAACTTTTGGAAAAGGAAATCTTATTCCAGTCTGATCTTGAAAAACTAATCGGAAAGAGACCATTTGCCAAAGAAACCACCTATCAGGCTTACACCAATAAAAAAGATGTGGTAGCTCCTGAAAGCAAAGATTCCGAACCTAAAGTCAAAGCTTCTGAATCGGAGGAAAAAGAATCAGAGGAAAAAGAATCAAATGAAACAGATTCAGTCACAGTTTCCGAAACGGATACAAAAACTGAAAAATGATTTCCAACAAAAGCCCCGTTTTAGACGGGGCTTTTTATTTTTGTTTCTGAAATCTATCTTTCCGAATGTTTTCCCATCTGCAGAATTTTTCCCTCAAAGAGAAAAAAATCTATTTCGCCTCTGATTTTCATTTGGGAGCACCGTCTTCTGAAGCAAGCAAAAGCCGTGAAAAAAAGATTATTCAATGGCTTGATTCCATTCAATCAGATGCTGCTGCTATTTTTCTGGTAGGTGATATTTTTGATTTTTGGTTCGAGTACAAAGAAGTCGTTCCCAAAGGCTTTATCCCCTTCATTTCAAAAATCCAACAACTGAGAGAAGCTGGAATACCTATCCTGTTTTTCACAGGGAATCATGACTTATGGATGAAGGACTATTTTACGAAGGAACTTGGAATCCCCGTTTATCATCACCCCATTGAGCTCATGGTCAATGATAAGACCCTATTGGTAGGTCATGGTGATGGTTTGGGACCGGGAGATCATTCATATAAATTCTTGAAAAAGATATTTGTCAATCCTGTTGCACAATGGCTCTTTAGATGGATTCATCCAGATTTAGGAATCAAGCTAGCAAAAGCCTGGTCAGGAAAAAGCAGGATAACCAATTCTGAAAAAGGGGAAGATCGGTTTTTGGGAGAAGAAGAATGGCTTTGGCAATACTGCAAAGACTTGGAATCCAAGAGACATCATGATCTATACATCTTTGGACATAGGCATCTTCCTTTAGAACTTGAAGTTGGCGATCATGCGACATATTTCAACTTAGGAGAATGGGTCAGCCAGTTCACCTATCTTGAGTTTGACGGTAGAAAGGCTGAGCTAAAAAAATTCAAAGCACCTGCAGAATATTAGTTTTTGAGTAAAGCATGCTAAATTCCTGAAATTGCATTGAAATAGGGTAAGCCATGAAATATTGCTGGATAGTTTTTTTTCTATTACCTCTGAGACTGTTTGCTCAGGAGGCAGTATTATCCAGCCCGATAGCCGATTGGGAAGTCAATCAATTGAGTTTGGTTTCCTTTGATACCAAGGATCAGATTTTTGCAAGCAATATTCAGGGAGATATTTTCCTTTTTGATTCGAAAGGAACACAAAAAAATTACTTTTCTCCTCCTCGTCAGGGACAACTGCATCAACTCGAAGCTGCTTGGACTGTGAATATTTTCACCTTTTCTTCAGACTTGCAGCAGTATAGAATCCTAGATAGGTTTTTAAATCCCCTGGCCGAAAATGGTTTTTTGCAAGTCAACGTCACCTTAGCCAAAGCAGCAACTTTAGGGAATAACAATGTGATATGGATTTGGGATGAATCTGATTTTAGCTTAAAGAGATTAGACTACCTGAGAAATACCATACTAGATTCCCAGCCTTTGAACCTAATTCTCAATTCGGAAAGCTTATCTGTCACCGAAATCAGAGAATTTAAGAATCGCCTTTTCATGAATATTTCCAGTTCGGGCGTATACGTTTTTGATAATCAAGGGAATTTTATCAAGAAATTTGATTTAAAAAATCAGGAAAGACTCTGCTACTTTCAGGAACAGTTGCTTTGGTTGGAAGATGGCATTATTTGGACTTTAAACCTACAGACTTTAGAGAAAAGACCGGCAATTCAAATACCAAATGCTGAATTTGAAGGTATACAGATTGGACAAGAATTTATGACTTTGACTCATAAAAACAGGATTCAGGTCTTCCGAGTACCACAAGAACTTAAGCAAAAGCAATAAAAAATCCCCAAAGAATAGCTCTAAGGGGATTTTTTTGGATTTGGTGGGATATAATTATCCGATTTTCACCAATTCAATATCAAAGATTAAATCTTTTCCAGCTAATTGATGGTTCGCGTCCAATGTGATTTTCTCCTCATCTACGTGAGTTACAATCACTGGCATTGGTTGACCGTTAGGCCCCTGTAGGCTTAACTGCATTCCAATTTCCGGTTTGATATCAGCAGGCACCTGAGTTTTTGGCACATCAATCATCATATCATCTCTACGCTCGCCATAAGCTTCAGCGGCAGGAATAGTTACAGTTTTTTTATCACCCACAGCCATCCCGTGAACAGCCGCATCGAATCCTTGAATCATTTGTCCTCCACCTACAGTAAAGCCAAGTGGCTCTCTCTGAACTGAAGAATCAAACACACTCCCGTCTTCTAGTTTTCCGGTGTAGTGCACTTGCACATTGTCACCTTTTTTTGCTTGCATGATAATTTATTGTTTTTGTTAAAAGACAAAGGTACAAATTATAGTTGGGGAAGGAAAGCCGAACAGTTCCGAAGCATAGTGTCCGAAATCATTATAAATATGTACACTTGCGAACACTTTTTAATGAAAAATGCTGAAATTAGGCTTAGAAGCGTATTGGCATCATTTTCCCCTATTACATGGCAAAACAGACAATCATGGAGAATCAAGATCTTGGCAAAATATTAATTATTGACGATAACGAGGACTTATTATTTGCTGCCAAAATGCTTTTAAAAAAGCATGCGAAGGAAGTGACTATTGAAAAGGATCCGAGAAGAATTCCATTTTTGATCAATAATAACAACTACGATGTAATTCTTTTGGACATGAATTTCCGGGAGGACACCACTTCTGGAAAAGAGGGATTTTTCTGGCTAAGTCAAATCAAAGAAATAGACCCCAAAGCTGTCGTAATTTTAATCACGGCATTTGGAGATGTGGAAATGGCTGTTCAGGCACTCAAAGAAGGTGCTACAGATTTTATCTTGAAGCCATGGCAAAATGAAAAACTCTTGGCCACACTTTCTGCAGCGGTTAGATTAAAAGAATCTTACAATGAAGTAGACAAGCTTCAGAAAAAGCAAAAGCAGCTTCAGTCCGATCTCAAAAAACCTTACACAGATATCATCGGGAGCAGTGCTTCGATGAAAAACATCTTTTCCATCATAGATAAGGTAGCACAAACTGATGCCAATGTCTTGATCTTAGGCGAAAACGGTACTGGTAAAGAATTGATTGCCAGAGCCATTCACGAAAGATCTCTGAGAAAGGACGAAATCTTCGTTGGAGTAGACATGGGAGCCATCACAGAAACCTTGTTTGAATCCGAGCTTTTCGGTCACAAAAGGGGCGCATTTACGGATGCAAAAGATGATAGAGCAGGTAGATTCGAGATTGCGGATAAAGGAACCCTATTCCTGGATGAAATCGGGAATTTATCCATGCCTCTTCAATCTAAATTATTGACTGTTTTGCAAAAAAGAGAGGTGACTAGAATTGGAACCAACAAGGCCATTCCGGTTGATATCCGTCTCATTTGTGCTACCAATATGCATGTGCATGAAATGGTCATGGAGAATACATTCAGACAGGATTTGCTATATCGGATCAATACAGTTGAAATTTTCCTTCCGCCTTTGAGAGAAAGACAGGATGATATACCACAATTAGCCAATCACTTCCTAAAGCAATACAGTCAAAAGTATAGAAAGGAGTTTAGCAGCTTTACTTCCTCTGCTATGGAGTTACTTCAGCGCTATCCTTGGCCTGGTAATATTCGGGAACTTCAGCATGCCATAGAAAGGGCTATCATTATGGCAGAAGGAAATCAATTAGACTCAAGAGATTTCTTCTTCCTTTCTGCCAAACCTGCCTCAGAAAAAGCTCCAGTTTCCAACACCCTGAATCTGGATGATATGGAAAGAAGTACGATTCAGCGTGCAATTGATAAAAACGGAGGTAATATTTCCAAAGCAGCAAAAGAGCTGGGCTTGACCCGTGCATCTTTGTACAGACGATTAGAAAAATATGGATTATAAAGTAGGCTTACTGGGGCGAATCGCCCTTTTAGCCGGATCACTCTTTTTTTTAGCCTATACCATTATTGATGAATGGGGAGTCTTCATGATTTCCCTTTTCATCATTATGGTGATTATTCAAATCATTTTTTTACTTCGATATTCTGAGAGTTCATTCAAAAAAGTAAGGACCTTTTTGGACAACATTAAGCAGGATAAGTATTCGCAGGTTTATCCGGTAAAATTTGACGGAACTGAAACTGATGACCTTCATATTGAATTCAATGCGATTTTGGCCAAACTCAAGGAAGATCAGGCAGAAAAAGAGGCAAATTACCAATACTTCCGCTCAGTCTTTAAGCACTTGAGCATAGGCCTGATCACTTTTGGTGAAAATGGAGAAATCCAAATCATGAATACCTCCGCCAAGAGAATTTTGAATGTGGATGAGCTCAAAAATGTTAATCAAATAGAAAACCTCAATAAAGAGCTTTTTCTGGCGATTAAAAGTTTGCGTACTGGAGGAAGTGAATTGATCAAAATCGCTCATCCCGATGGGATCATGCAGCTGTCTGTTTACGTCATTGAACTTTTGATGCGGGGAGAAAAATTCAAGTTGGTTTCCCTTCAAAACATTCAATCTGAATTGGAGGAAAAGGAAATGGAAGCATGGCAGAACTTGGTCAAGATTCTAACTCATGAAATCATGAATTCCATTGCTCCTATTTCTTCCTTAGCCGGCACACTCAAGGGCGAATTGGAAAATCAATTAGAAAAAAATGAGGGATTGAATCCTTCGGATCTGGAAGATTATTTGATGGGAATCACTACCATCGAGAAGCGCTCAGAGGGATTAATCAGCTTTGTTTCGGACTTTAGAAGCTTGGCTCATATCCCAGCTCCAAAATTTTCCAGTATCAGAATTTCTAACCTTTTTGAGCAATTGGAAACCCTGCTTCACCATCAAATACAGGCAGGCGAAATCCATCTTATCAAAGAAATTGATCCTGAAGAATTAATTCTATTTGGAGATCAAACCCAAATCGAGCAGGTGATGATCAATCTGACTCAAAATGCTATACAGGCAGTTGAGGATTCTGATGAGAAAATTATCCGTCTCAGGGCATTTATAGATGAGGCAGGAAAAATAATTATTGAGGTTTGTGACACCGGAAAAGGAATAGAGGAAGAAGCACTAGGTAAAATTTTCATTCCGTTTTTCACTACCAAAAAGAAAGGCTCGGGCATTGGTCTCTCCCTCTCCAAGCAGATTATGAGAAGACATAAGGGCAATATTCAAGTGCGCTCTACGATCGGAGAAGGAACAGTCTTCAAACTGATATTCAATGGGTAAGAATCTGATTTGTTTTGAAATATCATCTAGTTTAAAAAAGTTGATTCAAAATCATCTTTCATCCATTGATGTAACTTGGAGAATTGCCTTAATAAAATGATTTTTAACCTAACCCTAACCTCCCATGCTTGCCAAAATCAAAAGCACTTTTCTCATTATTAAAGACTGGATTCTTAAACAACTCAAAAAAATAAGCCCTGGCGATCATGCCTTCAAAGGAGCTGGGATTGGATTGATCTTTGGTTCAATGATTTTTTTCCTGATAGAAACAGTCGGGATGGTTTTAAATTTCAGGGATCCTTGGATCTTATTACTGGGTTTAGTGATCATTTTAGCTGCAACTTTAGCTGCATTCCTTTCGAACTGGTTGCTTAATAAATGGAATGAACTTCCCCGCCTTTTCAAAATTGGACTTTTCATTGCTGCCCCTCTTTTACTGGTCACAAGATTAGGGGATGAAAGGGTACTCCTTTTCTTGATACTGGTATTCGCTCTTTTGGGTGCAGGATTGGCGAGTTTGAAAAAGGGTTACTTTCCCAAACTTAGTACTCCCAAGAAAGTGGTTGTTTTTTTGGGCACTATTGTGGGTTTAGCGGGAGCAATTGCATTTATTTATTTCCTGAGTATCCGTGGTTTGGAGATGAAACCTATTATCAATGCTGGAAAGCTAGCTGAAGATAATATTCCGGTAATCGAAGCACCTTCACCAGCTGAAAAAGGTAAATATGGAATTAACTATTTTACCTATGGTTCGGGAAAGGATATCAGGAGAGAAGAATTTGCAGAAGGGGTGAGCTATCAAACTGAGTCCGTGGATGGGACGGCCTTTCTGGACAATTGGGAGGGAATTTCGGGCAAGTACAGAACTCATTATTGGGGCTTTGATTTTAAGGAATTACCGCTCAATGGAAGAGTTTGGATGCCTGAAGGAGATGGACCATTTCCTTTGGTTTTGGTAGTGCATGGTAATCATCCCATGCAAGATTTTTCTGATCCGGGCTATGATTATTTAGGTGAATTATTGGCTTCCCGAGGTTTTATTCTGGTATCTGTTGACGAAAATTTCCTAAATGGATCCTGGTCCGACTTTCCTAAAGGATTGGATAAAGAAAATGATGCAAGAGGATGGATCTTACTTGAGCATCTAAGACAATGGAAGGATTGGTCCACAAATCCTCAGCATGAGTTATATCAAAAAGTAGATTTAGATAAGTTGGCATTGATCGGGCATTCCCGAGGTGGAGAGGCAGTGGGCCATGCTGCTATGTTAAATCAGCTAGACTACTATCCTGATGATGCCAGCATCAAATTTGACTATCATTTCAATATCCAGTCTATCGTTGCAATAGCTCCGGTAGATGGGCAATACAAGCCTGGTAGCAGTTTGACCAAGTTTGAAAATGTGAGCTACTTGGGAATTCACGGTGCACAGGATGCAGATGTAGAATCATTCGATGGGGCCAAACAATATGAGCGCATTGCATTTACTGATTCGGCTTATCGATTTAAAGCAGGCATCTATATCTCTGGGGCCAACCATGGGCAGTTCAACAGCAGCTGGGGAGACAATGATATTCTAGCTACTTTTTCAGGTATCTTGAATAAGAAGCAATTAATGGATGTTGAAGATCAGGAGCGGGTAGCTGAGGTGTTTATTTCTGCTTTTTTAGAAACTACCCTGAATCAAAAAATGGAATATTTACCACTTTTTGCAGATGCTAGAAAGGGAAGAAATTGGTTACCTGAAAGTATTTATTTGAGCCAATTTGAAGATTCACGAAGTCGATTTTGGGCTGGCTATGATGAGGATTTTGAAGTGAAGACCCTTACAAAAGGAAGGCAAGCTGTTGGTAAAAACCTAAGCGTGTGGAGAGAAGGAGAAGTTATTCCTAAATATGGTTTGAAGGGCACGAGAGCGGTATTTTTAGGCTGGAACTATGAAGAATTTGGTGGAGATACTTTGGACTGGGAAGGCTTGGAAAAGCCTAAACTTCCTGACTCTGTACTTTCGGTTTATTCTATGATTTTGGATCAAAACAGCTTCCGGCCGGATTCCAGCTCGGTTTTGATTTTCTCATTGGCAGAATCAGATGAGAGTTCCAATCCCAAAAGCTCCGGAAAATGGGTGAAAAATGAGTCTAACAATGAAAATCAAAATACTGAAGAAAATAGTGAAGAAACTGATCTAGAAGATGAGGAAGAAGAAGAAGAAGAAAAGGATGATGAGAAACCGCTTCAACCATTGGATTTCAGTATTGAATTGATTGATAGCGAAGGAGAAAAAATCAGGTTTCTTTTGAGTGATTATTCTCCTTTACAGCGATTGATCAAGTCTAGAGTATTGAAAATTCAGTTTTTGGATAAGGAGGATGAGACAGAAAGTATATTTCAGTTTTATCAGTTTGACTTGAATAAATATGCTTTAAAAAATCCCTTTTTTGACCCTTCAAAACTTCAGGAAATCCACTTTATTTTCGATCAATCGGAAGCAGGAGTAGTGGTATTGGATCAGGTAGGTTTGATGCCGAGATTGGATAATTAACTTTCAAAAAATCTCTTTATAAAGGACTCTACCCAAAGAGAATCTTTCAATCCAAAAATTATAAATAACCTCAGAACAGAAAAAAATGCAACTACCACATAGGGCATTAAAATAACTTTTTGCTTTCGGTAATGCCTGAAAATCAAAAAGCAAATAATTAAAAGGAGGAGTCCGATGTTTAGAACATTCAAAATAACCGGTGGTAAAGGTAGATTTTCAGGGCTTTTGTAGATCATCATCAAGACAAGAAACATGAGTCGGACTGTTGCAGGCGGTAGTACCCAAAATACCGTAGAAATCATCCAGGCTGCATGTAAATCAGTTTTTCTGACCGAATAAATACCAGCTAAAACGGCAAATGCAAAGCCGATCATGGTCATCAATTCGGATAAGGAAGTACTGTATTTGATTGCTACTCTTGGTCCTTCATTGATATTCATATTTCCAGAAATGACCTGAATGGCTGAAATAAATACCGCTCCAGCTACAAAAACACCGAATATACCAAGCTTTCGATGGAGAGAGATTTTCTTTCTTGAAATCAGGTAAGGCTGAATTATCAAAACCCCATACCAAGTCATAGCGCTTAAACCGTGTAAATGCCAATGTAATGGCGCTTCAGAGAAGCCCAGCCAATACCTGCTAAACCCTAAAACGGTTATAAAAAATGGAATAAGAAGCCAAAGATGGGTATGAGAATAACGGTTGATTGATTGATCCACGATTAAAGAGTTTTTTAAATTACCTATTCCAAAAATCACTCACCATTTATTAAGTTAGTAAAAAATATTTCAAATATCTGAATGAGAAGGGATTACCTAATATTATCATTTTTTATTTGTTTGAAATTCATCCTCCAATGGCTGGTAGTTCATCCGGATTTTGAACTCCACCGAGATGAGTTTTTACACTTGGATCAAGCGGATCATTTAGCTTGGGGATACCTTTCTGTTCCGCCTTTCACTTCTTGGAATTCTGTAGTAATTCGATGGTTGGGAAATACTGAATTTTGGGTTCGCTTTTTCCCCGCACTTTATGGGGCATTGACTATTTGGGTGATTTGGAACTTGGTCGGGAAATTAGGAGGAGATCTTTTCGCCAAGAGTCTTAGTGCTGTGGCCTTATTATGTTCAGCTCTGATCCGACTCAATATACTCTACCAGCCTAACTCGGTAGATATCCTTTGCTGGACTTTGGTATTTTACTTTTTGGTGAGGTTAATTCGGGATCAGGATCCTAAAAACTGGTATGGAATTGCACTCAGTTTTGCTTTTGGCTTTCTGAATAAATATTCCATCGCCTTTTTAGGTTTGGGGCTTCTCTTAGGAATCCTAGCCACTCCCCAAAGAAAATTGCTCGGCAGCAGGCAGGTCTTATTTGCCATATTAATTTTCATACTTCTTATTTCTCCAAATCTCCTTTGGCAATGGAAGAATGGCTGGCCTGTACTCACCCATATGGACTATCTCAGTCGGTATCAATTGGCCAATAATTCCAGAATCGGCTTTTTGATGGAGCAATTGCTATTTTTTTATCCATCACTTTTTATCTGGATCATCGGATTTGGAGCATTGGCATTTTCAAAAAAATTCAGGGATTACAGACTTATCCCATGGACTTTTGTCTTGACCCTAGCCCTATTTACCTTCTTCAAAGCCAAAGCCTATTATGCCATCGGGCTTTATCCTGTAATCGTTGCTTTTGGAGCATTTCAGCTATCTGAATTTATCCGAAATTCATCCTTATTCAAACAAACAATCAGGCAAAATTTACTTCGTTCAGCCCTACTTATTTTACCAATTGGCTTATTTTTTCCAGCTGTTCCCCTGATCCATCCTTTTTACTCTCCTGAAAGAGTTCTTAACTCTCCTCCTGCTTATTCCAAGCTTGGTCTCAACCGATGGGAAGATGGAAAAGAGTATCCTTTACCTCAGGATTTTGCCGATATGCTGGGATGGAAGGAGATGGCCACCTTGGTAGATGAAGCTTTTGCTCAAATGCCTGAAAAAGGTCGGACAATGGTGATTTGCACCAATTACGGACAGGCTGGAGCGATTAATTTTTACACCCAAACACCAGGGTTAAAAGCCTTCACCATGAATGCGGATTATTTGTATTGGTTTGATTTGGAAGAGCCGGTGGATCATTTGATTTTGGTGAGAAGTGATTTTGAAAAACTAACTGAGGAAGAGATCAATTTTTTTGAAGAACATAGATTGATTGGTACAGTTAATCATCCCTTAGCACGAGAGAAAGGAACGACTGTACACTATCTTCGAGGAGCTAAAATCCCTGTCAACCCAATTTTGGAAGAAGAGATAAAGGAGGAGAAAAAAATGTGGGAAAGAGAAGGGAATTGAACCTTGATAATCCTGAATCTCTTCTACCCTAACCAAATCTTTTTTCATTAGTAGGCTGGAAGAAAGAAGACTGAAGCTTACAATGGGCATTCCCAATAATATTTTGAACACTATCTTATTCGAAGTACTCCTTTATGAGCAAATACTTTTTTAGGAAATAGCCAACCATGAAAAGATGTTAAAAAATTAGTAATCAACTGCTTATTAAATTATTTTTCATAGGTCTAAAAAAGTAAACTATGAAACCAATATTAGCCTTCATTGCAAGCTTTCTATTTTTATTGAATTTTGGAAAGGCACAAGATAACCATGCCCAATACGGACAGGCCCAAAATGGACAGGCCCGAAACGGACAAGCCCAAGATTTTGAATCTTTCAAGATTCGAGACAATATTGATTTAGGAGTTCCAATTGAGCCATTTTCAACATATGGCTATGGATTGAATAAAAAAACTTCCAATAGCTATCTTGATTTCCAAGTTGAGGAATTTGATTTAGTAAAAAAGCCTAAATTTTATTCTAAAGACCCCACTCAAAGAATTATTGGGTATAATGAAAACCCAATGCCCCAAATGAATTTTTCATTGCTTGCGGTTCCATTACCCGACACCAATAGCAAGATGCCGCTTCAGAAATTAGATTATTCAGAAAATCCGACACTACTAATAAAGCCTCTTTATTGAAATCGAAGACAAGGTCGAGATTTTGATATTACAGACCCCATATATCTAAATTCATGAATTTGCTCTATAAAGAATCAGAAAAATTATAAGATTAAATTAAATTTTTTCTTAGTTTACTTTTTTAACAAAAACTATTCGTTGTTATGATTCAACAATTAGATTTTTTCTTCTATTTCCGAAAAATTCAAAAAATCATTTTCGGGGTTTTTATTTCTTTAGGGCTGTTATTTCTGAATTCATGTGGAGAAAAAGAGGATCCTCTTCCTGAAGGTTTTGACTTTGTTACCGACTTTGAATTAATACCATATGACTCGGTTTTCGTGATTTGGCAGGGAACTCACGAGTTGAACCTTACACCAAAGTTTTTTGGAGCATTTGGAGATGAAATAACTTTGGAATTCAATCCTTCAATTCAATATTTCATTGATGGAAAAAAAAGTTCAAACCCTCCAAGAATACCACTTCATCAAGAAAAAGAATTTGAACTTTATGGGAAAATCGGTCGAATAAAAAGTAAAACCTTAAAAATCAGAGTAATTGATGTTGACCCAAAGACTTATGTTTCAAAGTTTAAGGCTTCAATGGCTGATTCCACAAAGGCTCCATATGCAATTTCCGGTAGATCTTTTGTGGATTTCAATGCGAGCATTTATGATTATAGGGGAAAGGAATTTCCTGAAAATGAAAAGCCTGATTATAAATTCTTTTTTGATGGTAAGGTCTTGGAGAGTCTCCATAGAGTTCCAGTTCTAAGATCAGGTGAAATTCCGTTTTGGGTAGAAATTGAGGATAAAAAAAGTGAAGTTGAAATACTTTTCTCCCGAGAACTGCCTGATCTTTCTAGGAAATATTCTTTACCAATCATTTTCCATATTATCCATTCAGGACAAGAAAAAGGAACTACAGAAAATCCCTCACAAGAAAAAATTATCGAGCTTTTGCATGAAACAAATGAATGGCTACAAGGCAGAAAAAGTTCTGGGTCGAGGAAAGGACATAATCAAGTGGACCCCAATTTAGAGTTCTTTCCAGCCTTAATTGGACCAGATGGTTTTCCTTTGCTTGAACCAGGAATCAATCGGGTTTTTTCGGAAAGAAATTCCTTCCGAAGTGGAGATGTAACAACTCATAAATACTTATTTGATAACATGTGGGACCCAAATAATTATGCCAATGTATTTATAATGAACATTGACGGCGCTGGAGGGTTTGCATTTTATCCACCTTTATCAGATGAAAAGCTATCTAGGTTTTATGGATTTACAATCGATAAGCGTTTAGATACTTTTACAATGCTTCATGAGATAGGACACTTTTTGGGTTTGCCTCATACCTTTTCTGTTGGAAAACACTGTTTGAATAGAGATGGGTTTATGGATACAGATTCTTATAACGAAGATACAAAGAAAATCAAGGGCCAATTCAAGACTAACTGTAATGGAGAATATTTTTACCCAACTAACGTGATGGACTACTTCCCCAGTGTCAGTAATAGTTTCACCTTAGATCAAGTCAATAAAATGAGATCCACAATAGATTTAGGGTATTTTTTACCAACAAATGTCAATCCAAATGGCAGAAGTCAATCAAAACCTTGGGTTCGTGGAGTATTTGATCCGGGGGTTAAACCGATTGAATAAACTGTCTAATAATAGCTTAATCTTTGAGTTCAACTCCTTCAGAGTTGTGGCGCACTAAAGCCCCCCAGTTTCACTGGGGGCTATTGAAGAGTTAAACCACTTCGTGGTTATTTGATCATTTGACCAATTCCATCCTAATGAAAAAATCCTGAAAGGATTGAATCTCTCAATAACCACGTTTGCAATCCGTCGAAAAGTAAAACGCCCTTCCATAACTTCATAAAACTAAATGGGGCAAACTTTTGTATTTTCTTGAAAATATCAACATAAAAAAAAGTGGTGCTTGCTGCAATCAACAAACACCACTAATTTCTAAGCCATTTTTAGCTTTCTTATTTCAGCTTTCTCACTTATCCTTAGGTTTATCCCTTTGCATTTCTATCATGTCCACCGGTGGCGGAGTATTATCACCCAATAGATGGCGAACGAAGTAGTCTCCCATTTTCCAGAAGAAATACTCGGTCATGTCTCCATAGCCATGTCTCTGACCAGGTAGAATCACAAATTCAAAACGCTTTCCGGCTTTGATCAAAGCATTAGCCATGCGGATAGTGCCCGCAGGATGCACATTATTATCCACATCACCGGTTGAGAGCATCAGATGCCCCTTCAAGTTTTTAGCCAAGTCAGGGTTCTTTTCAATCTGATAAACAAAGGTTGTATCACCTTTAGGTGAAATTTGTTCTTTCACTCCATGATGCTTCTCTGACCACCAACGGTTATAGATATTATTCTCATGATTTCCAGCCGAAGAAACAGCCACTTTGAATACATCTGGGTAAACCAGCATGGCGGCTGTAGACATAAAGCCTCCTCCTGAATGCCCATGGATACCTACTTTGCTTCTATCAATAAAGTCATGACGGTCTGCCAATTGCTCTAAGGCCGCTTTTTTATCAGCCAAACCATAATCTCTCAGGTTTCCATAGCCATAATTATGGTACCACTTAGAGCGTGCTGGATGTCCCCCTCTATTACCCAAGGTAACCACCACAAAACCAAACTGGGCCAACCTATCAGTTCTATCCATACTTCTGCCGAAAGACTTATTCACTGCTTCCGTTTGAGGTCCAGGATACACATATTCGATAATCGGATACTTTCGGGTTGAGTCAAAATCGAAAGGCTTAAACATGACACCATACAAATCAGTAATTCCATCATCTGCCTTGAATTTGAAAGGCTCAGGAAACTGATAGCCCGCTGCGAATAATTGACTCAAATCTGCTGTTTCAAGATCCATCACCTTGTTCCCATTTCTATCTTTCAACACAGAAACCGGCGTAGTATTCACACGGGAATAAGTATTTACAAAGAAGCTTGCATTGTCATTGATGTCGATATCATGATTGAAATCACCGGCATTTAAAAGGCTCACTGCACCACCATCCAAGCTCACGGAATAAAGATGCTCGTAGTAAGGATCCTCCCCTTTCTCGCGTCCATTGGCTACAAAGTAGAGTTTTCTGTTTTTGGCATCAACTCGTGCTGCACCAGCGGTATGGTAAGGACCGGAAGTCAATTGTCTCTTCAAAGTTCCGTCTTTTCCATACAGGTAAAAGTGTCCCCAACCATCACGTTCAGACCACCAAATCAATTCATTTCCTACCAATTCCAGCTTTTCAAAATCAATATAAGTATTGCTTCTTTCCTCAATCACTACTTCTTTTTGATTGGAAGCTAAGTTCCATCTTACCACATCCACTTTTTTCAAATCCCGGGAAGTGATAGCAAAGTAAAACTCGTTGAGATTACCCAACCATGTCGCTGGTCTGAAATCATCATCTCTAGTATTTGCCGGAGGAGTAGTAGACCATAGTGAAACAGTCTGATCCTTGAAGGTGGAAATTGGAAGTTTCTTCATTTCCATCTGATCAAAGGAGAAGTGTAAAAGTTCAGTTTGAGGCTGTTCCTTTTCACCCGGCATAGCATACTTATAGGTCTCCAAAGTTGGACGAGGATTTCGGGTGTTATGAATCACCCAAAGGTCTTTCACATCTCTTTGGTCTGTTCGAGTCATTACAAACTGCTTGCTGTCAGAGCTCCAAAGTACACCTGCCCTTTTGCGGTCATCTTTGGATTTTTCCTCTTCTACATTGTCATCACCACGACCACCCCAGCCGTATTCATAATCCTTTTCTCCATCTTCTGTGAGTTGATTTTCAACTATTGTTGAATCTTTTTCATCTTTCACCGCTTTGAGGAAATTTTCCTTATCCATCCAGTAGAGGTTGTAATTTTTCATATACACCACTTTGGAGGAATCAGGAGAGATATTGGCCCATGAAAGCCTTTTCGGATCTTTTTCCGTTTCAATTTCCGTCAACTGCTGAGTTGAAATGTTGTATAGAAAAGTGTGTACTTTTTTCTCCAAGGAGTCCTTGGAATTTTTGTTCTTTTCCTTGATTTCAGCCCAGTCTGATTTGAGGACATCCGCTGTACTTTTCACTTTGAATCGGATGGTATTTTCATCATCCATCAGTTTCAAATCATCCAATTTCAGATGCTGCCCATCGAAAGGATCCTTAACCGCACGGGTGATCTCAGCTGCAAGCTTATCCCTGTCAAACATTTCGGACTTGCTTCTTCTAACCGGATCCACCACATACCAGCGTTTCCCTTCGCTGGTTTCGTATTCGTACCAAAAACGATCTGATTTTTTCATCCAATGTGGGTTAACACTGGTGGAAAAGATCATCTTCTTTAGCTTCTCAGGTGAAAAACGAGATGCCAGTTCATAATTACCAGAGTAAACAGGCTCTTGGGCATGACTTGTAGCAAAAGCCAAAAAGAACCCAAAAGCGAGTAAAATTCTACGCATAATCTCTATAGTTTATTTTCTGACGAAACTAAAAAACAGGACTTTAAGCTACTTTACCGCTTGCGTAAAAAGGGGAAAGAAAAGCCTTTTGATCTCTCTGAGCTTCAGTCATACAGATAATTCATATTCACTTAACGGGCACTTCATATTCACCAAATAATCTTCTGGATTCATAGTAAATACTTAACAACCTAAACATGCTGGATTCAAATTGGGAGACTACCTTTCGATCAAAACAAAAGCGTGAAGACCCATTTCAAAACCATTGTTGTATCCGATGTGCATTTGGGTACCAGAGGATCCAAAGCCAAAGAAATAGCGAGATTTCTTAAGCAATACCGTTGTGAGAATCTTATACTTAATGGAGATATCATAGATGGTTGGCAGCTTAAAAAATCAGGAACATGGAAAAGAAAACACACGCGATTTTTTAATAGAATCCTTAAAATGATAGAAAATCATCAAACCAAGGTGTACTACCTACGGGGTAATCACGATGATTTTTTGGATCAAATTCTCCCCTTGCAGATTGGAAATTTATCGATCCAAACGGATATGATTTATGAAAGCCAGGGGAAAAAATATTTTATCACACATGGAGATATTTTTGACAGCATAACGACCAATCTCAGATGGATTGCCTATTTGGGTGATGTGGGATATACCTTTTTGCTATGGCTTAACCGAATTGTCAATCATTATAGATTCAAAAGAGGTCTACCCTACTTTTCACTTTCTCAATATGTCAAATCCAAGGTAAAGTCTGCAGTTTCTTACATCGATGAATATGAAAAAGAGCTTGCCAAAATGGCCAGGGCTAAAGGCTGCGATGGCATTATTTGCGGTCATATTCATAAGGCTGAGAATCGGGAAATTGATGGAGTTCATTACCTGAATTCCGGTGATTGGGTTGAGACAATGTCAGCTCTGGCTGAGGATCATGAGGGGAATTGGCAGTTGATCTACTATAACGAAATAGATTTCAAAGAAATCAGAGATCATCAAATTACCAGCTTTTTCGAAGGTGAAAGTCAAGAAGGTATTATTCCGCTTAGGCAAGTTTCCTTTGAGAATAAAAAAGACGACCTAAATCCACCAGCATTTCGATCATGAAATTTCTATTCATCGTTCAGGGAGAAGGTCGCGGCCATATGACTCAGGCTATCTCATTTTCTCAGCTTATCAGATCCCAAGGCCATGAAGTATGCGCTGTGATCCTAGGAAAAAGCAAGCGGAGAGCCATACCTGATTTTTTTAAAAGAGAAATTAATGCCCCTATCCACTGGATTCCCAGTCCAAACTTTGAAACAGATGGGAAAAATAAAAAAATCAGCCTGTCTAAAACCCTTCGAAAAAACTTTTTGAAAGCACCGATTTTCATAAATAGCCTTCGCGAGATCCATTTGATCAATCAAAGGCATCAGCCGGATGTGATTCTAAATTTTTATGACTTATTGGGGGGACTGTATGCCGGATTTTTTAGACCAAAAGCTGAGTTTTGGGTAATTGGCCATCAATATTTGATTAATCACAGTAATTATCTCTTCCCCAAAAAAAGAAAATTAGATCGGCTGCTGTACCAATTCAACACCAGATTAAGTGCTTGGACAGCCAATAAAATTCTAGCCTTGTCTTTTGAACCACTGGAGGCAAAAGGTAAAATTACAGTTGTTCCCCCGCTTCTACGAAGAGAGTTAAAGTATTTGAACCCTCATCCAGGTGACTTTTACCTCGCTTACATGGTAAACCCCGGCTATGCTGAAGACTTGATCGCATTTGCAAAGAGCAATCCTCAGATTAAAATTAAGGCCTATTGGGATAAGAAAGGAGAAAATGAAATTTTCCATCCCCGCCCTAATCTCAGCCTTCAACAAGTAAATGATCAGAAGTTTTTGGAGGATATGGCAGCTTGCAAAGGTTTGGTGTGCACAGCAGGATTCGAGTCAATTTGCGAAGCAATGTACCTGGGGAAGAAAATCATGGTCATCCCAGTAGAAGGTCAATACGAACAAGCTTGCAATGCCATTGAAATTCAGGAAAGAAAGATAGGGATAGCAGCATCAGAGTTTAATTTCAAGCTTTTAGAAAAAACAGGTATTAAGGATAAGGAAGCTGTGAAAAAATATCAAAGCTGGGTGGAAAGCTGGTCTGAGATTATTGAGAATTTGACATTAGAAAAAAGGAGCTCTCAGGTTATCTGGCCTGAAGGCTCCTTCCCTAACTCAAATCATGCATTTGGATAATTTCCTAACAAGCTAAATTTTTTCTTTCTTCAGCACTTAAATCTTCGGGCCTTTTATAAATAGTAATTCCGTCCTTCTGAAGCCTTATGAAAGGAAATTTAGCACGATCAATGCCTCTTCTTTCAATGATGGAAAGACCCATGTATCGAGTTTCTAGTTCTTTAAACTTGGATTCCATCTGCTGAATATTCGAGTAAGTCCAATTTGCAAAAATCCGATTCTCATTAGCCATAGCTTGATACTCGCTATAAAGTCTCAAATAGCTTCTAACTTCATTGCTTTGAACAGCATGGACTACATTAATTTTTGTCGAATTGCTGCTTGATGAAAAGCTAATCTGCCTAGAATTACTTTCGCTTTTATTTTTAAAAACAGGAGAAATAGTATCAGTAGGAAGTGGCTTGGGCAATTGTTTTTTCCTGTTTTCTTTAGCCTGATTATACTCTTTCTCCAATTCCAAATACAGCCTTTCTATTTCTTTCTTTACTTCAGGTTCATCCTTTTTATCAGATAATTTAAGTTTTTCATAGCGGGCATTCTTTTGAAGAAAGGCAGTGGTGGGATCAGGATACCGGGAAATATCCTTCATCCAAGTGACTCTCCGCTGGGTAAGTGTGATAGTATCTTGATTTGAACGCGGGCGGAACATTTCAGAATCTGGACCAAATTGCTCTTGGAAATAATTTTCTCGATATAGATGCACCTGATAAGGCTGAGGGAAGCGCTCAGATCTTGCATTGGGGAAAACTCTGGATTGAAATACCAGCACAAAATCTTCTGGTATGTAATTTTCGAGCTCTTGGTTGGAAATCACTTGACCATCAATCCAAACTGCATATTCATCTTTGTTTTTAAACGATTCAAATGCTTCGCTATCTGGACTTTTCTTTTGTTGGGGCTTACTCGAAAACTGTAATCGATCTTTTTCATTTTCAGAGAGCTCAAAATATCTTTTTTGAGTATAATCCATTTGCTCACTTTCAATTAGAAAGACAGCATCTCTGAAGTATCGCTCTTTTTCAATCTCCATAGGTTCAGGTTGATTAGAACTTGTGCCTCCCTGAAACTTTATTTTTCTAATATTATTTGTTGCCAGCAAATTCTGAATATCAGCAACCTCCCCCATTTTAACTTTTGGAGCAGATTTTAATTCAACAATTAGCCTTTCAGCATCATATTTTACCAACTCTTGAGTAAGCTGCTCTTTACTAATTTTATTTCCTTCCCAATAAATTTCACCCTCCTCATTCAGCTGAAGCGAAACTGTCGTAACAGATTGATTTAAGGAATTATTACTATCCTCTACACTTTCTTGAGCTAAAGAGCTAACCACAGTTTTTTCTGCAAATAGCCAAATCATGGCACCTAAAAAGACAACCAAGGAGGTCAATTTCAGGATTTTTATTCCGGGATTTGAAGACTTTTTCATCATGTCGAATCGTTTTTTGGTGAGGGAAAAATTCAAATTACTTCCGAGAGCAAAGCTTTGTCGACCCGAAAGGATAGCTAAGAGCAAGTTTTGATAATCTGAAACAGGCATTTTCTTAACCACCTGTTGATCAGCTATAAATTCATGGTTAAGTCGAATAGCCATTCTGGCTAAATAAAGCCCTGGGTGGAACCAAAGCAAAACCAGCAAAGCTTCTACGAAGAGTGTATCCCAACTGTGTTTTTGACGAACATGACATTGCTCATGCAGAAAAATTGCCTCTGGCATTCCTTCCTTTTCAAAAGGCTCTTTGGGATAAAAAATGTATTTCAAAAAGGAGAAAGGAGATATTGACTGTTTCAACAATACTAAATTTTCCTGCCTGTACACTATCTTGGGGCTGGTGCGAATCTGATTTTGAATTCGGTAAATATTCTGGATGAACCTCAACAGAAAAATTATCATTCCCAAGAAATAAACTCCCCACAATATGGTAATCCAAGAGATTTCGACCTTTTTTGTCTGATCTGGAATGGTTGAGTTTAGCTGAATGCCTTCATCTTCTTGAATAATGGATTCTAGATAAGGATTTTCCATCTCGTATTCGGAAATAACAAAAGGTTCTACAGGAACTTCCTGTTTCACTTCAATGGTCAATAGAGGGATCAAAAAAGAGGCAACGATCGCAGCTAGTAAAAAGAAACGATTGAATTGATAGAGCACCTCCCGCTGTAGAATTAGCCTATAAAACAAAAGCAAGAGCAGCAAGCAAAGTATCGATTTGAGCAAGTATTCCATCAGTCCTTTTGGTTTAATTGATCTTCTATCAGGGATTTTAGCTCTTGGAGCTCTTTTTTAGACAAATCTGTTTCTTGAGTAAAAAATGAGGCAAACTGCCCAGGAGAATCATTGAAAAAATTTTTGATCAAACCCTTGAGCTGTTTGGAAAAATAAATCTCTTTAGAAACCAGAGGAAAGTATTGCCGATTATTACCCACAGCTTTATAAGCCACATACTTTTTGTCCTGCATTCTTTTTAAAAGCGTGGAAACAGTTGTTGCAGCAGGTTTCGGTTCTGGATAAGCTTCAAGCAAATCTTTCATGAATGCCTTACCCAACTGCCATAGATAACTCATCAGTTCTTCTTCACTCTTAGATAGTTTCATATCAGAATTATTCAGATTATTCTACAAATGTAGAATTAAAACTAACTTCTACAAGTGTAGAATTGAATTTTAACAATTATTTATAATGATCTAAACTTCAAACAAATAAAATTCAGGTTTAAAAACATTTGGCTTACAGAAGCTAATTGAATTGAATTTGAAAGGAAGTAGTGCTTGGACTTTCTCAGAAAAATCAATTCAACTACCAGATACAAAACAGAAAAGCTAAATTTGAAATTAAGTCTCTGAATTATTCTAATTTCGAAACTTGCTCAACCTAGAGAACTTACATGTCAGCCGAACATAAACGATTAAAAGAGGATAGGGATTTTATAAAGCATTGGAAAAAGTGGGGACCCTATCTCACTGAGAGGCAGTGGGGAACCGTTCGTGAAGATTACAGTCCCGATGGATCTGCCTGGGAAAACGTGACCCACGATGATGCCAGAAGTAAAGCCTATCGCTGGGGAGAAGAAGGGATAGCCGGAATCTCCGATTACAAGCAGAAGCTTTGTCTTGCCTGGGCTTTTTGGAATGGCAAAGATCCTTTTATTAAAGAACGCCTTTTTGGACTTACCGGAAATCAGGGAAATCACGGAGAAGATGTCAAGGAAATCTACTATTACCTTGACTCAACTCCCACTCATTCGTACATGAAGATGCTTTATAAGTATCCTCAAGCAGAATTTCCCTATCAAAAACTCATTGAAGAAAGTAAAAGAAGGGGCAAAACTGACCCTGAATTTGAACTTATAGATACTGGAGTATTCGACGATGACAGGTACTTCGATATATTTATCGAATATGCCAAACATGATTTTGAGGATATCATCGCCAAAGCTACCATTTACAACAGAGGTCCTGAAAAAGCCACCATTTGGGTGATGCCTACCTTCTGGTTTAGAAAAACCTGGTTTACCGGGCATGAACCCTTCATGCCTAAAATCAGCTTGACCAAATCTAACAGAATTAAGGCTTTTAGCCCAAAATCAGGAAACTACTCTGTTTCCTTTGAGGGAAATCCAGATATCCGTTTTTGCGATAATGAAACCAACCGGGAGCGCTTATATGGCATCCCGAATGAAAGGAATTTCACCAAAGACGCTATCAATGACTTTGTAGTCAATGGAGATGAAAGCAAACTGAATCCAGCTTTCCATGGCACCAAGGCAGCAGCCATTTACAAACTGGAGATACCTGCAGGAGAAAGTGCCGTGGTGAATCTACGCATGCAGCATCAACTGGATGATAATCCATTAGAAGCCTGTGATCCCTGCTTGGAACAAAGAAAAAAGGAAGCGGATGAATTCTATTCAAAACTTCAGCATCGTGTAACTGACCCGGATCTTAAAAGAATTCAACGTCAGGCTTTTGCCGGGATGATGTGGTCCAAACAGTTTTACTACTATGATGTAGAACGCTGGCTGGAAGGCGATCCCGGAAGGTATGTTCCGCCAAAAGAACGAAAAAAAGGGAGAAATCATCATTGGAGGCATCTTCAAAACTATGATATCATCTCCATGCCTGATAAATGGGAGTATCCCTGGTACGCAGCATGGGACTTGGCTTTTCACTGTATTCCCATTGCCAGAATTGACCCGGAGTTTGCCAAAGATCAGCTACTCCTGCTGCTGAATGAATGGTACATGCATCCCAATGGTCAAATTCCTGCTTATGAATGGAATTTCTCAGACGTAAACCCTCCTGTGCATGCTTATGCGGTACAGCGGGTATACCAAATTGACAAAAAAGCCAATGGAGGCAAGGGTGATCAGGAATTCTTGGAGCGAGCCCTCCACAAGCTGATGCTGAATTTTACCTGGTGGGTTAATCAAAAGGACTCCGATGGGAAAAATATCTTTGAAGGTGGCTTCCTGGGATTGGATAATATCTCCCTTTTTGACAGAAGCCATGCCCAACACTATCAGGGAAAATTAGAGCAGGCTGATGCCACTTCTTGGATGGCTATGTTTTCGCTAAATATGCTCCGTATTTCTTTGGACCTGTGTGAATTCAACAAGGTGTACCAGTTCACGGCCACCAAATTCCTAGAGCACTTTTTGTATATAGCAGGGGCCATGAATAATATCTCCGCTGAACATATATCCTTATGGGATGATGATGACAGCTTCTTTTATGATATTTTCCACGTGCCTGGCAAAGAATCCAAAAAAATGAAGGTTCGCTCTATTGTAGGCTTAATTCCATTATTTGCAGTTGAACCTATCCGCGAAGATCTCTTCGATCAATTACCGGAGTTTAAGAAAAGACTGGACTTCTTTCTAAGGGAAAAACCCAAGCTAGCAGCCTTGGTTTCTAGCTGGATCCAACCTGGATACGATAAGCGAAGGCTTTTCTCCCTATTGAGAGGACACAGAATGAAGAGCGTTCTTCATAAGATGCTGGACTCAGAGGAGTTTTTGAGTGAATTTGGAATTAGATCTCTATCTAAATTCCATCAAAGGCATCCATATACCATGAAAATCAATGGGGATACTTTCTCAATCAAATACACTCCGGGAGAATCAGATACCCGAATGTTTGGAGGTAATTCCAATTGGAGAGGTCCGATCTGGTTTCCGATCAACTACCTAATCATAGAATCCTTGAAAAAGTTTGACTTCTATTATGGAGGAGATTTTTCCATTGAATATCCAACCGGTTCAGGGAATTTCATGACCATGGATTTGATAGCCAAGGAACTTTCCTTGCGCTGTATCAAGATCTTTACCAAAGATGAAAATGGGCACCGACCAGTCTATGGGAATCAGCAGAAATTCCAAAACGATCCTCATTTCAAAGATTATATCCTGTTTTATGAGTACTTCCATGGAGACAATGGAAAAGGATTGGGAGCATCCCATCAAACAGGCTGGACAGGATTAGTTGCGGAGATGATCCATAAATTTTATAAAGAGAAAACACCAATAAAATATGGCGCTGCTACCCTATTTAGAAGCTAATAGAATAGAAGCGGGTTGCGATGAAGTGGGAAGAGGGTGCTTGGCTGGTCCGGTTGTAGCTGCAGCAGTAATTTTACCTGCTGATTATGAAAATCCTTGGATCAATGATTCCAAAAAACTGGGGAAATCCCAAAGGGAGGAATTGATCGAGGAAATCAAATTAAAGTCCTTAGACTGGGCTATTGCAGAAGCAACCGTCGCCGAAATAGATCAGATCAATATTTTGAATGCCTCTTTTCTTGCGATGAGCCGTGCAATAGAAATGCTGAAGGTAAAGCCTGAACATTTACTTATTGACGGCAACAGATGGAAATCTAAATTGGAATACTCTTACTCATGCATCATTAAGGGGGATGGCAAATTCGCCAGTATTGCCGCTGCATCTATTTTGGCAAAAGTTCATAGAGACCAAATGATGGAAGACTTAGCTACCTCATTTCCTCATTATGGGTGGGAAAGCAACGTAGGATACCCGACCAAGACACACAGAGAAGGAATCCAAAAGCATGGAATAAGTCCTTGGCATAGGAAAAGTTTCCAACTACTACCCCGACAATTGGATTTGGGACTCCAATGAAAAGAAAAAGCCAGCAATCATAAACTGCTGGCTTTATTTATTTTAAGGGTGATTTTACTTTTCTTTTTTCTCTATAATTCGTTCAAAGACTAATTTACCTGCTCCTGGATTTTGACTGATAGGCTGAAGCACCAGCTTATTGGCGTCAAACTCTACAATTTTTGCCTGCCTAACTTCATTACCCTCATAGATTGTCAGGATATTTTGATCATCCAATTTGACTTTGGCCTTTTTAAGTACCAATTGCTGATTTTCAAAATCTGTAAATTTCAATGAATCGCCTGCGGAAAACTGGTAAACAGTGCTTTCAAGTCTATACTGAATTCTGTATTGCATATTGGCTTGAGTTGCCGAGTCTGCATTTAAAAATTGTGGGGATTTTCTAATTCTTTCTATTCCATCAAAATAGACCAATTGCCACTTTCCAAAGAGCTCCTGTATTTGGATTTGATTGATATTCAGAAAAAAAGAAAGAATCAATGCAGGGATCAGGGTAAGACTATTCATGTCTTCATCCGTACAATTTTGTTGCCAAAATTAAATTTCCTCCTATTGAGGCACATTAACATTTAAAAATGGAATCCATTCGGAAGCTTGTCGCTCTGCGTAATCTGCCAGAAAATAAGCTAGTGTAGGCTTAAATGGAGCAGTTTTCAAGGTCAAACCTGCCTGATCCGGAGTCTTGTCTCCTTTGTTGACATTACAGCGATTACAGGCCGTTACCAGATTGGTCCAATTGGTTTTTCCTCCTTTGGATTTTGGAATTACATGGTCAATTGTAAGGTGGCGCTGACTTCCACAATATTGACACTCCCCTCTATCCCTTCTAAATAGATTGGCTCTGTTTAATAAAACCCCGCGGTAGGGAATATTTTTATATTGATTTAGCCGAATGACAGCAGGATAGGCAAAAGATCGACTTACTGTCCGGATTTCCAGGAGTTCATAGGTAGAAAGCACATTTGCCTTTTCCAAAAGGGTTAAGACCAATGCTTTTTGCACAGTTACCACCGCAACGGGAGAATGATCCAAATTCAACACCAAAACTCTCTTTTCCATACCTATACAACTACCGTTCTTGCCTCCAAAACCACTTGATGAGATTGATTGTTTTTTAAAAAAGCCTGCCACTCGTCCAAATCAGAAACTTTAATCCGATTATCCATCCAAAGGACCTCTTCCATTCCCAAGTAGATTGCAAATGAGTCTTTGGCAGTTTTTTCATCATGAAAAATAAATAAATCTCCCGGCATCGCATGATTAAATGGGATGATTCTTCCCGGTAAATGGTCTGAATACCAGTTATACCCACCAATGGAATAAATCAAGGCAAAGCCCAGCATCTCATCGAGCCCAAAAATACTTCTCCCTCCTGCTTGCCAAGGAGCATTGACATACTTCAAGGCAATATCTATCAACTGTTCCCGATCTGCTTTCAAAGCATGACTCCTGGTGGTTCCGGTAAAGCCAATATGATCCTGCCAATTGAATAATTCCAAATCAGAAAAATGGAGCCTGCTTCCGGGAAGTAGGTATAGGTTTGTGCCCAGATACTCAATGGCAGCGATGGGGCTAGTTACAATTTGATAATCCTGATTGAGGAAATTCTGATAATCACCTCCTGAAATTTCTTTTAATGATTTGGCGCTAATCCAGCCACCCATTCGGGAATCTTCATGAAAAATACGATACCAAGTTCGGCCAGAATTCACTGCCAACACCTGATAACACTCACCAAAAAGCAATTGGGTTTGGAGTGCTGAGTCTACTGTAGGTTTTCGATAAACCGGCAAGATGGTTTGCCGGCAAATTCCGAATATATCATTTAAGGGCCATTCGCTGGAGTTCTCTTTTGGCATCTTTTTCCTTCAGATCCTGTCTCTTGTCGTGTAATTTTTTACCTCGACCCAAAGCAATTTCCATTTTTGCTTTTCCACGGTCGTTGATAAATATACGAACCGGAATGATAGTAAGACCTTTTTCCTGCGACTTAGTTTCGAGTTTTTCCAGTTCTTTTTTACTTAAAAGCAACTTTCTATCTCTCACAGCCTCATGATTATAGCTTGAAGCCATAGAATATGGGGCAATATGCATTTGTCTCACGTACAGCTCCCCATCCAAAAAAATACAAAAGGCCTCAGTCAAAGACACCTTACTCTCTCGGATGGACTTGATCTCAGTGCCTTTCAGCACCATTCCAGCCACGTAGGTATCTATAAACTCAAATTGAAAGCTAGCCTTTCTGTTTTTGATATTGATATGCTTCTCAAATTTATTGACTTTGGTAGCCATATTAGATTTTCATTTTTGCTAAAGGAGTCACATCCATAGATGAAAAATCTCCTTTTAAGTATTTGTAATGGGCTGCCATGGCAATCATGGCTGCATTATCTGTACAATATTCAAATTTCGGGATAAAAATATTCCAGCCTCTTTTTGTGGCCAAATCTGTCAAAGCATTTCTCAAACCTGAATTTGCTGATACGCCCCCTGCTATAGCTACATCCTTCACGCCATATTGTTTGACCGCTGCCTTCAATTTAATCAGCAACATTTCAATTAGACTATGCTGTATACTGGCGCATAGATCATTCAGGTTTTCCTCAATGAAGGTAGGATTCTGCTGCAGTTGATCTCTCAAGAAATATAAAACCGCAGTTTTTATTCCGCTAAAAGAATAATCCAATTCAGGCATGCGAGTGATGGGAAACTCAAAAGCTTTTGGATTTCCTGACTGGGCATATTTATCGATCAAGGGCCCACCCGGATAAGGTAAACCTAGCAATTTGGCTGTTTTGTCAAATGCCTCCCCTACCGCATCATCCCTTGTCTCTCCAATGACCTGCATATCCAAATAATCTTTGACTAAGACCAATTGCGTATGCCCTCCACTGACTGTCAGACAAATAAAAGGGAAATTAGGCTTAGGGTCCTCTATGAAATGCGCCAATACGTGAGCCTGCATATGGTTGATCTCAATCAGAGGGATCTTCAAAGCATACGCCATGGATTTGGCGAAACTTACTCCCACGAGCAAAGCTCCCATGAGACCTGGACCACGGGTAAAGGCAATTGCACTGAGATCTTTTTTACCGATCCCGGAAGACTCCAAGGCCTCGTGCACCACAGGAATAATATTCTCCTGATGCGCTCTAGAGGCTAATTCGGGAACAACACCCCCATATTTTTCGTGGACTGATTGTGTGGCCACAATATTATTAAGTACTTTGCCATTTAAGATTATAGAGGCAGAAGTCTCGTCACACGAGGACTCAATTGCTAGAATAGAAATATCGTTGGTATCCATTGGAAAAGAACGCGAAAGTTACGGATTTTTTATACAAAGCCTTTCGAATACTCCTTTGGGTAATCTTAATGCTGGTGATCAGTGTCCTAGCACTGGCTTTGCTTCTCCAGACTCCCGGGGTTCAAAATTGGGCTGTCGATAAAGTAACAGGATATCTCAATAAAAATTCCCAATTCACCACCAATATTGGAAGGATCGATCTCAATTGGTGGGATGCCTTGGAAATTACTGGTTTGGAAGTAAAAGACCATCGAGACAGCATCATGCTGTCTGCTGATCGTTCATTTATTGATTTTCAACTAAAATCTCTACTTCCTCCAAACAATCCCTCTTTGGATGAGGTGAGATTGGAAAGAGCTACAGTACAATTCTTTACCCATGAGGGAGACTCATCCATGAATATTAATTTATGGCTCAGAGAATTAAATGAACTCTTCGGATCAGGTAAAAGCGGAGGATCTACCAAGTTCGGAATTGGTCAAATTGACCTAAGGAACTCCAGGTTTTCATTGGTCAATTACAACTTACCAGTCATAGAAAAAGGACTGGACTATAACCACATGCGCTTCGCTGATATTGCCATCAGTGCCTCTAAATTTTATGTGGATGGAGATGAAATTGGAGTTAATATAGGTCTTCTAACCGGTGTAGAGCAGGGCTCAGGATTGACGATCAAAGAATTGCAAACTCAACTCACATATTCTTCCGAATTTCTTGAGTTTGATAAATTAAATCTGATTACCAACCAAAGTCATATCAAGGATTTTTTAAGATTCGAATATGCTAGTCCAAGTTCTTTCTCAGATTTCATCAATAAGGTGGTGGTCATTACCCGAATGAAAGAAACAGTACTCAGTCTGGAAGATTTGCGTTTCTTTGCTCCCACACTTCCAGATATTGAGGATGCCATCATCCTGACAGGAGAGGTACAAGGACCTGTTTCAGATATAAGATCCGAGGAATTCCTCCTAAGATTAGGAAAGAAAACGGAAATATTTGGTTCATTCCAATTGGACGGCCTCCCCAATTTTGAGGAAACCTATATCAATCTTTCTCTTCAAAACTCCACCATAGAAGCTAATGATTTAGGCCCCTATTTAAGTGCTGAAATTGAGAAAGAGATTCGCAAATTTAAAACGATAAGACTCAGTGCTGATTTTGCAGGTTTGCCAAGCAGATTCACTACAGATGGACTATTTCGTACTGGCATAGGCGAATTAAACGGGCGTGTCAATTATGATCAAAAAGACGGTGTAAACTCGATAGTCTCAAAAGTTTCCATCAAAAATCTGGATCTGGGTGTCTTGGCTGAAAATCCAGAATTGCTGCAAAAAATCAGCTTAGAAGGAAATGTGAACCTAAAGGGTAAAAGCAAAGAGGATATCTTGATCGGCTTGGATGCCGTGATTTCAAAATTGGGAATTAATGGATACACCTATTCCAATATTCGAACAGATGCGAATTATGGATTGGACCTTTTTGAGGGAAACTTATCCATATCCGATCCAAATTTGAAACTGAAAGCTTCAGGAACCATCAACCTGAGAGATACCTCTGAGGCTATCAATATCCGAATGCAACTAGACACCGCCAATTTGGACCAGATGCGTTTTGCAGATGTAGCAACTTCCTTATCCGGAGATTTTGAAATTGATACCAGAGGAATCAATATTGATGTTTTGACGGGAATCATGCGCTTTAAAGATATTGCTATAGGGTATGATGGCAGATCTCTGGAATTAGGCGACTTTTTCTTTCAATCCTTATTTGCGGGAGGTACGCGAACCATGTCCCTCAACTCAGATTACATTGTGGCTGGTGCTTCTGGAAGATTTGAATTGGAGCAAATGGCAAAAGATTTACCGGTCCTTTTTAACCAATATTTAGCTATACTTTTCAAGCAAAAGCCTCCCGTTGCAGATATTGAAGAATACTTCAACAAGGAGTATAAACTGGATTTGAATATTCGTTTAATCGATATTAATCCCCTTTTAAAACTCTTTCAGCCGGACTACAGAATCTCCAAAAATACGCTGATTGAAGGAGCGTTTTATCAAACACAGGAGAATACGATTTTCAACTTTTTTACCAGTATTGACACGATTCAATACAAAAACAACATAGCCAGAAATGTCAATATTGACTTCAATACATCCAAACTTATCAATAGCGAGGATGTATTGGCTTCCTTCTACGTTTTTTCTAAATCCCAGAAAATTGGGCAGTCTCTAGATTTCAGCAATTTTGGATTCGAGGCAATTTGGAGTAATGAAGCTTTGAATTTGGACTTTGCCTTAGATCAGGACTCAACCCGGAGCAAGGCTAGAATCAAAGCCTTGGCTCAATTTACTCCTACCCAGACAAGTATCAATTTTGAACCATCTCAGCTAATAGTGCTGGATAGTGAATGGAAATTTGACCCCAATAATGAGATCAGGATTGAATCAGAAAAAATCGCTTTTGATAATGTAAGGATACAGTCTGGAAATCAAGAAATAGATTTGGAAGGTATATTCAGCTCAAATCCTGAAGATGAATTTTATCTAACTATCTCAAATGTAAATGCCAATATCCTCAACACCTTAACTCCCCAAGCTTACGAAGGAGCCATCAATGGATCGGTTACTATCTCTGCGAGTGAGGAATTTGATAGGACTTTGAAAGCCCAAATTGAAATTGATTCTTTAAGCATCAATGAAATTATTGTAGGTGATTTTGTAGCCAGTGCAGATCTGCAGCAGAATATTCTCAATCTTACTTTGGAAAATTACTTAAGTAAGAAAAAATCAATTCAAATGAGTGGTACTGTTGATCTGGACTCTCAAGAGTTTGATTTGGCGGGGGAATTACGAAATGCTGAATTAGCGATTTTCGAACCCTTCTTATCCAATTATTTATCCAATATGGGTGGGACAGTTTCGGGAGATATCCAATTAACCGGAAACGTCACCAAACCTAGGCTTTTGGGGCAGGGAAGAATTAATCAGGGCAAACTACGTGTAAATTATCTAAACGCTCTTTATCAACTGGATGGAAGCATCATTTTCGAACCGGGAGAAGTGAGCTTTGATCGTTTGGTGGCAAGGGATGTGAATGGCAACACTGCCAATCTAAACGGAGGTCTTAAATACCAAAGCCTCAATAATATCACGCTGGACATCAATGCCAGACTCAATAATTTCCAAGTATTGAATACTACTTCACGAGATAATGAGGTGTTTTATGGAACAGCCTATGTGAGCGGTACCATAGATATTCTGGGTTCAACTTCCAATCTGGATATCAATGCGAGAGCGACTAGTCAACCCAATACACGAATTTTCATTCCTCTGACCAGTAGCAATGAGCAGGTGAGTGAAGAGTATATCCACATTATCAATATTCGGGATACCGTAAGAATGCAGGGTTTATCCGATGACATTAATAGACTGAATATAGAAAATGTCCGAATGAATTTTGTGCTGGATGTAACTCCTGATGCTTACACCGAAATCATCATTGACCCAAGGACAGAAGAAAAAATCTCCGGTAGAGGAAGAGGACTTCTAACCATGAATATTGATACACAGGGAAATTTCTCTTTGAGTGGAAGTTATGAAATCACCGAAGCGACCTATAATTTCTCCCTTTACAATGTTTTGAAAAAAGAGTTTACCGTAGAACCGGGCGGAAGAATCACTTGGTATGGAGATCCATATGAAGGCGTCATGAACCTTAAAGCAAAATATACAGAGACTGTATCTATCGCTCCTCTACTGGCTAGAAACTCCCTTCAGGATCAGCAAAGCACAAGCAATAGAAGATTTCCGGTAGAAGTAATCATGAATCTAAATGGAGAGCTCCTTTCACCGGATATCAATTTTGGGTTTGACTTCTCCCAGTTCCCTAACACGGGAGACGTACAAACAGCAATTTCATCTTTTCAGTCTAGGATCAACAACGATGAGCAGGAGATGAACCGTCAGGTTTTCTCTGTGATTATGACCCGTTCTTTCTCTCCTGAAGGCCAGTTTGCAGGGGTTAATTCATTCTCCAATAGCTTGGGACAATTACTTTCCTCCCAACTCAACTCATTCTTGGGTCAGGTAGACAAAAATTTGGAAGTCAATTTTGATTTGGCATCCTTAGATCAAAATGCGCTGGAAACTTTCCAATTGAGCGTTGCCTATACTTTCCTCGATGGAAGACTTCGGGTATCTCGAGACGGCGGATTTACGGACAATACAGGAAACGCAGATGCTGCTTCCATTATTGGAGATTGGCAAGCTGAGTACTTATTGACAGATGATGGGGTCTATAGAATCAGAATTTTCAACCGGAATAATTTCAACACCTTTACCTCACTGTCCCTTTCCAAGAATGTGAATACTTATGGTGTTTCAATTTCCCAAAACGTCTCCTTCAACTCCTTCTCTGAATTATTTCAAAAAATCACCCGAAAAAAGCAGAAAGCAGATCCCTTATATGAAGATTCTGACAATTATTTGAGATATAATCAAGATTCGGAGGAAAACTGGAAACCCATCAATTTAGACAATATTGAAGAGCGACTTGATTCTTTGAAAGAAGACAGAACCAGGCAATATTTCAGAAAAGAAGAGGAGGATCAATAAACAATTTCCCCTCAGACTTACTTTTCTAAAAAAGTACATCCATGCAAAAAATCACAATTTTCTGGTTTCGTAGAGACCTGAGACTCGAAGACAATACGGGCTTGTATTATGCTTTGCAGCAGGAAGAAAATGTATTGCCCCTTTTCATTTTTGACAGCAATATTTTAGACAAGCTGGAAGATAAACAAGATGCCCGGGTTCAGTTTATCCATGAGCAAATCACCTTAATTCAAGATGAATTAAAGGACAAAGGAAGCTCCATTTTGGTAAAACATGGGAAGCCATTAGAGGTCTATCAAGAGCTTTGCAAAGAATATTCGATTTCCTCTGTGTATACCAATCGAGATTATGAACCTTATGCTAAGGAACGCGATCAGGAGGTGGAGAAATTTTTGAAGGAAAAAGACATTGAATTTTACACATTCAAGGATCAAATGATCTTTGAACCCGGGGAGGTGTTAAATGGATCGGGAGAGTTTTATAAAGTCTTTACTCCTTACAGCAAAGTTTGGCTGGAGGAATTCAAAAAACAGAAAATAGAGCCTCTCTCCTATTTTCACTGGAAAAATCTCTATGAAACAAAACCGTTTTCACTTCCGAGTTTGGAAGATATTGGATTTGAAAAAACTGATATCCCAATTCCTTCCAATACAGTTGATAAGGATTTGATTTCTGAATACGACAAAACCCGAAACTATCCTGCAAAAGATGGTACTAGTAGATTGGGAATTCATCTTCGTTTTGGGACTATTTCCATTCGAAAGCTGGCTTTGGATGCTGCAAAGCTAAATGACACCTATCTCAATGAATTGATTTGGAGAGAGTTTTATATGACTATTTTGGCCTATAATCCTCAGGTAGTTGATAAAGCATTCAAACCCGCTTATGATCAAATTCCGTGGAGAAATAACGAGGAAGAATTTAAGGCCTGGTGTGAGGGGAAAACTGGATATCCTATTGTCGATGCCGGAATGAGGGAATTGAATCAAACAGGCTACATGCACAATAGGGTACGAATGATTGTGGCATCTTTCCTGACCAAACATTTGTTGATTGACTGGAGATGGGGTGAGGCTTACTTTGCTGCCAAATTATTGGATTATGAATTGGCCTCTAATAATGGGGGCTGGCAATGGGCTGCAGGAACCGGAACAGATGCACAGCCTTATTTCAGGGTATTCAACCCAGAGTCGCAAACTGAAAAGTTTGATAAAGATTTGAAGTATATTAAAGAATGGGTACCGGAATTTGGAACTGATAAGTATCCAAAACCGATTGTAGACCATAAATTTGCCAGGCAAAGAGCACTGGACACTTATAAAAAAGCATTGGATCAATGAATATCGGAGACCGAGTAAGATTACTACATGGCAAAGAAGAAGGGATAATCAGAAAAATATCCTCAAGTGGGAGAATAGAGGTTGAAATTGAGGATGGTTTTGTAATTCCCGCCATGAAATCTGAAGCGGTCGTCATTTCTGAAGTAGAAAAATCCTATTTTGGTGAGAGTAAAGTTCAGGAAGATTTTTCGGAAATACCTCAGGCTATTTCCGCTCCCAAAGATCAGGGAATTTATTTAGCATTTGTTCCTGTCAATGATCAAAACCTCAGCTTATATCTGATCAATGATTCGAAGCAAGATTATTTGGTTCATGTGTCTGAGGTATTCGGTAATAATCAGAGAACTCTTTTGGCAGAACAAGTTAAACCTGGGATTGCCAAAAAATTTGACGATAGACTGTTGAAAGAAATGGACGAATGGCCGGCATTTTTGCTGCGTTTTATTCCTATTCAACAAAAACTGGAAAAAGGAATTCCTCCTTTTGAAAGGCAGTTAAAAATCAAGCCAACCCAATTTTTCAAGCATTTAAGTACAGCTCCTTTTTTGAATAAATCCGCTTATTTATTCCACTTGGAACAGACTACCAAAGAACTGGATATTCGTTCCTTGAACTACGAGTTGGAGCAGCTTAATCCCAAGCCGGAGGAAAAACCAGTAACGAAGCCTGCAAGAAGCATTGACCTTCATATTGAAGAGCTGGTGGAAGATCATCATTCCATGAGTAATTCTGAGAAATTACGGATTCAGCTAGAAACATTCGAAAGGAAATTGGATCAAGCTATTCAATCCGGAATGGATGAAATCACCTTCATTCATGGAATAGGAAATGGGGTCTTGAGAAAAGAAATTCATAAGCGATTGAGTCAATTGGGAAATATTAAGTACTTTCAAGACACACAGAAAGATCAGTGGGGTTATGGAGCAACTTTAGTAAGAATTTCCTAATTCATGCAGGTGAAAATCTCTCCTATTTTCCAGGCTTTTGAGCAGCAACATGCCGAGGCTAAGGAGCTATTTCTGACGCTTGGAAAACAAATTAAGTCCAAGAAAGCCATAGAACTTTACGGAAAATTAAGTTTTCTGGAAGTGTATGGTGATCTTTTGGCTAAAATTCATTTTGAAAAGGAAAGCCTGCAATTTGATTTTTTCGCACCCTTCAGCAAGCTTCAAAAGAACCTGAGAAAAATCAATCATTTAAAGCTGGTTGAAAAAGGATTAAGGCAAAGAGAATTGAACCAGGATCTGACCTATAATTCTTATTCTACATTTGTTGACAAGCACAAAAAGGGACTTTATTCCGAAACCTTTGATATGGTAGTTGGCAGTTCCCTGAAAGTCTGGGATGAGTTTTTGGCAAAATCTCAGGAAGCCAGTAAACAAATCAAGCCTTTGACCATCAATACTGCTATCAATCAGTTAATTGAGGAAGAGTTGGAGTTTTTCCACATCAATCAAAGACAAAGACTGGACAGCAAGGCCTTGAAAGATCTTTTTGAAGGCTTGAGAAAAATTATCATGCTGGAGAATCTATTACTGTATTTGGGCTTCAATTCCATTTTTATAGACAGTATTCATGCAGAGATGGAAGGATTGAAAGAAAATCTCAAACCCTGGTATGCCAACCACTTGGAGTTACAATCCCTGACTCATTTTCTTTCAGATAAAGAAGATGTGTCTAAAAAATACATCGCATGGGTGAAAGACCTCCACGCAGAAAAAAAGAGCCTGACTTCCAAAGTTGAAAAGCAGGCTCAAAGCTTGTTTCAGAAAATTTTAGCTTAATCAGATTCTTGACAAGGCAAAAGCCAAATCATTTTTCAGATCTTCAGCATCTTCAATTCCCACACTTAAACGAATTAAAGAATCCACCAATCCTACTTTTTCTCTTTCCTCTTTAGGAATGCTGGCATGGGTCATGGTTGCAGGATGACCACATAAAGACTCTACTCCTCCCAGTGATTCTGCTAGAGAAAAAAGCTTGAAGCTTTCCATCACTTTTCTGGCGTCTTCCAGTTTATTGCCCTTAAGTGAAAATGAAATCATACCTCCAAAATCTCTCATTTGACTTTTTGCGATATCATGATTAGGATGATCTTCAAATCCAGGCCAATATACTTTTTCTACTTTCGGATGATTTTTTAAATAAGCTGCGATAGTTTTTCCATTTTGAGAATGTCGCTCCATTCTGATATGCAAGGTTTTGATTCCTCTCAATACCAGAAAACAATCTTGAGGTCCAGGAACGGCACCACATGCATTTTGGATAAAAATTAATCTCTGAGCTAATTCATCCTCATTCACCACTAAGGCTCCCATCACTACATCAGAGTGACCTCCCAAGTATTTGGTAACGGAATGCATTACGATATCAGCTCCCAAGTCCAGTGGGTTTTGCAAAAACGGGGAAGCGAAAGTATTATCCACACCCAATAACAAATTATTCCCTTTAGCCAACTTAGACAGTGCTCTCAAATCCACAATATTCATCATGGGATTGGTAGGAGTCTCAGCCCAAATCATTTTGGTATTCTCATTGATTTTTTCGGCAACCAAATCAACATTTGTCATGGGTACAAAGTGAAATTTGATCCCATACTTTTCATAAACCTTGGTAAACAAGCGGTAAGTACCACCATACAAATCACTGGTACTGATAATTTCATCCCCTGGATTAAACAGCTTGATTACAGCATCTATTGCCCCTAAGCCGGAAGAAAAACAAATTCCATGTTTTCCATTTTCCAAGGCCGCTAAATTATTTTGAAGGGCTGTTCGCGTAGGATTATGTGTACGAGAATACTCATATCCCTGATGATCGCCGGGAGACCGCTGCACATAGGTAGAGGTCTGATAAATAGGAGTCATTATAGCACCGGTAGAGGGATCAGGCTCCACACCGGAATGAATGGCTTTGGTACCGAATTTCATATGATTATAATTTGTTCTTTAATGGCCATATGGAATCCCTGCTTGCGGCAGGCAGGTCGCACAGTTTCCCCGATACATGGGGTCATCCCTGTGTGTGTCATTCTCGTCGTGCTGGATTTCATTAGATTATTTTTATTCGTTGATACAATATCCGAACAGGCTTAGGCTTTAATAAATTCCTTCCTGTATACTTGTACTGATGTGAGATAACTCTCATTAAGGGTAACCAAATATGACAAAAAAGGGCAGTATTTTCAACTTCTTTCCCGATTACCTAAAAATTTATCCTTTAGCAACTTTAAGCTGGTTATGGGTGGTAGTTTGTCCTGCTTTGGGCAGCGCATGGATCCTAAAAAATTACCAACTGCTGCTAACCTTTGATTCCCTTTCCTGGATTGGTTATTTCTTCTTTATCTTGATTGCAAGTTTGGTAATGGGACTGGCTCTTTTACCTACTACTCTAAGTGCTGTTATTAGCGGTTTCCTATTGGGCTGGACTGGATTACCCGCCATTATCCTCGCATATTCCATGGCGAATGTCATTGGGTATTATCTAGGCAAACTATTTAACTCCGGTCTCATGGAGCTATTGGAGGCCAAAAACCCTAAATTCTTATACGAATTAGAAAAAAGGAAAAGCAATGAGGGCAAATTGATTTTCTTCATTCGAATCAGTCCTGTGATTCCATTCGCCATTTCTAATTTCCTATTTGCCTCCCTTCAGGTTCCCCTTCGCAAAGTGTTGATTTATGGGATTCCAGGAATGCTTCCAAGGACCATCTTGGCCTTTTTGGCAGGAATTTTAGCCAATGACTTCTTAGGAGCGAGAGAAAAGCTGAATGATCCCATTCAAATAGGCTTTGTCCTCGTTTTTCTCCTAATCAGTATTTGGGGAATTTGGGTGAATTGGAAAAAATCTAAAGCCTAACGTAGCAAGTACATTTTGCCATAACCCTTGGTAAATCCACGATCACCAGCAGTAGGTCTGTGCTCCATGAATTGTCCATTTTTTCGGATCAAAACCCTATAAATGTACACGCCATTGGCTAATTGATCTCCAAATTCATCTTTCCCATCCCATGCGTATTCGGTAATATTATTCCCGATTCGGATGGGCCCTAACTCATCCTGCAAAATCTCCCTGACTACCTTTCCGGTCACAGTCATGATTTGAATTTTGATTTGATCCGGAACTTCCGAACCAGTCACAGTAAACACAAACCGGACACTGGTACTGAATGGATTTGGATAAGGATAGAAGTTTGAAATCTGTGACTCATTGACCACTTCAAAAGTAACCTCATAAGGCATAGGTGAGTCCTGATTCTGAACTTTGAGGGTATAGACTCCATCTTCTAAAGGACCTGGTTGGAAGGAAACTCTAAAGTCGTTTTCATCACTAGCTGGAGTCCAAGTCAAGTTAGGATTGGAGAAATTTATTCTGGCAAAATCACAGGTATCACAGTTCTTTTTCAGGAAAATATCCAGTCCCACCGTGTCTGTTTTATGCAAAAACGATTGGTCGTTTTTCAATATCGCATTGATCAAAACAGTCGGAGATACTATGTCCCCATCCATGATATATATCCCGTCAAAATTCACATCCAACAAGGACTGAGAATCATCTTCCTGAACAACAAAGTATGTTCCCACCTCGATTTGATTGTTTCTATAAGTTTGTTCTCGAAGAATTCTAGGATTGGCAAAAATCTCCAAAGTATTCTCCCCACCTTTTCCTATAGAGTTGAATTCTATGGTATGAGTAAAACTTTCTCCTGCCTTCAAAGCGGCAAACTTTTTGGAAAAGGATTCAACCTTTCTGGATTTTAGATTGGTCAGCTTCCAGTCAACTTGAATGGAATCCGGGAAGTCGTGAATAGAGACGTTTTTAAACTCGAAGTTAAAACTACCTGATTCTCCTTCTCTAAGATTTACTCGATCTTGGTTGTTTTTTAAGATTAGCGCTCCTTCAGGTACGCCCTGATAATTCACCTGCCATCTTTTTAGGTCGGCTGGAGCAGTTGAATTTGGATCATTCATCTCATACCGCAAGCGCAAATATGGATAAGACTGGGAATTGATAAATGAAAGATCTAATTGGGAGGAATTCTCATTGCTGATTAACACCTCTTCTTCGCCGTTTTCTTTAACTCCCAAAATATCAAAATAGGTCTTTTCCTGCTCATTGATCCAAGGTCTATCCTTCACTGCCTGGAAAAAGTTTTCCCATGAACTGGCAGGTCCAATTCTAGGTGTGAAAATATAGCCTTCCGTCAGATAGCCTTTCAGCTGAGATTTGAAAGAAAGAGTCTGCTTATTGGATGGCACTTCCATATTTGGATTCCCTACTATTTCCAAAGCTTCCCCTGGTTTCATCCCCTTTCTTCCATAAAGGATATAAGGATCACCAGTCTTGAGGGCACGAAGTGTAGCTTCACTTGCACCGAATTGCTTGATCAATTGATAAGCCTCCTCCGGCCAACTATCAAATGTTACATTACCAACGGAGAAAATGATGACGAAATCTCCCTGCTCCACATTATTGGTAAACTCTCTTAAAATAGTTTGCCCAGGTGAGGTAATCCAGGCATTTTGAATACTTTGAATCAATTGAGGTGGTCTTCCACAAGAGCGACCGTCCAAAATATCAAATCCAGGAACTGGTATAGGCAGGTATGGTTGAAGTGTTTTTTGCTGGAAGGTCACTAAGCCGAGGGATCCATTCGGGCAAAGTCGACTATTTGCATTATTGACGTTATCAATAATCTGAGGAACGTTATTCAGATAAAACTGAGTATTTCTAAAAGATAGAGTATCAACTGCAGAACCAACTGTAAATACTTCTACTCCAAGATTTACATCCTTGTAAACCAATTTTCTTTCAGCTTCATCGATGTTTAGATTACTCAACTGGTTTTCTGCGATTTGCTGGAAGGTTCTTTGCGTCCAGCCTTCTGGCCCATTTGGAATAAAGGAAAAGCTGGAGCTGCTCCAAGAATCGGTTTCTCCCGGTCGTGGCTCTTGGAATTTTGTTCTCCAAAAATAAGTGACTGAATCAGTACCCGGCAAAAGGTCAACTTTCCAAGTTGCCAAACCTTTAGAACTCAATCTAATCTCTTTGCGGTAAGCTGAGTTGAAATTGGAAGTCGTATCCATTTGCATGATTACGGTCCGGTCGGTAGGATTATTACCAGGCAACTGTGTGATTAAATCAATGGATTTTTGATTGACAATCCCATATTCCAGAGGGTATAGATTGAGGGTTCCACTCAAAGGAACAAATTGAGAAATGGAAATCTGATTATTGGAAAAAGACATTTCCTCCACTTCTCTGGAAGGATTAATTTCTAAGATAATTGTGTTTTCTCCAGCTGATGCAACCCCTATGTTAGGAATAGAAAAGGAAAGACTATCCACCCTACTGACAGCTGAAGTTTTTACTATTGGATAGGTAATTTCTTCTCCGGAGGGAAGTCTTCTTCGAACTTGATAAGAAATGGAATCGAAACCAACGATTCCTATATTTCTTAATACAAAATTCAATTTCAGACTATCTGAAAGAGCTGAGATGGGATCATCGTCAAAACTTTCAATCCTAGCTTCAGATTCTGTGACAAAATAATCAGGTTTATCCGCCGGAAATAAGCGCACTGCTGGATCTCCCATTAGAATCATTTGTTCCATGTGAGAATAGTTTAGCGGAGCTGTACCGTACCTGCTCACAAAAAACCTTTCCGCCTCCATTTTTATTTCTCCTACAGAACGGTAGATCTTGGTACTGTCGGCAAAGGCATTCAAATAAAAGGCATCAGAATACCTTCTTAAATACACATCTACCCCAATGGCTGAATTCGCCATGATATTAGAAGCTCCTTTATTAGGAGTGATGACCCAATCTTCACCCTGAGTATAATTGGTGCCAAAGGCGCTACCGTAATCACAGCCATTAAACAGCATTACAGGATATTTTCCTTTATTCTGATAATTGATTGTTGGGTCAGAAGCGAAACCGATATCAATATCCAAAATAGTCGGAGATCCATGTCCAAAGAAAGTCACCAAAGACCTTCCCTCATTCAAATCTCCTGTGATATCTATAACCTCTACCACACTATTGGATCGCTTTCTATAAGTGGTCACATTTCCTCCTAGAAATGGTCCTTCAGCAATTCCTTTAAACCCGTTCAAAAAATTAAAATATCGGTTCAATTCGAACTCAGAGACCCCTCCACCCAAATGAAGGATTTCTTTTTGCCATGGAGCCTCCAAGCCCAGCAAGTCCTTTTCAATCGCTTTATAAAAATAATCTTCCAGCTGTTGAGAGTCCTTCGCAGGTATTCTCCCAATTGCCATGGCCGGTAGCTCAGGGTTAGCTGGATCTAAATTGAGTGTAAAGACCACATCAGAAAAAGGATAACCACCTACCGGCACTAAATCTTGCTGAGTAAACACTGCCGGATTATTTCGATAGAAATAGGTAATACCACCCACACGAGCAGTACTGTAGATAGCCAAACCTCTTCCCGCCATCAAGATATGGGTAGGTTTATGTACAGGATAATAGGCCTTCAAAAATTCATAAAGTGCAATCGGAGATCTTTCACCATAACCAAATTGATCGTAGATATCCTCCATGATTAAGGTTAGGGTATCATAAGCACCGCCTTGAGGGGAAGCTCTATGTTCCGCATATGCTTTTAAGGGATTTTGAAAATTCTTGGAAGGTCTTTGTAAAGCTTTACTTCCTACCAAAATATAATCAGCGGCTTGGCCTAGGTAGTCTCTGAATTTGATAGGTTTTACCTCAGTTACTTTCTGGATTACATCTTCATTTTCAAGCCAGATTTTACTTTCTTTTCCTTCTACAGCAGCTTGTAAGCTCAGATTTCCTGAATTTTTCGATAAGGAAACCCGTACCGGATTAGAAGGATCTGATATTTCAACTGCCGCATAATTCCCGGCAATAGAAGAATATTGAATCTGTTGATTCCCTGCAGGATTGATTAGCAACTCTGATCCAAAATCACCAGTTCCTTTATTTTTGGAATAGCGGATTTTAGCATAAGTAATAGATATATTATCCGCAGCTTCAGGACCAATCGGAGTTACGGAAATTACGATACTCCCGTTGGCATTGAAATCCGTCATTCTGAGTGGAATTCTGGCAAAAACAGTATTAAAACCAGAAAAGTCCTGAACCCCAACCTGCCTCTGACTGGTCCCGCTAACTCCAGCCGTTATTCTGGCCCGATGAGCATTTGCCGATCTTCCTGTCAAACCAATTTCCAAATAAGGATCTCCTGATGATGCTGGGACGCCTAATTCCCCAAAAGGAACCTGGCGGGTAGCTCCTTTTGAAATCACTGAACTCATCCAGCCTTGACCCTGATCATAGCTAGAAAGGCGAAAGCCCAAGGTATAACTGATTCCAAGAGAATACTGATCGCTAAATACCTGAAGTCTTTCAGATTGATAAGACTGAATCTGTGGGGCAGTTGCTGCTGGAGTTCCCCTTACAGCCATTCGCTTACCTGGTGAATTAGCAACAGTCAAAAAGTAAGCGGTAGTATCGGTATGGGTATTAAAATACGGATTAGGGATAGGCTTGACGTCTCTATAAAGGATGGAGTCTAGCTTAGCATCATTTCTAATCCCATAAAAATCAATATAGTCTCCCTCATTGAGTCTTCCGTCCTGCTCACCTTCTATATAAATTGCCACTTCTTTTCCACGATGAAACATCCGAATATTTCGTGGGTCTGTGGTGCTAAGATTTATTCCTGCACTTTGAAGTGTTGCAGGGCTGATTCTGTAAATCCCATCCTTTGCAGTCGGAATCTTATAATAGACTTGATCATAGGAGTACCAGACACCCTGCTGCGCAAAAAGTCCCAATGCCAGGCAACTCAGGAGATATGTAAGGAACAGCTTTTTCAATAGGTCCATCCTTTAAATTTTCGAAAATCGTCCTTCATTTTTTCCAGGGAAACTTTTACGGAAAACACATGGGAATAAGGTGTCTCTGAAACATTTCCTATATCAGAAAGCGCATAGTCAATTTGGAATTTTTCACTCAGCAAAACTCCCAAACCTGCACTTGGCATCATACTCATAGACTTTTCGCCATCAAAATCTTTGATATACTGAAAGTTGCTGACACCCGCTCGCAAGAAGGCCAGCTTTTTATAGCCTAATTCCAAACCCATCTTTGGATCTATGCTCAAAAGAGAGGTAGAGATTAGCGTATTTCTCTGCCCATCAAAGGTCATATCCAAATCCACGGCAGTTAAGAGACTGAACTGTTTCCCAACTGCAAAACTATAGGTAAAGCTACTAATTGCTCGAGGCAAGGTAAGCTCGACTGAATTCACAGGAATCTCATTATTAGTCTGGGAGTAAATGTCTCTCACCAATTCCGCATTATGGGACCAGGCATTAAATGTCGTAGTGATATCCCTCAGCATTAAACCTAAAGTCAGGTTCTTTTTCACATACATTCCACCCAAATCCAAACCAAAGCCCCAGGCATTTGCGAATTTTCCTACATTTCTATGAATCACTTTTGCATTGGCGCCGACTTTGAAATGATCAGATAAATCCCTCGCATAAGTCAGGAGCAAAGCATAATCCGCCGCATTAAAAAACTGAATATTATTATAATTCAGCGCCCCATTAGCATCATAAAGAAATCGGGTATCAGGAATATCATCCACTCCAAACCTGATCAAAGAAATTGCTAATTGACTATCATTCTTGAGGGGTGTTGTGAAAGCCAGATAATCATATTGGGCAATTCCTGCAAAATATTCAGCATGCATGAGCATAGCCTCATATTGATGAGTGACACCCATCAATCCTGCGGGATTCCAATAAGCTGCTGTCACATCTCTAGTGGCAGACACTTGTGCTCCACCCATGCCCAATGCTCTGGCTCCTACTCCTATGTTCAAAAATTCATTGGAATATTTGGGGGTGAGGTCTTGGGAGAACGCCATTTCACTCTGACAACTGATTGCCAGAAGCAGGAAGAAAAAAATAAATTGAATAGTACTATCTCCTTTCACAATCCCAAAATAACCAAATTCTTTTAGAAGCTTATAGTCCTGGAAAATAAGCATACAAATGTCCTGTATCTGTTCGCAGTCGGACACATAAATGTACGCATATTAACAAATCAAATAATCTTAAAATCATCGTCCGAAAATAATTTATTTTTTTCAACTTAAAAAATTAATTCAAAATTTGCTTATACAGCTCAAAATCGATGTTTTATTTCAATAATGCATCACCTAGGGCATCAATAAAGCAAGGAATTAGGTTATACAAGGTAGCTTAGAAAAGATTGGTATCATTTTTCATTCATATAAAAGTGTCGGGAGAATGAATTCCCGAAAAAAACCACTAATCATGAACGTCGCCAACACACAAATTCAAATGCGAAAGGGACTTCTGGAGTTATGTGTTCTTCATATAATTTCCAGAGGGGAAGTTTACACTTCTGACCTGATCGATGAGCTTACCCAAGCTCAAATGATCGTGGTGGAAGGAACCTTGTATCCCCTACTCAATCGGCTCAAAACTGCTGCTTTGGTAGAGTATCGTTGGGTGGAGTCAGAGTCCGGCCCGCCCAGAAAGTATTATTCCATTACAGAAAAAGGAAAAGACTTTCTCCAAACACTCACCGAAACTTGGGCATCTCTAGTCAATTCAACCCAAGAAATCACCTCCAAGAATTGATTAAAGTTTTGCACCGATCAGCAGACCCTAAATTGAAAAGACAATGAAAAAGACCATCAGCATCAATATTAGTGGAATCCTTTTCCACATAGAAGAAGACGGATATGATACGCTCAGAAAATACCTGGATGCAATCAATAAACATTTCTCTTCTTACAAAGACAATCAGGAAATCATCTCGGATATAGAAAACCGAATCGCGGAGATTTTCTTAAGCAACCTGAAAAACAACAAGCAGGTAATCACGGCGGAGAACGTAGATAAACTCATCGAAAAAATGGGAACTATAGCTGATTTCGTATCAGTGGAGGAAACATTGGAAGAAACAGATGAGGAAAAGGAATCTTCCAAGCAGGAGGATTTTTACAAATATGTAACTCCTCCGAATGCAGAAAAGAAAGGCTATAAGAAACTCATGAGAAATGAGCCCAAGAAAATTTTGGGTGGAGTTTGCGCCGGATTAGCAAATTATTTCTCAATCGACCCCCTTTGGACTCGATTGATAGCTATCCTTTTGCTGTTTTCAGGAAATCTTAATTTAAGATTCGATGCCTTTGATATTTTCCCATGGGATAATTTCAGATTTAACTTAGGTCTGGGCTTTTTCGCCATTGTTGCCTACATAGTATTGTGGATTATCCTCCCAGTTTCCTATGATGTAGAGGAAGATAAAAACATCAAAAAACTCTATAGAAACCCCGATGATAAAGCTTTGGGTGGGGTAGCCAGTGGATTGGCAGCCTACTTTGGCGTAGAAGTTATCTGGACTAGATTGGCTTTTGTAGTCCTAACCTTGGCAGGAGGATCTGGCGTATTGATTTATTTGATTCTATGGATCATTACTCCAGTAGCAACATCGATCACTGAAAGAATCAGGATGAAAGGTGGAGAAATTACTTTGGATAACATTGATTCTACACTAAAGGAAAACCTGAACCCGCAGCCACCCAAACCTGAATCTCAAACCAGAAAGATTCTTTTGGCGCCATTTCGTGTGTTAGGCCAAGTGATTGATGCCCTGGGCAAAGCTTTAGGTCCTTTGGGATTATTCTTTCTGGCTGTGATCCGTGTGATTTTCGGTTTGATCGTATTCTTCATAGGATTATCCCTGACTATTGCTCCTATCATTGCCTTGTCAGTGTATCTGGGAGTATTCACCACAGATGAATATCAGATCATGATGGATAATCTTCCCATAGAATTGATCTCCAATGTAATTCCTGTATGGTTGGTTGTGGGCGCATCTTTTCTTCTGATTATTCCAGGTATTCTTCTGATCCTTTCAGGCCTGAGTGTCTTGGTGAAAAAGAATCTGATTGGAAACAGATTTGGATTGGTAGCCTTTGCGGCTTGGATATTCTGCGTTGGAGTATGTGCCTTCCAAATCCCTAGAATTGTTGCTCAATTCAAAGAAGAGAACAAGTATAAAACTTCTGAAACTTTGAATCCAAGTCCGGGAATTTTAATCCTTCAACTTGATCCCTTAAGTGAAGAGGCAACTTTCAATGAAGTTTCCCTAAGATTGGAAGGCACTTCTGATTCTCTTCTGGTGTTGGATCAAGAGTATTTCTCGCGTGGAAGAACGAAAGCAGAGGCAATGGAAAATGCAAAAGCCTTTCCTTACCAAGTGCAGGTTATGGATTCAGTTTTAACTTTCAGTGAGGGATTTGACATCAGCAATTTGGATAAATTCAGAGATCAAAAATTAAGGCTAGTATTGAAAATCCCTTATGATAAGCCATTTATTATCGAGAGATCCATTTTGGAAATCATCAGAAATACTATAAACAGAAATGGCTATAGATCCTCAGATGTAAGGTCCAATACAGTTTGGGCATTTAATGAAGCTGGACTTGTCTGCCTTACCTGCAATGAAAATAATGAGTCAGAGGACGAGTTATTTGAGGAAGAAAAGCAAGTAGCTGACTCCCTGACCCGGGCAAAATTGGATAGCATTTCCAAAGCAAAGTTTATGCAAAAAAATGAATAAAATCATTAATTATTTAAGAGAGGCATCCCCACAGATGCCTCTTTTTTTTGTAACTTCTCACAACTAAATAATCAACCCATGGATGTAACCGTAAAATTTTTGGGAGGTGCCGGATCCGTTACCGGCTCAAAATATTTAATTGATTTAGGAGAATTTGAATTTTTGGTGGACTGTGGTCTCTTTCAGGGAAGAAGAGAACTTCGGGAAAGAAATTGGGATAAATTCCCCATGCCTTTGGAGCAACTCGAGGCGGTAGTTATCAGCCATGCTCATTTGGATCATGTAGGCTACCTCCCTAGACTGGTCAAGCAAGGATTTAAAGGTCCAATCTATTGTACTGAGGCTTCCTCAGAGTTAATTAAAATCCTTTTACTGGATTCCGGGAAATTGCAGGAAGAAGAAGCGGAATTTGCCAGAAAAAAGGGCTATTCCAGACATGAAAACCCACAACCCCTGTATACTGTAGAGGATGCTGAGGCCGTATTTCCACTTTTGGTACCTATGCCCTTTGACCAACCTTTTGAAATTCATCCCAAAGCGAAGGTCACCTATTTTCATGCTGGTCATATATTAGGCGCAGCAATTACCAAAATCCTCATCAAGGGGACTAGTCAGGAGAAAAGATTGGTGTTCTCCGGAGATTTAGGACGCTTTCATGATCCACTGCTTTTCCCTCCTACACTCATCCCTAAAGCCGATATTCTCTGGATAGAATCAACTTATGGGGATAGGATAGCACCTAAGGTCAAGCCTGAAGAAGAATTAGGGTCGGCAATTCGTGATACTTTTGATCGCGGTGGATTGGTTATTATCCCTTCATTTGCTGTAGGTCGAACCCAGTTAGTTCTGTATTACCTGTTTAAATTGATGGAAAAAGGAAAAATTCCAAAGGTTCCGATTTTCCTGGACTCACCCATGGCTATTGATGCCACCAAACTCTACCTGGATTTTTCCACAGACCATCAATTAACTGCTGCATTGGAAGAGGATCAGCATCCTTTTAATCACAGGCAGTTACGCTACTTCCAAAAACAAGAGCAATCTGTGTCTCTCAATGAATACAGAGGCAATGCCATTATCGTTTCCGCTTCCGGAATGGCTACTGGTGGAAGGGTTTTACACCATTTATTCCACCATCTACCTCATGAGAGAAATGGGGTCATTTTTGTAGGGTTTCAGGCGGAAGGAACAAGGGGAAGAAGATTGGTAGAAGGAGAAAAATACATCACCATTTACGGAAATCAGGTTCCGGTCAATGCAAAAGTTTACCAGATCGACGGGTTATCTGCACATGCCGACCAGGAAGAACTCATGGAATGGGCCGAGGGATTCACAGAAAGACCCAAAATGACCTTTATAATTCATGGGGAAGAGAAAAGTGCTGAAGTTTTGGCTGATAAATTGAAAAATGAATATAGCTGGAATACAACTATACCGAATTATCTGGAATCTGTAGTTTTGTTTGAAGGCATTTAAACCTATATCATTATCCGCAATCTTGCCACTTAACATATTTTCTTTGCTTGACAGTTGGAAGACCGGTGACCGAAGCTTCGGGATTCTGATCCATTTAGCTGACAATAAGCCATATTTTATTGTTACTTGTAAGAAAGCGGGTATCCATAAAAAACAATTTTAATCTGATGAAATCGAGCATGCTGGAGTCGATAAACACTGGGATACTCCGATTTATCGGTGAAAATATGCGATCTGCCGAAGGCAGGGATTCCATCCCGATTTTCGGGACAGGTAGTGACCTTTGAGAAACAAATCATAGAAAGATGAAAAATAAAATGTTATCCAGCCTTTTTATCATGCTTTTAGTAATACTTGCATTTTGCAAACCCATCAAACCAGAGGGTGAGGGAATCACAGGAAAAGTGACTTGGTTGGAAGGGAATCAAATGCCCATGATTGTAGAAGACGGCGAAAAACCCGAAGTAAATCCCAAAGGCGTCCCGGTACAAAGAACCTTGATTATTTATCCACTGACAAATTTGGCTGATGCCAAAGTGGAAGGAACCCTATTTCAATCCATTTCTGGAGAACCAATCACCACGGTAACTACCGATGAAGAAGGACGCTACCTACTGGAGTTGGCTCCAGGTCGATATTCCATCTTCACACGGGAAGAAGATGGCCTCTTTGCTAATATTTTTGATGGGGATGGAAATATTCAGCCTGTTACCGTAAAAAAAGGAGAATGGACCTTGCTGGACATTGTGATTAATTATAAAGCAGTTTTTTGAAGTAAGAAATTTGAAGTTAGAAGTCTGAAATAGTAGAGGCGAGAAGCGAGAAGCGAGAGCCGAGAAGCCTGAAATATAAAATCAGAAGTCTGAAAGGTGTATATCCCTAAATAACGTTGATCGTTTGGGTCAATTTTATAACTAACTGTAAATCATATTTTTAAACATAAATCGAAAAAAATCTGATTTTTTTTCAAACTTGATGCAACGTTTTTTAACATCTCTACATCTACCTATTTGAAAGCTATTTGGAATGTTCAGCAGAACCAACTTTTCAGACGAACCAACATTGATTAAAGCATGCCTCAAGGGTGATCGGTCAGCCCAGCGACATCTTTATGATGTGTACTCCGGAAAGTTTCTGGCCATCTGCATCCGATATCTTAAAAATCGGGAACATGCCGAAGATGTGATGATAGAGAGCTTTATGAAGATATTCGAAAAACTACCCCAGTATCAAGCCAAGGGAAGTTTTGAAGGTTGGATGAAGCGAATTGTAGTCACTCAGGCTTTGATGACTTTGAGAAGCAATCGTCATCTGATGATGGAAGTTCATGTGGAAGAGGATGTGGAGTACGAACATCACCATTATGAAACCAAACATCTGGAAGCTCAAGATCTGATGGAATTAGTAGAAAGCCTACCGGTAGGTTATCGAACCGTCTTCAACCTTTATGCAATTGAGGGCTATGCACATCAGGAAATTGCCGAGCTGCTAGGCATCAGTGAAAGTACTTCCAAGTCACAACTGAATAGAGCAAGGAATGTGTTGAAAGAAAAAATTGCCACCCAACAACTCAAAGAAAGGAGAATCAATGGCTAAGAAAACAGAAAATATGGATCAGCTATTTCGGGATAAACTGGAAAATCACCAGGTGAAACCGAGTAAGCTAGCTTGGGAGAGACTGGAAAACCAGCTCCCTCAAAGCAAAACCAAGCTTTCTACCTATTGGTGGGCTGCTGCAGCAGCAATCCTTCTCTTATTTACGGTGGGTTCTCTGTTCTGGCCAGCTCAAAATCCCTTAGAAGAAGAAATTCTGGCGGAAAAAGTGGAATCTTCTTCAAATGAAGAGGAAACAACTAACCAATTTCCAGTCGAGATTGAAACGACTGAGAATCCGATTGAAATCATTGAAGAAAAAGAGTCAGCTAAAATTGATAAAAGTCCTAAAAGAGAGGCTCAACCCAAAAAGAAAAATAATTCATCTTATCAGAAGCAATTAGAACCCAACAAGCAATTGATCGCTCAAAACGAAACTGCTCCTGAAAGAGAAGCAATCATTGAAAAGCCAATTACTGAACCATTAAAAGGTTTGGAGGCTGATATTCCCCAAATCAAACCTTTAGATCTGAATGCAACTGTAGCAGAACTTCAACCTACTACTGAGGAAGCTCCTGCTTATAAAGTGACCATTGTGTCTAATGGAATTAAAGAAGACAAAAACCTGATTTCCGGAATCGGAAAAAAAGTAGATCAGGTAGAAGGAATATTGGGAAAAGTGGATGAAGGATTTGCCACCTTACAAGATGCCAAAAACAGCTTATTCACCTCCCTAACGAGCAAAAAAGAAAAAGTGACCGAAAAGCCATAATTAAAAACCAACCTATTATTTAACAAAGAGCAATGGAGTCCTCGGAAACAAAGCCGCTGCATCAGGCAGCGGTACCGAGAATCCAAAAGATCGCTTAAAGACAATAAAACTATGAAAAAGTATCTGCTATTATTTTGCCTGATGGCCATGGTTCAAGTCGCTTTTGCAGCTAAACTGCCATCCCTTGATACAGAAATCAATAAGGACTCTGTCATCGTAGAATTCGGAAAATCTGGAAAGGTAGTCATCATTGTAGAAAGCAAAGAAGACTTCGAAAAGCTTAAAATGATGAACATTGATGAAATCATCAAAAGCTTGGACTTGCAGGAAAACAAAGAGACCGGAGAATTAACCATCGTTCAGATCCAGAAAAAAGACGGCAGCACCAAAGATGTGGTGAAAGTTAGAGAAGAAGGTGCTGAAACTGAAGTAAACATCGGACGGATGAGGGTACTTGTAGATGAATCTGGCCAAAATACCAAGGTGAAAATTGAATCCGGAGCTAAGAAAACAGTTGACCCTTCTTTCAAAACCAACTTTAACATTGATCTCGGTGTCAGCAACTATCTCAGCCCAGAAGGAGGGTTTCCAACATCTGACAATCCCTATGCAGTCAAAGGTTGGGGAAGCTGGAATGTGGGTTTGAACTGGATGGCTGCCCAGCGAATTTCAAAAGGTTTCTACTGGGATTTCGGATTAGGTTTTCAATTCTACAATTTCAAGTTTGAAAACAAGGACTTCCAGGCAGTTCGCGGGGATGAAATGATTGAATTTATTCAGAGAAATGATGTGGATGGATTCAAAAGCAAGATCTCTGCATCCTATATCACAGCCATGACCATGCTGGAGCTGGATTTTGGAAAAATGAATGACAATGGCAAAAAAGGACTACGCATTGCTGCAGGACCTTATGCAGGCTATAGATTAGGAGGTAGATCTAAATTCATTTACCGAGAGCTTGACGGTTCGGGAAGGAAAAAAGACAAACAGGATACCGGTCTTTACCTTCAAAACTTCCGATACGGTATCCGGGGAGAGATCGGTGTAGGAAGAGTAACTTTCTTTACCACTTACGACTTAAATACGCTTTTCCAGGATCAAAAAGGTCCTGAACTGAATCCAATTTCATTCGGAATAGTCTTTTAATCAGGGGGAGAGTCATCTCCCCCAATTACCTAACCAACTACTTATTATGAAAAATTTTCTAGCTACAATACTTGCCATTTTCATGGCATCTGGCTGGGCCTTTGCCCAAGAAACCGAATCAAAATCCATTGTTAAAACCAAAGAATTTTCCATGCTTGGAATGGAATGGACCATGAATAAATTTGAGGATGGTACCAAAGAGTGGAATTTTGAAAATGACCAAGAAACCAAAACCTATGTAAAGCCTAAGCCTTCCAAGTTTGACTCGGATTTGAATATTGATCTGGGTATTAATGTTTGGACTCCCTCAGATGATCTTCCCGCTACCAAAGCTTGGGGTTCCTGGAATGTAGGACTCAACTGGGTTGGAGATTGGAAAGCGGCTAAAAACTTTCACCTAAAAACCGGAATAGGCGTTTCTTGGTATAATTACAAACTGGAAAACCGAAACCTCATCATTGAAAAATCTCCTAACGGAATAGAGTTCAATGAGTTTACAAACGGCGTAGGCACCAAATCCAAGTTATCAGCATCCTATGCAAATCTTTCCTTGGTTCCTACTTTGATGACCAGCAATCAAAAAGTAAGAATCGGACTTGGAGGATATGCTGGTTTACGAATTGGTGGCAGAGGGAAATTCGTCTATGAGGACAATGATGGAGACAAAAATAAAATTTTCGAAAAGTCCAATCTTTATGCAAATAACCTCAGATATGGAGCTCGTGCAGAAATTGGAATTGGAGACTTTGACTTGTATTTCAATTATGACTTGAATTCCTTTTTCGAAGAAGGCAGAGGTCCTGAAACAAATGCTATCAGCTTTGGAATTATCATCAATTAAGCTGCACGCAATCCTTTATTAAAACTTAAAAACTTCAACTCATGAAAAGCTTAACCCGACTTTATCTATTGTTTGCACTCTTATTGGTGCAGAGCTATGCTTTTGCTCAGAAAGTGTTGGTAGACACCCAGAAATCCTACCCTGGGATCCGATCCATTGAAGTAGAAGGAGGCTGGCTGGATGTCAGCTATGATGGAGGAAGCTCTTCATCCGTAGATGTAGAAGCTTATCTAGAATCAGAAAATGAAAATCAAGACATCGTATTCGTGACAATTGGTGATGTTTTGAAGATTTCCTACAAAAGATCTTCCCAGATGAATTCATGGAATAGCAAATCCAAAGGCTGGATCAAGATGTCAGGGCCTGAATCCATCAAATTATCAATCCGAAACAGTTCCGGGGATTTGCAGGTAAGTCGCGTAAGCTCTGATGAAACTAGCCTCAAAGTAAGCTCAGGCAAAATTCAGGCAAATCAAATCAGAGGAGATCTAATGGTCAATGCTACATCAGGAAATATCAGGGTTGATGGGGTGAATGGCAATGTATTGGCCGGTATGACTTCCGGAAATGCAGATATTTTCAATGTAAAAGGAGATTTGCAATACAAGTCCACCAGCGGTTCATTAGACGCAAATAATGTGGAAGGAGAATTAAGCGTAAGTCTTACATCAGGAAACGCCAAACTATCCAATGTAGGTCAGTTAGGAGCTTTGAAGTTTACCTCAGGAAATATCCGTGCGGAGAATGCAGGGCTCGGACCGAATACCTCTTTTTCGGGCACTTCCGGTAATTTTAGAGTACAGACACCATCAAATCTGAATGCATACAATTATGAATTGAAGGCCTCTTCAGGGAATTTAAAGGTGGGAAAAAGCAGTAAGGGAAAGACTTTGGAAATCAATAACGGAGCCTCCTCGACTATCAAAGGTCAGATTAGCTCCGGGAATATTACCATTGAGAATTGATGTTTATAGGATTTTTAATCATAAAGAGGACTGAGATTCAGTCCTTTTTTTATGCTCTGAGGTTCACTTTTAATGATTGGGTAAAATTTCGCCATGATTAATTTAACCACATAGGGCACTGAAAATTACATGGAGAACCACGGAGTTTTAATGAGAAGACCTATAGCTTTTGTCTGGCTGATCGCCTGGCTGACGGCTAGTTAGAGAGTCGAAGCCTTTGTCACGAACTATAAACTTTGAGACTAAATAAACATCGGGAGATAGGCCTCACCAAATTGAAAAATATCCCTTCTCCGTCTTGCTGGCAAAAAACATCTTCTTCAAAATTGGCTTTAGGGCCAGCGCTGTTCAAAATTTCGATTTTAATCCGTGGGTTAAAACCCACGGCTAAAATATCTGTCGCTCCTTTGGAGCTCAACATCTAATCCAATTAAGGTAGGTCCGGAGTTACGGCATTGCTTCTTGTAAACTTTTCAGACTTCTCACTTTAAATTTCAGCCTTTGTGAGACCGCTTCGTTCCTCGCGAGAGATCATGAGACTGCTTCACCAGATCCAAAGCTTTCCCTTTATTTGGGATTACCTAAAAACTAAAAGTTAATCTTCATGATAAAAAAAGGTGACGGGTTCGCAGTGACGGGACTGCCTACTGCCACTGCCTACTTTTCTTTGCCTCTTTCATTCTTTGCGGGAGATTTATACCGCTGCGGCTCCGCGAGAGATCATGAGACTGCTTCACCCGATCCAAAGCTTTCCCTTTATTTGGGATTACCTAAAAACTCAAAGTTAATCTTCATGATAAAAAAAGGTGACGGGTTCGCAGTGACGGGACTGCCTACTGCCTACTGCCTACTACCACTGCAAACTTTTCTTTGCCTCTTCCATCCTTTGCGGGAGATTTATACCGCCGCGCCACTGCGGCTCCGCGAGAGATTATGAGATCGTTTCGCTCGAATTGACAATTTTCAGCCATCTCACTTCAAATTTCTAACTTCCCCCCTACTCCGGCCTGGATGCCTGCCTCACAATTTCAGCCTGCTCTTTATTCAGTTTAAGAAGCCGTTTTATTCTATCCGGTGTAGGTTTGGCTAAGGAATAAAAAATCAAAGTCAAAGCAAAAATCACCACATAAGTCGCATTTTCATAGAATAGCAAGCCGATAGTGCTGAGGATAGAAATCAAAAACAAAAAATAAAATCGCTGCCTAGTTGCCTGAATATAAATCTGAACTTTATCAAACAGCTCCTCATATTCAAAGGATAATTTCAGTTTTCTATGAAATATGACATATTGACCAATCAGTAAACCTATAGCCAATCCAATCAGCAAGCCATTGACAAAGTCTGGAAGCTCAGGCAGGTCAAAATTCAAATTACCTGAATTATAATACAAATACACAAAGCCAAATAATGGCAAGCTGATCACCATCAGGATCAATACCAATATTTCCAGGCCTTTATAGTCTTTTTTAAGCTGATTGTAGTTCAAGAGGCTAGCTTATTCAATGGTGATTTTGATATCATCAGTCAGTGGTCGGGACACACAGCAAAGTACATATCCAGCCGCTATTTCCTTCTCGCTCAAGCCTGCATCCTCATCCATCTTCACCTTTCCACTCAAAAGTCTACCTCTACAAGCCGTACATAAGCCACTCTGACAAGAATAAGGCATATTCAAGCCCTGCTCCAGTCCGGCTTCAAGGACAGTTTGTTCAGGATTAACGGTCACATCAAACTCCTCCCCTTCCAACATGATTTTCACATCTCGGGTGAGAATTCCGGAGTTGATTCCAGCCATGGCATTATCATGTGCCTGTTGTGCTGCCGCTGAGAAAAAGCTCTCTCTATGAATTCTCTCTTCAGGAATACCAAGTTCTTCCAAGACATTCTCCGCCGTATCCATGATTCCGTCAGGCCCACAAAGGAAATAAATCTCCTCATATCTCTGCTCGTATTCCGCTTGGGAAACAAACTCCTTGAAAGAATCAGGGTTCAATCTACCTTTTGGACCTTTCCACTCTTCTGAAGGTTGACTCAGATTATGAATGACTTTCAATCGATCCGGATTGGCTTTTTCCAAAAGGTCCAATTGTCTTTTGAAAATTATCTGCTCCTCACTTCGGCTACAATATATCAGCGTGATGATGGAGTTCGGCTCATTAACTAAGACAGATTTGAGAATACCCATGATTGGCGTGATCCCACTGCCTCCAGCCACCATGATAAAATGTCTCTGATTTTTGGAATGAAAGTCGGTGGTGAAATTCCCCAATGGCTTTAGCACATTGATAGTTTTACCGGGGTTTACTTTTTCATTCAGATAATTGGAGAAAAGTCCTCCATCGACCCTTTTAACAGAAATTCCTGGAAAGGGGTCCACAAATGGGGAGGTGCAAAGACTGTAAGATCTTCTTTGCTCTTTTCCATCAAAGTCCATGACCAAAGTCAAAAACTGACCCGGCTTGTAATCCAGAAATGGTTCTGGCTGCTCAAAATAAATACTCACTGTATCGGGAGTTTCCTTGACAACTTCACGTACCTTCAGAGGGAGATAATTGGTTTTTTTAACTTCCTCTTTTTTCTTCTTAAATAAATTGAACATTCGAGATGGGGATTCTTTGTATTCGGGTGCAAAATTAAACGCTCAGGAATCATAATTGTCCTAATCCCTGAGAAATTCACTAAGAAAACTCCAAATCGTGAAAGTAAGTTTGGAGAAATTCGATAATTATAAATTAGGAAGGGCTATTTTGAAGGTAATGAGCTAAATTGCGCCTTCAAAATTTTGGAACAACCCCAAAACCAACAGACATGGAATTGAATGCCCTGACCGCTGTCAGTTCAGTAGATGGAAGATATGCTGGAAAAACGGCTTCCTTGAGAGCTTATTTTTCAGAATTTGCCCTGATCAAATATCGAGTGCATGTAGAGGTAGAATATTTCATCGCACTTTGCGAATTACCCCTACCTCAGTTGAAAGAATTTGATCACGGATTTTTCAGCAAGTTACGGGCTATTGTTACTGAATTTTCAGAGAAAGATGCTCAAAGCATTAAGGACACTGAAAAGGTGACCAACCATGATGTGAAGGCTGTAGAGTACTTTCTGAAAGAGAAATTTGATGCTTTGGGGCTAGAGGCATATAAGGAGTTTATCCATTTTGGACTCACCTCTCAGGATATTAACAATACAGCAACTCCATTGATGCTGAAAGAGGGATTGGAGCAGGTGATTTATCCTGAATTGGAAAAGGTTCTATCCAAGCTGAAGAGCTATGTATCTGACTGGAAGGATGTTTCAATGTTGGCCAAAACCCATGGACAGCCAGCTTCCCCTACTCGTTTGGGGAAGGAAATTGAGGTATTTGTTGTCAGAGTTGAAAAGCAATTGGAGCTATTAAAGCAGGTTCCATTTTCTGCCAAATTTGGTGGGGCAACCGGAAATATGAATGCGCATCATGTAGCCTATCCTGAACTGGCTTGGAATGACTTTGCATTCAACTTCGTATCCAAGTATTTAGGCTTAGAAAGAAGTTATCCTACCACTCAAATCGAGCATTACGATAATTTGGCTGCTGTATTTGATGGCTTAAAAAGAATCAATACCGTATTGCTGGACCTTTCCAAAGACGTGTGGCAATATGTGGCCATGAATTATTTCAAGCAGAAAATCAAAGCTGGAGAAGTAGGATCTTCTGCAATGCCACACAAGGTCAATCCAATAGATTTTGAAAACGCAGAGGGTAATTTAGGAATTGCCAATGCTTTGCTGGAGCATTTAGCTGCCAAACTTCCTATTTCCAGGTTGCAGCGTGATTTGACAGATAGCACGGTACTTAGGGTAATCGGAGTTCCATTGGCACATATGCTAATTTCTTTGGAGTCTTTGAAAAAGGGATTGGGTAAATTGGAACTGAATAGAGCTGCCATTGATGCTGATTTGGAAGAAAACTGGGCAGTAGTTGCGGAAGCGATCCAAACGATTCTTCGAAGAGAAGGCTTCCCAAAACCTTATGAGGCACTGAAAGATCTTACCCGAACCAATACTAAAATCACCCAATCTTCCATAGCGGATTTTGTGGATGGCTTGCCTATTGCTGATGAATTAAAAGCGGAATTGAAGAAAATTACGCCGTTTAATTACACGGGGATTTAAAAGTGTAAAAGCTGAAGTCAGAAATCTGAAAGGATTCGCCTCTTAATCTAGGTAGCTTCACAAAAGCTCGCAGCGACGCAGCGGCGCAGATTTTAATTCTCCCGCAAAGGATTCAAGCGGCCAAGTATTTATAAAGCTATGTTGTCTCTGCCTGCTTTAAGGCAAAAAGTTGCTTTAAGCCTAAGACTAGTAAATAGTTATTGGTTATTGGACTCTTATTCCAGTGGCATCATAATAACCAGATCTATGTTTACTACTGTGGCTATGTAGTTTTCATCTCCCGCAAAGAGTGGAAGAGGCAAAGACGGTTTTGGAGTGATTTGCGAAAAGGGCTTCGACTCCGCTACCAATGACAGATTAAATTAAATTCTGAAATTTTACTTATTTCGGAATTTAATTCTTTGTTATGGAAAGCATGCTTCAGCTAACTTTAAATCCTTCTACTTCTTTTAAGCATTTTCTTTTTTCTCTTTGTTCTTTTGCCTTGAAGCAAAAGAACCAAAAATTCAAGACGCAGCAAAGCTCCAACCGCACTTGGCCGGACGCTGGCCCGCTGCTGCGTCAGCCCACCGCGCCCTCACTAATTAAGTTCTTCTAAAAGGAAAGGATTTCAATTGTGAAATAACAACAGACAAATCCATTTTGGATTATCCTGTCATCCCTTTTTTTGTATGTTCGAAGAATATTTAAGACTCAGGCTGACAATACTTTCGACTACCTAACCCGCCGTCAGGTAGGCACTCAGCCTGACAAAAACGATTAGACTCTTCATTAAAACTCCGTGGTTCTCCGTGTATCCTCCGTGCTCTCTGTGTTTTAATTGCCTCCCGCAAAGAGTGGAAGACGCAAAGAAGTTGATCTGATTTGTTCTGGGAAATCTGTGCAGATCTGTGACTTTTTCTGTGGAAATCTGCGGGAAATAAAAAAGATTCAGTGACTGAAAAACATTTAAAGTTTCTCTGCCCTTCGTAAATCAAAAATCTTAAATTCCCCTATTATCCTCCTTGCTCTCTGTGGTTAAAAAAAATTCCTCATCTCCAAACCACTTCTTTCTAACTTTTTGGTAAAAAAATCTCCGCAATCATACACCTAGCGCTTCCTCCACCCAGTTTTTCTATGGTAGGAATCTGAGGACTGATAATCGTAGTATATTTCTCAATTAGCTGAATTTGCCCCACGTTTAAAGAATCATAGGCCGTTTGGGACATAACTGTAAACTTCTCTCCCCCATCATTTCCCACTTCCAGCATATTTCCAGCAAAATTAAATTTCTGCTTGGCCGTAATGGGAATCACTTTTTTACCTGCTGATGTCAAAGTCTCCTGTACTTTTCTTCTATCGGCAGCTTTGACTATACTTTCCAAACAAACCACAGCCAAATCAGAGCCAATATGCATCATTACATTGGTATGATAAATAGGGCTGCTCATCTTTCCGTCAATTTCCTGCTGAGCTTTAAAAGCAATCACTTGATAGCCCAGTATTTTCGCCAAATAATCTAAAGGTACTCTATGGGTTCGTTCAGAATAACAGGCATAAATCATTTTTGAATCATGGTCCATTACCATGCTGCCCGTTCCCTCCAAAAACTGTCCATCCTGCTCAAAAAAGCTTAAATCAATAATTTCATCCACTTTAAATCCCAATCCCATCAATTGCTCTATCAAATCTTTCCTCCGCTCCAATCGGCGGTTTGGAGAATACATGGGATAGAGAATCAATTTCCCATCAGGATGTGTACTAAACCAGTTGTTGGGAAATACAGCATCTGTTTTAATTGGCTTTTCTGTATCCTCTATGACCAATACCTTCATTCCCTGGTCTTTCAATAAGGCAACAAAGCTGTCAAACTCCTGTTGAGCCAAGGCCTTGATTTCTTCAGAACTTCGCCCATCTTGCTGTTGATAGAAATTATTCTCAGCTGTCTCCGGATTGAAACCAAAGTTGGCGGGACGCACCATCAAAATTGTAGAAGTGGTTTGCATGGCTTATTTTTTTGAAGGGTATCGATAAAGAACCGGGAGAATATTGAATCTCTTTTCACTGATGGTAAAGTAGCTTTTCATGGAAGATGAAAATGCGATTGCCTCTCCTTGAGGCTCGGGAACATAGGGTAAACTGATGGGAGTTCTAGCCAGCGTTTCAGTTAAAGACTCCCCTTCTTTTCTGATCCAATAATAGACAGCAAAGTAATTTTTAATCAAAATTTGACAGCCATCTTTTGAAATATCTCCTGCCACAGAGGATGAAAAAGGAAATTCCAGATGCTTGTCTAACTTAATTTCCTCCTTATTCCCAAATTGATCCCAGGAAAAACTGTACAGATTGTTCTTCTTATCCCTTTTGGAAACTATATACAGTCTTTTATCCAAGGGATCGAGCATCAAGGTTTCCGCATCCCTAGCTCCTCCAGGATAGTTGAGTTCTACTGAGACAGCCTTTTCCTCAATCAAAGATTGGATGACTCTAGGTTCTGGAATTCTATGAACATACACAGAAGAATATCTAGCTAAATTATCTCCTATTTCAGCTATGTAGATATAGGATTTTCCATCAGGCCCCAATCCAACAGCAATATCTTCCCAGTCCCTATTTTTGAGACCTTTCAATATGATTTTTCCAATCTCTTTGCCTAGGGAATCCAACATATAAACTGCCGCCTCTCCCCCGCTATCGGTATGAGCATAAATGAGATTAGGGTGAATATGAGAAAATGCAATCCCGCTGACTTCTTCCAAACGGGGATTTTTTAATGTGTCTACGGGAATACCCATGCTAAAATAGCGTTCAGAAACAGGAATTTCCTGAGCGAAAAGGCTATGGCTTAATCCCAATAAAAAAAGAAAGAAAATAGTAATGCGTGTACCCATAAGAAAGATCGAAATTAGCCAAAAAGGCAGGAAAAAGCAGGGAATTCAGTATTTTAGTTAGGAAACAAAGTCAAAAGTCAAGATGGATCCCCTTTTAAAGAAAATGAATTGGAAGGATGGGATGAAAATCAAGATTTGGAATCTTCCTTCAGAACTTGAGAAGTTAGAGCAGGAATGGATGGCTGCTGGCTATTTAGCTTCTGCAAATGAGAAAGCAGCATTTTTATTGGCTTTTGTCAAAAGTCAGGAAGAGATAGAGCGGGTTTTTCCAGAAATGGAAAAATTAGCCCAAGAGGACGAATTGCTTTGGATGGCCTATCCCAAAGGAAGTAGCAAGAGATACCAGGTGAAAATCAACAGAGATTCAGGCTGGGGAATATTAGGAAAGTATGATTTCGAAGGTGTGAGGCAAATCGCCATCAATGAAGACTGGTCAGCCTTACGATTTAGAAATACCAAATTTATCAAAACTCTCACTCGAAAATTCAGCACCAAGGACCAATGATCCTATAATTCACACCCAAACCTACGTCGCTCCTAAATCTGGAAAGGTAATTTATAAATTCTCTTTCCACTGGCTTGATACATGGCATTGGCCAGTGCAGGAATGTAAGGTGGAACTGGCGGCTCTCCTACCCCTGTAGGTTTCTCCATACTTTCCATGATATGCACGTGGATGTTTCGCGGAGCTTCCGGCATGCGGATAATTTTATAAGTGTCAAAATTATGCTGCTGCGCAACTCCATTTTCAAAGGTAATGGCAGAAGTAGTCGCCAAACTATGGGCAAACTGTGACCCTCCTTCAAATTGGGATCTAACTCGATCGGTATTTACTGCAATACCGCAATCCACAGCGTAATAGACATCCTCTACTCGAAGGTTTCCCGAGTTGTCTTTTTCGAGGCTAACCACACAGGCCACATAGGTCAAAAAGCTTTTATGCGCTGCAAAACCCATGATTTTGCCATTTGCCATGGATTGCTTCCAGTTAGATTTTTCTGCTACTTCTCGGATCACAGCTTTCATCCTTCCGGTATTCCATGGATAAGCATCGATTGGCTCTCCATAATTCCCGTATTCTCCTCCCACCATTTCACTTTGAAAAGTAATCTCTCTGTCTTCTCCCAAAAGAGACAAAGCATGCTCAATCGGATCCAGTCCTCTAGCTTCAGCCAATTCATCCAGCATACAATGCATGGCAAAGGCATGATGGATATTACTTACAGAGCGAAGCCAACCCACCCGAACATGCCCGGTAGATTCATGAGATTCAATTCGAATATTTGGCACATCAAAGGGAAAATCTACACAACCTAGGCCCATCTCCCCATCTGAAGGATGCAACTCATCCTTACTACCGGTAGAACCAATGGCAGGGAAAACAGTATGATGATTCCACCCTGTTAAGGCATTCGAAGAATCCAAGGAAGCGATAATCCGCTGAGCACTGTGGGAATGGTAAAAATCAAAATGAAGATCATCTTCTCTAGTCCACTGTACCCGAACGGGTGCCTGGGCCGCCTTTGAGAGCAAAGCCGCTTCGACCACATAGTCAGGCTTAGATTTACGTCCAAAACCACCTCCAAGAAGGGTTACATTTACTTTTACCAAGGAAGCATCTATATCCAGAGCCGTAGCTACAGCATCCCTCGCCCACTGGGGATGCTGTGATGGTGACCATACTTCACAGGAACCGTCAGATTTCACATGGGCAATTGCCGCCGGAGGCTCAAGGGTGGCATGAGCATAAAAGGGCGCTTCGTAAGTTCGCTCGATGACTTTGGCTGCCGAACTTTTTGCCTGAGCAAAATTCCCTCTTTCTCTTCTAACTTTCCCATTTTGACTGGTGCTCTTTACCATTTCCGCCAACTGGGCCTCAGAATTGTAATTTTGATTTTCACCCAAATCCCAGCTTACTTCCAAGGCCTCTCTACCTTTGATAGCAGACCAGGTATTGCTGGCGATGACAGCGACACCTTCCAAGGCCTTGTCCAGACCAGGGGGAAAACTGGGACCGGAAATCTTCACTACTTGTTCTACTCCCGGTACAGCCAAGGCTTTCCCATCCGAAAATGATACTACTTTTGCTCCAATGACCGGGCCTCTGAGCACTACCGCGATTTTCATATCCGGCAGATTCACATCCGCTCCGAAAACGGCCTTGCCTCGTGTAATATCTTTTAGATCATAAATAGGCACATCCTTTCCAATCAATTGGTAACTGGAAAACTCCCGGAGTTCAATGGATTCTGGGGCTGGTAGACTTGCATTCTGAAGGCTTTCTACCAAATCCCCAAATGGAATTTCCTTTCCGCTCCCGCTGTGAAAGACTTTCCCCTTTTGAGTATCACATTCTTTTGGATCAACTCCCCATTTGTTGGATGCAGCAGCTATAAGCATGGTTCTGGCTGTAGCACCGGCTTTACGCATGGGTTCGTAAAACATCCGAACCGAAAAGGATCCATCCGTATTTTGGTTTCCATATTTTTCTTCGTCTCCTTCTGCTTGGATAATCTTTATCCTTGACCAGTCAGCTCCCAATTCATCTGCCATAATCTGAGGAAGGGAAGTTCGGATACCAGTTCCCATTTCAGATCTATGAGCCACCAAAGTGACTTGATTATCTGAGCTGATGGAGATATAGGCATTGGGAGCAAAAGTGAGTGACTCACCCTTGGGACCAGAACACTGGAAATTCACACCCAATACAAAACCACCGGTAGCTAGGGTGCTGAGTTTTAAAAAATCTCTTCTGGAGGGGATAAAAACCTGACTTTGGTCTTTTGGGTTCTTTTTGAGAAAAGGAAGTTTGGGGAACATCTGAGTAGAGTTTTGGAGGGATGATTATAAGTTCTTGGCGGCAGTCTGAATGGCTGTTTTGATACGATTGTAGGTTCCACAGCGGCATAAATTTCCGGCCATACTTTGTTCGATTTCTTCTTCGGAAGGATTGGGATTCGATTGAAGCAGAGAAGCTGCATTCATGATCTGACCGGTTTGGCAATAGCCACATTGGGGTACGATATGCTCAACCCAGGCTTGTTGCAAAGGATGATCTCCATTTTCTGAAAGTCCTTCGATGGTAGTGATTTGGGCATTTCCTACTTCAGAAATAGGCAAAGAGCAGGAGCGAATAGCAGTGCCATCCAGGTGAACGGTACAGGCTCCGCAAAGCGCTTGACCGCAGCCAAATTTGGTTCCTTTCAGGTCCAGCAAATCGCGAATTACCCAAAGCAAGGGCATATCCTCCAGGGCTTCAACCGATTTTTGTTCCCCATTGATGGTCAGATTATAAGTAGGCATGGCGATGTTTTTTTTCAGGTTGAGATCAAATTATCTGATTATCCGCAATCATGCCAGTTGCCTTATTTTCTTCGCTTGACTGGTTGGAAGACCGATGACAGAAGACCGAAGTTTCCGTGACCTTGCCTGATTTTGGTTGTCACAATTCCGTCTTGTGAACTGTTAATTTGTTTATATTTTGAGGTACTCTTTTTCTTGGTTGTTCAGGATTTCTGGGCTTCAATTTCAAGGTATATGCCATTGAAGGTTGAGTTTGCAACATTGATTTATATTGGAGGGGAGAAAGTCCATTGAGTACTTTCTTTCTTCTTTTCTTGTTGTGGTCAGCGACTGCTTTTTTCTGACATTTTCTCAATTCTTCAAGTTTCTTTGGCTTCCAGTAATTCAAGTATCCACTATTTATCAGATCGTTTGTTTTCTCTGCATAGGGGTTCTCGTAAGAGTACATGCACATACTTTGAAGAATTCCGTGTCGATTACACAACTTCTTGTATACCTCGCTCTCATACTGCTTGCCTCCATCGCTATGATGAATCATCCCTTTGAGTTTTACTCCATTGCCCACGGCTCTGCTGATTGCTTTTCGCATCACTGCTCTATAATTAAGTGCATGATTGGAATCATAAGCTCCATAGCCTACGATTTCTTGGTTGTACACATCGGTGATATAGATCGTGTAAAGCTTAGTGTCTCCGTATAGATAATGGGCCATATCTGCCTGCCAGACTTGATTTACTCCATTCACATCTTTCTGAACCAGCAGGTTAGAAATCTCCCGGTGAGCTGTTTGTGTGGCTCTCCCATAACGTTTGGGATATTTGACACGGTAACCCAACTCCATAAATAACGCTATACTTTTGTCCCTTCCTATGGGCAATTGATCACCAAACTCTTCATACATACTCCGGCAGCCTTGGCTGGGACAAGTTTTACGGACTTTACGCAGGTTCAATTCTGCCAGCCGAATGACCTCATCTTCAATTTCTGGCTTACCAGCGGCAACTTTATAATAGGACTGACGGCTGTAACCCAATATCTTACAGGCTGAGCTGATCTCAAAAGAATACGGATGGATCATTTTTTCTGAGACTTTGATGCTGGGTCGCCAAAACTTTTTTTTAAATCCACACGAAATTCATCTGATGCCTGCTCTACTATGATCCGGTACAGATCTGCCTCCAATGATTTACGTCCCAAAGCAGCTTCCAGCTCCTTGATCCTACCTTTTAATACCTGAACCCTGTTGTCCTGACTGTCTTTTTCCATAACCATTCTTGTCCCCTTCTTCAAGGTAGTCGAATATTTGTAAAGCCAAGTATATACAGTCTGTTTTCCGCCTATTCCGTACTCACGAACAGCCTGGAGAACTGTTAACTCTTTCCGTTCTATCTGACCTACAATCTGCCTACGCAAATCCTCACTGAAAATCCGCTGAGCTTTAAGTTGAAATCTTTTTGTCATCTTATTTGGTTTATCGTCCCAACAAAATGTGTCAACTTTTTTCAGGCATTGTCACCGGATTCTGATCCTTTTGGCATACAATAAGCCATATTTTTATCAATACTGGCAAGAAAACGGATATCCATATCAATTTATCAAATTTCGATTCGAATTCCTCGTACTCTTTATTTTTGTTTAGGGTAAATCAGTAGTCTCAGTATTCCTTCTCATCTCCCCAATAAAAGAAAATGGCATTTGGATGATTCAAAGTGATAAAATTCTGTCAAATCCTGTTATCATTAATAGGAATGGAAAGCAACACAGGAAATAGTAAAAAAATAAGTCCCTGAGAAAGAATCAGAAAGGGCAATAGGCTTAAAAAATCAAAGATTTTTTATTTCTAGGTTTGGAAAAAATCAAAGATGCCTCTACATTTGCAACACGTTAACCGAAAGGGATGGCGCAACCAGAAAAAATTCCTCCTTAGCTCAGTTGGTTAGAGCACATGACTGTTAATCATGGGGTCCTTGGTTCGAGCCCAAGAGGGGGAGCTAAATTAGAAAAGCCGATATTTTTATCGGCTTTTTGCATTTATACATTTCTGGGCGAGAAGCCCTGTCTGCGACTGGCCATAGCCGTCAGGTTAAGGTTTTAAGTATCTCATTTAAGGCTAGTTTTCCTTTTTTCTTTTCTAGGTATAAAATTTTAGGAGCAAATTCTTTGAGTTGATCAAGTAAGGATATCAACTCTTTATGGTTTTTCAAAGCATTGATTAGATGATTTGATATGTTTTGGATCAGCCTGAAGTATTTCCAAACACTGCATAACACCTTGTTCTTTTGTAATACCTGATTTTGTAACCAATTGAAAATATTTAGATTAAGAATAATCCAGATCAACTTTCCATAAAGTTGGCATTCAAACCGATGGATTTTTTTGGTATTAAACTCGTCAATGGTGACCAGCGATTTCCAGGTTTTGAAGATCAGCTCGATTTGCCAACGTAAGGAATATACTTTCCTGATGTCTTTTCCTTTCAGCATCTCAGCGGGAACATTGGTAATCATGATATTTAACCTTGCCCTTGCCTTAAATTTGTCCGAAACCTTGTTTCCCGTAGATTTTGCCTGTTTTGAGGTTTTTCGGAGTCTTTTCTCGTAGGTAGTCTCATCGGCAAGCGAAACCACAATCCGAACAGGAACTCTTTCTTTTTTCCCCAGAAAAACAGACATTTCCAGATATTCCAACTTATTTTTTTTGAGCTTCTTGAGGTAGGAGTTGATCTCCACTGGATCTTTTGAGTCCCGTTCTGAATAAATATTAACCTGTGGTGTCAACCGATTGATAAAGTAGGCTTTGGCTGAGTGAATCTTGGAAAGAAATCCCAGGGTACAATAGCCCATGTCTCTGAGAAAAAGATCATTTTCCTGAATATCATGGGTAAAATCGGCTGAGTCAGACTGATCATTCATCACCCCGAAGTAAGCCTGAGATCAAGACTCTGCCCACTGAGAAAATCATATTCATATTGGACACTGATCATCGAAGAAGAGTGATGAAGCGCCCCTCCGTACCCTTTGTACTTTGCAGAAAAAGAATCTGGGAGGGCAAATTTGGTGGAATCCTTAATCCGAATCCGGTTGAAATGAGTTTTGAGTGCCTGCTTTTCGCCACTATAGCTGATCTTTTGAGTCAAAAGACAGTCAAGACACTTTTTAGAAAGTCGACAGCGGGTGAAGTAAACCTACTCATGAAGCGACTGCTTGGTGATGTTAATCCCGAATTCCTGAAATAGAAAGGAAGCCATATCTAGGAGACTGAAATCTTTCCCCCGTTGATAAGAAAACATGAGGCTCAACAGGAAACCGAAACCATCGAGCTTCGATTTCCTGATCGAATAGCCGGTTTCTTTGGCGAATGAATTGATGGATTTGGGGTTGAAATTTAGGAGAAATTTTTCTTTTAAAATCTGGTCTTTTTTCTGTATAAACCATTGATTTTCTATCTTTTAACCCTCAAAAATCCGTATATTAGAAGAAGAAAAAAGGCGGTAGACCGTGATTCCAACCGCCTTTTTAAACTAAAAAAACATTATACAAATATGAGCAAAAGGAAGAAAGATCCCAATGGGGATCTACGCTTTGTTCATAAATAAACTCACCCACAAGGTTTTAGCTTGCTAAACTGACGGCTATGGTCTGCGACTGGCAGGCTGTCCCGATGAAAGAGCGGAGCGATTGATATCGAGAAGCCCAAGAGGGGGAGCGAAAGCCTTTCAGAAATGCAAGGCTTTTTTTTGCTTAAGCCCTTTTTAATCTTTCAAATAGTTAATTCTACGCTCAATCTCCTTTTTCATTGCAGCTACTTGATACAGCAAGTTGATTTTTGGCATCTTATTTAAAATATCCAGTGCTTTGGGTTTTGAAATTAATTCACCTGAAACCAATTGGTCCCAAATCCAAAAAATCCCGTGGTATGGCAGGTTGAGTTTCCCTGCAAAGTCTCGCACTAGCTTATCGCTGCTAATGACCATGGCTACTCCGAGTTTTTGGGCTAAATATAGAACGGAACGGTCCTCTTGTGAAAGCCCTCGGGGAAAAGCAATCTTTCCCATTTCCAGAAAGTCATCCTCATGGAGATTGTGTATATGCAGTTTGCCAATAGATTCGTAGGCGTCTAGAATTTGCTTTTGTTCTGGATAGAGTTCATTGATTACGGCCACAGTGGTGTGTAATTCAAGATCGAGTTGGAAAAACGAAGTGATCATATCCAGCTCGATCAGGTCGATGAAAATACAGGCATCCGTAACTGCTACTCGCATCAAATCACCATGTTTTCCTTTCTGAATTCCGCCAGTTTCTGATTCTTCAGCGCCGCTGCTTTGCTCATGGAAATAAAATCCTCTGCCAAAGCCCTGAAAAGCAATTGGGAAAAGCGATTAGAATACTCTGCCCCTTCATAAGCAACCGGCTCGTTTTTCCGATAGCCCAATTGATTAAACATTGCATAAAACTGTCTGAAGTAGTTGTCAGAGATCAAGCCTAGATTCTTTGCCCGATAAACCAAGGCCTGCATGGAAATCCCATACTGCTGCTTGATGGCGGCCAATTCATGGAAAGAAAGCTTGCTACGCTTGCCTCCCAACTCGACTCGAAGCAGTTCTTCGGGAATCAGCATCGCGGTGGCAAAGGCATGGCAGAACTTCTCCTTTTGGGTTTCAGGAAGATGATTCACCTCCAAAATCAGATGCGCCAACTCGTGCAAAGCGGTAAATCGCTTTCGGTCAGGAGCATCATTAAGCTTTGTCTTATTAAGGACTATTAAAGGAATATTTTTTCCATTCACCCAAGTACAAAAGCCATCAAATTCCTCGGTGGACTCTATCTCCAAAACCTTCACATGATGATCTTCTAAAAGTTCGATTACGTTCGAGAGCGGTCCAGTGCCCAAACCCCAGGCCTCTCGGAGCTTTAGCGCTGCCTTATCAATATCTTCAAAAGACTGAATGGGAATACCGCTAAGCGGATTGTCAAATCGAGTCTCAATACCCAGAATTTGCTCAAGTTCCAGATACCTCCCCAATTCGTCCTTGGCAATCTCCACGATTCGATTTCGCTCCTTGGCGGGATAGCTTTCCAGCTTTGGAAATTCAATGTTACCAAATTCTAGCTGCTGTTCAGAGAAAAAGTAATCCGGTCGTACTCCCAGGGCTTCGGATAGAATTCCGATCATCTCACTGTCCGGAATAACCTGTCCCAACTCGTATTTGCTCAGGGACTGCTTGGTGATCCGATTATCAATTTTATCAGCCAAGCCCTGAAGAGAAAGTCCATTCATCAGGCGGGCTGATTTGAGGCGAGTAGAAAAACTTTTCAAACTATTTACAAGTTGGTGTATCTATTAATTTACTTTGGTTGACAAATTTATAAGAAATAATAAAAACGTCAACTGAATGAAGTTTTGAAGTTCAATTTTTCATAATATATTTCTAAAACATTAGGCTTAAATTTACCTGTCTTGGGAATCGATAGGAACGAAAAAGAATGGCAAAATCATACTGAATCATTCAGGTGCAGTTTGGCTCATAGATTTTTTTGATAAAAGATCGAAAGCCTAACCACATTAAGTAGGTACTAATCATTTTCCTGCTAAAATTTTACTTTAAAGTAAAATAATGTAATTTTGAACCTCTTCATTTAAATGCAATTCGAACTAGTTAAAATTGAAGAATTAAGCGGAAAAAAGGCTTCCATTTACAGCATTCTACTTGATGGTGAAGATGAGTCTCTTTTTGAGCGGTTTCTAAGTGAAAATTCAAATACATTTAAAAATGAAATATTTGATATCCTTTCAAGATTAAGGACCATTGCCAACAAAACTGGAGCACGAGAAGGATTTTTCAAGTTAAATGAAGGAAAGCCAGGAGATGGAATTTGTGCCTTGTATGATCAACCGGGAAGCAATCTCCGTTTATACTGTATCAGATTTGGGCATGAGTTAATCATCCTTGGAGGTGGAGGACCCAAATCAAAGTCGATACGAGCCTTTCAGGAAGACGAAAAATTAGAAGATGAGAATTATCGCCTGAGGGGAATAGCCCAACAAATTATGAAAGCCCTTAGGGAAAAGGATATAAGATTCTCCAGAGATTTTCTGGATTTTGAAGGTGATTTGATCTTTGAAGAGTAGAAATTAAATTATGAAAGAACGGAAAAATACACTACTTGCCTCTCTTCTGAGCGAGATTGACCCATTGAACCAGGCCAAAACAGATGCCAAAATGGAACTTGCAGCTAAAATCGCGCAAGCAATGGAAGTAAAAAAATGGAAAAAAAAGGATTTACTTCAAGCTGTGGGAAAGGATAATCCATCCATCATCACCAAGTGGCTATCAGGCACTCATAATTTTACGATCGACACTTTGGTTGAATTAGAGAAGGCTTTATCCATTCAGCTGATTCACCGGGAGGTTAAGAATCCTGTGGTGGTAGAATATCATCTGCACATCAGCCAAGAGGTTGACAAGCCTGAGAAGAATAGTTATTTCAACGAAATTTTGACGGCCACCTTTGTCAGTGAGCAAAGCAAAACGGTTCAATTTCAAGCTTAAAGCATATGCCTGTCCAGAACGCAGAAAATATCGGTTTTCAAATAAGGGGGATGGAAATTTTAGATTCTTGTCTGAATGCTCCAACAACTCCTTTGCCTCCCAATCCAAAATTTCAATTCGATTTAGCAATTGAGCATCGGATAAATCTGGAAAATAACCTGGTGATTGTAATCTGTAAAGTGGGAATCAGGAATGAGTCCAAGGAAACTTTATTTGGTGAATTGCGAGGGAGCTGCATTTTCTTTGTCGAAAAGCTTAATGACTATTTCGACCCGCAAACCAATAAGCTAAATCTTCCTGAAGATTTTGTGGTGACGCTGAATTCTGTAACGATCTCGTCCATGCGAGGGCTGATGTTCTCTTTTTTCAGAGGGACATTCCTCCATCAAGCAGTACTTCCTATTATTGATCCGAAATCATTCGAAAAGAATACTTAAATCGGGCCTGATACTCTGCAAGGTCCACCAAATCACCTACCTCACCACCATCGATTTTCTCTGCCAAGCAGTCAAAATTGGCCAACTCACCGATTCAGACTGCGACGATTTTATTCAGCGAGTGCTAAAAGCTGGAAGTAGATTGCCTGTGAAGAAGTGGGGGGAGTATAATTGCCAAATGAAAGAACCCGTTTAGCTACTTTTTCGGAGGTGCAGGTTTAGCCGGAGGAGTAGGGATTGTTCTGCCTTTGCTGCCTTTGTCAGGATTGGCTGGTTTGATAATTGGTTGTGGACGGTGTTCTTTAGCCATGATTATATGCGTTTATAGCTGCAAATACTAAGATGCTTGCTATGCCAATTCCAAGTGAAATAATTGAGATGATGTTCAGTACTGAAATCACCTTGTTCCTCTCTTTTATTTTACAAGTGAGTTTTTCATATACCATCCCCTCGTCCAAATTCTGAATAGTCATCTCATTGAATCGACTTGATAAATAGTGGGAAAGTAGGTTGATCAGTAGGGTTGAAGCCAGAAATCCCCAACCTGCTATTAGAATCCATTTATTGGTAGATTGATCGAGAGGACTGATTTTCTCCACAAAAGTAAGTGTGATAATAAGGGCTCCTGAGGATATGAACGTAATGTATTTTTCAAAGTCATCATCACTTTTAGCCTTCTGTTCGAGAATTGACAATCTATATTCTCTCCATTCTTGAATTGCTTTTTTCCTTTTCCCCATGCACACTAAAGGTTTGAAAATTACTTACCTTCTTTCTCCAATTCCCCAGCCTTATCCCTCAATAATTGACTTATATCAATAGGAGGCAATAAATACCCTCCCATCGGACCAAGGTTGGTGATCTGATAGATGATGTTTCTGAGGTTATTGATCATCATGTTCAAAGTGGAGAACTGACTTAGATTATTTCTTAGGTTCTCATCCACTTTTTCGGGATCTTGGATTCGAAAAGTTCCTCCGCCCTCGACCATCAGCTTATATCCAGGCAAAGGCTTCTTCTTGGCAAAATTCACCTCTATTTTGGTAAATAGCTGGATTTCACCTTCTACCTCTGTTTTGCCTATCCCAAAATCAATATCTACCGGATAAGATTGAAAAAGATCCGAAACATTCACCTCATCCTCTTCCGGAACTATAAATTCATAATGGGACTCCAAAAGCTTGAAATCCAATAATTGTAAGGGAGAAAATTTTGCTTTCATCCTGCCATAGCGTATTCATCCTCTCCAGCTTGGCTGACTGCCATGACGAGTTGAGGATTGGTGACTTGTTCTTTTAATTTTAAATATTCTTGTGTTTTGGACCATCTTTGATGGTAAGCCAATAATTCCTCCTGAACTTTTTCTTGCAAAAGCTCCTCTGTGAACACTTTGAAATTCAAATCCAATTCCAAAGACATCTTCGCCAGAATATTCCAATTAGGCTTGCGATCTCCACGGAATAACTGAGTAATAAATGAAGCAGAGGTCCCGATTTTTTCAGCCAATTCCTTTTTATTCATTTTAAGGGACTCCATTTTCTGGTCGACTAGACCGAGGAACTGCAAAGCAAATAAATCAGCCTTGGAAGTAACCTGATCTTCATAGGACATCTCCTTCATGAGTGCATCCCATTCGTTTTTAATTGAGTTCGTCATGGTTTTGGGTTAAGATCGTATTCGTATTTTGACACTCTTCTAATAATGCTTTTTTCCGTTGCTGTTAATTTCTGGGATTTCTTCTTTTCTAGAAGTTCTATCCCAATAATTACAAAACGCTCCGTATCGCCATCTGTAAATTGCTGGCAATAGATTCTGGGATTTTTCTTCCCTTTAAACAATTTAATGGCAGTAACCTGCTCACATCCTTTTTCAAAATTTTCTTTATCATACAAATCTCTGGGAGCTCTATGATTCAATATCAACTCCATAGTAGTCTGGAACTTCTTCAAATTCGCTGGATCTGATTTCAAAAAAGCCATTATCTCACCTGAATTTTCAGCGTCCAGGTAGAAAGCCTTTTTGCCATCTTGGGAGATTTTGATTAGTTCCGCTTTTCTTTTCACGTCAAAATTAAGCAATAGGTTAATTTAATCAAACCTTTTATAAAAATTCTAATTCTTTTCGTAAGTTTTTAACTCCTCCGCCACCATCCCCAATTCCTCAACCTCCCTCACATACTCCTTCACTTCCTGGCCGACTAACTCCCCACGAAATGCCTTTGCCAAAATCGCCTGAGGCATTTGATCTATCTTGGCTTTTAGGCTTTGGTACTGGGATTCGATTTTGTCGGCGAAACCAAAGAGGGCATCGACTCTTGAGACAATTTCTTGTTGTTCTTTTTGGTTTGGAATAGAAATTTGGACCTGCATAACATCCTTTTGATTAATGCTTGCTTGATTCACGGCCTGTTTCGCATTTTTTCGTAATTCTTTTAGACCAATTGGACTGGTAAGAAAGACTCTCGTATATTCAGAAGTAATTTTTTCTCTTTGGAGCCTCACCCTCATCATATTGCTTTCATAAATGCATGGTTCAGGAAGTTTGTCAACTAACATGCATTTGCCCAGGTATTCCATACTGTTTACCCTATTTACTAGGATATCTCCAACTTGGATATTGTATTGTTCCAAATCCTTTTTGGAAATATTAACCCTTTGAAGTTTTGTCCAATCTGTTAAAAATCCATCATAGAATGCATCGATTCTGATTATTCGGATTCCTGCACCATATAGGTCTTTTGGAAAGTAGGCTCCATTTTTTGGAGTTGCCTCCATTACTTCACCAAAAGTCGTTTCCTCCCACTCCCCTAAATCCTTCCCCTCTCTCCACTCTCTCGTCAAGTCCCCCGTTACCGCTTGGGTAAGCACCTGCTGACGGAAGTTTATGAGTAATTCCGGAATCCGATCCAGCTTCTCCCTCAACACATCCAAATGCCCAAAAATCGCATCCAAGCGGGCTACAATCCGCTGTTGTTCGTGGAGGGGAGGAAGTGATATTAATGTTTCTTTTAAAATGGTAAGGTTAATGTTGTTTTGTGCAACGCCTTTTCCTGATTCTTGTATTTTATTGGAAAGGTTTAATAGAGAATAAGTTAAAAATCCCCTGTCAATTTCGCCAGTTGGTGTTATTCCAGCTATTGCTTGATTGGTAGCGGCATCAATTCCTAAAACCGCAACTTTTCCTATCGAAGCAAAAATTGTGAAGAGTATGGTGCCTTTGGGAAATATCCTCGCGGAAGAGTTTTTTAGGCCAAGGTCAGTGATATACTCATCGGTTTCTAGAACATTTAACGATTTTATATCCGAAATTTTGACCCAAGGAATTTTGCCACCCCAATAAGAAGAGTTCCCTCTTGACGGTGTTCCTCCACTTTTGATTGTCGCCAATTTATTTAGTGGGACTAAACTCCAGGATCTTTTAGATTTTTCCTCACTCATCCCAACAATCCGATTATCTGATCCAACTCTTTTTTAATCGCATCCAATTCTCTCGCGGCTTCTTTGGCAATATCGATGGGATCTCCCAAGTCTGCATTTTTGGAAATGCTTTCATCTTCAATCAATCCTATATCCAGAGAATCATTTTTGGCCGCGATCTGCTCACGGGTAAAGACCTGCCATCTTGGGTCTTGGATGGCTTTTCGCTTTTCATCATTGATTTCTCCTTCATACTCCTCTTTTACCTGATCGAGTGCTATGCCTCCGGTATAGGCCTTGACAAAGTCGGCAAAGGCTTCCCGAGTAAAAGGCGTTCGCTTCCCATAGCTTGGGGCATTGGTTCGCATATCGTAAAACCATACGCGCTTGGTATTCTCAGTTTCCTTTTTCCCTCTGGTAAAGAAAAGCACATTGGTCTTGACCCCTGCTGCATAGAAGATCCCCGTAGGAAGTCGTAGGATGGTATGCAGATCGCATTTATCCATCAAGTCCCGACGGATTTTTTGTCCGTCACCATCTTCGAAAAGCACATTATCGGGCAGCACCACAGCTGCTCTAGCTGTCCCTGTATCCTTTCGCAAGGATCGATAGATATGCATCAGGAAGTTGAGCTGCTTATTGGATGTCTTGATGGTAAAATCATCCCGAGTGGGTCGCTCTCCGCCCTGTTTGGTGCCAAAGGGTGGATTGGCCAATACTCCATCGAAATTCTTGAAACTCTTTCCCAAATCGGTCAGGGTATCTCCTATTGCAATTCTACTTTCCAAGCCATGGAGCTTAGCATTCATCAAGGCCAATCTATGGGCATCCTGTACCAGTTCGCAACCGGAAAAAGCCTCATTCACCTGGAAAGCTCTTTCTTTACTGTCTAGGGCAAAATAATCTGTCGTCTTTCGCCTGAGATATTCGTCCGCTGCGATCATAAAGCCAAAGGTTCCCGCAGCCGGATCATTCCATCGCTCTCCTACTTTGGGAGCCAGCAGCTCGACCATCACATTAATTAGCGGTCGGGGAGTGAAATATTGGCCAGCGCCGCTTTTCTTCTCCCCGGCATTTTTCTCCAAGAGTTCCTCATAGATACTGGCTATTTTATCCTGCTCCTCGTCTTCAAACCAATCAATCTGGTCGATATTGGTGATCAGTGTTCGCAGATTGACCGGCTTGCGAAGCGTGGTAGAAGCATTGGTGTAGATCTCCGTAATGGACTCATTCGTGGACATGGTGCCCAGATTGGCCAGCAAATCCCGGTAGGTATCAAAGAGTTCTTTGTTGTCTTTGATTTCTTTGAGCTTGGTCCAGCGGTATTGCTCTGGAATATCCTGATCAAACTTTTTGATTTCGGATAATCTCAAAAACAGGATATAGGTCAGCTCATTCAGGTACTGGTGATAGGTCACCCCATCATCCCTCAGGACATTACACAGCTCCCACAGCTTCTTGGCGATTTGCTCGGCACTCATAGTTTATTACGCATATAGATTTTGGTTGAGTTGGTTGATTACCTGCTCCAACTCGTCTTCAAATAATTTATTCAATCGCTCAAAACCACCATTCTCACTAAAGGGTGGCTGATCCAAATCTTCTATTCTCAGGATGGTCTCTCTCAATAATTGCAGTTCAAAGCGCTCTATCCATTTCAGTTGGATTTTATTCCAATCCTTCAGCTTACGGATGGATTCCACCGCCCCCTTGATTCGCTCCTCATGACTGACCAAGGAACTCCCCAATGAAAGGGTACGGATAAAGGAAATAATATCCGCCGCGATATCCTCATTTTTGGCTTCCTTCCATGCTGCTTTCAGACTAGGAGTATTAAATCCAGCTTGGTCTAAGGCCAACATAAGTTCTTTTAAAGACTTTCGGTCCAGTTCCGCAGGACGGCTCGTCACAATCTTCAGTGCCTCGATGCGGTTTTGATTTTCTTGGATGAACTTTGCGAAGTTATCCAAATAATCGGCTGGTTTTTGACCTTTTCCATAGCCACGTTCTATTCCAAGAAGCCTGTCTTCATGTTCTGAAACCAAAGTGCCAACAGATGAAGGTTTTAGCTCATCCAAAAATTTCCATAAAGTTGGAACGGATTTCACCTTAGTCACCGCGTCTGCAGGTTTTTTCGATTTTAAATCTTTCAGAAAACCATCGGCACTTTCTCCTTTGGAATTGTAGAGAAAGGCATCCTCTTGATCATTTTCGAGGTATTTTCTTTTTCGCTGGAGTTTGGCAATCAGGGCTTCAATCTGACGCTTGGTCCGTTCCTCCTTTTCGATCTGATCCAGCTCCTCGACCAATTGCTGAAAGCTGGCCTTGGGATTGGAGACCACGGGTTTCATTTGAGTGAAATCCTCCAAAGTCTCGTAAATCTTCACCGCATCATAAATCTGAAAGACCTCCTTCCCAATTTCATCGCATCTACGGGTAGCTCTACCCAGCATCTGTTCGTAGAGAATTCTGGATTTAATTCTTCTGAGAAAAACTAGATTACAAATAGCAGGTACATCAACCCCTGTTGTTAAAAGATCTACCGTAACGACGATATTGGGATATTTCTCATTTTTGAATCGAGCCACCTGCTCTTCAGGATCATAGGATTTTCCGGTGATTTTCTGAATGGAATCGTCGGGCACATCTACTCCGATAGCTTCAAATTCTTCTTTCAGATATTGCACCACCCGATCTGCATGCTCATCTGTGGCAGCAAAAATCAGCGTCTTATCATCTCCGTCCGGATCTAGCCTATTGACCAATTCCTTGATGACTGTCCGGTTAAAATTTTCCGTAATAACCTGCTTATTGAATCCGGCAATGTCAATCTTCAACTCGTCCTCCAATTGCTCCAGTTCCACAATGGAGTTGCTTTCTTTATCGTAGATCTTGGGCTTTTCTCCCTTTTCCCACTTGATTCCTTCTTCCCCCAATTGAGTTTTGATCAAAATGGGCGGTTCATGATCGATCAAATACCCATCAATCACTGCCTCCCGATAGGAATAAGTGTAGACAGCATTCCCAAAGATCTCAGTGGTATGCAATGCGGGTGTGGCAGTCAGTCCAATCGCATGAGCATCAAAATAATCCAGAACCATCCTGTACTTGCTCACATAGTCCCGCTGATCCCGGAACTCCAAATCATCCTCATCCAGCTCTCTATCCAAGAGGTATCCTCGATGGGCTTCGTCCACGATAATGCAGTCGTATTGATCGATCGCAGGAATATCTTCTCCTTCGTTGTAAAAGAGCCTTTTGACCATGCCCTGCACAGTGGCAAAATGGAGACGCGTATCCAATTCAGGTGTCAAATGCTTTAATTCCTTGACATCATAGATTTCAGCGAAAGTATTGAGTCCGATAATCTTGTTATCCTTGAATGCATTGATGGCCTGCCGAGCCAATAATCTCCTATCGACCAAAAAGAGTATTCGCTGAAATCGATTGGATTGAATCAGGCGATAAGCAAGTCCGATGATCGTTCGGGTTTTCCCTGTCCCCGTTGCCATCGTGATCAGCGTTCTCCGATCTTCCGGTTTAGCTATCAACTTCCTTTCTACAGCTCTAATCGCTTCAATCTGATATTTCCGAAGGCCTAGGCCTGTTTCTGCTTCTAAAAAATCAATGGGTTCGCTTTGAAGCTTGAGTTCAGACTCCTTTCGATCTTTTTCGAATAATTTGACCAAACCCTCTGGACTATACCAGCCTTGAAGCACTCTTGATCGATTGAATTGATTACGAACATCCAAAAACCAGACACCTGACTTAGTTTTTATTTGTTCAAGAAAAGGTCTCCCATTGGTTGAAAAAAGAAAAGGAACATGATACTTGTCCCACTTCCCTACCAAGGAAGCCTCATGCTTGGCCCCCACCTTTTCGGCATAGATTTTTGATTGATGAAGGTCTGTGGAAATATCCGAGGCATAGCGTTTTGCCTCCACAATTCCGTATAAGTCAAACCCGATAAACAAGGCATAGTCTGCCCACTTTTCTTCACAGGGCCATTCGGCAATCGCTAGATTTCTGCCTCTTTGGGGTAGGGTTTTACATTTTTTGAAATTTAGAGTTTTAGTATCTACTTCCCATCCAGCCAGTTTAAGTTGTTCATCAATCAGAGTTCGAGTCTCAGCCTCAGACATTTCGATTTTACTGGCAGCCTTTTCAGAACGAACCCGAATTTCTTCTTGCTTTTCAGCAGGCAAAGCTGATTTATCCCGCTCTTGAAGCAGTTTTTCAAACTGTTTTTGCAATTCGGCATGTTCCTTTTCCAATTCATTTAGGGCATGTCTTGCATCAAGTTTTGCTGGGAGCTGAAATTGGACAGTGGATAAGCTTTGATTTTCCTCAGAATAGGACTGATAAAACCATCGGGCAATCTTAAAGCTGGTAAACAACAATTCTTCAGCATCTTTCTGACTTGCCTTATTTTGATGCACTGCAATATTACCCTTATGCTTGACGGAATTCAAAAGGTCTTTGACCTGAGATGGAATTACCCTTTCCAACTCTAGATTTTTTATCCGATTATGGAACGTGTTGTCATAAGGAAAGTCCAAATGATGCTCCTCGAAAAGATAATCCGTCAGTCGCTCTCCGAATTGCCTGAGTTTAAAAAGACAAGTCACAGGGTCTTGGTGAAGATTGAATTCTGCCGCCTGCCCAATATTATAAAGTATGGGGAATTCAGTTTCTAGAAATGAAAAGTTTGAAAAGGTCATTTTATCCTAAAAGCGTCAGAGAAATCTTCAAATGAATTAATTCCTTAAATAATACAGAAAAAAGGAAAAGTAAAAGTTTTTCGGTTTTGAAAAAGAAACGAAGACCCTTATTACCGACATTAGAAGTGAAACAACTTGATTAAATCTATTCGTACTTTGCCGACCTGATATAAAATTTAAAAAAGTCAAGCCAATAGCAAATTGAATAGGCTTTCTAGGATGACAAAGAGTTAAAATAACCATCACTTTGGCAGGTTTTTGATTTAGAGCGATTAAGAGCTAAAGCCACTCAGAAATAGGTAGCTTTTTTTAATTAGTTAATCGGGCTTTGAGTAACTTCTAAAGAAGTAGCTTCAGGAGCCTATTCTATACCTAGCTGATTTTTAAATCCGAATTTTATCAAGAATAAATATTCTTTCAAATGTACATGGACTGGGCCCAAAAGGCTTCTTATTATAAATTTCGCTGCCTAATCTCACTCCTCTTCCTTAACCAATTCTGGCTTCTTTTTTCGAAGTAAATACTGATCTGGCCAATCTTCATCAACACAATTGGAATCGATATATTCATAGCCTAGAAGATCAAATAGATTCAGAGCATCTATCATAGAGTTAAATTCAATCGATCTTCCGTCTGAATCTACTATGAAAGATTCTTTCCACCTGTCATCCCTTAGTCTCTGCCCAAAATCAACACTAACTCTAATTTTTGATTTGAAAGGAGACCCTATTCTTACAATTTGGATATAAGTAGAATTAATATCTTCAAGGGCCACCCCATCCACGCTTTGCGCATGAGACAGGTAGCTAAAGGAGATGATACATATTAAAATCGTGAAGAAAGGCTTCTGCATGGTCATTTCTTTGAGTTATTTAAATAAAAGTTGCCCACCTAGGTATCTAGGGCATGTTTATTAAACTCTCTTTTTTACTTAAGAGTTACATTAAAACCTCCTTAGAAAAACGGGCATGAGCCAGCTAAACATAGCCTTTGATTAGCTTTGCTTTTCTAGAAATCATTGGCAAAAAAATCTCACCAAAAAAACAATCCATAGGATCATTCATCACTTCGTTTAATGCATCCAATAAATCAACAATTTATAAGCTTGAGATGTGGATAGTACATCGTAGATGGGATTATTCGCCTATAAATTTTATTGAATAATTAAAAGACCTTAATCTCCTTGAATTTCTTCAACCACCCTCTTCATCTCTTCGATCGGAGTAGTCATATTTTGATATCTGGGGCCTGGCCCGGTATTAAAAAAATCTGAGTTTAGTCGATGGCAAAGCAAATCAACCGAAATGCTTTCGATAGAAAGAAAATGATTAATAATGTCCAATTTGTAATTGATAAATCCCAATGCTCTTCGATCTGCATCTGTAGGTAAAAACCGAATTCCTCCTATCAATTCTGAATAAAAATCAGGACCCAAAAGAATCCCATCATAGCTTAACTGTTCGTACAACTCTTCCTTTATTTTTTTGTGTAAGTTGGGATAATCTTTCGCCATTACGTTAACCAGAATAAAACTATAGGTAGTTTGGGCATTTAAAAAGAATAAACATTTTTTTCGGTCTACATAAAATACAGTGGCATTCCATTTACCCAGGCGACTAGAATCCAGCTCGGAGGATTTCTTATCGGTGAATTTCTTTAATAGCTTTTCAAGCTTTTTGGACAAATGGATATGCATAGTAATTCATTTTTATAAACCTCAAATTAAATAAACCGCCGTGCAATCCTATCGACTTTTCAAAATATATACAGCTATCTTCATGTAGAAAATCCTCAATTTGAGGTAAAGCCCAAGAGAATGTCGTATGAATGTCATACTATCGGCGTTTTCTGGCAGAATATGAACTCATAATTTTGAACTGTGAATTACGGAACTGAAATCAAATCCCGAAGAATCGCCAATGGATGGAGTCAGGGTGAGCTCGCCGAAAGATGCCAGCTTACCTTGAGAACCATACAAAGGCTGGAAAAGGGGGATGTCAACCCAAGTTTATTTACTCAATCAAGAATACTTGAGGTTTTAGACTTGGAGTTTAGACAGGAGATTGAAGAGGAAAAATTCACAAACAAATCAACTTCCACTCAATCAAAAATTATGAGCACTTTATTTCAATTAATTCAATCCAAAATCATCTCAATTTCTTTGGCTACCATCTTACTCGCTTGGTCTGCGATCTGGGCAATTGATATTCCAGACTTAGTATTTAAAAGGAGTGTTTTACCAAATCAAACCTGCTTGGAAATCAAAACTGTCAATTGCGAAACAGAGACTTCCTGCGATATAGAAGTCACAAAGAAGGATAAAAATGGTGAGATTTTATGGCAAAAGATCTTTGGGGGAAATAGCTATGACAAAGCTGCTGCAATTCTAGCTGCGAAAGACGGAGGAGTCTATATTTTGGGATCAACCAGTTCTTTTGGGCAGGGGAATTATGACATTTTATTAATCAAGACCGATTCGGATGGTGAATTCCTTTGGCAGAAAACATACGGAACATTCTTTAATGATTATGCTGAAAACATCACCTATGATGAATCCGGAACCCTAATTGAAATCCAAGGCAAAAAACAGGTTTGCAGCACTCCTAATGTTTCGGAAAATTGTGTGATGGAAACATGGGTTTTTCAAGTTGATTTTGATGGGGAAATGAAGTCTTAGAGATCCTTCATACTTTTTTCCAAACTTCATCAATAAGCCCGCAAAAGACACCTTAGTGATTATATTTTGGAAAAAACCTTAAATCACAAAGACCCTGGAATTGACCAAGGACCTTATAGCTCATAACCGATAACACTCAACCCCTACCCTTCTTTGCCTCTTCCACCCTTTGCGGGAGATCAAAGTCCACTTCGATACCAAACTTAAACCCCAAAATATCCCGCTTCTTTAGGGCACAAAAAATCCTAATTTAGCTTTCAATTTCCGCCAAAACCTAAGTCTTTGAGCTAAGCTATTGAATATGGTTTTCCTTTTAATAGTATGAAAGCGAATACAACCATCAAACAAGGCTCAGACCTTTTATATCAATCTTGCGGGATCAATAGGGAAACTACCAATCCGACAGAGCTTCCTGACAATTGCTCGCCTCGGGATGTGGTATATTGTACTGATGTATAGGTCAGAGCTATCCATCGGTAACCAAACTCAAATTTTGCCCCTAGATTGCTTTTCATTTTTTCGTCTGACACAAATCCATCTCCTTTAAATCGAACCAATTGATGGTTGGCTATCCCGGCTCCTAAGCGGAAGTCTTCATTGAATTTGTAAAAGGGCATCACATAAATTGGAACACGGGTAAATCTAATATTGGCATTGTTAGCAGCAGTGGTATTATACTTCCATCCTATTCCGCTCCGAAACATCAATTGCTTTACTTGAGGAAAGTCAATTTGTCCACCCACGGATAAATAGCCCCCCTGACCGGCTCGCATGATTTGATCATCCCCATTAGTGAAAAAAATCTGCAATAACTCATCCCCTCCGTACTCTAGGCCACCTTCCAATAGCAGTTTTACTCTCGGCCCAGAGCTGTTTTCCTGAGCTAGGACGGGCATCGCCATAACTATGGCAGCAATGACTAATAATGCGATTTTCTTCTTCATAAAATTAATTTCTAAGTAACTAAGGGTGTGAAACCGATTTTCTACTGACTAAAGATGGCGCAGGAATTATCAAGTCCCCTATTCTCTCAGGCGAGCTGAATTGTCGGAAAATTTCCTACTATTGATTATTAAGTCGGGTAATGAATTCGGGAATATCGTTCTTGTTCAGTTCTTCCACTTCAGACAAGGCAGTTGGATTGTCGGCTAATATCTTCCGAAGATTCCTTTTCCAATTGCCCAGCAGGTGAACCGTCAAATAGACAAATTCCCCGTTGGATTTGTAGAGCCCATAATGCGGCAAGGTAGTCACCACTCCATTGACATTGGTGCTGACCATATGTAGGTACAACTGATAATGAGGCCCGTAAACGATCTGGCGGAAAAAGCCTCCATCATTGGTCTTTTCGATCTCTATAAATCGATAGTCGAATCGGTTCCAGCCTACTTGGTATCCATAAGCTCCGATTTTTTTATCCTTGGCTTTAAAAACTACCGGAGTTTCATCCTCCCCTTTCACTACCAAAGCATAGTAATTGGTGGATATTTTTTTACCACCAATTTTAATTTTTGCAGCAACAGTATCCTTACCAGAAAGGACATAATATCCATCTATATAATCCTGAGCATAAAGAAATTGTGCGGAAAGAAAGCTAAGCAAAAAGGCAAGGGTAAACCTCATAAAGGAGTGGGTTAAATGTCGCCAAATCTGGCTAAAAAAATTGGATATCAAAGCGGTCGTTAACTATTTATTTTCCAGCTAAATCCAAGAACTTTTAACTCCTTCATAGGAGTTCTATTTTACCCAATGAGTGATGGAAAGAACGCTCCCAATTTCATTTTCTCTAAGTCCCTTTTTTGGATGATTTTGCAGGTATCGGTCGATTGGTCAAACTCCCTAAATTTACTTTTTCCGGAATTCCTCCCGGAAATCTGGCGTATTTCAACAGCTGCTCTTTTTCTTTCTCCCACTCAAAATAATTGATCTTTCGGTTTTCTGTGGCAGAGGCAATTCCCATTCCGCCCAAATTGATTCCGCTAAAAACCAGAGCAGTCACCAAGGGAGAGGCGCCATACCCGCCAATGGTAAGCAAGAGGGCATTGGGAATCATTGGAATCAAAGCTCCTGCAAGGTAAGAGTTGGGATCATGAGCAATCAATTGGCCGTAGGTAACTTGGTCTAAAGGTTTTGAAATCGCTTGATTGGAATACAATACCACCAAACTGTCATTTCTTACGCCGATCAATTCTCCGGAAATAGTTTCTCCGGATGCGATGATGGTAATATAGCCACCATAAGGATCAGAGGGCAAATCCAAACGCTTGGGTACATTCCCATCAGGCGCCAAAACCAAATTGGAAGCACAGGAACTCAAAACTAGCCCTACTAAGAGTGTCAGCTTTCTCATCTTTAATTATCGATCTGATGTTGCGTATTTACTATTCCAGAAGATAGCCTCCATTTCAGTTTCATTTTCCTTGTACAATGGAGCCGCTTTTTTTAAGTATTTTCTCGGGAAAATCATGGCCCATTTCACTTTGGAAAAGTTTTCCTCCTTCAGCCATTCCTCCCTCATCCACTCGATGTAATAGCCCTGGCTCTCCAAGAAATACTGATGCTTGACACTGGATTCTATCGGAAAATGGATTCGGTATTCATCACCCGGATAGGTCACGAGGTAAGCCGACGGATTCCGAAGCTTTTCCAAAGCCAGGCTATCCTGGGATCCGGCAGAAATCAATTGATCTGGTAGAATTCTTTTTGGGAGGACCTCTTTTACTATGCTTGCCAGATTCACCTGATTGATTCGCCAAAGCCCTTGGGTGAATCGCAGCCGTATGGAGATCTTGTCAGTATCCAATTCGGGCAAAAGAACCAGATGAGTGTCTGAAGCAATGGGACCGGATTCCGTGACTTCCTCGATGATCTTCCAGTTTCCCTTTTTATCCAACATCGCTATTTCAATCCCACCTAATCTTTCATACATTTTCTTTATTCTGTTTTGAAAACCAGGCTTACGGGTCTCCATGGCATGAAGCAAATAGCCGGTGGCATTCCCGGAATAGGCTAACATTTGATAAAAAAGAAAAGTAGTCATTAAAGACTGCCTTTTATCGATGACCAAACCTTTGGCTTGTTGAAGGTTTTCAAACTCCAAGAAAATTTCCTCTTGACTGGAAAGATCCAAGGAATCGGCCAGGCTGTACCATTCCAAGTCGTCCACATCACTCAATTCCTCTTTGATGGACGTAGCGTGATGCATTGCTTTTTGAGGAAGTGCCAGCCTATCGACTTCAAAAAAACGGCTGTTTTTAGATTCAAAAACCTGATTTTCAGGAGATTTTTCGCACACTATGAGTTGGATAGACTTAACCATATGGGTTTCCAGCGCCTCATTTTTCATTTGAATACTTACCTGTCCCGGAGGGAAAGTAAAGTGGAACCTGTCAATATCTGTCTCTTCCAGAGATCGGCTGATGCTGGATGAAAAACCCTCCGCCACCAGTTTTTCCTCTCCATTCTCTTGAACATAAAAAGTAGGACATGATCCGAAACAGGATTTGGGGTTAATGATACAGGAAATTGCAAGAGGTACTGTCACCACTGAAGTGACGACCATGGCAGCTACTCCAGGATTGTTGCTTTTATTGTTGGTTTCCACGATCACGATATCGTCAAATGGCACCCGGAATTTTTGACTGCCCGAATTGGACTTGGGGTAGGCAGAATCAGTTTCGGAGAGATTTCTGAGAATAGGCTTTCTATTGGGGTCAAGGCGCGTTCCCATTCCTTCAATAAATCGGATGGATTCGTTGACATCCCACTTATTGAGTACATACAAATCCCCATTCTTCATGTGGATTTTAAGGTATTCTTTTTTCGGGCTGATATTTTTTGCCTCTTCCACTGCTACCAGTTCACGGGACACTTTCTGAGTGGTGCATTGAAAAAGCAGAAAGCAAACCAAGAAGCCTACAGACCAAGAGATGGAGCTAGGCTTTTGTATAAAATTTTCTTTTGCGTTCAATTTATTCATAACCTTATCAATCAGCATAGAATAAATCTACGGAACAAAATTTTACAGAAGCCTATCGATCAAGTACTAAGATTTGCAATAAATACTAAAATCGAAATTATTTTTATGTAGATCTGCAATTCACCAATAAGGACCCCTATCTGGCCAAAGGCTTAAATCCCTAAAGCTCCGTGCATCATCGTTTGATAGAAGTAGGGGTCCCTACACTCTGTTTATGATATATGATGAAGTAGAAGGTGGTATTCATCAATGAATTTCCTCAAAGAAATTACTTCATTAAAAAGGCCAGGGATCTTGAATTTTTGCTCCTTTTTCAAGTAAATCCAATTCTCTTTCGGTCATCAGACAAGCGTTCAGTTCGAGGGTTATTTTTTCCACCTCAGGATATTGCCCTATCAGAACCAATTCATTCATTCGATCTCCAAAACGCTTATCCCATCTGGACTCGATCCATTTCTGATTGTCCAAGTAGGATGCATAGCGAATTCGCTGCTGAAAAGGCATGGATGCCCACCAAACTCCTGCCTGTTCAGCTTTCAAGCTACCTCCAGCCTGTGACCAGGAAATCGCTTCGTTCATCCTTGAACCTATATAAAACAGCCCCTTACTCCGGATAATCGAACCTGGCCAGTCGGATTGAATATAATTCCAAAAGCGCTGAGGGTGAAAGGGTCTTTTATCCCTAAAAACAAAACTGCTGATACCGTATTCTTCCGTTTCCGGTCTGTGTTCTTTTTCCAGCTCTTCCATCCAGGCAGCTGATGCTGATTCCAAAGCTTCATCATAGAGTCCTGTATTCAGAATTTTATCCAAAGGAACTTTTCCCTTTTCTGTTCGAATGACCTGAGCGCGAGGATTGAGCTTGCGAAGGATTGCCTCCAATTCCTCCACTTGGTCAAGAGCCACCAAATCACATTTATTCAGAAGAATCACATTGGCAAATTCAATCTGATCCGTGAGTAGATTGACAATGGATCGCGTATCCTCGGGATCGTCATTCATCTTTCTGGTCCAAACGGTATCCCCGCTTCCAAAATCTTTGTGAAAATTATAGGCATCCACCACAGTTACCAAAGTATCCAACTCACTGACCTCTCCCAAAATGTATTTTCCATTTTCATCCACAAACGTAAAAGTTTGGGCTACCGGAAGCGGCTCGGAAATACCCGAGCTCTCAATCAATAAATAATCAAACCTTCCCTCTCGGGCCAACTTGCCTACCTCCTCCATCAGATCCTCCCTCAGCGTACAGCAGATGCAGCCATTGCTCATTTCCACGAGTTTTTCTTCTGTTCGGGAAAGCGTATTTCCTTGCTGTATCAGCTGTGCGTCCACATTGATTTCACCCATATCATTGACGATGACAGCTACTTTCATTCCTTCTTTATTCTGCAGAATATGGTTAAGAAGTGTAGTTTTGCCCGCTCCTAAAAATCCACTTAAAACAGTTACTGGTAGTTTTTTCATATAGAATTAAATTATAATAGCGTCTCGAATAATAAAGGTCATTTCTTCCACATCGGTGGCATTTAAATCAAGTATGCCCCTCACCTCAATGATTTGGTCTACTTTCATTCGGGGAGGCTTTGCTTTGAGATAAACCACAGCGACAGACTCAGGCCCGGCTGCTCCACAGAAAAAACACTCCGCCATGGGGTATTTGGACAGGATGAGTGCTTGACTGGATTGAAGTTAAAGAGGTATATAAAAGCCTTTTAAAGTCACTTGATTTCCCTTTAGGGCTTTGAGCTCTTGAGTGAATTCGGGATAGAAAAAGTAAAGCCCAAAATCCCGGTTTAGTTTTTCTCTGAAAGGAACTTTTTGAAATAAGGCCCACAAATCCCTTACCGGTAAACTTTGACTAAACCCAATTATCCCAGGCACCGACATAATTATAACTAAGAGCAGAATAGATAAAGTTTTCATAATTCTTTATTGCAACAAAGTTGCATTAATTAAGTCTTCAATTCAAACCATTTCGATAAATTTTAAAGCATTTTGTAAATAAAACTTGACTTTTGTAAAACTTACTTTACATTTGTAAAGTCAACTTTACATAAAAATCATGGAATCAATGAAAGAAGAACGAATCAAAAGGACCAAGAAACTGGCAATATGGACTTGGAGTTGGGTTGCTACTATGGCGATCGCCACCTTTGGGCCAGAGTTTATCTGGGATAATCACCCCTTCCTCACTCCTTTTGCCATTGTGGTCAATCTCGTAAATGGAATTTTAATGATCTTGGCTAATAGGGATTTATTCAATCACTTCGATGAACTCGAACGCAAAATCCATTTGGAAGCCATGGGAATCACGCTAGGACTGGCTGTGGTGGTAGGACTCACCTTTTCGCTCATGCATCAAAAGGGAATCATCGCCTTCGATGCAGAAATAGGATATTTGGTGATGTTTATTGGTGTCACCTATATGATAGCCATGATGATCAATAGAAAGCGATATCTATGAAAAATCGAATTCGGGATTTGAGAGTCGCCAAAAACATGACTCAGGAGGATCTGGCGGAGATTATTGGGGTATCCAGACAGACCATCAATGCGATAGAAAAAGAAAAATTTGACCCCAGTTTGCCCACCGCCTTCAAACTATCCAAGCTATTTGAACTCTCCATTGAGGAAATATTTCAATATGAGGAATGAATTCGGCTATTCGTGGGGGAATTTTGAAGGCCCTTATTTCAACCTCGAATAAGCGATTAAATTATTATCCAATTCTTCAATCTCCTTATTGATGAGCTTGATCAATTCCTTGTCAGTATATACAGGGTTGGAATTGAGCTCATCATTTTCTTTGAGATAATCCAATAGCCCCAAGGCATTTGCAACATTTTTTCTGAAAATGTGGGAAATGATCCAGGAAACATCCTGTTGATACCAATTTTTCATTTCCTCGCACTGATTTTCTTCCAATAAAAAGAAGACTAAATGCTTGCTGAACTCATTCTCATAAGAAGTAATTCTAAAGTCATATTGGCCTGAATTTTCATCCTTGAAAGTGATTTTAAAATCTTTAGAAAAATCAGGTGTCCGAAGAAAGGTAATCAGCTTCTGCAAATCTGAAAAAGACAGGTGCTTTCGGAGATAAAAGAGCAGACTTTGAGGGGCTAGCGTATCCATACCGAGGTTCAGATAAACAGAGAGCCTTGAACTGATCTGGAAAAGTTTTTTGGAAGGATAATATTCCAAAATGTAGGATTTCTGGTTTTTGCTGAACTCCAACAGTTGCTGTAAGGATACCTTGGATTTATTAAACTGATCCACCATATGGGACACATTGATCCCGAATAGAAAGTATCCTTTTAATTGTCTTTTTTCATAAATAGGAGAAATCCTTATTCCCAAATGAACTTCATCCACTGCCAAATGGACCACGTTGAATTGAGGTCCTTTATTTTCTTCCAATTCAGAAATCAAGGCCCCAAACATTTCTTTCTGATTCAAGGAATCTCCTACAGTCACTCCACCAAATAGAGAAGCAAAGTTTTTGTTGAAATATAAAATAGAATAATCCTTATCGATGAAAGAGATATAGGCATTGATGGAATCAAAAATGGTACTGGAAGATTCCCTAAGATTGAGCTTTACTAGGATATTATTAGAAAGCAGGGAATAGGAAAAGTAAATGAAGATAGGAACTGAAATAGAGATCATGGGAATCTCAAACCCGACAATCAAAGGGAGCACAATTTGTCCGAGAAAGCCCAAGCTTCCTGTGATCACCAAGCCAATGAAGAAATTTCTAAAATCCTGCTTTAAGTGGGGTTTCTTTAGAAATTCCTGGTAAAACATGTAAACAGCTAGAAGAAAGCCCACTCCTATCCATAACCTTGAGATTTTAGCCATGGGGTTACCTTCAAAATCAGTCACAAAGCCATAAGAATCAGTATAGATATAGTAATCCTTCACATCGTATTTCACACATAAAAATGCTATCAGAACTGTTCCCACGATTAAGGATACCTTAAGCGTGTTGTAAATAGCGGAGTTTTTATAGAGCAACGCATAGACCAAATCATAGCAGAGATAACCTACAAACAGGATGAAAAAATAAAAGAAATCATGAAACTGATTGATGATGGCTTCTTCAGTTGCCACCCTGCAGAGCAACTCAAAGGACTGAAGAAATATGACCGCAAAAATCAGAAGTTCCAGCTTGGTCTTAAATGAAGATCGCTTCCGAACCAACCTAAGCTTAATCAAAAAGCCCAAAGAAATAATGATACTGATGACAGTAATTATTTGATAGGTTGATTGTAGAAGAATAAAAACTTTACTCATTCCGATTAAAAATCAATGGTGTTTGGAATTATAAATTCGATTCAATTTAAATATTTAGCTTCATTGAAACCCGAACTTTCTAAATCTCCCGGGCAAAGCAGAATCAATCAATTTCTATGCTCAAAAATGTTTTTTCACAACTTATCGATCAACTGGCTAAGTCATAGGGGGAAAGATTTATGAACAGTTGCAAAAAAAGAAAAACCATCCCACAACGCTGTAGGACGGTTTTTGAATTTAGAATAAATCATCACTCAGTTATGCTTTCGCCAAGCATCTTTATCAACCTAATTCCATCCTCCACCCAGAGCCTGATATAAATGCACCATAGCATTCATTTGTTGGGCTTTGGTTTCAATCAATTCCATTTTGGACTCCAATGCGTCTCGCTGAGTGAGCAGCACCTCCATATAATCCGCCCTAGCTGATCGGAAAAGGCTGGAAGAAATTGCTATGGACTCCGTTAAAGCTTGTACCTGTCTGGCTTTCAAATTGGCACTTTGCTCCAAATTGGAAATTTTTGCCATCTGATTGGAGACCTCGTAATATCCATTTAAAATACGTTGCTCGTATTCGTAGACTGCTTGCAGTTGCTTTGAATTTGCAGTTTGGTATTGAGCTTTAATAGCATTTCTATTGACTAAAGGAGCCATCAAATCACCCGCTAATCCGTAAAGCATGGACTCGGGACTTGTCAGTAAATACCTGGCATTGAAGGCTTGAAAACCCAAACCTGCTGTAATCCTGAAAGAAGGATAGAAATTGGCTCTCGCTACTTTCACGTCCAATTTGGCTGCAGCTAATTCCAGTTCAGCCTGCCTGATATCCGGTCTATTGATCAATAACTGAGAAGGAATCCCAGCCTGCACCAGCTTAGGACTGGACTCGGAAAACGAAGCTGAACTTCTCCGAATGGGCTGAGGAAATCTACCTGTTAAGAAATTAATCCGGTTTTCAGTTTCTGTGATTTCCTGTTGAATCGCGTAAATCAAACTTCTGTTTTTAGCCAATTCGGCTTCAAACCTCTTTACCGCCAACTCTGTGGCCTTTGCAGCTTCTTTTTGAAGTTTGACAGTCTCATAGGCATTTTTCTGGATTTCTATGGTCTGACTGATTATTTCCAGTTGATTATCCAAAGCCATCAATTCAAAATAAGAACTGGCGATTTCAGACACCAAATTTGTAATTAGGAAATTTCTCCCTTCCACAGTTGCTAAATATTCAAAAACAGCTGACTTTTTGGAATTCCTGAGCTTTTTCCAAACATCCAATTCCCAAGAAGCAAAAGCTCCAACCATCAAATCTGTAAATGGCTCTGGAAACTCTTTCCCTTCTTTGATTTCGGTCGTAGCTTCCAGTGCACCAAAACGGGTATATCTGCCCACTTTATCCACACCTGCTCCCCCTTGAATCGAGACGAATGGGAGATACTCTCCTTTTCTGGCCTTTATCTCATTATTGGCGATTTGAATTTCCTGCAGGAAAATATTCAACTCCTGATTTCTGCTTAAAGCAGAATCGATCAAAGCTTTCAGATTGGGGTCCTCAAAAAAAGATCTCCATGGAATTTGAGCTGAATTGATAGAGTCTCCTGATGCATTGTAAGCAAGAGGAAGTTCCTTATTTTCTTGCCTCAAAGCTGCTTCCGGAACTTTGCAGGCAAAACTCAGGAGCAGTACAAAAACGACTGCCCACAATTGAATGAAATTAGACTTCTTCATGATTGATATTGTTTTTAGACAGTAATTTTTTGATTTTCTTCAATAAAGAATTTCGGGTTCCAGAGCCCACAAAATCCTCGCTCAATGGGTTTTCATCCTCATCCCGGATTAGCTTTCTACCTTCGGCCAAGCTGCCAAATAAGAAGTAGAGCCCGGGTACAATGAGTACCCCGAAAATTGTCCCAAACAACATCCCTCCCATGGCGGAGGAGCCGATTGTCCTATTTCCGATAGCTCCAGGGCCGGTAGCTATCACCAAAGGAATCAGACCTGCTATAAAGGCAAAGGAAGTCATCAAAATAGGTCTAAACCTGACTTTAGCTCCTTCTATCGCTGCTTCTAAAACCGATGATCCCTGTTGATGCTTCTGCACCGCAAACTCCACTATCAAGACGGCATTTTTACCTAGCAAGCCCACTAGCATGATAAGGCCTATCTGTGCATAGATATCATTCGCCAAACCCATCATTTTTAGAAGTAAGAAAGATCCAAATACCCCCACAGGAAGGGAGAATATTACAGCCAAAGGAATTATGAAGCTTTCGTACTGCGCTGCTAAGACCAAGTACACGAAAATCAGTACTACAATAAAAATATAGAGTGCTTCATTTCCTCTTCTAGCCTCATCGTAGGAAAGTCCTTCCCATGCTATATCATACCCATTTGGCAGAGTTTTTTCCGCCACTTCCTGAATGGCCTGTATCGCATCCCCACTGGTGTATCCTGGAGCAGGAACTCCTTTGATAGAGGAAGAAGTATAGAGGTTGAATCGAGTGATCTCATTAGGCCCTTGCTTTTTCTCCATTTTCATAAAGGCTGAGTAAGGCACCATTTCTCCATGCTCGCTCTTGATGAAAAGATTCAGAATATCACTGGGAAGTTTTCTGTACTCAGGAGCTGATTGGGTATATACCTTGAAGAAATTTCCAAAACGGATAAATCCCTGTTCATAGGTACTACCAATCAAAACATCAAGGTTTTCCATGGCCTTACCTATTGACACTCCCTTTTGCATGGCTAATTCATTATCAATAATCAGCTCATACTGAGGATAATTGGCAGCAAAAAAAGTGAAGAGCCCTGAGAGCTCAGGCCTTTTTTTCAATTCTGTCATAAACTCCGAATTAACCTGATCAAACTCTTGATAATCCACCGTGCTGTTTTTGTCTAGCATTCTCAGAGAAAAACCATCAGATGAACCGTATCCGGGAACAGCAGGCGGTTCGAAATATTCGATTACAGCTCCCAAATCTTTGGTTTTCTCTTCCAGTTCATGAATAATTTTCCTAACAGAATGATGTCTCTGAGACCAATCTTTCAAGTTGATCAAACAAGTACCTGCATTGGAGCCTCTTCCCTCGGTTAAGATTTCATATCCTGCCAATGAGGAAACAGATTGAATTCCATCCACCTCTTCTGCAATTTCCTGAAGCTTTCTGGAAACCTCATTGGTTCTCTCCAAGGTAGATCCCGGAGGAGTTTGAATAATGGCATAAATCATCCCCTGATCCTCATTAGGGATGAACCCAGAAGGAAGTTTTTCATTGACTGCAAAAATTCCCAATCCAAATGCTATTAGAATTCCCCAAGTCACCACTCTCCTATTCACAATCAGGCGAAGTAATGAAACGTATCTTCCGGTAAGTTTTTCAAATTTTCTATTGAACCAATCCAAGAAGCGATCAACAGGAGATTTTCTTCTTGCTTTGCCATGATTGTTTTTTAAGATCATCGCGCATAAAACCGGAGTTAGGGTCAATGCAACCACACCTGATAGCACAATGGAGCTGGCCATGGTAATGGAAAACTGCCTGTAAAAGACGCCCACAGGTCCAGTCATAAAGGCCACTGGCACGAATACAGCAGTCATGATGAGGGTGATGGCAATGATTGCACCGCTGATTTCTCCCAACACTTTTTTCACAGCCTTGTAGGGAGATAGGTGTTCTTCTTCCATTTTTGCATGTACCGCCTCCACTACAACGATGGCATCATCAACCACAATTCCGATAGCCAATACCAATGCAAACAGGGTGATCAAATTGATCGTCAAACCAAAAAGCTGCATAAACACAAAGGCTCCGATCAAGGAAACGGGAACTGCAATTGCTGGAATCAAGGTGGACCTCCAGTCCCCCAAGAATAAAAAGACTACCAAGGCAACCAATATGAAGGCCTCCACCAAGGTATGCATCACTTTATCAATGGATGCATTAACAAACTTGGACACATCATAATTAATCTCATAGCTCATCCCCGGAGGAAAGTCAGATTCCATTTCCTCCAGTTTGCTTTTCACTTGCTCAATAACTTTGCTGGCATTACTTCCGATATTTTGCTTTAATACGATGGAGGCAGCTGGGTAACCATCCTTATTGGAATAGATATCGAAAAACTCACTGCCAAGCTCCACTTCGGCTATATCCTTCAGTTTGATGATTTCGCCTTCAGGATTCGCTTTTACAATAATCTCTTCGTATTCCTCAGGTTTATTGAATCTGCCTTTATAGGTTAGAACATATTCCAGAGATTGAGCCGTTTTTCCGGATGCTTGACCCAAGCGGCCCGGTCTACCGATCACACTTTGCTCATCTATGGAGGCCAATACCTCTTCGGTAGAAATATTGTAAGCTCTCATTCGGTCAGGCTTAAGCCAAACCCTCATTGCATATTGTCTACTTCCTAGGATTTGAGCCCTACCCATGCCGCTGATTCTTTGCAGTTCTGGTAGTATGTGCACATTGGCATAGTTGTACAAAAACTTCTCATCAGCATTTTTATCTGTACTGAAAAGGTTTACATACATCAGCATACTTGGCTGAATAGGGGTAATAATTACTCCTTCCCGCTGCACTAAAGGCGGGAGATTATTCATTACTTGGTCCACCCTCGTTTTGACATTGACTACAGCCGCATTGGGATCAGTTCCGGGTTCAAAAACAATCTGAATAGTCGCCTCTCCGGCACTGGTAGCATCCGAAATTAAGTATTGCATACCCTGAACTCCATTGATTGCCCTTTCTAAAGGAATGAGGGTAGACTGAACCAAAACATCAGCACTCGATCCCGGATAAGCGATAAAAATATTTACCCGTGGAGGTGCAATTTCAGGAAACTGGGAGATGGGTCTGGTAGCTATGGCTAGAATACCCAGAAATACGATGGCGAGCGATATGGCTATCGCCAATACCGGTCTCTGTATAAATTTGCTAAACATTTTACCTGTGATTAAAATTTTACTTTACTCAGCATGTAATCCGTTTAGCTCAGCTAACACCTTCTCCTGATGCACGAAATCAAATTTGATTCGCTGTTTGTTCTCAACTTTTCGGAGCCCTTCGATCAGAATTTTATCATCCTCCCCTAAATCCGGAGCAATGATATAGAGATGTGGAAGTTCAGTCAATACCGTGATTTGTTTGGAGTTGACTAAACCATCCTTGTCGACAACAAAGACAAACTTTTTATCCAATATTTCGAAAGTTGCCTTTTGAGGTATTATTAAGGCATCTTCATAAATAACAGGCATTTTGATATTCCCTGTTTCTCCATGTCTAAGGATTTTCTTAGAATTCGGGAAGGTTGCCCGAAAGGCAATATTTCCTGTTTCATTATTGAAATCTGCCTCAATAGTTTCAATTTTTCCTTTTTCCTCAAACTCCTTGTTGTTAGCCATCTGCAATATCACATTAGGCAACTTTTCCAGCGTGTTGGAAGAAACATAATTGAGATATTCGGCTTCAGGCACATTGAAATAAACCCACATCTGATTATTGTCTGATAGTGTGGTTAGAAGCTCACCTTCATCAAGCAAACTACCCTGTCTTACCAGAAAACGCCCCATGATGCCATCAAATGGAGCTCTAATCTCTGTAAATCCAAGATGCGTTTCGGCAAGATTCAGTTCTGCCTTGGCCTTTTCAAATTTTGCCTGAGCCAATGCTAATTCATTGGGAGAAACCACATTATTGTCTGCAAGGCTTTTGGTATTGAGGTATTCTATTTCCGCAAAATTTGCCTCAGCCTTCGCACGTTGTGCCTCTGCTTTGTAGATAGTTGGCATGATGCGAAACATCAATTGTCCTTTTTTGACAAATTGACCCTCATCCACATAAATGTTTTGAAGGTAACCTTTCTCTAAAGCTCTTAATTCTATGTGCTGTATAGAATGAATTTGACTGACGTATTCTTTGTAAATAACTGTGTCCTTAACAATTGGACTAGTGACCAAAAAAGTAGATTCTTCTTCTTTGGATTGATGATGTGAATTGCAGGCAGTTTGAAATAAAAGCGCAAACAAGCCCACAATCAAAGTTAATCTATGATTATTCATGATGATTTTTCGTAAGTAATTGAGTGATGGAAATTCCACTCCGCGCATAAACATGAGACTAAGCCCAAGTCAATGCCAAGGAATGACACAAGGGTTTATTGTTTCTGATTTCCAATAGAGGTATGCTCTAATTGAGCAAGGTTTGCTCAATTGACGAAAAATCCTATATCGTCAAAACACAGTTTGACAGGTGTATTCTACAGGGGTGGGTGAAAGAGAAGTTCTTATTAAATAACAAGAACTTGGTCAAATAAGCTCGGAAGCTTCCGATTAATAAGAAAAAGAAAAGAGAAGAAAGAGCAACTTGAATCAGTAAAAAGAAATGAGAGTTTTTATCCTCCGTTTCTTCTTCCACTGTCTCAGAAGTCAGATTTAAACTTCCTCTTTCTATGGAAGAATCAGGTACCAACCAAATGGCCTGATCTGACAAAGGAAGAATTGGTTCATCCAATTGAACACCTTCCTCATTATAGGAATACTCCTGATGCTCGGGTATAAGAAATATGGATGCAACTTGACCTATTCCCAGGGATAGGAAAATCACGAAGGCCAATAAAAATCGGAGCATCTTATTCATTACAAGCCGTAAAGCTATTGGGAGTTATTTTGATAAACAAGAAAGCAAACAGTTATTTTCTTGAAATAATTAAAACAGATCCTCATTTGGGAAGAACCCATTACAAGTAGCAATTTGTTTATTATCAATCTATTAAACAATTCATTCATTTTTGGATTAAGTCTATGTTAATGGGATAAATCCATCTTAAATGCAAGTACCAAGTTTTTTTCATAGTCTATACACCAAGCTGCTTTCTGAAAAAACTAAGGCTAAAGGGGAAGGTTGGATTTTAGGGATTGCTATTGGAAGTTTTATCATCCATTTGATCTTAATTTTTCTGGCAGATTTAGGGTTTTATGATGTTGAGTCCGAGCTCTTCGAAAATCCAATTTCAGCAATTTATACTCCATTCTCGTTTATTCTGGTCTATGAAGTTTATCTACTCGTCTATTTTTTACCCAAGTCATTCACTACCTACATTGGCAAACAGTATGAGATCATTTCTCTCATCATAATCCGTAGACTTTTTAAAGACCTAGCCACTTTGGAGCTTTCTTCCGATTGGTTTCAAATTAAGGATGATCTGCAATTCACTTATGACCTTCTGACATCGGTAGCATTGTTCTTTTTGCTATTACTCTTTTACAAAAACAGTAAAAAGCAAGAAACGGAAGGTGTCAAAACAGCCCCATCAGAAGAACTGAAAGCTTTCATTCAATTCAAGAAATTAACTGCAACCATTCTGGTTCCTATTTTATTGGGCATTGCGCTATATACCCTAGGTAGCTGGAGTACCTATATTTTATTCCCTGAAGGCAGTTTGGGTACTTCATTCAAAAATATCAACGCCATATTTTTTGACGAATTCTTTATGATTTTGATTGTAGTCGATGTCATACTTCTACTGGCTTCCTTTTACTACACGGACCAGTTTCACAAAGTCATGAGAAACTCCGGTTTCATCGTATCGACCATATTGATTCGCCTTTCTTTTTCAGTGGAAGGATTGATGAATAATTTTCTGATTTTGGCTGCTATTTGTTTTGGTCTGGTGATCATGGTGATTCACAATCAATATGAAAAAGCCTATCAAAACGAAAAAAAGTAACTTTTCCTCTTTTTGGAGGTTTAGTAAATGAGTTTAAGCTTTTGGGGTTTTTGCATTAAAGCTAATTCTGCTCAAACAGATTTAAATCCTATAAAATCAATTTTCTCATCTAAATCCTTTTTAACATGTCAAAAAAGAATGTATTAATCATCGGAGCTAATGGAATTACCGGAAGGCTGATTTGCAAAAAATTAGTAAACTCACAACACTATCAGCCAACAGCCATGATCCGAGAAGAATCTCAGAAAGAGTTTTTTGAAGAACTGGGAGTTCCCACAGTAATGGGAGATTTGGAGGAAGACTTTTCCAGAGCCTATGAAGACATGGATTTGGTAATATTCGCAGCGGGTTCAGGTTCCTCCACAGGGAAAGATAAAACCATAGCAGTAGATCAGGAAGGCGCTAAAAAAAGTGTGGATTTAGCTCTAGAAAACGGAATTGAAAAATATGTGATGCTGAGCTCCATGGGTGCCGGTAATCCAGACCCGGACTCCCCTATTCATTTTTATTTGGAGGCGAAGCATGAGGCAGATGAGTATTTGAAAAAATCCGGTATCTCCTACAGCATAGTCAGGCCTGGTGGTTTAACCGATGATGCTGGAAAGGGAAAAATTCAAGCGGCTTATGCTCTCAATAAAAGAGGAAAGATTTCCAGAGAAGATGTGGCAGGAACCCTTATTTATGTGCTGAATAAAAACATTGCAAGCAATTCTTCCTTTGAAATCTTGGAGGGTGAGCATTCGATTCAGGAGGCTATTGAGAATCTGTGAAACGGGGGTTAGTTATTGGTGAATAGTTATTTGTTATTAGTGAATAGGTATTAGTTATTGAGTTAATTGTTATTCAAAAATTGATAGTGACCATTGAGAATTAAACATAAAAAAAGCTGCCAAATGGCAGCTTTTTTTTAAATCTCTTGTTCCAGTTTCAGTTTCCATTGCTGTAATTCCAGCATGGCTCTTAAGCCGATAAAATGATCCTCAACCACCAGATCATCAATTCCTTTCATTCTTTCCTTGACTTGATTAATCATTTGTTGGTAGTGCTTAATCAATAAATCAATTCCGGCTTTTCTCATATGCTTTTGATTGGCATTGGGAACTGCGTGTACGTTTTGGGTCAACTTCTCAAAAGAGACTACAGGATCAACACCCAATATTGAAAGCTGCTCAGCGAAAATATCTTGCTGTGAATCCAATTCCGCGTGAAACTCGCCAGTTAGCTCATGTAAGGAATAGGCAGCAGTTCCTCGTGCATTCCAATGAACCTGTCTCACCAATCTATCTAGGCTAACCAGGTCTTCCAAAGTTTCCTGAAGTTTAACAGTAGTGGCTGTTTGTCCGTTGACTTCCAGAACCCATGCCATCATAAAAACAAATAAAAATGTGAATCTTTTCATGTTAAAATCAATACGTTGGTTTACTTATTAAAGCCTTTTACACCCAAAATGTTTAAGAAAATTAGTTATAACATATAAAATTCCGTCAAATTATCCTTCACTCTTAGCGGTAGACAGATCAGAGTTAATTTTCTCCCTTTTTGGAAAAATTCAATTTTCTCAGGCTCAGGATTGATACATTTGAAGCATGAAACTTCTAACCCTGGCTATTACTTTTTTCTGCATAAATCAGGCTCTGGCGCAACATAGCTTTAGAGCTCAAATCAAAGACTACGAAACCAAAGATTTTCTCCCTGGGGCCAGCATTTCAATTCCAACATTGGGGATAGGAGACATTTCAGATGAGTCTGGGATGGTTCAGATTGACAATATTCCTGATGGTACCTATTTATTTGAAATCAGATTTTTAGGCTACCAACCCATACAATTCAAGCGATCTATTCCACTGGAAGCAGGAAGTGCACCGGAAATATTTTTCCTCAAACATGCTGATGAAGAACTGGAGGAATTGGTCGTTCAGTCTAATCGTAGCAGTAGAGTAATAGAAGATGTACCCACCCGGGTAGAGATTATCGCTGGCGAAGAACTGTCTGAAAAGGGCAATATGAAACCCGGAGATATTCGTATGCTTCTCAATGAAAGTACAGGTATACAAACCCAACAAACATCTGCCACCAGCTATAATTCCAGCATACGGATCCAAGGTTTGGACGGGAAATACACCCAACTGCTAAGAGATGGATTACCACTTTATTCAGGCTATTCCGGAGGCTTGAGTCTTATGCAAATTGCGCCTTTGGACTTGGCACAGGTGGAAGTCATCAAAGGATCTGCTTCCACCCTTTACGGAGGGGGAGCTATTGCCGGGCTAGTGAACCTAATTTCAAAAACTCCGGGAGAGAGTCCAGAACTTTCTTTGATGCTCAATGGAACCTCTGCGCTTGGCCTGGATGCAAGCGCCTTTTATTCGGCCAAAGGTGAAAAGTTCGGGACTACTATTTTCACTTCTTACAACAAGGGTACAGCCTATGATCCTGCAGATATTGGCCTGACAGCAATTCCGAAATTTGATAGATTTACGCTCAATCCAAAATTATTTTGGGAGGTCAATGAACGGTCTGAAATCGTAGCCGGACTGAATTTGATGACTGAAAAACGATTGGGTGGAAATGTTGACTTTATCCATGGCGAATCTGTAGCAAACCCTTATTTCGAAGAAAATCAGACTGAAAGAATATCCACCGAACTGAAATATTTTAATCAATTCGCTGATAACTCCAGGCTAACTTTTAAAAACACTTTTAGCTTTTATGATAGGAGCATTTTCATTCCAGATTATCAATTTTCTGGAAGGCAAATGCTATCCTTCAGCGAGATCAATCTTAGCACTGCCAACTCTAAAACTGAATGGATTACCGGTCTAAATCTCTGGACAGATCGCTTTACACAGCAGCAAGGGAATTTGAATCAAAATCTCGATTACACGCTAAATACCGTAGGGGCATTTGTTCAGAACATCTGGAATACATCTGAAAAATGGACTATCGAGTCTGGGTTCAGATTGGATTATCAGAAAGACTATGGCGTTTTTCCCCTTCCAAAGATTTCATTCATGTACGAACCCTCAAATGCATGGACTTTTCGATTAGGAGGAGGATTGGGTTACAAGTCCCCGACAGTCTTTACGGAAGATGCTGAGCGTCTCCAATTCAGAAATATTCTCCCAATTAATCCAAGGGAACTGGAAGCTGAAAGGTCTGGAGGAGCAAATTTTGATATTAACTACAAGGTTTCATTAGGTGAAGAACTGTCCCTGGTGATGAACAGCCTGCTATTTTATACCCGAATTCAAGACCCATTATTGCTAGTCAGAAATGGCGCTGTATTCGAATTTCAACAAAACGGAGGCTACTTCCGAACCCAAGGTCTTGAGCTGAATTTAAAATGGAATTATAAGGATTTGAAGCTATTTACGGGCTATACCTTTGCAGATGTAATCCAGAGCTTCCAAAATCAAAGCAGCCCCTATCCCCTAGTAGCCAAGCATAGGCTGAATAATGTGTTGATGTATGAGAAGCATGATAATTTTTGGATAGGATTGGAAGCTTATTACTACAGTCCACAGCTTTTGAACGATGGTGAAACAGGCAAATCTTTTTGGATTATGGGCCTGATGACAGAAAAAAAATTGGGGGAATCCTTTTCCTTATTTCTCAATTTCGAAAACTTCTTAGATACTCGACAAACCAGATTTGACACCATTTTCACAGGAAATATCAGTGATCCCCAATTCAGGGACATTTATGCTCCTGTGGATGGATTTGTAATCAATGGGGGCTTTAAGCTTTCACTTTAAGTCATAGAAAACGAGCTATTTTAATTTCAAGGAACACAAAGTCGATCTAAATTCTAATTCCTATTAAAAGTGGTCAAAAAAAATACTTTGTACCTTCAATGCGCAGTGCCTATTCAAATCTGGTCAATTCAATAATTCTAAACTTCCTTTCCTAATGAAACGCTTTTTTATACTTTTTTTCATTCTATCATTTGAACTCTCTGCTCAGACTGTCTGCGACCTTCAAAGCAGGGAAAAATTAGAAAGCACACTTGAAAACCTCTCTCAAGAAAACAATCCAAACAATCCCATCCATCTCCAAGCTATTGAGATAGGTCAGTCTTTTTTAAAAACTCCCTATGTGGAGAAAACATTGGAGGTTCCAGGTCCTGAGCAATTGGTTATCAATCTAATGGGTGTGGATTGCACTACATTTGTGGAAACTGTCCTTGGGCTCACCCGAATAAGTCAAATGGGGAAATTCAGCATGAAAAACTTTGAAGAAGAATTAGAGAAGATTCGATACAGACAAGGAGAAAACAAAGGCTATACCAGTAGACTTCATTATTTCTCAGATTGGATTTATGACAATGAGCAAAAAGGAATTGTCATGGATATGACTCAGGCAATAGGTGGGATTTCTTATACCAACAAGCCTTCATTTATGACTGAAAATCCACAGTTTTATCCCCAATTGAGTCAAAAAGCAAATGTTGATCAATTGCGCTTAATAGAATCTGCAATAGCAAAAAGGTCTTATTATTTTATTCCCAAGGACCAAATCCACTCAGTGGAAGAAAAAATTCAGTCAGGAGACATCATTGCCATCACCACTACAATCCCCAATTTGGATATGGTGCATGTGGGTTTTGCCATTGAAAAAAATGGAAGAATTCATCTTTTACATGCCAGCTCCAAAAATAAAGAAGTGGAAATCTCTGCACTTCCCCTACATGATTATCTTCAAGGAAATAGAACTCAATCCGGAATCATGGTGGGCAGACTGGTCGAGCTTTCAAAATAAAAAGCTCAAATCCTTCATGGACTTGAGCTTTCATTTCTTATTCTTATTCAACCTATTTCTCCATAATCTTTTTAAGGTTGGATAAACCAGTTTGAAAATCCTCAGCCAGCATATTTTCTATATTCATCAAGGGAATCATGACATTCATGGGGTAACTCATGCGTCCCTCAAATCCCCAGGTGACCTCTGTTTGATTAGGGCCTAAAGGTTCATAGGCCAAGTAAGCCTTGTCAGTACTTTCAAAAGGCTCGATGAATCTTAGTTCATAATCTATCCTCTCCATCTCCTTGATTGCTAAAATCTCCTGCTCTCCATGTCCTACATCAGGGTTTTCACTTTTCCATCCTGCAACAAAACCAACCGTTCCGTCTTCACCCTCATAATACTTTTCCATTTCGGGATCCATCAGCGCCCATTTGCTGAATTGATCCTGATTTTTCAGATACTTGGTAAACTCGTAAACTTCGGCAATCGGTCTTTCGATAATAATTTTTTCAACAACTTCATAATCCTTTGAGATGAAAAGAGCAGAGATCAAGGGAATCGCGATAATGATTAGGACTATAAGTCCCACATACTTTAGGATTTTCATAGTGCAAGGTGTTTGGTCTAATTAAATTTATATTTTTCTCTTTAAAAAATATAACTAGGCGATATTTAATTTTAATCAATCGAGAAAAATTCATCAATCCTAATCCTTCTTGTTTGGGGTAAGAAGACACCTTAATTCAATAGGCCAAAAAGAGTTATTGAATTTATGAATTGAACAAAAAAAAAATAAACCTGGATTCCAATCCTAAAATGTTCCACAGTAAATGACTCTTGATAAACTCGGCCCAGCTTCTAACTTAAGTGGTACTCATAATGCCTATATCCAAAATCTTTAAAAAATATTGGATAGAATGACTTAGTTTAGCAATTGTAGGAAGATCGTAACCCTCATGAACTAACCTTTCAAGGTAAATGAAAGCTCGGTGGATTACCTTTTATTTTGAAGGACTAATACAAATACATAAAAAAATGACAGTTACTATTAATCAATATAATGACGAAAAGGAAAATAAGCCTATTATAAGGATTGAATTGGAAGGAGATGCAAAAGGGTCTCAAATTGAAAAAATCAGAGAGGTTATTCCTTCTTTACTTTTACAAAACGCTAATAAATTCTATTTGGACATAAGAAAACTAACTGAATGTGACTTAGGCTTTGTTAATGAAGTAATTCATATTCATTACACTTTTGCTGAATATTCAAAGGAATTTGTTCTCCTTTATTCTAAAGGTTCTTTCTTCGAATCATGGATAAAAACTTCAGACCTGCATAAAGTATTGAAAATTTCAACAGAGCTTTAAATCCAAAATCGCTTACAACTGAATATAAAATCTCATTTTCAAGAATAGTATCTAGCAAATGAAAAAAAGTGTCATTTGAGGGTCAAACAACACTTTCATAAATTTATACTTCAAGAATTAAGCTTTGTTCACTAAATAAACAAAAGACAATTACCTTCCGAAATCATCTTCAAGCCTAACAATGTCATCTTCATCAGATGGGTTTGTTGAATCTGTATGTTGCCAGATTTCAGCTACCATTCCCCAGTCTTTCATCCCAATTAGCCTATGTCTTTCCCCTTGTTGTAATTTGATTTTATCTCCTTTTCGAAGGGTAGTAACATCTTTTTGTTCATCGGTCATACTGGTTGCCACATTTACCTGCCCATCTATACAACGCCAAATTTCAGCTCTTCTAAAATGATATTGCCAGCTAAGTCTTTTCTCGGGTGCCACCAAAAGAATTTTCGGGCTCAGCTTATCGGAAAGTTTTAAGGCCTCAAAATCCTCTTCTGGAAAAAATTGCTTGGCAAACTTTTTAGCTTGGTTTTCATTGATTACCAAAAATCCTCCCCAAGGTCTACTTCTGTCTGATTTAATTATATCAAATCCCAAATCATCCATAAGCCTTTCTGCTTTTTCAAAAATCTCTGTTGGCGTATTCATATTGTTAAATAATTATTTTTTTTCTTTGCTTCTTAAATAATTCCATCTGCTCCGTAAAGGTCCGAAAAAAGTACTTTAAAGAAGATATTACTTCAATGTTTTAAATTATTTTTTTGTCCATAGAATTGTTCGGTAATGAAACATTACGAAAAAGCTTCACATTTTAAGAAGCTAAAAATTAGACACTTAAATAAAAGGCACTTTCCTTGATAGAATAAAAGCATGCTCAACTTTCTACTTTGGTTAATCTTGCTTGTCCTATGCTGGCCCATTGCGATCATAGCTTTAATTCTCTACCCATTTGTCTGGTTGCTTTTGCTTCCATTCAAATTGCTGGGACTTGCCATAGATATTTCATTTGACTTTGTCCGAGGCATTTTTATGCTTCCATTTCGACTCTTGGGAGTGAAATAATAGATTATTCCATCTCCGACTTTCTATTTTCCAACAATTGCTTAGTCACCTCCTTATTTCCCCCACCAAACTGTTGGGTCTTTTCCAGGTGATCCAAGTATTCATTCAGATATCGCTGAGAAATCTCAGAGTTATCTCCATATTTTTTTCAAATTGATCTAATGATCGATCAGACGCAAACCCATCTCAGTTGATAAAAAAATGTATTATCAACCCTTTTAGTAAGAAAAACCTTTGAAGGTTGAGAATTGGAGATAAAAAAAATGTACAAACTAATGATTGAAAGCATTGTCCATCCGAAAAACATCCTTCGAATTGAAAACAAATTCCTAAAAACTTAAAGTATAAGACAACCCAACTTATAACCAGTTGAGTTTTAATTTTAAGCTATTAGATCAAAAATCCCTTTTTCTAAAAATCCGAGTAGCAAGATAATTCGGAACAAGCATCCATATCAACAATGCAAATGTGGCAATAAAAATGCCTGATCCACTGGAAAAGAACTGTTGGAAAAATGCCCCTGTATAACCCATTAAGGCCGAAATATCCAACTGCATCAACATGAGTATTCTTCCCAAGTCAACAGGATTTAACATAACCAATGCCAAGGTGGCTTTTTCCAGAGGATAATCGGCAAAACTGTAAATGATGTACAAGACTAAACCATCATAGACCAAGGAAAAGTAAATCCAGAGTGCCAAACTTATACCGATGGCTTTGGCTTTGTCCCTAGTAAGTACGCTCGCCAAAAATGCAAATCCTGCAAAGACTGAGCTTAGCACTACTCCAACAACCAGTAGCGTGATTAAGCTGCTATCAGCGCCCCAAAGTAGCATAGGAAGTCCAAATCCTAGCAAAATAGATAAACTCAACATAATCACAACGGCCAGGAGTTGGCTGAGAAACACATGAATCCGCTTTACCGGCTGAGCCAGCATTAATTCGATAAACTCCAGATTATTGTAAAAATGAGTAGTAGCAAAAACCGCCGAAATCAACGGAATAAATAAAATCATGATGTTCATCAGACTCAGAGAGACTTTGCTCAGATCGTCCGAAACCTGATAGATCGAAATCGCCACCAAAGCTAAAAAAACTGTATAAATGATGGCAAAGCGTGATTTCAGAATATCGTATAGCGCGTATTTGAGTAACTTAAACATGATTCAGTATCGTTTTTTTTGACTTCTTTTTCAGGGTCCACTCCATCAGCTTGGCAATGGCAGGAGAAAACTTGCACTCTCCGGTGATTTCCTTTAGCTCTTCGATGGTGTTGGAGAAAAACACCTCCCCTTCATAAATGTAAATCGCACGGTTGGTCAGCTCTTCCAGATCACTGAGAATATGGGAAGTAATCAGAATCAGCTTCCCCTGATCCCGTTCCTTTTTGATTTTGGCTTTAAGTACCTCAACGGCAATGGGATCAAGCCCGGCAGTAGGCTCATCGAGAATAAGAATGCTTGGGTGGAAAAGAAAAGCCAAGGCTGCAGAGACTTTTTGGCGAGTACCGCCAGAAAGTGTCCCCATAGCTTTATCTTTCATTTCTTCGAGGCCATAAGCTTCTACAAGCTCCAAATCGTATTTTTTGATTTCGGGACGCATGTCTTTCATCATCGAAAATAGCTGACCGATTTTTATATTGGCCGGGTAGTGCCCAATCTGAGGCATATAGCCAATCTGTTTCCGATAGGACACATCACCTTTGATAGACTGATTTCCCACCCTAATATCCCCACTATCAGGAATCACCATACCGAGGATGGTTTTGATCAGGGTAGTTTTGCCGGAGCCGTTTGGCCCCATGAGCGCATAGCTGTTGCCGAGCTCAAATTCCAGATTGAATTCATTGAGCACTTGCAGCTTGCCAAATTTTTTGGATATGTTATGTACCGAAATCATAGGGTCTCATTTTGGGTGAATGATCAATCATTTCATCTGGGGTCATGGTAGGAAGGATTTTTTCCATCCTATCTAATAAGGTCACCAGAAAACTCCTCCAAAGCATAACTGATGCAGGAATTTTTTCCACAATCACACTATAAAGATTAATAGGACGAAAAGGCACATCACCGATTCTGTCTCGATTGAGATCATAACCTTCGTATTTGTCCCAGTAGTTTTCATTAAGTTGGTTGAGTACTAAGTTGCCATTCGTACTGATATCAAAGGTGTTTCTTGTGAAGTTGTTGGCTTGGAATAGATTTTGGTCACAGCTCGCCATCAGCTTGAGAGCCCAACCGTTTTCTTTAAAAGTATTTTCTTTAAAATCGATTCGGCTGCTGCCTTCCATGTAGATCCCAACTGTGTTTTTCAGAAAGACATTGCCGATCACTTTGCTGTCTGATATATCTTTCAACAAAATTCCATAGGCACTGCTTCCCCAGTTTTCTTCAAATCGGTTTTCCTGCATTGTGACGTTTTTAGTATACATGACCGCAACACCGGCTCCATTTCTTTTGAAGGTGTTTTTCAGATAGGTATTGTTATGAGCAAACATAAAGTGAAGCCCATAGCGCATATTGCCTTGGATGAAGTTTTCCTTTGCTAGAGTATTGGTCACAAACTCGAGGTAAATACCATCTCGATGACCAGAGACCTCATTTTTCTCTATCAGGCTGTCCTTGCATTTCCAGAGATGAATACCGTTTCCTACTTCAAATTCCCGACTAGCCGATGCATTCACTTTATTGTTTCGGATGGTCAGATTTGAGGAGTTGGAAAAGTGTAATCCAAAAAAAGTATCCACCAAAATATTATTTTCAATGACGCAATTTTTGGAATCAAAGAACTTGATTGCCGCAGAGTCGTCCATGTTGGATTTCCCGGTTCGGATAAATTTCAGGCCCCGGATCAGTACATTTTCGGAAGCTACCAGAAAAATATTGCCTTTATTCTCACCGTCCATGACCGGGTGATTATTTCCGATTAAACTCAAAGGCTTTCGTATTTTCACTGCCGAAGCTTGATAGGTTCCGGGGGAGAAAATCAAAGTATCCCCTGCAGCTGAGCGATCTACCGCAGCTTGAATGGATTGTCCGGGCTTGAGAATGATCTTGCCTGCCTCAGCATGGATGGCGTAAAGGCACAAAGTCAAAATAAATGGAAAGATTCGGTTCATGGCTTTTCTGAGTTTGAGCATCACTTAAATTGAGTGGTTAATTCTCCCCAGGCGAGGTACACCCCACCATTTTTGACTTTATATTCTTTTAATAATTGGTAGTCCGGGAAAGCAACCACTTCAGAAGCCATGGGAGTTTTAAATTCGGGAGATTTGAGGTAATGGGCGAAATTGGCATCCAGTAAGGTGCCTGGATTCAGGTAGTCCATAACGAGTATATGTTTAAACACCTGGCCTTTTCCCTCCTCAGAATCCATATAGCCAAGCATACAGTTGACATCGTCGAAAATGAATATTTTCCCTTTTTCTGTAACCAATTCTGCCCCAAACTTTGGATCCATTAGGGTCATTTTGCAATGGTGACAAGCGTCCTGCCCTAGTACAATCGGACGCGGGTCTGCATTGCAAGCCATCAGTATCAGAATTGGGATCAGAGCAATCAATATTCGTTTCATGATCAGTTGGGTTAAATGAAAGTTTTTAATTCAGCAGGTGGATGAGATTTATTTTCCTTTCCAATCCAGGTAAACAGCCAATACCAAGAGGCCCATTCCTCCTATCAATATCCAGCTACCGGTATCAGGACCGGAATACGCCAAGAAGTTTAGAAGTTGTTTATAACCAATTAGAGGTGGCTGGTAGCTCATTCCCTCTACTTTGATAGCTGCCTTTGGGTCAAGCTCATGGCCATACTCATAGCCCCAGAGGTACATATCCACCAGAATAGCAATACCAAAGGCGGAAAGAAGCCCCAGAAAGGAGTAAATCGACCATCTTTTTCCCACTAAGAAAAAGATCAGACCTAGTCCGATCATTGCACCAATCACATACTTTAGGTAAGTGAATTCAGGAAACATCTCTACCCCGATATGCTTCATTCCGATGTAGTGGTTGACGCCGTTGATCTGGTCCACATTACCACTAAGCTGGTCGATCCAAATCTTCATATTCAGACCCTCAGGATATTGAGGAGCCCAGAGGCTAATCTGCCAAAGTGGAGTGAAATACGCAGGAATCAAAGTCAATACCGCCAGTAAAAGCAATATCCGATTGGTGAGGCTAAGGGATTTCATAATCAATTTGTGAAAATCGCCGGTGGAATCTCCACCGGCGAAAGTGGATAGTTTTATTCAGAGTCTCCGGTGGAGTATTTCAGCGAGACATTCGACCCTTTAGGCGAAACTCTCAGATAGCCTTGCATCTCTTGGTGAAGTGCAGAACAGAAGTCGGTACAGTAGAATGGGAACACCCCTACGCGATCGGGTATCCATTTCAGCGTAGAAGTCTCTCCCGGCATAATCAAGAGCTCCGCAGTATTGGCTCCTTTGATTGCAAATCCGTGAGGCACATCCCAGTCTTGCTCCAAGTTGGTGACATGGAAGTAAACCTCATCCCCTACCTGTACCCCTTCGATATTATCAGGTCGGAAGTTGGATCGGATGGAAGTCATATACACGTGTACCTGATTGCCTTTTCGCTCCACTCGGGCGTCATTAATTCCTTTGAGGGCATAAGGGCTGTGATTTTTTTCGATAGGATAGAATTTCACCTGACGGTCTTTGATCAAAGAGGCAGGAAAGGCTTCTGCATAGTGAGGCTCACCAATGGTTGGAAAGTCGAGAAGCAACTGCATTTTATCTCCCGAGATATCGTAGAGCTGAGCTGAATGGGCCAGTTCGGGACCTGTAGGTAGGTATCTGTCTTTGGTGATTTTGTTGTAAGCCACCAGATACTTACCATGAGGTTTTCCGGTAGGTCCACCTGGGATACTCAAGTGACCTACTGAATAATAGGTAGGCGCTCTATCCAGCACTTCAAGGGTTTCGATATTCCATTTCACGATCTCTGAGGACACAAACATGGATGTGTAGGCATTTCCTTTTCCATCAAATTCCGTGTGCAAAGGACCTAAACCTGGTTTTTGAACTTCGCCATGTAGTACTGATTCATATTTCAAAACCGGCATGCCCTGGATATCTCCTTCAAAATCTTTCTTTTCGATTGCGGCCAGCATTTTGGTGAATGAGAAAACTGGAATGATCGCTGCCAACTTACCTGAACCGATGATGTATTCTCCAGTTGGGTCGGTATCAGTACCATGTGGAGACTTTGGACATGGGATGAAATAAACAATGTCTTTCAACACAGTTGGGTCCAAAGTTAACACCTCCTCCATCATTGTGGAGGTAGCAGAATGGGTTTCCTCATTCCATTTGTTATGTGCATACCTTGCTTTTTTCTTGGTCCCTTTTCCCGCCTTCACATATTCTTCTGCTTTTTTCCAGTTGACCGCCATGATAAAGTCCTTATCCTTTTGAGAAGCATTCACTTCCAAAAGCGTATGGGCCATTTCGGTATTGTAGGTGGAGAAGAAGAACCACCCATGAGATTTATTTTTACCGGCTCGGGCCAAGTCAAAATTGAAAGGAGGTGCTTCAATCTGGAATGAAAGATTCATTTCTCCTGTCTCCTGATTCACCCCGATAAAGGATATATACCCTTTGAAGTTCTCCTTGTAGGAGTCAATGGACACGTCCTGATTATCCCCAACGGGCACAGAGAAACGAGTACCTGCCACTACATACTCGGTGTTTTGAGTAATAAACGGAGATGAGTGATTACCCGCAGAATTAGGGATTTCTATGATCTCCACCGTCTTGAAGCTGTTCAAATCTACCCTTGCAATCCGAGGGGTATTGTTTGCATTTCCAAATGCCCATCTAGCATCATGTTCTGCATTGGTGGTAGAAATAGCGATGTGGTGCAAATCATCCCAGGGTACGAATCCCAGAGAGGTGTTGAGCATGGGCTTGGATTGTTCCGAATATCCCCAGCCGTTTTCCGGGTGAACGGAAAAAACAGGGAGGATTTTCAATACCCGACCGGAGGGAAGACCTACGACGGACATTTGACCATTAAAACCACCAGAGACAATGTTGTAAAACTCATCATGCTGTCCTGGCGCTACATAGACCTTAGCAGCCGCATCACCTGTGATGGCACTTTGGGCTCCTTTGGGCTTACATCCGGGCGCTATTGCTGCCGCAATCAGACCTGCAGCAAGTAGCCATTTGTTTGTTTTCATTTGGATTTTAGTTTAACTGGGTTATTTCACGGCAGCATCGCGCTGGCCTGCTTTTTCTTCGTCATTTTTTCTCATAAACTCCAGAATACCTCTTGCATCATCCATGGAGATATTTTGATTTGGCATTCTGGTAAGACATTCTTCCAGAAGCTTTTGTGCTTCGGGGTCTTGGTCCAGCATCACGTCCACATTGGTAATCATATTCATGATCCATTCCGGACGACGTCGGTTGGTCACTCCTTGGAATCCTGGACCGACCAGTCGCTTGTCATTGAGCTGGTGACAGGCGGTGCACTTCATGTCCACGATAGCCTTTCCCTGGTCAGCCAAGGAGGCGTCGACGCCCGATCCGAGATCAACAGATTTTATTTCGCCTATCCCTTTGGGATCGGCAGCGGGCGCAGCGGCTTCAGCAGGGGAACCCGATTCGGAAGAGGAAGACTGAGATTCGCTTCCGCCACCACAGGAGGTCATCAGCATCGCTATGATGCCCATTGACCAAATCATTACTTTTTTCATAGTTTCGACATTGAGTTGATTAGAGTTGGGATACTTTAAGATTGATTGAGGTTGGACATATTTTTCAGAAAACAGACTGATAAAGGACAAGGCAAGACCTAAAGGGAAGAGGGCGGAAAAAACAAACAGTCCCAAGTGATACCACGAAAGGTATCCCCACTGCATCCAGACCATAGTGCCTTGCCCAAAGAGCAGAAGTTCGGTCCCCAGAAATCCTCCCAAAATGAGGCTCCATCCAATTTTGGAAGAAAGCGTAGCAGGAAGTCTGCCTTCTTCCAGGGCTAAGCCCCCTATTCCGAAAGTCATTGCTCCCAGCATAACCAGATGAAGGAAGCCGATGACATACAGTCGGATGGTATAAGAAATCACAGCAACCTCCGGAAATACCAGAAGAACCTGAAGAATTGCCTTTGCAACCAAGCTTACCAAAGCAAGAACAATCAGCATTTTGGGAAAGGGCTGAAGGAAAAGCCCGGGAAGAATCTTTATGATTTTTTGAAGAAGAAGGTAGTACGCCAAGGCTTGAATCAAAACCGCCAAGGAATTGATCCAGAAGAAGATTGGCGATGGTTCCGCCCAGGTAATTGCCAAGGCAAAAGTCAAGAATACAGAACCTATTAAAAGCCCTTGTTGAATGCTGGAAATTAAGATCTTAATACCTCTTTTTTCGGCAAAAAAAACGATTAAGCCGAGCGTACCGAGTACAAACCAAGCATTGAGCTGGAAGTGCAAAAACCACTGAATGGTCATGAAATACATTTCATGCATTCTTCCCAAAGTAGCCGTCACAGGCCCCAAAGCCCATAGGCCAAAGGTTGAGATCAGATACCCGATTAGAGACCATCGAATAAGCCGAATGCCGAGTGTGTTTTCTCTTTGTCCAAGGGTCTTCCAAAGCTTGAAGATGAATGCATAGGAAAGGAGCACAAACAAGGTGGAAAAGGAAATACTCACCACTCCATAGCCCTGCACTGGGAAGGAGAACAACATTCCGAGCAGGGAAACCAGCAAGGCGATGAATAGCCCTCCGTATTTTTTTCCAAAGTTTTCCTTTCCTTCCAGCTCAAATATCATGGTTCCGATCAGCATCATAAATCCCCATCCCAAGAGGGCTATATGAGAATGGGTATGGAGAATATGACGGTATTCGAGAACAGGGATTTCCACGATGTAAAATGCTCTCATGGTCATCCCTAAAAGCGCAGCGATCAGGAAAAATCCTACCGCCCATCGGTTCCAGATGCGAATAAAGAGCTCGTTTGGTTGTGAAATCCTCATGATATTTGAACTAATAGAACTTTGTTTATGAAGCGTTTAATTCTGAATAAAGCACCATAGCTTTTGGAAATAAAACATTGTTTTCCAAGTGGATATGGGTATGTAAATCCTGCTCAAACTCCTGCAGCATAGAAAATGCTACCCGGTAAGTTTGACAGGCATCCGCAGGAGAAGTAAAACCCTGTGTCAAGGAGTCAATTCTTCGAAAACGCTCCCCTTCTGTGTCATGCTCTTCTTCCATCGTAGATATCGGGTTTTCGATATGTCCAAAATGTGGCTTTGAAAGCGGGAAGCTGTTGGATTTGGCATCTTCCATTGCTTTGATGTAAGGGAAAAGCACAAATTCCTCCTTCTTCATATGGATGGTTAGCGCATCTGCAGCTTCGAAAAACTCCTTCCGGATTGAACTCAATTCCGGATGGCGGTCGCCATGAACCCGCTCTATTTTATCGAGATAAAATTTCAAAGCTGGAAGAGTCTCTTCCACATACTTATGATGGACACTCACAATATGGTCAATCAATTGGCTGAGAGACATTTCCTGATAGGGGCTCTGATCCGCTACTTGCATGATTACTTCGAGCTTTTCGACCACCTCTTCCAGGTTAAGCCCTCTTGTGCTGCAGGCATCGGATAGTTTGACTCCTCCTTTACAGCAGAAGTCTATTCCATATTCTGTAAATACCTTGGCAGTCCGGAAATTCTCTGCTACAATTTTGCCTACTTTTTTGTCTATGATAGTTGCCATTTGATTTAATTTTAAAGGATCTTTTTATCTTTTATATAAGTAAATTTTTTAAGTTTTCAAGAAGCTTACTCCAGTTTGAATCCCAAGTGCCATATCCCGAAGCGTAGTGGTCATCATCATACCGGTCAGGTGATCCCGGATAGCTTTGAACTTATGATGCACCGCGCAGGGATGTGACTCTGAACACTCCTGTAATCCCAGTGCACAGCCCACGAAGATCGAATCCCCGTCAATGACTTGCACAATCCTATAAAGAGTTGATTTTTTACCTAAATCGCTGATTTCAAATCCTCCATTTGGACCTTTTATAGAGAGGAGTAAGTTTTCTCTTACCAAAGTTTGGAGGATTTTAGCAGTAAAAGCTTCCGGAGAATTTATTGCAAAAGCAATGTCCTTGATGCCAGCACGCTCCTTGCCATCCGGTAAAGTGGCCAGAAAAACCATGGAATTGATTGCGTATTTACAGGCTTTGGAAAACATCTTTGCGCTAATTGATGAATCAAATGTAATGGAAAAATAATAAAAGATAAAAATATCCTGTAATATTTTTTTATTGGAAATTCGGTTTAAAAAGTTATTTCTTGAATTTCACCTCATTTGTATGTGCCCCATCATTATTAAAAACATCTTTCAAATGTTAGGAGCGGGAAGGAATTGCGGAAAACATTTCAATATTTGAAGCGATCATACTACCAAGTGAATAAAAAAAGGCAGGTATTTTTATGAATACTGCTCATCTGGCATCTCTTCATAAATCCATCATTCAATTCCTCCACACCCCCACCCTGCTTTTTAATCCTGGCTTTTTGCTCTCACCCAAATTGTCAAGAGTCTGCTTATCTCCCCGAAAAGGCTGTAAGTAATAGCTCCCGAAATAGCCTTTCCCCCTTAGCCAGGTGTTCATGACATCAAGGTGGGATGTCCTCAATTGCTCAGAATGAACTGTAGTCCGAACCTCAAAGGGAACAGAAGACGAGACCATGATTTCCAATGTTTTCTCGAAAGCCAAAAACAAATCAGAGCGGGTAACTTCCCAATACTTTTCCGGTAAAGATTTAAAATCAAGGGCCACATAGTCCAGCAAATCTTCGGTAATTAGCTGTCCAATTACCTCAGGCCGACTGCCGTTGGTGTCGATTTTCACCTCAAACCCCATCTTTTTCACCTCCCTGACAAATGGAATCAACTGAGGATGTATCGTGCATTCGCCTCCGCTGAACACCACCCCATCCAGCAAGTGACGGCGGCTTTGCAGAAATTCCCTGACATGATCCCAACTCAGCTTGCCTTTGCCAAGGACGATCTCGGGATTGTAGCAGTAGCCGCAGCGCATGTTGCAGCCGGCAAACCAAAGGATGCAAGCTGTGCGATCCGGAAAATCCAGCATAGTGAAAGGGGAGATACTGAAGACAGGTCTCCCCTTTTCCAGCCTATTCGACGAAATGGGTGCGCTGCTTGTGTTCACCTTTTTTTCCGATGTTAAAACTCTCCACGGGACGGTGATAGCCCATCACGCGGGTGTACACGAGACATTTGGTGCGCTTTTCTTCATGCTGATCGAGTAGCGCTTTGGTTTGGATCGGTTCAGTGCTGGTCTGCATAGTTTATTGGTTTTTGGTTAAGTGATTTGAGTAGATCTTCATCGCAATGCGGGCAGTATTCATGTTCGCCGTTGAGGTATCCATGTACCGGGCAAATACTGAATACCGGAGTGACGGTGATGTAAGGCAACTTGAAGTTGGAAAGCACCTTTTTCACCAAGCGGCGACAAGCCTCAGGCGAAGAGATTTTTTCCCTCATGTACAGGTGCAGCACGGTACCTCCGGTGTACTTGCATTGGAGTTCGTCCTGTAGCAACAGGGCTTCAAAAGGATCATCGGTATAGTCTACCGGGATTTGGGAGCTGTTGGTGTAATAAATGTTTTCCTCCATTCCAGCTTGGATGATTTCGGGGAAGCGTTTCTTATCCTCTTTCGCAAATCGGTAAGTGGTACCTTCTGCCGGGGTAGCCTCGAGATTATAAAGGTTGCCGGTTTCTTCCTGGAATTCTTTCATGCGATTTCGAATGTATTCGAGGAGCTCAGCGGCAAAATTTTGTCCGAAGTCGCCGGTGATATCTTCTTTTCCCTGGGAATAATTCAGAATCATTTCATTCAAACCATTCACCCCGATGGTCGAAAAGTGATTTCGGAAATGCTTCAGATATCGTTGAGTGTAAGGATAGAGCCCACGGTTGTACATTTCTTGGATGAAAACCCGCTTTTTTTCCAAAGTGGATTTGGAAATCTGCATCAGGTAGTCCAATCGCTCATAAAGTCCAGCCTTATTTCCGGAGAATAAATATCCCAAGCGTGCCATATTGATCGTCACCACCCCGATACTTCCGGTCATCTCGGCACTTCCAAAGAGTCCATTTCCACGCTTCAGCAACTCCCGTAAATCGAGTTGAAGGCGACAGCACATCGACCGAACAGCATTGGGCTTGTAGGCATTGGGGTTTTCTATCTTTTGACCATTCTCATCCACCGTATATTGACTGCCTATGAAATTTTGAAAATAAGAAGAGCCTATTTTGGCCGTATTTTCAAACAGCAAATCCGTATTGGGTCCGTACCAATCAAAGTCTTCGGTGATATTGACCGTAGGAATAGGGAAAGTGAAAGGCTGCCCATTCGCATCTCCTTCGGTCATAATCCTGTAGTAAGCCTTGTTGATCAGCTCCATTTCGGGTTGGAAATGCTTGTAAGTAAGTTCTTCCAGGGAATTCACTCCCCGCTTTCTCGCCTTTTCCATCAACAAATCAGAATCGATCCCCTGGAATAGATGCAGGTCACTCTTGGTCGGCATCTGGTCTTTCAGATCCTCGGGAACTACCCAGTCCAGTGTCACATTGGTGAAAGGCGATTGACCCCATCTCGCTGGAACATTGAGATTATAGACAAAAGAACGAATGGCTTTCTCGATCTCCTTATAATTGAGCTGGTCCTTGAATACATAAGGTGCCAAATAGGTATCAAAAGAACTGAACGCCTGTGCTCCTGCCCATTCACTTTGGAGGATACCCAGAAAATTAGCCATTTGTCCCAGGGCTTCACGAAAATGCGAGGGTGGACGGCTTTCAACCCGACCCCGGACTCCATTAAATCCTTCATTGAGTAAGCCCCTCAAGCTCCACCCTGCACAATAGCCCGTCAAGCAATCAAGATCATGAATATGTAGGTCCCCATTGCGATGAGCATAGCCTTCCTCCTTATTGTAAACCTTGTCCAACCAATAGTTGGCGATGATCTTTCCGGCCACATTGTTGACCAAGCCGGCATTGGAGTAGGAAGTATTGGCGTTGGCATTGATCCGCCAGTCAGTCTGCTGGATATATTCTTCGATTGTCTGGGTACTGTCCACATAGGTGGTGTCATCGTTGAGTCCAGCCACATGTTCACGCTGGAGTTTTCGGGTATGACGGTAGAGCATAAAGGACCGCATGACCTGAAAGTAACCCGACTGAAAAAGCTCCTTTTCGATCAAATCCTGAATCTCTTCAACCGCCCAAGTGGTCTTGGAAGCTAAATTTCTGAGAATTCGATCAAAAACTACCGAATCATAGACTTCGGATACACTATGAAAGCCTTTTTTCAGGGCGTCTTCAATCTTAAAGGAAGCAAAGGGCTCATATTCTCCATTTCTTTTGATTACATATTGTTCCATATTTCATCTTATTAAGGGATTATTTTATCCTTTAATATTGAATAAAAAGCGAGCCAACTGAAAAAAATCTGAACTAATATTCCTCAGATCCCAGCATGATATTTATCATTAATTTTTATCGAAACAAGGTACCCTCCATTCATTTTTGAAAAAATAAATTGGTTACCCTATGAAGTTGGCTAATCAAAAAGCTTTTATTTTAGTCTTAAATGACTATTTTCAAAAAAAATACCTAGAATTTTATATGCTAATGAATTCAGAATGATTTTTCACCTGCAAAATTAAAAAGTTATCTCTCAAGAGAAATCCATTGATCTTAAGTCTTAGAGATAAAAAGTTGAGAAAATTATTAAAGGACTTTTTTATCTTTTTTTAATAGATTTGTAACTTTACAAATGAACTCGGGACATCGTCCCTTTTCTTAACTTTAAAAAGAGGACAACAATATCCTTTATTATATGAAAAATATCGCAGAACTACCCATAAGCGAAATAGTCTCAAGGGATTACAGAGCTGCTCTGGTATTCCGGACTTTCGGAATAGATTTTTGTTGCAAAGGAGATCAGACAATTCAGGAGGCATGCACTCAGAAAAAGATAGACCCCCAGCTTTTGTTTGAAAAACTTGTTGAAGCATTCACCCAACCTGCTGAGGATCACTTCGATTACAAAAGTTGGCCTTTAACCCTATTGGCGAACTATATTGAGAATAAGCATCACGCCATGCTCCGGGAACGGATTCCACTAATCCGGAAATTCCTAAAGCGAGTCGTCAAGGTTCACGGCGCCCATGAACCTCAGCTCAAAAAAATCAAAGCCCTTTTTGAAGATTCCACCGAAGATTTAAAAAGACATTTACAACAGGAAGAGCTGATAGTTTTTCCGTTCATCCGCAAGATTTACACAGACGAAGAGAGAAAAAAACTGCTTTTGAGCCCAAATTTCCGGAAAATCCGAGAATTGATCTACCAATTAATGGAGGATCATGCTCAAGAAGGAGCGTGTTTGGAAGAGATTCGGAGACTTTCAAATGATTACAATCCTCCCTCCTATGCCTGCAATACCTACAAAGTAGCCTTTGCATTACTTCAGGAATTTGATGTAAATCTTCAGAAGCATATGCACTTGGAGCATAATATCTTATTCCCCGAAGCCATTTCCTTGAAGCCTGACCAGAGCATAAACTGATTGATAGAAATGATTCCCACCCCATTCAAGGCCTTCTACCTGCTCCCCTTTATTCTTTTGGGTTTGGTGGTCGGGATATCCGGAGGCTGGATCAGGCTTGGCTACCCCGCGATCCCCCTTATCGAAGCCGCAAGTCAACATGGATTGATTATGACGGGTGGATTCTTGGGAACTTTGATTTCTCTGGAGCGGGCCATGGTCATGGCAAAAAAAACATGGCTTTTGATTCCTTTCCTTACCGGGATTTCAGTTTTCGCTTTTCTCCTTGGCCTCTCTGAAGTCGGTTTGATCCTATTGACCACAGGGTCTCTCGGGCTAAGCTTGATTATGCACCTGCAAACCCTGAAGCACCCAAAATTCCACTCCGCGTTGCTGTATGGAGGCGCTGTCTCCTGGTTTATCGGCAATTTTCTTGCATGGCAGACCGGATTGATTGCGGCGGGAAGTACTTGGTGGATTGGCTTCCTCCTGTTTACTATTGTGGGCGAACGGCTTGAATTGAGCCAGTTTTTACCAGTCCCGTCCTGGTCACAAAACGCCTTAAAATCCCTCCTTGCCCTATTCACGGTGGGCTTGATCGTTCCCTTTCACGCTTGGGGCAATGAGATTATGGGAATTTCAGCCCTATTGATTGCTGCATGGTTGTTGGTTTTTGACATGGCAAAGGTGGCTTCCCGCAAAGCTGCCCAATTCCGCTATATCGGGATTGGATTACAGGTCGGATATTTATGGCTGGGGATCCATGGCTTGATTTTAATGGGATTGGGAAATCACTCCTTATACTACGACTTGATCCTTCACACCTTCTTTTTGGGATTTACTTTTTCCATGATTTGGGCACATGCTCCGATTATTTTCCCTACAATTTTCGGGATCCGGCAGACCCCTTATCATCCGGTTCTTTGGATCACTTGGACCGGTTTTCAGCTTAGTCTTTTGGGAAGAATTGTGTCTAGTATCCTCGATGAATATGAGCTGCGCAAAGTATTAGGAGTAGCGAATGGATACTTGATTTTGATTCAGTTTGTGCTGATGGCAGGAATCATTATCGGGAAAATAATGAAAGGTGGTACTTCCAGCCAATCTGGCAACAAAATTTACAGAGAAGGCAGGAAAAAGATACTTCATTGAGCTTATTTTCAGGATCCCAAGTCGTAAACCAAGTTTTCAGAAGGTAAATGATATATTTTCAAACTACTCTAGGGAATCCGAGATTTAGGACATCAATTTTTATCACATCAAGAACTTATCACCCTCTTTTGCTCGATTTCAAAAGATCTCAATTTAAATAGTCGCCCCGAGGATCGAGGATTGTCTTACTCAATCATTTAAAAAATAAGCTAATAAATTAATTTCTGAATGCATTTTCTTACTAGAATACTAGCAAATCAACCTATTAAATAGGATAAAATTATCTCGCTAAAATAGCCTAATATATATTGAGATAAATTTTCTTAAGATTTTTAAAAAATAATAAAGGATTTATTTGTCTTTTATTTTTATGGGATTTACATTTAACTGATGATTTAATAACCTTAAGCATTCAACTTTCAAAAAGATCCAAATTCTTATCTCTCTTCACTATGAAAAAGTTGCTTTATCTCCCTTCTTTGTTTCTGGCCCTGGCCGCCTGGTCTTGTGGCGGTCAGGCCACAGATAGCACAACTTCTACCGCTGAGTCTGCTCCGGGGCCTGGACAATCTGCTGTTGTGGACGATGTTTCCAATCCTAATGTGGTACAAGTAGCCATTAGCTCTGCGGATCACAGCACACTTGTCGCGGCATTGAAAGCCGCAGACTATGTAGATGCTTTGACCAATGTTGGACCATTTACAGTCTTTGCTCCCACCAACACCGCGTTTGATGAATTACCCGCCGGTACTCTAGATGATCTAGTAAAACCAGAGAATCAACGAAAACTCCGAGACATCCTCGAATACCATGTTTTACTGGGAGTTTACAAACCCGGTGATTTTGTAAATGCCAGGAATCTTGGAACAGCAGATGGCCGATCAGTCACCGTCACAGTTACCGAAGATGGAACGGTTACCATTAATGGAGCAAAAATTATCGGTACTGTCACCGCATCCAATGGTATCATCCACGTCATTGACCAAGTCCTACTTCCAAAATAGGAGACTATTTAAGAATTTTGTTAGGGTTTTTCTTGAAAGGCCGGGGTTTTGCTACTTCCGGCTTTTTTCCTTTAATAAGTGAAGGTTATATTTCGGATAAAATTATCCAATATGTTCTCCCAAGCTACTAAGTACGCTATTAAGTCCGTGATTTACATTTGGACTCAAAGTCTAGAAGACAGGAAGGTTAGTGCTAAGGAAATTGGCCAAAAAATAGGTGCTCCTGAGGCGTTTACTGCCAAAATTTTACAGAATCTCACAAAAGCCAAGATTGTGGGATCAATCAAAGGCCCTAATGGAGGCTTTTTTGCAGATGAATCCCATGCAAATTTCAATTTGAAAGACGTGGTCAAAATCGTGGATGGAGATCAGCTATTTTCGGGATGTAGCTTGGGGCTTCATAAATGCTCAGAAAAAAATCCCTGCCCACTTCATTTCGAAGTAGTAAAGGTCCGTAAAGAAATTGATATTATGCTAACCTCCAAGAGTCTCAAACACCTTGCCGTAGAAGTGATCAAGGGCCAAACCCATTTGGGAAATATAATTTGATTTTCATCGAGTAGGCCACCCGAAAATCATGCAATTTTAATTGATTAGGAGGCTAATCATTCTTCAATTAGCTGTCTTTTTTAATAATCCTTCCAGAGATTAATTGAAAATCAATTTGAGGAAGCTTAATAATATTTTATTTGGGAGCTACTTTTATGGATTAAGAAACTGCCATACTTTTTTGAATTTTCAGTTTAACTGAGGGGATATAGGATTTTTCAAAGCAAATAGCCAAAAAAGCAGCTCCCTTTTTCAGGTAAAAAGAAAAAGCCCAGATAAATTAAGTTCTGGGCTTATTAACATTTAAGTATTTAAAGTCTAAGAATGGAATTTCATTTTTTCCTATTTTCCAACAATTGCTTAGTCACCTCCTTATTTCCCCCACCAAACTGTTGGGTCTTTTCCAGGTGATCCAAGTATTCATTCAGATATCGCTGAGAAATCTCAGAGTTATCTCCATATTTTTTTCTCAAGTCATCTAACTTTTGATGTAGCTCCTTTTTCACTTGAGCATAAGCTGGATCATCATAGACATTCTGGAGTTCTTTAGGATCTTTGATCCTGTCAATTAACTCCCATTCGTCCACATCATAATAGTAGTGCGTCAGCTTGTACTCCTTGGTTACTACCGCATAATGCCTTTTAACCATATGCACAGATGGGTATTCATAATAATGATAATATACTGCATCTCTGGTCCATTTTTCATTTTCACCCTTGAGTAAAGGCAACAGACTTTCACCTTGCATATGTGAAGGAGCCGGAATTCCTGCTGCTTCGAGTAGGGTTTGAGCAAAGTCTAGATTTTGAACCATCTCATCTGACTTGGTCCCTGGCTTAACTTTTCCCGGCCAAGCCACCAACAATGGAGTTTTGAAAGACTCATCATAGACAAATCGCTTATCAAACCAACCATGCTCTCCTAGATAAAAGCCCTGATCTGAAGTGTAAACGACGATGGTATTTTCCATCAAGCCATTCTCTTCCAAATAATCCAAAACTCGACCTACGTTTTCATCAACAGCTTTGATGGTAGCCAAGTAATCCTGCATGTAACGCTGATATCTCCATCTCATCAAATCTTCCTTTGACATGGATGCATAAGTCTTTTTAAGGGAGTCAGCTATAGGTCTATAGTATTTATCCCAAGTTACTCTTTGCTCAGGATTCATTCTTCCAATTTCATTTTCCAACGCTCTCCAGTCCCAGTCCGAAGTCGGTGGAATACCCAGTTCTTTCAATACTTCCGGATAAATCTTAGAGTCACCTGCCCAGTTCATGTGCTTGAGCAAATTCATTTCCGCTTCTTTGGCAGCCCTCCCTCTTCCGGAGTAGTCATCAAACAAAGTAGCCGGTTCAGGGAATGTCCTCTGAGTAAACTCTTCTAAATGCCTTCCCGCAGGTGCCCATTCTCTGTGAGGAGCTTTATGCAGATACATTAACATAAAGGGTTGATCGGCCTTTCTTTCATTCTGAAGCCAATCTAAGGTCATATCAGTGATTACATCGGTAACATAGCCTTCCACTTCTATTTTACCCTCGTTTTTGGTAATAAATGTGGGATTATAATAAACTCCCTGTCCGGGTAGAATTTTAAACTGATCAAATCCTTTTGGATTATTCCCAAAATGAAGTTTTCCAAACATGGCAGTTTGATAACCGGCTTCATGAAAGAGTTGAGGGAATGTAACATTGGTAGTGTCAAAAGGAAAATAATTATCAACTTTTCCATTCAAATGGGAATGTAAGCCAGTCAGTATAGTAGCCCGGCTAGGTGCACAGATGGAATTTGTCACCGTAGCATTGGTGAAAAGCATTCCCATTTTTGCAATCCTATCAATATTGGGGGTTTCAATTAAATGATCGCTGTAGGCGGAAATAGCCTGATATGCATGATCATCTGACATGATGAATACAATATTGGGAGGGCCTTTTTGTTCTTCTTCAGTCTTGCAAGAACAAATACAAATCAGGATTAAAAGAAAGTAAAAGGAGGTTTGGAGCTGTTTCATAAAATTCAATGCTGGGTTCATTGTTGAATTATAAATCTAAAAAACTTATTTTCAGAACACTCTCCATTTAAATAAAAAAGCCACCATGGTTTCCCAAAGTGGCTATTTGAATATGAATTAGAAATTAGAATTTCAATCCCAAAGTCAAGTAAAAGGTTCTTCCGTCTGCCGGCATAATACCTGGCCCTGGATATCCCCCCGCTCTTCGGGTAAAATATCTTTCATCTGTTAGATTATTAACTCCCGCTTTGATAGAATGCTGCTTCCAAACATTCCAGGAGGCAGATAGATCCTGAACCTGATAGGCTGGAATCAAGCCAACTGTAGCGGTAGCGTTGGGTTCAACCGTATTGGATGCATCAGAAAAAGCTTCTCCAACATCGCTCAACTGCCAAGTCATGGAGAACTTACCCAGGTTGTAGGTTGCACCAAATCGATTGATTTTTCTCGGCGCATTTTCTACTTGGTTTCCTTCCAGATTTCTTGTTACAATCTCTCCATTGCTCACAGATGTCACTTCAAAATCTCCGTAAGTGGCGTCAATAAAGGCCAAGGAAGCGAAAAGGTGCAGGTATCCAAATCGAGAACTTTCAAAAATTGCCGTCACGGGATCAAATTCCACATAGCCTTCAAATCCACGGCTGATTGAATTTCCAAGATTGGTTCTGAATTGATAGATACTTCCATCTTGTCTACTTTGGGCAATTGTTCCAATTCTGTCCTGATAGTTGAGTTGGAAATATCCCAAATCAAATTTGACATAAGGGAAAATTGAACCTCTATAGCCTAAGTCAAAATTATATCCTCTGGAGTCCTGCAAATTTGGATCAATCACATCCGTTGTAGCCGGAGGAGTCAAATCTGAAATCAATACCGGCCTATATGCCTGAGAGAAGTTGGTGTAAAACTCTGTAGTCTTAGTGACATGGTATTCCGCTCCCAAACCCAACAGTACAAAGTTTCGAGTTCTGGTAATCGGCTCTAAAGTTTGAGGAACTCCGTTGGTCAAATTCAGCTGACCTTCCATATTAGAGCGGATATTTTCATAGCGTAGACCGGCAGTCAAGAGAAACTTATCATTGAACCTGAATACATTTTCTGCAAATGCAGCTGTATTGATGTTATTGAAGTCCAGTTGTCTTCTGAAGTCTCCTTCTTGCACGGAGAAATCCATTTCAAAGCCAGCAGTGCCTGTTCCTAGCTGCCTTCTGTCAATTGCACCATTGAAATATCGGAATCCTGTGATCAAAGTCTGTTCCTGGCCAAACAGCTCATAGTTGGTACTCATTCTCAATTCGGTTCCGTAGGTAGTGTAGAAATCTCTATCCACCTGGCGGTTACCCAAATCGTCCTCCTGATTGATCGGACGCATAAAGCCTACGGAATTTCTTTCAGCAAATGTTCCAAATGCCTTCCAATTTAACTTGGTGCTAGGTGACACGATGTATTCTGCGGAAAGGGAAGGAATAAACCAAGGAGTATTGAACCAATTTCGACTTCTGGTGCTTTGACGGGAATCCTCCTCGAATTGTGCATCAGTAACGCCTCCGGGTTGCTGAGTCTCTGTGGTCATATAGGTCATTTCATAACCCAACTTCAGACGGTTGCTGGCAGCATAATTAACCTCTAAGTGAGCATGATCTGTATTGAAAAATCCATTTTCTCTCCAGCCATCACCCCTTCTTTTTTGATAATAAGCTGTGTAATTCCATTTTCCTTCGGTTCCTCCTATGTAGTTGAAAGAACTGAAAAGCCCATAGCTTCCAATTGTATTAATTGACTCAGCAGTGAAACGGGTAGATTTATCCGGCTTTCTTAAGACAAAATTCATCAAGCCACCAAACTGAGGGCCATATTGTAAAGAAGATGCACCTCTAATGATTTCAATCTGCTCTACCACTTCCATAGGAGGTGTAAAATAAGCCTCAGGATATCCCATAGGATCAGGGGTAATATCATAGCCATTCATTCTGACGTTGAATTCCCAAGATCTATTAGGGCTTAAGCCTCGGGAGGCTACACCCAACTGAATACCTGATCCGTCATTTTCCCAGATGGACATTCCTGGAGTTTTACCAAAAATCTGACGGCTATTGTTCATCGCCAAATTGGCATTGATCTCTCCTATTTTAATGACTTCATTCTTCTTTCCCGCATTGATTCTGAAGTCAGAAACTTCAGGAAGGTTCTCTTGACCTAAGATCCCCCTGCTTGCGGAAACATTAACTTCTGATAAAAGCAAATCGCCCTCTTGAAGCGTGATATCAAACTCTTTGGTCTCCTGCTCTCCAATTGAGAATTCTTCAGACCAAGTTTGAAATCCCACTAAACTCACCATAAGGGTGTAATTTCCTTTTGGAAAATCTTTCAGCTCATATCTGCCATTTAAATCAGACTGAACCCCTCTCACTGTTCCTTCCAAAACAATTGAAGCACCACGAACCGGATTTCCATTTTCGTCAGAAATCCTTCCTTTGATCAAGTTTTTCTGTGCGAAAAGCTCTGTAGAAAACAGCAAACTGCAAATCAATAAACTGTAAACGAACCTCATCTCCTATCTTTATCTAGATTGATTTAAAATAATGATGCAAATGTAAATGCGGACGAAATCTCAAGCAATACTTATTTGGAAAAAATCTAAATAAAGATTTTAAATTAATCGTAATACTTTCATTTACAGCATATAAAATTTAATACGATTACTTAAAAGAAGAGGCCATGGCTTACCTTGGACAGTTCTATCTCGCAAATTCATTTAAATTTGACTCACCCAAAACAACCTAGATTGTGAAGAAAACTGCTCTTTTTCTTTTTCTCTCATTTTTTATTCAACACGTATTTTGTCAGGAAATTCCGGTTTTCGAGGCAGGTCAAGAAGGTCATGCCGTCTACCGTATTCCTGCCATTATTTCTTTGCCAAATGGAGATTTATTGGCCTTTGCAGAAGGCAGAGTGAATGGAACTGATGACTTTGGGGATATCAACCTGGTCATGAAAAGAAGCTTGGATGGTGGACATACCTGGTCTCCTATTCAAACATTGGTGGATTATGACAGCTTACAGGCTGGAAACCCAGCTACTGTTGTGGACATGTTTGATCCCAATTACCCTAACGGAGTCATCATCCTTTTTTACAATACCGGAAATAATCATGAATATGATATTCGGATGAATAAGGGGGTGCGGGAAGTTTGGATGATGAAATCTTACGATTTGGGAAGAACTTGGGAAACTCCAGAAAACATCACCCTGCAAGTTCACAAACCCAATAATCCAAGTTTCAATCCTGCCTATCAAAACCCGGAAGATTGGAGACATTATGCCAACACTCCGGGGCATGCATTTCAGTTTCAAGAAGGGCCTTACAAGGGAAGAATCTTTATAGCAGCCAATCATTCCAAAGGAGACCCGCAAGACAATTTTTCAGAGTATCAAGCCCACGGTTTTTTCACAGATGATCATGGCAACAGTTTTTCATTATCTGAGTCCGTAGATATTCCCGGTTCAAATGAATCTATCGCAGCAGAAATAAGCGATGGACGGATGATCATGAGCATCCGAAATCAACGTGGTGATATCCGGCAGAGGATTCTGGCCTATTCCTCAGACGGAGGGCAAACATGGGAGAATGTGCATTTTGAAGATCAGTTGCCAGATCCCGTTTGTCAGGCATCTATTTTGTCTATAGGTGAAAGAGAAGGTAAAACCATTTTAGCACATTCAAACGCCGCAGATACGGAAGAACGCAATTATTTGACTATCAAAATCAGTTATGATGAAGGCCAAACTTGGGACCATATCATTCCTGTCGACTACACCGGAGATTCTGCTCTACTACCTTGGACAGCTTATTCAGATCTGGTAAAACTCGATCAAAACAAGCTGGGCATACTCTATGAGAGAAATCAGTATCAGGAAATAATCTTTAAAATTTTGCCTTGGAGCCAAAATTTCTAAGCCATTACTGCATCTTCTTTATTAATCGGTTTGGCTTTTTTCGTCTTCTTATTTTTTCTCCCCCACCAAATTAGACATCCTGTAACTGGCAAAGAAGCTATGATTGCACTGAGGCAAAAGGCTAGGATTTTTCCAGCCAAGCCTCCTATTGCTCCTACATGAATATCATAATTCATCCTTGCCAACTTATCGCCAAATGATGCTTCTGGAAAGCGGTTCCAAATATGATCAACCGGAAGTTCTTCCATAGTGTATTGGTCAAAATACCTGTAATCCATTTTCCAATAAGTGCTGGCATCGGGATTTGCATTGGTCGCAATGGAAGCATGCTCAAATTCAGGAGGGTGAACTTCAATCCATTCAGCATTGGGATAAAGTGCTCTCATTTTGAGCCAAGCTCTATCCAATGCAGGAAGGGAATCTGTGGCAACCTGTGTGGAGTCAGACACTGGGGTATAATACTCTTGATAATCTTTACCACCTGTGCTGGCAAAATAAACTGCATCTCTAAACCATGTATATCCCCAAACCAGTCCAGTCAATGCAAAAACTAGGGCAAAAGTCAAGACGTAAAATCCAAGCACTTGATGCAGGTCATAATTCTTTCTTCTCCATCTGGCACCCCATCTAATACTGAATTTTTGGGATTTTTTCTGTTTCGATTTAGGCCACCAAAGGATTAAGCCGGAAATACACATGACTAAAAAGATCAAAGTAAACCCAGCAACCACTGGTTGACCGATCTCTGGCGGAAGCCATAAGTAAAAGTGTCCATCAAGCACTATCCTAAAGAAATCTGCAAACTCATCCTTTACTTTTAATACCTCTCCAGTGTAAGGGTTGACATAAACAAAGTAATAGTAATGCTCTTCAAAACTATAATAAATAGCCTGGGCAGCTCTTTCAGCAGTTGGGTAAAGCACTGCATGAAGATGCTTTCCCGGTAATGCCTGATCAGCCTTTTCCCAGATTTCGGTAGGATATAATACCGGTTTATCTTGAGGCTCTACAAATCGATATTCCTGGGTCAAATCCTGAATTTCAGATTGAAAGGCATAAATACAGCCTGTGACCGCAACTATAAACACCACTAGCCCGGAAGATAATCCGAGCCAGAGGTGAATTTTACCAATCCATTTTTTAAGATGCATTAGAATCTATAATTCAAGCTTAAAGAAATATTTCTCGGACTTTGAGGAGTCACTGTCGACCAACCTGTAAAGTATTTTTGATCTGTCAGATTATTGACTTTCAAGGCTAACAAATACTGAGAACCTGTATAAGAGATGGATGCATCCAACACTTGGTATGCTGGAAGTGCAAAGGTTCCAGTGTTGGCCCTATTCAGTGTCAAATGCTCACTGGCAGCATTTCCTCCGAATCCTAGTCCTAATCCTTTCAAAGATCCTTGTGTCAAAGTATAGCTGGCCCAAAAGTTCACCAACTGATCTGGTCCAGCCTGCTCAGGTCTTAAGCCCAAATAGCCATTTTCAGGATTGTCTGCTGTTACTTCGGAATGGTTTTTTGCAAAACCTGCCACCAAGTTCAGGCCTCTCAGAGGATTGGCAATCAAGCTAAATTCAAAGCCTCTACTTACCACTTCCCCTCCCTGAATAGAGTTATTAATATTGTTTGGGTCAGCCATTACCCGGTTTTTAACCAGGATATTATAATAGCTTGCAGTTGCTGAAATCTTATTTTGATACAGGTTGGTCTTCACGCCGAATTCCAACTGATTGGCTTGTTCTGGGTCAAAAGTCCGTATTCTCGGATTAGAACCGTCCGCATCACTCACTTGGGCGGGCGCGACATTGACAAAGCCATTCATATAGTTTCCGAAAATGGAAACCTTATCCTTTAAGGGTTGATACACGATCCCAAATTTGGGAGAAAGTGCAGTTTGTTCATTTCTTTCCTCCTCCGTAACCCCTTCAGTCTGATCACTGAATCTATCAACTCTCAAACTGGTCATTACTGATAAGCGAGGAAGCAGTTCTGTGACATTGGAAATGTAAGCACTGATGACCTGATTTTGCGCTGAGGAATTTCCTACAAAAGTTCCTTTCAAAATATCATCTACTCCAGCACGGGTTAAATCACCCGTATCGGCTCCTTCTGTTAGAGAAATCATTCCATTGGCTCTCCAGGCAGTGCTTCCGTCCAAGACATTGGATTGAAAGTAATCCAGGCCAATTACCGTTTTGTTTTTAAAACTGCCAAGGTTGAATTCCCCTATGAAATTTTGCTGCACATCTGTGGTGATGGTTTGCCCATTTCGATCTGAAATAAAACGAACGAAGTCATTTCCATTGGTCTGATCCCAGAGATAGTGATAGTATCCATCCGTCTTGGTGGAACTTCTGGAAAGCACAGTTTGGGAAGTCCAGTTAGGTGAAAGCTCATAGAAGGCCTGTGCCTGAATGGCATAAGATGTATTTCTGATGGACAATTCATTGCTGGTAAAAGAGCGGAAATAATTTTGCTCAAAAAGATCAATACTCTCAAATGATAATGGGGCATTTCGATTTAAGAATATCATTGGTGCATTGACTGATTCAGCATTTAAGAACTCAGTATTAATTAAAAATGTAAGCTTTTCGCTTGCCTTTAATCGGAAAGAAGGAGCTATAAAAAATGATTTTCTTCCTCCGGCATCCTGAAATGAATTTTGAGATTGATAAGCAGTATTAACTCTCATCGCAGCATCAGTTGTCAAGGGAATATTGATATCACCCGTTAACCTGTTTAACCCAAAACTTCCCGTTATAAACCCTAATTCTCCCTTGAATTGATCCATGGGCTTTTTGGTGGTAATGTTGATCAGACCTCCATAAGAAATCAAAGGACTTCCAAAGAGCGTACCGGATGGCCCCTTGATCACATCTACAGATTCTATATTAGCAGGGTCTAAACTTCCATTATTCACGCTTGGTAGTCCATTGACCATAGTAGGTTGAACAGAAAATCCTCTCATGCTATAATACTCGGCACCATCGCCCCCTCTACCGGTTGATTCCCAAAGTCGGGTCACACCTGTAGCATTTTTCATCGCTTCATTCACGCTGGTTGCAACCTGCTCTTTGAGAAGCTTGGAAGATATTGAATTATATACCTGGGGATTTTCCAAGTCTTTGAGGGGAAGCTTGGCTATTGTAAATGCACTATCCTCATAAAGTCGATTCGAAAATTGATCAGAGACTACTATTTCATCCAGATCAGTAGAGCTTTGCTGAAGCTGAAAGTTCAAGGTTAAAACCTGATCGGCACTTAATTCTATTGTTTTTTCCTGCTTTTCTGCACCTACAAAAGAAGCAAACACAGTCAGCCTTCCAGGCTCTATTCCTTTGATTTCAAAGTTTCCAAAACGATCGGTACTTGCCCCCTTGGACTTACCTTTAATTCCAACATTGACAAATTCTACGCCTTGGTTATCTGAGGTGGTAACCTTCCCTCTGATAGTAGCTGTTTGTCCTAAAGCACTGATTACCATCAGGCAAACCAGACTAAAACTGAGTACAAATTTATGGTTCATGCTGTTGATTTTAATTTAACGACACAAACCTATTAATTAGACTAATTCTAAACAAGCTATTTAGAAATAATCTAAAGAAAAATAATCATTGAATTAACCTATCGAAATCCTTCCCTCTTCTTTTAAGTGCTTTTTAAAAGATTTCGAAAAAAGTAAATCTTAAAACTACCTTTTAGTAACAAATATCAATGGACTGGTAAAACTAGGGGTTAGAAATACTGCCTTTCCAGGCCCCAATTGTTGTGATGAAAAGTTATAACCTATCTCGTAGGGTGCAATTATTTTTTTTGACCATGTTCTTCCTGAATCATTTGAAGTCACCCACCTTCTGGTACATGGGCTAACAATCATGCAGGCATCGAATAGCAATACCCCTAATAAATCATCTCCTCTATGACTGATTATTTGTAGAGGATGATCTGCAACTTTCTGAATTTTACCCGTTAATCTATCCAGGCGAAGGGTTTCATTATTTCTAAAGACAAAAAACTGATTTTCATTTATCGCATAATTGAAAACATCTGTAGGTTCCGCAATCCTTCCTAAAAACCCCCAAGTCTCACCGGCATCCTCCGTAATGTAAATAGGAGCAGACAAATCAACAAGATAACCTGTATTTGAATTCTCCCAAACGATCTTTGACAGGGTGGTTTTCAGTTCAACCTCCTCCACATTTAACCAGGTTTTTCCAGAATCTTTTGTTTCGAATAATTGATTAATTCCTTCATTTTGTCCAGGTATAAATTGAACTCCAAATGCAAAGCCTTTGGTAGGTGAAATAAAAGAGATTTCATCCAATCGGATATTCCTTACAGTCCATTTTTCCCAATTTTCACCAGAATCGGTACTCCGTAAAAAATTAGTAACCACCTCTCTATTTACCTCATCCAAACTATCCAAGGCCACCCAAATATGATTCTCATCCAGAACTGCTAATTCTCTCCTATTCACCGAAGTTAAATTACCTGTTAGCTGGGAGAAATTTCTTCCTCCGTCTGTAGATTTTAAAAGTGAATTACTTAAAAAAAAGAAATTCTTCTCATTCAAAAATAGATAATCTGAATATGGACCTGAATAATTAACATCTACTTCCTTAACCTCCCAACTTACCAAAGGAAGGCCTATCGGTTCTGTTTCTTCGTCCTTTTTGCATGAAATCAAAACAACTAGGATAAGGATAAAAATAATGTATTGCCTTTTCATGTTTAAAAATCCATCTTTTTATGAAAGATAACACTTGTTCATAGCTTTATCAAATAATTATTAGTTGGAACTCTCTTTATACAAAGTGGTCTCGAAAACAAAAAAGCACGAACTGAATTCGCGCTTTTGTAAAATATTTGATTCAAAATACCGGTGAACGGCCATTATTTTTTCACTTCAACTTTTTTAACCCTTTCAACTCTTCTTTTGTAGCTTCCTTGATGTGAACAGCATATCCTCCACCCGGTGCGGAAAATTGTTTGAGAACTGATTTAGCATCCACAGCAAACTTTTTGACTTCATAAGCCTGTGGATTGCTTTTGAAATGGGCATCTGCTTTATCTGCATAAATTACCGCTATATAAGATTTGGATGGGTCCAGAAAATTGAAACTTACCTGCCCTGTTCTTCCGGCCATTCCATTGACATTTCCGACAAACCAATCGCCGGAATCCTTCGCTTTCCTAGCAATAGTCAAGTAATAGCCAGGTTCTGCCTCCAAATACAAACTTTTCTCCCAGTCTATAGCCACGTCTTGGATAAACTGAAATGCATCAGGGAAACGGTCATAATTTTCAGGATAATCTGCTGCCATTTGAAGCGGTGAGTACATGGTTACATACAAGGCTAATTGATTAGCCAAAGTACTGTTGACATGGGATCCATTGAAAACATCCATTTCAAAAATACCCGGAGTATAATCCATTGGACCTCCAATCTGTCTTGTAAATGGTAAAATGGTCACATGATTTGCTTTGCTACCGCCAAAAGCCTGGTATTCTGTTCCCCTGGCTGATTCGTTGGCAATCAAGTTAGGCCAGGTTCTCGCTACCCCTGTCGGTCTTACAGCCTCGTGAGCATTGACCATGATTTGGTATTCCGCCGCTTTTTCTATGGCATATTGGTAATGATTGACTAGCCATTGGGAATAATGATATTCTCCTCTTGGAATGATATCTCCCACATAGCCACTCTTCACCGCCGGATATCCATAGTCTTTCATCAACTGATAGGCTTCATCCATATGTCGCTCATAATTTCTGACGGAAGAAGAGGTCTCATGATGCATGATCATCTGCACACCTTTCCCTTTTGCATAATCCCTCACAGCATCTATATCAAAGTCAGGATAGGGAGTTACAAAATCGAACACATAGTCCTTGGAATTGCCAAACCAATCTTCCCATCCAATATTCCAGCCTTCCACAAGTACTCCATCGAATCCGTGTTTTGCTGCAAAATCAATGTACTTTTTAACATTTGCAGTGGTAGCACCATGTTTGCCATTGGGTTTTACCTGAGAGTAATCAGTTACACCCAATTTGACCGCTTTTAACTCATCAGTGTATGCCCAGCTACTTTGCCCGGTAATCATTTCCCACCAAACTCCCACATATTTCATAGGCTTGATCCAGGAGGTATTTTCGATTTTCGAAGGTTCATTCAAATTATAAGTGATGCGGGATTCCAGAATTTTTGCAGCATTTTCACCCACAATAACTGTTCGCCAAGGGCTTTGAGCAAGAGTGACCAAAAAACCTTTATTGCCTTGAGAGTCGGGCGTCAAGTGGCTTTCAAAAACCAAGTCTTGATCGTTTAGATCCAAGTGCATAGCAGGATAATCTATCAAAGCGGCCTCATGGATATTTATATATAAACCATCCGCTGACTTCATCATCAAGGCTGTCTGCACCCCTGTATCTGAAAATGGAGTTTGGGAAGCATTTGGAGTGATGGCTTCTTCCATCAAAGATCTGATTTCCGTCAACTTGGACTCCATGTAATCGTATTCCTGGGTATCATAATCTCCCGGAATCCAAAAAGCTGTATGATCTCCCGCCATGGCAAACTGTGTTCTTTCCTCCTGAACAACAAAGTGTCCCATGTTTTCCTGAACAGGAAACTCATAGCGAAAGCCCAGTCCAGTATCAAAAAGTCTAAATCTGATTTTGATAATTCTGCTGGTTTCTGCCTGCTCTAACTCTACCAAAAATTCATTGTAATGATTTCTGATTTGGCTTTCTTCTCCCCAAACCGGATTCCAAATTTCATCTTTGGATGAGGTCTCTGAGTTTTTGACCTGAAATCCCTCCAACAAGTCGATCTCATCATTTTTCAAATCAAAGCCCAAAAGACTGGAAAGCACCACCGGCTTATTTTTGAAATTGAGCTGATAGCTAGGTTCTCCCTTATCGGTAAGAGAAAATTCCATTTGGAAATTCCCGTCTGGAGACCTGAGTACCTGTGCCTCAACAAAAAGCGAAATAAAGAATCCTGCAAGTAGCAGGAAGGTTGATTTTTTAAGCATAACAACATAAAATTTGAGCTTACAAATAAAGGATTTATCCCCTTGCCATTGTAGCAATGCCATTAAATTATTAGATTTTGAAACAAAACCCTATAGCCTACATCTATGAAAATCTGCACTTTACGAGTATCAGGCATTTTCTTCCTACTTTTCTTGACAAGCCTGATTTTAGCTTCCTGTCAAAGTCCCAAGGAAGAGGAGAAATCAAGTCCGATTTCTTCAGGAAATTTACTTCGGGATTATGTTCAAGCTCCTGATCCGACTTTTAGATACGAAATCGTACATAGCAGCTCCGAATCAGACCATGATTACCATGTCTTAAAAATGTACTCCCAGCATTGGTTGGCTGATAGTCTAGTCGATGAAACTGAATGGTGGCATTGGGTGTCTATTGTGGTTCCAAAAAAGGTAGAACATCAAACGGGCATGATGTGGATAGGTGGCGGGGCAAGAGATACGCCTCTGCCCACCAAAGCTCCTCCACTTATTTTGGAAGCGGCAAAGCAAACAAACTCCATCACAGCGCAAATTCACAACATCCCCTTTCAGCCGCTGACCTTCGCGAATGATTCATTTGGAGAGCGATATGAAGATGCAATAATCGCATACGGATGGAGGAAATTTTTGGAGGGTGGAGCAAATGATGAAGATGCTATTTGGCTGGCCAGATTTCCCATGACAAAAGCAGTAAAATTGGCTATGGATGCTGTATCTGAAGTGGCAAAAAACACCTATCAACAGGAAATAAACAACTATTTTGTAGCTGGAGCATCTAAAAGAGGATGGACCACCTGGACAACGGCTGCCACGGACTCAAGGGTAATTGCTATAGCTCCGGTTGTGATAGATCTACTGAACTTGGAGCCCTCCTTTGCGCATCACTGGAGAAATTATGGTTATTGGGCACCTGCTGTCAACGATTATGTGCGGGAAGGAATCATGGACTGGATGGGTACTCCGGAATTTGGAAGGCTTTTGGAGCTGACAGAACCTTATTCATTCATCGATGAACTGACTATTCCAAAACTATTAATCAATGCCGCTGGCGATCAGTTTTTTCAGCCTGACAGTTGGGAGTTTTATTGGAATGACTTGAAAGGAGAAAAGCACGTGCAATATGTTCCCAATTTCGGTCATGACTTATCCGAATCTGATGCCTTGCCAAATTTGATTTCTTTCTATGCCTCAGTTTTGAACCAAACACCTAGACCCACTTATAGCTGGGAAGTTCAGGAGGATAAGATCCTCATTCAAACTGACAGTACCTATTTACCAACTTCGGTAAAACTTTGGTCAGCATTCAATCCCCTTTCTAGAGATTTTAGAATAGATGAATTCGGGCCTAATTGGGTAGCCGAAGAAATCAGCATGCCTGCTTCAGGAAAATTGGAAGTTATGATGAAAGAGCCGATTGAAGGATTTAGAGCGTATTTCGTAGAGCTAACTTATACAGGTAAGAGTCCGCTCAAAGTGTCTTCAGGAGTAGAAGTTTTACCGAGAACCTACCCCTATGAGGCTTTTACTCCCAAAAGGAAGGCTACCGCAGCGGAATAAAATCCCAACCCAAAATTTAACCGATTAACAATAAACTTTGCCAATAATATTCAAGAAGCCTTAAATTCAGATTCTCCAATCAATTTTAAACTATTAAACCTCAATTAACCAACCCATGAAAGACCCAAAAAAAACCGGTTCTGGCCAGTCCCGGCGAGAGTTTATTAAAAATGCAGCCATTGCCTCTTCTTTTTTTATAGTACCTAGAAATGTACTGGGAGGAGTTGGATTTACAGCTCCTTCTGATCAATTGGTATTGGCAGCAATAGGTGCCGGAGGAAAAGGTGCCAGCGATATAGAACTTGCTTCGGTAGGAGGAAGAGAAAGAGTCATCGCTCTTTGTGACGTAGATTTTGCAGGCTCAGCCAAACGTTCAGTAGACAATTTCCCCAAAGCCAAGCTCTTTGCCGACTACCGGGAAATGTTGGATAAGATGCCTGAAATAGATGCTGTGACCATTTCCACCCCAGATCATGTGCATGGCCCTGCAGCCAAATATGCGATGGAGAGAAATAAGCATGTGTACGTGCAGAAGCCCATGACCCATAATATCCGTGAGGCCAGAATGCTGACAGAAATGGCAAGAAGCCAGAAGGTAGTTACCCAAATGGGAAATCAAGGTGGTTCCAACCCCCTATTGAAGCTGGTGCAGCAATGGATAGATGAAGATAAAATCGGTGCTATTTCCAAAGTTCAGGTTTGGACCAACCGACCTGTTTGGCCACAAGGCGGAGCTTTCCCCAAAGCAGAGCCAGGAGCGAAGCCGGATGCGCTTAATTGGGATTTATGGTTAGGGCCAGCTCCCGAGATTCCATTTACACCTAACCTTCATCCATTCAATTGGAGAGGTTGGTGGGATTACGGAACGGGCGCATTGGGCGATGTAGGATGTCATTTGATTGATATTCCGTTCAGAACTTTAGGATTGAAATACCCGACTGATGCAGAATGTAGTGTAGGCTCTGTATTCAGTCAAATGTGGACTCCGGATTACCATCCTGAGGGATGCCCTGCGTCCTCTTTCATCACCTTGCATTTTGACGCTACTCCAAAAAGTAAGTCAAAAATTGAAATGACCTGGAGCGACGGAGGTATCCGCCCTTCACACCCTGACATCATTCCTGCCAATGAGGATATTGGAGGAGCAAACTCTGCAAATGGAGTATTAATTATTGGTGAAAAAGGAATCATTTCCACCAATATCAATGATTCATCCCCATTGATGCCGAAACTCTACCTCAATGATGGAACCACAGAAATGGGACCACAGTCTGAAGAAGGTTTTGAAAGAGAATATGGCCATCAAAGATTATGGGTCGAAGCCTGTAAAGCTGGGTTTGGCAGCAAAGAACACCAAGGCTTGACTTCATCCTTTGATTATGCAGGTCCTATGACAGAAACAGTATTGATGGGTAATTTGGCCATCCGAAGCTATATGCTTCGCAAAGAAAACAGTCAGGGGAGAATGGAGTTTTTTGCCAGAAAGAAACTACTTTGGGACGGCGAAAATATGCGAATTACCAATTTGGAGGAAGCCAATCAATTTGTTGGCAGACAATATAGAAAAGGATTTGAAGTTTAGATTTCAAGTCTACTTAAGCCCTTTCGAAAGCATTCGAAAGGGCTTTTTTATTAAGATAAATGATAAAATTAGCTTCATGAAAAATTTATACACTCGCTGGTTAATCCAATCTGTATTGGGTCTGCTTCTCACGGGAACTGGTCTCTCGATGGCGATTGATGCAGGATTGCAAAAACTTTCCGGAAATGAATGGTTTTGGTATGGAACCGCTGCATTGATTGCATTTCAAGCAGGGCTATGTTTAGTGATTGACGGATTGAGATTTCATCCTAAATCTTCTAAATGAACGCTTCATAGTCATATATTTCTGAAAAATTAAAACACCCAACACCATGATTAAGAAAATCAGCATTGCCATTTTGATTATACTCATTGCTATTCAATTCATTCCTTATGAAAAAAATGAGTCTTCCAATTACGAGTTTGATATTTCAAAAAGCTATAACATTCCAGACAATGTGCAGACCATCTTTAAAAATGCCTGTAATGATTGCCACTCCAATCAAACTGTTTATCCTTGGTATAGTCAGATCGAACCTGTGGGCTATTGGTTGAATAGTCATGTAACAGATGGCAAGCGACACCTGAATTTTTCTGAATTTACCAATCGCCCATTGGCAATTCAATATCATAAATTGGAGGAGGTAGTCGAAGTAATGGAAGAAAAGGAAATGCCATTAGATTCCTATACTAATTTCGGATTACATCCCGAGGCAAATTTATCAGATGAGGAGAGGGAAATTTTAATAAACTGGGCCAAAGAGCAAATGGCTTATTTGCAAGCTACCTACCCTGCTGATAGTTTGGTTCGAAAAAGAAACTAAAAAAAAAGAGGCTGTCTCAAAAGTAGATAGTTTAATAGGCTAGCTGATTTCTCGGCTAGCCTTTCTTGTTTAACTCAAAATAGGTATTTTGAGGTGTGCAAAAACAAGACACGAATATAGTCTTTAAAGACTATTCTCCCAACCAGCTGATGCTTCTTCCTCCGAGTTTGGAAGAATTAATTCCAGCCCATCATCCAGCCCGAACCGTTAATTCGGTGATGGATCAGATCGATCTTTCCTCGGTGTATGCCTATTATTGGCAAAACGGTGCCAGCAGCTACCATCCCCGGATGCTGCTGAAGATTTTGGTTTATGGCTATCTTGAAAATTGCTTTTCGTCCCGTAAGCTGGAGAAGGCTACCCGGGAAAACATCGTGTACATGTGGCTTTCGGGGATGCAGCGTCCCGACCACCACACGATCAACCGCTTTCGTTCCGAACGGCTCAAGCCGGTGATCGGCGATATATTCTCCAAAGTGGTACTGCTGCTTCATCAAGAAGGCCTTCTGGATATCAAGGAGGTCTATACCGACGGTACCAAGATAGAGGCCAATGCCAACCGTTACACGTTTGTCTGGGGTAAGGCGATCAAAAAGAACAAGGAGCGGATCAGCAAACAGCTCCAGGAACTCTGGGAATACGCAGGTTCGGTAGCCGCCCGGGAGCTGGGAGCCGAAGAGCCCGACTTTATCAACCCCAGTCCGGAGAAAGTGTCTCAGACCGTGGACAAGATCAACCGGGCCCTGCAGGACAAGCCTGTGGACAAAAAAGTGAAGCAGAAACTAAACTACGCCAAAAAGCACTGGCCGGCCAAACTGGAAGAATATGACCAAAAAGAACAGATCCTGGCAGGACGCAACAGCTACTCCAAAACCGATCCCGATGCCACCTTCATGCGGATGAAGGAAGACCACATGAAAAACGGACAGCTCAAGCCCGCCTACAACCTTCAGCTCAGTACCCACGGACAGTTTGTGGTCAACTACTCCCTGCATCCCAATCCCACCGATACGCTGACCCTCAAACCTCATCTGGAAAAATACTGTCAGCTCTACGGTTTCTATCCCTCCAGCTACACAGCCGATGCGGGATACGGCAGTGAGGAAAACTACTGCTTCCTGGAGGAAAACCAGATCGAAGCCTTCGTCAAGTACAACTATTTCCACAAAGAACTTCAACAGGAATCCAAAGCAAAGAAAGTCTACGGACTACTCGACAACCTCCATTACGACCCGCAAAACGACCGCTACATCTGCCCCATGGGACAGCCCATGGAAAAGAGCGGGAAAAGCACCGGTAAAACATCAACCGGATTCGTTCAACACTATCGCCACTATCAGGCTAAAAACTGTTCCGGCTGTCCACTCTCCGCAGCTTGCCATCCCGGGGAGGGAAACAAAGTCATCAAGGTCAACACAAGACTCCAGCAACAGAAAGCCAAAGCAAAGGAACGGCTAACCTCAGAGCGAGGTATTCAGAAAAGAAAGCAACGGGCCATCGATGTCGAACCGGTCTTCGGACACTTCAAATACAACAAGGGCAGAAGCCGTTTCATGCTCCGCGGTAGCGCAAAAGTGGCCGTTGAAACAGGCCTTCTGGCCATTGCCCACAACCTGGCCAAAAAGGCGGGATGAACAGCCTTAAATGTCCATTTTTTCATCCCAAAACAAAGACAAAAGCAAGTGGAGCACAGTATCCATCCATGACCCTAAAAAACAACTCATGTGAACCCCGGTCAAAAAAATAGAGGCCGAAAATCAAAAATCGGCCTCTATTGCGCAAAATCGAATATCTCTAAATGTGAAAACTATTTATGAGACAGCCTCTTTCCATTTAACTAATTATATTATTCTCCAAATAGGTCAAAGTTGAAATCATTAAATATTGAAACCACTTTGGCATCCAATACTGACAAATTTTTCATGTCAGCTTCATTGAAGGCACCTGAGGCAAATCCTTGCCATAATTGGTTCCCTGTAGTAGCATCCATAAAGTTAACTATTACAGTTCCTTCTTTTACAGGTACCATTTTAGTGGATACTGATCTTGGACCAAATCCTAAATAATCTTGACCATTTGTCATAGTGTAGGTTCTCAATTCTGTGTCTTCTTCCAAAATCTGAAAGTTGACTAACATATCAGGATCTTTTTCATCCAAGATAAATCCTCTAGCTTCCATTTGAGTTTCGATAGCTTCTTTCAAATGACTTCTGGCTGTCATATTGTTGTAGACTAATACCATATCATCACTTACTAACATTTGATCGTTTGGGATCATATCTTTTTCAAAAACCCAATTGTAGGTTTGATATTCAGACAAATCAGCACCTTCTCTTTTATCGGTGTAGACTGTCTGACTCAACGCAAAGCCAACAAGGAGAAAATTAGCAAATATTAAACTAAATATATTTTTAAAATTAAATAACTTCATGATTGGTTAATATTTAAGATGAAACAAATTATTATAAATCTTTAATTGACTTACACTATATATAACGTGAATATATAATAAATGTTACGAATATATATAGATTCAAATATTATATATATTTGATAGATAGAGGCTATGTTAATAATTACTTTTATATGCTCTGCTCTTAGCTCCACTATAGATAAACTAAGCACTGGAAAAAGTTTACAAATCCAATGTATATTCCACCAATTCTAATAGATCTTACTTCATTGGGTTCTATAGTCTAAACAATTTATTTTTAAAACAAGCTGTGCTTTATCCTATACAGTCGTCAGGACAATGCACAGCGCCTACCCCAATCTTCATCCAGAGGGGAACAACTCCTATTCTTTGAATTTTTGAGCCGAATAAACAGGATATTCGGCTCATATTTTTACTATATTTGAGCCGAATAAGAATCTTAAAAGACTCATGAGCTACAATTGGCAACAAAAAGGTTGGCCGGAATTTCAGTTTACTCCAGGATTAATAGAAGAGGTTCAGATCAAATTCCTGCTTAAATCCGGTAAATCCAATGGACAATACCTTGGAATTCCTTCTGAAAAGAAGGATCAACTTCTTGTGGATATAATGTTGTCTGAAGCTATGAAGACTTCCGAAATTGAGGGAGAATTTCTAAGCCGAGTAGATGTAATGTCTTCCCTAAAAAAGAATCTTGGAATTCATGAAGAGCAGGCCCGGTTGGTCAAGGATCATCGTGCTAAAGGAATCGCCAGATTGATGGTTGCCGTTCGACAGTCTTGGCAGGATCCCCTTAACGAATCGATGCTTTTTTCTTGGCATAAAATGCTGATGGAAGGTGATCGTTATGTACAGGCAGGGCAGTGGCGAAGTGGAAGAGAGCCTATGCAAGTAGTTTCCGGCACAATTGGAAAAGAAACAGTCCATTTTGAGGCACCTCCATCGCACCAAATCCCAAAGGAAATGGAGCTGTTTATTGCTTGGTTTAATGCTACAGCACCCGGTGGAGCAAATCCGATTTTAAACCCAATATTACGCTCAGGATTGACACATCTATACTTCGAAAGTATTCACCCTTTCGAAGATGGGAATGGTCGAATAGGTCGGGCCTTGGCTGAAAAAGCCCTCCATCAAGGTGTGGATCAACCTATTTTAATAAGCCTTTCCCAGGTATTAGAAGCAGATCGAAATCTTTATTACAAACAACTCAAGCAAGCCCAAAGAACACTTCAGATAGACGGATGGTTGCTTTATTTTGCAGAAGTGGTACTGAAAGCTCAGGAAAAAGTAGAGCAACTGATCGAGTATTCTCTTCTAAAAACCCAACTTTTTGATACCTATAGAAAAGAATTGAATGAGCGCCAGCTGAAAGTTTTAAATCGTATGTTTGAAGAAGGTCCTGAGGGATTTCAGGGAGGGATGAATGCCAAAAAATATATGTCCTTAACTGGCGCTTCGAAAGCCACAGCCACAAGGGATTTGCAACAATTGAGGAATTTGGGGATTTTTATTGCAGAAGGTGGCGGACGGAGCCTGAGATATCAGGTCAATTTGATTATAGACAAATAGCCAGTCCTCTTGAGAAAGTATCCTCATCTTGATTTAGAAATTTTTTAACACCTCTGAAGTCCGGATAGGCGCTAGGTGACGTTTGAAACTTTACCCAAATATCCTTACCATCCCGTAGCTATCGGGATTGTATTCAAATGAAGGTAGGATCGAGCGTTACAAAAAGGTTTAGTAAAGCTTTTTAGAGAGAAGCCGGTTTGCAGGGTGGAACCTACACCTAGTCCTAATCATGATTCTACTACTCCCAGAGGGGGCAAAATAAAAAAGGGAACCAGGGCGCCATCACCGCCGAAGAGCTGTACAAAGCTGCTCAGTTCTTCAACATGACCACCGACCGGATACTTGCATACGACGGGGACATCCCGGCGAAGTCCACATCGAGGACAAGACAACCTTCGAACAGCTGCGCCTAATCCAGCAGCTCGAAGAAGAGGACAGGCAGACCATCTTCAAGCTGATCGACAAGATGCTCACCAACAAAAAATTCAAAGACTTCTTCCAGAAAAACGTCGCTGCGCTGTAAAGCAAAAAAGCCCGGACATGACCGGGCTTTTCTTTTAAATTATTTGTTCACCTTTCAGGAGCTTTTTATCTCAATATAGTATCATCAGGTCAACTTAATAACCAGAACAAAAAGACCAACCACCACTATAAGACCAAGTAGGATATTCGAAAAACCATGCATGATGATTTCCGACTTCTGGCTTCCTTTTCTTCAGTCCCACATTTCTTTAAAACTTATAATCTCTCTCCCCCTTACTTTGTGAAGCACCGCATATACAACCCATTTTGTCAAGGCTCCAACAAACTCGAAGAAAACCGAACCTATTATACTATCAATCATTTTTTCTTATCCCCGTTCCTTCTCTTTTTGAAAAAACTGAAGCCAACGTTCCTTATCTTACTGAAAGGGGATAAACTATAGTAGGTGACAATCAAGGATATAATTCCAATCAGTATTATTAGGTGCCCGCCATATCCCGATACCATTAATGTTCTTCGGTTTATTCCATAAACTGACAAGTTGTTCACCAACATTACTCCGCCCGTTAACAATAATAAAATAGAAACTGTCAACAGAATTATAAATAAATGGTTTGAACCCTTTTTTGACATGCTTATTCTTTTCTTTCGGAATTGGATTTTAAATACTTCACGCCAACATAAAAGGCTTTCGCAACTTCATGTACCAAAGAATCTGCCCAATCTGGATTATGTTCACCTCTATAGCATAAATACAGTGCAAGCAGATAACCATTGGCTGCCGGAGAATGCTGGCTGGGGCCCTTTTTAATATTCCACCCACTCCTTAAATTACCTGACGATGTATCCATTTTAATAACAGAGTTGTTTGCATTGAGCACCCCAAAGCAATAAAAAACAAGTGCCACCTCCATATAAACTTCATCCTCTGAAAATCCCTTAACCTTTGATTTCAGTCGGATCGATTCAAACGCTATGGACGCCACCAAACAACCTGGATCATTTAAATACCCTCGATTGATCAAGATTTCAACACTCCCATCAGAGTATTCCGTAAACTTACTGGAAGCAGGCTCACTGCCTTCCCTCTAGGCGCAAAATCTTCTCAGCAGCTCAGAAGTTCCGATTGAGGCTGGGGATCGTAAAACCTTGATTTGAAGTCATATAAATCTAAGTTCAGATCACTTAATATCTCGATCCCTTTGTAGAGGCACTTGTTCGCTTACCCATTATCCTAACGTCCTCCTTCCTATATCATATATTAGTAAGACACCTAATACACAGGCACTAATCACAGATCCCAATATAACAAATGTGCTTTTTAAAAAAGCAACAAAAACAAAAGGGATACCAACTACAAATAATATCAAAAGTATAGTAACAAGAGATGAAATCCCCCAAGATTTTGTTTTAAAAAAGAACGTAATTTCCTGATAAGACCTAACTACAGCCAAGTTAAACAACACTATTCCAATAAATATGCCCAATCCTTTTAAAACTGGCCCATATCCATACTTTTCAGAGGCTACAATTATCAAAACTACGACCACTATGTAAGATGCCAGATTTCTAATCCTCAACCTATCACCTGATATTTTACTTATTTTCATCTTCTTTGACTTTTTTTACCGTGTAAGAAGCCGCTCCCGCACTGGATGTCTCCACTGGGTGTAGTAAAATCATCGTTAGGACTGGGTGAAGTTTGCAACTTCACCCTAATATCCTTACCAATTTGCAATTGGCTTAGTTACTTTATTTACCAATAATCCACTTCAATCAAACCCTTCAAACCAGAATAATTCCTAGCACTCGAGTATAAATATTCTTCCTCCTTTTCGACAATTCCTGCCCTAACTGGATTCTCATGAATATACTTCATCCTAGTCTCAATCATTTCAGGCCGATACAGTTCTATCGCATGATTGTCATGGGTCCAAAACTGAAAATCGCCTGATCGTTTATTAAACTCAGCATGGTACTCAAAAATCATCTTCATCCATTCTCTCCTGCTTTCCTGCGGATTCTCAAGGATCATTTTCAATAGCTTTTTACTGGTGAACTTTTTAAAATCCCGCACCCAATCCGAAAGCTTCCCATCCTTTTGCTGAACCACTAAATGAACATGATTGCTCATAATCACAAAACCATACAAGTACAATCCCTTTTCCAACCGACAATATGATAGGTTCTCCAAAATAAAATCACGATATACTTTTCTGGTAAAAACATCCGCCCAACCTACAACCTGAAAAGTAAGGAAATAGGGCATTTCTTGATCTCTTATCTGATAGGCCTCTCCCATAAAACAATGTTTTTCGATATCAGCAAATTACATCCCGATAATCATCGGGATTGTTTGTATAGAAAGGTGTAGTTACAAACTACACCTAGCCCCAATCAAGTACCTTCCACACCCAGAGGGGGTCTTCTTGGATTCAATCTCTGCCAATAGCAATCGGGTAAACTCATAGATCAACATCGGATTGATCTCAGGAGAAAAGTTAAGATTTTGTACCCCTTCCAGCAAGCGATCCTTCCATAATGTTTGACTTCCACTTTTGATCATTACAAATTGAGACAGGGAACATATCTTCGCACTCATGGACGCATTCCTGTTCAAGTGCCAGGTGCAGAACTCACTCAGCGCTTAAAACAACAAAAGCCCGGCAGTGCCGGGCTTTTTTGCTTATTTGATTTCTACCAAGTAGGATACCTTTACTTTTTTACCCCTATGTTCCCCTGGTTCAAACAACGGCATTCTTTCTATAACTTTTCTGAGATTTTTTTCGGTGTCCACATCTGAGTCATAAACTTTTCCCAAGGATGCTTTGCCTTCCTGATCAATTATCAGATATAACCCTATTCGATCTGGGATTGTCCGCTGAGTCTTTAACAATTCTTGTTTCAAAAAAACCTGTACTACACTATCATTATCAACATAATTCATCACCCCCTTAAACAATGGTTTTTTATCTATAGCATGGTATTGAGTGATTTTTTCCCTCGGCATATCAATAGGTATATAAGCTTCTGATTCATCATATCGATATATTACCTGTATTAGTTTAGAATTTCTGGGGTTTTTCAGATCCAGCCTAAAAAGTACCGAATCTCCTGAGGCCAGTCTAGTTCCGGTATGTTTTATTGTAATCGTATCACCTTTCCCTTCCCTTTCAAATCTGATTTTGGCCACATCCCTAAACCCGAATCCTCTTGCCCCCGGAACCACATGGCTCTCAATAACCTCACCTTTTTTATCTAAATACTCGCCTGAACAGCTTTGCAAGAGAGCACTAACAATGATTATATACAATACTCTTATCATTTTCTATAAAATGAAGATTTATAATAATCAGCAGCAGCTCGTTTTTGCCAACCAGCCCCACTATACTTCCCTGTATTCGCTTTTAAAAAGGAATTCCAACCAGTATTCGCATTTGTCAGAGCCTTAGCTCCCTGAGATCCAGTTGCTCCAACGGTCCGAGAAAAATACCTTGAGCCTCCTAATGAAAATGGTTTTCCTAAAGGATCTGCAAGCATTAAACCTGACTCAATTGCAGTCCCCATCATCATAAGCCTGCTGGTTAAATAACCATATTTCATTTCATGTTCTCTTAATGAAATAGGCACTGCCTTTCCAGCTCTTTCCGCTTTATCTATAAATCTACCGAATACATTATCGGTTTTTTTATATTCATTTCTTAACTGAAAATCACCTAAGGAATATTGATAGCCATTTTCTCGGTTATATGATCTATCATCAAACTCCGCATCAAAATTTGTTAACACAACACTTTCCCTAAGCCTATATGCATGCACTTCATCGCCCTGAACACTTCCTTCACCTAGAACATCACCTTCATTATTGACTACATTCACATATTGACGTTCATCCCCTCCTTTATCACTGATCCACTCAAACTCCCCAGTATCAACGTTGAAGTTATACTCGTCAAGCATGCCGTCAGGATCAATCCTCAGTATCGGATTGTTCTGCACAAAATTATAAGGTGAGAGCCACTCCCTTTCACTGGCCATCGGATCGACACTTAAAAACCCCTGTACGCTTTTTTGCTCCACTGCTGCCGTCCTATACACGACTTTTAGCGGGGTTTCAAAAGCTTGGTTATATGTCAGTTTCAGGCAACCCATTAACGACAAAGATAATAATTTTCACCTTACTTTTTTCTTTCATCTGAACAAAGCCCCGCCAGGGATTTGAAGCCGTTCCGTTCACTGCGTGGCATTCATTTGAAAAAAAAAATAGATAATTTCTGTCTTTTTTGTTTTTCCATAGTATTTATAATAAAGTTTAAAAATATGACACACAATTTTGATTACAAGAGTATTTGGGATGCTTTCACCCTTGCAGCCAGTCCTGTTGCTGCAGAAGGAGCATTTGATTCAGTAAGAGCTTCACTGGATGAAGGTCACCGGGTAAAGGTTATTATGGAAGAAGGTCAAAAGCCTTTGGAGTTTACTAAGAGGGATGATTTTGAGCAATGGGTAATAGAGCTTAAAAGCAAGTTTTAACCCCCTTTAATAAACATTTCCACAAAGAAAAAAACAGAAAAAAAAGAAAGCCATCCTTTCAAGTGTAGGGATGCAAAAAAGCAAGGGCGGTGAGGAACGAGCCGTTTATATACCCTTGCTTTTTTGTCAGCCCGGAACTTTCCTTTGCTTTTCTTTTTGTTGTGTTTTTGGTCGGTTCGTGCGGTTGGTGGGGCTAACAACTCGTGACCGCAGGGAACACCGCTAAAAGGGTGGCGGGGTGTGTGGAGCAAGTGCGGCAAAGAAGTTTTTACCTTTAAAAATCAACTCCTTAAAACTTCTTTATCGCTCTTGCCTTTCTGCCGTATGCCGTGTAAAGACAAAGGGTTTCGGGTCGGCTCTGAGCGGTGGCAACCCTTTGGCTTTTCTCGGCTCAGGCATACTTTCCTACCTGCCGGAGGCTCTGCCATTGTCTGACCGGAGGGAGTGGCATAAAACAAACAAAAAATAAATGCCCCCTTTGTTTCGGGATACCGCTTTTCCGGGTGGGGAGCGTGGGCAAAAGGCTGATTACAGGCTGGCTTGCAGTGGCTATTTGGGCTTGTCCCCTTGAACATAAAATGAATTATGGTACAGCTTTGGTTTTGTGCGGTGGGCTTTGAGCGGCTGTACCATAATGGAAGCGATTTTATGTTAAATAGCTTACCCCGTTTTTTTCTGGCATAAGCGGAACGGTGGTGGTGGTTGGAGTGAAGCGTCTTTTTGTTGCTGTGTTTTGCGTTGGGACAGGCTCTTTATTTTTTCATTTGACCTTTAAAAAATCAACTCTTTCAAATGAAAAAATAATGTGCCTGTTAGCGTGGGCAACACAGCCACAAAAAGTATGACAGAAAAAAACGGGGGCACTGCAAGCCAAGTCTGTAATGGCCTTTTGAGCGTTGGCGGGTGGGTCATTAAATCATCCCGAACGAAGGGGGCATTTATTTTTACCGCTTCTTTTTTCGTCCGTTCATTGTAAAGGATGCAGTCTTTCGATTGCTGATTTAAGTTCTTCTAATCCTGTTTGTTTGTAGGCTTCCGTACTGGCTGCCCTTCTGTGTCCTGCAAACTCCTGGACTATTCTAACGTCATTGTTTTCTTTGAGCAAATGAGCAATTACGGACTGTCTTATTTTGAACGGGATTAACTTTTCAAGCTCGTTCCTGTCCCGATTGATCATTCGGTTTATCCCGCCTGCCCATAGCTGTAAACCTTCGTCACCAAGCAAAAAATAATCCTTCCGTTTACTTGGTTTCTGTCTCCTTTGATAGCGTTTGTAATCGTGCTTTAAATAGTTGTGGAACAACAGTATTTGATTGGGTTTTAAACTCAATGTCCTGCCTTTGTTCTTTACATTGGATTTGATTTTTATGGTTCCGTTTTCAAGGTCGATATCGCTTGTTTGGAGTTGGGATATTTCAAGGACTGTCAACGCCTGGTAAATGAGCAGACTAATGATGATTTTATCCCTGTTCTGATTGTCCGGTTTTTTGCTTTGGTGGGTTTCGTAAAGTTCTTCCAATACTTCCTTTGGGTAAAGGCTTTCTACTTGGATGGCTCGGTTTATCTGGTCTTTCAGGTATAAATATCTACACGGGTGGTCGTTCCGCTTTCCTGTGGCCACTAAATACCGATAGTAGATTTTGATGGCAAACAGGTTGTTTCTTAGTGTTTTGGGGTGTAAGCCCTGTTCCCGCAAAAGTCCGATATAGTCCAAAACGTCCGTATAAGTTCCTTTCTCTGCTTTGTCTCCCATTGCCAAGATGTAGCGGTCAATCATATTTTCGTAACCGTCTATACTGGTTCTGCTGTACTCTTTTTCTAAAAACTCTTTCAGTTTCATTTTATCAACTCTTTTAACTGTTCTTTACTGATGTGGGTATAGATTTGGGTTGTTTCAAGCTGTGAGTGTCCTAAAAACATCCTGACTTGTTCTACTGCTATTCCCTGCTCTAAAAGATGGGTGGCTATCGAGTGCCGTAAACTGTGTATGGTAATCTGCTTTTCTTTGATGGCTTCATTTCCGGTTCTCTCAATAATGGCTTTCAGGTATTTGTTGTAGGTGTGTGTTCGCATCCGTCCGCCCCTGGAGTGAAGCATAAAGGAGTTTTGATTGAGCTTATAATCCCGTCCTTTGGTCAGCTCGTCCCTTTCGTTGTAAAAATAATTTGCAAGGTCATTCACTACTCCGTTTGACAGGGGTACAACCCGCCTTTTGTTGCCTTTTCCTTCCGGCACTATCAGTATCTTTTCCCTTAGCCTTATATCTTCTACATTGCATTTTACAAGCTCTCCAACCCTTAAACCACATCCATAGGCAAGGCTTAATATTGCCCGCTCCTGTGCGGTTTCTGTGGCCTGGTAAAGCTGTTTGATTTCGTCCTGGTCTAATACGGTTCTTTCTTCACTGCCTTTGGGATAAGGAAAGTTGAGCGTACTGCAGGGATTCGTTTGTATTTGTCCGCTTCTTAAAAGCATTTCAAACAGATCCCGGATAATCCGCATATGGCTATGGGTTGTTTTTTGGCTCAATGCCCCTCCGTCTTTTTTACTTGGCCGTGAACTGATGTAACTGTAATAACGGTTGATTTCAGGGGCTTGGATTTGGGCAATGCTCAACAGTCCTTGCCTTTCCAACCACTCCAAAAACTCGTTCAGGTAATTGAACCTTGCTTTGTTGCTCTTGCGTGTATAGCCCAACCGCTTTTTGATAGGTAAAGAACTGTTCTGCCAATTTCCGGTAATCTTCGCTTACCACTATGATGTTTGAAGGTCTTCCCATATATACACACTTTTCGGAACAGGGAACAATCGGGGTATTTCTAACCTAAAAACATTGATTTAAAAGCACTTAACTTTAAAAAGATTGTTCCATTATTGTTCCGTATTGTTCCTTTCTTGGTTTATAGTCCTGCGATTTGGTTCATTAAATCATCCTTTATCTGTGTTCTTACTTTGGCGTAGTTGTCCCAATAATCCACTTTGTAGCACACTTTCCGTTGGTTTCCCGAGTACTTGGCCGTGATGTATTCCATCTCCTGCAGGTGGTTAAAAAATCGGCTGCACTGGGCTTTGCTGATGTTGAGCATTTGCCTGATTTCCCGTTGGGTAAATTCCTGTTCTTTGTCCTTCAAGTGGGATTTTAAGCGTTCAAAAAACTGCCTTAGTGAGCCGTCTAATTCATCTACTTTCAGCACGATACTTTCAAAGAGGATTTCACAAGCGGTCTGCAGGTCTTCGGTTTCAGTGATTAACCGCCCTTGTTTGTCCTGTTTTCTCTGGTATTGGTTGAGTAAGGTGATTTGCTTTACAAAGCTTTGATAGAGTTCGTTTAAGCGTCTAATCTTGTGGGCTGATTCGGGTAATTGTATTTTGTTGGCGTAAGGGTTAATGACTTCATAGGGCTTGAGTAAGCGGATGCAGTTCTGGACGAAGGTCGTCACCCTTTTTTGTTCTTCTTTGTCTACTAAACCTGCAGATACTTCGTTTTGATAGCGGATGATTTTTAAAGTCTGTTCTTTGCTTTCATCTACTGCAATCAGGAATGAACGGCTGATGTTGTCTTCATAAATTTCTCCTTTGGTGGTACAGGCAAGGGATGCAATAGGCCCTCTTACGGTTCTTTCCCCACCGCTTATTTTTCCGCTTGCATCTTTAATACTGGTGGATGTCCGTAGTATATCGTTGCTCTGCAGCTCTCTTACTGCCAACTGTGCATCTTCTTTCAGCCCGTCCAAGTCTTCAAAACATATCAGCTTGTTGACAAAAAAATATTCGTCCTGGTTGTAAAAACTGTTGTCCGTTACTCGGGTGTATCGCTTTACATCTTCATCAGGCATCAGATGGCTGATGATCTTTAACAACCTGGTCTTTCCGCTTCCTGAACTGCCCTGTATCAATGCGTGCAGGGTGTCGTTCATTTTGTAAGAGCTTGCGATTACAAACAATAAAATGCGGTTGGTTTCTTCTCCTGTTATCCCTGCTTTCCCGATGAGTTTGTTTATTCGTTGCACGAGTTTTTCAGCTTTCAGGAACTCGATACATTTGGTGGCCGTGGCTGCCGGCACTTGTATTTTGCTTTCCTGCCTTCCGTTGGCTTTGAACTGTTGTTTATCTCTGTACTGTTCTAAAAGGCTTGTGAGTTGCATTAAATCGGCTTCTATGGCGTCTTTCCGCAGTCCTAATTTTCCCGCTATGAGTTTGCAGGAGCTTTCTACTTGCTTGTATTCGTACAGGTCGAGTTTTAATGTAATGCTGCTTGCTTCTGCTATGGTCTGTACCGTGGTTTTCAGGCTGTCCGGCTGGTCTGTCCTAAAGCCTTTGATTTGGTAACCAGCTTCATTGCCTTTGTATTTGAGATTGTAGGGGTTGTTGGTGTCAAGTCCGGTTATCGGTGCTTTGGGTTGTTCTGATTTTTCTTTTTCATCTGATAACAATTGAGTTATTTCCTTTCCCTTCGGGGATTCTTCAGATGAAAATAAAAAGTTCACTTCCTTTCTTGTTTCTATTAAGTGGGTCAAGATTTCAGGGCTGTGGCCTTGCAAAAGGCTGTTTACATCTTCATTCTCCGGAACGGCTGCACTGGTAACTTTAAGATTTGGATATTCACTTTTCAGCATTGGGGCATACTTGGCCACTGCCTTGTTTCCCGGTTCGTCTCCGTTCAAAAAGAAGATGATTTCTTTCAGGTGTTTCAGCTTGCGGATGGCTGTTTGGTGTTCCTCTGTCAGTCCGTTGGTTCCGTACAGGCTTAATATTTCGTACTTGCTTTTGATTTCTTCCTGTTGTAACAAACTGGCTGCATCAATGATGCTTTCGGTCAATATCAGTTTTTGGGTGTCCGCTTTGGGATAGCTTGGATAAAGTCCGCTTCTATCCCGGAGATAAAAATGCCGTTGCTCTTTGTCGCTTAATGTGCTTCTAAAATATAGCCCTGTGATTTCGTGGTTTGGGTTTCTTAGGGCAAAGACAATGCACCATTTACCAAAAGGCTTGTATGCGGTTTCGCCTGTCCTTGATTTCAGCCCCAAGTCCAACAATATCCCATATTTCAGACAGTCGTTTATCAGGCTTTCATCTTTCCTTGCTCCGTGGTGGAACTGCCCTGCATTGTAACCGATTTCGAGTTGCTTATGGTCAAGATTACGACTCTCGATGTATTCCCTTGCAGGTTTGGAGTTATGCACCGCATTTTTGAAGTAGGTAAACATCCGCTCCAAAAACATTGCTTTCTCGTTCGCCTGCTTTGGTGCTGTGGTTTGGGTTGTGACTGCTCCCGGATTGATGATACTTTCCGCTTTCTTGATTGCTTCGTGCTTTGTGCATTTCTCGTAGTACAGTATGAAGTCGATTACATCAATGGCCTTGCCGTGGGTATTGCAGTTGGTGGAGAAGCAATAGGCCGTCTGGGTTTTGTAGTACAGTTGCAAGCTTGGGGTTTTGTCGTTGTGGAACGGGCACTTTAAACGGTTCTGCTTGTCGGCTTTCAACCCGTAATGCTGCAGGAGCATTGCAAGGGTGAGCCGCTGTTTGATTTCCTGTATCTCCATAGTCAAAAATTTATGTGTGTTTTTTTGATACAGGGCAAAAGTATCAATAAAGTATCATTTAGACAACAGTAAGTGTATCAATTTATATCATACTGGCGTTATTAGTGCGTTTTTGATAACTTTGCAAGAAAAGAACAGCAATGAAGCACATTGGTAAGACTATAAAGAGCATCCGGGAAGAAAAAGGACTGACGCAACAGCAAATTGCCGAACTGGTCAATATGCACCGCTCCAATTATTCAAGGGTAGAGGCTGGCGACAGGGATCTGTCTTTGGATGCCGTGAACAAAATCGCCAGGTATTTCGGAATGACCATTGATGAACTGGTCAACTTTGACGGCAACATCCCCGATGAAGTGACCATTGAAGATAAAAGCCTGATGGAACAGGTAAAACTGATTGCTGAACTCGAACCTGAAGAAAAAAATATGGTATTTAAAATGATTGATACTTTCCTGACCAAAAAGAAGTTCAAGGACTTCTTTCAAAAGAACGTGGCCGCTCTATAAAATCAAAAACCCGGTAAGTCCGGGCTTTTGATTTTATATTCTACTTTAAATAACATAACCCTTTCAGGTCATCCGTATAATACAGGTCATAGATGCCTTTTTTTGGTTCAATGCAAATCTCAGTCTTTTCATCATACGAGTAACATTCAACCCCTTCTTTATCATATGCAGGACTTTTAACATCAAGATAGTTTACAGGTTTTAACTTAACGCCATTAATTACAGGTACATTTTCTCTTCTCGACTTCAATTCAAGGTCATAATACTTTCCGACAACTATCTTTTTGCAATTGTCTCTCGATAGACCTTCTTTCCCAACAACTATTTTATAAAGACTGTCCTGTTTTTGGGCATATATGATATGCCAGGAGTTCTTGCTCTTTATTTTCTTAATCAGGTAACCTGGTTCTTCCTTTTGGCCTTGAGCTATTCCTTTTGGCGTTGAGCAAGAAAGAAGTGTCAGTACCGAACAGATGCACAGTAGTATCTTCATAACTATTTCAATTCTTGGATGACAACCTTATTACCTTTCTTATCCTTGACATACCAGTCAGCACGTTGTACACCTGGCGGATAAACATTCCCCGGCAACATTTGCATTTCATTGCCCGATGCATCATAAATCCTTTCTAATACTGGGCCCGACTGCCTGGTCGCTTTCTGATGAGCTTTATTGTAAACTGAGCCCTTTTGATTTGAAGCCGGTGATGACACACCTTTCTTCTGCGAGATTAATGCGCCTTGATAAGCCTCGGTAACTTCGTGTAGCATATCTGCTCCAGGCTTTCCGTGGGCAGTGCTCATCTTCCCTAAAACACCTGGGTTTACTTCCTGTTCCGCTACAACGGTATTTCCGCCTTCTCCTTTTGTTACAGTATTCCCGGCAAATGCACCGCCAATGTATAAATCACCGGATGATGTTGTAGTAGTATTTTCTGCATTCACATTTACAACAATTGAGCTATTGTCTATTGCATTGGCAAGTTGTTGAGCATCTTTAGAAAGTTTGCCATCACCACTTTGAGTATAGGTAACTTTGCCATTTGCATCCATTGATAGGTTAAGTTGTCCTTGTACTGAGGCTTGCAATTCATTAAAAGCTGCTTGACTTTCCGAACCTTTAATAATTACATCCCAAGGTGCCCTACCGTCTGGGTCGATGAATCGAATTGGGTTATTGAAGCTAAAACTATATGGCGACCAGCTTGGGAACTGTGCTGCCAAGGGGTCAACACTTAAAAACCCCTGTACGCTTTTTTGCTCCACTGCTGCCGTCCTATACACGACTTTTAGCGGGGTTTCAAAAGCTTGGTTATATGTCAGTTTCAGGCAACCCATTAACGACAAAGATAATAATTTTCACCTTACTTTTTTCTTTCATCTGAACAAAGCCCCGCCAGGGATTTGAAGCCGTTCCGTTCACTGCGTGGCATTCATTTGAAAAAAAAAATAGATAATTTCTGTCTTTTTTGTTTTTCCATAGTATTTATAATAAAGTTTAAAAATATGACACACAATTTTGATTACAAGAGTATTTGGGATGCTTTCACCCTTGCAGCCAGTCCTGTTGCTGCAGAAGGAGCATTTGATTCAGTAAGAGCTTCACTGGATGAAGGTCACCGGGTAAAGGTTATTATGGAAGAAGGTCAAAAGCCTTTGGAGTTTACTAAGAGGGATGATTTTGAGCAATGGGTAATAGAGCTTAAAAGCAAGTTTTAACCCCCTTTAATAAACATTTCCACAAAGAAAAAAACAGAAAAAAAAGAAAGCCATCCTTTCAAGTGTAGGGATGCAAAAAAGCAAGGGCGGTGAGGAACGAGCCGTTTATATACCCTTGCTTTTTTGTCAGCCCGGAACTTTCCTTTGCTTTTCTTTTTGTTGTGTTTTTGGTCGGTTCGTGCGGTTGGTGGGGCTAACAACTCGTGACCGCAGGGAACACCGCTAAAAGGGTGGCGGGGTGTGTGGAGCAAGTGCGGCAAAGAAGTTTTTACCTTTAAAAATCAACTCCTTAAAACTTCTTTATCGCTCTTGCCTTTCTGCCGTATGCCGTGTAAAGACAAAGGGTTTCGGGTCGGCTCTGAGCGGTGGCAACCCTTTGGCTTTTCTCGGCTCAGGCATACTTTCCTACCTGCCGGAGGCTCTGCCATTGTCTGACCGGAGGGGTGGCATAAAACAAACAAAAAATAAATGCCCCCTTTGTTTCGGGATACCGCTTTTCCGGGTGGGGAGCGTGGGCAAAAGGCTGATTACAGGCTGGCTTGCAGTGGCTATTTGGGCTTGTCCCCTTGAACATAAAATGAATTATGGTACAGCTTTGGTTTTGTGCGGTGGGCTTTGAGCGGCTGTACCATAATGGAAGCGATTTTATGTTAAATAGCTTACCCCGTTTTTTTCTGGCATAAGCGGAACGGTGGTGGTGGTTGGAGTGAAGCGTCTTTTTGTTGCTGTGTTTTGCGTTGGGACAGGCTCTTTATTTTTCATTTGACCTTTAAAAATCAACTCTTTCAAATGAAAAAATAATGTGCCTGTTAGCGTGGGCAACACAGCCACAAAAAGTATGACAGAAAAAACGGGGGCACTGCAAGCCAAGTCTGTAATGGCCTTTTGAGCGTTGGCGGGTGGGTCATTAAATCATCCCGAACGAAGGGGGCATTTATTTTTACCGCCGCTTTTTTTTCGTCCGTTCATTGTAAAGGATGCAGTCTTTCGATTGCTGATTTAAGTTCTTCTAATCCTGTTTGTTTGTAGGCTTCCGTACTGGCTGCCCTTCTGTGTCCTGCAAACTCCTGGACTATTCTAACGTCATTGTTTTCTTTGAGCAAATGAGCAATTACGGACTGTCTTATTTTGAACGGGATTAACTTTTCAAGCTCGTTCCTGTCCCGATTGATCATTCGGTTTATCCCGCCTGCCCATAGCTGTAAACCTTCGTCACCAAGCAAAAATAATCCTTCCGTTTACTTGGTTTCTGTCTCCTTTGATAGCGTTTGTAATCGTGCTTTAAATAGTTGTGGAACAACAGTATTTGATTGGGTTTTAAACTCAATGTCCTGCCTTTGTTCTTTACATTGGATTTGATTTTTATGGTTCCGTTTTCAAGGTCGATATCGCTTGTTTGGAGTTGGGATATTTCAAGGACTGTCAACGCCTGGTAAATGAGCAGACTAATGATGATTTTATCCCTGTTCTGATTGTCCGGTTTTTTGCTTTGGTGGGTTTCGTAAAGTTCTTCCAATACTTCCTTTGGGTAAAGGCTTTCTACTTGGATGGCTCGGTTTATCTGGTCTTTCAGGTATAAATATCTACACGGGTGGTCGTTCCGCTTTCCTGTGGCCACTAAATACCGATAGTAGATTTTGATGGCAAACAGGTTGTTTCTTAGTGTTTTGGGGTGTAAGCCCTGTTCCCGCAAAAGTCCGATATAGTCCAAAACGTCCGTATAAGTTCCTTTCTCTGCTTTGTCTCCCATTGCCAAGATGTAGCGGTCAATCATATTTTCGTAACCGTCTATACTGGTTCTGCTGTACTCTTTTTCTAAAAACTCTTTCAGTTTCATTTTATCAACTCTTTTAACTGTTCTTTACTGATGTGGGTATAGATTTGGGTTGTTTCAAGCTGTGAGTGTCCTAAAAACATCCTGACTTGTTCTACTGCTATTCCCTGCTCTAAAAGATGGGTGGCTATCGAGTGCCGTAAACTGTGTATGGTAATCTGCTTTTCTTTGATGGCTTCATTTCCGGTTCTCTCAATAATGGCTTTCAGGTATTTGTTGTAGGTGTGTGTTCGCATCCGTCCGCCCCTGGAGTGAAGCATAAAGGAGTTTTGATTGAGCTTATAATCCCGTCCTTTGGTCAGCTCGTCCCTTTCGTTGTAAAAATAATTTGCAAGGTCATTCACTACTCCGTTTGACAGGGTACAACCCGCCTTTTGTTGCCTTTTCCTTCCGGCACTATCAGTATCTTTTCCCTTAGCCTTATATCTTCTACATTGCATTTTACAAGCTCTCCAACCCTTAAACCACATCCATAGGCAAGGCTTAATATTGCCCGCTCCTGTGCGGTTTCTGTGGCCTGGTAAAGCTGTTTGATTTCGTCCTGGTCTAATACGGTTCTTTCTTCACTGCCTTTGGGATAAGGAAAGTTGAGCGTACTGCAGGGATTCGTTTGTATTTGTCCGCTTCTTAAAAGCATTTCAAACAGATCCCGGATAATCCGCATATGGCTATGGGTTGTTTTTTGGCTCAATGCCCCTCCGTCTTTTTTACTTGGCCGTGAACTGATGTAACTGTAATAACGGTTGATTTCAGGGGCTTGGATTTGGGCAATGCTCAACAGTCCTTGCCTTTCCAACCACTCCAAAAACTCGTTCAGGTAATTGAACCTTGCTTTGTTGCTCTTGCGTGTATAGCCCAACCGCTTTTGATAGGTAAAGAACTGTTCTGCCAATTTCCGGTAATCTTCGCTTACCACTATGATGTTTGAAGGTCTTCCCATATATACACACTTTTCGGAACAGGGAACAATCGGGGTATTTCTAACCTAAAAACATTGATTTAAAAGCACTTAACTTTAAAAAGATTGTTCCATTATTGTTCCGTATTGTTCCTTTCTTGGTTTATAGTCCTGCGATTTGGTTCATTAAATCATCCTTTATCTGTGTTCTTACTTTGGCGTAGTTGTCCCAATAATCCACTTTGTAGCACACTTTCCGTTGGTTTCCCGAGTACTTGGCCGTGATGTATTCCATCTCCTGCAGGTGGTTAAAAAATCGGCTGCACTGGGCTTTGCTGATGTTGAGCATTTGCCTGATTTCCCGTTGGGTAAATTCCTGTTCTTTGTCCTTCAAGTGGGATTTTAAGCGTTCAAAAAACTGCCTTAGTGAGCCGTCTAATTCATCTACTTTCAGCACGATACTTTCAAAGAGGATTTCACAAGCGGTCTGCAGGTCTTCGGTTTCAGTGATTAACCGCCCTTGTTTGTCCTGTTTTCTCTGGTATTGGTTGAGTAAGGTGATTTGCTTTACAAAGCTTTGATAGAGTTCGTTTAAGCGTCTAATCTTGTGGGCTGATTCGGGTAATTGTATTTTGTTGGCGTAAGGGTTAATGACTTCATAGGGCTTGAGTAAGCGGATGCAGTTCTGGACGAAGGTCGTCACCCTTTTTTGTTCTTCTTTGTCTACTAAACCTGCAGATACTTCGTTTTGATAGCGGATGATTTTTAAAGTCTGTTCTTTGCTTTCATCTACTGCAATCAGGAATGAACGGCTGATGTTGTCTTCATAAATTTCTCCTTTGGTGGTACAGGCAAGGGATGCAATAGGCCCTCTTACGGTTCTTTCCCCACCGCTTATTTTTCCGCTTGCATCTTTAATACTGGTGGATGTCCGTAGTATATCGTTGCTCTGCAGCTCTCTTACTGCCAACTGTGCATCTTCTTTCAGCCCGTCCAAGTCTTCAAAACATATCAGCTTGTTGACAAAAAATATTCGTCCTGGTTGTAAAAACTGTTGTCCGTTACTCGGGTGTATCGCTTTACATCTTCATCAGGCATCAGATGGCTGATGATCTTTAACAACCTGGTCTTTCCGCTTCCTGAACTGCCCTGTATCAATGCGTGCAGGGTGTCGTTCATTTTGTAAGAGCTTGCGATTACAAACAATAAAATGCGGTTGGTTTCTTCTCCTGTTATCCCTGCTTTCCCGATGAGTTTGTTTATTCGTTGCACGAGTTTTTCAGCTTTCAGGAACTCGATACATTTGGTGGCCGTGGCTGCCGGCACTTGTATTTTGCTTTCCTGCCTTCCGTTGGCTTTGAACTGTTGTTTATCTCTGTACTGTTCTAAAAGGCTTGTGAGTTGCATTAAATCGGCTTCTATGGCGTCTTTCCGCAGTCCTAATTTTCCCGCTATGAGTTTGCAGGAGCTTTCTACTTGCTTGTATTCGTACAGGTCGAGTTTTAATGTAATGCTGCTTGCTTCTGCTATGGTCTGTACCGTGGTTTTCAGGCTGTCCGGCTGGTCTGTCCTAAAGCCTTTGATTTGGTAACCAGCTTCATTGCCTTTGTATTTGAGATTGTAGGGGTTGTTGGTGTCAAGTCCGGTTATCGGTGCTTTGGGTTGTTCTGATTTTTCTTTTTCATCTGATAACAATTGAGTTATTTCCTTTCCCTTCGGGGATTCTTCAGATGAAAATAAAAAGTTCACTTCCTTTCTTGTTTCTATTAAGTGGGTCAAGATTTCAGGGCTGTGGCCTTGCAAAAGGCTGTTTACATCTTCATTCTCCGGAACGGCTGCACTGGTAACTTTAAGATTTGGATATTCACTTTTCAGCATTGGGGCATACTTGGCCACTGCCTTGTTTCCCGGTTCGTCTCCGTTCAAAAAGAAGATGATTTCTTTCAGGTGTTTCAGCTTGCGGATGGCTGTTTGGTGTTCCTCTGTCAGTCCGTTGGTTCCGTACAGGCTTAATATTTCGTACTTGCTTTTGATTTCTTCCTGTTGTAACAAACTGGCTGCATCAATGATGCTTTCGGTCAATATCAGTTTTGGGTGTCCGCTTTGGGATAGCTTGGATAAAGTCCGCTTCTATCCCGAGATAAAAATGCCGTTGCTCTTTGTCGCTTAATGTGCTTCTAAAATATAGCCCTGTGATTTCGTGGTTTGGGTTTCTTAGGCAAAGACAATGCACCATTTACCAAAAGGCTTGTATGCGGTTTCGCCTGTCCTTGATTTCAGCCCCAAGTCCAACAATATCCCATATTTCAGACAGTCGTTTATCAGGCTTTCATCTTTCCTTGCTCCGTGGTGGAACTGCCCTGCATTGTAACCGATTTCGAGTTGCTTATGGTCAAGATTACGACTCTCGATGTATTCCCTTGCAGGTTTGGAGTTATGCACCGCATTTTTGAAGTAGGTAAACATCCGCTCCAAAAACATTGCTTTCTCGTTCGCCTGCTTTGGTGCTGTGGTTTGGGTTGTGACTGCTCCCGGATTGATGATACTTTCCGCTTTCTTGATTGCTTCGTGCTTTGTGCATTTCTCGTAGTACAGTATGAAGTCGATTACATCAATGGCCTTGCCGTGGGTATTGCAGTTGGTGGAGAAGCAATAGGCCGTCTGGGTTTTGTAGTACAGTTGCAAGCTTGGGGTTTTGTCGTTGTGGAACGGGCACTTTAAACGGTTCTGCTTGTCGGCTTTCAACCCGTAATGCTGCAGGAGCATTGCAAGGGTGAGCCGCTGTTTGATTTCCTGTATCTCCATAGTCAAAAATTTATGTGTGTTTTTTGATACAGGGCAAAAGTATCAATAAAGTATCATTTAGACAACAGTAAGTGTATCAATTTATATCATACTGGCGTTATTAGTGCGTTTTTGATAACTTTGCAAGAAAAGAACAGCAATGAAGCACATTGGTAAGACTATAAAGAGCATCCGGGAAGAAAAAGGACTGACGCAACAGCAAATTGCCGAACTGGTCAATATGCACCGCTCCAATTATTCAAGGGTAGAGGCTGGCGACAGGGATCTGTCTTTGGATGCCGTGAACAAAATCGCCAGGTATTTCGGAATGACCATTGATGAACTGGTCAACTTTGACGGCAACATCCCCGATGAAGTGACCATTGAAGATAAAAGCCTGATGGAACAGGTAAAACTGATTGCTGAACTCGAACCTGAAGAAAAAAATATGGTATTTAAAATGATTGATACTTTCCTGACCAAAAAAGTTCAAGGACTTCTTTCAAAAGAACGTGGTTGCTCTATAAAATCAAAAACCCGGTAAGTCCGGGCTTTTGATTTTATATTCTACTTTAAATAACATAACCCTTTCAGGTCATCCGTATAATACAGGTCATAGATGCCTTTTTTTGGTTCAATGCAAATCTCAGTCTTTTCATCATACGAGTAACATTCAACCCCTTCTTTATCATATGCAGGACTTTTAACATCAAGATAGTTTACAGGTTTTAACTTAACGCCATTAATTACAGGTACATTTTCTCTTCTCGACTTCAATTCAAGGTCATAATACTTTCCGACAACTATCTTTTTGCAATTGTCTCTCGATAGACCTTCTTTCCCAACAACTATTTTATAAAGACTGTCCTGTTTTTGGGCATATATGATATGCCAGGAGTTCTTGCTCTTTATTTTCTTAATCAGGTAACCTGGTTCTTCCTTTTGGCCTTGAGCTATTCCTTTTGGCGTTGAGCAAGAAAGAAGTGTCAGTACCGAACAGATGCACAGTAGTATCTTCATAACTATTTCAATTCTTGGATGACAACCTTATTACCTTTCTTATCCTTGACATACCAGTCAGCACGTTGTACACCTGGCGGATAAACATTCCCCGGCAACATTTGCATTTCATTGCCCGATGCATCATAAATCCTTTCTAATACTGGGCCCGACTGCCTGGTCGCTTTCTGATGAGCTTTATTGTAAACTGAGCCCTTTTGATTTGAAGCCGGTGATGACACACCTTTCTTCTGCGAGATTAATGCGCCTTGATAAGCCTCGGTAACTTCGTGTAGCATATCTGCTCCAGGCTTTCCGTGGGCAGTGCTCATCTTCCCTAAAACACCTGGGTTTACTTCCTGTTCCGCTACAACGGTATTTCCGCCTTCTCCTTTTGTTACAGTATTCCCGGCAAATGCACCGCCAATGTATAAATCACCGGATGATGTTGTAGTAGTATTTTCTGCATTCACATTTACAACAATTGAGCTATTGTCTATTGCATTGGCAAGTTGTTGAGCATCTTTAGAAAGTTTGCCATCACCACTTTGAGTATAGGTAACTTTGCCATTTGCATCCATTGATAGGTTAAGTTGTCCTTGTACTGAGGCTTGCAATTCATTAAAAGCTGCTTGACTTTCCGAACCTTTAATAATTACATCCCAAGGTGCCCTACCGTCTGGGTCGATGAATCGAATTGGGTTATTGAAGCTAAAACTATATGGCGACCAGCTTGGGAACTGTGCTGCCAAGGGGTCAACAACGCTCCACCTGCCTATCGCAGGGTCATAGCCTCTGGCACCATAGTCGTAGATGTTCAGGTTGAGATCGTCGACATATTCCTTGCCGTTGTAGAGGTAACGGTATACTCCCGCGCAACCTTTTTCCGGCTCTTCCCAACTCCCCCCACTCACTTTTAAAGAACGTCATGCACTCCCGGCACACTCCCATAAAGATAGTTTTTTCTTTCATCTGAAGATGTTTTCAGTTGAAAAAAGAAGAGGGAACTTTCATGATAGCCCCAGTAAAACATCATCCCAAAAGAAAAAAGGAAAAAAAAAGAAAGCCTTCAATCTGGCGGGTATGGCAAAAAGCAAGGGAGCCGGGCGGTTTAAGGTGCGGCTGTTCTGCGGGCGGTTAAATAGCCCTGTGGACTTGCTTTTTGACGGTGGGCAGGCCTCGTGCGACCCGCCTAACTTTGCTCACTTTTTTATTGTTTTTTTATGGTGTTCGCGAACCTCACTTTGGTCGGTTTGCCTCTTCTTTTTTGTTGTTTTTTTCCTGCACCCAACCTGCTTTCGGAGATCTGTCCCGGCATTGTGGGTTGGGAAAGCCCCCTTGATCGGGGGTTGGGGGTGATTTTTTGGGCGGCCGGCCTTTTTGTGCGTTGGCTCGCGGGCCGCCTGCGGGTGCCGCCGACAGCCTGACAGGGAAAACGACCGTAGGAAGTGACTGGCAGTGAGCGGCTCTTAAGATACCACTTTGCCTTTCAAAAGGTCATCTTGGGAGCTGCGGTCTGTCGGTGGCCAGCAGGCCCGCCTTAACCCCGGCTGTGGGTGGATGTATGGTGGCTGAACGCATCCGCCTCAGGCGGAGAAGTGAAGCGGCCTAAGCAGACACTGGAACAGCCGTGAGGAAGAGGAAGGAGCGCAAAAGACATGACAGGCTGCGAGGCACAAGCACCCGAAGGGCGGCATGTGGGCTGAGGCACGAAGCTTACCTGACGGGCTGGCGTGGCTTTTTGCCGGATGACGAGGACGAACACCGCTTAACCTGTGAACGTTGTGGTTACCGCAAACCTCCCCTCGGAACGGTTTCCCATTCCTGCAAAAAACAATCAGGCAGGCTCTTTGTCGACCCTAAACCGGATCGCTTCGGCAACAAAGTTGTTCAGGGAGGTCTTGGCCTCCATCGCCAATAAAGCTGCTCTTTGGTGCAAGGTAGCCGATATCCTTACATTGAAGCTCCCTTTGAACGGCTTCTCGGGAGACTTGCCCTCTTCTTTACAATCTGCCAGATAAGCATCTACAGCCTCCCTAAAATCCTCTTCCAGATGTTTCCCTGTCTCTCCTTCGTAGGAGATCAGACCTCTGATTCCCAACACTTTTCCATAGAGCAGACTATCCTGAGGACTGTACTCAATGCTGCCCGTATAACCTTTGTATTCCAGATATTTCATAATTCCAATAGTTCTCTGACCTGTTTCATTTGGTATTGCTTCATAATCCCGCTTGGATGGGGTTTGTGCAGCATGACAGGAACCCCTTCACCGTTCTCGAATTTCACCCTCGAACCGGAGGTCTTTCCTTTCTTTACTTCCTCAAAACCAAAGTATCCTAGCAGTTTCACCATCTCGTCATAATGAAAGTCGGATGGCATGCCCAAAAACCTGGCGATCAGTTTTTCCTTCTTAGACATAAACTCAAAGTAACTGTATTTAGTTGCATTTTCCAAACTTTTTAACCCTACCCCAGCGGGTGGTGTTTCTGTACCGCCGCCTTCAGTTCCTCCAATCCCGTCTGCCTGTACCGCTCCGTCGAACTCGGGTTTTTGTGCCCCGCGAACACCTGGACTACCCTCAGGTCTTTTCCTCTTTCAGCAGGTTGGCGATCACGCTCTGCCGGATGGTCTGGGCGTTCAGTTTCCTGTCAGGGAACAGATCCCGGAAGGTTTCCACCAGGTAGTTGATGTCATCCGCCCTGATGGCCTTCCCCCGGATGTTCAGGATCAGTCTTTCCGTTTCTTCTTTTTGTATTTCTGGTCGGATTTCGTGGATGTAGCGGTAAAAAAGCATGATCTGTTTGGGCTTCATCTTCAGGGTTCTCGGTAAAGTTTTCGCCATACCCCTGCTGTGGACTGTCCCGGCTTCCAGATCAATATCCTGTAACCGCAACTGTTCTGTTTCCTTTAGCCGTAACCCCTGGTAGATCAGCAGACTGACAACAACCTGGTTTCTGGTTCTTACGGCTTCATAGCGTTCCTTCCTTTCCATCAGCTGTTCCAGTTCAGTTGAAGAAAAAAGGTCTTGTAATTGGATATCCTGCCCTTTGGCATCCCTCAGCCTCAAAAACCTGCAGGGGTGGTCTTCCCGCCTTCCGGTATGCAGCAGCCAGCTGTGCCAGGATTTTGCCCCGTACAGCATCCTGTTGACCGTCCTTGGGTTTTGGTGTCTCTTCCTCAGGTAGTCCACGTACTGCAGTATGTCCTGGTAGATGGCTTTTTCTGCCCTCTCCTCTGTCATATAATCCAGATAGATCCGGATGTCACGAAGGTAGATCTTCGCCGTCTCCGGGGTATGCCTTTCCAGCAGGTATTCCTTCAGCTCTCTCTCCCTCAACATAGCTGTTCGTTCAGGTATTGTTTGCTGATTCTGGTGTAGATCTGCGTGGTTTCCAGGTGGCGATGGCCCAGAAAGTCCCTGACCTGCTCGATGCCCAGCCCGCCTTCCAGCAGATGCGTGGCGATACTGTGCCGCAGGCAGTGAAGGCCGATCCTGTCCATAAAGCCCGCCTGTTCCGCTAGGTACCTGAGTCTCTTCCAGTAGGCGCCGCCCCGTATCCTGTTTCCCCGGTTGTTGAGCATAAAAGCTTTCAGGCTGTCGGAGGTAGATCCATTTCTGTAGGATTCACGTTCATGCAGATAGTAATCCTTCAGGTCTTGGGTTACCTGCACGCCCATCGGTACCACCCTTCTTTTTCCTCCCTTACCGGAACGCACGTACAGCAGTCCTCCTTTAAAATGGATGTCGGATATATCCAGCTTTTCAGCCTCCGACCTTCTCAGTCCACAGCCGTAAAACAGGCTTAGTATGGCCCGGTCCTTCAGAGTCTCACAGGCTCCGTACAGGGCTTTGATCTCTTCGGTGCTCAACACCTTTCTGGGTGGATGTTCCGGCTTGGGGAAGCTCAGTGACCCGAAGGGATTGCTGTTTAGGTTGCCGCTGGACTGTCCGTAGTTCATAAAGGTTTTCAGGGCATACAGGTGGTGGCTGACCATGCTCTCACTCAGGGATCCGCCCCTTTGGCTCGGTCTTGTCTTCAGGTACTCCCAGTGATCAAGGATATGGCCGGACGTGATGCTATCAAGCCCATGGATACCCAGGCCTTCCATCCGGTAAAAAAACTCCCGCAAACAGGAAGGAAGGGCTTCCCGGCTCCCTTTGTTGTAACCCGTACGCTCCAGGTACTGCCTATAGTCCAGCAACAGGTCACGGTATGCTTTGTTGTATATCGGTAGGTGTTTCATGACAGTGTTGATTGTTTTTTAAGGGTGTCATGGAATGCTGCGCATTTCATCGTCGTAGGTGTTTTTATTGAAGGGGCTTGCGTTTTCCCGGGTCACGGGTCGCCAGCCTGATTCAGGGCCATTTTCAGCCTTTTGAAGCTTCAGAGGCAGATTCTAGCGACCCAAAACGGCTGGGTCGCTAAGGGGTCGCCAGGATTTCCAACTGATCCAACTGTCCCTGTAAATGCCGTTTCACTTTGCCTTTCAGCTTGGCCACATCGTCCCAGTACACAATCTTATAGCGGTAGCCCTTGTTGATATGCCCGCCTGCCTGGCAGATGTATTCCAAACCCAGCAGGTCATGGATATAGCGCTGCAGCTGGGTCTTGCTGATGTTCAGTGCCTGCCGGATCTCCCTTTGGCCGAAGCTGTAGGATTCATACGCCTCGCCCTTGCCCTTGATGTAGCTTTTCAGCTGCTCGTAAAACAGCCGGAGGCTGCCGTCCAGCTCGTCTATCTTCAGCACGATGCTGTCGAACATGATTTCCGCCGCTGTCTGCAGGTCTTCCTTCTCCGTGATCAATCTCCCTTTTTGGTCTTTTTTCCTCCGGTACTGGTTCATCAGGGTCATCTGCTTGACGAAGCTCTGGTACAGCCCGTTCAGCCGCCTGATCTTGTGGGCCTCTTCCGGTAGGTTCACCCTGTCCGCATAGGGGTTCACCACTTCATGGGGTTTGAGCATCCGAACACAGTTCTGTATGAACTCAGTAGTCTTCCTTTCTTCCTGCCCGTCAATCTTTCCGGATGCCTTCTGGTTCTGGTAGGCGATGATCCTTTGTGTCTGCTCTTTGGTCTCGTCCACGGCGATCAGAAAACAGCGGTTCATGTTGTCCTCGTAGATTTCCCCCTTGGTCGTGCAGGCCATCGAGGCGATCGGTCCGTAGACGGTCTTTTCATACGCCCGGTTGTTGCCCTTCTCGTCCTGGCCCGTGGTGCTGCTGGATAACATTTCACGGCTCTGCAGTTCCCGGAAGGCCAGCTGCGCCTCTTCCTTCATCCCGTCCAGGTCTTCCAGGCAGATCAGTTTGTTTTTCAGGTCGTACATGCCATAATTATAAAAACTGCTCTCCGTGACCCTGGTAAACCTTTTTACATCTTCATCGGGGATAAAGCTGCTGATCTTCACCAAAAGGTGGGTTTTGCCGCTGCCCGAACTGCCCTGTATTAAAGCATGCAGTGTGTCGGGCATCCCGTAGCTGGCGGCGATGCAGAACAAAAACACCCGGTTGTTTTCCTCCCCGACAACGCCCGCTTTCCCGATCAGTCCGTTGAACCGTTGGATCAGGTTGGGCTTGCTTAAAAAGTCTTTGCAATGACCTGACTTTGTGCTGTCCAGGACTATCCTTGCGCTTTCCGGTTTTTGCCCCGTTTCCCGGCTGTCACGGTAGTCTTCCAGAAGGTCGGTCAGCCTGCACAGGTCGAGTTCCAACAGGTCGGCCCTGAGGTTCAGCTTTTCCGCCGCCTCCCTTGCTATCCGTTCCGTCTGCTTGTTCTCGTACAGGTCCAGGCGGTTGCGGTAGCGGTTGTAGGCACCGTTGCCCTTCCCCTCGACCATCAGGCTGATCTGTAATCTGTCCGGTTCCTGTCTCACCCCGCCTTTTACATAGTAATGCGCCGTGTCGGTAAAGTATATGATCCGGTGGGGATTCGTGGAATCAAAGCTACCTGCAGCAAGGCTTGGGCCGGAAGTTGGTTTCTGGGCGTTGGTTTTTGGCTGGGGAATGGGTTGTGGTGGTTTCTGGGTATTGGTTTTTGTTTGTGAGATGGTTTGCGATGGGGTGGGTTTGGGCGGTTCCGGAACCGTTGACTGTATCTGTTCCCGGATTTCTTTCTTTTCATTTGAAACAGGTTCATTTGAAGAATAAAAAGACCCGTTTGGCGCATCAAAAGAGGTACGGCTGTCCAATAGGTGTGTAAAGAGTGCTTCCGCACTGTCCGCATGGTTTATGTACAGGCTGTTTACATCTTCGCTCTCCGGGGTGTTTACCCGGCTGATTTTGATTTCCGGCAGCAGGCCTTTCAGCTTTTCGCCCTGTTTCCTTGCCCCTTCCAGTCCGGCGGCATCCCCGTCAAAAAAGAAGATGATCTCTTCTAAGTTATTGAGTGATTGGATGGCCTTTATATGTTCTTCGGTCAGCCCGTTGGTGCCGTAGCAGGCAAGTATTTCATGTTCTGTTGCGATCCCCGGAATCTGGAGCAAGGTGGCCGCATCGATGATGGCTTCTGTTAATATCAGCTTTGTCGTTTCGGGTTTGGGATACTTTGGGTAAAGCCCCTGTCTGTCCCTGAGGTAAAAGTGGCGTGCCTGTCTGTCGTCTGCCGTGCTGCGGAAGTACAGGCTTACGATCTGGTTTTGTTGGTTTTTGAGCGGGAACACGATCCCTCCCTTCCCAAAAGGGCTATAGGCCCTTTCGCCCGTGCGGTTGTTTGTTTGCCCTTTGTCCAGCAGCAGGCCGTATTTCAGGCAGGCTTCTATCAATGCTTCGTCCTTCCTTGTGCCATGGTGGAACTGCCCGGAGTTGTAGCCGATCTCCGTTTTGCCGTAGTCCAGCCCACGGCTTTCCAGGTATTCACGGGCAGGTTTGCTGTTGTGTACCGCATTCCTGAAGTAGGTAAACATGTTTGTGAGCAGCGCAACCCGGGTCAGCTCCTGCGCGGGACTGACATTCCCGGCTAACAGGCGTTCGCTTTTTTTGATCGCTTCGTGTTTGCTGCAGCTTTCTTTGTGCATGATAAAGTCGATCACGTCAAGGCTCTTGCCATGTGTGGGGCAGTTGGAACTGAAACAGTAGGCCGTCTGGGTCTTGTAGTACACCTGCATGCTCGGGGTCCTGTCCGGATGGAACGGGCAGTTCAGCCTCAGTTGCTTATCGGGTTTCAGGCCGTAATGTTCCAGGACTTCCTTTAGCGTCAGTCTGGTTTTGATCTCGGTGATCTCCATCCCCTCAGCCCGCTGTACCCTGTAATGGCATCTTCCGGAACAGGTCACGCAAACGGCGAAGCGTGTAACAATAGTCGCTCAGCTCCCGGCCAAAGTCCTCGGCATCCCTTGAAACATACACCAGGTCGCACATCAACGCGTCCAGCTGCTCGCCCAGCAGCCGCGGATCATGGTCCAGCACCAGGAAACTGTCCAGCCCCCGGTAGTCGTAGCGGTACTCTTTTTCGTCTGCCATAATTATTTTCATTTTTTTATCATGGAACTATCAGACATAAAAGTAAATTATCTTTCCATAACAGGCAAGTCTTATAGGTTTTTAAAAAGAACTTTAATTCCATATTTTTACCATACATCCGTTACTATAGGACATAAAAAGGAAGTATAGGCTATGAACACAGGCATTATCATTACCAACCTTCGCAAGGAAAAAACTGGTCACAGGGAAAACTGGCCGAAGAAAGCGGCGTGTCCAGGGAGATGATCGGCAAGTACGAGCGCGGGGATGCCGTCCCCTCCATCGAGGCGGCAAAAAAAATAGCGGATGCCTTCGGCGTGTCGCTGGACTATCTGGTCGGTGAGGGGGTAAACAGCTCCTTCGACAAAAAAACCGTCAAACGCCTCCAGGACATCGAAAAACTGCAGCCCGAGGACCGGGAACACATCTTCGCACTGATGGACGCATTTCTCTTCAAGTGCCAGGTACAGAACTCCCCTCAGCGCTTAAAAACACAAAAGCCCGGCACTGGCCGGGCTTTTGTGTTATTCATCAATTCTAAAACGCACTAATAAAAAGATATAATCCTCCTAGAAACGAAAATAATCCGGCAAAAATCAGTTTTACATCCCCAATTGTAAAACCCTCATTTTTCCTATTTGTCCCCTCCCTAATTTGAATAATGAAGATGATTATTGAAACCAGGATTAGCAAAGCGCCAATAAGCATATTAAATATATCCATAGCTCTTATTTGTTTTTTCTTCATCAACACTCGTAGTAACCTCATAAGTCCAATCGCTGAGCATTTCCCATCCTTTTACAATACCTTGCCAAATATTATTAGCTTCCTTGCTTAGAGTCTCAGCCTTAACTGCTTTATCTCCTCCCTTAAAAAGCTGACCAAACACTATACCTTTACCTACTTGATAGCCGACTTCACCGGCAGTAAGATCTCCCGTTGAAGCTCTTATAGTCCCCTCCAGCAAATTTCCTGCACCCGAAACCATCCCGCCTGCAGCAGTTATTTCAGGTTGGGCAGTGGCTATTCCAGCAACTTCTATAGCTGTACCTAAATCTTGAACTACTTCTGCACCCAAGAGCCCTCCCTGTACAGTGGCGTCCTTGAGCCCAGAAGCAACTACTGCCCCATCATTAATAGTTGCTACTGATGACATGAGAGATGCTTGAGAATTACTAAGCTGAGATGAAAACTCAGAATTCAGGTTACCTGATTGCTGTGTCAACAACCTCTGAGAAGAACCTTTAACAGTATTGGTGAACTGCGAAAAAATAACTTGAGCCTTAGTATAATAATACGAACCAGGACAAATGGGACACTCCCCATTAGGATCATTGTACTTGATCGGATTGTTCCAGCTGAACTGGTATGGGGACAATCCTATTTGATTAGGATGGTCGGCCAGCACATCGATACTGTTAAATCGTCCTATAGCAGGATCATAAAACCTTGATTTGAAGTCGTATATTTCCAGATTAAGATCCCTTATGATCTCGTTGCCATTGTAGAGGTAACGGTATACTCCCGCGCAACCTTTTTCCGGCTCTTCCCAACTCCCCCCACTCACTTTTAAAGAACGTCATGCACTCCCGGCACACTCCCATAAAGATAGTTTTTTCTTTCATCTGAAGATGTTTTCAGTTGAAAAAAGAAGAGGGAACTTTCATGATAGCCCCAGTAAAACATCATCCCAAAAGAAAAAAGGAAAAAAAAAGAAAGCCTTCAATCTGGCGGGTATGGCAAAAAGCAAGGGAGCCGGGCGGTTTAAGGTGCGGCTGTTCTGCGGGCGGTTAAATAGCCCTGTGGACTTGCTTTTTGACGGTGGGCAGGCCTCGTGCGACCCGCCTAACTTTGCTCACTTTTTTATTGTTTTTTTATGGTGTTCGCGAACCTCACTTTGGTCGGTTTGCCTCTTCTTTTTTGTTGTTTTTTTCCTGCACCCAACCTGCTTTCGGAGATCTGTCCCGGCATTGTGGGTTGGGAAAGCCCCCTTGATCGGGGGTTGGGGGTGATTTTTTGGGCGGCCGGCCTTTTTGTGCGTTGGCTCGCGGGCCGCCTGCGGGTGCCGCCGACAGCCTGACAGGGAAAACGACCGTAGGAAGTGACTGGCAGTGAGCGGCTCTTAAGATACCACTTTGCCTTTCAAAAGGTCATCTTGGGAGCTGCGGTCTGTCGGTGGCCAGCAGGCCCGCCTTAACCCCGGCTGTGGGTGGATGTATGGTGGCTGAACGCATCCGCCTCAGGCGGAGAAGTGAAGCGGCCTAAGCAGACACTGGAACAGCCGTGAGGAAGAGGAAGGAGCGCAAAAGACATGACAGGCTGCGAGGCACAAGCACCCGAAGGGCGGCATGTGGGCTGAGGCACGAAGCTTACCTGACGGGCTGGCGTGGCTTTTTGCCGGATGACGAGGACGAACACCGCTTAACCTGTGAACGTTGTGGTTACCGCAAACCTCCCCGGAACGGTTTCCCATTCCTGCAAAAACAATCAGGCAGGCTCTTTGTCGACCCTAAACCGGATCGCTTCGGCAACAAATTGTTCAGGAGGTCTTGGCCTCCATCGCCAATAAAGCTGCTCTTTGGTGCAAGGTAGCCGATATCCTTACATTGAAGCTCCTTTGAACGGCTTCTCGGGAGACTTGCCCTCTTCTTTACAATCTGCCAGATAAGCATCTACAGCCTCCCTAAAATCCTCTTCCAGATGTTTCCCTGTCTCTCCTTCGTAGGAGATCAGACCTCTGATTCCCAACACTTTTCCATAGAGCAGACTATCCTGAGGACTGTACTCAATGCTGCCCGTATAACCTTTGTATTCCAGATATTTCATAATTCCAATAGTTCTCTGACCTGTTTCATTTGGTATTGCTTCATAATCCCGCTTGGATGGGGTTTGTGCAGCATGACAGGAACCCCTTCACCGTTCTCGAATTTCACCCTCGAACCGGAGGTCTTTCCTTTCTTTACTTCCTCAAAACCAAAGTATCCTAGCAGTTTCACCATCTCGTCATAATGAAAGTCGGATGGCATGCCCAAAAACCTGGCGATCAGTTTTTCCTTCTTAGACATAAACTCAAAGTAACTGTATTTAGTTGCATTTTCCAAACTTTTTAACCCTACCCCAGCGGGTGGTGTTTCTGTACCGCCGCCTTCAGTTCCTCCAATCCCGTCTGCCTGTACCGCTCCGTCGAACTCGGGTTTTTGTGCCCCGCGAACACCTGGACTACCCTCAGGTCTTTTCCCTCTTTCAGCAGGTTGGCGATCACGCTCTGCCGGATGGTCTGGGCGTTCAGTTTCCTGTCAGGGAACAGATCCCGGAAGGTTTCCACCAGGTAGTTGATGTCATCCGCCCTGATGGCCTTCCCCCGGATGTTCAGGATCAGTCTTTCCGTTTCTTCTTTTTGTATTTCTGGTCGGATTTCGTGGATGTAGCGGTAAAAAAGCATGATCTGTTTGGGCTTCATCTTCAGGGTTCTCGGTAAAGTTTTCGCCATACCCCTGCTGTGGACTGTCCCGGCTTCCAGATCAATATCCTGTAACCGCAACTGTTCTGTTTCCTTTAGCCGTAACCCCTGGTAGATCAGCAGACTGACAACAACCTGGTTTCTGGTTCTTACGGCTTCATAGCGTTCCTTCCTTTCCATCAGCTGTTCCAGTTCAGTTGAAGAAAAAAGGTCTTGTAATTGGATATCCTGCCCTTTGGCATCCCTCAGCCTCAAAAACCTGCAGGGGTGGTCTTCCCGCCTTCCGGTATGCAGCAGCCAGCTGTGCCAGGATTTTGCCCCGTACAGCATCCTGTTGACCGTCCTTGGGTTTTGGTGTCTCTTCCTCAGGTAGTCCACGTACTGCAGTATGTCCTGGTAGATGGCTTTTTCTGCCCTCTCCTCTGTCATATAATCCAGATAGATCCGGATGTCACGAAGGTAGATCTTCGCCGTCTCCGGGGTATGCCTTTCCAGCAGGTATTCCTTCAGCTCTCTCTCCCTCAACATAGCTGTTCGTTCAGGTATTGTTTGCTGATTCTGGTGTAGATCTGCGTGGTTTCCAGGTGGCGATGGCCCAGAAAGTCCCTGACCTGCTCGATGCCCAGCCCGCCTTCCAGCAGATGCGTGGCGATACTGTGCCGCAGGCAGTGAAGGCCGATCCTGTCCATAAAGCCCGCCTGTTCCGCTAGGTACCTGAGTCTCTTCCAGTAGGCGCCGCCCCGTATCCTGTTTCCCCGGTTGTTGAGCATAAAAGCTTTCAGGCTGTCGGAGGTAGATCCATTTCTGTAGGATTCACGTTCATGCAGATAGTAATCCTTCAGGTCTTGGGTTACCTGCACGCCCATCGGTACCACCCTTCTTTTTCCTCCCTTACCGGAACGCACGTACAGCAGTCCTCCTTTAAAATGGATGTCGGATATATCCAGCTTTTCAGCCTCCGACCTTCTCAGTCCACAGCCGTAAAACAGGCTTAGTATGGCCCGGTCCTTCAGAGTCTCACAGGCTCCGTACAGGGCTTTGATCTCTTCGGTGCTCAACACCTTTCTGGGTGGATGTTCCGGCTTGGGGAAGCTCAGTGACCCGAAGGGATTGCTGTTTAGGTTGCCGCTGGACTGTCCGTAGTTCATAAAGGTTTTCAGGGCATACAGGTGGTGGCTGACCATGCTCTCACTCAGGGATCCGCCCCTTTGGCTCGGTCTTGTCTTCAGGTACTCCCAGTGATCAAGGATATGGCCGGACGTGATGCTATCAAGCCCATGGATACCCAGGCCTTCCATCCGGTAAAAAAACTCCCGCAAACAGGAAGGAAGGGCTTCCCGGCTCCCTTTGTTGTAACCCGTACGCTCCAGGTACTGCCTATAGTCCAGCAACAGGTCACGGTATGCTTTGTTGTATATCGGTAGGTGTTTCATGACAGTGTTGATTGTTTTTTAAGGGTGTCATGGAATGCTGCGCATTTCATCGTCGTAGGTGTTTTTATTGAAGGGGGCTTGCGTTTTCCCGGGTCACGGGTCGCCAGCCTGATTCAGGGCCATTTTCAGCCTTTTGAAGCTTCAGAGGCAGATTCTAGCGACCCAAAACGGCTGGGTCGCTAAGGGGTCGCCAGGATTTCCAACTGATCCAACTGTCCCTGTAAATGCCGTTTCACTTTGCCTTTCAGCTTGGCCACATCGTCCCAGTACACAATCTTATAGCGGTAGCCCTTGTTGATATGCCCGCCTGCCTGGCAGATGTATTCCAAACCCAGCAGGTCATGGATATAGCGCTGCAGCTGGGTCTTGCTGATGTTCAGTGCCTGCCGGATCTCCCTTTGGCCGAAGCTGTAGGATTCATACGCCTCGCCCTTGCCCTTGATGTAGCTTTTCAGCTGCTCGTAAAACAGCCGGAGGCTGCCGTCCAGCTCGTCTATCTTCAGCACGATGCTGTCGAACATGATTTCCGCCGCTGTCTGCAGGTCTTCCTTCTCCGTGATCAATCTCCCTTTTTTGGTCTTTTTTCCTCCGGTACTGGTTCATCAGGGTCATCTGCTTGACGAAGCTCTGGTACAGCCCGTTCAGCCGCCTGATCTTGTGGGCCTCTTCCGGTAGGTTCACCCTGTCCGCATAGGGGTTCACCACTTCATGGGGTTTGAGCATCCGAACACAGTTCTGTATGAACTCAGTAGTCTTCCTTTCTTCCTGCCCGTCAATCTTTCCGGATGCCTTCTGGTTCTGGTAGGCGATGATCCTTTGTGTCTGCTCTTTGGTCTCGTCCACGGCGATCAGAAAACAGCGGTTCATGTTGTCCTCGTAGATTTCCCCCTTGGTCGTGCAGGCCATCGAGGCGATCGGTCCGTAGACGGTCTTTTCATACGCCCGGTTGTTGCCCTTCTCGTCCTGGCCCGTGGTGCTGCTGGATAACATTTCACGGCTCTGCAGTTCCCGGAAGGCCAGCTGCGCCTCTTCCTTCATCCCGTCCAGGTCTTCCAGGCAGATCAGTTTGTTTTTCAGGTCGTACATGCCATAATTATAAAAACTGCTCTCCGTGACCCTGGTAAACCTTTTTACATCTTCATCGGGGATAAAGCTGCTGATCTTCACCAAAAGGTGGGTTTTGCCGCTGCCCGAACTGCCCTGTATTAAAGCATGCAGTGTGTCGGGCATCCCGTAGCTGGCGGCGATGCAGAACAAAAACACCCGGTTGTTTTCCTCCCCGACAACGCCCGCTTTCCCGATCAGTCCGTTGAACCGTTGGATCAGGTTGGGCTTGCTTAAAAAGTCTTTGCAATGACCTGACTTTGTGCTGTCCAGGACTATCCTTGCGCTTTCCGGTTTTTGCCCCGTTTCCCGGCTGTCACGGTAGTCTTCCAGAAGGTCGGTCAGCCTGCACAGGTCGAGTTCCAACAGGTCGGCCCTGAGGTTCAGCTTTTCCGCCGCCTCCCTTGCTATCCGTTCCGTCTGCTTGTTCTCGTACAGGTCCAGGCGGTTGCGGTAGCGGTTGTAGGCACCGTTGCCCTTCCCCTCGACCATCAGGCTGATCTGTAATCTGTCCGGTTCCTGTCTCACCCCGCCTTTTACATAGTAATGCGCCGTGTCGGTAAAGTATATGATCCGGTGGGGATTCGTGGAATCAAAGCTACCTGCAGCAAGGCTTGGGCCGGAAGTTGGTTTCTGGGCGTTGGTTTTTGGCTGGGGAATGGGTTGTGGTGGTTTCTGGGTATTGGTTTTTGTTTGTGAGATGGTTTGCGATGGGGTGGGTTTGGGCGGTTCCGGAACCGTTGACTGTATCTGTTCCCGGATTTCTTTCTTTTCATTTGAAACAGGTTCATTTGAAGAATAAAAAGACCCGTTTGGCGCATCAAAAGAGGTACGGCTGTCCAATAGGTGTGTAAAGAGTGCTTCCGCACTGTCCGCATGGTTTATGTACAGGCTGTTTACATCTTCGCTCTCCGGGGTGTTTACCCGGCTGATTTTGATTTCCGGCAGCAGGCCTTTCAGCTTTTCGCCCTGTTTCCTTGCCCCTTCCAGTCCGGCGGCATCCCCGTCAAAAAAGAAGATGATCTCTTCTAAGTTATTGAGTGATTGGATGGCCTTTATATGTTCTTCGGTCAGCCCGTTGGTGCCGTAGCAGGCAAGTATTTCATGTTCTGTTGCGATCCCCGGAATCTGGAGCAAGGTGGCCGCATCGATGATGGCTTCTGTTAATATCAGCTTTGTCGTTTCGGGTTTGGGATACTTTGGGTAAAGCCCCTGTCTGTCCCTGAGGTAAAAGTGGCGTGCCTGTCTGTCGTCTGCCGTGCTGCGGAAGTACAGGCTTACGATCTGGTTTTGTTGGTTTTTGAGCGGGAACACGATCCCTCCCTTCCCAAAAGGGCTATAGGCCCTTTCGCCCGTGCGGTTGTTTGTTTGCCCTTTGTCCAGCAGCAGGCCGTATTTCAGGCAGGCTTCTATCAATGCTTCGTCCTTCCTTGTGCCATGGTGGAACTGCCCGGAGTTGTAGCCGATCTCCGTTTTGCCGTAGTCCAGCCCACGGCTTTCCAGGTATTCACGGGCAGGTTTGCTGTTGTGTACCGCATTCCTGAAGTAGGTAAACATGTTTGTGAGCAGCGCAACCCGGGTCAGCTCCTGCGCGGGACTGACATTCCCGGCTAACAGGCGTTCGCTTTTTTTGATCGCTTCGTGTTTGCTGCAGCTTTCTTTGTGCATGATAAAGTCGATCACGTCAAGGCTCTTGCCATGTGTGGGGCAGTTGGAACTGAAACAGTAGGCCGTCTGGGTCTTGTAGTACACCTGCATGCTCGGGGTCCTGTCCGGATGGAACGGGCAGTTCAGCCTCAGTTGCTTATCGGGTTTCAGGCCGTAATGTTCCAGGACTTCCTTTAGCGTCAGTCTGGTTTTGATCTCGGTGATCTCCATCCCCTCAGCCCGCTGTACCCTGTAATGGCATCTTCCGGAACAGGTCACGCAAACGGCGAAGCGTGTAACAATAGTCGCTCAGCTCCCGGCCAAAGTCCTCGGCATCCCTTGAAACATACACCAGGTCGCACATCAACGCGTCCAGCTGCTCGCCCAGCAGCCGCGGATCATGGTCCAGCACCAGGAAACTGTCCAGCCCCCGGTAGTCGTAGCGGTACTCTTTTTCGTCTGCCATAATTATTTTCATTTTTTTATCATGGAACTATCAGACATAAAAGTAAATTATCTTTCCATAACAGGCAAGTCTTATAGGTTTTTAAAAAGAACTTTAATTCCATATTTTTACCATACATCCGTTACTATAGGACATAAAAAGGAAGTATAGGCTATGAACACAGGCATTATCATTACCAACCTTCGCAAGGAAAAAAACTGGTCACAGGGAAAACTGGCCGAAGAAAGCGGCGTGTCCAGGGAGATGATCGGCAAGTACGAGCGCGGGGATGCCGTCCCCTCCATCGAGGCGGCAAAAAAAATAGCGGATGCCTTCGGCGTGTCGCTGGACTATCTGGTCGGTGAGGGGGTAAACAGCTCCTTCGACAAAAAAACCGTCAAACGCCTCCAGGACATCGAAAAACTGCAGCCCGAGGACCGGGAACACATCTTCGCACTGATGGACGCATTTCTCTTCAAGTGCCAGGTACAGAACTCCCTCAGCGCTTAAAAACACAAAAGCCCGGCACTGGCCGGGCTTTTGTGTTATTCATCAATTCTAAAACGCACTAATAAAAAGATATAATCCTCCTAGAAACGAAAATAATCCGGCAAAAATCAGTTTTACATCCCCAATTGTAAAACCCTCATTTTTCCTATTTGTCCCCTCCCTAATTTGAATAATGAAGATGATTATTGAAACCAGGATTAGCAAAGCGCCAATAAGCATATTAAATATATCCATAGCTCTTATTTGTTTTTTTCTTCATCAACACTCGTAGTAACCTCATAAGTCCAATCGCTGAGCATTTCCCATCCTTTTACAATACCTTGCCAAATATTATTAGCTTCCTTGCTTAGAGTCTCAGCCTTAACTGCTTTATCTCCTCCCTTAAAAAGCTGACCAAACACTATACCTTTACCTACTTGATAGCCGACTTCACCGGCAGTAAGATCTCCCGTTGAAGCTCTTATAGTCCCCTCCAGCAAATTTCCTGCACCCGAAACCATCCCGCCTGCAGCAGTTATTTCAGGTTGGGCAGTGGCTATTCCAGCAACTTCTATAGCTGTACCTAAATCTTGAACTACTTCTGCACCCAAGAGCCCTCCCTGTACAGTGGCGTCCTTGAGCCCAGAAGCAACTACTGCCCCATCATTAATAGTTGCTACTGATGACATGAGAGATGCTTGAGAATTACTAAGCTGAGATGAAAACTCAGAATTCAGGTTACCTGATTGCTGTGTCAACAACCTCTGAGAAGAACCTTTAACAGTATTGGTGAACTGCGAAAAAATAACTTGAGCCTTAGTATAATAATACGAACCAGGACAAATGGGACACTCCCCATTAGGATCATTGTACTTGATCGGATTGTTCCAGCTGAACTGGTATGGGGACAATCCTATTTGATTAGGATGGTCGGCCAGCACATCGATACTGTTAAATCGTCCTATAGCAGGATCATAAAACCTTGATTTGAAGTCGTATATTTCCAGATTAAGATCCCTTATGATCTCGTTGCCATTGTAGAGGTAACTGTACTCATCGCCACTGAAACATCCAATTCTCTATGATGATAAATCAATCCATATAGTCAACTTTTACACCGCTTACCGTATTCACATTCCTCTCTTTTTCAACGTTTGTAGCCAACATTATATAATAAACCCCTTTGGTTAACATTGGTCTTTCAGATATATCTATATATCTGAAATCTATTTGTTTTTCATTATTGTTACTTGACTCAAAATATCCATCCCCTGAAAGTATCTCAACACGACCTTTTTCAAACACTAAATAACCTGAGAACCCGTCATTTATGCCAGAGTATGTAGTCCAAACCCTAGGGGAGCTATCTGAAATCTCACCAAAATAAAAAGTGGAAATGCCACACTCATCCACTCTTTTGATCACAACATCTTCATACTCATAAGTAACCTCTACGTGGGTATCGCAACAGGAAGAAAAGATAACCAGCAGAATTAAAGAAAGAAAAAACCTCATATTCATATCATTAATTTCTTCTAATAAAATCTTTGCCTATATCAATAGATCTTTGGGAAAGTTTATCCTCACCATATTTCCCAATAAGGTAGGCTGAACCTAACCCGAGTGGTCTATTTACCATAGACATCCAGCCTACCACACCAGTTATAGCTAGCGTTAAAGGTTTATTATTTCCTGATAAATTATATGCTCCATAACCAAATTGCGCCAAGGGTGCTAAACCAGATTTTTGAGCAACTGCACCAGCAGCAAAATTACCAGCATCCCTAGGTGAAGTATATTTGCCAAATAACTTGGATCCATTGGAGACATGAGCTTTTATATCCCAATCTCCACCCCCACCGGCCTTCTTAAAATAATCAAAAAGTGATGGGTCTGAATTAAGTATTTCTTGAACCCTACCAGTAAGTTCAGTAGAACCAAAATCTATCTTTATATCTCCTGCTTTTACTAGTCCAGTTTCATTATAGAGGTTTTGGTTTACAAAACTTAACGCATGCAAACTTTCTCCCATCCTCTCTCCTCCAGCCCCTGTATTTTCAGTGTTATAACTTTCCCTTACTGTTTTTTTCGCTTCTGCCATATTTCCCTGATGTCTATACACACCCAAATCCCCATCGTCATAGACCGCCACCACATTTCCTTCCTCATCCGTATGGGTACTGAACATACCTGTCGGATCCATATACTTAATCGGGTTGTTCATAGTCCAAGCGTATGGCGACCATGGGTAATAGCTGTCCGCCATGGGATCTACCTGCCATGTCCTACCTATGACGGGGTCATATCCACGGGCATGAAAATCATAAATATTTAGGTTTAAGTCATCTAAGAACTCTTTGCCCTGATACAGATACCTATTCGTATGATTATTATAACTATAATCCAATCCTGCGATGGTCATTCCAAAGGGATAGTAGGCATTTTCCTGAACGATGATCGGACTGGTACTTTGCACTTTTAGATTATCGAAAAAGATATTCTGAGCTGTTTCGTTGACCACAAAAGTTTCAAGATATCCATTCTTTTTGACTTTGAGTGTCTGTCGTAGTTGCTCATGCTCATTGGCTGCGGCATTGCTGACCAAGACCTTGCCCTGATCGTATAGCACACTGTCCTGATCATATAGCGCATACATCAGGTAGCTTTCTGGGGTCTTCTTGGATTCAATCTCTGCCAATAGCAATCGGGTAAACTCATAGATCAACATCGGATTGATCTCAGGAGAAAAGTTAAGATTTTGCACCCCTTCCAGCAAGCGATCTTTCCATAATGTTTGACTTCCACTTTTGATCAGTGCAGAAGGATGCAATATGCCCTTTCTCTTTTTGTCGAAAATCACATCCACTTCAAGCGTCAAGCTATCTCCTTCCTGTACCTCCTGCGTTCTTGATGGACCAAGCATTTTTCCCCGTTCGGCATTCAGCCAAGCCACTTGGTTTCCACCCGCAGTATTGTTATGACGGTGGTCGAGTATCCTTGTTTCCGGAAGCTGTTCAAAAAGTTGCTCTTCTTCTTGAGCGTATTCCTCCTCCATGGTGGCCCGAAAAGCCAGTGTAAAAGGTGCACGTATTACCTGACGGACATTGCCAAGGTGATCTTTATAAAAATACTCATCATATGGATCGCCCGTTCCACCATCCCAGGCTGTACGTCCTTCCTCGTGTGCAAAGTGTTGAATTGTATTGTTAAGATATACAAAATCTCCGATGTAATCATAGGTTTTTGTGGTACCCCCGGATACTATCGTTGTGGATAGTTTTCTTCCTTCAGAATCATAGACATTGGTAATTTGATTACCTGAACCTAAATTTATAACTCTGGGTAAATTATTGAAATTATAAGAAATATTAGTTATTCCTTTATTCTCATCTGAAATCAAACTACCCGCATTATTATATTGATATTCATTAGAAGAGGAGGCCCCGTTTTTAAAGTCCATAAAACCAAATTGTGGCATGACTAGATCTTCTACCTGGGACAACCTATTAGATGCATAGGTGAAATTCAATTGATCGATAGTGCCAAATGAATTAGGGTTAGACACTTTACCTTTCCTTTCCAAGGATAAAATATTCCCATTTTCATCGTAACTTATGGAAGATAAGGAATATCTATCTGATTCCAGATTCCAAGAAGATCCAAATGCAACATAATGCCCTCTCGTAATTCTATTTATCTGATCGTAATTAAATCCATAGCTTCTTTTCACGTTATCTCTACTACTTTTCCATTGAATACCTGAAATATTTCCATTGTAATTTATGGAATTATAACCGAAATCATAAAAAATCTGCATACCAAATGTATCACCGCTTTCAGATAAGTTTGGGTCATTAATATGTGTGAGCCAGCCTCGAGGATTGTACTTATAATTTACGGTTTGAAGTCCATTCCAATTTTTACTAATTAGCTGTCCCAGTTCATCGTACTGGTAAGTAACTAAAGTCTGAATAGGATTAGAGTTGACTTTTGAGAAATTGAAATAAGCCTCCCGCCATGGTCATATGTATATGTTTTTAATAATGTAATAGTTGAGTTAGATCCTGCATTTGGATTATTCTGTACATGATAGCTTTTAATTACTCTGCCCAAAAAATCATACTCCATGGTTGTCCAATCTGTACCTCCTTTGTGATTTAAAACCTTCTTTTGAATTAAATTCCTATTTCATCATAAAAATAAACTTCAGAAATATAGCTACCAGTACCATCTACCTTCTTCCTTTTACCTGTCATTCTACCATGAATTGCCTTGGTACTTCTAAGAGGAGAAGAAAAGTTAGAATTAAAAGAGGAATTAAACGTATGGGTAGTTCCTCCAAATGTATAATTGCTATAAATATTTGATTGATCAGTAGAATTTAGCGTAAGATTTTTTATAAAGTTAATGTCCGAATCAACCGTTGATTGGTAACTATCCCGGGTTGTGGAACTAACCAATCTTCCAATAGTAGATACTTCTTCGAACTCATTATACTTAATTACCATCCATTCGCTTGAAGCTGAAAGATTAGGGTCTCTCTGCATTACAACCCTATCCAAGTGATCATAAACGTATTCCGTTATTCCGGCTCCAGGTATTTTTTTTCTTATAACTCTATCCCTATTGTCATATTCATACTTAAAATAATGTTCTTTTACGTTTGGATGCTCAATATCCCAATTAGATGAAGAATTACAAATTGACGCACCTTGCGGCATGAGAGTGTAAGCTATCCTGCCTTTTTGGTCAAAAATGTAAAAAGTCCAAAACCAATCATTAAAATTAGAACCAGGCAATAAAATCTTGGATTTTCTCGAAGCAACCATTTGCCCCAAAGAATTAGTAAAACTTTCTGATATTTTACCATCTTCATCAATTACTCTATTTGTAATCAATTGGCTAGCCCCATAGTCTCCAACATGTATTGGAAAGGATTGACCAGGTGGAATTTCAAATTTTTTTATTGGAATAGAATTAAGAAAATCATCTTTTGAGACACCTCTATCCGAACCTGTCCAAGAATTACCGGGAGAAAAGGATTTTATAATGTTTTCTAAAGGTGAAGATTCATAAATAATTTTTCCAAAAAAGTTTCCTTCATTTTGATAAATCGAACTTAATCTCGATGAATACTCTGCGGCAGTATTCAAAACAATTTTACCACTTGAATTTAAAGATGGATATGAAGACAATTCATATTTTTTCCTTCCAAATGAATCAAATACAAAAGGCTTTACAATATCTTTACCTTGAGGGCTAAGCTGAAAATAAACTTCCTGCAAAGGTTTTCCCAGTCCATCCATATAAAATGTTAAAGTCCTTGCTTGTTCCTTACTAGGATCACCCGAAAATAAAACTACGGCCTGCTGAAAACTCCACTCTCTTATGACATTAATGTTTGCCGTGGAGGATATTGAAGGTATATTTAACGATTCAGGACTAGAGGCAGTTGAACTTCCAACCTGATTTGGTAAATTTTGAGAAATGCAGATATTACAAATTGTAAATGTAATTAAAATAGCTATAAATGTTTTCATCCTTAAAATGATATAGGTGCCTTATATTGATAAAAATATTGTTTTAATCTTTCTCCATTCTGATTTAGAATCATACTTAATCTTCTTTGTCCATTATAAAAATAATTGACAGGAATCATAGAATTGGGATTTTCATAACTAAGACCAATAAATGGAAAATATCCATACGTGGTAATAGAAGATTCAATAGGAAGGATTCTTAATTCATCTATCAAAACACCATCCCCTTCTATTTGAACACTTGAACTAGAAGACAATCTATATTGATAAATAATCCACTTTTCGCCAATATCACTATTGCTTATTCCAGAATCAGAAATTATTGATCCATTCTTTTTCACAACCAAGTTAGGAATCGCATTACCATCCTTTTTTACTGCAAATGTTAAAACATAGGTCCTAGATTGATTTAAATTATTTTTTGTTAACGGGTTCCCCGATAATCTGTGTACAATACTACCAGTAAAGGGAGTTATTCGAATGGGACGAGATAAAGCAGTATAATTCCAACCTCCTTGATTATTTGTCTCGAAACTAGTATATGCGAAGTCAGAATTTGTGCCAGTAAAATTTCTGATATATGCAGTAGGTTTTAAATCTGAATAATCATAGAATATTTTAGTTTGGATCCCATTATCTTTTATTAATTCTGGATAATTCTTAGAATTAAAATTCAACACCTCATTTGTCAACTTAAAGCCTTGGCTCAATTCTGGTTGATTTAAATTTAAAGTATAATTACTGACAGGTTGAGCAAGGTCTAACCTATACGCCTTATTATGTAAAAGTCTACCATTTAAACTAATCAAAGGGAAATATCCACCATTAATAGTATATTCTACTCCATTATAAACTTTTTTATCAATAAATAGCAGTGGATTTTTATAAGTAAAAAAAGCACTTTGAGAGTTAATTTCATCAGAGTAAAAATAATATCTAATCATTGTATTGGAAGGATTATTAATATCCTTATAAACAGACTTAGTAATTTGATTATTTAAAGAATCAATTGAAAAATAAATATTCGATTCTCTTGTGAGTCCATTTTTATATAACTTACTTGTCTCTTTATACTTCGACAATAACGCTGATAAATAACCGTATTTAAATAAATTATATTCCGCGGGTTTAAATAACCATTGCTGACCTGGTTGAACTTCAGCTCTTTCCCTATTCAATTTCATTCCAAATGAATAAAATGAGCTCGGGCCAGCATTTGCTTGAAAGGAATTAGTATTTGTAATAAAAGTTTTATAATGAAACGTCTTTTCTTCGATCTTCTCAAAAGATGATCCTTCCTTTTTGAATATCTCCGTTTTTATTGGCAAACCATGTGTCCAATCATAGTTTATACTGGAAAGTGATGGTGCAGTATTGATAATAACATCATTTATTTGAGAAAAATGATAAACTATTTTCCCTTGAGAACCATCATTTATTATTTCTTCAACCCTCTTATATAAGTTATGTTATATGTTCTTCCCATAAATGAAGAAAGTTGATCATCACTACTGACTACATAAAATTTACAATCTAATCTATACGGACCTGTGTCATTGTCATGTTGCCATTGAGATTGTTCATCTATGAAGTTGACACTAGACTGCAAATTGTCAATAAAGCCTGATGAGATAGATTCATTTTCTTGAACATATTTGTAATCAGTAAATTTTACTAGAGAGTTTAAATCAGAATAAGAACTTATTCTTTTGATTCTAACTCCTGGTCCTTGCTGATTTGAATTACCAAAGAAGACCCAATTCGGTTCATATTCAAACCTGTTGTATCCACCAGTTGGGAAAGTGATTATTTCCAATAAACCAGCGTTTATCCTAGAAGGATTAGGAGATCTATCAGCACCGTTAGGATTATGATTTGCATTATAAGGTGTCAAAGTTGAAACAGAAGAGTAAATATGATATCCGTAAAAATCTTGGTCAAAAGAAAGTCGGGAAGCAAGATTTCCAAAATAAGAAAAAGAATAATTATGGTCAGAATCAAAAATTACTTGATCCAACTTTAGCCTTTTTTCCCAAGCTACATTATGATAAAGACCTGTTGATCCAGACCCAAAATGATAAGAAGTGACTAATTCTACTTTTTTTAATGGAAGAGCTTCACCCATATTGAATACTTCAATAAACTGAAGAGCTTTTGATCCAGGTAAATCTTCTCGAGTACCATCAGATGTTGCCTCAGTTTTATATTTAAATAAAATCTGCTCGTTTTCTGAAGTTTCTATTCTGATTAATCTTTTTCCGGTAACTGTACTTTCTTGAATACAATGAACATCTGGAAGATTGGAATCAGCGACACAGCCTCCACCAAATAGCCAAGAATACTTTTGCTCTGTTCTGTTTACTGCGTAAGTATAAGACTCATTTTCATAAAAGAAATTTATAATCCCTCCCTCCTTAGACTCAATTTTTGATAAGTAATAGGAGTCATTATATATACCAGCATTTACACAACCCTCTGTGGCCATATATAATGAATTCGGACATCCTGGTGGAATGTATGTTGTCTCTTCTACATCAAAAGTAAATTTAGTTCCTTCCTTGTCAAAAATAACAAATGAAGAACCATTATTTTGAATCGAAAGCCCCTTGTAAGGAACTTCTCTATAAGATCCCTGATAAATAGGAACCATAACACCTGAATAGATTCCGAAATTATAATTTATAACATCAGGTTCAGTATCATAACAGTTATTCAATGCATCATGTGCCCACATATAATCGGTATCATTTCTGCTAGCAGGAAAGGATGAGGGGTTTGTATTTGGATTAAATGAAGTATAGTTTGTTGGTAGATAAATAAAATCTCCTCCGATTTTATTTGCTGTCGTTGCCAGCACGCCAGATGCATTTAAAGCCCAGCCAAGTCCGACATTTGAAGAAACTTGATTTACCTTTATTCCACCACCGTGGTAGTTCAAACTAATTGAATGTTCATACCCATTTACATTTATTGTATGAATCGGAATTGTCACATTTGCAATTCCAGTTGAATGGTTGACAGGAATTTCCCCAAATTGCCCAAGTGAGGCCATTTGAGGAGAAGGTGGCGATTTCATTTTCCTGAATGGCTCTACTGGACTGAAAGGAATATGAGCATAGTTTTGTGTTGATATTTGATCTTTTTCATTTTTCGTGGAATCCTTCTTTGTTTGACCGTTTCCATTATTTCCGTTTGAATTCCCTTGAGCAACAGCCTCCAATCCTATTGCTAAAAATAAAATAGTAAAAATTAAGTTTTTCATAGTTTAATTGACTTTTCCCAAATAAAATCATCAAAAAGTCGAAAAAAAATACCCTATAGAGGGTATTTTTTTTTTAATTTTTTTTATTTAACAAAATATTATTCTGATATAAAAAACAATTATTAGTATTTGAAAATGACTTTTTTGTATAAATAAATTAGAATAATCTAATTATAGATTATTTTTATCATATTTTTTATAATAATTATTAATTTCATAACAAATAAAAATAGAAGCCACTTATTTTTACAAAAATCAATGGTTTTAGCAAAATAAAATTTGGGAGCATAAATAGTTGACGAGTAAAAAAGAAAAGTTTTTTTTCAAAATCGAATAGTTTTCAAGGATTTTACACAATTGTTAAAGAGAATTAAGTCCCATCTTCTTCCTGTGTTACCCGAAAAGCCAGTGTAAAAGGTGCACGAATTACCTGACGGACGACTTGGCCGTCGTAGATTGCCGAGGTGGCCTTTAAATAAAACAACCCAAACGCTTTTTGATTTTTAAATAGCCTTTTCTCCCCCTATTTTTAAGCATGAAGAAGTTTAATCATTCGGAAGTTCGCTGGGGAATTATCGGAGTTGGAGATGTATGTGAGGTCAAATCAGCTCCTGCCATGGACAAAATCCCAAATAGCACGATAGTAGCTGTCATGCGCAGATCAGAAGAAAAAGTGAAGGATTATGCCCAAAGGCATGGAATAGATACTTGGTATACGGATGCGCAACAACTGATTCATGATCCCAAAGTCAATGCAGTCTACATAGCCACACCTCCAAATGTACACCTGGAACTATGCAAATTGGCTGCAGAGGCCGGAAAACCGGTGTATGTGGAAAAACCCATGGCCAGAAATTATGCAGAATGTCTGGAAATGATCCAGGTATGTGAAAAGCATGAGGTGCCTTTATTTGTTGCCTATTATCGAAGAGCGCTCCCTCATTTTGTCAAAATCAAAGAGTTACTAAACGTAGGACATATTGGAGATATACGCACTGTTCATATCAATATGAAACAGGTGGTTGAGCCTGAAATTATTGCACAGTTGGAAAACAACTGGAGAATTCAACCGGAAATATCGGGAGGTGGCTACTTCTTTGATTTGGCTTCCCATCAATTGGACCTGCTGGCTTTCTTTTTTGGAGATATCATTTTTGCCAATGGGCTTTGTAGCAACCAAGCGCAAGCCTATGAAGCAGAGGATATTGTTGTCGGGTCTTTTGCCTTTGAAAACGGAGTTTTGGGAACCGGAAACTGGTGCTTTACCACCTCTAAGTCCGCGGAAAAGGATGAAATCGTCATAGATGGAAGCAAAGGTCAAATCAAAGTGGAAACCTTTGGCAAAGGAGAGTTCACAGTTTTTAAAGACGGGAAAGAACCTTACCACTATCAAGTAGATCTACCCAAGCATATTCAGCAACCTCTCATAGAAAGCATTGTATCGCAATTGCTTGGAAAAGGCAGTTGCCCAAGCACTGGAATTACCGCCTCCAAAGCAAACTGGGCAATGGATCACTTGACTTCAAAAAAAATCTAAAAAAATTTCAATTTTTTCTATCAATGTCAATTTCTGAGAAAATGTCCATTTTCAGGCTAGTTTTTATTGGAAGCTTATTTGCTTTGGAAAAACTTTTGTCCCTAAAAATAATCATTACTTAATTTTTTTAAATAAGTATGTATTTTTTAAAAGTATTTTTGATTAAAATGAAATATTACCACCGAACCTTCTATTAATTTTTTACGATAATACTATTAAACCATTTGGAATTTCATGAAAGTTCGAAAGATTGGCTTGATTTTAGTTTCTATTAGAATGCAACCTTTACAGAGAAAGATGCATCTATAAATTAAAAATCACCAGCCGGAAAATCCAGATTTCCCACTTTAAACCACAAACAAATGAAAAAGCTACTCTCAAATTACTGGCACCGGTCCATACTCGCTGGAATAGTATTCTTAGGGATCTTATTCACTCAACCTTCCAAAGCAGAAGATTGGAATGGAGTTTCATTTCAGGTATTCTATGATGAATTACAGCCTTATGGAGACTGGATCAAAGATGCCCGACATGGATACATTTGGTTGCCTGCTGTTCAGGGAGATTTTCATCCTTACCGAACCAACGGCCATTGGGTGATGACTGAATATGGCAATACCTGGGTGTCTTATTATGATTGGGGCTGGGCACCATTTCACTATGGAAGGTGGTACTTCGATGACTACTTCCAAAGCTGGGCTTGGATACCGGGTTATGATTGGGGGCCGGCCTGGGTAAGTTGGAGAAGTGGGGGTGGTTATTATGGTTGGGCTCCATTAGGTCCGGCTTTTTCTGTCAATGTAAGGATCAACATTCCTACTTATCATTGGGTTTTCTTGCCTTGCAACAGGATTTATGACAGATATTCTTACCGATACTATGCGCCATACAATCATAGGGTTAAGATTATCAACCGAACCAAAATCATCAACAACACGGTAATTTATAATAACAATACCTATATCACAGGTCCTAGCAGAAGAGAGGTAGAGAGAACTATCAGAAGAACAGTTCCAGTATATCAGGTAAGACAAAGCAGTAACCCAGGAAGAGCTTCTGTATCCAGAAATTCAGTAGATATCTACAGACCTGATCTGCAAGCTTCTTCAAGAGGCAGAATTGTGGACGCAAGACCCTCCAGAGTATCAAGTCCTGATCAGGTGAGAAGCACCAGAAGCGCAGGTACGGCAAATGTAGGTGGAAGAAATTCAGAAATAAGATCAGATGAGAGATCTGCCTATCCTTCTAGAGGAGGACAAAACTCCCGCTATGAAAGTAGCCCTTCTAGAAGCTCGAATGATAGCAGGGTAAGAACTGCCGAGCCGAGCAGAGGTAGAGATGCAAACTTCGAGATGAGACCTTATCAAGAAAATAGAAGAGGCAGCTCCCCTGCTCCTTCGAGACAAGGTGAAGTTCGTAGTTCTCCAAATACCTCTAGAGAGGCAGATGTCAGAAGGCCTTCAGCACCTAGCAGACAGTCTGATGTCAGAACTCAGCCTAGTAGACAATCCAATGTGAGAACTCAACCAGCACCTAGCAGACAAGAGTCAGTAAGGCCTGATGCCTCGAGAAGAAGTACTCCGCAAGTGAATACACGCTCAAGTGCCCCAAGTAGAAGCAACTCAAGTCCTGCCGGTTCAAGGGTTCAAAGACCTAGCTCCAATACCAAAAGCACAGGGGCAAAAGTAGAGTCCAGGTCTTCCTCCAACAGATCTTCTTCAGGAAGTACAAGAGGAAGCTCATCTAGAGGAAATTCTAGGAATAATTGAGAGAGAGTGAATAAAGTTATTGAGCCCGCCTCATAAGGTTAATTTGTTGAATTGAGCGAAGTCGAAATGTTTTCCATATTTAGGAATAGGTTTCGACTTCGTTTATTATGCTAAGAATTGATTGCTATCAAGATGTCATAAATATTCTTCGAGGGTATAAAAGTATCTGAAAGGGCCATTTAACAATAGCATATGCCTGATCATTCCCCATGTATAAACCATTTTTGGAGCACAAAACTTAATTTATTAGGGCGGGTGGGCTGACGCAGCAGCGGGCCAGCGTCCGGCCTTGTGCTGTTGGAGCTTTGCTGCGTCTTGAATTTTTGATTCTTTTGCTTCAAGGCAAAAGAATAAAGAGGAAAAAAGCAAAACACTCATTTGAAGCAGGATATGCTCATTTTAGCAACACTATACTAAGTATAAAAAATCTAATTAGGAGTATTTCACATTTTTTGAAATTTCATTAAATCTGTCATTGTTAATCTCTTGCTGAAGCATCGTCAAGTAGTCAAATTCTCTATTAACTAAATTTCAAAATGGTTTTTTCAACCTTATATTAATACCAAAAGTCTTGCTTTTAAGCCCTATTATTGTCATTTCTCAATTTGAAATTCCGAAGAAACTTTAAGACCAACACTAAAAAAATGTGGCTTACCATAGCCTCTTTTATTTCAACAGACTAGAAAAGCTATATTTTTTCTATCTTTTGGATTGAATTCACCAATTCCAATATGAAAAAATATCTATTTGTTTTATTGATCTTTTTAGTTTTTGAAAGCCCTGCACAAAGCATTTATGATTCTTCCATCCCCATCAAATACCGAAATATAGGGCCTTTTCGGGGTGGCCGTTCAGTTACTGCCACTGGGGTAGTCGGTGATCCATTGACCTATTATTTTGGAACCACGGGTGGTGGTGTCTGGAAAACCAGTGATGCTGGTCAGCATTGGGTCAATATTTCTGACGGATACTTTTCAACAGGATCTGTTGGAGCCATTGCCGTTTCAGAATCCAACCCAAATATCGTCTATGTAGGAATGGGCGAACATGCGCCCAGAGGAGTCATGACTTCCTACGGTGATGGAGTATATAAATCCACGGATGCCGGAAAAACTTGGAAAAAACTCGGACTGGAAAAGACAGAACATATCTCCAGAATCCAAATTCACCCAAGCAATCCAGATATTGTCTATGTAGCAGCTCAGGGTGCTTTGAATGCACCAAACCCTGAGAGAGGGGTTTATAAATCTGTCAATGGCGGAGAGACTTGGGAAAAAGTACTTTTTGTAGATACTAAAACCGGAGCGGTGGAACTTTCCATGGACATGAATACTCCGGAGGTGCTTTATGCCGCCATGTGGGAGCACCAACGCAAACCTTGGCAGGTGATTTCAGGCGGACCGGGTTCAGGCATGTATAAATCTTCAGATGCAGGAAAAACCTGGAAAAAAATTGAAAATGGATTACCAAAGGAAAAAGGTAAAATGGCCGTTTCAGTTTCCAGAGCCAATTCCAATAAAGTGTATGCTTTGGTTGAAAGTGACACCTACAAAGACTTGGGGGGACTGTTTGTTTCCAATGATGCAGGTGAAAGCTGGGAGCTGGTCAATAAGGACAATCGTTTAACCCAACGTGCTTGGTATTACATTGAAGTTTTCGCAGATCCCAATGATGAAAATACGGTTTGGGTGCAAAGTGCTCCGATGCTCATGTCATACGATGGGGGTAAAAGCTTTGAGGCAGTAGACGGGGCTCATGGAGACTACCATGATTTATGGTTCAATCCCAAAAATTCCAAAAACATGATTTTGGCTGATGATGGAGGAGGTTCTATTTCCTTTGATGGTGGAAAAACCTGGTCCACTCAAGATAATATGCCAACCGCCCAGTTTTACAGGATCAATACCGACAATCAATTCCCTTATAGAATTTATGGAGGCCAACAGGACAATACTTCTGTTGTGATTTCCAGTATGGCTTTGGGGAGAAGTGGAATTTCGCGTGAAAACTGGAACTATTCGGCAGGTGGTGAATCTGCATTTTTAGCATTCGATCCTGATAATCCCCGCTATGTATTAGGCGGTAGCTATCAGGGAACTATCGAAGTTTTGGACATGGAAACCCAAGGATCAACCAATATCATGGCGGCTCCCATCCAATACTTGGGGATGGATGCCAAAGACATGAAATACCGCTTCAATTGGAACGCACCTATAATCTGGTCTCAACATGAACCAAATACTTTTTACCATGCTTCTCAGGTCTTGTTGAAGACCCAGGATATGGGACAAACTTGGACAGAAGTATCTCCCGATTTGACGAAGAATGAAAAAGAAAAGCAAGGCACTCCGGGAGTGCCCTATACCAATGAAGCTGTGGGAGCTGAAAATTATGGCACGATTGCCTATGTCATGGAAAGCCCACATGAAGCTGGAGTAATCTGGACAGGAAGCGATGACGGACTGGTGCACCTTACTAGAGATGGCGGAAAAACTTGGACCAATGTAACTCCAAAGGGATTGCAGGAGACTTTGATCAATGCTATTGAAGTGTCTCCCCATGATCCTGCTACGGCCTATATTGCCACTACCCGCTATAAATTCAATGATTACACTCCGGCGATTTATAAAACCACAGATTACGGAAAGACCTGGACCAATATTTCTAAAGGAATTCCATATGGAGCATTCACACGAGTAGTTCGAGAAGACAGCAAAAAGAAAGGTCTGCTTTATGCGGGAACAGAGCAAGGGGTTTACATTTCCAGAGACGGAGGAGCAAACTGGACTTCATTTCAGTTGAATCTACCTGTCACCCCAATCACTGACTTGAAAGTAGCGCATGATGATTTGATTGTAGCAACCTCAGGACGTTCATTCTGGATTTTAGACGAGTTGAATGTGGTACGGGAAGTAAAAGAAAAGGTAGATCAACCCACACTCTACACTCCTGAAAATGCACTTTTAGGAAACTGGTATTCCAGTATGAATGGAGGGAACTTGGATGAGTTTACAGGCACTCATCCCTTTGAAGGAATTAATCCTGCAAATGGAATGATCATCCATTATTCACTGCCAGAATCAGCGACAGATTCTACTGAGATGACCTTGGAAATTCTGGATGCAAAAGGCAATTTGGTTCGGAAAATTTCTTCAAAAAGAAATCCCGAGACAAAAAGCTGGGCTGGTGGACCACCACTGGAACCCACCATTTCAACCAGAAAAGGATTGAATCGCTTTGTTTGGGATTTGCGTCATCCAACAATGCCTGGAATCCCGGGAGCTTATATTGAGTCAAGTTATCGAGGGCACAAAGCTATTCCGGGCATGTATACCATTCGCTTGAGCGGAATGGGTGTGAGCTCGGAAGCCAAAGCTGAAATCAAGGATATTCCTGCCTATAAACTTACTGCGGCTGATTACCAAGCTTATCATGAGTGGATGAGCAAATTGGAAGCTGAGGTAAGCACTATGCTTAATATGTTAAACACCGCTAAAGACTATCAAGATCAGCTTGCTGCCTTATTGAAAAGATTGGAAGGAAAAGCTGAGTATAAAGAAATCAAGGCTGCGGGAGAGACCCTTCTCAAAGAATTGAAGGCTTGGGATGAAGAAATGATCCAGAGAAGATCCACCGCATATGATGACGTGGAGAACTTCCCGAATAAGTTTACAGCTAACTTCCTATTTATGCTTAACCATGGAGAGAGCAGTATCCCGAAAGTAAATGAAGGAACCAAGGCAGAATATGCCCGATTGATGGAGCAATGGAAGTCTTTGAAAGCTGAAGGGGAAAGATTGATTGATAGCGCTGTTCAGGACTTTAATCAAAAGGCCAAAGAAGATGGAATTGGGGTTTTGTTTGTAAAATGAAGGAAATCAAGATAATAGCGGATCCTACCAAAGGTGGTGATCTGGGCAATTATTGGCATTACATGTTAGGTTTCTTTTTGCCGTTTTTGGTTTGGCTTGAAAAAAACTCAGAATATTTAAAAGATAAAAAACTGATTATTGATAGTTGCAACCCAATGACGGATAGAATTCTTGAAGAATTTTTGAAGGAAAGTTTATTTTCCTACGAAATGAAACAACTATCTGAAAAGAAATTGGAGATTTCAAAAAAGTACTGGAAGTCCTACAGAGAAAAGCTAAAAAGGCGCCTTTTGAAACTTGAATTAAAACTCAGAGGCACCAAAGCTTCATTATTTATTTTCCATGAATTTCTAGAAAAAAAAGATTCTATTATTATTCCTCGATGGGATGTTTATTTAGAGCTTATTGGCACCTTCCCAAAAGCTTACGAGTCCCAAATCATGAGCATAAGAAATAGCTTAATCGATTGGGCAGATTCACCGGATAAAGAAACTTGTGGAGCTTATACATTGATATTAAAAAGGTCTGATCCTCCCAACTCTACCTTAGGAAAAAAATCTATTGAAACAAGGTGGCTTAAGGGTTATGGTTCTGAAAGAAGACAACTCCAAGGTATCGATTCCCTATATCAGGAATTAGAAAAAAGAGCCTATAATCCTTTTATTTTTGCCTCTGGAGACCACAATTTAAAGGAACAAATAAGTGCACATTATCGCTCAAAAACATTGATTGGAATTAGAGGAGCAGATTTATTTAACATGTTTTGGATGCCAAGCAACTCCACCGTTATAATGCAAGCTAGTAGTGGACTCATTAACAAAGCTGCTCAGCCTATTTTGGCAAGATGTTGTGGTCACCAATTTTATGAAATTCCCCATCATGGGGAGAAATCGCCAAGATTAAACTTTGAAACAATAAAATCTATTTTAAATGGAACGAGAAATACAAAGACCCCTAACCATTGTTGATTCGAAACAATCCTTAATCGATTTTTTAAATGAAACGAAAGAAAGGTCTGAGTTTGATTTGAAGGAAATTGATTTTGAATCTCAAAATCAATGGAATTTTTCAGACGGAGCATTATCTCACTCGTCTAAAGGTTTTTTTCAAGTTGTAGGTGTGGAAACCACTACCGGGCTGAATGATCAAAAATTAATGCTATATCAGCCCCAAAGTGCATTAACAGGTTTGATAATTTCAAGACAACAAAATGAAATATACGTTTTACTTCAAGCGCGTGTAGAACCTGGAAATACCGGAGTAATTCAATTTGGCCCTACTATCCAAAGTACACCTGCAAATTACCTGAGACTTCATGGCGGGAAAGCAACTGCCTACATTGAGTATTTTACAAGTTTTGTACCTGGATGTAATCTTATTACCCACTCCATGCAGCATGACCTAGGTTCCAAATATTTCCAAAAAAGTAAAACTCATCACTACCTACTCTCCGAAGATTTAATTGAAACCAAAGAAAATATGGTTTGGGCTTCTTTAAAAGCAATTAAGGGAGTCTTATTAAAAGATAATTTTTTAAACGCAGACCTTAGATCTCTTTTAGCTGTTTTTGACTGGGACAGCCTATTGATGGAGGATAAAAAGGATAGAAAAAAAATTGAAATTGATCAGCCTAATAATTACACATTAGGGAATTACAAAATGATTCCTGTAGATCAATTGGAAAATTGGAATACTACTAAAAATGGAATAAGTGCATTAAACCCAGCACTTCCGACGATCGGATTTTTTCATTTTTCAGCAACAAATAGAGAAGTAAAAGCTTGGTCTCAACCTTTATATAAATTACCGAGCCAAGGTTTAATTCAATTAGCCTACAGAGTAATGGGTGATAGTATTGAATTTTTAATCAAAAAAGATCATGAATGGGGAATCTCAACTGAGTTTGCATTTTACCCAACCTATATGTCAAGTCCTGAAAATCCAAATTCTAGTAAACCAATAACCAATGGAAGGTTAAAAAGAAAAATAATTCAATGCGATGAAGGGGGAAGATTTTTTCAAAACGACAGCGAGTATCAATTGATAGAAATCAATGACTTCAATTTAACAGATGATTTTATTTGGACCAGCGTTGACTCTTTAGTGTTCTACTTAAAACAATCCAATTATTGCAGTTTTCAATTGCGCTGTGCCGCTTCTATAGCACTTGATTTATTGCAACCAAAAGCGTTTGGAGATTAATCTGCTTGGAGTAGTAAGGGTTCTGAAATAGAATTAAAATACTGAGTTTAATTTTATCCATAAAATTCAAATCCTTTGAAATACAAGAGTCACCTTATTTGGATGGGAGTTATCACTCTTCTAGTGATGAGCCTAGTGGAATATCTGGGATGGAGGATCGTGAGAAAGTATTCAGGAGAATCTGCTGAGCACGGGTTCTTTTCAGTTCAGGGACTGATAGGCATTTTAGAAAATTGCATTGGTGCTTTTGTATTTGGATTGATATTCGTCGGACTGGCTTTTATTATCCCTTCTTTCAGAAATAATTGGAAACATCGCTACCACCAACCTGCCTGGGTTGGAGTATTATTCTTTTGTATCATTCTTCTCATTGTCACTGTATGGGGATTTTTTTCTAGTTAAAAAATAAAAGCTCCCGTTAATCGGTTACCGAATATTAAAGTCAAAAATTATTCAGCATCAATATTAAATCCTTAACACATAATAAATTAGGCAATTGCTAAAATTGACATTTAAGTAAAAAACAATTACTTTTTTCTTACCGTTTATCAAAATCAAAGAGTATGAAATCAAAGTTGGGAATCATACTAATTAGTTTTTTCATTGGGCCAGGATTACTTTCCTGTAGCAGTGATCCAATAGAAGTCAAGTTCAAAGAATTTCGAGGAAACTTGGTCCTATTCACAGTTGAAAACAACATGGAACAAGATATTAACTCAATCTCTTGTGAGATCACCTATTATTCAGCTAATAGGGCGATTCTTGAGATTGACACTTTGCAATTTTCAAAAAGTCAAGATGTTACAGGTAAACATATACCATTTCTTAAGGCAGGAGAGGAAACTTTTTTTACTTATCGAACGCCAGAAAAGACCATTTCTGCAAAGGCAGAGGTAATAGATTTCAACTGAAATAGGATTATAAACCATCTTTATATCAGAAGTCTTGAAAGGGCGATATTTAACTTGCCTAATAGATTGAAATTCTTCTTCAGGATAAAGTCAACTCAAGTTTATTGCACCCCTAGATTGATTATTCACCGAGCTATTTACTTACTGGTTTGAAGGGTGTAATCAAATCATCTTTAGAATATTTCTACTTTCTTAAAACCAAAAAATTAGCCAGCCTTCTAATTTTTCTTAAATCTTCTATTATCTTAATAGTTTAAAGATATTTTATGAAGAAACTAATCCTATTCTCTGGACTTTTATTTCTCCTTTTTGGATGTAATTCAGCTGATAAATCAGAATCTCAATCTGAGATCCAATTAAGCATCACTAATACAATCAAGACCCTCCCCCTACCTATTGGGGTTGGCCACTTCAATCATGCCTTTCAATCAGTGGAGGATCAATATCTCCTGTTTTTTGATTATAAATCATTTCAAGTTCTCATCTACTCCAAGGCAGATGGATCACTAATCAAGACAATCCAGCTTGAGCAAGAGGGACCAAATGGGATCGGAAAGTTTGTAGCAGGATTCTTTGCAAAAAGCCTAGATGAAATCTATTTAACTGCCGGTACAAACACCCTTTTTAAAATTGACGGAAATGGTAAAATTCTTCAAAAAATTCAAATGGATACCGGAGATTTAGAGAAAGATGGAGTGAGCCTCTTTTCCAATATTTTCACTATCGCTAATGATGGAATTTATTTTGCAGCCTTTCCTTTGGTTTTCGAATGGACTTCTTTGAGCCCGGAGGAATTGACCAAAATACCGAACCTTCTCAAATTTGATAGTTTAGCTGGATCATTTACCCCAGTGAGTTATTTCCCTGAGGAGTTTGTGGGAAATAATCTAAACAAAGCAATCTTCCCTATCCTATCACTCGGACCTGATCAGGAGCCAGTGATCAATTTGAATTTCCGAAACTTATACCAAGTGAAAAATGGGGAAGTTCAAGCTCATTCGGCAGCTCATTCCGAATTTCCAGAGGAGCCAACCACCTCTTCTATGTCTAACATGTTTGAGGACATGAATGAAATCATGAAGATGATCAACAATGTAGATATCTACACTGATCTATTTTATTTGCCAGAACAAGAATTGCTCGTTCGGGTGGCGAAATTTGAAGACATTCCGGAAAGCACCGCAGATGCCACCTTTTTAGCTTCTCAATGGGGCTTGGTGTTTCTGGATACTGATTATAAAAAGGTTGGAGAAATCACTTTGGAGCCAAATCAATATAACGGGCAATACATTTTCGGAACCAATGAAGGAATTTGGATATCTACCGATCATCCTGAAAACCCTGAATTATCAGAGGATTTTATGAGATTTCAGTTGATCGAGGTGAATCGGTAGAAAAATCAAGCATTAGGTATAATTCACTTGATATTTTCCCTTTTTACCTATCATTTCTATCTTGCACTCAGTGCTTATGAAGAAATCTGTAAAACGTATTTTTCAGATAGGAATGCCTCTATTAGGATTAGCTTCCTTGATTTTTTTTGTTCCATGGACCATCCTTTGGCTTTGGTTATCTCCATTACCGGAAACAATCCAAGACCAAGTCGATGATGCTCTCAATTTCGGTTTGGATGGAATTATGGTTTATATAGATCAGTCTGAAAAAGAGCCAATAATTTACTCGGCAGGATATAGAAATCGGGAGAAAAAAGAACCTATACATTCACAGGATTACTTTAAAATAGCCAGCATCAGCAAGCTCTACATAGCAGCTGCCGTCACGAAATTGGTGCATCATGAGAAGTTATCTTTGGATAAATCCTTGCAGGATTACCTACCTGAACTAGCCGGAAAAATTGAAAATTCCGACAAAATAAGTTTAAGAATGTTGGTTCAGCACAGAAGTGGCATCCCCAATTACAGTGATCATCCTGACTATCCTTGGGGGAATCCTCCTCCAAATGATGAAGCTTTGAAGTTTGTATATAATAAACCTTCAGAGTTTGCTCCAAATGAGGAATATAGCTACTCAAATACCAATTATTTATTGATTGGAGAAATTATTGACCAAGTATTGGGCTATAGCCATCATCAATTTATTCGAGAAGAATTATTGGAGCCAAATGGCCTTAATAATACATTTAGTCTACTTGGAGAGGTTAATTCAGATGATGTAGTAAGTGGATATTTTGTTGGCTACGAACCAGATATTAAGATGAATGACTTCACCAATCCGGGAGGTTCCATGATTGCAACTATCGAAGATGTTGGAAAATTTCTGAGAATACTGAATGATGGAAGTCTTTTTTCCTCAGAGGAAAAGGAAATCTATTCTTCTTTATATGCTTACGAGCATACAGGCCTTTTACCCGGATATTCCAGCATTGCCAAATTTCACCCAAATTTAGATGCCGTAATAATTCAGTTCGTAAACACCAGCGGAGGGGATACTTGGACAATTACTGAACTTATCTATAATAGGATAGTTAAAATCCTGCAAAATCAACAAGATTGATTTTATACCAAATTTGAAAACCATGACCCAAAAAAGAATACTCTTCAGCGGAGGATCCGGGAAAGCCGGAAAGCATGTAATCCCATATCTCCTCAATCAAGGTTATCGGGTTTTGAATGTAGACCTTACCCCGCTCAACATACCTGGAGTAGATAATCTTCATGCTGATATCACAGATTCCGGACAAATGTTTAATGCCATGAGTTCCTATGCAGGCTTGGATGAATTAGAATCAGGAAATGGAGTTCCTCCCTTTGAAGCAGTGGTTCATTTTGCTGCGGTTCCTAGGATATTAATAAAGCCAGATAATGAAACTTTTAGGGTCAACACGGTAGGTACTTATAATGTAATCGAGGCGGCAGTAAAATTAGGTATCAAAAAAATCATCATTGCCTCTTCTGAAACCACCTATGGTATTTGTTTTTCGGATGGTAAAACAGATCCTGATTATCTACCATTGGATGAGGAATATGATATCAATCCCATGGATAGCTACGGACTTTCCAAAGTGGTCAATGAAAAAACCGCAAGGGCTTTTCAGAGAAGATCAGGTTTTGATATCTATGCATTGCGAATAGGAAATGTTATTGAACCTCATGAATATCAAGAGCTTTTTCCGCACTATTTGAAAAACCCTGAAGTCCGCCGAAGAAATGCATTCTGTTACATAGATGCAAGGGATTTAGGACAAATCGTAGACTTATGCATTCAGAAAGATAACTTGGGTTTTCAGGTATTTAACGCAGGCAATGACCATAATGGAGCTGTGATTCCAAGTAAGGAATTAGCAGAAAGATTCTTCCCCGGAGTTCCTCTTAAACGTGATTTGGAAGAACACGAGGCTTTATTTTCCAACAAGAAAATCAAGGAAGTATTAGGCTTCAAAGAGCAACATAACTGGAGAAACTATCTGGACTGGAAATAAATTCTCCACTTAGCACCTCATCCAACCGCCTGTTAAATGCTTGACTTAGCAGGCGGGGCTCCGCATACTTTTTGAAAAATTTCGATTAACTTAAAGCATTACTAATCAATGAAATTTTTGTATGCAATTAGCCATTCACAATTGGATGAGAGCAGAATCCCTGGAAAGTACCCTCAAGCGTATTTCTGCTTTAGGTTATACTCATCTTGAGATTCAGGGAGCGCCGGAACAATATGATACCCAAGAAGTCAAAAGCCTACTGGAAAAATACAATATTCAGTGCTGGGGCTCTGTAACCCTCATGTTAGAGGATAGAAACCTACTTGCCAAAGATCCCAATCAACGTAAAAAATCCGTACAATATGTATTGGATTTGGCCAAAATGGTCAAAGACTTGGGAGGCAAGGTAATCTCTCTGGTTCCGGCTACTGTGGGAAAAATTGTACCAGACGCAAGGCCCGAAGAAGAATGGCAATGGGCGGTGGAAGGAGTTAAAGAGATTTACGCTTATACCGAAGCAAATGGTCTGAAAATAGGAATAGAGCCTATCAATCGTTTTGAAACTTACTTTATCAACCGTGGAGAACAGGCATTAGCTTTGGCTGAGGCTGTAGGACCAAATTGCGGGGTTTGCTTGGATACTTTTCACATGAATATTGAAGAGATTGATCTTTTTGAGACCATCCGAAAAGTTGGAAAAAGACTGGTGAACTTTCATGTGGCAGATAACAATCGAATGGCTCCCGGTATGGGAAAACTGAATTGGGAAAAAATCATGAACACTTTGTCAGAGATTGGATATAATGAGGTGATCTCAGTGGAGTTTTGTGCACCTCTTGATAGAACTCCTGCCAATCCTTATCCAAATTCCATTGACGAAGCTCCAGAAGGTTTGAGTAAAGAGCAATTGAAGTTTTTACAAGACCATGGCAGCACTGCAATTACCGATGAATTTTACACCATGCTTACTCAAAAATCTGCCGAAAAACTTAAGCCTTATCTAAAATGATCATCACAAATATTGAGGCATTTTGGCTTCGTTGCCCAATCCCAACAGAAAAGCAGCATCGTTCTGATTATGGATTACTGACCAATTTTGATATGACTTTGGTGGTAGTCACCACTGATTCGGGACTTCAGGGATTTGGTGAAGCAAAAGCAGCGGTTGGATCCTCGGGATCCTGTGCGAGCATTGTAAGTTGCATTGAAAATGAGCTCAAACCCATCTTAATTGGAAAAGATGCCAGTGAGATCACCCGGGTTTGGGAGATTGTGTATAATGGCACAAGAGATCATTATGCACTATCCAGAGGTAGAAAATTCCCGATTTTGGGAAGAAGAGGCTTGACTATTTCTGCTTTGAGTGGAATAGACACGGCGCTTTGGGATATAAAAGGAAAAATACTGGGTGTTCCTGTGGTAGATCTTTTAGGTGGCAGTTGCAGAGATAAAATGCCTGCCTACGCCAGTGGCGGTTGGGCTAATGCAGAAAAGATAGGCGAGCAGTTGAACAGCTATACTTCTAAGGGCTTTTCAGGAGTAAAAATGCGCGTTGGAGTCATGGATGAATCCGTGGCAGAAAGTATCAAGCGTGTCAAAGCTGCGAGAGAAGCACTTCCGGATCATATCAAATTGATGGCTGATGCACATGGCACTTTCAGTGTTCCGGAAGCCAAGCAGTTCTGTAAAGGTGTGGAAAATTGCAATTTATATTGGTTTGAAGAGCCCATCAGTCCAGATAATAAAATCGGTACTGCTGAAGTGAGGGCTTCTACTTTCATTCCAATTGCAGCAGGAGAAAGTGAATATACAGCTTTTGATATTCGGGACCTTATCGCTGAAAAAGCACTGGATGTCATTCAGCCGGATTGTGCTATCATAGGCGGAATCACTGAAGCAATGCGAGTTTCACAGCTCGCACATACCTACCAATTGGAATTGGCACCGCATTGCTGGGGTTCGGCTTTTTCATTTATGGCGGGACTGTCCGTAGCCTTTGCTTCTCCTTCAGCCAATGTTATTGAGTTTTCATTGGGAGGAAATCCCATGATGTATGACTTGGTCAAAGAACAAATCACTGTGGACCAAGATGGAAATTTATCAAAACCTACCAAACCCGGTTTAGGATTGACTCCAAATTGGGATTTTGTGAAAGAATTTAAACAATAGCAGCCATGGCAAAAGCAATACAAATCAATCATGTAGCCTTAGTGGTCAGCAACTTAGAGGAGGCTTGCGAATTTTATGAGCATGAATTGGGCTTAGAACCTATCCCCGCTTTCCTATTCGACTATCCTACAGCTTTCTTTAAGATCAATGAGGATCAACAATTACACTTAACAGAATGGGAAGATGTTTTTTCCTTCCGTGGACATATTTGTCTTCAAGTAGATGATATCAATACAATTTTTTGGAGAATGAAAGAACTGGGTATCATCGATATCAAGCCTTGGGGAAATGTCAGACAGCTTCCGGATGGCCCTATTCAGATGTTTGTTCGTGACCCATCCGGCAACTTGATTGAACTCTCCTCATCCCCTGAGACTAAAATAGATCCTAACATATTTGAAGACGAACTTTTCAAAGCTGGGATTTATGTATCAGGAAGAAATGATTTCCGAGGATACAAGTCCAAGGATGCTACGCTATATCACAAGAAGAAATGAAGCCAGTGATTTTGCTTTTGGAAACCGTAGCAGAAGAGGCTATGAAAATCCTTTTGGATACAAAGGAATTTGAAACGGTTTTAGCTCTAGATGAAAAATCCCTTCAAGAAGCAATTGGAAATGGGAATGTTTCGGCAATCATCACCAGAGGGAAAGGCCAGGTAAGAGCTGAATTGATGGACCAATTACCCCAGCTTCAAATCATAGCACGCTGTGGTGTTGGTTTGGATAACATTGACGTAGAAGAAGCTACCCGGAGAAAAATCAAAGTCGTAAATGCCCCCAATAGCAATGCAAACACCATTGCAGAGCATACCATTGCGTTGATGTTGAATTTGCAAAGAAAGCTTTACAGCGCTTTTACAATGGTTAAAGAAGGCAGATGGAATGATCGGGGAACCTATGCCGGAGATGAGTTAAACGGAAAAACTTTAGGGATTTTGGGCATGGGCAATATTGGGAAAAAAGTAGCCCGTATAGCTGACGCTTTGGGAATGCAGGTTTGTTATTGGAGTGCAGAAAAAGAAGATGTTCCCTACCCTATGCTGTCATTTGAAGAGGTTTTGAAAAATTCGGATGTACTCAGTTTACACTTGCCACTAACTCCTCAAACTTCCAATCTAATCAATGCAGAAGCAATTGGAAAAATGAAAGAAGGAGCATTGCTTATCAATACAGCAAGGGGACCTATCATTGATCAAAAAGCCTTAAACGATGCTTTGGAGTCTGGAAAATTGGGGGGATTCGCAGCAGATGTCTTGACTGAAGAGCCCCCTTCTCAAAATGAACCTTTAATTTCCCTCCCAAATACTTTAATCACAGCACATGTAGGCAGTTTGACCAAATCGACCTATACTCAAATGTGTGTGATGACGGTGAATAATACTTTATCGATTTTGAAAGGAATGGAGCCTACCAAAAACTGTATTTTCAATCGAGCTCAATTAGAGCTAACTTGATAGCAGCATTCAATCTTTTATCGAAAAAACATGATCAACCTACGCTTTCTCTTCTTTTTAGCTATAACCCTTTCCCTTTTATCCTGCAGAAAGAATGACATATCAGAAGAATCAGACTGGATACTTTCAGAACCTGACTCCGTATTTACTACTCCCCTCGGGAAAACCTATACTATTGCTAGCCCGAGTGAAAAAATGCTAAATCAATTTAAGGAAGCAAAAGCTACTTATGAAGCAAACCCGGATGATGTTGAAGCTTTGATTTGGTATGGAAGAAGAACAGCCTATTTGGGCCAGTATGGTCAGGCTATAGAGATTTATTCCAAAGGGATTGAAAAATTTCCCAATGAACCCAAATTATACAGACATAGAGGCCATAGATATATCAGCATTCGTGAATTTGACAAAGCGATTGAAGATTTGGAAAAAGCAGCCACTCTGATTCAAGGCACAGAAAATGAAATTGAGCCAGATGGTATGCCTAATGCACAAAATATCCCTGTAAGTACTTTACACGGAAATATCTATTATCATTTAGGGTTGGCCTATTATCTCAAACATGATTATGAGAAAGCCTATGAAGCCTACCTACTTTGCAGGAAAAGTGGTGACCTTTACGATAATATTGTTTCCAGTACTCATTGGCTATACATGATACAGCAACGTTTGGGCAATCCGAGCAAAGCCGATTCAATTTTAGCTCCGATCCATGCTGATTCAACAGTAATCGAAAACCAGAGTTATGCAGATTTATGTGCGCTTTACAAGGGATGGTTGCCTGTGGATTCTTTGATTCAAGCAGGACCTGGCGGAAATCCTTCCAATGATGCTATTCGCTACGGAGTGGCCAATTGGTATTTATATAATGGAGATACCCTAACCACCAAAATGATGATGGAAGAGCTCATTCAAACCAATTCCTTTGCTTCTTTTGGATATATAGCGGCGGAGAGTGATTTGATAAAATATTTTGGAGACAAGTAGACTGTAGAGGAGTCCAAAAAAGCTCAAATGTCATTGATTAAACCTTTTGCTTTGGGCAGAGTCAAATCATTAAATTTTCTACTATGAAAATTAGACTTCCACTTTTGATTTTGACTTCTTTTCTGATTTTTTCCTGTGAAAAAGTCGATCCTAGCCCATCTATTTCTGAGATGTATTTCCCGCCCATCCAAGGATCAAGCTGGGAAACAGTCAATAATTCAGAACTAGGTTGGAAACAAAGTGAATTGCCGTCTCTGCTGGATTTTCTAAGGACAAAAAACACCAAATCCTTTCTCATTCTGGTTAATGGAAAAATAGCATTGGAAGAATATTTTGATGGCCATACCGCAAATACCATGTGGCAATGGAATAGCGCCGGGAAAACACTAGTTACAGCTACCACTGGAATCGCTCAAATAGAAGGCTTGATTGATATCTATAGACCAGTTTCCCTATATCTTGGACAAGGCTGGACTAATATGCCATTAAATAAGGAAAATTTGATTACCCCCAGATCTCTATTGACCATGACTTCGGGAATCAATGATGAAAGTGAACTGATTATCAAATCTAATCTCACTTATTTGGCTGACGCAGGAACAAGATGGTCCTATCACAATGTATTTCAAAAACTGATGGATGTAGTATCATCTACAAGCGGCCAGAGTTTTGAATCTTATTTTGATTCCAAGCTTGAGAGTAAGATTGGAATGGAAGGTTTTTGGAATACCGGAATTGTCTTTACAATTTATCATAGCACGACCAGAAGTATGGGGCGATTTGGACTTTTAGCCCTGAATCAAGGGAAATGGGCTGATCAGCAAATAATTAAAGAGGATTATTTCAAAGAAAGCACTTCAACTTCACAGACGATTAATCCTGCTTACGGCTATCTATGGTGGCTTAATGGTAAATCTCAGGCTATGTTGCCGGGTAGCCAAAATATTTTCCCGGGACAACTAATCCCTAATGCTCCAGCTGATATGTTTGCCGCCATGGGGGCAGAAGATCAATGAATTTACGTGATTCCAAGCAAAAAAATGGTCATTGTAAGGATGGGAAGAGCCTCAGATCCTACAAGGCCTAGCTTTGCCCTTTCAGGCTTTGATCAGGCACTATGGGAAAAAATAAATGCAGTGATTAATTAACCTTGATTTAACTCTAAAACCATTTCCCTTTTTTCAACTTTTTCTACTTCGAGTTCAGCTTTCGCTCTAAAAAAATCGAGCGTTATTAATTCCTTTTCCAGATCAATATCAATTGGATAAGCACTTATAAAATCGCCTAATTTCACTTGATTGAAATATTCCTTTTCCTCATCATTCAAGGCTGATTTAATAGATAAATTTCCATTAATGTAGAAATCTTTGATCACGACAGTTATTCCTGCATTCGACCTGTGAACGACCTTTCCTTCAATTTTTTGTCCGTTTTCTATCTTTAAAATTAAATCTTTGACTTTACCTCTAAAGGGCATGTCTAATAAATAGGCAACGACCTTTTCTTCTCCTTTTGGCCGATTGATTTTAAACTTTACCCAATATTGAATCCTGTCTTCCATCCAGGATTTAGGGTCTTTGTATAAAGAATTTTCAGTTACTTTTACCCATGCGCCTGTTTCACGATGCTTGACAAAAAATTCATCCCCCAATTTTTTTAAAGTCCCCACCAAATATTCTTTCTTCGTTGCCATTTCAATCATTTTAAGACGGTCAAAATTGATCATTCTAACTAAACCAGTGGCAATAGGTGGATCATCAGGTCTAAAATTTGGCCTTAATACAAAACTTACCAGGTCTCCAATCAGCGCTTCGTAACGCTTGAGGATCAAGCCCTCAACAAAGTCTGCCTGATAATTTAGCTCTGATTGATAAAAAAAATAGGTGTCTTCAGTTTGAGTTTGAATGAATCCATAATTCTTGTCTGGGTAAAATGAGACTACTATTCCCATTAATCTATCTGTTTGCATGATGAAAAATTTTTAAAAAGCCGATTTGTTATTACAAAGTAACTAAAGTTTAAAAAAATAAATTTTTGACCAAAAAACAATAGAAAAAGGGTAGATTGAATGAATTAATTGTAGATAGTGATGAGCAAAACTACAGATCAGAGAATTGCCGAAATGACATTTTCTTCCGTTTATCCACATAATGTCACAAAAGTGAAAAAGAAAGGAAGAACTGAAGAAGAATTACTGGAAGTAATCCAATGGTTGACTGGATTCGATGATCAGAAAATTCAGACCTTGATTAATGAAAAAGCCAATTTTCAGGAATTCTTTCAACAGGCTAATTTAAATCCCAATGCTCATTTAATTACAGGGGTCATTTGTGGTATCAGAGTGGAAAATATAGAAAATCCATTATCTCAAAAGGTCAGATATTTGGATAAGTTGGTGGATGAATTAGCCAAAGGAAAGAAAATGGAGAAGATCCTAAGACAAGCTTGATTTAACCAATTGCTCAATTTTTCCATTGAAATCACCATATCAAGCAAAAAATAGCGTTTCGGTAATTGGTTCCGGTATCATCGGTTTGACCTCCGCTATTGCATTGCAGGAAGCTGGATTTCTAGTTAAAATCTTTGCTGACAAAAAATTTGATCAGACTCTTTCTAATAAAGTCGGGGCTGTTTGGTTTCCCTATTCCATAGAACCCAAAATCAAAACTGATCAATGGGCAGGCGTAAGTTATGCACGCTACCTAAAAGAATCCTCCATTGCCAGGGGAGTAAGCATGATTCCATTTTTGAATGCTTATAATGACCTGAAGGAAGAAGAATGGGTCAAGCACTTACCTCCCGGAACGGTGAGAGAGGCCACAGAAAGAGAGCTTCCTAAAGGCATGGAAAAAGGACTCATTGCCGATGTACCACTTGCCGAACCTCCTTTATATCTTCCTTATCTTTTTGAAAAATTCTGTGATGCAGGAGGAGAGTTTGAGCTGCGTACTTTTGATAGTTTGGAGGAAATGAATCAACTGGGATCTTTTGTAATAAACTGTACAGGTTTAGGTGCAAAAGCCCTCTGTAAAGATCAGGACCTGCATCCCATGAGAGGTCAGATTCTTAGAACTGAAAAAATGGAAGTTTCCTCATTCGCTGATCCTACCAAAAAAGGAGCTCTTTCTTACATAATCAATAGAAGTCAGGATGCTGTCATTGGTGGAACTGATTATGACAATGATTGGAATGAAAACGAGGACGCTAAAGATACTGATCTCATTTTAAAAAGACTAGAAGCTTTTGGAGTCAGTACACCTCCGAAAGTTTTGGAAATTTTGGTAGGATTAAGACCAAAAAGAAGTGCCGTCCGATTTGAATTTGATCCCCATTATCCTAGAATTTTTCATAATTATGGACATGGAGGTGCTGGCTTTACCGTAGCTTGGGGTTGCGCTTTGGAATTGGCAGAGGAGTTGAGGAAAAAGGTTTCCTCCCATTAGAAACAACCTTGTTCTCAGAATAATATTTGGTTTGACTCATTTTTTGTACCTTTGCGCTTCCTTTCAAACCAAGGCAGTTGCAATAGAGAAAAATTTTCTTTTAAAACCCTGCTAATCAAACCTATTTATGAAGAAGTATTTGAACCTATTCGACTTTTCTCAAAAAGTAGATTACAAAATTGAAATCCTTTCCGGGCTAACGGTAGCCATGGCTTTAATTCCTGAAGCAGTGGCATTTGCCCTGATTGCAGGATTATCTCCCTTGACCGGGTTGTATGCTGCTTTTATGATGGGATTGGTCACTTCCATTTTAGGAGGTAGACCAGGGATGATTTCTGGAGCAACAGGAGCCATTGCAGTTGTATTGGTAACCTTGGCAGCTTCCCATGGAGTGGAGTATATATTTGCTACAGTCATTTTAGCCGGTATTTTACAGATCGCTGCGGGTACACTAAGACTTGGAAAATTGATGAGACTGGTGCCGCATCCAGTGATTTTTGGATTTGTCAATGGTTTGGCAATCATTATTTTCATGTCACAATTGGATCAGTTTAAAGGAGAAGATGGGAATTGGTTGAGCGGTTCTACTCTTTACATTCTATTGGGGTTAGTATTGTTGACTATGCTGATTATTTGGGGACTCCCAAAACTGACAAAAGCTATTCCTGCATCCCTGACCGCTATTTTATCAGTCTTTGCGATCGTAACATTTTTAGATATTGACACGAAGACAGTGGGGGATATTGCCTCTATTAAAGGTGGCTTCCCTCCTTTTCATATTCCATCCATTCCCTTCACTTGGGAAACCCTTCAGCTGATTTTTCCTTATGCAGCTATTGTTGCAGGAGTAGGATTGATTGAAAGTTTATTGACTTTGAATATCATAGATGAGATTACTGAGACGAGAGGAAGAGGAAATAAAGAAGCTGTAGCTCAAGGAACTGCCAATATTCTCTCCGGATTTTTCTCAGGTATGGGTGGTTGTGCTATGATCGGGCAGAGTTTGATCAATGTTTCATCAGGCGCAAGAGCGAGGCTATCAGGAATCGTTGCTTCCATAATGCTTTTGGTATTTATCATGTTTGGATCCAGCCTAATTGAGCAGGTACCAATGGCAGCATTAACAGGCCTAATGATCATGGTATCTATTGGAACATTTGAGTGGGCAAGCTTGAGAACCTTCACCAAAATGCCTAAATCAGATGTATTCTTGATGGTCTTGGTTACTTTGGTAACTGCGGTATTGCATAATTTGGCATTAGCCGTATTGATTGGAGTGATCTTGGCGGCTCTGTTTTTTGCTTGGGACAATGCTAAAAGAATTCGTGCCAGAAAGCGAATTGATGAAAATGGCGTAAAACACTATGAAATGTATGGCCCACTGTTTTTCGGTTCAATTTCAGCCTTCAATGATAAATTCGATGTACTCAATGATCCAGAAGAGGTCATTATTGACTTTAAAGAAAGTAGAATTGTAGATATGTCTGCTATTGAAGCGCTCAACAAAATTACCGAACGATATTTGAAAGTCGGAAAAAGAGTCCACTTGAGACATTTAAGCCCGGACTGTAGACGATTAATTGATAAAGCTGATTCTATTATTGATGTCAATGTAATGGAAGACCCCACTTACAAGGTCGCAGTTGATCAGTTATAAAATTAGAAGCGCAAAGAAATCCAATCCTTTGCGCTTTTTTTTTGGTTTATCTTAGAGGAACCTATCCAATTATGAACCTGTTTCGATTAGGGAAGGTGAATTTTTCATCAATGATAAAAAGATAGAATATCATTCAATTTATGGGGCAAGCTCTTTCTGATTCCCAAATAAAAAAAGTACTTCCAATCATTCTGGCAACAGCCATTTTTATGCTGATGTTGGATTCCACTATCTTGAATACATCATTACCTGCCATTGCAGAGGATCTGAACGAGTCTCCTCTCAATATGCAAAATGCGATTATCAGTTATGTATTGACAGTGGCTCTTTTGATGCCAATTAGTGGATTTGTAGCAGATCGCTTTGGAACCAAAAGAGTATTCATTTTTTCATTAGCCTTGTTTGCTTTGGGCTCTTTGTTTTGTTCCTTATCCCAAAGCCTTACTCAATTAGTCATTTCCAGAGTGATACAAGGTGTGGGAGGCAGCATGATGACCCCAGTGGGTAGACTGACCTTAATTAAGGCTTTTCCAAAAAACGCAGTAGTAAGAGCTATGAATTATGCCATCATTCCTGCTTTGATAGGACCTATTTTAGGTCCTTTGGTAGGTGGATACATGGTGGATTATCTCTCTTGGCATTGGATTTTCCTGATCAATCTTCCTATTGCAGTGGCTGGAATTATCCTTAGCATCAAGTATTTACCGGATTACTATTCCAGCCCTTCAGATTTTGATTTAAAGGGATTTTTGATTTTTGCAGCTGCCACTTTTGTCCTTTCCGTTTCCTTGGAATTATTAGGGAATTCTGTTCAGACCACTCCCCTTCTGGTCGGTTTATTCTTCGGTTTTTTATTGTTCTATTTTTACTATCGGCATGCTAAAAAAAGAGAAACTCCACTTTTCCCATTGGACTTATTCCAAGTTCGAACCTTTAGAGTTGGAATTATTGGAAACTTGGCGACAAGACTAGGAATCAGTTCTGTCCCTTTGCTTTTGCCTCTGATGATACAGATAGCCTATGGAAAATCCGCAGTGATCTCAGGTTGGATTGTTGCTCCAATGGCTTTAACTGCCATGTTAGGTAAGTCAGTAGTCATGAAAATTCTTCAAAAGCTTGGATACAGAACTACATTGATGTTCAACACCTTTTTAATTGGCCTTTTGATTTGTGCCTTTGCAATTCCAAGTCTTCAGAGCTCAATTTATTGGCACCTTCCAATTATCGCAGTTTTGGGATTTTTCAATTCTATCCAGTTTACTTCTATGAATTCCATCGCCATTGCCAACTTGCGACCTTATCACACCAGTAGTGGCAACTCTCTATTGTCGGTTAATCAGCAACTTGCAATAGGATTCGGGGTAGCATTCGGCTTGATCGTTTTGAAGCTTTTTGAAGGGGATGCTGGTTTAATAGATCACGAAATTCACAATGCTTTCCGATTTACCTTCTTGGTTATAGGAGGATTGACTATTTTCTCTGCTTTTGTATTTAGAAAACTCCATTACAAGGACGGAGAAAGTTTGCAAGAGAAAACAGCATAATCATCTGAAATTGACCAATCTATAACTTCTCAAATTTTAGACAGTACAGAATTTCAGCTATTCAATTACTCGATTAAGGTGAATACCATTTGCCTAAATTTCCAACCAGTCTGATCTCCATTACCTGCTCCGGAAGTTTGTTTGAAGATCAATCCGATGATGTTTTCCTGAGGATCTGCAAAGTATTGGGTATTAAAATAACCTCCCCAATCGAAGGTTCCTTCACTACCCAATCCCCCAGTTGCAACTCCTTGTTCGGTGACAACTCCAAATGCAAGCCCATAAAATTTATCTCCATTCCACAAATCACCAACCTGGTTTTTCATCATGGTTTCAATCGTGTGAGAGCTCAAAATTCTTTTCCCATTTAAAACTCCCCCATTGAGGTACATCTGAAGGAATTTAGCATAATCTGCTGTCGTACTTGATAAGCCGGCTCCACCTGAAAAAAAGCGTTTAGCTCCTTTTCTGGGATATTCGGGATCATAAAAAGTGACTGGGTAAGGGTTCCACTTGCCCTGGTTAAAAGTATGTACCGTTACCAATCTTGGAGCCTGAATATCAGAGAGGTAAAATCGGGTATCCTTCATTCCCAAAGGATCAAAAATTCGCTCTTGAAGAAATCGGTCAAACGGCATTCCGGAAACAACTTCAATAAAATATCCCAATACATCCAGTCCCTCGCTGTAGGTATATTTACTTCCTGGCTCATGATGCAGTGGAAGCTTTGCCAACTTTTTCACACTCTCTTCAATACTGATATTTTTTGTGGTAAATAAGTCAGTGATACCAGCTTTAGAATAAATCATCCGCATGCGTTCATCCCCGTCTATCACTCCATAACCCAAGCCAGAAGTATGGGTCAAAAGATGTCGGATGGTGATCTCTTTAGATGAAGGCTTGGTAGTATAGCTTGTATCAGCATAACGAAAATTGGAAAGAACCTGAGGATTTTTGAATTCAGGGATATACATAGAAATGGGATCATCCAATCTAAATTTCCCCTCCTCCCAAAGCATCATAACCGCAGTGGAAGTAATAGCTTTTGTTTGGGAGGCTATTCTAAAAATATCATCTTTTTTCATCAGCCTATTGCTTGGCACATCCGCAAAACCTTTTGCTTCATGATAGACCACTTTCCCGTCTTTGAGAATCATGGCAACTAGGCCGGGAACTTGTTGATTTTTTATTGCCTCATCCAGCATAGCATCCAATTTGGATACTCGATCTGAAATAATTCCAGGAACAGATTGAGCAAAGGACTGAGTAATTCCTAGAAAAAAGAACAGGAAGAAGAATTTGAATTTGGTCATTTTTGGGATATTTATTCGGATAAATTAAACCTTTTCCAAATAATTACCCAGTATTAATACAGGAAGCATTTAATTATTCTATTTTCCCGCTGACCGATAGCTCCTTATTTACCGGATTCCAATTCTTGAAGAATACTTGATGCTACCGTTTTGGAAGCCTCCTGATCTCCTAATCTCTCTCGGATCAAATCATAGCCCTGAAGCATTTGACCCTTGTAAATAGGATTTCCTAAAATCAAGAGTAGTTCCTTCTCCAGATTTTCAATAGAAAAATCATTCTGAATCAATTCTTTCACTACAGTCTGATCCGCAATTAAATTGACCAAAGAGATATATGGAATTCGAATAAGCCTTTTGGCAATGTGGTAAGAAATAGGTGATGTACGGTATACTACAATCTGTGGAACTCTAAAAAGAGCCGTTTCCAAGGTAGCGGTACCGGAGCTTACCACTGCGGCTGTGGCATGGGAAAGAAGATCATACGTCTGATTAAAAACAAGTTTGATTCCAGCCTCTTTAGCAGGTTTATAGAGGTTTGGATTCAAACCATCGACACCTGCAATTACAAACTGGGCGTTGGGAAACTTCGGAACCAAGGCTATCATCTTATTGAGCATGGCGAGTACTTCCTGTGTCCTGCTTCCCGGTAGTAGTGCAATAATAGGAGCATAACTGAGCTCATTTTTTTGAAAGAAAAAATCATGAGCTTTGAATTTTTTGATTTCATCCAACAAAGGATTACCCACATATTTCACTTCCATGTCATACTTCTTGAAAAAAACAGGTTCGAATGGAAGTATACTATAAACCTTATCAGTAAAGGCTTTCAGTTTTAGCGCTCTTTTTTGATTCCAAGCCCATACTTTTGGTGGAATATAATAGTGAACAGGGATTTGATTGGCTTTTGCAAATTGGGCTATTTTCATGTTGAAGCCACCATAATCCACCAAGACTAAAATATCCGGCTTGTAGTTAAGTAAATCTTTTTTAACTAAGTCGAGGTATTTAATTACTTTTCTAAAACCCAAAACCACCTCAATAAAGCCCATCAAAGCCACTTCTGAATAATCCACGGCTAAATCCAGGCCAGCTTCTTTAGAATAAGAACCACCCATTCCTCTAAACTGAATAGATGGATCGGTAGCTTTCATAGCCTGAATCAAATTAGAGACATGCAAATCGCCCGACCGCTCACCGGAAATGATATAAATTTTTTTATTTTTCACTACAAAAGACACAGGGGGTTATCAATTTTTTAGTCTAAATAAGCCGTTGACTAATTTCAAAACATTGAAGTTTAACAATAAACCTATTCTATATCCACTTAATTTCAAACAAGTAATCAGTTGGGTTTTTGAATAGCTCTAAGATTTTTCCAAATTTCATTTAAATAGACCCAAAAAATGGACTTAAGTTCAATTAAAGAAAGTCTTGTTCAAACCAGCCTGCCGTAGATAGGTATCTTTTTTTGCCTTTGCTGAGCATAGTCTAAGAATCCAGTCTATTACGAGTCGAGGAAATTTTGTAACTGGTATGATTAGGTGTATTTAGAAAAATTAAAAAATCTCAGATTCTCTGGGTCCTCTGTGGTAGAGAAAAAGATTACCCGAAATACTCCACAAAATTCCTTGGAGTTTCATAAAGCGTAAGCTTATGCAAGCCTCCATTAGGAGTTATTTCTTTAACAGCAGGCTCCAAGATTTTCCAGAACTCCATTACCAGAATTTCGCAGCTAGCCATCTTTCCTTCCATGAAGTCCACGTCCATATTAAGATTTTTATGGTCTACTTTATCGATGACCAACTTTTTAATAAGGTTACTTAATTCCTTTAAATCAACCACAAAACCGGTTTCAGGGTCAGGCAATCCTTTTACAGTCACAATTAACTCAAAGTTATGCCCATGCCAATTTACATTGGCACAAGGACCAAAAACTTCAAAGTTTTTCTCATCAGACCATTTGGGATTCCAAAGCTTGTGTGCGGCGTTGAAATGTTCTTTTCGGCAAACGTAAATCATGACTCCTCTATTGGGGTGCAAATTTATAGAAAAGATCTGGAACTGCTGAATAATCAGTGATTTTCAAGATATGAATTCAACAATAGAAAAATATGCTTTTGAATTACTTTAAAGCTTCTTTATCATACTGCAAAAAAGCTCACTCCTCTTTAAGGAGTATTTCAAATACCTTTTTCATTTCTGCTGGATTATTTAAATCCAATTCATTCTCTTTTAAATAAGACTCAACTTCTTTCCAGAATGAAGATTCGAGATGTTTTAGTCCTGATTTAGACTTCTTTACTTTTTTGATTTCACCATCTTGAACTATAAAGTATGATAAAATTTCTTTAAACTGATCGAATTTAGAACCATAATTGTAGGCTCCTCCTACATCTGCTTTTTGGAATCTTTTCTCAAAAGTTGCCAAAACTTGTTTTTGAGGAAGCTGAATCAATTGGTAAGCATATTCCCATTTACCATCTAAAAAGGCGGGTTTAAAAACCATATTATTATCTAAAAAAGTAATAGATTCAATTTCGGATAATTCAGGTACTACAGTATAATTGGGTCTGAGTTGAACAAGCAATTCAGATTTTTCAAAATAAATATTGGCCAATATATTTTCATGAATTTTACCTGTTTGCATTACAACCGTAGCATTTTTCATTTCCTCGAATAAAAAAGGAGAACCTATTATACCTTCACTTTTAGGGTTTACTCCAACATAAGTAGCAAAGTTATCTTTGGTATCAATCAAGGTTTGTCTTCCTTCCGAATTCCCAATAGCTGTTTGGGGGAATACTTTACTGGATATAAAAATGCCGATGAATAATAAAAAGGTTTTCATGAGTAATCAATTACGTTGAAAATCAGTTTACGATATTCCACGGTAAAAGATGATATTAGTTTTTTTTTGCAAAAAAAAGCTGCCTTGTTCCCAAGGCAGCCATTATCATTTAAAATTAATAACCCGGATTTTGAGTTAAATTAGGGTTTACATCTCTAGCATTTAAAGGAATTGGCAACAATGTTCTAAAAGCTGGCAATTCAAATTCGGTAACCGCTCTTCCAGTTCTTACTAAGTCATGCCATCTATGTCCTTCAAAAGCAAACTCCAATCTTCTTTCTGCAAGAATTATATCGATTGCCTGTTCTACATCATTCGGAAGGGTGACTACGATGGTTTGATCATTGAAGGCTCTTCTTCTGATAACCTGTAGGTCGGCAGCAGCTCCTGCAAAGTCCCCTGTTCTAACTCTAGCTTCAGCTCTGATTAAGTACATCTCTGCCAAACGAATTACATGAACTCCATCAGTACCTGTAGTATTATCTCTGTACTTAAAGTTTACAAATACTCCTGGAGCTTCTTCTCTAATGGAGGATGCTCTTCTCAAATCACCTGGCTGATATGCATTCCAAAGACTTGGAGTTACTCCAAATTCATATCTCCCACCATTATCACGCCCGTACCAAAAGGTAACTGGATTTTGGTTGTTTGCATCAAAGAATAATTCAAAAATCGCTTCTTGAGTACCTTTGGATGCAACCATGTTCTCAAATGAAACCAACGAATATGTTGTGTTTGAAATTACGGAACTTGCTGCCGCTGCAGCTTCAGCATAGTTTCCTGTATAAAGGTACAGTCTCGCCAATAAAGCTTGAGCAGCTCCTCTTGTAGCTCTATGTCTTGTGTTATTATTGGAGCTGTAAGAAGCAGGAAGTAAACTAATTGCCTCTGTCAGATCTTGCTGAACTCTTTGCAATACCGTAGATTTTGGATCTCTGGAAACAAAGTAGCTTTCATCTATAGGAGCTGCGGTAGCTCTCAAAACCAAAGGAACATCACCAAAATAATTGGTCAAGTTGAAATGATTTAATGCTCTTACAAATAAAGCTTCACCTTTGTATTGATCTTTTAGAGCCTGAGCCATGTCGATTCCATCTACATTTTGGATAATATTATTGGCACGGTTGATATTATTATAGGCAGATGCCCAGATAGAACCGATTTCACCATTGACAGCATCCCAGTTTTTTAAATCAAGGTCTCTCCAGGTATTGAATGATCCAGTGTGTGAGACATCATTTGACGCAATATCACCTACTACATTCATTCTGAAGCCTAGATTATTTCCACCTGCTAGACCACTATACATTCCTAATACTGCAGCATTTGCGCCTTGCTGATTGACAAATACAGAGTTGGAAGAAAGAGAATCAACTGGCTCAAGATCTAATAAATCTTCAGAGCAGGAACTTACGATTATGGTTGCTCCTAGAAGCACACCTACCATTTTATTTTTTATTATATTTTTCATTTTTCGCTGCTTTAAAATCCAACATTAATACCTAACGTGAATGTTTTTGCTTGAGGGAAAGTCAAGAAATCATAGTTTCTCGCAATATTGGCTCCTGGGTTAGAGTTCAATTCTGGATCCCAACCTGTATATTTCGTCCAAGTAATTAGGTTTTGAGCCATTCCATAAATTCTCACTTGTCTCATTCCGATTCTTTGCAAGACACTATTTGGAAGGTTATATCCAAGAGATAGGTTTTTCAATCTAATAAAAGAACCATCTTCCAGCCAACGGTCAGAATCTACCCTGTTATTTCTGTTTGGATCAAGTGAAGTTGCTCTTGGGATATTCGTAATATCTCCTGGCTGCTGCCATCTTTGAAGAGCTAATTCAGACATACCCCAAGCAGAGAATCCTAAATGTTGATTAAACTGGGCAGATCTATTGATTATGTCAAAACCATAAGTGAATTGAAAGAAGACATTCAAGTCAAACCCTTTATATGTAAAGGTATTATTTAGACCTCCAAAGAAATCTGGATTTGGCTTTCCTAGGTACTGCCTGTCATCTGGAGTAATTGCCCCATCTTCATTCAAGTCTACAAAAATCAGATCTCCTGTCTCAGGATCTACTCCATTTGATTTGATCATAAAGAACGCTCCTAGTGGTTGACCAACTGCAGCTCTACTTTGCAATGAATTAATTGGAGTAGCTTCGTCTACAATTGCGGTCACTTCATTTTTAATAAATGATATATTGAATTGAGAATCCCAATTAAATCCTCCTCTATTAATTACATTTCCTGAAAGAGACAATTCAAAACCATTATTTCTCATAGATCCAATATTCTCTGTAATTGAAGTAAATCCAGAAGTGTTTGGAATTGGCTTATTCAAAAGAAGGTTTGTAGTGTTTTGAATAAAATACTCAGCTGAAACTTGGAATCTATCTCTTAAGAAACCTAAGTCTAAACCAAAGTTCAAAGTACTACTTTCCTCCCAGCTAAGTCTAGCATTAGGCAACTGAGAAGGAGCGAAACCTGGAGAAGCCAAGTAGTTAGATCCAGCCGAATAAAGATTCAAAGCCTGGAAATTACCGATACCGTCTTGGTTACCAGTAACACCATAACTCACTCTACCTTTCAACAAACTGATTGTTTCAGAATCTTTTAAGAAAGACTCTTCCGATAAAATATACCCTACAGAACCTGCTGGGAATACACCAAATCTATTTTCAGCACCGAACCTAGATGATCCGTCTGTTCTTAAGCTTGCAGAAACCAATAGCTTATCTTTCCATCTATAGTTTGCTCTACCGAAGTAAGATAAAAGTGCATACTCAGTTCTGAATGAAGAACCTGAATTAACTTCTGCAGCTGAGGTAATATATTTGAAATCAGGACCTGGGAAATTGATGCCAGTCACATTCCCAGTTTCGGAAATATATCGCTGATAAGACTGTCCAACTATTGCATCAAAATAATGATCATCACCGAATGTTTGAGAATAGGACAAAATATTCTCGTTCAAATAGGTTGTGAATAAGTTGTTTGCCTGAGTACCAGAACCATTGGTTGCAAAACCACTTCTAACAGTGTTTGGATTGTATCTATCCTCACGACCATAAATAACATCAGCTCTGAAAGAAGTTTCAAAACGAAGCCCTTTGAAAAACTTATATCCAACTGCAATATTTGGCTGCAATCTATACTCATTTAGTTCGTTTTTTACCTCTTGGGCCAAAGCTAAAGGGTGACCAATCAAAGTACTGAAAGCGTGATTGTAACTTCCGTCTTCCAAGAATGGCTCGAAATCTGGTCTTCCTAAAGTCGCCGCACTAAATACACCGAAAATATTGTTATCGTTGTTGTTTAGGTTTTGTCTAGTATTTACAAGACGAAGGCTGGACTTTAAATCTACTTTTTCATTGAATTTATGATCTACTGCAAGGCTGGTTGAATATCTTTTAAAATCAAAAGATTTCAGGAAACCTTCATTGTAAAATGCGCCTCCAGAAACAAAGAATTTAGTGTTTTCTGTACCTCCTCTGATAGAAACGTTGTAATCTTCAATTGTTCCTTGCTGAAAGATAAGACCAAACCAATCTGCATTTGGAGCGTCTGCAACTTGAGCATCTGTGAATAAAGCTGGTCTCCCGTCATTTGTTCTTGACTCATTCATAAGCTCTCTCCACTGAGAGCCAGTTACGTTTTCAACTCTATTGGTTGGCTCTTGAATTCCCTTGTACATGGATAGATCAACCTGTGCTTTTCCAGCCTTTCCTCTTTTGGTGGTAATCAATACTACACCATTGGCTCCTCTTGATCCATAGATTGCTGCTGAAGCAGCATCTTTCAACACCTCTATTGACTCAATATCGTTCGGGTTGATTTGGGATAGTACGTTGGTAGTTTGTCCACCTCTTCCTAAGCTTGATGTATTCCCGCTGTAAATCGGCATTCCATCAACTACATAAAGTGGTTCATTACTTGCCGAAATAGAAGCTGTACCTCTCACATTAATGCTTATCGCACCTCCTGGAGTTCCTGAAGCGGAACTTACCAAAACACCAGCCGCACGACCTTGAATTGATTGGTCTAATCCTGCTACAGGTAGGTTTTTGATATCTTCTGAACGAACAGAAGCAATAGCTCCAGTTACTTCGCGCTTAGTCATCTCACCATAACCTACAACTATAACTTCTGATAGAGATTTTAAATCAGGGTCTAGCGTTACATTAATGATAGACTGATTACCAATTTGAACTTCTTTGGACATTAAGCCAACAAAGCTGAACACTAAGGTAGTGCCAGTGTTTGGAACTGAAATGGTATACTTACCATCCAAATCCGTAGCCACACCTGTCGTCGTACCCTTAACAAGTACGGATGCTCCAGGAACAGGCAAACCATCTTCCGATGACATTACCGTCCCTGATACTGTACGGCCTTGGGCAAATACCAATGTTTGCCCTAAAAAGACCATCAGTACGAAAAGTAAAACTTTTTTCATAAGGATATATTTTTGGTTTAATTTAATATCAATGATATTCCGAAATATTCAATTAACAAAGCAGTATAATACAAAAGGTATAAAATTTCTTTAAGTTTAAAATACAATAATATTAATATATAATTTGTTTTTTCAGAATTTTATTCTGTCATTATTAATTATAATTCGTTTAATTAATTATTTACTATTTTTTTTGACTTAAATCCAAATTAAATTTTTTTAACATTTTTATTAATTAGGACAAAATAAATACTAGTCAGTATTTTTTTTATAAATTATTAGCATAGGAAAAATTCAATTTTTTTTAAAAAAAAATACAATTAATTTATATGTATTGAACTATTTAAAGCAATTTTACGAGCCATTATATATATATTATATAAAAAGTTTATACCGATTTATATATACATCTAATATATAAATCGACTTAAATCTAGATCTTGTAGATTATTAATTCAATAAATGAGTTTTATCCAAAATTTTATTTTGACCCAAACCTCTAAAAAATTAATTAACTTTTTCTCAGTTACAGTTGAAGTAATTAAAGAATATCGGATCAAAATTTGACTCAGAATGGAAATAAAAATAATTTCATCAAACTTCCATTTTTACAATTTGGACTAACGGGAATTCAAGGCATATAACCCAATATTTATTGTGTTTTTTAAAGCCAAATCAACCACTAACAAAAAAACCCGAACTTGCGTCCGGGTTTAAACTCATTTTAAATTCGCTTTAGGCCTCTTGGTTCAGCTTCTGAAAAAAGATCACCATATGATCTTCCCTGCTTAAGTCAAGCTTATTATCCTTGATGATTTGCTTTGCCTCAGCCTGATCATCATCAGCCAGAGACTTCACAATATTATTAGTCCTGTTTCTAACCGAGTTCACCTCATTATTTGAATCAATCAGGTAGAAACTCTGCTCAAACACAAACATTCTTCCTGGAGTTGGAGAATAGCTATTCTTCGGCGGTGTTACTAAATCTGTCTGAAACTTTCTGACCAAGGTATACTTCTTTCCTTCTGCAATCACATTGACTAAATCAGTATCCTTAACTCCGCTAATCATTCCATACCCTTTTTTAAACAGTAGCTTGGTAAGCATCCCTTCATTACTTCCATTCGCAATGATAATAGACGGACGTTCCAACATAGCATATTCAATATAGGCTTTGTTCAAATAGATTTTATTTCCAGCCTCATTGATCACCTCTAACTCATTTTCATAAATATTGAACTTATAAGCTACATTTTCCTTCAATCCTGCATTGGATAGTGAAATATCTGCTCTTGCCCAGTCTTCAAATAAATAAGGAGAACCATCTATTTCTGAATAAGTGGAAAGACGAGCCGGTGAGCCATTCAGATCCACATTGCTTATCTGCCCATATGACAGGTTTGAAATGAGTAGTGCAACTACTACGAAAAACTTCTTCATTGTTTGATTACTTTTTTGTATAAAGTTAAATTGTTGGTTTTTATTCTTAATATGTAAAGTCCATTACTGGCAGGAAGATTCATGTTGACTTCCACAGACTCTGTATTTTTTCCTATTTCAACACTTCTATAAACCCTCCCAGCCATATCCAAAATTGACAGCGTAATAGGCCCTGTATAGCTATTCGTAAATGTAACTGTCAGTTGATCCTGGGAAGGAATTGGCCCTACGAAAATACCAAACCTGCTTAATTCAACCTCTTGGTCAGGAATAGCTGAAATAACTACCGGATCAGATACTCTATTACATGCCTCTCCAAAAATCGCTACTTGATAAGATCCATCTCCTGAAGCTTCCAAAGACCTGCTTGTTGCACCTGGTATTTTTTCTCCATTCAAATACCACTGATACGAGCTGCCAGGCGTTTGAGAGGTAAGCGTAATTCCATTTACTACAATAGCAGGCTTTTGAAGCGTATTTTCGCCTATTTGAATACTTCTTTCAAAGGTTGTAGAGCCTTCTGCATTTGAAACGGTAAGTTTTACCAAATATTCACCTGCATTATCAAATACAAAAAACGGATTTTGCAAATTAGACACTCCCAAACCACCAAAATCCCATAAAAAAGTGGAAATATTCCCTTCACTTAGATTTTCAAAGTTGACAGCAGCTCCAACACAAGGAAAAGTGGATTTGAAATTTGCAAATAGAACCTCACCACAATTTTGCTGAAGCCATCCAGAAGAATTGTTTACCTCTGCTCCTATCCCCAAATTAATAATTGCATCACCTGATATATCCACATTAGTAACAGAAATGTGCTCAAAACAATATTTTCTATAAATATCGTGAATAACCTTTCCTTTACCCGTTGCTTGAATTTTTGCTTTTTGCGTCAGGGTTGCGGTAGAAGAAATAGTGTCGGTAATTACTAGCTCGGAACTTCCACCTAAATTGATTACTGATGCAGGTCCAATATTTAGCCTTCCAACTGACAGCTGATCTTTGTTCAAAATTATTTCTGCACTGGAAGCACCTAGTTCCTCTATCCCACCACTAGAAATGGTCAATTTACCAGAACTTGCAAATAAAGATTTGACAGCTTGAGTTGCTAAATTATTGAAGATCCCATCGGTTCCAGAGAAAACCGTATTGACACCAGACTTGATAGTACCGGAGCTTTCCACAATGAAATCCTTTTTGAAAGTAAAGGTATCAAAGCTTCCTTTCAACTCCCCTGTACCTAGGATTGCAAATGAATTCACGCGAACCTGACTATAATCAAATTCCACTTTTGCATTATCGATAATAATATCATCCAATAGCTCTCCGGACAACACTTTCCAATTACCTTCCAAGAAGTTGATTTTAACATTTTCAAAGGAAGCTTGACTCAATTCAACTAGTTTAGAGTTGGAGTTGACAGCAGAGAAGTTAATTTCTCCATTTTTGATGGTCGTAATCTGATTACTGATTCGCAGGCCTCCAGAAGCATCAATTTGATTTCCTTTTAAGTCTAGAGTTACAATCTGATTTCCAAAGAAATTAAGACTGAAGATATCTACATTGGAATCCAAAGAGACAGTAGTATTTCCCGAATTGGAACCCTCAAAGACTACTCGGGTAGATGCCTTTGGAGCCCTTCCTGCTGCTGGGCCATCTACTGAAGTGGACCAATTTGCTCCGTTGTTCCAGTCACCTGAGGTGCCACCGATCCAGTATAATGTTTCATCAGAGCCATCAATTACTCCAGCAGTGAATACTAGAGAATATTGCTGAACATTGAATTTCAAATCTCCCTTATGAGAAATTCTCACTCTATATTTCTTTGCTTGTGGGGATTCAATATACACCTGCTCCACATTGTCCCGAAAATTATCTTTCGTTCTATCCCCTCTTGCACCTGCTCTTTGGGATGGATCTAATGTCCATGGAAAAAATTCTTTTCCATCTTCATCGAAGATTCTCAAATCCAAATCATTGACCAACATCAGATTTGTTGGATTATTAGCTGTACCTGGTGGTGTACCTGCGGGATCTGTCCATGCAATAGTCGCACGAATAGGAGTTACACCGTCAGAAACAAATTCAAATTCCTGAACCTCTTTATTCCCCAAAATATCTTCTCTGATAAAAGAAGAACTTCCGTCTTCATTTAAAATTATTTTGGCAGCAGCATTCACATCCAACAAGCCCCAGCCGTACATATAATCTGGTCCCGGAGCAGGGCCTGCTTCTTTGGTAGTGTGTATGGTCAAAGCCTTCAGCGCAGAAGAAAGCATGAATCGACCAGAATTTCTATTAGAGTATAATTGCTGCAATAAAAACATGGAGCCGGTTGCATTAGGAGCCGCCATAGAAGTCCCACTTTGACTGGCATAGCCATCTTGTCCTCCTGAATTAATCGAAGCGCTAAATACATTAACGCCCATCGCTACAAAGTCCGGCTTGATTCGGCCATCGTCAACAGGACCCCAAGAAGAAAAATTACTCATTTTGACATCTTCAGGAACAGTATAATTCAAAACCTGCTCGACAGCACCTATGGTAAAATTATTTTTTGCAACACCTTCCGGACCAATTGTATCGTCAGGTCCATCTGGATCCCTAGTTCCGTCCCCTACGTCATCTCTATCATTACCCGCTGACCAAACCACACTGTAGTAAGGTTTGGTAAATAATAATTCATCTATAGCCTGGCTTTTGGTAGAGTAAAATCCAAATCTCCAATCTCTTTTGGGATCAACACTAGGGTTACCAAACCAAGTCCAAGTACCATTACTAAACCTCCACCCTAGAACAATTCCATAAGAATGGTTAGAAATCAGCATGCCATTGGGCTTGGTGTCTGCATCATAAGCATTGGCATTCATTTTAGAAATATCAGATTCCCAGTTAAAAGACCATCCGGTAGCTTCATAGGCCATGCCTTTTGCTTGAGCATTTACACCTGAACCTAACACTGTACCAGTAACGTGTGTAGCATGTGTGCTTAATTGCTCCGAAGATCCATCTATTTGAGTAAGTCTATTCCCAAACTCAACATGATCTGGTTTTGGACGGGTTTGATCAAAAATCCCGACAGTTAATCCCTTCCCAGTTAAATTTAGCCCCAAACTCCCACCAGGCTGAAGTGTATTTGCACCTGTTGTCTTGGCTGCGTTTAAGTTCATCGGGGCATAAAACACAGGAAATCCTGATTCATCTAAGTATTGTACCTTAGACTGAAATCCACCCTCTAGGTTTATTTTGCCCTCGGAATTCAAAAAATCATATTTCTTATTGGACAAACTTCCTGAAAAACTAAGTTTATCCAAATGCTTTTGAAGATCGGATTTAACTTCAATCCTTGCTTGTCTTAAAAGTCCTTTTTTGTCCTCGGTCTCTTGTGCATGGAGTGTTCCCCCCATTATTACAAAAGCAATTATTACTAATAATCTCATATCGCGCCTCATTATAACAACAAACTGTTATACAACTGCTTGGGTTTATAAATTTTAACAGGAAATAATTCAAATTAGGTTCAATTTAATTCAAGCCTAACTATTAATAATCCCGTTTATATAAATAAAAGCAAAAAAAAGGAGGGAAACCCTCCTTTTTTAATTTGAATCAAATTCTATTACTTTTTAACTAAAGTAGTTCTTCCATCAATGTTATTTCCGGAATCACTCCAGTAGATAATCATGGTATTTGTAGCAGGGTCAAAAGAACCCACTTTTGGATCTATTCTTGGGCCACCCAAGCCACCAAATTGAGATTGTACTACCCTAACGAATGTCAGTTTATTACAGTTATCTGCATAAATCGCTGATTGAGTAGTACTGAAACCAAATGCAGCATACAATCCAGCAGAAATATCTGAAATTGTATATTGGCCAGCCACTCCTGCAACTGGAACAACTTTTACGTCTGCTGTAAATGTTCCAAATCTGGAATTACTGGTTGCTGTCCAAGTATCTGCCTCAGTTGAAATTTTAGATTCGCATATAACGTTAATGTTCAAATCTAGATCTCCATAATTGGTAGAAATATCAGCACCAGTTGCAGATTGCATTATCAATTTAAGAACTGGTCGCTCTCCTGGATTAATATTTCCTGTAAGGATAGTAACAGGGAATGTTGCAACAAATTGTCCAGCAGGAATCGTCACTGTAGTTCCTGTGAAATTCACATGAACACCTTGAATGGCAGTTGATGCTGGATCTACCCCAATATTAACGGTGATAGCACCACTTGCATTTGTTGATACTCTATTCACCTGAATATCAACCTGATCAGTTTGAGTTGCGTTTCTTCTGACTTTAGTTGTTGTGAATCCATTAGGAAGATTTCCGTCATGAAACTCAACAACGTTTCCGTCAAAGAACACTTCTCGCCCCGGATCATCAAAGCAGGAAGTCATTGCCAAAGAGGCAAATGCTACTGCGAATAAGATATATAACTTTTTCATAATTAGTTTTCTGTTTTTTAGTTATAACCAGGGTTTTGCTCCAACTGATCATTCAACTGAAGCTCGCCAGTTGGAAGTGGAGCAAGCAATCTATAATCATTGTAAGGAACGGTTTCAAACCTGCCAGCCTTTGTAATTGGCATTCCATTTCTTTTCAAATCAAACCATCTATGACCTTCCAACGCGAACTCTTGTCTTCTTTCCAACATGATTTGATTAAACAATGCCTGACCGGAAAGTGCGGCATCTACAGCTCCCAATCCTCTTTTGGATCTCAAAGCATTCAAGTCAGCTCTGGCACCTGCAGCATCATTGGTTCTATATCTTGCTTCGGCACGGATTAAGAACAATTCAGCAGCACGGATAATAGGAAGGTTCTCCAAGAAATCACCTTTATGTCCTAACCACTTAGCAGATCTATATACAGTACCAGAAGCACCTGATCTAGTAGTGGCCACCCATGCATTTCTTCTTACATCACCAGTTTCATAAGAATTAATTAATTCATCAGTAGCCGTAACAATAAACTGAGCACTTGCAAAAACATTCGCAGTCAAAGAACATACAGAGTTGTTTACACCGTCAACAGTAGACCAGTCATTAGAACGAATCTCAATTTCGAATAAAGATTCAGGGTTAGGGGCAGTAGAGAATCCAGAAATATAATTAGCTGGTGTCGCTAAGCCTGTTCCGTCATCAGTGATTCCGAAAGAAGCCATTGCAGCTGATGCAGAAGCAGCAGCCTCAGCAAACTTAGAGTCATATAAGTAAACTCTAGCTAGCAATGCCTGTGCAGCACCTCTACTTGCTCTATAAACTGAAGCATTTCTTAGAGTAGCTGTTGGCAACAAGTTAACAGCCGCTTGCAAATCAGAGATAATTTGATCATAAACCTGACGGTTTGTAGCTCTAGCTCTGAAATCAGCATTAGAGAAACCTAAAGTAGGCTCAGTTCTCAATATAACTGATTTATCCCAGCCATTCACTTCTTTACCTGGCTCATAACCATACACCCTTGCCAAATCGAAATAGAACAAAGCTCTCATAAAGTGGGCTTCGCCTTTCACTCTATTTTTTAAGGACTCCTGCCCTGGCACATTTTCAATTCCGGCTAAAACAATATTTGCATCATTGATCCCAGCATAAACACCTCTGAATGAGTTGTTGTTAGGATTAAAATCCCATAGATTAAAATGGGCTCTATCTGCATTAGCCTCTTCGCCAATATATCTGCCTGTATTAGCTATTATCCTTAAATTATCTGCTAAAATTTCAGGCTCTATCATCATATTTTGACCGTAATAACCAAAAGCTCTTGCTCTTCCATACATTGACAAAGCCAATGATTCGTATCCATTTGCATCTGCTAGAGCAGTGCCTGGAGTTAAGCTTTGTCTAGGAGTTGTTTCTAGATCAGTACAAGATGCTGCTACTAGAGCACCACCAAATACCATTATTCTAAATATATTTTTCATAGCTATATTCAAATTAGAAGGTTAAGGTTAAACCTGCTGAGAACTGTCTCGCATTCGGGAAACGTCCAATTGATACAAATTCTCTAATACCCACAACTTCTGGATCCTGACCAGTATACTTCGTAAATGTGGCCAAGTTCAAGCCTTGAACGAAAGCGCTCAGTCCTTGCATTCCAATTTTCTGTGCAGCAGCACTTGGAAGTACATAGTTCAATGTCACTTGCTTCAATCTTATATATCCACCATCACTTAAGAATCGAGTAGAGAAAGTATCAATATTTGAAGTTCCTGGAGCCTGACCACCTTCGTAAGGACGACCTACAGTAGTGATATCACCTGGCTGCTTCCAATAGCTCAACTGGTTAGTTCTTAAGTTACCAGTAGATGCTCCCCAATCTTCAAGGTTAAACATATCCTGGTTTCCAGCTAAGTTTCCAAATTGACCTTGGAAGAATACCTCCAAAGACACAGGACCATAAGAGAAAGTGTTTGATAAACCACCATAGCTAGTTGGCAATCCACTTCCGATGTATTGAAGAGTTGATTCACCTACGATGTAGGTATATCCTCCATTCGCATCATCGTACATTGCTCTACCATTTGCTGGGTTAACACCCAAGAATCTATGAGTATACCAGAATGAAATTGGTCTACCTACAATAAGATCATTTCCAATTCTATCTCGTCCATCATATAACTCTCTTAATTCATTCTCCAAGAATGTGATGTTGAATCCTGTATTCCACTGGAATTTTCCAGATACAACGTTCACAGTCTGCAAATCAATATCAATCCCTTGATTTCTTACGGAGCCTGTATTTCTCGTAATACTTCCAAATCCTGAATCAATTGGAAGAGGTGTGTCAAATAACAATGATTCAGAGTCCTTTCTCCAGAAATCAACTGTACCGATCAATCTACCATTGAAAATAGTCCAGTCAACACCTAAGTTGATAGTCTTAGACTCTTCCCAAGTCAATAGATCGTTACCCAACTGAGAAAGACCTAAGGAACCTGAACCTAAATATTGTCCAGTGTTTCCTACAAGGGTTCTTGAAGCGAAGTTTGCGATATCAGAGTTACCTGTGATACCGAAAGATGCTCTAACTCTTAAGTTGTCCAACCAAGTCAAATCTTGCATAAAAGATTCAGAAGAAACTCTCCATCCTACTGAAGCAGCTCCAAATGTACCCCACTGGTTTTGAGCACCAAATCTTGAGTGACCGTCTCTTCTGATTGTGAATTCAGCATCGTATCTGTCATCGTAGTTATATTTCACGTTTCCAAATACACCGATTCTTTTGAATTCAGTAAAGAAACCTCCTACTGCGAAAGGAGTCGCAGCATTTTGAAGATATCTCAAAGTTGGATTAGCAAATCCACGACCAGTTGCTGTAGTCTCTTCAGATTGGAATCCTTTATATTCATAACCAGCCAAACCGGTAATAGTATGTACATCACCGAATTTCTTGTTGAAATTCAAGTTATGGTTGGTGTTGAAGTTATTGTTTCTTCTATCGGCATAAAAAGACTGACCACCAAAAGAAGAGAATACTGGAATTGTAGATGGTCTGTTGTTTTCATCTCTATTGTCAGAGAAGTCCAAACCAAAATAAGATGTCCAGCTCAACCAAGGAGTGATCTGATAATTCGCTTGCAAGTTAGAAACAGTCTGAACTGAAGTACCTCTCCTCAATTCTTCATAAACACCTTGCACGATGTTGTAACCGAAGTTATGGTTAGAAGGATAATCTGCTTTGAATGAACCATCTTCATTGTAGATAGGTACATTAGGTCTCATGGTAAAACCAGCAGAGAAAGGACCATTCACGAAGTTACCATTTGCAATGGTTCCCAATGTTCTTTGGTATGCCAAAGAAAGGTTGGCAGCGACAGTCAACTTTTTGTTTGGTCTGTGAGTCACATTCAAACGACCAGTTGCTCTTTCATAGCTAGACTCAATAATTTGACCTTCTTGGTTAGTGTAAGATCCAGAAAGATAGAAATTAGTCTTTTCATCACCTCCTGATACTGAAACGTCATAAACAGAAAGTCTACCTTGTCTGTACAACTCGTCTACCCAGTCATAAGACTGTAAGTTTGGATCCTCAGGGTTTCCATAAGTAGCAGCCGCGTTTGCTGGATTCAATCCGGCGTTAATGTAAGCATCACGCTTGATTGTAGCCAACTGAGTAGCATTCATCACCTCATATAGATTCAAAGGTTGTACTATACCTTCCTGAGCAGTGATTTTTGTTTTAGTTACACCCTTTTTCCCTTTTTTAGTAGTGATCAATACAACACCATTGGCTGCCTGAGCACCGTAAATGGAAGCAGCTGCAGCATCCTTCAATACTTCAATTGACTCAATGTCATTTGGATTGATAGATGCCAAGGCATTTTGAGGTCCCTGACCAGACAAGGATCCTGAAGCCACCTGCACACCGTCAACGATATAAAGTGGATCATTTCCTGCGTTGATCGAACCTACGCCTCGAATTCGAACGTTCAAAGTACCTCCTGGAGCTCCAGAAGTCGAAGTCACCTGAACACCCGCAATTCGACCTTGCATTGCACGGTCAAATGATTGAACAGGCAGGTTTTCGAAAACCTCACCTTTCACAGACGCAATCGCACCTGTAATTTCTCTTTTCGACTGATCACCGTATGATGTGATCACGAATTCAGAAAGAGCTTGAACATCTGGCTCCAAAGCTACATTGATGGTAGTTCTGTTTCCGATGCTCACTTCCTGCTGTCTTAAGCCTACAAAGCTAAAGACCAAAACATTGCTTCCGGCTGGAACACTGATTGAATAATTACCATCCAAGTCGGTGGCAGTACCAATCGTAGTTCCCTTTACCAGAACAGTCGCTCCTGGTACTCCCAAGTTATCCTCGGTTGAGGTAACAGTACCAGTAATCACACGATTTTGGGCAAATGCTACCGCACTTCCCAAAAACAGCATGAGTCCTAGAAGTAAAACTTTCCTCATATTTGGTTTGATTATGGTTTAAAATAAGTTCAATGATATCCGATATCTTTGAATATCCCAAGAGCACTACCCATAAAATTTAGAATTGTTTATAATAAAAAGTACGTTCAGAATTTGATAAAAAAGATAATTTCAGAATTAATTTTGGAATAAATATCATATGTGATATTTAATTCTGAATTAGATACATTATCTCAATGTTAACAAAAGTTAATTTTTAATACTAAATCTTAAATTTGTCTAAAAAATTTAAGAAAAAAAATACAATTCCAATTTTTATTGCCCTTTTTTAATTTTTCGCAAAATTATTTAGATATGAAATAAGGTTTATTAAATATTAAAAATTGCATATTATAATAAATGAAAAATATAGCTAATACAGTATTTTAAAGCTGATAAATAGTATTTGTTTTTTCTCGCTAATACAGAATTTTATTCTGCAATTACGAGCAAATCAACTTAGGGCTATACGATTCAAAAAATCACAAAACTCGTATAGTAATCCTCCTGTTTAAGGCTTGATTTTGAGCATTGGTATTTGGAACCATCGGTTCTTTATCTCCTTTTCCTTCCACCAAAACCCTACCCGGATGCATTCCATTTTGGATCAAATAATCCTGAACACTCTTAGCTCTTTGCAAGCTGAGTGTTTGATTATATGCGGAAGAACCCACGTTGTCAGTGTGGCCGGTAACCATGATATTAACATTGGGGTTTTCATTGAGAAACTTCACCAATCGCTTCAGAGAAGACATGGACTCTTGCTTCAGATTATATTTATCGAAATCAAAAAATACATTTTCAAAAACAAACTCCTCACCTGAAGCAACCGGAGTCAATTGTACCTCCAAATCCTTTACATTTTGAAGCTTGTCTCTTTCTACATTATAAATCTTCGGCAGGTACCCTTTCTTCTCCACATATAGACCTGAAATTGACTTTTCAGGATAAAGCATCATAAATTCACCCGTTTTACCATCAGCTTTAAATTCATAAAGCGTACTGTCATTCGTTAGCGAAACCAAGGAAAGAGTAGCATCTATCGGATCTCCTGTTTTAGAATTAAAAACTCTCCCGCCTGTAACAGTCAGGTTTTCGCCTAGATATATATCCTTCGGGAATTTGAATCTATACAATAAGGACCTATCTCTACCATTTTCTGAACTCGCTAGCTCCGTGAAATATGCATAGTCTTTTTGAGCTGTAATAAACAAGGCAACTTGATCTAGTTGATCATTGATAGGTAGACCTAGATTTTCGGGTTTGGTAAACTTTCCATCCTTTACTCGGGATAAGAATATGTCCATCCCTCCGAAACCCTGATGACCGTCTGAAGCAAAAAACAAGATTTCATTATTAAAAAACATAAAAGGTGAAATCTCATCCTTAGGTGTATTGACAGTTTCCCCAAGATTTTTGGCTTCAGCCCAACTCCCATCAGCTAATCTGACTGAATACCATATATCATTTCCTCCATAGCCACCTTTTCTATTAGAAGAGAAAAACAGGATTCGACCATCGGCCGACAAGGATGGCTGGGAATCCCAGGACCTTGAATTCACCTTTTTACCCATATTTCTGGGCCTCTGCCAAGTTCCGTTGACCTTATAGGCTACATATAAATCACAGCTGCCTTCAGAATCAGGCGCATCACATGAAGTGTAAATAAGAATATTTCCGTCTGCGGTTACCGAGCAAGTTCCCTCATTGTATTGTGAGTTGATCGTCGATGCTATACTTCTGGGAACAGACCATTCGTCTGACTCGCTTAAAAAGGAGGTAAAAATATCTTCTTTATCATAATTGCCCGTACCATCTCTTTTGGTAAAAAGAATCTGCTTCCCATCCGCAGTTAAGACAGGAAAGTATTGCAATTGAAATTGGTTTAGAGGAGCCTCGAGTTTTTCCTTTTCTATGGACATGGATTTTCCCAATTGAGTTTTGAGAAATTCCATCTGGGTTTTCATCTCTTTATAATAAACATGAGAGCGAAAGGAATCATCCAATAAAGGATCTATGGCTTCAAACTGCTTGTAGGCTTTTTCGAATTCTCCTTTTTGCAAATAAATGTTGGAGAAAACCCAGCCAATGTCAGCACTGTGCTTAGGCGTTGCATTTTTCCCACTCAATCTGGATCTTCCAGACTCAGCTACTCTTTCGGCCTCTTCCAAATTCCCCATGGTAATCAAGAGCTGAGACATTTTGACGTAGGCTTCCAAAAAAGATGCCTCTCGATTGATCGCATCCTTGAATTTTTCTAAGGCAGCATCATATCTCCTTTCCAAAATTAGCTGCTCTCCTTCCTTGTAAAAACGAATTGCCCGCCCATCAATAATGGAAAAATCCTGTGCAAATGCATGGGAAGTCAATAACAAAAGAAGAATTCCTACTAAAACAGGGCGCATGAACTTATGGAATATCCATAAATTTATGAGTTTGTAGGGAAATATTCCAAGTTGGATGATTTTTCACATAGTTTATGATCTCAGAAGTGAATTTTTCAGCCTTACCCCACTCTGGTTGTAGCCTTAACTCGCAACTTTTATTCACCAATGCAGCATGTTCTTCTGCAAATTTGAAATCACTTTGATGAAAAATTACCACTTTCAGTTCATCAGCCTCTGAATAAATGGACGCGTGAGGCTTCTTGAATTTTTTTGGAGAAAAACATACCCAGTCAAAATCTCCTGAAAAAGGATGCGCCCCTGATGTCTCAATATTGGTAGTAAAGCCATTTTCTTTCAAAAGACGGGTTAAAGGATCTAAATCATACATCAATGGCTCTCCTCCGGTAATCACCACTAATCTTCCAGGATATTTTACAGCCTCTTCTACTATTTCTTCAATAGCTAATACCGGCCATTTCCCTGCTTCCCATGATTCCTTAACATCGCACCAAACGCAGCCCACATCACAACCTCCCAGTCTGATAAAATATGCGGGTGTTCCGGTAAATCGTCCTTCTCCTTGGATAGTGTAAAAAGCTTCCATGACTGGAAGCTGTAGGCCTGAGGCCACCAATTCTTGAGTAGTCATTTGAATTTTTGGTAAAGCGGGTGATTCGACCGCTGGTTAATTATCTCACAAAGGTAAAGCTAAGTTTTGAATATGATGGAGAAGACTACTAAAATTCAATCTTTGAACCATCCAGTTTTTTCATCATCACAATCCTGAAATCCTCCACTTCCCCTTTTCTAAAAAAATCTACTATCTGAAAACCTCTTTTAAAAGCGAAATTGATCATGTCTGAAAAGCGGTTTCTTGTTTTGAAATAAACGGTATCAAACCCTTTTTCAAGAGCCCATTTTTCCTGATAATCTGCCAAAGATTCAGCGATTCTCATTTTTCTAAACTCTGGCTTCACTCCTCCCATCCAGGAATAAAATATTTTTGGATTCTCTCCCTCGTAGCCAATTTTGAACCCTAATAATTCCCCTTCCAATTCTGCTACCAAGGCTAAATAAGACTTGTTACCCAATCTATTTTTATAAAAATCCAATGAGACCTCACCCTGAAATTCTGGTATCTCACGATGAACCGAAAGAATTTCTTCCAATGAGGCCTCACGAATTACTATCGAATGATGTTCTGAATCCATGGATTATCAGTTAATTACACTTTTAAATCTGATTATCCGCAAATTAGCCAGTTACCATATATTCTTTGCTTGGCCGAATGGAAGACCGATGACCGATGTCCGAAGCTTCGGGGTTCTGACCCTTCCAGTTAATACTAAGCCATATTCTTCTTCTTACTGATAAGAAAGCGGATATTCATACTATTAAATTAGCATTTTTTCAAAACATTGATTCAGTTAACGGTTCTGATTTGTTTTTCTTTAGACAAGAAATTCCTAGTCTTTCTTCACTGTTGGATACTTTACGCCTAATTGTTCCAGATAAGTATCAAACTTGGTCTCATCGTAGTAAAACTTTTGCAACTCAGGCTTGAAACGATTCATGATTTCTGTATTCAGATAAATTGGAGGAGCATCATCAGCAGTAATCATCGGCTTGTATTGGGTCTCCTTTGTCTGGACATTTTTAAAATAATCCCAAGCTTGATCCACCAATTCTGGCTTAAGAAGGAAATCCAAAATAGTCATTGCCTCAGCTTTTGCCCCTTGAGTCACTCCTTTGTGAGCAATCGGCGTTGCCATAGCTATGGCATTACTCCAATGATGTCCTTGAAGCCCAGGGATATTAGAAGGAAATCTCAATGTAACAGTAGGCACGACCCATGATACATCCCCAATATCATCCGAACCACCAGAAACAGGTTGGGTTACAGGTAAACCCAAAGTATCCAGCTTTGTAGGTAATCCATTTTCTCTGGAGGATCCTACCTCTTCCTGAACAGCTTTAGCCAGCATTTGATCCTCCTCTGACCACTCTGGCAATCCAACTTTCAATATATTTTGGTACATCTGTTCTGCAATCACCTTATTGAAATGCCTCGGCCAGGCAGTACCCAAAATCTTACTGCTAACTTCCGTTTCAGTCATCAATGCAGCACCCTCAGCCATTTTATTGGCCGTTTCATACATTTCCATAATTCCTTCATAAGTCACATCGCGGAAATAGTACCAAATAGAAGCCTTGGAAGGCACTACATTAGGTTGATCTCCTCCATCTGTAAAAATGGAATGAGACCTTTTCAAAGGATGCAAATGCTCTCTTTTATAGTTCCAACCTATATTCATCAATTCGGCTGCATCCAAGGCACTTCTGCCTCTCCATGGAGAACCGGCAGAATGAGCTGCTTCACCTGAAAAAGTATACTCCACAGAGATTAATCCAGTGCCTGAGGATTGTCCCCAACTTACTCCCAAATTATTGCCAACATGGGTGAAAATACATAGGTCAACATTATCAAACAGACCATCTCTGGTATACCAAGCTTTGGCTGCAACCAGCTCTTCAGCAATTCCGGGCCATAAGATTAATGTACCTCCAATTTTTTCACGCTCCATGATTTTCTTCACCGCCAGAGCAGCAGTAATATTTAAAGGAATTCCTGCATTGTGTCCCTCTCCATGGCCTGGAGCCCCCTCCACCATGGGCTTATGATAAGCTACTCCGGGGTATTGAGAGGCTTTTGGAATACAGTCTACGTCTGAACCCAAGGCGATAACCGGGCCTTCCCCATTTTTCCATGTTGCAAACCAAGCAGTAGGTATCCCACTCACTCCTTTTTCTATGGTAAATCCATTTTCTTCCAGAATACTGGTTAAGTATTTGGACGATTCCACTTCATGAAAGCCTAATTCGGCAAAACTGAAAATTTTATCCACCATTACTTGGCTCATTTTATGATTTTCCTGTACCAATTGGCTTACTTCAGCTTTAAGGGCATCAATTTGTTTTTGAGAATATTTCTTTTGTGCAAAAGTTATCTGGCTGCAAAAGATCAATGCAGCGGACATTATCAATAATTTACTTTTCATCTGTTTTTAATTTGTTTTTTAGAGGTCAGATGGAATGCCCAGGATAATCATCTCCCTGTGTGAGATTTTTCCTCATGTGCATTTCATAAGGTTGATGGTTAGCTTGCTGAAATTAATAAAAACAGGAAACTCTCTATCAAAAAATTGACGGATGGAAAATGATAAGTGCAAGAGGAATTAGAAAATTGATTACCAAACCCGCCTGAATTTTCTATTTTTGCAGGCGTTTAGCTAAAAAATCAAGAAATAATTAATCATGGCGGAGTATAATTTCAGGGAAATAGAGCAGAAGTGGCAAGGCTTCTGGAAAGAAAAAGGAACCTTTCATGCAGAAGTCGATCCCAATCGTCCCAAATTCTATTCTCTGGACATGTTTCCCTACCCTTCAGGTGCGGGCTTGCATGTAGGCCATCCACTGGGTTATATCGCTTCAGACATCGTCAGCAGATTTAAGATACTGAAAGGATTCAATGTCCTGCATCCTATGGGCTATGATTCTTTCGGATTACCAGCCGAACAATATGCAATCCAGACTGGACAACATCCGGCTATCACAACCGAGCAGAACATCGCTCGTTACACCGAGCAGCTAAAAAACATAGGCTTTGCATTTGACTGGGAAAGAGAAGTTCGTACTTCTGATCCATCCTATTACAAATGGACTCAGTGGATTTTTATGCAGCTATTCAATAGCTATTATGATCTGAAAGCTGACAAAGCACTTTCTATAGATTCTTTGGTATCCCAATTTGAAAAAGAAGGAAACACCCGGATATCTGCTGTATGCGATGAGGATACTCCTACTTTTTCAGCTTCCGATTGGGCAGGTTTTTCAGAAAAAGAGAAACAAGAAGTTCTACTTAAATATAGATTGACATTCTTGGCAGAAACTACCGTCAACTGGTGTCCTGCTCTAGGAACCGTACTTTCAAATGATGAAGTGAAGGATGGTTTTTCTGAAAGAGGCGGTCACCCCGTAGAGCGAAAAAAGATGATGCAGTGGTCCATGCGAATCACTGCTTATGCGGATAGGTTATTGCAGGGATTGGAGAAAGTAGACTGGGCAGAACCCATCAAAGAAATGCAACGAAATTGGATTGGAAAATCCATCGGTGCGGAAGTGCTTTTTCAAGTCAAAGGATCTGATCATCAAATCAAGGTTTTTACAACCCGCGTAGACACCATCTATGGGGTAACTTATTTGGCTTTGGCACCTGAATCTGATTTGGCGGCTGAGCTGATTACTGAAGATCAGCGCGAAACTGCTGAAGCCTATATTCAAGTAGCAAAAAATCGCTCCGAGCGAGAGCGAATGAGTGATGTCAAAACTATATCCGGAGCCTTTACGGGTTCCTACGCTATCAACCCTTTCAATGGAGAAGAAATCCAAATTTGGGTGGCGGACTATGTTTTGGCAGGTTATGGAACGGGCGCTGTCATGGCAGTACCTGCTCATGATGAGCGAGATTACAACTTCGCTAAGCATTTTGGCTTGGAAATTCGTCAAGTAATTGAGGGTTCCATGGAAAACGGATCTTTCCCCGGAAAAGGAGGCTTGATTATCAATTCTGGATTCATTTCTGGATTGTATATGAAAGATGCTATGGAAAAAGCCATCGCCTTTTTGGAAGAAAAAGGAATTGGAAAAGGAAAAATCCAATACAGAATGCGGGATGCAATTTTTACCCGTCAACGCTATTGGGGAGAGCCACTTCCAGTTTATTTCAAAGACGGACTTCCCTACTTAATTGATGAAAAGGACCTTCCTTTAGTACTGCCTGAAGTAGATAAGTATTTACCAACAGAAGATGGAGAGCCGCCTTTGGGAAGAGCCAAAGATTGGACTTATAAAACTGCAGATGGAGAATATCCGCTGGAGCTTTCTACCATGCCTGGTTGGGCGGGCTCGAGCTGGTATTTTTTCCGATACATGGATCCGAAAAACGATGCAGTTTTTGCTGATAAAAGCAAAACTGACTATTGGGGTTCTGTTGACCTGTATATAGGAGGGTCAGAACATGCCACGGGACACCTATTATATTCCAGATTCTGGACCAAATTCTTGTATGATTTAGGAGTGGTGAGTATTGACGAGCCTTTCCAAAAAATGATCAATCAAGGGATGATTCAGGGTAGATCCAATTTTGTTTACAGGTTGAAAGGAAGCAACACCTTTGTCTCTCATGGATTAAAAGATCAATATGACACATCAGCCATGCATGTGGATGTCAATATTGTTCATAATGACCAATTGAACCTGGATAAATTCAAAGCCTGGAGACCAGATTTGGCAGATGCTGAGTTTATCCTGGAAGACGGCAAATATCTCTGCGGAGCAGAAGTAGAGAAAATGTCTAAATCCAAGTACAATGTAGTCAATCCGGATGATATCATTGAGCGTTATGGAGCTGATACCTTAAGGCTGTATGAGATGTTCTTAGGGCCTTTGGAGCAGTTCAAGCCTTGGAATACCAACGGTATTGACGGGGTGTTCAAGTTTTTGAGAAAGCTCTGGAACCTTTACCACAATGGAAAAGGAGAATTTGAAGTTTCTGATGCAAAAGCAAGCAAGGAAGAGCTGAAAACCTTGCACAAAACCATCAAGAAGATGGAAGAGGATATGGCTAATTTCTCTTTTAACACCTCCGTTTCTAGCTTTATGATCTGTGTCAATGAATTGACATCACTGAAATGCAATAAGCGTGAAATATTAGAACCTTTGGCTATTTTGGTTTCGCCGTACGCTCCTCACATTGCCGAGGAACTCTGGTCATTACTAGGTCATGTTGGATCGATTACCGAAGCTAAATTCCCTGAGTTTAAAGAGGAGTTTTTGGTTGAAAGCAGCTTTGAGTATCCTGTAATGATCAATGGAAAGATGCGTGCCAAGATCAACCTATCTTTAGACCTTAGCAAAGAAGCTATTGAAAAAGAGGCTTTGGCAGATGAAACAGTTCAAAAATGGCTGGAAGGGAAAACCCCGAAAAAGATCATTGTTGTACCGGGTAAGATTGTGAATTTGGTAATCTAAGTCGCTATAAACGCTAAATAAAAGGACTCAAAATCTAAATTTGAGTCTTTTTTTGTTTAAATGTAATAAGACTATATTTGATTAATGGAGCTTTTAGAAGCAAATATCGAAGCCATTATAAACCTTTGTCAAAAACACAAAGTAGCAAAGCTTTATGCTTTTGGTTCGGCTCTTAATTCGGTTTTCAATGAAGAAAGCGATGTCGATTTTTTGGTAGACTTTGAAAGACATGATATTTCGGATTTTGCCAGCAACTATTTCGAATTGCAATTTGCATTAGAAGACCTTCTTGGGAGAGAAGTTGATTTAATTGAATATGACGCTATCCGTAATCCATATTTTAGAGATGAGGTGGATGAAACCAAAGAATTGATCTATGGATAGAAAAATAAAAACCTACCTTTTTGACATTCTTACTTATATTGAGGAGGTAGAACAATTTTTTGAAGGAAAAGTAGTGACTTTAGAATCCTTGTTAGAAGATATAAAAACTATTCGCGCAGTAGAGCGAGAGTTGGAAATTATCGGTGAAGCGACGAAAAAACTTATTAAAACATCGCCTTCAATTGCCATTTCGGATACAAGGAAAATAATCAGTGCTAGAAATTATATTGCCCATGAATATGGAGCAATAACTTATGAGACTATAGTCAAGGTCATCAATGAGAACTTTCCAATCTTAAAGAAAGAAGGCAAAAAACTTTTGGAGGAAAAATGATCCTCTTTACCTACCCTATCCGCACAGCATTTACCGACCGAGATCTGGAAATGATCCGCCCGGTCGCAAATATCAAAAGCCTAGAGTTTACCCAAAGCCCAATTAAACTCCCCTTCTACTTCTTCATTCAGTTTTTTCAATTGTTATGGTTTTTACCTAAAACCAGTCAGTATTTATGCTTTTTTGGAGGATATCATTCTGTACTACCTGTATGGTTTGGAAAAATATTTAAGATACGTTGCATCATTCAGGCAGGAGGCATGGATTGTATTAACATGCCCGAAATAGGTTATGGCAATTTTAGAAAAAAGTGGTTGAGAAAGGCTACCACTTATTCCTTTAAAAACTGCTCCTTGATATTGCCGGTAGCAGATGCATTGATCAAGCAAAATTATACCTATGATTCTAGAATCAGTCCCAAACAAGGCCTATTAAACCTGATACCAGATCTTCAAACTCCCGTTCAAGTAATCCCAAATGGCTTCGATACGGAATTTTGGAGGGACATTGGGAAAACAAAAGAACCTTTGAGCTTTATTTCAGTAGCTACAGGCACTTCCAATCCTTCCCGAGCTATTGTCAAAGGCTATGATTTGATAGAAGAACTTGCCAAAAATCATCCAGAATGGAGCTTCACTTTAATTGGAGACTCAAACTACAAAAGCTCATTGCCCAATATCAAGGTCTTTGGCAAAATGAAAGCTCAAGACCTGGTAGAAGCCTACAACACCCATCGCTATTACCTTCAATTGTCCACTTCTGAAGGATTTCCCAACTCGCTGGGAGAAGCTATGGCATGTGGCTGCATACCTATAGGCAGCGCAGTAGGTGCAATTCCAGAAATTATTGATTCTACGGGCTTGATTTTGCCCCAAAAAGACTTAGCCTTACTGCAAGACTTACTTTCTCAATTTTTGCTGGAAAACCCGAAAGAAAAATCTATTCTTGCGCGAAAGAGAATTCTAGATTTTTTCAGCTATCAACTACGGCAAGAAAAACTTACCAAGGCTTTAATAGAAGATAAAACCGTGACATGAATCACTGACAGTGTATTGAATATTGCGCAAATTTAAAAATGAATGGAGATTTTTAACTCTTCAGGAGAGTTTTTCAAAATTCATTGGATTAAAGGGTTATCTATGTAAAGACCTTCTCGAAATATTTGAGAAGGTTTTTCTTTTTAACCGATCAAAAACAAAAGAATATATTTCTTGACGAAACCTTAGGGTGAGAAACCGATTTTTTCAACTTTTACAAAAAAACAAGAGGCTAAGCTTAATTTTTAAACCTGTTTTTTAAATCTCAACAAAATGTGGTTTAGAACTAGTTAAAAAAAAGAGAGCTTGTTCGAAAACAAGCTCTCAATCAGGGTCTATTGTTGATTAAGTAAAACCAAATAAACTTTGGTAAACAGCTGGGTTGAGTAACTTTTATGAATACCAAAATTTCTTAAACTTAATAAAATTTAAATATTTGGCACAAAATCAGTAAAAAATTTTTCATTTTTTTTTTGAATATACTTGGTTGCTCCTCCATAAATTATTTTTCTGATCCCATGTGAAGAAAAATTGAAATGAATTTGAATTGAAATAAGAAAAGTAGAATTAATGGATTTCATTCGCTTCTTTCAAAGGATTAATTTTTAGTATCTTAAAAAAAGGATTCCCCAACAACTATGAAAAAAATACTGATCGCCCTACTTGCTCTCTTTTTACTGTATGTAATCGCAATCTCCACTATCCCTTCCTACATAGAAAATGAAAGAAACCCGGTAAAATCCAGTGGGCCTTATCTAGTTTCAGATGAAGCTCAGGCATTCTATGATAGCTTGGATTTCATCGCAGACCTCCATTGTGATGCTTTGCTTTGGGGAAGAGATCTTACCGAAAGAGGCGACAGAGGGCACGTGGATTTCCCAAGAATGCGAGAGGCTAATGTGGCCTTCGAAATGTTTACTATAGTCTCCAAATCCCCATCAGGTCAAAATATGCAGCAAAACAGTGCTGAGACTTTTGATAATATTACTCCATTAACCATTGTCAAAGGTGAAAGCCCATTCAATTGGTTTAGCTTAATCAATAGGACTTTATCTCAAAGCAGTGATTTAAATGATTTTATCAGTAAAGACGGAAGGACAATTTTCATCCAGTCAAAAGCTGATTTACAAAAACTCTTAACCCTTAGAGCTGAGGATAAAAACACCATTGGAGCCATGCTAGGGATAGAAGGGGCTCATGCTTTGGAAGGCGATCTTTTAAATATCGATCGGGTATTTGAAGCAGGAGTTCGCATGATAGGACCAACTCATTTCTTTGACAATGAATTAGGAGGCTCTGCCCACGGTGAGAGCGGGGACGGTTTAACCGAGTTTGGAAAGGCGGCTGTTAGAAGGATGAATGACTTGGGAATATTTGTCGATCTGGCTCACTCCTCTCCTGCCATCGTTGATGACGTATTGGCTATTAGCACACAGCCGGTTATTGTATCCCACACCGGTGTACGGGCCGTCTTAGACTCACAACGAAATCTCAGTGACGAACAAATCAAAAAAATAGCGGAAAAGGGAGGGATTATAGGCGTTGCATTTTTTGACATGGCAGTTGGAGAGCCTGAGCTCCCTAATATTATTGCCTCTATCAAGCATATTAGAGATTTGGTGGGCATTGAATATGTGGCCTTAGGCTCTGATTATGATGGTTCTGTGGCGGTTCCTTTTGATATTACAGGCTTGCCTCTGATTGTAGAAGGCCTGCTTAAAGAAGGATTTACCAAAACTGAGATTAGAGCAGTTATGGGTGAAAATGTCAAAGAGTTTTTCTTAAAGAATCTCAGATAATATGGAAAAAGTAATCCATCATCAAAACAGAAAATTTGGTAAGCTACAGGAGTATTTAAGGGAATTTGTCTACGGAGGAATCGATGGTGCAGTCACCACTTTTGCCGTCGTGGCTGGTGGATACGGAGCGAATTTGGATGCGGGAATCTTGATTATTCTTGGCTTCGCTAATTTGTTTGCAGACGGCTTTTCCATGTCTGTAGGCGCTTATCTCTCAGCGAAAAGTGAGAGAGATAATTTTAACAAACACGAGAAAATCGAATATTGGGAAATAGAAAATCTCCCTGATTTAGAACGAGAGGAAATCGCTGAGATTTATCGGGAAAAAGGATTCAAAGGAGAGCTTTTGGACAAAATTGTGAACCATATCTGCTCTGATAAAGACCTTTGGGTGGCAGAGATGATGAAAGATGAGCTGGGCATGATGAAAGAAAGTAAAAGCCCTTTCAAAATAGGTCTGGCTACCTTACTATCATTTATACTGGTGGGATTTATTCCCTTGATGGTTTATCTGTGGGATTTTTTCATACCCATAGATCAAGACATCTTTCTTTGGACCAGCATTTTGACAGGCTTAGCCTTTGTTATAGTGGGTTGGCTAAAAGGCATAGTCAATCAAACATCAGCCTTGCGAAGTATTAGCGAAACCCTGTCATTGGGTCTTTTAGCAGCTGTGGTCGCTTTTTATGTAGGGGATGTGTTGGAGAAATTTTTCCTGTAGAAGTGCCTTTTAAGTCGTAATCAATCAATATCCAAGAGTGCTTTATTTTTCTTGTTAGTTTGTTCTTTCCTTAACTCATTTGCAAAGGTATGAGTACCTTGAAAGTAATCTACTCTGGCATCTGATTCCCCCTTGGCAAAGGTCCATTTCTCCCCTTTAAACAGGATCACCTTATCCTCGTGCAATTCCAGAATTTCATCATATGGGCCTCTATTGGAAATCAATTTCACAAAAATCGGAGCAGTCTCGATTGCAATGAACAATAGCATGATAAAAATATTGGCAGTAGCCATGGCCTGACTTTCTTCAGTCAGTTGGGACAAAGCATCCATCCGGGCAGCCAAACCATCAAAATTCTCAATTCCAGGTTGTTGCTTTTCAAATTCCTGCTGTCGCAAAGCCATAAATTCTCGAATTTGAGCTTCGATAGTATCGATGCGAATTTGATTCCTTGCCCTCAAACTATTTAAAGCCTCCTGGGCTGCATCCAACTGCTGCTCTTTTTTCTTGGCATTGGTTCCCAGTCCTACTATCCCACTGGTACCGCTTGTTTTTTCACCAAAGCGCTCAGCATCGTACTCTTTTTGCAACTGATCCCTAAAAGACTCAGCTGAAGCAACCTCAGACTTTAATGTATCAATTTTTGCTTCCAATTCCTGAATCTCCGGAAAACCTTTAGCCAAATTGGCTTTGGACTCAGCGATAAACTCAGTTTTTTTCTCATCCAATTTCCGGTTTATTTCCCTTTCAAACATCTTCAGTTCAAGAGGTTTGGAAATGACTAAGGCCAATAATACTGCTAATACTAATCGGGGAATCGCCAACTTCCATTCAGCCCAGGCATTTTGTTTTTTACGCATACTGGACACGATAAACCTATCCAAATTAAAAATCATCAAACCCCAAAGGAATCCGAACCCGATGGCAGGCCAAATGGACTGAAAAACCGTGAACAAAGCATAGCCTGCAGCCAAGGCCGCCAACACTCCTGTAAAAAAGACTGTGGCGCCAATTCCTACATATTTATTTGATTCAGTGGGAGTTCGTTTGAGAATGGAGAAATTAGCTCCGCTACAAAACCAGAAAAAACGGGTGAGTTGCTGCATGATAGGAATGATTGCTTGAGTTCTCTTTTTAAACGCAGAAACCACTCCAAAAGTAAGTGAATAGGAAAATCAGGGATGGTCAAAGGCTTACCTGTGACAGAAATCCCCTAAAATGGGATAGAAAGCCATATTTTAATCCTCTGTACAAAATTACAGGACAGAACTCGGGTTCGTTCGCTCTGTGCGGAATCGTCCACTTGGTGAACGGTTTTGAGCATGTGAATTTTCCCCGTATGTTTATTCTGTAAAAAAGATCAATTTTGAGGTGTTTATTTCAGATTTGAAAGATTTCACAATTCATTCCCACCCACAATTTTAAAACCCATGAAAATTAGCCAGATTCTCTTCCTATTCTTTTTGGTATTCTTTGTAAAAGCCGAAGTGCTTTTTGCCCAAGTTGTTCCTTTTGAGCAAGAAGTAAAGGCAATCTCAGAAAGAATAGACAATGCAGGTTGGGAACCGGGAGGAATTGTTTTCACCGGAAGTTCCAGTATTCGTTTTTGGCAAAGTTTAAAAGAGGAATTTCCAAATCGAAACATCATCAATACCGGATTTGGCGGATCTAAGGCTTCAGATTTGGAGAAACATCTATTTCCTCTTGTCATCCGTTTTGAACCCAAAAAAGTCTTCATTTATGAAGGTGATAATGATATCTGGGCAGACGTTAATGTATCGCAAATCATGGAGTCATTGGACAATATTGTTTCCAGAATTCAGGTGATTAATCCTTATACAGAGGTGGTATTGATCAGTGCCAAACCCAGCCCAAGTCGCTGGTCCAAAAAGGAAAACTATGTCATTTTAAATCAAATGATGGCGCAATATGCCCAAAGCAAAGAGCAAGTGGAATTTTTGTCTGTTTGGGATGTCCTCTTGGACGAAAATGGAAACCCTCGACCAGAACTCTATATCCAAGATCAACTCCATCTCAATGCTGAAGGATACAAACTCTGGTCTGGGGCATTTAGACCTTTTATGAAAAATTGATTTTGATCAATTGACTGCCATTAAAACTTTAATCGGGAACCTTAACGATAATTCTAAACTATAGCCATTCAATCCCCCTTCATGGATTTGATTTATATTTTGACCCTCAATTTGATAATCAACGACTAACCTGGATAAAACCGGGCTACCAAAATTCCTTGAAAACTGAAGAGACAAAAAGGAAGAATTCAAAAATCTTCGTTCAGTAAATAATCCAGCCCTGTAACTGAACATACTTCGCCAATTTGTTGATAAAGCTTCAAATGAACTAGTCGCCTCATAAGTTTGATCTCCTATTGTAGTTGTTCTTTGCCCCCCTCCATAGTAATAGGGGCTATCTGCCGTGTTAGACAAAATCAAAAAACCAGAAAAGCTAGGGCCGATTTTCCAATTTTTCCTTTCATCAAGAGGCAAATGATACTTCAAAGTTAGAGGGATACCTCCTGCAGAAAAATGCTCAAAGGTCATAAAAACAGCTTTTTGACCATCCCAGTCCAATTGATAATTATTGTTATAACTATAATTTCCGTAACCAGTTTCAATTGAAAAATCTTTGAAATAATAGCCAATACCCAATTGGAACTGACCGCTAATATTGGAGTACGTGTAGGGGTTTTGCAGAAGTTGCTCTCTTAACCTAATCCCTCCTAACATAAAAAAATAAACCCCGTCTTCTCCTGCTGCTTTTTCCTTTTGGAGGTTTAATTCATCAGGAATATGTTTATTACTATGACTAGGAGATTTTTTGAATTTTTGACCACTTATTCCAAACCCTATATACGCTCCTAAATAACTGCCTTTACTTTTCGCAACTAAGACATGCTCAAGGTTGCCTCTGTAGAAAATAGGTGCATTCATTTGATCCATTAAACGTAGCCCCTGCTGATATCTTAATCCTAAAGTGAGGTAATTTCCGCCCGTTAGGTACCTCTTAACTCCCCCTTCTAACCTAATTCCTAACCCTAAATTGGAAGCTGAAACTAGACCTAAAGGAATTCCATTAAATTCGTCACCAGGCTCAGGTTCATATACATCCAAGAAAGCAGGACTTTTCATCAAACTCAAACTTGGCTGGAAATAATATGAGTGAGAAAAACCCAACCAATTTTTGCGAATCCCCAGAGCAATTAAAGGGATAACATCCGTTGAATACCCCGTAATTCTAATAGTGTCCGCCTGAGAAGAAAAAGCAAAAGTACCTAGATGACGCTTAAAAAATTCCACCTGAGTACTGAGTTGCCATGTCGGGGCTATTTCAGTTATAAAACTCAATCCAAGGTGATAGCTCAGTGGATTCGATGTAGAAATATTAAAATTTGTAGGAATTACCTCAAATGGCAAAATGGCTTTTGATGGACCGGTATAAATTTCAAATGCAGTTTTTTCTTGCGCGAATGTCAAAAAATTAAGAAATAAAAATCCAAAAATGAAAAGTGTCTTTTTCATATAGTTCTAGTTGATTTTTCAATTAACTAGAAAAATAGATTTTTATTATATTATTTTTTTTTAGGGCCCGAAAATTCTCAAAGAAAGCGCTAGCAAAATCTGCTGATGGCGAAAATCCTGATTCCCTCCTAACACACGATCCATCGTGAATTTCTGATCATTGAACTCTCGTTCATAACGGAGATCCAGTCCCAATGGACCGATAGAAACTCCCATCCCGAACTGGTAACCCATTCTAAGCCGTTTATTGAAATCGGAAGAACTTCCTGTCAGATAATTATCATTGAGAGTATAATGAAATGAAGGACCTGCGAAGACATTGATTATTTTGAAAAGCTGTATTCCACCCAAAATAGGAGCGTCAATTCTTTGTGCATTCGCCTCTCCAAAGGAGGTTTGAAACCTGCTTTCAGTAAATACCAGCTCAGGACGAAGATAAATATCATAAGAGCTCATTTTGTAAAATATCCCTGCATGATACCCTACACCTCCTAATGGATCTTTCCAAACTGATTCGGCATCTTTAAAATATTTGCCAGAGGTATTATAATTTGTTCCAAACTTGACTCCTAAACCAGATCCCTGTTGTGCCAAAGCCATCGGGTAAGAAATCAGAAAGAAAAAACCCAGGTAAAATAGCTGCTGAAAACTTTTCATAACTCTCTCTTTTAAGTTTTGGTCGATCCTGCCGCTTCAGTTGTAATCACAAATCATCTTTTTTTGGATCTGAGTACGTAATTGGAATGGAACTCAAACAGATCGCGAACTGAAGTGTTTATAAATCAGTTTCAAATACGAGACCAAAATCACTTAGCTGTGAAAAAAACATCCAATATGTCTTCACCTAAAAAATCATTTACAATTATGTTCAGCTTTATACTAGGCCTACTGATGGCCTGTAGTGCTCCATCCGAGCAAGGTTCAGCTAACCAAGAAACAGAAAAACAGGCAGATCCAGTCACTTCATTCTCCGGTAAAACAGAGCTTGCAACTTTTGCAGGAGGATGCTTCTGGTGCGTAGAAGCCCCATTTGAAGGAATTGACGGTGTATTATCCGTTGTATCCGGATATGCTGGAGGAAAAGAAAAAAATCCAACCTACGGGGAGGTAAGTTCAGGAAAAACCTCTCACCGTGAGTCAGTTCAAATTACTTTTGACCCGGAAGTGATCAGTTACTCAGAGTTGGTTGATATTTTTTGGCAAACTTTTGACCCCACAGATGTAGGTGGATCCTTTTATGATAGAGGCTCCCAATATGAGTCTGCAATCTTCTTTCATGATGCTGAGCAAAAAAAGGTAGCCGAAGAATCCAAAAAGCTGTTGGATCAGTCCGGGAAATTTGACAAGCCTATCGCAACTCCCATTATCAAATACACCAACTTCTACGAAGCAGAAGAATATCATCAAGATTATTATAAGAAAAAGCCTCAGGATTATTATTCCTACAGAACAGGAAGTGGCAGGGATGCTTTTATCAAAAAGCATTGGCCAGAATTAAGCCAAGAAGAATACCCAGCTAAATCAAAAGAAGAGCTGAAAGCTACATTAACTGATTTACAGTATGAGGTGACTATGGAAGATGCAACTGAATATGCTTTCCAAAATGAGTACAATGGAAATAAGGAGGCTGGGATTTATGTATGCATAGTATCAGGAGCTCCTTTATTCAGTTCTAAGGACAAATATGAGTCAGGTTCAGGATGGCCAAGTTTCACCAAACCAATCGATGCTAGGATAATAGATAAACCAGTTGATAAGACCTTGGGAATGATTCGGGTGGAAGTTCGAAGCAAATTAGGCAATAGCCATTTAGGACATGTTTTCTATGATGGACCAGAGCCTACCGGATTGAGATACTGTATGAATTCTGCAGCGATGAAGTTTATCCCCAAGTCACAAATGGAAAAAGAAGGATACGGCGAGTTTATTTGGCTAGTTAATTAATCTTCAGCCCCGTTCAAATCGGGGCTTTTTTTTTATATTTTTGATGAATAATTCGGAATTATTTTTCATAATTTATTATTTGAATAAATAAATCTTATTAATATCACCACGGAACCCAACTCCGACCTTTCACTACTTACCCATTTGATGGCCAATTTTAACTTAATAATCGTAGATGACGACCCTAATTTCTTGTTCATCCATGATGTCTTGGCAAAGAAATCCGACTTCCATCAAACTCCTTTGAAATTTGAAGATGGATATGACGCAATCCGTTTCTTGGAAGAGAACATGGATAAAAACCACCTTCTGTTCTTGGATATTTACATGAAAACAATTGATGGATGGGGTGTTTTGGATTTCATTGAAAACAAAAATATTCCCGAAAAAATAAAGGTGATTTTGATTAGCTCATCTGTCAATGTAGCTGATAAAAATAAAGCCATGGAATATTCAAGCGTGATAGATTATATCGAAAAGCCACTTCCGTTTGAATATCTTAATATGTTGAAAGAACAGGTGATATTTTAAATCAATTTTCGAAAGGTCAGGTTAATTCTTCCTTTACTTACTTTTTTACTTTTGGGAATTTGATGCTCCCAAAAATGTTGACTCTCCCCTCCCATGATCAATAAGCTTCCGGAATTTAAAGGGATATTCAATTTTATTTTTTTATCCTCGTAATGCCTCAGCTGAAAATTTCTGGTTTCCCCCAAACTGATTGAGGCTATGGTCGGATTTCGTCCCAAACTGCCCTCATTATCCCTATGCCAACCCATGCTGTCTTTTCCATCCCGATAAAAATTAAGCAGCACATGTGTGAAAGATTCCATACTTAATTTTTCAATCTGAAACTTAATTTCACGAAGGGTATCGTTCCACGGAATCGGATTCATGGTAATCCCAGAATAACTATATGATTTTTCGGGATCTCCATACAAGGCAGTTAATCTTGGTTGCAGGATTGTTTTCCCAAAAAGGCGAATAGGCTCCTGTTTCCATTCGATTTCTTTTTCCAAGCGCTGGTACAATTCAGAAGCCTTCTCCCATTGAATAAAGTCAGGATAATACCTTACCTCACCTTGAAAGGGTAATAAATTTTGTCCGCTTTTTTGAAATAAATCCTCCTGCATGATTTAAAAACACGAAAACACTTGCTAGGTTTTATTTTGTCTTTCTATTTTTTAGATAAAATCACTGCTTATATTAGAAGTTGAAAATTAAATATTATGAAAAAATTCGGGTGGATTTTCGGATTAATCCTTGTTCTCATATTAGGAGCTATCTTTTGGTACAAGTTTTTATTTGTCTTCGGTGAAGGTGTAAAAGCTGGCTCTTTGAATTATTTTGTGAAAAAGGGAGTCCTGTTTAAAACCTACGAAGGACGTGTGGTACAGGAAGGATTCCAAAGTCCAACTGCAGGCGGACTCCAAAGCAATGAGTTTAGGTTTAGTGTAACTGACCCCGAAGTTGCTGAAAAATTGGAAAGAGCCTCAGGCAAATTTGTGGAGCTACGCTATAAAGAATATAATGGGATGCTCCCTTGGAGAGGAGCCAGTAATTTTGTGGTTACCGAGGTTCTAACTGTAGGAGAAAGCAAGATGGGGAATTCATCCGGCCTCCCCTACAATTAAGATTATCTTATTTGGTCCAATAATCCACCACCGTTACATCTTTGAGATGAGGGCCGATCAATTCCCCGAATTTCTGATGGGCAGGATGAGGCAAGTAGGTCTCTCGGTCTGCTTCTGAATGAAATGTCAGAAAAAAGGCATGAGTAAGGCCTTTATTCAAATTTTCCGGACTATTGTTGAGCCCCCATTCAAATGACTTGATTTCAGGAATTTCATTCTGAAGGTTTTCAAATGCCTCGATGATTTGATTGATATCGGCCGGACTGCTACTCTCCTTGAAAGCAAACAAAACAACATGCCTTAAAACAGAGTCGGGTTGAGGGTCCATGGTAATTTCTTTATAAACTTCTTTTTCAATTTCTTTTACTTCCTCTTTCTTTTCCGTACAGGAAAACACTAGGATAAACAAGCAAAACAGCAGATTTTTTCTCATAGAATTAGGATTGAGTTTGGAATGCTTAAGTTAGCAACTCTTGACAGAATTAGGAAAAAAGAAGATTAGCTGGGAAAGTCAAGAATTGATTGTAAATTCAACGATAAATAAGTAGAAAAACTATATTTTAAATAATGAAATATCCCACTCTATCTCCCAAATACATCTTATGGATTTTTCTTGTTTTACTGGGTTTGCAGGCTTGTTCGTCTGATAATCAACAGGAAAAATCTTCAGAAAATGATTTTCAAATAGAGAAAATAGACTCCTTTGAAGTCAACAATCTCACAAGGGTAATTATCAGTGATTATTCCGAGCAGGAAAAAACGTATTTGGGCTACGCAACGGCAGAAGATGAAATTCTGGAAATAGATTTGGATGGAAATATTATTCAAAGAGCTAAAAAGAAAGGAGATGGTCCGGGTAATTATGGTAATTGGAATCCTATCGGAATGAGTTTTGGTCCGGATGGATTAAGGATTGCTGAATTGCCCTTTGCATTATTTGCCTTTGATTCCACTTATCAAACCCAATTTCAGCAACGAATCCAGTCTCCATTACCTATCCGTGCATTCGGTCCTCTCGGAAAAACTCAATATTTCGAGTCAAATGACAGTACCTTTTTTTTAGTGGGCCCCAGCAATTATTTATCTGCCCATTATCTGATCAGAAACGAGGAAGGCAGGGATACATTAAAGAATTTCTACAAACTGCATCTGGAGTCGGGAGAGATGAAATCTGTGGTCCCATATAGAGCGCAATCTGTTTACAGACAAACGGAAGGTTTTTATCCTGAATTGATGACCAAATCCTTTCAAATTAATCGGAAGACTTCCGAATTATTGGTTTTACACGGTCTAGAGGATGAAATTGAAGTTTATGATCTTCCGGGTTTGAATTACAAAGGAAGTATTCCCCTGAAACATGAGGAGTTTTTAACTTATAACTCGGTCCCTATTGAAATTGCACAAAACGATGAAAGGATCACCCAGCTTAGAATGATGGCTGGGAGGAATATCTCCCTGATTCAAATCGATGAGGACCTTTATTTGATTTCTTATTTCACGGGAATTACACCATCTGAATATGATAATCGAAAAGCGGAAGATCCTCTTTATAGTCCTATTTCAGACCTTAATGAGAAGAGATTGATCCTTATTAAAAATAAGAAGCAATTGAATCAAGAACTTCCATCTGTGCCCGGAACTATTTTATTTGGAATGGGAAATGGAAAATTTTTGGTTCAAGAGCCTGAAAATTCAGAAATTGAGGAAGAAGTTACGCGTTTTTCAATTTATCAGGTAAAAATATAAAAGCATGAAATCGAGCACGAGGAGAACGAAACACATTGGCATGCCCCAATATATCGGGGAAACTGTGCGACCTATGTGCCGCAGGCAGGGATTCCATCCCGATTTTCGGGACAGGTAGTGACCTTTGAAAACAAATTATAAACACATGAAAATTGCATTTTTTAGTACTAAGTCATATGATGAAGATAGCTTTGGCTCCATTTTGCCAAACTATGATCACGAGATCACCTATTTTGAGACGAAGCTTGACCAATTTTCAGCTCCTTTAGCAAAAGGATATGAAGCTGTCTGTGCGTTTGTAAATGATAGTTTGGATCAAAATACTCTTACTCTCCTCAAAGAAAATGGAGTTCAGTTAATAGCTCTTCGTTGTGCCGGTTACAATCAGGTAGATTTAGAAGCTGCGAGTTCTTTAGACCTTCCTGTAGTCAGAGTGCCAGTCTATAGCCCTGAGGCAGTTGCTGAACACGCCTTTGCCTTGATTCTGACACTAAGTAGAAAGACACATAAAGCATACAACAGGATCAGGGAATCCAACTTTTCTCTGGAGGGGCTCACTGGATTTAATTTATACCAAAAAACTATCGGGGTCATAGGTACCGGGGCCATTGGTAGGGCTTTCTGTAAGATAGCATTGGGTTTTGGATGTGAAGTTGTAGCCTTTGATGTATTTAAAAATGAAGAAATGAAGGACATAGGGGTAAATTATGTCAATTTAGAGGATTTATTCTCCCAGTCTGATATCATTTCCCTTCACTGCCCCTTAACTCTGGACACAAAGCACTTGATCAACAAAGCTGCTCTCTCTCAGATGAAAAACAACTGCATGCTAATCAATACCTCGAGAGGAGCTTTGATCGAAACCAAGGCGGTAATTCAGGCTTTAAAATCCCGGGAACTAGGCTATTTGGGCATAGATGTATATGAGCAGGAGGAAGACTTATTTTTCAGAAATCTTTCTGAACAAATTTTGGAAGATGAGCAAATCTCCAGGTTGATGACGTTTCCCAATGTCTTGATTACAGGCCATCAGGCTTTCTTGACTCATGAAGCTTTGGCACAAATAGCCAAAACTACCCTAGACAATATTACTCAATTTGAAAAAGGAGAAAGGCTAGGCAATCAGATTGCTTTGAAGTAAACTCCCAGTTTCCTTTTCTGATCGATTTTTCCAAAAAAAAATCCCTGTAGCATAGCCCCAGGGATTCTATTTTGAAAGCAGGAGGAATTAACCTACTACTTTAACGTTCACTGCGTTAACACCTTTTTTACCTTGAACTACGTCAAAAGTAACTTTGTCATTTTCACGGATTTCGTGTACTAGACCGGAGTGGTGTACGAATACATCTTCACTGTTGTCTGCTGGTGTAATGAAACCAAAACCTTTGGTTGTGTTAAAGAATTTTACTGTTCCTTCATTCATGATTACTAATTTTTACTTTGTTGTTTGTTATTGAAATATTGATTTTTAGGTCTTTCTTTTTTTGGTGGCTCCGGTTCCGGAGGAGTTTCGGATATGTTTCCAAACTCATCGACATAAGCCATCATGTCTTCTAAATCGCCGCTTTTAGGCTGTTCTTTGCGGGCTAATTTTTTCTCTAATTTTTCTTTTTGTTTTCTTCTTTTAAGTTCTGCTTTTTGTTTTTTGATGAATGCATTTTGATTTTTTGACATATAGAATTTTTAGTTGACAAATGTGATGGCACGACCGGCTTTTCCGGCGCGCCCTGTCCGGCCTATTCTGTGGATATAACTATCCATAGACATGGGAAGCTGATAATTGATCACATGGGTCACATCAGCCACGTCTATACCTCTGGCCGCCACGTCGGTGGCTACCAATACTCTGGTGGTTCCGTTTTTGAATTCCTCAATAGTCCTATTGCGGAAGTTCTGGGATTTATTGCCGTGGATCAGACCGGATTGAATCCCTGCCTGATTTAATTTTTTACTCAGTCTATCAGCCAATCTTTTGGTTTCGGTGAAAATGATCACCCGCTCCAACTCTGCACTTTGAAACATATTTTGCAAAACAGTAAACTTATCTTGACCATCTTTCAAATGGACAATCTCCTGATCTACATTCTCGCTGGAGTTGCCTCCACTATTTACTTTTACTTCAACTGGATTATTCAAAAGGCTTTTGATCAATACTGATTGATCCGGGTCTAGCGTCGCACTGAAAAGCATAGTCTGGCTCCTTTGATTCATAGGCGCTACCAACTTCTTCACATCGTTTACGAAACCCATATCCAACATTCTGTCAAACTCATCCAAGACGAGTGTTTTGACCATGTTGAGTTTGAGTAATCTTCTACCATATAAATCCAACAATCTTCCAGGAGTACCCACAATAATCTGCGGATGTCTATGCAAGGATTTTTCGTCAGAATTAATATTTGTGCCTCCAATGAAGGTGGCAGATCTCAAATTCATGCCTTTGGTCAGGCTCTTAAACTCTTCCTCAATCTGAAGCGCCAACTCTCTAGTCGGAGTCACGATCAATGCCTTGAAATCATGAGGGTTTGCTAAAGCATGCTCAATGATAGGTATTAAGAAAGCGCAGGTTTTACCTGACCCTGTATTAGATATTCCCATCAAATCTCTTTTTTCCAAAAGTGGAAGTAGAGACTGATCCTGAATTTTTGTCAAGGTTGTATACCCTTTCAAGGTCAGGTTTTTCTTCAACTGAGCACCGATAGGTAGATCAGAGAAAGTGGTTTCAGATTTAAAATCTGTTTTACTGCTCGGTGAAGCTGTCTTCACCAATAGCCTTGGATCCAATTTGGACACTTTGGCCTGCTTGCCTTGTTTAGGCGATGTTCTACCGACGGGACGTGCATTTCTGCTCTTGTCCCTATTTGGTTTTGGTCTGTTATTCGGATTCATAATGTTAGGCTTTTACTGGCTCTAACTCAGGGCTATTCCCCAAGAGATAAAGCATTCTAAAATGATCATATACTGCCCCAAAAAAATTAGGCTTTGAATAGTAAGGAATCTGGTATTCCTCAGCCGTTGCTTTTACAATTTTTGAAATATCCCGATAATGCACATGGCAGATATCAGGGAATAAATGATGTTCGACTTGATAATTGAGTCCACCTATAAACCATTCCAAAACTCTGGAATTTGGGGCGAAATTACAGGTAGTAGCCAATTGATGTAGCATACGCTCACCTTCCACGATTCCTTCACTATTAGGAAGAGGGAATTCAACTTCAGGCACAATGTGAGCAGTTTGAAATACCATGGTAATTACAAAACCTGTTACAGCGTGCATTACGATGTATGCTAATATGATTTGACCTGCAGAGAACGGAGCAAATAGCAAGGGTAATCCCAAGGCTACAATGAAATAGCCCAATTTCCAGGCGATCAATTTGAATATATTGTTTCTATACGCATTCTCTCCCTTAACCAATCCCATTTTGTGATAACGAGTCAGTCTAATGAAATCTTTGGCGGTAACCCAAGATATGGTGGAAAGAGAATAAAAGATCCAAGCATACAAATGCTGGAATTTATGCAGGAAATTTTTCTTCGCGCTTGGAGAAAACCTTAGGAAAAAGGGTGCATTAATGTCGTCATCATGCTCGTCAATATTGGTAAAGCTATGATGCAAAACATTATGCTGAATTTTCCAAACTGTGGAGCTAGCTCCTACCAAGTTTAAAGTATAACCTACCCATTTATTGACAGTAGGGTTTTTGGAATAAGAACCATGATTGGCATCATGCATCACTCCCATTCCTACACCTGCCATCCCTAATCCTGCTAAAACAAAGCAAGCGTAAAGTTGAAAGGTGGTTTGAGCAATGCCCAAAATCACTAATGCGATGGGCACAATGTAGAGAGAGAGTAAAAAAACGGTTTTAAATACCATCTCAGCATTTCCGTATTTGGACTGCTGGGTAGTTTCAAAATGGTTATAAACTCTTTTTCGAAGGGTTTTGGAGAATTCAGATAAAACTGACTCTGAGAATCTTACTGTTTTAATAAACTGTTAATTAAGAAGGTAAAGTTGTTCCCGGGGGAATTTCGCTGCAGGTTTTAATTTATCGGTCCTATGACCGTCCATTAAAAAAGTAGAAAGAAGAGAATTAAAACCTTTGCAAGGGAGGAACTCTGAAATTTGCTACTTAAGCAGGTTGAATATCAACGCTAAATTATTTTTTTGAATTCTAAAGGGCTTGTCCCTTTTTTGAATCCGCATCAAAGGTGAGGAGAAGTTTCGGTATTTCCTAATTTATTAGAAAAACATCCAATTGGGTAGATTCATCCAAAATATTGATATTCAGTTTTTTTGACCGGAACAGACCTTAATTCAGTTTAAACTCCAATTTGCTATGATATTCAGGTGAATCATTTCAACCTTATTATAGCGTTGGGTAGGGCTGAGGTTTTGTGACCCCAAAGCTTCTTTATTCATGACCAATACCTGAAAATCCAATTTTTGGTAATTTTTAGGATGGAATTTGACTCCCAAGTTCACTTGCCTATAGGAAGGAAAAGCGTATTTATTAGCTAATGGATCACCAATATCTGGAAGCCAGTGAAAGCCCATATGGCCAAATAGTTGGATATTTCTTCGATATTGAAATGAAAAATAAGCTGTCAATGCCTCCAAACTCTCATAGCCTTCATTTCTTTCTCTGGGTATAAATGTATACCAGGCATCCTTCCCCCACTCTCTTGGACTAAGCCACCTCCCTTTACCTCTCAGGATGCTTGTATTCAAATGTGCTTCTACTTTGGAATTCTTCCATCCAACTCTCGTAGAAACTACCCAATTTTGGTCAGAAGGATCTTTGAATGCCAATAAGGGATTATCATTCCCCCCATTTCGGATTCCATGTTGGAAACCTAGCTGTAAGCCAGTGAAAAAAAAGGAAGTCTTTTCCTCTCGATTCCAATCCCTTTCCCATTGGAACCAATAAGTAGAGAATAAATGAGCAGCCCAGGTATTCGAAAAATTAAAAGTACCCCATTCGGATTCTTTTTCTACCTCTGAGATGAGTATAGACCGGCTCTCCGTGTTATTGAAATATTGAGACGGAAGACCATTCACATCTCGGGCAACTGGGAAAATACCGACAGTTTCTCCCGGCCTTAACCAGTCCTTAGTTCCACGAACTCTCAATCTATGAATAAACCAGCCAGAAACTTTCCAATCGGAACTTGGATTGAAACCAAGCCTTAAACCTTCTATCAGAGTAGGTGCCAATCGACCATCTTGAGGGTTGATCCATGGAGTATTGACTCCCATCCTTCCAATTTCAATCTCCCATTTGGTAGACTTATAAGCTAAGGATAGATTTTCAAAAGATAAAAAGGCTTTATCTCCCCTATTTAATAGATCAAATAATCCAGTTTCATATCGGTTATCTCTATTGGTCAAGGGATCATTGGCATATATATCCGAGCTCCATGTATTCAAAAAACCTCTGATAGATGCTCGGAAATACCATTTTTGAAGATAATTGGACTTTATGCCCAGACTCAGAGAATTACCCCATGCAAAATCATCTTTAAAGTCTTTTTGGTAAGAAGTACTCATCCAAAAACTTCGAGCATGAATAGTTGGCTGAAAACTCAGCTTTTGGGCAGAACCTTGGGCATTCAGTCCTAATGGAAGAATCCAAAATAAAACCAATGTGGTCAGTTTCATTCCGACTTGGACTTTGCTTCAGTGATAGGTTTGAACGGACCAAATTTATGTTGCACTTCAGGGAAACTGTCACTATATGGCCCAAATGGATGATCCATCGGTTTTTTGGAAATATCAGGCCAATCTTGACTTAAATCTTTGGATGGCCTTTCCATGCTATTGACATAGGCTGCCACATCCCAGGCTTCTTCATCTGATATAAGCGGGTTTTCAAAAGTTGCTCCCAAGGGCATATTGGCTCTGACATAACCCGCAAACCTAGAGAGTCGAAATAATCCTGCTCCCTGATTGTAGCTATTCGAACCCCATAAAGGAGGATAGATATATCCACTGCCATCTTGCTTTGCCAAACCTTGACCCTCTGGACCATGGCAGCTTTGACATTGATTGATGTAAATACTTTTCCCTTTTTCCGGATCTGCTGCTCTATCCAACAAAGGAACCTCATACAAACCTACCCCTTTGGGCTTCTCTCCTTTTGGAACATCCTTCCCTACCCAATTCATATATGCTACCATAGCAATCATTTCCTTGGAGTCTGATTCCAATGTGCCTCCATTCAAACTGCGCTCAAAACAATCATTGATCCTCTTGGGAATATCCTCTGATTTTCCGGAGCGTGATCTGACTTTTGGATAAGTAGATGCCACGGCTGAATAGTTATTTCCTAAGGGAACCGTTCCTGCCTGTAGGTGGCAGTTTTGACAATTGAGTCCATTGGACATTTTTCTCACCTTCCCGTTTGGCCCTAAATACTCAGCAGTATTTGCGATCAAATCCCTGCCGTACTTGATTTCTTCAGCATTTGGCTCTAATTCTACTTTAGACCAATCAGGAGCCATCCACATTCCTGCTGGATCTTCTAAATACTTGGGTTTGACTTCAGCAACTTCAGTCTGCAAGGAAGTTTCAGGATTTGAGTTTTTCAGAGATGGCAGTTGAATTCCTGCTGAAGAAATTAAAACAACACCTCCAACCATTGCTACTAAAGCAGTAGCCAATGCCAATAAGCCTAACAACAGAGAAATGATTTGTAAAAAAGGTTTTCCTAACTGATTCATAAGATGCTTGATTCTTTACAAAAATGCAGGATTTATACACTGAATTCCTGTGACTTGCATCACATCTAAATCAAGTTAAGCAAAGGAATTGAAAAACACCTCTCATTTTCTCTTTCCCTTACACTTCGCTGTGAAACAGACTTTATCTTCTAGTACGGCTTTCAATAAAAACTCTCCTGAAAATTCGTAAACCATGAGATTCAACTGATCCCCAAGTTTACACTCCGATTGATAATTGATGCTAAGCTCCTCGATAATTTGCATCCCTAATTCCAGACAACAATCCTCCACCCAACGGATATAGCTGGTATTATTCACATGGTTGTATAAGTCTAAATCAGAGTGCTTTACCTGAAGAGAGCAAGAGAAAATCTCCTCTCCTTCCACTAGTATTTTTGGAGGCTGCCAATCCGGCTTTAACTGCGGATCAAATACTTGAGCTGGCAAAACCTGATCGGGCCTTTGTATCCTTTTGGTTCGCAGATCTAAAAGCAGCCAGGAACTCATAGCTCGAACCAAAATATTCCCGGATTTATCTCTTACTAAGAATTCCCGAAAGGCAAAAAACTTTTCAACCCCTCTTCCACCTGTGAATACTTCAATTTCATCTCCCCACTTAGGAAGCTTGAAAATTTTAAATTCAAACCTGGATAAGGCCCACATTTGCTGACTCTCCATGAGATTCCTGCCAAAATCTTCAGAATCAGCGTGCTTCCAAGCAATCTCCTGAAGTAAGTCTGCCAAGGATTTAACACGAAGCGTACCATTGGGGCTGACCATGAAGGAGTTGATTTCAAATATCTTTCTGAATTGGAAATTCTCGGGGTAACTCATAACGTCTAGTTTACTTGAGAAGGGTAAAAAACCTCTTTTCTAATGGATGCCAAGAGCGCGATTCCTAATCCATTCATTGCTATGAGAGCAAATGAGATTTTCAGGCTGAATAAATCCGCAATAAATCCAATCATTGGAGGCCCTATCAAAAATCCGAAAAACGAAATCGTAGAAACCAAGGCCAAAGCGACACTGGGAGCAAACTGCTTGGACCTTCCTGCTATGCTATAGGAAACAGGAATGATAGAGGAAACTCCGAATCCAACTATAAAGAATCCAAGCGTAGCAAAAGGCAATGTCGGGATCAAGACGGAAAGTAGTAAACCTAGAAATATCAACAAGCCACTAACTCTAATTACAGGCACCTTTCCAAAGCGTTGAACCAGCCTATCTGAAATAAATCTACCAGATGCCATAGTCCCCATAAAAGCCACATATCCCAAGCTCACCAAACTCGGATTCGCAACCAGTACTTTTTTGAAATAAACTCCACTCCAGTCAAACATACAGCCCTCAGTCATCATTCCGAGGAAGGCTATCAAGCCAATTCTTAATAATAGGTTATCTGGCTTTTTTAAAACTAATCCGCCTGAATCATCCCGTTTTTTCTCTTTGACCACATAACTATGTGCCAAGAAAATAATGACAAATGATAGAGTCATAACCAGCAGGTAATGTTGAGTAGGATTGAAATCAAGAAATATCATGGCAGCTCCAATTCCTGCACCGGTAAATCCAGCCAAGCTCCAGAGGCCATGAAAAGAAGCCAGGATGCTTTTTCCCATCTGATCTTCCAAGTCTAAAGCCTGAGTATTCAAAGCTATATTCATGATATTTCCCATTAGGCCAAACAGAATCAATACGATCACTAAAATCCAGGTGGTAGGACTTAATCCTATTAATGGAAGAGAAATAGCGTAAATAAAACTTCCGGTTAAAATCACTCTTCTGCTTCCAAACTCATGGACTGACCATCCAGCAATGGGTAATCCCAAAATGGAACCTATGGGCAAAAACAACAACAAAGTCCCTAACTGTCCTTCAGAAAGATCAAATTTTGCTTGGATATCGGGAATCCTTGCTGCCCAACTAGCAAAGCACAGCCCTATAAAAAAGAAAAGGCTTCCCAGGGCGATTCTACGTTTAACCAATGGGTTCATGAGTTGAAATAAGTTGAATAGGCATCCCAAAGTAAAGAAGTTTCAAAGAAATAAACTTGTGGAAACCCTAGGAGCGGAAAAACTATTTAGGATTTGCTTGGTTTTAAGTGAAAATCTGTTGTATGGAATTTGTAATAGTGGGGTCGATCCTAGCCTGTATAATATTGATGATTCGGTTTATTATTAAAAAAGTATTCGATTGAAAATTTTACCGGATATCAGAACTGTATTAGTCTGAAAATATAAAATTATAAGCCATTAAAAGGTCTTATGAATAGAACTAATTGAAAGTTATATGACATAAAAAAGCCGTGGAGACATTAGTTCCCACGGCTTTTAATATTTGTATAGGGCTTAGTTAGGTAGCTTATCAGCAAACTTTCCATAAACCCAAGTTCCTGCAATTGCCGAAATCAGGGTAATACCTACTACTGTAAATCCACTACCAATCTGTGCGAATAATGGCCCTGGACATGCTCCTGTAATAGCCCAGCCTAAACCGAAGATAAAACCTCCGATAATTTGCCCTTTTCTAAACTCCTTGGTTGGAATATTGATTTTTTCTCCATGAATGGTTTTGATCCCAAATCGCTTGATAATCTGGATAGATATGATTCCAGTAACAATCGCTGAGCCAATCACTCCATACATATGAAAGGACTGAAGCCTAAACATTTCCTGAATTCTAAACCAAGAAATGATTTCAGCCTTGACAAAAACAATCCCAAATAACACTCCTAAAATCACATATTTCAGTAATTCTAACCCCTTATCATGATCCTCTCGTAGATTTGGTGCTACACAATTGGGATCCTCTACTACAGTTTTCTTATCTATAACTTTCATGTCTTTTTTCAATTAAAATCCTACAATTTTCATCAATGGCTCCAGTAATAAATGAGTCATAAAAAATCCACCAATCATAAAGAAAATAGTAGCTACCAATGAAGGCCATTGCAGGGAACTGATTCCCATAATTGCATGTCCGGAGGTGCATCCACCCGCATAGCGAGTTCCAAAACCTACTAGAAACCCTCCAATAACAAAGAACACCAAGCCTTTGGCCGTAAAGAGATTCTCCCAAGAAAAGATCTCCACAGGCAAGAGGCTGGAATAATCTGTAATACCCAAAGCAGCCAAGTCTGACTGTGTAGCTTCAGAGATTTTGATGATTTCCGGATTGGATAAATAAGAAGTGGCTACAAAGCCTCCTATTAATATCCCAATCACAAAGAGTAGATTCCAGATTTCTTTCTTCCAATTGTAGGTAAAGAAGGGAATTCCCGCAGGTACACACATTGCACAGACGTGACGCAATGAGGAAGAAATCCCAAAGGTTTTATTCCCCAAAATAAGTAAGGCGGGCACTGTCAATCCTATTAAAGGACCTGCCACGTACCAAGGCCAAGGTTGTGAAACCCATTCTATAAATTCATTCATTTTATCTATTTTTTATTAAAACCTATAATCCAAAATCAAGTTCAAATTCGCCATATTAATCCGATTGATCACATATTCTAAGGGGATTTCCTTTTCAGAATTTTCCTTCTTCAAAGCAACTAGAAACTGTAAGTCCAAACCTTGAAAGAAGCCGTCAAACTTATAGTCCAATAAGCCTGTGAAATGGATGTAATTTGGGATTCCATATTTGTTTAAAGCAAGGTTGTCAATCCCAGGAGTTTTGACATGTGATGCCCCAAAGCTCATTTTAAATTTATCTTTTACCACTTCCTGATCAAGCTGTAACATTACTGCATTTGCACCTCCGAGGCCTTCAAATCTTTCTCTTTGAAGTGTAACAAAGAATTGTTCCCTCCCCCATTCTCTAGGGAAAAGAAATCTTCCAGAATTAGAGATTCCCAGATAATTAATGGAAACACTTGTATTTGGCCAATTCATTCCCGCTCTCGCCCCAAATCCTGAAGAATTTTCATTTGGCAATATGTATGTAAGATCGGGATCAGGATTCCCCCCATCATTGATCGATTCCTGATAAAAGGCTTGAACACCCCAAATCCAGTTCCATCCATGATGGGATGGTGATTTACCATTCAATTGTAACATAGTGAGCCCAAACACATTCTCAGAAAGATAATTCCAAGACTCTACGGACCAGGTTCTTCCCTCATATTCAACCCCCAAAACGCCAATTCCTTTTGAATCCACCTCTTGGTCATACTCTTTCACAGACTCCAATGGATGCCTACCTGAATCGAAAAATCCAAAGGACTCTTCTACTGGCAGCCATTCCAAAGATCCTCTCGATATCACATGAGAGAACCAAGCTCCACTGACTTTCCAATTATTTACTTTCCAATCCACTGAAAGCCCACTGAACAAATTGGGTCTCATTCTATTATCTGAAGCATTTAATAATGGACTTTCAAAGTGATGTCTCCCAAACCATGCAGAGATATTTTCTTTTTCGAAAGAAAGGTAGAACTCTTCCAATCTATCCATATCCTTGTGGTTTTCTGGATGGTGCACATCAAAGAGGAGCAGTTCATATCGATTTGACTTTCCAGTTAGTGGGTCCTTGGCAATGATATTATTTTCGAAATGTCTAAAGACGAAAAACCCACTAAATCCAATTCCAAATCCTTTCCATCGAGGCGAGAAATAACCCAGCCCAGCTCCTGTACCCCAGGTTGAATAGTCTGTCAATGCCCCTTGATTGATTGTGGTCATGTAAAAAGACCTCAAATGAAATTCAAAAGAGCCACTCTTCAGGATTTGCCCAAATAGCTTTTGATCTGTTTTTTCAGTTTCAACCGATGGAGTTTCATGTTGAGCCTTTAACTCAAATGCATGAAGACCCAAGAATAAAACCAGTACAAATGTGGTAAGTAACCTTAACATATATCAGTGACTTTGATCACATGGGTTTCCCTTAAATGAAAAATGGCAAGCTCGAAGGCTTGCCATTTTCTTTGGAAGAAAGACTGGTTTACAACAAGGTAGTTGGGCAAACATAGTCTGTTACTTCAAATTTTCCTGATTCCTTGATAGCTTTAAAACCACCATCCACATCAATCAGATTATCATACCCTCTAGCTCTCAAAATAGAGTTGAATACCATAGATCTATAACCTCCTGCGCAGTGCACGTAATAGGTTTTATTCTTATCTACTTTCAGCATGCTCTCATTGATATAATCTAAAGGAGCATTTTCAGCACCTTTGATATGCTCTGAAAGGAATTCGGAATTCTTTCTCACATCCAGAATAGGTACATTAGGGTCAGCTTCTTGGATTTTTGCCAATTCAGCTGCGCTGATGGAAGTGATGCTATCTATTTCTTTACCGGATTTTTTCCAGCTGGCAAATCCGCCATTTAAGTATCCTAAAGAATAATCATAGCCTACTCTTGCCAGTCTAGTGATTACTTCTTCTTCTCTGCCCTCTTCCGCAACTACCAGAATCTCCTGTTTCACATCAGGAATCATGGCACCAACCCATACAGCAAATGAACCATCTATTCCAATATTAATGGAATTGGGGATAAATCCTTTGTTAAACACCTGTGGAGCTCTTGTATCCAAAATCAATGCTCCTGTCTCATTTGCCACTGTCTCAAACTCCTCTGGAGAAAGTGGCTTAATACCTCTTTCCAACACCTCATCAATACTATCGTATCCCTGTATATTCAACATCACATTTTGAGGGAAATAGGCAGGAGGCGGAGTCAAACCAGTAATAACCTCTTTGATAAATTCCTCTTTGGTCATTTCTTGAAGCGCATAATTGGTCTTCTTTTGATTTCCCAAGGTATCAGATGTTTCTTTACTCATATTCTTGCCACAAGCAGATCCTGCCCCATGAGCGGGATAAACAATCAAATCATCCGGTAGTGGCATGATTTTATTTCTCAAAGATTCATAAAGGTGTCCTGCCAACTTTTCCTGAGTTAAATCCTCCACAACCTTTTGGGCGAGATCTGGTCTTCCTACATCACCGATAAACAAGGTATCCCCGGTAAAAATAGCCTCCGGCTTACCTTCCTCGTTGAATAGTAAATAGCAGGAGGACTCCAATGTATGACCCGGAGTATGAATAACTTTAATTTTTGCCTTCCCAATCTGAAATTCCTGATTGTCTTCCGCAATAATAGCCTCAAAACCCATTTTCATAGGCGTTGGACCATAGACGATTTTCGCTCCTGTTTTAGCAGCTAAATCTTTATGTCCCGACACAAAATCAGCATGAAAGTGTGTTTCGAAAACATATTTGATTTTAGCATTTCTGCGCTCGGCTTTTTCGATATAGGGCTGAACTTCTCTCAATGGATCTATCACAGCTGCTTCACCATCAGATTCGATATAGTAAGCCCCTTGGGCTAGACATCCGGTATAAATCTGTTCTATTTTCATAATTTTATTTTTGTTCTTTTTTCAAATGATGGATCAAAATTAGAGATCCAATCATGGGTTTAAAATGACTTTTGTCACACTGGCTTAGGCAGTTTTTGTGACATTTTTTTCAATAATTTGAGTCAATTGGTGAGCAGGAACTACTCCGGATTCCCTCCAAAGGATTTGGCCTTTTTGGAATAGGATCAAAGTGGGAACACCTCTTACCTGATAAGAACTGGCTGCAAGAGGATTTTTGTCCACATCTACTTTGATTATTTTCACTTTTTCTCCCACTTGCTTGGCTGTATCTTCTAAGATGGGTTGCATCATTTTACAAGGACCACACCAAGTAGCGAAAAAATCCACCAAAACAGGAGTTTCTCCATTGATTAATTCCTGAAATGTCTTTGGTTTGCTAGTCATATCAGCGCTATTTTAAATTTCTAAACAAAGATAAAATGACCGCTTTGTCAAAGTCGGTAATGTTTATCACTTAGAAGAAACAGGTCAGACTTTTAAAAAGTGCTAAAAAACCCTGACTTGGGAATAAATTTTATATTTTCGTCCGTCAAAATTACCTTATTAATGCTCAATTTCAAGCAAATCAATAATGTCACCGGCTGGGTGGTTTTTTTGGTAGCCACTTTGGTTTACGTGTTGACCGTCGAGGAGACGGCAAGTTTTTGGGATCCGGGAGAATTTATAGCTGTTTCTTACAAGCTTCAGGTCCCCCACCCTCCAGGAGCTCCTTTTTTCCTTCTGGTTTATAGAATGTTCAGCTTTCTGGCATTCGGTAACGAACTGGAAATTGCTTACTGGATGAATGTGGGAAGTGCTGTATTCTCAGGATTTACCATTTTATTCTTGTTTTGGTCAATCACCCTATTTGGAAGAAAACTTTTCAAAATACAGGAAGGTCAAGAATCTAAAGGAGAAACCATCAGCCTGATGGGTGCAGGTATCGTAGGATCTCTCATTTACACATTTTCGGACAGTTTCTGGTTTTCAGCGGTAGAAGCAGAGGTTTATGCCATGTCATCTTTTTTCACGGCGATTGTAATTTGGGCTGTGTTGAAGTGGGATGTGGTCAAAGATCCTCGTGAGGAGAACAAGTGGATGATTTTGATTGCTTATTTAGTGGGTCTTTCAATTGGGGTCCACTTGCTTAACTTGGTGACACTACCGGCTTTGGCATTGATTTACTATTTCAAAAAGTACGAAAAGCCCAACTTAAAAGGTGCGGTGATTGCGTTCTTTTTCGGCGGTGTAGCTTTGGTAGTAATCAATAATTTTATCATTCCCGGGCTTCCTAGCTTGGCAGGTTCCACTGAGATCTTTTTTGTCAATAGCCTAGGTCTTCCTTTCGGTTCAGGAATCATTTTCTTTTCCTTAGCCTTCTTTGCCATCCTTTTTGTGGCTTATCGATACTCTCGAAACAAGGCTCTAGCAGGGTTAAACACTATTTTGCTATCATTGATATTTATCCTCATTGGCTATAGTTCCTATGCTTTGATTGTAATCCGGGCTAATCAGGATCCAGTGATTAATGAAAATGCTCCAAAAGATATTATTAGCTACGTTTCTTACCTCAAGCGAGAGCAATACGGCTATAGACCTTTGATTCACGGACAATATTTTACTGCTGAGCTAATCGATCAGGAAGAAGGAGCTCCCGTCTATAGAAAAGGAAAGGATAAATATGAGATAGCTGATTATGAGTTGAAAAACACTTATAACCCTGAAAAGACAACCATTCTGCCTAGGATTTACTCTACTCAGGAAAACCACAAAAGAATTTATAGACAAAAACTTGGGCTTAGAGAAGGTCAACAACCTACATTCGGAGACAATATTTACTTTATGCTCAGCCATCAGCTGGGACATATGTATTTCCGTTATTTCATGTGGAATTTTTCCGGAAGAGAAAGTGACTTTACAGATGCTCCTTGGATAGGGATCACTGATGCATTTTCTGATAAATTCCCGGAATACATCACAGAAAACAAAGCACATAATAATTACTTGATGCTCCCGCTCTTACTGGGAATCATAGGATTATTTTTCCAAGCAAAAGCGGACCCTAAATCCTTCTATGTCAATCTTATGCTATTCCTGATGATGGGGGTAGTATTGGTACTCTACCTGAATTCCCCACCAGTAGAGCCTCGTGAAAGAGATTATATCTATGTGGGTAGCTTTTATGCTTTTGCTATTTGGGCTGGAATGGGAGTATTAGCCATTGCTCATGGAATCGGTAAATTCACCAAAAATCTGGCAACTGCCGGAATAATCGCAACCTTGATTACCCTGCCGATTGCGGGCTTGATGGCTGTAGAAAACTGGGATGACCATAACAGACAAGGACGTTATTTCTCTGTGGATGCAGCAAGAAACTTCTTGGCTTCCTGTGCTCCAAACGCGATTTTATTCACCGGGGGAGATAATGACACCTTCCCGCTTTGGTATGTGCAGGAAGTGGAAGGCTTTAGAACTGATGTCAGAGTCATCGTATTGAGTTACTTCGATACTGACTGGTATGTGGACCAAATGAACCGTCCGGTCAATGAGTCTGATGCGCTACCTTTCTCACTCGCTCCAGAGCGATACCAAAAAGGAACCAATGATGTGCTATTTGTCATGGAAAGAGATGGACTGGATGCTATCAGCGCGAGAGAATATCTCAAACTTTTGAACTCAGGTTCTGACCTTCTGAAAATGAAGACAGGAGGAAAAAGCCAAGTCAACATGGTTCCATCCAGAAATTTAATTTTAGAAGTAGATAGCGCAAAGGTATTCAGCAAGGATATCATTCCAGAGCAATTCGAACCTTTATTCGCTCCGCAGATTAATCTTCAGGTCAAAGGAAACTATGTGACCAAAGGAACCATGATGTTGATTGATTTGATCGTTACCAATAATTGGGAACGCCCGATTTATTTCAACAATACCTCCTTGGCTACAATTGGAGTTAACTTGGAAGAGCATGTGGTGATGGAAGGTTTGACCTATCGTCTACTGCCTATACGCAAGCCTGGCTATGTAAGAGAGGAATTGGTTAACGCTGATTTGGCTTATGAAAATTATATGAACGAGTTTGCCTTCCGTGGTATGAATAATCCAGATGCTTATTTGGATGAAGAGTACAGAAGATTTGCCTCCAACCATAGAAGTGCCATCAACGGTATTGTCATGGCCTTATTGGATCAGGATGATATGGAAAAAGCTGCTAATCTTTTGAATTATGGTTTGGAAGTCATGCCAAATGAAGCTATTCCTTATGATCTGTCCAGTGGGCAGTCTGTTCCTTTGTTCTTTGAAGTAGGAGAAGAAGAGAAAGCTCTGGATATTATCGATAAGATCTCCAACCGATCTCTAGACATGATAGAATACTACACTGCGGAAAATAGAGATTACGATAGAGAGATGATGATCTCTATTGAAATGGTCAAGTACTTTATTCCTTTATTGGAGGAAAGAGGCTATCAGGAAAAAGCTCAAGAATTGAGTCAAAGACTAAATTCATTGCTAGGGAGTGAAAGTCAAGGTCCTAGCAGACTGCAGCGAAGAGATTAAATAAAAATGGCCGGGATCTTTAAAAAACCCGGCCATTTTTATTTTTTCCAAAGAATATAGAAGAGATCCAGCCCTTTTTTAGGATCATCTACCAGAGGATAATCCTCATGAGTGATTTGCACTACTGAATCACCTTGTTGTTGATGCAATTTGTTCCGATTCATCCTATTGAGGATTTCATAAGGCATTCGGAGTATCCATGCAGGTAATTTGTATTGAAGGTCAAAAATATCAAAACGCATGATTTTCTGTACAGATTGACGGTTGGCTTCGTGATAGGTCCAAACTTTCTCATTGCCACCAATTCCTTTTGCCTCCACTTTATCAAATATTCCAGCACTTAAATCAATCAATTGTTGAGGCACATATTCTCTGATATGCCATGGATTTCTGGAAAGTGTATGGGTATTATTTGGAGTTGAAATAATGGCTTTACCTCCAGACTTTAGCATTCGGTAGATTTCCTGCAAAAACAATCGGTCATTCTGGATATGCTCTATCACCTGAAAGCTTACAATCGTATCAAAGGACTCATCCTCAAAACCTTGGAAAGGGGGAATTACTGCCTGCCTAAAATCAACCCCCGGAAATTTCTTTTGCAAGTCTGCGATCACTTCACCTATCTTGTCCAAGCCTACATAACTGTCCGCCAAAGGCAATAAAGTCTCTACCCCTCTGCCCTCTCCACAGCCTATTTCTAGGAGATTTCCACTGATCCAGGGTTTTGCTGCAATGTATGCCTTCAATAATCGTTGGTGAATAGGATTATCGCTAACCAACTTGTCCGAGGCGATTTCCGTTGTATAGGTAGCCATGTAAAATTTTACTATTTTGGCAAAAGTAAGGTTAATTTTTAAAACCAGAGATAACACCCGATGAAGCAAAAGACCATTCAACTTTCAATTTTTTTCGCGCTGGCATTTCTTTGTGCCATACCCTCATTTTCCCAGAAAAGATTAGCTGATTATAATCAAGCGCTTCGATATTCCAGATATTCTAGGTTGGCTTTGAAAATCATCCCTCAAAAAAAGAGTTCCTCCACTTTTTTGGCTCAGCTGGTAGTAGAGAAAATCGAAGATCAGCCGAATTTTAACACTTACAGCTTTTCATATGCCTTGGCTGATGGCTATCAAACAGCAATCAAACCTGAGGAAGTAAATATCCTGATTGCTGAAGATTTGAAATATGACACCGACAGGCATTGGGTATTTGAGAAAGAAATTCAGATTCCTGAGAGTCAAGAACAGGCCATTTTGCTTTTCACCGCCTTAGACACCCGGCAGGGAGATGAATATAATTATCATATAGATCTCAAAAGCCCATTTGTTTTTGATCATCCCAGTTTTGGCGCATATTATGCAAATGGAGTTCCTTTTGATCAAAACTATCTACCCGCTGGTGAAGCGTTGTTATTTAAAAGCTTAGCAGGGCCTAGCATCCATAATTTCTTTTATCCTATGGATTTTGAAATACCTTATCCTCCCATGGAAACCAAACCGGCACCGGTTCCAAGGGAATTAGAAGTCAAAGACAAAGGGGATTTTCTATCCAATGTTCCTCATGAACTTGATGAAAAGGGATATTACTTTTTCCAGCAGGATACGAGTAAGTCCACTGGGCTTTTGATCCGAACTACCCATGATGCTTATCCTAAAGTGAAAGATTGGGATGAAATGGTGGACATGGTGACATATATTTCTACTAGAAGAGAGCATGAATCCCTACTGATAGCGGAGGATAAGAAAAGAGCCCTGGATCAATATTGGTTGAATTTGACCCGAAACCCAGAGATCGCCAAAGAACTCATTCGGGAGTATTTTAGACAAGTTGAGTTTGCCAATATTTTGTTCACAGACTTCAAAGAAGGTTGGAAAACAGACAAAGGGATGGTGTATATAGTCATGGGGCCACCGCAAGAAGTCAACTTTTATCTAGACCGTGAAGTGTGGAGCTATCAAGGATTGGACGAGAGTTCGAAAATTAGATTTACCTTTGCCCGCGTAAAAAATATTCTCAACCCACATTATTACACCTTAAACCGATCCAGGGCCTATCAGCCGATCTGGTTTAAAAACATATCCCAATGGAGAAGCGGAAAGATGGCTTTCTAATAGAAAAAGGAGCTCAAGACAAAGATTTTATTTTTGGAACACGTGCAGTCATGGAGGCTATCCATGCTGGCAAAGAACTGGATAAGGTATTGGTTCAGAAGGAACTGAACAATGACCTGATCAAGGAATTACTTCAGCTATGCAAAGGCTCAGGCCTACCTGTGGTGAGGGTTCCTGAAGCTAAATTGAACCGCATCACCCGCAAAAATCATCAGGGAGTCATAGCACAAACCTCTGCCATCGCGTATGCTTCTTTGGACCATGTGATTGACAATTGCTATGCAGTTGGAAAGTCTCCCCTGATTTTGGTCTTGGATCATATCACTGATGTGAGAAACTTCGGAGCCATCGCCAGAACAGCAGAATGTGCGGGAGTAGATGCAATAGTTATCCCTGAAAAGGGAAGTGCGCAGATCAACTCAGATGCCATCAAAACATCTGCTGGAGCTTTAAACTTCCTTCCCGTAGTGAGGGTAAGAAATCTATTTTACACCTGCAGGGATTTACAAAAAATGGGCTTAAGTCTCATCGCCATCACCGAAAAGACCGAAAAATCCATGTATGAAGCAGATTTTTCAAGCCCTGTAGCTATGGTAATGGGTTCAGAAGAAGATGGAATCTCTCAGGAAATTTTCGGAATTGTAGATGACAAAGTCAAAATCCCTATGGCAGGAAACATTGAAAGTTTAAATGTCTCAGTATCTGCCGGTGTAGCAATTTACGAAGCAATAAGACAGAGAAAAGCATAAAAAAAAGAGGACTTCAAATGAAGTCCTCTCCTTTTTTCCGGGCATTGGAAACAAAGTCCCTAAACTTCTTCTCCCCATCCAAAGGACAAATCAAAAGAACATTCTCTGTTTCATTGATTAGGTAATTTTTGAGTCCTTCCACTACAACCAATTTTTCACTGTCCACTTTGATAAAGCTGTTTTCAGTGTCATACAACATAGCATTGGCCTCCACCACATTGTTGTGCTCATCCTTATCTCTCAACTCATGTAGGCTGTACCAGGACCCGAGATCTGACCATCCGAAATCGCCCAAAATCACATAGACATCACTGGATTTTTCCATCAGGCCGTAATCAATGGAAATATTTTTCACCTGTAAGTATGCCTTGCTCACAAAATCAGGTTCTGCATCCTTGCCGAAGAACTCTTTACCTTCGTCAAAAATTTCTGCCACGTCAGGCATATGCTTTTGAAATGAACTCAGTAGACTGCTGCATTTCCAGACAAAAATTCCGGAGTTCCAGACGAAATCTCCACTTTCAATAAATGTCTTTGCCAGTTTGCTATTAGGTTTTTCCGTAAAGGTTTTGACCTTCAGGGCCTCTTCAGAGTTTTTGGATTCCAGATATTGGATATATCCATATCCAGTTTCCGGTCTGTTAGGCTTAATTCCTACTGTAATAAGCCTTCCTTCAATAGTCGCTGCTTTTAATGCTTTCTGAATGGTTTTAACGAATTTTCCCTCCTGCAAAATCAAATGATCAGCCGGGGTTACAATCATACTGGCTCCTGGATCTATAGAGTTTACTTTGTAGCATGCATAAGCGATGCAGGTAGCTGTATTTTTTCTATTCGGCTCACTGAGGATTTGATGATCTTCCAATTCCGGCAACTGCTCTTTTACCAGGTTGACGTACTTTTTATAGGTAATCACGAAGAATCGATCCTTGTCCGCAACTTCCAAAAATCTATCATAGGTCATTTGAAGAAGTGACCTCCCAGTCCCGAGAATATCCAAAAATTGCTTCGGCCTCTTTCTTCTACTATGAGGCCAAAAGCGGGTGCCAATTCCCCCCGCCATGATGATGATGTAGGGTTTTTCCTGCATTAATTCGTTAAACTATACCTTCTTTCATTAATTCATGAATATGGATAAATCCTGCGATTTTTTCCCCATCCATGGCCACTAATTGAGTAATATTATGATTACGCATCATATTCAAGGCACGAATGGCGTATTCATCCTTTGAAATAGTCTTTGGATTTCGAGTCATAATATCTTTTGCCTGAAGATTTTGGATATCCAGGGTTTTTTGAAGCATCCTTCTCAAATCTCCATCGGTAATAATCCCTAAAAGTTGATCCAGATGATCGGTTACAGCGGTAGCTCCCAATCTTTTTCCAGAAATTTCTACTATGACTTCAGCTAGGCTTGCATCTTCTTTTACTTTAGGAATCTGCTCCGAGCTAAGCAGGTCATCAACTCTCAGGTAAAGCTGCTTACCCAAGGAACCTCCCGGATGATATTTTGCAAAATCATCGGAGCTGAATCCTCTGGCTTCCAAAAGACAAACAGCCAATGCATCTCCCAAAGCCAAATGAGCGGTTGTGCTCGTAGTCGGCGCAAGATTATGCGGACAAGCCTCCTCTCCTATAGAAGCATTCAGCACATAATCAGCATGATCTGCCAAATAACTATTGGGATTGCTAACCAAAGCGACCAACACAGAGCCGAGCTTTTTCAACAAGGGGACCAAAACTTTGATCTCCGGAGTATTACCACTTTTGGAAATACAGATGACTACATCTTCTTCCAGCACCATGCCCAAATCCCCATGAATAGCATCTGCGGCATGCATGAAAACTGCCGGAGTTCCGGTGGAATTTAAGGTTGCTACAATTTTATTGGCGATAATGGCGCTTTTACCAATTCCAGTGATGACAACGCGACCTTTTCCTGTCAGAATCCTTTCCACACAGGCCTCAAAATCCCCGTCTAAATAATCAACAAGCCTAAGAATAGCCTCTGATTCATTTTGCAGGACCCTAGCCGCTGTATTTTTAATATTTTTAGCTAAATTCAATTTTACCTGTGTTAATCACTAATTTTGTACAAAGGTATAAAAGTAATAAATCATTCCTGTTTACAGCTTTACGTACCCTTAAAGCCCCTGTTCAAGTGGAAGAAAAAGTAAAAGCAGATCTTAAGCACATATTCGGATTCAGTCATTTTCGAGGGAATCAGGAACTCATAGTTGACAACCTGCTCAAGCAGCGCAACACCTTTGTCATCATGCCAACTGGGGCCGGCAAATCGCTGTGCTACCAGTTACCGGCCGTGGTGAAGGAAGGAACCGCGATAGTCATTTCTCCTCTGATTGCCTTGATGAAAAATCAGGTTGACCAATTGAATGCAATTGGAATCAATGCCTATTTTCTGAATTCAACGCTCAGTAAGTCTGAGTCTAATCGGGTTAAGTCCGAAGTACTAAAGAAAAATACTAAACTTCTTTACGTGGCTCCCGAGTCACTGACCAAAGAAGAGAACATAGCCTTTTTGAAGGAAGCGCATCTGAGTTTTGTAGCAATAGATGAGGCGCATTGTATTTCTGAGTGGGGACATGATTTCCGCCCGGAATACAGAAAAATCAAATCTATTGTCGCTCAGATTGCTCCTAATCTGCCAATTATCGCATTGACTGCCACTGCTACACCTAAAGTTCAGCAGGACATTCAGCGAAATTTACAGATGGAAGAGGCGGATTTGTTTAAGTCCTCATTCAACCGGACCAACCTATTTTATGAGGTTAGGCCAAAAGTAAAGAATGAGTCCAAAAAACAGCTAATCAAGTTTATCAAATCCCACAAGGGGAAATCAGGTATCATTTATTGTCTCAGCCGAAAAAAGGTGGAGGAAATAGCTGATCTCCTAAAAGTAAATCAAATCAATGCAGCTCCTTATCATGCCGGTTTGGATTCTTCAGTAAGAATCAAAAATCAGGATGACTTTCTCAATGAGGAACTAGATGTAATTGTAGCTACAATCGCTTTTGGGATGGGTATTGATAAACCGGATGTGCGATACGTTATCCACTACGATGTACCGAAGTCTCTTGAGGGATATTATCAGGAAACCGGCCGTGCAGGTAGAGATGGTTTGGAAGGACATTGTCTCATGTTTTACCGATATGAGGACATCCTGAAACTGGATAAGTTCAATAAAGATAAAGCCGTTACAGAAAGAGAAAATGCCAAAGTCCTACTTCAGGAGATGGCAGCCTATGCAGAAACGGGAGTTTGTCGCAGAAAATTTATCCTCAACTACTTTGGAGAAACCATGGAGGAAGACTGTGGTTTCTGCGATAACTGTAAGCGCGTTAGAGAAACTTTCGAGGGAATGGATTTTCTAACCCTGGCCTTACAAACTACCAAGCTTACCAATCAGCGATTTGGTTTGGAGCACTTGGTAAAGGTCCTGATAGGCGAAAAAACAGATTATGTCACAAGCTATAAGCACGACAAATTAGAAGTCTTCGCAAAAGGACAAGACCAAACAGAAAAGCTTTGGACATCTGTTTTCCGTCAGGCTTTGGTCATGAATCTACTGGAAAAAGACATCGAAAATTACGGTGTTCTGAAACTGACCAAAAAAGGCCAGGCGTTTCTGGATGAGCCTTACTCAGTACAGCTGCATAACGATCACGATTTCGAAAAAGAGCTGGAAAATGAACAACCGGAGGTTGAGGTTTCCTCAGGTGGAGTAGCTTATGATGAAAAACTATTTGAGTTACTCAAAGCCGAGCGAAAAAAAGTAGCCCGACAGAAAAACCTCCCTCCTTATGTGATTTTCCAAGACCCATCTTTGGAGGAAATGGCAACGGTCTATCCAACCACCCGAGAGGAATTAGCTCAAATCAACGGGGTAGGAATGGGAAAAGTGGCTAAATTTGGGTCATCTTTTCTGAAATTGATCGCTTCCTATGTGGAGGAAAATGAAATAGAAACAGCTTCAGATGTTGTCGTCAAATCTTCAGGCACAAGATCAAAAGTGAAGATTTCAATAATCCAGCAAATCGACCGCAAGATTGATCTGGATGAAATCGCAGAAAATTTGAATATGAGTATGGGTGAGTTGCTTCAGGAAATAGAGCAAATCATCTACAGCGGAACTAAACTAAATATCGATTACTACATTCATCACATCATGGATGAGGAAAGAGAAGATATTCTTCATGATTACTTTATGAATGCGGAAAACGATAGTATAAAGGCAGCGCTTGACGAACTTGAAGATGAGGATTTTGCGGAGGACGAACTCCGTGTTTATCGAATCAAGTTTATCTCAGAGCATGCCAATTAAACTGAATTAATTCAATGAATATACTTCTATTGGGTAGCGGAGGTCGCGAACATGCCTTTGCTTGGAAAATAGTACAAAGCCCAAAATGCAGTCAGCTTTATGTTGCACCGGGTAATGCCGGGACTTCTGAAATAGCAATCAACCTTTCCATAGGCGTTACAGACTTTGAAGCAATTAAGGCTGCTATCCTTGATAAAAAGATTGACTTGGTGGTAGTAGGGCCAGAAGCTCCTTTAGTGGAGGGTTTGGTAGATTATCTTCTTTCTTTCGATGAGACCAAAACAATTCCTGTAGTCGGACCTCCCCAATTAGGTGCGACTTTAGAAGGTAGTAAGGATTTTTCCAAGCGCTTTATGCAGCGGAATAATATCCCTACAGCTGCCTATGAAACCTTCTCCGTTCATCAGTTGGAAGAAGGTTTAGCATATTTAGAAAAGCAAAGTCTTCCGATCGTACTCAAAGCCGATGGTCTAGCAGCCGGTAAAGGTGTATTGATTTGTGAGACATTAGAAGATGCTAAGGCTTCTTTGAAGGAAATGCTTCAGGATCAAAAATTCGGTGAAGCCTCTTCCAAAGTAGTGATTGAAGAATTCCTGACAGGAATAGAGCTTTCAGTATTTGTTGCCACGGATGGCAAAAGTTATAAAATCTTACCTGAGGCAAAAGATTACAAGAGAATTGGGGAAGGCGATACTGGTTTGAATACCGGTGGCATGGGAGCTGTTACTCCTGTTGTTTTCGCAGATAAAGCTTTCATGGATAAGGTGGAAGAGCTGATCGTTCAGCCAACTGTCGCCGGTCTTGCAGCAGAAGATATTCCTTACAAAGGGTTTTTATTCATTGGCTTGATGAATAATAATGGAAATCCATATGTGATTGAATACAATGTGCGGATGGGTGACCCAGAGACCGAAGCGGTTTTACCACGAATTGAAAGCGATTTTCTTGAGTTACTTTGGGCCATTGGAACGGGTAACCTGAAGGATTATGAGCTTTCTATTTCTCCTGATTATGCTACAACCGTTGTGATGGTAAGCGGAGGATATCCGGGTTCTTACGAAAAAGGATTTGAAATTTCTCTTCCTGCTTCAGTAAAAGGGGCTACGATTTTTCATGCGGGAACTTCCAGCAACTCAGAAGGCAAATTAGTAAATCAAGGAGGAAGAGTATTAGCTGTGACTGGAAGAGGAAAAGATTTGGAAACGGCTCTAAAAAACTCTTATGCCGCCGTTAATCAAATCAAGTGGAATAAGTCCTACCACCGTAAGGATATTGGTCAGGATATTCTCAAATTGATTAAATAAACCCAAAAATTCAGGGCGAAAGCCCTTATAGATATATGTCTGGATGTAGTAGCTGCTCCACCTCAACTGGAGGTACCGGAGGCTGTCAAAACAACGGCACCTGCGGAACGAGCGATTGTAATAAAATGAATTCCTTTGATTGGCTAAGCCATATGGGAATTCCTCAAGTTGATAATTTTGATATTGTTGAGGTTAAGTTTAAAGGCGGTAGAAAGGAATACTTTCGAAATGTAGACTACTTAAGCTTAACAACAGGAGATCCTGTGGTAGTAGATGTGCCCAGCGGACATCATATTGGGTATGTATCCCTGCAAGGAGAGTTGGTTCGCCTTCAAATGCAAAAAAGGAAAGTTCGGGATGATGATAATATCCTGAGAATTTATCGGATTGCAAACCAGAAGGACATTGAAAAATGGGAGGAAGCCAAAAACCGAGAAATTCCCACCTTATACCGATGTAGACAAATTGTTGAGGAGCTTGGGCTCAAGATGAAAATGTCTGATGTAGAATATCAGGCAGATAATTCTAAGGCCACCTTTTATTATTCCGCTGATGAACGGGTAGATTTCCGTGAATTGATCAAGGTTCTGGCGGGTGAGTTCAGAATCCGAGTAGAAATGAGACAGATCAGTCTGAGACAAGAGGCAGGCAGATTGGGAGGAATTGGAGTTTGTGGTAGAGAACTTTGTTGCTCTACTTGGCTTGTTGACTTCAAAAATGTTAGTACCTCTGCTGCCAGATATCAAAATCTCTCTTTGAATCCAGGCAAATTAAGCGGCCAATGTGGAAGATTGAAATGCTGCTTAAATTATGAACTGGATACCTATATGGATGCCATTAAGGATATCCCCGAGGTAGAAAAACCCCTTCAAACTGAAGCCGGAATCGCCAAACTTCAGAAAACAGATATTTTCAGAAAGTTGATGTGGTTCAGTTACAACAATGATAACGATTGGCACAGTATTACTTGTGAAAGGGTAAAGGAAATTCAGGAACTCAATGCGAAAGGTGTTAAGGTTTTCAACCTGCAACACAATGAATCCTCTGATTTGGAAGATTTGGCAGCTCAATCTACCAGAGAGCTAGAGTTGCTGGATAAGAAATTTGCTAAGAAGAAAAAGAAGAAAAAACCTAGAAATAGAAGCAGAGAACAGCAAACTTCCAATAGTCCCCAGGCAGCAAGTCCAAGACCAGCTCCGGAAAACAGGGAGAACAGGAACAAAGGACCTAGAAATCCTGAGGCTGGTCCTAAGCAAGATGGAGGAGATCCAGAAAATAGAAAGAGAAGAAATAAGAATAGAAAGAAGCCTAGAAATCCACAAAATCAGGCTCCAAATCCTGCTAACCCACAAGCTAAGCAGGATAATCAGGGAGCTAATACTGGACAAGGGCCTGCAAAAAAAGAAAATAAGAGACGCTTTCCACCTAGAAAAAATCAAAATCCAAACAACAACTCGGGTAATGAATAGCTTGCGAATTCTTTGTTTTCTCGGTTTATCCCTCTGTCTATATTCCTGCTCTGGAGACAGGCTATATGAAGATTACATTTCTGTCAATGAAACTTCAGGCTGGAATCAATATGATAGCTTAAGTTTTGTGATCGGTGATTTACCTATTCAGGACAAAAAACCAATCATTGGAATCCGGTTTACAGAAAACTACCCTTTTTCTAACTTTTATATGAGGGTAATTTCCAAGGATTCTACCGGTCAGATTACAGAAAATCGCCTGATCAATATCCCCCTATTTGATTCCAAGTCAGGCGAACCATTGGGAACCGGATTTGGGAGCACTTATACCAAGTTTGACACCATGCCTTTCCAATTGAAGGAAGGAACACAATCAATTGTCTTGCTACAATATATGCGTCAGGAAAATTTACCTGGGATTGAGTCTGCAGGAATCAAAATTTTAAAATAAGAATGGCCTCCATCTGGAGGCCATTCTTTTTAACTCCTCATTTTTTTATAGGCATTGATCAATCCATTGGTTGATCCATCGTGAGAGTTGATTTCTTCTTCATTTTGTAATTCCGGAAGAATTCCATTTGCCAGCACTTTTCCAAGCTCAACCCCCCATTGATCAAAACTGAAAATGTTCCAAATCGCCCCCTGAACAAAGATCTTATGCTCGTACATGGCAATCAGCATTCCGAGGGTATATGGAGTGATTTGCTTAACCAAGATAGAGTTGGTAGGCCTATTTCCTTCGAATACTCTATGAGGGGCAATTTTATCAATTTCCTCCACAGATTTCCCCGCCTTATTCATTTCACTTCTTACCTCTTCCAAAGACTTCCCTTTCATCAAAGCTTCTGTTTGAGCAAAGAAATTAGACAGAAGTTTTGGATGGTGATCTCCAAGAGGATTATGCGATATAGCCGGAGCTATGAAGTCACAAGGGATCAACTGAGTTCCTTGATGAATGAGCTGATAGAAAGCATGCTGACCGTTGGTTCCTGGCTCTCCCCAAATGATTGGACCAGTGCTATAATTTACTTTCTCACCTGATCTTGACACATATTTTCCATTGCTTTCCATATTGCCTTGCTGGAAGTACGCTGCAAAGCGATGTAAATATTGATCATAAGGCAAAATAGCCTCGGATGCCGCTCCCAAAAAATTGGTATTCCAAATGCCTATTAAGGCTAAAAGCACCGGGATATTTTGATCAAAATCAGATGTTCGGAAATGCTCATCCATGGCATAAGCTCCGGAAAGTAACTTTTCAAAATTTTCAAATCCAATAGCGCAGGCAATAGGCAGACCTATTGCAGACCACAGTGAGTACCTTCCTCCTACCCAATCCCAAAACTCAAACATATTGGCGGGGTCAATTCCGAAGGCCTCAACTCCTTTGAGATTGGTAGATAGAGCCACAAAATGCTTAGCAACAGCAGACTCATCCTTTGCATGATCCAAAAACCAATTCCTTGCAGAATGCGCATTAGTCATGGTTTCCTGAGTCGTAAAGGTCTTGGAAGCGATGAAGAATAGGGTAGTTTCCGGATCAACTTTCTTCAAAGTTTCGGCAATGTGAGTTCCATCCACATTGGATACAAAAAAGATTTCAAGGTTTTCGGCTTGGTATGGCTTTAAAGCCTCTGTAACCATCACAGGACCTAAATCAGATCCTCCGATTCCTATATTAATCAAGCTTGTGATGGGTTTCCCTGTGTAGCCTAGCCATTTGCCCTGATTCACCTTGTCAGCAAAGGATTTCATTTTTTCCAGAACAGCATTTACATCTGGCATAACATCTTTGCCATCTACAGTCACAGCCCGATTGGAACGGTTTCTCAAGGCAGTATGCAAAACAGCCCTGTTTTCAGTTTCATTGATTGATTGCCCTCTGAACATTGCCTCAATAGCTTGACGAAGTTCAGTTTCTTTCGCTAATTCCAATAAAGCGTTTCTGATTTCGTCATTTACGCGGTTTTTTGAAAAATCAACAAGGATATCTTCCAAAGAAATACTATATCTATCAAAGCGCCCCTTTTCCTCAAAAAGAGATTGGATCTGCAGTGTTTTGTATTTGGTAGCTAAGTCAAGTAGTCTCCTCCAGGCTGAAGTGGAGGTTGGGTTGATTGCCTTCATGTATAGGTTTTTAGGAATGAGGAACAAAATTAAGATTTATCCCCGATAGGAAAAGAACTGCTTGGATTTTGCTTCAAGAGAAAAACCTTTTTACTTAGATGTTTAGTATTCAAAATCTACTCATGTTGGTTAAAATTTCTATTTATTTTCAGTCTTTTCTCCTAGTAAGCAGCTTATTAATAATCGCTCCTGCTGTTCAGGCTCAAACTAGATCAATCGAGCCATTAAATCGGCATTTTATCAATATATCCCCAGAAGATTCAGTTAACGTCGCATTTTTGAAGATCAGCACCGAGTTAAGCGATAGTCTAAAAATCATCCGGTATTACGATTTATCAAACCGAATAATCAAAAAGGAAACCATCGGATATAATCCTGATGGAGGATATCGAGAAAAAACTGTTCAAGAATATGACAGCCTTGGAGATTTGGTTTCACTCCATATCGAAAACTTAGAAAATCAACTTTCTATCACAACTTATTATTTCGATGGAAAACAAGTCGCTCAATCAATTTATGAAGGAAACGGAAATTACAGTGTGATACGAAATGGTGAAAATTCACCTCAGCAATTGGAGAAAAATAATTTCACTCCTCAATTGAATGCTTCAAAAGAAGAATGGGGTAAATTTTTCAACCGCAATTTCAAGGTAAACGGGATGAGAATCAAAGAGGATTCTCAATATGCATTGATAGCAGTTTTAATTGATGAAAATGGCAATAGAAAAGAAATTGAAGTTGCAAACCCTCACCAAGTGGAGGATTATTTTGAGCAAAAAGCCTTAGAACTCATCTTAAAATGGGGTGATAATTATCTGCCCGCCCTTGACCCTTTTGGAAATCCAATTGAAAAATGGCTTTATATCCCGCTTCAGTTTATCCGTTAAATTGGTCTTAGGTCTAAATAATTTAATCTGACAAAAGCGCACAATTACCAAACTGAGCGAAGTCGAAATTTCCTTTTAGGTATCAGGAAATTTCGACACTCGCGAGAGTTTGATAGGTTCCTATTGAAGAATTTCAACAGGAGAATTGCTTATTTATTATTTAACTTTTCAGAAAATCTCGAAGTACATAATTCAGAATACCTCCATGCTTGTAATAAGCGATTTCAACCTCTGAATCCAACCTGGATTTAACTTTAAATTTTTTCTCACCCTCGTCAGATTTTGTAATAACATCAAGCTCTTGACCCGGGGTCAATCCTGCTTCAATTCCTGAAATGGTAAACTGCTCTTTCCCGCTTAATCCCAGTGAAGAGGCATTTTCTCCATCTAGAAACTGTAATGGCATTACTCCCATACCAACTAAGTTTGAACGGTGAATTCTCTCATAACTCTCCGCAATGACCGCTTTGATTCCCAGTAGGTTGGTTCCTTTGGCAGCCCAGTCTCTTGAAGAACCGGAGCCATATTCTTTGCCTGCCAATACAATTAATGGAGTTCCGGCAGATTGGTATTGAGTGGATGCTTCAAATACACTCATCTCCTCACCACTTGGAATATATGTGGTAAAACCACCTTCCTGAGTAGCTAATTGGTTTTTGATTCTGACATTGGCAAAGGTACCTCTCACCATCACCTCATCATTTCCACGGCGTGAGCCATATGAGTTGAAATCAGGTCTTTGAACTCCTCTATTGATCAAATATTGGCCTGCAGGGGTCTTTTCTCTAAAAGAACCTGCCGGAGAAATATGGTCTGTGGTGATAGAATCTCCTAATTTGAGTAAAACATGTGCTCCTTTGATATCTTTTGGTTCAGGCACATCCACTGAAATACCTTTAAAGAAAGGAGCTTCTTTGATATAAGTAGACTCATCATCCCAAGGATAAATCTCTCCTTCACCAGATTCCAGTTTTTTCCAGATATCATTGCCTTCAAATATTTCTCCGTAACTTTTCTGATAGTCTCCCGGAGAAAGTACCTGTCTTGCAATTTCATCTATTTCCTCCTGGCTCGGCCAGATATCCTTCAAATAAACCGGTTCTAGGTTTGGATCATATCCTACTGGTTCATTATATAAGTCCACATCCACGCGACCAGTCAAAGCATAAACCACCACTAGCATTGGAGACATGAGGTAGTTCATTTTCACTTGAGGGTGAACTCTCGCTTCAAAGTTCCTATTCCCAGAAAGAACTGATGCCACTACCAAATCATTATCCTCCACTGCAGCTGCAATATGGCGAGGAAGTGGTCCTGAGTTACCGATACATGAAGTACAGCCATAACCCACGGTATGGAATTTCAAAGCTTCCAAATCGTCCATCAGTCCAGCTTTTTCCAGATAGTCAGTGACTACCTTAGATCCGGGAGCCAAAGAGGTTTTGACCCAAGGTTTAACGTCTAATCCTTTTTCTCTAGCTTTTCGGGCAACCAAACCTGCTCCAAGCATTACCGAAGGGTTGGATGTGTTTGTACAGGAGGTTATTGCTGCAATAACAATTGAACCGTCATATAGCTCGAATTTTTCATTGTGAAGATCTACTGTAACAGTTTTGAGACCATTTTTTACTTTAGTCTCATAATTCACGTCTGTTTGGACTGCCGTATTTTCTGCACCTGCTTGTCCTCCTCCCTCTGCATACCAGCGGGAAACTTCACGTTTATCTATTGGAATGTATTCTCTCCCATGCGCAGATTTTAGTAATTCTTGGAATTTGGGCTTGAAATCTCTGACAAGGATTTTATCCTGTGGTCTTTTTGGGCCTGAGACAGTTGCTTCAACAGTACCCAAATCCAGTTCGACCAAAGACGAGTACTGAATCAAATCTTCGTCTTTTCTCCATAGCAAGTTTGCTTTGCAATAATCCTTCACCAATTTGATCTGCTCCTCACTTCTATTGGTTTTTCCCATGTAATCCAAGGTTCTATCATCAATAGGGAAATAAGTCACAGTACATCCAAATTCAGGAGACATATTTGAAATGGTGGCTCTGTCAGGCACAGAAAGGTGATCCAATCCTGGACCGAAGACTTCCACAAATTTTCCAACCACTCCATGTTTTCTCAACAATTCTGTAATGGTCAATACCATATCTGTAGCGGTGGTTCCTGCAGGCAACTTTCCTGTCAATTTCAATCCAACCACTTCTGGCATGATGAAATAAATCGGTTGCCCCAAAAGAGCCGCTTCCGCTTCAATTCCACCGACACCCCATCCAACAACACCTATACCGTTGACCATTGGAGTATGAGAATCCGTTCCCACCAAAGTATCCGGAAAAGCATTTCCGTCTCTGGTAATTACACCCTGAGCGAGGTACTCCAGATTGACCTGATGGCAGATTCCCATTCCAGGAGGAACAACTGAGAAATTATTAAAGGACTTTTGAGCCCACTTTAAGAACTGATATCGCTCTTTATTTCGCTCATATTCTACCTCCACATTTTTCTGATAGCTATAATTGGTTCCAAAAAAATCAACCTGTACAGAGTGGTCGATTACCAAGTCTACCGGAATCAGGGGATTAATTTTTGAAGGATCTTTGCCCTTTCTTTTAGCTTCTGATCTAAGTGAAGCAATATCAACTACTGCTGGTACACCAGTAAAATCCTGCATGAGCACACGGGCAGGTTTATAAGGAATATCTTTATCCGATGGGCTAGGAGACCAGTTTAAAATAGTTTCTAAATGCTCTGGTGTAATTGCGAAATTATCGAAGTTTCGAAGAGCATTTTCCAATAAGATTCGGATGGAAAAAGGTAAGTGTTTTACTTTCTTGCCAGCCGCTTCCAACTTTTCCAAACTCCAATAGGTATACTCTCCGCTTGAGGTTTTGAGTTGGGATTTGATTTTAAATGGATCTAAGTTCATGGTAAAAAGGTATTAGAGTATAAAAACAATTTCTATTAAACTAACCAGAATCGGGGCATTTGGATTCCCCATATATGTAAAAGGTATTTATTTTTTGAGAATTTTGAGAACATTTCCTTGCTAAAAATTCTACATTCACCATTATTTCCCTCTTATTCATCATGATTTTACTGCGAATTTTTAGTGGTTTTTTTATCCTTGCCACTTTTCTCCCATTGATCAAATGGGATCATTGGTGGATTCGGGTTTTTGATTATCCCAGAATCCAGAAGTTCATGATCAACCTATTGCTTTTAATCGGATGGGTTACTTTCTCTCCTCAATTCAATGTTGAATTTTGGATTTGGGTAATTTTACTGCTTGCATGCGAAGTTTTCTTAATTCGGAAAGTGATTCCTTTCACCCCTCTGGGAAAGAAAATGATTCAAAAAGTAAATTTTGACCAGCGTTCAGGAATTCATTTGATAGTGGCTAACGTATATCAATACAATAGGCAGTACCATAAGATGCTTCGCTTAGTGGAAAAGGAAAGCCCGGATTTGGTATTTATGGTAGAAACTGACCAAGCATGGGCTAATGCTATGGAAGAACTGGAGATGAAATATTCAGAATGCATTAAAATCCCTCTTGAAAACACCTATGGACTGCTGTTGTATACCAACCTTAAAATTGACAGACAAGAAACCCATTATCTGATTGATTCTGAGATTCCATCCTTAGAGCTGGATATTATATTGAACGATGGTCAAAAAATCACCCTTTATGCCATTCACCCTACTCCCCCTGTGCCTGGAGAAAATTCGGTTAGCACAGAAAGAGATGCTGAAATACTTATAGTTGGGAAAAAATCTAAAGCAAACCCACTTCCTTCTTTGGTAATAGGAGATTTGAACGATGTGGCTTGGAGTTATACTACTGAATTATTTCTAAAAATATCTGAAATGGCTGATCCCAGAAGGGGGCGTGGTACCTTTAATACTTTTCATGCGAAAATACCCATTTTTAGGTGGCCTCTTGACCACTTCTTTTTATCTAAGGAATTTGGACTTTCTGAGCTTAAAGTCTTGCCAGGCATAGGCTCAGATCATTTTCCGATCAGTTTGAAGGCGGTCTTGACAAAAAGAAATACAACCGACACCCTGCAGGCAAACGGAGAAGAAAAAAAAGAAGCCCGTCAGAAAATTTCCAACGGGCTCGATTAAGATTAATCTGATTATCCGCAATCCTGCCAGTTGCCTTATTTTCTTTGCTTGACTGGTTGGAAGACCGATGACCGAAGACCGAAGCTTCCGGATTCTGATCTTTTTAGCAGACAATAAGCCGTATTTTTGTCAATACTGGTAAGAAAGCGGATATCCAAAATGATTAATTTCCTCCTTCTTCGGCCTTAGCTTTTCGCTTAAAGCCTTTTCGGAATGGCCAGGTATATTCCAGTGCTTCTAGCCCTCTATTCAAATTATAGGTCGCAGAATCCGTATTCTCCAGCGTACTTTTCAAGGTTTGAGCAAACTCCGGATCATTCAGCAATAGCCCCAAGGAATTGTTTGGATCATCCAGCTTTGCAGAAATTTCATTCAGTTTAGCAGTCAGAGCCTCGGTATTGTTAGCAGAGGAACGGAAGCTTTCCAAAGTTGCCTTCAAATCGGTCACCATGGTAGTATCTGTAGCCAAATCATTGAATAAACTTCCTTCGGCATTCAATTTGGAAGAAAACTTCGTCAAGTCTGTCAACATTTTATTGCTATTGATAGAGGCTCTATTTAAGTTATTCAAGATGGAACGGAAATTATCAGCCAAAACAGAATCAGTCATCACCGCTCCTACTATGCCTTCACCATTAGCTAATTTTCCGGTGAGCAATTTGAGATCATTAGTGATATCTACCAGGTTTTTATTGTTTTCCTGAAGGGTTTCCATCATTTTATCAGTATCCAGAGGCATAACGGCCTCTAATCTATCTCCGTCCTCTACCGGAGGTGCTAGGGTGGTTCCACCGTAGATCACGATGATTTTGTTACCGATTAAACCATCTGAACTAATGGTGGCTTTAGAATCCTTTCGGATAAACTCAGCTACTGATTTTTCCACATTCATCTCAATCTCCACCTGAGAATCTCCGTAGAAATTGATTTTGCGGACTGTTCCAATCTTCACCCCCGAAAACCAGATATTATTTCCAGTCTGAAGACCTCCGATATCATCAAAAACAGCCTTCAGATGAATTGCTTTAACAAATTTCTTTTGCTGGCCACCCAATGTCAATACACCGGCTACCAATATGGCGATCCCCAAAAAGACAAAAATGCCTACAATGACTGATCTCTTGTTTTCACCTCTCATGATTCTATAAAATTATAATCGTAGAATGATTTCACTCGTTGGTCGTCTGCATCAGCAAACACTTCATTGAAAGTACCTACAGCCTTAAACTGACCGTCCAATAATACGGCCATTCTATCACCGGTTACTTTAGCACAGGTCAAATCGTGCGTAATGACAATGGATGTGGTTTTAAATTGTTCTCTAACCTCATTGATCAGATTATTGATATCCATACAGGTAATAGGATCCAAGCCTGCCGTAGGCTCATCATAAAGCATGATTTCTGGATCCAATATCAGAGTACGTGCCACTCCAATCCGCTTCTTTTGACCTCCGGACAACTCTGAAGGCATTTGATTGATTGTCTGCGGCAATCCTACAGAATCCAACAAACCCTCAATTTTCTTTTGTATTTCCCCTTTGGTGAGGTTTTTGACATTTCTAACCAAAGGAAACTCTAGGTTTTCCTTCACGGTCATACTGTCGTACAAGGCCGAATTTTGAAAAGAAAAGCCAATTTTCAGCCTTAATTCATTTAACTGCTTGGAGTTTAATCGGGAAACCTCTTTGCCAAATACATGCATAGTACCTGCATCCTGCTTGAGCAAGCCTACCATGATTTTGATCAAAACAGATTTTCCGGAGCCTGATTTACCCAAAACCACCAAGTTTTCTTCCTTGAATAGGTCCAAGTCAACTCCCTGAAGTACTTTCAGATCTCCAAAAGACTTTTTTAACCCTCTTATTTCAACAACTTTTTCTGCCATGATTACATTCCTCTAATTGCGTTGACGACTTGGAGAACCAATAGCTCTTCAATAAAGATCAGGAACATAGAGATAACCACCGCTGAGTTCGCAGCCCTACCCACACCTTCTGTTCCTTTCGATGAATTGTAACCTTTGTAGCATCCCACTATCCCAATGGTAAATCCAAAGAGTAGTGATTTGAGAACAGAGGACCAGATATCCAAGAATGAAATGGATTCAAATACCTGAACAAAGAAGGTAGAAAGGCTAACCAATTCGTTGGAATTTACATTCAGAAATGACCCCATCAAAGCCACAAAATCTGTGTACATGACAAGTATAGGAATCATGAATGTAGTCGCTAATACCCTTGTGACAACCAAAAATTTGAAAGGGTTGGTTGCAGAAACTTCCATCGCATCTATCTGCTCGGTTACTTTCATGGAACCAATCTCAGCACCAATACTGGAACCAACTTTACCCGCAGCAATCAAAGCTGTAACTAAAGGTCCCATCGCTCTCACCACTGCGATGGAAATCAAGGAAGGCAACCAGGAAGAAGCTCCAAATTCTGACAGAGATGGACGGGATTGGTTAGTAAAAACAATCCCAACTATAAATCCAGTCAAGGAGATCAAAGGCAAAGATTCCACGCCAATTCTGTAACATTGGTGGACTACCTCTTTGAATTCATAGGGTGGCAAAAACACCTCCTGAAAAAATCGTCTAACGAAATTCCAGGCGTCTGCCAGACCCGTAAAAAACTTATCTATTTTCTTCGAAAGCAAAGGCTTTCTTTCATCTGATTTTTCAGCCATAATTTCTCTTCGAATGCCCGAAATTAGTCAAAATATTCCAAAGGGATTTCTTCTAACTTTTTCTTCTCCATTTAGTAGGTTTGAAAGGTAATTTACGGTGATGTAAATGGGTTCAGATTTTGGATATAAAAAATCATAACCCGAAGGGAAATTTGGCTTGAAAATTATCAAATCAAACTCGCGATTTTTTCCCAATCTTCCTTCTCCAAAGGTTTCTCCAAAAGCTGTTTTACCTGGGGAAAATTCTTCGCTTTTTTCTTGTCATCGGGGGAGGCGTGGCCGGTGATAAACACAATTGGCGCATCGGAAATTTTCATGAAATCTTCCACCAAATCCCATCCGGATTCCCCCTCCAGATTCAGATCAGAAAGGATCAAATCTGCCTTGTTTTCCTGAAGCCAGATTTTCAATTTTTCAGGCTCGTGAAAGAATTCCGTACTACTCCCGGGGATATGTATTTTTAAAAGTTTTTTCATCAGCATGTGCTGAATCAAATCGTCGTCTAAATAAATAATTGATGCCATGAATAATTTTTACTTTCTAAATCTAAGCTTGCCATGTCGTGGACTCCAAGAACCAAAATCAATTCCTAAAATTATAGCTAATTCATCAAAAAACGTTAACAATTGATGTTTTCATATTTTTAGTCAAATCTAAATAGTTTAGACTAACTTAATTTTGTTTGGGCTAAATATCCTATATTTAATTATAAATCAATTATTTAATTGCTTAAATAATAAGCAAAGGTTTAATTAATTTTTTGTGATAAGATATCCAGAATCTTTTCTATCCGTAATACACTACTCAAGGATCGAGCCAGCTATATTTTTGACCTATGGATCAATAAATAGCCTTTTAATACTTATTTTGGGCCATTGATTTTCAATTCAACTGTATGACATCAACCCCTCCTAAGCCAAGAAAACGGAATCAGTTTATCCGATTCTTGCTCTACTTGAAAGATCGATTTGATCTACATGAAGGGAAAGAAGACGAGCTAGAAACCATCGAGTATGTTCGCAAAAATGTCGACTTCAAAGGAGCCAATTTATGGATTCTAATCTTCGCCATTTTCGTGGCCTCTGTAGGTCTGAATGTCAACTCTACCGCGGTCATCATTGGAGCCATGTTGATCTCTCCTTTGATGGGTCCGATCATGGGTATTGGGATGGCAGCGGGCATCAATGATTTTGAACTTTTGAAACGCTCTTTGAGGAATCTTGGAGTAGCAGTTTTCATCTCCATTTTAACCTCTACAATTTACTTTTACTTCTCCCCTCTTGATGGTCCTCAGTCCGAACTTTTGGCTCGTACAGAACCCACCGTTTGGGATGTGTTGATCGCTCTGTTTGGAGGTCTCGCCGGGATTGTGGCAGGCTCCCGAAAAGAGAAAAGTAATGCCATTCCAGGGGTGGCCATTGCTACCGCTTTGATGCCTCCTTTGTGTACTGCCGGCTATGGTTTAGCGACCTTCAATTTCTATTATTTCTTCGGAGCATTTTACCTCTTTTTTATCAACTCAGTTTTCATCAGTCTTTCAACTTATCTGATCGTTCGATTTATGAAATACCCCAAGAAAGAATTCTTGGATCATAAAAAAGAGAAGCAGGTTCAGACCTACATCACCATCTTTACCATCATCACTATAGTACCTTCTATTTACTTGGCTTATGGCATTGTACTTCGTTCGATTTGGGAAGAGCAAGCTAAGAGGTATGTCAAAATTGAAATGGTTTTTCCGAGGACTCAGATATTGAATTCGGACTATGATTACTCCACTGAGCCCAGAAGAATTCAGGTGAATCTGATTGGAGAGGAACTGGACTCTGACCTGATAGAGATCACCAAGGAAAAAGCTAAAGAGTATGGTTTGGATCAGACGGAGGTAGTCATCCATCAAAGTGGAAATGGTGGAACAGATCTCAATGTACTTCGATCAGATATCCTTAAAGATCTTTACGAGCGAAATGAACAAGTCATCCAAGACAAGGACCAGCGTATCGCTATTCTGGAAAATGAAGTTGCCAATTATGCGCAAGTAAGAGCACTCGGAGGAGAAATTGCTCAGGAGGCAAAAATCAATCATCCGAATTTGCGTAAATTCACTTTGAACCGATCCTTAGTAACCGATCTGGAAAAAAAGAAAGCAGACACCTTATTGGTTGCCTATGCTGAATTTGTTCCCAAGCCTCCAAGAGCTGAAAGGGATAAATTTATCGAATGGCTAAAGCTCAGGACCAAATCAGATACCGTTGCTTTGATTCTTTATTAAAAAAACCTCGCTATGAAAAATATCATCATCACCTTGGCTCTTTTATTTGGTATCAGCGGATTGAGCCAGGCTCAGGAGAAATTTGATCAGGAGCTGGCAGACAAAGTAGGAGCTGACCCCTATGGTATGAAGAAATATGTCATAGCTTTCCTATATCGGGGAGATCGGGTCAATGAATATAGCGCTGAAGAAAGAGATGAGCTGCAAAAAGGACACATGGCCAATATTTCTAGATTGGCTGAAGAAGGTAAAATGGTTTTAGCAGGCCCATTCTTCGGAAATGAGGATTTGAGAGGGCTCTTCTTTTTTGATGTGCAGAGTATAGAAGAGGCACAGGCATTAACGGAATCCGACCCTTCTATCAAGGCTGGGGTATTGAAAATGGTACTGAAAGAATGGTATGGCTCTGCTGCCTTACCTTTACTTTTTGACCTGCATTCAAAAATCGCGAAAGAAGATATCTAGTATACTTTAAGGACTTTTTGAATAGAAATTCTGGCTTCGAATTTAAAATAGCGAGAAGGATAATTTATTGGTCAACAATTCCAATGCTCGAATCGCCTTAACAGAGTTTCCCTTTTCGTTCAATTCAGGACTCCAGACTGCAATGCTGAACTTATGCGGCATTACTGCAGCTACTCCACCTCCTACCCCACTTTTTCCGGGTAATCCCACTCTATAGGCAAACTCTCCTGCCTCATCGTAGAATCCACAGGTCAACATGATCGCATTGACTCTACGGGCATGACTCTCAGTCAAAATCTCTTTATTGGCAAAAATAGAATACCCATCGTTAGCTAGAAATGAGAAGGATTTGGCTAAATCCACACAGTTCATCGCGATAGCACAGTGAGAAAAATAAACGTCCAATACTTCATCAATTGAATTATCAAAGTTTTTGTAGGATTTGAGGAAATAGGCAAGAGCAGTATTTCTTGCGGCATGATTCTTTTCAGATTTCATGACAGCCTGATTGATCTCAACACAGTTTTCACCTGCTAATTCATTGATGAAATCAGATATCTGCGAGACAGGCTTTTCAAATTTACTGCAAAGCGCATCCGTGATTACCAAAGCACCTGCATTTATAAATGGGTTTCGAGGGATACCCTTTTCATATTCCAGCTGAGCAATGGAGTTGAATGGGTTACCGCTGGGTTCCACATTAACTCGAGACCAAAGCTGCGTATCAAATTTTGGGAAAACCATGGTCAAGGTGTGCACCTTGCTGATACTTTGAATTGAAAAAGACTGTTGAAAATCACCTACACCATAGACATTGCCTTTGAGGTCGACCAGAGCAATCCCAAATTGATGAGGATCCACAGTGGCCAGTTCCGGGATATAATTCGCAACTTTTCCTCTGAGATTCTCTTCCTGTACTTCTTGGTAAACTTCTTCTATGAGTTCTTGGTAATCCATTTGATGAAAATAGTTTAAAATGAAAAAGGTGACAATACTAGTATGTTATTGAAATTCCAGGTTAAAAGTTCACCAAGAATATTTTTTTAACCCAAACCCCTTGGTTTCTCATCTAGTTTAGAGCTCCTAATCTCTCACTTCTAGTACATATTTCCCCTCTTCTGCCCTCTAGCTTTTCGCTTCTAAACTCTAGCCTCACGCTTCTAATATCTCACTTCTCCCCTCTATTCTCTCCTATCTCATTTAACTTCATCCACCCATAACCTTGATCCCATTATTTTTCCCTACCTTTGCGGCTTGAAAAACGCAGATCATGCAGAATATCAGAAATATCGCGATTATCGCACACGTTGACCACGGGAAAACTACCCTCGTGGACAAAATCATCCATGCCTCCAAAATCTTCAGAGAGAATCAGCAGTTTGACGACTTGATTCTAGACAACAATGATTTGGAGCGTGAAAGAGGTATTACCATTCTTTCCAAAAACGTATCAGTACGATACAAAGACACCAAAATCAATATCATTGACACTCCTGGTCACGCCGACTTTGGAGGAGAGGTTGAACGAGTTTTGAAAATGGCTGACGGAGTGATCCTACTAGTGGATGCTTTCGAAGGACCTATGCCTCAAACCCGATTTGTATTGGGTAAAGCACTATCTCTAGGACTTACTCCTATTGTAGTGGTCAATAAGGTGGATAAGGAAAACTGTAGACCAGATGAGGTGCATGAAGCCGTATTTGAGTTGATGTTCAACTTGGACGCTACAGAAGAGCAATTGGAATTCCATACTTTATATGGTTCTGCCAAGCAAAACTGGATGGGACCGGATTGGAAAAACCCAACTGATTCTATTCTTCCTTTGTTGGATGCTATTTTGGAACATATCCCAGCACCTAAAATTGATGAAGGAACACTTCAAATGCAGATTACCTCTTTGGATTACTCCAACTTCGTAGGCCGTATCGCCATCGGTAGAGTAAAAAGAGGCACTGTTTCCGAAAACCAGCAGATTGCACTTTGCAAGGCTGATGGAAGCCTTAAGAAAATGCGTGTGAAGGAACTTCATACTTTCGAAGGTCTTGGTAAAAATAAAGTTCAAACCGTTCAGGCAGGTGATATCTGTGCCATTACAGGTTTGGAAGACTTCGAAATTGGAGATACAGTAGCTGACGTAGAGAATCCGGAACCACTTCCAAGAATCTCTATCGATGAGCCTACTATGAATATGCTCTTTACAATCAATAACTCTCCATTCTTTGGAAAAGAAGGAAAATTTGTGACTTCCCGTCACTTGAGAGATCGTTTAATGAAGGAAACAGAGAAAAACCTGGCCCTACGCGTTGAGCCAACTGATTCTGAAGATAGATTCCTAGTCTATGGACGTGGTATCCTTCACTTGTCAGTGTTGATCGAAACTATGAGAAGAGAGGGTTATGAATTGCAGGTAGGACAGCCTCAGGTTATTTTCAAAGAAATCGATGGAGAACAATGCGAACCAATCGAAACATTGGTTGTAGATGTACCACAGGAGAGTTCGGGTAAGGTAATCGAATTGGCTACTCAAAGAAAAGGTGAATTATTGATCATGGAGCCAAAAGGCGACTTGCAGCACCTGGAATTCAAAATCCCATCCAGAGGTTTGATTGGCTTGAGAAATAACGTTTTGACAGCTACTCAGGGTGAAGCGATCATGAATCACCGATTCTCAGCTTACGAGCCTTTTAAAGGCACAATCCCTGGAAGAATCAACGGTTCTTTGATTTCTATGGAAGGTGGTCAGTGTACTGCCTATGCTATTGATAAATTGCAGGATAGAGGTGTATTCTTTATCGAGCCTGGAGATGAGCTTTACACTGGACAGGTAATTGGTGAGCATTCCAGAGACAATGACTTGGTGGTAAATGTGCAGAAAGGCAAAAAACTAACCAACATGCGTGCTTCCGGTTCTGATGACAATGTGAGAATTGCTCCTCCAAAAAGATTCTCTTTGGAAGAAGCTATGGAATACATCCAAAAAGATGAATACTTGGAAATCACTCCAAAGAATATCCGAATGAGAAAAATCTATTTGGATGAAAACGAGCGAAACAGAATGGCTAAAAAAGAAGCCTAAAGTTAGAAGCTAGACTTTAAGAGTTTAGACCTAAGACCTCGGTAATCCCGGGGTCTTTTTATTTCCAGTGATTCCTTTCACTACTTTATTCCAATCTACAATCACTGTTAGCCAATAAGATAATCTTTCAATCCAGAAGTTTTCCGCCTCGCAATCAATTTTTTACAAAATTCTCACACAAGAATTAAACTTTTAGAGCATCCTAATCGTGTATTCTTTAAATTTCAATTTTAATTACTATGCGCTATCTATCACTAGTTTTCCTAGCTTTTTTTACAATTAGTAAAGGAATATCACAATCTAAGAATGATATTATCTACCTCAGCGATGGAACCAAAGAGGTCAATGTCAAAGAAATCGGACAGTCAAATATTAAATACACGCACCCTGGAGAAGAGGTAATCTACACCATCAATAAATTTTTGGTTACTAAAGTTGAATTTGAAAGTGGAAGAGTAGAAAAATTCAACTCCCCCCTTAAACCGATAAAAAATATTTTGGATGTGGAGAATGTGTATATCACATTCAACCCGGACGAAATGCTAGGACTTCATAATTTGGGAAGTCTCTTTTCAAAAGCAACAGGAGTAACCACTCTTTCCAGCATCAACAATGTCAATAATCGGGCATTGACCAAATTGAAATACGAAGCTGCCATGCTAGGTGCCAATGCAATCTATATAGGCAATCAATATCAAAGGGGAAATCAATATGGAAATGAGTACGCTCCAGGGAATAGTACCCAAACCTCCTATTCCGGAATGGCTTTTTCTAATGAAAGTTTGGATTTGGATGAAATAGAGCAAGTTTTGATCAATCAAAAGATAACTCCTTTTCAAAAAATTACCTTAAAAAGAAATGGATGGTCTCCAAATGTAAGCACTATCTCTGTTATTAATGAAAAGGGTCTGAGAGAATTCGTCAACATAGATAAAATCACTCGGGAAGAAGATGGAATCTATGTTACTATCCGGGATTTGAGAACAAAATCAAACCAGCTGAAAGTTGTAAAATATGACGACAACTCCATAGTTCTCATGGAAAGAGACGGAAATGGAATCACTAATTACCAAATGCTTACCGAAAATCATCAGTTTGTAAAAAATAGAATAAACTAAGATTCTCTACTTTGGAGTAAATAAGGGTTGCACACTTGAAAGCAACCCTTATTTTTTTCACCAAAGATGATGTACCTCTTTTTTGATAAACTCCTCGTATACCTCCTCCACTACTTTCATCTGATGGGTACTTAATGGTTTAGCCTGACCTGCTTCTAAGTTTTGAATCACTTGCTCCATTTTACTGGCACCAGGGATAACTGTACTCACCTCCCCAAACATCAAAACCCATTGCAAGGCAGCTTTAGCCAGGTTTTCCCCAAATACCTCTTTCAGTTTTTCCACCGCTGGAAAAGCTACCTCCAAAGGAACCCCTGAAAAAGTCTCTCCTTTATCAAAGGCTTTTCCCTCTCTATTAAAATGCCTGTGATCATCTTTTGAAAAACTGGTTTCCTGACTGATTTTTCCAGTAAGTAGGCCACTGGCTAAAGGAACCCTGACTATCACTCCTACTTCATTAACTCGGGCATGTTTGAAAAAGACTTCAGAGGGTCTTTGACGAAACATGTTGAAAATAATCTGAACAGTAGATACAATATCATACTTCATTGCGGTCATGGCTTCATTGATTTTTTCCACGCTCACTCCCATAGCCGCTATTTTACCTTCCTTTTTCAAATCTTCAAAAAGACCGAAAATCTCATCTCGATGATAAACCTGACTGGGAGGGCAATGCAGTTGGATAAGATCCAAACGCTCCAGTCCTGTATTACTCAAGCTGTCTTCCACAAATTTTCTGAGCCTTTCTGGAGTATAGCCCTCATTAGCATGAGGCTGAATTCTCCTGCCGCACTTAGTGGCGACATATATTTTTTCAGATCGCTCCCGAACCACTTTACCTACTGCCGCCTCGCTGAGACCACCATCATAAACATCTGCAGTATCTACAAAATTGATCCCTCGATCGAATGCCGTATGCAGTATTTGCTCTGCAATTTTAGGATCAAAAGGACCTCCCCATCCTCCTCCAACTTGCCATGTTCCCAAACTTATTTCTGATACTTCCCAACCGGTTTTTCCAAGTTTTCTGAAATTCATAAAAGTAAATAGCTATGTGTTAGGTGATCAAACTAGAGTACTAAATTATCAAAATTTACTTAAATGAGGGATAAGAAAAAAGGTTCAATCGAGGTTTTGTACCCCTAAAAGAATCCTCTGCTCTAGATCAATTTGCTAAGGACTTCTCCAGTCTAGATTTTATAAATCCTTATATTTAGCTCGCTTTACTTATTTCTCATATGAAATCTAGAAGAACCTTTCTCAAACATCTCAGCGTAGCAAGTGCTGCCGCTGTCTTACCTATTCAAACAATCGCAAAAGAAATGGCAAAACAACCCATGATTCACCAAGTTTATTTTTGGCTACATGACACAGCCAATACAAAGGAATTTTTAACCCAAGCTGTTCCTATGTTGGGAAGATGCAAGACCGTCGGAAAATTCATAGCCGGTACGCCTGCTGATACTGAGAAAAGAGATGTGGTTGATCATTCCTGGCAGGTTTCCTGCACTCTGTTTTTTGATAGTTTGGAGGATCAATTGGTTTACCAAAAAGACCCATTACACCTAGAGTTTATTGAAAAATACTCTTCTATGTGGAGCACTGTAAAAGTTTATGACATAGCAATTTAAACATCCATTTTCTTTATTTTACCGTACTTAATTCAAGACTTGTCAATTTATCCTGAAGAATTAGATCTCAGCCAAAGAATTTAAAGTTTAAAGGCTACACAAAAATCAGCATACTAAGACAGTTCTGACTTTATTATTGCCATTCTAAATAAGTAACTATGAAAAATGTGAAGTGGATTTTTGCTCTGCTTGTGTTGGGATTTTGGGCCTGTGAGCCTAAGGATGATCCCAATCCCAGTCCCCAGGCAGATGCAGTGCGAGGGGCTATATTTGAAACCATGAAGGAATGGTATTATTGGAACCAAGAACTTCCGGGAACTGTAAACACTTTAGATTTCTCCAGCAATGAAGAATTTCTGGATGCTCTCCTATTTAAACCTTTAGACAGATTTTCCTACCTAACTACCCAAGAAGCTTTCAATAATGCCTTTGTCGGAAGAAATGCGGGGCATGGCTTTGGTTTTGCTTTCGACGCAGAAGAAAGGCTATATCTTACATTTGTATTTAATGAGGCACCAGCAGGAAAGGACGGTTGGAAAAGAGGTTGGGAAATCCTTGAAATCAATGGGAAGCCTTTGGTGGATTACAAGACATCTAGTGGTGGATATGATTTTAAATTAGGTCCTCCTGACCCCGGAATCTCCAACACATTCAAGTTCAGACTGCCTGACGGAACCACCACAACGCGAACCAATGTCAAGGCAGAATACCAGTCCAACTCTGTATTGTTTCAAAATGTATATGATGTAGATGCTAAGAAGGTTGGCTATTGGGTTTATCAGAGTTTCAAGGCCACATCAGGCTTAACACCTACCCGAAGTCAAGAGGTAGAAAACTCCATGAATTTCTTTATGGAGCAAAACATCAATGAATTAATTATCGACTTAAGGTATAATGGGGGAGGTTCGGTAGCTGTTGCAGAGCAGATCAATAATTACTTGATCCAGGCATCCAATAGCAACAAGTTGATGTATACCAACAAGTTAAACAGCCTGAAAAGTAGTCTGAACGATTCTGAAAACTTCTCTAAAAAAGGAAATCTAGCTTTAAACCGAATAATCTTTATCACCAGTAGAGGTTCTGCTTCAGCTTCTGAATTAGTTATTAATTCATTAAATCCCTATATGGAATTGATACTTATTGGCGATAATACTTTCGGTAAGCCTGTAGGTTCATTTCCACTTTCCCGATTCAACAGAACCCTAGCGGAGAACAACGTTGAACTTGTCCCAATCACCTTTGCGACTGCCAACTCAGAGGGGAAAGCAGATTATTTTGACGGATTTCCAGCTAATTTCTCTGTGGGAGATAGCCCGCAGGTTCCTTGGGGAGACACCAAAGACTTAAGATTAGCGGCAGCGCTGCAATATATCCAGAATGGTACTGTCAGCGGAAGAATGATAAATACCTTCTATAGACCAAGTTGGGAAATGATTGATGCCTTCAAAGGCCTTCAGCAGGAGTTTCCCGCTTATTAAATAAACTCATTGAAAAGAAAGGCTTCTTGGTAATCGGGAAGCCTTTTTTATTTTTACTTTTCAATAGAATATTCAACCTGTGAAAAGACTTGCAATCCTTGCTTCCGGTAGCGGCTCCAATGCTGAAAAAATCATGGAGCATTTTCAAAAATCTACCAAAGGAAAGGTAGTACTAATTGCATCTAACAAATCCGAGGCCTTTGTTTTAGAAAGAGCAAAGAAGTTTGATGTTCCCACATTTACCTTTTCCAAAAAAGAAATGGAAGCAGGGGTGCTTTTAAAAAAGCTACAGGAAGAACAAATCGATTGGGTCATTTTAGCAGGCTTTTTATTGAAAATCCCGGATGAGTTAATTCGAGCTTTCCCAGAGAGGATGGTTAACATTCACCCTGCCTTGCTGCCAAATTATGGTGGAAAGGGTATGTATGGCATGCATGTGCATGAAGCAGTGAAGGCTAATGGTGACCAGCAGACAGGAATTACCATTCACTTGGTCAATGAACACTACGACGAAGGAAAAATAATTTTTCAAGCCGCAACCCCAGTCTCCAAAGAGGATAGCCCAGAAACTATCGCTCAAAAAGTTCATGCCTTAGAACATCGATATTTCCCAGAGGTTATTGAAAGTTTACTCTAGTTTTTATTCTATACCCCTAAAAACTCCTCTCTTCCCTCCTTTTTTCCTACCTTTGCAGCTTCATTGAAATTCATCCCAACCCATTCCAAAAATGGCTGTCAAAAAAATTCAATCTGCCCTTATATCAGTCTTTTATAAAGACAATCTCGAACCTATTATTGCCCTATTGAAAAAACATGGAGTAACAATTTACTCTACCGGTGGCACCCAGAAATTCATCGAAGATCAAGGGGCTGAGGTTATCCCTGTTGAAGAGCTAACCTCCTATCCTTCTATCTTTGGAGGAAGAGTGAAAACCCTTCACCCAAAAGTATTTGGAGGTATTCTTTACAGAAGAGAAAATGAAGGAGACCTTTCACAGGCAGCCGAATTCGAAATTCCCGCTATTGACTTGGTGATTGTGGACTTGTATCCTTTTGAGGAAACAGTAGCTTCTGGTGCTTTCGAGGCAGATATCATTGAAAAAATCGACATTGGTGGTATTTCTTTGATTCGTGCAGCTGCCAAAAACTTCAAAGATGTCACTATCATAGCCTCAAAGAATCAATATGCTGAATTAGAGGCAAAATTGACTGAGCAAGACGGTGGAACTACCTTGGAAGATAGAAGATATTTTGCTGCTCAGGCATTTCAGGTTTCATCCAATTATGACACCCATATTTTCAACTACTTCAACCAAAGCGAAAATATTCCCGCTTTAAAAGTCTCTGAAAGCAAAGCCAAAGCTCTTAGATATGGTGAAAACCCACATCAGGCTGCTCATTTCTACGGAGATTTGGAAAATCTCTTCGATCAGCTCAACGGCAAGGAGCTTTCCTACAATAATCTAGTAGACGTAGACGCTGCAGTAAACCTTATCGCTGAGTTTCCTGATCAAACAGCCTTTGCGATCTTAAAACATACTAATGCCTGCGGCTGTGCTACGGCCTCTACAGTAAAAGAAGCCTATCAAAAAGCATTTGCTGCTGACACGCTCTCTGCATTCGGAGGAGTTTTGGTGACCAACCAGACTGTAGACAAGGCTGCGGCTGAAGAAATGCATTCTTTGTTTTTCGAAGTATTAATTGCACCAGAATTTACGGAGGAAGCTTTGGAAATTTTGAAGGGCAAGAAAAACAGAATCTTACTTCGCCAAAAGATGGCTTTGCCTGGTACCAAAATGATCAAAACCTTGCTGAATGGAGTAATCGAGCAAGACAAGGATTTGGCAACTGAAAGCAAGACAGACTTTAAAGTAGCCACACAAAAAGCTCCTTCTGATAAGGAAATGGATGCCTTGGTCTTTGCTGCAAAAGTTTGTAAGCACACCAAATCCAACACCATCGTGTTGAGCAATGATAATCAACTCTTTGCTTCCGGTGTAGGTCAAACTTCCCGAGTAGACGCTTTGAAGCAAGCAATCATTAAAGCCAATGAATTTGGTTTTGACTTGAAAGGTGCTGTGATGGCCTCCGATGCTTTCTTCCCATTCCCAGATTGTGTGGAAATTGCACATGAAGCAGGAATCACAGCGGTTGTTCAACCTGGGGGATCTATCAAAGACCAAGACAGTATTGCCTTCTGCGATGCCCACGGCATGAGCATGGTGATGACTGGAGTCAGACACTTTAAGCACTAATAGGTTGACCTATGAGGTTTTGAAAACCTCGAAGGTCTTCTTTCAAAATTTCAAAGACCTCCGGTTCAATTGGATTCGGAGGTTTTTTTGTTGGTAAAATTTACCCAGAAACTAAACTAGAAATTCAAATAAATAGATTAAATTTAACTATGGGTAAGTATGAAAAACTTATAGCCAAAATCCTTTCAGGAAGTTCAGACGCTAACATTACTTTTACAGAATTAAGGAAGTTGATTTTAATTTTTGGTTTTTCAGAAAGAATTAGAGGCAGTCACTATATATTTAGCAAAGAAGGTGTTGAAGAGATCCTGAATCTTCAAGAAAAAAATAGTAAGGCAAAACCTTATCAGGTAAAACAAGTAAGATTAATTATATTGAAATATCAATTAAGTGTAAAAAAAAGTGAAGACTGATCTACGATACGAAATTATTATTTACTGGAGCGAGGCTGACGAAGCATTCATTGCAGAAGTTCCAGAACTTGCTGGCTGTGCTGCCGATGGGGCTAGTTATTTAGAAGCTCTTCAAAATGTTGAAATTGTAATTCAAGAATGGATTGAAACAGCAGAAGAATTGGGTAGGGAAATCCCAAAGCCTAAAGGTAAATTGATGTTTGCCTAAAAGCTGTATCAAGATTTTAGTACCTAATTCCAAAACCTCCAACTCGAATCGAATTGGAGGTTTTTCATTTTTTGATTAAAAAAACTGGTTTATCCGGCCACATTGAATTTCAAAGAAACAATTTCAGTCAAGCCGTCGTTTTTTTAACTAATTTCTATTAACTTTATTATTATCAAATTATCAGGTACTTAGGATGAAATTTCAATTGCTAATTCTTCTATTTTTACTTGTGTTTTGTTCCTGTTCAATCATACAGGAAGATGGCCAGCAAGACCTCTTAGAAACTCTTCCCGAGATCTCTGTTGCCCAACTCCAAAGATTAGCTTTCGATTTCAATAACAAACCAAGCCGCATTCATAGATATCAATTAAATAGTCTTTATTCCATACATGACAAATATTACGATTCTTTAGGCAGAGATTTATTTGATATATACCTAAATAATCCAAGCTATGACACCTCCAGCCTTGTGCTTTATTCCTACAAAAATAATCTCTTAGTCAAAAAAGAGATATTCCCATTTGATGGAGAAAAATATGTTTTTGGAGAAGTATTTACCTATCGCTATGACTCTTCAGAAAAATTACTTCAAGAAGATCGAGGCAGTATGATATATCTCAAATACGAATACAATGACAAGGATCAATTGGAAAAAATAATTTTCGGTCCGCAGATTTCTCACCAGGAAGGCTATCAATTCTATTATGATGATCAAAACCGGATCCAGCGCCAAGTGTGGATGGTTTTCACCCAGCCAAATTCCCCCATTAGAGATTGGCACTATGTCTATGATCAGAATGCAAAACTAATAGCCAAATCCATCCCCACTTCTCCAGTTGGAGAATTGACTCCAATGTTTGAATATACTTACGATAACCAAGGTAGATTAATAAAGGAATTGGAAAGATATCCTGAATATGGGTTTCAAGAGCATTACTGGACTATTTACCATTATCAAGAATGAAAAGATACTGACTCAATATTGTAAAATTAGGTGATAAATTAGACCAATTTTATACAACCACGTCGAAAAAAAATTAGTCAATTGCAGATTTGAGTTCTAATTCCAAAGAGAAAATGAAAGAAACCGCTATTCTCATTTTAATACATTGGATAATTATGAAACCTTTAGGACATTATTCGTAGGTAATAGGAGCACGATGTGACCTAAGATAAAATTGCCAATTTTTTACAACTCTTAAACCAAGAGTTATATTTTTAAAATTTGATAACTAATTTTCTTTCAAAAAAGAATGAGGAATAATTTATTTAAAATGAACTCTTTAAAGAGTTCTCTAATTTATATCGAATCAAATCAAAATCCTTCCCGTTAATTTCAGAAGCAAGGACAAAAAGTTCCTTTTCTTCAAAAACTCGAAACTCAAAAATGTCTTGATCTAAGACCAGCTTGTTGACAGGGTTACCCTTGTGATCGAACACAAAAATTTCATTATTTCTTGGTTTAGCATCAGTCAGACCATTCATATAAAGAATATAAATGAAATTTTCCGTGACTTGTGAGGATGAAATATAAGTTCCCCTATTGAACCGCTCAATAGGAGGCAGGTCGTCAAATATCTCCAATGAAATTCTTGTTCCTTTTCTTAAATCATAGATTTCAAAAAAGGGAATTCTGTAATAGGAAACTAAAAATACATCACTGAAGGATTCTAAACGTGCATAATGGAATTTATAATTTGTCTCAAAGTCACTATCAAGCTTACCCCAAGACTTTCCCGGAGTAGAAAGCTTTCCATACTTTATGGTTTCTGATTTGCCAATTGTACTTCTGAACAGTCGAGCAGTCGGATCAATGGGGTTGAAATAGACCAAATCAGACCCATAAATAGAAACACCATAAGTGATTGGATTAAATGATAAGGATGTTATTCCATTTTTAAAACGTACCAAAGAGTCGATATCGATTTTTAAGATTTTTTTCAATTCAGGATCATAAACTCCAATATTACGATCATCCGCGTTAAAGATTTTCCAGGGAAGAATAAGCTCTTCAGGCCCTCCACCTTTACCAATATATCCACCTTTATATAATAATTTATTCCTTTCGATTTCATAAATATGAATAGATTTACTTCCTGCCTTATCTGTAAGAACCAAATAGTTGTCATGGATTAAAATCGACGCAGGAAGAAAAACTGAATCAATTTTTTGACTAATTCCATTTAGTTCAACAGACTTACTGAAATCCTTTCTTTCCACAACTGAAGTTGTGATGTCTAATTGACGATCTCTAGATTCATCGCAAGAAAAAATTAAACCCGTCAAAAGAGTAACAAAAGAAAAGTAAAGAAAAAATATCTTATCACCTTTCATAAAATTATAATGTTTAACAATTTTCTTCAAATAATCAATTTCCATATTTTTCAAGATCGGTATATCTATGTTCAGAGATTGAAAAAACACAATTTCTTATTAAATTTTATGGATATCCGCTTTCTTACCAATATTGACAAAAAGACGGATTATTGTCTGCTGAAAGGATCAGAATCCGAAAGCTTCGGTCTTCGGTCGCCCGTGATGAGCGAAGTCGAAGTATCCAATCAGTCAAGCAAAGAAAATAAGGCAACTGGCATGATTCCGGATAATTAGAAAATTTAATTATTTATACCCTGCAGGGTAAGTTTGCCAATAATTAAATTGAATAAACTTGAACATTTCTGAAGGATGTTTTAAAAACGCAAGGTTATATCTCCAAATAAGAGGAAAGCCAATCTGAAATAAATTAAATATTGAATTGATCAGTAATATTTTCTCATGTCATGACATATTACTGTTATCGAATTCCCATTTTCATCTAAACCACCAGTGATCCAACAATCATTGTTATCTGCCGATTCACAACTATCATTACATGTAGCTCCTGCAATGCTCTGACTTTGTGACTCTGAAATTGATAAAATGCCAAAACCAATGATAAAAATTGACGCAATAACTCGGATTATTTTTTTCATAATATTTATGGTAATTGTTAAAACTCATCTCAAAAAAAAAAAAAAAACTGAAAAAACCAATTTTCAGAAAAAAATATTTGAATAGACCTTACACTTTAATGATAATTAGAGAGGCCAGGTCCTTTAATCTTGGACCAATCATAGTTTTCATTTCAACTTCCAAATTTCCTATTTTGCGAAACCGTTGAAAACACACCACTCTCTCATCGTATTTCGTCATCCGTAATTCGTACTTTTGAAGACTTATGAAATCGCACCAACTCAAACTCTACAATACCCTTTCCAGGGATAAAGAAGAATTCCAACCAATCAATCCTCCATTTGTGGGAATGTATGTTTGTGGTCCGACCGTATACGGCGATGCGCACTTAGGGCATGGCAGGCCTGCAATCACTTTTGATACAGTCAATAGATATTTGACTCATTTAGGATATAAAGTTCGCTATGTCAGAAACATTACCGATGTAGGTCACTTGCAGGGTGATGCGGATGAAGGAGAAGATAAGATTGCCAAAAAAGCCAAACTAGAGCAGTTGGAACCTATGGAAGTAGCCCAGCAATACACGGATACTTATCATAGAGATATGGCTTTGTTGAATACTCTGAAACCCAACATTGAACCTCGTGCCACAGGCCATATTCCAGAACAGATCGCTTTGGTTGAGGCGATTCTAAAAGAAGGTTTGGCCTATGAAGTAAATGGTTCAGTTTATTTCGATGTATTGAAATACAATAAGACCTATAAGTACGGGAAGCTTTCCGGAAGAGTACTGGAAGAGTTAATGAGCGGAAGTAGGGATTTGGATGGACAGGGTGAGAAACGAAATGCGGTAGATTTTGCATTATGGAAGAACGCTGCACCTGAGCATCTAATGAAGTGGGAGTCTCCTTGGGGATTGGGCTTTCCTGGTTGGCATTTAGAGTGTACAGCGATGAGCTCCAAATACCTGGGAAGTCAATTTGATATACATGGAGGCGGTATGGACTTGATGTTTCCTCATCACGAATGTGAAATAGCACAGGGAAATGCCTGCAATCACAGAGATCCGGCCCGTTACTGGATGCATAATAACATGATTACCATCAATGGTCAGAAAATGGGCAAATCCTTGGGAAATTTCATTACCCTTCAGGAATTGTTTACTGGGAAGCATGACTTATTGGAACAGGCATACAGCCCGATGACCATTCGCTATTTTATATTGACTGCCCACTACCGATCTACCTTGGATTTCTCCAATGAAGCTCTTCAGGCTGCTCAAAAAGGCTATAAGAAAATCATCAATGGATTGAGAATTGCCAGAAATTTAGAATATCAATCAGAGGAAGGTATTGCTCTGGATGAGAATCAAATCAAGCAGATTGAGTCCAGTATCTCCAATGCCTACAGGGCCATGGACGATGATTTCAATACTGCTCAGGCGATTGGACATTTATTTAATTTGCTTAAAAAGATCAACTCCATCTTTACAGGCCAGCTGAAATCCGCCTCCTTAGGGAAAGAGGTATTTGATCAGTTAAAAGATACCTTCATCACTTTTGTGACTGAAATATTAGGCTTGGTTGAAGAAAAAAGCGATGTTCAGGAAAATATGCTTGACTTATTGCTGCAATTGTACGGAGAAGCTAAGAAAGCTAGAGATTATGCCAAGGTGGATGAAATCAGGGCAGGCTTGAAGTCCATGGGATTTGTAGTAAAAGATATGAAAGACAAAATTGACTGGGCATATGAAGAATAAAATCTGGATTCTCTTACTATTAATTCTTTTTGGAGCTTGCTCAGGAGAAAAAAGTACTCAACAATCCAATACCAGCGAGGAACCTGTAAAGCCTTATCCAAGCTTCAATGCAGATTCTGCTTTTGCCTTTGTGCAAAAACAAGTGGATTTTGGGCCGAGAGTACCGGGAACTGAACCGCATGAAAACACCAAAAAGTGGTTGATCTCCCAGTTTGAAAATTGGGGCTGGTCTGTGCAAACTCAGGATTTTCAGGCAAAAACTTATGATGGTCTCAATTGGAACCTCACCAATATCATCGCTTCTTTCAAACCAGAAGCAGAAAAGAGAATTTTGCTTGCTGCCCATTGGGATACCCGAAGAATCGCTGATAAAGATACTGACAGGATAGATGAACCAATTGATGGAGCCAACGATGGAGGTTCAGGAGTTGGAGTTTTATTGGAAATTGCCCGGGTAATTCAAGCTCAGGGGTTAAAACCAGATGTAGGAATAGATATCATCCTGTTTGACGGAGAAGATGATGGGGAGCCTGAAACTTCCAGAGCGAGAAATAATTCACAGATTTGGTGGTGTTTAGGCTCGCAGTATTGGTCAAAAAACAAGCATCAGGAAAACTACACCGCTTATTATGGCATTTTAGTGGACTTGGTTGGTGCCAAGGGTGCCAGATTTTTTAAAGAAGGATACTCAAGACAATATGCCTCAGGGATTTTAAAGAAAGTCTGGGACAATGCCGCTAAAATTGGACATTCAGCCTTTTTTGTCAACAGAAATGCCCCAGAGATCTTGGACGACCATGTATTTGTGAATGAGGATGCTGGAATTCCGATGATTGACATCATTGAGTTCTCTCCAGACTACGGTTTTGGCCTATATCACCATACTCATCAGGATAATATGGAACTGATTGATGCAAGATCCTTGCAAGCTGTCGGAGAAACTGTTTTATTTACAGTTTATCAGGAATAAAATTTTCAACTGATTTTATTGCAATCCCAGATTCAAGTAATAAGTGCAACACTAAAGGTTTAAGGAAGGAAGCCTAGGCTTCCTTCCTTAGGCTGAAGAATTAAATTAGTGTTGTCATGCAGAAATTCAATCATCTCAGCCCAGAGCAAAGGTACCAAATCGAAATTTTAATCAAACAAGGGGTGACTCAGACCGGTATTGCCCGAGCTTTAGGAGTTCATAAAAGCACCATTTGTCGGGAGCTTCGTCGGAACACGGGTCTACGCGGGCGCAATGCGGGTGAATATGTCGCTCGTGTCGCTCAAAACAGAACCGATGAACGGCATAAGCTTAAACCCAAGAATATCCGTTTCAAGGCTGAGCTAAAGGAACAAGCTCGAGTTTGGCTCAAGGAGGAAAAACTGAGTCCGGAATTGATTGCTGCCAAATGGGAATTGGATGGAAACCCGGGCGTGTCCCATGAAACCATTTATCAATGGATTTGGAAAGCCAAGAAAAGTAAGCATTGGTCATTGACCAGAGATCGGGAGCTTTATAAATGCCTCCGCCATGGGAAAAGAAAGCGAAAAAGAGGCAATTACAGAGATTCCAGAGGAATCATAAAGGAAAGAGTGCCTATTGAACAACGACCTGCTGTTGTAGCCCTAAGGGAGCGAATAGGCGATATAGAAGTCGATCTGATGATGGGTAAGAACCACCAGTCTGCTCTTCTGGTCTTGGTAGATAGGGCTACCCTGATTACCACTATGGAGAAATTATCCGGTAAGAATGCTGATGCTATTGAACAGAAATTAGCTAAGCGAATCCAAAGGATTGGGCCTTCCTTTTTCAAATCGATCACCTTTGATAATGACATGGCTTTTGCAAACCATCACTTGATTCGAGACAAATACAATATCCCAACCTACTTTACTCGGCCGTATACTTCGCAGGATAAAGGAACTGTCGAAAACAGAATAGGATTGATTAGAGCTTTCTTACCTAAAAAAACTGACCTCAATGAAATCTCAACAGAACAAATACAAGCAATCGAGGCTAAAATCAATAACAGACCCGTTAGAAAGTTTAATTACCTTAGTCCAATACAAAAACTCAAACAAAAATTAGGTGTTGCACTTATAAGTTGAACACGGCAATTCAAACAATTGTTGACGATTGCAATTATAAATTTGGAAATTAAGTTTTGCTGAAACTGAAATAGACAATTTAGAGACAGATGAAATCGAGCATATCGGATCCGACACATACCCGGACGATTTTAATTTATGCGAGATTCCATGTGACTTCTGAGAAACGATTTTAAACACATGAAAAAAGGGCATCAGGTTACCATGAAGGAAATTGCGAAGAAACTGGGGGTATCCGTTTCCACCATTTCTCGTGCATTGAAAGATTCTCCTGAGTTACATCCAGAAACCAAGCGGAAGATTGTGGAGATGGCAAAGGAGATGAACTATCAACCCAATCTCTTGGCGCAGAGTCTTAGAATCAGCCGAACCAAAACCCTTGGAGTGATTGTACCTGAAATTACCTCCCACTTCTTTGCATCCTGTATTAGCGGCATTCAGGATCACGCCAATAAAAGAGGATATAATGTGATGATTTGTCAATCCAATGAATCCATTGATCAGGAAATTGCCAATATCAGAACCTTAGTCGCCTCTCAAGTAGATGCACTTTTGATTTCATTAAGTAGAGAAACCAATCATTATGAGCATCTCTACGAGCTCTATAGCCGAGAAATCCCTTTTGTCCTTTTTGATCGTGTTCAGGAGGACATCCCTGTGTCCAAAGTGACTTTCAATGATGCAGGCGGCGCGTATCAGGTGACTCATCACCTTTTGGAAATGGGATGTAGAAATATTGTATTCGTTTCCGGACCTGAAGACCTATATATTTCTAAAAAGAGAAAAGAAGGCTATCTAAAAGCCCTTAATGAGTACGGAATTAAGGAAAACTCTGACTTTATTAAAGTTACCGATTTGACCTTAGAGGGAAATATAGAAGTAGCCAAAGAAATTGCAGCGATGAAATCTCGTCCTGATGCAGTTTTTTGTATGATAGATCCGGTTGCGGTAGATGTCTTGACCTACTGGAAATCTATTGGACTTAAAGTTCCAGAGGAAATCGCCCTTGCAGGATTTACAAACAACCCTACATCGGCGGTAGTAGAACCGCCTTTGACTACAGTATCTCAACCCGGCTATGAAATGGGAAAATTGGCAGTAAGCCATCTTTTAGATCAATTGGATGGCCTAGCTTCAGACGATCCTATTTCCATTGTTTTGGAAACCACCTTGGTACCAAGGAAGTCATCCAATAGACAAGCTTAAGCCTCATAAAAGACTTTCTTACTAATCTGATAAACCTATGCTTGTCAGATTTTAATTTTTTATTGTCTCAATTTGAAAAAATAGAGCTATTCATCTTCGAAAATCACCGAAATTCAATTACTTAGCAGGCGGAATTTTAGAATTCCCTATTTTGCTTAAAATTATACAGTAATGAATTTCTCAAAAACCCTTAAAAACCTATTTATCCTTTTTTTGGTAGTAATGCTGGCATTTTCTGCCTGTAAAAACAAAAGAGAAGGAAACCCTAAAGTCCTTATTTTCAGTAAAACAGCTGGATTTGTTCATGAATCTATCCCGGATGGAATAGCAGCAATTCAGAAGTTGGGAGCTGAAAATGGCTTTGATGTGGATCAAACCCAGAATGCAGAAGATATCAATGAGGAAAACTTGGCCAAATATGCTGCGGTAATCTGGCTTAGCACTACCGGAGATGTCTTGGATCACTATCAGGAAGCTGATTTCGAAAGATATATTCAATCAGGCGGTGGCTATGTGGGAATTCACGCAGCGGCTGACACGGAATACGAATGGGGCTGGTACGGGAAATTGGTTGGCGGATATTTCGCAGATCACCCAGGTATCAATGACCCTCATCCAAATGTTCAGAAGGGAATCGTAACACGAACTGCTGAAAAACACCCTTCCGTCAATTTTCTTCCTGAATCATGGGAAAGAACAGACGAGTGGTACAGCTATAAAAAGGTAAACCCCGATACCAAAAAACTTTTGATGCTAGACGAGTCTTCTTACCAAGGAGGACTGGATATGGGAGATCACCCAATCGCATGGTATCATGACTTTGATGGAGGAAGAGCATTTTATACCGGTGGTGGCCATACCAAGGAGTCCTATCAGGAAGAAGACTTTCTCAAACATTTATTGGCGGGGATTCAATATGCAATCGGCGAAAATCTGGAATTGGATTATACCGCAGCCACAAGTAAGAGGGCTCCAGAGGAAAATCGCTTTACCAAGACTTACCTTTCCATGGGTGAGTTTACCGAGCCTACAGAAATGACCATTTTACCCAACCTGGATATTTTGGTGGCTCAAAGAAGAGGTGAAATTCTTTATTTTAATAATGAAACCGAGAAGCTAGAAGAAGTAGCCAAACTGAATGTTTATTGGAAATCTGAAGTACCCGGAGTAAATGCTGAAGAGGGATTGATGGGAATCCAGAAAGACCCCAACTATGCTTCCAATAATTTTGTCTTTGTTTACTATTCTCCAGCAGGTGATGCGGAGATAAACAGACTTTCCCGATTTGTCTTCAAAGACGGTGTTTGGGATATGAGTTCAGAAAAAGTAATCTTAGACGTCGCTTCAGATAGAAATATTTGTTGTCATACTGGTGGTTCCATCGCATTTGATAAGGATGGAAATCTTTATTTATCGACTGGTGACAACTCTACCCCGTTCAATCAAAATGATTCCCAATATGTCTTGAGTGGCTTTGCTCCTTTGGACGGAAGAGAGGGAAGAAAGCAATGGGATGCCAGAAGAAGCTCCGGAAACTCCAACGACCTAAGAGGAAAAATCCTTAGAATCAAAGTCCAAGATGACGGTTCTTACACTATCCCTGCAGGCAATCTTTATCCCGAAGGCACTGCTAATACCAGACCTGAAATATATGTTCAAGGAAATAGAAACCCATACAGAATTGCCGTAGACCAAAAAACAGGTTTTCTATACTGGGGTGAAGTAGGTCCCGATGCCAGCAATGATTCATTAGACAGCAAGGGCCCGAGAGGCTATGACGAAGTCAATCAAGCAAGAACAGCCGGTAATTTTGGATGGCCTTATGCTATTGGAAATAACTACACCTATTTTGAGTATGATTACGCCGCTGGAAAATCCGGATTGAAGTTCGATCCTGCAAAGCCAGTTAATAATTCACCTCATAATACAGGTCTCAAAGAATTACCTGCCACCCAAGCGGCATTCATTTGGTATCCATATGCAGCATCAACCGACTTCCCACAAGTAGGAACAGGAGGTAGAAATGCGATGGCAGGACCTGTTTACTATTCTGATTTATATCAAAGTGAAGGCAAAATGCCTGATTATTTCGATGGCAAACTCTTCATCTATGATTGGATTAGAGGTTGGGTTAAAGTAGTTACTATGGAAGAAAACGGTGATTTCTCCAAAATGGAGCCTTTCATGCCCAATACCAAATTCAACTCCTTGATAGATATGGAAATGGGTCCTGATGGCAAAATTTATATTTTGGAATATGGAAATGGATGGTTTACCAAAAATCCTGACGCCGGACTTTCAAGAATAGATTTTAACGGAGGAAATAGACCTCCTGTGGTTGAATCTGTAACAGCAGATAAATCCTCCGGGTTGGCACCATTGTCAGTTACCTTTACTGCCCAAGCCTCAGATCCTGAAAAAGACCCAATCACCTATGTTTGGGACCTGGGAAATGGAAAAACAGAAAAAACCACAGAGCCTAAACTTACCACCACTTTTGATTCAGTTGGTGAGTATGAAGTGACGGTCATGGCTTCTGATCCGGCAGGGATGGAAGGAAAAGGGCCCAAAGCAAATGTATATGTGGGAAATGTAGCTCCTGAAGTGAGTATAAAGGTAGAGGGTAATCAATCCTTCTATTTTCCCGGTAAAAAAGTAAACTACCAAATCACGGTAACCGACCAAAATCATCCAGAAGCCTCCAATGATTTAAACAACTTATATGTAGCAGCTGATTACATCGAAGGGCTGGATCAAGCAGAGGCAGATATGGGCCATAAAGTCATGAGTGAGGCTATGACAGGAAAAGCACTGGTACAGTCGCTTACCTGTAAAACCTGCCACAAAGAAAACGAAGCTTCCGTTGGCCCTGCCTATACAGAAGTAGCCAAAAAGTATAGAAATAGAGATGCAGCCTATTTGATGGAGAAAATCAAAAATGGTGGCGGAGGAGTCTGGGGCGAAACAGTAATGCCAGCAAATCCAGATTTGAAAGAATCAGACTTGAAAGCTTTGGTGACCTATGTACTTTCTTTAAAAGGTGAACAAAAACCTAGCTTAGCTTCTAAAGGCAGTTTAGATCCAACATTAGGCAAAACCCCTTCACCAAAAGGAGCCTTAATAATCAATGCATCCTACACCGACGCAGGTGGAGAAAACATCAAACCCTTGTCAGGCAGTAGCTCGATAGTTTTGACTGCCAATACCATTGATTTAGGAAGATCAGGGGATATGGAAGGATATACTTCAATGTCCTTCGATGGCAATAACTTGATGATGGTGCCAGGTCAAAAAGGTCATTTTTCTTTACCTGCCACTGACATGACGGGGGTTGGGTCTGTTACCTTGACTACCGCTTCTGTAGAGCCCTTGAAAATAGGAGTAGATTTCGAAATCAGATTAGATAGCCCAACTGGAGAAGTTTTGGCTAAAGGTACATTTGTTCAGAAAAATCAACAAAAGGCGCCTGGAATGCCAGTAATCTATGATCAGGTAACTATTCCTGTCACGGGCCAAACAGATGGAAAAAAACGCAAACTCTACATTGTCAGTGAGCCTCAAGGTGGAGCTGAAATTGGAACATTTATTTTAGCAAATATTACATTCAATGCTAAGTAATTGAACTACTACTTGATTAAAGAAAGCCAGTCTATAAAAAGATTGGCTTTCTTTTTGTATTAGAATATATGTATCATTGTCCAAAATTAAGCTCTTTATTCCTATGAAATATTTGAAAATAGTCACTCTTCTTTTGGCAATATCATTGGTTGGATGTACCTCAGAAGAGGATACATCCATGGATATTAGGATTTCAATTAATGGACAGGTGCTTTTCGAAGATGGAGATGATTTTAATGGAGACGTGGATGGGAACTTTACAGGTAATGGAGGCAGTGGCAGTAAAACTTTTTTATGGAGAAACAATTTAAGAACTGCTGATTACAATGCCGACATAACCTCCACCAGTTCTGGAACATTCAACATGGAGGTTAAGGATTCCAATGGTAATGTTGTATTAAATAGATCCCTTAGAGGAGGAACTGAGCCAGACTCTTTCTCCGGTGTGACAGCCTCTGGGTCCCCGGGGATATGGCAAGTCACTATCACGCTAACTTCTTTTAAGGGAGACGGAAGTTTTTCTCTTAGTGAAGGAGATTAATTGATTTTTGATCGATCTTCTTATTCTTGACAATGAAATAAGGCTTTTAGACACCTATATGTTTTTCTTTTTCATACCTACTTCAATATTTGCCGTGTTCAACTTATAAGTGCAACACCTAATTTTTGTTTGAGTTTTTGTATTGGACTAAGGTAATTAAACTTTCTAACGGGTCTGTTATTGATTTTAGCCTCGATTGCTTGTATTTGTTCTGTTGAGATTTCATTGAGGTCAGTTTTTTTAGGTAAGAAAGCTCTAATCAATCCTATTCTGTTTTCGACAGTTCCTTTATCCTGCGAAGTATACGGCCGAGTAAAGTAGGTTGGGATATTGTATTTGTCTCGAATCAAGTGATGGTTTGCAAAAGCCATGTCATTATCAAAGGTGATCGATTTGAAAAAGGAAGGCCCAATCCTTTGGATTCGCTTAGCTAATTTCTGTTCAATAGCATCAGCATTCTTACCGGATAATTTCTCCATAGTGGTAATCAGGGTAGCCCTATCTACCAAGACCAGAAGAGCAGACTGGTGGTTCTTACCCATCATCAGATCGACTTCTATATCGCCTATTCGCTCCCTTAGGGCTACAACAGCAGGTCGTTGTTCAATAGGCACTCTTTCCTTTATGATTCCTCTGGAATCTCTGTAATTGCCTCTTTTTCGCTTTCTTTTCCCATGGCGGAGGCATTTATAAAGCTCCCGATCTCTGGTCAATGACCAATGCTTACTTTTCTTGGCTTTCCAAATCCATTGATAAATGGTTTCATGGGACACGCCCGGTTTCCATCCAATTCCCATTTGGCAGCAATCAATTCGGACTCAGTTTTTCCTCCTTGAGCCAAACTCGAGCTTGTTCCTTTAGCTCAGCCTTGAAACGGATATTCTTGGGTTTAAGCTTATGCCGTTCATCGGTTCTGTTTTGAGCGACACGAGCGACATATTCACCCGCATTGCGCCCGCGTAGACCCGTGTTCCGACGAAGCTCCCGACAAATGGTGCTTTTATGAACTCCTAAAGCTCGGGCAATACCGGTCTGAGTCACCCCTTGTTTGATTAAAATTTCGATTTGGTACCTTTGCTCTGGGCTGAGATGATTGAATTTCTGCATGACAACACTAATTTAATTCTTCAGCCTAAGGAAGGAAGCCTAGGCTTCCTTCCTTAAACCTTTAGTGTTGCACTTATTACTTGAATCTGGGTTTATTTTTCCTGTTTCTTTCGAACTAATTTATTTTCAATTTATCTTCAATTTTCAAGATAGATACGGCCAGAAACCCTGAATTAATCAATCCTATCTTATTCATTAACAAAGACTTCCATTTTTAAGTATTATGGACTATCACTTCAGAACAGCACAAAACAGTGAGGATTTCAGGGGAATAATAGCTTTACAGCAAGCCAATCTTTTGCAAAATTTAAGTCTTGAAACTATTCAAAAAGAAGGCTTCGTTCGGGTATGTCACAGTTTGGAAGATTTAACAAAGTTGAATGAGTTTGAAAAGCAACTCATCGCCATCCAAGACAAAGAAGTGATCGCTTATATTTTGGCCATGCCGCCTGCTTCAAGAACTTCTATTCCAATGCTCTTACCCATGTTTGAGCAGTTTGATCACATAAACTGGAAAGGCAAGAAAGTATCAAGCTATAGTTATCTGGCGATAGGGCAAATTTGCGTGGCTAAAGAATTCAGATCACAAGGACTATTTGCAAATGCATATGCTGCTTACAGAGAATTATTCAGCAAGGAATATGACTTTGCTATTACCGAAATCTCAAAGAAAAACTTACGTTCCTTAAGCGCTCATAAAAAGATTGGCTTTCAAACCATCCACACTTTTCAGGATGAATATGAGGAATGGGATATCGTATTATGGGATTGGAAATAATTAAGCTAAACTATTCTTGTGCGCGATTATACTAAATCTAATTAACCCTGTGCCGAAATTTTCGAAATACCCTTAAATTGAAACATCCGAGTTGAAATTTTGTTAGCTTTCCAAACAAAACCCAAAACCAAACAGATATGAAAAATTCAAAATCTCTTTTTTTAGCGTTTGCCCTACTAGTGGCAACCTCTTTTTCAGCCTTTGCTCAGTTGCAAAGTCCGGCATTAAGCCCTGCAGCTTCAGTTTCGCAGGTTGTAGGATTCACTAAAATCAGCATTGATTACTCCTCTCCTGCCGTGAAAGGAAGAAAAATCTTTGGAGAATTAGAAAAGTATGGGGTAACGTGGAGAGCAGGCGCTAATGCTCAAACCGTGATTGAATTCAGTACAGCGGTAAGTGTGGGCGGCAAAACACTTAGAGCAGGTAAATACTCTATTTTCATGACTCCAACTGAGTCAGGCGACTGGACAGTGCATCTAAACAGTAAGGCAGCTTCCGTTTTTGCCTACATGAAAGACGGTAAAATAGATGAAGAGGCTGTTGCAAAAGATGATGCTGTTGCATTCAAAGCCTCCACCACGAGAGGTGGAAATACCGAAAGATTGCAATATCATATTTCCGCAGGAGATAATAAGGTAGCAACCGTGACAATGGCTTGGGAAGGCGTTATGGTTTCTTTCCCTGTTGATACCATGGTGGATCAAAAAATGGAACAGTTTAAAAGTCAGTTCTAAATAAAAAAGTATTACTTCTTAATGAGGCTGTCTCAAAGGTGAAACTTGTCACATTGAGCGAAGTCGAAATGTGCTTAAAACAATAGAAATAGCCTTCGACTCCCTGCCTGAAGTCAGGCAGGCGCTCAGGCTGACATTAGACCGATATATGAGACAGCCTCATTTTTTTATTCCCCGAACTATTTTGGCCTGATTTTTCTTCGATTTAAGTATGGCAAGCAAAAAATCAAAACGGCCCCAAACCAAAATGGAAGAAATTGCAAATACAATTTCTCATGGGATTGGTGTTCTGCTAGCCTTAATCGGAATTCCTTTTTTATTATGGAAAGCCTTTGAAAGCAATGATTCTTGGACTTTTGCTTCCGCTATTGCTTTTAGTTTGGGAATGCTGATGGTTTACGCAAGCTCTACGCTTTATCATGCTGTTTCCAATCAAAAATGGAAAGCTCTACTTCAAAAGAGCGATCATATTTCCATCTATTTCCTGATTGCAGGAACATACACACCCATGGTTTTGGCTGTGTTGCCCAAAGAAGAAGCGTTGCCTTTTTTAGGATTGATCTGGAGTTTTGTTCTTGTCGGAACTCTCTTCAAAATCTTCTTCACCGGCCGTTTCAAATTTGTGTCAGTGGGTTTATACCTACTGATGGGCTGGATCTCAGTGTTTATTTATGATTCCATCATCCAGAACTTAAGTACTGAAAATATTTTCTGGCTGGCTGCAGGAGGTTTGAGCTACACCTTAGGGGTGATTTTTTACATCATGAGCAATAGACGCTACTTTCACACGGTTTGGCACGTATTCGTACTTTTAGGTACACTCTCCCACTTTATTGTGGTGTATCAGGTTTTGTGATTGAAGCTTTAAAAACTTCCAGAATCTACATCTTTGATAAATTTGATTATTCCGGGAAAAAAGTGGGAAGGATCATCATATTGACTTAGATGACTACCATTTGGGCAAAGTAAAAATCTTCCATTTCCCATTTGTTTGGACATCCACTCCATATGCTTAGGATCCATAGTATCATGGGATCCTCCAACCACTAGAGTTGGAACAGTGATAGTCTTTAGCTTTTCTCTTACATCCCAACCTTCTAAACTTGCACCAGGAGTAATTCCAAACTCACTATATCCTTGCATATAAATGTATACATCAGGGTTTACCTGAGTCATCATACGGTTAATTTCCTCAGGCCACTGACCTGCTGGCATTCTTAATACATGCTGAGGGTAATGGTGAACTTCCAGTAATTCCATGTATCTCGGATTCTCAAAGTCCATATTTTTTTCGATCTCCATTATTTCAGCAAACACTTCTGCTGGCATCTGAGGCCCTAGCACTTCTTTGGCGTATTTTTCATACTCATCCAAGCTTGACATCATATTACAGATAATAAGACCTTTCAGGTTTTCCTGATGTCTGAATGCATACTCCATCCCCAGCATACCACCCCATGATTGACCGAGTAAATAAAAATTATCCTTGTTTAGACCTAGGGCTTTTCTCACTTGCTCCACTTCATCCACAAAGCGCTCAATTGTCCATAGAGAAGAATCTTCGGGCTGATCTGAATGCGCAGAGCCCAATTGATCATACCAAATAAACTCTATTCCTTCCTGAGGTAAATACTCATCAAAATTACCGTACTGTTCATGAGTCATTCCGGGCCCTCCATGAAGCAATAATACTTTCATAGTAGGATTGTCTCCTACCCTTTTGGTCCAAACTTTAAATTCTCCCTTAGGAGTTTGGATCGGAATCACTTGTACAGTCTCCACTTCTTTTCCGGTTTCTGAAGAATCAGAAGATTCATTCTTACACCCAATTAACCCGACAATTAAAACCAGATAGAAAATTATATTTTTCATATTTCTCAGAATGAATGATGATTGTGCCTTATATTATTTTTGAGCTGTGGCCTTATTTTGAAATACCGGATGATTTTCATTTCCACCGGAAATCAGGTAAGCCATTAAGTCCTTCAACTCCTCCTCATTCAATCTGTTTATCAAACCTGGAAGCATGATTGAAACCTCGGAATTTTTAGTGAAAGCAACCGTATTTTTAGGAATCTTTCTCAATTGGTCCGGAGCAAATGGGTTTTGAGAAACATAATAATTGGCTCCATCTTCATCGGTCAATCTTCCGACTATAGACCCACCTTCTTTCAATTCAAAAACCGTGGCATGATACTGCTCTGAAATAGTCTGACTAGGATTAATCGTAGCTTCTAAAATATCCTTTTTAGAGAACCTAGATTCCAATTGGGTCAAATCCGGACCAATCACTCCGCCCTCACCCTGCATACTGTGACAGGATTGACAAAGGGTTGCGGCATACATGGCTTTGCCTCTTACAAAATCTCTAGCTTGAAGGCTGTCTACCAAAGGCAAAGCTTCCTCCACGGTCCACCTTCTCCCTGGACCTTCAGGCTGAATCCCCTCCCCAGCCAAATCATTCCCACTGCTTGTCAACAATTTTCCTCCTGATAGCTCATCAAATCTGTCAAAGTCCTCTTTCGCAACTTTAGCCAAAGCCATCTTTCTAGCCCGGTCCAAAAAACCAACATAGCTCCTTCCTCCCTTGTAATTGGTCAAAGCATTCTTAATCCAAGAGAAATACTCCTTCCTGGTATCTTCGGTCCAGCCTGAATTAGCACCTCCCAAAACAGTCGCAAAATAGGTTTGCTGAGCAGGAGGAACATTGGCCAACATATTAGCTATATCCAAACCATATTGAGGATTCCGGAAAATCAATTCCGAGGAAGAAGTGACAGTTTTCTGATATTCCTCATCGTCCTCAGCACTTTTTAATGAAGCAAGAGTCTTCTCCACTGCATCAGGAGCATCCAAATGAGTCAATAAAACAGCAAGTGATCGGTTCAACAGATTATCCTTTGCTGGAAAATTAGGGTTAAGATAAGCCGCCAAGTCTGCCTTGATTGGTGAAGCCGCCTGATCATAACGATATAAAATGACTTCAAAAGTTCTCAATAAGTCTCCTTTTGCCTTCTCTGATAGGCTTGAATAGTCAATCTCCATTAATGATCGAACCATAGGCACCGCATCTGTATCCTTTCCATGTCTAGCCAAAGCCAAAATGGCCTGAGTCTTTTTCACAGGATCTGATTCATTCAATGCGTTGGATTTCCATAGCTCAATAGGTTGATGCTCCAAAACTAACCTGGCAGCATATTGAACAAAGCGGTCAGCGTGAGCCAGATTTGCCCATGCCAATTCCAATCCTTCTGAGCTTGCATTTTTCGAATGGTATTGTTCCAGCTCTCTTCTAGTCTTTGCAGCATCAGGTAAGTCAGCTACTTCCATTGGTTCTGCAGCATCAGATTCGCCTTTGTAATAAACTCTATATAAATCCGACTCCAACCTTCTGCCTCCTGTGGCAAAATACATAGCCCCATCCGGCCCAATGGTACCATCTGTCAAGGGTAAAGGGGAGCCCGAAATAAACTCTTCTGCAGTAGCTTCATAGCTTGCTCCAGAAGGGGTCAAATGAATAGCATAAATAATCCCAAAACTCCAGTCGAAAGCGAATAGGGCCTTTTTGTATTGAGCCGGAAATTTGGCCTCTGTTCCAAACATCACATTGGTTGGGGAACCTTGTCCAATATTCAATACGGCAGGTAAGTTATCCGGAAATTCAGGAGACCACTTCGAGTTTCCTGTTCGCCAGCCAAACTCAGCTCCACTGGTGACATGCAGAATTCGGGTAGGTCTGTACCAAGGCATCCCAAAGTCCCATTCCATGTCTGAGTCATAGGTAAAAAGATCCCCTACTTCATTGTATGCTATGTCAAATTCATTTCTGAAACCGGCTGCAATCAATTCCCAATTTTTTCCTTCCGGATCAATTTTAGCAATCCATCCTCCTGGTGCCTCTCGGTTATTGGCATGTCCCCGAGGATCTTTGATCAATGGAAAAAGGTTATCCTCCCTCCAAACACGAGGAAGCCTGTAGTGATCCATTTCAGGAACATCCACATGATTTCCTGCTGCCAAAACTATGGATTGACCATCTGGAGAAAGCTTCATGGAATGGGGCCCATGTTCTCCCGGTTCACCCTCCAAAAGTCGGATAGTGGAAACAGTTTCATATTGATCATCCCCATCCAAATCCTGAATTCTGTACAATCCAGTACTCTTTGCAAAAGTCTCATTCGAATGATGATTGACCATGACATAGAGTGAATTAAAGGCATAAAGTAGCCCTTGTGCATACCCCATCCCCACCTGAGGCTCTGCAATATCTCCGATGATCAATTTTTCAACTTTTGGTTTGACGGAAGTATCCGAACCGATCGGAGGCAGCTCCAACCGATATAAAAACCCATACTGATCCGAAGCAATCATTCTGCCCTTATCATCAAATGTCATCGCTACCCAGGAACCCTGATCCATTTCTCCGGGACTATACAGTAATTCGGCAACAAATCCTTCAGGAAGTTTCAGTTTGTCAATTTTTGGGATTCCGGTCAATTGCCGGCTTGATTCTTCTTTTTTGGCACATGAAAAGCTGATCCCGGCAAGAAGAATTATGAAAAATATATTCTGAAAGGTTTTCATAGGTTGATTGGGCTAGTACAAGCCTGAATTTAGTTTTTTTATCTTTTAAATTCTTGCAAATCAATCTACCGTTTACATAAAATTTCAACTTACTTTATCCTTATTTCAGGAGTATTTTCAGAATAATTCGACTGTTTTGACAGAAAGGAGATATTTTAGAGATATCAATTCAGAAAGAGTAGATTTTTCAAAAGCCTAAAAAATCTGGATCCTTTCAGCCTAAATAACCTCAACCCATGAAGCAATTTTCAATCATCTGTTTATTACTGCTCACAGCTTTTTTTTCTTCCTGTAAGGAGAAAATGACAGTCCAGCTACATCAGAACGCACATATAGCTTTGGTGGGAAATAACCTTGGCTCAAGAATGATGGAATATGGATGGTTTGAAACAGAAATGCATGTTCGTTACCCAGATAGCACGCTATTTATCAGAAATCTATGCGATCCAGGGGATACTCCCGGCTTTAGACCAAGATCCGGAACCAATGACCCCTGGGCGTTTCCTGGTGCAGAGGTTTTTCAAGATGAGTATGCCACCTATTCCAACAGTGAGGGATTTTTAGAAAAGCCAGATCAATGGTTGACTAGGCTTCAAACAGATATTGTGGTGGGATTCTTTGGATTCAATGAGTCCTTTCAGGGCTTGGAAAAACTCCCCATTTTCAAAGAAGAATTAGAAGCCTGGATTACTCATTCCAAAGCTCAACAGTACAATGGGAAGACTGCCCCTCAACTGGCCCTTGTGTCTCCTATAGCTATCGAAGATCTCAGCGATCATTTAGATGTCCCAGACGGAAAATCCCAAAATGAACTCATTGAAGCATATGTCCAAGGCATGGAAGAAGTGGCCAAAAAACATGAAATCGTGTTTGTTGACGCTTTTTCCGCCAGTAAAAAATGGTATAACTCTGAAAAGGAGGATTTAACTATCGATGGATCCCAACTCAATGAAAAGGGCTACAAGCTATTTGCTGGTTTTTTGGCAGATGAACTTTTCGGAAAAGAAAAAAGAAAGGCTGAACAACATCTCGCTGAAATTCATATAGCAGTAATGGAGAAAAATTGGTTATGGCACAATGACTATAAAATACCTAATGGGGTTCACGTATTCGGACGTCGTTATGACCCTTTTGGCCCGGATAATTATCCCTATGAACTGGAGAAAATCAGGCAAATGACTGCTAATCGCGACTCCGCAATTTGGGAAGCCAACCTAGGAAAAAACTATGATCTGGCAGCAGCAGATGCAAGAACCCGCTCTCTTCCCGAGGTGGAAACCAATTACAATCCTCAGGCCAATGGGAGTTTGGAGTATAAATATGGTGAAGAGGCGCTAAAAAGTTTACAAGTCGCTGAAGGGTATAAAATCGAATTATTTGCTTCAGAAGAGGATTTCCCGGACTTAGCCAACCCTGTCCAAATTTCATTTGACAATAAAGGTAGACTTTGGGTAGCCACGATGCCAAGTTATCCCCACTATAAACCTGGCGATCCCAAGCCAAAGGATAAGCTTATCATTTTGGAAGATACTGACGGAGATGGTAAAGCTGATAAACAAACCGTCTTCGCTGAAGATCTACACTTACCTGTGGGGTTTGAATTGGCTGCGGAAGGGGTCTATGTGTCCCAGCTTCCAAATTTAGTTTTATTGCAAGACACTAATGGAGATGATCAAGCTGATAAAAAAACCATTCTACTTTCAGGATTTGATGATCATGACACCCATCATGCGATTTCAGCCTATACTACTGATGAATCAGGCGCTATTTACATGGCCGAGGGTGTATTTTTACACACCAATGTAGAAACTTCTTATGGGCCTGTAAGAGGAACCAATGGAGGTTTTTATCGCTACGAACCCAAAAGACATAAACTTGAAAGAGTGAACCAGGTTCCCATTCCCAATCCTTGGGGAATAGCCTTTGATGATTGGGGACAAAATTTTTATCTAGAAACTTCGGGCCCCAACCTCAACTGGATGCTTCCCGGGTCTACGCTTCCCCGCTATGGCAATAATAACTTCAAGGGACCAAATCTGATTGAGCAGGAGCAAATGGTCAGACCTACCTCAGGATTGGAATTTGTTTCCAGTAGGCATTTTCCGGATGAGGTTCAGGGAGATATTTTATTAAATAATACCATAGGATTTTTGGGAACCAAGCAGCATCAAATTGTAGAGGATTCGGTGGGTTTTCATGCCGAATACCGGCAGGATCTGATCAGTTCCACAGATAGAAATTTCAGGCCAGTCGATCTGGAATTTGCTCCGGATGGATCCCTATACATTGTGGATTGGCATAATATTCTGATTGGACATATGCAGCATAATGCCCGTGACCCACTAAGAGACCATGTGCATGGTAGAATTTATCGGGTTACCTACCCTTCCAGACCCTTGGTTACTCCCGCAAAAATAGACGGAGCAGAAATTCCTGAACTTTTGGAAAATTTAAAATTGCCTGAATACAGAACCCGCTACAGAACCCGTAGAGAGTTGAGGGGAAGGGATCCAAAGAAAGTCAGTGAGGCTGTTGCTGAATGGGTCAAAAATTTGGATAAAAATGACCCAAATTTTGAGCATCATAGATTGGAAGCGCTGTGGGTAACTTGGGGAATAAATCAGGTGAATCAATCCTTATTAAATGATTTATTAAAGTCTGAAGACCATAAGGTAAGAGCTGCTGCCACCAGGGTGCTTCGGTATACCGGGCATCAGGTGGAAAATCAAGCTGATTTATTGATGCAGGCTGTGAAAGACCCACATGGTAGGGTAAGAATGGAAGCAGTAGCTGCAGCTTCCTGGTTACCGAGGGAAAAAGGCTTACCGATTTTAGCTGTGGCAGAAAATCAACCCAAGGATAATACCTGGATTCCGAGAACTTTGGAAACTGCCGTGGCACATATCAATGGACTCTCTGTTGCTCAAAAGAAAGAAGAAGACATCAAGTCCTCTTTGACAGGTTCAGATCGGGAATTATTTGTTTTGGGAAAGGAAATCTATGCTAGAGAGGGATTTTGTGCTACTTGTCATCAAATGGATGGCAATGGATTGACAGCATCACAGTTTCCTCCACTCAAAGGAACCCCATGGGTAACCGGAAGTGAGGAGCGTCTAATCAAAATCGTTTTGAAAGGGATTATGGGCCCTATTGAGGTAGCGGGAAGACAATATCCAGGTCAGGTTCCTATGACACCTTATGAGGGAATGTTGGATGATACAGAGGTTGCTGCGGTATTAACCTATGTGAGAAATTCATTCGGAAATCAAGCTTCCCCTATATCCCCTGAGTTGGTAAAGAAAGTAAGGCAGGAAGTTCAGGATAAGAAAGGGTTTTGGAATGCAGAAGAATTACTGCGAATGCATCCCATGGAGAAATAAAGAAATGTTATGGCTAAGATATTTATAACAGGATCCTCCGATGGCTTGGGTAAACTAGCCGCTGAAAAATTGATTCAATCAGGGCATACTGTCTTTCTTCATGCCAGAAATACCGAGAAGAAAGAAGTTCTTGCCGGACAAATTACGGAGGCAGCTGATATTCTGGTTGGTGATTTATCAAAGATGGAGGAAGTAAAAAGTCTTGCTGATCAAGTCAACGCATATGGAAAAATGGATGCAATCATTTATAACGCCGGAGTTTACTCTGCCGATTCGCCAACACTTTTTCAGGTAAATGTTTTAGCTCCTTATACACTTACCGCACTCGTTAAACTCCCAAAAAGGCTCATATATCTCAGTTCAGGAATGCATCTAGGTGGCAGACCTATTTATAGAAAAGAAGTTCTATCTTCTATCAATTACTCCGATACTAAATTGATGGTGAGCACTATGGCAGCTGCATTGGCAAAGCGCTATCCAAATCTCTTAGCTAATTCTGTTGATCCCGGCTGGGTTCCAACCAAAATGGGCGGTAAAAATGCTACTGACGACCTTCAAAAAGGAATGGAGACCCAGGTTTGGTTGGCAGAGAGCCAGGAAAAAGAAGCAATGACATCGGGGCATTATTTTTTTCATAAACGAATAAAACCTTGTCATGAGGCTGTAAACGATTCCATTTACCAAGAGCGATTGTTAGGCCTTTGTGAAAGCGTTACGGGAATAAAATTTAAATAGACCAGAAACACTTTTAATTGCCTGTAATTTATTAGAGCTCAAATAGTTTTGAGTGACTCAACCCTCTTGTGTTTTTACCTATCTTATTCTTATTTAAAATTAATCTAATTAACCTTTGATTTTTTATTTCGAGCCCCTACTTTTGTCGGGTAATTAAAATCAGTCTAAATAAAAGGTAGCATCACCAACTAGTATGAAATTCAAAAAATTACTATTTGTTTCCCTTTTGGCTCCATTTTTCGCATGTGAAAGCACGAATGAAGAGCCAAGTATCCTTATCCCTAATACATACAGCTTTGAGCGCAACGGCTCTTCTACAGTGAGTTATCAAGGTCAAACTGATCGTTTGAACATGACTACTGAAATCAAGAACTACATCTCTTCTGCTAATGATGGTTCTGAAATCTCGCTTACGAAGCTGTTGAACATGTATTCAAATAACAACAGCCCTTTTGAAAGCAGTGAACTGAATGCCTCAAGCAAGAAACTAGAAGATAAAACCAACCCTGCTGAGGTTAATTTCATCAAGTCTGTATTGAGTGAGGCAGCTTCTACAAGTGCCAAAATGGCTCAAAATAGAACTACAGCTTCAGACGGAGTAGCAGGTTTGATTGAAAGAGGCAATTCCGGAAATTTCATCTTGGTGAATGAAAAAGGATGGGAATTCAAGGAGATGTTTGAAAAAGGCGTGATGGGCTCGATATTCTATGACCAAATCATGAATGTCTACCTTTCTGAATCTAAAATTGGCAACAATGTGGAGAATACCCTTTTAGTAGAAGGTAAAAACTACACAGCAATGGAGCATCACTGGGATGAAGCGTTTGGATACTGGGGTGTACCAAGAGATTTCCCCTCAGGGGATCCCGTTTTGCAGGATAGCGAAAACATCTTCTGGGCCAAGTATACCAATGGCAGAGACGCAGCTCTGAATGTAAATGAGCCATTAATGAAAGCCTACATCACCGGACGTGCTGCAATTGTCGCAAAAGACTATGCTTTGAGAGACACCCAAAAGCAAAGAATCATCGAACTGCATGAATTAGTAACCGCCGCAACTACGGTTCACTATATCAACAGAACCATGAACTCCCTGAGTACTGGCGATATCGGCAATATGCTTCACTTACTTTCTGAAACCTATGGTTTTGTGAAAGCTATCCAATATAGCCCAATGAAGAAATTGACTAACCAGGAAATCAATGACATCCTTACCAAAGATTTCGGTGAAGGAGGCAACTTCTGGAAAGTAACTATGGAAGGTCTAAATAGAGCAAAAGAAAGATTAAGCAATGCTTATCCTGAACTAAACCCAATCAAAGATGTCCTTTAAAATCAATATTAAAGAACTTTCTATGTTAACAGCAGGCCTTTTGGTCATGCTGTTTTCTTGCGTTGACTCAACTGAAGAAACAAAGGTTCAAATTGACAGAAAACCTCTTCTGGAAAACTTGGCAGACCAAGTTATTATACCAGCTTATACTCAGTTGGATACTGAGGTGACTGGCATGAATTCCAGTATTACGGCATTTTTGAATGATCCTAGCCCTGCTACCTTGGGAAATGCTAGATCTACCTTTATAAAAGCTTATGTAGCCTGGCAAAAAGTTGAATTCTTTGACTTCGGGCCTGCTTTTGATCAGACCCTACGCGCACAGGTCAACACTTTTCCAACAGATAATTTTGCAATTGACAATGCCATCGCTACAGGTAATATCCAATTGCAATCTCTAAGCAATAACAACAAAAAAGGGTTCCCGGCTATCGATTATTTGCTTTATGGAGATAATAAGTCAGATGCTGATATCATTGCTGATTTCACAACCAATGCAAATGCCTCCACCCGAAAAGAGTATTTGAGAGCAAGCATTGAGGATATGCAAACCTTGGTTTCTAGAGTATCCGTGGCTTGGAATTCAGGAGAAGGAAATTACCGTTCTACTTTTGTGGAGCGTACAGGAACTGATGTAGGTTCATCTTTAGGACAATTGATCAATTCACTTTCCCAGTCTTTGGAGGTATTTACCAGAGATGCCAAGGTGGGAATTCCTTTGGGAAAAAGATCTCAAGGAATTTTAATTCCTAAAAATGCAGAAGCTTATTACAGTGGAAATAGTATGCTTTTGGCAAGATCCAATGTGCAGGGATACCTAGATGTATTCAAAGGATCCAGAACCTCAGAAGGAGCTAACTCCCAAAGCCTTTTGGCATATCTCAATCAACTGAATGCTCAGTATAAAGGAGGAAGCCTTTCAAGCGCTTTGGAGCAACAGTTTCAGAACAGCTTAAGCAAGCTGAATCAAATTTCTGACCCATACAGTAGATCCATTGAAGCTCAAGCTACCATTGCAAATGAGGCTTATTTGGAACTTCAAAAAACAGTTGTGCTTGTCAAAGTTGATTTGGCTTCCGCTTTAGGTATTCTCATTTCCTATCAAGATAACGACGGAGATTAAGTGCTCAACAGATTCCTGGCATTTCTTAACAAACCAAGTAGCATTGCACCCTTAAGTAATTTAAGGGTGCTTTTTGGCTTTTTAATGCTTTGGAGTACTCTTCGATTTGTATTGTATGGTTGGATAGAAACCCAATACAATGAGCCGATTTTCCATTTTTCCTATTTTGGTTTCGAATGGGTGAGCTATCCGGGCCCTACTTGGATGTATGTACTTTTTGGACTGATGATTCTATCCAGCATAGGCATCATGCTCGGTTTATTTTACAGAATCTCCGCTGTGATTTTCTTTCTTTCCTTTACCTATGTGGAGCTGATTGACCTAACCAATTACTTGAATCACTATTATTTTGTCAGCTTATTGGCTTTTGTGATGATTTTTTTGCCTGCTCATAAAAGTTTCTCCATCGACCTTCTGAGAAATAAAAATAAGCTAGCCACTCACATTCCCAATGGATTTATATTCAGTGTCAAGCTATTGTTGGCGATTGTTTATTTCTATGCAGGTGTAGCCAAGCTCAATCATGAATGGCTTATAGAAGCGCTTCCATTGAAAATATGGTTAGCTCCTCATACTTCCCTCCCATTGATTGGGCCTTTCTTAGATGAACTCTGGGTAGCATACCTTTTCAGTTGGTTTGGTGCCATTTATGATTTAAGCATCCCCTTCTTTTTATTCTCCAAGAAATACAGAAGCTTGGCATTTTTGGCTGTTGTTGTCTTTCATATTACCACCTGGATTCTTTTCCCGATCGGCATGTTTCCTTTCATTATGATAGGCTTGACTACTGTATTTTTTAGTGCTGATACGCATGAAAAAATTCAAGCTTTCTTCAAGAAAGAAAAAGTTGTTATACAGGAGCAAATACTATATAAACCTCAGAATTTGAGTCTATTGACAGGTTTATTTTTTCTGTTTTTCAGCTTTCAGATTCTTTTCCCTTTCAGGTATTTGCTCTATCCCGGAAATCTTTTTTGGACAGAGCAAGGTTATAGATTTTCCTGGAGGGTCATGTTGATGGAAAAAGCCGGCTATGCCATCTTCCATGTGACAGATCCAGATACAGGAAGAAGCTGGGAACTCTACCCAAAGGACTATTTAAGTCCCATGCAAGAAAAGCAGATGTCCACTCAACCGGATATGATTCTTCAGTTTGCTCACTTTCTGGAGGACAGCCTGAAAAAGCAAGGAATATCCAAGCCTGAAATTAGAGCTGAGGTGTATGTCTCTCTAAATGGAAGAGGCAGTCAGCTGTTTTTGGACCCTAATAAGGACCTGACCCAGATCAAAGATAGTTTCGCTCCCAAAAACTGGATTTTACCACTTTCAAATCAATGAAAAAAGTCATCCTAAGTTTAGTTCTTATCCTATGCTGTCACCTCGCCATAAGCCAGGTAATCATCAGAGGATCGGTAAAAAGTGGCAAGGAAGGGATGCCCGGAGCCTTGGTTTATCTCAAAGAGACCAACTATCAAGCGATTACAAATGCTAGGGGAAATTATGAAATGGTTGGGGTTCCGGCAGGAAATTATAGGATGGTCGTCTTTTTCACGGGCTTTGGCACCATTCAGGAAGAAATAGAAGTAAGAGCTGATCAAGCAATTTTGAAAAAAGATTTTCAACTGGAAGAACTGAGCCAGGAACTGGAAAATGTGACGATCCAAGATGAGCGCGTCAATACCTTTGGTGTTCGAAGGCTCAATGCTATTGAAGGAAGTAATATTTTCGAAGGAAAGAAAAATGAGGTAATAGAACTGAAGGATCTGGCTCTCAATCTCGCAACTAACAACAGCCGGCAGACTTATAACAAAGTACCGGGACTGAATATCTACGAAAACGATGGGGCGGGATTACAGTTGGGCATTGGAGCAAGAGGCTTGGACCCAAATAGAACTTCCCATTTCAATGTAAGACAAAATGGCTATGATATCAGCGCCGATGCCTTAGGTTATCCTGAAAGCTATTACACACCATCACTTGAAGGCGTAGAACGCATAGAAGTGGTAAGAGGAGCAGCCTCCTTGCAGTATGGAACTCAGTTTGGCGGTTTACTGAACTTCCAGATGAAAAAAGGGAACCCAGAGAAAAAGGCAGAAGTCACTCTACGGAATACTGTGGGCTCATTTGGTTTTTTCAATACCTTTTCCAGCCTTGGGGGACAAGTCGGTAAGTTCAATCATTATACTTTTTTCCAGTATAAAAGAGGAAATGGCTGGAGGCCCAATAGCGGATTTGATTCCAAAGTGGCTTATACCTCATTGACTTTCGAAGCCAATGAAAACCTAAGCATTACGGGCCAATATACCTATATGGACTATCTGGCTCAGCAGCCTGGAGGCTTGACAGATGCGCTTTTTGAAGAAAATGCAAGACAGTCCATTCGGGAAAGAAACTGGTTTCAGGTCAATTGGAACCTTTTTTCCCTACTTGTAGATTACAAGCTCTCTGCAAAACTTCGATTCAACTGGAGAAATTTCGGATTGATCGGAGGAAGGGATGCCTTGGGAAATTTGGGGAGGATTGACCGGGTAGATACGGATGATGAGAGAAACTTATTTGTAGATGATTTTAAGAATTTCGGTTCTGAGGCTAGACTGATCTACAACTACCAAATTGGAAAGCAAGAACAGGCATTACTGATCGGAACAAGGTATTATCAGGGACTAACTCTTAGAAAACAAGGATTGGGACAGGCAGGAAAAGAGGCCGATTTCAGATTTTTGAATCCCGGCGATCTGGAAGATTCTGACTATGAATTTCCGGGAAGAAATGTGGCGCTATTTGCAGAAAACGTATTCAATGTTGGCCCAAATTTCAGCATCACCCCTGGGCTGAGATATGAGATGATACGAACCCAAGCAGAAGGTTATTATACCCAAACTACCAAGGAGCTGGATCCCCAAACAGGTTTTGCGGTAGACTCCACTTTTCAGGTAAATGAATCCAGAATCAGAGACCGATCCTTTTTATTTGGTGGGATAGGACTCAGCTACAAAGGCATACCCAATCAGGAGATTTATGCGAATTTCTCCCAAAACTACAGATCTATCAATTTCAATGATATCCGGGTAAACAATCCCAATTTGGTGGTGGATGAAAATATTCAAGACGAAAGCGGGTACAACTTTGATTTAGGTATTCGTGGGAATAAAGCCGATCTATTCAATTATGATGTCAGCTTATTTTATCTCCGGTACAATGACAGAATCGGTGCAGTATTGAAGACTGATTCAGAGAATTTCAGGATTTTCAGATTTCGAACCAATGTAGCAGATGCCTACAGCGCAGGAATGGAGGCATTTGGAGAAGTTAATTTGATCAAGGCTTTGGGCTATGATAAAAAGTATAAGCTTTCTGTATTTTCTAATATTTCCCTGATTCAGGCAAGGTATATCAACTCAGGTGAGTCAGGAGTGGAAGGGAATCAATTGGAGTTGGTTCCTCCGGTTATGATCAAGCCAGGCTTTTCATTTAGCAGGGAGAAATTCAGGATGAGTTTTCAATACAATTATGTTCAGCAACATTTCACAGACGCAACTAATGCTGTGAAAACTCCTTCTGCGGTGGAAGGCATCATCCCCTCCTATCAGGTGATGGATTTAACTTTTCAATACCAAATCAAACGTCTGAAAATCGAAACCTCAGTGAATAACCTAAGTGATGAACGATATTTTACGAGGAGAGCAGCAGGTTATCCTGGTCCGGGCATTATCCCAGCCGATGGAAGATCCTTTTTTGTGGGTCTAGAATATGTTTTTTAAAATTCTGATTATCGGCAATCATACCAGTTGCTGGATTTTCTTAGGCTAATTGGTTGGAAGACAGAAGACCGAATGACCTCGCCTGAAAACCTGTTTCCACCAATCAATTTTTGATTTCCTGATGATCAGAAAAACTGCAACTTGCGAAAAAATCAATCCTTAATATGCTAGACCAACTGAAAAGTGCTCCAGATAAAATCCAGTTTTCCGAGGTTATTGAGTTTATCGAAAAGCACTATACTTTTACCCCAACGCGTTTTATTAATGGAAATGAAGTCAACGAAGCAGGGCAGAATAACGGGAGTTGTAAAATCCTTTCTTTTGCCAAAATGAAGGGATTATCCAAGGAAGAAGCCCTTCAACTTTTTGGAGATTATTACAGAAAAGACGTGCTGCTGAACCCCAATGGAAAAGACCATCAAAACATCAGAAACTTCATGAATTCCGGTTGGGAAGGGGTGCAGTTTGATGGGGAGGCATTGGAGGAAAAGTAGTTTTCAGTAGGCGGTGAGCAGTTTGCAGTAGGCAGCAAACAGTTTACAGTAGGCAGTATTTCACGCTTCTAGTCTCTCGAATCTCATTTCTAGCTTCTTGCATCTAATCTCTCGCATCTAGTTTCTATATTCTCGCATCTAATCTCTAGCCTCTACTCTACATCCACTACAAACCTTGCATATCGAGTCATGGGATGAATTCCATTGTCTTTGACTTCGGCGATTATATGAAGCTGACCAGTTGCGCTTGGACCCAATTGAACTTCTACCTGATTCCCTGAAGCATTCAAGCTGGCCTTACCGGTGTAAGTTCCAACTTCTTGATAGATCCAAAATTTGGTTTCTACCTCATCTCCATCCGGATCAGAAGTTTCCACTGCCAGATTGAGTTTAGCACCAGCTTTAGCTTTTGGTCTGGCGGTCCCTATTACTTTAACTAAAGGGGCATGATTGGCGTTTGGGTAATCCTTCACGCACCAATCTGCTCTGGCTGCAAAATCCTGCTGAATAGCCTCTATCCATCGGATTTGAGGATAAGTGGGATCCAAGGTATCCTTAAAAGGACTATAATCTAGTGCCGCTGCTCCATCTTCCCAGCGATTGGGTTGGGTGGAGGACTGAACCAGCCGACCACCCCAGCCACCCCATTCAGGATGGTTCAGATTATCCAAGCCCACGTCTATGAGGTGCAAAAAGGCAGGAGAATCTCCCTCCGAGATAAAATCAAAAATCCCAAAAGATCCCCATTGTGCATTTTCAAGTTGAGTAGGATCTCCATGAATATGCTCATCATCTCCCTCCTGCTTTTGCCCGTCTCCATAGCTATAATATTGCTTAAGCAAAGGACCGTGGTCATTGATAATCTCATTTCCCATAAATTCCCCTTCGAATAGATAATGCTGTGACTCAGGAACTGCCTCTTTCCAGGGATAAGCAAAGCACCAAAATTGACTGGAGTTGTAATAAATCTTCAAATCCGGCCAGTTAGGTTCAATGTATTTTCTATAGGTAGCATCCTGATCCAAAATGGCATAAATGATAGCTTTATCTATGACCTTTTGATAAATTTTCTCCCATTCCGGACTCGATTTAAATTCATCCTCTATGGATTTTAAAGCCCGTGCGATGGTGTTTGTACCACCCCAAACCTGCAAATAGATAGGTTCCATATTCTCATCCAGCAATTTGGCTTTTATAAAGTCAGAGCCTGGAGTATCCTTTTCCATTTCTCCCTCAAAATCTATATTTCCTACTCTGACTACTGAACGCAGATAGTCTGCTGTGGGAAAACCATCTGCATGTTGACTGAGCTTAGGATAAACCTCTTCATAGGCATCCAAAAGCGGGTTCATCCAAGTGGTTCCCGGCCATCGGAGATCTGTCTGAGCTCCGTACATATTTTTGGTCATCTCCATTTCGGAGACAAAGGAAGTTCCTTTCCCATCCCCTTTGTAATGCCACATGGAGGAAGAATAGATCAAGCCTTCAATTCTGAATTCATTGGCATACAGCAACATTCGGATAAAAGAATCCACATCGTCAATTTCTCCATCGGTGGTTACGATGGTTCGGGGTTTCTGAATTTCGGAGATATTGACTTCTGTAGAATTTTGGGGTTGCTGACAGGAGAAAAGAAAAGCCAAAGCAAGAAGAGACAGGAGATTTTTCATAGGTTTTGGGTTTGAGAGAATTAAAATAAGGAAAGAGACTGGAAAAATTGAATTTGAAAAAAACTAACAAATTCTGCTTAATAGACTAAACCTCTCTTGCAAGTGATTAACGACTTCCTTATTTTTCATAACTTTTTAGTGACAAGGAGTCTGAAAAGACAGAATTAGGTAAAAATCTATTGACTAAAAAAAGATATAAAGTCGTGCAAACCTATCCAAACTGGGCGCATAGTCACTAAAAAATATTAACAATAAATAAGTTGACAGTTATACAGAAAAACTAGAGTAAGATAAAAATGACTGAAAAATTTTTAAAGGCTAAACATTGGCAATTATTCTTATTGACATTCGGAATTCCAATGATGTTACAATTCCTTATGGTAGGAACTATATTCACAAACGTTGGAACCGGAAACAATCCTGACCCAACTTTTATTTTTAACTATATGAAATTCTTCCCAATCATGATGATAATTTTCACGGGAGTATTTTTTGGTTGGTTTTGGTCTGTGGCAGTTGGACTTCAAATTAAAGTACCGGAAGATGTAAAAATGAAAGTAAAGAAATTTAAGATTTTCTTTTTTATACCAATGGTTTACTTGCTTTTCGTTACTCTGTTTATGGGAGTCCAATTGAACGGTTTAATGACAAATGGAACAGAACCAAGCGTTGGCCTGATAGGTGTTTTAGTTGCTGTAATCGTTCCTTTACATTTATTCTCCATGTTTTGCATATTTTACTCTTTATACTTTGTAGCAAAGACATTTAAAACAGTTGAACTACAACGAGAAGTTAACTTTTCGGACTTTGCAGGAGAATTTTTCCTATTTTGGTTCTATCCAATTGGAATATGGATTGTTCAACCAAAAATCAATAAAATGATTATAGAATAAAGCACATACTGCTTACAAAGTGTATAGCCAATGCTAAAAAAGACGACCATACATTACTTTCTAGGGCTTGGACTGGCACTTTTAACTATACTAATTGTCGAAGGGACGCTTGCTGTGCTTCCTGACATTGGTTGGTATTTTATGACGGTTATCTACCTGACAATTTTCGTTTTGCAAATCACTTTTTATTACCTGACAACCAACTACAAATTTGGCTGGACAGCTATAAGCTTTATTGTGAATTTCATTCTGTGGACATTTGAGCAAGTAGTTATAGAAAAGACTTTTCACGACTCCTTCATCTATCATGGTGAAAACTGGAAAATTGCTGCTTACGTTCTTGGTGGACTGCTTTGGGTGACAAACAAAATTCTTATCGACCAGCTCTTAAACCTTAATAAATCTATCAATGTACAGACCAGCAAAATAAATGTATAGCGTATTTCTCATATTACTTTTAGCCTCTCCATTGCTGCTACTTGCGACATATTTAATGTTAGCAAAACGGAAGTCATTTTGGAAAATATTTGCTGTTCACACATTGGTGCTAATTGCATACATGACATTTGTGGTTACCTATTCCAAGCTATTGACAGGACACGATGAATACGGACTTGGACAACTTGGACTCGGAATTTTATTTATCATTGGACACATAATAATTGGATTTACACACGGACTCTTTGTAACACTTAAAAGACGACAAATACTTTGAAAACAGAAAGTAGCACTGGCTATATCACGAGTCTTGCCTCAGGCGTGATGATTCCGTTTCGTTCTTCACGAGGTAGGCTAGTTAAACTAGGAGATATGCGCATTTATTCAAATGCATTTCAGATAAATATTTTAGTACCTGCGGTAGGCAGGCACTGAAAATCTCCCGCACGCAAAGCCGCAAAACGATAAATGCGAGTTTCAACAATTTCATTATTTTCCACCATCTTATCTCTAAAATCACATTACTATGCCCAAAAACCCTCAATGGATAGAACTGGAAAACCGACTCAGAAATTTAATAGAGTCTGCTACGGAACTGACTGAAACTGTAAAATGGGGAATGCCGGTGTTTACCCTTGATGGAAAAAACGTCTTGGGTTTTGCAGGAATGAAGCATCATTTCGCTGTTTGGTTTTATAATGGGGTATTTTTAAAAGATCAGCATCAAGTCTTGATCAATGCTCAGGAAGGAAAAACCAAAGCCATGCGCCAATGGAGAATGGAATCTGAGGAGGATTTGGATGAAAAAGTATTTTTAGAGCTGGTTCAGGAGGCTATTTCCAACGAACAGAAAGGACTGGTTTGGAAACCGGAAAAATCAAAAGAGTTGGAGTTGCCCGGAATATTAAAAGAAAAACTGAAGGCTGATTCAAAATTGAAAAAAGCCTTTGAACTCCTGACTCCCTATAAACAAAAAGAGTATGCAGAATACATTACAGAAGCCAAGCGGGAAGCAACTCAAGTTTCGCGCTTGGAGAAAATCATCCCCATGATCCTGGAAGGAAAAGGGCTGAATGATCGGTACAAATAAGATCATACTTATTAGCTATTGATTCATTAAGGCTTACTTTACTTAAAATCAGAAACTCTCATCCCTTTTCTAAAAGTATCAAAACCAAACATAGTAGGTTCGTATTTTCCTACCAAAACAACCGATAGATCAGGTTTGATGTCATCTTCCATTCCCAGTAGCCAAAAACTAGCATTCAAAATCAAGCGTCTTAAATCTTCACTCTGGAAATCCAAAGAAGCTCCCATTGTTGAAGCGAAAGCCATTCCGGGCTTTCCATTTTCGATTTGGTAAGGTTTGGTCCAAGCTATAGGCATGAGGGATTTTTCCCAAACCAAGGAAGAATTGGGATCGAGCTCTGCAGTGCTCTGTCCATATACCAATATCTCGGCATCGTCTGGCAAGTGTTTGATTCCATACACATCTGAAGGACCCCATATATCAGTCACTCCGCGAAGTACAGGATGATCATTGGCTTGCTTTACCCCATCTATCAATCCTCTTGTTCCTTCTTTTCCATGATTTCCATGGTGGTTTACCCAGGTTTCTCCAAAAATCCGCTGACCAAAACCTCTTTCCCAACCTTCCACTTTACTCATCCAATGCCATTTGGAGAAGCGAGAATCTTTATTCTTTTGATAAGCAAAGGCATGGGTGGAGGTGCGCAATCCTATGATAGGTTTTCCGGCTTTCAAAAAGCCCTCAATATACTGTGCCTGCTCGTCCGGCAATTCCCTAAAACGGATCAACATAATCATCAAATCTGCTGTTGCGAGCTGCTCCAAGCCCGGTATATTGTTTTGATAGTTTGGAACTATATCACCTGTCTCAGGGTGGATAGGGAATAATACGGTAGTTTTAAAACCATGATGCTCTGAAAGAATTTTTGCCAACATAGGCATGCTTTCCTCTGAGCGATACTCATCATCTCCTGCTACCAAAACGATGTGTTTTCCCTTTCCGGGTCCATCTTTTCCTTCAAATTGTAGGTATTGCTGTGCGCTAAGCCCGCAAGAAATCAAAAATGCACAGAGTATCAAGGGAAGGAATCTTTTCATGGGAATTAGTTTTTCTTTGAAACCTTGGTTTTTATCAAATGGATAGGAATCCACACTAAAATACCGATTATGAAACCGATTAAAAAGTCCCTTAAGATAGTTGGTAATCCTGTGAGAAGATGATGGAAGAAGTCGATTTTATGGGTAAAAATACCTCCTGCGACCAAGAATAAAGCTATGGTACCAACAATACTGATGAATCTTACTAAGTAAGGAAGCCCCACTACCATGGCCATTCCAACCTTATCAGACAGGGTGTCGTCCTCCTCATTCCAATTGATCAACTTCTGCCCCATTTCATCCATACGGACAATTACTGCCACTAATCCATAAACCCCCACTGTGGCGATTAATGAGATCAAGGTGACCACCAAAATTTGATTCAAAAACGGCTCTCCCTCTACCGCTCCCAAAGTGATAATGATGATTTCAACGGATAGGATAAAGTCTGTGGTAATTGCAGACTTAATTTTCTTTTTCTCTAGCGCGAGAATTTGCTCTTTGCTCAATTCGGGTCGGAGCTTTGCTTTTTCCTTGTTTTTTTCTGGAAGGATCCACTCCATTACTTTCAAGGCACCTTCATAAGCAAGATAAATACCTCCGATGATTAAAATGATTGTAATAGAAACCGGTAAAAAAGCACTCAGTAAAAAAGCTAATGGAAGAATGATGATTTTATTCAAAAGGGAGCCTTTGGTAATTGCCCAGAGTACAGGTAGCTCTCTATTGGACACAAAACCGGAAGCTTTTTCCGCATTTACCGCCAAATCATCCCCTAAAATTCCTGCTGTTTTCTTAGCAGCCACTTTGGTCATACTGGCGACATCATCCATTAGTGTAGCTACATCATCGAGAAGGGCAAATAATCCTGAAGCCATTGTTAAGATTTTGAAAGATAAAATTTGAAGTCTGAAATATCGCAAGCAACAATAATCTCGGATTATTGGTAGACTTATTCAGATTTTAATCAGCTAAGTTAAACTTTCCACCCGGTCTGACTCCCTAAAAATCAAAATACTTTATTGGATTTATTCGATCTTTAGAAATCTATTTGCCTAAGATTCGGTTTTTTTAAATCATAATATTAGCTAAGCACTGCTTTTAAGAAAAAATTATAAAAAATCAGTCTTTAAATATTCGCTGGATCAAAAATCAGCGGGAAAAATTTCCCTTCCATTTTTTGCCCTTTTGGAATTACAGGCACTCCCTCCAAAAGCGGTTCATCTGAATTTGAAATGGTTCCGTCCGCAAATACATTCAGAACAAAAGCCTTCCTGGAGCGATCAGAGTAATTGGCAAAGCTTCCGTGCACTAACAAAGGATGATGAAATGCCGCATATCCTGCTTTCAATGGAATAGCTACAGGCTTGAACTCTGCTATCTGCTCAGCTGTCATCATTTGCTTCAAACCGTCCATCTCTCCCGCAAGTGCAGGCTTTTCCAATAAACCCCAGCGATGCGAGCCGGGAACATATTGCAAGCAGCCATTTTCTTCTGTGGCATCATCCAGTCCGCACCAACAAGTCAAATGTTGCATTTCGATAGTTCGGGTCCAGTAGCTATAATCTTGATGCCAGGCCACATTTCCCCCGTGATGAGCGGGCTTACAAAAGAGTTGGTCATGCCAAAATCGGACTGCACGATCTCCGAGTAATTGACTCGCAACCATTCTAAAGGCAGGATTCCAGATTACATCATGAAAGGCTTCAGCGATTCGCCAATGGCCTAAAGAATGAAAAAGTACCTTATTCGGATCTCCAGACTCATTGCTATGAAACTCATGGAATAAATTATGTAAGGGATGCTGAGGATCCATGACCTCATCCAAGGCCTTTTTTAGAGCCTCAATTTGTTTCTCATCAAGCAGTTTGATCCCAGCGATAAATCCATTTTCGTGAAAAAATTCAATTTGTTCCTTACTTAGTCTGTATTGGTCCCAGTCCTGATGGGATTTGGGCTGTGAGAAAAGATCAGAAAGTGGATAATGAAAATCGGCTAGGTCTTTCATGGGTTTTAGGCTTCAAGCAGATTTGAAGATAAAAAAAATGTATCGATTTCTATCTTCTTAGCCTACCCCCTCAATTTTCCAGTTTTTCTAATCGCTGCAGTAAAGGCGGATGGGAATAATTCACAAACACGTACCAAGGATGAGGATTGATATTGCTTAGCGTTTTTACTGAAAGAGTTTTCAATGCTTCCGCCAAAGGCTTGCCTTCAAAAGTTTCTTTAGCAAATGCATCTGCCTCAAATTCATTTTTTCTACTGAGCCAATTCATTCCGATCCCAATTATCATAGATATGGGTGAAAATAACATGGTAAATCCTATGATATTCAATTGGGCAGACCACCCAGACCCACCTAATGCCAGGCTCATATTTTCTGAAAAAATAAACTGAGACAGCAAAAACAACAGTATGCCAACCTGCAATACAGAGGCTAACATGCCCAAAATGATATGCTTTTTCTTGTAATGCCCAACTTCATGAGCCAAAACAGCGACCAATTCATCTGGTGGATGCTGTTCTAATAATGTGTCATACAGGACTACTTTTTTTCTCTTGCCAAAGCCTGAGAAAAAGGCATTGGCTTTGGCTGATCTTTTACTTCCATCCATCACCAGAATATTTTCCAGAGGAAAAGAAACTGATTGGGCATAATGAATGATTTTTTGCTTCAATTCTCCATCTTCTAAAGGAGTTAATTTATTGAAAAGGGGAAGTATCCAAGCAGTATAAAATAAATTGACCAATACCATGAACACAGCTGCCACTGCCCAGAAAATCCACCAAAAATGAGGACCCATCTGATGGATTAACCATAGGAAAACTAATAATAAGCTACCGCCAACAATCAATGAAAGAATATATCCTTTGAGCTTATCTGAGAAAAAAGTGCCTAAACTGGTTTTATTAAAACCGTATTTTTCTTCAATAACGAAGGTACTGTAATAATCAAAGGGCAAGCTGATCAAATCAGATCCAATAAATATTAGGGCAAAAAAGGCTACAGAATGAAAAAGAGGATTACTGATATAGTTGCCAATCCAATCATCAATCCAGCCAAACCAACCCATATAGATAAACAGGATTGTCAAAGCGAAAGAAAAAATACCCGTGACCAGGCCAAAGTTGTAATTTTCACGCTGATACGCTTTGGCTTCCAATAACTTTTCTGAACTGAGATACTGCCCCAGAGTTTCCGGTACTTTGGGTACAGGTCTTTGGATATTCAGGTAGCTTAAAATTTTCTCAAGCAAAAAGCCAAAACTCACCACTCCTATCAAGAGGTATTTTAAAGTCTCAGGACTCATGTAAAATGTTTAGAATTTAGGACAAGGCAAGATAGTATCCCTTCTGGAGGGCTTGCCTTGGTAATTATTCGGAAGTGTCCAAGAAAGGCTTAATTCGTGAGCTCCTCCAGACTGTATTCCAAGCTGGGACACAGTATAATCGAAGCTGTAACCGATATTCAAACCGCTCAGTAAATTCACTCCCACCATCATGACAACTGCATCACGGTTGCTTTGGTTATTAATCGGCTTATAAGGAAGCCCTCTGTACCAAAGCCCAAAAACCAAGGGTTCCACATAAAAGTATGCTCCTACATCCAACTGCTCAAATGGCCCTTGTCTTTTGTAGTTAAAGGTTGGTGTCAAATATCGCTGCTTTCTGATATGAGTAAAATCCCCACGGAAACTACCCTCTCCCAATGCAATTCTATATCCCCCGTGTAGGGAAAATTTGGCTGGCAAGGGACTTAAGCCATCGATAAAAGATTGATTTGGCTCATTAACATGGTGAGCAGCCAGTCCAATCCAGAAGTTTTCTGTAAAAAACATCCCTCCCAATGAAAGAGAAAGCATACTTACAGGATCACCAAGACCCGGAATATCAGACCCAGGAAGTGTAGGTCCGAAAGGATCACTAGGATTGATTTGATTAGCAAATATTAAATTTTCATAAAATCCGATTTCTCTTCGAATGTAGCTTGCCTGAAAACCGGGCCGGAAATAGGAATTATCCCCCAGTTTTAATTCATAAGAAAAAATACCGGAAATGGTTGTAGACCGAAGTTTGGCTGCTCCTTCTGTATCCTGCATTACATGAAAACCCACTCCTGCATTGTAATCAGGAAGGTAAGTATCGTAAAAGGCTGAGAAAGTAGTAAACTGAGCATCAATGCTTGGCCATTGGTTTCTGTAATTAAAACCTACCCTTCCTGTAAGCTCTCCGCCTGCCATGGCTGGATTGAGATACAAAGGCGCTGCATAATATTGGCTATATTGCGGATCCTGCGCATGCAAAGGCATGCTTAGGCCAAAAGCCAATATTCCGAAAAAAACTATAAGCAGCGAAGACCGTAACAAGGATTTGTTCGTTTATTTGAATATTCAGTCAGCATCTAAAACGTTTCTTCCTCTAGGTTGTTTTAGATAGCAGTTCGAAAAATATGAAAAGCAAACCGCATTCCATACATATTATCCTTTTTTTCACCTTTTTAAGCGCATTTTTCTGGGCTGGAAATACATCTGTATCCCTTGCTCAGGGTTTTAATGACAATGAATGGATATTTGGATATTGCGGTTCTGGCACTCCAAATAATTATTTATCCTTCGGAAAAGGACAAAGCCCGACTGTTCAAAGTCTTCCCGGTTCTATCATCCTGGATAAATTCAGTAACTCAGTTACGATTGACCCCATCACTGGGCAGCCATTATTTTATTCAAATGGCTCTATCGTTTATGATTATAGTGGAGCTCCCATTCAAGGCCAAGTTGGAAATCTAAATGGTCCAATTGATACCAGACAGCAAGTGGCTTCTGGCTTTTTGGAATATGAGCCGGATGGAAATAAGCTCTTTTATTTATTCTATGTATCCCCTGGGGGACAATTGCTCTACACCTTGATTGATATGAACGCTCCAGGGCAGGCCACAGGAAATGAGCGTCCATTGGGAGAAATCATTGAGCAAGATCAAACAATCGGGAATGCTCAGGGAGCAATTTTAGTAGTCAAATCGCCATCATCCCCTTCCTACCTGATCAGCTTTAATGGAGGAAATTTAATTTCTAGGAGAATTGAAGGAACAGCGGGCAACTTTACCCAAACGGATACGCAGCCCCTACCTTTCACTCCAAAAGCCATAGTATTTGATGAGGACAGTGGAAAATTGATTTTGATTCCAGAAAATCCGGGAGACGACATTATTGTAATGGATTTTGATACTTCATCTGGAAACTTCAGCAATCCAACACCTATCAGCCAATCCGGAGGGACTGACTCTATTGAAGGAGCGACCTTTTCTCCAGATGGTAATTTCATTTATTTCTCCAGAGGAAGTCAACTTTTCAGAGTTCCAAGCAATGATCTCACGGCAACTCCAGAGGAAATTCCTTTAGATCCTCAACCTTCAACAGTTTATGATTTGAAAGTTGGGCCTGATGGAGAACTCTATTTTATTTATGAAGAAACCACTGGAGGACCACAACTCATAGGGAAAGTTACCAATCCAAATGAAGAGGAGATTGATGACATCAATGTAGAAATTGATCCTTTCGCCGGTGCTGACTTTTGTGGTACTATCTTTCCAACTTTTGCTCCTAACGCAGATATTGATGCAACGGTGGACTTTGACTGGGATCCAGATATGCCTTGTGCCAACAATCCTGTTCAGCTGACCAGCGAAATTACGCCGGAAAATTACAGACCTGTTTCTTTCAGTTGGGAATTCAATCCTCCTCTAACTGATTCTGACGGCAATCCTTTACCTGCAGATTATGCGCAAGAGCACTTTTTGATTCCAGCGGATGCTGCTCAAGGACAAAGTGTGTCAGTGACACTTACGGTAACATTTGCAGATGGGGAAAGTCAGACTGTTACCAAGGATATACCATTGACAGAAAATAACCTAGAGGCAAACTTTACGCCGCAAGACACCACCATCTGCGAGGGTCAATGTGTGGATATTGCAGCACTTCTTGAGGCTCAAAACTCGGCTGGTCAACAGGACGGGGAAGCACCTCCGGGCGGAGGTGATCAATACGAATATTTCTGGTCAAATTACCGGGATGAAGGCTGGGGTACAAGGCAGGAGAATGAAGTATGTCTTCCAGGGCTATACTGGGTTTTGGTGAGAGAGCCAGGTTCGGAATGCTATGCCTATGCCGAAATCCGAGTCAAGGTCTGGGACCTGCAAGATCAAAGCAATAATATCTGGTATTTTGGAGATGGAGCAGGGATAGACTTTAATCCGGATCCAAATGATCCGAATGCACCTGTTCCGAGACCCATCGCCCAAAGGCACCCTCAAAATATTCCGGCAGGTACAACCACCATTTCAGATGAAGCCGGTCAGGTATTGTTTTATACAGACGGGGAGTCTGTCTGGGATTTAAACGGAGACTTAATGGCTAATGGAGATGCCATTGGTGGAGATAATGGATCTAGCCAGGGTGTCATAGCCGTTCCTGTTCCAGACGAACAAACTTTATTTTATCTCTTTACTACTCAAAGAAGTGCAAATGGAAGTAACCAGGTAAAATTCTCCTTGGTAGATATCAAATCAGATAACCCAACAGGAGTGGGTAATGTGGTTACAAAGGACAATTTCCTATTCAGTCCCTCCACCGAGCATTCTGCAGCTTTTAACAACGGGGATACTACTTGGGTACTTTTCCATGAATTGGGGAACAACACCTTTAGAGCTTATCCTGTATCCTCACAGGGAATAGGACAACCTGTGCTCAGTTCGGTAGGAAGTAATCATGGATTCAACTCAGGGGTCGGCGCCATGAAATTCAGCCCTGATGGAAGTAAAGTAGCTGTCACAATCTCAGAGGGAGGCTGTAATAAATTAGAAATTTTTGATTTCAATGCTAGTACAGGCAGAATGACAGAATATGCCCGAATCGATTTGGGCTGTAATGGAGATGTGTATGGCTTGGAATTCTCAGACAGCGGGGAAAAAGTCTTTGTGTCTTACAGAAATGGAGGACCTGGAGTGGAAGAATTTACCATTCAACCTGTGGATAATGATGATCCTAATGCTGCCACATGTCCATCCTGTTTTGGTAATGCAAATACGCGCCCTCAAAGAGAAGCTTGTATTCTTTCCACTCGAAACCAAATAGGGGGCACTTCCGGGCTCAACTTGGGAGCCCTACAAATCGGTCCTGATGGCAACATCTATGTTGCTGTAGTAGGAAGCAATCAAATTGGACAAATTGCAGTTGGCGCAGGTTGTAATTCCAGTAGTACATTCAACCAGAATTCAGTTGAGCCCATGCCAGGGACTGCAAATTTGGGACTTCCTTCCTTTGTCCAAAATAGCGGAAGCTCAATTCCTGAACCTTCCTTACTCGCACCAGAGAGATTATGTCTAGACCCTGTGAATGGAGCTGGAGCATTGATTGAGGGTGGCGGAGAACCTGACATTGATTCCTATTTCTGGACGATTACCAGAGATGACGGCACAGTGATTTTGGATAATTTCGGTGGCCCTGGAGATCAGTTTCAGAATTTGGATCAACTATTCGATGAGCCTGGTTTGTATACAGTAGAGTTGAATGTAACCAGATGTGCGACAGAGAATTACTTTGTAGATAGCTTACAAATTCAAGTGGATGCTCCACCAACTTTAACATTGGAATCTGATGCCACTTTATGTTCTGGAACTCCAGTAGTTTTAACAGCAATTGATGGTTATGATCCAGCTGAAGGATTGTATGATTTTCAGTGGACCAATGCAGCAGGTCAGGTATTTGGAGATCAAAATTCCAATACAATTACGGTTGATGAGGAAAGTATCTACACAGTAGTAGTAAGCTATAGAATTCCTGACGGATTAAGTGATGATGAAATCGCCCTTTATGAAACATGCCCTGCCACGGCTGAGGTGTTTGTTGGTCCTGCCTTTGAATTTGATATCAATCAGGATGCCCAAGAGGTTTGCTTTGAAGATGTGCTTGTCAACTTTACACCTGACACACCAATCAGCGGAGAATGGTATTATGAAAGAGATCAGGATGGAAATAGAGTTCTTTTAGGTGAGTTTTTTGAATTGGAATTATTTGTTAATACTCTTCCTGGTCCTGGAAATTATGAAATCATTTTTATTACTGAAGACCCGATTTTAGAAGGATGTCAGGTTGAGAAAAAAGTTGATCTAATAGTTAACGAGCTTCCGCTATTTACGGTAGTTCAAACGACTCCAGCAACTGATTGTACAACTGCTGATGGGTCCTTTGAAATTACCATGCAGGCAAATGCTGCTACAGTCACTGTCCAGGAAACCGGGGAAGTTTTCACCAATGTCAATGCTGGTGATGTGATCGCAGTAAATAATTTATTACCGGATGTATACACCATTGAGGCAGAAAATGTCTTCGGCTGTTTTTACATTGCCACTGTGAGCATTGAAAACAGTAACCCTCCAGCAGGATATGAATTTTCAGTGACCTCAACCGATGAAACATGTGGCCCTAATGGAGTTGAGCCGGGCTTAATTTCAATCACCTTTACTGGCGGGTCTCCTGTAAATGGTAGTTATCAAATTACCCGACAGGGAAATGGTCAAGTCTTTTCCGGAACTTTAGCTAATGTGAATTCTGTGGACATTCCTGTTCCATACGGGGAGTATGCGGTTGAAATTATAGACCTTAGTAACTGTGCAATTCCAGATCCTCAGTTGTATACGATTGAACAAAAATTCTTGGTACAGTTCTCAGCACCAAGCAATTTTACAGCGTGTGAAAGCTATACCTTCAGCCCTACCCCATCCGATGGGCTTACTTTCACCTTAACTGCCCCTGGAGGCAATACCCTACAACCAGATACAGATGGGTCTTTCACTATCACTCAAACAGGCACTTACACCCTTCTTGGCCAAGATCCAAGTGGAGAAGATTGTCCTAGGGAGATAAACATCAATGCTACCATAACTCAGCCCATTGACTTTGAATTGGTAGGTCCGATTGACGATTGTCAGGTGGGCATTAGATATGAAGCACAATTGAATAACGCGGTTCCAGCTGATGTCATCTTTTTATGGAAAGATGCCGGGGGAGTGATTGTAGGAAGGCAACAAAGTTTTGCTCCACCGAGAGATGGAGACTATAGCTTAGAAGTACAGCCTAGGAGTGGAGGTTTATGTACCACACCTCCAATTAATTTCACAGCTGAATTTCGAGAGCTTACTGTAGATGTGGAATTGGATGTAACTCCTTTCTGTATAGATCAGGCATCTACCAACCTAACAGTTGTAGCTGATCTAAGTGATGTTGCAAACATTGAATGGTATTCTGTTCAAGGTGGGACTAGAACAAGGTTGTTCCAGTTTGACGACCTGCCAATTATTGAAACCAGCTTAGAAGGAACCTACGAGGTTTTATTAAGAAGTGCCGCGGGATGTGATCTTGGCAGAGCAGCTGCTCAGGTTGCAAAGTCCATTATTATCCCACCTGTGGTCCCTACTGAGTTTACTATTTGCGCCATTGAAGGAGTAACCCAAAGTATCAATCCGGGAGATTACGACAACTATTCTTGGGTATTGAATGGAGAAGAGGTTTCTCAGGATGCAATTTTCACACCTACTCTACCAGGCATATACGAATTAATAGTATCTGATAATTTGGGTTGCTTTTACGTCGAAACCTTTGAGGTTTTAGAAGACTGTTCTTTGAAGGTTTCTTTCCCAACAGGTGTTGTTTTAAACGATCCATCCAGAAACTTCATTCTTTATGCCAATGAATATATTGATGAAGCGGAAGTATTTGTATTCAATCGATGGGGAGAGCTTATTTTCTATTGTGAGCATCAAAATCTTGAGCCCGCTCAGCCGTTCTGTCCTTGGGATGGTGTTGTAAATGGAAAATTCGTTCCAAACGGAACATATGCCATAGTTGTAAGGTTTACTAGTGTAGATCAGAACAAAACCGAACAAATAACCAAAGCAATAACGATTATACAGTAATGTTAATTTTAATTTCTCCTGCAAAAACTTTAGACTACAGCACTCCAAATTTCCAAGAATACAGCCAACCAGAATTCACTTCTGATATCAAATCTTTGGTATCAGTAATGAAAAAGAAAAGTTCGAAGGACATCGCAGACCTAATGAAAGTAAGTGATAGCTTGGCGAACTTGAATGAAGAGAGATTTAAAACCTTTCAAAAGGAGTTTACTCCTGACAATTCCAAGCAAGCGCTTTTAGCATTCAAAGGAGATGTTTACACCAAAATTGATGTTGACAATTACAGTGAAGAGGAATTCGAATTCGCTCAAAATCATTTAAGAATTCTTTCAGGATTATACGGGCTATTAAAACCTCTAGACTTAATTCAGCCTTATAGACTGGAAATGGGTACTCGACTGGAAACTAAAAAAGGAAAAAATCTTTACGAATATTGGGATACTAAAATTGCGAAAGCAATCAATCAAGTAGCGGCCGGAAAACCGGTTGTTAACTTGGCCTCTCAGGAATATTTCAAGGCAGTTGATTTAAAGACTTTGAAATCGCCTGTAATCAATATTCATTTCAAGGAACATCGAGACGGAAAATACCAGGTAATTGGCTTGTTTGCAAAGCAGGCAAGAGGTTTGATGACTGACTTTGCCATAAAAAATAGAATTACATATCCTGAAGATCTCAAAACCTTTAATGTAGAAGGCTATGAGTTCTCAGAGCCTTTGAGTGATCATAGCGATTGGGTATTTGTTAGATAGTGAAATGAATAAACCTTAAATTCAAAGTTAATCGAGGCTTAATTTTTTGGTAGTCAGGGAATTTGGTAGATTTACGTTCCAAAATAGTGGTTGACTCCAATAAAAATGCATTTGAATAAATTGAAAGACTTACACTCCAACTATAGAGCAACAATTTTGCTCTTGTTAGGAGTGTTTTTTTTTTCAATTATACTCACACCTAGCAGCGCTAATTTTTCAGAAGATGAATTTGATTTTCCATTAGTAAATCAACCCGATCTTCAAGGTCCTGAAACGCTATGTTTTCCACTGGGCGGAGAAAGTGTAATTGGAACTTTTTCTGGGGGAGGTATACCGGCTGCTGATGTTTATTCTTGGAAAATATTTGGCCCAAACAATTCTCTATTACTATCTATTTCTGGGGGTGCTCTTCTACAAACAATTAATTACACCTTTTCAATTCGAGGAGTTCATCGGGTAGAACTTTCTGTGAGAAGAGGCGTCTTGGTCTTTCCTCTTCAAACTCTCAATGTATTAGTTCAAGACAGACCCACTCCTGCCTTAAAAGCTAAGTATTCTCTTTGTGGAACAGACCCATTAAATCTTACAGCCATTAATCCTTCATCCCCAAACTTTGCCTCTTATGAGTTTATTTGGAGAGATGGATCGGGAAATGAAATTGGGAATGCGAATAACTTAACTGTCGTTAATTCAGGTAAATATTTTGTTACTGTATTCGTCCCAAATAGTTCTGGAAAATCTGAATGTGTCACTAACCTTTCGACCGAAGTTAGCAACTCATCTGATATAAAAGTTGAACAAAGTTTAAGTTCTATTTGTGAAGATCAAGGAATTACTTTTTCAACTAATCCAAGTAGCGTTGGAAACTGGTATTTAAACAAAGCTGGGGAAAGCTCAAGAACATTTTTAACCACAAGTGAATCTCTCTTTATTTTTCAAAACCAACTTAATGATGGTTTTGGAGATTACGAAGTCACCTATGAGGTTATCAATCCTGATGCAGTAGATTGTGAAATATTAATCCAAAACACATTCACATTTAATCCAATCCCAGACTTTACAATCATAGGCTCAATTGGATCGAGTGGTTGTAACATACCCGATGGAGGAGTTCAAATTAGGGCAAATACGAAGATCGATTATATCATTGTAGAAGGAACTTCTGTCGTGTCTCCATCCCTTGAGCCGGGGGATATATATACTTTATCTGGATTAGAGTCAGGGGCATATAATTTGATAAGCTTTTTAGGAAATTGTGGGAATTCTTATGCCTCAGTTGTCCCATTAGATAATCCTCCAACCGAACTAAATTTCCAAATAACAGATGAAAAGGGGGAAACATGTACACTTGATGGAAAACTTAATGGTAGCTTCAAGGTCAACTTTCTCAATGGGCCTATAGATGGTTTTTATCGAGTTTTAGGTGAGAAAGGAGCTATTTATAAAAATGAATCCTTTTCAGATAAATCGGATTTATTGATAGATGTTCCGGGAGGAAAATTTGTCTTCGAACTTTATAATCAAGATTCCTGCTCACTACCCAAAAAAGAGTTTGTTGAAATCCCCGGAAAAGAGCTTGTTAATTACTCCATCCCAGGTGATCTTTTTATCTGTCAATCTTTTGAACTCACTCCTCAAACTACCCAAGCACTAGAATTTGAGTTAATCAGTCCCTCCAATAATTCAGAGTTCAGGAACGTAAACCAGCCATTCACTATAACAGAAGAAGGAACTTATAAGATTATAGGGCGGCTTCCAAATCAGGATGATTTATGTCCTGTTTCCCAAACTTTCCAAGTCACTTTGGTAGATCCTGTTGAATTTGAGGTGGTACTTAACGAAGAAGACTGTTTAGGAAATAGAACCTATAAAGCTGAGATTTATGATAGGGACTCTACCTCTGTAATATTTACTTGGTACAATGAAAATGACGAGGTGGTAGGGAATAACCAGTTTCTAAATCCGACAAGCACCGGTACATTCAAGCTAGAAGTTCAACCTGCCAATAGCTCCGCTTGCCCTATTCCACCCAAAGAATTTGAAATAGAAGATCCTGTTTTGTCGGTAGATGTTACACTAACTACTACCAAGCTTTGTGAATTCGGCCCTGAAGCCATCATCACTTTGGAAACTACTTTTCCTGAAGCTATAACAGATATTGAATGGAGGCGATTTGATGAAAATGGAGATATTATTGAGCTACCTGAGTTAAAAAATCAAACTGAAATTACTACTCGAGTCGGGGGAACTTATGAAGCTTCAGTGTTCAGCATTATTCCTGATATAAACAAAAATTGCGAACTTGGAAGATCCTCTGTTGAACTAGATCTTACTCCGGAAAAAGTTCTTTTCGACATTCCTCAGGAAATTACAATATGTGAAAGCTACAATCTTATCCCAACCACAAATCAAAATCTGATATTTTTCGTAACCACGCCTTCGGGTGAAGAGCTAGAAGGAAATTCAGGGGACACTTTTGAACTTATCGAGCCTGGCATTTATACATTCTTGGCATTTGACAGTGATAGCCCTACTCCATTTTGTCCAGAGCAAAAAGAAATTGAAGTAAGTATTGTAGAGCCAGTAGTTTTTGAGCCCATATTATTTGAGGAAGATTGTTCCGGAAGCCGAATTTATCAAGCCTCCTTATCAAATTATCAAGCCAACGAGGTGGATATTTTCTGGCGAGACGCAAATGGGACAATTGTTGGAGGAGATGAATTTCTGCAGTTGTCCAATCCTGGAATCTACAGCTTAGAGGTTCAGCCTGCGAATTCGACCACTTGCCAAATTGAACCAATTTCTTTCGAGTTTGAGCCTCCGATTCTTTCTTTGCCTCTGGCTCTTGAATCTGACCCTTATTGTCCAGATGCAAGCTTAACAAACATTAGGCTAGATACAGATTTTGATGAGGTTTCAAGAATTGAGTGGTGGTTTACAGATATTAATGGAACAGCAACTCAACTCAGCAACTTTACCAATCTTAGAGAGATTTCAGTAACCAACGAAGGAAGCTACGAAGCAAGAATATTCAACTCAATCCCATGCCTTTTAGGTACGGAAAGTGTTTTGATTCTGAAAAGTCAGGATGTAGTCAGACCTGCTTTAGAGGAGAATTATCTAATATGCCCAAGATATGAAATAGCTCCTGTCTTAAATCCTGGAAACTTTGCTTCCTACGAGTGGTACTTTGGAGAACAATTAGTCTCTACCAGCCCAACATACAAGCCTAATCTGATTGGAAATTATTCACTGACAGTTACGAGCCTAGAAGGCTGCTCCTATTCCACTTCCTTTACAACAGAAGAAGAATGTGAATTAAGAGTAAGTTTCCCTACAGCACTTACGCCAAGTAACCCAGATAAGCAATTTTTGATTTACACCAATTATCTGATTGACGAATTAGATGTTTGGATTTTTAATCAATGGGGAGAATTGATTTTTCATTGTGAAAATAAAAATCTTATTTCCGAGGAGTCAACTTGTCCATGGGATGGGACCTACCAAGGAAGGAAGATTCCAAATGGAGCATATACCATCCGGATAAATTATTCAAATACAGAGAGGAATATAAATCAAACGACAATAGGCTCCCTGCTGGTTGTTGAATAAATCCAACCAAATTACCATCTTTTTAAGGATGGCAAGTACCTCATCCAGATTTTTATATTTAAGAAACAATTAACCGTATTCCTGATTTTGGTTGGATTTTTGATCTTTGAATGATGAATTAAGCTAAGCTTATTTCCTCAAAATCAAGTAAATTAGATATCACCCAACGAAAGGAATCCGTGAAAACAAATGCTCAATTTCCTAAGTGGAAGATTGGGGTATTGTTTATTCTGTTTTTGGTTATGACAGGCGGCCTTGCCGCAAAAAAAGTCATAACTGAAGCAATTCAACCTAACTCTTCAAATCATGCTTATCAAGCTGACCCCAACTTGGTAGGCCCTGAAAATCTATGTATTATTTTCGGTGGAGTTATCGGTACTTTCAGTGGAGGAGGTGATCCTCAGGATGTTTATTCCTGGGAGGTTACAGATCCACAAGGAAATGTGATTTTTGACCGAACCGGTGGAGGCCCTCAGTTTGAAACCGTTAAGGTAGCGTTCAATGAGATAGGACTTTACAAGGTAGAGCTTAGCGTTAGAAGAGCTACATCTATCATCTACCAAGATGATTTGACTGTAAATGTCAAGAAAGGGCCAGAATTAGTTCTTTTGCCTGATTATTTGATTTGTAGCTATACCCCTGTTCAGCTAACTGCAATTGATCCAAATACTTCTACTATTTCAGATTATACTTTTATCTGGAAAGATTTTAATGGAAAAGTAATTGGAGACCAAAACACAGTCACTGTTCTTGATGAAGGCTTTTATCAAGTCGAATTATTTTTGACAAATAACACCTCTGGAGCGGCAGAATGTTTAATCACCGGAACTACCTATGTAGGACCATCGCTCGACTTTGAGATTCAACTAAGTAATAGTTCCATTTGTCAAGGCGAAGCCCTATCTGCTGGGTTAGATACGCCTTATCCTGGTGATTGGAGCATTATCAAACCTGGCTCAAACGATAAAACAGATTTAGGGTCGGCTTTTGAAATCCCTTTAAGCAACACCGACATTTCAAGTCCAGGAGAGTATACAATAATTTTTAGTGCTATTGACCCAAATTACCCTGGTTGTAGATCAGAAAGAAGGAAAATATTTACGGTAAATGAATCACCGAATCTAAACTTTACAATTCAAAACAGGCCTGATAACTGTGTAGTAAATAATGGTGCATTTACCATTAATGCTTCAACAGATTTAGACTCATTGATAGTGGTAGAGATTGGTTTCTTCCAGTCTAATGTGCCGGAAAATCAAGCAGTTTCGCTTTCAAACCTTGAAGCTCAGATCTATACTATTTCAGCCTACTCCAATGGTTGCAAATTAACTACTCTACTGGACTTAGCTCCTAAAGAGCCCCCTATTAACACAGGTGATGTTCCTGATATCAATGAACCAACTATTGAAGTTGAGCCTGAAACCTGCGGTGCAATTGGAGTTAACCCAGGAAAGTTAAAACTGACATTCAACCAAGGAAATGTGGACGGTGAATATAGAGTAATGTCTAATGGAATTGGTACCATAGTAAAAGGATTTATCCAAAATCAGCAAGTTGTAGAACAGACATTAGCAGGGGGGACATATTTTTTAGAATTAAATATTGACGGCTGTGCCTACCCTACCCAAGAAATAATCATCGAGTCAAAAAATCTTGTAAACTTCAGCGTTCCTAAAAAAATCAATATCTGCGAGAGCTTTGAATTGATTCCAGAAACTTCAGAAGATTTAATCCTTACCCTGACAGACCCTTCAGGCAATGAGATCACAAAAAACTCGGGAGAGCCATTTATCCTGACAAAAGGTGGGAGTTATTCACTTTTGGGGAAAGCTGCAGATAACTCCACTGGAGGCTGTCCAAAAAGAACTACTTTTGAGGTCAATGTGATCCCTAAAATCAATTTCGATCTTATCCTTTTAGAAGAAGATTGCTTTGGGAACAGGATCTATAAAACCGAAATCACAGGTTTAAAACCCGAACAAACATCTATCCGCTGGCTCAACGAATCGGGAGATATAGTGGGAAGAGGTGAATTATTTTACCCTACCTCCAATGGAAAATTTACTTTAAATGTTCAACCATTAGAAACTGGAAGTTGTCCAAATGAACCGATAGCATTCGAAATAGAACCTCCTGTCCTATCTGTTCCAATGGATTTGAGTGCATCTAAGATCTGTCCTGAGCCGGGCACATCAACTATTACTCTTAGCACAACAAAAAGTGCTGTAAACCGCCTAGAGTGGATTTACTTTGACATCAATGACAATAGAGAAGATTTACCCCAATTTCAGAATCAATTTGAAATAGAAGTCACTAGAGAAGGTAGCTACGAAGCCGTCGCTTTCAATAAAATAGGCTGCGAGATTGGAAGAAATTTCATTCAAGTTGAAAAAAGCACCCTTTTAACAACTCCAAATCTGGAAGAGGTCTATACAGTTTGCTCCAAGAAAAATAATCTTCCCGGTATAGATCCCGGAGATTTTGCAAGCTACGAGTGGTATTTTGAAGAAGATTTAGTTTCAACAAATAGGATTTACAAACCAGACCAAGTAGGGACTTATTCCTTAATTGTTACCACGGTTGATGGCTGTGAATTTTTCTCCACCTTCACGACTTATGACGCATGTAACTTTAAAGTGGTATTCCCGAATGCAATGGTGCTGAATGATTCCAATAAAGACTTCAGGGTATTGGTATCCCAAGGGGTAACAGAAGCAGAGGTTTTTATTTACAACCGAACGGGAGAATTGATTTTTCATTCTTTCATTAATGAAATACCAATAGAAAAACCTATTCTTAACTGGGATGGAAGAACTCTGCAAGGGAATAAAGTTCCGTTAGGGACCTATGCGGTTGTACTTGCTTTGAGAAATAAAATTTATGGTTTTGAGGAAAAAATAACCAGCTCACTTTTTGTAATCGAATAGGTAGGATTAAAATTTTTATTGGCGGAAAAGCCCGATTGCAATATTTTTCCTATTTTCAAACGTTTCAATCGAATGCATATCAATCCTAAATCCAAAAAACCTATTCTATGACTCAAGCTATTAACCGTAACGCGCTCTTCAATGCAAGCTGTCTCGCGCTGATTACCACGGCCTTTACCTTTGCAATCCGTGCTGGAATTCTTCCGCAACTCGGAGAGGAATTTGGGCTTAGTGCCGAGCAACTTGGTTTCATCAACTCCATGTGGTTCTTAGGCTTCCCAATTTCAATGATTCTTGGAGGTCTATTTTACCACTCAGTTGGTCCAAAAATCATCATGAATATTGCCTTCTTAACTCACACTATAGGTATTCTGATGACAATATTTGCTGATGGGTATACTACTCTATTGATTTCTACATTATTTATCGGATTCGGTAATGGATGTACAGAAGCGGCTTGTAACCCAATGATTGCAGATATGTACACAGGGGTGACTATGAATAAAATGCTGAATAGGTTCCATATGTGGTTCCCTGGAGGTATTGTTCTTGGCTCTCTCATTTCAAAGTTCATGACCGACGCAGGATTTGGCTGGGAAGCTCAAATTTGGGTCATGATGGTACCTACCGTTGCCTATGCCGTTCTATTCTTTGGAAAAGCCTTCCCTAAACCAACCGTCGAAGGAGTTACTTCTGTTACCAGTAACTTAAAGGCAATGATCAGCCCTCTTTACATCTTCCTTTTCATTTGCATGGCTTTGACAGCTATTACTGAATTTGGAACCCAGCAATGGGCAAATGTGGTACTGGATAGCTCTGGAGCAAGCGGTATGTTGATTCTAGCTCTTACAACCGGAGTAATGGCTGTAGGTCGATTCTTCGCAGGTCCAGTGGTAGGTAAATTGGGTCAAACCGGAGTACTTCTAGGAGGAGCAATTTTCGCAACTATTGGTATTTACTTGTTTAGCATTGTTACTGGCCCAATGGCTTACGTTGCGGCATTTATCTTTGCTATTGGAGTATGTTACTTCTGGCCTGTAATGGTGGGTGCAGTAGCCCAAAGAGTACCTCTGAGTGGGGCCTTGGGTATGTCTATCATAGGTGGTGTTGGAATGTTCTCTACTGCGATTTGGCAACCTGTCATCGGCAGCTGGATTGATTCTGCAAGAGCCTCCAATTTAGCAGCGGGTCTTAGTGGTGCTGAATTAGAATTGGCAACCGGTCAGGAAACTCTTCTCAAGCTTACCATTTTCCCATCCATATTAATTGTGCTATTCATTATCTTATTTATCTGGCAAAAGAACTCCAAAAACGTTCCTTCGGTCACAGCAGCACACTAAAAGTTAAAAGCAGCCTTCGGGCTGCTTTTTTTTCTGAAAGAGAAAAACCAGAAAGTGGCCTATTTAGCTATTTTCAGAACTGGGAGGGCATACTTTTTCTACCCTCATAGAGGTGGTAAAATGGTTTAAATAAGTTAGGCCAAGTAAGAGAGTAAAATTTTTTCTACATGCTCGAAGCAATAACCGTTTGTTCTTGGCCTTTCAGTTCAGTTTTTATTCCGGGACTTGTAGATCACCAATAAAAGCTCGAACTTTTACTTAAATTTAATTGGGACGGATGTCCACTTGGACCCCGAGCCCGCGCAGGCGCTCTAAAGATTTCTTAATCTGCGCCTGCTTTCTTTTTTGCTGATAAACCGTATCGTCAGGCTCAAGGTAGGGCTCTTTATTTTTGAGGATATAATATAGCGCAATCACTATTTTGTGGGCCACTGCAATCAGTGCCTTTTTGGATCCTCTTCGCGCAGCTATTGCTCCGTATTTACGGCTCAAATAGGTGTCCTTGGTATGTGATGCAGCCCAAGCAGCTTCAACCAATGCAGTTTTCAGGTATTTGTTCCCATGTGTGATTCGGGTTGACTTTTTCTTGCCTGCACTTTCGTTGTTGCCCGGGGAAACTCCTGCCCAGGATGCCAGGTGTTTGTGATCAGGAAAAACCTCCATGTCAATGCCTGACTCGGCCAGCATATTTATGGCGGTTTCTTTTCCCACTCCGGGAATGGTCTGGAGTAACTCGACTTCCTGTTGAACCTCGACTGCATAAGTCTCAATTCTAGCCTCGATGTCCCCGATCTGTGAGTTGATCGAATCCATGGAATCACGCAGCGTAGATAGCATGAATCGGTGGTGCTCGGTGAGTCTTCCCTGAAGAGAAAGTTTGAGGTCTGCCATTTTTTTGCGCAACGAGCCTTTGGCAAGGTTGGCCAGGTATTCAGCATCCTCCTGTTTCTGGATCAAGGCATCGATGATCAGTGTACCCGTGACTCCAAAGATGTCTGAAGCCACCGAGGCCAGTTTGATATTGGCGTCTTCCAGAATTTTATGCACCCTGTTGCGTTGGGCGACACGCTGTGCAATCAGTTTACGTTTATACCTGCATAGATCCCGCAGCTCCCGTATCCACTCGGCAGGAACAAAACTCCCTTTTAACAGACCGCTCAGCAGCAACTTGGCAATCCATTCACTGTCTTTTTTATCTGTCTTATGACCGGGAACATGCTTGATATGCCTGGCATTTACCAGAATAATCTTAAAATCCTCTTCCAGTATGTTATAGACAGGTTTCCAATAAACTCCGGTACTTTCCATGGCAATATGAGTAATGGAAAGAGAGTTTAGCCATACTTTAAGCTCCTCAATTTGGGAGGTAAAAGTCCCGAAAGTTCGGGTCTCAGTCGCAACGTCAATACCACTGACAGTAGATACGATCGTCTTTTGGTGTACATCTAGGCCGCAGCCACGGTGAATCACCTGCTCGAATTCAATTTGTGTCGACATAACTGATAAGTAAATCTCAATATTCTACTTATACGAAAAGTCAACTCTTTCATTCCCGTTTGTGAAGCTCTAATTCATGAATGTTTTTATTGACAGGAATAACTTTCGTATTCTTCTCTAAAAAGAGACCATAGCTTTCCATTTTCATCTCTATAAGTTATTGCCTCAGTTCGAATGGTCACTTCCAAACTATAGGGGGTTTCTATGACAGTGCCATCTACCAACAGAATGGTACATGGTCCGTCAATTCGCTTAATATCTTTTAAGCCGATATCTTGCAGCCAGCTGTCGCAAGATGAAAAAAAGAGAATAAAAAGAATGATGAAATTTCTCGCTATGCGCATATACTTACTAAACTACTCCTAAAGTAAGTAGAACATCTGAAAAAAAGAAAATAGCCTATTCAATGAAGGGCTTTATGAAACCTGCCCACTTTGAAAAATTCTTGGCTTCGCATCACGTCTTTCCAAAATAAGATGCTCCAGGTACCTGAAAAATTTATCAGTGCTAAATACAAAAAGCCCAACCTTTATGGGTTGAACTTCATCGTGACCTCGTCAGAGCCTGTCCCGCAAAGCGGGAATTCAAACTTGAAACCTCCTCCTTTAAAAATCAAAAATATTCTACCAGATAAAAAGGCTTCAGGTTGAAATAAAAAAGCCCAACCTTAATGGGTTGAGCTTTATCGTGACCTCGTCAGGATTCAAACCTGAAACCTCTTGAGCCGTAATCAAGTGCTCTATTCAGTTGAGCTACGAGGCCGAAATGGTTTGCAAAGGTACTTATAAATCGATTTTTTCCAAATATCTCTCTGAAGCTTTTTTACAAAGGTAGAGGAGGAACTCATTTCGACACTTAAGAATTATTAAGAGCAAAAACAGGTTAATTCCTCAGGGATTTTCTATTTTTGCCCGCAATACATTGTAATTAAGCACTCTTTTAATTCAATTGGGCACATAGGCAGTCAAACCATCATTCAAGACTACCCGCCATGCAAGATTACATGTGACTATTGAAAAACATTAACCAATACATGAAAAAATTATTTATAGTCCTTTTAGCATTTTCAATTGGCCCATTCGCGCTTGCTCAAGAAACAGTAAAGAAACCAAAAGTTCCTGTAGGCGGAAGACCCAATATTCCCGCTGATCTGGTTGTAGAATTTGGATTCAATGTGCTCAACAACCGACCTGAAGATATGAGTACAGGTTTTTTTGGATCCCGAACGCTCAATATTTACTACCAATATCCGATTTCAGTATTCGGTGCTAATTCCGGTTTCACTTTAGATCCTGGATTTGGTATTGGTACAGACAAATTGGCTTTTAATGATGAGATGAATCTTTTCAATGATCCATCTAAAGGCCCCGAATCCAGTGATTTCCTGGAGTTGACAGATGTATTTGGGGATGATATCTCAGTAGACAAGAATGTTTTCTCGCTGAACTATTTCGAAGTACCTCTTGACCTGACTTACCATATCAATAGAAATAATTATACTAAAGGATTTCGGGTAAGTGTAGGTGGAAAAGTTGGCTTCCTTTATAATGCCCATTCCAAAATCAAATACACAGATGAAGATGGTTTGACCAGAAAAATCAAAGACTCTCAGAATTATGGTTTAGAGAAATTGAGATATGGCCTAACCCTAAAGGCAGGTTCTCCAGGATTCTATGCTTGGAGCTATTTTGGACTGAACAGGTTATTCCAAGAGGGACAAGGTCCGGCTGCTAACCAATCACAGCAAATTAGTTTTGGAATTGCAGTGAATCTATTCTAAGCTTTGAATAAATTGTAAGAAGAAACCGGGTTTTTCAATCCGGTTTTTTTTATCCCCAAACCCAAAGAAATCCCCAAAAGCAGGTAAAAAAACCATAGAAAAAGCCAATATAAACCTCCATGGGATTATGGGCATTCAAAAACAATCTTGAAGTACCAACTACTCCAGCGAGCAATAAAGCAGCTAATAAAGGGTAAAGTATGGCGAAATTCGGAAAATTCATTCCTAAGACAACTACCAACGCTAAAAGCCCTCCTACCCCAGTCATATGAGCTGACATCTTCCAAAAAAAGGTGACTATCGTTAAGATCACCACAACCGCAGTAATTACTGCCAAGGATTGCCATAATATGGGGTCTAATTCAGACATCTCAAACATGAAATAGACCGTCATCAAAAAATATACTGAAGTCACACAAAAAGGAATCAGTCGGTCTTTGATATCGATCATATGAAGACTCTTCACTGTACCACTAAGTCTCAGTCCAAGTATCGTAATCATTGGAATAGCTAAAGTGGATAACATGATCAAATAAAAGATCCTGACTTTAAATTCAAAAGGAACACTACTTGCCTCGGGTACCACAAAAAGAATCATACCAAAAACCAGTGTTGGTATAATCAATGGCTGGAAAATAACCGAAATAATCAGCGCTAGACTTCTCCCCACTACAGTTCTTTTCTAAGTCTCGCCACTGGAATCTGTAATTGCTCTCTGTATTTGGCAACAGTTCTTCTGGCTATATTATATCCTTTTTTATTCAGCATTTTCACAAGCTTATCATCTGAAAGCGGTCTCTTTTTATCCTCTTCATCTACCATAGCCTGCAATACAGATTTCACCTCCCTATTGCTGACATCTTCCCCACTATCAGTAGCGATACCTTCAGAAAAGAAATACTTTAAAGGATAAACGCCAAATTCTGTTTGAATGGATTTACTGTTGGCAACTCTGGAAACAGTTGAGATATCCATGTCTATTTTTTCGGCTATATCTTTCAGAATCATCGGACGTAAGTTCGTTTCATCCCCATCCAAAAAGAATTCTTTTTGATATTGTAAAATAGCCTCCATGGTTCTCAATAAAGTATTTTGACGTTGTTTGATCGCATCGATAAACCATTTAGCAGCATCTAATTTCTGCTTAACAAAAGTGACTGTCTCCTTCAGTTTTTTGTCCTTTTTATCAGATTTATCATAGGCATCAAACATATCCGCATATGATCTGGATATTCTTAACTCAGGAGCGTTCTTGGAGTTTAAACTTATTTCCAATTTCCCTGAATTATTGGTCAAAATAAAATCCGGTATGATGTATTGCGTACGAACTAATCCTTCGGAAACTCCTCCCGGCTTAGGATTTAACTTAGTAATCAAGTTGACGGCATCCTTGATCTCGTCTTCATTCAAATCGCATTTCCGCTGGATTTTAGAGTAATGCTTTTTGGTAAATTCCTCAAAGCAATCATGCATGATTCGTAAGGCATGCTGAACTGTGGGATCCTCAGGATGCTCTTTTCTTTCTAATTGCAGAATGAGGCATTCCTGAAGGTTTCTTGAAGCAATTCCCGCAGGATCAAAAGTTTGAATCTTTCGCAGAATTTCCTCTAACTCATCTATATCCGTCTCTATATTTTGGCTAAAAGCCAAATCATTGATAATGGCCTCAAGATCCCTTCGGATGTATCCATCATTTTCAATACTTCCAATAAGCTGTTGCCCGATTATTTTTTGTCTCTCATCCAACTTTAAAAAATTGAGCTGCTGAATTAATAATTCGTGCAAAGAAGCCTGAGAAGAAATAGGAATCTCACGATCTTCTTCATCTGAATTATAATTTCCATCACCCTGCATTTTGTATCCGCCATACTCATCGTCTAGATAGTCATCCAGGTTAAGGTCTCTGTCATCAGATCCAAGGTCCTCCTCATAGGAGTCTTCATATTCATCTTGAGAAGTATCCTCTTTCTCCTCCTTTCCTTCTTCCAGTGCTGGGTTAATCTCCAATTCCTCCTCAATTCTAGCATCCAATTCTGCTGTAGGAACCTGCAATAGCTTGATAAACTGTATCTGCTGTGGAGAAAGCTTCTGTGAAAGTGACTGGCTAAGATTTAGCTTTTGCATTGGAAATTGAGTAAAACCTGCATTTTGGGTTCAAAAAAGGACTTTTTCAGAAAAAAAGCCCTGAATTCAAAGTTAGGAAAAACAAGCAAATTTTTGATAAAAAGCTTATTTAATCGTTTTTTTGCAGACTATAAAAAATTCGGCTATCAGCCTTATTTGAAACCAAAACGAAATCATGGCATTCAACAAGCGGGTAAAAATCAAGACCATCCTAGAGCAGGGTCTAATAGGCAGTGAAATCACATTAATGGGCTGGGTTCGTACCAAGCGATCCAACAAGAATGTTTCCTTTATTGCCATGAATGACGGGTCTATCATTACCAATTACCAAGTGGTGGCTGATCCAAATGTCATTTCGGAAGATATTCTGAAAAAATGCACAACAGGAGCCTGTCTCAAAATCACAGGAACAGTGGTTGAATCTCAAGGTGCAGGGCAATCCTCAGAATTGAATGCGAAGAGCATAGAAGTTTTGGGCGAGGCGGATCCAGAGAAGTATCCTTTACAGCCTAAAAAACACTCCCTTGAATTCTTGCGTGAAATCGCTCACTTGAGAATGCGTACAAATACATTTGGTGCAGTTTTCAGAGTAAGACATGCTTTGGCATTTGCAGTGCACCAATATTTCAATGATAAGGGTTTTTTCTATATCCATACTCCTATCATCACCGCTTCTGATGCAGAAGGTGCAGGGGAAACATTCAAAGTAACAACTCTGGATATTGGAAATCCTCCAAAGACCGAAGAAGGGAAAGTGGATTTCAAGCAAGACTTCTTTGAAAGAGAAGCTAATTTGACTGTATCTGGCCAATTGGAAGGAGAGCTGGCAGCCATGGCACTTTCTGAAATCTACACTTTCGGTCCTACTTTCAGAGCGGAAAATTCCAACACAACTCGCCACTTAGCTGAATTCTGGATGATTGAGCCTGAAATGGCTTTTTATGATGCAGAAGACAACGCAGATTTAGCCGAAGACTTCCTAAAATATTTGATCCGATATGCTTTGGATCATTGCCAGGAAGATTTACAATTCTTGGAATCCAGATTATTGGAGGAAGAAAAGTCTAAGCCGCAAGATCAGCGTTCAGAAATGAGCTTGCTGGAAAAATTGAAATTTGTAGTAGACAATGAATTTGTTCGTATTTCATATACTGAGGCTATCGATATTCTAAGAAACTCCAATCCTAATAAGAAGAAGAAATTCCAATATCTGATTGAATCCTGGGGAGCTGACCTTCAATCAGAGCATGAGCGATATTTGGTTGAAAAGCATTTCAAAAAACCTGTAATTCTGACAGACTATCCGAAAGAAATCAAGTCATTCTACATGCGTCAAAATGATGATGGAAAGACAGTTGCTGCCATGGATATCCTATTCCCAGGAATAGGGGAAATCATCGGGGGTTCCCAAAGAGAAGAAAGACTAGACGTGCTCCTTCAAAGAATGGATGAAATGAACATTCCAAAAGAGGAAATGTGGTGGTTCTTAGATACAAGAAGATTCGGAGCTACACCTCATGCAGGATTTGGATTGGGCTTTGAAAGAATGGTCCAGTTTGTAACAGGAATGGGAAATATCCGAGACGTGATAGCATTCCCAAGAACTCCAGGGAACGCAGAATTTTAATTCAAAAGCTACACCCTTCAACAAAAATCCTCGGCAAAAATGTCGGGGATTTTTTTTAATATTTGATTAGGTAACAGTCCAAAAAGTAACCCAAAACAATATATATCTATAAATTATAAAACTTGGAATAATAAATATACCCAAGAGTATCCCTCTCCACAATGCACCTTTTTTGGAAGTATCATAAGCCCTTTTAAGCATTGCAAACATATAGCCTATGATGATCAGCATAAAAATTATTGATAAGCTCAATTCGTTGATGCTTGATGCTAAACCGAATGAGAATAAACTCGAAAACCAATTGAATAATGTCGGAAAAAGCACCAAAATAAATAAGGTGTAAAATCCATAGAAGTATGCAGATCCGGCAAAAAAATCAATGAGGTAAAGCTTTTTATTTCTTAAGAAAAGAAGTTTTAAAAAAAGGCCTTGGAGTACTACCAAGACTATTAAGAGTAATTTACCATTGGCATTGGAGGCTCGTTCATACTCGACTTTGAATACATCAGGATCGACTTGCCTAATTTCCAAATACTGCTCCACAACCGGTCTCACTGATGAGCTATAGGGAAGTTGGAACATTTGTACATCCAGAGTAGTATTGAATGTCGAGATGACTGGAAAGATGAAATAAATCAAATTAGCGAAGAAAAAGAGCTGAAGAGGAGAAAGGTATTTTTTCCGAATTCCGGCGACAAAGCTACGAGTCAATTCACCAGGCTTTGTTATTGAAAGCTTGATCGTTTTGAAAAACTTTCCATCAGCAAAAAAAACTGAGGCTACAAATTCCTCCAAAAAATGAATTAAGCTTTTATCCTTTTGATCAATTTGCTTCTCTCCGCATGAATGGCAGAAAGTACCCTGAAGCTCTGTTCCACAATTGACACAAGAAGATTTTCCTTTTTCCATTGAATAGAATTCATCCCAAGCTTTCAATATCTCGAATTATTCCATGAATTCAAATAACAATGGCTTTCCTAACTCACGACCTTCACTCTTCTGGCCAAAGGGATGCACAGTAGGCTGAAGAAAATAGCGATATATCCGACCAAATTAAAATTAGTCAATTCTCCTGCTGCATTTTCTCCAATAATGAGCCCTGCAATTAAAGATGCCAAACCCGTAGCCAATTGTTGAATCGCTGAATTAAAGCTTAAAAAACTCCCCCTATTTTCGGGCCGCGCGGTGCCCGTAATAATTGCTGCAGCGGGCACATATCGTCCATTGGAAGTCACAAAAAACATAGTCGACACCAATAACACATAAGGAATGGGCGTTACTCCCAAATTGGTAATAATCGCAATTGGAACCACATTCAGGCTCATGAAAATCGTGAAAATCCGAAGTTTCCCATACTTGTCAGACATCTTCCCAACCCAAGGAGAGGTAAAAATGGTAAAGGCTCCACCAGCCATGTAGATATAGGTTAACTGCATTTCCGTAAAGCCAACATTAGCCACTGTATACGGACTCAAAAAAGGAATGATCATAAACTGCCCAAACATCATCATTACAGAAAGAGTGATTGCCCGCATTTGATTAGAATTGCTTGTCACTCTTCGAACCACTTCCAAGGGATGAGGCCTGACAATTTCCTTTCCAAGATGCTCGGTGATATTTGGAACGTATTGGAAAATCATTCCTAAGCTAATTACAGACAAGCCTGTTAAGATATAAAATGGGGTATGCCAGTCCGACAAACTAGCTAAAAACAAACCTAAAGGAACACCTAAAACAGAAGCAACTGAAAAAGCAGCCATAACCAATCCCATGGCTCTTCCCCTTCTTGCATCTGGGATAACATCGCCAATAATTGCTAAAATCAGAGCGGAAGTCAGTCCTCCAAAGAGACCCGAAACAATTCTTGCGGATAATAAAATCGGGTAAGTTGGTGACAATGCGCAGCCAAGGGTAGCAACAGAGAATCCTACATAAACCCAAAGCAAAATCTTTTTTCTATCAAAACGATCTAGAAAGAATGCTCCAAAAAAACTGGAAATACCTGCGCTAAAAGTATAGGAAGATACCAGTAGTCCAAATTCCCGAGGCGATATATCAAACACACGCATCAACTGCGGACCTAAAGGCATCAAAATCATAAAATCCACGATGTGGATAAAATTGATAGCTGCCAAAGTCCAAAGCAGTAATTTTTCCTTCTTCATCAAAATTGCTTTAGCCTTGAACCACAAGAAAAAAAATTAAGTTTGCTTTTACTATGTTAAATCAGGAAATACCCAAATAAAAATAGGTTTCCGGGATCGACTCAATGATGTCACCTGCTATGGTTCCTCTACCTTTTCGTTTTCCCGCCAACTCACCAGCCAATCCATGATGAAAAACCCCGCAAACTGCCGCTGATTCCGGACTATATCCCATTCCCAAGTAAGCAGTAATCATTCCAGTGAGAATATCACCTGCTCCTCCTGTAGCCATAAACTGAGTACCTGTGCTATTGATCAATTGCCTTCCATCAGGCATAGAAATCACTGTATTTGCACCTTTTAGGATTAAGATCAACTCATGCTTTATAGCAAAGTCTTTTGCTTGATTCATTCTTTCCTGATGATTGGATGCTGGGCCAACCAATCTTTGAAACTCTCCTATATGCGGAGTAAGAATTGAGTTCTTGGTCACCAAAGGAATCAATTCCGGAAATTTTGCCAAAATATTGATCCCATCTGCATCCAAAACGATTGGGAAATGAAAGTCTTTCAGCAAAGCCTCCAATTGATTCTTTCTACTTTCTATGCCCCAGCCCGGGCCTATTCCAACAGCATCATAATAGTCAGCATTGGGAATCAGCCCCCAATTACACATCGCCTCTGGTAAAGCAGCCTGAATACTGAGTCTTTCGCTTTCTTCTATATGACAAGTGACTAGTCCTGAACCTGTCCTTAATGCACTCTTTGCCGCCAAAATAATAGCTCCCATTTTTCCATGTCCGCCTCCCACCAACAGGATTTTCCCAAAATCTCCTTTATGGGAAAACCGATGGAATTTTTTATGCAAAGCAGGTATATCTTTCGCTTGAATAAAATAGAGGCTTCCTTCAAACTCCCCATACGTAGTATCTGGAATACCAATATCACATACTTCCAAATCCCCTACCGTTTCCGCATTTTCAGGAAGGATCAATGCAAGTTTTGGAAAAGCAAAGCTTACTGTCACATCTGACTGAAAAGAAAGCTCTGAACCCATCTCTTCCGAAGGAAGACCCGACGGAATATCTATAGCAATTTTTTTCCCCTGAAGAGAATTCATCCTTTCTATAATTGGTTTTGCGCTATCACGTAAGGGACCGCTCAACCCAACGCCTAGAAATGCATCAATGATAATGCAAGGCTCTGAAGGTGCCTGAAACTCCTTAAAAAAGACTTCCTTAACTTTAGTGGGAAGCATTTCAAGATTTTTGCTGGAATCTGCACTTAATTTTGAATTATCTCCAAAGCATTTGATTACTAATATCTTATGATTCTTTTGAGATAATAATCTTGCTATCGCAAAACCGTCACCTCCATTATTTCCCGATCCACAGAATATCAGAATAGGAGATTCTTTTGAAAATTCTTGCTGGTAAAACCACTTTTCAAATTCTTGCGCAGCTTTTTCCATCAACTCGTAAGAACTAATATTAGCGTTCTTACAATGGAGTTGATCCAGTTTGGAAACACTTTCTCCTGCTAAAATTTTGATCATGATCTATACTTTTGGTTGAGACAATTCCTGCTTTGGAATACTAACCAATAGCAAAAACCCTAGTCCTACTAAGAAAAATATACCTAAAGATAAGGCACTGTTCCTCATATTCCCAGTCAGCTGTTCAATGACTCCGTAAGAAAAAGTACCCAAAACGATAGCCATTTTCTCTGTCACATCATAAAAGCTAAAAAAAGATGCGTGATCAGTGGTATTTCTTGGAATAAGCTTAGAATAAGTAGATCTGGATAAAGACTGAATTCCTCCCATTACCATCCCGACGACAAAAGCCAAGGCAAAAAACTCATAAACCGTATACACGTAATAAGCCGCAGCACAGATCCCTGTCCAGATCAATACCATAATTACCAAGCTAACCTTATTCCCATATTTTTTGGATATAAAAGCAAACAGATAACTGCCTATTATGGCTACAAATTGGATGATTAGAACAGTCATGATCAATTGATCTCCCGGCAAGCCCAACTCCTTGTCGCCAAAGGTAGCTGCCAAATACATAGTCGTTTGTACCCCCATGGAATAGAAAAAAAATGAAGCAAGGAAGCGATTCATGACTTTAATTTCTCGTATCTGAAAAAACACTTTCCTTATCTCCTGATAACCATGAAGGAGCAATTCCTTTTTCAATTTCCTATTGTATGGATTTTTTGGAAGAATTCTGAACGGTATTTGAGAAAAACCGGCCCACCAAATTCCCGTGATTAAGAAAGATAACCTTGCAGCTACTCCTCCATCAGGGATCCCGAATAAATGTGGCATTTGGATCATTAAAAGATTTACGACCAAAAGTATTACTGAACCTACATACCCTAAGGCAAAGCCTTTGGCACTCAGTAAATCATATTCTTTCTCCTCAGAAATTTCAGGCAAATAGGCATTATAAAACACAATACTTCCTGCATATCCAATACTTGCAGTGATACTGCAGATGATTCCCCATTCCACATTACTTGCATCAAAAAAGTACAATCCAACACAAGCTGCTGACCCTAAATAGGCAAAGAACTTCATGAATTCAAGTTTCTTTCCACTTGAATCAGCCATACCCGAAAGTAAAGGGGAGATAATGGCAATGATCAAAAAAGAAAAAGAGATAGAATAAGAATACAGGACTGTATTAATGATCTCAAAACCAAAGAAAGATACGATATCTGAATCATCCAATCCTTTGGTAACGCTATTGTAATAAACAGGAAAGATGGTTGAAGTAATGACCAAACTATAGACAGAATTAGCCCAGTCATACATAGCCCAAGCATTTTGGACTTTCTTTTTATTTTTCAGGTTGGCTAGCATTGATCGCAGGTATGAATTAGAAAAATACAATTTATTAGAGGATATTCTAATCTATTTTTTGTGATCGGAGACAAGAGCAATACCAAAAGGGCAAAAAAAAAGCTGCCTCATAATTGAAGCAGCTTTTTTAAATATTGGGTAATTTAGTCCTTTTGAACTTTACCCACAGAAGCATACAATACCCTTCGGGCATCAGCCTCTCTTAGTTCTGTTTGAACGTCCGAAATCGGACCCATTTTTACATCTCTATCAATTTTCATAGAAATAGTAATCATATTTCTATCAGCTTCTGGAAGCATATCTCTTTCTTGGTTTACCCACTGAACTATGTCAGCAGGAGTAAGCAAAGCATCATTGGCTTGAACTCTAGGCTCAGAACCATAAAGGCCTGTATTTTTTGGCTTACCAATATAGATGTAAGAAATCAATGTTTTCTTCTGCAGCTTCTGAAGCTGGGTAGCCTGAGGTATCTTCTGCTCTACCAAAATTTCCTGCTCTCTCAACACGGTTGTTACCATGAAGAAGAATAAAAGCATGAAAATAATATCTGGTAAGGCAGAGGTTGGGATATTCTCAGAAGTCTTGGTCTTTTTGCTAAACTTTGCCATATCAACTACCAATTTTATCAGGTTCTGCAATAGAAATCGCCATTGGGATTCCTTCTTTTCCTCGGTCAATCAAAGACTGCTCAGCTTCATCTTTACCTGTTAAGGCACGATATTCTTCCGTTCTTAGATTTACCCTTTCAGCATAGATTTCGAAGTAAGCTTTCTTTGCCAAGTCAAAAACCTCTAAATATCTATCATAGCTAGTTCCACGGTTGGTCTTAATAGATACTACCGCTTCTCCTGGATGATCAGATGATTCAGGGTCTCTTCTAGACATCGCTTTCAGAGAAGCTGGAAGAGAGTTATACAAACCTTGAGCTTCTTCATTTGGCTGACCAAAGTTTAAGACAAAAAGCTTAATCTTTTCATCCAAACCGTCTGCTTCAGCATATTCGCCTTCTACCAAAAGTTGATCATTTGCGTTGATCAATATCGTAAAGATATTACGCTCGTTTTTATCAATTTCTGGCGGAGGATTATTAGGATCGAGTTTCGGAGGAAGTACGTTTAAGATACCTTTATCCGAAGCGATCGTCGTAGTAACGAGAAAGAAGATTAGGAGCAGGAAGGCGATGTCTGCCATCGAACCTGCATTAACCTCCTGGCTCATTCTATTTTTCTTTCTGGCCATAATTACTTAATAGCTTTATTGAATTCTGTAAACACAATGCTCACAAGAGCAAGGATTGCGAGAATATAAGTTGTGATCAGCATACCACCTACAAACTGAGAACCAGCAGGGGTCAAGTTAAAAGGGTCTGCTTCAAATTTTGGAAGTACTTCGTTGCTAGAAATAGAATAAGCAATGAAGAACAACACTACGATTCCAATGATGCCAGCGGCTGTCTTTGCCAAGCTTTTTGGATTGTCCAAAGATTGGATCAAAGGCATCAGGATGGATACGACAGCTCCTACCGCAATAAGTAGATAGCTTCCGTAAAGTAAAATATCATAAGTATCCATAATATGTCTTCTTTGGGATTAACAATTGATTGAAATTCAGCAAATGCCGGTAGTTATTACTTACCAGTCAATTTGTGCTTCACTAGGATATCTACCAATGTGATAGAAGCATCCTCCATGTCATTAACCAAAGAGTCAATTTTAGCCACACAGTAGTTGTAGAACAACTGTAGGATGATCGCTACGATCAAACCAGCTACTGTGGTCAAAAGGGCGATTTTAATACCACCTGCTACAAGGGATGGAGAGATATCACCAGCTGCTTCGATAGAGTCGAATGCACCGATCATACCAATTACTGTACCCATGAAACCCAACATCGGAGCAAGGGAGATAAATAGGGAGATCCAAACAAGACCTTTTTCCAAACGACCCATTTCAACAGATCCGTAAGAGATGATAGATTTTTCTACCATTTCGATACCTTCAGAGTATCTCATTAGACCTTGTGTAAAGATAGAGGCAACTGGACCCTTAGTGCTTTTAGTAACGTCCTTAGCTGCTTCAACTCCTCCGGAAGAAAGAGCGTCTTCAACTTTAGCCAACAATTTTTTAGTGTTGGTAGTAGAAAGATTCAAAGTGATGATTCTTTCCAATGCCACTGCAAGACCTAAGATCAAACAGATCAATACTGGAGTCATGTAAAGAGGATCACCTTCGATAAATTTTTCTTTTACTACTTGGTGAAAGCCTACTTCCTCCTCTACGATCTCATCGTCTACGATGGCCGGAGTTGCAGCAGGTTCTGCTACAGGGGTTGTTTCTTCTTGTGCTGCAGAATCTGATTCTGCTTCTTGTGCGTTAGCGAAAACAGGCGCGAATAGGATACCTGCAAGCATGAACAAAGCGATTAACTTTCTCATAATGTGATTTTTAAATAGACTTTTGATAAAGGTTAAATGGTTTCTACACTAAAATCGAGTTTTAAAGTTATCATTTTTTATATTCAAAAAACAATGGACTCTTTTAGATTTTTTCGAAAAATTCCGCTTTTAGAGCATGATTAAGCCAATTTTTACACGAGCGGGGAATTTTCTTGATTCTTCAAAAAGAGCCGTATTCTTCTAAACTCGGCGAAAGGTTCACATTTTTAGCCAAAAGAAAAAACAAATCAACGAAAGAATTGTACCAAAAAAGGTATTCAATAAATTCTTTGGTTTTTATTAAAATATCTTTCAAAATATCAGGTCACCTATCCTACTTCGCTTTTTCAAAGAGCGAGAGTTTATAATTAGCCTCCTATCCACTTTCTCATTAATACCCGTTCATATTGCCTTTTTCAGCGATTAAATTGGTTATTTTTTCAAAAGTGAAAGAATTGTGAAAGTCCTATAACATCTCAAAAGTATCATTTGCCAATCTATTGATTAATTTCAATCCACATCTAATAAAAATTATATTCAAATTTGAAATAGAAGGAAGAAAGAGTGAAAATGGCGTTTTGCCAAAGAATTTTTGCCTTCTTTTTCCCAATTGACAAAACAAACCCTTTATAGATAAAACATGGATTACGTCCAATTTGAAAACGAAGGATATTATAAAATCCCAAATATTGATTATTTAAGACCATTTTTCATGAGTGTGGTCAGTGATTCGGATCACTGGTTATTTATCTCAAGCAATGGAGGACTTTCAGCAGGTAGGAAAAACAGTAATTATGCTTTATTCCCCTATTACACTGATGATAAAATCACCGAGTACTATGAAATTACTGGCAATAAAAGCGTTTTTAGAATCCAAGGGGGAGGTTCTTTTAAAATCTGGGAGCCATTTTCTGACAGATATACAGGAGTATTTCGACTAACCCGAAACCTCTACAAAAATGAGTTTGGCAACAAAATCATTTTCGAAGAAATCAATCACGATCTCAACCTTCTTTTTAGCTACTCTTGGAATTTCAGCGATAAATTCGGTTTTGTAAAAACCAGCAGATTGGTCAATCAAAGTCAAAATCCAGTTTCTCTGGAGTTGATTGACGGCATTCAAAATGTGCTGCCTTTCGGAGTAAATCCAGATTTGCAGCAATCAGCAAGTAATCTGGTTGACGCTTATAAAAAGACTGAAATCATATCCGATTCCCAATTGGGCCTCTTCACTCTTAGCGCCATCATCGTAGATAAAGCGGAGCCTAGTGAAGCCCTCAAAGCCAATGTGGCTTGGAATGTAGGATTGAAAAATACCCAAATTTTGCTTTCCTCTCTTCAGTTGAATGCCTTTAGAAAAGGAGAAGAAATTCGGGCTGAAAATGATATACGGGCTGAAAAAGGAGCTTATCTAATTTATAAAAAGCTTGAACTTCAGCCCAAAGACGAGAAAAGTTGGATGATTCTGGCAGACGTGAACAAAGGCCCGTCTGCAGTAATTAACTTATCAGAATACATCAAGAAAGCAGGAGATCTCCAAGTAGAAATTAAGGCTGACATTGCCCTTGGCACCAAAAACCTTAGAGCACTTACAGCGTCTGCCGACGGACTACAACTGAGCTCCGATCAAAGAAGAAATTCCCGCCATTTTGCTAATGTTTTATTCAACATTATGCGGGGAGGAATATTTGATTATAACTATTCTATTGATAAAAAGGACTTTGTTCCATATTTAGCCAAGGCGAATAAAAAAGTATTTGCTGCAAACAAACATCAAATAGAGCTGCTCCCTGAGCAATTCCCTCAGACCGAACTTCAACAATTAGCAAAGAATAGCAAGGACAAGGATTTTAGCAGACTTTGCCTGGAGTATTTACCTCTCAAGTTCAGTAGAAGGCACGGGGATCCAAGTAGGCCTTGGAATAAATTTTCCATTAATACAAAAAGTGAATCTGATGGCTCCAAAGTTTTGGATTATCAGGGAAACTGGAGAGATATTTTTCAAAACTGGGAGGCTTTAGCCTACTCCTACCCGGAATTCATTGAAAGTATGATTCACAAATTTTTAAATGCGAGCACTTTCGATGGATATAATCCCTATCGGGTTACAAAAGATGGTTTTGACTGGGAAACCATTGAGCCAGATGATCCCTGGTCTTACATTGGATATTGGGGCGACCACCAGATAATTTACCTATTAAAATTCCTTGAAATTTCTGAAAAGCACTTTGCCGACAAATTATCCTCAAATTTCAATACAGATGTGTTTGTTTATGCCAAGGTTCCCTACAAGATCAAATCTTATCAGGAAATTCTGGATAATCCTAAAGACACCATTGATTTTGATTTTGACCTGGACCATCAAATCAGAGAAAAAAGGGAACAAATTGGAGCAGATGCGGCACTTTTAAGTGCGGGTAATCAGGAGATTTATAAGGTAAACTTTCTGGAAAAACTCCTAGCTACGCTGCTTTCAAAAATTTCTAATTTCATACCAGAAGGTGGGATTTGGATGAATACCCAAAGACCCGAGTGGAATGACGCCAATAACGCCTTGGTAGGTAATGGAGTTTCCATGGTGACCTTATATTATATCAGGAGATTCTTATCCTTTTTTGAAAAGCTAATTCAGAATTCAGATTTTGAATCCTCCTACGTTTCGGAAGAATTAGTGAAGCTTTTCAATGAAATAGAAGCTACTCTAAAATCCAATCAGCAACTTTTGAAAGGGAAAATTTCCAATCAAGATAGAAAGACAGTGATGGATGGACTTGGAGAAGCAGGTAGCAGATTTAGGAATGTGATTTATAAAAATGGATTTTCATCCCAAAAAGCAGCTTTGACTAAAACTCAGCTCCTGGAATTCACACAACTTACATTACAATTTGTAGATCATTCAATCAAAGCTAATAAAAGAAAGGATGGGCTTTACCATGCTTACAACTTGATGACTTTGGAAAATGATCAGGAGGTTTCTATCTCCTACCTGAGTGAAATGCTTGAAGGTCAGGTAGCCGTCTTGAGTTCGGGGTACCTATCTCCGAAAGAGAGCTTGGAAGTTTTAGACTCACTCAAGAAAAGTGAATTATTCAGGGAGGATCAATACAGCTATATACTCTATCCGAATAAGCAGCGTCCACTGTTTGTAGATAGGAATCGTGTCCCGAAAGAAGCTGTGAAAAATTCTAAACTCCTTCAAAAACTCTTACAGGAAGGAAAGACACAGATTATTGAGCAGGACGTATTAGGCGATTATCATTTTAACGGGAATTTCAACAATGCCGAAAGCCTCAAAAAAGCCCTTTCTCAATTAGATGGAAGCTATCAGGAATTAGTTGAAAAGGAAAAGAAATCCTTACTACATACCTTTGAATCAGTATTCAACCATAAAGCCTTTACGGGAAGATCCGGGACTTTTTATGGATACGAAGGTTTGGGCTCAATTTATTGGCATATGGTTTCCAAACTAGCCCTTGCTGCCCAAGAATGCTGCGTGCAAGCAATAGAACAGCAAGAAAACGAAGAAATTGTTGGGAAACTGATTGCACATTACTTTGAAATCAATGAGGGAATCGGAGTCCATAAATCACCAGAGCTTTACGGAGCGTTTCCAACTGACCCTTATTCACACACTCCTGGAGGAAGAGGAGCTCAGCAACCTGGAATGACCGGTCAGGTGAAGGAAGATATTCTAACAAGATTCACAGAACTAGGAGTAAAGATTCAGGATGGACAGATTTATTTCCAAACTACTATTCTCCGAAAAGAGGAATTTTTGAGTCAAGCACAAAGCTTTTCTTATTTCGACCTTAATCATCAAGAAAAATCCCTGGAGATCCCCGCAAACTCTCTAGCCTTCACCTATTGTCAGGTACCGATAGTATACCATATCCATGAAGAGGAAAAAATAAAAGTGCAATTTTCAAAAGGGGAAGTTAAAGAAATCCCTTCTACCATTTTGGATGAATCACTGAGCACTAAGCTATTTCAGAGGACAGGAGAAATCACAGAAATCCATGTTTATATCAAAAAACCTTAAAAGGATGAAGAACTGGGCTTTATCGATCTTGGGTTTGGTCATGGCAATGGGGATGATGAATTGCCAATCACAAACCCAGGAAATACCGGAAAAAACAGCTGCTGACATTCTGGGAAATGCGGAATACAGGGCTATTTCTTATGGTGGTTACAGAGAAAAATCAAGAGATATACAGCCTTCTATAGCTGAATTGAAGGAGGATTTGAAAATTCTTCAGGCAATGGGAATTAAAATTCTCCGGACCTACAATGTTCAGCTAATGGAAGCCCCGAATTTATTAAAGGCAATTTCAGAGCTAAAAAATGAGGATTCATCCTTCGAAATGTATGTAATGTTGGGTGCTTGGATAGATTGCGAAAATGCCTGGACGGACAACCCGAATCATGAAGCCGAAAGCCCGGATAATGCAGGAGAGATAGCTCGTGCGGTAAAATTGGCTCAGGAGTATCCAGATATTGTGAAAGTAATTGCAGTCGGAAATGAGGCAATGGTCAATTGGGCTGCCAGCTATTTTGTACGACCCAATGTAATCCTTAAGTGGGTAAACCATTTACAAGACTTAAAATCCAAAGGCGAACTTCCCTCAAATCTTTGGATTACAAGTTCGGATGATTTCGCATCATGGGGAGGAGGCGATGCATCCTATCATACTGAAGATTTGGAAGCGCTTTATCAGGCCGTGGATTATATCTCCATGCACACTTACCCTTACCATAACACACATTATAACCCGGATTTTTGGAAGGAGTCAAACAGCTTGTCTAAGCTATCAGAATTAGAGCGGGTGGATGCAGCCATGCTTAGAGCCAGAAATTTTGCAAAAGCTCAATATGATTCTGTCACATCTTATATGAAAAGCATAGGAGTGAATAAACCTATTCACATTGGAGAGACTGGATGGGCAACCGTTTCTGATGGATTTTATGGCCCTGAAGGCTCCAAAGCAACTGATGAGTATAAACAAGCCATGTATCATGATTTAATGAGACAGTGGACAGAGGCTTCGGGAATTTCCTGTTTCTATTTTGAGGCATTCGATGAGCAATGGAAAGATGCTCAGAATCCTATGGGTTCAGAAAATCACTTCGGACTGATCACTTTGGATGCTCAGGCTAAATATGCACTTTGGAAAGATTTGGATGAGGGAAAATTTGAAGGTCTAACAAGAAATGGGAAGCCCATTGTAAAAACCTACAACGGTAGCTTGGATTCCCTTTTAAAAGATGTGCTAGTTCCTCCTACAATGAAAGAATCTCAACCATGAAGTCTAGTATCAGAATTTTCTACACCTTACTAAGTTTGGTCATCTTATTTCCTGCCTGCACAAACGGGCAGGTGAGAACCGAAAATCGAAAAATCATTGTCGACAATGAGGTCTATTTTATCAAAGGGATTTGTTATAACCCGGTTGAAAAGGGAGAGACCGAACGAACTTTTAAAAGACTTCAGGAAGATCTCACCTTGATGAAAGAAGCCGGGATCAATACCATCCGGGTCTACTCTCCTATTGAGGAGAAAGAGGTATTGGACCAAATTCATGAAGCTGGATTGAAAGTTATCTTAGGCTTTGGATACAATCAAAATGGAAAGTTTGATATTCTATCAGGAAGCTTTTTAGACTATGTAAAAAAATTTAAGGATCATCCGGCCATTCTCCTTTGGGAGCTGGGGAATGAATATAATTATCACCCGGAGTGGTTTGAGGGGGATATGAAAAACTGGTACAAAGCCATGAATGAGGCTGCTAAAAAAATTCATGAGACTGACCCTTATCATCCAGTGACTACGGCCCACGGAGAGCTACCGGATTCCTTGGCATTGACCATGGGCTCTGAAATTGATGTTTGGGGCATGAATATTTACCGATGGGATCAACCAGAAACTGTTTATGAAGAATGGGCTGCAATCAGTTCTTTACCTATGTATTTTTCTGAAGCTGGGGCTGACAGTTATATGACGATTTCCAAAGAGCAGTATCAGGCAGGGAGTAATGAAAAAGCTCAGGCAGATGCTACCAAGAATATATTAAAGGCCGTCTTAGATAACCAAGAAATTGGATCAGGGGTTGCCCTATTTGCCTTTTCCGATGAATGGTGGAAAGCAGGCAATCCCGACCAACAAGATACTGGAGGCTGGGCTCCCAATAGCAGTGGAGTTCCTTATGACGGCTCTCCCAATGAAGAGTATTGGGGAATAGTCAAAGTAGACCGATCCAAAAAAGAAGTATTTGAAATAGTTAAAAAAGCTTTTGTAGATAAGCAATAGCAAATTGCCTGAATTAACCCTAAAACCTTTAACCATCAACCCAAAACATGTCAAAATTTAAAACTGCCCCTGAGGACATTGTTCCTTTTGTTCAGAAGTTTGCCTTCGGCGCAGGTAACCTCGCTAACCAGTTGTTCCCGGCCGCCCTGGGAGCATTTATGTATTATTTGGTAGTTGCCTATAAAATGGACCCACTGGATGCTGCACTGCTCTCATCCATACCACGCCTTTTGGATGCAATCACAGACCCCATTATGGGCTATGTCACGGACAATACTCGCTCCAAATGGGGACGTAGAAAACCCTATATCTTTTTAGGCTCCTTCATTGCAGGGATCACTTTTATCATGATGTGGCAGTTGAATCCAGAAGATTCTTCCAACTTTCATTTTTGGTACATCCTGACCTTATCATTTGTATTCTATATCGGTTACACCATTTTTGCCACACCTCTGATTGGGCTCGGGTATGAAATGACTTCCGATTATAATGAGCGAACCCGCCTAATGGCATCTTCTCAAATCATAGGGCAATTAGCCTGGATGATAGCCCCTTGGATTTGGTGGGTTATCGCACAGCCTAATATTTTCCCTACCCAAACTCAGGGGGTCAGGACAGTAGCCATTGTTACTGGTATTGCCTGCCTGATTCTCGCCTTACTTCCTTCCATTTTTTGTAAAGAAATAGACCAAACCAATCTAACTGGTCGATCTAATCTGTCCCTTAAAGACTTTAAAAAGAACATGCTGAATCTATTCAAAGGGATGAAAGAGATTTTAACCAATCAGCAATTTTTGAGAGTATGTGGAGCTACTTTTTTAGTATTTAATGGCTTTCAGATTGTAGCTCAATTTTCGCTGTTCATTATAGTGTACTATATGTTCAATGGAGATTATGGAGTAGCTGGTCAATGGCCTGCTTGGTATAATACTTTAGCAGCAGCCTCCACCATGTTTTTGGTAATTCCTATTATCACCAAACTAGCTACCAAGTATGGTAAGAAGAATGCATTCATTATTTCGACCTTTATATCTATCATTGGCTATGGCATCAAATGGTGGGGCTTCAATCCAGAGATCACTTGGCTGATGTTTATCCAAGTACCATTCATGTCATTCGGTATTGGGGGCTTATTCACTTTAATGATGAGTATGACTGCCGATCTATGTGATTTGGATGAATTGAGAAATGGAATGCCTCGGAAAGAGGGTACATTCGGAGCTGTATATTGGCTGATGGTAAAAATTGGATCTGCGATAGCTCTGACTCTCAGCGGAATGATTCTTTCATTTGTAGGTTGGGATCAAAATCAGCCAACCCAGACTATGGAAACACTCACTAACCTCAGAATTGCAGACGTAATTGTACCCATAGTTGCAGCCCTGCTAGCCGTGGTGACGATGTGGAACTACAATGTCACAGAAGAACGAGCGAATGAAATAAGAAGCGAGCTTATCAAAAGAAGAGGAAGACTTTAAAACCCAATCAAACCTGCCCATATTTTGGGCAGGTTTATTTTTGAGGGTACTTCCTTTTTAGATCACTTAAAATTTGCTCCAGCCCATTCAATCTGATTTCATAGAGGGTATGTAACCACATTCCCAATTTTCCCTCAGGAAACCCCTGTCCATGCATCCAGACCAAGTAATGTTCTGGCACATCACAAAGAAGACGGCCCTTATATTTTCCAAAAGGCATTCTCTTGGTCACTAAATCAATCAGTATTTCTGGGTTCATCCAATAAAACTAAGTGGAAGAAAGAGAATAGGTGGAAATGAGAAGTAAATATTTTCTTCCTTGATGCATTTTTTTTAAAGTCAAATTCCCTTTGAAAATGAGGTTTGTGCTTATACCCTACTCAATCACAGCTGGAATAAGCTTGCTTTTTTAAAGTTTAAAACTTCAGCTATGATTTAAAAATAACATATCAGTCCCAAGTTTGGTCAATAATAATATTCAATAACACCCAAGCTATAGACAAGAAAGTACCGCTGATATAAATAAGATTCTCCCCCCAAATAAGCGGCCGTACTTTGCACTATGCTAAGAAAAATTCTATTTATTTTAGTTTTTAGTTTGAGTATAGACGGTCTTTCTGCTCAGAATATTGTGTTCAAAAGGGTTGAACAACCTATACAAATTGACGGGGATATTGATGAGGCGTGGATCCTAGCGGACTCTGCTTACAATTGGATGCAATATTTCCCTTTCGACTCTTCTTTAGCGGTTAATCAATCGGTAGCCAAAGTTCTTTTCGATGATAAAAATATCTATGTACTAGGAATACTTTACAGCAACAACCAGGACAGAAAGTATGTCACCCCTTCCTTAAGACGAGACTTTCGGGGAGCTGCAAATGATAATTTTACAGTCATTTTTGACACATTTCAAGATAGAACCAATGCATTTACTTTTGGTATCAATCCTTTTGGCGTAAGAAGGGAAGGTTTAGTCGCAAATGGAGGAACTGGTGAGAGTTCTTTTTCACTCGATTGGGATAATGTATGGAAAGGTGAAGCAAAACAATATAGAGGCTATTGGGTAGCGGAAATGGCAATTCCGCTGAATTCCCTACGATTCAATGAGGGACAGAAGGAGTGGAATATAAATTTTTATCGAATTGACAGTGAAAGTGCCGAAAGGTCAACTTGGGCACCAATTTCCAGAAACTTCACGCTCTTTAATCTAGCAGTATTGCGTGTTGCACAATGGGAAGAACCCACCAAGAAATCAGGAAAAAACCTTTCATTTATCCCCTATATATCAGGCAACTCCAGTAAGAATTTTGAAAATAAGACTGATGCTGTAACGGGCTTCAACGCAGGATTTGATATCAAATATGGCATCACTCCCGGGTTGAATCTTGACTTAACTGTAAACCCGGATTTCTCCCAGGTTGAAGTTGATCAGCAAGTCACCAATTTGGATAGATTCGAGATTTTCTTTCCTGAAAGAAGACAGTTTTTTCTGGAAAATGCAGACTTATTTTCGAATTATGGAAATAGAGGTACCCGACCTTTTTTTAGCAGAAGAATTGGTGTATCCAGAGATGAAAGCACCGGACAGAACATTCAATCTCCCATTCCTTTTGGAGCCAGAATCAGTGGAAAGGCCAATGACAATCTCCGCGTAGGAATTCTGAGCATGCAGGTCTCTGATGATCAAGCTGCAAGCTTGCCATCCTATAATTATTCTATGGTTTCTTTACAGCAAAAGGTATTTACCAGATCCAATATCTCAGCCTTCCTTGTCAATAAGCAAACTTTCCAGAGTCGCGAAAAATATGCTGACAGTTTGTATAATGCCTATGACAGGACCTTTGGGGTGGATTATAATTTAGCTTCAGCAGATAACCGAATTACCGGGAAGTTCTTTTATCATCAGAATATCAATGAAGTAGCAAAAGACAGTGCCTTCGCAATGGGTGTGGAACTTGAATATAATGTCCCAAAATGGTCTTTGGAAATGCGATCTCAATCCGTTGGCACCAATTATGCACCGGAGGTAGGTTTTGTTCGGAGAACGGACATCCGACAATTAGCTATGACTTATCGCCGAAGCTTCTTCCCTTCTACTGGAGGAGTTCAGCGACACGGACCAGGATTCGATTTTGATGTAGTCGGCAATAAGACCTATGGATTTTTGGACTGGGATGTCAATTTATTATATGACATCAATTGGAAATCCTCAGCGCGGTTTTCATTGCGGGCGCGAAGACAATACACCTATCTCTTCAGAGGCTTTGATCCCAGTGGATCAGATGGGCTCGCTTTACCGGCCAATACCGAATACACCAATAACTTGATCATTGCACGGTACAGTTCTGATGAAAGAAAAATCATTTCTTTCAATCTCGGTACTCGATCCGGCGAATATTTCAATGGAACGAGAATCAACTTGGAGGGGAGCGTTCAGTGGAGATATCAACCTTTGGGCTTTACCAGTTTGGATTTCGAGTTCAACAGAATCAGACTTCCCAAACCCTACAATGATTCCAATCTTTTCCTGATAGGTCCAAGGTTCGATTTTACATTCAGTAAGCAGCTTTTTTGGACCACTTTTGTCCAATATAACAGCCAAATCGAGAATGTAAATATCAATTCCCGATTGCAATGGCGCTTTGCTCCCGTGTCGGATATTTTCTTGGTTTACACGGACAATTATTTGGCAGAAATGAACCCTGATGGATTTATTCAGTTTGGAAGCTCCAAGTCAAGAGCCTTAGTATTTAAAATGACTTATTGGTTGAATCTTTGATTCAAACTGCAAAAAATAAAAGCTAGCCATTTAAATCATAATTTCAATCCCAGTCGACCCGCCCTTTCTTGAATTAAATAAGAGAATTCCAACTTAGTGTTTTTGGTCAAAAAACTTTTGTCGATTATCTCGGACCAACTTTGAATCCCACTTTCGACTCTGCCCCAAAGATTTTCGATTGCTTTGGCAGGAATGCTGGATTTTGACATGGCACTATTAAAATCCTCCCTGGATAGTTTTCTCTTCTTACCATTAAGATTCAATGCTAACTCCTCCGGATCGTCTTTTATCAATAAGCTCGTGGAAATCATATCATAAGCTGGAGATAATTGATATTCACCATTTTTAAATGCTATCAAAGAAAAATTCTTAAAGTGCATGTCATTATTTCCTATCAAAAATGAGACGATAACCTGTTGATAAAATTTCACTACTTCCAATAATGGGTTATGACTAAAGTTGATAATGGCTTTTGCAATCTGCTCATAGGAGCCCCTGTATTTATGTTCGGTAAGTCTTCCTGTAAATTGACAGGCATCCTCCATTGGAAACTTCTTATTGGTTGGACTTCTATCTATTCGCTTTGTGAGGTAGGCTAATTCACCACCTAGCAGAGGTATTAGCAAAAAGGGAACTGTTTCTATTCCAGCCTCTTTGGCCATCAGCATCGATAAAGCCTCGATTTCCGGCATTTGAGGATAAAGATCAAATGGAGGCTTTAATATGTATTTTCCATTCAAGGCTCCAACAATCGTCAATCTCTTCTCTTTTTTTTCTTCGATAAAACCCAGTGATAGTTTAGGCTGAACTCCTGTCACAATTATCCTCTGAGAAATGTTTTCTCTTGCAAGTTCTTTAATATTTGCCAAGTCCAGATTAAGACTTAAAACAGGTTTATCTTCCTTCCAAAAATCTTTGAGGCACTTTTGATGATATTGAGATTCTCCATTCAATGCCCGATTACATGCAAGACAAAAATTCATATTTCAATCACACTAATATTCCCAATACAATCCCTGCAAGTTTTTAATAACAAACCCATTCTATCTCTTGGATTCAATTTCCAATTTTGATGTGCAACATCCAATAACCATCCTTCAGGAATCAGTCCGTCAAAAAAAGGAAATAAAGTTTCTGATTTATATGATTCTGTTTGCAATGGCAATGTCAGCGAAACTGGCAATGGGTTATTTGATTTAAGGTACTTGTCTGAATAGGTAAATGTATACCCATCTTCACCTTCTTCCAGAATTCCTGCCAAATGATTAGCTACCCAAATTTCTCCTTGTCTCATCACTTATTTCAATTGGAGTTAATGTGTGACCAAAAAACAATAAAACCTGATTGATTTTATCCGCCATTAGATTTGGTTTCCCTTGTTCTAATTCTCTTATAAACCGTATTCCCACACCAGAAATATCAGCTAGTTCCAATTGAGTTAGCCCAGCTTCCTTTCTTCTCCTTCGAACAAATTCTGATATGGCATTATTTCTATTCCAAGTCATATATTTATACCCTTATGGGTACAATTTAAAGAAATAATATCAAATTACACCTAAAAGGGTATAATTATCCAAAAATAACGCTTATAATACCCTTACGGGTATAATTTTAATTCAACTTTCTATTACTCCATTTAAGTATAGTTTCTACTCATTGCCTTCAAAATGAGATGGAGTACTATCCTGGAAAATTTATTCTGAGGCTCTTTTTAAAAAAACGGAAGACTTCGCAACTGGTTAAATTAAAAAACCCTAACCATCTAAAATTCTGATAGTTAGGGCTTTAACTTGCAGAGAGGAAGGGATTCGAACCCTCGATACCCTTTAGGGGTATACACGCTTTCCAGGCGTGCTCCTTCAACCACTCGGACACCTCTCTAGGTTGATTATCCCGATCTTTTTCTGAATCGGAGTGCAAAGAAAAAAATTATTCCCCCCGATTCCAAATTTACCTTAAAAATTGCAGCATTTTTATCAGCCTGTCATTTCCCCTGCCAAAGGGATGGTCAACTTCCTTCTAATTTCTTCAGTGGATTTTTCCTGCCCCAATAAGAACATCAATTTAGTAATCGCAGCCTCGGTAGTCATATCTGCACCACTCACTACACCCACATTCAATAACTCCTTCGATGTCTCATAGCGCCCTTGAATGACTCGACCACCATTGCATTGGGATACATTTAAAATGATCAGGCCTTTTTTGATTGCCCGCTCTAAAGATTTCATAAACCAAGCCTCACTCGGACTGTTTCCAGACCCATAGGTTTCCAAAACAACACCTTTCAGCCCTTCTATATCAAAGCATGCATCCATTACTTTTTCTGTGATTCCCGGAAAAAGCTTAAGGATCATCACTCGGTTATCCAAATCATTCAGATTCACTAATTTTCGATGAGACTCATAAGGTCTAATCGCTGCCGTATTATAATCGATGACAATCCCGGATTCGGCTAAATTTGGATAATTTTCAGACTCAAAGGCATCAAAGTGTACACTCTGAACCTTCTTAGCTCTATTACCCCTAAGAAGCATGTGGTTAAAGAAAATACAAACCTCAGGAACGATAGGATAATCATCAATTTTGGCAGTAGCAATTTCCAAACTGGTCATCAAGTTTTCCCTTGCATCAGACCGCATTGCTGAAATAGGCAACTGAGCTCCGGTAAAAATTACAGGCTTGTTCAGTCCATGAAGCATATAGCTAAGCATAGATGCAGAATAGGCCATTGTATCTGTTCCGTGCAATACGACAAAGCCATCGTAGCTATCATAGTTTTCTGTAATGATATAAGCCATATCCTTCCAATGATGCATAGATACATTGGAGGAATCAATGGGCTCCGGAAAAGAAATCACCGTGATGGCAATATCCATATTGGAAAGAATTGGGATTTTTTCCAGAATCTGACCAAAATTAAAAGGCACCAGCGAACCACTTTCATCATAAGCCATCCCCAAGGTACCACCCGTGTAGATGATCAAGACGGAGGAAGTTCTACTGGACTTTATCCGTGTATTGAGTCGAACTATCTTATAATTCATAGCTAAATTCCTTAAATAAGCGAAGGGCATTCTGTTTGGTTTTTAATGCCACTTCTTCCTTGCTAAGCTCCAACAAATCCCCTACTCGCTCTGCGATATAAGGCAAATAGGCAGGTGTATTTCTCTTTCCCCGAAAAGGAACCGGAGCCAAGTAAGGCGCATCCGTTTCCAAAACCAGATTTTCAATGGCGATATGAGGCAAAACTTGATCCAAGCCTCCATTCTTATAGGTACTTACTCCTCCTATTCCCAGCAAAAAACCCATTTCGATAATCTGATTGGCCTGTACTAAGTTCCCGGTAAAGCAATGAAATATCCCTTTCAATTTCCCATCATGTTCTTCCCGAACAATCTCTATGGTCTCATCCATTGACTCTCTACAATGCAAAACTATAGGAAGCTCCTTTTCTTTAGCCCAGGCTATTTGAATTCGAAGCGCTTCTTTTTGCTGCTCGAAATAGGTCTTGTCCCAATACAAATCCAATCCAATCTCTCCTACCGCTGCAAATGGCCTTTTGTCTAACCATCTCTTCATCTCTTCCAATTGGCTCAAAAAATCTTCTTTGACATCACAGGGATGCAAACCCATCATGGGTATACATATTCCGGGATAACGCTTTTCGCATTCCAGCATTCTATCTATGGTGGATACATCCACATTAGGCATATAGATTTTCTCCACACCATTATTTCGAATTTCTTCGATAACAGCGTCTAAGTCAGTATCAAACTTGGTAGAATAAATATGGGCGTGAGTATCAATCAGGTTCATCGGTATTTTCTTGATTTCCATTTTACAGGAGAAGGCCAAAAGTAATAAAGAATTGTCAGGAGGGAGATAGGAAAAAAGTAAAAATCAAAGCTTAATAGCTTCCAAAATGAAAGCTTACGTCCAGCTTTTTTTGCAAAAGTATGGTGAAACAAGGCCTGGAAAAAGGATTTCGCGCCTGCAACCAGCAAAATCCACCAACCTATGGAGCTGTATAAAAAGATGATGGCAGGAAAATAAAAAAACTGTAAGCCCAGGATCACTTTCCAAAACCACGGCAATGTCATCACTCCAGACATCCAGCGCTTTCTTTGGGCTAAGAGCGTCACCAAACTTGATTCCGCTTTGGTAAAGGCCAAAGTATTTGGACTTACCTCTGAAATCACCTCATAGCCCAACTTGCTGACTGCCTTACTGATTTCAAGATCTTCTGTTAATGAGAAAGGTATTTCCAAAAATCCTCCACTTTCTTGGTAGGCAGAAGCTTTGATAGCCATATTATTTCCCAGGCCAGTGGTGGATAATTTGATATCAGAGGCAACTTTGACAAAGCCCTGAGTATTCCACCAATCAATTTCCTGAAAAAACGAAGCTATCCCAGCCCCAGCTACTTGGGTGATTCCTAGGGCTATTCCTGTTTTTTCTTGAAAAGAAGAGATCATTCCCTTTATCCATTCGGGATTGACCCTACAGTCAGCATCTGTGAATAGAAAATAATCACCTTCTGCTTTTTGGGCTAAAAGCCCAAGTGCAAAAGCTTTTGGATTGGTTTGAATAAATGTTGCCTCTTGAACGGTGAAGAAGGAAGCATTTTTCTTTTTTTGACACCAAGAGTCTAATAACTGAGGCGTCTGATCAATGCTCTGATCATCTGCAAATAAAAATTCAACTCGGTCTTCTGGATAATCCAACAAATCAAAAGATGCTAATAATTGGGGTAAATGCTGTTCCTCATTTCGTGCTGCAACAAGAATAGAAACTTTTGGAAATTCCTTTATCCTGTGAATGTCTCCAAAGGATTTCCAATAGTGATTGATCCGAATGATCACCACTATAAATTGATGAATTAAAAAACTGGAAATTAGGGCAGCAACTAAGAGCATTTAGAGAGAGGCTGTTTCCCAGCCTTGATCCAGCACATAATCTAAAAAATCCGGAAGGAAAGCAGGCAAAACTTGCTGAGTTTTTTCTTGATCGTGAAATAATACGATAGACCCCGGTTCCGTATGCTTTTTAGATATAGATAAAATTTGAGATGCACTCAACTTAGGATCATAATCAGCCGAAAGCACATCCCACATGACGATTTGGTGGGTTTGAGAAACTTTTCGGGCTTGGGTATTAGTCATCCAACCATACGGAGGCCTGAATAAACCAACCTTGACCCCTAGGCGATTTTCCAAGATTTCATCGCATTTCTGAACATTCTCCAGATAAGTTTCAGAAGTATATTTGATTCCAAAAAGATGATTAAAGGTGTGATTTCCTATCCCATGTCCTTCCTGAATGAGATTAGTTGCCAGCTCCGTATGCTTTTTTACATTATCTCCAACCACGAAAAAAGTGGCTTTTTGTCCTCTTTTTGCCAGCTCATTCAACACAAAATCCGTAACCCCGGGAACTGGTCCATCGTCAAAAGTCAAATAGACTTGGGGAGTATCCTTCTTCCAAATCCTTTTAGGAAAAAGTATTGGAGCAAGTTTGGGAGTTTTGTGAAACCAAGGCATTATTTGAAACGCAAACTGAACAATGTCAAATCATCCCTCAATGGAACTTCTCCGGTAAAAGCCTTCAAAACGTCTAGAAACTTTTCATGAAAATCTCCAGGATCAATGCACAAATGATCCTTCACAAAACCCGACAATCTATCTTCTCCAAACTCTCTTTCTTCTTCGTCCAAGGTTTCTGTCAAACCATCTGTATAGAGGTGCAGTGTAAAGTCAGCCGACAAGTCTCTATTGCCGATTTCCAAAAATGGCAGCTCCTCAAAAGCCCCTAAGATAGTAGTGCCAGCCTCCAGTAATTCGATTTCATTTTCATCCTCCCTACATAAAATCGGAGGATTGTGTCCTGCATTGACATATTCCAACTTTCGGGTTTTACGGTTGAATTTCCCCAAAAAGAAAGTGATAAATCGCTCCCCATGGGTATTGTCAAAGAGGGTATAATTCAACTGCTTGACAATCGTTGGCAAATTGGCATCACTTCTTAGAAGAGTTCGCAAGGCAGCCTGGAAATTAGACATCAATAAAGCGGCTGCAATTCCTTTCCCCGATACATCCGCGATACAGAAATAGGAAATATCCTCAGACTGCTGAATAAAATCATAATAGTCGCCTCCCACCATACTGTGAGGGAAATAGGTCACTTTTGCCTTTAACCTTTCCTCATCGGGCAATTTTGAAGGAAAGAGCATTTGCTGAACCTTAGATGCAATGGAAATCTCCCGATTAAGAACTTCCTGCTGCAATTGCTTTCTTGCAAAACGCTTATTTTCCAAAGCCACCACCAGAATATTGGTCAGTGCTTGGGTAAAATTCAGATCCAGCTCCTCTTCCCTATCCTTTCTTCTCAGAAAAAGAATAGCCAGCATCTTTTCCTTATGATATACCGGAAGGTAGGTTTCCAATTCTTCAAAAGAGAATTCAGCATTGAGTTCTAAGCGCAGCTGACCAGATTTTTTTTCATCTTTAACCTGATCTCTCGGAATGTAGGCTGGCACTTTACCTTTTACTCCATGTGCGATCTTTTTTTCAAAACCATCTTCCTTCGAAACATAGAGAAGGAGAGATTTTATATTCAGGTGAACCAAGCAGGTAAACTTAAATATATCTCCTAAAACCGCCTCAGACTGATTTTCATTGATCGCTTGAGTGATTTCTAAGAGCGCTTTAAGCTCCAGTTCTTTACGTTGATATTTATGATTTTCTGATAGCAATTTATAATGCATTATGGGCCATTAAGCCCTCTTTAGTAGCCAAGTACAGCAATTCCGATCCTTCTTTCACTACATCTACTTGATCAAATCGTTCCTCATCCGGAGCGGATAAGCACTTAATGTAGCCCTTTTGATACAAGGATTGAAGCGTTTTTAGGATCAATTCATCCTCCCAACCTGTAGATTCCTGCAAATAACTGAATGGCTGCACAAAGTACAGCTCATCCAACAAATCAAATTCCTCTTCGCTCATGATTATTCAAGCCAAACTTTTCTTTATGATCTTTCTCCCTTTCCAGTATCCCTTCCCCCTTAAACTTTTCATTCCAACTAATAAGACATAAAAAGGATGTGCAAAAGTGGTGAAAAGTATCCCTCTTTTCGAAATTGGGAGTTTAAAACTACTCAGGACTTTTCCCAAAGTCATCCATTCCGTGAAAAATTTGATAGTCCAGACTCCAAGAACTAACAAAATCCCTGTCCAGCCCTCACCAAATAAAATCAAAGAGCTTAGCCATACCAACTGAATAATAAAAGGAATTAAACTGGCTACACTGTGAGAAAAAGACTGATGTTTATCCCATTTAGAGGCCCATCTGGCTCTTTGATTAAATAATTTTTCCCAGCTTTTCTCAGCTTTAGTCGAAACCAAGCTTTCAGGATTTTTCAAATAGATACAGGAGTCTGGCCCAAACTTACCATGTATCTTTTTCAACAAAAACTCATCATCGCCGGAAAGGTAATTTTCATTCCCCACATACCCATCCACTGCTAAAAAGGCGGATTTTCTAAAAGCTAAGTTTGCAGCACTGCACATCAAGGGGTTTTGAGTCTCAAAAGAATAATGAGTCAGCAAAGCGATACTTGCCCAATCCAACTTCTGAAATTCATTCAAAAAACTATTTCCACCAAGCACCTGAACGGGTCCTGCTACGAGTTGGGTTTGGAGACTTGAAAAAGCGGAAGTGATGATTTCCACCCAATTTTCAGGAAAAACACAATCCGCATCTGTAGTAAGAATCAATTCACCCTGGGCCAAGTGAATTCCGGTACTTAGTGCCGCTTTTTTACCTTCTCCTTTTGAAGTTATCACTTGAACTCGATGATCTTCTCTGAAAGCCTCAAGCAGAATTTCAAAGGAATTATCCTCACTATGATCATTAATCATTAGAATTTCCAGATCGGGATAACTTAATTTTTTGAGTTGAAATATCAGAGAAGGCAGATTTTCTACTTCATTTCGGAAGGGAATTAAGAGGCTTACTAAAAAGCTTTTTGTATGAAGTCCGGCATAGTTCTGAGCTTGTCGCTCCCAATAGAACTTTAATCCCAGCAGCGTCAGGAAATAGAAACAAGCAAAAAGCAGATAAAAACTTAGCATCTTTTGGGCTAACTTGCGGATGTGAGTAAAGCAAGCAAAAAAGAATCAAAGGAAAAAATCATTTTGGGGATTGACCCTGGTACCAATGTCATGGGGTATGGGTTGATACTCACAGAAGGAAAGCAATATAAACTCCTGCAGTATGGCGTGATCCATCTTAAAAAGTACGAAACGCATGAGTTGAAACTTAAAAAGATTTTTGAAAGAATCACAGGGATCATTGATGAGTTTTTACCCGACACTGTCGCCCTAGAGGCCCCCTTTTACGGAGCAAACGTTCAATCCATGCTCAAATTAGGCAGAGCGCAAGGAGTGGCGATGGCGGCAGCTTTGGCTAGAGAAATTCCCATTACAGAATATTCTCCGAAAAAAGTCAAGCAATCGGTTACAGGAAATGGTAATGCCTCCAAAGAACAAGTAGCAGCTATGCTACAGACCCTTTTTAAATTGGAAGAATTACCGAAAATGTTGGATGCCACAGATGCTTTGGCCGTGGCTTTATGCCATCATTTTCATGAAGGACGGGTTCAGACAAGAGGCAGAAGTTCCGGTTGGAAGTCCTTTATTGAAGAAAATCCTGACAGGATTAAAAAATAGACAGCAGGGAAATTAATCAGTAGGTACTGTAAAGGTCAAATGAAACAGAAAGTTTCAAAACCTGATTTTTAACATTTCTACCATAATAATTCAAATTAGAAAATCCCATATCGTAACTGATTTGTAAATTCAACTTGGGCACTGGCGATGCGCTGATTCCTACTACTCCCGCAAAGTCATTTTGTTCCAAAACATTCATGTCAGTTTGCACATCTCCCGGCTCTTCTCTTTTTCTTGAGATTAATTTGCTGTACTGTGGCCCCGCAAAGACGTTCAAAACAGGGAATATGTAAAGCCTTACCAACAAAGGGAAATCTACATAATCCAAACTTTCAGTAACAACAGCTCCGGAGGGAATGGCATTAGTTTCAAAGCCTCTTTGGGAAAATTGCACTCCTGGCTCAATTGCTAAAGACTCGGTTCCTAAAGTGTAATACACCCCTCCATGAAAGCCTGGATTTGCTTTATAATTAGTATCTGAAAAATTGGAAGATGAAAAACCAGCTCTCAATCCAAATTGAGCATGGGAGGCTGAAATCAATCCAACCACAAAGAATAGCGTTAAAATCTTTCTCATATGTTCATTATGTTTTAAATTTCCATAAAACTAACTGAAGCACATTATTTAAAAGTATTTCGGTTGATTTTTTTAATTTGTGCTATGAAACAATCAACGGGCCTTTTTGAAAATATTACTACTGTCAGTGAAGCGACTAGAGTAGGTTTTATTTCAAAATTAGAAGAAATCAAAGCTGAAAAAGGTTTTAAGCTGGAACAAGAAGGTCATGTTAGTGGCTATTTATATTATATTTCTGAAGGCTCTGCAAGAAGCTATTATACCCGTGAAAACAGAGATATCACGGTTTCTTTCTCTTTGGAGGGAGAGTTTGTTACTGCTATGCACTCGTTTATCACGAGAAGTCCCAGCTACGAAACCATTGAAACTTTGGAAAAATCATTGCTGTACCGGATTTCACATCAAAATTTACAACAATGTTTTGTTGAATTTCCGGAAATGGAAAGGGCTTACAGGATCATATTAGAGAAATATTACATCGCGCTTGAGGAGCAATTAATCTTCTCCAAATTTAAATCTGCGAAGGATCGATATCTGGAATTGATGGATAAAAAGCCTAAGATTATACAGAAGGCTTCAGTGGGGCAAATCGCCTCTTTTCTGGATATGACTATTGAAACACTCAGTAGAATACGAGCCAGAATTTGAAATTTTGACTTTTATCAAGGTCTAAAAATCAGGGATAGGTTAATTTTGATATAACCCAGAATTAGCCTACACATGAGAAAAATTGCCTTTCCCCCAGCTCTATTAGTTTTTTTTCTATTACTGATTGGATGCTCGGATTCCAACCATGAGCAACTTTTTGATTCTTCCAAACTTCCCAAAAAAAGTATAGAAGAAGTAGAGCATATTATTGAAGCTTTTATTATGGCTGAGGATAGTTCTGTGATTGAGATCCCAGAAGGTTTTTATGAGTTGAATACCCAGCTAATCTTGGATAATAAATCCAATGTCACCATTAAGGGAGCCGGAATGATGAAAACAGTCCTTTCTTTTAGAGGCCTTAAAACCGGTGGAGAGGGTGTAAAAATTGTTGGGAATAATATCAAAATAGAGGATTTAACTATAGAAGATGCTCCCGGAGATGGGATTAAAGCACAGCACACGGATGGCATAGTATTTCGGAAAATCAACGTTACATGGACGAATGGGGATAAGTCAAAAAATGGAACTTATGGGATCTATCCAGTGCAGTGTAAAAATGTAGTCATTGATGATTGCGTCGCATCTCATTCCAAGGATGCAGGGATATATGTTGGTCAGTCAGAAAATATTATTGTCAAAAACTCCTTGGCCTTCGGAAATGTCGCTGGAATAGAAATTGAAAATTCTGATAATGCTGAGGTTTTTAATAATGTTGCCAGAAATAATTCTGGCGGCATTTTGGTCTTCAATCTTCCTGGCCTACCTAAATCGGACGGAAAAGGAACCAAAATTTACAACAACCAAATTCTGGAGAATAATCATAAGAACTTTGCTACACCTATAGGAGAAGGACCAAACGGAAATACCGTAACCATGATCCCTCCTGGTTCAGGCATTGTGTTGCTAGCCGCCAAGGATGTGGAAGTTTTTGGTAATAAAATCCTTAGGAACAAAACCGCCGGAATAGCCATAGCCAGCTATCAAATTACTGGTTTTCCTACAGATGCCCCCAACTGGTCTCCGTATACCAGCAATATTTACGTTCATGACAATGAATATGACAGAAGTAAGGGATTCCCCGATTTGACAAGGGAATTAGGTCAATTGGTCAGTTTGTATAATGCCCACGGTAAAGCTAAAACTCAGGATATTATCTACGATGGTTTTTGGGATCAGAACCTTTCCAAGACTATAGAAAACAACCCCATGAAGATTTGTATTGATGAAGCCAAAATGTCTGAACTTTTCTTCACACTTTTTGACCTGTCAGGAGGAAAAGAGGAAGTAAAATCCAGTAAAAACTACCAGCCATTTACTAATTGCACTGTTTCTGTTGCAACTGATATTTCAGTAATTCAAAGCTTATAAACATGATCTTGAATAAGTTCACTTCTTGGATCACTTTTGGAATTCTTCTATTGGCTATCTTTTCCTGCAAAAAAGAGACACCGGAGCAGGCAGTAGCTAAACTTCCCGTTGAAGAAGAAAATGCGGACGGAAATTTACCTTACAAGTGGTTATCTACCTATAGCTTTTTTGAAGGTGAGCTAAACAAATTACACCAAAATTCAGAGCTTTTAGAGTACTCTCCTGCATCTTCCCTATTTACTGATTATGCATTCAAGTCTCGTTTTGTATCCATTCCTAAGGATAGTATCGCTGAAATCATTGATGGAGAAATCAATTTTCCAGAGGGAACCATATTCATCAAAAACTTCTATTATCCGGAAGATTTCAGGAAACCAGAGGACAAAAAAAGAATTATTGAGACTAGACTTTTGATCTTGGGAAGTTCGGGCTGGGAAGCTTATCCTTATATCTGGAATGAAGCCCAAACAGATGCTCAGCTCAAGGTGGTTGGTGGACAAACAAAGGTAAAATTCACAAATCTGGATGGGAAAGAACAGGTAATTGACTATTTAATCCCCAATAAGAATCAGTGTAAATCCTGTCATAATAAGAATGAGCAGATGGCTCCTATTGGAGCGCAAATTAAACATCTCAATTGGGAAAAAACTGAGGGAGCAAGTCCTAAAAATCAATTAATTGTTTGGCAGGAAAAAGGAAAATTAAACGGATTTGAAAGTCCCTTAAGCCATCCTAGTCTGATTAATTACGAGGATAAAAATCAAACCCTTAACCTGAGGGCAAGAGCTTATTTGGATATTAACTGCGCTCATTGTCACAATGCAGAAGGACCAGCCAGTACTTCAGGGTTATTTTTAGATTATGAAGAAACAGACCCTTTAAAATTGGGGCTGAATAAAACTCCAGTAGCGGCAGGAAAAGGAGCGGGAAAATTCACTTATGATATTTTACCGGGGAAACCAGATGAATCCATTCTTTTACACAGGATGAAGAGTACTGAGGTGGGAGTTGCAATGCCTGAAATTGGAAGAACTACAGTCCATGAGGAAGGAATTCAGCTGATTAGGGAGTGGATTTTGTCTTTAAAGTAAAACCCCTCAATCTTCCGTAAGACTGAGGGGTTTTGCCATCTATTGTTTTTAAAGAGATATTCCCAAGGAAATTTTAAATCCTCTATTGTAAACATCTGCATCACTGTCCTTAAAAACCGGAGTCATCCCAAAATCATAAGAACCTTGAAGGTTTAAGCCCGAGGCAGGGTTGAAACCAATTCCAAAAACCAATCCAGTATCTAAATCTCTAACATTGGAAGTCTGAAGGGAAACCGTAGAACTCCCGAAATCCCCTTCAAATTTGGAATCCAGTAAAAATGAGACTTGAGGTCCTGCAAATATATTGAAGCTATCTCCGGCCTTTAAACGTAATAGCACCGGTACATCTACATAATTCAAAATTGCTCTGCTGTTCAATGCATCATTATTTTGCGTACCCTTCACAGAGTAAAATACACCTGGCTCCAAGCTTACAGGGCTATCCGGTAAGAAATTGGCATAAATCCCTGCATGGAATCCTGCTCTATTGGTGTAATCATTTTCTGAAACATCACTTCCTCCGAAGTTGAAGAAGTTAACACCTCCTCTGAAACCGATGCCAGACTGAGCTTGGACATTGCTTATCATCAATAAGCCAAACCCTAAAATCAATAGGTATTTTTTCATGATAAATAAAATAGTTGGTAAGCGGACGAAAGTCCAAAATTGATGCCAAATGGCCTAACCAGCTTTCTATTTATATGACGGTTTTATCCACGTAATTAGAATTCAAAATACCCAAAGCCCCCATGTATTTGAGGTCAAATGTCAATTCATCGCCTACGTGATACTTATTCGGGTTTTCTCCCAAATTAATGATAATCATATCTGAACTAGCGCCTAATATTTCTATGCTGGAATCCTTTGGCAATAGATACTTAGGGTCAACGTCAAGAAGTCCTACATCTACAATTGCCCTATATGAGGTCTGTCCGTAGAGGCTTTCATCAATTTCTGCCACCTCTCCCTGAGGATTGGCTGCAAGATTTCCAACTGGAAGTAAAGGTTTTTCCTGCATTTCGATGATCTCTGCATGCAGCTCAAATACATCACCATGCATCCCGTCGATTATTTTTTCTTCAAACAGATCCACTCCAAAAAATAGGGTCTCCCCTACTCTAAAGTGATTAATTCCCATTGGCAGTTGATGAGTCAGCATCAGAGGAATAGTCACAGAAGTGCCTGCCGAAACCCAAGGAATCTTTTTATTGAATTTCAGTTCGATGATTTGCTTGTACAAAGAAAGCTGTATCAACTTATCAGTTGAAGGCATTACTCCGTTGAGGCAATTGAGATTCGTGCCCAAACCTATGATTTCAATATTTGGGAGCTTAAAAACTTCCGAATAGAAATCAACCAACTGTTCTCCCATCACTCCTTCCCGCAGATCACCGGTTTCAACCATTATAATGATCTTATGCTTTTTATTTTGGAGCACAGCTTCTTCACTGATCCAATGAATTGTCTCCAATTCACTGTTGAGTGAGACATCTGCAAATTCTACCATTTTGCCCACATTCCTTTTGGAAACAGGCTTGATATAAACAGTCTGAACTTCTGGATTCAGCTTCTTGACCATCGCAAGATTGCTGATTCGGCTGTCATGAACTTCATCAACGCCAAGGTTGATCAATTCCTGCAAAAAAAGTCTATTACCGCATAGTAGCTTGGAGACTACTCCCCATGCGACGCCGCTTTCGTTAAATTTCTTTTTAAGGAACTCAAAGTTGTCTTTGAGCTTGGATTTATTTAATGTGAGATAAGCCATCTTACTTATTCAATCTCATTTCGAGGTATTTGTTTGTAAATCCTAGTCTTTCATACAATTTTTTCGCCGGATTATCTGGTTCTACGTGCAATGCAATTGCTCCATTTGCCATTTTGATAGCCATATCCATGATTTTTCCGCCAATCCCTTTTCCTCTTTGAGAAGCATCTACAGCGATATAAACCAGGATATTTTCAGGTATATAACCAGACATACCAGTCTTATTCATTACCAACGTTCCTACAATTTTCCCATTTTCACGGGCAATGACAACAAAGCCACCTGCATGAAGTCCCTGATCAAGTGCATAATCCAAGCACTTCATAATATCATCTTTAGGGTCTCCATATTTCCCCAAATGCTCAAACAGAAAATCTGCTATTTCATTTTTCTGAAGGAAAGTTGCATTATCAATTGCGGAGAGAGTTTCTAATTTTATCATATTATTTATTACTAGGGATAAAGATTTGATCAATTTTATAAATACTAATATAAGTAAATAAAGAGGCAGTTAAGCCAAATAAGTTGGCATCCAAACCAAATGGAAGCCCAACTTCCAAGAAGGTAAGGGTAGCTGTCAAGCCCCCTCCTATTATCATTGCAGCCACTGCAGCTTTTGAATTATCCTTTTTAAAGAATAGCCCAGCCACAACTGGTACAAGTAAACCAGACACCATAAAGGCATAGGAATAAAGCATCAAGCTGAGAACTTCTGTCATTTGCCAAGCTATGACAATAGCTACTATTCCAATTAACAGTGTCAACAACTGAGACACTCTCATTTCCAACTTATGGGACTTTCCTTTTAAATATTTGCCTAACAAATCTGTAGTCAAATTCCCGGATGCAGCCATCAAGCATGAATCAGCAGTAGAAAGGACTGCAGAAAAATATGCAGACATCATCAGCCCCAATATCCCAGCCGGCAAAATCTGGCTTAGCAAAACAGGTAGTCCCATCTCTGGATCCATGGCAGTAGTAAAACCTTCTAAAGCACCCTGCTCGACCGCGACTCTTGAAAGTAAACCCAAAGAAACTCCCATCAGCGCCATGATTGGCCATTCAAACAGTCCGGCAATAAACCATGCTCTTTTGGCTGTTTTGACATCTCTGGCTGCGAAAATCCTTTGATAGAGCGTCATTCCTACAAACCAAATTGGGATAATAGTAATTCCCCAATTGAATAAATCCTGCCAGGTTAAATTGGAAAAGGAGAAGAATTCAGCTGGTAAGGTGGACTGAATACCCTGCCATCCACCTACATAATGAAAGGACATGGGTATACCGATAAACATCAAGCCCAGCATTAAAATAATCCATTGGATAGTATCTGTGTAGATAACAGCTTTAAGCCCTCCCATCACGGTGTAAACAACTGCTATCACACCCATGATCAATAAAGCTGTTTGCAAATCCAAAGCCTCAAAAGTACCTGAAGCCAATTTTGCACCGGCTAATAATTGAGAAGAGGTAAATCCTAAATATCCAAAAAAACAGATCAAAGCTGCCACTCTTGCAGTGGTGGAATTATAGAGATATCCTACTATCTGAGGAAAGGTGAAAAATTTGGCAAATGCCGGGTCGGACTTTACTCTAGGAATTAAAATAACTGCTGCAAGCCAAGCTCCCAATAATCCTGTAAAAAGCATCCAGGAACCTGAAAGCCCCATTGCGAAACCTAAGCCTCCTAGTCCAATTGAAAATCCTCCACCTACATCAGTTGCTACAACTGATAATCCAATATGAAGACTACCTATACTCCTGCCTCCAACATAATAGTCCTCCTGTCCTGTGTTTTTTCTCATGAAAAAATAGCCCACACCTAGCATGGCGATCATGTATATCAGGAAGATCAAGAGATCTATGGAATGCATTATGTTTTTGGATTTGTATCAATTGATTTTAAAATATAATTTTTCAAAGTTAGCAAAAAAGCCTCTAATTTGAAATTTTATTGGGTTTTAATGTTAAAAATAACTTTTCAATCCTATTTCCACTTTAAAAAACACAAATTGAATGTATAGAAACAAAAAAGCCAGGCGGACCTGGCTCTTTTCGTTAATATGGATTTTAGACGTTTTCGCTACTCACTACTGCGGAGAAATACTCTCTATTCATTCTCGCAATATTGGTTAGGGAAATACCTTTAGGGCACTCCGCTGCGCAAGCACCTGTATTGGTACAAGCTCCGAATCCCTCGGCATCCATTTGAGCAATCATCTTTTCTGCTCTTTCTTTTCTTTCTACCTGCCCTTGTGGCAACATGGACAATTGAGAGATCTTTGCCGAAGTGAAAAGCATTGCTGAGGCATTTTTACAAGCTGCTACGCAAGCACCACAACCGATACAGGTTGCCGCATCAAACGCTTCATCTGCAATTTTCTTTGGGATAGGAATTTCGTTTGCATCAGGAACACCACCTGTGTTTACGGATACATAACCCCCGGCTTGAATAATTCTGTCAAATGAAGATCTGTCTACCACTAAATCTTTTACCACTGGGAAAGCCTTCGCTCTCCAAGGTTCAATGGTGATGGTCTCACCGTCGTTGAAAGATCTCATGTGCAACTGACAGGTAGTAGTTTGCTGAGGACCATGCGGCTTACCATTGATATACATGGAGCACATCCCACAGATACCTTCCCTGCAGTCATGATCAAAATGTACAGGATCTTCTCCTTTTTCAGTCAATTGTTCGTTGAGCACGTCCATCATTTCCAAGAAGGACATGTCTTTGGATATTCCCTCTACAGGGTAGGAGACAAACTTGCCTTGATCGGCATTGTTTTTCTGTCTCCAAACTTTTAATGTCAATTTCATACTACTATGAATTTTTGTCTTGATTATTTATATGAGCGCTGGGTCAACTTCACGTTTTCAAACTCCAATGGCTCTTTGTAGAGTTCTTCCTCCTGATTGTCACCTGTGTATTTCCAGGCAGCAACGTAAGCGAAGTTTTCATCATCTCTCAAAGCCTCTCCTTCCGGAGTTTGATATTCCTCTCTGAAGTGTCCTCCACAGGACTCATTTCTATTCAAAGCATCATCGATCATCAATTCTCCCAATTCAAGGAAGTCAGCTACTCTATGCGCTTTTTCCAAAGACTGATTAAGCTCTTCATTATCACCGAGGACTTTCACGTCTTTCCAGAATTCTGCTCTCAATGCTTTGATTTCAGCTTTAGCTTTTGACAAACCTTCAGCCGTTCTAGCCATTCCGCATTCATTCCACATGATTTTACCAAGTTTCTTATGGAAATAATCTACGGTTTTTGACCCTTTAATGCTCAAAAGCTTTTGGATTCTCTCCTTCACTTCTTTCGCGGTCTTTTCGAACTCCGGATGATTGGTATCCACTGGCTTTGGTCCGATTTGAGCTAGGTAGTCTCCCACAGTGTAAGGGATTACGAAATAACCATCGGCCAAACCTTGCATCAAAGCAGATGCTCCTAATCTATTCGCACCATGGTCAGAGAAGTTTGCCTCTCCCAATGCATACAAACCAGGCACAGTTGTCATCAAATTGTAATCTACCCAAAGCCCACCCATTGTGTAGTGAACAGCTGGATAAATCATCATAGGTACTTTGTATGGGTTTTCACCGGTGATTTGCTGATACATATCGAAAAGGTTACCATATTTTGCTCTGATCACCTCTTCTGTATCTCTTTTGATTGCATCTCTGAAATCCAAGAAAACCGCTTCACCAGTTTCATTCACACCTCTTCCTTCGTCGCAAACATATTTTGCATTTCTTGAAGCCACATCTCTTGGCACAAGGTTACCGAAAGAAGGATATTTTCTCTCCAAATAATAATCCCTTTCATTCTCAGGAATATCATTTGCTTTAATCTCACCTTTTCTCAGCTTTTCAGCCATTTCTTTGGAGGCAGGCACCCATACTCTACCATCATTTCTCAAAGATTCTGACATCAAAGTCAATTTAGACTGATGATCTCCAGAAACTGGAATACAGGTAGGGTGAATCTGAGTATAGCAAGGGTTCGCAAAATAAGCACCGCGCTTGTGAGCTCTCCAAGCCGCTGTTACATTGGAACCCATTGCATTGGTTGATAGGAAGAACACGTTTCCATATCCTCCTGTACAAAGCAATACTGCATGGGCAGCATGTGTTTCAATGGCGCCGGTAATAAGATTTCTGGTCACAATACCTTTGGCCTGACCATCGATCACCACCACGTCCATCATCTCGGTACGAGGATATAATTTTACTTTTCCGTTGGCAACTTGTCTACTCAAAGCTGAATAAGCTCCCAATAACAATTGCTGTCCGGTTTGACCACGGGCGTAGAAGGTTCTTGAAACCTGCGCTCCTCCGAAGGAACGGTTGGCCAAAAGACCTCCGTATTCACGTGCGAAAGGTACACCTTGTGCTACGCATTGGTCAATAATATTAACTGATACCTCCGCTAGGCGGTACACGTTTGCCTCTCTGGCACGGTAGTCTCCACCTTTTACGGTGTCATAAAATAATCTGAATACTGAGTCGCCGTCGTTTTGATAGTTTTTAGCAGCATTGATTCCGCCCTGAGCCGCAATAGAGTGCGCTCTTCTTGGACTATCCTGGAAACAAAAAGCCTTGACATTGTAACCCAACTCTGCCAGAGAAGCTGCCGCAGAAGCTCCTGCTAAACCTGTACCCACTACGATGACCTCGTACTTTCTCTTGTTTGCCGGATTGACCAGCTTGCTGTTAAACTTGTGCTTAGTCCATTTTTCTGCTAAAGGACCAGCAGGTATTTTGGAATCTAGTATCATACGGGACTATTAAATTAGCTAGTGAAATAGATATAAAGTGGCATGCTGGCAAATACCGCAGGAACCACCACACAATAAATCTTACCTACAGTTTCTATTGCAGGAGAATATTTTTTGTGACTTAAACCTAAAGTCTGGAATGCGCTTGCAAATCCATGCGATAAGTGAAAGCCAAGGAAACCCATTGCTATAACGTATCCTGCAACCAATAATTCATTCTGAAATGCGAAGGTTACTATACTGAAAAGGTCTTTGTACTCTTCCCCTTCATAGGTAACAGTTGGTACATTTCCCCAATGCATCTCATACCAAAAGCCCTGTAAATGGACTACCAAGAAAATCAAAATGATAGTACCCAAAATCCCCATATTTCTGGAGGACCAGGTTGAATTAGTAGAAGCTTTGGACACGGCGTAACCTACTGGTCTGGCTGCTTTATTCTGTCTAGTTAGCCAGATAGACCAAACTACGTGTCCAATGATAGAAATGTAGGTTAAATAAGAGAGGATCTTTACTGCCGGATTGGTAGTCATAAATTTGGCATAAATATTAAATGCCTGACCATCATCGCCTTTGAAAAGCAATAAATTTCCTGATACGTGCCCTGTCAAAAACAGGATGAGGAATAAACCGGTCAATCCCATGATCAATTTTCTTCCCAGTGTGCTACTTAAGGTTTTGGTAACCCAGCTCATACAATTTTTTTGAATTAGTTTAAAACGAATGTCTTATAATAACTGCTCCAAATTTACATGTGGAACAGCTAGTAAACAATCCATTCATAATCTCCGATCTTATTTTAAAAGGTTCTAAATAAAATCCTTGTTTAATCGTTTTAAATAGCCAGTCTATGAGTTCATTCAACAGGCTGTTTGATTTTATTGTTTGATTTTACGGAGAATTTCTACTTACTTCCCTTTATTTCGTAAGTATATTTCGAAGAATTGAACACGAGGAGTCAACTTTTCGTCTCTTCTAGTGTTTTTAAAATAAAATTGGATCAATCGGGAATACCATGAAGCTTAAACTTTCTCTCGGATTTTTATTCGTCTACTTCATTTTAGGCCTTGCTACTGTTTGGGCTACTCATATTCGTGCAGGAGAAATCATCGCCGAAAGAACTTCCGTTCAGACTTTAACTTACAGGATTACGGTAGTCGGATATACTGATACCCGATCCAATGTGGTAATCGGTCCGGGAACAATCAACTTTGGTGATGGAAGAGTAGAACAGCTCAATACCCAAAGTGACTTTTTTTTAGTAGAAAGTTTGGGAAATCAGATCGAAAAATACACGTTTGTTATCTCGCATACTTTTCAGGGACCTGGAGTTTACACAATCAGATTTCAGGAGTTCAATAGAAACGATCTAACCCTCAATATGGATAATTCGGTTGACACTCCTTTTTATGTAGAAACTCAGATTACCATAGACCCATTTATTGGAGTTAATAATTCCCCGGTACTAACCATTCCTCCGGTAGATAATGGTGCTGTGAATGTTAGATACATTCATAACCCAGGAGCTTTTGATCCAGATGGTGATAGCTTATCATATGAATTAGACATACCAAAGCAAGCTTTTCAAAGACCGGTAAATAATTACAGAAGCCCTGCAAGCAGTGAATTTAGCTTCAGCCAAGAAAATGGTGCTACTCCTGCTTTCCTAAGATTGGATCCTATTTTTGGAGATCTTATCTGGGATGCTCCAGGTACTGCTGGTCAGTTCAATGTCGCCTTTAGGATAGTAGAATGGCGAAAACTGGACGGCAAATGGACCCGCATTGGATATGTAGTCCGGGACATGCAGATCATTATTGAAAACTCCAATAATCGAAGACCAGAATTAATTTTACCACCGGATCTTTGCGTAGTAGCAGGAACCAATATTCAAGAAATAATTCAAGGTCAAGACCCTGATGGAGATCCTATCAAAATAGAAGTATTCGGGGAGCCCCTAGAAATATCCAATCCAGCAAATTATGCCCCTGTCTCCACCTTCCAACCAAGCCCTGGAATAGTCAATTTCAATTGGCAAACGGTCTGTAATCACGTTCGGGCAAGAGAGTATGATGTGAGAGTTCGAATCACAGATCAGCCAAGGTCCGGACCGGCATTGGTAGATGTCAAGACTTGGAGAATTAAAGTGATTGGACCACCTCCTGTTTGGGATGAATTGGAACAACTTCAGGGAAGGTCTGTAGAATTGAATTGGAATCCTTATGCTTGTGCCAATTCTGCTTCAGAAATGCAGATATGGAGAAGAATTAATTCTGACCCCTATGAGCCTGATAGTTGCGAAACAGGTATTCGACCAGGGTATGAGTTGATTGGTACTACCGACATGCAGACATTCAGCTTTACCGATTTGAACGGTGGTGAAGGCTTAGCTCCAGGCAATACATATTGCTACAGATTGGTAGCCGGATTCCCTGCCCCTAGATCAGGGGAAAGCATAGTATCTGATGAAATTTGTATCACGATTGACGTGGACGTTCCTATTATTACCAATGTAAGCGTAGAGGCAACAGATACTCAAGATGGGGAAATATTTATCAAATGGACTCCCCCTTATGATATAGATCAGACTCAATTCCCCGGACCTTATTCCTACGAATTGCTGAGAAGTGAAGGCTTTACAGGAAATCAAAACCGAACCAGTTTGGGCATTACCTCTGATACTTTATTTACTGATACAGGACTGAATACCGAGGATCTGGTATATAATTATCGAGTAGTATTACTTGACAATAACACCAAAATTGATACATCCTCCTCTGCATCTTCAGTGAGGCTAGAACCTACCATAATCAACGAAGCTATTGAGCTGAATTGGAGCTTTACTGTTCCCTGGAATAATTCTGTCAGCGAATTTAAACATGAGGTGTACCGAAATAGAACTGATGCAGATGCACAGGATACAGATACCTTTGAACTGATTGCTGAAGTTGATGTCACTACTTCGGGCTTTACTTTCCTGGATGATGGAAGCTTCAATGGAGTCCCTTTGGAAAAAGAATTGGAATACTGCTACTATGTCATCACCAAGGGGGCATATAATGTTGAGGGACTGGAGTATCCCTTGGAGAACAAGTCTCAAATCATCTGTGCAGAACCGGATGACAATAGGTTGCCTTGTCCACCTGTTTTGACATTTGAAGGGCCGGAATGTAGTGCTTACGTGGCGGAGCAACCGTGCAATTCCAACACCTATTTCCATGACTTAAGTTGGGAGCCTGATTTCTCAGGAGAGTGCGATGACGAGTTGGCAGGATATAGACTTTACTTCACACCAGATGGTGAAGAAGGCCAGTTTGAATTAGTAGCCCAACTATCTGCTATCCAGCTTTCCACGAGAATTAACAATCTGCCAAATTACAGAGGTTGCTACTACATTACTGCGATTGATAGATCCGGCAATGAAAGTGAGCCAAGTAATATAGTTTGTGTGGATAATTGTCCTAATTATGTCTTACCAAATGCATTTACACCTAATGGTGATGGCTTGAACGATACCTTCTCTGCTTTTGACAATCCATTCTCTCAATGTCCACGATTTGTGACTGGGGTAGAGATTATGATTGTCAATCGTTGGGGAGCTGAAGTATTTACTTACAATAGTCTGGAGTCCAACGAGAATGACATTTTCATTCGCTGGAATGGAAGAGACAAGAACGGAAATGATTTACCGGCTGGTACTTACTTCTATTCCGGCAAAGTATTCTTCGATGTATTAGACCCGAGCTTAAGAGAGCGAACACTCAAAGGAACCATTCAAATCCTTCGATGAGCCAAAGTAAATCCATCATCTTTTTTGATGGAGTCTGCAATCTCTGCAATGCTTCCATTGATTTTATAATCAGAAATGATAAAAATGATCAGTTTCTAGTGGGAGCATTGCAGGATGATTTTAGTAAAAAAATTCTTTCAAAATTTGATGTTAAAGAAGATTACCTAGACTCTTTGGTGCTGATCCAGGACTCAAAAGTTTTCTACCGAAGTACAGCTGCCTTAAAAATCTCCAAACATCTCGCTGGACTTTGGCCAATTTTTTATCCCTTACTTATTTTACCCAAATGGTTAAGAGACCCAGTTTATGATTGGATTGGGAAAAACAGGTATAAATGGTTTGGGAAAAAGAACACTTGCCGATTACCCAAACCGGAAGAAAGGGCAAAGTTTCTATCTCCGGAAAATAGCCCGATTTAGAAATACTGTATAATCATCCAGTAAACTGGCATTCCAAAGGTGATATTGAATGGGAATGTGATTGCCAATGCCATTGGGATATAAAGTCCTTCATCGGCTTCGGGGTTTGCTAATTTCATCGCAGCAGGAACCGCAATGTAGGATGCCGAAGCAGCCAAAATTGAGAAGATGAATCTATCACCAGATTCAGGGGCAATCCAATGACTGATAAAGGCCACGATACAACCATTGATTAGAGGAACTACAATAGCAAATACAGTAGAGAAGTAACCGTATTTAAAAAAGGATTTCAGCTTCCTACCACTGCTTATCCCCATATCCAATAAAAAGACAGCCAAGAAGCCTTTGAAAATATCTGTCACAAAGGGCTTAATTCCTTCTGCCTGCTTTTCATCCGCTATAAAACCAATTACCAAACTTCCTAAAATCAGGAGTACTGAAGCATTGGTCAAAGCATGCTTCACAATTTGTCTCATCCCTCCTTCCGGCTTGGAATCAGAGTATTTCCTCAATAAAATTACACCTGAAATAATTGCAGGAGCCTCCATTAAGGCCATTACGGCAACCATATGTCCTCCAAAAGAAGTGCCTTGTATATCCAAGAATGCAACTGCGGCGACAAATGTTACGGCTGAAATTGAGCCATAAGCTGCTGAGATTGCCGCAGCATTGGGTGTTCCCAATCTTTTTCTCAAAATAAAAAAGGTATAAAAAGGAACTCCCGCTGAAAGTGTCAGACCAAATAAAAGGGCCCAAACAATTGATATATCAAATTCACTGTGGGATAATTCCTGCCCTCCTTTGAAGCCGATGGACAACATCAGGTATAGCGCAATGAACTTGGCAGAGTTTGCGGGTATCTCCAGATCACTCTTGAATCGGACCGCTAAAATTCCCAACACGAAGAACAAAAGGCTCGGGTTGGTGAGATTATTAATCAATATCTGGAAATCCATGCTACAAAGATTCCAAAGAGAAAGATTAAAAAAAACAAAAACATAATATTTTTTTATCGTTTATTACTTTTGTATTAATCTTGATTATGAACATCTCTCTGAATCAGCTGAAAGCATTAAGTAGCATTGCTCACTTCCAAAGCATTACCAAGGCAGCAAAGGCTTTGAATATGACTCAGCCGGCTGTTTCGGTACAGCTGAAAAACTTACAGGAGAATTTTGATGTACCGCTCACTGAAATCATTGGCAAGAAAATCCACATCACAGAATTTGGTCAGGAATTAGTCGATATGTCGGAGCGGATTTTCGCTGAAATGGATCAGATCGAACAGCGAATGATGGAATTAAAAGGCTTATTGGCCGGAAAAATCAGAATCTCCGCTGTATCAACAGGGAAATACATTATCCCCTATCTGATGGCTGATTTCATGAAAATCCATCCTCACGTTGAAATCAATCTGGAGGTATCAAATCGCTTTAAAGTGTTGGCTCATTTGGAAGAGAACAGCACTGACTTGGCACTAGTATCGATTGCTCCGGATGAAATGAACCTTGAAAGCATCGTCATCGCGGAAAATAAATGGTATTTAGCCTGCTCGCCAAAAAAAGCCGAAGAATACCAACAATTAATCAGTGAAAATAAATGGGATAAAATTCCCTTTATTTTAAGAGAAAGCGGATCTGGAACAAGAGTGATGATGGAGAAATTTTTTCATGACAGGGATATCAATACCAACAGTAAAATGGAATTAGCTACCAACGAGGCAGTGAAACAAGCCATCATGGCTGGGTTGGGTGCTTCCATTCTTTCCTCCTACTCCATGGTCAACGAAATCAAAGAAAAACGCATCCATATTCTGAAATTCGAGGGACTTCCTATCGTAGCTGACTGGAAATTGGTTTGGTTGAAGCAAAAAAAGCATGCCCCTGCAGTGAAGGCTTTTATCCGCTGGGTAAGTGAAAATAAGCGGAAAATTTTCCAAGATCACTTTGAGCAGTTGAACGAATTGGACTAACCATCCACCAAAAGGAAAAATCTTATATTTGCCCTCTCAACAAATAAAAACGCATGAAGGCATTTGTTTTTCCAGGCCAAGGCGCCCAGTTTCCCGGAATGGGAAAAGCACTTTACGAAGAAAACCCAGAAGCAAAAGCGCTTTTTGAAAAAGCGAATGAAATCTTGGGATTCAGGATCACCGATATCATGTTTGACGGAACTGATGAGGAGTTGAAGCAAACCAGAGTGACACAACCGGCAATTTTTCTTCATTCTGTGATTTTGGCAAAAACCACCCCCGACTTCAATCCTGATATGGTTGCAGGTCATTCTTTAGGTGAATTTTCTGCTTTGGTTGCCAATGGCACTTTGGCCTTTGAAGATGGCTTGAAATTAGTTTATCAGCGAGCTATGGCTATGCAAGAGGCTTGTGAAATCAATCCTTCTACCATGGCTGCAATTTTGGGATTGGCAGATGAAAAAGTAGAGGAAATCTGTGCCCAGATTACTGAGGAAGTGGTCGTTCCTGCCAACTATAACTGTCCAGGCCAATTAGTCATCTCCGGATCAAACAAAGGAATTGAAATCGCCTGTGAAAAAATGAAAGAAGCAGGTGCCAAAAGAGCATTGCCCCTACCTGTTGGAGGAGCATTTCATTCTCCTTTAATGGAGCCTGCACGAGAAAAATTACAGAAAGCCATAGAAGAAACTACATTTAGCGAGCCAATCTGCCCAGTTTACCAAAATGTAAGTACTACTGCGGTCAGCAATGTATCTGAAATTAAAGCCAATTTGATTGCTCAGCTAACTGCTCCTGTGAAATGGACTCAATCTGTACAAAACATGGTAAAAGATGGCGCTGTGGATTTTGTGGAATGTGGACCAGGAAAAGTATTGCAGGGCTTGGTTAAAAAAATTCATCCCGAAGCTCAAGTTTCAGGACTTTAAGAACCTAAAACTGCCTCCTAATAAAAGGCAGTTTTTTTATGGCTCCAAAATTTCAACAAGAGACTCATCTGGACAAGCTTCCAAGATTTGGGAATTAGTTTGATTTAATATTGGATGAATTTGATCCGGTAAAATTTCGACCAGAGGAATGAGCACAAACTTTCTTCTTTGCAAGTAAGGGTGTGGCACTTTTAAATTTTCATGGTCAATTACTTCTTGATTCCAATACAGGATATCAATATCCATGGTTCTATTCCCCCAAGTTTCAAACCTCTTTCTACCCAATACTTTTTCAATTCCTTGAATTTCCTTCAAAAACTCCAAAGGTTCCAAGGCTGTAGAGATCACTACTACCTGATTTAAAAAATCCTGATCAGCCACATTTCCCCAAGCCTCCGTTCGATAAATAGAGGACTTACCTCTTAGTTCTCCAAGATTAAGAAGCTGCTTTTTCGCCTCTTCAATCAGGGTCAAGGTATCACCTAAATTACCTCCCAAAATCAATACAACCTCATTATTCATAATCTGAAGGAAATTATCTTTATTGACTCGTCAAATTAGCCTATTTTAGCTACTTCAAATGTATTCATTATGAAATTCTTAGGAAACGTATTAGCCGTCATCATCGGGCTTTTTGTATTCAGTATTTTAAGCTTTTTGCTCCTATTGGGATTAATAGGAATAGTTGCCTCCACTGGAGAAAAGGAAGTAACAGTTAAAGAAAATACCATTTTACACCTGGATTTGAATGGCAGAACATTGGTGGAGCGTACCAGTGATGATAAACTTTCATTTGGCCAATTTGCCAATCCTTTTGGCAATCCTATGACTGCAGGTTTGGTCAATTTGAAAAAAGCCATTCGTGAAGCTAAAACCAATGAAAAAGTTAAAGGCATCTATTTGAATACCGGATTGATTATAGCCGGACAGGCTAATTTATTGGAGTTGCGGGAAGAACTGGAAGCCTTTAAGGAGTCCGGAAAATTCATCATTGCCTACGATGAAGCTTATTCAGAAGGTGGCTATTATTTAGCATCTGTTGCAGATGAGATTTACCTGAATCCTTTGGGAGGAATTGATTTCAACGGTTTGGCATCTGAAGTAATATTTCTAAAAGGCTTTTTCGAAAAAGTGGGTATAGAGCCGGAAGTATTCAGAGTAGGCGAATTCAAAAGTGCCGTTGAGCCATTTATTTTAGATAAAATGAGTGAGGCAAACCGCCTGCAAACCCAATATTTCTTGGATGATATCAATGACCAGATGGTTCAAGCGGTAGCAAACTCCAGATCTGTGGCATTAGACAGCATGACCTTGATCAATGATTTGATGCTAGTCAGAAAGCCGGAAGATGCGGTGAAATATCAGTTGGTCAATGAACTACTCTACGAAGATCAGGTACATGCCAAACTTCGGGAAAAGCTAGGCTTAGAAGAGGATGAGGACATTCCAAGTATCAATGCTACGGATTTAGGTTCGGTAGCAAAATCCATGAATATTACTTCCAAAAATAGAATCGCCGTTATCATCGCCGAAGGGGAAATAGTCTCTGGTGAAGCTGATGGAGTGATCAGTTCAGAAAAATTTGCCAAAGAAATTCGAAAGGCAAGAAAAGATGATGACATCAAAGCCATTGTATTGAGGGTAAACTCTCCTGGAGGATCAATTGTAGCTTCTGAGGTAATTTGGAGAGAAATGTCCGAAGCGAAAAAAGTGAAGCCTGTGATTGTATCCATGGGCGAAGTAGCAGCATCTGGCGGATATTATATTTCCGCACCTGCAGATACTATTGTCGCTCAACCTAACACCATTACAGGTTCTATTGGAATATTTGGCTTATGGTTCAATGTGCAAGAGCTAATCAATGACAAGTTGGGTATCACTACAGATGTGGTCAACACGGGTCAACTTTCTGATTTCATGAATCCCGGAAGAGATCTGACAGAAGTAGAAAGATCAATCATACAAAGCTCCATTGAAGATGGTTACGACACTTTTATCAAGCGTGTAGCTGAGGGAAGAGGAATGAGTCCAGATGCAGTGAAAGAAGTTGCTTCAGGAAGAGTTTGGACTGGAAATCAAGCTTTGGAAAGAGGCTTAGTGGATGTACTAGGTGGACTGGATAAAGCAATTGAAATTGCTGTGGCCAAAATAGAGGCGGGAGATGATTACCGTGTTATTTATTATCCAACGATCAAACCTTGGTTTGAGCAGATTATGTCAGATCTGGGCGAAAGCGTAGAAACAAAAATCCTTCAAGCGCAATTGGGAGAACACTTTGGACTTTATCAAAAAGTAAATAAGCTGAAACATTATCAGGGAATTCAAGTCAGAATGCCTCAGGATATAGTCATTAAATAAGAAAAGCCTCCAAAACGGAGGCTTTTTTTATGCTTTATGAATTTTTAAAGCTTTTGAAGCAATGTTTTCCAGGCAGCTTCTACTTCTCCCTTTTCCAATAATTGCTTTGCTAATTCATGGATATGATAGATCCAGCTTTCATAATCATTTTTAAATCTCAACCTCATTTCTTCCAGAATGGGACTCTCTCCAAAAACCTTGATTTCCTCAGCACTAGGAAGCTGCTCTACATTTCCTAACCTCCCTAAATTATTACCAGTCAAAACTGGGCTATTTCTGATTTCTTCAGGAATTTGATCAACACCAATCCCCATAGTCCTCAAGGGCTTTGGAATTTCAAAAAGTGCGGTTCCGTTCGTTCTGGAGTACCAATTTCCTCCAAGTCTAGCTACCAAATCAATTTTGTTTGGGTCAATTACACCATTTTGATCAAAAATCTCTTCATCTACATGAACTGCAATCACCTCACAAATTACCAAATTACCAGCCCCTCCTTGATCCCCTAAGGATTTCACCTCATTCACCTTGCACTCAAAAGCAACTTTCGCCTCTTTAATACGTGGCGGCTTAACTTCGGTGGAAGGAATTGCCGTAAATCCAGCCTTGACAAATTCATCTACCTCTCTGGGATATTCAGTACTTGCCAAAGACATTTGCTCTACCATCCCATAGTGAACTACGTGGATGACTACTTCCGGAACCTCTTTAACATTCTCCAAAGTATGCTTGGTGGTATTGTCTCTCACTCTTCTGGAAGGAGAAAAAACCAAAATAGCCGGATTAGTACTGAATAGATTAAAAAAACTAAAGGGACTCAAATTTACATTTCCCGCATTATCTATGGTGGAAGCAAAAGCAATCGGCCGTGGTGCAATACTACCCTGTAAAAGTGCGTGAAATTCCTGAGTGGCTAGGTCTTTGGGATAAATGGTTTTCATTTCTTCAATTTATGATTCAATTTTAATAGATAAACCTTTTCTGACCATATAGTTCCTCCAAAATGAAGTTAAAATCAATCATTCTTTGTCTTTTTCTCGCATTTGTAAGTGCTTCAGCCAGCATCGCTCAAAACAACAAACATCAAATTGCGACTTTCAATATTCGCTGGGATAACCCAGGAGACGAGGGAAATTTATGGAAGGACAGGCAGCATCATGTAGTCTCTTTGCTCCAGTTTCATCAAATCGGAATTGTCGGCATTCAGGAAGGCTTGATTCATCAAGTCAAACAGTTGGAGTCCAACTTGGAATTTGATTACATAGGAGTTGGAAGAGATGACGGAGAAGATAAGGGAGAATTTTCAGCAATTCTTTTTGACCCTCAGCGCTATAAATTACTTGATCATGGGACTTTTTGGCTTTCCCCTACTCCTGAGCGCCCGAGCAAAGGTTGGGACGCAGCCCTCAATCGGGTTTGTACTTGGGGTAAATTTAAAGACCAATCCGGCCAGACCTTTTATGTCTTCAATATTCACTATGATCATATCGGTCAGCAAGCCAGAGAGGAAAGCAGCAAATTGGTTTTGAAACAAATCAATGCTATCAACCAGGAAAAACTCCCGGTTATTTGGATGGGGGATTTTAATGTGACTCCTGACAACCCAGCCTATACCACCATCACTTCTGCTCCTGGCTGGAAAGATGCACGGTTAATCTCAGAAATTCCAGCGTACGGCCCTGCTGGAACATTTACCGGGTTTGACTGGAATAAAATGCCAGACGGAATTATTGACCACATCTTCGTCAATGGCCCGATTAAGGTTATACGTCATGGAATATTAACAGACAATTATGGAAAGAAATATCCTTCCGATCACTTTCCTGTGATGGCAGAGATTCAATGGAAGTAAGTTAGGAAATAAAAATGCCCCCAAGACTTGTCTCAAGTTGTGGGGGCATAATTCAGAAGATTTTTTAAGAATTCATTATTTCCTCAATTTCATCGGCTTCGATTGGAATATTCCGCATCAGGTCGAAATATCCATCTTTCTGTATAACAATATTATTTTCCAATCGAATACCAATACCTTCTTCCCTAATATAAATTCCAGGCTCAACAGTAAATACCATCCCTGGAGTGATAGGCCCGTGCATAGTACCTACATCATGCACATCTAGCCCTAAATGATGGGAAGTTCCATGCATGAAGTACTTTTTATAAGCAGGCCAATTCGGATCCTGATTTTTTACATCCGTCATATCAATCAAACCCAAACCTATCAATTCGGATTGCATGATCAAGCCAACTTCCTTATGATAATCCTGAATAGTCACTCCAGGTCTGAGCATATTCATCGCCTGCTTTTGCACTCTTAATACTGCATTGTACACTGCCTTTTGCCTTTCTGAAAATCGGCCACTAACAGGTATAGTTCTCGTCATATCTGCATTGTAGTTACCATACTCTGCCCCTACATCCATAAGCAACAAGTCTCCATCTTGGCAAGCTTTGTTGTTTTCGATGTAATGAAGTACACAAGCAGATGCACCAGATGCTATGATTGGTTCATAGGCAAAGCCCTTACTCCTATTTCTTACAAATTCATGTAAGTATTCGGCTTCAATTTCAAATTCTGTAACACCTGGTTTAACGAAATTGAGTATTCTTCTAAAACCCTTCTCTGTGATATCACAAGCAATCTGCAATTGATTTATTTCCGCCTGTTCTTTAGCTCCTCTCAGCTCATGCATAATAGGCGCTAGTCTTTCGTATTCATGAAGTGGAAATCTTTCCTTGCAGGTTTTGATAAATCTGGCATCTCGTGTCTCAACCACTACTCCTGCTCTCAGATGTTCATTGGTATTCAAATAAATCCGCTCTGATAAAGCCATCACTGTATTGAATACCTGATCAAAATTTGCAAGCCACTGGATATTCTCAATGCCAGACGCTTCCTGAGCTTCTTCCTTCGTGTACTTATGTCCTTCCCAAATGGCTATATGCTCGTTTGTTTCTCGCAAAAACAACACCTCTCTCATGGAGGGATTAGGGCAGTCCGGGGCAATTAATAAGATACTTTCCTCCTGATCAATCCCTGATAAATAAAAAAGATCATTGTTTTGCCTAAATCTCATCGTACCATCCGCATTGGTAGGCATGATGTCATTGGAATTGAGAACTGCAACAGAATTTTTTGCCATTTTTGCTGCAAGCTTTGCCCTGTTTTTTACATACAAAGCCGATGGTAAAGGTGTATATTTCATAAAATCTCTAGATTTAATTTCTTAAGGATTACCCCTTTTAGAATTTCCTTGTTTAAAAGAACCAAAATTGAACTTCGACAGACAAACTTAACATTATTCGTAGGGAGTTTAAAAGGTAGAATTTTTACTACCTTCAATTCAAAGAGTTAAGATGTATCAAATTAAAGAACTAGCCAACGGTATCCGCATAGTCCATCAGGAAGTCACACATACCCGACTTGTGCATTGCGGATTTGTCTTAAATATAGGCAGTAGGGATGAAACCAAAGAACAGGAAGGTTTAGCCCACTTTTGGGAGCACATGGCTTTCAAAGGAACCAAGAAAAGGAAAACCTTCCACATCATCAATCGCCTGGAGTCTTTGGGAGGAGAGTTGAATGCCTATACCACCAAAGAAAAAATTTGTTTTTACGCATCGGTACTCAAAGAGCATTACTCCAAGGCAGCTGACTTGTTGTTCGACATCACATTCAACAGTACTTTTCCTACCAAAGAAATAGAGAAAGAACGCCAAGTAATCCTGGAAGAAATGTCCATGTATAGAGATTCTCCTGATGACTCCATTCAGGATGAACTGGATGCTTTGGTATTTGAAAACCACTCCTTGGGAAGAAACATTCTTGGCACTGAAGAAACCGTATCTAAATTCAGCCAGCAGGATTTTTTTGATTTTATATCCACAAGGCTTGACACTTCACAGGTAGTCTTTTCAATCGTAGGAAACATTTCCTTTTCTAAGGCATTAAAGGCAATTGAAGGCCCCTTGTCAGAAATACAACCCAAAAGGACACTTTATGCAAGAAGTGCATTTCATACATATGCGCCTCAAGTCAAAACTATAAACAGGGACATTACTCAATCCCTTTGTGCCTTAGGCAGACCTGCTTATTCACAGCATGACCCCAATAGATATAAGCTATTTCTTCTCAATAATATTTTGGGAGGGCCTAGCATGAACAGCAGGCTCAACCTGGCTTTAAGGGAAAAATATGGCTATGTATATAGCATTGAGTCTAGTTATCAACCATTTTCAGACACTGGCTTCTTTGGGATATTTTTTGGCACAGAAGAAAAAACCTTAAAAAAATCCACTCAGATTGTCCATCGTGAATTGCATAAGCTCAGAACCAAAAAATTGGGAACCATGCAACTTCATATGGCTAAGGAGCAGGCTATTGGACAAATGGCAATGGCAGAAGAAAATTATGCTGCTTTGATGCTTGTATTTGGCAAAAGTCTGATCGATCATGGGAAAATAGACCCTTTGGAACGTATCTTTGAGCAAATAAGAATCACCACAGCCGAAGAGGTATTAGCAATAGCCGAGGAAATTTTCAATCCAGAGCAACTCAGCTATCTCACCTATTTACCGAATTAACATGGAGTTTATAGATCCCGAATTATTAGCCTATTGTGAATCCCATACTTCAGAAGAGGATACTCTTTTGAAAAAAATTGTCCGGGAAACTCAGGCCAAAGTCCTGATGCCTAGAATGATTTCAGGGCATTTACAGGGAAAAATCCTGGAGCTGTTTGTAAAAATGCTTCGTCCGAAAACGATTTTGGAAATCGGCACCTACACTGGCTATTCAGGAATTTGTATGGCAAGAGGACTGGCTGAAGGTGGAAAGCTAATTACACTCGATATCAATGACGAGTTGGAAACCATGGTTAGGGGATTTTTTGAAGAAAGTGGTCTTGCATCACAAATAGACTACAGATTAGGCAACGCATTGGATATTATTCCCAATCTGGAAGGCCCCTTTGATCTTGTTTTTATAGACGCTGACAAATTCAATTATTCTAGCTATTACGACTTGGTGATCGATAAAATGCCTTCAGGGAGTATCATTTTGGCAGATAATGTACTTTGGTCTGGAAAAGTATTGCCAGAAGGAAGGAAAAAATTAGACAAAGACACCGAGGCAATATTGGAGTTCAATCGGAAGGTTCACCAAGATTCCCGAGTAGAAAACAGTATTTTACCCATCAGGGATGGAATCTTAATGGCAAGAAAACTGTGATTTCATAAAATGGGAATCATTTTTGCTCATGCAGGGCTGATATCAGAAGACGACCGAGCATGAATTTCAAAAGTTTACAATTTTTCATTTTTTCCTGCTTCATTTTAGCCTCCACTCCTATTCTGGCACAGATTCCACAGGTGCCTGCGGAGATGGAATTTGCAGACATGATTATCCGAATCAATCCTCAGGCTAGAAGAGAAATTCAATTAGATGTTGATGCCTTGTACCGAAACCCGAGCTACTTCAAAGTAAAGCTTGGGCGGGTAAATCTTTACATGCCAATCGTAGAACGGGAGCTCAGAAGCGTTGGAGTTCCTTTGGATCTAAAATACCTGGTGATTCAGGAAAGTGGTTTGATCCCTGATGCAGTCTCAACCTCCAATGCGGTAGGCTTTTGGCAGTTTAAGCAAGGCACCGCAGAGGAAGTCTTTTTGAGAGTGGATAGCCAAATTGATGACAGAAAAAATATAGTAAACTCCACTCGTGGAGCAGCCCTTTATTTAAAAAAGCATAACAACACTTTTGATAATTGGATGTGTGCCTTGGTTTCTTATCAAATGGGCTTAGGCGGTGCTAAAGCTTATTTTGGAAACCGATATAATAGTCAGCGAATCATTGATATTGATAGAAATTCTCACTGGTATTTTAAAAAATTCCTTGCTCACAAAGTCGCGTTTGAAAACCAAATCGGTGGAATGCTGGTCAGCAACTCTCAGCGCTTGGTTGAAGTTCAGGTACAAGGTCCCACCTCGCTCAAGGAACTTGCAAAAAAATACCAAGTCTCAGAAGAGCATCTAAAAGAAATGAACAAATGGACCGTCAACGGAAAAATTCCGGCCGGCAGAGGGTTTTCTTTGGTTTATATCCAAGAAGGAAAATTGGACTACAAACCTGCTGTGATCGAGTCACAGCCTAGCCAGACCAAACCAAGTCAAAAAAGTAAAGCTGAGGAAAAATATTATCCGGCTTATAAGCAGGCAAACTCCTACCCTAGAATTTCAGGAAACACCACCAAGGCTACTCAGCCTGATCAGATCACTGTCAACGAGTTGGATGGTGTTTTAGCGGCAAATACGACTTCCTTGGAAAAATTTGCCGATAAAATCGGAATTAAAGAGAAGAAATTCAGAAAACTGAATGACTTGGATCCGGAAGAAAAAGTAGAAGCTGGAAAATATTATTACACTGAAAAGAAAAAGTCTAAAGCGGAAATTGAAACTCATATTGTCCAGCCGGGAGAAACTCTTTGGAGTATTTCTCAAAAATATGGAATCAAGCTTTCAGCTTTGAAGGCAAAAAACAGAATCAGAAGGGATGAAGATTTGAAGGCAGGAATGGTCTTGAGCCTGCAGGAACACAGAAAAAGAGGGGAAGAAATTCCTATCGTATCTGTGCCTGCATCCACTCCGGTAAGAGTAGCTCAATCTCAGCCGGAACCTCAGTCTCAAAATCAGACTGCACCTGTCAATTATTCTTCTACCCAAGATTCTGAGCCCAGCTATAGCAATACGCCAAGTAAAATGACTCATACCGTATCTCCAGGAGAAACGCTATATGCAATAAGTAAAAAATACGGCGTTACAGTAGATCAGCTGAAAACTTGGAACCAAATCGGAAGCCAGAACATTATCAGCGTTGGACAGAAATTAACTATCTTCAAGCCCTGATTTCGACCTTTTTCATGCCCAGATTACTTCTCCTAGCAGGACTTTTGGTTTTCCTCCTGAGCGGAAAGATTTTAGCTCAAGATATACAGATTATTCCCGATACTGTACTGATCAACGGGGATACACTGTTGATGCTTGGTGATTCCTTATTGATTGATGAACCTGTCAAGGAAGTTTTCTGGAAAACTGGAGGTAACTACAACCTTAATATTGTCCAGTCTACTTTGAGTAACTGGGCAGCAGGTGGTACCAGTTCATTCGCTCTCAATACAGGAGTTTCCCTTTATGCCAACTACAAGAAAGACAAAAAGGTCTGGGACACGCAGTTGAATATCAATCTAGGTTTTAACAGGCAGAATGATAGAGCTTTTCAAACCAGAAAGACCAATGACAACTTCATATTTGTCAGCAATTACGGACGGGAGATTTCAGAAAAACTCTACTTATCCACTCAGATTGATGCCCGAACTCAGTTGCTCGAAGGCTTCAAATACAGTAGGCCGGCTGGAAGTGAAAACGATTTGAGAACCAAAATATCAGACTTGCTTTCTCCAGGCTATATTCAGTCCTCCACAGGTTTGAATTATAGAAAAACCTATCCAAACAAAGGCAAGCTATCGGTCATCCTTTCACCTTTCACGGGTCGATTTACCATTGTCATGAATGACTCTCTCAGTAATGTAGGAGCCTTTGGTGTTACGCCTGGAGAAAATGTAAGAGCTGAAGCCGGGATGTCTTTGGCCACCTCAGTCGCCGATATTTCCTTGATGGAGAATGTCAATTGGAAGGCAGATCTTAACCTCTTTTCCAATTATGAAAGATTCGGAAACATGGTGGTCAACTTTAATTCCACCATCCGAATGAAAGTCAATAAATACATTTCCACAAGGATTGAAACGGTCCTAATCTACGATGAGGAGGTATTTATCAAGCAGGATGATGGCACATCCAAACAGGCTATACAGTTGCAAAACCTGATCAATTTTGGAATCTCTCTGGATTTTTAAAAATCAGTCTCCAGTCCAAACTTCTTTCTGAACTCATTTAAAGCTGGATGCTTTTCCAACAAATAATTGAATTTATCCGAACTCGTATAAAGTTTATTTTTGGCAGTTTCGATTTCTTCCTTGACTTCTAAGGATAGCTGGAATTTTCCTGCACCAGTTAAGTTTCTTATCAGGGTCATTAACTCCTGACGCATGGAATGAGCTCTTTCTTCCTGAACATGACCCATCACTTCCAAGATCATTTCATTTTCCTTGACCTTGATTGGTTGATTGAGAATGGCTAATTCCAGACTTTTCCCTTGCTTTTTGAAATGTTCTAAGACCTGAGGCAAATGCTGATCTAGGAGTTCCTGAGTCAAAGGCTTAGTAGTCTCCACGGTAGAAACAAACTCTACCAAATCCTCTGCCTGTTTTGCAGCCTGGGTATTTTTTTGTTCAAACTCTTTGACCAGTTTTTTGGTCTGGGAGAGACTGGTTGGAATCGAAATTGTTTTCTGAACAGGGGTAGTTTTCCCCTTAATAGAATCAGCACTTAACGGGATTTCGGAGGGTTTTTCCTCTACCGCTTTTCCGTTATTCAGGCTTTTTTTTTTTGATTCCTCCACTGCCAATGCAGCCAGGTTCAATGCCTGAGGTAATTTGGCCATTTTCATCAAAGCCAACTCAACATGAAGGCGCTGATTTTTACTGGTTTTATAATGAATGTCACATTGGTTGGCAACATTCAAAGCAGAAAGTAAAAAAGACTGACTGGCTGCTTGGGTTTGTTGAAGGTATCGCTCCTTGACATTTTCGGAAACTTCAATCAAATCTATAGTCACTGGATCTTTCACTACCAACAAATCCCTGAAATGCTCGCAAAGTCCAACGATGAAATTATGCCCATCGAAGCCTTTTTTAAGAATTTCATCAAAAATCAACAAAGACTGGGAAATATCTCCTTCCAATAAGGCATCTACTACTTTGAAATAGTAGTCGTAATCCAAAATGTGAAGGTTAGAAATGGTCTCTTTGTAAGTTACTTTTTGACCTGCAGAATAGGTCACAATCAGGTCAAATATGGAAAGTGCATCTCTCAATGCCCCATCCGCTTTGGTGGCGATCAGGCGAAGCGCTTCATCCTCATAGCTCACACTTTCTTTGTCCGCGATATGCTTCAAATGATCCGCAATGTGCTTGATTTGAATTCTATTGAAATCAAAAATCTGACAGCGGGAAAGAATAGTAGGTATAATTTTATGCTTTTCTGTAGTTGCTAAAATGAAAATAGCATACTTAGGAGGTTCCTCCAAAGTCTTCAAAAATGCATTGAAGGCCTGATTGGAGAGCATGTGAACCTCATCAATGATATAGACTTTATACTGGCCCTTTTGAGGAGCATACCTAACCTGATCTACAAGATTTCGAATATCATCGACTGAGTTATTGGATGCTGCATCTAGCTCATAGATGTTGAAGGATGAGTTGTTTTGGAAAGAAACACAGGATTCGCAGGTTCCGCAAGCTTCTTGGTCTTCCCCTCTATTTTCGCAGTTGATTGTTTTGGCAAGTATTCGTGCACAGGTAGTTTTACCAACCCCTCTAGGTCCACAGAAAAGAAAAGCCTGAGCAAGGTGATTATTCTTGATCGCATTTTGTAGTGTAGTGGTGATATGCTGTTGCCCCACGACACTTTTAAAATTAGCCGGTCTATATTTTCTTGCCGAAACGACGAAATTTTCCATCACCGCAAGATATAAAAATCTCGGTATTCAGCCTTCTTCAAATTTGAGCAAAATTGAAGATTTTATATAAAGGACTGAGATTGAAGAATATCTTATTGAATGATTTTAAAATTAAAATTGGAAGATAAAGTAGCTAGGCCTCTCGCATCTCGTTTCCCTACCCTATAGTCTAACCTCTTGCTTCTTGACCTTGCCTGATTTTGGTTGTCACAATTCCGTCTTGTGAACTGTTAATTTGTTTATATTTTGAGGTACTCTTTTTCTTGGTTGTTCAGGATTTCTGGGCTTCAATTTCAAGGTATATGCCATTGAAGGTTGAGTTTGCAACATTGATTTATATTGGAGGGGAGAAAGTCCATTGAGTACTTTCTTTCTTCTTTTCTTGTTGTGGTCAGCGACTGCTTTTTTCTGACATTTTCTCAATTCTTCAAGTTTCTTTGGCTTCCAGTAATTCAAGTATCCACTATTTATCAGATCGTTTGTTTTCTCTGCATAGGGGTTCTCGTAAGAGTACATGCACATACTTTGAAGAATTCCGTGTCGATTACACAACTTCTTGTATACCTCGCTCTCATACTGCTTGCCTCCATCGCTATGATGAATCATCCCTTTGAGTTTTACTCCATTGCCCACGGCTCTGCTGATTGCTTTTCGCATCACTGCTCTATAATTAAGTGCATGATTGGAATCATAAGCTCCATAGCCTACGATTTCTTGGTTGTACACATCGGTGATATAGATCGTGTAAAGCTTAGTGTCTCCGTATAGATAATGGGCCATATCTGCCTGCCAGACTTGATTTACTCCATTCACATCTTTCTGAACCAGCAGGTTAGAAAACTCCCGGTACCTGATTGTGTGGCTCTCCCATAACGTTTGGGATATTTGACACGGTAACCCAACTCCATAAATAACGCTATACTTTTGTCCCTTCCTATGGGCAATTGATCACCAAACTCTTCATACATACTCCGGCAGCCTTGGCTGGGACAAGTTTTACGGACTTTACGCAGGTTCAATTCTGCCAGCCGAATGACCTCATCTTCAATTTCTGGCTTACCAGCGGCAACTTTATAATAGGACTGACGGCTGTAACCCAATATCTTACAGGCTGAGCTGATCTCAAAAGAATACGGATGGATCATTTTTTCTGAGACTTTGATGCTGGATCGCCAAAACTTTTTTTTAAATCCACACGAAATTCATCTGATGCCTGCTCTACTATGATCCGGTACAGATCTGCCTCCAATGATTTACGTCCCAAAGCAGCTTCCAGCTCCTTGATCCTACCTTTTAATACCTGAACCCTGTTGTCCTGACTGTCTTTTTCCATAACCATTCTTGTCCCCTTCTTCAAGGTAGTCGAATATTTGTAAAGCCAAGTATATACAGTCTGTTTTCCGCCTATTCCGTACTCACGAACAGCCTGGAGAACTGTTAACTCTTTCCGTTCTATCTGACCTACAATCTGCCTACGCAAATCCTCACTGAAAATCCGCTGAGCTTTAAGTTGAAATCTTTTTGTCATCTTATTTGGTTTATCGTCCCAACAAAATGTGTCAACTTTTTTCAGGCATTGTCATCTCGTCTCTCGTCTCTCGCCTCTCGCCTCTCGCTTCTAATTTCTCATCTCTCGCTCCCCCCTTCTTACATAATACCTAGTTCCCGTTGAACGGAACCAAATTTAGATTACTTTTGTCTTCTCATTAGCAAATGGGGCTGACCGGTTTTGACAGTAAGTGTAAAGATCGGGCTTGCATGCAGGCTGGAGTATGTACGGCCTTGAAAGATTCATACGAACCATAAATGGCGAAAATACTTACGCCATGGCTGCCTAATCTAACCTTTTAGGATAGATCGCTTAAAGGGTTGAGTCACAAACAGTGATTCCCCGGCCACATCTCACCATCCGTTGTCTGGTCCGGATGGAATTGAGGTGTCGACTTGACTGGACTGCGGCCTTCGATGCGATTAAGCAGGCTTAAGTTCTAATCGCTAAGCCAAACTCAGGTGTGTCACCCAGCATAGTTTGGTCGAAAACCCAATCGGTGACTAAGCATGTAGACGGTACGGTGTTTCCTTATCTGGACGCGAGTTCGAATCTCGCCAGCTCCACCAAAAAAGCCTCTCAGATTTTGTCTGAGAGGCTTTTCTTTTGATCAAAAACCATTACCCATTCCCCCTTAATATTTCCATTGGAGGCTGATTAATTATTCTTCGACCATTCAACCAACCTAGGATGATGGTCAATCCAGTAATTGCCAAATATAGCACCAGACCAGCTCCCCAAGCAGGACGGAAACTCATTTCAAAAACAAAGGAGCTTAGAAGCCAAGTAGCGACAAAGGATAAAATAATCCCAGATAGAGAGGCTAAGGAACCTAGAAAGAAATATTCCATCGTATTGATTATTCGGACAGTGGAAGAACTTGCTCCCAATGTTCTCAAAAGAATACTCTCCCTCATTCGCTGATACTTACTGATGATTAGTGAACTAATCAAGACCAAAATGCCCGTGGCAATACTAAAGAAAGCCATGAACTGAATCACAAAACTGATTTTATTGAGAATATCTTCCAAGGTCTCTACAATTGCACCCAGATTCACTACTGAAATATTGGGAAACTCTCTCACAATCTCAGCTTGAACATCCGCAGACTCCCTATCATTTTTGGTTTTGGTAATAATGACATGAAATTTGGGAGCTTGCTCCAGAACTCCTGTTGGGAATAATACCAGAAAATTGGTAGAAACCTGATTGAATTTCACATCCCGGAAACTCCCAATATAGGTTTTGATAGGCCTTCCTTGTACATTGAATTCTATCTCATCCCCGATTTTTAGATTATTTCCTTCTGCAAAATCTCTGGCGAAACTCACAAATATAGAATCTCCTCTAGTTCCGGTTGGGATCAACTCCCCCTGCGCCAATGTCTCAGAAGATATTAAGGTATCCCTGTAGGTAACTCTAAACTCCCTATTGTATAACCATCTGGAATAATCTTCTTCCTCCGACAATTCCTCGTTTTCTTGCTTATCAATCCCATTAATTTCATTAAGCTGCATGGTCACAATTGGTACATCCTGCAGAATCCTCAAACCCCTGTCAGTCAGTTTGCTTTTCACATTCTCCAATTGAGGGGTTTGAATGTCAAACATCAGCATATTGGGCTGATCTTCTTTATCGGCAAACTTGGCTTCCTCCAACAGTTGGTTTTGTAGGAAAAACAAGGTACTAATCATAGCAGTCCCCAAGCCTATAGTAGCAATCAGGGATATAGTCTGATTATTGGGTCTATAAAGGTTGGCTAAAGCTTGCCTTAAAGTATATCTCAATGATATCGGTAGAAATTTCCGTACTGCCCACATGATCAATTGTCCTACAGCCCAGAGAATCCCAAAAGCAAAGACCACAAAACCAGAGAAACCAAAGGCTAATTGTACCGACTTCAGCAGATAAAAACTGAAACCCCAGATGAAAAGTAGAATTCCAATTATCACTAACCATCTCAAAGGATCTTTCAACAACCCGGAATCTGCAGTTTCAGGTCTTAATGTTGCCATTGGGGAGACATTTCGAACTTTCAGTAAAGGGAGCATGGCAAATAGCACAGAAACAAAAAGCCCCGTGATTATCCCAAATCCTACTGAAAGCCAAGAGACTCCGACCGTGACCTCTACAGGAAGAAAATCAGCAAAAACTGCGGGAAGTACAAATTGAAGCAGTGTGCCTAAAAAAGCACCCAAAATTGCTCCTACTAGTCCCATGATTTTGATTTCAAAGAGATAGATATAAAGTACATCCCTGGAGGAAACCCCCAGACATCTCAAAACTGCCACTGAAGCTAGTTTCTCTTTGACAAACACATTGACTGCTGAAGCCACACCTACACAGCCCAGCAAAAGAGCAATAAATGCCACTAAAGAAAGGAAATTGGAAAGATTACCAAAGGACCTTCCGGTGGATCTTTTTCGGTCCTCCACAGTATCCGCATCCACACGATCTATTTCCCATTGTTCATTATATGGCTCAATCAATGCCTCCACATCCGTCCCTTGAGTGAATTGGAAATATCGGTTATACTGGACCCGGCTTCCATATTGAACCAATCCGGTTTCTTCCAAATACTTCAGAGGAATATAGACAGCCGGAGCGACGGTAGCCGTGATTCCAGTTTGGCCGGGTACTTTTTGAAGTTCGCCGGCAATCTCAAATTCTACCTCTCCTACTTTGATCAAGTCGCCAACTTCTGCGTTGAACTGCGCCATGAGCGTTTTTTCAACCAGAGCTTTCTTCCCTCCAGAGCGAAAATCGGCATCTCCTTCTGCGGGAATAGTTTCTAGAAATCCATAAAAGGGGAAAGCTCCTTCCAAGGCTCTAACCTGAGTGAGTCTACTGGCACCTGTCTGAGGGAAGGCTACCATGGAGGCAAAATTCACTTCAGAAGCTGTTTGGGTTGCTATCGAATCAATTGGCTGGTCACCTATCGGCTTGCTATTTTCCAAAACCAAATCAGCTCCCAAAAGCTCTTTGGCCTGATTGTCAATATCCTGGGTAAGATTTTCCCCAAAGGAACTTATGGCCACAAGGGCTGCTATTCCAACTACAATGGAGGAAACGAACAAGAGTAATCGGGAGATGTTTTTCCGAAAATCCCGGAAAGCCATCTTAACTATCCATCCAAAATCAGGCATTTGCATCCTCCTGTATCTTTCCACCCTTAATATGAATGATTCGCTGCGTTTTTCCGGCAAGTTCCAAATCGTGGGTCACTAGTACTAAAGTGGTGCCTTTTTCTGTATTTAGATCAAAAATCAACTTTTCAATCATCTCCCCGGTTTCTGTATCCAAGTTTCCGGTAGGCTCATCTGCGAAAAGTATTTTAGGTTCATTTGCAAATGCCCTAGCGATTGAAACCCGCTGCTGCTCACCACCTGATAGCTGGGTAGGATAATGAGTTGCACGATCTTTTAAGCCAACTTTTTCTAATAACTCCATTGCCTTAGCCCGGGCGTCCTTTCGCTTTTTGAGCTCCAGAGGAACCATTACATTTTCCAAGGCAGTCAGGGTTGGTAGCAGTTGAAAATTCTGAAATATAAAACCAACGTCTTGACTTCTAACAGCAGCTCTTTGATCCTCCGAAAGACTTTCCAGAGCTTTTCCATTGAGAACCACAGATCCAGTTGATGAGGAATCCAAACCCGCACAAAGCCCCAATAAGGTGGTTTTCCCACTACCGGAAGGCCCTACTATGGCAATGGTTTCTCCGGAATTGATATCAAAATTTACCTGGTCCAAAACAGTCAGCTTTCGACTTCCGCTTTGATAGGTTTTACTCAAATTCTTAATTGAAAGTATAGTCATAGAGTTGGATGATGAAACGGGTATAAACTAGTAAAACGATCCTAAAAGATCCTTTGTTAAATTAAAATGGATTTTAACAGAGTGATTTCTAAGTTAAAATAAAAGCAGGGATATACTTGAGATAAACTGCTGATTGGTAATATTTGGTTCCGAACTGTTAAAATCTGCTTAATTATCAGCCTTGGGTAGTTTTTCCTTCGCTAGCGCGAACTTTTTTCTTTGAAATGCCTTAATTAGAACAAGTAAACTGATCTATGAAAAAATTAAACTTCTTATTCCTGAGTTTTATAATCTTTGGAAGCTTTGCCTTTTTCTCCTGTTCGGAATCGAAACAAACTCAAAAGGTGGACGATATCGAATCATCTCAAAAAGAACAGCAACAAGAGGATAAAAAAACCATTCTATTCTTTGGAAACAGCCTGACAGCTGGATATGGTATAGACCAGGAAGATGCATTCGCCGGATTGGTACAAAAACGGATAGATAGTCTCAATCTAAATTATAAAGTAATCAATGGAGGGCTGAGTGGAGAAACTACCGCAGGAGGCTTGAGCAGATTAGATTGGTTTTTGGAAGATCAGCCTGATATCTTCATCTTGGAACTTGGAGGTAATGACGGTTTGAGAGGAATTCAACTGAGTGAGACCAAAAGTAACTTAAATGCCATTATAGATAAGGTCAGGGAAAAATATCCTCAAACTAAAATCATCCTCGCTGGCATGCAGATTCCACCTAATATGGGTCAGGAGTATACTAAAGAATTTCAGGAAATCTATCCTGCGGTTGCCAAAGAAAAAAATGTAACCCTTATTCCATTCCTATTGGAAGGAGTAGCCGGAAATCCAGACTTGAATCTTCCAGATGGAATTCACCCTACCGAGGAAGGTCATCAAATAGTATTTGAAACAGTATGGCCTTTTATTCAATCAATTATTGATTAATTACTTTAACTGGAAGTAAAACGAATTTCAGTTTTGGTTTTCTCGAACTACTTTGCAAGGATTTCCAAAGGCGATTACTCCATCCGGAATATCTTTAGTCACTACGCTTCCAGCGCCAATGAGGCTACCACTTCCTATTTTGATATTGTTGGAAATCACTGCACCAGAACCTATCACTGTTCCTTCCCCAACCTCAACAAAGCCAGAAACAACTGCACCTGGGTTAATGCAAACAAAATCATGAAGGATAGAATGATGTCCAATGGATGCAGAGCGTTTGATTGTCACTCCGAATTTTAACTGAACCAAAGAAGAAATAACAGTCAATGGTTCGACAAATGCTCCCGTTCCAACTTTTGCAGATTGCGCCATATAGGAAGTGGGATGGATTAGACTAATATAGCTTGATTTATCAATCCCATATTTGCTGTTGAAATGATCAAAAAGGATCTTTTTTGCAGGGCAATTATGAACCCCAAATTGAACTGACCTGCCGCCTATTTTAGAGAAATCAAAATCCCTTTCTGAGAGAAAGCTTATTGAGAATCCGGATTTTTCTAATTCAATATCAGGTAGATCGAGGTTTTTAATTACTATAAACTTTTCAACTCCTAATACTTCTTTGGCTTGATCAACCAAGATCGGGATCCCTCCATTACTATGACCAAGTATAATCATCTGTTTCATATCAAACCTTCTTTAGAAATCAAATTATTCATTTCAAGATTTAATGAAGTTGACATAATATCTTCTTAATTGATATAACAAAGACCGGAGAAAATGAATAGGGTCTTTATGCAAATAGTAAAATAGAAGCCAATTAATCCTATACATTTCCAAATGGTTCTTCTTTTTTGATGCTGACCTAAAAATCCCTCTTTGGTTGTTCACATAGCAAGAAGTAACTTTTGGGATAAAGATGGTATTTCCTCGAAGCTTGTAAAAAGTAAAAATGAGCATATCTAGATAGGAGGATTTTTCCAAAACCTTCTTTTGATGCAAAATATCCATTTCATTCCTCATCATCCAACTACTTATATGTCCCAAATAGTTTTTTTTGCGTAATTGCGAAGGTGTAAAAATCGTGAAATTTGAGGGGAGATCCATTATATGATCTTTCTCATTCCCCTCAATTAAGGTATTGGTAATACATATCGAGGCATCCGGATACTTTTCCATAACCTCTACTTGCATTTGTAGCTTCTTTGGATCCGTCCAAAAGTCATCTCCATCACAAATACAAATATATTTGCCTCTTGCTTCTCGGTGAAGGGCCATATGATTGTATTTTCCTTTCCACTTTCCTTTCCTACGGCCTTTTTCCTTCTCATCTCTAAGAAACAACCTAATTTTATTCGGGTACCGATCAGCTAAGGCAATACAGATTTCACGCGTTCGATCTGTGCTACAATCTTCTCCTACCAAAATCTCATAATCAAAACTTGTTTCCTGTCTTAAGATACTTTCAAGGCATTTTTCGATAAAAGGCTCATGCTGAAATGCAGGAACACAGACCGAAACAAGAGGGATTAGTTGGTTAATTTGTTTTTCTTCTCCTAAATATTCCACTATTAATTAATTGGAAGAAACTGGTAAATTAATTTTCTCCAATTTCTTTTTATTAAAAAAACCTATTTTTCTCAAAGTTTCTGAGGTTAGAAGTTCCCTTCCGTGGATTACGATTAAGTCGTGAATTCGCCTAACCAGCTCTAAATTAGTACAGTGGCGTGTTCTTTTTTCATCCCACCAAATATTATCCTCTAATCCTATCCTAACACCGTAGCCTTGAGCAATAGCTATAGAATTAACCGCCAATTGGTGTTCTCCCAGTCCTCCTAAAGAAAATATATGACTCTCAGGGATTTCCTGAATCGCTGTTCCAATTTGGATTAAACTTGGTTGAAAACCAGCAATATTTCCAAAAAGCAAATTCCAATAAAAGGGTCCTTTTAATATGCCTTTTTTTATTAAATATTTTCCATAATTGATCATCCCTAAGTCAAAGCACTCCAATTCAGGAACAACACCATTATCTTCCATTTTTTCTGCTAAGGCAATTATCATATCTGGGTCGTTAACTGAAGCTTGCTTCAAAAAATTTAAAGAAGAAAGTGTTAATGAACACATATCTGGCTGAAGCTCTATTACCTCAGACCTTTTTTCAAACTCGCTGAAATTCCTGCCTGAACTACTGCCACAAATTATAAGTTTCGGACAATGCTTTCTTACCCCCTCAAAAATATCCCTATAAGTTGTCTTTTTATAAGTAGGAGTACCCTCTTCATCCCTTGCATGCAAATGGGCAATAGTAATACCTAACTCGTAAGCTTCATGAGTCTGTTCTATTATTTCTTGGGGAGAAATTGGCACATGTGGTGTGATTGATTTTTGTGGGACCATTCCAGTCGGACAAAAATTAATTAGAATTTGATTCTTCATTAATACACAATGCTATTTAGTTGATGGTTAATCAAAATTATAATTTTATTGAAATTATCTGAAATCCAATCACTTATAAAGTGTTCTGATTTTAAAGGAAGCATTCATACTCCTTTAATTACCAAGAAATAGAAAACCATATCCTTCATTTCGACATATGGTGCAAGCAATAAAATCAGAGTAGAATTTAAATTATAGCTCAAAAAACAAAAATCTATTTTAAATAAAAGCATTTTTTTTCCATAATGTTCCGAATCTTTCTAATTGGGGATTGAGCACTAAGCAATATACAAATTGAAAAAGGCTTTTTACAATGTAGATCAAATTCAAAATTCTCCGATAATTCCTTTTTATACTCGAAATTTTTGCTCTATATTTTCAACTTCATTAAAAATTTTTGAAAATGAGTTTTCAAATCAAAGAATCCGGACAAGCTTATGACGTGATCATCGTAGGTTCCGGAGCCGGTGGCGGGATGGCATCCAAAGTTCTCTCTGAAGCAGGATTATCCGTTGCCGTAGTGGAAGCAGGTGGAGATTTTGACCCTGCCAAAGACGAGGACAGAACACAACTTAGACCGCCATGGGAATCGCCAAGAAGGGGTGCTGGAACAAGAATCCGACCTTTCGGAGACTTTGACCAAGCAATTGGAGGCTGGGATATTGAAGGGGAACCTTATACCAGAAAAGACGGCACCCAATTCGATTGGTTTAGATCAAGAATGGTCGGTGGGAGAACCAATCACTGGGGAAGAATTTCTTTGCGATTTGGACCTAATGATTTCAAAAGAGCCAGCATTGATGGATTGGGAGATGATTGGCCGATTGGATACGAAGATGTCAAACCATATTATGACAAAGTAGATAAGCTGATTGGAGTTTTTGGAACTAAAGAAGGCATTTATAATGAACCTGATGGTTTCTTCTTACCCCCTCCCAAGCCTAGACTACATGAACTTTTCATCAAAAAAGGAGCAGACAAGGCTGCTATTCCGATGATTCCGTCCAGACTTTCCATGCTAACCCGACCTATCAACAATGAGCGGGGTGTTTGCTTTTTTTGCGCTCAATGTAATCGGGCTTGTCAGGCATATGCGGATTTCTCAGCAGGAACCTGTTTGGTGCACCCAGCTATGAAAAAAGGAAAAGTGGACCTTTATACTCACTCCATGGTGAGAAAGGTTACCACAGACGACCAAGGTTTGGCAACTGGAGTATCTTTTGTTTCCAAAATGGATATGAAGGAATACAAGTTGAAGTCTCGGGTAGTAGTATTAGGAGCTTCGGCCTGCGAATCCGCAAGAATTATGATGAACTCCAAATCCAAAAGCCATCCGAATGGGATTGGGGCTGATTCCGGTGCATTAGGAAGGTATCTCCATGACTCTACCGGAGCTGATCGAATGGGTATCATGCCTGATTTGATCGATCGTGAACGCTATAATGAAGATGGCGTTGGAGGTATGCATATGTATACTCCATGGTGGCTGGATAACAAAAAACTAGACTTCGCCCGGGGTTACCATATCGAATACTGGGGAGGCATGGGTCAGCCAGCCTATGGCACAGGCATGAGTATGGATAGTATGCGACAGTATATCAAAGATGAGTTTGGAAACCCTAGTCCAAATGGAGGCTATGGTGAAGGATTGAAAAAAGACATTCGAAGAATATACGGGTCTACCTTAGGCATGTCAGGACGGGGTGAAAGCGTTCCTCGTTATGACAATTACTGTGAAATAGACCCCAATGTGGTGGATAAATATGGAATTCCTGTTTTGAGATTCAACTACAATTGGACAGATCAGGAAATCAAACAAGCTAAACACATGCAGGATACTTTTGAAGAAATCCTGACCAATGCCGGAGCAATTCTTTTAGGCAAAAAACCTGGGCCGGAAAGCAAGTATGGTTTGGCTGCTCCGGGTAGAATTATCCATGAAGTAGGAACTACCAGAATGGGAAATGACCCTAAATCATCTGTGTTGAATTCCAATTGTCAGGCACATGACTGCAAAAACTTATTTGTAGTAGATGCTGGGTCATTTGTATCACAGGCAGACAAAAATCCAACCTGGACTATCTTGGCTCTTTCATGGAGAACATCAGATTATATAGTTGATCAGTTGAAAAAGAAAAATATCTAAGCCATGAACAGAAGAGAAAACCTAAAATTACTCTTTACAGGATCTTTGGGGGCAGGTTTGCTGATGACAGGCTGTGATCCTGAAGATAGCAGCATCGCTCATGAGCCTGTATTGACCGGAGGAACTCCGGGAGGAAGAACTGAAGAGGAAAAAATCAGGGATGCGAAATTACTGGCTGATCAATTTTTCACAAATGATGAGCGCAAAAAACTTGACACGCTGATTGATATCATCATGCCAGCTGACAATGAATCTCCTGCTGCGACGGAGCTTAAAGTGACAGATTTTATGGATTTCATGATGCTCGACCAACCCAACTATCAGACGCCTATGAGAGGTGGATTGATGTGGCTGGACTTTGAAGCGGATGAAAAATTCGGAAAACCTTTTAATGAGCTATCTAAAGATCAGGTTCTTGAAATTGTAGAATTAGTAGCTTGGCCTGATAAAGCAGATCCTGCCTATGAAGGAGGAGTGAAATGGTTTAACCTATTGAGAAATCTTACCTGTACTGGGTATTTTACCACAGAGGCAGGCTGGAAATATATGGGTTACAAAGGTAACCAGCCAAATGTATGGGACGGAGTACCAGAAGAAGTTCTGAACAAGCATGGCCTTTCCAATCCGGAAAAATATAGCACTCTCTACCTTAAACCTGAAGATAGAGCCAAAGTCGCCCAGTGGGATGATGAAGGCAATTTGATAGGTTAAACCCAATAAAATCCACAGGTTATTTTCTGTGGATTTTTTTTGATCTATTTTTCCGGAAAATTCCAGCTCTATGTTTAAAAGCTTCAAACCAGTCTCTTTTTTCTTAGTGATTTCTCTCGCTATTGTTTCAATGAGTTGCTCCAAGAGCGTAACTCTCACAAGATTGACACCAGCCCCTATCAATGTACCCTCATCTGTTCAGACCATTGTTATTGTGGACAGAACTAAGCCACAAAATGAAATGGTGAATGTCATTGAAGGCCTGATTACTGGAGAAATGCCCTTTGAAGTAAGAAACAGCATAGATGCTACTTTGGCCACTTTACAGCAACAGCTGAATACAAGCCCGCGCTATCAAATCAAACGTGCTAACCAAAGACTCACGGGTGGAATGTTTGGGCAGGTTTTCCCCCAACCTCTGGATTGGTTTACAATAGAAAGACTATGTGAGCAATATCAGGCTGACGCCGTTTTAGCTCTTGAAAATTTCAATTCTGATTTTATCACCACTGAAAAAGAAGCAATCATCAAAAAAACAGTTGGGGAAGGAAAAGATGCGCAAACAGTAGAAGTCAAAGGATTGAGATTAGAAGGGGTAGCTAACGTTTCAGCAGGATTTCGACTGTATGATCCTCAAAACAAAACGATTGTTGACCAGCAACGATTTCAAAAAACCAATACTTGGACTGCTGAAGCAGAGACCAAAACTCAAGCTCTCGCAATGCTGATTGCAAAAGCAGATGCCACTAGGATAGTTGGAGAGCTTGCCGGCTCCGGTTATGCTTATAAAATCGCCCCGATGTTTGTTAGTATTAGCCGAGACTATTTCAGAAAGTCCAAAACTCAACCAGCACTGGAGAATGGAAACCGCTTTGCAGAAGTTGGAAAATGGGAAGAAGCCATCCAAACATGGGAGGAAGGGATAGTTGGAGCTGATTATAAGACCAGTGCAAAATTACTTTATAATATTGCTGTAGGTTATGAAGTATTAGGAAGCCTACACATGGCTCATGATTATGCATCTCAGGCATACACCCAATATGGTTTAAAAAAGGGTAGAAATTATGCCCAAATGCTTTCTGCTGAAATACGAAATCAGGAACTCTTGGAAAATCAAATGAGAGTTGAGAGTAAATAAAAGATAGACCTTTACTCAGCCTTTTTAGAAGAGTCTTCCACGTTAACAGTTTCTAGACTTTTTGATTATTTATTATTATGGATATCCGCTTTCTTACAAGTATTGACAAAAATACGGCTAATTGTCTGCTAAAAGGATCAGAATCCTGAAGCTTCGGTCTTCGGTCTTCTAGCCTGTCAAGCAAAGAAAATAAGGCAACTGGCATGATTACAGATAATCAGATTTATTATTTTCAAAATAATAATAACCCTCATAATTAGACAACTAATAATTTTTAATTAGGTCATCCTTGACTATTTTTAGCGTTCATCTTTCTTTTTTGTAATATGAAGAATAATATTCTAGGCATCTGCCTTTTTTCAATCAGCCTTTTTGCCTGTAAGACTGAAATAGAACAAAATACTCCTGAGTCTAATGTATGGGAATTGGAAATTGTAGACTCGATTCAAGTTGATTATTTGGGAAGAATTTGGAGTGCTGATTTTAAAAATGGTTACGGCTACCTTAAGGACATCAGCACTAATAGCTTGGTGAAATTTGATACTTTAGGAAAAATTATTTCCCAAAAAACTTATCCTGAACAAGGTCCTTTTGCAGTTTATTTTTTCTCAAGTACTGCAATATCTGAGAATGATGAATTATATGCCTCTACTTACAGGGAAGTAATTCACCACTTTGACAAGGATTTAAACCTTTTAAAAAACTATGAAATGCCATTTATTTCAGAGTCCAGAGGTGGAAGGAGAAATGCTAAAAACATTGGTTTCTGGAAGGATAAAATTCTTCTTTGGTATCCTGGGAGGGATGGAATTAGTCCTTATATCGAGCACTTTTATAGAGATTACCCACTCTTAGAGCTCTTTGATCCAGCTTCACAAACCTCTGATTCTCTAATCCGGCTGGCGCCAACCTCTAAGTTTAATTCTGACCTATTTTTTGATACACCTTCAATCCAGTTTTCTATCTCCGGTGATTATTTATATCTAGCTCTTGGCAACGACCCTCAAGTACATCGCTACTCTTTGGCTGAGGAAGGTAAATGGCTGGAAAGCATTCCATTTAAACCGAGCGAATTTCATGTCATTGAAGGACAAAAGAAACCAGTTGGATACGTATCCGGCAATACAATGTATGAAGCTACTATTGAAAGTTTATATTCCATGGAAGATACTTTAGTAGTGTATTACAATGGAGGAATTTCAGAAGAAATTTTTCAACAGTATGACTTAAAAAAACCAGAAAACTACCCCATGTATCCAGATTTCAGAAAGCAATTTCTGAAAATCTATCATCCCGAAAGTGGACTTTCTAATGAGATAATTCTTCCTCCATCAATTGATTTTATCTTAAATATTGAGTCACTCAATAAGCCTTTTTATGCTCTACGACATGATGAATACTTAGGCGAAGAGCAGGATTATCTAATCTTTTATAAACTTCAACTCAAGCGAAAATGAAAAACCGACTACTGATTTTTCTATCTGCTTTTATTCTTTTGATTGGGTGTAGTCAAGAGAAAAGCGAAAAACCAACCACTCCCCTCAGTGAGCAAGAATTGCAATTTGAAATCTACGACTCTTTAGTTGTGGATTATTTGGGAAATCTTACTTTGATGGATATCAATCCTGCGGGAAATCGCTATTTATTAATTGATCAAAACACAGAGGATATCCTAGTTACGGATCAAAAAGGAACCATTCTTCACCAATACAACCTAAGTCAAGAAGGTCCTGATCAGATTTTGGGTAATCGTCTAGGAGTAGCAAAATTTATGGATAATGAGAAATACCTCGTACCTGGAAGTAATGGACTGACAACCTACACGCTGGATGGAAAACGATCAGATTCCTTCAAACCTGAATTCACCGGATTATCCAGCTTGGTGATTCCATCCAGTCAATCTCATTACGTTTGGGGAAATCAAGTAATTGTTCAAATGCCCGGTAGATTTTCCGATCTGGGTCAACAGGGAATCGATTTACAGCTCAAATCAAAAAGATTGGAAATGGTTGATTTGAATACAGGAAAATATCAAGCAATCATCCCCTTTCCTCAAGAGTCCAAGTTTAACAGCGAGACCAAAGAGTACGGCGCCCTCGATTTTTATTGCAGTTTTACTGTAAGTGGAGATTCGCTTCATTTGAGTTTCCGTAATGAAGCGAAAATCTTCAGCTACTCACTCAAAAACTTGGAAAATCCTCCATTGGTAAAGCCCATCCCTATCCCAAATTTCCAAGGAAGAAATACTGATAAAAAGCCAACAAATGGAGGCTTCAATGCCAGGGACTTTTTCCTAGGTTCTATCAATTCCGTCTTGAGCCTCAATCAGGAAGAACTTTTGATTTCTTATCTACCAGGCCTCGATGATGAAACTGCAAATCAAATAATTTCAGAAGCTGGATCTGATTTTAATAAGATGTTCGATGAAGCAGGTAAACTCAACAAAGGAGGCTTGGTGATTTTTGATGGGAAATCAATTAGCAAACTCATTGAAATCCCTGAAATTCTTGGAAACTTGAATAAAGTCAACTCTAGAGAAGAAATCTGGTTTTCTTTGAATTTTTCTGAAGCTGAAAATGATTACTCAGTGATTTACAAGACTAGGTTAGTGAATAAATAAAACCATTCAACATCCACCTTTTCCTCTTGCGGGCATTTCCATTCGGATTTGCCCGCTTATGCTTATATTCCTGTTCAATCAGAGAAAACCATATGAAAAAAACCACAACTTACCTGATTCTAGCTGCTGGAATCCTCACCTTTAGCAGCCTGCAGGCTCAGGATATCAAACCCACCAGCGAAAAGGCATTCAAGGAGTCTATGGAAAAACATCAACAGATGTTTAGCTCTACGCCATTGAAATCATTTAAAGCCCGAAATATCGGCCCTACCAACATGTCAGGGAGAATTGTAGATATCGAGGTGGCGCAAAACCCCAATACATTCTATATAGCTGCCGCTTCAGGAGGAGTTTGGAAAACTGAGGATAACGGACAGTCCTTCACCCCTATTTTTGACCATCAAGGAGCTTTGGGAATTGGAGATATGGCCCTTTCCCCTTCAAATAATAATATCTTATGGGTAGGAACTGGAGAAAATAATTCTTCCCGATCCACTTATGCCGGTGCAGGAATTTACAAGTCTACAGATGCAGGAAAAACCTGGGAATTCATGGGCCTTCCATATTCGCAGCATATAGGACAGATTCAAATTCACCCTACTAACCCTGATATTGTATGGGTGGGATCCATGGGAAGTCTGTATTCCAAAAACAAGGAACGAGGGCTTTTCAAAACCACTGATGGGGGTAAGAGCTGGAAAAAAGTATTATACATAGATGACAATACAGGGATCATCGATATCAAAATTCATCCTTCTAACCCTGATATATTATTAGCGGCTTCTTGGGAGCGATTCAGACAAGCACATGACTTCGTCGGTCAAGGCAAAGGCTCTGCGATATGGAGATCTGAAGATGGAGGAAACACCTGGAAAAAGGCAGTTGCTGGCTTTCCTCAAGATGAATTTGTGGGAAGAATTGGGTTTGATTTTGCACAGAGCAATCCCGATGTAGTTTATGCGCTATTAGATAATCAGGCAAAATCTGACCAGGTCCAAGAGGAACCTAGACAAAGAAGAGAAGAAGAGGAAAATCCCTTGAAATTTGATGATTTCAAACAAATGAACCTGGCTGAAGCTTTGGGTCTGGAAGAAAAGCGATTGAATTCTTTTTTACGCAGAAATCAATTTGCCAGTAAGTACACGGCTGAAGAGGTAAAAAGACAGCTTCGAACAGGTAAAATCACTTTGGCTCAAATAGCGAATTACAATGGGGATTCCAATGATGCCAACGCTGCATTATTTGATGCACCAATCAAAGGCGCTGAAATTTACAGATCTGCAGATGCAGGTAAATCCTGGACAAAAGTTTCAGAATCAGATTTAAGAAGGCTGTACAATACTTACGGTTATTATTTCGGAGAAATTCGGGTAAATACTCAGGATGAAAATGAGGTGTTCGTATTAGGTGTGCCTTTGATGGTATCTAGAGACGGAGGCAAAAACTTCTCCCGAACAGACTCCATAGGAAGACCACATTCAGACCATCAGTCCATGTGGATTAATCCTAAAGATGGGAAACATATCTTATTAGGAAATGACGGAGGCTTATATAGGAGTTATGGTGGCGGTGCGAGATGGGATCATCTCAACACGCAGATGCCTATTTCTCAATTTTATTCCATCATGACAGATAATGCCCGTCCATATAATGTTTATGGAGGTATGCAGGATAATGGAGTCTGGTTTGGAAGCTCAAAAAATGACCCTTCAGCTCCTTGGGAATCTCTGATGGGTGGTGACGGAATGGTGGTCGCCGTGGATACAAGAGATAACAATATCGTCTATACGGGATTCCAATTTGGAAATTATTTCAGGATAGACAAAAGTTCTGGAGATAGAAAAAGAATCACACCGGGCCATGATATTGGAAATACTCCAAACAGATGGAACTGGAGAACTCCGGCTCGTTTGAGCCATCATAACCAGGACATCATTTATATGGGTTCGCAATATGTTTATCAGAGCTTGGATCAAGGGAGTACTTGGACTACCATTTCACCGGACCTAACTAAAAACAAGAAAAGTGGAAATGTACCATTTGCAACCTTGACAGTAGTTGAAGAGTCTCCATTTGAGTTTGGAACTCTATATGCCGGTTCTGACGACGGCAATGTCTGGATCACCCGCAACAATGGAGGCAATTGGTCATCTTTGAATGCAGGATTACCTCAAGACAGATGGGTAAGTTCCATAGCCCCTTCCAAACATCAAGAGGGCTTAGTCTACATCACCTTGAATGGATATAGATTTGACGAGTTCAATACATATGTATTCAAAAGCACTGATTATGGAAAAACCTGGGTTTCTATCAAAGGAAATATGCCGGAAGAATCCAGTAATATCATAGTTGAAGATCATACCAACCCTAATATCCTGTATTTGGGCACCGACCATGGCTTATATGTTACCATGGACGGAGGAAATAATTGGAATCTATTCCAAGGTGAAATTCCAAATGTAGCGATCTATGATATGGTTATTCAAGAAAGAGAAAATGATCTTGTCATCGGTACCCATGGTAGAAGCGTATACATCGTTGAACTGGAGCCTATCCATAAATTGGCTAAACCAGATCAAAAAATAATGGATTAAGTATAAGCTAAAAAAAGAGAGGGCTGCAATTTATTTTGCAGCCCTTTTCTATTTAAAACAATCTGAACCCAACAGAAAGAACCCATTGATTGATTCTGTTGTCAGTTTGAAAACTCGAAATATTGTCGGTGAATTTACTCAATCCGCCTTCGTACTTTCCATCGATGGACAAGTTGCCAATATCCACCCCTAAGCCTGCCTGGTAGCCTAGAGTAGCACTATTAAAGTCTGCATCTCTGACCGTTCCAGCAGAGTCTTTTAAGTTTGAATCAATGTTCAAACTTGCAATGGGCCCAGCCTGAACGCGTAATACTTTCAGAACCCTAAAGCCCAGCATAACGGGAATATCCAAGCGGTTAAAGTTTGCTTCAAATTTTTCCCCCTGAGCCTGTGGATTTGATCTGAAAATGAATTCACCACTGGTTTGGGTAAATAGAAACTCTGGCTGCACAAAAAATCCTGCCCCACCAAACCTTGCAAATAAACCTACGTGATAACCTAGTTGGGAATCTGAAGGAATAAATTCTTCTGATTTAAAATCGACTTCAGTGCTACTTAAACCGGCCTTAATACCAAGGCCAAAGTTTTGAGAAAATGCTGGAATAGCACAAATAAGAAAGAGTGTGAAAAGAGCTGAAATTTTTTTCATGGTAGTGAAAATTGGTTTAATTCCTTAAACGACAATTTTCAAAAAAGATTTCCCTGGCAGGATAAATCTCAAAAAATCAATTCAAATTGCTGACAGCCTTTTTCTTGGCTAATTGATGTAAATCCCAGAAATCCATAGGCTTCGGAACCAAAATATCAAATGGGATTAAAGATTTTCTTCTGTAATATTCTACATCTCCTGCCGTAAAGCCTATCACTGGAATACTTTGGGTTTTCAAATCACCTTTTATCCTACCCAGTAACTCAAGCCCATCCATTTCAGGCATCATGATATCTGTCAGTATCACATTAAAATTAGGATCCTTCCTCAACTCCTCTATAGCTTCTATACCATTATGAGCTACAACCACTGTATCCTGAGACTTTTCGAAGATTTTTCGAAGAATCAATAGATGTAAATTATCATCGTCGACAACTAGTACTCTCATGAAATACAATTTTGTTGACATAAGATACACAAATACTTAATAAAATCGTTATTCTATGAAAATATTTTCAAAAAAAAAGGAGGCATATAGCCTCCTCATTTACAATTATAATTCAGTTAAGCAGCTTGAGGTGCCCCAAAAAGACCAATCATATTTAAGATAAGCAGTATGATAACAACTGGACAAACCCATTTGATAAAGAAGATCCAGCCCTTTCTATAAATACCTTTAAAACCAGGAGCCCCGCTTGCCAATTCATCAGCATAGTCTGCAATTTTCTGGCCCCACCCGGTATAAAGTGAAAGCATCAAACAAATTATAACCACCGCAAATGTTCCGAAGATGAAGTCCATAGCTCCAAAGAAACCTTGGATAGGATTGCTGAGGAAATTGAAATTAATCGTATTAAAGAAGTTTCCTTCAATGGATGACAAAGCAGACGGAACAGACATGATCATCGCTGCAATACCAACAATCCAAGTTGCTTTCTTACGATTCCACTTTCTATCATCAATCAAATAGGCTACAGGCACTTCCAACATGGATATGGTAGAGGTCAAAGCCGCAACCATAAGCAATAGGAAGAACAAAGAGCCAATGATGTTACCGCCTGGCATGGCATCAAATACTTTTGGCAATACGTCGAACACCAATGCAGGACCTGCCGCTGGATCTTTTCCAGGCAACAAAGCAAACAAGGCAGGGAAAACCATCAAACCACCCAATAGAGCGACCATGGTATCCATACCTGCGATCCAACCTGAAGATTGGATGATATTGGATTCTTTTGGCAAATATGAGCCGAATGTGATCATCAAGCCCCATCCCACTGACATAGAGAAGAAAGCCTGACCAAGGGCCTGCAGAATTACTGTTCCATTGATTTTAGAAAAATCTGGATTCAAGTAATACTGAATACCTGCTTCTGCCCCTTCTAAAGTCACAGATCTACCAGCAATAAAAATGATGATGATAAATAATACCGGCATCAAAAATTTAGCTGCCTTTTCAATACCTCCAGAGACACCTCCCAATACGATAAGGATTGTCAATAATATAAATAAGAAGGTCAATGGAATGACATACATAGGTGTCTGAACAAACACCTCAAAATCTACTGGCAGATTGATAATTTCAGTGAAAATATATCCAACTGTCCAGCCGGCGATCACTGAATAATAACTGAACACAAAAAAGCAGACCAATACGCAGAGTACACCTGCTAGTTGCCAGAACTTATTTCCGCCTGTATCACGAATAGCTCCGATAGGATTTTTACCGGAACGTCTTCCTAAAGCAATTTCATTAAATAAAAGAGGTATTCCGATGAATAAGACGCAGATGATGTAAACAAAAACGAATGCACCACCTCCATTTTGACCGGTTAAATATGGAAATCTCCAAATATTTCCCAAGCCTACTGCCGAGCCTGCTGCGGCCATGATAAAACCGAGACTAGATCCCCATTGGCCCCTGCCTTCGGTATTTGCGCTTACTGCCATAGATTATGCTAAAGTTAAATTAAAGGGTATAAACTGCTTTTCAAGAGCGGGCTAAGATAATTTGTTTTGCTAAAATACCAATTGCCGTTCGGAAACTTTTGGGCTCAAATCCCAGCTCTTTTTGGGCTTTTTCAATTTTAAAGCCTGTTTTCAAAGGCCTTTTTGCGGGTTGAGTAAATTGTGTTGAGTCTGTACGCTTGATCAAACTCTGATCTAGCTTGAAATACTCAGCTGTCTCAACTGCCATCTGGTAGGGAGTTAAAAAGTCAGGGCCGGAAATATTAAATATGCCATCTGCACCCTGATTGGCAATAAGAATACATCCCGCTGCAAGATCTTCTGCCAAAGTAGGAGTTCTGAATTGATCGTCCACTACCTGAATCTCTTTCCCCGCCTCTAAGCTTTCTTTCACCCAAAGAATGATATTGCTTCGGCTCATATCGTGTCCTAAACCAAATACCAAAACCGTTCTGGCAATTGCCCATTTACTTTTCATTGCCTGTACTAGTCGCTCACCTTCTAGCTTGGTCTCGCCGTAATAATTTATAGGAGCAGGAGCCGCTTCCTCAGAAAGTGGGCCCTCTTCACCTGAAAAAATAAAATCAGTGGAAACAAAAATAAAATGGGCTTTCAGTTTCTCAGCTTCATCTATCAAGTACTTGGTAGCCAACACGTTGGCCCTGTAGCAAGCCTCCTGATTCAATTCACACTGGTCCACCTGTGTCATTGCCGCGCCATGAATAATTACATCAGGCTGGGTTTCTGATAGCACTTTCGCCACCTCCTCTTGAATTTCAAGATCCAATTGAAAGTATTCAAAACCTCCCCCGGGTAACCTGCAAGGTCCTCTTCCAGTAGCAATGACTTGAAATTGTTGCTCTTCAACCAGTTGATTTACCAACTTTTGGCCCAAAAGACCATTAGCACCTGTGATTAGGATTTTCTTTTTAGTTGCCATTGGGAAATTGATAGCCGAATTCTTTGGTGATTTTTTCTTTAGACATTGGCTCTACTGACATTTTCAAATAGACCGGATTCAAAGGCTTATCCCTTGCTCCTCGCTGTTCTTGAGCAATCTTTTCCGCTACATCTATCCCTGAAATAACCTCGCCAAAAACAGTGTATTCATCATCCAAATGAGGAGTCCCTCCTACCGTGGTGTAAGCTTCAATTCTTTCAGGAGACATATCTTTGGTAAGCTTCATATTCAAGGACTGTTCGATTTCTTTTCGTTTGGAAATCATCAGATTAGTCAATGAATCAAACTCCTGTAACTCATAGAGTCGTGTATATTCCTGTCTAAGATTGTCCTGACTCTGTAGCTGGACATATTGCATAAAAGCAGCTTGCAATTTAGCCATGTCTGTAATGAGCTCGTCTTGTGTGTAGACTTTGCCTAAAACAATGTAAAACTGAGAACCACTTGACCGCTTTTGTGGATTGATATTATTGCCTTGCCTTGCCGCAGCAATCATCCCTTTTTTATGAAAATGATGGGGTAAGATCTCTGCCGGTAAAGTAGGCCACTCCTCGGCGGGCATTTCTTCTTTGGTAAAAACATCTCCTCCTTGAATCATAAAGTCCGGCAAAACTCTATGAAACTCGGTGGAATCAAATCTGCCTGACTCGGCCAAGTCCAGAAAATTATTTTTATGGGCAGGTGTATCATCAAATAAGATGGCAACAATTTCCCCATGGCGGGTGTCAATTCTGACAATTTGTTCTTTCTGCCCTGCACAAGACATCAAAAGACCTAGGGCTAAAATGCCCCAAAAAGCACAATACTTAATCATGAATTCAATGTTGATTTGATTTGATCTAAGATTCTCTTGCCTCCGGCAGCAAATACTTTTTCGGCGAGTTCTTGGCCAATCGACTCCGGATTTTCAAGACTACCTTTTACTTCCAATGTAATTCTCTCTGCTCCATCCAGACTAACAATCCCTCCCTTTAAAACCAATCGATCTTGCTCTGTCTGGGCCAAAGCAAAAACCGGAATACTACAACCTCCTTCCAACACCCTTAAATATGCACGTTCTGCCCTCAATTTGAGTGAGGTTTCTTGATGGTTACATGCTTGAATAAGTTGATTTTTGATTTCAGAATCCAAAATAGTAGCTACTTCTATGGCTACAGAACCCTGCCCAACTGCCGGCGTAAACTCCTCCAATGATAGCTCTTCAACTATCTGATCGTCGTAACCCATTCTATGTACCCCGGCAAAAGCAAGTAATAAGGCATCGCAAAGACCTTCCTCCATTTTTCGAATTCGGGTTTGAAGATTACCTCTTACCTCAACCGTTTTCACATGAGGATAAAAATGCTTTAATGTCGCTACTCTCCTGGTGGAAGAAGTACCCAAAACCAAAGGCTGAGATACGTCTTTCAAATTGATACCTTTTTTGTGAGAAAGCAGCACATCGTTTTCTTTTTCTCTTTCGGTAAAAGCAATGATTTCAAACCCTTCAGGAAGATTGGACTGCATATCTTTCGCAGAGTGCACAGCTATATCGATTCGGCCATCCAATAGTTGATCTTCCAATTCTTGGGTAAAAACTCCTTTACTGCCAATTTTGGAAATGGAGACATCTAAAATTTGATCCCCTTTGGTATCGATAATCACTATTTCAGACTCCAATCCGGATTTTTTCAGCAAATCCTCTACATGATAAGCCTGCCACAATGCCAATTTGCTGCCTCTGGTTCCGATTTTAATCTTTCTCATTGATCGTTGACCCTCTTTGGGCTATTCTTTTTGTTTACTCTTTCTTCTATAAACTTGATAATCTCAGCTGCTATATCAAGCCCAGTCGCCTTTTCAATTCCTTCCAAACCAGGAGAACTGTTGACTTCCAAGATCAAAGGGCCTCTGGCAGACTGAAGCATATCGACCCCAGCCACGTCAAGGCCTAAGGCTTTGGCCGCTCCCAATGCTGCCTGCTTTTCAGCTCTGCTCAGTTTAATGACGGTAGCTTTTCCTCCCCGGTGCAAATTGGATCTAAACTCTCCTTCTGCCCCTTGCCTTTTCATTGCTCCTACCACCTTTCCATTGACTACAAAGGCCCGAATATCTGCTCCTTTGGCTTCTTTAATAAATTCCTGAACAATGATTCTTGCTCTCAGACCATGAAATGCTTCTATTACTGATTGTCCGGCTTTTTTGGTTTCTGCCAAAACTACCCCTAGACCCTGGGTTCCTTCCAGTAGTTTGATGATCAGAGGAGCTCCACCGACATGTTCTATCAACTGCTTTTCTCCACCTTTAGAAAAGTTGGTAAATGCTGTTTTAGGCATGCCCAAGCCTGCTTTCGAAAGAATTTGTAAGCTTCTCAGTTTATCTCTACTTCGTACAATTGCCTGTGAATTGACAGCCGAAAATGCACCCATCAGTTCAAATTGACGAACTACTGCAGTGCCATAAAAAGTCACAGAAGCTCCCACTCGAGGGATGATAGCATCCACGCCGGTGAGTTTTTCTCCCTTGTAAATGATAGAGGGACCTTCCTGCTCAATAATCAAATCACAGATACTGTGATTGACAATCATAGCTTCATGCCCAGCAGCTTGAATAGCCTGATAAAGCCTTTTGGTAGAGTATAAATTAGGGTTCCTTGATAGGATTGCGATTTTCATAATTATTTTTTTCGGTAGGCTTTTGCGAGATTCATGCCTGACACGTCCACCAAGAATCGGTTTCGGAGTATTTTTCTTCCCAGTAAAATAGCGTTTTTCATACTGGACCTATCGGTAAGTGTCACTTCAGCATCAAAGGTTTCACCTGCCAAAATCATTTTTGTAATAATTAGAAACCGGGTTTCAGCATGACCAAAAGAGTTTTTCACTTTCTTTTCACGGAAATTTTCGACAACCACTTCCTTTCCTGTGAATTTTTTGTGGCCAGGAAGTAATGCTTCAAATACCAGTACTTCTTTTCCTTCTCTGTTTTCTAATCGAATATTTTCAGCATGAACCGAACTGGTATAAGCCCCGGTGTCCACTTTTGCCCAGACTAGCTTTAAACCCAAGTCTGGCAATGATATTTTCTCTTTCCTGCCAATGATTTTCTTTTCCATCTTAGTCTATTTTAGCCATTAGCAGCACAATCTCCATAGAAAGATCAGTAAAAATCAATTTAGCATTGCCATTTCTTTCTAAATGATAATAGGCATTATTGAAGTGCTCGTATAATCCTGGTATATGCTCTTCCTGAAGTACCTTGCCACTGATCTTTTCGATAAAATCCCTATCCTCACCTTTAGTCCTTAAAAGTGAATCTACTGCAGCATTTTTGAGCAGAATCTCTCTCAAAACATTCATTCCAGCCTGAATAATGGATTTTTGAGCCTCCTTATCAAATTTGTGAAATATATCAGCTATTGCGAAAACCTCCTTGAAGTTTTTACTGTGACACATTCTAAACCAGTTTCTGATCCACGAAACTTGCTGATCTTCCACCTGATTGACCAGTCTCATAGCCTCTCTTAAATTTCCATCTGCAATCATGGAAATTTGAGTGGCGGTTTGATCATCACATAGACCGGAATTCACTAGATATTGATGAACTTCCTCATCCCTGAATGCTCTAATAGATACTTTTTGAGTTCTGGAAAGGATAGTGGTCAAAAGCTGCTCAGGCTGGGTAGTGATAAGCATGAAAATAGTTTTCTGCTGAGGCTCTTCCAAAATTTTCAACAAGGCATTCGCAGCTTGTGGATTCAAAAACTCCACTCCCCAAATCATCATGATTTTGTATCCACCTTCAAAGGAAACCAACGACAATGTCTGGATGATCTGTCGAGCTGCGCCTACAGAAATATTCAGTTGCTTCTTTTCAAAGCCATTGAAATAGATGTAATCATGGACATTGCCGTAGGGTTGTTCTTGCACAAACTTCCGCCAATTAGCCAAGTAATCCACTTTTTTATCCTGCCCCTCTTCTCCGCTTTCTTCCTTTTTGGAAGAAATGACCGGAAAGGCAAAGTTCAAATCAGGCATGACTAATTTAGCCATTCGCTGGCAGGAAGAGCAGGTTCCGCAAGAGTCTGAGTCACTTGGATTTTGGCAATATAAGTAAGTTGCCAATGCCAAAGGCATAGTCAAATTGGCAGAACCCTCGGGGCCGTAAAAAAGAAGTGCATGCGCCAAATGGTTGTTTTTGACTGCATTGATCAGATGTTCTTTGGTTTCGGGAAGTCCCGGAATATCGGCGAATTGCATGATTTCTTAATCAGGAGTTCTTTTCCCAAATTCTATAGTTTCTAGACAAATCGAAAACTTTTTGAAGGATCTCGGCTTCCGTATCAGTCCACTCCAATTTTCTTCTGGCCATGACTGCCTTGGCTGTTTCTTCGAATTTAGGAAATTGAAAGGTAGATAATCCTGCAGCTCCACCCCAAGCAAAAGAAGGAATAAAGTTTCTCGGAAATCCATCTCCAAAAATATTTGCCCCTACACCGACTACCGTTCCCGTATTAAACATGGTATTGATTCCACATTTGGAATGGTCTCCCATCATCAATCCACAAAATTGAAGACCCGTATTTGCAAATCCTCCTCGGGTATAATCCCAAAGCTTAACCGGTGCATAGTTATTTTTCAGATTGGAAGTATTGGTATCAGCCCCCATATTGCACCATTCCCCTAACACAGAATTGCCCAAAAAGCCTTCATGACCTTTGTTTGAATAGCCAAAAATGACTGAGTTGGAAATTTCTCCACCAACTTTACTATGAGGTCCTACCGTAGTATCTCCCCTAAGTTTGGCCCCCATATTTACCGTTGAATGATCACAAAGTGCAAATGGCCCCCGAATTAAAGAACCTTCCTGGATCTCTGTATTTTTACCGATGTAGATTGGCCCGCCTTCAGCATTCAAAACTGCAGCTTTGATAATTGCCCCTTCTTCAATGAATACCTGCTCAGGATTGTAAACTTTTGTGAAAGGATCTGTAAGTTCTTTTGATTTCCTTCCCTTGGTCAATAGCTCAAAGTCTTTCTTGATCTCCGATCCATTATATTGGAAAATATTCCAAGTCTTTTGGATCAAAGTAGGCTCGCCTTGAATTTGGATTACTTTCTTTTCAGCTGCGTAACTAAGATTGGATTCACCTGGCTGGATTTTACTCGCCAGAAGTATTTTTCCAAAAAATAAAGACTCATCATCCTTTAAGCTTTTAATAGCCTCAATTGATTTTTCATCCGGAAGCCAAGCACCGTTTATACCCAACAAATGCCCCTCTGCTCTGGGAAATTTCTTTTGCAAATAGTCTTGAGTCAGAAAAGAAACAGATTTACCACTGCGCTTTTCCCATTTTTCAGATATTTTCAAAATGCCAACCCGAAAGTCAGCGATGGGTCTTGTAAAGGCAAATGGCAGCAAGGAACCTCTGATGGAGGGGTCATCAAACAAAAGTATATTTTCCATGGGGCAAAAATAAAAAAGTCTCCCGGAATCCATGCTCCGGAAGACTTTTTAGCTGTAAGCAAATAAGAATTACTTCTTTGCGTATCTTCTGTTGAATTTCTCCACTCGACCAGCTGTATCGAGCAACATTTTCTTACCAGTGTAGAATGGGTGAGACTCAGAGCTCACTTCGATCTTGTACACAGGATATTCTTTACCATCTTCCCAAACGATAGTTTCGTCTGTTTCGATAGTTGATTTAGTTAAGAATTTAAACTCAGAAGAAGTGTCATAAAACACAACGTCTCTGTAGTTTGGATGAATATCAGCTTTCATATTACTAGTATTTTTGGAGTAGCTTTTTCAAATGAGGCACAAAGTTATTCTTTTTCGTAAAACTCACCAAATCTTTATGGAAAATATTGAAGCTCATTGCCTGAATGTTTTCTCAGCAAGGATTATTTACAAGGAGTTTTAAAGCTCCAGAATCTTTCATTCCTATTCAGACTACTCTGAACTTTCAAAGTTTACCTAATTGCCCTCGTCTAGCCATCCTTTTCATTTTTTTATTGGCATAAATAGCCACCTCGACTCTTCTATTCTGGGCTCTTCCAGATGGAGTATCATTGGAGGCTACAGGATAATTTTCTCCTAAACCTTTATTTGTAATTCTTTGAGAACTTACCCCAAGGTTTGTCAAAAATGCGTCCACTGATTGTGCCCGTTGCTTAGATAGGGTCAAATTGTAGCCATCTTCCCCAACATTATCTGTATGTCCCTCAATCAGAATGTTTGTATCTGGGTACTTATTCAGGGTTTTAGCTAAATCCTGAAGGTTTGATTTAGAAGCTGGAGTCAAGGCTGATTGGTCAAAACCAAACAATAAACCTGAATCAAAAGTGATTTTTATTCCTTCTCCAACCCTTTCCACCTTAGCACCCTTGAGGTCTCTTCTCAACTCTTCTGCCTGCTTATCCATTTGCCTTCCAATGATAGCGCCAGCAGTTCCTCCTATTGCCGAGCCAATAATAATACCTGTTGCGGTATTTTTTTTACCCGCAATAATTCCACCCAAAACTCCTCCAGTGGTACCACCGATTGCAGCTCCTTTGACAGCATTACTAGTTTTACAAGAGGGAGTCCCAAGTAATATCCCTCCTAATGCAAGGCCAATTAAAATTTGATTTGAAGTTTTCATATGGAAATTTATTTAAAGATATATGGGCAATTCCCATTCCAACTCATTTCCACACTTCTTGTTCACTATCCATAATTTCGTAAACTTTTTGAGATGAAATTATTCATTTAACCATATCTTTTTAAGAAAAATTATTTCGAATTTTCAATTCTTTCCTAGTTTTAAATAATGCAAAAACTTACCTGCCATTACCTTGCTTGGGGCAACTTGATTTTTTTAATGTTCCTAACATCTCACACATCAACCTTTGCGCAAGGAAGCTATATTCCTTACGAAAGAGATTATTATCACCGTATAGAGCGCTACGAAATTTTGCAGGGACAAAACAACCCCTTTTTTCAAACTGGATTCAAACCCTACAGAAGGGATATTGTAGCAAAATACTTGGACAGTTTGGTGAACGATCCGGTAATTCAGAGTTCCTCTGATAGGTTTAACTTAGCGTATTTAGCGCAAGACAATTGGGAGTTTGTCACTCAGGAAACCCCAGAATCCAAAAACCCTTTTCTCAAAAAGATCTACAGAAGACCGGGAGACTTCGCGCATTATTACAGTGATGATTTTGACATTCATCTTAGCCCGGTACTTTATATTTCAGGTGGTATGGAGACTGATAATGATCAAAACCCCGCTCAGTTGAGCAGAGGGATTGTCGTTAGAGGCGCTATAGACAAAAAAGTGAGCTTTTTCACCTACATGACTACTTCTGAGGTTTTCTTTCCTTCTTGGGTTAAAAATTACGCAGCATATAATGGTGCTGTTCCTGGAGAAGGATTCTGGAAAGAGTACAATGCTGATGGATATAGCTATTTTTCAGCAAGAGGACATGTCAATTTCCATTTGACCAAAAGTATTCAAGCGCAGGTTGGGCATGACAGAAATTTTGTAGGAGAAGGTTACCGCTCCTTTTTACTTTCCGACTTTTCCAATCCCTACATGTTTGTCAAATTGAACACCAAAGTCTGGAAGTTTCAGGTGACAAACCTATGGACCCAAATGACTGCGGACGTTCTATACAACAGAGGAAGACCAACTGACGGACGCTATCCGCAAAAATACTTTTCCATGCACCGACTGGGATTCAATGTGGGCAAAAAATTGAATCTAGGATTCTTTGAATCAGTCATGACAGACAAAGTCAACTTCAATTATTTTAACCCTATTGTGTTCTTCCGTTGGGTGGAGCAGCAATTGGGAACTCCGGACAAAGTCATGCTGGGAATGGATGGTAAATGGAATTTTTATCCTGGTATGCAATTGTACGGACAATTTGCCTTAGATGAGTTCGTGTTTAATGAGTTTTTTGGCATAGATGGCAAAGGATCTAAAAGAAACAAATACGGAGTTCAAGCCGGATACAAATACATCAATGCCTTCGAAGTTTCTAATCTGGATTTGCAGCTGGAATTCAATTCTGCTAGACCTTATACCTTTCAGGAAAAGTTTGACTATCAATCCTTCTCTAATTGGAGAACCCCCCTAACCCATCCTTTGGGTGCTAATTTCAAGGAGTTTTTGGGGATAGTCCGATTTCAACCAATTCCAAAATTGAATATCAGCATATTGGGAATGTATCAACTTTATGGAGACGATCCTGATCAGAATACCAATTGGGGTGGTGATGTCTTGAAAAACAGATTAAATGGTAGTCCTACCGGCCTTTTCGGAAATACTACAGGACAGGGAATAGAAAATACTGTTGTCCAATCTAACCTGGTGGCGAGCTATATGCTGAAACATAATTTCTTCATTGATGCCTCCCATACTTTCAGAAGAAGAACAGCTCAAGACTTAAACGCTCCTGAAAATAGCCAGTTTTTGCAATTGGGAATTCGATGGAACTTTATCCGTCCTGATTTCAATTTCTAGGCGGAATTCAATTTTGCGTAACTTGCCGCCTTGATTACCGAATAAACCTGCATGAAGACTTATTTACGAATTCTATCCTACGCTAGACCCTTTGGAAGATTCGTTCCCACATATATTCTCTACACGCTTTTTTCCATCATTTTCGGCTTAGTAAACTTCACTTTATTAAAGCCCTTATTTGATGTCATATTTGAGCAAGTAGACCCTCAGACCTTGGAGCAATACAGAGCTCTACCTGAATTCTCTCTGTCTATTGAATACTTTACGGGCTTATTCAATCATTATTTTCTTGATATTCAGGATGATTATGGAAAGGTGGGAACCCTGATATTCGTCTGTATCATTATTGTTTGCTCCGTTTTTCTTTCCAACTTATTCACCTATCTCTCGGGAGTAGTATTAGCCAAAGTTCGCGCTGTTGTCATCAAGCATATGCGCTCCGATATATTCGGTCAGGTGACTAGGTTTCACATTGGATATTTTTCCAATGAACGAAAAGGTGATCTGATGTCAAAAATGACAAATGATGTTCAGGAAGTTGAAAACACTATTGTACAGTCATTGAGAGTTGTTTTCAGAGAGCCAGCGACCATCATTCTCTATTTTGCCGTGCTGTTTTTCATGTCTGTCAAATTGACTCTGTTCACCATTTTAATTATTCCTATTTCTGGAGCAATTATAGGAGGGATTACCCGTCGCTTGAAAAAAAGAGCTGTTCAAAGTCAGCAATCTTTGGGTAGAATTGTCAATATCCTAGACGAGACTTTAGGAGGAATGCGGGTAATCAAAGCTTTCAACGCTGAGCGATTCATGTTTGGTAAATTTGATCAGGAAACTGATTACTATGCAGCCGTCAATGTGAATATGGCCCGTAAAAATGAGTTAGCCTCTCCTATTTCCCAGTTTTTGGGAGTCACTGTAGTTGCAGGGATTCTTGTATATGGTGGCAGTTTGGTATTAAGTGGAAATTCAGACTTAAGCGCATCAGACTTTATCACCTACATTATCATCTTTACGCAGGTACTCAATCCAGCCAAAGAAATCTCTAGAGCAGTTAGCAGTATTCAAAGAGGAATAGCCTCTGCTGAACGTATTTTCGAAGTAGTCGATACTCCTTCGAAAATAAAAAATCCTGAAAGGCCCATATTTCCGGAAGGATTCAATCAAAGCATTGAATTCAAAAATGTCAGCTTTGCTTACCAAGATCAAAAGGTGCTTCAGAACATCAATTTTTCTTTGGAAAAAGGGAAGACAATCGCACTGGTAGGTCCTTCAGGGGGAGGGAAATCTACGCTTGCAGACTTAGTCCCCAGATTTTATGATCCTACGGAAGGGGAAATCCTGTTAGATGGAAAAGACCTGAGAAAGTTTGACATGGAAGGTCTTAGAAGGCTCATGGGAATAGTCACCCAAGAATCCATTTTATTCAATGACACTGTTTTCAATAACATAGCTTTTGGCCTTGAAAACATTATCGAAGAACAAGTAATAGAGGCTGCCAAAATTGCCAATGCTCATGAGTTCATCATAAAGATGGAGGATGGCTACCAAAGTAGCATAGGAGAACGAGGCTCTCTACTTTCGGGAGGCCAAAGACAAAGACTGAGTATTGCCAGAGCAGTTCTAAAAAACCCTCCAATTTTGATTTTGGACGAGGCAACTTCAGCACTGGACTCTGAATCTGAACTACTTGTCCAGGAAGCCCTTACCAAATTGATGAAAAATAGAACCACTTTGGTAATTGCCCATCGGCTAAGTACCATCCAACATGCAGATGAAATTCTCGTGATTGAAAAGGGAAGGATCGTTCAAAGAGGCACACATACAGAGCTGATGCAAAGAGATGGCTTATATCAAAAGCTTTCCAGTATTCAGTCAGTTTAGTATATTCGAAAAATTTAATTGATAGAATTATGAAAAAGTTTCACCAAGTACTTCAGATTGTCCTGTTGGTCTATTTCCTTCTTTATTTGGTGTTTTTTATGGCTTTTGACACCTTAGGAGAGCTTTTTGGAATGCAGGAAGTCACCTCTCAGTCCATGGTAACTATCCTTTTGATTGGTTTTGTCTTGTTCTTGATTAGTTGGGGAATAGGTAAAGCAGTTTCCTCATCTCAAAATTCCAAAATCAACAAAATGGAAATTGAGATCAATAAACTGAAAGCTAAAATCTATGATTTTGAGCATCCTGACTTACCGGAAAAGCCTAAATCAGCTCCAACGAAAAGTTCTGAATCTGAATCTGGAACACTTCCTCCACGACAAAATTTCACTAAGGATTAAGGAATAATTATTAACTAATAGTATATTTAAGGAAACCAATCGGTTTCCTTTTTTCATTATGGTCGCAAAAACTTTTGGAAGCGCAGTCTCGGGAGTAGACGCAAATCTTATCACAATAGAAGTCAATGTTGGACAAGGCACCAGTTTTTACATGGTAGGCCTACCAGATTCTGCTGTGAAAGAATCTCAGCAAAGGGTGGAGTCAGCTTTGAAATATTTTGGGTTTAGAATGCCCCGACAAAAAGTAGTAATCAACCTTGCACCTGCTGATATCAGAAAAGAAGGATCTGCCTATGATCTGCCCATTGCTATGGGAATTTTACAGGCATCTGAACAGGTAGAGTTTCCGGAACTAGACAAATACGTCATCATGGGCGAACTCGCATTAGATGGTAAACTTCGGCCGATCAAAGGAGTACTGCCTATTGCGATTGAAGCTAGAAAAAGAGGCTTTAAAGGCTTTATTCTTCCTTTGGAAAATGCCAAGGAAGCCTCTATCGTCAATAGTTTGGATATCATCGGAGTAGAAACCTTAAATCAAGCAGCCGATTTTTTGATGGGGGACCTTGCCATAGAGCCTTTGATTACTGATACTAGGGAAATATTCTATCACTCGCTGGACGATATAGAGTTTGATTTTGCAGATGTACAAGGTCAGGAAAATATCAAAAGGGCTATGGAAATCGCTGCTGCTGGAGGACACAATGTCATTATGATTGGACCTCCCGGGGCAGGAAAAACTATGCTGGCTAAAAGACTGCCTTCGATATTGCCTCCACTATCCTTACAGGAAGCTCTGGAAGCTACAAAAATACATTCAGTTGCGGGAAAATTAGGAAAGAATGCCTCTTTATTGGCCAATAGACCATTTCGAAGTCCCCATCATACGATTTCAGATGTAGCCTTAGTCGGTGGAGGAGGTAATCCCCAACCTGGAGAAATCTCCCTGGCTCATAATGGAGTTCTTTTTTTAGACGAATTACCCGAGTTCAAAAGAACAGTTCTAGAGGTAATGCGACAACCTTTGGAAGAGCGGAAAGTGACCATTTCTAGAGCAAAAGTTTCAGTAGACTATCCTGCGAATTTTATGCTGATCGCAAGTATGAACCCTTGCCCATGCGGGTATTACAATCACCCGGAAAAAGAGTGTGTTTGCGGCCCAGGCATAGTTCAACGCTACCTAAACAAAGTTTCAGGTCCTCTTCTAGACCGAATAGACTTACATGTGGAAGTGACTCCAGTGAAATTTGATGAGATGACCTCCACCAGAAAGAGTGAATCCAGCAAAGCTATTCGAGAACGTGTAATTCAGGGAAGGGATAGGCAAAAAGAGCGTTTCTCCAACAATCCTGAAGTCTATTGTAATGCCATGATGCCTTCTCATATGGTGAAGGAAGTTTGCCAAATCAATGAAGCTGGCAAGGCTCTACTCAAAACTGCTATGGAAAGGCTTGGCTTATCAGCCAGAGCCTATGACAGAATCCTGAAAGTAGCCAGAACCATTGCTGATATTGCGGATTCAGCCGATATTAAAGTAGAACACCTAGCAGAAGCTATACAATACCGAAGCCTGGATAGAGAAGGATGGGCAGGGTAAAAGAAAGTCAGAAATAAAAAATTTGAAATGAGAAAAATCACCAAAAAAGAAATTATCCCCTTTGTATAATCTAGTCATTCTGACTTTCTAATCCCTCCTTATTACTGATAAATAACCATTTGATTTCATTTCATAATTAGCGATATTTCCTGAGGTTCAATCATTTTTATTATGGAGATTTTGTTACGCTACCTTCATTTTGTTTCCGTATTTGCTTTAGCAGGAACATTAATCGCTGAGTTTTTTTTGATAGAAAAATCATTAAACAGAAAGCAAATTCAAGTTCTTGGAAAAATCGATGGACTTTACGGTATTTCGGCTCTAACGCTCCTTGCTGTCGGCTTAACCCTCTGGTTGGGTGGATATGGAAAACCCACTGAGTTTTACAGCCAGAATCCTACCTTTCACTTGAAACTAGGTTTATTTATCGCAATTGGACTAATTTCGATCTATCCTACTGTTTTCTTTATCAAACAAGGGAAAGGACTTCCCGACCAAATTGTCAATATCCCCAAGTTGGTCAGGTGGTCCGTTTATACTGAATTAATCCTTTTAATTATCATTCCAATTCTTGCTGGTTTGATGGCCAAGGGAATTAGAATATTATAACTTTCAGTCTCCAAAACTAATCCCTAATCCTTTCGCTGCCTCTACCAAGGTTCCCTTTGGATCTACATAATTGTATGCGGAAATTGCTTCCTTGATTGGTACTGAAGTATACTCATTATTCAACAGGACGATTAATTGTCCAAATTTTTTCTCCAAAACCAACTCAAAAGCTTTTACCCCAAAAACAGAAGCTATCACTCTATCAAAAGCAATCGGAGTTCCTCCTCGCTGGGTATGACCCAGAACTGTCTCTCTGATATCTGCATCAATTCCAGCAGCCTTCAATTGTTCACTGAGAGTGTAAGCTACTCCACCCAGACGAACGGAAATTCTTCCTTCTTCTCCCTGGCTGGAAGTAATTGAGCCTTCTTTGGCATGTGCTCCTTCGGCAATGACAATGTTTACAAATCCTCTCCCCTTATTATATCTGGACTCGATTTTTTCGACCACTTCATCAAGGTCATAGGGAATTTCAGGAATCAGGCAGATTTCAGCTCCTCCTGCAATGGCAGTGTAAAGCGCAATCCAACCGGCATTTCTGCCCATCACTTCCATGATCATCACCCTATGGTGACTGGCTGCAGTTGTTACTAACCTATCAAATGAATCTGTGGCTATCTGAACGGCAGTTTGGAAACCAAAAGTGAAATCAGTGGAAGACAAGTCATTATCGATGGTTTTAGGTACTCCAACAACTGGTAATCCTGCTTCATACATAGCCTGAGATATTTCCTGTGAACCATCACCCCCAATATTGATTACTGCTTCAAAGCCTTCAGCTTTTAATTTTGCCACCAAATCTGGAATCTTGTTAACTATCTTGATGCTTCCATCAGCTTGCTTTTCGGAGAATCTGATAGGATTCCCCTTGTTGGTAGTTCCTAGTATAGTCCCTCCCAAAACATGAATTCCTGCCGTATTTTTCTCATCTAATTTGATCAATCTGGAAGGTTCTTCCATCAATCCATTAAATGCTTCAAAACTTCCCCAAACTTCCCATCCTCCTTCCTGTAAAGCTCTTTTGGTTATGCCCCTAATAACTGCATTCAACCCCGGACAATCACCTCCGCCAGTCGATATTAAAAGTTTCTTCATAATGTGAATCTTGTAAAATATTGTAGAATATAATCGATAAATACCCGATATTAAATCAAATATCCAAACAGCATTTAGGCTTTTCTTGTTAAACTCCAAATACATTCACCATGAAAAAACTCACCATTCTTTTCCTCTTCTTTACCAGTATCGGATTTGCACAAGATATAATTCCTACCGAAAAAAGCCCTGTAAAAGTTACTCCCATCCTGCATGGAACAGTGGTTTTGGAATATGAGGACATAACAATTTATGTCGATCCTTACGGTGGTGCAGAGCGATTCTCCAAGCAAAAAAAGGCAGATATAGTATTGATCACTGATATTCACGGAGACCACCATAATCAAGAAACATTGGATGGCTTAGATCTTAGCCAAACCATTATCATCGCACCTTCGGCTGTAGCTGAAAAACTGCCAGCCAACACATACAAGAGTGTGGAAGTTTTGGGGAATGGAGAGACGAAAAGTCTCTTAGGAATAGAAATTTCGGCTATACCCATGTACAATTTACCCGAAACATCTGATTCCAGACATCCAAAAGGACGTGGGAATGGATATATTTTGAATCTGGGAGAAAAGAACTTTTACCTATCAGGAGATACAGAAGACATACCTGAAATGAGATCCTTAAATAATATTGATGTTGCTTTTGTATGCATGAATCTTCCTTACACCATGGATGTAGAACAGGCTGCAAGTGCAGTGTCAGCATTCAAACCGGGAATAGTTTATCCCTATCATTACCGAGGAGGAAATGGATTGAGTGATGTAGAGAAATTTAAAACCTTGGTAAATGGATCTACTCCAGAAATAGAAGTTAGATTGAGAAACTGGTATCCGGAAAATTGACAATCAACGTTTCTAATAGCCTTAAAAAGAATAAGTATTTCCCTCCATACACATCTCAATTTGAAAATCAAATGCTTGATGCTTCAAATTATTCATAAGAATCTCATCTAGTTGCTGATCGGTATTGGTGGGTTCATGGTGAAATACAGCAAGCCTCTTGACCTTGCACATTTGGGCAAATGAAATAACATCCTTTACTGCGCTATGTCCCCAACCAATTTTTTGGGGATATTCTTTCATCGTATATGATCCATCATGAAATAATAAGTCGGCATTATTTGCGATTTCAAAGCCACTTGTCCATTCTGGATTATTAGGAAAATCAGCCGACCCAATTCTTAATTCGTGATCGGGAATGTAGGCAAAGATTGAATCTCCGTATTGAACTCTGAAAGCTAAAGTCGGTCCCGGATGGCAAACATATTCTGACCTGATTTTGAATTTTCCGAGCTCAAATTCTGTCATACTTAACTCATGAATGATCGGATGATTGGGTAAATCTCCAAGTCTTACTGGAAATAAGGGAGCTGAAAAATACTTTCTCAGTCTTTGCAATAATGGATCTGTACTAGATGAGGGACCCCACAAATGCACCTTCACCGTAGGATTGTAAAGTGGAATAAAAAAGCCAAGCCCCATAGTGTGATCTATGTGAAGATGAGTCAGCAAAATGTGAATTTCCTTAATTTCCGGACTCAAAAACCTTCCAAGCCTTTGGATACCAGAGCCAGCATCCAAAATAATACAGGTATCCTTATCGTAGACTTGGACGCAGGATGTATTCCCTCCGTATTTATTATTTTCAGGTCCTGGAGAAGGAAGGGATCCTCGACAGCCCCAAACTTTGATATTCATAGCATTTCGCTTTTCCAAAACATAGCCATAGCTCCTAGATACCGATCTGGCCTACCAATAATTGGAAATGCCGTCACCGTGATAAAAATCCTTTCTCCGTTCAAATTATCTATATAAAAAGATCCATGCGCCGGTTCTTTGGATGTCAGGGTCTTTACGAGTGGTAGTCCTTCTGGAGGAAGAGGTTTTCCGTTTTTATCTGTAGGTGTAAAAATAGTAGACCATTCCTCTACTCTCATCCCACCAGTCTCACCAAATCTAAGCCCAAATATTTGTTCAGCAGGTTCATTGTAAAATAATAAATTGCCTTCCGTATCTACCAAAAACGCTGGCATACTGAGACTATCGACAAACTGTCTACCTAAGATTAATTCTAAGGCTTGTGCTGGCATGGTTGTGTTTTATTGGATAACCCTCTAAAAAGTTAAGAAAAATCCTAATATAATTCTCTAAATTCTTGAAAAACAATCAATTTGTAAGGAAATTAATACACATCCAAAATCTCATATTGCTTTTGATTGATAGAAAAAGTATCCCCCTTTTTCTTTCCTTTCATGGCCTTATACAGTGGAGCCTGAACGGAGATACCGAAGATTTTACCACCATTTACTTTCAACTCTTCAGCAGAAATCGAAACAAAAAAACTGAGAGAATCAGTAATTACTACCGCTCCAAGTTCAACTTTTTCACTCACCTTTCCCTCAGAAATAGAATCCAAAACACCTAACTCCTGTTCCAAATGTTCAAGCTCCTGCTCATATCTGAGCAAGACCTGGTGACGCTCTGAAGAGCTTGAGTCACCTTGACTTGGAATAACATCCCGATCATAGATTTCACTTTTTAAATTGGATATTTCTGTCTTAAAATCAGAAATAATCTGCTCTTGCTTGAGTTTACACGCTTCGAATATTTGAGCCTTGGGAATTCTCATCATTTTGCCATTTGCTTCCCTAAGTATAAAACTAATTTTCTAAAAATTCTATGATTTGTATCAGCTTTTGTTTGTATCCTATTGAAGAAATGTGAAAAAAATCACCAAAAATCAGAAGAAACCTTCTTTTTTTTGCTGTATGAAAAACCTAGCTCTATTACTTCTCTTCATAACCAGCGTATTGGCCTGTACTCCAAAAGGAGAAAATCAATCCTCTGAAGTAGTAAAAAATTCGGTTGTCTCGCTGGACGAGAAAGAATTTTCTGAAAAGCTTTCCTCCGGAAAAGCACTTTTGGTAGATGTTAGGACAGCCGAGGAGATTGCTTCAGGCAAAATCCCCAGTGCTATTTCCATCGATTTTTATCGAGCCGATTTTCAGGATGAAATTCTAAAACTCCCTAAAGACCAAGAAATCTTGATTTATTGTAGCGCAGGAGTCAGGAGCTTGCAAGCTTCTGAGTTCTTGGCTAAAAATGGATATAGCAAAATATACCATTTAGAAGGTGGTTTAGGTAACTGGATTAGAAAGGGATACCCTTTTGAATGATTAAACCTTGGAAAAAGCATGATCCAAATCCTCCAGCAAATCATCGGTATGCTCTAAACCTACAGAAATTCGAATCAAATTTGGCGGAGTTTTAGTTTCTGGACCTTCTACAGCAGCTCTTCTTTCGATCAAACTCTCCACTCCTCCTAGACTGGTTGCATTTGCAAAAAGTTGAAGATGAGAGATGAATTGATCTGCCCTTTGGGCATCTCCCTTAATTTGAAAAGAAACAATTCCTCCAAACCCGCTCATTTGACCCGCTGCCACCTCATGTCCCGGATGAGATTTCAATCCTGGATAATGTACTTTTTCTACTTTTGGGTGAACGCTTAAATACTCCGCCAGAATCATGGCATGCTCAGCATGACCTTTCATCCTATAGGCAAGAGTCCTTATGCTGCGACACAACCAATAACAATCCATCGCAGAAGGAACAGCTCCTCCTACTTTCTGAACGGTTTTGATTTTCTCCCAAAAATCATTTTTACTTTTAGTAACCAAGGCTCCACCTAAGATATCGCTATGCCCTCCAAAATACTTTGTACTGCTATGCATGACCATGTCTGCGCCAAGCAATAGTGGATTTTGAAATACTGGCGTTGCAAAAGTATTATCGCAAACCAATAGCGCTTTTTGGGCTTTTGCAAGCTCGGAGATTTTCCTGATGTCTGTGACTTTCAACAAGGGATTGGAAGGAGTCTCAACCCAAAATAATTTAGTGTTAGGCCGAATTGCTTTTTTCACTTCTTCAAGATTGGACATGTCTACAAAGCTTACCTCATGAACTCCCTTGAATAACATGGTCATGGAATTATGAAGTCCATGATACATGTCATCAGGAGCTACAATGTGAGAACCCGGTTCCAATGCCTGAAAAACAGCTGTTCCTGCAGCATTCCCTGAGGAAAAAGCAGCTGCATCTTCTCCCCTTTCCAAAACTGCAATTACTTGCTCCAAGGACTGCCTATTGGGATTATTTGCTCTAGTATAAAGCATTTCACCCTCTCCGTGATGGAAAGTAGTACTCAGTGTGATAGGTTGAACAACCGGATTATTTTTATCCGAATTGGTATTTCCTTTATGTATTGCTAGGGTTTCGAATTTCATTTTTTTGCATTTTCGGAAAATTAAGAAAGTAAATCGGAATGAAATAGGAGAAGTATCACATAAACTTTTTTTAAATATTCTGTGATCTATTCCAACCTTTTTGGCTTTTGCCGGCTCTTCATATTAGAATCAGAAAAAATGAATCAAATTCCACTCGACCAGCAGTTAATAGAGCAAGTCATCGCTCAAGATCGAAAAGCTCAATTTCAACTCTTCGAATTAACCAAACGCATGATCTATTCACTTGCCTTTAGAATGTTGGATGATGAGGAATTGGCGCAGGATGTATTGCAAGACAGCTATGTAGAGATTTTCCAACAAATCCGTCATCTAAAATATCCGGAGGCTTTACTCTCCTGGATGAAAACGATCACAGCCCGAAAAGCGATCAAAAAAGCAAAAAGACAGTTCAAATTTGAAAAACTGGATCTTCATCCTGAACAAGGAGAAGATCAATTTGAAGCTTGGTTTGACGGAGAATTATTGGATCAAGCAATTCGAAGTCTTCCGCCTGGATCAAGAGCTGTATTTATGTTAGTGGCTGTAGAGGGATACCCCCATCAAGAGGCTGCAAAACTTTTGGGAATCAGTGAAAGCACCTCCAAGTCTCAATTGAACTACGCCAAGAAATTACTGAAGGTCAGAATTCAAACTTTGCTACAGGCATGAAAAATCTTCCGCAACATACTCCAAAGAGCGATAGCTGGGATAAAATCATGCAGCAGCAAGATTTTGATGCTCAGTTGGATAAAAACCTAAATGAATTACCCTCTTATTCTCCATCAGATTTGACATGGAATCGAATCGAAAAAGAGCTTGATAATGAGAAAATTGGAATTGGATGGAAGCCTTTTTTGATTGCAGCATCTATCACGGGATTGCTTCTATTGGGAATTTATCAAATACGTCAAGGAAACAGGGATGTAGAAATAAAGCAGAATAGTATTGAATCGGTAGCTGAAAACTCCAGCCAAGAATTAGTGGCGAAAGAAGGACCTGAAATTACCTCACCGAAAAAGCAAACAGCTGAATCGCCAAATCAAACAACAAAGGAGGGAGAAATCAAAAAAATTGAGCGAGTTCCAGAATTCATTCCTCAAGTCAACAAAGAGGACTTATTGGACTTGAAAACCTCAATTGCAGTCAAGGGAATAGATCTGGAAAAACGTGGAAAGTTCATCCCTCCCACAGAGACGGCAGAAGAGACTTATCACAGCGTAGCAATTTCTTGGGGTCTTCAAGTAAAACCGAAAATCCGGATAGGCAGTGGTCCTCGAGAAAATTGGGGCGAAGCCTCCACTCCCACTGCAAAGTCTCTCACAAAATCAGACAAAAAACCACTAACTATTATTATCAAATGAAAAATTTAACCCTCACCTTCCTTTTGAGCCTGCTACTTTTCCACGTAACAACGGCACAAAAATTTGAAAATCCTTTAAATGGAAATGATTTGATCTGGGCAGATGCAAATTATCCAGTCACGGACACATTGGCCTTTAAATTACCCAATGAAGGAACTCTTCTTCTTTTATACAATCACAAGGAGTATGAACAAGAGACCTTGCAACTTACTTTTGAGCCACTTTTAGAAAAGGCCACTGATTTTCCAGAATTCACCAAACTAACGTATCGGCTTACTGAAAACTACTACCAAACCAGTGTAAGTGGAGTCATTTATAAAATCGAGGCAAACTATGTCCCTTACGTGGAAAGCCTGGAATTAACCTTTCCCGTAGGCCTCGATTTTACAGGTGGGGATTTTACTCCCATAGTTGGATTTCGGTCTCACTTAAATCTCCGGCAATTTTCGGTAGGAGGATCTATTACCAACACCATTTATTTTCCAGAAAGAGAAAATGGGAATGTAAGAGTAAATGGCAACTGGTTTGCCTATGCAGAATTTTCCTGGGAATTTGGAAAAGTACAAAGACAAAGAAGAAATACCTTTGGAGTGGGTTATTTACTAAATCAGGAATCTAGCCAGCTTTTTTCAGGCAGGACGATGCAGGCTTTTTATAAGAGAAAACTCAATGACAATATTTCGATCCGGGTGGGTGTGATCGCAACGGAAAATTTTAAAACCTTCTACCCTACCCTTGGAATCAGATTTTGGTAAAAAAAGCCCTGAAAAATTTAAGTTTCAGGGCTTTCTTTTATCTAATCCGATCAACAGACCTGACTAGAGCCTCATCTTTTCTAATAAATCGATTGGCTAGCATATTAAAGACCATTGCAGCCAAAATAACCCAAAAACCTAACTGATAGCTGCCTGATTCTACTGCATTGATTGCTGAGTTGATTCCATTTGTTGTAAGAAACACGGCAACAACCAAGCCTACCATAATCAAACTATTGATCATGTTAAACATCATCTGACGGGTTCGATTCTTGTATTGAAAAATTGAAATCAAAGCTAATAAACCGGCAAATGAAGCTAATGTGGCAATATACCACTTGGAAGAGGATTGAATCACTTCTCCGGTAGAGTCTAAATTATTCAACACAAAGGCAGTTAACTCCCAGGAATCTGCAGTACCTGAGCCAGTTTGGTTTTGTACCCAAAGAGTTGAACCAATAGTCACTCCCATACAGATGACTACCAAGAAAAGAAATATGGTTTGAACGCGCTGAATCATTTTTCTATAATTTTTGGCAAAGAAAAGCCCAAATCCCCGCTTTCACAAGGAAAGCCTTATGGAAGCTATCGGAATCAGGCAGGAATTGTATCTTTGCGCCTTATGAGCAGGATTCAGCGATATTTTCTGGAATTGAGTTACCATGGAGGTCCTTTTCATGGTTGGCAGATTCAACAAAACGCCTTTACGGTGCAGGAATCCATCGAGTCTGCCCTGAGCACCTATTTTAAAACACCCATGACTATCATGGGAAGCGGAAGAACTGACACCGGTGTTCATGCCAGCATGCAAGTTTGTCATGTGGATATTCCTCATGGATTTGACCGGGAAAAATTACTCAAAGGACTCAATGGAATTCTTCCTAAGGAAATTGCCATTCATTCGATTAGGAAAGTTACTGATGATGCACATGCCCGATTCGACGCGATAGAGAGATCTTATGTTTACAGGATGATTTTCAGAAAAAGCCCATTTTTAGATGAATTTGCGTGGACTTCTTTTTTCACTCCTGATCTCCAGAAAATGAATGATGCAGCTTTAATTTTACTGAATTATGAGGACTTCGAATGTTTCAGTAAAGTCCATACTGAAGTCAATCATTTCAGATGTCAAATAAAACAAGCCCACTGGGAACAAAAAGACGGGGAATTGTTATTCCATATAACCGCTAATCGTTTTTTACGTGGCATGGTACGGGCGATTGTCGGAACTTTAGTGGATATAGGTTTGGGAAAAAAGCCAGTGGAATCAATGGATGAAATAATTCAATCCAAAGATCGAAACAAAGCTGGAAAGGCTGCTCCGGCAAAGGGGCTATTCCTGAGCAAAATCGTATATCCGGAAAATATTTACTTAGATTAGCATACCTTGAGCTTACAGAAAGAAAAAGAATCATCCGGCGAAATAGTCGACACCAAAGTACTGAGGCAGCTTTATCAATACGTAAAGCCTTATAAGGCCCAATTCTATTTTTTGGTATTCTTGACTATTGCTTTAGCCCTTTTGGCCCCAACAAGACCCTATTTTATTCAAGTCGCCATCGATGACTATGTAGCAATTGGAGATAGTCAGGGACTGATTCGAATGATCTACATTTTGGTGGGTCTGATGATTTTACAGGCTATTGTTCAGTGGGCACACACCTATTATTCAGGCTGGATCGGTCAAGTGATCATCCGAGATTTAAGAGTTCGACTCTACAATCACTTATTGAAATTAAAATTGAAATTTTTCGACAATACTCCTATCGGTAGATTAGTTACTAGAAATATCTCCGATATAGAAACGCTGGCCGATGTATTCAGCGAGGGACTTGCTGCTATTATTGGTGACCTTCTTCAGTTAGTAACCATTTTAGGAGTGATGTTCTATATCGACTGGAAGCTTACATTAGTCAGTTTATGTACACTGCCATTGATGATCATTTCGACCTACATTTTCAAAGAGAAAATTAAGGTGACTTTCAATGATGTGAGGAATGCTGTTTCTAACCTCAACTCATTCCTTCAGGAGCACATCACGGGGATGAATATTGTACAGATTTTCAACCGGGAGGATAGAGAGTTTGAAAAATTCAAAGAAATAAATCGCGAGCATAGAAGAGCGCATATTCGATCAGTTCTATACTATTCCATTTATTTTCCGGTTGCTGAAATCATCCAAGCTATCGGTATTGGATTAGTGGTATGGTATGGAGCTGTGGGAGTTTTGGGCATGGAACTCCAAATAGGCGTTTTGATTTCCTTTATCATGTATTTACAGCTTTTTTTCCGTCCAATTCGGATGATTGCTGATAGATTCAATACACTTCAAATGGGTGTGGTGAGTTCTTCCAGAATCTTCAAATTGCTGGATAGCAAGGAACATATTGCTAATGAAGGGAATTTCAGCCCTGAAAAAGTCAAAGGAGATATTCAAGTCAAAGATCTTTGGTTTGCTTATGTTGATGAAGATTATGTATTGAAAAATATCAATTTCGAAGTAAAACCAGGGCAAACGGTAGCACTGGTCGGAGCTACAGGGGCTGGGAAATCTTCTATTATCAATTTGCTTTCCCGCTTTTATGAAATCAATAAAGGCTCCATTACCATCGACGGAACAGATATTCGGGAATTTGAATTAAGCACTTTAAGAAAACACATAGGGGTTGTATTACAGGACGTGTTCCTTTTTTCCAATACCATTTACTACAACATCACTTTAGGCAATCCCAATATCAGTAAAGAGCAAGTAATGGAAGCAGCTGAAATGGTTGGTGCAAAGAAATTTATTGAGCGCCTTCCAGGAGGTTTGGATTACAACGTAATGGAAAGAGGTGCGACTTTGTCAGTTGGGCAGCGTCAGCTGATATCCTTTGTCCGAGCAATGGTATATAATCCTGAAATCATCATCTTGGATGAGGCGACATCTTCTGTAGATACCGAGACAGAAGAACTAATTCAGGAGTCTATAGAGAGGATGATGAAAGGGAGAACCTCCATTGTCATTGCTCACAGGCTTTCCACTATTCAAAAGGCAGATAAAATTATTGTCTTGCATAAAGGTGAAATAGTAGAGCAGGGAACGCATGATTCTTTACTGAACCAAGGTGGCTATTATACCCAATTGCATCAAATGCAATTGAAAACGATGGCTATTTAGCCCGAATTTTGCTTAGAAGTTCAAAAACCAACTATTATCGTGAAATACAGATTAGTAACACTTTTATTTCTGTTGCCTTTTTTTGCTATGGCACAGGAAAGAGGAGCAGGCGTTCGCCTAGGAGAACCATTTTCTTTGACTTACAAAGACTTCTTTGATGACTACATTTCCTGGGAACTGATGGTCGGAAGCGGAGGAGTCAATGGAAACTCTTATTATCAGAGAGATTTTGAAAATAATCCTCCTGCATCCAATGCCTTTTATATTGGTCACAGTGCCAAAAAAGGAGCATCAATCCACGGAAGAATAGCTTTGCATGAAGACATCACAGATATGTTTGAAATCACTGAAGGCTATCTTTTAAGTTATGCAGGGATAGGCGCCCAATTGCGCTCCACAAGAGTAAATTACTCCTACAGCCAAGGCCAGGTCGGAGGTCCCGGATTAGTACCAAGAACAGAAGAAAGAAGCAATATTGATTTTGGGCCTGAGTTATTCGGGGGAGCGGAATATTATTTCAGTGAAGCCCCTATTTCAGTTTTCGCAGAGGTAGGATTCTTTTTGGAGCTGTTGGATAGAGTGGGCCATATCAAAGGTCAAGGCGGGATTGGAGTTCGATACTTATTCTGATTATGGCAAAGAAGGTTTTTGTAATTCTATTGGTTCTTCTTTTTCTAGGGGCTTCAGCCTATTACGTTTTTGTAAATCTTGGAGGAAAAAATCCAATTGAAATTACTTGGGAGCAAAAAACGCCTCCACCTCTCAGCGGAATCTATTTTGTAGGCATACCTCAAGATGAGAAGCTTGCAGAAGCCTTTAAGGAAATGGAAGGGCAAAAAAACTTACGTCCAGGATCTAGCCTTCATACCATCTATGAAGTGGAGCCAGCAGGTAAATTAGACACGATGAAAGTATTCATCGGATTAAATCAATCGCTCACAGGCGAGAAATATGAAACCCGGATTTTTACTGAATCAAGCTATTTACTTGCTACGATTAGGGGAAATAAATGGGTGATGCCTGGACCGGAAACTGTGAAGGAGGAATTAAAAACTTATGCTGACTCTGCCAACCTGACTTTGACCGGAATATATATTGACCAGATAATTTCCGAAAGTGAGGTAAGAGTTATCGCTCCAGTTAAGGAGTAAATCTCCTCTTAAGGATTTTTAACCAACTTTCTATCCCAAAATTTCGTGTTAAAGATTAAATCAATTACCAAATAATATTTTAATAAACTAAACTATTTTGAACAAGAGTTGCGTCTCTAAGTTTTCGATCTAGTTTAAATTCTTTTAATCACTTAACCCATAATTAAACATGAAAAGACTTAGCGCAATTTTCAGCCTTATAGCCTTATTGGCTTTTCAGGCATGTGAAGGTCCAATGGGACCTCCAGGACCTCCAGGATTGGATGGTTTAGATGGAGTAACTATTGTAGGGAAAGCCTTTGAATTTGGGGGTAATTTTACATCCGCCAATGATTACCAAATTTCATTCACATTTCCTTCTGCCAATTTAGCAAGTGATAAGGTCTTGGTTTACTTATTAGTGGGAGAGTTTGAAGGTGAAGATATTTGGAGACTAATGCCTCAAACTTATTATCTGGACAATGGTATTTTGGTTTATAATTTTGACTTTACCCGAAGAGATGTGATTTGCTTCTTAGATGGCGCAATTGATCCTTCCACTTTAGGTTCAGATTTCACCCAAAATCAAATTTTCCGGGCAATTGTAATTCCTGCAGATCCTGCCAACTTTAGAATGGACTACTCGGATTACTCAGCTACTATGGAGTATTATGGGATAGAAGAAGAGGATTTTATAAAAACCTATCCTAGAAATTAAAAACAACTGTGCACTTTAAAGAAAATTAGGACCGGAACTTGATTCCGGTCTTTTTTTATGAGTAAGAATTATCTGCCAAATATTATTTGCTTCCTATCTTTGCACCATGCAAATCCAAAACGATCTGCTGCTGAGAGCAGCAAAAGGTGAAAAAGTGGAGAGAACTCCTGTTTGGCTCATGCGCCAGGCAGGTAGAATTCTACCTGAATACAGAGCCGTAAGAGAATCTGTTTCCGGTTTTATCGAATTAGCGCAAACTCCAGAGCTAGCGGCTGAGGTAACCATTCAGCCTGTTGATCTTTTGGGAGTGGATGCAGCAATCATTTTTTCAGACATTTTGGTAATACCGGAAGCGATGGGATTACCTTATGAAATGGTAGAGAAAAGAGGACCTTGGTTTCCAAACACGGTGAGCTCGGCTTCTGATCTTCAAAAACTTCGGGTTGCCGATGGAGCAAATGACTTGAGTTATGTTATCAAAGCCATAGAAATCACCAAAAAAGAGTTGAATGGACGAGTTCCTCTAATCGGATTTGCAGGAGCACCGTGGACAATTTTTGCCTATATGGTTGAAGGAAGTGGCAGCAAAACTTTCTCCAAAGCTAGAGCGATGCTCTATACAGAGCCTAAATTATCGCACCAATTGCTTCAGATGATTACTGACAGTACTGTCAACTATCTCAAAGCTCAAATTCAAGCAGGTGCAGACTTGGTTCAGATTTTTGATAGTTGGGCCGGAATATTAGGACCAGAACAATATGAAGAGTTTTCCCTTCGATATATCCGACAAATCTGTGATGCAGTAAATGAAGTTCCTAAAACAGTTTTTGCAAAGGGAGCCTTTTTCGCAAGAGAAGCCATGGGGAAATTAAACTGTGAAACCATAGGCTTAGATTGGAATATGGGGATTTCTGAATCCAGAAAGATGATTGGAGAAAATAAGACCTTACAAGGAAATCTGGATCCTGCTGCTCTATATGGCAACCCAGACCAGGTAAGAGCCACCACTATACAAATGATGGAGCAATTTAAAGGCGGCAGACATATTGCAAATTTAGGACACGGAGTATATCCAGACATAGACCCTGAAATGGTTAAAGTATTTATCCAAACGGTGAAAAGTTTTTCTTAAAAAAATATACTCAGTCAGAATAATCGCCCCAACTCAACTTGAGTTTGGGGCTTTTTTTTCCCATCTATTCATTTTGTATTGAAATAATCCTCCTTTGAATTATGAAATAAACAGTAAATCGAACAAATAATGATTATTTGATAATATATGGTTATTTTTTTTACCATATTTTTTAAAAAAAGTTGTATTTATTATTTTTTTGGTTTTAAATTCAACCTGAATTAGAAATCATTCTGCTTTTTCTATGATTTTCAGTTCAAATTGAAACTTTTACTAAAACAAACCTTTAAACTTATGAAAAGAAGACTTTCTCTAAGGTCAGCCATAGCTGGGCTTGCTATGGCAGCAATTCTTCTTCTGTCTGGAATTAACAAAGCTCAGGCTCAAGAAGAAAAAGAATTTAATTTTAGTGCCAGCCTAAACTCAGATCAGTTTTTTGGCTTTTATCCAACCTTCGCTGGTTCTTATGGTTTTTCGGATAAAGCGAGCTTTACCTTTTATGGAATCCTTTGGTCAGGTGGTACTGGAGGTGGATGGGGAAACTGGACGGAATTTGGCATTGGCGCCAACTTTACGGTGTCAGAGGGGATCAATATCAACCCTCAAATAGGTGTTCTTGGTGGTAATTTATTAAGCTCGGGAGCCGATGGACCAGCAGTTTTTGGAGATGGGATAGTACCTAACCTTACTATAAATCTTAACAAAGCTAAGACTGAAGGTCAATTATACTTCGGGTATTACGCTCCTCTCAGAGATGAAACCTTTGCAAATGGAACCACTTTGTCTTTTATCCATTACTGGGTAAATTATGGTTTTAAAGCAAACAGCTTTCTATCCCTTGGAGCTCATTACGAGCACTTAATCAATTCAGGCGGATCCAATGTCGCTGAATCTACCGATGTATATCAATGGCTTGGTCCCTATATTCAGTTTGCAGATCCAAAAGGCGGACCTTTTGCGAGGTTTTCTTTCGGAACTGACTTGGTAGAAGGTAATGATTCATTTTTCAAACTTACTACTGGGTTTTCTTTCTAAAAAAAGCAGTTTTTGAAAATAGAAATACAACCCATTAGGTACTTCATTTCCTAAATCACTTGGGATCTGTAACCTTCAAAAAAGACAGTCTTAGCTTAAAAAAGCCCCAATTTCACTGATTGGGGCTTTTCTATTTGTCGGAAAATTGAAGGAACCACATACTCAGGAAGAAATTACCTGAACTGAATCACCGATTTTGAGAATACCATGAGATAATGCCACCATATTTTGCCCGAAAAGAACTTTGCTATTGACAGTTCTATAGCTTGCTAGAGTTTTAAGAGGTTCCTTACTTTTTGTTGCATTTTCCTGATCTATGGTAGTCATCACACAGCGGGCACAAGGTTTCACTATTTGAAAATCGACCTCGCCTACCTTAAGCGTCTTCCAAGAATCTTCCTCATAAGCTTTGGCTCCACTGAAAACCAAGTTAGGTCTAAACCTATCCATCGGCACCGTCCTTTCCAGCCGGGTGTTGAGATCATCCAAGGACTCTTGTCCTATCAGCAAATACGGCATGCCATCTGCAAAACTGACAGACTCATTTTTGACAGCGTACTTAGGACTCACAAGTCTATGTGTGGTTTCAGGCATTTTGACCAAATGAACCCCCATGCCCAATTTTTCGGAAAACCATCTATCGATATTCGGATCTAATTTTTTGGCGAGCATGGTATCATCCCATACTACTACTTCCACTGACTCATATCCTTCTAAAATTAAAGGGATTTGAATGTAATCCTCAGGTCTTTCTGAAGAATATACTTTCAGAAAATCAGATTCCAACTGTACTTTCAACAAGGCCAATCGGGGATATTCTCTCTGAGTGACAAACCTTCCCTGAGGATCAATCAGCATCCATCTTCTGTCAAATTCAAATCCTCTCTCCTCCACCCGACAGACCTCCATTCGAATTCCTCCCAATGATTTGATGGGATATATATAAATATCCTGTAGAAAAATACCCTGACTCATATACGTTTTTTTAACCCTTTAAGATAAAACAGGTTTGGCTGAGAATCTTCTTCTCCAGCCTACATTTTTTAAAAGCGAAAGTTGAAATCAAAACAGCCTGTGTTTGGAAAAAGGCACTATTTGCTAAAAACCGTGAACAATATTCGTTTAAAGTTTAAAAAATGATAATCAGGAATCCAGCTTTCCCAAGTCTCCCAATTACATAAATACATCTGGAACAACTCCCTAATGCTCCAAAATGAGAACCCTAGAAGCAAAACAAACATCCACTTAGCTTTTTCCGATTTGAAGGATCTAAAAATTACTTTTCTCATAATCTTAAGATGCTATGTAGCGAATGAAAGTTGCATGGCACAATATTTTTTTTGCCTGTCATAATCTCAGCCAAATTCCGAGTTGTCTTGACAAAAACTGAAAATCCAGCTAAAAAATTGTCTTATTTTCTGCCATTGTGACACGAATAAAAGAAAAATATGGGCTGGCATAAGCATTGAAGATAGGGAGACGTATTAATTCAGCAACTAAATTAAAATTTATAATCATGGGAAAAATTATAGGCATTGACTTGGGTACCACCAACTCCTGCGTAGCTGTAATGGAGGGTAACGAGCCTGTAGTCATCCAAAACAGTGAAGGAAGAAGAACCACTCCATCAATTGTGGCTTTTCTTGACAATGGAAATGGAGAGCGCAAGGTGGGTGATCCTGCAAAGCGTCAGGCAATTACCAACCCGGGCAATACCATTTCCTCCGTAAAGAGATTTATGGGTAAGAAGTTCTCTGAAGTATCAGAAGAGAAAAAACACGCTTCTTATAAAGTAGAACAAGGATCAAACGATACAGTTGCCGTAAAAATCGGTGACAGATCATATACTCCTCAGGAAATTTCTGCGATGATTCTTCAAAAAATGAAGAGTACAGCAGAAGACTTCTTGGGACAGGAAGTAACAGAAGCGGTAATCACAGTACCAGCTTACTTCAATGATGCAGAGCGTCAAGCTACGAAGGAAGCCGGTCAAATCGCTGGTTTGGAAGTAAAGCGTATCATCAACGAGCCTACTGCAGCTGCATTGGCTTATGGTATGGATAAGAAAAACCAAGACATGAAAATCGCAGTGTATGACCTTGGTGGTGGTACATTCGATATTTCAATTCTTGAATTGGGTGACGGCGTATTTGAAGTAAAGTCTACCAACGGTGACGTACACTTGGGTGGTGATGACTTCGACCAAGTAATCATCAACTGGTTGGCTTCTGAATTCCAGGCTGAAGAGCAAATCGATTTGAGAAAAGATCCAATGGCTCTTCAGAGATTGAAAGAAGCAGCAGAAAAAGCAAAGATTGAATTATCCAGCTCTTCATCTACAGAAATCAACCTTCCTTACATTACTGCCACTCAGTCAGGCCCTAAGCACTTGGTAAGAAACTTAAGCAGATCTAAGTTCGAGCAACTTTCTGAGGATTTGGTTAAAAGATCTATGGAGCCATGTAAAAAGGCTTTGGCAGATGCAGGAATGTCTCCATCTGACATAGATGAAGTAATCTTGGTAGGTGGTTCTACCAGAATACCAAAAATCCAAGAAGAAGTAGAGAAATTCTTCGGCAAGAAACCTTCTAAGGGCGTTAATCCTGATGAGGTAGTAGCTATCGGTGCTGCTATTCAAGGTGGTGTCTTGACTGGAGAAGTGAAAGATGTATTGCTATTGGATGTAACTCCTCTTTCTCTTGGTATCGAAACCATGGGTGGAGTAATGACCAAATTGATTGAAGCAAATACGACTATTCCAACCAAAAAATCAGAGGTTTTCTCTACAGCGGCTGACAATCAGCCAGCAGTAGATATTCACGTCCTACAAGGTGAGAGACCATTGGCGAAGGATAACAGAACTATTGGTAGATTCCAGTTAACGGATATTCCGCCAGCACCAAGAGGGGTACCTCAAATTGAAGTTACTTTTGATATCGATGCGAATGGTATCCTGAATGTGTCTGCTAAAGACAAAGGAACTGGCAAAGAGCAAAAGATTAAAATCGAAGCTTCTTCTGGTCTTTCTCAGGAAGAAATCGACAGAATGAAGAAAGAGGCAGAAGCAAATGCAGCTGCTGATAAAGCTGAGAAAGAAAAAATCGACAAGTTGAACCAAGCTGACAGCTTGATCTTCCAAACTGAAAAGCAGTTGAAAGAATATGGTGACAAACTTTCTGAAGGTAACAAAACTGCCATTTCAGGAGCACTTGACACTTTGAAAGCCGCTCATCAGTCTCAAGATTTGGCTGGAGTTGATTCTGCCATGGAAGGTTTGAATAAGGCTTGGGAAGCAGCTTCACAAGAAATCTACAATGCAACTCAGGGAGCTGGAGCTCAGCCGGGTGCTGATGCAGGAGCTTCATCTGGAGCAGAAAATTCCGGTGACGGAGTTTCTGATGTAGATTACGAAGAAGTAAACGAAGACAAGAAATAATAAACTAAACCAACTTAGGCATCCGTCATTGGCGGATGCCTAATCCTTTTAAGAGCCAAGGATCAAGATGATAGTATCTCGACTCTTGGCTTTTTTCATCAATAATCATTCGATTATGCAACTCACGGCAGACAATAAATTGAAAAAGCTAATTGTAGTGGGGGATAGGGTATTGATTCGCCTGAAAAAACCCAACGAAAAAACAAGCACCGGACTTTATCTGCCTCCTGGAGTTCAGGAAAAAGAAAAAGTTCAACAAGGCTACATCATAAAGGCAGGCCCGGGATATCCCATTCCTATGCCTACAGATGATCATGAACCCTGGATGGAAAATGAAGAAAAAGTAAAGTATGTCCCTCTACAGGCAAAAGAAGGAGACTTAGCCATATTCCTTCTTTCTGGGGCTCACGAAGTAATGTATGAAGGAGAAAAATACTTTATAGTCTCACAGGCATCCATCTTGATGCTGGAAAGAGAACAAGACCTATAATTAAAAAAAGCTCGGTATATAAACCGAGTTTTCTTTTTTAATGCCACCAGAGTTTTTTCTTCCTCATGGATTTAGGCTCAATATAGGATGCCTTTGAATTAACCTGAATTTTTTGAGTTTTCTCCCAGACCTTTCTGTTTTTAGCTTCGAGACCTTTAGGATTGTTTATTTCCGATCTAGTTCTAATCTGAAGTTTTGCCGACTCAGAATTCCACTGCTTAAAATTTTTAGCTTCTGATCCGGTTAGAGTTTGAGGAGAAGAATGGAAAACAACTTTGAGCGACTTATCTTGGGTTTTCCAGACTTTAGCATTTTTGGCTTTAGGTCCTTTGGATAAGCTTTGTGCTTGAGCGAAACCTAGGATGCAAAAGGCTGATAGAAAGAGCAATAACTTTTTCATATCTGTATATTTGGGATGTACAAAGATATACAGCAGAAAAAAGAAATTGTTTCACTTTTCAGTATTTTTTCTTCAAAAAATCCGATCATTAGAAATTAAATTTTAAAAAATGTTTAAAAACTTATTTTCTGTTCAGTTTTAATTTCATCCTAATTATTGAAAAATCGCAGCATTATTGTTGGTTCATCATTCCATTTGATCCGAAAATCCTAAAGAAATTATGAAATAAAAAAAACCGAGGCGAAAATCACCCCGGCTTTCATACAACAATAGACCCTGTTTATTAGCTTAAAATGCAAATACTGCAGCCAGTAAAAACGAAGAAAGATTTTTGGTTGCAGCCAAATCTTTATTCATAAAGAATTCATTTCCCATGGTATCCAATCGGATTTCAGGGATTAGGGTCAAATTCTTGCCAATTTTTGCATTCCCTGAAAGAGTCACCGCAAATACATTTCCATCACCGGAACTATCTAATCCTACAACACCGTCCAACCCTGAGTTGAATACGTTGAAGTACTCACCTCGTAAGCCCAAGGCAAATTTTTCAGAAGTTGTAGCTTGCAAGTAGCCCGCAAATCCATAAAAACCATAACCATCACCTTCGGAGTCTTGCACGTCCGAACCACTGAAAAACTCTCCAGAAGAAGTGGTGTTATAGGTGGTATTTACACCTAAATACACGGCATCAGTTAGATTAAAGCCCGTAGTCAAATCTACCTGAAAGGTATTTCCTCCGGAAGTTTGCCCGGACATTAATGATCCGTCGTTGCTTAGTTTCCCGTCCTGATCTCCGTACACCACATTCAAGAATGTACTTCCCGCATCAGTTGAATACCCCAACTGAGCTCCTAGCGTATAGGTCCCATTTAGGTTAAACTCCGTCATATCTGTTGGATTCATCACAGCGGCCATGAAAGAAAATTTATCAGAAAGTGCGATATCAGCCTTCAAGCCTGTATGAGAGAAAGGTCCATAAGAAAACATGTAGGAAGTCGAGTAATTAAAATTTCCAGTCGGAGAAATCACTTCGTATCCCAAGAAGGTGTTGAAGTTCCCCAAAGTGAAAGTCACTTTGTCACTCGCATTCCAATAGACGTACATCTGATTGATAATCTGGGAGCTTCCAGCCATTCCTCCTGCATAAAGTGGAGATCCAAAAACGGCGTCTTCGCCTCTTGGGCCGAATACTAAATCAACCACAGCTCCAATCTTATCGCCCTCATAAGTGGCTATAATATTTGCCATACCCAATGAAAATCCAGGGAGATTTCCGAAAGAAGTGGCCGGAGCCATGATGTTTTCACCTTTATTAGGTGCATTGAGATTAGTTCTGAAATACGCATCAACAGAACCGGAAAGTGTCAAAGCGGGAGGAGCTTTTTCAGTTTCTTCTTGAGCAAAAGATACATGGAAGGAAGAAACAACTATGCATAGGATTAGTAGTAATGTATTTTTCATTTTAATTTTGAGTGTTGGTGAATGATAGAGTTGACCAATAGGACCCCTGCCCGCTTGAAAGAGAGTCGCATTTTTTTCTACGGGCGGGGTTCTTTATTTTTTTGATACTATTCGTCGTAAACGATAGTGTAACCTCTGATTCCATGTTCGTGGGAATCAAGACCTGTACGCTCGTGCTCTTCTGAGACACGGATACCAACCGTCTTCTTCAAAACAAAGAAGATCACAAAAGCTGCAGTAAAGGCAGTAACGCCACAGATTGCAACACCGATAAGTTGAGTTAGCAATGTATGCTCAGGATTAGTGGAAAAAATACCCACTGCCAATGTTCCCCAAACCCCACAGGTCAGGTGAACCGACACGGCTCCTACTACATCGTCAAGGTGAAATTTATCTAAAAGGATGGCAGAAAGCACTACCAAAACGCCTCCGATTAAACCAACCAGCACTGCGGAACCTGGGTTAATTACATCGGCTCCAGCTGTAATGGCTACAAGACCAGCCAGAATACCGTTCAAAACCATCCCTAAGTCTAATCTCTTGAAAGCAAAGTAGGCTGTAAGGAATCCACCCAATCCTCCTGCACAGGCTGCAAGAGAAGTGGTTACCAAAACAAAGGAAACCAATCCAGGATCAGCAGATAGCACTGAGCCACCATTAAATCCAAACCAGCCTAACCAAAGTAAGAATACACCGATTACGGCCAAAGGCACAGAAGCACCAGGCTTTTCTACAATTTTTCCGTTTACGTACTTACCGATTCGAGGGCCAACCAAGATCACACCGGCTAAGGCTCCCCATCCACCTACAGAGTGTACCAGCGTACTTCCTGCAAAGTCATAGAATCCCATGGCATCCAACGCGCCTCCACCCCATTTCCAGCTGCCTATCAAAGGATAAACAATTCCAACAAAGAAGAGAGTAAACACCAAATAGGCACCTAGTTTCACACGCTCAGCTATCGCGCCAGATACGATGGTGGCTGCTGTTGCAGCAAACATGGCTTGGAACAAGAAATCTGTCCAATAGGTATAGCCACCATCTGCATATGCAGAACTTACATCAGCACTGGCAGGTGAAAACCAGAACATGTTCCAACCGGCAAAATCAAAACTTAACCATCCTGGAGTTTCAAAACCAGGGTACATTAGGTAAAATCCAATGGCGGCATAGGAGATAATTCCGATAATTGGGGTGACGGTGTTTTTGAACAGGATGTTCACCGTGTTTTTGGCTTGGCCAAATCCAGCTTCCACTCCAGCAAATCCAAGGTGCATAATAAACACCAAGGCAGTGGAAAGCATCATCCAGACATTGTTTGTCGTGAGGATGTTTTGGGATATCTCCAAAGAGAGATCCATCGCGGCCACATCATTGGCCAACAGGGTTACGAAATACTTCATAGGTTTGAGATTAAAATTTGAACTTATTTCAAAATTTTCTATAGGTTTGAAAGCAAAAGCTTTGAACGAATGTAATTTAATTTTTGATTAAAAAACAAATCACATTTTTACAAAAAGTCATACTTACTTGAATTTTCAATTGTTTTTTTGAACCAAATATTAACGATTTTTCAAAAAATTATTTAAAATAGATCATTTTACAGACCAATTGATTGATAAAATAATATTTTGAAGAGGTAAGTATTATTTTTTGAAATCGGTTGCGGGAAATTGAAATCAGAATAAATAAAAATTAAATAACCTATTTTCGAACTATTATTCTGAAAAACAGAAAAAAACTAAATTTAATACTAAAGTATCAGGATTATCAAATATATAAATTTTAAAAAATCAGTATTTTTTTTAATCAAACCTCGAAAAAAAATCAGTTTTAACCGAAATAGAGGGTTAATTTTTAACTACAAAAATAAAAAAACCCGATAATTACCGGGCCTTAGGATTTAAATAAATCTAACTATTTACCTGGAAAGAAGAGCAAACTCCTTTGCAAAATAAGTTAGGATAATCTTAGCTCCTGATCTCTTGATACTTGTAAGCATTTCTATCATAGCACGATCATTATCGAGCCAACCTTTCTCTGCTGAAGCTTTCAGCATACTATACTCACCAGACACATTATAAGCAGCAATAGGCAAGGGATAATTATCTTTTAAAAGCTTGATAATATCTAAATAAGCTAAGGCAGGCTTAACCATTAAAAAATCTGCACCTTCCTCCATATCCAGATCAGCCTCAACTAGTGCCTCCTGAGAATTTGCAGGGTTCATTTGATAGGTCTTTTTATCTCCAAACTTCGGAGCTGAATCCAATGCATCCCGGAAAGGACCATAAAATGCACTTGCATACTTTGCAGTATATGACATGATAGAAGTATCCGAAAACCCATTCTGATCCAATAATTCTCGGATATAGCCCACTCTTCCATCCATCATATCAGAAGGCCCTAAGATATCAACCCCGGCATCAGCCTGAGCCAAGGACATTCTTCCCAATACTTCCAAGGTTTCATCATTCAAAATCTTTCCACCTTTCACTACGCCATCATGACCATCGCTGCTATAAGGATCCATAGCAACATCAGACATCAAACAGATTTCAGGAAAGTTTTTCTTTATTTCCCTCAAGGCTTTTAGATAAAATGTCTCCGGATTATAGCTTTCAGTAGCCATCGCATCCTTTAGACTTTCAGGATATGCCGGAAAAACATCAATTGCCCGAATCCCCAACTTCATACAGGATTCAACCTCGCTTAGTAAGGTATCAAGAGAATATCTATAAATGCCAGGCATGGAGTCTACAGGAATTCTCTTTCCACTCCCTTCCACCAAAAACATTGGAAAAATCAAATCCTTGACAGATAAGGAAGTCTCTTCTACCAAGTTTCTGACAGCCTCTGACTTTCTGTTTCTTCTGGGTCTTCTATTCATTTTTTGAAAATTTCAATCACAAAGGTATGCTCCTATCTTATTTGAATACTAAATCAAGAATTTAAAATTTCCAGCACTAAGTCTGGAGTTATCTCCCTGTAATCCTGAATGTAATAATTACTTGAAGGTAATTCTTCTTTTTTATGGGAGGATAACACCGCTACAACTTTCATCCCTGCATTCAACCCCGCAGTTACCCCAGAAAAAGAATCCTCAAACACCAAACAATTCTCCGGCTTTACCTTAAGATTTGAAGCAGACTTCAGATAAACTTCCGGGTCAGGCTTATGTTTATTCACATCCTCACTTGCCATGCTGGATTCAAAATGCGGAAATAGATCCAGCTTCCCAGCAATTAATTCCAAATTTGCTTTTGGCGCTGATGTCGCTACTCCGGTTTTTAGGTTGTTTCTTTTCAGACCGTGAAAAAATTCCAAGAAACCATCAATTGGATTGACATGGTGCTGATAAATTTCACGAAACAAGCCTTCTTTTTCATCTTCCAAACTCAATAGCTCCTCTCCTTCTATTTTTCTCCCAAAGAAATGACTCATTATATATGAGTTACTTTTCCCATACATATGGGCCGCAAATTCTTCTTCTGTTGGAAATAAGTTTCTTTTTGCAAAAAACTCTTTGAATGCCATCGAATGAAATGGATTGGTATGACAGATCACTCCGTCCATATCAAAAATCACTGCTTTACTCATAGTTATATAATAAAAGAGTCGCTTTCCATATTCAAATGAAAAGCGACTAATAGAAATGACAAGAAATTATCGGTTGAATTCAGCAATTACTCTTTCTATAATATCGCAGCACTCATGCAATTGCTCCTCGGTCATCACCAAAGGTGGCGCAAAGCGGATAATATTCCCATGCGTTGGTTTAGCCAAGAGACCATTTTCTGCGAGTTTAACACAAATATCCCATGCTGTAGAACTATCTTCAGAGTCATTAATGACAACAGCATTCAACAACCCTTTGCCACGAACCAATTTTGCAATAGGGAATTTGTCCACCATTTTCTGCATGCGATCCCTGAAAAGTTGTCCAAGTTTTCTAGCATTTTGGGCTAATTTTTCATCTCGAACAACCTCTAAAGCTGTCATAGCTACTTTTACCCCCAGAGGGTTTCCTCCAAAAGTAGACCCATGCTGACCTGGCTTGATCACGTCCATGATATCTTTATCTGCCAAAACTGCAGAAACCGGATAGAAGCCGCCTGAAATTGCCTTCCCCAAAATCAGCATATCCGGTTTTGTATAAGTCTCCTGCTTTTCACAATGACCTTGGCAAGTACAGTTGCCGCAAACTGCCAATAAAGACCCGGTCCTTGCAATTCCTGTTTGAATCTCATCAGCAATCAACAACACATTTTGCTCCTGACAGGCTGCCTTTGCTTGTCTGATATAATCATCTGCCGGTGTATACACTCCAGCTTCACCTTGTATAGGCTCCACCAAAAATGCAACTACATCTTCCTGTTTCAAAGCGACCTTTAATGCTGTTATATCATTATAAGGTATGCGAATGAATCCATCAGTATAAGGACCAAAATTTTTCCTAGCATTGGCATCATTGGAAAATGAAATGATAGTAGTGGTTCTTCCGTGGAAGTTGTTTTCAGCAACTATGATTTTGGCCTTGTTTTCAGCAACTCCTTTTCTCTCATAACCCCATTTCCTAGCGATTTTGATGGCAGTTTCCACACCCTCCGCACCAGTATTCATCGGTAGCACTTTGTCAAAGCCGAAATACTCGGTGATATATTTTTCAAAAGGCCCAAGCACATCATTATAAAAAGCTCTGGAAGTCAAAGTAAGAGTTCCAGCCTGCTCAATTAATGCATCTTTTATACGAGGATGACAATGTCCTTGATTGACCGCGGAATACGCAGATAGGAAATCATAATATTTTTTTCCTTCCACATCCCATAGGAACACCCCCTCACCCTTGCTTAATACCACAGGCAAAGGATGGTAATTATGTGCTCCATATTTATCTTCCAAGGCGATTGCCTGCTTGCTCGAAGTGATAGTCTCCATGTTTTTTCGTAAATTTGAGTTCTTAATTAATTCCTCTAATGCAAATATAACAAATGCAGAAGAGGGCTACTATGAAATCAGAAAAGAAGCAGGGTAAATTACCTGCCTTGGAGCCGGGAGATTATTATTTGAATGAGCAAGGCCTGATGGTCTTCACAGAAAAGTACCACCTCAAACGTGGTTATTGCTGTGGCAGTGGCTGCAAACACTGTCCCTATCCCAAAGGCTGAAAATATTCCTGGATATTTTTAAAAGCCTTTGTTGTTAATTCCCAAAAAGTTCCGATATTTGCAGACTCATTACAGAAACGCATACAAATTACGATACATAATCATGGCAAAAGTTTGTGACATTACCGGAAAAAGACCTCGAGTAGGTAACAACGTGTCCCATGCAAACAACAAAACGAAGCGTAGATTTTACCCAAATCTTCATAAGAAGACATTCTACGTACCTGAAGAGGATGCATGGATCACTTTAAAAGTGTGCTCTAAAGCATTGAAGACGATCAACAAAAAAGGTATCACTGCAGTTTTGAAAGAAGCTCAGGATAAAGGAATGATTGTAATCAGATAATCAAAGTCACGACGCAATAAAAGAATAAGAAGATGGCTAAGAAAGGAAATAGAGTACAAGTGATAATGGAATGCACAGAGCACAAGAACTCTGGCATGCCAGGTACTTCCAGATACATCACTACCAAGAACAGAAAGAATACAACTGAGAGATTGGAGTTGAAAAAATTCAACCCTATTCTTAAGAAAGTTACTGTTCATAAAGAAATTAAGTAATTTAAGCTCGGATTTAATCCGATAAAACGACAAAGATATGGCTAAGAAAGTAGTAGCAACCCTAAAAAAAGAAGGTGGCGTGTCTTACGCCAAAGTGATTAGAGCCGTGAAGTCTGAGAAGACCGGTGCATACACCTTCAGAGAAGAAATGGTTCCTTCCACATTGGTTCAGGATACCCTTAAGAAATAATTTGCCGAAAGCATCGTAATGATTTCTAGTCCCTCTGTCCATCGGTCAGCAGGGACTTTTTCATTATATTCCACTTTTAAATCATACTATCATGGGAATCTTTGGTTTCTTTTCAAAGGATAAAAAAGAAAGTCTGGATCAAGGACTTCAAAAGTCCAGCGACAATATCTTTTCCAAACTCAGCAAAGCTGTAGTTGGGAAATCCAAGGTAGACGAAGATGTATTGGATGAGCTGGAGGAGATCCTAATCACCTCTGATGTGGGTGTTGACACCACCATTAAAGTCATCCGAAGAATTGAGGAAAGAGTAGCTCGTGACAAATACCTGAATACTGAGGAGCTGGATGTTATCTTAAAAGAGGAAATAGCGGCTTTGTTGGAAGAGAATAATTCTCAGGATTTTCTGGACTTTGATTTACCTGAAGACAAAAAGCCTTATGTCATAATGGTTGTTGGGGTGAATGGAGTTGGCAAAACAACTACTATCGGAAAACTCGCTAACCTTTTTAAAAGTGCCGGTAAAAATGTGATTTTAGGAGCTGCTGATACTTTTAGAGCAGCCGCGGTAGACCAATTGATTCTCTGGGGCGATCGTGTCGGAGTACCTGTAATTTCTCACGGGATGAATACTGATCCAGCTTCTGTAGCATTTGACGCGGTTAAGCAAGGCGTCGACCAAAAAGCTGACGTTGTAATTGTAGATACTGCAGGTAGACTTCATACGAAAATTAATCTGATGAATGAGTTGAGCAAGATCAAGCGGGTAATGCAAAAGTTTATCCCGGACGCACCTCATGAGATATTACTCGTACTTGATGGTTCTACGGGACAAAATGCCTTCATTCAAGCAAAAGAGTTTACCAAGGCAACGGAAATCACATCCTTGGCCATTACCAAGTTAGACGGAACAGCCAAAGGAGGAGTAGTTATTGGTATTTCTGACCAATTCAAAATCCCGGTTAAATACATAGGGGTTGGGGAAAAAATGACTGATCTACAAATCTTCAATCGAAAGGAGTTCGTTGATTCTCTTTTCACCAAGAAATAATAGAAAGCCACAAACCAAAGAAGCTCTGGAATTTCCGGAGCTTTTTTTTTGCAAAAATTTGAACATTTAATTTTTTCTATCGTAATTTAATATGATATCATTTTAACATCATATTGAAATGGAAAAAATAACCAAACCCATCTCAGGCTATGTGATTCTTTTATTGAATCTAGCCTTAATTCCAGCAGCCATCTTTTCATTAATAAATGAACAAGCGGTGCTGGGAGTAGCCTCTATACTTGCATTCGTCCTACTTATACCGGGCTACTTTATAGTAGAACCCAATAAAGCCATGGTATTGCTTTTGTTTGGAGAATACAAGGGAACAGTGAAGGCAAATGGTTTTTTCTGGGTCAACCCCTTTATGACCAAGAAGAAAATTTCACTTCGGGTAAGAAACTTTGAAAACAAGCCATTGAAGGTGAATGACAAAATCGGTAATCCGGTCATGGTTGGTACCATCGTAGTTTGGCAGGTGGAAGACACTTTCAAGGCTACTTTTGATGTGGACGATTATGAAAACTTTGTACATCTTCAATCGGATGCGGCAGTTCGAAAAATGGCCGGATCCTATCCTTACGATAATTTTGAAGATGAAGAGGCCGAGGTTACTCTACGTTCAGGTGTGGAAGAAGTAAATCATTCCTTAGAGGAGGAGATTGTAGAAAGACTTAATCATGCCGGGATTAAAGTAATTGAAGCTAGAATTTCCCACCTAGCCTATGCTTCAGAGATCGCCTCAGCCATGCTTCAAAGACAGCAAGCCACTGCAATCGTAGCAGCAAGACAGAAAATTGTAGAAGGGGCTGTTGGCATGGTGGAAATGGCTTTAGAAGACCTCAAAGTGAAAGATATTATCGAGTTTGATGAGGAGAAAAAAGCTACCATGGTTTCCAACTTGATGGTAGTTCTTTGCTCAGATAAGAGTGCTAGCCCGGTGTTGAATGTAGGAACCTTACATCAATAAAATGGCTAATAGAGTCTTCAACGAAAATCAAAACTATAGAGGAACTTGGGTCATGTACCTTTTGCTCATGACAGAACTGCCCATACTCATACTTCTTTCTGTGGTTTTGATAAACTCTGACAAAGAAGTCACAGAGAACTTGGTGGGCCTTACTATTGCATCCATCGCCATCATTGGCACATTCTTGTTAATAATGAATATTCAACTGCAAACAAGAATTGATGATCAGGGTATATCCTATAAGTTTTTCCCATTCATCAACAAATGGAGACATATTCCAAGAGAAAAAATCAATTCTATAGAAGTGATCCATTACAGTCCAATCACCGATTATGGAGGATGGGGTTTGAAAGGAAACAAGTCCACCAAGGCTTATAGCATAGTAGGGGATGAAGGCTTATTAATCGATACTGGAGAGTCTAAAAAGATAATGCTGGGAACACAAAAAGGGCCTGAGTTACGAGTTTTTATCAATGATTGGAGGGAGGATTAGATTATGTCAAAAAAGAAAGCATTTGCACTTCGTATCGATGAAGAAACCATGAAGGCCATCGAAAAATGGGCTGCAGATGAATTTCGTAGTACCAATGGTCAATTAGAATGGGTGATCAGAGAAGCGCTTAAAAAAGCAGGCAGGCTTCCGAAAAATTCTTAGTCAAAGGCTAATAATTGAACTCCAAAGAGAATCATTTCCTTATATTAAGTGAGTAAATTAGATAAACGAACTTTAAAATGAACACGATAAAGAAAACACTTCTTTTAAGCCTGATTGCAGTTTTTGGATTGATTACAATTCCAAATCTTGCTTCAGCTCAGACGTCGGAGATGTCTAAAGAAGAAAAAAAAGAAATCAAATCGGCCGAAAAGCTAGTCAAGGCGAAGATTGATTTGGGGAAAAAATTAGAAAAGCTTCAAAAAGAAGAAGCAAAGCTGGTCAAAACCCAAACCAAATTTGAAAAAGACAATGCAGCGGGGAAACTTTCCCCAAATGATGTCGAGAAAATCACAAAGAAAATTTCCAAGCAAAAGAAAAGTATTGAAGGCTTGAAAAAGGACATTGAAAAACTCGAGAAGTATATTAGAGAAAATGAAGACGGCATATAGCCGTCTTTTTTCATTTAAATCTCAGGTTTATACAATAATTCCTCTTTTTCAAAGTCATACAAGGTCAAAGCCCTTAATTCATAATAGGCGACCCAAAAATCTTTCAATGCATCGAAATAAGCTCTCTTATTGCTGTCTTTTTCATTTTGAGCAATATTCAGATCAGTCACCGTGACATTGCCTGTCTGGTATCGTTTCAAAGCAATTTCGTATCTTCTTTGAGCCACTTCATCGGAAGTTTTGGTCACATTCAGCCGTTCCTTGATCATAAGGAAGTTTTTGACTTTGGTAAATATTTCCTGTTCAAAATTTATCACATCCTGCTGCACAGTATAATTTACGAGCTGCTGATTAGCTTCGGCCTGAGCCATTCTCGCCTTATTTCTTCCCCAATCCAAAATAGGCACCGACACGCCTAAATTCACCAAAGCTTGAGTATTTGGGTTGTTGAAAATATCAGGAAAAGCAAAAGCTGCATTATTATAACCGTAACTCGCATTCAGTTGCATTCCTATTCTCTGACCTTTGGCTTCTGCCACCTGAGCTTCTGCCTCCAATTTCCTGCGATCAAAACCTAAGGCTTCAGACCGGTTTTGAAAAGCCAATCGAATTGCTTCTTCCACATTCACTTCAAAATCAGGCAAGTTTTCAGGAGACAACAAATTGATTTTGGTGCTTGGATCCAATCCAATAAATGAGTTGACTGAAAGCGCCGAACTCTCTAAATCTAATTTCGCCTGAGCTAAATCCTGTCTTGCCTGTAAGGCCTGTAATTCAACCTGCAAAAGTCTATCTTCAAAAGTAGTTCCTAATTCGTAACGCTTCTTTTCAATAGAGAAAATCTCCTCTGTATTCTCGAGATTTTGAGTTGCGACCTGCAAGTTTACCTGAGCTATCAGGTAGTCAAAAAACAATTGAGTCACAAACAAAGAAACCTCTTCCATCTCCTGTACATACTCTCTTTTGCTTTCTTCAAATAGTAAAGGCTGAATCTTCTTATCCCATTTGAATTGATTATAAGCAAAAAGCGGCTGTTGCAACCTGACATTCACGGGAACTCCCGACCAGCGAGTTTGAATCTCATTAGGTCCAGCTAGAAAGTTATCGAAGCGGTTGGTTGAGGTATTCACCGAAATAATACCTCCTGTAGGAGCAATCACCTGCTGCAACCCCAACTCCAAGTCCATGAAATTCTGCCTTACCTGCAAAAACTCAATGCTACCATCTGGCTGAGTGATACTATTAAAAGCCTGAGAGTAGCTGGGAATTGTCCCATTAAGGCGAAGTTGGGGGTTGTAATTGGACTTGAAAAGCCTGTATTGCCAATACCTGTTTTCCTTTCTGGTCAATGCTCTTAGGGCTGCGGGAGATCTATCTTTAGCTCGTTGAACCATTTCCTGAAGCGTATAAGTAGCTTCATTTTGGGCTTTTAAATTGGTTGGAAAATAGGTCAGAGCAAAAAATAATAAGCCAATAAAGTATCTTTTTTTCATCAGATTTTAAATCATAAAATGGTAATTTGAACTAAAATAATGATAGTTCTACGAATTACAAATTAAGCGCAGAATCCCAAATCCTAAAAAATCCTAAATCCCATGTATTTGATGATTCTTTCAGGCAAAAATGATTGATTATCTTGCAGCCTGAAAAGCGATATGAAGAAGATAATCAGTTTTGTCATCCGGTATATTCCCAGACCATTTTTACAAAGAGTGAGTCCTTTGGCTATGAAATTTTTCGCCATCACTAATCGTGGCAGCGCAGTTCAATGCCCCGTTTGTGAAAAATCATACAAGAAATTCCTCCCTTACGGCCGGATAGCAAGGGAAAATGCTCTTTGCCCCAACTGCCTTTCCTTAGAAAGACACAGATTGATGTGGCTTTTTCTGAAAGAAAAGACCAACTTTTTTACAGCTCCATTGAGAGTTTTGCATGTTGCACCAGAGCATTGTTTCATCCAGCGATTTGAAGCCCTTCCAAATTTGGAGTATGTCACAGCAGATATTGAGTCTCCCTTGGCAAAAGTTAAAATGGACGTTCATGATATTCCCTTTCCTGAAAATTCTTTTGACGTAGTATTCTGCAACCATGTCTTGGAACACGTAGAAGACGATATAAGGGCTTGTCAGGAGTTTAATAGAGTCCTGAAGCCAAGCGGATGGGGTATTCTCCAGTCTCCAGTATACCCTATAGAAACAACTCTGGAAGACTCCTCCATTACAGACCCTGCTGAAAGAGAAAAACTCTTTGGCCAAAGAGACCATGTTCGAAAATTCGGTAAAGATTACGCAGAAAGATTAAGACGCTCAGGATTACGCATTGAAGAAAATCAATTCGTGAAGGAATTATCCGAAAAAAAAGTATCTCACTTTGCTTTACCTTCTCAGGAAATCATTTTTGTCTGTAAAAAAGGGGATTAGCCTTTAAATAGTTTTACCACCAACTCATAAATCAGACCTTTCCCATAGGCTGAAAGTTGTATAACTGAGCAGACTAAGGCCAAAAATCCTGTGAGCAATGACTTGGTTTGAAGAGATGCAGAAACTAGGATTAAGAAGGCCCATAGACAGATCGATCCTCGTTGAAACTGTATAGTAAGAGGATGCCAACCAATCAAAGTAATAAGTAGAAATAGGAGAAAAAGGGAAGGAAACAAATGCACCAACTTGATTGCACCTGGATGAAACCTTGACACATTCACTCTGTTTCTCCCAAAAGAAAATGCCTGTTTGGTGAAGCTTAAAAGTGTATTTTTTCGCTTATGATAAACAAAGGCATCTTCTATTAACTCCAATTTAAATCCTGCCTTTTTTATTCGGATACTCCATTCAATATCCTCTCCCCTATTTGGATCCAGAAATCCACCAGTGCTTTCGAAAACTTCTCTGGAAACTCCCATATTAAAGCCTCTTGCCTGATACTTGGAGGGATCTTTTAATTTACCTCTAATACCTCCAGTTGTCCAGAAAGAGGTCATGGCAAAATCCATTGCCTTCTGAAGAGCTGTAAATTCTTCTTTTGCAGCATCTGGCCCTCCATATGCATCCAATTTCCTTTTCGGAATTTCCTCTGATAAGACTTGCAGAAAATTTGGTGGGAGAATTACATCCGAGTCTAGAATGACAAAAAAGTCACCAGAAGCATTTTTCATCCCAAAATTTCGGGCAAAGCCCTGACCTGAATTTTCCTGATAAAAATACCGGACCTCTAGGTCTGAGGAAAATGAAGCCACAATTTCTTCAGATTTGATAAAAGACCCATCCTCAACAATGACAACTTCAAAATCTGAATAGCTCTGATTTTGTAGACTTTCTAAAAGTTCTCGAATTTCATGAGGACGATTATAGACCGGTATGATTACCGAAAATTTCATCAAAAGTGAAAATTGATTTCTTCATCAATTTTGTATTCAGTTTCCTTAGATTGATTAGATGTCATCAATTCTGCAATGAAACCTGTCACAAACAACTGAACTCCTATAATCAAGGCAACCAAGGCCAAAAAGAATAAAGGTTGGTCTACGATTTCCCGAACTGGTTTTCCCTGGCTTAGCCCATAAACTTTTTGAAAAATCAGCCAGCAGGTAATAATAAATCCTGAAAAGAAGGAAAGAGTACCCCACAATCCGAAAAAATGCATAGGCTTCTTTTTATATCTATGCACAAATGAAACCGAAATCAGGTCTAAAAACCCATTCAGGAAACGCTCGATCCCAAATTTGGAATATCCGTATTTTCTGGCCTGATGCTGAACGACTTTTTCACCGATTTTCGCAAACCCATTCCATTTTGCCAAAAGGGGGATATAGCGATGCATCTCCCCATAGATTTGAATGTTTTTAACCACTTTAGACCTATAGGCTTTCAATCCGCAATTGAAATCATGAAGTTTTATTCCTGATATCCATCGGGTAACTGCATTAAAAAATCGGGAAGGAATAGTTTTGGAAATAGGGTCATGCCGTTCTTTTTTCCAGCCAGACACTACATCATACCCTTCTTCTGTTATCATTTTAAAGAGTCCCGGAATTTCGTCGGGACTGTCTTGCAAATCAGCATCCAAAGTAATCACTACTTGCCCTTCAGCCTTTTTAAATCCAGCATCGAGAGCTGCAGATTTGCCATAATTTCGAATGAAATTAAGTCCTTTTATATTTCCGTTTTCTTTGGCGAGGCGCTGGATTACATCCCAAGACTGATCGGTACTTCCATCATTGACCAGTATAATTTCATAAGAAAAGCCGTGGTCATTACAGACACGGCTAATCCATTGGGTCAATTCCGGTAAAGATTCTTCCTCGTTAAATACTGGAACTACAGCTGAGACTTGAAGCATTTTAATAATCTAGGGACTTATCTCTTTTTTTAAGGATAGCCCCCAAAATTAAGGCAATGATTGCATATACTATCAATCCAAAGCCAAAGTTTTTGATTTGGCCTCCTAGCGTAAAATTATTCCTGGTAGCTTCCCTCATCTCATCCAGCTGCTCAGTGCTCATATTATCAGGATTAGCACCAAAACTCTCCATAATTTCCAGAGTATTCTGAACTGATGCATCTGCGAGTACATCTGGTAATGATGGGTCTATCACATGAAATAGTAGGATTTGCCCTATAATGCTAATTATTCCTGAGATGATAATAGCTATAAAGCTAAAGTTAAAGGCAGTCCCAAAACTCATGAACCCACCTAATTCGGCTCTGTATTGCCTTCCAAAGTAAATTATCAATACAAAAAATAATACGATTGCAACTAAGCCAAACCAACCAGAAGCGAGTAAAATAGAATCAATGAAATACGCTATATAAGTTATTGCCAAAGAAACTAGGCCGATTGTCAAACCAGGTTGGACTGCGGCTTTAAAGGGAGTTTGTTGCTCTTCCATAAGTGATCAATTAGGGTTTTTCCTCAAAATAATAGAAATAATAATGGTAAAAAACAGTCCGGGGATGATTTTCCATATAGCATCATTCAATCCAATGTCAAAAGGAACCATGGATTGTACATTTTTTAAAGTACTCTGATAAGAATCCTCTCCCACTTGAGATATGATAGTGTCTTTACTTGATCCCAAGACTTCAAGTTTGGAAGATTTGATTTCTTCAAATAATTCAGGAAATGAAAGCAAAATAATCCAAATACCTAAGCCGGAGATAATGGCAATCAAGCAATAGGTCACGAAACCAACCGACATCCCTTCGGCAAAAGAAATAAAGCCGTTATTAGAATAATCTTTGAAAAACTTCAAAGCCAAAAATATGGATATGGGAGTGATGACATAGCCGAAAATCAAATTAAGATTCGTAGGATCCGGTTCCATCCAAGCTAATATCCCGAAAGCTATGACACTTAAGATTCCACCTAAGGTTCCGAATTGATACGCAGATCCAAAATATTTATTCATCAATTTTTATCAATTGCCCTTTTTGAAACACATACTTCACTTTACCGGTCAACTCAGTTCCAAACCAAGGGTGATTTGCTGAGAGAGACTTATTGGATTTACGGTTATAGGTCCACTTTTCAGCTGGATCAAAAATCGTCCAAGAACTATCCTGGTTATCGGATAAAACTTTGGTAGGCCCATCCGTGATTTTTTCAATCAAAAGATCCCAGCCCAAATCTTTTTCAAGCTTTACCATAGCAGGAAGAAATGTTTGAAGGCCAGACATCCCAAAAGAGGCGAGGTCAAACTCCATAAATTTGGAGTCAAAATCCTGAGGCTGATGGTTGGATACCAAGGCATCTATAGTTCCATCTTTGAGGCCTTTAATCAAGGCTTTTCGATCTGGAACACCTCTGAAAGGTGGAATCACTTTATAATTGGGATCAAAATCCTTTAAGTCAGAGTCTGAAAACAAGAGTTGATAGATGGATACATCAGCAGTAACAGCCAAGCCTATTTTTTTAGCTTGTCTAATTAATTCCACCCCTTTTGCTGTAGATACTGTTTGAAAATGTACTCTGCCACCAGCGTAGCGAATCAATTCCAGGTTACGGTGTATGGCCACTTCTTCAGCCAAAGATGGCATCCCTTTCATACCCAAATGTGTAGACATCTCTCCTTCGTGCATTTGTCCGAAAATAGATAATAAAGGGTCATATGCATGGTCAAACAGAATACCCTCGAACTTCTGTAAATACTGAATAACTTTTAAATAGCGATCGCTATTAGAAAGGGGCTTATTACCTTCTCCAAAAATTCTAACACCAGATTGGTAATGCATATCCAAGATTTCGGTCAGATCTTCTCCGTCGGTGTTCTTCGTTACAGCACCTTGTACAATCAATTTAGGAGAATACTGAGCAGCCTTGGATTTGATGAAATCAACCTCATTTTTGGATTGAACGACGGGATCTGTATTCGGCATTAAAACAGCCTTTGAAAAACCACTTACTTGAAGTGATTCGCATAAACTTTCAATAGTTTCCTTGTATTCCAATCCAGGTTCTCCGGCTTTAACGCGAAGATCAGTCCAGCCTGGACTAGCAATCCAGCCTGATGCATTTATTTCATTATTGGGTGATTCTTTGGATGGAGAAAAAGGAGTGAAATTCCCTTGATCAAAAATAAAATCTCCTTGAGTAGATTTTCCTGAAGCAATGAGGGTGATACCTCTGAATAGTACAGCCATTATTTCTGATTTGCTACAAAACTGCAACAATATTCTAAAAATGAAAAATAAACTTCAGTGTCAGGGGATAAATCTATTCATTACCCTTCGTAGGAGGAGTAATTGGGTTATTGGTTATTGGGTTATTAATGATTGAGTTATTGGTTATTGAGTTATTTGTTATCGGGTTTTTGGAAAAAATTCAAAGCTAGGCCTTAATAATTTCAGCTTTCTCATTTAAGCCTTCATCGTTTCAAGCCTACTGCCTACTCAATGCTGCGTACTATTCCTGCACTGAATAAACTTCATTGGGACGAATAACCAGTGGTCCGTTCTTTCAGCTTTCTAACTTAAGCTTTCATCTTTTCAAGCCTACTCAATGCTGCCTAGTATACTTGAACTGAATAAACTTCAATGGAAAGAATAACCAGAATTCCGCCCTTTCAGCTTTCTGACTTGAGAATTCCGCCTTTCCTCTCGTCTCTCGCTTCTAGCCTCTCGCTTCTCTGTAGCACTAAAACAAAAAAACCCCAGCGGTTAGGCTGAGGTTTGAATAATGTGGCGGCGACCTACTCTCCCGTGCGCCGCGGCGTACCAGTACCATCGGCGCTGCAATGCCATTCCGCCCTTTCAGCATTCTCACTTGAGCCTTCCTTTACGAGATAAACCTCCAAACTTCCCTACTGCCTACTCAACACTGCCTACTATTATTGCATAGAAACGACTTTTAATTGGTCGAAATCTTCCAATTTGAGAGCGACTAGACGTCCGTCCTTTCAGCTTTCTGACTTGAGAATTCCGCCTTTCCTCTCGTCTCTCGCTTCTCTGTAGCACTAAAACACAAAAACCCCAGCGGTTAGGCTGAGGTTTGAATAATGTGGCGGCGACCTACTCTCCCGGGTGTAACCCCAGTACCATCGGCGCTGCAGGGCTTAACTTCTCTGTTCGGGATGGGAAGAGGTGGGACCCCTGCGCTAGGCCGCCTAATCTGTAAGTATGCAGTGATCAGTTTCCAGTCGGCAGTTTCCTGCTTTCCGATCCGATGCCCTGCATCTAATATTTTTTGTTCTTCGGTCTTCAGTCTTCCGACTGCTGACTCTTTTTAACATATATCGTAGAAACTGTAACACAGCCAGAATAAGCTTTTGGGCAATTAGTACTGCTCAGCTATGACATTACTGCCTTTACACCTGCAGCCTATCAACCTCATCGTCTCTGAGGGCCCTATTTGGAAGTCTCATCTTGAGGGGAGTTTCGCACTTAGATGCTTTCAGCGCTTATCTCTTCCCGACGTAGCTACCCGGCAGTGCAGTTGGCACCACAATGGTACACCAGCGGTCAGTCCAACCCGGTCCTCTCGTACTAAGGTCAGGTCCTCGCAAACTTCCCACGCCCGCAACAGATAGGGACCGAACTGTCTCACGACGTTCTGAACCCAGCTCGCGTGCCACTTTAATGGGCGAACAGCCCAACCCTTGGGACCTTCTCCAGCCCCAGGATGTGACGAGCCGACATCGAGGTGCCAAACCTCCCCGTCGATATGAGCTCTTGGGGGAGATCAGCCTGTTATCCCCAGCGTACCTTTTATCCTTTGAGCGACGGCCCTTCCATTCAGAACCGCCGGATCACTATACCCGTGTTTCCACCCTGCTCGGCTTGTCGGCCTTACAGTCAAGCTCCCTTATGCTATTGCACTCCTCGTACGGTTACCAAGCGTACTGAGGGAACCTTTGGAAGCCTCCGTTATCCTTTTGGAGGCGACCACCCCAGTCAAACTACCCACCAAGCAATGTCTCCCGAGCCGGGATTAGATACCAAACAAACAAAGGGTGGTATTTCAACAGTGACTCCACAGATCCTGGCGAACCCGCTTCATAGTCTCCCACCTATCCTACACATCATTTGTCCAGTACCAATGCTAAGCTGCAGTAAAGGTGCATGGGGTCTTTCCGTCCCGTTGCGGGTACACGGCATCTTCACCGTGACTACAATTTCACCGAGCTCATGGCTGAGACAGCGCCCAGATCGTTACACCATTCGTGCAGGTCGGAACTTACCCGACAAGGAATTTCGCTACCTTAGGACCGTTATAGTTACGGCCGCCGTTTACTGGGGCTTCGATTCAATGCTTCTCTTGCGATAACATCCCCTCTTAACCTTCCAGCACCGGGCAGGTGTCAGGCCTTATACTTCGTCTTTAAACTTCGCAAAGCCATGTGTTTTTGTTAAACAGTCGCCTGGGCCTCTTCACTG